>NZ_CP096430.1:0-3125497 GCF_053903115.1 Vibrio sp. AK197
CAAGCGACCGCTCCCGGTCGTGGTGGGGTCGGAATTATTCGTGTTTCAGGCCCACTCGCCTCACACGTTGCACAGCAAGTAACCGGTAAAAGTTTACGCCCTCGGTATGCGGAGTATTTACCGTTTCTCAATTCAGACGGCACGCAACTCGATCAAGGCATCGCGCTGTATTTCCCCAACCCAAATTCGTTTACAGGTGAAGACGTTCTTGAGCTTCAGGGCCACGGTGGCCCTGTCGTGATGGATATGCTGATTAATCGCATCCTCAAAATTGATGGTATCCGTACTGCGCGCCCTGGCGAGTTCTCTGAGCGCGCGTTTTTAAACGATAAGCTCGATTTGGCGCAAGCTGAGGCAATCGCAGACCTTATCGATGCCAGTTCCGAGCAAGCCGCCAAATCCGCTCTCCAATCACTGCAAGGCACGTTTTCAGGAAAAGTGAACCAGCTGGTGGAAGCATTAATCCACCTACGAATTTACGTTGAAGCTGCGATTGATTTTCCTGAAGAAGAGATAGACTTCCTCGCTGATGGCAAAGTCGCTGGCGACCTTCAAACCATCATTAATGATCTCACCTCAGTGCGAAAAGAAGCCAATCAGGGAGCTATTTTACGAGAAGGGATGAAAGTCGTCATAGCTGGGCGTCCCAATGCGGGGAAATCCAGCCTTCTCAATGCGCTTTCGGGTAAAGACAGTGCGATTGTCACTGACATAGCCGGCACCACTCGCGATGTATTAAGAGAGCATATTCATATTGACGGTATGCCGCTGCATATCATTGATACCGCAGGTCTGCGTGTGGCTTCTGATGAGGTTGAACGTATCGGCATTGAGCGGGCGTGGGAAGAAATCGCCCAAGCAGACCGCGTGTTATTTATGGTCGATGGCACCACAACAGATGCCACCGATCCACGCGAAATTTGGCCTGACTTTGTCGATCGATTGCCAGAGGAGATTGGCATGACGGTGATCCGCAACAAGGTCGATCAAACTCAAGAAACCTTAGGGATCTGCCACGTAAATTCACCGACATTAATTCGTCTGTCAGCCAAAACCGGTCAAGGTGTTGATGCGCTTCGTACGCATCTCAAAGAGTGTATGGGCTTTTCTGGAAGCGGTGAAGGTGGCTTTATGGCCCGTCGCCGCCACTTAGAAGCACTTGAAAAAGCCGCCGAACATCTCGACATAGGCCAACAACAACTCGAAGGCTATATGGCTGGAGAAATTCTCGCAGAAGAGTTACGTATTACGCAGCAGTACCTGAGTGAAATAACAGGA
The DNA here is from genome assembly GCF_053903115.1 of Vibrio sp. AK197. Lineage (NCBI taxonomy): Bacteria > Pseudomonadati > Pseudomonadota > Gammaproteobacteria > Vibrionales > Vibrionaceae > Vibrio > Vibrio sp. AK197. The sequence continues at coordinate 1,279 of NZ_CP096430.1, forward strand.
GAATTTAGCTCCGACGATTTACTTGGCCGCATTTTCTCTTCATTCTGTATCGGAAAATAACTCTCTCTATTGGCCATCAACAAGGACAATGCATGATACACATTATTACAGGTAGCACGTTAGGTGGGGCTGAATACGTTGGGGATCACTTGAGTGATCTCCTTGAAGAGCACGGCTTATCAACCACCATTCACAACCAACCTCAGATGAGTGAGATCCCTGCGCAGGGAATTTGGTTGATCATTACGTCAACCCATGGTGCGGGAGATTATCCAGATAATATTCAGCCCTTTATTGCGGATCTTCAAAACACACCGCCACGCATGAGTGAAGTCAAGTACGCGGTCATTGCCATTGGCGATTCAAGCTACGATACCTTTTGCGAAGCAGGCAAACATGCTTATGACTTACTAGAAGATATTGGAGCACAACCGCTGACTGACTGTCTGACAATTGATGTAACGACAGACACCATACCCGAAGATGCGGCAGAAGCATGGCTAAAGCAACATATTAACCAATTTGAGTAATCTTTTTCAGTTTAGATAAGCAGCTTTCGAGCTGCTTTTTTTTACTGTTAATTTTATCAATCGCTCATTTGTGGATAATTAAGCCCACCAATCGAGCAATAATTAGCCAAACGAACTGTGGATAAATGGATCATTTTCCAGTGATCAACCTATAGTTATCCAAATGATAACTTAGGCATCGAACACCCCCTGTGTATAAGTAGCCATTTTGATCCCAGCTAATCCTCACTTAGATCAGGATCAGATCACATGATATGATCGTTTCGAGATCTATGATCTTATTGATCATTTTTTACTTATCCACAAAGATCGTCGATCCTAATAATAGTACTAATAAAAAAGATCTCTATATAGATCTTATATATATTAGTTTCAGACCCTTAAATTAAAAAATGCAAAACCGATTTTCTCTCTTTAGGAAAGAAGGTAGAATATCGCTCTTTTATCTCGCTTTACCATTGATTGGATACCAGAGGTCGGTTCATGCTTTACCACGAAACATTTGACGTCATCGTAGTTGGTGGCGGTCATGCAGGAACGGAAGCCGCACTTGCATCAGCAAGAACAGGGCAAAAAACCCTCTTACTTACACACAATATTGATACTTTAGGTCAGATGTCATGCAACCCAGCGATTGGTGGGATTGGCAAAGGACATCTGGTTAAAGAAGTCGATGCCATGGGCGGATTAATGGCTGAAGCCATTGATCATGCTGGTATTCAATTTCGCACCCTCAATGCGTCAAAAGGACCAGCGGTTCGCGCTACACGAGCGCAAGCTGATCGTGCACTGTACAAAGCGTATGTTCGCAGTGCATTGGAAAACGCACCAAACTTAACCTTGTTCCAGCAATCGGTTGATGATCTGATTGTCGAAAATGATCAAGTTCGTGGTGTCGTCACTCAGATGGGCCTCAAATTCCTCTCCAAAGCGGTTGTGTTGACCGTGGGGACCTTTCTTGGTGGCAAGATCCATATTGGAATGGAAAGTTCTTCTGGTGGCCGCGCAGGCGATCCTCCATCGATCGCGTTAGCGGATCGTCTTCGTGCATTACCGTTTCGTGTTGACCGTCTAAAAACCGGTACGCCTCCACGCATCGATGCGCGTACAGTCGATTTAGCGGCTTTGGATACACAACATGGTGATAATCCGGCGCCAGTGTTTTCTTTCATGGGGAATCGCAGTCAGCATCCACGCCAAATTCCATGTTTCATCACGCACACCAATGAGCAAACTCATGATGTGATTCGCGCTAATTTAGATCGCAGCCCAATGTATGCTGGTGTGATTGAAGGTATCGGGCCTCGCTATTGTCCATCGATTGAAGACAAGGTGATGCGTTTTGCGGATAAGAACAGTCACCAAATTTTTATTGAGCCAGAAGGGCTGAATACCCATGAATTGTACCCAAATGGTATTTCCACCAGCTTGCCATTTGATGTACAGGTGAAAATCGTTCAATCGATGAAAGGCTTTGAAAACGCACATATTGTCCGTCCTGGCTACGCAATTGAATATGACTTCTTTGATCCTCGCGATCTCAAGCAGACATACGAAACCAAGTTTGTTTCCGGTTTATTCTTTGCTGGGCAAATCAACGGCACGACAGGTTACGAAGAAGCTGCTGCTCAAGGCCTGATGGCTGGCTTGAATGCCAGCTTGTTTAGCCAAGACAAAGAAGGCTGGAGCCCACGTCGCGACCAAGCTTACATGGGCGTGCTGATTGACGATCTTTCTAGTATGGGAACAAAAGAACCTTATCGCATGTTTACCTCTCGTGCCGAGCACCGTTTGCTCCTGCGTGAAGATAATGCGGATTGGCGTTTAACGGCGAAAGCACATGAGCTTGGATTGATCAATGAGCAACGCTGGGCGCGCTTTAACCAAAAATTGGACAATATCGAGAGCGAACGTCAACGTCTACGTGGGTTGTGGATCAATCCTAAATCTCACGGGATCGATGAATTAAATCAATTGCTCAAAACACCAATTGTGCGTGAAGCCAGCGGTGAAGATCTCTTAAAACGTCCAGAGATGAACTATCAGCAACTGGTTGAGTTAGAAAGTTTCGCGCCAGCCCTCAGCGATGAACAAGCGGCTGAACAGGTGGAAATTCAAATTAAGTACGAAGGTTACATCAAGCGTCAGCAAGATGAGATTGAGAAATCACTGCGTCATGAGCACACCAAGTTGCCGTTTGAACTCGATTATCGCGATGTGAAAGGGCTATCCAACGAAGTCGTTCTGAAACTGAATGAGGCCAAGCCGGAAACGCTGGGAATCGCATCGCGTATTTCTGGTGTTACCCCAGCCGCGATTTCGATCCTATTGGTGCATCTGAAAAAGCATGGGATGCTGAAAAAGGGTGAGGCGCTTGTATGAGTTCGCTAAGATCTGAACTTGATGCACTGATTGCGAAAACCGATTTAGAGGTCAATGAGCGCCAACGGGAACAGTTGGTTGGTTATGTTCAGTTATTGGACAAATGGAATAAAGCGTATAATCTGACATCAGTGCGCAACCCTAGCGATATGTTAGTTAAGCATATTCTTGATAGTATAGTGGTTAGCACTCACTTACAGGGTGAGCGCTTTATTGATGTCGGTACAGGTCCTGGTTTACCGGGTATTCCTTTGGCAATAATGAACCCAGAGAAACAATTCACACTGCTCGACAGTTTAGGCAAACGTATTCGATTTATTAAGCAAGTGATTCATGAGCTTAAGATCGAAAATGTGACGCCAGTCCAAAGTCGAGTCGAAGAATTTCAACCTTCAGTCAAATTTCATGGTGTACTGAGTCGAGCATTTGCTTCAATGGTCGATATGGTTAATTGGTGTCATCATTTGCCAGATGAAAATCAAGGCGTATTTTTAGCGTTGAAAGGTCAACGACCAGACGACGAAGTCGAATTACTCCCTGACTGGTGTTCTGTGATCGATATCAAGGCTTTGAGCGTTCCACAATTGGATGGGGAGCGCCATCTTGTAATCTTATCGCGCAAGGGATAAAAACGAGGTACATCGTGGGTAAAATCGTAGCAATCGCCAACCAAAAAGGTGGCGTTGGAAAAACAACAACGTGTGTTAATTTGGCTGCCTCAATGGCGGCGACCAAACGAAAAGTTTTGGTGGTTGACCTCGATCCACAAGGCAACGCCACGATGGCGAGCGGCGTCGATAAATATCAAGTTGATGCCACCGCCTATGAATTGTTAGTGGAAGATGTGCCACTCGAAGAAGTGGTATGCACCCAAACCAGCGGTCATTTCGATTTAGTGCCAGCGAATGGCGATGTCACGGCAGCGGAAATCAAACTGATGGAAGTGTTTGCTCGTGAAGTTCGCCTGAAAAACGCCTTGGCTGCTGCCCGAGACCAATACGATTTTATTTTTATTGATTGCCCACCAGCACTTAACCTATTGACCATCAATGCGATGGCGGCGGCCGATTCGGTTTTAGTTCCTATGCAGTGTGAATACTTCGCGCTTGAAGGTTTGACTGCATTAATGGATACCATCAGTAAGTTGTCCGCAGTGGTTAACGAGAATTTGAAGATTGAAGGATTGTTACGGACTATGTACGATCCGCGCAATCGACTGTCTAATGAAGTCTCAGAACAGCTTAAAAAGCACTTCGGCAACAAGGTCTACCGCACGGTAATTCCTCGCAATGTGCGTTTAGCCGAAGCGCCAAGTCATGGTAAGCCTGCCATGTATTACGATAAATATTCTGCAGGGGCGAAGTCCTATTTAGCTCTTGCAGGAGAAATGCTCCGCCGTGATGAAGAAGCGGTTGCATAATCAATAATTATTAAAGGAATTCATTTCAATGTCTAAACGTGGTTTAGGTAAAGGGCTTGATGCTCTGCTTTCTACCAGCTCGGTTGCTCGCGAAAAACAACAAACCGCGATTCACAGTCAGGCGCTTTCTGCCGATGGTGAGTTGGTTGAAATCTCGGTATCGAGTTTAAAGCCTGGCGTCTATCAGCCACGTAAAGATATGTCTGCTGAAGCGCTTGAAGAATTAGCGTCTTCCATTGAATCCCAAGGTATTATCCAACCGATTGTCGTACGCCCCATTGGCGAAGATAAATTCGAGATTATCGCTGGCGAACGTCGCTGGCGGGCCGCAAGACACGCAGGCTTACGCCAAGTGCCTTGTATTGTGAAAGCCGTTGAAGATCGCGCAGCGATAGCAATGGCTTTGATTGAAAATATTCAACGCGAAGATCTCAATGTTATTGAGGAAGCTCAAGCGTTGGAACGCCTCCAAGATGAGTTTTCGTTAACTCATCAGCAAGTGGCTGAAGTGATAGGTAAGTCACGCGCCACTGTCAGTAATCTACTACGTTTAAACTTGCTTGATGAGCAAGTGAAGACGTTAGTTGCCTCCAAACAGCTTGAAATGGGCCATGCTCGTGCACTGTTGGTTTTGGAAAAAGACCAACAAGTCGAAATCGCACAAATGGTCGCAAAAAAGCAACTTACCGTCCGCCAAACTGAAAAAATTGTCAAAAAGTGTCTTGAACCACAGTCTGATGTAAAAAATCAGCCGGAAGACTCAGATACGCAACATATCTCGCAAAAATTGAGCGAAAAACTCGGTGCAAAAGTGAATATTGTTCGTTCTAAGAGCGGTAAAGCAAAATTGACAATCAGTATTGATGAGCCTCACAAATTAGAACAGCTAATTGCCAAGCTAGAAAGCTAAATGAGATAATTGATCTGAATCAATTGTTCTCAAAAGCAATTATTTGTAGAGAAGTTGTCGGTTAGGATACAAAATTGTAACTTTTTTCATCGAGTCCATTGCAATCAAGTCGACTGACCGTATAATTTCGCCAATTTCCACCGCAGATTTTTAACGCGGCGGATCTTAAGTAGAGGTACGAATACATGGTGGCTGCATTAGCTAGACCAGGACGAGAGCTTGCAAAGCAATTGTTGATGATCCAGTTGGTCGCGGTCATTTTAGTAGCAATAGGAATGACGCTAGTCGTGAATGCTGAATGGGGACTTTCAGCGTTAATCGGTGGAGGCATTTTTGTCATCGCCAATACCGTATTTGCGTTTTGTGCTTTTCTGTTTAGTGGCGCTCGAGCAGCAAAAAGGATTGCGGCTTCGTTCTACACTGGAGAAGCATTGAAAATTCTCATCACGGTAGCACTCTTTTCCTTGGTCTACATGTATATGCAGGTGGAACTTGTTCCCCTTAAGCTAACCTATTTGCTGGCTCTCGGAATTAATATCTTTGCGCCAGTGCTATTCATTAACAACAAAAAATAGGATGAGTTATGGCTGCGCCAGGTGAAGCGCTAACTTCGTCCGGTTACATTGAACACCATTTAACTAACCTTTCTCTACATTCGCTAGGTTTAGTTGAAGAGGCGTCAAGTTTCTGGAACGTACATATCGATAGCCTGTTTTTTTCTGTGTTTACAGGACTGATTTTCTTAGGAATATTCCGTTCGGTAGCTAAGAAAGCAACAGTAGGTGTGCCAGGTAAGCTTCAGTGTGCTGTGGAAATGATTGTTGAATTTGTCGCGGAGAACGTCAAAGACACCTTTCATGGCCGCAACCCGTTGATAGCGCCTTTAGCACTGACTATCTTTTGTTGGGTATTTTTGATGAACGTGATGGACTTAGTCCCGATCGACTTCTTACCGTACCCAGCTGAGCATTGGCTCGGTATCCCTTACTTAAAAGTGGTGCCTTCTGCTGATGTGAATATCACCATGGCTATGGCTCTAGGCGTATTTGCATTGATGATCTACTACAGCATCAAAGTGAAAGGTCTAGGAGGATTCGCTAAAGAATTAGCACTACATCCATTCAATCACCCTGTCATGATTCCGTTTAACCTACTGATTGAAGTGGTTTCCCTGTTGGCGAAACCGTTGTCACTTGGTATGCGTCTATTCGGTAACATGTTTGCTGGTGAGGTTGTATTTATTCTTTGTGCGGCAATGCTGCCATGGTGGCTACAATGGATGGGTTCACTACCGTGGGCTATTTTCCATATTCTGGTAATCCTGATTCAAGCCTTCGTATTCATGATGTTGACAATTGTGTATCTGTCAATGGCACACGAAGACAGTGATCATTAATTTTTAAGCTTTTTATTTTGGGCATTTAGCCAACAACTATAAATTGGAGATAGTAAATGGAAACTTTACTGAGCTTTTCTGCAATCGCCGTAGGTATTATCGTCGGTCTTGCTTCTCTAGGTACTGCGATTGGTTTCGCGCTTCTAGGTGGTAAATTCCTGGAAGGTGCAGCTCGTCAACCAGAAATGGCTCCTATGCTACAAGTTAAGATGTTCATCATCGCAGGTCTACTTGATGCGGTTCCAATGATCGGTATCGTTATCGCTCTGCTATTCACTTTCGCGAACCCATTTGTTGGTCAGCTAGGTTAATCACTTTTAACGTCAGACAATATCATTTGTCTTTGATTAACACTTAGTCCAAATAGAGGGGTAGCTGTTGTGAATATGAACGCAACTCTGCTAGGTCAAGCAATCTCGTTCGCACTCTTTGTGTGGTTCTGCATGAAATATGTGTGGCCGCCGTTGATGAAAGCGATCGAAGAACGTCAGAAAAAAATCGCTGACGGTCTACAAGCAGCAGAACGTGCTGCAAAAGACTTGGATCTGGCACAAGCAAACGCTTCTGAGCAATTGAAAGAAGCGAAGCGCACAGCAACTGAGATCATCGAGCAAGCGAATAAGCGTAAGTCTCAAATTGTTGAAGAAGCACGTGAGGAAGCGAAGGCTGAAAGCCAGAAGATCCTTGCGAAAGCAGAAGCGGAACTTGAAGCGGAACGTAATCGTGTACGCGATGATCTACGCAAACAAGTTGCAACTCTGGCTGTAGCTGGTGCTGAGAAAATCCTTGAGCGTTCTATCGATAAAGATGCGCACAAAGATATTCTCGACAACATAACTGCAAAACTTTAAGAGTGGGGGCGACATGTCTGATTTGACAACAATTGCACGCCCCTATGCTAAAGCAGCCTTTGACTTTGCTGTGGAAAAGAACGAGCTAGACCAATGGGGTCAAATGCTCTCTTTTGCCGCTGAAGTCGCGAACAATGAACAAATTAAAGAGCTGTTAACGGGTTCTGTTTCTGCCGATAAATTGGCCGAATTATTTGTTGCAGTTTGTGGCGAACAAGTTAATGCACATGGCCAAAACCTATTGAAGGTAATGGCTGAGAATGGTCGTTTAATGGCCCTTCCTGATGTATGTGAGCAATTCCTTGCATTTAAGCAAGAGCATGAAAAAGAGATTGATGTTGAGGTTATCTCAGCAACGGCACTCTCTGATCAGCAGCAAGCAGATATCAGTAGCAAACTTGAGCAGCGTCTTGAACGCAAAGTAAAGCTGAATTGCAGTGTAGATGAGGCCCTGCTTGGCGGGGTGATTATTCGAGCCGGAGACCTAGTCATCGATAACTCAGCACGCGGTCGTTTAAACCGCCTGAGCGATGCATTGCAGTCTTAATGGGGATTGGAGCATGCAACTTAATTCCACGGAAATCAGCGATCTAATCAAACAACGTATCGAGTCTTTCGACGTTGTTAGTGAAGCTCGCAACGAGGGTACTATCGTATCGGTAAGCGATGGTATCATCCGCATTCACGGCCTAGCGGACGTGATGCAAGGTGAAATGATTGAATTACCGGGTGGCCGTTATGCACTAGCACTAAACCTTGAGCGTGACTCGGTTGGTGCGGTTGTAATGGGCCCATATGCTGACCTTAAGGAAGGCATGAAAGTAACAGGTACTGGTCGCATTCTTGAAGTGCCAGTTGGTCCTGAGCTATTAGGCCGCGTAGTGAATACACTGGGTGAGCCTATCGATGGTAAAGGTCCTATCGAAGCGAAATTAACTTCGCCTGTTGAAATGATTGCACCAGGTGTAATCGACCGTCAATCGGTTGATCAACCTGTGCAAACTGGTTACAAGTCAGTTGACTCTATGATTCCAATCGGTCGTGGTCAGCGTGAGCTTGTTATCGGTGACCGTCAAACTGGTAAAACAGCGATGGCGATCGATGCGATCATTAACCAAAAGAATTCTGGTATTTACTCTATCTACGTCGCGATCGGTCAGAAAGCATCGACAATCGCTAACGTAGTACGCAAATTAGAAGAGCACGGCGCTTTATCAAACACTATCGTGGTTGTGGCATCGGCTTCTGAATCTGCAGCGCTACAATACTTAGCGCCATATGCAGGTTGTGCGATGGGTGAGTACTTCCGCGATCGCGGTGAAGATGCACTGATTGTTTATGATGATCTATCAAAGCAAGCAGTAGCGTATCGTCAGATTTCTCTACTTCTAAAACGCCCACCAGGCCGTGAAGCCTTCCCAGGTGACGTATTCTACCTCCACTCTCGTCTACTAGAGCGCGCTGCTCGTGTAAACGCAGATTACGTAGAGCGTTTCACTAATGGTGAAGTGAAAGGTAAAACCGGTTCATTGACCGCGCTACCTATCATCGAAACTCAAGCTGGTGACGTATCCGCATTCGTACCGACTAACGTAATCTCGATTACCGATGGTCAGATCTTCCTACAAACTGAGCTATTCAATGCTGGTGTTCGCCCTGCGGTTGACCCTGGTATCTCTGTATCTCGTGTAGGTGGTTCGGCGCAAACCAAGATCATTAAGAAGCTATCGGGTGGTATTCGTACCGCACTGGCTGCTTACCGTGAATTGGCTGCGTTTGCTCAGTTCTCATCGGATCTAGATGAAGCAACCAAGAAGCAGCTTGACCATGGTCAGAAAGTCACAGAGCTTATGAAGCAGAAACAATATGCTCCAATGTCTGTGTTTGACCAAGCGTTGACTATCTATGCGGCGGAGCGTGGCTACCTCGATGACGTAGAACTGTCTAAAGTTCTCGCTTTCGAAGAAGCTTTACTATCGTATGCTCGCGGTCAATATGCTGAATTCGCAGCTGAGATCGACAAGTCGGGTGCTTATAACGATGACGTTGAAGCCCAGTTGAAGAAACTGGTTGACGACTTCAAAGCAACCCAATCTTGGTAATTAGGTCGGTGGCAGTTTCTGCCACCAACTAAAGGAGAGTAACGATGGCCGGCGCAAAAGAGATACGTAATAAAATCGGTAGTGTGAAAAGCACTCAGAAAATTACGAAAGCGATGGAAATGGTAGCAGCTTCAAAAATGCGTCGCTCTCAAGATGCAATGGAAGCTTCTCGTCCATACGCGGAAACAATGCGTAAAGTGATCGGTCACGTGGCAAACGCAAATCTAGAATATCGTCATCCGTATCTAGAAGAGCGTGAAGCTAAGCGTGTTGGTTACATCATCGTTTCTTCAGACCGTGGCTTGTGTGGCGGCTTGAACATTAACTTGTTCAAAAAAGCTGTGACAGATATGCAAGCATGGAAAGAGAAAGGCGCTGAAATTGAGCTAGCCGTAATTGGCTCAAAGGCGACCGCATTCTTTAACAACAGTGGCGCGAAAGTGGCGGCTCAGGTGTCTGGCCTTGGTGACTCACCAAGTTTAGAAGACTTGATCGGCTCAGTGAGCGTGATGTTGAAGAAATACGATGCCGGTGAATTGGACCGCCTATATGTGGTGTCGAACAAGTTCGTCAACACAATGGTTCAACAACCAACGATCGATCAATTACTACCTTTGCCTAAATCAGATAGCGAAGAAGTACAACGCGACCATTCGTGGGACTACATTTACGAACCTGAACCAAAACCTCTGCTCGATGCATTATTGCTTCGCTATGTAGAATCACAGGTTTATCAGGGTGTGGTCGAAAACTTGGCTTGTGAGCAAGCCGCACGAATGATTGCGATGAAAGCAGCAACTGATAACGCAACCAATCTGATTGATGACTTAGAACTGGTGTATAACAAGGCGCGTCAAGCGGCTATCACCCAAGAGTTGTCTGAGATTGTTAGTGGCGCAGCAGCGGTTTAAGCAATAGGTAAAACGAATTAGTTTAGAGGATTAACGATGGCTACAGGTAAGATCGTACAGATCATCGGTGCGGTAGTCGACGTAGAGTTCCCACAGAGCGATGTCCCTCAAGTGTATGACGCTCTGAACGTTGTCGATTCAAAAGAACGTCTTGTTCTTGAAGTTCAACAGCAACTTGGCGGTGGCGTTGTGCGCTGTATCGTCATGGGTAGCTCAGATGGTTTACGTCGTGGAGTTGCAGTAGAAAATACCGGTGCTCCAATCTCAGTACCAGTGGGTACTAAGACCCTTGGTCGTATCATGAACGTACTTGGTGATGCGATTGATGAGCGTGGTGAAGTGGCAGCGGAAGAGACATACTCTATCCACCGCCCAGCACCAAGCTATGAAGAGCAGTCAAACGAGACTGCGCTACTGGAAACAGGTGTAAAAGTAATCGACCTAATTTGTCCATTCGCTAAGGGTGGTAAAATCGGTCTATTCGGTGGTGCAGGTGTAGGTAAGACCGTTAACATGATGGAGCTTATCAACAACATCGCACTTCAACACTCTGGTTTGTCTGTATTCGCGGGTGTTGGTGAACGTACTCGTGAAGGTAACGACTTCTACTTTGAGATGCAGGAAGCCGGTGTTGTAAACATCGAAAAACCTGAAGAATCAAAAGTAGCGATGGTTTATGGTCAGATGAACGAGCCACCAGGTAACCGTCTACGTGTTGCTTTGACTGGTCTAACAATGGCAGAGAAGTTCCGTGACGAAGGTCGTGACGTTCTGCTGTTCATCGATAACATTTATCGTTATACCCTTGCGGGTACTGAGGTTTCGGCACTTCTAGGTCGTATGCCTTCAGCGGTAGGTTACCAGCCAACGCTAGCGGAAGAAATGGGTGTTCTCCAAGAACGTATCACTTCAACTCGTCAAGGTTCTATCACGTCTGTACAGGCGGTATACGTACCTGCGGATGACTTGACTGACCCATCTCCTGCAACGACGTTCGCGCACTTGGATGCAACGGTTGTACTTAACCGTAACATCGCTGCAATGGGTCTATACCCAGCGATCGACCCACTAGATTCAACGTCTCGTCAGCTTGATCCGCTGGTTGTTGGTCAAGAGCACTACGACACAGCTCGTAACGTGCAGCAGACTCTTCAGCGCTATAAAGAGCTGAAAGACATCATCGCGATTCTAGGTATGGACGAGCTATCTGAAGAAGATAAGCAAGTCGTATCTCGTGCACGTAAGATTGAGCGTTTCCTAACTCAGCCTTATCACGTAGCGGAAGTATTTACTGGTGACCCAGGCATCTACGTACCTCTTAAAGAGACTCTACGTGGCTTCCAAGGTCTGCTATCTGGTGAATACGACGACATCCCAGAGCAAGCGTTCATGTACTGCGGTAGCATTGACGATGCTCTTGAGAATGCGAAGAAGCTATAAGGCTAACTAGGAGGCGATATGGCAGCAATAACCTTTCACCTTGATGTTGTGAGCGCTGAGAAAAAACTTTTCTCTGGTCGCGTAGAAACATTTCAGGTGACCGGTAGCGAAGGTGAACTTGGTATTTTCCATGGTCACACACCGCTGCTGACCGCTATTCAGCCTGGTATGGTGCGTATTGTAAAACAGCACGGCCACGAAGAGTTCATCTATGTCTCTGGTGGTATTGTTGAAGTTCAGCCTGGCACAGCGACTGTGCTAGCTGATACAGCAATTCGTGGTGAAGACCTAGACGCAGCGAAGGCAGAAGAAGCCAAACGTCGCGCTGAGGAGCAAATCCAGAATCAGCACGGTGATATGGACTTCGCGCAAGCGGCCAGTGAACTGGCTAAAGCCATGGCTCAGCTACGAGTAATCGAGTTGACAAAGAAACGTCGTTAATTTTCGACGTTATCGAGTACAAAAGGCGGTCATTTGACCGCCTTTTTGCTTTCCTCAGCCCATTTTCTGGCAATTGCCGTTAACTATTTATGGTCAACTGGCTACAATCTCTCTCATTACGACCATCTCCAAACACATTTCCAAACAGGTATTGTATGAAGTTTAGTGCTGTCATTCTGGCTGCGGGCAAAGGCACTCGCATGTATTCTAATAAACCTAAAGTCCTTCACACCCTTGCGGGGAAACCAATGGCGAAACATGTTATTGATACATGTGTCGGTTTAGGGGCGCAAAATATCCATTTAGTTTACGGCCATGGCGGTGATCAAATGCAGCAAGAGCTGGTGGATGAGCCAGTTAACTGGGTACTGCAAGCCGATCAGTTAGGTACTGGGCATGCCGTCGATCAAGCGTCAGAAAAGTTCGCTGATGATGAGAAGATTCTTGTGCTCTATGGGGATGTTCCTTTGATCTCAGAAGAAACCATTGAAAGCTTACTGGATGCGCAGCCAACAGGTGGGATTGCATTGTTGACGGTGGTTCTTGATAATCCTTCGGGCTATGGACGTATTGTCCGTAAAAATGGTCCAGTTGTGGCAATTGTTGAGCAAAAAGACGCCACAGAAGAACAAAAGCTGATCAAAGAAATTAACACCGGTGTGATGGTGGCAACGGGCGCTGATCTTAAGCGCTGGCTCTCTGGGCTGAATAACAATAACGCGCAAGGCGAGTACTACCTGACAGACGTGATTGCAGCGGCTCACGAAGAAGGTCGAGCGGTAGAAGCGGTACATCCGGCGAATCCGATTGAAGTTGAAGGGGTAAATGACCGTTTGCAATTGGCTCGTTTGGAGCGTGCGTATCAGTCGATTCAAGCCAAAAAACTGCTTACGCAGGGTGTGATGTTGCGTGACCCTGCTCGCTTCGATCTACGTGGCGAACTGCAATGTGGTATGGATGTAGAAATTGACGCGAACGTTATCATTGAAGGGAATGTGTCTCTGGGAGATAACGTAGTGATTGGTGCGGGGTGTGTGCTTAAAGATTGTGAAATTGATGACAACACCATTATTCGTCCATATAGCGTTATTGAAGGGGCCACGGTTGGTGAAGAGTGTACGGTTGGGCCATTTACTCGACTTCGTCCTGGCGCTGAATTACAAAATGATGCGCATGTTGGTAATTTTGTGGAAGTCAAAAATGCGCGTTTAGGCAGCGGTTCAAAAGCGAACCATCTCACTTACCTTGGCGATGCGGAAATTGGGAAGCGTACTAACATCGGGGCAGGGGCGATTACCTGCAACTATGATGGTGCGAACAAACACAAAACCATTATTGGTAATGACGTGTTTATCGGTTCTGATAGCCAATTGGTGGCGCCAGTGACCGTTGCAGATGGTGCAACGGTAGGTGCGGGAACAACACTCACTCGAGATGTGGAATCAAACGAGTTAGTTATCACGCGAGCTAAAGAGCGAAAAATCGCCGATTGGCAGCGACCCGTCAAGAAAAAATAAGCAATAAAAAGCACCGTTTAACGGTGCTTTTTATTTATGTGGATTATTGTTCGTCGCTGACGACTCGAGCATTGTCTGGAATGGTCAGTTGTTGACGTAGTGGTCGATTAGCTAAGAGGTAGCCAGCCCATACGCCTAGCGTTGTGATTAAGATGGCGACGCCTGTTACTGGCAATACTTGGCTTGCAAAGGCTGCAACGCCAGCACTGAACAGGCTGCTCACACAGATTTGTAGGCTATTTTGCAATCCTGCAGCGGTCGCAGGGCTTTGTTTTGCGCTGGCGAGGGCTCGATTGACCACAACCGGATACAGCGCGCCATTGGCGGTCGCAATCAAACAAAATGGTAATAACAACGGCCAAATAGAGGACAGTGACCATTGCGAGGCAATAAATACCAGTAAACTGGCCACGGTAAATAACCCGATCAGGTGTTTAAGGATCTTCTCATCCCCATATTTTTTGACCAACTGTTTACCGAAAAAACCGCCTGTCATAAATGCGATGGTTTGAGGGATGAAGCTGAGTCCAATGTCTTTCGCCGAATAGCCCAGCGAGGCCATAATTTCTGGCATGCCCGTTAAGTAAGCAAAGAAGGCCGCTGAGGCCATCGCAAACATCAGCACATTGCCAAGATACACTTTGCTAACCAGTAATGCCTTGATATCCGAAGCCACTGAGGTGGTTTTTTTTGTCTCATTATGATCGCAAGGTTGCAGACGTGTTTGCAGCGCCACGATTACACCGACACCGGTGAGACATACAAAAATACTTCGCCAACCCCAATGTTCAGCAAGAACGACGCCTAATTGCGGCGCCAGAGCCGGCGATAAAGCAACCAATGGCATAATGGTGGCAAAAATTTGCTGGCTGGTGGTTGTGGAATAGCGCTTAATCACCATCGCTTGCCAGATAACAGCTGGCGCACACACGCCGATTGCTTGTATAAAGCGTAAACTTAATAGTTGCCATACCTGTTGGCTATAGATAAGCCCTAGAGAGGCGGCTGAAAATAAAAGTAGCCCGACAATTAGGGTTTGACGGTGTCCGTACTTATCGGAGAGCAGCCCCCAAATGAGTTGTCCCACCGCCATACCAATCAGAAAGACCGTGAGTGATAACGCGATGTGCTCAGGTCCAGTAGCAAAATCAACTTCCATGGCTTTAAACGCTGGGAGGTACATATCAGTAGCAATAAACCCCAGCATCGATAAGGTTGCGAGATAAAAAATTTGCATGAAGGAAGGTTTTATACTGTTATTATTCAAAATAATTCACTCTTTTATGAGTTTAAAAACATGGCAGATATTAGGGTGTGGATTGTATTGAAGCGTTTGAGTGATGTGAAACGTTAAAATTTGTGGTTATCTATCAAAAAAATTGAAAGGTAGAAAGTATGAGTCACAGAGTGTCATGAGTGCATTTTCTCGCTCATCCCTTGAGATGATTGATGTGGTTGCTCGGCTGGGAAGTTTTTCAGCTGCGGCTGAGGTATTGCATAAGGTGCCGTCAGCGATCAGCTATGGTGTACGCCAAGTTGAACAGGAACTCGATGTCCTCTTGTTTGAGCGTTTACCTCGTAGAGTCGCCTTAACCAAAGCAGGGGAACTATTCGTAGATGAAGCTCGAGTTCTGCTTCGGCAAATGGATGAGATCAAAATGCAAACGCGTCGTGCGGCTTTTGGTTGGCAAACCACACTCAAGTTGACCCTTGATAATGTTGTAAAACTGGATAAATTGCAGTTTTTGATCGAAGCCTTTTACCAACGATTTCAACATGCTGAATTGCAAATAAACATGGAAGTGTTTAACGGGTCTTGGGAAGCCATTGCTCAAGGCCGAGCCGATGTGGTGATTGGCGCTACGTCCGCAGTACCGGTTGGTGGGAACTTCGAAGTCAAAGAAATGGGGGGGCTCGATTGGGCTTTCGTCATGGCGCCCGATCACCCGTGTGCCAACTTGGAGGTACTCGGTGCTGATCAACTGAGCGCGTATCCAGCGGTGTGCTTGGATGATACTTCAATTAGCTTGCCTAAGCGGCATACGGTGCACTACCGCCAGCAGCGGCGGTTATTATTACCCAATTGGTATAGTGCCATAGAGTGTTTAAAACAAGGTGTGGGTGTGGGGTACATGCCAAGGCATATTGCCAAACCCTTGATCGATCAAAAATGGCTGGTGGAGAAAAAGTTGATTGACGATCCTCCTCTCAGTCAGTGCTGCATGGTTTGGCGAAATGATGAGAACCACGAAATGATCGAGTGGCTTGTCGACTATTTAGGACCGGAGCAGAAGTTGTATCAAGATTGGATTGCATCATAAAAAATGCCAGCAGTGACACTGCTGGCATTGTGTTTATAAATGATATGTTTAAGGACGCTCAAAAATAGTCGCTATTCCTTGACCAAGGCCGATACACATTGTCGCTAAACCGTATTTGGCGTTGTTACTTTCCATCAGATTGATCAATGTGGTTGAGATGCGCGATCCAGAGCACCCTAGCGGGTGGCCCAGAGCAATCGCGCCGCCGTTAAGGTTGACTTTATCATCAACCTTCTCCAACAAACCTAAATCTTTGGCACAGGGTAAAGATTGTGCAGCAAAGGCTTCGTTAAGTTCGACAAGATCAATATCATCCATGGTTAGCCCTGCACGTTTCAGTGCTTTTTTGGTTGCTGGCACCGGGCCGTATCCCATAATAGAGGGATCGCAGCCTGCGATAGCCATCGAACGAATTTTAGCGCGAATAGGTAATCCTAACTGGTTGGCTTTTGCTTCGCTCATGATCAACATCGCCGATGCGCCGTCGGAAAGGGCAGAAGAACTTCCTGCCGTCACGGTTCCGTTTACTGGGTCAAATACAGGGCGCAATTGTGACAGCCCTTCGACGCTGGTTTCTGGGCGTACCACCTCATCGTAGTCGAGAGTAAATAGCGTGCCATCGGGACCATGGGCTTCCATTGGCAAGATCTCATTTTTAAATCGTCCTTCAAGGGTTGCAGCATGAGCGCGTGCATGAGAACGTGCGGCGAACGCATCCTGCTGTTCACGGCTGATGCCATGCATTTTACCAAGCATTTCCGCTGTTAAGCCCATCATGCCTGCCGCTTTTGCCACGTTCTTGGACATGCCAGGGTGAAAGTCCACGCCATGAGTCATGGGGACATGTCCCATATGTTCGACACCACCAATAAGGCACACCTCTGCATCGCCAACCATAATGGATCGACTTGCATCATGCAGAGCCTGCATCGATGAACCACATAGTCGGTTCACGGTGACAGCGCCGACTTCAATCGGTAGACCCGCGAGCAGCGCAGCATTACGAGCGATATTGAAGCCTTGCTCGAGTGTTTGCTGCACACATCCCCAATAAATATCTTCAATCTCATTTGGATTGAGCTGAGGGTTACGTTCAAGTAATCCTTTCATTAAGCGAGCTGAAAGGTCCTCGGCACGAGTATGACGAAAAGCACCACCTTTGGAGCGACCCATTGGAGTACGAAGACAATCAACGACTACTACATTATTCATTTGGTATCCCTCCTAGATTGAATCGGTCGGTTGTGTGGAGTAAAAGGTTTTCCCTTGCTCTGCCATATCGATTAACAGTTGTGGTGCTTGGTACATGGCACCTAAATCCGCGTACTTCTGCGTCATTGCGATATAGTGTTCAAGCCCAAGGCTATCGAGATAACGCAGTGCACCGCCGCGGAATGGAGGGAATCCAAGGCCATACACTAAAGCCATATCAGCCTCTTGTGGTGACGCAATAATACCTTCTTGAAGGCATAGCACGACTTCGTTGAGCATCGGAATCATCATGCGCTCAATGATCGTTTGTTGGTCAAAATCTTGGTGTTTTGCACAAACATCGTTGAGTAGAGGTAATACGTCTTCACAGAAGGTTTTCTTCGGTTTACCTTTTTTATCTAAGGTATAGCTATAAAAGCCACTGCCATTTTTCTGACCGTATTTATCCGCATCAAACAGAGCATCAATGGCGTCACGTCCTTGCTTTTGCATACGTTCAGGGAAACCTTCCGCCATGACGGCTTGAGCGTGATGGGCTGTATCTATACCAACGACATCGAGTAGGTAAGCAGGTCCCATAGGCCAACCAAATTGGCGCTCCATGACTTTATCGATGGAGGTGAAATCGGCACCGTCACGCAGTAATAAGCTGAAGCCGCCAAAATAGGGGAATAGAACGCGGTTGACGAAGAATCCTGGGCAGTCATTGACGACGATGGGAGATTTACCCATTTGTGCGGCGTAAGCCACCACACGATTAATCGTATCTTCTGAAGTCTGTTCGCCTCGAATGACTTCGACCAGAGGCATTCGATGTACAGGGTTAAAAAAGTGCATGCCGCAGAAGTTCTCTGGACGCTTCAGCGATTTCGCCAAAAGATTGATCGGTATAGTTGATGTGTTAGAGGTTAATACCGTGTCGTTGCCAATGTGGGTTTCAACCTCACCGAGCACCGAGGCTTTGACTTTCGGGTTTTCAACGACAGCTTCGACAATAATGTCACTGTTTTCAATCCCAGAGTAATGCAGGCTCGGTGTAATGGACGCGAGAATGCCAGCCATCTTTAAGCCATCAATTCGTCCTCGCTCTAGTCGTTTGTTGAGCAGTTTTGAAGCTTCGGTCATACCCAGATCTAACGAAGATTGGGCAATGTCTTTCATTAATACCGGTACACCTTTCAGTGCAGATTGATAAGCGATACCGCCACCCATGATACCCGCGCCTAAAACGGCTGAGCGTGAGGTGGGTTTAGACGCAGACTTCGCTGCTTGTTTCGCCAAGCCTTTGATGTGCTGATCGTTTAAGAATAATCCGACAAGGGATTTCGCTTCTTCTGATTTTGCGAGTTTAATAAAATACTTACGCTCGATATCCAGGGCAGCATCTCGCGACCTCGTGCAAGCTTTTTCGATCGCTTTTACTGCGGCCATTGGGGCCGGATAATGAGGGCCTGCTTTTTGTGCAACCAAACCTTTGGCCATGGTGAAGCTCATGAGCGCTTCTGTTTGACTGAGTGTTAGTGACGACGTTTTTTGTTGGCGTCGCGTTTGCCAATCGATTTTTTCGTTAATAGCTTGGCTTAGAGTCTCAAGCGCAGACTCTTTTAAGCGAGTACTATCAACAACTGCGTCCAGTAACCCCACTTTGAGCGCTTCGTCAGCACGGCATGCTTTACCTTGGGTGATGATTTCCATGGCGCTGTCGGCACCAATCACACGTGGAAGGCGTACACAACCACCAAACCCTGGCATGATGCCTAACTTCGTTTCAGGCAAACCGATGCTGGTGGTTGCATCACCGATGCGAAAGTCAGTAGCGAGTACACACTCACATCCACCACCAAGAGCGTGCCCTTGTAACACTGACACCGTAGGAAATGGCAGATCTTCGAGTTTGGAGAAAATGCTGTTCGCAAATTGCAACCATTGGTCTAATTCGTGTTCTGGTTTGGCGAAGAGAGTTAAAAACTCGGTAATATCCGCACCAACGATAAAGCTGTCTTTATTCGAGGTGAGGATGAGTCCTTTAATCGTGGTGTTTTTTCGGATCTCATCAAGTGCAGCGTCAAGTGATTGCAAAGTCGCGAGATCGAGCTTATTGACAGATTGAGGTGCGCAAAAGCAGAGTTCGGCGATGCCGTTTTGCGCTTCCTTAACGTGTAGGGTTTCGGCTTGGTAAATCATTGTTTGTCTCCATGACCTACGATCTGAGTTTTGTAGAGGTAAAATCGTTATAGTTTTATTCTGGTTAGACCAGTACTAGTAGTGTGGACTTGGGAATGTTGAATTTCAATACATTTTTTAAACAACTGTTTAACATTGTGCGCTGGGTACATACAACAACTTAACTTCGAGGCGTGATACACTGTGGCGCAAAGTGACAAAAGTGAATGGTTATGAATGACAAACCTTATTTGATTCCTGCACAAATGGCGGTGTATCAAGAAGAAATTAAAAAAAGCCTGTTTATTACCCAGTTGGCCCATACTCCGAGTATTGATGAGGCGAAAGCCTTCATTGATACTGTGCGCCAACAACATAATGAAGCTGGTCATAATTGCTGGGGGTTTGTCGCGGGTCGTCCTGAAAATTCGATGCTGTGGGGGTTTAGTGATGATCGCGAACCGTCTGGAACCGCTGGCAAACCAATACTTTCCCAGCTTTCCGGCTCTGGTGTCGGTGAAATTTGCGCTGTCGTAACTCGGTATTCGGGCGGTGTAAAATTAGGTACGGGTGGTCTCGTCAAGGCTTATGGCGGTGGTGTTCAACAAGCTCTCAAGCTGCTTCAAACTATTGAGAAAAAAATCACGACAAAGCTACGCTTACAGTTAGACTATGCTTTTATGCCGATAGCTCAAGCTTTAATGACTCAGTTTTCAGTATTAGAAGTGAGTGCTAACTACGGTGAGAGTATTGATTTAATCTTGGAAATCGAGCGTCGGCAGCTGGAAGATTTTTCACTGGCGGTAATCAATAAAAGTGGTGCTAAAGCGATGATTACGCCACTGGAAGATAACAAAAACAACTAGGAAGTTTAGAGGCCGCAGCGCGTCACTCTCATATAGCAATGCAATTTCGATCTATTATCCGAATCGTTGGGCTACTTCTCGCCCTTTTTAGTCTCTCTATGCTCGCACCAGCGCTCGTAGCCTTAATCTACCGCGATGGCGCTGGCGTGGCGTTTGTGACGACGTTTTTTGCTTTGTTCTTTTGTGGCGGACTTTGCTGGTTTCCTAATCGTCGCTTTCGTAAAGAGCTAAAAGCTCGTGATGGCTTTCTAATTGTTGTTTTGTTCTGGACGGTACTTGGCAGTGCGGGTTCAATTCCTTTCCTTCTTTCCGATAACCCGGGTGTCTCGGTAACCGATGCATTTTTTGAGTCTTTTTCGGCATTAACCACTACGGGTGCCACGGTCATTGTGGGGCTAGATGAATTACCCAAAGCGATATTGTTTTACCGCCAGCTACTGCAATGGTTCGGCGGCATGGGGATCATTGTGCTCGCCGTCGCGATTCTTCCGGTGCTGGGCATTGGTGGCATGCAGCTCTATCGAGCTGAAATTCCAGGCCCGGTAAAAGATACCAAGATGACGCCGCGTATTGCCGAGACCGCAAAAGCGCTTTGGTATATCTACTTAAGTTTAACGATCGCCTGTGCATTGGCATTCTGGGGCGCAGGCATGACGCCATTCGATGCGATTAGTCATAGCTTTTCAACCATTGCGATTGGTGGCTTCTCAACACATGACGCCAGTATGGGGTATTTTGATAGCTACGCGATCAACGTCATTACGGTGGTTTTTCTCCTCATTTCAGCATGTAACTATTCTCTGCATTTTGCTGCATTTGCATCTGGCGGTGTTCATCCCAAGTACTATATAAAAGACCCGGAGTTCCGAGCCTTTATTGTTATTCAGGTTATTTTATTTGCCATCTGCTTTTCAGTTTTGATTAATCATCAAAGCCATGACTCATTCTACGATGCATTTGATCAGGCGTTATTCCAGACCGTTTCTATTTCGACGACGGCAGGTTTCACGACCACGGGGTTCTCTGATTGGCCGCTATTCTTACCGGTATTATTATTGTTCTCTTCTTTTATTGGAGGCTGTGCAGGTTCTACAGGAGGAGGGATGAAAGTCATTCGTATACTTCTGCTAACTTTGCAGGGCGCGCGGGAAATTAAACGCTTGGTTCATCCACGAGCCGTTTACACCATAAAAATTGGTGGTGGTGCGTTGCCAGCAAGAGTCGTTGATGCTGTTTGGGGCTTCTTTTCCGCTTATGCATTGGTCTTTGTGATTTGTATGTTGTGTTTAATAGCAACTGGTATGGATGAGCTCAGCGCGTTTTCTGCCGTTGCCGCGACGTTAAACAATTTAGGTCCAGGACTCGGTGAGGTATCGGTTCACTTCGCGGATGTGAACGATACGGCCAAATGGGTGTTGGTCGTATCGATGTTGTTTGGACGTCTTGAGATCTTTACCCTATTAATTTTATTCACCCCGACATTTTGGCGAAGTTAAGCCAGGGAGAGTGACTTTGAGTAACAAAGCGTTGCTTCTATATTCAACCCGAGAAGGGCAAACGAAAAAAATACTCCAATACATCGATAAAGAGCTGCCAGAGTATCAGTGTGAATTGGTCGATATACATCAAGTCGAGCATATTGATTTTTCTGGTTACCAGAAAGTGCTGGTGGGAGCGTCGATACGTTATGGGCATCTCAATAAAAAGCTTTATCAATTTATTGAGCGCCATCAACAGCAACTGAAACAGCACAATGCGGCATTCTTCTGTGTCAATTTAACCGCTCGCAAAGAAGACCAAGGTAAGGATACACCTGAGGGCAGTGCTTACATTCGCACCTTTTTGAAAAAGTCACCTTGGCAGCCAACACTTATTGGCGTCTTTGCTGGCGCGCTTCGTTACCCTAAATATCGCTGGATCGATAAAGTGATGATTCGCCTGATCATGAAAATGACTGGAGGAGAAACGGATACCAGTAAAGATATTGAGTACACGAACTGGAAAAAAGTCAGTCTTTTTGTCGAAAAGTGGCGAAAGCAATAATTGAAAGGGATCATTTTATCGCTTTTAGGCTAATAACTAACCGAACAATGAAAAAACGATAAAAAACCTAAAAAAAGGGTTGCTAATCAAAATCGGGTATCTATAATGCGCCTCGCTGTCAGGGAAACGCTTCGCAAGAAAAATTGACCTAACGCAAACGGAAATTTTTTAGAGTAAATAACTTCAAAAAAGTTTGCATAAAGTGGTTGACACCAAATGCTAGCTCGCTAAAATAGCCGTCCGTTTTGAGGGAAGCTTCAAAACAAGCTCTTTAACAATATAAACCTATCAATCTGTGTGGGCACTCGTTGATGATAATCGAAGATGATTCTAGAGAATCAACTGAGGTTTCAATGAACTGAGTGACCAATTTGATGCTCTCTTTTATAAGAAGGGTATCGAGCACAGTCAATTCAACATTACTATGTAATGTAATCAGTATTCATTGAGCCAAAAAAACTTTAAATTGAAGAGTTTGATCATGGCTCAGATTGAACGCTGGCGGCAGGCCTAACACATGCAAGTCGAGCGGAAACGAGTTAACTGACCCTTCGGGTGACGTTAACGGCGTCGAGCGGCGGACGGGTGAGTAATGCCTGGGAAATTGCCCTGATGTGGGGGATAACCATTGGAAACGATGGCTAATACCGCATGATAGCTTCGGCTCAAAGAGGGGGACCTTCGGGCCTCTCGCGTCAGGATATGCCCAGGTGGGATTAGCTAGTTGGTGAGGTAAGGGCTCACCAAGGCAACGATCCCTAGCTGGTCTGAGAGGATGATCAGCCACACTGGGACTGAGACACGGCCCAGACTCCTACGGGAGGCAGCAGTGGGGAATATTGCACAATGGGCGCAAGCCTGATGCAGCCATGCCGCGTGTGTGAAGAAGGCCTTCGGGTTGTAAAGCACTTTCAGCAGTGAGGAAGACAATGTATTTAATAGATGCATTGTTTGACGTTAGCTGCAGAAGAAGCACCGGCTAACTCCGTGCCAGCAGCCGCGGTAATACGGAGGGTGCGAGCGTTAATCGGAATTACTGGGCGTAAAGCGCATGCAGGTGGTTTGTTAAGTCAGATGTGAAAGCCCGGGGCTCAACCTCGGAATAGCATTTGAAACTGGCAGGCTAGAGTACTGTAGAGGGGGGTAGAATTTCAGGTGTAGCGGTGAAATGCGTAGAGATCTGAAGGAATACCGGTGGCGAAGGCGGCCCCCTGGACAGATACTGACACTCAGATGCGAAAGCGTGGGGAGCAAACAGGATTAGATACCCTGGTAGTCCACGCCGTAAACGATGTCTACTTGGAGGTTGTTCCCTTGAGGAGTGGCTTTCGGAGCTAACGCGTTAAGTAGACCGCCTGGGGAGTACGGTCGCAAGATTAAAACTCAAATGAATTGACGGGGGCCCGCACAAGCGGTGGAGCATGTGGTTTAATTCGATGCAACGCGAAGAACCTTACCTACTCTTGACATCCAGAGAACTTGGCAGAGATGCCTTGGTGCCTTCGGGAGCTCTGAGACAGGTGCTGCATGGCTGTCGTCAGCTCGTGTTGTGAAATGTTGGGTTAAGTCCCGCAACGAGCGCAACCCTTATCCTTGTTTGCCAGCGAGTAATGTCGGGAACTCCAGGGAGACTGCCGGTGATAAACCGGAGGAAGGTGGGGACGACGTCAAGTCATCATGGCCCTTACGAGTAGGGCTACACACGTGCTACAATGGCGCATACAGAGGGCGGCCAACTTGCGAGAGTGAGCGAATCCCAAAAAGTGCGTCGTAGTCCGGATTGGAGTCTGCAACTCGACTCCATGAAGTCGGAATCGCTAGTAATCGTGGATCAGAATGCCACGGTGAATACGTTCCCGGGCCTTGTACACACCGCCCGTCACACCATGGGAGTGGGCTGCAAAAGAAGTAGGTAGTTTAACCTTCGGGGGAACGCTTACCACTTTGTGGTTCATGACTGGGGTGAAGTCGTAACAAGGTAGCGCTAGGGGAACCTGGCGCTGGATCACCTCCTTAATACGAAAGATTATTGCGATGAGTGTTCACACAGATTGATGGTTTATACGGTTTTAGAGTATTAAGCGTTCCCAAACGCTTACGATTAGTGTCCCGTTCGTCTAGAGGCCTAGGACACCGCCCTTTCACGGCGGTAACAGGGGTTCGACTCCCCTACGGGATACCATGGGTCGTTAGCTCAGTTGGTAGAGCAGTTGACTTTTAATCAATTGGTCGCAGGTTCGAATCCTGCACGACCCACCATTCCTTCCATTAGGAATTAAAACTCAAGATATGGGGCTATAGCTCAGCTGGGAGAGCGCCTGCCTTGCACGCAGGAGGTCTGCGGTTCGATCCCGCATAGCTCCACCATTTCTTGAATAATGGGCGATTAGCTCAGTTGGGAGAGCACCTGCCTTACAAGCAGGGGGTCACTGGTTCGAGCCCGGTATCGCCCACCATCTTTAAACGCACTTTCTTTGAAATAGAAAGTAGAGTGTTTTTAAACATGGTTTCGTTTTAAGAAACTTTGCTCTTTAACAATTTGGAAAGCTGACGAATAACAACAATCCCCTTATCTTTTAGATAAGCGTTGTTATTCAAATAAAAGTTCTCAAATCCTATATCTCTTAGAGATGTAGGTACCAAAATACACATTCAAGTGTTCTTGGGAATAACGTCTTAGGATGTTATTCAACTTTTTGGCTCTGCTTTTTTCTAAAAAGTGGAAATAAAGAGTTATTTGAGTCCGGCAAAATCGAAATGTCTCTCGCTCATTCAAATAATGAGAGACACAAACCTTGGTTGCTTATTTGTCTTCACTTTAAAAAGTGAAATCAAATGAGCCATACGTAAGACCCTTTGGGGTTGTATGGTTAAGTGACTAAGCGTACACGGTGGATGCCTTGGCAGTCAGAGGCGATGAAGGACGTACTAACTTGCGATAAGCGTAGATGAGGCAGTAAGAGCCACTTGAGTCTACGATTTCCGAATGGGGAAACCCAAGTGCATAAGCACTTATCTTGCAGTGAATACATAGCTGTAAGAGGCGAACTCGGGGAACTGAAACATCTAAGTACCCGAAGGAAAAGAAATCAACCGAGATTCCGACAGTAGCGGCGAGCGAAATCGGATTAGCCCTTAAGCTTTTAATGATGCAGGTGAACAAGCTGGAAAGCTTGGCAATAAAGGGTGATAGCCCCGTAGCCGCTCCATCATTTTAAGTGAAAACGAGTAAGGCGGGACACGTGATATCCTGTTTGAAGATGGGGGGACCATCCTCCAAGGCTAAATACTCCTGACTGACCGATAGTGAACCAGTACCGTGAGGGAAAGGCGAAAAGAACCCCTGTGAGGGGAGTGAAATAGAACCTGAAACCGTGTACGTACAAGCAGTAGGAGCACCTTCGTGGTGTGACTGCGTACCTTTTGTATAATGGGTCAGCGACTTATATTCAGTGGCAAGGTTAACCGTATAGGGGAGCCGTAGGGAAACCGAGTCTTAACTGGGCGATTTAGTCTCTGGATATAGACCCGAAACCGAGTGATCTAGCCATGGGCAGGTTGAAGATTGAGTAACATCAATTGGAGGACCGAACCGACTAATGTTGAAAAATTAGCGGATGACTTGTGGCTAGGGGTGAAAGGCCAATCAAACTCGGAGATAGCTGGTTCTCCCCGAAAGCTATTTAGGTAGCGCCTCGGACGAATACTACTGGGGGTAGAGCACTGTTAAGGCTAGGGGGTCATCCCGACTTACCAACCCTTTGCAAACTCCGAATACCAGTAAGTACTATCCGGGAGACACACGGCGGGTGCTAACGTCCGTCGTGGAGAGGGAAACAACCCAGACCGCCAGCTAAGGTCCCAAATTATTGCTAAGTGGGAAACGATGTGGGAAGGCTTAGACAGCTAGGATGTTGGCTTAGAAGCAGCCATCATTTAAAGAAAGCGTAATAGCTCACTAGTCGAGTCGGCCTGCGCGGAAGATGTAACGGGGCTAAGCAATAAACCGAAGCTGCGGCAATGCGATTTATCGTATTGGGTAGGGGAGCGTTCTGTAAGCGGTTGAAGGTGTGTGGTAACGCATGCTGGACGTATCAGAAGTGCGAATGCTGACATGAGTAACGATAAAGGGGGTGAAAAACCTCCTCGCCGGAAGACCAAGGGTTCCTGTCCAACGTTAATCGGGGCAGGGTAAGTCGACCCCTAAGGCGAGGCCGAAAGGCGTAGTCGATGGGAAACGGGTTAATATTCCCGTACTTCTTACAATTGCGATGGGGGGACGGAGAAGGCTAGGTGGGCCTGGCGACGGTTGTCCAGGTTCAAGTGCGTAGGCTTAAGAGTTAGGTAAATCCGGCTCTTTTTAAGGTCGAGACACGACGTCGAGCCACTACGGTGGTGAAGTCATTGATGCCATGCTTCCAGGAAAAGCCTCTAAGCTTCAGATTGTAAGGAATCGTACCCCAAACCGACACAGGTGGTCGGGTAGAGAATACCAAGGCGCTTGAGAGAACTCGGGTGAAGGAACTAGGCAAAATGGTACCGTAACTTCGGGAGAAGGTACGCTTCTGACGGTGAAGTCTCTTGCAGATGGAGCTATCGGAAGTCGCAGATACCAGGTGGCTGCAACTGTTTATTAAAAACACAGCACTGTGCAAAATCGTAAGATGACGTATACGGTGTGACGCCTGCCCGGTGCCGGAAGGTTAATTGATGGGGTTAGACTTTGGTCGACGCTCTTGATCGAAGCCCCGGTAAACGGCGGCCGTAACTATAACGGTCCTAAGGTAGCGAAATTCCTTGTCGGGTAAGTTCCGACCTGCACGAATGGCGTAATGATGGCCACGCTGTCTCCACCCGAGACTCAGTGAAATTGAAATCGCTGTGAAGATGCAGTGTACCCGCGGCTAGACGGAAAGACCCCGTGAACCTTTACTACAGCTTGGCACTGAACATTGAGCCTACATGTGTAGGATAGGTGGGAGGCTTTGAAGTAATCACGCCAGTGGTTATGGAGCCATCCTTGAAATACCACCCTTGTATGTTTGATGTTCTAACTTGGTCCCCTAATCGGGGATGAGGACAGTGCCTGGTGGGTAGTTTGACTGGGGCGGTCTCCTCCCAAAGAGTAACGGAGGAGCACGAAGGTGGGCTAATCACGGTTGGACATCGTGAGGTTAGTGCAATGGCATAAGCCCGCTTGACTGCGAGAATGACAATTCGAGCAGGTGCGAAAGCAGGTCATAGTGATCCGGTGGTTCTGAATGGAAGGGCCATCGCTCAACGGATAAAAGGTACTCCGGGGATAACAGGCTGATACCGCCCAAGAGTTCATATCGACGGCGGTGTTTGGCACCTCGATGTCGGCTCATCACATCCTGGGGCTGAAGTCGGTCCCAAGGGTATGGCTGTTCGCCATTTAAAGTGGTACGCGAGCTGGGTTTAGAACGTCGTGAGACAGTTCGGTCCCTATCTGCCGTGGGCGTTGGAGAATTGAAAGGGGCTGCTCCTAGTACGAGAGGACCGGAGTGGACGAACCTCTGGTGTTCGGGTTGTGTCGCCAGACGCATTGCCCGGTAGCTAAGTTCGGAATTGATAACCGCTGAAAGCATCTAAGCGGGAAGCAAGCCTTGAGATGAGTTCTCCCTGGCGCTTTAAGCGTCCTAAAGGGTTGTCGTAGACTACGACGTTGATAGGCAGGGTGTGTAAGCGTTGTGAGGCGTTGAGCTAACCTGTACTAATTGCCCGTGAGGCTTAACCATACAACACCCAAGGGGTTTTGTGGGCTCAAAGCAAGAACATAAACTTGATTGTGTAAGAAACAGAACGAAACCAGCTTTCCAAACTTTTTGTTTTCACTTTTTTAGAAAAAGTGAAAGTAAAACAGATAAACTTGCTTGAATGAGCGGGTTTAAAAAGAATTTGCTTGGCGACCATAGCGATTTGGACCCACCTGATTTCCATGCCGAACTCAGAAGTGAAACGAATTAGCGCCGATGGTAGTGTGGGGGTTCCCCATGCGAGAGTAGGACATCGCCAGGCTTTGATTATTGTCTAACCAGATACGCTGCGGAGCGGTAGTTCAGTTGGTTAGAATACCGGCCTGTCACGCCGGGGGTCGCGGGTTCGAGTCCCGTCCGCTCCGCCACTTATTTCGATAACCTCGCAACGCGAGGTTTTTTCGAATTTGCATGTAGAAAATTTAGGGGTGTAGCTCCAATTGGCAGAGCAGCGGATTCCAAATCCGCGTGTTGGGAGTTCGAATCTCTCCACCCCTGCCATATTTAAGAAGCCTTGTTCGAAAGAGCGGGGCTTTTTTACGTCTGTGATTTGGGTATTGGTGTCGTAGTTATAATTGGCAGAGCAGCGGATTCCGCTAATCCCTAAAATCAGCTCGTGTTGGAAGTTTGAATCTTCCCATACCTTCCGCAATTAAGAAGCCTCGTTCGAAAGAGCGGGGCTTTTTTACGTCTGTGATTTGGGTATTCGTGTCGTAGTTATAATTGGCAGAGCAGCGGATTCCGCTAATCGCTAAAATCAGCGCGTGTTGGAAGTTTGAATCTTCCCATGCCTTGCGCAATTAAGAAGCCTCGTTCGAAACAGCGGGGCTTTTTTACATCTGTAGTTTGGCGTTTTCGTTTCTATGTATGCGCTGTATAGCTGCGTATTCGATAAGCAAAGGTTTGCAACTGACCCTTCCGAACCGTTGCCCTCTTTATCTCGGTCATTGTTAATCATCTATAGAGTTGAGATATTCTTTGACCTGCTACTGTCCTGTCATTTCATTCATCTCCTACGTTGTTGGTCATTTACAGGAAGGTTTCTATACCGCAGTTCGATAATTTTATTCGACTAATGAATTGATTAAGCATTCTCCTTGCGGTTTAGTTACAATTCTTAACTCCTCCGAGCATAATGGACTTGCTATGAAACTTTCTCGTCGTCGATTTATTCAGTCATCCTTTGCTTTTACTGCGTTATCTGTACTGCCCGCTTGTAGTGTTAATCGAAGTTATGATCAACAAGGACGCCCGGTTTATGACCTTACTGCAATGCCTTCCAAAGCTGAGCTGGTCCCTGGTTATCAGACATCGATTTTAGGCTTTAATGGAAAAATTCCAGCACCGACGATTCGTTGTAAGCAAGGTCAGAAAGTGACGATACGTTTTACCAATTTACTTTCGGAGCCGACAACTATTCACTGGCACGGACTTCGAATTCCAATTGAAATGGACGGTGTGCCGTTTCTGAGTCAGCCCCCTATTATGCCGGGTGAAACCTTCGTCTATGAGTTTACGCCACCGGATGCGGGTACCTTTTGGTATCACCCTCATATGAATAGTGTGGTTCAACTAGGTAAAGGCCTCGTCGGGCTAATTATTGTTGATGAAGCTTCTCCCGTTAAGTTTGAGGAAGATCATCAAGTCATGGTTAAGCATTGGCATGTTGACCCGCAGGGCGAATGGAAGGATTTGATGATCCCCCGTTTAAGTGCTCGCATGGGAACTCCAGGCGAGTGGGGGACGGTCAATGGCTCACATAACCCCAGCTATTCGTTACAAGAGAATGCGACAACGCGTGTTCGCATTGCCAACGTTGATAATACATTAACTTACCCGATTCGACTCGAAGGCGTTGATGCATGGGTTATTGCTATTGATGGCAACCCAGTTAAACGTCCTTATCCGCTCTCAGAGCACAAAGTTGGTCCTGGCATGAGGGTTGATGTGGGGTTTATCGCTCCTCGAGCTGGAGAGCGTGTTTACGTGCGATATATGAAAGGTAAGTTTCCTTTCCCTCTTTGTGAGTTTCAGTGCGTAAAATCTAATTTGTCTCCAGCGAATGTGTTGCCCCGCTTGCCATTGAACCCAATACCTCAAATCGATTTGGATAACGCCCAGCAAATTGATTTTGTCTTTGAATGGCAGGGGGCGGTGACGCCCGTCGATGACACTGGAAAGGCCTCTCCAACTTTTTGGTTGGTCAATAAGCGAGCCTGGAATGGGATGAGTGAAAATAGTATCCCAGCTGCTTTAGCGTCTTTGCAGCGCGGAAAGACTTATATTTTTAATTTGAAAAATGTTACTCAGTATCATCACCCTATACATCTTCATGGTCATACGTTTACCGTACTTGAATTGGATGGTGTGAAACTAGATGAACCCTTTCATACCGATACCGTTTTGCTTGGAAAGAACGGAAGTGCAAAAGCGGCCTTTGTTGCAGATAATCCAGGTCGTTGGATGTATCACTGTCATGTCATTGAACATTTAAAAACGGGGTTAATGGGATACATTGAAGTTACGTGACTCCTGTAACTTTTTAAAAAGATTAAATTAACAAGGAAAAGTATCGTACTTTTTTTTATAACTTATTTTTTAAAACTATCTATCAAATCCCGTCTTGGGTTATAAGGGAAATATCTATGGGACAATCGGCTATTTTGGGCTTCATTGCGCTTGGTGGAGCGCTTGGTGCTTGTTCTCGCTATCTAATTTCTGAGTTTTGTATTTTTCTATTTGGACGCGGTTTTCCTTACGGAACATTAACTGTCAATGTGCTTGGTTCTTTCGTTATGGGTCTGATCATGGCTCTGTTCCAAAAAGAACTACTGGCAGTTGAACCTTGGCGTCAAATCATTGGATTGGGTTTTCTTGGCGCGTTAACCACGTTCTCCACGTTCTCTATGGATAATGTCATTTTGTTGCAACAAGGGGCGTTTTTTAAAATGGGGTTAAACGTGATTCTCAACGTAGTGCTCAGCATTTCTGCTGCTTGGGTTGGGTTTCAAATCTTGACTAAGAGCTAAATTAATATCACACCGCTTGGTTTTGTCATTTCATTTACCTATAATCGATTTACTTGTCGGAGTGCCATATGGCTGAGACCGTTTATTCGGGATCCGTTGAACCTGATCTGGTTAGTACCAGCGAAGGGAACAGGAGAAGATATTTTCGTCAGATGAAGTCGTACTGACTTTCCTATCCAATGATCGTACAACGTATTTTTCGTCGGCGATCCCTCTTGTTGCATCTTTCCGTCAAGCATTTTTATTCTTCATTAATAGGAAAAATGCTATGTCGAGTCGAAAGCAATCTAGGCTAGAAGCCAAACAGTTTATAGATACACTATCTGTCCAGTCATACCCCAATTCAAATAAAGTTTACGTCTCCGGAAACTTGACCAATGTACACGTACCGATGCGTGAAATTTGTCTGGCTGACAGTTTGGTTGGTGGAACGAAACAAGCACCAATCTATGAGCCCAATGAGCCTATTCGTGTCTATGATACTTCTGGTGTTTATACCGACCCAAGCCACCAAATCGACCTATATTCGGGCTTACCTAAGTTACGGCAAACTTGGATTGATCAGCGTTGTGATACTGAAAAGCTCGCCCACGTTAGCTCTCAATACACGCGCGAGCGTTTAGATGACCAAACGCTTGATGAGCTTCGTTATGGCAATTTACCTGAGGTTCGTCGCGCTAAGTCTGGCCGATGCGTCACACAGCTTCATTATGCTCGCCGCGGTATGATCACACCAGAAATGGAATTCATAGCAATTCGTGAAAATATGGGCAGAGCACAATATCGTGATGAGGTTCTGAATCAGCAGCACCCAGGGCAAAGTTTTGGAGCCCACTTACCAAATGATATTACGGCTGAATTTGTCCGTGACGAAGTGGCAAAAGGGCGTGCGATTATCCCTTCAAATATTAATCACCCTGAGTCTGAACCAATGATCATTGGTCGAAATTTTTTGGTTAAAGTAAACGCCAATATTGGCAATTCTTCTGTGTCATCGTCGATTGAGGAAGAGGTGGAAAAGCTGATATGGGCAACTCGATGGGGAGCTGACACGGTGATGGATTTATCAACCGGTCGCAATATCCACGAAACCCGTGAATGGATATTGCGTAACAGCCCGGTGCCGATCGGAACCGTGCCCATGTATCAGGCGCTAGAAAAGGTTAATGGTATTGCAGAAAATCTAAATTGGAATGTGATGCGCGATACCTTAATTGAGCAAGCAGAGCAGGGTGTCGATTACTTTACGATTCATGCTGGTGTTCTATTGCGCTACGTACCTATGACCGCAAAAAGAGTGACAGGTATTGTTTCTCGAGGTGGCTCTATTATCGCGAAATGGTGTTTAGCTCATCATCAAGAGAGCTTTCTTTATACCCATTTCCGAGAGATTTGCCAGATTTGTGCTCAGTATGATGTCGCTTTGTCTTTGGGGGATGGTTTGAGACCCGGTTCAGTGGCTGATGCTAATGACGAAGCACAATTTGCCGAACTGAGAACGCTTGGTGAGCTGACGAAAATTGCTTGGGAATATGATGTTCAGGTTATTATCGAGGGGCCGGGGCATATTCCAATGCAGATGATTAAAGAGAATATGGATCAGCAACTAGAGCACTGCCATGAAGCCCCATTCTATACGCTAGGCCCATTAACAACAGATATTGCACCAGGCTATGACCACATTACCTCCGGTATTGGTGCTGCCTTAATTGGATGGTACGGGTGCGCTATGCTTTGCTACGTAACGCCCAAAGAACACTTGGGATTACCGAATAAACAAGATGTTAAAACCGGCTTAATTACCTATAAATTGGCTGCACATGCTGCGGATCTTGCCAAAGGTCACCCTGGAGCTCAAATACGCGATAATGCGTTATCCAAAGCTCGGTTTGAATTTCGCTGGCAAGATCAATTCAATTTATCACTCGACCCCGATACGGCTCGTGAATTTCATGATGAAACTTTGCCACAAGAATCTGGCAAAGTTGCGCATTTTTGTTCGATGTGCGGACCTAAATTTTGCTCAATGAAGATTTCTCAAGAGGTCAGAGAGTACGCAAAAGATGAAGCGCAAGTCGCGGCTGATCAGTCGATTACGATAACGTTAGTCGAAGACCCATTAGAAGGTATGCGCCAAAAGTCTCAAGAGTTCTTGAATTCAGGTTCTGAGCTTTACCACCCTGTGAGTGGTTCAACCACCAAGGAGAAGGTGGAATGAACATCCTGATTCCTTTTGAATGTATTGAGCTGACAGCAACGATTCAACGTCATTTATTGTTTGCTGAGCGCCATGGGTTTGCTATTGATGATGTGGTTATCGGTGTTAGTCGAAGTGGATATTTTGAGTTAACCAGTCAAGACCAATGCACTCAAACGTTGACGACAGACTGTACGTCATCTCCGCCACTGGATGGTGCCAATCTGACGATTTATT
This sequence comes from Vibrio sp. AK197, assembly GCF_053903115.1. Lineage (NCBI taxonomy): Bacteria > Pseudomonadati > Pseudomonadota > Gammaproteobacteria > Vibrionales > Vibrionaceae > Vibrio > Vibrio sp. AK197. Next base: position 35,024 of record NZ_CP096430.1, read on the forward strand.
ATCAATCACTATCGACTGAAAGCGTTGACGATACGCAAACTGCTTGGGTCGGTTGTTATCAAGAGAGAAAATATTACGATATTTTTAATGTCGATGGTCTTCAAGCAAAGATTGAATCTGATACACCGATAGCGAATTATCGAGCGCACTTTTGCTGGGTCCTTTCTTTGCTCGCACTCGATTTCCCGTTACAAGACGCGCTTATTATCGCTCGAATGATGGATAATGTTTCACGTGAAACATGGCCAAGTCAGTACGCACTTTTTCCTCATGTGTTGATATCAGAACGCCACTCGTCTTTGAATCAAAGGCTGTCATTTTCACCTGTAGATGCCAATCTTATGGCGATCTACCCAGTGGTCGATAGCTGTTCATGGGTAGAAAAATGCTTAGCTTACGGCATAAAGACCATCCAATTACGTATAAAAAATCCAAATCAACACGATCTAGAACGACAGATTATGGAGTCTATTCAGCTCGGCAAGCGGTATCGGGCTCAGGTGTTTATTAATGACTATTGGCAGCTGGCCATTAAACACCAAGCTTATGGCATTCACCTTGGTCAAGAAGATTTGGTTAATGCAGATTTAAAACAAATTGCGGAAAACGGTATCCGCTTAGGGGTATCCACTCATGGTTATTTTGAGTTGCTTAACGCACTACAGCTATCACCAAGCTATATTGCATTAGGGCATATATTTCCGACCACAACCAAACAAATGCCCTCAAAACCCCAAGGCATTTTGCGCCTGCAATTCTATCAGCAACTAGTTCAATCATTTGGTCACCTTGAGAAAAGCATACCAACGGTTGCGATTGGTGGCATCGATTTATCTAACATTAAACAAGTTTGGAAAACGAGGGTAGATAGTGTGGCCGTTGTTCGTGCCATTACTCAAGCAGATGATCCACGAAAGGCGATTGAACAGCTACATAGCACTGCCAACCTACGGCCATTAAGCCAAGAGGTGTCTTATGTTGAGTGATGAACAGTTTATTCGCTATCAGCGACAAGTGTCTCTACCTGAATGGGGGGAAAGAGGGCAAGAGCAAGTGTCGAAAGGGCACGTTCTTATCATAGGTGTTGGTGGGTTAGGTAGTGCTGCCGCTCTGTATTTATGTGCTGCCGGTGTTGGGAAATTGGTGTTGGTGGATGATGATAAAGTCGAAATCAGTAACCTTCAAAGGCAAGTGAGCTATCGCGATATCGACCTGGAAAAACCAAAGACTGAGGCTTTAAAAACTCAACTTTATGCGTTAAACGCTCATTGCCAAATTCGCACTGTTGGCTATCGCCTATCGGATTCTCAGTTAAACTTGGAAATAGCTTTAGCTGACGTTGTGCTCGATTGTTCAGACAGTTTCGAAACTCGACACCAGATAAATCGTTTGTGTTTTGAAGCAAAACGCCCGTTAATTTTTGCCTCAGCCATCGGTTGGCAGGGGCAATTCGCAGTGTTTGATTTCTCTGAACCTGCGAGTTTAAGTGGCTGTTATAGCTGTTTATTGCCCGAAGCTGCCGCTGGTCGCCAAGTCAATGACTCGTGTAGCGACATTGGTGTAGTTGGCCCCGTGGTCGGGACTTTAGGCAATTACCAAGCGTTGGCGACTCTTCATAAGCTGGTATTCGACCACTTTGTATTTCCTACCAATTTATTCCATGTATTTGATGGCAAGACCTTAGTTTGGCAGAGGTTGTCAATGACACGAGATAATCACTGCGCTATTTGCGGCGATAATGCGCGCTTAAGGAGCGCGCACAATAATGAGAGGATATCGCAATGACCGTTACTCCAAATCGAGTTTTTTTAAATGGCGAGACGGTAGTATTGCAGCGGTTTGATACTCTGACCAACTTACTCGCGAAGCAGGCTATTACAACCGAATCGGACTATGTCATCGCCGTTAATAACACCATTGTGCCAAATAACCAATGGTCAGAATTGGTTCTACAAGATGGGGACCACATATCACTTTTTCAGGCCATTGCGGGGGGCTAAAGATGTTCACTATTGCAAACCAAGAATTTCAATCGCGGTTATTTACTGGAACCGGCAAGTTCCCTAATGCTGAGATTATGCTTAGAGCCATTCAAGCCAGCGGTTCATCGATGGCGACAATGGCTTTAAAGCGGGTCGATGTTAATAACCCGAGTGATGACATACTCAAACCTCTTATCGAGGCCAACATTAAGCTTTTACCAAACACCTCTGGGGCGAAAAATGCTAAAGATGCGGTTTTCGCTGCTCAACTTGCTCGTGAAGCACTCGCTACAAATTGGGTAAAGTTGGAGATTCACCCTGATCAACGTTACTTAATGCCAGACCCAATTGAAACCTTGATAGCCGCTGAAAAACTAGTGGAACTAGGGTTCGTGGTTTTACCTTATTGCCATGCCGATCCGGTGTTGTGCAAACGTCTTGAAGATGTTGGATGTGCCGCGGTTATGCCTCTTGCTGCGCCGATAGGAAGCAACAAAGGTTTGGTGGCTCGTGAGTTTTTACGAATTATTATCGAACAGTCAAGTATACCGGTTGTGGTGGATGCAGGCTTAGGTTCGCCGTCAGATGCGGCGTTGGCCATGGAATTGGGGGCGGATGCCGTATTGGTCAATACGGCGATCGCCTCAGCTAGTCAGCCAATAGAAATGGCGAGAGCATTTTCATTAGCGGTTGAGTCTGGAAGAAGAGCCTATAACGCTGGTCTCGGCATTCAGCAACCTTTTGCTTCTGCGAGTAGTCCATTGACCTCATTTCTTGATGAATTATCCAAGGGGGAAGTATGAGCTTTGTCGAGGTACATGAAGGTATCGAGTGGAGTCGTATTCAAAAGTCTATTTATGCCAAGAACCGTCAGGATGTTGAACGAGCGCTAGTGAAAGAGAGGTTGGACTTGGAAGACTTCAAAGCGCTTCTTTCACCAGCCGCCGAACACTATTTAGAGCCGTTAGCGCAACGAGCGTATCAGTTAACTCGGCAACGTTTTGGTTTCACTATCGGAATGTATGTGCCTCTTTACCTCTCGAATTTGTGTTCCAATGCCTGTACTTATTGCGGCTTTTCTATGGAGAATCGCCTTAAGAGGCGCACATTAACAGAGCTCGAAATTGATGCTGAAATTGAGGTTATTAAGCAAATGAAATTCGACAACGTGCTGTTGGTGACCGGTGAGCATCAAAACAAAGTAGGGATGGAGTACTTTAGACGAGTTCTACCTCGTATTAAAAAAGCATTTAACTATCTGTCGATGGAAGTTCAACCTCTGAATCAAATGGACTATCAGCAATTAAAGCAACTCGGTTTGGATGGTGTCATGGTATACCAAGAGACTTACAACCCCGACACCTATGCCGAGCATCACTTGCGTGGTAACAAAACAGACTTTAATTATCGCTTAGATACACCCGACCGCTTAGCAAAAGCGGGTATCGATAAAATAGGTATTGGCAGTTTAATTGGTCTTGAGGATTGGCGAACAGACTGTTGGTTTACTGCGGCTCATCTTGACTACCTGCAAGGGCGTTACTGGCAAAGCCGCTATTCCATATCTTTCCCAAGATTACGTCCGTGTACTGGAGGGGTCCAACCCAAGTCTCTGATGAATGATAAACAACTGGTTCAAACCATCTGTGCATTTCGATTGTTAAGCCCTGAGGTCGAGTTATCGCTATCGACTCGTGAGTCCGCTCGCTTTCGAGATCATCTTCTGCCGTTGGGAATCACATCGCTTTCCGCAGGATCAAAGACCCAACCTGGCGGTTATGCAATGGAGGATGTTGAGCTTGAACAGTTCGCAATAAGTGACGAGCGTTCACCTCGCGAAGTTGAAGCAATGCTTCGTCGCCAAGGTTTCGATCCGGTATGGCGAGATTGGCAGCCTTGTTACTCAGGATAAATACTAACGATACGCCCTGTTCTGCGTCTGAGTGTTTCACGTGAAACATTCCAAGTCATAAAAAAGGCCACTAACTCGTGGCCTTTCTATCTAATTACAAGCTACCTTTATTTGTGACGCAAGGGGCTTGTCGCTTGTTGTAACCACGTCTTATCTTGGCCTGTAACAAGAGGGCTGACAGCATTCCACACTTTCTGATGGTAATCATTGAGCCACTCGAGTTCAGCGTTGGTCAGCATATCGACGTTGATATTGCGTTTATCGATAGGGCAGCGGGTTAGCGATTCAAAGCCTAATACTGAAAAATCACCTTGCGTTTCATGTTCGACAACAAGCTCTAAGTTTTCTATTCGAATACCGAATCCATCAGCTCGGTAATAACCTGGTTCATTGGATAGCACCATTCCCGGCATTAATGCGACTGTGTTTTGTCGTTTAGAGATACTCTGTGGACCTTCGTGTACATTTAGGAAATGGCCAACCCCATGGCCTGTACCATGGTCGTAATCGAAACCTTCAGCCCATAAAAACTGACGGGCTAGTGCATCTAATTGTGGCCCCGTGGTGCCTTTGGGAAATCTAGCTTTGGCTAACGCGATGTGGCCTTTTAATACCAAAGTAAATTGATTGATCATCTCCTGTGTAGGTTGGCCAATGGCTACCGTACGAGTGATATCCGTGGTGCCATCAAGATACTGACCACCTGAATCCACAAGGTATAACGAATGGTTCGGCAGTTCTCCAGGAGCAGGCTGATTTTCATGATTATAATGGCACATTGCAGCGTTAGTACCTGCTGCTGAAATAGTATCAAAACTTAGATCCATCAAGCTGCTGTCTTGTTGGCGGAAAGCATGGAGGGTATCAGAAATGACCGCTTCATTATGGAAGCGACCAGCCGCGACTTCACCATCTAGCCAGCATAGAAATTTAGTCATCGCAGCACCATCTCGAATATGACAGGCTTTCATCCCTGACACTTCTGTGGCGTTTTTGGCGGCTTTAGGCAATTGGCATGGGTCAGGTTGGGCAATGATTTCAGCGCCAGCATTTTGCAACGTTAAACTAAACCAAGCATTGCTGTTATTGGCGTCAAGTAGGACCCGCTTATGTTCCAGCCTGTTTAAACGGCACTCTAGCTCGCTTGGCTCAAACACGCTGACGCCTGGGCCAACATGTTCAACAAAGCCTTGTGCGAGTCGTGATGATTCAATAAAGAATTCCAAAGTTGCATCGTTATGAATGATGGCATGAGAAAGCAGAACAGGGAGGCGTGAAACATCACCACCGCGAATATTCAAAATCCAAGCGATTGAATCCAATGAGGTCAATACAGCGCTATCAATACTCTCTTTCACCAGTTGATTGGCAATAGTTTGACGTTTACTTTCACTGCTTTGGCCCACGCTCGATTCTGGCATCAATCGCATGGTAGAAATGATCGGCTGAGGGCGTTCTTGCCACAAAGTATCAACGGGGTTTTCGCTGAGAATAACCAACTGATGGGACGCTACAAGTTTGCTTTGGGCTTGATTGAGCCAAGCGCCGCTGTGCATGCGTGGATCTATTGCCACTTTTGCTTGTTTGTCGACACACTCCTTAACCCATTCTAACACGGGCTCTGTCACCAAGTGGCGGTATTCAAATAGATCATTTGGTACTTCATTAGTGACTTGAACGGTATAACGTCCATCAACAAAAATAGCGGCTTTGTCGTGGGTAATGACAGCGGCGCCTGCAGAGCCTGTAAATCCCGTTAGCCAGTGAAGACGCTCATTATGAGCCGGGACATATTCGCCCAGAAATTCATCTTCATGGGGAATAATGATTGCATCGAGTTGTTGAACGTTCAGCCATTGGCGAACCGCTTCAACACGCTGGGCGATGATATCTTGCATCTGTGAATCCTTATTTATTCTTCATCCTTTTGGACTGATGACTGTGCCAATTTATCGCGTTTGGCGTTGGGGAATAAGCTACTCTTTTTAGTGTGAGGCTGCAAACTATCTCAAGGGTTTGGTCTTCTCTTCAATCAAGGTTTTTAGCCAATTGAGAGCAGGGTCATTGGAACGTTCTCTATGCCAAAATAAGGTGTAAGCCATTGGCGGAAATTCAAAGGGAATCGGCCTCGTTACCATGCCTAATTGTTTGGCGCTTAATTCAAGAAAATGGCTGGGTGCAGTAAAAATGAAGTCTGTATGGCTACATAGACTGGCAGCACTATTGAAATCGGGAACCGTAATCGCGATATCACGTTGCTGGCCAATGTCTGCTAATCGGTAGTCTAAAAGCCAGCGATCACTACCATCACAGCGTACCTGAACATGGCGTAATGACAGGTAAGTCTCTAGGTTCCATGTTCGTGAGAGAATCGGGTGGTCAGTTCTCATCATACATTGATGGTTGTCTTGGTAGATTTCCATTTCACAGATATCACTCGGTGTCATCATGGTTAAGCGGGCATCGTTAGCATCGATGTCTTTACCGGTAATACCGAAATCGAGTTGACCAGATTGAATTTGTTTAAAGGTTTGGTCACTCCATACATGAGTACTCAGTGTCACGTTTGGCGCTTGCTGAAAGATGTCTTCTAGAAAGTGGGGAAGAATTAAGGGGTAGACACTTTCAACGGAGGCTATTTCGAACTTATATTCGCTGCTTTTCGGGTCAAAGACCTCGGGCTCAGCTAATTGCTCAAGATGGTGTATCAGTGCATCCACTTTCGGTTGGAGAAAAAGTGCTCTTGGCGTCGGTTTGAGACCATAGGATTGGCGTACAAATAAAGGGTCGTCAAATTGCAAACGTAACTTCGCAAGGGACTTACTAATTGCAGACTGACTTAAACATAAGCGCTGTGCCGTGCGGGTCACATTCCGTTCTTCTATCAGGACCTTTAAGCACACTAAGAGGTTGAGGTCCATACGCGCCAATTGTTCTATATTCATAAGAAATTCTCTATTGGAATATCATAAATGAGTACATATCATTTTTAGTAATAACTAAAGCTCGCATAAAATACTATCAACTTCAATTTGTAAATGAGATGTTTTGTGAGCCAAGTTTCAAGTTCATCGGTCCCGCGCAGTCAATTTATATTGCTGATCCTCTTGGTGCTATTTAGTCCACTTGCGATCGATATTTATCTCCCTGCGCTCCCTCAGATCGCTGAAACGTTTCACGTGGAACACACGCTGGCACAAGACACAATTTCACTGTTCTTGTTTGCAATGGGCGTCGGCCAATTGGTGGCGGGCCCCCTTGCAGACAAACACGGGCGTCGAACGGTTGCATTGGGAGGTATCAGCTTATACTTTTTGAGTGCTTTATTGGCATGGGGTGCTCAAAATATTGAGTGGATGCTGGTGGCTCGGCTGCTACAAGGCTTAGGTGCGTGTGCGACATCGGTAGCGGCCTTTGCAACCGTTCGCGATTCTTTTGGTCCTCAAAAGAGTGGCAAAATGATTAGCTATCTTAATGGGGCCATTTGCTTTATTCCTGCATTAGCGCCGATTCTTGGGAGTTGGCTAACTCAAGCGTTTGATTGGCGGGCAAACTTCAGCTTTATGGCACTGTATGCACTGGTGGTTGGGAGCGCGTTGTTCTGTAGTCTTAAAGAGACAAACCCTCAACCACAACAGGGTAAGCTTTTTGATGTAAGCCGCTATTGGTCGGTATTGAAGAACCCTATGTTCTTGTTCCACGCTGGACTGTGTATGTTTGCGATGGCCGTTATCTTAGCGTATGTCACATCGGCACCTATCGTGTTGATGGGTCAAATGGGTGTGAGCATGAATGGTTTTGCGCTGTGGTTTGGCATTAATGCAGTGGTTAATATTATTGCATGCCTCGCCGCGCCAAAGTTTATGGACCGGTTCGGTGTGCACAAGACTTTAGTCGTTGGTCTCGCATGTATGTTACTCGCAGGCATATTGATGATCGTGGTTTCCTCTCAATTGACACCATTGACGTTTATGTTGCCGATTTTTATCTCATCATTGAGCTTTGCATGGATTCTTGGTGCCGCCGCCGGAAAGGCACTTGCGCCCTTTGGTGATAGAGCAGGCACTGCAGCAGCATTACTTGGGCTGTTTCAAATGAGTGGTGCAGGGCTTGTTGTGAGTCTGGTACAGCGTTTAGGACTAGAGCCAAGTATGATGATATCTTTTCATATGCTTATCTTAACACCTGCTATTCTTATACTGTTCTCATCAGTGGGACGTGCTTGGCACAAAATTGAGATTTGATTAAGTTTAAGCGCTTTGACGACTGATAAAAACGATGTATATTGACCCCTCAAATCTGTAACGCTTTTCAGTGGATACTTAACGATAATGTCGATGACAACTTACGAGATGGCTCGTGTTTTGGAGCAGTTAGAAGAGTCTCCAGAGAAGATCATGTTTGGTAAATTACTCAATGAATTGGGTAACCAAAGTGGAGAACGTATTCGCAGTGCAGCGAAAAACGTCCCTTTACACATGCTGCGTGATATTGTGTTTCAATTTCAACAAGTGATTGATGCGCGCAAAGATGAGCAAGTTGAGATCATGGCAAAACAGATCGCTGAACAGGGCATCTCAGTCGATGACCTTAAAGCGTATCTTGCTCAAAAATAATGAAGACTTTGCGTGAATAACGGCTCTCAGAGAAATCTGTGGGCCGTTTTTATTATGGATTTACGTTGCGATTAATCGGGTTCTGCAACGAAATCAGTGTTTCAGTGGATTGCACTTCATCGATCGCTTGAAGTTTATCAATCAAGACATATTGCAACTCTTCTATTGAGCGGCACATGAGTTTGACGAAGATATTGTAGGCTCCCGTGGTGTAATAGGCTTCAACCACCTCCTCAAGAGCGTTGAGTTTTTCGAGTGCGGAATGATAATCCCGTGCGGCATTAAGATTAATACCAATAAAACAACATACGTCGTAACCCAATTTTTTCGTGTCGACAATCACCTCTGTGCCTTGAATCACATCCGCGGCTCGCATTTTTTCAATACGAACGTGGATCGTGGCAGGGCTGACATTAAATTGCTTGGCCATTTCGGCATAGGGTTTACGCGCATCATCCATCAAGGTTTTAAGAATGGCGCGGTCTAAATCATCCAACTTGCTACTTGGAGTTTGCATCTACTTCACCATAAAGCATGTGAGTGTCAGACGTTCGCTGACGACCTAATAGCGGTAATTCACCATATCCACGCAACCTTGTCTAGTTTCTCGACGTACTCAGTGTTAGTTGACAGTTTTTACCGTGAGAGAAATGAACGATTGCAAGCGTTGAGCTAGTCACATGATGAACAAATCCAGTACACTTAGCGTCTACTCATTTTTCGGAGCATGACCTTTTGCAGCTACAGTTGATTTGTGAATCCACCGCTTATGCTGAAGATTTTAAGCAGACCATTCAACGCTGGGGATTATATCATTCAGAGATATCGCCCTTTGCACTGGTTCAGACACAGCAACGTCTAGAATTACGTAAACTTGATGAGCCTAAGTTAGGGGCTATTTATGTTGATTTGGTTAGCGGAGCGGTCGCACATCGTCGTAAATTTGGTGGTGGAAAAGGTCAGGCGATTGCCAAAGCGGTTGGATTGAATAAGGGAGTTTTGCCCACGGTATTGGATGGCACGGCGGGGCTAGGGCGTGATGCGTTTGTATTGGCCTCTCTTGGGTGTCAGGTTCAGATGGTAGAGCGTCATCCGGTGGTTGCTGCGTTATTGGATGATGGGTTAAAACGTGCGAAGCGAGACCCTGAAATTGGTGGATGGGTAACACAGCGTATGTCGCTTTTGCATGCGTCAAGCCATGACGCATTGCATCGTTTGCAAGAGGATCCCTCTTTTGTTCAACCCGACGTGGTGTATTTGGATCCGATGTACCCACACCCAGAGAACAAAAAGAAATCGGCATTAGTGAAAAAAGAGATGCGCGTATTTCAATCTCTAGTGGGCGCAGATGTTGATGCTGATGCTTTATTAGAACCTGCGTTAACCCTTGCGAGAAAAAGGGTGGTCGTCAAAAGGCCAGACTATGCGCATTGGCTCGCGGAGCAGAAACCAACAATGGCAATTGAGACCAAGAAAAACCGCTTTGATGTTTATGTGAATGCCGCCATGGGTGAGTCATAGACCATTTTAATTGTTTGATGCTTGCGTCATTCGATGCTCTGAGATATACCGAACTAAGAATCATTATTATTTGTAGTTGGGTGTTGCATGAGCAAGCGTCTATGTAAAATGAATCACCGTGAAATTCGCAGTGAGTTAGGTGACATTGAAAAGTTAGTGACCAAGCCGAATTTTATGTGTCTGTCTTGTGCTCGTAGTTCGAGTGACAAAGCATCACTGTGCAAAGCAAAGGCGCTTACTGCGTCTGAAGCGATTCCTATCACGGTACTTGAGCCAGCTAAGACAAACAATCAACCCATGCTCGTTGAAATGTCACCGAAAAAAGCTAAACAGCAGAAGAAAGCGCTAAAAAAAGCGAAAAAGCGTGACAAGAAATTACATAAGCTGCTCAAAGCGCAGCGCAAGTTAGTGAAGAAACAGCAGAAATTACACCGCCAATTGACCAAACTTGAACAGGGTGTAACGATGACCAGCTCACCATCGGGTGAGGCCAACCTCGCGCTCCATTGATACTTCGTCATAGATAAAAAAGCCCGCTTAACGCGGGCTTTTACTTTGTTCTTAATTCGATTAAGAATGCTGGAGTTTGTTCTCCACACGATTCTTAACCCAAGTTTCATTAAACCATAACGACAACACAATCACAGCGCCACCTAACGCCAAGCGCAGTAGGTCGACATCACGGTTCCAAATTAAAATATTAACAATAAGACCTGCGGGTACCAGTGCATTATTCATTACCGCCAAGGCGCCTGCGTTGACCATCGTTGCGCCTTTATTCCAAGCAAAATAGCCCAGGCCGGATGCAACAACACCGAGATAGACCAAAATGCTCCATTGAGTGGTTGTGGTTGGCAGTTTTTCTGGATTACCGAGTAATGCAAAGGCGACCAACGCGATACATAGCCCACCCAAGTAGAAATAACCGAAGATAGAGCGCTGAGGAAGGTCTGTGGTTTCGGTTTCCATGATGTATTTATAGCCGACTTGGCCGAGCGCGAAACAGATATTTGCGCCTTGAACCACTAGAAAGCCAAGCAGAAAGTTTTCATTAACGCCTGAAAATTTAATGATCGCTGCTCCCGACACCGCGATAGCTGCGGTTACTAAATACCATGCTGAAAAACGACCTTTAAGCAAGTCGTAAACCAAGGTGACGTAAATAGGAGTAAATACCGTAAACAAAAGAACCTCAGGGACGGAGAGCAGAAGAAATGACTGATAGTAAAAACAGTACATTAATCCAAGCTGTAACCCACCAACGACCATGAGTTTCATGATCAGTGATTTACTTACGCCACGGAATTTTATGAAGGGAAGAAAGACTAAACTGGCTAACGCAACACGCATTAATACCGAAAACCAAGAGTCAACTTGACCAGCAAGGTAAACGCCGATCAAGCTGAATGAAAATGCCCAAAGTAGGGTGACTGCAGATAAGTACGCCATAATAAATTAGTTAAGTATTATTGAAATTTATTGGTGTTGGCAGTCTACCCGAGTTTATGTGTGGGGTCAGTCTTTAATCGGCACGACCAGTAGATCGACAGGAGTACAATTCATTAACTGACGAGTTGAAGAGAGAATTTTGCTCCAGAAATCTTGATGATGCCCACACACAACAAGATCAACATGAAATTCCTTAATGCTATCACACAGCTCATTGCCGAGATCACCACTGGCAACCAAGGTATGCTTAATTGGATATTGAGCATACTTTGTGAGTTTTTGCAGTTGCTCTTGAGAGGTTTCCATCGACTGAGATTGTGTTTCGGCTAAGTTGATATCCACCAGCCCTGTATAAAGCTCAGCGTAGTTGACATCGATATGAATAAACGAGACGTCCGCATTCAGCGGTTTGGCAAGGCACACCGCTTTGTCGATCAGAGTTTTACTGTCTTCTGAAAGATCAATGGCAACCAATATATGTTTATAGCCCATGGTGTAATCTCCTTGTAGGTGAATACTTCAAGATTAGCATCGCACTAAAAGGAAATTTGCCGCAATGATCCCAGATCCAAATTTCGAAAACAAAGTATTAAAGTGAAAATCTGTTAGAGTAACAACAAGCACATAGCGTAATTTCAGGAGTGACAAAATGCTTGCACAAGCGATGGTCGATCAACTCAATGATCAAATTAATCTCGAATTTTTTTCATCCAATCTATACTTACAGATGAGTGCTTGGTGTGAAGATAAAGGTTTTGAAGGCGCAGCAGAGTTCCTACGGGTCCATGCAGCAGAAGAGATGGAGCACATGCAACGCTTATTCACCTATGTGAGTGAGACGGGCTCAATGCCGATTCTTGGTGCGATCGCCGCCCCTAAACATGAGTTCGAAAGTTTAGGTGAGGTGTTTCGTGAAACCTTCCAACATGAGCAAATGATTACAGAACAAATCAACAAGCTCGCTCATGTTGCGTTTACCAGCCAAGACTACTCAACGTTCAACTTCTTGCAGTGGTACGTAGCGGAGCAGCACGAGGAAGAGAAGTTGTTTAAAGGGATTTTAGACAAGCTAGAACTGGTCGGTGAAGACGGCAAAGCGCTGTTCTTTATCGACAAGGATCTAGCGATGATGGCAAAAGGCAGTTCATCGTCTGTCATGGATGCTCCAGCTGAATAACTTCAGTGAGAAATGACGCGTAGGTTGTCGGGTTTCTCTTGAGCATTGATAGCACGATGTAGGGAGGAGAAGATGATCAGTGGAGATACGATTCTATTTGCGCTATTGGTTGTGACCGCTGTAAACATGGTTCGGTACTTTACCGCTTTACGCTCGCTTATTTATATTATGCGTGAAGCTCATCCACTACTGTATCAACAGGTGGATGGTGGTGGTTTTTTTACGACCCATGGCAATGTCACCAAACAAGTGCGTTTATACCATTATTTGAAGAGCAAAGAGTACCATCACCATCATGACCCAGTATTTACGGGCAAATGTGATCGCGTGAGAGAACTCTTCGTGCTGTCGATAGCCTTGCTCTGTGTCACTTTGTTGGCCTCACTGATTTTATAACGCCGATTGGCAAGTATTCCATTTGCCGTTAAAATGCGCGTAATTTGCTAAGGATGTGCACCGCACATCCTTTTTTATTGCCTTTGGATAAGTAGTCATGAGTGAACAATTTGATGTCATTGTTATCGGTGCTGGTGCGGCTGGTTTAATGTGTGCAGCGCAAGCAGGTAAGCGAGGACGACGCGTTCTGGTGCTTGACCATGCGAAAAAACCAGGACGTAAAATTCTGATTTCTGGCGGTGGAAGATGTAATTTCACCAACTATGATGTATCGGCAAACAACTACTTATGCAGCAATCCCCATTTCGTTAAGTCTGCTCTATCACAATACACCAACTGGGACTTCATCTCCCTAGTCAGTAAATATGGTATCGAGTTTGAAGAGCGTGAACATGGGCAACTATTCTGTGTCGATAGCGCCAAAGATATCGTTAAAATGCTGCTTGATGAGTGTGCGCTTACTAACATTGAATTTCGATACCAACAACAAGTCGACGCAATTGAAGCGCTCGATTCGGGTTTTGCGCTACAAGCAAACCATCACTCGTTACAATGCCAATCTCTGGTGATTGCAACCGGTGGGCTCTCGATGCCAAAACTTGGAGCGACGCCGTTCGGTTACAAAGTGGCTGAGCAATTTGGGCTCGCGGTAAAACCAACCTGCGCGGCGTTGGTGCCATTTACTTTGCATAAGCAAGATAAAGAAGATTTTGCTGAGCTATCGGGGATCGCCATTCCCAGTGAAATTACCGCCGAGGACGGCACCGTGTTTAAAGAAGCTCTGCTATTTACTCATCGCGGTTTATCGGGGCCTGCTGTCCTACAAATTTCTTCATTTTGGCGTGCTGGGCAGTCAGTGACGATTAACTTAGTTCCTGATACTGACGTTAACGAGTTACTGAGTCGCTCTCGTGAGAAACATCCAAACCAAAGCTTGAAGAATACGTTGAGTAAGGTATTACCCAAACGCCTTATCGAAGTGTTGATAGAACGTAATGAACTGCACGACAAACCGCTGAAGCAGTTTAATGAAAAGCAAGTGGCAGCCATCACCGAGTATCTCGAGCAATGGAGCATTGCACCCAATGGTACAGAAGGTTATCGAACGGCCGAGGTGACGCTAGGCGGTGTTGATACCGATGCTATTTCCTCCAAAACGATGGAATGTAAATCTTTTCCAGGTCTGTACTTTATTGGCGAGGTAATGGACGTTACTGGTTGGTTAGGTGGCTATAATTTTCAGTGGTGTTGGAGTTCGGGGTATGTCGCTGGACAGTGGGCTTAACTTGGCCTCTACACAAACATCTTGTTCTAAAAATACTGACTGATTGGGTTTCTTTTTTCCGTGTTTTTAATGTCGAATATACTGTGAACTATTCAGCGCTGCGAGCAATGCGTAGGTTGAGTTAGTACTCAGTTCTACTTCGAGTTGATACTGGGTTTGTGACTGCATCAGTTCGCTCTGGTGATGGCGATTGCCCATCCAACCTTGAGCCAGTATGGCAATAAAGACGATGTATACTAAATAGCGGGTTTGGCGTGATACACAGAGGTCGAGTCGGCTGGTGGCGTTGTATATCTCAGATGCAACCTTTGATAAAAAGTACAAAGCAATAAGCGTGACCGTTAGAGTCAGACTGGCGTTTTTTAAGATCCATAGAAACGGGTGATGTTCTAAGTTTGGGTCGGTAATGAATTGCGGCACAAAGCGTACATGCGATGACGTAATAAGGCTCGGCGTCATTATCTCTAATCCGGCGATTAAGCAGCTTACACCAATAAGATAGAGACGATACACGTTCTGTGCGTAGCAGCGAAGCTCGGTCATTTTCGATAGTAATAGCAATACCGCAGCTGGAGCAAATAAATAGCTCATGGTGTGTAAATCAATATTTAAACCATCAATGAATATCGATAAGTACCCATTAACGGAATGAGGTAGTGACGATTGGGTCAAATAAAGTAGAGTGCGCGAAAGTGCAAAAATCGTTAGGTTCAGGACAAAGAAGGTCACTAAGGTAAACAGCCAACTGAGAGATATCGGTTGGGCAAAAACCTGTCTAAATTTTGAATGAATAATAATGTGCACAATCGTCTTCCTGTTATTGCTAGCTATAAGCATTGGCCTCAATATTTATATCGACATATAACAGCAAAGGCTTAGCTGGTTTTCGTTCGCGACACGAATTTGTTATATCGAGTGCTGGGTCTTTACACTGTCCCATGCAGATAGAGTCCTTTTTTACCTAAAGATTCCCCATGATCAGAACATTATTCAATGTCACTACGATTACAGAGTGGGCTAAATTGACCCACACTTTTCGAGTAATGTTACTAATAGATTGGATCATCACTGGCGATAGTATGCAAAACCAACGGCTTGTGGTGTACGTCTTGAGTAATTAAATTGCTCAGCGTGTTTGATAATTAGCTATCAAAGACTGAATATTGCTCCTATAAACTTAAGATTTGCTTAAGTTGCCCAAATAGGAGACGTAAATTTTGTGATGGTGAAATAGCGTTCAATAAGTTGGTATTCCATCCAATTTATTAGCGGAATTTCCAAAAAGTTGCGATAGATTATACGGTCTTTATTTTAACCAATTGAATTTAAATGGATTACCGATTGGCTTAAAAATTGCTCATAGTCATGAATGGTCTATTTATCGATTTGATGATTACTATGAGCTATCCCTTTCCACCGAAAAACTCTATTCACTGGCTAACCAGCCCATACTCTTATGACGATGCGGTTTCTGAATACGATGCAAATGGGCATTTACTTAACTTAACCGATCAACCAGACACGGTTTCTGATGACTTAGCGGGTTCACCGCCTGAGCGCAGCATGTTTTGGGAAGGGGAAACTCAACCTGTTGATCCCGTGAGTGGGGAACCCGTGCACTGGATAGAGGTACGTTTTGTCGATGAACACAATCAGCCGCTTAACCATCTTTTTGGGCAGTTAACCGATGCCGAAGGCAAACAATATCCGATACGTGTGTCGAGCTTACCACTCTACAAGCGCGATATCGCCGCAGGCCCGGTGACGATTAAATTTGATAATCAATCCTGGTTTGATTGCGTTGAAAACCGTAAATCCAATTTAAATGGTGATGACCCGGTACAAACTTGGCTCGATGAAAATCCACTCGGTGAGAGGGCGACACCGATAAAGCGCTTAAATGCTACAGCGGGAGATTTTGTTGATTTAGAACCGGATCAGCAACTAGCTCCGCGCCATCAAGCAGGGCAAGCGGATGAGATCATTCTGGAAGCGGATCACAGCTATCTGGTTCGTGTGCAGGGTTTTAACTACATTAACTTACGTATTGGCGTCTTTTTTGATGGTACCGCCAATAATACTTACAGCGCACAATGGGGCAAAGCTCAGCTCGATGCTTATGCGCCGCAGTGGAGCATAAAATACCGTCAGGCATGCCAACAAGTTGCTGAGCAAAATGACAATCAACCGGTTTTACCGAAAGATTTGCCCAATGAGTGCTTTCTTCCTCCATTGCATGAAGCGTTTGTCTGGCCTTGGAATCGGCAAGCGTTTTCAGGGAGTGCTGCCAATGAACCAACCAATGTTCAGAAAATGCATGATTTATATCTTGGTTATGAAGAGCAACGAGATCTGTTAACGTCTGAATTGGAATATCGACATAAAATCTATATTACAGGAATTGGAACGGGGAATGATAAAGTGATTGCGCCTGCAGATGAGTCGGTAGTTCCTGGGCAGGCTCTTGGAACTGGGAAATATGGTGTGGTTGCAAAGGTTGAAACGGCCATTCAAGAAATTGCAGATAATATTAATAACGTTATTGCTAATGATATAAGGGATGCTCAACTCCCTCTTTTGGATGGAATTAAAGACATTGTATTTGATGTGTTTGGTTTTAGCCGCGGAGCTGCGGCTGCGCGTCATTTTGTCAATATTATTAGTGACAGCAAACAGAGCCCTCTGGCGAAAAAAGTCCAATCAGCGTTAGAGGAGAACCAACTCTTACTTGCCACTGGTTTTAATTGGCAAAAGCCTTATTGGCAAGCCGGGTTTGTTGGTATTTTTGATACCGTCGCGTCGGTGGTGGACATTTGGGATTTTGATTTTTCCACACAAAACCGCGATAACGGCGATGTCCGTTTATGGCTCGATCCGAACTATGTGGATACCGCCGTTCACTTGACCGCTAAGGAGACATCGGAATATCGAGAAAATTTCTCGTTAAACCGTTTAAATCTCGCACGCAGTTCTGGCGCTAATTTTATTGAACTTGCCCTGCCTGGTGCCCATTCGGATATTGGTGGTGGCTATCATGCTCGCGGCGCACAAACCGATAACGATTATCTACTGCCACTATTTGAAAATATCACCATAGCCCGTACCTCGCGTCGATTAGGTGAAGATTTAAGTTTTGAAGTGGAGGCAAGAAAAGCCTTTTTGGCGAAAAAGATGGAACGACGTAAACAAAGAGAAGCCGCCAATTTTTGGCCATTACACGACCCTGAAAAATATTTTACCGTGGTGACCGGTCAGCGAAACGTCGGTAAACAGATTGAAGTGTTCGCTGAGCTTAAGTTAATACGGGTCGTGGAAGGGGACTTATCACGGCTGTATTTACGGCTTATGTTCGGGCTAGCAAAATACTATGGTGTTAGAGTTTCTCCCCTATTGGCAGATGCTTGGGAAGATGACACGAAAGATTATTTCCATGTTCAGGGAAATATTGGTGATTTGGATTTTGGAAATCTTGCCCAAGAGGTATTAGATTTTGCCCAACAAGGGGTTGTTCATTCCAAATTAACCTCCCACCAATTTCATTTGGATTTAATGCGCAATAATCTGATTCATCACTCTGCCTCTAATGCGATTGGTATGGGGCCGAATCAAATAGAAGGTCGTAGTCAATATGCGCGTAAACGTCTGCCATGTCATCCTGGAGAATAAGAAATGATACTAAAACTAGTGCGAACATTATTTATTTTAACGAGCTGGTGGTTGAGTATCTCGAGCTTTGCTTTTAGTTCTGTCCCGGAATTACCCGAAGACTTTAAACCTTGGCGAATTGGTATCTCAATGCCAAGTTTTTATCCGGTAAAAGTGAGCAAAGCTTATGGAGTAAATGAAGAGCAGGATTGGACGGTGTTAATGCATAACCATATGTCATACATGGGAGCGAGTCAGCTTTCCAATGTTCGTAGTGCGATACCGGATTATGATGGCTTTGGCCTGCCACTCATACCCGGCTCTTCGATGTTGAACCAAATTGGAGGTATGGCGCAGCTGCCGGATACTATTTATTTATATTGGGTTTCTCTATTTAATCAGCGTTTTTTCGTAACTCAATATCAGATTCCTGAAGAAGTAAAACAGCGAATGATGATTCCTCATCCAATTAGCTATAACAAAACCCGTTCCTGTTATGAAACTTATCTGTATTTCGGCTTAATGCCCAATGGACAGGCAAAGGTTTGGCAAGGAGGGTGTGATGGTTTTACCTTTATCGAAGAGGTGCCACCGACTCGAGAAATGCAGAAAGATACAAGTGGTCATGATGCAGAAGCCTATTATCGAAATTATCATGATAAACTTCAACAACGTGCTAGTTCTGAAGGGATTACTTTAGACCCAATTCCATGGGAGAAGGTCAATCACGTTTTCTATTACGATAAAGAAATCGCTTACCAAGCCAATCTAGAAAGGATGAGGCAAAAATCTGCAGAGATAATCAGACGCAACGCTGAAAATAAATAATAAAATGGGTATTTGGCTTTTCTCGGTAAAGGCTCCTTTTGGGGGGTATTATGTTTCATGTGAAACTTCGCTGTTATTTTGACCATTTACCCATTGCTTCATCACGCGTTATTGCGGTTGTGATAGCAGAAAGTATGTTGTGATTTGTGACTCGCCAATAGTGATCCAACTACGATAAAAGTCGTAGTTTTTGCGCTTATAACTCCTCTTTGTGTTCTATATTTACTCAAGGTAACGCATAAGGAGCGCGCGATATGAGCCATGAAGTGATGATTTCTCGAATCAACGAACTGCCTCGCATAGAAAGTGTGATGCAAGAGCTCTTAGAGATGGTTAATCGGGATACTATTAACTTCAGCGAGTTAGCGCGAAAAATGTCGATGGACCAAGTGATCTCAGCGCGCGTGTTACGCATGGCGAATTCGGCACAATTTGGTGGAGTCAAAGGCGTTTCCAATATTAATGATGCCATTATCCGCGTCGGTGCGGGGGCGATTCGTACCCTGGTTTCTTCCTCGATTCTCGCCACGACTTTTCCCAAACTCGATACCCTCAATATTAAAGATTACTGGGCCGATACGTTTGAAATTGCCACTATCGCCAGTACGTTAGCTAAGCGTAGCCAACTGGATTTTAATGAAGTTTTTACCACAGGCGTATTGCATAACATTGGCGAACTGATGATCCATTCATTGGTCCCTGATAAAGCTCAAGAAATCATGCGCCGTGTTGAAGAGGGCGAAAGCGTCATCAAAGCGCAGCATTCTGTATTAGAGACGGATGCGCAGCAGCTTGGCGCAGTGCTCGCGGAAAGCTGGAAGTTCCCACAAGAGATGGTGGATGCGATAGCTAACGTAAATCATCCCGGCAAAGCCACTCAGTCAAAACGTATTGCTTGCGTGCTGTATCTGGCGCGAGATATTCATCATCATTGGGATTCTATGTTGGGGGAGACGCAAAAGCAGGCATACCTTGACGAGCACCCAGCAGCAAAAGCGTTGCATATCCCTAATAACATGGCTGAGGTCATTGATGAGGTCCGTGGTCAAGGTAGCGAATTAGCCTATCAGCTATTTTGAGTCTTTAAGGGACGTTTAGAAAAGCGCCACTGTTGGACGACGAGTCCCATAATAATCAAAATCAGGCCAATTAATGTGGTCCAATGAATCTTTTCACCGATAATCGTGGCTAATAAGAACAGCGAAATAAAGGGTGAGGCAAAAATTAAGTTGCTGATTTTGGCTGTGTTGGTGGTCAGTTTTAATGCTGTAAGCCAAAGTACAAAAGTTACTCCCATTTCAAACAGGCCAACGTAAGTCACCGCTAACCAACCTTTGTGCGTGATATTCCAAGCGCTTCCTTCCCACCAACAAAGCATCGCCGCAAAGGGGAGCGCAACCAAAAATCCTAGCAGCACGCCAATGATCGGGTCAGCCTTATTTTTAGTATTAAGAATCCAGTATCCAGCCCACAGTAATGTGGATAACAGAGCGAGTCCAACACCGAACGTGCTATCAAACTGCATATTTAATAAGGCGCCCTTAGTCGCAATCACGATCACGCCAAAATAGCTTAGTGCGCAGGCAATCCAATCTTGGCGACGAATTTTTTGCCCCAAGAATACCGCGGCCATTAAGGTCAGGGTAATGGCCCAACTGTAATTAATGGTTTGTGCTTGAGAAGCGGGAAGAAGGTCATAAGCCTTAAATAAAATAATGTAATACGCCAATGGGTTAATCAGCCCAAGCAGGAGGTAATACCATGGGTTGGCGCTGAACGTTGATGCAATAAGATGCCCTTTCCCTTGAGCTAGGCAAATAATCATAAGTACTGTTGCTGAAACGGCACTGGCGACACTGAGCATTTGTATTGGTGTAAATTCCGCTAGTGTCAATTTGAAGGCTGTGGCCACCGTTGACCAAAGTAATACAGCGGCAATACCAAAAGCCAAGGCTCGGCGCTCGTTCATTACATATCCTTATTTAAATGAAGAAGAGAAACAAGTGGGGATGGAAGCCAGTCTAGCGACTCTCTATAAAGGTAACAAACTGGACATTTATCCAGTATCGAAATACCATTTAAGTGGATGGTTTTAGTTAAGGTAACTCTCAGATTATGCAATGGATTCTTGAATATCAAAGCCTACTGATTAGTGCGGTGAGTGGATTGGTCATCGGTGGCGCCAGTATTGGTTGGTGGGTAAAGCAAAAGATGCAGTTTCAATTGCAATTGGCTGAGCAACAACTGCAATCGCAAAAGCAGCTGTTTGAAAGCCAAACGCTCTCCTTAAATAAGGAGTTATCCGCTGCACAGCAAGAGCTTGAAGAGTTGGATAGCGAGCGTGATAAAGCGGCATTTGAACTAAAGCAAGCACACGGTAAGTTAATGGCTGTGATGGAAAAGCTTCGGTATTTTGACGCTGTAAAACAAGAGCGCCAGCAATATGCTGATGAAGTGAATCAACTTCGCGAAGAAAAATCGCAACTGCAAGCCGAGCGTCGAGAACAAGAAGCTCGTCATCAAGAGGAGAGTAAATCTAATCAAGACAAACTCAAGTTACTGGAACAAGCCGAAGAGCGTTTGAAGCAACAATTTGAACATCTCGCCAATCAACTGTTTGAAGTCAAAACCGCTAAGGTCGACCAACAAAACCGTCAAAGTCTTGAAGGAATATTGAGTCCATTAAAAGATCAATTGGAAGGCTTTAAAAAACAAGTTAATGATAACTTCAATCAAGAAGCGAAAGAGCGTCATACACTGGTGCATGAATTGAAGAATCTTCAGAGCCTCAATGAACAGATGACTCTAGAAGCGGTGAACTTAACTCAAGCGCTAAAAGGTGACAACAAGCAGCAAGGAAACTGGGGGGAAGTGGTTCTGGCCCGCGTGCTGGCTGAATCAGGGCTGCGTGAAGGGCATGAATATCAAACTCAGGTTAGCTTGCAAAATGACGCTGGCAAGCGCTATCAGCCTGATGTGATTGTTCATCTGCCGCAAAATAAGCAGGTCGTGATTGATTCTAAAATGGCACTGGTTGCCTACGAGCGTTATTTTAACGCTGAAACCGATACGCAGCGTGAACGGGCACTGAATGACCACTTACTCGCACTGCGTGCGCATATCAAAGGGTTAAGTAATAAAGATTACCATCAGCTGAAAGGTATTCAGAGCTTAGACTATGTGCTGATGTTTATTCCGGTCGAGCCGGCTTTCCAAGTCGCCATTCAAGCTGATCCTAGTTTAGTGAAAGATGCCATGGACCAAAATATCATTTTGGTCAGTCCAACCACCTTGCTGGTGGCATTGAGAACCATTGATAACCTGTGGCGTAACGAGCGTCAGAGCCAGAATGCAAAGCACATCGCGGAACGTGCCAGCAAACTCTATGACAAATTGAGACTGTTTGTTGATGATATGGAGAATCTTGGTAGTGCGTTAGATAAAGCGAACCAAAGTTACCAAGGTGCGATGAATAAGCTCGTTACTGGGCGTGGTAACGCCATTCGTCAGGCGGAAAGCTTTAAACAGCTTGGGGTTGAAGTGAAGCGTTCTATTTCGCCCAATCTGACTGAATTAGCTGAAAATACCGCTTTAACCGAAAATGATTCTTTCGTAGAAAGACATCGTGCGGAGGATAAAGTAAACTAATCGTCCGCAGCCTAAAGATTTCTTTCAATCGTTCGTTTTGCGCTGCCAAAGAGGAATCATAATGACGGATACAAGCGTACAATCACAATCAGAACAAGACAATTCAGCCACCACGCATTTTGGCTTCTCAACGGTGGCAAAAGACGAAAAAGTAGCGAAAGTAGCGGAAGTATTTCACTCGGTTGCTGCTAAATACGACATTATGAATGACCTCATGTCTGGTGGGATTCACCGTTTATGGAAGCGCTTTACTATTGATTGTAGTGGCGCACGTCCGGGCCAGCGGGTACTGGATTTAGGCGGTGGCACCGGTGATCTCACGGCTAAGTTTTCACGTATCGTCGGTGATAACGGCCATGTTGTGTTAGCGGATATCAATAACTCAATGCTGAACGTTGGTCGTGAGAAGCTGCGTGATAGCGGCATTGTCGGCAACGTTCATTATGTTCAAGCGAATGCTGAAGAGTTGCCGTTCCCAGATGATTACTTTGATATCATCACCATCAGTTTTTGCTTGCGTAATGTCACGGATAAAGATGCAGCGCTTCGTTCAATGTTTCGAGTGCTGAAACCGGGCGGACGTTTGTTGGTTCTTGAGTTCTCAAAACCGGTGCTTGAACCATTATCTAAAATCTACGATGCGTACTCGTTCCATCTGCTTCCACGCATGGGGCAGCTGGTTGCTAATGATTCGGAAAGTTACCGCTACTTGGCGGAATCCATTCGTATGCACCCAGATCAAGAAACACTCAAAGGGATGATGGATGAAGCGGGTTTTGAAAATACCAGTTACTACAATCTCACTGGGGGCATCGTTGCTCTTCACCGCGGGTACAAATTCTAAGGAATCGTGATGCCATTTGACGCCTTAATGACCGCAGGTATTGAAACCACACTCAACACCTTAATCAAAGATAATCCGGATTTGGTCCGTCGCTTAGCTCGTCTTAAAGGCCAAGTGATTCAAGTTCATCTTAAAGAGGTGAATAAGACCATGACATTCGTGTTTAGCCAGCAAGTGGATGTGTTGGCTCACTATGAAGGTAAGCCGGATTGTTATCTCTCGATTAACTTATCCGTGCTGCCAGAACTGCGTGAGCAATCCAATATCACTCATTTGATCAAACAAGATAAAGTTGTGCTTGAGGGGGATATTCAACTGGCGCAAAAATTTGCTCAATTAATGACGGACTGCAAACCCGATATCGAAGAATGGCTCTCGCGCGTGACGGGCGATGTCATCGCTCATTCTCTGGTTAGCGGGGCGAAGCAACTGGCAGGGCAAGTGAAGCAATGTGCGCAAAGTCAGCGTCACCATATGGCACAGGTAGTGACCGAAGAGTGGCAACTTGCACCATCGTCATTGGAAATTGCGCATTTTTGTGGCCAAGTGGATGAGGCGAAAAGTGCAGCGGCTCGCGTTGAATCGCGCATTAACCAATTGCTGGAGAAGCTATGACCCTAGCGGAACTCAAACGTCTATATCGCATCATTAAAGTTCAGCTAGAGTATGGGTTAGATGAATTTTTGCCCGTCGAACATCAACTCACCAAGGCGCCACTATTAGCCCGTAAATCTCTGTTTTGGATAAAAAATCGCTATCCCGATAAACCGTTAGGCGAGCGTTTACGTTTGGCTTTGCAAGAGCTGGGTCCGGTTTGGATTAAGTTTGGGCAAATGATGTCGACTCGCCGCGATCTCTTTCCTCCTCATATCGCTGATCAACTCGCTTTACTGCAAGATAAAGTTGCGCCGTTTGACGGAGAATTAGCTCGACAGCAGATGGAGCAAGCTCTGGGAGACAAGCTCGAAACGTGGTTTAGTGATTTTGATAGTACGCCACTCGCATCCGCTTCAATTGCTCAGGTGCATACCGCCACGCTTAAAGACTCGGGTCGAGAAGTCGTTTTAAAGGTCATTCGTCCTGATATTCGCCCTGTGATTGATGCAGATCTAAAACTCATGTATCGCATGGCGCGTATAGTCGCTAAAACGCACCCTGAAGCACGTCGTTTAAAACCGGTTGAAGTGGTGCGTGAGTATGAGAAAACCCTGCTTGATGAGCTCGATTTACGTCGTGAGGCAGCCAATGCTATTCAATTAAGACGCAACTTTGAAGGCAGTGAGGAACTCTATGTTCCTGAAATAATTACTGACTTCAGTAATCAAACTGTCATGGTTTCTGAGCGAATATACGGTATTCAGGTATCGGACCTTGCGCAGTTAAAGGCTAATGGCACCAATATGAAGTTATTGGCTGAGCGCGGCGTCAGTGTGTTTTTTACTCAAGTGTTTCGCGATAGTTTCTTTCATGCTGACATGCATCCAGGAAACGTGTTTGTAAATCCTGAACATCCAGAAAATCCTCAGTGGATTGGTTTGGACTGTGGTATCGTCGGAACCTTAAATAGTGAAGACAAGCGGTATTTAGCAGAAAACTTTTTGGCGTTCTTCAACCGAGATTATCGCCGAGTTGCTGAATTACACGTTGAATCCGGTTGGGTGCCTCTTGATACCAATATCGACGAATTTGAATTTGCGATTCGTATCGTTTGTGAACCCATTTTTGCCAAACCCTTGTGTGAAATTTCCTTTGGTCATGTGCTGTTGAACTTGTTTAACACTGCGCGACGCTTCAATATGGAAGTTCAGCCACAATTGGTGTTATTGCAAAAAACATTGCTCTATGTAGAAGGGTTAGGGCGCCAGTTGTATCCGCAGCTTGATCTGTGGGAAACGGCTAAACCTTTCCTTGAGAAATGGATGATGAATCAGGTAGGTCCACAAGCGGTGATTAACGCGGTACGCGATCGAGCACCGTTTTGGGCGGAAAAATTACCGGAGCTGCCTGAACTGCTCTACGATAGTCTTAAACAAGGTAAAGCGATGAACCAGAGAATGGACGCGCTGTATCAAGGGTATCGAGACAGTAAACGCCAGCAGGCGACAGGGCGGTTTTTGTTTGGTGTTGGAGCAACGTTAATTGTGTCCGCCACGATTTTACTCACCAGTACTGAACAACAATTAGCGTATGGTGCTGCAGCCGTCGGTGCTGTATGTTGGTTACTAAGTTGGCGAGCGTATCGACGTTAGGCGATACGCTCATAAATTGTAAAAAGTAAGACCCGAGGAAAATGACAATGGGTGGTATTAGTATTTGGCAACTGGTCATCATTGCCGTAATCGTTGTGCTGTTGTTCGGCACCAAAAAGCTTCGCAACATTGGTGGCGACTTGGGTAGTGCTGTAAAAGGCTTTAAAAAAGCGATGAATGACGATTCATCTTCAGACAACAAAAAGCAGGACGCTGACTTCGAGAACAAGAATATCGAACAGCAACGCGAGCAGGCGTCGACTGAAAGTAAGAAAGACAAAGAGCAGGTATAACTGTGTTTGATATCGGTTTCTGGGAACTGGTATTGATTTCTGTGGTGGGGCTAGTGGTGCTTGGGCCAGAGCGGTTGCCGCATGCGATTCGCAGTGTTTCGCGTTTTATTGGTGCTGCGAAAAGCATGGCCAACAATGTGAAAGATGAAATATCGCATGAGCTGAAAATCCAAGAGCTGCAAGAGAATTTGCGGAAAGCTGAGAAAATGGGCATGGAAGATCTTTCTCCCGAGCTCAAAGCGTCAGTGGATGAGTTAAAGCAGGCTGCTCAGGATGTTCAACGTCCTTATGCTCAAGACAACACTCAGCCCGAATCTCAAGCAGAGACCGAAGCGAGCGCTTCGAATCACGAGTCTACATCGGCAGATAAAAAAGCCGAGTAACCTTTTCGTCTAGGAGCAGTGCGTAGGTGCTGCTCCTTTGTCTTTATAGTTGAGGCTTGAAATGTCTTCGGTAGAGCAGACACAACCTTTGATTAGCCACCTGTTAGAGCTACGTAATCGCCTATTAAAAGCGATTCTTGCTGTGTTGGTGGTGTTTGTTGGATTGGTATACTTTTCCAACCATATTTACGAATTTGTCTCCAAGCCGTTGGTCGACAAATTGCCTGAAGGGGCCACCATGATTGCCACCGATGTGGCGTCTCCGTTTTTCACACCCTTAAAGCTGACCTTGATTGCCTCGGTATTTGTTGCAGTCCCCTTTATTTTGTATCAAGTGTGGGCGTTCGTCGCGCCAGGCTTATATAAACATGAACGCCGTTTGATCATGCCGCTGATGTTTTCCAGCTCCCTATTGTTTTACTGCGGAGTTGCGTTTGCGTATTACGTCGTGTTTCCTCTGGTATTTGGGTTTTTTACCACTATTTCTCTGGGTGGCGTGGAATTCGCCACCGACATTGCCAGTTACTTGGACTTTGTTTTAGCACTGTTTTTGGCGTTCGGTATTGCTTTTGAAGTGCCGGTTGCGATTATTCTTCTGTGCTGGACGGGGGCTACCGATGTGCAAAGTCTGAAAACAAAACGCCCTTACATCGTGGTGGGTGCGTTTGTGGTTGGGATGTTACTGACACCGCCAGATATGATTTCACAAACGCTACTGGCGATTCCAATGTGTGTGTTGTTTGAAATTGGGCTGTTCTTTGCGCGTTTCTATACGCGCCGCGAAGAGTCACAAGAGGATGAGCAAGCACAAGACTAACGGGTGCATATCGAGATAAAAAGGTTGGCAATGGCCAACCTTTTTTGATCCAAGTGAGCTAAGGTTTTAAACCAAATAAGGTTTCAGCGTTATGAGTGGTTAGGTTGTCGACTTGTTCGACACTTAACTCTCTCAATTCTGCAATACGGCTAGCCACAAGCGCTGTGTAAGCGGGTTCATTACGTTTACCACGATGTGGTACCGGCGCCAGATACGGGCAGTCTGTTTCCAAAATGACGTAATTCATATCCAAATGTGGGATAACTTTATCCATACCACCGTTTTTGAACGTAGATACACCGCCAAGGCCTAAGTGAAAACCAAGTGCGTTGATTGCTTTCGCTTCTTCAATACTCCCACCAAAGCAGTGAAAGACGCCGCGCAAAGAGCCATCTTGCTCTTGTTCGAGTAACGCTAATGTCTCTTTAATCGAATCGCGGGTATGGATCACCACGGGTAAATCTAGCTGTTTTGCCCAACGTAATTGGGTCACAAAGGCTTGTTCTTGCTGCGCGCGGAATGTTTTATCCCAGTAGAGATCAATGCCAATTTCGCCGACAGCAATGAAGGAATGCTTGTCAAACCAGCCACGAATAACCTCCAAGGTGCTATCGACATTTTCATCCACATAGCAGGGATGCAATCCCATCATCGAACGGCAAACATGAGGAAAAGCGGCTTCAGTATCCAGCATGGGTTGAATGGAATCTAAGTCGATATTTGGCAGCAGAATACGATCAATACCTTGGTCTAGAGCGCGTTGAACCACTTGCTCGCGGTCTTGATCAAATTCGCTGGCATAGATGTGAGCATGTGTATCGATCATCATGATGTCCTTTGTAAAAATACGTTGGCTATCTAAACATAAATTAGGGGTAGCTGCATCTGTTGTGGTGATGGCAATCGGACTCTTTAGACGTTTTTCAGCTTTGTCTCTGGCGTGTGCAGGTTTGAGTGATATGATTTCTTCCAACTGTCACTGAACAAAGGAGAGCAGTGTGTCTGTTTCTATTCAAGGTCAATTTCCTGCGCGCCGTATGCGCCGCGTTCGTAAGCATGATTTCAGTCGTCGTTTAGTGGCTGAAAACCAGTTGTCCGTCAGTGACTTGATTTATCCGATGTTTATTCTGATGGGGAAAAATCGCCGCGAAGAAGTTGAGTCAATGCCGGGTGTTGAGCGTTTGTCGATCGACTTGATGCTCGAAGAAGCGTTATACCTTGCCAACTTAGGGGTACCAGCCATTGCGCTATTCCCGGTGGTGACGCAAGAAGCTAAGAGTTTATGTGCCACCGAAGCTTATAATGCTGAGGGGCTAGTGCAGCGCGCTGTCAAAGAGCTCAAACAACATGTGCCGCAAATGGGTGTGATCACTGATGTCGCACTTGATCCTTATACCACACATGGTCAAGACGGAATCATTGATGACGACGGTTATGTACTCAATGATGAAACGACAGAGGTGTTGATCAAACAAGCGCTTTCGCATGCTGAAGCGGGAGCCGATGTCGTTGCTCCATCGGATATGATGGATGGGCGAATTGGTAAAATCCGTCAAGCATTAGAAGAGGCTGGGTACGTCAATACCCAAATCATGGCCTACTCCGCGAAGTACGCGTCTGCGTATTATGGACCGTTTCGAGATGCTGTCGGTTCAGCAAGTAACCTAAAAGGCGGTAATAAAAAGAACTACCAGATGGATCCGGCCAATAGCGATGAAGCGCTGCATGAAGTGGCAATGGATATTGCTGAAGGTGCTGATATGGTAATGGTTAAGCCGGGGATGCCGTATTTAGACGTGGTACGTCGCGTTAAGTCTGAATTACAAGTACCGACGTTTGCCTACCAAGTGTCAGGTGAATATGCGATGCACAAAGCAGCCTTTCAAAACGGTTGGCTTAATGAGAGAGAAGTGGTGATGGAGTCGCTATTGTGCTTTAAACGCGCGGGAGCGGATGGCATTTTGACTTATTTCACCAAACAGGTTGCCGAGTGGTTGGCGCAGGAGCAAGCACAAGCGGCGCAATACCTCGCGGATGACGAGGCGTAAGTCGATGTTATTGATGAGAGCTGGCCTAGTGCCAGCTTTTTTATTGCACAATGAAAGAGACACAACAAAATGAACACGATTCAGGTTCGTCAAGGTACATTGGAAGAAGCACTGAATATCGCGCGACAAATAAAAGAGTTTTCTCAAACCACCACACGAGAGTCTCTAAAACAGAGGTTAGAGGGTAAGTCATCGTTGATTTTAGTGGCCGAAGAAAACCAGCAACTGCTTGGATTTAAAATGGGCTATCGGCTTGATGAATCAACATTTTATAGCTGGCTTGGTGGCGTGGTTGTGAATGCATGAGGTAAAGGGATTGCACAGGCTCTATTAGATGAACAAGAGAAATGGGCACGAGATCATAATTATCAAAACATTACTGTGAAGTCTCGAAATCAGTTTCCATCGATGCTAAGACTGCTACTTAGAAATGATTATCTGATTGATAATTATGAGAAAAGAGATAATCCTCTTGCATCAAGAATTCACTTTATCAAGACGCTATAAACCGAGCGTGATAAAAATAAATGATATTTTTTCTCATTTAGATGTTGACCTATTAAATGAGAATAATTATTATTACTACCGTCTTAGGGAATAAAGGTAATTCTTCTGACATTGCGATTTGCACTCACTCCTCGGGTGTCTAGTAATGAAAGAGGGACGACACGAATTCTTTTTGACACGACATTGCTCACATTGCTTCCAGTGTAATTTATAGCTTTTTGGTAGGGCGGACGTATTCATTAGAATCGCTCTAACCCCTTTATGCTAGGCGACATCTTAGGGTGTCGCTTTTTTTCGCCTTGTGATCAGAGACTCTCGGTTTTGAGATGGGTAAAAGGTCATCAATAGTCTTTTCCACAGTTGAGGATCGGTTTTTGATCCTGAGGTTTCTGATCGATCTAATATTTTTTCCTTTAATTTCAATTTGATAATTTGTTGCTTTTGTTGTTGCGCAACAATAAAAATCATCACAGGAAAATAATATAAACAGAGTTATCCACAGAGCGTTCACGATCATAGCGAAGCGATCCTCAATCATTCACGCAATTCAGAGACTTAAAATGGATTCATGGCAATAGTCGTGGCATCCTAGGCGCATCTTTTTAAGCACTCTCTGTTTTGGTACACAAGATTATGGCTACTATTCCCGATAATCCTCTTATTCTGATCGATGGATCTTCTTATCTATATCGTGCGTTTCATGCCTATCCCGGCACTATGAGTAATGGTGAGATTCCAACGAATGCGGTGTACGGCGTGGTGAATATGTTAAGAAGCATGATGCGCCAGTTTGCTTCTGAACGCATGGCCGTCGTCTTTGATGCGAAAGGTAAGACATTTCGTGATGAACTGTTTGCGGAATATAAAGCCAATCGTCCACCCATGCCGGATGATTTGCGCTGCCAAATTGAACCCTTGCATGAGGTGATTCGGGCGATGGGTTTGCCACTGATTTGTGTTCCAGGTGTTGAAGCCGATGATGTGATTGGCACCCTTGCATCACAAGCGTCAAAAGCTGGTATGCCGGTCTTGATCAGTACTGGTGATAAGGATATGGCGCAGTTGGTGGATGAGAACGTTACCTTGATTAACACCATGACAAACGTGGTGATGGACAGAGAAGGGGTGATAGAGAAATTTGGTATCCCTCCAGAGCTGATCATCGATTATCTCGCGCTGATGGGCGATAAAGTCGACAATATTCCTGGCGTACCGGGAGTTGGTGAGAAAACCGCCACGGCGTTACTTCAAGGTATTGGTGGGCTGGATGAACTTTACCAGCGGCTTGATGATATCGCCCCTCTTGGCTTTCGTGGTTCTAAAACCATGGCGAAAAAACTTGAGGATAACCGCGATAATGCGTACCTCTCTTATGAATTGGCGACCATCAAACTTGACGTTGAATTAGAGCAAGCTCCAGAAGCTTTGACCAAGTCAGAACCGCATAAAGACCAATTGATCGAGCTATACAGCAAGTTATCTTTCAAATCGTGGCTTAATGAATTATTAGAAGGTCACAGCCCAGTCATTGAAGCGGCAGAGAAAGCGGGAATTCCTATTGCCTCTTCCTCTTCATCAACGGTTGAGATCGACACGTCAGCGGTTACCTTTGATCATAGCCAATATGAGGTCATTACCGATAAGGAGAGCTTTGAGCGTTGGCTTGAGCAGCTTAAGGCTAGTGAGGTATTTGCGTTTGACACCGAAACGGACAGCTTAAATTACATGGTGGCCAACCTTGTTGGTTTATCTTTTGCGATTGAAGAGGGTAAAGCTGCTTATGTGCCGGTAGCGCATGATTATCTAGATGCACCAGAGCAACTGGATCGTGATTGGGTTCTTGAACAGCTCAGGCCGATTTTGCAAGACGAAAACCAAGCCAAAGTAGGACAAAACCTCAAATATGATGCCAGCGTGCTTGCGCGCTATGACATCGAAATGAAAGGTATCAAGCACGATACCATGTTAGCGTCATACGTTTATAACAGCGTTGGCGGTAAACATGATATGGATAGTTTGGCGCTACGTTTCTTACAACATAGCTGCATCTCGTTTGAGCAAGTGGCAGGTAAAGGCAAAAACCAGCTGACCTTTAACCAAATCCCTCTTGAGCAAGCCGCGCCATACGCGGCAGAGGATGCAGATGTCACACTGCGTCTTCACCATCGCCTAATGGCCAGTATTGACGGTGATGAAAAACTCAAAACGATTTACGAGCAAATTGAAGTACCGTTGATTCCGGTGATTTCTAAAATTGAACGCACGGGTGTGTTGATTGATGACATGAAACTCGCCGCCCAATCACAAGAGATCGCTGCGCGACTTGATGAGCTTGAACAAAAAGCGTTTGAAATTGCTGAACAAGAATTCAACCTCAGTTCACCAAAGCAGCTGCAAACCATCTTTTTTGAAAAAATGGGCTTGCCGGTGATTAAGAAAACACCGTCAGGTACGCCATCGACCAATGAAGAAGTGTTGCAAGAGTTAGCGCTCGATTACCCATTACCAAAACTGATTTTGGAGTATCGTGGGTTAGCAAAACTGAAATCGACCTACACCGACAAACTGCCGAAAATGATTAACCCAGAAACAGGGCGTGTTCACACCTCTTATCATCAAGCTGTTACGGCAACTGGGCGTTTGTCATCAACTGATCCAAACTTACAGAATATTCCTATTCGTAACGAAGAAGGTCGTCGCATTCGTCAGGCCTTTATTGCGCCTCGCGGTTGTAAAATTATGGCGGTCGACTATTCACAAATCGAATTGCGTATCATGGCGCATCTCTCGGGTGATAAAGCCCTATTGGAAGCGTTCCAACAAGGAAAAGACATTCACGCCGCCACTGCTGCCGAGATTCTAAATATCAGTATTGACCAAGTGACCAGTGAACAGCGCCGTCGTGCTAAAGCCGTTAACTTTGGTCTGATCTATGGGATGAGTGCCTTTGGTCTCGCTAAGCAATTGGGTATTCCACGTGGTGAAGCGCAGCAATACATGGACGCCTATTTTGAGCGTTACCCGGGCGTGATGCAGTACATGGAAGATACCCGTAGTGCAGCGGCAGAACAGGGCTATGTGGAAACCATTTTTGGTCGTCGGTTGCACCTACCCGAGATCAAATCGCGAAATGGTATGCGTCGTAAAGCGGCAGAGCGGGCGGCGATCAACGCGCCAATGCAAGGTACAGCGGCTGATATCATCAAGAAAGCAATGTTGCTGGTGGACGAGTGGATTACCGAGCATGGTGAAGATCGTGTAAAACTGCTTATGCAAGTACACGATGAACTGGTGTTTGAAGTACAAGAATCCGCATTGGATGAAATTGAAAGTAAAATACAACAATTGATGGAATCCGCAGCTGAGCTTGCCGTCCCTCTCGTGGCAGAAGCGGGACACGGGGATAACTGGGAACAGGCCCACTAGACAAAATTTAATCAAAATCGCCAATAAAGTATGAGCCAGTGCACAAACACTGGCTCTTTTTTTGATTTAAAAAAGCCAGTAGGAACAAGGGTTTTATGTTGTTTAAGAAAACTTTAATGAAAAAAAACTACAAAAACAGTTTCCATTTCTGACCATTTGTTGTACATTAATCGACGTAGGGTACAGAGGTAAGATGTTCTATCTTTCAGACCTTTTGTTTCACGTTATTGGATTAGGCTGATTCAGCCGCCCCAGTCAGCTTTTGACTGGGGCGTTTTTTATTGTGCTAAATAAAAAATCCTATATAAATCATTTGCCTACTTATCATTTCTGACTTTTCCCTCATCCATGTGTTCCTCTTCACAGAAAAGCCTGTTGATTGATAACGTCAATTGGAATGTAAAAACAATTCTGTAATAAAAATTCATTATCTGTGTGAATGTTTCACTAATATACTGATTTATTATCGTTTTATGATGCGGTTGTAGAGAAAAGGCGAGTGGGATCTTAGTAACAGGTTTGTCATGTCATATTTGCTTTCTGGCGCTGAGTGAACAAGGATTACTAACGCATAACAATAACAACCTCCTTACTTCTCTCCCATTCCCCATCCATCGATGGGGACTTTTATTTGAATAACCCGAACGCGCTGTCTGTTATTGCAAATAAAGCCATTAATAAGCAAAAAGCTCGCGATAGCGAGCTTTAAAGGCCGGTAATATATAGTTGAGTAATGGTTACTCTTGTTCATCCGATGCTGGAGTTTCTGAAGGCTCCTCGAGCTGTTCAAGGGCGGGAGCAAACCACCCATCCAACTTACGGCGCAGAATATCCACTCCCAGCCCTTTAAGGCTTGAGAATGCATCAACCTGAACATCGCCACCAAAGGCCATGGCTGCTTCACGAATTTTGAGCAGCTGCGCTTTACGTGCGCCACTTTTCAGTTTGTCGGCTTTAGTCAATAAGACTTGGACCGGAATACCGCTATCGACGGCCCAGTAAATCAACTGTTGGTCTAGGTCTTTCATGGGATGGCGAATATCCATCAATACCACCAAACCTTTAAGACATTCGCGCTTTTGTAAATATTCACCGAGAGATTTCTGCCATTTCTTTTTCATCTCGATGGGCACTTGAGCAAAACCGTAACCCGGCAAATCGACAATATGACAGCCGTCAGTCACTTTAAATAAGTTAATCAGCTGAGTTCGACCTGGCGTTTTACTGGTTTTTGCTAAACTTCTTTGGTTAGTTAAGGTGTTTAGTGAACTTGATTTGCCAGCATTAGAACGTCCAGCAAACGCAATCTCGATGCCTTCATCTTCAGGCAAATGACGAATGTCAGGTGCACTTGTGATGAAATGGGTGTGTTGGTAATTAATTTTTGCGCTCACTGTGTTAACTCCATCTCGACTTTGTGTAGTCGATTGATTACTTCTTTGTGAAATTGTGTAAAATAACCGTGCTCGGCATAAGGTCGTCTATTGTACCATGAGTCATCCCCCTAAGGGGTACTGGAAGCTTGATAATTATAATGGAATGTCATGAATAAATTAGCGCTAATTGTGAGTGTATTAGCCAGTTTTTCAGTGTGGGCCCAAGGCAACATTGAAGCTGGTAAAGCCAAATCCCAAACGTGTGTTGCCTGCCACGGTGCAGATGGCAACAGTATTATGAACATCTATCCCAAACTTGCAGGCCAACATGCCACTTATCTTGAGAAGCAGTTACAAGATTTGAAACTGGGTATGACGACACAAGGCGAGCAAGGTCGATACGATCCCGTGATGAGTGCAATGGCGGCGCCACTGTCAAAACAAGACATGGCCGATCTTGCCGCGTATTATGCCTCGCTTCCTATATCAGAAAATAGCACACCAGAAAGTGTGGTTACGAAAGGCAAAACGCTGTATACCGCAGGTGATGCAGAGCGTGGTTTGACCGCCTGTATCGCATGCCATGGGCCACGAGGTAACGGAACCAAGCTGTCTGGGTTCCCTAAAATCTCTGGTCAGCATGCTGAGTACGTAAAGTTACAACTGGAAAAATTTCGTGAGGGTGCTCGTGGTAACGATATGAATGCCATGATGCAAGATATCGCGAAAAAACTGACTGACGATGATATTGAAACCTTATCGCAATACGTTGGTGGTTTGCACTGATCGAAAACCTTATTATTCGGTTCTCAACGCCTCGACTTTGTTCGAGGCGTTTTTATTTGTGAGCGAGTTCACGTGAGGTTTTTTCTCTGGAAGCGCAAGTGACTGATCGCTTTGTAAGAGATCGACCATTGATACAACTGTTTTTACGAATAATGAAATTTAATCTCATTAATAATCAATGAGTTATTTGTTAGATTGAATTTTAAGCGAATTTTTTTTCGAACGGTGATTGTACAAGGCATCGAACGGAGTAAAGTAATTCCCATCAGCAGGACGCTGAAACGAAGGATTTTAGCCACGATGGCTACCAAGGATTAACTTAAGCTCTGCTTAAGTTTGGAAACAGCAAGTAGGATGCTTGCTGGACAAGGATGGTCGACTTGTCTGATGGTTTGGACAGTGTAAAGGATCAGGTTAAGGGTTAACCTAGATACAGGAAGTAAAACGGAAAGCCAAAATTCATCAGGATGATGGAAAACGACTTTTTGCAAGGAAAGCACCAAAAACAAAAGGAATGTTGGCGCACTTTTAGTGACCAGTTTTCGCCAAATATTGGCACCGAAAAGCGATAGTAACCCTATCGCTTTTTTTATATTTACAATTTGACGCTCGTCACACGAGCATTTTTTCCAAAACTGGCGAGAAAATACTCACTAGGTCTCCACTCTAAGGTTCATTTCTGGTATGTTGCGCATCCCATACAGAGGATCTCTCAATGCAACATTGTCCTTTATGTCATAGCTCGACGAGCTATCCGTACTTTGAAGATAAACAACGAGCATATTGGCAGTGCGATCAGTGCGAGTTGGTATTCGTTGATCCAAACCAACGCTTAGTCGCCAGCGACGAAAAAGCGCACTATGATCTGCATGAGAATGACCCCAATGATCTTGGCTATCGTCGATTTCTGTCACGAGTGGCAGCGCCACTCGTACAGCGCCTGATGCCAAAGTCATGTGGATTAGATTTTGGCTGTGGCCCAGGTCCAACACTTTCATTGATGTTGCAGGAGCAGGGCCACACGATGTCGTTATACGATCTCTACTATTATCCTGAGAGTCAGGCGTTAGAGAGAACGTACGACTTTATAACTGCCACCGAGGTGATCGAGCATTTGTACGATCCCGCCGGAGTCTGGCAACAATGGTTAAATTTAGTTAAGCCTGGTGGCTGGATTGGTCTTATGACCAAAATGGTCATCAACGTGGATGCGTTTGCTGGATGGCACTACAAGAACGACCCAACGCACGTGGTGTTTTTTAGTCGGGCCACTTTCCAGTATCTGGCAGAGCGAGACAAGCTCGAACTTGAATTTATAGGCAATGATGTAATTTTGCTGAGGAAACCCCAGTAATGTCTAGAGAAAGCATATCAAGAACCGGTATCAATGGTGATCTCGTATTTGCGCGTAAGCACAACCGTAAGAACGATGATATCGAAGGCCGTGAGCGTAAAAAGCAGAAAAAACGGAAAGGCTTGAAAACCGGTAATCGTAATTCGGAAGCGAAACAAGCAGAGCAGCGTCATGCTTCTGCGAAGCGTGATCCACGCTTGGGAAGCAAGAAAAAGATTCCGTTGGTCGTGGAAGCGGCGAAGAAACCAAGTAAGCAGCAACGTAAGCTCAATGCTAAGCAAGAGCTAGAGATGTTGGAAAATGACGCGCAACTTAATGTGTTGCTCGATCGTTTGGACAATGGTGAAAGCCTTGGTGCTGGCTTGCAAAAATACGTTAATGAGAAGCTTGATCGTATTGAAGTATTGATGAAGCAACTTGGTCTGTTTGATGACCAAGACGATGACGAACCGCAAGATGAAGTCGAGACAGTCGCTAAACCGACGAAATCGGCCTCACGTAAAAACGTGTCGTCAGAAGATGAGTTGCTCTCTCAATTTGAAGATTTGGACCTTAACGACTTTAAAGGATAGAGCACGATGATGAATGTAACCGTATTAGCCACTATTGGCGGGATCATTATTCTCGGCTTGGCCTCATACGCAGGTTACCTTCTGTTCCAGCTAAAGAAACAAAATCAGTTGCAAGAGCAGCACAAAGCATTGGCGATTGAAAAGCGCAACGCCAATATCTTTGATAGCGTGAATACCCTGTGTCTTGCAGGGATTCAGGGGCAGTGTGATTTGTCGGAAATCAGTATTCGAGTCTATAACATCATGGATTATGTCCAAGGTGATGATCGCGTCGATTTCGATAAAGAGTTTCCTGCGACCGCTGAGTTGTTCCATTTGGTGAAAGACATGCCGCGTGGCGAAGAGCGCCAAAACATGGACAAAAAAGAGCGTATGAAACACAATTTGATGCGCCACAAAGCGGAAACCCGTTTGAATGATGCCATTATTGAAGAACTGAAACTGTTGCAAAAACGGGTTCAGCCACTTAATAATCAGATCAATATTCAGATGGTTTAACCTTCGCGATCACTCCTACTTTAGAGGGAGTGATCCGCTTATCAATTCTGAATTATTATTGATAAATCCGTTTTTTCCCCAGATCGAATAGACTCGACCTATGGCAAAATGGAATGTCTTAGTAATTTTTGCCCTCAGTCACAACGGAAAAGCTTATGTTGCAGCAAGTCGGTGTTAGTCAGCAAATCGAGTGGGATCAAGCCGTTCTGGATAAGTATAACTATTCAGGGCCGCGTTATACCTCGTATCCAACAGCGCTGGAATTTCACGAAGTGTTCACCATTTCTGATTTGGATATGGCTTGCACCCAGTATCCAGACCGGCCGCT
The DNA here is from genome assembly GCF_053903115.1 of Vibrio sp. AK197. Classification (NCBI taxonomy): domain Bacteria; kingdom Pseudomonadati; phylum Pseudomonadota; class Gammaproteobacteria; order Vibrionales; family Vibrionaceae; genus Vibrio; species Vibrio sp. AK197. The sequence continues at coordinate 72,964 of NZ_CP096430.1, forward strand.
TTCGTTGTATATCCATATTCCGTTTTGTCACAAGCTTTGCTACTACTGTGGCTGTAACAAAGTGGTGACTCGCCATTCGCATAAAGCCGATGAATACCTTGATGTGCTTGAACTCGAGATTCGCACTCGAGCCTCTTTACTTCAAGGGCGAGCCGTCCGTCAGTTGCATTTTGGGGGCGGAACGCCAACCTTTTTATCCAACACTCAAATTAGCCGCATCATGGCTATCGCTCGTGCGGAATTTGAATTTGAGCCAGATTGTGAAATTAGTATTGAAGTCGACCCACGTGAAATCACACTAGACGTTCTCGACCACCTACGCAGTGAGGGTTTTAACCGTCTGAGTATTGGGGTTCAGGATTTCAACAAAGAAGTGCAAAAGCTGGTTAATCGTGATCAAGATGAAAGCTTTATCATTGCGCTGGTGGAAAAAGCCAAACAGCTGGGCTTTCGCTCAACCAATTTGGATTTGATTTACGGGTTACCCAAACAAACTAAAGAGAGCTTTTCACAAACCTTGCAGCAGGTGCTGAAAATGCAGCCTGGGCGATTGTCGGTATTTAACTATGCGCATATGCCACAACTGTTTGCTGCGCAACGTAAAATTAAAGAACAAGATTTACCCAGCGCCGATGAAAAAATGGCAATTTTGCAGCATACCATCGAAACCTTAACCGGTGCGGGGTATCAGTTTATCGGGATGGATCATTTTGCCTTACCGGATGACGAACTCGCAAAAGCACAACGTGAAGGCGTGCTGCATCGTAATTTCCAAGGTTATACCACGCAAGGTCAGTGCGATTTAATCGGCTTTGGGGTTTCAGCCATTTCCATGGTTGGAGATGCGTACGGCCAAAATCAAAAAGAACTCAAGCTTTACTATCAGCAAGTGAATGAGCAGCGCCACGCATTGTGGAAAGGGCTCGTCCTTGATGGCGATGATTTATTACGTCGTGAAGTCATTAAACAGCTCATCTGTAATTTCACGCTTGATAAACGCAAAATCGAGCAAGCATTTAATATCAGCTTTGATCGCTATTTCGCTGAGGATCTTGGGCTACTAAGAACTTTCGTTAACGACCAACTGGTTGAAGTGACGGATTCCCGTATTCAAGTGACCTTAAAAGGCCGATTGCTGATCCGCAATATTTGTATGTGCTTTGATAAGTATTTGCGTCAAAAGGCGCGCCAGCAACAATTTTCCCGAGTCATATAATCTTCAGAAGCCGCGATAAATGCGGCTTTTTTGTACCGTTTTGCCGTCGAAGAAGTCACGCTTAAGGTGTGATGTATTTGGTTTCTGCCACTTTCCACAAAGCCTGTATCAACGGGTTTTCGAGCTGTGATCGTTTGCAACATACACCGAGTTTAAAAGGTTCAATCGGTAACACTTTCAGACGCTGAATTTTATCGCGCACTGGGCTGTTGTTGATCACCACATCTGGCGCGATACCGACACCACAACCCAGCGCAACCATACTGATGATCGCCTCGTGGCCTGAGACTTGAGCATATAAGTTAGGCTTGCGAATTTTCATTGCTTTGAACCACGCGTTGGCGCGATCGCGTGCCGTACCATGTTGCGGCACAATAAACGGCAGGCTATTCCAATCCGGTTTATCAAGGTTGAGGGGTTCTGCAAAGCTATTGCCGGATATCGGGGCAATAACCGATAGGGGGATTTCGCTAATGGTTTCAAATGCAACTCGAGACGGCAATTGATCCGGATAGGCAGAAATAGCGATGTCAGCGTCATCAGATAAGATTCGGTCAATGGCTTTCGCCGGGTCACCGGTTGAGAGTTTAAACTCAATGAACGGATGTTGGAGACGAAATGTGGACAGCAGTTGGGGTAGGTGGCTATAGCTGGCTGTGACTGAACAGAAGATGCGAATTTCTCCTTTAAGCTCATCACTGCGCCCTTGTGCCTGGCTATGATACTGCTGCCATTCGGAGATGATCTTTAAGGCCACGGGCAGTAACTTTTTCCCTGCCTGAGTCAGTTCGACGCTGCGGTTGTCACGCAGAAATAACACTTGGCCGATATCCTGTTCTAGCTTTTGAATTTGACGACTTAATGCGGAAGGGCTGACGTGCATCGCAGAAGCGGTTTTACTGAAGTTGTTACTATCGCAAAGATGCACAAACATCTGCAGGCTTTTTATATTCATCAATCGAGTTCCGTGTTGCAATTTTTGCAATGACTAATTGTGAATATATCACTTTGAGCAATCATCTGCTTGTTTTAGTATAAATTCATTCGGCAAGCATGCCGACCTAACTGGACGAATCATTAAGGAGAGCCCACCATGGCTAACTATTTCAACACGCTAAATCTTCGTGAGAAGCTTGACCAACTTGGTCGCTGCCGTTTTATGGATCGCAGCGAATTTGCCACTGAAGCAGATTACCTCAAAGGCAAGAAAGTCGTGATTGTCGGCTGTGGTGCGCAAGGTCTTAACCAAGGCCTCAACATGCGCGATTCAGGGTTGGACGTCTCCTACGCTCTTCGCCAAGCAGCGATTGACGAGCAGCGTCAATCGTTCAAAAACGCGAAAGATAATGGCTTTAACGTTGGCAGCTACGAAGAGCTGATTCCTCAAGCGGATTTAGTGATGAACCTGACTCCGGACAAACAGCACACTAACGTGGTTGAGACGGTCATGCCGCTAATGAAAGAAGGCGCAGCGCTGGGTTACTCTCACGGTTTCAACATTGTTGAAGAAGGCATGCAAATTCGTAAAGACATCACCGTTGTGATGGTCGCGCCTAAGTGTCCGGGTACTGAAGTTCGCGAAGAGTATAAGCGTGGCTTTGGCGTACCAACTCTGATTGCGGTTCACCCAGAGAACGATCCTCAAGGTGAAGGCTGGGATATTGCCAAAGCTTGGGCGGCTGCGACAGGGGGTCACCGTGCGGGTTGTCTAGAGTCATCGTTCGTTGCGGAAGTAAAATCTGACCTGATGGGTGAGCAAACAATTCTGTGTGGCATGCTTCAAGCGGGTTCTATCGTTTGTTACGAGAAAATGATTGCAGAAGGTGTTGATGCGGGTTATGCCGGTAAACTGATTCAGTACGGCTGGGAAACCATCACCGAAGCGCTTAAGTTTGGTGGTATCACTCACATGATGGATCGCCTATCAAACCCAGCAAAAATCAAAGCGTTTGAGCTTTCAGAAGAGCTAAAAGAATTGATGCGTCCACTGTACAACAAGCATATGGATGACATCATTGAAGGTGAATTCTCTAGCACCATGATGGCTGACTGGGCGAACGACGATGTCAACCTATTCAAATGGCGCGAAGAAACCGGTGAAACGGCATTTGAAAACTACCCTGAAAGCAACGTTGAGATTTCTGAGCAAGAGTACTTTGACAACGGCATTCTGATGATTGCCATGGTTCGTGCTGGGGTTGAGCTTGCATTTGAAGCGATGACTGCTTCTGGCATCATTGATGAGTCTGCTTACTACGAGTCATTGCATGAACTTCCACTGATTGCCAACACCGTAGCCCGTAAGCGTCTTTACGAAATGAACGTGGTGATCTCTGATACTGCTGAGTACGGTAACTACTTGTTCGCAAACGTGGCCACTCCGCTATTGCGCGAGAAGTTTATGCCTGCCGTTAGCACTGACGTGATTGGTAAAGGCCTTGGTGAAACGAGCAATCAGGTTGATAACCAACGTCTTATCGAAGTGAACGAAGCGATTCGTAACCACCCAGTTGAATACATCGGTGAAGAGCTTCGCGGTTACATGACTGACATGAAACACATCGCCGTTGGCGGTTAATTGAGAATTGCGCGCTAAGCGCGCAATCTGCCATCAATAGGGCATCGACCAGACAGACGGTCAAAAATAATAATCAAACACAACATAAACAAAAGGCTAACTCGCTGAGTTAGCCTTTTTTATTGCGCTGAAAATAGCATTGCATTGAAAAGAACAACGCTGATGGTTTATTCAGCCGCTTTGTCGTCGAGCTTAGCTTCTAGCTCGGCAAGTTTTTGTTCCATCTCGGTAAGCTTTTGGCGAGTACGCAGTAGCACTTGCGTCTGTACGTCAAACTCTTCACGGCTTACGACATCAAGTTTGTTTAGTTGGCCTTGAATCACTTGACGGACTTTTTGATCAACATCATTACCAAGATCTTTAACAGGTTGTGGCATGGATTCGTGAATCTGTTTGGCGATTTGCTCGAGTTTTTTTGGGTCAAACATAGTGGCGTAAACTCCTTTAAATTTGTCTTCATTCTATGTAATTGCGTGAAGAAAGTCGCCCCTTGTGGTCAAAAAAGCGTAGCCAAATAAAAAAGGCCCTTGCGGGCCTTTTACATCGTTTGAGTGATTAATCGTGGTGAGGGTTTAAACCACGATGGCTGGCTCTGGCTTCATCGATTCTTGCTAGCTTTTCTAAGTCTTTGTCTTCGACAAAAACAGGCAGCGGTTTATGACGCTCTGCCAAGTAACTGTAAATAACAGGTAGCACAAAGAGCGTAAAGAGCGTACCAATCGTTAGGCCTGAAACAATCACTAAGCCAATACTAAAGCGCTGTGCTGCACCAGCACCGGTAGCGTACATCAATGGAATCAAACCCGCGATCATCGCGGCCGTCGTCATTAGGATTGGACGCAGACGTACTTTCGCCGCTTCTTTTACGGCGTCAATACGGCTCAGCTGGTTGTGCAGTTGCTCTTCTTTGGCGACCTCACAGATCAAAATACCGTGTTTGGTGATAAGACCAATTAAGGTAATCAAACCGACTTGTGAGTAGATGTTCATTGACGAGATACCAAACAATGCTCCCCAAGCAAGCGCTATCAAAGCGCCACAAATCGCTAAGGGGACCGAAACCAAAATCACTAACGGATCACGCAGTGATTCAAATTGAATCGCCAGGACCAAAAAGATGATGGCTAAGGCCAGTGCAAAGGTGGCGTATAATGCGCTTCCTTCGGTCACGAACTGGCGTGATTCACCCATGTAATCATGCGTGTAGCCTTTTGGTAGCTTACTTACCGCGTTAGTTTCAAACCAATTGACGGCGTCACCCATTGCGGTACCTGGTGCAGGAACGGCTCCGATGGTCGCTGAGTTCAACTGATTGAAGTGTGGCAAGGCTCGAGGCTCTGCAACGACATCGATGTTGATTAGGCTGCCAAGTGGTACTGAATCACCATTTGCTGAGCGGACATAGTATTGATTCATCGATTCAGGGTTTAAGCGCCATTTCCGCTCTACCTGAGGGATGACCTCATAAGAGCGGCCATTGAGGTCGATACGGTTAACGTAACCATCCGCCATCATGGTGGCGAGGGTGACGCCGATATCTTGCATCGTCACCCCGTATGCGCCAGCTTTGTCTTTGTCGATATTGATTTTCATGGTTGCCGAATCGAAGTTCAAATCCAAGTTTGAGTAGACAAACATTGGGTTTTTCGATACATCGAGCAAAATATCATTAGCCACAGTAAACAGGTTTTCAAAGTTACTTGGCGTAGTGATAACAAATTGCAGTGGCAAGCCAGAACCCGCCCCTGGTAATTCCGGCATTTGGAAAGTGGTGATGGCCATGCCTGGAATGTCTTTTACCAAGTCACCAATCCGTTTGGTTATCTCTTCTTGGCTTGCTTCACGCTGGCTCCAAGGTACTAATGAGGCGATACCAAAAGACTGGTTAGAATTTGGCACACCGGTAAATGCTTGTGCATATTTGATTTCATCTTCTTGGTTTAAGATGCGATTTACCTCATCCATGGTATTGGCAAGGTAATCCAAGTTGGCATTGGATGAACCTGTCCCCATCATCATCACCACGCCTTTATCTTCGGCTGGAGCCAGTTCACTAGGAATGAAACTAAACAGCACGGGTAAGCTAGCAAACACGATGACCCCAAAGGCAATGATGACTGGACGACGGTTCATGACGGCATTCAGCATACGCTCGTAGCGATGCGTCATGCGATCCAAGACATTATGAACGGATTGCTCAAATCGGCTTGGCTTTGCCGTTTGCTTGAGCATCTTTGAACACATCATCGGTGATAAAGTCAGAGCAATAATCCCGGAAACAAAGACAGAACCTGCAAGGGTTAGCGCAAATTCCTTAAACAGCGAGCCTGTGACGCCGCCCATTAACGCAATCGGAGCATACACCGCGCCCAGCGTGAGTGTCATGGAGATAACTGGAATCGCAATTTCACGAGTACCGATAATCGCAGCACGAAAGGGGGATTCACCTTCTTTAATGTGGCGGTCGACGTTTTCCAGAACCACAATGGCATCGTCCACCACCAAGCCGATGGCGAGTACCATCGCCAACAACGTCATTAAGTTCCATGAAAAGCCCATCGCTTGCATTGCCATCGCGACCCCGATCAATGATAGAGGAATGGTAATGATGGGAATCAGCACCGCACGCAGTGAACCAAGGAATAGGGTGATCACCACCAATACGATGAGTGCAGCTTCAACGATGGTTTTGATGACCTCATGAATCGATTCGTTAATGGCAACGGTTGAGTCATAGAGAACATTCATTTCCATGTTGCTTGGCATGTTGCGCTTAAGATCGGGTAGGAGCTCAAGAACATCATGGGCAATATTGATTGGGTTGGCACTGGGTGCCGCGTTTACTGCGAGTACTACGGCTTCTGCGCCGTTTGCCGTCGCACGGTAGGTATCGTGGCTTTTGGCGAGCGTCACTTTGGCGATGTCACTGAGCCTGGTCACATTACCGCTGCTTTCCGTTTTGATGACTAAGTTACGCAGTTCGTGGGCGGTGGTAACCTGAGTGTCGGCATTGCCGTTATACAGTACAAATTCACCTGTCGCTTGACCCGTCGCCGATTGGTAGTTGTTGGCGGATAACACATTCATCACGTCCGTGGCGGTCATGTTGAACGCTGCCATTTTTGCCGGGTCGAGCCATACACGCAGCGCGTATTTGGTGCCGCCATAGACATCAATCGAGGAGATACCATTGACGGCGTACATCTGTGGATTGATCACTCGGTCAATGTAGTCACCAATTTGGCTTGAATTCAGTTCTTTACTGGTAAAGCCAATATACATTACCGCCGTCGTCGAGCCGGTCGACATGGTTACCGTTGGGTCTTCCGCTTCGCGGGGTAACTGAGAGCGAACCGAGTTGGTTTTTGCCAAAACATCAGCCAGAGCACCATTTGGGTCGGTATTAAGCTTCATCGTCACGGTAATCGTCGAACGACCCAGTACCGATTGTGACGTCATAAAGTCAATATTATCCGCCTGAGCAATGGCTTGCTCGAGAGGTTGAGTGATAAAGCCTTGAATTAAGTCCGCACTGGCACCGTAGTAGCTAGTGGTGACGGTAATCTCGGTGTTGGTCATCTCCGGGTATTCCCGAACTTGCATTTTAAACACCGCTTGCAAGCCAAGTAGGGCGATTAAAAAGCTAATTGAGATCGCCAACACCGGACGTTTTATGAAAACATCAGTAAAGCGCATAGTGCCTCCCGTTACAGCATCGGTGTTTCAGCAGGCGTTTCAGTCGCCTTGCTATCAACCACGTGCACTTTGACGTCATTGCTGAGACGCACTTGACCCGTAGTGACGATTTTCTCGCCGGGGTTGATTCCGTCAAGCACATGTACGATGTCTTTATTGCGCTCACCCACTTTAATCACTCGTTGCTCTGCGCGCATTTCTCCGTCTTTTTCATTGATGACGTAGACGCTATCGCCATAGAGCGTAAAGGTAATGGCAGTTTGAGGAAGAACCACTTGGTTGTTGAGTGTCGGTAGCATGATGTTGACGCGCGCAAACATACCGCTACGCAACTGACCGTCACTATTCGGAATGTCGGCTTGAACTTGAATCAAACCACTTTGCACATTCACGGCGGGTTCGATAGCACTGATTCGACCTTCAAAGGTTTGATCTGGGTAAGAATCAACGTGGATATTGACTTGCTGGTCGATACGAATACGTGAAATTTCAGTTTGTGGAACCGTAAAACGAATACGCATAACACTGGTATCTTCTAAACGTACGATGTCGGTACCAGCCTGCAAGTACTGCCCGAGATACACATTACGAATACCAATCATACCTGCAAACGGAGCGCTGATTTCTCGGCGATCAATCGAGGCTTTGAGGCTTTCAATATCCGCAGACAGTGATAAGTAACTGGCTTCTGCATCGTCAAAATCTTCTTTGGAAATCGAGCCTTTTTTATACAAGCCTTGATAACGTTTGTATTTTGCTTCCGCTGCGGGTAAACGTGCTTCGGAGCTTTTTAGATTCGCTTTTTCTACTGACGTATCTAAAGACACCAAAGGCTGGCCTTCTTTTACTTGGGAGCCGGACTCAAACAAAATTTTATCAATCACACCACTGGTTTCATTTGCGATGGTGACCCCTTGATTCGGCTCAATAAAGCCGATCGCTTCAATCACGGGTACCCAATCGACGGCTTCAACGTCAATCGCGGTCACCGGAAAACTTTGCTCCGGCATATTGGCAAGAAACTCGGCAACTTTTTGCTTCTTAATCATATTGGCTCCAATAACGCTGCCAAATAACAGCAACGCAATCAGTAACATCACAAAAGTCCACTTTTTCATGGTGACTCTAACTCCAATTTTTTAGTGTTGAATAATGGCGTCCCAACTTGCTTCAATAATGGCGTCAATGCCATCAGGCTGGTGGGGAATGATTCCCCAGTTTTTCTTGCGAACGATGCTTAATAAAGGTTCAAATCCAAGGCAGATAAGAATTTCATTTGCCAGAGGTTTGAGAATGTTTTGTTGTTTTCCTTGATTCAGCATCTTGTGTACTTGGTGAAACAGTTTTTGTTCTCGAATTTGAATGTCTCTGCGGTCGTCGGTTGGCAGCGATTCGTATTGTACTCGATTGCTGATCACCGACTGGTTCGATTCACTCAGGTTCCAAATGTTTAGACAGATCACTTGATGCCTCTGCTTGACGGACATCGCATCGTCAATGTTGTGTTGCACTTCATTGGCGATACGCTGGGCGACATGCTGGCGCACTTGATGAATCAAATGCTCTTTATCGGTAAAGTAATGGTAAATCGTTCCTGCAGAAATGCCTGCGCGTTTAGCGACTTTGTGCATCGAGAGGCCACGAAATCCTAGTTCTGCAATCAAACTTTCAGCAGCTTCAATGATTTGTATGCGCTTTATTGGGCTTAACTGTTTAGGCATAAATTTATACTGAATGAACGTTCATTCATTTATTAAAGCAGTAATCTAATCTTTTGCAATCCAAGTGGGCAATAAAGGTGATTTTTGTCGCGATTCTATGATTGGCATCAAGACCAGAGAAGATTATCATTAGCGGCGTTAACCAAAGGATTCACCACAGTTATGAAGTTAAATCCCAGCCAAGATGAAGCGGTAAAATATGTCTCCGGTCCCTGCCTCGTATTGGCCGGGGCTGGGTCTGGTAAGACACGCGTTATCACCAATAAAATTGCTTATTTAGTTCAGCAGTGTGGATACAAAGCACGCAATATTGCTGCCGTTACCTTCACCAACAAAGCCGCACGAGAAATGAAAGAGCGGGTTGGGCAAACGCTAGGTAAAGCGGAATCGAAAGGTTTGATGGTATCGACCTTTCATACGCTTGGTCTCAACATCATTAAGCGTGAATATAAGCAGTTAGGGCTTAAAGCCGGTTTCTCATTATTTGATGACCAAGACCAAATGGCATTGCTTAAAGAGCTAACGGAGCAGCAGCTCGATGGCGATAAAGACCTGTTACGTCAGTTGCTAAGTACGATTTCCAACTGGAAAAACGACATGCTAAGCCCTGATCAAGCCAAAGCCATGGCTAAAGGGGAACAACAGCAGCTGTTCGCTTTTTGCTTTGAGATGTACCAAAAGCAAATGAAAGCCTATAACGCGCTGGATTTTGATGACTTAATCTTAATGCCGGTGATGCTTCTTAAAACCAATCAAGAGGTTCGTGAGCGTTGGCAAAACCGTATTCGTTACTTACTCGTCGATGAGTATCAAGATACCAATACCAGTCAGTATGAGTTAGTGAAGCTTCTGGTGGGGCAACGGGAACGCTTAACGGTGGTCGGTGATGACGATCAGTCTATTTATTCTTGGCGGGGTGCCAAACCACAAAACTTGGTTCTGTTAGGTCAAGACTACCCAAACTTGCGCTTAATTAAGCTTGAGCAGAACTATCGTTCCACCAGTCGTATTCTGCGCGCGGCGAATATTTTGATCGCCAATAACCCGCATGTGTATGAGAAATCGTTGTTTTCTGAGATTCCCGATGGCGAGAAGCTCAAAGTGTTACTGGCTAAAAATGAAGAACACGAAGCCGAGCGTGTGACTGGGGAATTGATTGCCCATAAATTTTTAAATCGCACTCATTATCGCGATTACGCCATTTTATACCGTGGTAACCACCAATCGCGGCTGATCGAAAAGTCACTGATGCAAAACCGGGTGCCTTATAAAATCTCCGGAGGGACTTCATTTTTCGCACGTGCTGAAATTAAAGACATCATGGGGTACTTGCGTGTTTTGGTGAATCCCGATGATGACAATGCTTTTTTGCGAATCGTGAATACACCACGCCGTGAAATTGGCCCTGTGACCTTAGAAAAGCTCGGTAGTTACGCCAATATGCGTGGTAAAAGCTTGTTTGAATCTAGCTTTGAAATAGGGCTGGAGCAGCACTTAACCGGCCGGGGGCTAGAAACTCTGCGCCGCTTTACTCACTGGTTGGTGAAAATTAGCGATCAAGCAGAGCGCGGCAATACTGTGGAAGCGGTACGTTCATTGGTACGTGATATCCATTACGAAGATTGGCTTTACGAAACGTCTTCCAGCCCGAAAGCAGCAGAAATGCGGATGAAAAACGTCTCTGATCTCTATTCATGGATTGTTGCTGATTTAGAAGGTGACAACTATGACCAAGAAGAAAAAACCTTAAAGGAAGTGGTTCAACGACTTACCTTGCGTGACATGATGGAGCGCGGTGAAGAGGACGATGAGACAGATGCTGTACAATTGATGACCTTGCACGCGTCGAAAGGTCTTGAGTTTCCCTATGTGTATTTAATGGGGAGTGAAGAAGGCATTTTGCCGCATCAAACCAGCATTGACGAAGAAAATGTCGAAGAGGAACGTCGCTTGATGTACGTAGGGATCACGCGAGCGCAGCGTGAGTTGACCTTTACGATGTGTAAAGAACGTCGCCAATTTGGTGAATTGATCAAACCAACACAAAGTCGATTTCTCGATGAGTTACCATTTGACGATGTCGAGTGGGAGATGACGAAAAAGCCCGTATCGCAGGAAGAGCGAATGGCCAAAGGGCAAGCTCACATTGCGAATTTAAAAGCGATGTTCAATAAAAAATAACCTTAAAAGGCTGACTATTTTGTTCAGCCTTTTTTGACGAACTGCCGTTATCGCGAGAGTTAGCGATTAGAGCCCTTCAATCATATGTTCGATGGCGGCAACGATTTCATCGTCTGAGCAGTCCATACACGTACCACGTGCTGGCATTGCGTTGAAGCCGTTGATAGCGTGATCTTTCATCACATCTTTACCTTGGGCAATACGCGCACTCCAATCTTCCGCTTTGCCTTTAATGGGCGCACCACTGACTCCGGAGCCATGGCAAGCGATACAGAATGTTCCATAAACAGTTGCACCATCGCGTGGACCACTGGGTTCTTCGACGACGGGCTCGCTTCCTGCGAGATACACATCACCAACCGGTTTAATGCGTTCGGCGATATCGTCGTATTGCTGCTGAGTGATGGTGGCAGCAAAAGAGGCGGTCGAAAAAGTTAGCGTGGCGATTACTAAACTCAAAATAGGTCGAGACATAGACATTAAGCTCACTTCACATTCCATAGATAAGTGTGTTCTTATCTTCATTATTAGAGTACGAATCTGATTCACAGTGGGATCAACTGTTAAATCAATGTAAATAATGGGTGATTATATCTCGTTAAGTTATAGCCATAAACAACAAGTTACTCGCTTCAAGGGTTAGGTCACACCTCCAAAGCGTCGTTTGCAGGGTTTAATTGCCCAAAAAGGCGTCAAACAATAAAAAAAAGTTGAAAAAGTACTAGACGATGCATAGCGATCTACGTATTATTCCACTCCGCCGATAGGGCATGCGCCCGTAGCTCAGCTGGATAGAGCGTTGGCCTCCGGAGCCAAAGGTCGAAGGTTCGAATCCTTTCGGGCGTGCCATTCTCTTCCGGAATAGGGTTATCGGTAAAAATCAGTGGTGGCTATAGCTCAGTTGGTAGAGCCCCGGATTGTGATTCCGGTTGTCGCGAGTTCAAGTCTCGTTAGCCACCCCATTTATTTTGGTAGCTTCGGCTTCCTGCTTTGATGAAAGATCAGGGCGAAACTAAGTCGGTGAATAGCGCAGTTTGGTAGCGCATCTGGTTTGGGACCAGAGGGTCGGGGGTTCGAATCCCTCTTCACCGACCATTATTTTGTTTATGGCTCAAGCGGTAAACACACAGAAATTGATGGTGGCTATAGCTCAGTTGGTAGAGCCCCGGATTGTGATTCCGGTTGTCGCGAGTTCAAGTCTCGTTAGCCACCCCATTTATTTTGGTAACTTCGGTTTCCAGCTTTGATTACAAAGCAAAATCAAGTCGGTGAATAGCGCAGTTTGGTAGCGCATCTGGTTTGGGACCAGAGGGTCGGGGGTTCGAATCCCTCTTCACCGACCATTATACGAAAGCCTCGTCAATCAATGACGGGGCTTTTTTTATGCTTATCGTTTAGGAACAGGTCTCAGGTGAGTGATAGCTTTGGGTCGTGGTCTGGAAGCCCAGCCGCGTCAAATCCCTCTTCACCGACCATTATACGAAAGCCTCGTCAATCAATGACGGGGCTTTTTTTAAGCTTATCGTTTAGGAGCAGGTCTAAGGTGAGTGATAGCTTTGGGTCGTGGTCTGGAAGCCCAGCGGCGTCAAATCCCCTCTTCACCGACCATTCTACGAAAGCCTCGTCAGTCAATGACGGGGCTTTTTTATGCTTATCGTTTAGGAACAGGCCTCAGGTGAGTGATAATTTTGGGTCGGGGTCTGGAAGCCCAGCCACGTCAAATCCCCCCTTCACCGACCATTCTGCGAAAGCCTCAGATTGCTGCCCTTAACTTACAATGCAAATGCCGTTTTTTGGAAGAAGTGGTTTTATCTATGTCTATCTTTTTCGATTTTTCGTGCTAGATAAAATAAAAATGCGCTTATTATTCATTGCTTTACCATGGAGACACTCACCTGTTGATTATAATTTGTTTTATAAATCAGGAGGTTGAAAGTTTATGCTACTAAAGATTGTATACAATGTTGGGATTGTCGTTCACATAAATGCTGCAATTAAATGATAACTTATGCTGATAATGTGATTTTGGATTCACTCTTTATTGCTATGTAAGGTAAGCCATCAAGGCAGCGTAACGGGATGAAATAAACAAACTACGAATAGTGTATTTGTTCTAATTTTTAAAATATTTAGAGTAAAAACCTAATGTAATGGTTTTTATATGGTTTTAAATTTCAGTTGATGGTGGTTTTATCTTGGTTTTGTATTGATAATGTTAATGAGCGTTTTATGTCAGGAAATGGGGTTTTATTCTGTCTTTAAATTGAAACACAACAGGGGGTTTGGTTATAGATGCCTGATATCCCGATATTGTGTGTCGTATTATAAAATAGGCTCAATGATGTTTTATGCATGCATGATGCATGTCGCTTTGTATAAGCTGCTTTATAATCGCGTGATCTCGACTTTTTATACTCTGTTTGTTGCTTTTCCGTGAAATATTTGCCAAATTGAACAGCTTGTAGATTACCAGAGTTTTATGCTGGTACGAATGGATTCAACTTTCAGACAGGGCTAAAGTGCCGCAGTTGTAGAGGTCTGGTAATGTCACTTTTAGAAGTCAAAAATCTTCGTATTGAATACCCGTCGCGTCATGGTGTTCATGCCGCGGTTAAATCGCTCTCTTTTAGTATCGAACGCGGCGAAATCGTCGGTGTGGTCGGAGAGTCAGGGGCGGGTAAATCGACCGTTGGTAACGCGGTAAGCGATTTGTTAAGCCCTCCGGGACGCATTGCTGGTGGCGATGTGTATCTTGATGGCACCAAAATATCAGGATTATCCGCTGAAGAGATGCGCAAAATCCGTGGATCAAAAATTGGGTTTATTTTCCAAGACCCGATGACGTCACTCAATCCACTGTTTACGGTGGAACATCAACTTAAAGAAACGATTCATGCCAATATGAAAGTTTCTGATGAAGAAGCGTATAAACGTGCATTATCGTTGATGAATCAAGTGGGTATTCCACAACCAGAGAACCGTCTTAAACAGTATCCTCACCAATTTTCTGGTGGCATGCGTCAGCGTGTCGTCATCGCCATTGCGCTTGCGGGTGAGCCCGACTTAATTATCGCTGACGAACCGACCACGGCGCTTGATGTCTCAATCCAAGATCAGATTTTGGAATTGATTCGCGAACTGTGTATCAAAAATAATGTCGGTTGTATGTTGGTTACCCACGACATGGGCGTGGTGTCCAATGTGACGGATAAAGTCGCGGTTATGTATCGCGGTGACTTGGTTGAATTTGGTCCAACCGCCAAAGTTTTGGGTACACCGGAGCATCCTTATACTCACAGTTTGATTTCTGCAGTGCCACGCTCAGACATGAAACTCGACCGTTTTCCTTTGGTTAACTACATTGAAGAGGCGCAAGAACATCAGCCTCTTGATGTCAAAAACCATTGGTTAGGTCAAAGCCAAGACCAGCGCGTTTATACAGGGCCTCTGCTTAATGTTGAGCATGTGAACCTACGCTTTACTACCAAAGATTCGTTGTTTGAAAGTCGTCGTGAATATGTTCAGGCATCAGATGATGTGAGCTTTGAAGTGTTTGAAGGTGAAACTTTTGGCTTGGTGGGTGAGTCGGGCTCAGGTAAATCGACCATCGCTCGTGTTATCGCCGGTTTGTATCAACCAAATGAAGGTAAAGTGACCTTTGAAGGTATTGATTTAACGGCATTAACCTCCGAGAAGCAGCGTCGTCCTATTCGTCGTCAAATGCAGATGGTGTTTCAAAACCCATACACGTCAATGAACCCGCGAATGAAAATTTTCGACATCATTGCAGAGCCAATTCGTTTTCATAAATTGACGAAAAATGAGAGCGAAACAAGGCAGATCGTTCACGATCTCCTTGATCACGTGGGTTTGGGTCGTATGGCGGGCGTAAAATACCCTCATGAGTTTTCTGGCGGTCAGCGCCAACGTATTTCTATCGCGCGTGCACTTGCGACGCGACCTCGTTTACTGATTTGTGATGAGCCGACGTCGGCACTGGATGTTTCGGTTCAGGCTCAAATTCTCAACCTGTTGAAGGATTTGCAGGATGAGCTCAATCTCACCATGATGTTTATCAGCCACGATTTGCCTGTGATTCGCCAGATGTGCGATCGCGTTGGGGTGATGAAAATGGGTAAATTGCTGGAAGTAGCACCCACTGAACAGCTCTTTACTGATCCGCAAAACGAATACAGTAAACAATTGATTTCTTTAATGCCTGAATTTACAGGCTTAAGAGAAGATGTGAAAACCGCTTAACAAAGGCGTTCACATTTATCAGGCTTGCCTGAACTAATAAACAGAAGCAAATACAACAACTAGGGATTGGATTCCCGCATAAGGAGTTATGCAATGAAAACCATGAAAAGCAAATTAGCAGTGGCTTTAATGGCAGCAGGTCTAAGTTTTGCAGCATCGGCTGCAGACATCACTGTTGCTTATGACGCTGACCCAGTATCTCTCGACCCACATGAGCAACTCTCTGGCGGCACACTGCAAATGTCACACATGGTGTTTGATCCTCTAGTTCGTTACACCCAAGATTTGGATTTCGAAGCTCGCCTAGCATCAAGCTGGGAACGTGTTGATGACAAAACTTTCCGTTTTCATCTACGTAAAGGCGTTAAATTCCACTCTGGTAACGAACTGACTGCGGATGACGTCGTTTGGACTTTCAAACGTCTGAAAAACTCGCCTGACTTTAAAGCGATTTTCGAACCATATGCGGAAGTGGTGAAAGTGGACGATTACACGATTGATCTCGTGTCTAAAAATGCGTACCCACTGGTTCTGCAAACGGCTACCTACATTTTCCCAATGGACAGCAAGTTCTACACGGGTAAAGATGAAGGCGGCAAAGATAAAGCAGAGATCGTAAAACACGGTAACTCTTACGCATCAACACATGTTTCAGGTACCGGTCCTTTCGTGATCAAATCACGTGAACAAGGCGTCAAGGTGGAATTTGAGCGTTTTGCTGATTACTGGGATAAAGAATCTGAAGGCAATGTGGATAACCTGACTCTAGTGCCTATCAAAGAAGATGCAACACGTGTGGCTGCGCTTCTGTCGGGTGATGTTGATATGATCGCACCAGTTGCGCCAAACGACCACAAACGTGTCGATTCTGCCAGCGGTGTTGACCTTGTCACTCTACCAGGTACTCGTATCATCGAGTTCCAAATGAACCAAAATTCCAACCCTGCGCTAAAAGACGTACGCGTGCGTCAAGCGATCGTTCATGCAATCAATAACGAAGGTATCGTTAAGAAAATCATGAAAGGTTTCGCAACCGCAGCTGGTCAGCAAAGCCCAGAAGGTTACGCCGGCTACAATGCTGACCTTAAGCCACGCTACGATCTGAAGAAAGCGAAAGAGCTGATGAAAGAAGCGGGCTACGAAGATGGCTTTACGCTGTCGATGATTGCACCGAACAACCGTTATGTGAATGACGCGAAGATCGCGCAAGCGGCTGCAGCAATGCTGTCAAAAATTGGCATTAAAGTTGACCTAAAAACCATGCCAAAAGCACAATACTGGCCTGAGTTTGATAAATGTGCGGCTGACATGCTGATGATCGGCTGGCACTCGGATACTGAAGATTCAGCCAACTTCACTGAATTCCTAACCATGACTCGTAATGAAGAAACAGGTAAAGGTCAGTACAACTGTGGTCACTACTCAAATTCAGAAGTGGATGGTTTGATTGAGTCTGCGAACGTAGAAACGGACCCAGCGAAGCGTGCGCAAATGCTGCAAAAAGTAGAAACAACGCTTTATAACGAAGCGGCGTTTGTTCCTCTACACTGGCAAAACCTTGCTTGGGGTGCGAAATCTAACGTTCATATCAAACCAATCGTGAACGCCATGAATTTCCCATACCTAGGTGATCTTGTTGTCGACGAGTAATCTCACGTCACTGAGTTAACATCTCACGCCTTCGTTGCTGTAGCTTCGAAGGCGTGTTTTAACTGTTTTGGTATTAAACTTTGATTCAGTCGAGTTTCATACCGTTGTTTAGGCTGAATAATTTCCGCACCTCAGGGTGTCTCGCAGATCTCTCATGGAAAGTTAAGGGGCAAGGAATGTTTTCGTTTCTGGTCAAGCGCCTGTTTCAGGCACTGATAGTGATGTTTGTGATCAGTTTAGTGGCGTTTGCCATTCAGGATAATCTGGGTGACCCGCTGCGTGAGCTTGTCGGTCAGTCGGTTTCGGAAGCAGAGCGTCAAGCACTGCGTGATGAACTCGGCCTCAACGATCCCTTCATTACAAAATATACTCGCTTTGTTACCGCTGCTGTGCACGGTGATTTAGGCACATCTTACTTCTTCAAACGCCCAGCGGTTGAAGTGATTCTTGACAAACTGGTCGCAACGCTAGAATTGGTTGTTGGAGCCAGCTTTATCATTAT
Organism: Vibrio sp. AK197; assembly: GCF_053903115.1. NCBI lineage: Bacteria > Pseudomonadati > Pseudomonadota > Gammaproteobacteria > Vibrionales > Vibrionaceae > Vibrio > Vibrio sp. AK197. The sequence continues at coordinate 90,768 of NZ_CP096430.1, forward strand.
TGTATTTTCGATTCCGCTTGGTGTTTACTCAGCGATTCGACCCAAAAGTCTATTTACCAAAATCATCATGGCTGGCAGCAGTATCGGTATTTCGATTCCAGTGTTCTTGACCGCGATTATGCTGATGTATGTCTTCTCGATTGAACTCGGTTGGCTGCCCTCCTACGGACGAGGAGAAACCGCGAATTGGCTTGGTTGGGAATCTGGCTACTTTACTCTTGATGGGCTTGCACACTTAGTGTTGCCATGTGTTTCTTTAGCCTCGATCATGTTGCCACTCTTCATTCGTTTGGTGCGCTCAGAAATGCTAGAAGTATTAGGCTCTGAATACATTAAATTCGCCCAAGCGAAGGGCTTACCACTTAAAAAAGTGTATTTTCAACATGCTCTGAAAAACACCATGTTGCCTGTACTAACCGTGGGTGGTGTACAAATAGGTACGATGGTCGCTTATACTATTTTGACCGAAACCGTCTTCCAGTGGCCGGGAACGGGTTTCCTTTTCCTTGAAGCAATCAACCGTGTCGATACGCCACTTATCACCGCGTATGTCATCTTCGTTGGTTTGATTTTCGTGGTGACGAACACGATTGTCGATTTGTTATACGGTTTGATTAACCCAACCGTGAACTTAACAGGAAAAGGGGCGTAATCATGAATCAAGTGACTCAAGCTCAAGCGCCTTCACGTTGGGAGCGCTTTAAATCTTCAGATTTTCTCTACCACTTTCGCCGCGATAAAGTGGCGATGTTCAGTTTTGTGGTCTTTTTGGCCTTTGTGCTAACGGCGTTATTGGCGCCGTGGATTTCCCCGAGTAATCCCTATGATCTAGCGTCAATCGACATCATGAACTCAGAATTGCCGCCATCATGGCTGGATGGTGGAGAGGCGGATTTTGTTCTTGGTACTGATGACCAAGGCCGCGATATTTTATCGACTATTTTTTATGGCTCTCGCTTATCACTGACCATCGGCTTTTTGGCTGTTGGTTTGCAGCTGCTACTTGGTATTTTGATTGGGTTATCGGCAGGGTATTTTGGTGGTCGTATTGATAGCTTCCTGATGCGTTTTGCGGATGTGCAGCTTTCATTCTCCACCATGATGGTCGCCATCATTGTTTCTGCAATTTTTAAAGCCAGTTTTGGTAGTGAGTTTTACAGTCAATACGCGGTTGTAATGTTGGTCGTGATCATCGGGATTGCTGAGTGGCCGCAGTATGCGCGAACCATTCGTGCATCGGTACTGGCTGAGAAGAAAAAAGAGTATGTTGAAGCGGCGCGTGTCATGGGCTTTAAATCGCTACGAATTATGTTCCGCCATATTCTGCCGAACTGTCTGTCGCCGATTTTAGTGATTTCTACGGTACAAGTTGCCAATGCCATCATGTCTGAAGCGGCGCTGTCATTCCTTGGCTTAGGCTTACCCGTCGACCAGCCTTCTCTCGGCTCTCTGATCAGCATTGGTTTTAACTACATCTTCTCTGGCTCATGGTGGATTACCGTCTTCCCAGGCATCGTGCTTGTGACCTTAGTCTTGGTTATCAACCTGTTAGGTGACTGGTTACGTGATGTATTTAACCCCAAAATCTATAAAGGGTGATCTCATACTAAGATTTTGAGATAAAAATATTCCTACACTAAGAGTCGTTATCAATAACGGCTCTTTTTTTGCATTTATTTTTTTCTCAACAGTGAACCGTCAAGAATGTCACTATTAAATCATTATGAGTAAAAACATATGGATAACATGATGGCTGTAAAATCTGCACGTCCTTGGGCGATACTCTTTTCTCTGTCTGCACTTTCTACCTCGCTCTGGATTCAACCTGTCAGTGCGGAAGAATTCTTATGTGATGCCCAACAAGCTTCGAGTCAACAACTGCCTGTTTTAGATAAAAGTTGCCCAATTGGCCGTGGGTTGTGGGGAAAACAGCAACCAAAGAACAATGCATCACTGTTCTGGATTCAATGTGGTTTGCTCAATCGTCCACTTTCATTAGCGCAAGCCAAGCCCATTTATCAGCATATTTCAACCGATGTATGGATGAAGCATGAAGGCAATAATGTTCGCTGTCTTATCGGTCCGTATAAAGATTTTCAAGAAGCCAATCGAGATTTAACATCATTGCGTACTCAGCGAGCTTACCGTGAAGCGTTTATTCGTGAAGTGGTGCCAGGCGTCGCTAATCCCCCTGTAAAAGCGCAGGCTGCAAAACCTGTGGCAGCGACCAAGTCACAGCCCAAGACGGGCAGTTCACAAAAAACCACCGTGTTTGCTCCAGCGAAAAGTGAGCCCGTCGCTAAATCGCAAGTCTCAGCCACGTCTTCGGCCAAGCCTATCGCCAATATGGATATTGACCTGCGTTTGCAAGGGGAAGTCTCTGGGGTTGAATACGTCGTACCTTACGTTACCAATAGCGATCATCAGTTTTATATGGAGCATAACAAAGCGTGGAATCGCTTAAATTATGATGATGCGACCTTAGTTTGCCGTCAATTGGGCATGAAATTGCCGACGGAAGTCGAATGGTCACGTTTTATTGGCTCTGATGTGATGGAAAAAGATAAGTGGCCAATGCACTTACCTTACTGGGGCAGTGACCGTCATGGTTTATTTACCAGCGGTAAAGTGACCAAGCTAAAAGGTACCTCGCTCCTCAACGTGATGTGCACCAAATAGCAAAGTGTCGATTATTTGACAGAGTGTTAACACTCCATGACTGAGCACTGACTGCTGAGCTTCAGCACCTTATAGACTCAAAGAGGATCCCATGTTGGAACCATGTTGAAAAAAGGTGCTTCTATGAAAAAACTAATCTTGAGTGTGACGCTCTCACTCGCAGCATTGTACACACTGCCAGCATCGGCTGAAGTGTCACCTGCAGGTAACGGTCAAGCAGCGGCACAAGTGAACCCAGCACAACAACGTGTTGGTGAGATTCAAAGTGAACTCAACGGTATCTGGGATAAAGCGTTTAAAGAAAATCCAGACTTAGTTAAAGCCGCTGATGAAACCAATGCAAAGCTCAAAGAGAAAGCGTCAGAAATTGGTTACGATCCTAATGTAATGAAAAAAGCATTAGTCGACGCGCAAACGAAATTGGCTGATCAAGACGTTTCAGATGAGCAGCGTCAAGAGGTGATGGCTTCACTGAAAGAAACCAAAGATGATCAAGCTGAGATTCGCGCGAAATTCTTAGCGGATCCCGAAGTTCGTAAGCTGAATGAAGATCTGCAAGAGAAAGTGATGGCTGCGATGAAAGAGGTTGACCCAAAAACTGAGCAACTAATCAGTGAAATGGATTCTCTATTGGCTTCAATGAAGTCCTCATAATGTAAAAAACAGATAGCAAAAAAGGCCACCTTAGGGTGGTCTTTTTTATGTCTTGCGGTTTGTATTATTTAACTAATGTTTTATTTGTAAGTTAGCCAATACAAACCTAAGTGTTGATAAAGCACTAGTTAAAACGTTTCAAATTAAAGAAGCAAACAGATCTCTTATTAGAGAATCGCTCATCACGGAGTGAAAACCTCCACCCATAGCGTTGACTTTATAATTGGCTGAGTGTCAAATTTATGTCAGTGATGGGTTTCTAGCGCATGTCATTACAACCAATGTATCGTTCAATCATAGCGAAACGCCATCTGCGGTTATTTTTATCTACAGGGATCGGATAATGGAGCTATGGAATTGTGAATTTTAGATATGATATCAATGGATTGAGAGCTATAGCGGTTATAGCCGTTGTATTATTTCACTTTAATTCAGCACTCGTGCCTGGCGGCTTTGCCGGTGTTGATGTTTTCTTTGTTATCTCCGGCTTCCTGATGACTGGGATTATATTTCGAGGGATAGAAAGCCATTCATTTAATCTGCTTAAATTCTATGTTGCCCGTGCCAACCGAATAATTCCTGCGTTATCTGTTGTTTGTTTATGTCTACTTTTTTATGGCTGGTTTTTCCTGTCTCCTAAAGAGTATCAAGAAGTCGCCAAACACGTTACCAGCAGCGTGTTTTTTGTTTCTAATATTATTTACTGGAAAGAATCCGGTTATTTTGATGCCGACTCGCATTTTAAGTGGTTACTACATACTTGGTCGCTTTCGGTTGAGTGGCAGTTTTATATTGTTTATCCGATTGTATTGGTGATTTTAAAACGTTTCCTTTCGGTCGATAATGTAAAACGCTTAATTGTGGTGGGGGCCTTACTCAGTTTTATGGGGGGGATCGCTATTACAATGAAGATGCCCGATGCTGCCTATTATTCATTTCCGACTCGCGCTTGGGAGATGATGTTTGGCGGTATTGCGTTCATTTACCCCATAACTCTAGCTAAATCGTCAAAGAAGCGTTTAGAGTATTTAGGGCTACTGATGATCGTATCGTGTTACTGGCTTATCAGTGCCGAAACGGCTTGGCCTGGTTATCTCGCCATCGTTCCTGTGTTGGGGACTTACTTTATTTTGGTGGCAAATCGGCAAGATAGCGTATTTACTAATAATCCCGTATTTCAGGCGATAGGGAAGTGGTCATATTCGATCTATTTGTGGCATTGGCCAATCGTAGTATACGGTTTCTTCCATATCGACAACTGGTCGGTTATCGGTGTGCCTTTATCACTGATGATGGGCTGGCTTAGCTATCGATTTGTCGAATCTAAGAAATTTCCTAGCATTCAACAATGGAAAAGATTCTTCAGTATTAAACCAGTATGGATGTCTCTTGGTGTCGCAGTGTGCTCGGTGTTTGTATTATCAATGAATGGACTGGATACCCCTTACCGAGTTGGGGCTACATCACTTAGAGCCAAGTTTTTAGATAAATATCAACACTATGACATCGACCCTTCAGGTTTATTTAATCAATGTAATACCTCAGTGCAAATCCACTTAACAGGTAAAGTTCAAGTTGGTGATGAGTGTATTAGCCAGAAAAAAGGCGGAGTCTTTGTTTGGGGCGACTCTCATATGGGAGCGTTATCCACGGGATTGCGCCACAACTTGCCGTCAGGTGTGCCTTTTAGTCAATTAACCTCTTCTGGTTGCTCGCCTTCATTCTTGATCAAACGAAGTGGCACCACGCGTTCGGATATTGGATGTAATTATTCCAATCGTATTGCTTATGACGCGATTATGAAAACCCAACCTAAGGTGGTTATTTTAGGCGCTCGACGCTTTCATGAAAGCAACGACTGGTTGAACACGGTCGATACACTAAAAGGGTTAGGGGTTGATAAAGTGATCATCATGGGGCCTTTCCCTCAATGGTCACCGTCACTTCCGCTTGTTTATTTCCAAAAGCATTATGGTGAGGAATTTATTCAAGATGACAACTTTGATAACAGTGTGGTGAAAAACAACAACTACTTAAAGCACATCCTGAATAACAAGTTCGTATTTATTGATTTGCTGAAATCGCTATGCCGAACGGATGAACAAGGCAAGCTGAGCTGTCGAGCCAAAGTAGGTGATGAACTGATTGCCTTTGATTACGGGCACTTAACCACAGATGGATCGGATTTCGTGGTTAAAAACTATGTGATGGATAAATTGACACCGAGTCTTGAGCCGTATTAATGAGTCAAAAAAGCCAGAGCATTCTCTCTGGCTTTTTTATTATAAGCATTCCGCTGCGTCTTTAACGCATGGTAACGAACTCTTCGCTGCCGGTCGGGTGAATGGCGACCACTGAATCGAAGTCAGCTTTTGTTGCGCCCATCTTCATGGCAACACCAAAACCTTGAATCATTTCATCAACGGCAAAACCAATGCCGTGTAGACCCACGACTTTCTCTTCATCACCAGCACACACCAATTTCATCTTGCAAGGTTGACGGTGCTGAGTCACTGCGGTGTACATGGCAGTAAAACCTGATGTGTAAACCTTCACTTGGTCTTCGCCGTATTTGGCGACTGCTTCGGTTTCGGTAAGGCCAATAGTGCCAATTGGTGGATGACTGAATACCACCGTAGGCACTAGGTCGTAATCCATCTTTGCGTCAGGCTTATTATTGAATAGGCGCTCAGATAACTGACGACCCGCTTTAACCGCAACTGGCGTTAATTCAATTCCGCCTTCCATGATGTCACCGACACAGTAAATGCCTTTGACGTTTGTTTGCTGATAGGCATCAACCTTGATGTAACCATGGTCATTGGTTTCGACACCCGTCGCTTGCAGGTTAATGGCGTCCGTCGCTGGGTGACGGCCAATCGCCCAAATTAGAGTATCTACATTTTGCGAATGCCCATTTTCGAAGTGCAGTGTCAAGCTACCATCCGATTCTTTTACCACCGTACTTGGCACTGAGTTGGTGTGTAGCGTTGGCCCTTCAGCTTCCATCACTTCCACTAAGGTATCAATGACCATACGGTCAAAGGTACGCAGTGGCGATTCTTTACGCACAAAAAGATGCGTTTCGCTACCCAGAGCATTCAGCACGCCCGCGATCTCAACGGCAATGTAGCCTGCGCCGACAACTGCAACACGTTTAGGTTGCTCGTTAAGTTCAAAGAAACCGTTTGAATCGATACCGTACTCAGCACCAGGAATATTTGGAATGGTCGGGCGCCCGCCAACCGCAATCAAAATATGGTCAGCAGTATAAAGCTCACCGTTGACTTCAACGGTTTTCTCATCCACAAATTTGGCAAAGCCACGAATGACTTCCACTTGATTGTTACCAAGGACACGGTCATACGATTGATGAATACGACCAATATACGCTTGGCGATTCTCAACCAACTTTGCCCAGTTAAAGTTTTTTACATCGACGTCAAAGCCGTAATCTTCCGCATAGAGATTCATCGCTTCAGCAACCTGTGCACCATGCCACATGACTTTTTTCGGCACACAACCAACGTTGACACAGGTACCGCCAAGATCTTTGGCTTCAATCAGCGCAACTTTTGCGCCGTACATGGCTGCGCGGTTTGCAGAGGCGATACCACCGCTGCCGCCACCGATACAGATATAGTCAAAATGAGTCGCCATTACTTTCTCCAATTTCTTTTAGGCAAGGAGAGCAGAAATACTCTGCTCCGAAGCCCAATCAATTTTAATTCTCGGGTTATTGGTTTACCGGCGGCGGGATGCGCACTTCGCCACCTACTGGTTATGCTTTACTCGGGGACTATCCACTCAACGTTAAAGTGTCCGGTCGCCGGAGCGATTCTCTCCTTAAGGAAAGGTAACACGGCTTGCATTTGACTTTCCAATTTCCAAGGCGGATTTATGATGATCATGCCGGAAGCGGTCATACCGCGTTCAAGTGTGTCCGGTGAGACACCAAGTTCAACTTGTAAAATTTTTCGAATGCCGAGCCCTTGAAGACCCTCAATCATATCTTCGATATCCACACGATTGACCACTGGATACCAAATCGCATAAATGCCGGTCGCCCAGCGTTTATGGCTTTGAGCAATGGCGGTGACCACATCTCGATATTCGCGAGCCAATTCATATGGGGGATCAATTAGCACTAAGCCGCGGCGTTCTTTCGGCGGCAAACTGGCTTTTAAGCGCTGAAAACCATCCTCTTTAAAAATTTTAACTTGGCGATCACGATGAAATTCCTGCTCCAGCAATGGAAAGTCGCTCGGATGCAGTTCTGTCAGTACCATTCGATCTTGTTCACGAAGTTGAGCCCGAGCTACGCGCGGTGAGCCTGGATAGTAACGAAGTGTCTCCTCCGGGTTGAGCTCTGCAATGGCATCAAGGTAGCTTTGCAGTTCGGTAGGAATACCTTTCTGTTGCCAGATACGTGCAATCCCTTGTTTATACTCGCCCGTTTTTTCCGACCATTCGTGAGTGAGATCGTAGCGGCCAACGCCTGAGTGAGTATCGTGGTACACGAAAGGGGTGTCTTTCTGCTTTAACGCATCCAGAATCAAACTTTGCACAATATGTTTAACCACATCAGCGTGGTTACCAGCATGGAAGCTGTGGCGATAACTTAACAAAACAAACTCTCAATATGGGCCAGTGGCGCATTTCCGATAAGTGGATGCGTTGAATTATACGTCACTATTGAAAATTGCTGAACCTACCTATATTTACTAATTAATGACTGAAAACGATAAGCAGTGATTTTTGCTTTCATCACTGTCGCTAACAAAAGGAATTCTCTATGTCGAACCCTCTGCTTTCCATCACCGACTTGCCTGCGTTTTCGCAGATCAAGCCAGAACATGTCAAGCCAGCGGTGGAGCAAGCTATTACTGAATGCCGTAATAAAATTGAACAGCTGCTGCAAGACAATCCAACACCAACTTGGGACAACCTCGTTGCGCCAATTGAAGAAGTGGATGATCACTTAAGTCGCCTTTGGTCTCCTGTGAGCCATTTAAATTCGGTCATGAACAGCGAAGAACTGCGTGAAGCGTACGAAAGCTGTTTGCCGCTGCTCTCCGAATATGGAACATGGGTCGGCCAACATAAAGGGCTCTTTGAAGCCTACAAAACGATAAGAAACAGTGAGGAGTTCGCCACTCTAACTCGCGCACAGCAAAAAACCATTACCGACGCACTGCGTGATTTTGAGTTGTCAGGCATTGGTTTGCCGAAAGATGAACAGGCGCGTTATGGTGAAATCAGCAAGCGTATGTCTGAGCTGGGTTCGCAATTTTCCAATAACGTGCTTGATGCCACGATGGGCTGGACCAAGCATATTGAAGATCCCTCTGAGCTCGCTGGTTTACCGGAATCGGCATTGGCCGCTGCGCAAGCGGCTGCCCAAGCGAAAGATCTCGATGGTTACTTAATCACGCTGGATATTCCTTCTTATTTGCCCGTGATGACTTACTGTGATAACCAAGCGCTGCGTGCAGAATTGTATGAAGCTTATGTTACTCGTGCTTCTGACCGTGGGCCTAATGCGGGAAAATGGGACAACACAGAAATCATCAATGAGTTACTCAAGCTACGTCATGAAGTGGCTCGCATGCTCGGGTTTAGTAGCTATAGTGAGAAATCGTTGGCAACCAAAATGGCTGAAACGCCAGAGCAAGTGTTGGGCTTTTTAAATGATTTAGCCGCAAAAGCGAAGCCGCAAGGTGAGAAAGAAGTTGAAGAGCTACGCCAGTTTGCTAAAGCGGAATTTGGTGTTGAAGAGCTTAACCCATGGGATATCGCGTATTACAGCGAGAAACAAAAGCAGAAGCTATTTGAAATTTCTGACGAAGAGCTCCGTCCTTATTTTCCTGAACAGAAGGTCGTCAGTGGTCTCTTTGAGGTATTGCATCGCGTATTTGGTATGAAGGTGGTCGAACGTCAAGGCGTCGATACCTGGCATGAATCGGTTCGCTTCTTTGATATTTTTGATAGTCAACAACAGCTGCGTGGTAGCTTTTATCTTGATTTGTATGCTCGTGAGCATAAACGAGGTGGCGCGTGGATGGATGAGTGCCGCGTGCGCCGTATGAACACCCAAGGTGAGTTACAAACTCCTGTGGCTTACTTAACCTGTAATTTCAACAAACCCGTCGGTGATAAACCAGCACTGTTTACTCACGATGAAGTCGTGACCCTTTTCCATGAAACGGGCCATGGCATTCACCACATGTTGACCCAAGTCGATACGGGAGCCGTGTCTGGTATTAATGGTGTGCCATGGGATGCGGTTGAGCTACCAAGTCAATTCCTAGAGAATTGGTGTTGGGAAGAAGAAGCACTGGCGTTTATTTCTGGTCATTACCAAACGGGTGAGCCATTACCTAAAGCTATGTTGGATAAAATGCTGGCTGCGAAAAACTTCCAGTCAGCGATGTTTATTTTGCGCCAGCTTGAATTTGGTTTGTTCGATTTCACATTACATACCGAATATGACCCAGAAGTCGGTGCTCGGGTTTTGGAAACCTTAGCGGAAGTCAAAGCTAAAGTTGCAGTATTGCCAAGCTTAGAATGGACCCGCTTCTCACACGGCTTTAGCCATATTTTTGCTGGTGGTTACAGCGCTGGCTACTACAGCTACTTGTGGGCAGAAGTGCTCTCTTGTGATGCCTATTCACGTTTTGAGGAAGAAGGAATCTTCAACTCCGAAACGGGTCAAAGCTTCTTGAATAATATCCTAGAGATGGGGGGTAGTGAGGAGCCAATGGAGCTGTTCAAGCGCTTTCGAGGTCGCGAACCGCAAATTGACGCTTTACTGCGTCACTCCGGAATTGCTGCTTAAATACCACTAAACGAAATGATGAAAAAGCCCTTGCTAGCAAGGGCTTTTTTTTATGGCTTAATTCTCTTATGAACTTGGTCGCCTTATTGATAAGAGAGGATAAGTGTACAGCTTTCATTGCTTTTGGTTACCCATGATCTTTTTGCTTTAAAAGCTGCTCAACTGCCCATTTCCCTCCACCAAAAATCATCACAACCATCAACATAAATCCCCAAAGTTGATGGTCGTAAAAGCCGCGCTCCCACAGGAGCGGATACGAAACCACCGCCATAATATTAAAACCAAACAGTAGCGTTGCGCTAAGACGAGAATATAGGCCGCTAGCGAGGATTAAGGGCAAACTTAACTCGGCAAAGGTAGCGATATAAGCTGCTGCTTTAAAAGATAAAAATGGCACCTGATATTCGTATTCAAAGAGAAACAGCGTGCTGTCCCAACTTTGGATTTTACTCAGGCCTGCGCGAAAAAATACCCAGCTCACCCACAAACGACAAAATAGCAATAAGCTGGGTTGTAACCAAGGCGCTAGCCGATGTTCTAAAAATTGCTCAAGGTTAAGCATTTGGTTTGCCATGATCCATTTCCTCACTTTGCTGTACATCGTCATAGAGCTTAAACCCTGTGATAGCCCCTAAGCTCGCCAACATCGGTAGGTGCGTTAACCAGTTTGGCGGAATTTTCTCAAGTGGTTGTTTTCGTTCTAAAGTACTAATTAACTTAAGCGCATGGTCAGTAACAACATGCGGTGTGACGATGCCGAGCTTCCTAACAATCAACACGTATTCGCTATGGTTGATAGCCAGTGAGGATAAGTCTTGATTATTGTCGATGGCATACTTTAGAGCGGTCACCGCATATTGAGTGGTCAGTATTGAAATGTGTGGATTCAGTTCGAGCACGACTTGGCGATATTGAAGGGGCGTTAACTGTTGTAATTCATTCAGTGGTCGCGGCATGTCATGAGAAGGACGAGCAGAAAAGTCGCGTTGGTGAAGGCGGTCACATTGCCATTCCAAATCTGCCATATCGACAATATACGGAGCGCTTTCAATAACCTGTGGAAACTTGGCGAGCGTGGCACTAAAGCCCTCGCCATATTGGTTAACGTCGGCTTGGGTTGGAGGATGTGTCAGTACGTGGCTGCGAGCTAACTGCATAAAGCATTGCTCACCCACCAGCAATCTAACCAAAGGGTAGGTCGCCGCAAGAACGTCGCTCAAGCTGAGCACGAAATGATTGCGATAAATTTGCAGCCTTTCGGCAGTGTTAATCGCGTCAGCGTGAATGTGCTGAGTGATATCTTCGTTTTGGTAACGTAATGCCTGAGTAAATTGCTGTTGTAATTGAGCGAGAGTCATCAGGTGCTCCTCATGGTATTGATCGCGGTCAGCGGAGTGAGCATTTGGCTGGCGATGGCAGCTTGCTCTAGCAGCACCTCAGGTCGAGGAATATCGGTGTCCCATTCGATCAGCGTATGGCGAGGACCGAATTGTTTAATCCAGCGGTGGTACCATTGCCAAACGTCTTGGCATACCGGGCGATCGTGGGTATCAATCCATATTTCCCCACTGTCTAAAATCTGCCGGCTGAAACCTGCAAGATGAATTTCATCCACCGCTTGAGTATTGATGGCTTGAAGGTAAGTGAGTGGGTCAAATTGGTGGTTGAAGGCGGAAACGTAAATATTATTAATATCGAGGAGCAGGCGACAATCAGTGCGCTGTTGAACGTGATTGAGAAAAGTCCACTCGTTGATGGTTGAGTGGTTGAACGTCAGATAGCTCGACGGATTTTCAATTAATAACGGGCGCTTTATCGCGTCTTGTACTTCGAGAACATTGCGACAAAAGACATCTAACGCTTCTTCGGTATAGGGCAGGGGCAGCAAATCGTTGTAATAATGGCCACCTTGTTGACACCAACTAAGGTGATCAGAGACGAATATCGGTTGGATATCATTGAGTAACGTGGTCAGCTCAACCAGATGACGACGGTTCACACGCTCCACGCTGCCGAGTGACAACCCTATACCATGGCAACTGATCTGGCAGGATTGGGCAATATGGTTAAGTTTTTTTCTCGCTGGGCTTTGAGGCTGAAAGTAGTTTTCGCTGTGGATTTCTAACCAAGACAAGGTCTCAGGTTTGGCGGCGAAATAGTCAAGGTGGGGAGTACGTAGCCCAACACCGACATAAGGACTCAACGCACAATGATGAGATGACATTACAAGCTCCTTAGTCTGGCTGACAAACATTACGCTTGCCAGCCATAACAGAGATCATCCGCTACGATGACATTTTGCTGCTACCAGCAAGTTTGTCACACAAGCCTTTTGGCACCACAACAAACGCATCTTTTTGATGGTCCATTTTTGAGGTGCCTGCGCACGAGCTGGTTTTGGTTGCGCAGTCATTCATTCCTGCTTTGGCGACGCCGTAGCATTTTTCCTTTTCGGCGGCGACGGCTGGGGCCGCGCTGAGTAATGATCCTCCGATGGCAAGAAGCCCAGTCACGGCGGCACTAACGGCGATATTGGATTTGTTCATCTTCCTTTCCTCACTAAAGTCATTGTTTGAATGTTCACAAGTGACTCTACCGCTCGCCAACTTGCTTACTAAAAAAGAGCGATGGAAAAGAAAAAATCTTTCACCTTAAAGGCATATTTTTTCTATAAGTGGTGAAATTATCTGGTAACAAACTGAATTTATTCCTTATTTAGACTAAAAATTTTTCTTGGCTTTAGCCCTGAACACAGCAAGTTGTTTAGGTTATAATCGTTCTTTATGTATAAATAACCAGTAGCCTGACATGATGGATCCCTCCTTATTACTCGATGGTCTTAACGACAAACAACGCCAAGCCGTCGCCGCACCGCTTGAAAACTTACTCGTGCTTGCCGGAGCGGGAAGTGGTAAGACTCGAGTGCTGGTTCATCGTATTGCGTGGTTGATGTCTGTTGAACAAGCATCGCCGTTCTCAATCATGTCGGTCACGTTTACTAATAAAGCGGCAGCAGAGATGCGTGGGCGAATTGAAGAGCTGATGATGGGCAGCGCATCAGGCATGTGGAACGGGACTTTCCACGGCATTTGCCACCGAATTTTACGGGCGCATTATCTGGATGCTAAGTTGCCGGAAGATTTTCAAATCATCGACGGTGATGATCAGCAGCGCCTGTTGCGTCGTTTAATTAAGGCGCAAAACCTTGATGAGAAGCAGTGGCCTGCACGCCAGGCGGCGTGGTGGATTAATGGTAAGAAAGACGAAGGGTTACGTCCGCAGCACATCGATGCGTACCACGATCCGATTACCAAAACCTATTTGCAGCTTTATCGTGCTTACCAAGAGGCATGTGATCGCGCCGGGCTGGTGGATTTTGCTGAAATTTTGCTACGCACTCATGAGTTGCTGCGTGACAAACAGCATATTCGCGAGCACTATCAAGCGCGTTTTAAACATATATTGGTCGATGAATTTCAAGACACCAACAACATCCAATACGCTTGGTTAAGAATGATGGCGGGCCCTGACAGCCACGTCATGATCGTTGGTGATGATGATCAATCGATTTATGGCTGGCGCGGTGCAAAAGTCGAAAATATCGAAAAATTCACGTTGGAATTTCCTAGTGTGAATACCATTCGTCTCGAACAGAACTACCGTTCGACCAAAACCATTTTGGAAGCCTCAAACACACTGATTGCCAACAATACCGAACGTATGGGCAAAGAGTTGTGGACGGATGGCGAAGCGGGTGAGCTGATTTCAGTATACTCGGCCTACAACGAGCTGGATGAAGCTCGGTTTACGGTGAGTAAAATCAAAGAGTGGCAAGATAAAGGCGGCGTGCTTAACGAGTGCGCTATGCTATATCGCAATAACGCCCAATCACGGGTGCTGGAAGAAGCGTTGATTCAAGCGGGCTTGCCGTATCGAATTTACGGGGGCATGCGTTTCTTTGAGCGTCAAGAAATTCGTGATGCGTTGAGCTACATGCGTTTGATGTCCAACCGTAATGATGACGCCGCGTTTGAGCGTATCGTTAATACGCCAACGCGTGGTATGGGCGATAAGACATTAGAAACCATTCGTTTTGCCGCTCGCGAGCGTGGTTGTACCATGTGGGATGCAAGTATCGCATTGCTCAATGAGCAAGTATTAACCGGCCGAGCGGCTGGCGCATTGGGGCGTTTTGTTGAACTGGTTAATGCGTTGGAAGATGATACTCATGAAATGCCACTGCATGAACAAACCAACCATGTGATTCATTCATCGGGTTTGTACACCATGTATGAACAAGAAAAGGGTGAGAAGTCAAAGGCACGGATTGAGAACTTGGAAGAATTGGTCACCGCTACTCGCCAATTTGAAAAGCCGGAAGAAGCGGATGATATGCCACTGCTGACGGCGTTCTTGACCCACGCAGCATTGGAGGCCGGTGAAGGCCAAGCGGATGAATTTGATGATGCTGTGCAGTTAATGACACTCCATAGTGCGAAAGGTCTGGAGTTTCCTCTGGTCTTTATGGTTGGGGTTGAAGAAGGCATGTTCCCAAGCCAAATGTCAGCCGAAGAAGCGGGGCGTTTAGAAGAAGAGCGCCGCTTGTGTTATGTGGGAATGACCCGTGCCAAGCAAAAACTGTATATCACCTACGCTGAAATGCGTCGTTTGTACGGTCAAGACAAATACCACAAACCATCACGTTTTATTCGTGAGTTACCCGAAAGCTGTTTAGATGAAGTCCGAATGAAAGCGCAGGTGAGCCGTCCCGCGAGTAGTGGCCGCTTTAGCCAAACCGCGGTCAAAGAGAGCTTCAATGAGACAGGGTTCAGCCTCGGTTCGCGAGTGAAACACCCTAAATTTGGCGAAGGGACGATTATTAACTTTGAAGGTAGTGGTCCACAAAGCCGTGTGCAAGTCGCCTTCAATGGTGAAGGGATTAAGTGGTTGGTCACCGCTTACGCTAAGCTTGAGCAGCTTTAAGTGATGAATGGCTGATATAAAAGGAGCGCTATGGCGCTCCTTTTTCACTTTGGATGATAGCTAGCTTGCTGTGAGTTTTGCTATTAGCGACTGGCTGATAAAGAAAAACCCCGAGGGCAAAAGCCCATCGGGGTTATAGTCTTACTTGCAGCAATCCGGCTACTAAGTTGCTCCCTGCATCTATTCCTTGATAAGTATGCTGAAATCCGTCAGCTTAGTCCTTTCGTCGCCATCCTAGCGGTGTCCTTGACCTGTCCTGGTCCACTAACTATCCCAGTTAGCTCTCATCACTTAATCCCTGAGCGGTGTCCTTTACATCATCCTGATGTTGAGTCCTTGCCTCGTCCAGAGGTGTCCATTTCACTTCCTTTTTAGCAACCATCCTAGTTACTATTGCGTCCGTTCAATGTCCTTTGCTGTCCATGCCGATCATTCATCCTGAATAACCGAATCTTCTTCCTGAAGATGACCAATCCGTGGTGAGTTCCTGTTCCGTGTCAGCATCCTACCGACAACTTCGATATTACGGGAATCTGACTTTTCAGCAATGGTAAGAAAATGATTATATGCGTTTTTATTTGAGTGATCTTTGTTCATATTTTTATGAATCAATAACTTACATACATTCATGTGTTATTTTCTGCGTAAAAAAGCGATATTTACTCACCCCCGTGTGAGAGATCTCGCACACGGGGGTGAGCAGATCAACCCAATACCTCCAAAGCGTTATTGGCCAATAGCCACACCTTCTCGGCGTGGATCGGCTGCTCCCTCTAAACCTTGTGATGTAATACGGATTGCATGCAGTCCAGAATTGAGATCTCGCGCACGAACTTGGATGCCGAGCTGTTTCAGTGGCTCAATGAGATTTTCAGCTTCTGTACCTTGCTCAACATCCATTTCACCAAAACGATTGAGTAAGTGAGGTTGGTTTATCGCTTGTTGAATATCCATATTCCATTGAGTGTGGGCAATAATCGATTGGGCCACATAACCAATAATTCGGCTACCGCCAGGAGAGCCGATCGCTAAGTAAGGCATATCGTCTTTCATGACAATGGTCGGGGCCATTGATGATCGTGGGCGTTTTCCCGGTTCAATACGATTGGCAATGGGAACGCCATTGCTGTGTGTTCTAAACGAAAAATCGGTCAGTTCATTATTGAGCAAGAAACCCCGAACCATAAGTCGTGATCCAAAAGCATTCTCAATTGTGGTGGTGATTGAGACGACGTTGCCATCACGATCAACAATATTAAAGTGACTGGTGCTGGGTAACTCAATGGATTGGTCAGGGCTGAGGCGCATTGCGTGCTGCCATGGTGGTGTGCCCGGTCTCGCATCTTGCAAGGCCTTACCGACGGTTATTTGCTGAGCGCGGTCAGAGAGATAGTTTTCATCAAGTAAACCTTGAGTTGGCATCGGAACGTAATCTTCGTCAGCCATGTATTGGGCGCGGTCAGCAAAAGCTAATTGCGAAGTGTCACTGATGATCTGCCAAGAGCGTGGATCGTTCGGCCCCCATTTTTTTAGGTTGAAGTGTTGCGTCAGTGATAAAATCTGCCCAACAGTGAGGGCGCCCGAGCTAGGTGGCCCCATGCCGCATACGTCGTAAACTTGGTAAGCAGAACACACCACGGAACGCTGCTTGATGTCATAGTTGTCCATATCGCGCTGAGCTAATACGCCCGGATTACCTTCAGCGTTCTGTACTGTTTCAATAATATCGCGACTGATGTCCCCTTGGTAAAAGGCATCCGCGCCTTGTTTGGCAATCGCTTGCAGAGTGGTTGCGTATTGTGGGTTTTTCAATAAGGTTCCGGCGGAGAGTGGCGCCCCTTGATCATCAAAAAAATAATGTCGCGTCGCTGGGTAGCGGCTGAGTCTTTGCTGATCATCGGCAATTAATGTTGCAAGACGAGGGCTCACGATGAAGCCCTGTTCAGCGGCTTGAATGGCAGGTTTCAGCAGGGTTTCCCACTTTAACTTGCCGTATTTTTTATGTGTTTCCCACATCAGCTTCACAGTACCTGGCGTACCGACCGATCGGCCACCAACCACTGCATCATAGAAAGAAAGGGGTTCGCCATCGTCATCTTGAAATAATCGGGGTGTGACGGCCATGGGGGCGGTTTCTCGCCCATCAAAACTGGTTAGGTCTTGATTCTTTGCATCCCAATAGACCAAGAACGCGCCACCACCTATCCCCGAAGATTGGGGCTCGACCAAGCCAAGAACGAATTGTACCGCCACCATCGCATCAATAGCGTTTCCTCCTTGCTTAAGAATATTGGCTCCCGCGCGGGCTGCGATTGGGTTCGCTGCTGTGACCATCCAGTGTTTGGCATGGGTTAGGTTTTTGTGTTCTAAACCGCTACTTTGCTCTGGCGCAATACTGTCCGTAATCTGGTTAGCCAAAGTAAAAGGGGCGAATAACATCAGCCCTGCACTGATGACCCATTTGCTTTTCCACGGCATACACTCTCTCCTTGTTCACGAATCAATGAATAATTTATCAGTTGTGTTAGACACTTATAGATAGTTAAGTCCATTTTCAGAGTGGCAGTTGACGTGTTTTGGATCTAGCGATGAGCGAGAAAAATTGATCGAAAAATCAAAAATGGGGCATTAGCTCAGCAAACGCAGCACCGCTTGATACAAGATAGTGATCGCGATGAGGGTAAACACCAAGCCACATAAAGCATCAATATATCGTACTGCGGATTGCAGTTTGTTCTGCAATCTCGGTGTAGAAAGTACCCAAGCCAGAAAAGAAAACCAGCTCAGTGACAAAACAAACAAAATCACGACCGTCAATGTTTTGATGCTGATACTCATGTCAGCGGGCACCAGACTCGACATCAAGCTAACGAAAAACACTAAGGCTTTGGGATTAAGAATATTAGTGGCAAAGCCTCGAGAAAATGCCTGTCGTCGATTGGCGAGCAGTAAAGGGCTTTTATCAGATGAAGACTCGGCAACCGCGGGTGTATGACGATGGAGCCATACTGCGGTTAGTGCGCCATAACCTAAGTAAAGCAAATATCCACCGCCAATGATCTGCATGAGCGAAAATAGCAGAGGGTGCTGGTGAACAATGAGGCTGACGCCCGTAATACTAAAAATGGAGTGCAGCAATATCCCGCAAGCTAATCCTAATGCGATTGCCAAGCCAGTAGGCCGCCCGTAGCGCGTGGCATTTTGAACCACAAGGGCAAAGTCGGGTCCTGGGCTCATTAAGGCAATAAAGTGAATGGTGGAAATAGTGATAACGGGCGTCAGAGTATCCATAAGTATCTATTTATCGTGAGTTAGGGGCGCAGTATGGCAAATCGGTCTTCATGGTGATTGTAAATTCCGTACATGGATACCTTAGCGACGCTGAATTTGTGAGGGCGAAATACCGTAACTGCTTTTGAACGCTTTCACAAAGTGGGCTTGATCATAAAAGCCAACAGCCAGCGCTACCTCACTACCATTTTGCCCGGACTTGAGCAGCTTAAATCCTTGCTCCAGACGTAGGCGAGATAACCACGCATACGGGCTAATATTCATTGTGGCTTTAAAGTGGCGCTGAAATTGGGTCGGGCTCAGTTGGCATATCGAAGCTAATTCCGCCAAGCGAATCGGTTGGTCTAGATGTGCCAGTAAGTACTCTTTTAGGCGCTGAATCGAGATACTGCCAAGCGTATACAGCGGTTGGCGTTGACGCGATCCAAAGCGATCAAAAACGAGATTAAGTCCTTCAAATGGCAGACAATCTTTGGCTAACGCACTGAGATTTTGCACGGTGAGTTGTTGGTGAAGGTTAAGAAGTTGTGAAAAAACCGCAGGATCCGAGAGGATCAGATGATTAAAGTGGATAATTTGACCAGTTTGCTTGAGATCGGCAAGATCGCTCAGCCAATCGGGCTGGATCGCAAATACTCGAACTTGATATCCAGCATCCATATAAGCATGACCGTCATGCAGTTCATCGGGCGGCATTAACACGATTTGCCCTTGTCCCACTCGATGTCGTTGCCCATGAGAGTAAAACGACTGCTCTCCTCGAGTGATTAAACCGATATGAAAATCGAGATGATAATGGCGTGAAAACGCGAATTGCTTATAGTCGGCCGCGATCAAATGCAGCGCATCATAAGCCGTGGTGTAATAGTTGACATTATCTTGATGCATAACGAAATCACGTGGTTAACTCTTGACCAATATTATCCATTCAACTTATTGATGTCTTGTAAAAAATTATCACGTAAATACTCAGGATGTGTCATTAAGGAGACAGCGGCTAAAGGATGGCAAGATGAATAGACGTGATCGATGTCTCTTGTTGTAATGTAAGGCTCATGTTTTAAGTGTGGCGAATTATGACTAGTATACTCAATCAGCTGACTCGAGTTGACGAAGACGAAATTGAAGACTTGGTTGTGGAGTTGCTCGATACTCGGCGGACGATTTCGGTCGGGTTTTTAAATCAGTACGGCTATAACCTGATCGAGAAGAATCGTCAGACACGAGACAGTTTTTTCCAACTCGATTATCTACTGCGAGATGGTAAAGGGATCGAAATCGCTTGTCGTTATCATAAGCTTGAGCCTAAGGCGAACCTAAACGGTACGGATTTCATTCCATTGCTCATTTCATCAGCGCTGAAGTCAAACAAGCAGCTGCGTTTTTTTGCTTACGGTACTTGTGAACCGTGGTTAAAAACGGGGGCAAAAAATTTATTTCGTTCGCGTGATTTCCTCAGTCTCGATGGTTTTTTGTCTGAGTCTGATTACGTGCAACATTATCTGCGTCATGTGGATGAAAACCGACTTAACATCATCGTACTTGCGATGGGCATGCCAAAGCAGGAACGAGTTGCGCAGCTTATTAAAGAGGCATCCGATGCACCGACCATCATCGTGTGTGGTGGGGCGATCATCGACTTCCAAGCTGGGCGTTTTACTCGTGCGCCGGAGATATTCCAACAAATGGGATTAGAGTGGCTGTATCGCTTGTTCTTGGAGCCTAAGCGCTTGTTCAAACGCTATGTTATTGGTATTCCAGTGTTTATTTATAATGTGATGTACTGCGGTAAATAAGCACTGACCGCTGAAACAGCCTAGAATAACGGCAGCAAGGTGACGATAAACAAGGTTCACCTTGTTGCCGGTCTTTTAAGGATGATTAACTGCCTGTAGTCTTTTTTTCTTGGAATGGGCAAAGCCATCGGCACTGAAAATCAGCAAAGCCCCCCAGATAAAGGCGAAAGTGACGGCTTTATCCATTGAAAAGGTTTCACCATATATCGCTACGGCAAGTACAAACATAAAGCTTGGTCCGATATACTGAAAAAATCCTAGAGTGGAGAGTTTTAGCCGTGTCGCGGCACCAGTAAAACACAGCAAAGGCAGAGTTGTGACGATCCCAGCCGCGATCAGCAGCCAGTTCAGTGACCAAGAGTTGTGGAACATGTTGTTGGTTGAGCTATCAGCAAATTGCCAAAGGTAAATCGCCGCTACAGGCAACAACAGTAAGGTTTCAATAAATAGCCCGGTTTGAGCATCGACCGCCACTTTCTTTCTCAACAAGCCGTAGAGCGCAAAAGTCATAGCGAGAGCAAACGCCACCATCGGCACACTGCCAAACGCAATCAACTGGGTTAACACACCGCATGCTGCCAGAAACACGGCCAGCCATTGCATTTTGCGTAACCGTTCTCCGAGAAACAGCATACCAAACACTACGTTAATCAGTGGGTTAATATAATAACCGAGGCTTGCATCCAGCATATGATTGGCGTTGATCGCCCAGATAAAAACCAACCAGTTGCTGCCAATTAACAACGAGGTAGCCAACATATAGATCAGTTTGGTCTTGGTGCGAAAGATCTCAACAAAACCTCGCCAGCGGCGTCCACTGTGCATAAGTACCGCTAAAAAGATAAATGACCATACAACGCGATGACTGAGAATTTCCAGAGCGGAGACGTGGGCAACGGTCTTGAAATAGATGGGAGCAATTCCCCACATGGTGTAAGCCGCAATGGCAAGTAGCACGCCTTGTTTGGCCTGAAGTTGTTCTTCCGTGGTCATCCGTCTTCTCTGTCATCGGAAAGTTGAGCAGCGGTCATTATACGAGCGACAGAAACATTCACCTAACAATTTGCAGTTTTATTCGCCAGCAATCCCCTCTACAATGTGCGCCTCAAACGAAATTATCTTTTCGCTCTTATCATCATTTACTTGAGAAATTGCATGACCTCCACTTTGCTTGCCCAGCAGCCTGACGACCAACTGACACCGCAAAGTGTGTTGGAGACCGTATTTGGTTACCAAACCTTCCGCGACGGGCAACGTGAAGTGATTAATGCCGCAGTCGCTGGTAAAGATGCGTTGGTGATCATGCCAACCGGAGGCGGAAAATCTCTTTGTTACCAGATTCCTGCTTTGGTACGTGACGGCTTAACCCTGGTGATTTCCCCTCTCATTTCATTAATGAAAGACCAAGTCGATCAATTGAAGGCTAATGGCGTTGCGGCAGAATGTATTAACTCGACGATTCCACGTGAAGAGTTGATGACGATTTATAACCGCCTCCATGCTGGAAGCGTCAAATTGGTTTATGTCTCGCCAGAACGGGTCTTAATGCGCGATTTTCTAGAGCGACTAGCCAGTTTGCCGTTGTCGATGATTGCTGTTGATGAAGCACACTGTATCTCACAGTGGGGCCATGATTTTCGTCCTGAATATGCCTCGCTAGGCCAGTTAAAACAGCACTTTCCTCATGTGCCTGTTATGGCGTTGACCGCAACTGCGGACGATGCAACGCGCAACGACATCATGCACCGTTTACAGCTTAATGCGCCGGATATTCATCTTGGCAGTTTTGATCGCCCTAATATCCGGTATACCTTGGTAGAGAAGCACAAACCCGTTTCACAAATTATCCGTTTCCTCGGCACGCAAAAGGGGCAGTGCGGCATTATCTATTGCGGTAGTCGCAAGAAAGTAGAGATGCTGACAGAGAAATTGTGTAACAACCACATTCGCGCTGCCAGTTATCATGCGGGGCTGGATATGGATGAGCGGGCTTATGTGCAAGAAGCTTTTCAGCGTGATGATATTCAGATCGTGGTTGCGACGGTGGCATTCGGTATGGGAATCAATAAGCCGAATGTGCGTTTTGTGGTTCACTTTGATATTCCTCGTAACATCGAATCTTATTATCAAGAGACGGGCAGGGCCGGTCGTGATGGTTTACCGGCAGAAGCGATGATGCTGTATGACCCAGCGGATATTGGATGGCTCAGACGTATGCTTGAAGAAAAGCCGGAAGGGGCGCAAAAGCAAGTTGAAAGCCATAAGCTCAATGCAATGAGTGCCTTTGCGGAAGCGCAAACTTGTCGTCGTCAAGTGCTGCTTAACTACTTTGGTGAGTATCGTCATGAGCCATGTGGTAACTGTGATATCTGCCTGGACCCACCAAAGCATTTTGATGCCACGCAGGAAGCGCAAAAGGCGTTGTCGTGTGTGTATCGTGTCAATCAAAGCTTTGGTATTGGCTATGTGGTCGAGGTGCTTCGTGGCATGCAAAATATTCGAATTCGCGAACAAGGCCATGACAAGCTGTCCACGTATGGTCTTGGCCGTGACCACAGCCATGACTATTGGGTGAGTATTTTTCGTCAATTGATCCATAAAGGATTGCTGTTTCAAAACATCACTCGTAACTCCACTTTGCAACTTACCGAAGAAGCGCGCCCGCTATTAAGAGGGGAGATGAGTATTGAACTGGCGGTACCACGTTTAGATACAGCCGCACGGGCTGCCAAGGCGGATAAGCTCTCCAATAAACATTACGATAAAAAGCTATTTAGTAAGCTGCGGAAGCTGCGTAAATCCATTGCTGATGAAGAAGGGTTGCCGCCATACGTGGTGTTTAGTGATGCGACCTTGATTGATATGGCTGAGATCTTACCGATGTCTTATGGTGAGATGTTAGCGGTTAATGGCGTTGGACAGCGTAAGCTTGAAAAATACGCGGATCCGTTTTTGGATATGATTCAGGAGCATGTTACGCACTATGGCTAATTCATTGCCTCAATTTACATTACGCGATTTCCAGCCTGAACTTGGCCGCTTAGTTATATCGACCCCAAGTTTTGACTACGATAGCTTTCCTGTTTTAGGCGAGCAGTTAGTCTCTTTGTTATCTGCCACGGTGACCGAAAGGCAAGCCGATGCGGACATCCACTCGTGGCTAATTGACTTTGAAGGCTGTGAGTTGATGTTGAAAGCGGAGCAGTACAGCGAATCCGTGTGGTTTGAAACCTTAAGTGCTCATGAATCTCAGCAAGAAATGGCTTTTTTAGCCCAGCTCTTCACCAAAGGGTTTTAAGCCCATTCTCAGATAATCGTTTGCCTATTATTTAAGCGCTTGCGGCCGGTGTTGGTTTCGGTATAATCGCCAGCCGCTCTATTGAGCTTCGCGTTGTACGCGTGATCGTATTTCATATTATTGGTGAGAGTTAACAGCATAAGTGCTGACGACTCGATTTGGGTTCCCTCACCCCCAAACCAAACTAAAAAGGTATTGCATGAATAACTTTACTCCTGCGCAGCAGCGCAACGCCCTTAATTATTTGGTTCTCTTCCATTTAATCATTATTGCTTCCAGCAACTATCTGGTTCAAATCCCTTTTACTCTATTTGGTTTACATACCACTTGGGGCGCGTTTACCTTCCCGTTTATTTTTCTGGCGACGGATTTAACGGTACGTATCTTCGGTGCGCCGCTGGCTCGTAAGATCATCTTTTTGGTGATGATTCCGGCTCTGGTGGTTTCTTATGTGCTGTCAGTGTTGTTTTATGAAGGCCAATATCAAGGTTTTTCCCATCTCAGTGAATTTAACCTGTTTGTTGCGCGTATCGCTTTGGCGAGCTTTATGGCGTATTTACTTGGCCAAATATTGGACGTCCAAGTCTTTAATCGTCTGCGTCAACTCAAACAGTGGTGGGTGGCGCCGACCTGCTCAACGCTATTTGGTAACGCGTTAGATACACTCGCGTTTTTTGCGATTGCGTTTTATCAAAGCCCCGATGCTTTTATGGCTGAACACTGGACAGAAATCGCGCTGGTGGATTACGGTGTGAAGTTATTGATCAGCCTAGGGCTGTTTGTCCCTATGTATGGGGTGCTTTTGAATTACCTCATCAAAAAGCTCACTCAGGTCAATCCAAGCTTTACGATTGCTGGTGTCACGCAGCGTTAAGCTCAATACGATGACCAAATAAAAAATGCCGAGCGTGATGCTCGGCATTTTTGTGTTTCGACGTCGTCACATTATGCATTGATGACCAGCGGCCAGCCAATGTCGGTTTGACGATGCGCCTCGATTTCAAGCTCTGCGGCGGTTAATGGGTTTGCCGTCAGCCAGTTTGGGTCAATGTGCAGCGTTAATTTATCGCCTTGAGCATCCAACGCAATCTGAGGCTCTAATTCCGGTGTGCGGCGATGTGTTAACAGAACTGCCAGGCGTAGCACCCGTAACAAACGTTTGGCGCTTGTTCCTGACATGGCATATTGTTCTGGCAGCGATGTGAGGTGTTCTCGATAACGCCGAGTCAGCTCAGCAAGAAAATGCTTCTGAGCGCGAGTAAAACCAGGAAGATCCAAATGCTGCAATAGGTAGGCACTGTGTTCACCGCCTTTTTTGAAATCGATGGTTAGGCCGATTTCATGCAGTTTTGCCGCTGCTACAAGCAGTGCTTCGCCTTGAGGCTCTTCAACCCACTCGTCTCCACCGCAATCGGCTAATAATTGCTTAGCTAATAAGGCGACTTGTTCACCGTATTCAGAATCCAACTGATAGCGTGTTTGTACACTGTCGATGGTACGTGCGCGAATATCATCTTGGCGCAGCTCATCGACCATTTCATACAACAATCCCTCACGGAGTGCGCCACCGGCTAATGTCATTGAATCAATATTCAGTAACTCAAAAATGGCGATTAAAATCGAGAGCCCGCTTGGAAACACCAGCGCGCGTTCGAGAGTCAAGCCTTCAATTTCCAGCTCTTCTAAGTGATCAGCGCGCATGGCTTGCTGTTGAAGCCGCTTAAGTTTGGCGTGGGTTATTACCTCATCCATACCTTGAGCGAGCATGATCTCTTGCAATGCCTGCACGGTACCACTGGCGCCAACACAAACATCCCAACCGATTTGCGTGTACTGCTGCAACATTGGTTGCAGAGTTTGTTTCGCGGCTTGAATCGCTTGATTAAAGTTATGAGCATTTAATTGGCGGTCTTTAAAATGACGCTCAAGCCAAGTGACACAGCCCATTTTTAGGCTAGTCAGCGCTTTGGCATCAAAGCCTTCACCGATAATCAGTTCGGTACTGGCGCCGCCAATATCAACGACCAAGCGACGCCCGCTTCCTCCTGACGTGTGCGCCACCCCCTTATAGATGGTGGCCGCCTCTTCTTCGCCAGAGATAACCTCAACTGAGTAACCCAGAATGTGCTTTGCCTTACTCAGAAATTCGTCCACATTGGTCGCGGTACGCAGAGTTGCAGTACCGACGATTCGAATGTTGTCTTTGGGAATGTCTTGCAGACGCTCCGCAAATAAACTCAAGCAATCCCAACCTCGCTGCATGGCTTCTTGGCTGAGAGCATTGTTTTCATCAAGACCAGCGGCCAAACGCACTTTGCGTTTGATTTTTGCCATGGTCTGAATACTGCCATCAATATGACGCACAACGAGCATATGAAAACTGTTCGACCCAAGGTCGATGGCAGCATAGAGCGGAGAAGTGACAGCTTGACTCATAGACGACTTAAGAATCCTTTTTCTGTTGTGGCTTACGAGGTGGGCGTGAACGACGTTGTGACTGACGTTTGTTGTTATTTGAGCGCGAACCACCAGTATTTGTGCGGCGCTGTTGGTTACCACTACGGAAACGTTGAGGCGCGGGTAAATCTCTTAATAGGGCGCTTGGGTCATAATCCGAAACAGGAATCGAGTGCTCAATATACTCTTCGATTGGTGGCAAGTTAATCGCATAACGTTCACACGCAAAGCTGATGGAGAAACCACTTTCGCCAGCACGACCAGTACGACCAATGCGGTGAACATAGTCTTCACAATCGTCAGGAAGGTCGTAGTTAAACACATGCGTCACTTGCGGTATGTGTAGGCCACGTGCTGCCACATCGGTCGCAACCAAAATGTCGACTTCACCTTGGGTAAATTGCTCAAGAATTTTTTCACGTTTCTTCTGTGGTACGTCGCCAGTCAGGAGCCCGACACGGTGTTGGTCTGCGGCTAGGTGACCCCACACCAATTCACATTGCTGTTTGGTATTCGCGAAAATGATCGCGCGATCAGGCCACTCTTCTTCAACCAGAGTTTGCAAAAGTGACATTTTGTCTTCATTAGA
This sequence comes from Vibrio sp. AK197, assembly GCF_053903115.1. Taxonomy (NCBI): domain Bacteria; kingdom Pseudomonadati; phylum Pseudomonadota; class Gammaproteobacteria; order Vibrionales; family Vibrionaceae; genus Vibrio; species Vibrio sp. AK197. Next base: position 117,353 of record NZ_CP096430.1, read on the forward strand.
AGGGTAGAAAAGCTCTTCGGTAATGCGGTGACCCGTTTTTTGTTCTGGTTCAACCACCACGTGTTCCGGTTCGTTCATATGCTCAAAAGCCAACTCTTGAACTCGGTACGAAAGTGTCGCAGAGAATAGCATGTTTAGGCGATCTTTGGATTCAGGCATGCGACGGAATAAAAATCGAATGTCTTTAATAAAGCCAAGATCAAACATACGGTCCGCTTCATCGAGAACCACAGCTTGAATATTATTCAAGTTGAACGCATTTTGTTTATAAAAATCAATGATGCGCCCTGTTGTACCGATGAGAATATCGACACCTTGTTGAATTTTATTTAGCTGTTTATCGTAGCTTTCACCGCCATAAGCGAGCGCCGCTTTTAGACCCGTAGAGGCAATTAACGATTCTGCATCGTTGTAAATCTGAATTGCCAGTTCACGCGTTGGTGCCATAATGATGGCCCGTGGCTGAGTCGGCTTGCGACCTTCATGTTCAGGTGTGGTCAATAAATGATGGAATGTAGCAGCAAGAAACGCGATGGTTTTACCAGTCCCGGTTTGGGCCTGGCCTGCAATGTCTCGGCCGGTGAGCAGAACCGGCAACGCCTTAGCTTGAATAGGGGTACAATACTCGAACCCTTTTTTATTCAATCCTTCAATAACTTGCGCGTTTAGCGCGAAGTCGGCGAACTTTTGCTCTGTGATATGCGTCTTTTTCATCGCTATAGAATATCAGCTTAAGCTTGCAATACGAAAGTAAATACATTCCAATAGGGCATCTATTTGCTGGTTACCATTAAACCAGTTCAAAAAATGTACATTGGAGTGGAAGATGAGTGATAATATTTTGCAGCTGACCGACGATGGCTTTGACAACGACGTTATCAATGCTGCAGGCCCGGTTCTGGTTGATTTTTGGGCAGAGTGGTGTGGTCCTTGTAAGATGATCGCGCCTATTCTTGATGAAATCGCCGAAGAGTACGCAGGCAAACTCACTATCGGTAAACTGAATATCGACCAGAACGCAGGTACTCCGCCAAAATTTGGTATTCGTGGTATCCCAACGCTGCTGTTGTTCAAAGATGGCGGTGTCGCGGCAACAAAAGTTGGCGCACTATCAAAAACTCAACTTAAAGAGTTTCTAGACGCCAACCTATAATGTCTCAATTGTAAAACCGTGCGTGTATCAAGACGTGCGGTTTTACTTTTGTCTCTTAACAAAATCTAGACTAGTCTTTTATTTAGTGATAGTTTATCGCACGTTAAATAAACAAGAACCCTCTTCTTGGTCGATCCTGTGACCAAATCCATCTTAACTAGAAAACAGATCCTATTTTGACTAAACAAGTATCCTCCACAATGAATCTAACTGAATTGAAGAACAGACCTGTGTCTGAGCTTGTCAAACTTGGCGAAAGCTTAGGCCTTGAAAATCTGGCTCGTTTGAGAAAACAAGATATCATCTTCTCGATCCTGAAAGCGCACGCGAAGAGCGGTGAAGATATTTTTGGCGACGGGGTTCTGGAAATTCTACAAGACGGCTTTGGTTTCTTACGTAGTGCCGACAGCTCTTATTTGGCAGGTCCTGACGATATCTATGTCTCTCCGAGTCAGATTCGTCGCTTCAACCTACGCACAGGTGATTCGATTGCTGGTAAGATTCGCCCACCGAAAGATGGTGAACGCTATTTTGCCCTCCTTAAAGTCAATACTGTTAACCACGACAAACCTGACAACGCCCGCAATAAAATTCTCTTCGAAAACTTAACGCCGCTGCACGCCAACGAACGTATGGTGATGGAACGTGGAAATGGTTCAACCGAAGATATTACAGCACGCGTACTGGATTTGGCCTCACCAATTGGTAAGGGTCAACGTGGTCTGATCGTGGCGCCGCCAAAAGCGGGTAAAACCATGTTGCTGCAAAACATCGCGCAAAGCATTGCTTACAACCACCCTGAGTGTGAGTTGATGGTTTTGCTGATTGATGAGCGTCCAGAAGAAGTGACCGAAATGCAGCGTCTAGTTAAGGGTGAAGTGGTTGCCTCAACATTTGATGAGCCAGCATCACGCCACGTGCAAGTTGCAGAAATGGTGATTGAAAAAGCCAAGCGTCTCGTTGAACACAAGAAAGACGTGGTTATCCTTTTGGACTCGATCACTCGTTTGGCTCGTGCGTACAACACTGTCGTTCCTTCATCAGGTAAAGTACTGACTGGTGGTGTGGATGCCAACGCGCTACATCGTCCTAAGCGTTTCTTCGGTGCAGCTCGTAACGTAGAAGAAGGCGGTAGCCTGACTATCATCGCAACAGCACTTGTGGATACAGGTTCTAAGATGGATGAAGTCATCTACGAAGAGTTCAAAGGTACAGGTAACATGGAATTGCACCTGAATCGTAAGATTGCTGAAAAACGTGTTTTCCCAGCCATTGATTTCAACCGTAGTGGTACTCGTCGTGAAGAGCTACTGACGAAAAACGATGAGCTGCAGAAAATGTGGATTCTGCGTAAGATTGTCCATCCAATGGGTGAGATCGATGCAATGGAATTCCTCATTGATAAATTGGCGATGACCAAAACTAACGATGAGTTCTTTGACGCAATGCGCCGTCAGTAAAAACACCTCGCTCAGACGAATATTTGAAGCGCCACCACACTCTGGTGGCGTTTTTGTTTGCATTATCGGCAAACAGTGCCCAAAATAGGTGCAATGTTACAAGGAGGTTAATATGCAACAAGGAATGTTGTCTTCGCTTCTCCTGTCGATGATGTTGGTGCTAGGAGCGGCACCGCAGGCTAACGCTGCAGAAATGCAGTCACAAGAAGTGAAGCAGTGGCTTCAGGATCAACAACTTCAAGATAAAGTCGCTCAACTTCTTCAATATGTTATCGAAGATGAAATCGATAGCCTGAAATTTGCTATCGAGCGACTTGCATTACCCCAGCAGGAAATTGCCCGCTATCTTCTGTTACGAAAAATCGATCAGCAAGAAATCTATTTAACGCCCAAAATGGCGATGTTTGTTGAAGAGCAGCAAGCCATGGCTCCGACATATCATGTGCTCGAGCGTGGTGATGGCTACGAGTTTTCTGTTCCTGCGTTTAATTACCCATCCATTGCCAATCGAATTTTAAAACGTTGGCATCAAGACCAATCTAGCTTAGGTTTTAAGTTGGCGGCAGAACGTCATGAACTCAGATTAAAAGATTGGTTATCAGGCTCGGCTTATCAGGTGCAAGCACGGGAAGCTCTGTTTATCAGTGAACTTGATAGTCTTTCCGCCAGTGCGATTCAATACTTGAGTGAACAATTTACTAAGCAGGCTGTCACCAGCTGGCTACCTTCTTCGCAAGTCATGGTGCGTTTAGCCCAGGTCAGTGAAGATGCACAGGTATATGCGATTTTATGGCGGATGCGTGCCGATCAAACCATTCTTAACGAAATGGAGCGTTTAGCTCGAGTTGGCGATACTTTTTCATTGCAGCAGGTTATGCAAGCAACCAATAACCCGAGTTTAAAAGAATCAGCGCTAAAAGCATTAACTGGGATAAAACCAATGACGGAGCCAGTAAAGCAATTTTTGGTCGCACGGATGTCAACCGCAGGTGATGCCACCTACGTGGCCCAACAGTTGGCCAGCCAAGGTTATCATTCTTGGCTCAGGGAGTTGGCCGACAGTAATTCAGACGTCAATAGCCGCGCCCTGCTTAGTGTGATCAGCCAATCGTTAACCGAATGAAAACCACAAATAAAAAGTGGGATCGATTGGTGACGCTTTTTGATATACTGCCTGCAGTTTAACCAGCCAATAGAAGGCCTATGAGTTTTAAGGACCTACGCGAGTTTACTGACCGCCTTGAACAGCTTGGATTGTTAAAGCGCATTGCTCATCCCGTTGATCCCGATTATGAAATGGTCGAAATCAGCGATCGTACCTTGCGAGCGGGCGGTCCTGCGTTGTTATTTGAAAACCCTATCGGTTATGACATCCCTGTATTAACCAATTTATTCGGTACACCTGAACGTGTGGCGCTTGGCATGGGGCGACAAGACGTCAAAGAATTACGTGAAGTCGGTAAATTACTTGCCTATCTTAAAGAGCCGGAGCCGCCCAAAGGGTTTAAAGATGCGCTGGATAAACTCCCGGTATTTAAGCAAGTACTAAATATGCCCGCAAAGCGTTTGCGTAATGCCCCTTGCCAGCAAGTGGTCCTAACAGGAGAGGGTGTCGACCTCGATAAGATTCCTGTCATGAGCTGTTGGGCAGAGGATATCGCACCGCTAATGACTTGGGGGTTAACGGTGACTCGAGGCCCCAATAAAAAACGCCAGAATATTGGTATATATCGTCAGCAAAAACTCGGCAAGAATAAAATCATTATGCGCTGGTTAGCCCATCGAGGTGGTGCACTTGATTTACAAGATTGGATGGAAACCCATCCGGATAAACCCTTTCCGGTCTCTGTGGCCTTTGGGGCCGATCCTGCAACTATTCTTGGTGCTGTCACTCCGGTGCCAGATTCATTATCAGAATATGCCTTTGCTGGTTTATTACGGGGTAGTAAAAGTGAAGTGGTCAAATCGATCAGCAACGATTTAGAGGTACCAGCTAGCGCGGAAATCGTGTTGGAAGGTTATATTGACCCGCATGAGTTTGCCGACGAGGGGCCTTATGGTGACCACACGGGATATTACAACGAGAAAGAGCGCCATCGCGTGTTCACGATTACCCACATCACGATGCGCGATAACCCTATTTATCACAGTACCTACACTGGTCGTCCGCCTGATGAACCTGCGGTTCTCGGTGTTGCCTTGAATGAAGTCTTTGTGCCGATATTGCAAAAGCAGTTCCCCGAGATTCAAGATTTTTACCTTCCACCGGAAGGCTGCTCTTATCGTATGGCTGTCGTTACGATGAAAAAGCAATACCCTGGCCATGCTAAACGGGTGATGATGGGCTGTTGGTCATTTCTGCGCCAGTTTATGTATACCAAATATGTCATTGTGTGCGACCAAAGTGTTGATGCTCGCAACTGGGAAGAAGTGATTCAAGCAATAACCGATAACACCGATCCGGTTGGCGATGCCTTAATGATAGAGAACACACCGATTGACTCCTTGGATTTTGCTTCGCCTGTGGTTGGGCTCGGTTCAAAAATGGGGATCGATGCGACCACAAAATGGGAGGCGGAAATCGCGATGAGCCCAGTAATGACACCTCATCACAGCCAATCACTGACGGATGCCGAAATCACGTTATTCAAACAACAACATTCTAGTGTGATTGATATGTTAGTTGCTCCAAGTAGCAATAGTCGATTTGTTGTTATTACGATGCACAAAAAGGCTGCGGGTGAGTCGCAAACGTTATTGGAACATGCTTGGTCGTTTTTGGCTCAGTACAGTGATGTAAAGTATGTGGTAGTGTGTGATGATGATGTGAATGCTCATGATTGGAAAGATATTATATGGGCCATTACTACGCGCATGGATCCATCCCGTGATACTGTGCGTATTCCGGCTCAGCATGGTTGCGCCTCGAAATTGGGACTAGACGCAACAAAGAAATTTCCAGGAGAAGTGCAACGCGAATGGGGAGTTCCTATTCACAAAGACCCTAAAGTGGTTTCCAAAGTCGATGCAATCTGGGAACAGCTCAATATCTTATGAGTTATCAAGTCACACTGTTACCACAAAATATTCAATTTGAGGTGGCTGATGGTCAAACGGTATTGGAAGCAGCGCTCAACCAACATATTCGTTTTCCACATCGTTGCCGTGTCGGCGCTTGTGCAGCTTGTTTGTGCCGAAAACTAGAAGGCGAGGTGAGTTACCAACTTGATCCTATGCTCACAGAGAAAGAACAACAGCAAGGTTGGATATTTGCTTGCCAAGCCTTTGCCAAAAGTAAATTAGTACTTACTTTTGAAGAGTAAGTAAGAGGAATAACATGACGATTCAATGTAAAGTAAAGTCGATTCAGCCTTTAGCCAGCAACACCTACCAGATTCTTCTCCATCCAGAGTCTCCAATCGACTTTAAAGCTGGACAGTATTTGATGGTTGTGATGGGAGAAAAAGACAAACGCCCATTTTCAATTGCCAGCAGCCCGAACCGTCACCAAGGTGAACTAGAACTGCATATTGGGGCTGCTGAGCATAACGCCTATGCGATCGAAGTTGTCGAAGCAATGAAAAGTGCATTGGAAAATAATAGTGACATTGCGATTGATGCGCCACACGGTGAGGCATGGGTTAAAGAAGATAGCCAACGACCTCTACTGTTAATCGCGGGTGGAACAGGGTTTAGCTATGTTCGCTCGATTCTGGATCACTGTATCGCTCAGCAACTTGAGAATCCTATCCACCTTTATTGGGGGGCTCGTGATGAAGTGCAGCTTTATGCTAAACAAGAGTTGATGGCGATTGCTGAGCAATACCCACATTTCCATTTCATTCCGGTTGTTGAGCACAGCCCTGAGAATTGGCAAGGCAAAGTAGGTAATGTCCTTGAGGCGGTCAGTGCTGACTTTGAATCCTTGGAAGGCTATGACATCTACATTGCAGGTCGTTTTGATATGGCGGGTGCGGCAAGAGATCTTTTCACTCAACATAAGCAAGCGCGTAACGACCGTTTATTTGGTGATGCTTACGCCTTTATATAAAGTAGTTACTGGGTAAAAAGAGGACAAAAAGTCCTCTTTTTTTATGCTTTTGTACAGATAATCAACGAAAAGCCATATTTTTCAATTTTTTTTGAAAAAAGCCTTGCGCTACTTAGAGATGTCCCTATAATGCGCCCTCACTGACACGGTAGACGCCACAAGGCTTCAGCCAATGTCTTAGAGGGTAAGACTTCTAAAAAAAGAAAATTTGCGAAAGTGTTTGACACAACAAATTATCTGGTTAGAATGCACCTCCGCTTTGAGAACAAAGTTTCGATAAGCAACGCTCTTTAACAATATAAACCTATCAATCTGTGTGGGCACTCGTTGATGATAATCAAAGATGATTCTAAAGAATCAACTGAGGTTTCAATGAACTGAGTGACCAATCAAGACTTCGGTCTTGGCACAGTCAATTCAACATTACTATGTAATGTAATCAGTATTCATTGAGCCAAAAAACTTTAAATTGAAGAGTTTGATCATGGCTCAGATTGAACGCTGGCGGCAGGCCTAACACATGCAAGTCGAGCGGCAGCGACATAAACAAACCTTCGGGGGCGCTTATGGGCGGCGAGCGGCGGACGGGTGAGTAATGCCTGGGAAATTGCCCTGATGTGGGGGATAACCATTGGAAACGATGGCTAATACCGCATGATAGCTTCGGCTCAAAGAGGGGGACCTTCGGGCCTCTCGCGTCAGGATATGCCCAGGTGGGATTAGCTAGTTGGTGAGGTAAGGGCTCACCAAGGCAACGATCCCTAGCTGGTCTGAGAGGATGATCAGCCACACTGGGACTGAGACACGGCCCAGACTCCTACGGGAGGCAGCAGTGGGGAATATTGCACAATGGGCGCAAGCCTGATGCAGCCATGCCGCGTGTGTGAAGAAGGCCTTCGGGTTGTAAAGCACTTTCAGCAGTGAGGAAGGCAATGTATTTAATAGATGCATTGCTTGACGTTAGCTGCAGAAGAAGCACCGGCTAACTCCGTGCCAGCAGCCGCGGTAATACGGAGGGTGCGAGCGTTAATCGGAATTACTGGGCGTAAAGCGCATGCAGGTGGTTTGTTAAGTCAGATGTGAAAGCCCGGGGCTCAACCTCGGAATAGCATTTGAAACTGGCAGGCTAGAGTACTGTAGAGGGGGGTAGAATTTCAGGTGTAGCGGTGAAATGCGTAGAGATCTGAAGGAATACCGGTGGCGAAGGCGGCCCCCTGGACAGATACTGACACTCAGATGCGAAAGCGTGGGGAGCAAACAGGATTAGATACCCTGGTAGTCCACGCCGTAAACGATGTCTACTTGGAGGTTGTTCCCTTGAGGAGTGGCTTTCGGAGCTAACGCGTTAAGTAGACCGCCTGGGGAGTACGGTCGCAAGATTAAAACTCAAATGAATTGACGGGGGCCCGCACAAGCGGTGGAGCATGTGGTTTAATTCGATGCAACGCGAAGAACCTTACCTACTCTTGACATCCAGAGAACTTGGCAGAGATGCCTTGGTGCCTTCGGGAGCTCTGAGACAGGTGCTGCATGGCTGTCGTCAGCTCGTGTTGTGAAATGTTGGGTTAAGTCCCGCAACGAGCGCAACCCTTATCCTTGTTTGCCAGCGAGTCATGTCGGGAACTCCAGGGAGACTGCCGGTGATAAACCGGAGGAAGGTGGGGACGACGTCAAGTCATCATGGCCCTTACGAGTAGGGCTACACACGTGCTACAATGGCGCATACAGAGGGCGGCCAACTTGCGAGAGTGAGCGAATCCCAAAAAGTGCGTCGTAGTCCGGATTGGAGTCTGCAACTCGACTCCATGAAGTCGGAATCGCTAGTAATCGTGGATCAGAATGCCACGGTGAATACGTTCCCGGGCCTTGTACACACCGCCCGTCACACCATGGGAGTGGGCTGCAAAAGAAGTAGGTAGTTTAACCTTCGGGGGAACGCTTACCACTTTGTGGTTCATGACTGGGGTGAAGTCGTAACAAGGTAGCGCTAGGGGAACCTGGCGCTGGATCACCTCCTTAATACGAAGATTATTGCGATGAGTGTTCACACAGATTGATGGTTTTGAAGCATACGCTTCGAGCTATGATTGCTCTTTAACAATTTGGAAAGCTGACGAATAACAACAATCCCCTTATCTTTAGATAAGCGTTGTTATTCAAATAAAAGTTCTCAAATCCTATTCTCTATGAGAGTAGGTACCAAAATACACATTCAAGTGTTCTTGGGAACAACATTTATGTTGTTCATATTTGAGTCCGGCAAAATCGAATGTCTCTCGCTCATTCAAATAATGAGAGACACAAACCTTGGTTGCTTATTTGTCTTCACTTTAAAAAGTGAAATCAAATGGGCCATACGCAAGACCCTTTGGGGTTGTATGGTTAAGTGACTAAGCGTACACGGTGGATGCCTTGGCAGTCAGAGGCGATGAAGGACGTACTAACTTGCGATAAGCGTAGATGAGGCAGTAAGAGCCACTTGAGTCTACGATTTCCGAATGGGGAAACCCAAGTGCATAAGCACTTATCTTGCAGTGAATACATAGCTGTAAGAGGCGAACTCGGGGAACTGAAACATCTAAGTACCCGAAGGAAAAGAAATCAACCGAGATTCCGACAGTAGCGGCGAGCGAAATCGGATTAGCCCTTAAGCTTTTAATGATGCAGGTGAACAAGCTGGAAAGCTTGGCAATAAAGGGTGATAGCCCCGTAGCCGCTCCATCATTTTGAGTGAAAACGAGTAAGGCGGGACACGTGATATCCTGTTTGAAGATGGGGGGACCATCCTCCAAGGCTAAATACTCCTGACTGACCGATAGTGAACCAGTACCGTGAGGGAAAGGCGAAAAGAACCCCTGTGAGGGGAGTGAAATAGAACCTGAAACCGTGTACGTACAAGCAGTAGGAGCACCTTCGTGGTGTGACTGCGTACCTTTTGTATAATGGGTCAGCGACTTATATTCAGTGGCAAGGTTAACCGCATAGGGGAGCCGTAGGGAAACCGAGTCTTAACTGGGCGATTTAGTCTCTGGATATAGACCCGAAACCGAGTGATCTAGCCATGGGCAGGTTGAAGATTGAGTAACATCAATTGGAGGACCGAACCGACTAATGTTGAAAAATTAGCGGATGACTTGTGGCTAGGGGTGAAAGGCCAATCAAACTCGGAGATAGCTGGTTCTCCCCGAAAGCTATTTAGGTAGCGCCTCGGACGAATACTACTGGGGGTAGAGCACTGTTAAGGCTAGGGGGTCATCCCGACTTACCAACCCTTTGCAAACTCCGAATACCAGTAAGTACTATCCGGGAGACACACGGCGGGTGCTAACGTCCGTCGTGGAGAGGGAAACAACCCAGACCGCCAGCTAAGGTCCCAAATTATTGCTAAGTGGGAAACGATGTGGGAAGGCTTAGACAGCTAGGATGTTGGCTTAGAAGCAGCCATCATTTAAAGAAAGCGTAATAGCTCACTAGTCGAGTCGGCCTGCGCGGAAGATGTAACGGGGCTAAGCAATAAACCGAAGCTGCGGCAATGCAATTTATTGTATTGGGTAGGGGAGCGTTCTGTAAGCGGTTGAAGGTGTGTGGTAACGCATGCTGGACGTATCAGAAGTGCGAATGCTGACATGAGTAACGATAAAGGGGGTGAAAAACCTCCTCGCCGGAAGACCAAGGGTTCCTGTCCAACGTTAATCGGGGCAGGGTAAGTCGACCCCTAAGGCGAGGCCGAAAGGCGTAGTCGATGGGAAACGGGTTAATATTCCCGTACTTCTTACAATTGCGATGGGGGGACGGAGAAGGCTAGGTGGGCCTGGCGACGGTTGTCCAGGTTCAAGTGCGTAGACTTAAGAGTTAGGTAAATCCGGCTCTTTCTAAGGTCGAGACACGATGTCGAGCCACTACGGTGGTGAAGTCATTGATGCCATGCTTCCAGGAAAAGCCTCTAAGCTTCAGATTGTAAGGAATCGTACCCCAAACCGACACAGGTGGTCGGGTAGAGAATACCAAGGCGCTTGAGAGAACTCGGGTGAAGGAACTAGGCAAAATGGTACCGTAACTTCGGGAGAAGGTACGCTTCTGACGGTGAAGTCTCTTGCGGATGGAGCTATCGGAAGTCGCAGATACCAGGTGGCTGCAACTGTTTATTAAAAACACAGCACTGTGCAAAATCGTAAGATGACGTATACGGTGTGACGCCTGCCCGGTGCCGGAAGGTTAATTGATGGGGTTAGACTTCGGTCGACGCTCTTGATCGAAGCCCCGGTAAACGGCGGCCGTAACTATAACGGTCCTAAGGTAGCGAAATTCCTTGTCGGGTAAGTTCCGACCTGCACGAATGGCGTAATGATGGCCACGCTGTCTCCACCCGAGACTCAGTGAAATTGAAATCGCTGTGAAGATGCAGTGTACCCGCGGCTAGACGGAAAGACCCCGTGAACCTTTACTACAGCTTGGCACTGAACATTGAGCCTACATGTGTAGGATAGGTGGGAGGCTTTGAAGTAATCACGCCAGTGGTTATGGAGCCATCCTTGAAATACCACCCTTGTATGTTTGATGTTCTAACTTGGTCCCCTAATCGGGGATGAGGACAGTGCCTGGTGGGTAGTTTGACTGGGGCGGTCTCCTCCCAAAGAGTAACGGAGGAGCACGAAGGTGGGCTAATCACGGTTGGACATCGTGAGGTTAGTGCAATGGCATAAGCCCGCTTGACTGCGAGAATGACAATTCGAGCAGGTGCGAAAGCAGGTCATAGTGATCCGGTGGTTCTGAATGGAAGGGCCATCGCTCAACGGATAAAAGGTACTCCGGGGATAACAGGCTGATACCGCCCAAGAGTTCATATCGACGGCGGTGTTTGGCACCTCGATGTCGGCTCATCACATCCTGGGGCTGAAGTCGGTCCCAAGGGTATGGCTGTTCGCCATTTAAAGTGGTACGCGAGCTGGGTTTAGAACGTCGTGAGACAGTTCGGTCCCTATCTGCCGTGGGCGTTGGAGAATTGAAAGGGGCTGCTCCTAGTACGAGAGGACCGGAGTGGACGAACCTCTGGTGTTCGGGTTGTGTCGCCAGACGCATTGCCCGGTAGCTAAGTTCGGAATTGATAACCGCTGAAAGCATCTAAGCGGGAAGCAAGCCTTGAGATGAGTTCTCCCTGGCGCTTTAAGCGTCCTAAAGGGTTGTCGTAGACTACGACGTTGATAGGCAGGGTGTGTAAGCGTTGTGAGGCGTTGAGCTAACCTGTACTAATTGCCCGTGAGGCTTAACCATACAACACCCAAGGGGTTTTGTGGGCTCAAAGCAAGAACAGAATTGAATGTGTAAGAAACAGAACGAAAAACAGCTTTCCAGATTATTAAACTTGCTTGAATAAGCGGGTTTAAAAAGAATTTGCTTGGCGACCATAGCGATTTGGACCCACCTGATTTCCATGCCGAACTCAGAAGTGAAACGAATTAGCGCCGATGGTAGTGTGGGGCTTCCCCATGTGAGAGTAGGACATCGCCAGGCTCCTATTTATTTTCACTTTTTTAAAAAAGTGAAGACAAAAGGTTCGACTTTGTCTACTTGTTAGGCAAGTCACCATAAAACTTTCGAAAGCGTAGAGTTTTATGTTGACTTAGAAAGTCAGTCGCGTATTATACGCGTCCTGCCTAAGTGCTAAGGCACTGAAAGCAAAGCTCTTTAACAATATAAACCTATCAATCTGTGTGGGCACTCGTTGATGATAATCAAAGATGATTCTAAAGAATCAACTGAGGTTTCAATGAACTGAGTGACCAATCAAGACTTCGGTCTTGGCACAGTCAATTCAACATTACTATGTAATGTAATCAGTATTCATTGAGCCAAAAAACTTTAAATTGAAGAGTTTGATCATGGCTCAGATTGAACGCTGGCGGCAGGCCTAACACATGCAAGTCGAGCGGAAACGAGTTAACTGACCCTTCGGGTGACGTTAACGGCGTCGAGCGGCGGACGGGTGAGTAATGCCTGGGAAATTGCCCTGATGTGGGGGATAACCATTGGAAACGATGGCTAATACCGCATAATAGCTTCGGCTCAAAGAGGGGGACCTTCGGGCCTCTCGCGTCAGGATATGCCCAGGTGGGATTAGCTAGTTGGTGAGGTAAGGGCTCACCAAGGCAACGATCCCTAGCTGGTCTGAGAGGATGATCAGCCACACTGGGACTGAGACACGGCCCAGACTCCTACGGGAGGCAGCAGTGGGGAATATTGCACAATGGGCGCAAGCCTGATGCAGCCATGCCGCGTGTGTGAAGAAGGCCTTCGGGTTGTAAAGCACTTTCAGCAGTGAGGAAGGCAATGTATTTAATAGATGCATTGTTTGACGTTAGCTGCAGAAGAAGCACCGGCTAACTCCGTGCCAGCAGCCGCGGTAATACGGAGGGTGCGAGCGTTAATCGGAATTACTGGGCGTAAAGCGCATGCAGGTGGTTTGTTAAGTCAGATGTGAAAGCCCGGGGCTCAACCTCGGAATAGCATTTGAAACTGGCAGGCTAGAGTACTGTAGAGGGGGGTAGAATTTCAGGTGTAGCGGTGAAATGCGTAGAGATCTGAAGGAATACCAGTGGCGAAGGCGGCCCCCTGGACAGATACTGACACTCAGATGCGAAAGCGTGGGGAGCAAACAGGATTAGATACCCTGGTAGTCCACGCCGTAAACGATGTCTACTTGGAGGTTGTTCCCTTGAGGAGTGGCTTTCGGAGCTAACGCGTTAAGTAGACCGCCTGGGGAGTACGGTCGCAAGATTAAAACTCAAATGAATTGACGGGGGCCCGCACAAGCGGTGGAGCATGTGGTTTAATTCGATGCAACGCGAAGAACCTTACCTACTCTTGACATCCAGAGAACTTGGCAGAGATGCCTTGGTGCCTTCGGGAGCTCTGAGACAGGTGCTGCATGGCTGTCGTCAGCTCGTGTTGTGAAATGTTGGGTTAAGTCCCGCAACGAGCGCAACCCTTATCCTTGTTTGCCAGCGAGTCATGTCGGGAACTCCAGGGAGACTGCCGGTGATAAACCGGAGGAAGGTGGGGACGACGTCAAGTCATCATGGCCCTTACGAGTAGGGCTACACACGTGCTACAATGGCGCATACAGAGGGCGGCCAACTTGCGAGAGTGAGCGAATCCCAAAAAGTGCGTCGTAGTCCGGATTGGAGTCTGCAACTCGACTCCATGAAGTCGGAATCGCTAGTAATCGTGGATCAGAATGCCACGGTGAATACGTTCCCGGGCCTTGTACACACCGCCCGTCACACCATGGGAGTGGGCTGCAAAAGAAGTAGGTAGTTTAACCTTCGGGGGAACGCTTACCACTTTGTGGTTCATGACTGGGGTGAAGTCGTAACAAGGTAGCGCTAGGGGAACCTGGCGCTGGATCACCTCCTTAATACGAAGATTATTGCGATGAGTGTTCACACAGATTGATACGGTTTAAACGTTAAGAGTTTAATGTTGGGTCTGTAGCTCAGCTGGTTAGAGCGCTCGCCTGATAAGCGGGAGGTCGGTGGTTCAAGTCCACTCAGACCCACCAATTCTTTGCCGATAAGGGTTGGCTTCAACATTAAGTTTTGGGGCTATAGCTCAGCTGGGAGAGCGCCTGCCTTGCACGCAGGAGGTCTGCGGTTCGATCCCGCATAGCTCCACCATTCTCTTAACGAGAAAAGCATCATCAAAATGTTCGTTGTTGGAATATTTGAATGATGTTTTTTAACATCTGCTCTTTAACAATTTGGAAAGCTGACGAATAACAACAATCCCCTTATCTTTTGATAAGCGTTGTTATTCAAATAAAAGTTCTCAAATCCTATTCTCTATGAGAGTAGGTACCAAAATACACATTCAAGTGTTCTTGGGAACAACATTTATGTTGTTCATATTTGAGTCCGGCAAAATCGAATGTCTCTCGCTCATTCAAATAATGAGAGACACAAACCTTGGTTGCTTATTTGTCTTCACTTTAAAAAGTGAAATCAAATGGGCCATACGCAAGACCCTTTGGGGTTGTATGGTTAAGTGACTAAGCGTACACGGTGGATGCCTTGGCAGTCAGAGGCGATGAAGGACGTACTAACTTGCGATAAGCGTAGATGAGGCAGTAAGAGCCACTTGAGTCTACGATTTCCGAATGGGGAAACCCAAGTGCATAAGCACTTATCTTGCAGTGAATACATAGCTGTAAGAGGCGAACTCGGGGAACTGAAACATCTAAGTACCCGAAGGAAAAGAAATCAACCGAGATTCCGACAGTAGCGGCGAGCGAAATCGGATTAGCCCTTAAGCTTTTAATGATGCAGGTGAACAAGCTGGAAAGCTTGGCAATAAAGGGTGATAGCCCCGTAGCCGCTCCATCATTTTAAGTGAAAACGAGTAAGGCGGGACACGTGATATCCTGTTTGAAGATGGGGGGACCATCCTCCAAGGCTAAATACTCCTGACTGACCGATAGTGAACCAGTACCGTGAGGGAAAGGCGAAAAGAACCCCTGTGAGGGGAGTGAAATAGAACCTGAAACCGTGTACGTACAAGCAGTAGGAGCACCTTCGTGGTGTGACTGCGTACCTTTTGTATAATGGGTCAGCGACTTATATTCAGTGGCAAGGTTAACCGTATAGGGGAGCCGTAGGGAAACCGAGTCTTAACTGGGCGATTTAGTCTCTGGATATAGACCCGAAACCGAGTGATCTAGCCATGGGCAGGTTGAAGATTGAGTAACATCAATTGGAGGACCGAACCGACTAATGTTGAAAAATTAGCGGATGACTTGTGGCTAGGGGTGAAAGGCCAATCAAACTCGGAGATAGCTGGTTCTCCCCGAAAGCTATTTAGGTAGCGCCTCGGACGAATACTACTGGGGGTAGAGCACTGTTAAGGCTAGGGGGTCATCCCGACTTACCAACCCTTTGCAAACTCCGAATACCAGTAAGTACTATCCGGGAGACACACGGCGGGTGCTAACGTCCGTCGTGGAGAGGGAAACAACCCAGACCGCCAGCTAAGGTCCCAAATTATTGCTAAGTGGGAAACGATGTGGGAAGGCTTAGACAGCTAGGATGTTGGCTTAGAAGCAGCCATCATTTAAAGAAAGCGTAATAGCTCACTAGTCGAGTCGGCCTGCGCGGAAGATGTAACGGGGCTAAGCAATAAACCGAAGCTGCGGCAATGCGATTTATCGTATTGGGTAGGGGAGCGTTCTGTAAGCGGTTGAAGGTGTGTGGTAACGCATGCTGGACGTATCAGAAGTGCGAATGCTGACATGAGTAACGATAAAGGGGGTGAAAAACCTCCTCGCCGGAAGACCAAGGGTTCCTGTCCAACGTTAATCGGGGCAGGGTAAGTCGACCCCTAAGGCGAGGCCGAAAGGCGTAGTCGATGGGAAACGGGTTAATATTCCCGTACTTCTTACAATTGCGATGGGGGGACGGAGAAGGCTAGGTGGGCCTGGCGACGGTTGTCCAGGTTCAAGTGCGTAGACTTAAGAGTTAGGTAAATCCGGCTCTTTCTAAGGTCGAGACACGATGTCGAGCCACTACGGTGGTGAAGTCATTGATGCCATGCTTCCAGGAAAAGCCTCTAAGCTTCAGATTGTAAGGAATCGTACCCCAAACCGACACAGGTGGTCGGGTAGAGAATACCAAGGCGCTTGAGAGAACTCGGGTGAAGGAACTAGGCAAAATGGTACCGTAACTTCGGGAGAAGGTACGCTTCTGACGGTGAAGTCTCTTGCGGATGGAGCTATCGGAAGTCGCAGATACCAGGTGGCTGCAACTGTTTATTAAAAACACAGCACTGTGCAAAATCGTAAGATGACGTATACGGTGTGACGCCTGCCCGGTGCCGGAAGGTTAATTGATGGGGTTAGACTTCGGTCGACGCTCTTGATCGAAGCCCCGGTAAACGGCGGCCGTAACTATAACGGTCCTAAGGTAGCGAAATTCCTTGTCGGGTAAGTTCCGACCTGCACGAATGGCGTAATGATGGCCACGCTGTCTCCACCCGAGACTCAGTGAAATTGAAATCGCTGTGAAGATGCAGTGTACCCGCGGCTAGACGGAAAGACCCCGTGAACCTTTACTACAGCTTGGCACTGAACATTGAGCCTACATGTGTAGGATAGGTGGGAGGCTTTGAAGTAATCACGCCAGTGGTTATGGAGCCATCCTTGAAATACCACCCTTGTATGTTTGATGTTCTAACTTGGTCCCCTAATCGGGGATGAGGACAGTGCCTGGTGGGTAGTTTGACTGGGGCGGTCTCCTCCCAAAGAGTAACGGAGGAGCACGAAGGTGGGCTAATCACGGTTGGACATCGTGAGGTTAGTGCAATGGCATAAGCCCGCTTGACTGCGAGAATGACAATTCGAGCAGGTGCGAAAGCAGGTCATAGTGATCCGGTGGTTCTGAATGGAAGGGCCATCGCTCAACGGATAAAAGGTACTCCGGGGATAACAGGCTGATACCGCCCAAGAGTTCATATCGACGGCGGTGTTTGGCACCTCGATGTCGGCTCATCACATCCTGGGGCTGAAGTCGGTCCCAAGGGTATGGCTGTTCGCCATTTAAAGTGGTACGCGAGCTGGGTTTAGAACGTCGTGAGACAGTTCGGTCCCTATCTGCCGTGGGCGTTGGAGAATTGAAAGGGGCTGCTCCTAGTACGAGAGGACCGGAGTGGACGAACCTCTGGTGTTCGGGTTGTGTCGCCAGACGCATTGCCCGGTAGCTAAGTTCGGAATTGATAACCGCTGAAAGCATCTAAGCGGGAAGCAAGCCTTGAGATGAGTTCTCCCTGGCGCTTTAAGCGTCCTAAAGGGTTGTCGTAGACTACGACGTTGATAGGCAGGGTGTGTAAGCGTTGTGAGGCGTTGAGCTAACCTGTACTAATTGCCCGTGAGGCTTAACCATACAACACCCAAGGGGTTTTGTGGGCTCAAAGCAAGAACAGAATTGAATGTGTAAGAAAAAGAACGAAAAACAGCTTTCCAGATTTTGGAATTGAATTTATTAACTACATCCATGTAGTTAACCCTTCGGGCCGCACTAAAGTGCGTTAAATTTTGTTCCTGACAAAATTTTGCTTGGCGACCATAGCGATTTGGACCCACCTGATTTCCATGCCGAACTCAGAAGTGAAACGAATTAGCGCCGATGGTAGTGTGGGGCTTCCCCATGTGAGAGTAGGACATCGCCAGGCTTTAAATTTAGTGAACTTGCTTTATTAAGCAGGTATACCACTGCGGAGTGGTAGTTCAGTTGGTTAGAATACCGGCCTGTCACGCCGGGGGTCGCGGGTTCGAGTCCCGTCCACTCCGCCATTTATACTAAGCCTCAGTCGAAAGACTGGGGCTTTTTTACGTCTGGAGAAAGGTGAGTAATGCACAAGCGGTCTTTCCGTGGGTTCGCTTATTGACCTTGAAAGAAGCGGCTTATCACGCTGCCGCAGGCATTCGCGGGTTCGAGTCCCGCAGGGTTGCCAGTCCAACCGCTCCGCCATTTATACTAAGCCTCAGACTAGGCGTCCCCATCGAAATGTTGGCGCTTTTTACACCTATAGAAAAGTCTCTGGCTACAAAACTTGCCTTCAAAGGGTTAGTGTATTGAGCTTAAGCTCGTCCATTTTGGGCGATTGTCTGGATTAGAGCGGTGGTCGTGTCAGTTTGACTGCTTCATTACGGATTGGTTCTCCGATTAGCTATACTGGGGGATATACATAGAAAGGAACGCTAGGGAACGTGGTTCGAAACCGTACCCTGAAACAAGCGACCGATCAGGCTGGGGTTTACCTTTTTATTACTGCTTAGCGGTAGTCAAATCCTTTCTCTACGTCTACTTAACGCCTCGGTTTATAGCCTTTACGTTTGATGAAAAGAATCAAGGTCAGTATTGGGTGAGTGTGTTCTTGACATCAACGGACTTGAGTCTTCGTTTCAACTTTTCCTGCAACCATTTTGAACACGTATTTTAGGTATGAAAAAAGCCGGCATGATACCGGCTTGTTCTTATAGCTGATGGAGTCGTCCTATTAGTTGCTGACTAAAGTCAGAGCTTTGCGCGAGACTTCATTTGCAGCTTGGGTCATATTCTGTTTACCCAAGGCATCTGCAAGGAGAGCATAGTCAGTGACTTTAGAGCGAATTTTTAAAGCGCTCTCTAAATGTTGCTGAGCTTGAGGCCAATTTTTTTCTTTCATATGCAGCTGGGCGAGCGCACTATGCGCTTCTGCGTTTTGTCCGTCTTTTTTCAACGCGTCATTGAGAAAAGTGAGTGCAGGGTGGTTATCTGACAAGTTAAGTTTAGCGACAAGCTCATATAGGTCAGTATGGCCTGGGTGTTTTTTGAGAGTTTCTTTAATGACGGTAAACGCCTCATTATCTGCTTGGCGTGCAATTAACTGCTGAGCAAAACATTGGGTGAGTGTCTGGTGAGTTTTAAGCTTTTTAGGCAGGTGATCCCAATGCTCGATAAGCCCTTCACTACCTCGCTTTTCTGCTACGTCGATTAAAGCCCCACATTGTGCTTGAATCATCAATTGTTCATATTGTTGTTCCGAGATGCATTTCTCTTTGAGCAGCCTTGGTAACAAGCTTAGTAATGCTTCCCAGCGTTTTAATTCGACATAGGTAGTCTTCAATAAAGACAGAACCATTGAGTTGTTTGGGTATTCTCGATGCAATTCATCAAGCGTCACTAACGCCTTCTCAAATTGTTTTTGGCGGACATGCTGTCTCGCTCGAGTTAACTCAACGACCAAATAAGAATCAGGCTGATCTGCCGCTAACTGTAAGTAGTGATCGCGCTGTTCAATTTTTCCCTGATTGTCTGCCGCTTCCGAGGCCACGAGATAGCAAAGCAAAGGCATATCATGGTGATTAGACCAACGCGTTACTCGTTTTTCGGCTTGCTTATAGTCACCTTCCATCAGCTTAATAATGCCTTCATTGGTGTAACGACGTGAACGTTTTAGTTTACGTACCCCAAACCAATTCCATGTCCTTGAACTCGCGTTCAACGCTTTTTTCAACAAGTACTCTAAACCAAATAAGGCCGCTAAAATCGCAATGACAAAAATAACTAAGGTGGTCACGCTCATTTCGATGGTTTTATTGGCAATAGAGATAAGTACATAACCTTGTTGGCCAGCAAACTGTGTCCCAACGAATAGGCCTGCACCTAGAATCACGAAAAGAAAAATAAGACGAAACATTATTCTTCCTCCGTAGTCAGAGTGGTGACTTCTCTACGTAACCGTTCGTTAATCACATCGCTCAGCTGCTTCTGAGTTTCAAGTTTTGTCGGGTACTCTACGGCAACGTTTACTTTACTGAGTTGGGTGAGTGTTTTATTGAACTCAGCAACCTTATTGTCATCCTGATTGAGGTAGCTAGCTGACCACTGCTTAGCTGTTTTTAGCGCAATATCATAAAGTGCTTGTTGTTCGTCATACACGCCTTTAATCGCCGTTTGTAGCTGGGCTTTTAGATTCTCGCGTAAATAGAAATGTTGCTCAGGAGACAATAACGGTGTGACATTCCCATCGCGAGTGCGGAAAGTAATAAAGTTTTCCGAGAAGTCTTTTAAAGAAGTTAATAGATTATTTTGCCAGTTAGCAATATTTTCGCTGACTTGCTCGGTTTGAACTTCTGCCGCTTCAGGCAAAATGGCGTTGGCTAATGGAAGTTCATCCACTTGTTGCTGCATGGAGACCAAACGCAGAACCAGTCCATCACGATCAACGAGCGGCACATTTTTCAGCTCGGTAATATCGTTAGCCATAGCTTGGCGAAGTGGAACCAGAGAAGGGTCATTTAAAGCCGCAATTCGAACATCTGCACTTTCCATTAGCTTGGTGGCGCTAAAAGCATCATGCTCTAGGAACAGTTTGCGACCAGCCAGTTTGACAAGGTAATCCGCTTCCGCCAACAGCCAATCATTGGGACGACGCCCTTTCACATCGGCAACCGCGAGTTGTAGGCTTTTAATGGTTTGCTGCTGTTGATTGAGAACCGTCTCTGTACGATTGGTGACTTCCGTCGCTTTTTGTATTGCTTGTTGTTTAGCATTATCAAGCTGAGAGTCTAGGTTGTTCTGCATTGTGCTCAATTTAGATTCTAAATCCGCGATGCGAGCTTGGTATTCACTCTCTTTTTGCATAGCAAAATAGCTACCACCACCGGCAAAAACAATTGAAATGATCAGCGCCAACGCGGCCATTTTTCTGCCTTGAGATTTTTTTTGTTCAGGGGCAGTGGTCGAAGAGGCTGTTTTGGGTGTTGAGGGCGTGGTTTGTGGTGTCTCGCTTTTTTTCTCTGTCGAGGAAGAAGAAGCTGAATCCGCCTTGTCTTTTTTTACCGCAGACTTTGGCTCTTGCGCTTTAACAACCGTTTTATTGGTTGATTGCGGAGATTGTTCTGAGTCGTTGTTTTTCTTATCTGTCATTGATTACTGTCCTATATTTGGCTGGAGAGTGGCCAATAAATCTGAATTTGCTGCACTGCCCGTATTCGAGACGATGTGAAAACCCATGGCGTTCGCTTCCTTTGCGATGCGATCACTCGGTACAATCAGTTTGAGAGAGTAGAGCCAATGTAAGTCAACCTCTGCGATCTTTGAAGCAAAGAAATTGAGTTGACCACTACTGGTGATTACAACGGTATCGATATGTGCTTGTTGCCACTGTGCGACCAATACCTCTGCATCAAAATCTCGATATTCTCTTTGATACACTTCTCTGTATTCTACTATTGCACCACGCTCGACGAGTGTGTCAAAAATGAGCTCTCGCCCACCATTTCCGCGCAGAATAACGATTTGTTTTTTATTGATATCTTGTAAGTCATCGAGTTCAAGAAAATGTTCACTATCACTCTGTTGGGGATAGTTTACTTTTTGTCCGCACACTCTGCTCAATTCAAGTGCGGTTTTATGACCTATGGCAAGGTAGTGGCAGTCTTGCGGCCAGCTTATATTATGTTGAGTAAAGTATTCATCAGTAAAAGCGACTGAATGCTGGCTGATCGCGACCATGATATCGATTTGTTCAATATCATCAGAAAGTTGTGACAGTTGTGAGCCGGGAGTGAAGGTTAAGAGAGAGTGATGGAAGCTGGCAATACCGGCTTCCATCAATTGTTGGCATAGCGAGTAACCTTGTGCACCGGGGCGGGTAACTAACACGGCCATCGGTGATTACTCGTGTTCGTGATAAAGCTTGTCTAAAATTTCTTTGGCACCATCGTTTAATAGTTGGTGTGCCAACTGCACGCCCATGGTTTCAGCGTTTTTGCGCGGGCCACGAATGTCGCCACGAACAATTTGAGAGCCATCCGGCTCCCCTACGAGAGCACGCAGCCAAAGTTCATCACCTTCCAGTATGGCGTAGCTGCCGATCGGTACTTGGCATCCACCTTGTAGAGTGATGTTCATTGCTCGTTCACAGGTAACGCGATCAGCGGTATCCGCATGAGCTAAAGGTTCAAGTAACTTAATCAGACGTTCATCGTCCAAGCGGCACTCAATACCTACGGCACCTTGACCAACAGCAGGCAAAGATTGCTCTGGTTCGATAAAGCTGCGAATTCTTTCTTCTAATTCAAGACGTTTTAATCCAGCAGCAGCGAGAATGATGGCGTCATAATCCCCTGCATCGAGCTTAGATAAGCGAGTCCCAACGTTGCCACGTAGTTCTTTAATAATAAGATCGGGACGATAGGCTTGGAGCTGACTTTGGCGACGTAAACTGCACGTTCCGACGACGGCACCTTGTGGGAGATCATCGATCGACTGGTATTGGTTAGATACGAAAGCATCTCGCGGGTCGCCACGTTCACAGATTGTGACTAAGCCTAGACCTTCGGGAAAATCGACGGGAACATCTTTCATTGAATGGACGGCCAAATCGGCTCTGCCTTCGAGCATAGCCACTTCTAACTCTTTTACAAACAAGCCTTTTCCACCTACTTTTGCTAAAGGTGTATCGAGGATGATATCCCCTTTGGTCACCATTGTGACCAATTCCACTTCGAGTCCTGGGTGTGCAGCTTGCAACGCATCTTTGACATAGTGGGCTTGCCATAAAGCAAGTGGACTTTTGCGCGTGGCGATTCGAATTGGTGTAGATTGTGTCATGGTGTCAGTCGTGTCTTTTCTGAAAAATCTTACTCTCATCCTAACATTGTCGAGCATGAAAGTATTAGTGATTGATGGTGTGCAGGAGGGATCGATGTAGGGTTTCGTTTATTGAACGAAAATTGTGTGATTAGGTTCTCGTTTACAATATGGTCTATTATTAGAATTGATGGTTAGGTACCAAACTATGCCGCAAATCAAAGAGAAATAATATTAGGCGCGTAATTTTGAATCGGATCGTTCAAATCTTTACCAATCCAAATAAAAGTGTTAGATTGATCACGTTTTCAGGCGCGTTGTGAACAAAATCGTTAGAACGCAGAGACAAGATTTATTCAAGGACTGTACCTTGCAGGCTTACACTAAGACAATTATTCAGAGACTCGACAAGCTCAACCAGCAGCGTATAGCGCGCGCGCTGGCGTTGATGGATCTGCAAAGTCAGCGTGTATTCCATCTTATTCCCGCTCTGTTGCATTTCAACCATCCAGTTATTCCTGGCTTTTATGACGAGTCGGTTCCCCATGGTATTTGCGGTTTTGAACCGAATACGGTGCAAAAACAGTTTGTTGAAGACACTGAACTTATCATTGGTAAACCCCTTACCACTAGTCGCCAAGCTAATATACTCGGTCTTTATACGATGGGAAGTACCTCATCGATCGGTCAAAGTACCTCAAGTGATTTAGATATTTGGGTGTGCGTCTCGGCTGAAATGAAAGCTGAAGAGCGTAGCTTATTGACGAATAAGTGTTTATTGATCACTGATTGGGCACAAAGCCAAGGTGTTGAAGCCAACTTTTTCTTGATGGATGAGGAGCGTTTTCGTACTAATCACTCAGAAGAAATGACGGGTGACAACTGCGGCTCTTCTCAACATCTGTTATTACTCGATGAATTTTATCGTTCAGCGGTGCGCTTGGCTGGTAAACGTCTGTTGTGGCAAATTGTGCCACCAGAAATGGAAGAGTGTTACGACGAGTACATTGGTAAAATGTGCCGTGACGGTCATATCAACTGCGCGGAGTGGATTGATTTTGGCAAGCTTAACCGTATTCCTGCTGAAGAGTACTTCGGTGCGAACTTGTGGCAACTGTATAAAAGTATCGACTCTCCGTATAAGTCGGTTCTTAAAGCTATCCTTCTCGAAGCATACTCTTGGGAGTATCCACATACCCAATTATTAAGCATCGATACTAAGCGACGTTTCTTTGCCCATGAGCCAGACTTGTACGGCATGGATACCTATTATCTGATGCTCGAAAAAGTGACGCGCTATTTAGTGCGTATTGGCGATCATACGCGCTTGGATCTCGTCCGCCGCTGCTTTTACCTCAAAACTCATGAGAAATTATCTCGTGAGCCCGGTGTCGGCTCTGTCGCGTGGCGGCGAACCGCCATGTCTGACATGGTTAAGTCGTGGGATTGGAATACCGAGATGCTTCAGCAGCTTGACGACCGCCGTAACTGGAAGGTTGAACAAGTTAAAAGTGTTCATCACGATTTGCTCGATGCGTTGATGCTTAGCTACCGCAACTTAATTCAGTTCGCGCGCCGTAATGACATTACCTCAGCGATTAGTCCACAAGATATCAGTATTCTTGCGCGTAAACTCTATGCAGCATTTGAAGTCCTTCCGGGCAAAGTGACGTTACTGAACCCGCAGATTTCGCCAGATTTACATGAATCTGATTTGAGCTTTATTCAGGTACAACCTGGACGAACCAACAAACCGGGTTGGTATTTATATAAGCAGCCACTTGAGCCTCAGCGTTTAATGGGTCAGAAGCCTCTTGAGCACAACGAATATCTCAGTAAGTTGGTGGCCTGGGCGTTTTTTAATGGGTTAATTACCGAATCTACTCATCTGCATTCAGTCGTGCGTGATGCGCATATGGACATTGATAAGTTCTACCAGATGGTGAGTGATCTGCGTAATACGTTTTCATTACGTAAACGTCGTCCTTCGATGCAAGCATTAGCTAGCCCGTGTGAGATAAGCCAGTTAGCGATGTACATTAACTTTGAGAATGACCCAACGGACGAGCTCAATGGGAAATCCCATAAAGTTGATTTAAAAAATATCGATATCTTTAGTTTTGGGCCAGAACAAAGATGTTTGGTCGGCAGTGTAGATTTGGTGTATCGCAATTCGTGGCATGAGGTTCGTACCTTACACTTCCGCGGCGAAACCGCCATGCTGGATGCGCTAAAAACGGTATTAGGTAAAATGCACCAAGATGCGTTGCCGCCGGAGTCTGTCGATGTTTTCTGCTATAGCAAAAACTTGCGCGGTGTTATGCGTAATATGGTTTACCAACTATTAGCAGAGTGTATTGAGCTGCGCCTAAAACCTGTCGAACAAACCAAACGTCGCCGCTTCAAAGCGATGCGTATGGGTCAGCAGATGTTTGGCTTATTCTTTGAGCGTCGAGGAGTGTCGGTTCAGAAGTTGGAGAACTCGGTCGATTTTTACCGCAGCATTTCCACCAATAAACTGAAAGGCTCACCTTTGCTGATGTTGGATAAAGAGCAAGATTTCTCTTTACCAGATGTTGTTGATGGCTTTGCCAGTGAAGGCTTGATCCAATTCTTCTTCGAGGATTCCGATCAAGGGTTCAATATCTATGTTTTGGACGAGAACAATCAGGTTGAGGTCTATCACCAGTTTAGCGGTGAAAAAGATGAAATGATCGCCAGCGTGAACAGCTTTTATACCTCGATGCGCGGTAGTGATGGTGTGGTGGACAGTTTTATCAACTTTAACTTGCCACAGTACTATCAGATTGTGCATCCGAAAGAGGGCGAAGATTACGTGGTGCCTTACCGAAGTGATGCCACGACTTACGATAAAATCAATCGAGCGGCAAATGCATAAAATAAAAAAGAGCACTTACGTGCTCTTTTTTATGTCCAATCGATGGTTTCTCCAGCGTGTTTTTCACACTCTTGTTTGACCATCTCTATTAGCTCAATACCGGTTTTAGAACAGATCCAATGTTTGGAATCATATTGGAAGTGATAACCACCAGATTTTGACGCTAACCAAATTTCACGCATTGGTTCCTGGCGATTAATAATCACTTGGCTACGGTCTTCAAATTCGAGCGTCATGACGTTGCCAGAAACCTCATAATCGATGTCTGCGCCTGAGTCATCGACCATCTCTTCGATTTTTTCCATTTGTATATCGGCAAGTTGATGAAATTCAGTCTCGTTCATCTTGTCTGTCCTATTGCTTTTCCTGAGTGTGGTGCGATTATAGGGGGCATTGAAAGAATAATCACGAATTGGCCAATGAAAAAGACTTTATTAGCGCTATTTATCTTCTCTGTAGTAGGGTTATCCGGTTGTGGACAAACTGGAGCCCTTTACATGCCCACAGATTCTCAACAAAATGAGCAAACTGACAGCTCAAATACCGATTAGTTATTAAGGGAACGTATTTTGGATTACTTTAACTATCAGGACGATGGTCAGCTATGGGCTGAAGGCGTCACATTGACCAGCTTGGCCGAGCAGTATGGCTCGCCACTTTACGTTTACTCGCGTGCAACGCTTGAGCGCCATTGGCATGCCTTTGATAAGTCGGTCGGTGAGCATCCGCACCTTGTTTGCTATGCGGTTAAAGCCAACTCTAATCTAGGCGTGTTAAATACATTGGCTCGCTTGGGATCGGGGTTTGATATTGTTTCCGGCGGTGAGCTTGAGCGTGTTATCGCGGCTGGCGGAGAGCCGAGCAAAGTCGTGTTCTCTGGTGTGGGAAAAACACCCGCAGAAATGCGCCGTGCACTGGAATTGGGTATCAAATGCTTTAACGTTGAGTCAGAGCCTGAATTGGTTCGTCTTAACCAAGTGGCTGGTGAAATGGGAGTTAAAGCGCCTATCTCTTTGCGTATCAACCCTGATGTCGACGCCCACACACACCCTTATATCTCGACCGGACTGCGGGATAATAAGTTTGGTATTGCCTTTGAACGCGCACCAGAAGTGTATCAATTTGCACAAGGCTTAGCGCATCTGGAGATTCACGGAATTGATTGCCATATCGGTTCTCAGCTCACAGAAATTGCCCCCTTTATTGATGCGACCGATCGCCTGCTTAAACTGATCGATGATTTGAAGCAGCAAGGTGTGCATATTCGCCATCTTGATGTTGGTGGTGGTTTAGGGGTGATTTATCGAGATGAAATGCCACCCCAACCATCTGAATATGCGAAAGCGTTGTTGGCTCGTTTGGAGAATCATCAGGACTTAGAACTGGTGTTTGAACCTGGACGTGCTATCGCAGCAAATGCTGGCGTATTGCTTACCACAGTAGAATTCCTAAAACACACTGAGCATAAAAACTTCGCGATCATTGATGCGGCGATGAATGATTTAATGCGTCCCGCTCTGTATCAAGCTTGGCAAGATATTGTTCCTGTGAAACCGCGCCAAGGTGAAGCAGTAACTTACGACCTTGTTGGGCCGATTTGTGAAACTGGCGACTTTCTTGGTAAAGACCGAACTCTGTGTATTGAAGAAGGCGATTTGCTAGCTGTTCGTTCTGCGGGGGCCTATGGCTTCGTCATGTCATCGAACTACAATACACGCCCACGTGTTGCAGAAGTGATGGTTGATGGTGATCAAAGCCATTTGGTGCGTCGTCGTGAAGCGTTAACCAGCCTGTGGGAACTTGAACAAATTCTGCCGGAGTAACGAGCGTCTTATGCATTTCCATTTTTCAAAAATGCATGGTCTGGGTAATGATTTTATGGTCGTGGACTGCATTACTCAGAACATCTTTTTCTCACCAGACTTGATCCGCCGTTTGGCGGATCGTCATACAGGCGTGGGCTTTGACCAGCTTTTGGTGGTTGAGGCGCCTTATGATCCTGAAAGTGACTTTCATTACCGCATTTTTAATGCCGATGGCAGCGAAGTCGAGCAATGTGGCAACGGTGCCCGTTGTTTTGCGCGTTTTGTCCGTATGAAAGGGTTGACTAACAAGTACAACATCTCAGTCAGTACCAAAAAAGGCAAAATGGTGCTCAATATTGAAGATGATGGGCAAGTGACAGTCAATATGGGGCAACCTGAATTTGAGCCAAGCAAGATTCCATTTCGCGCCAAGCAAACTGAGAAAACCTACATTATGCGGGTGGAAGAGCAGACGCTTTTCTGTGGTGCGGTCAGTATGGGCAACCCTCATGTTGTGACCATTGTGGATGATGTTACCACTGCCAATGTTGAAACCTTAGGGCCATTATTGGAATCTCATGAGCGTTTTCCTGAGCGCGTAAACGCAGGTTTTATGCAAGTGATTAGCCGTGATGAGGTTAATTTGCGCGTTTACGAACGTGGAGCAGGAGAAACACAAGCGTGTGGTAGCGGTGCTTGTGCGGCCGTGGCTGTAGGTATTGTTCAAGGGGCGCTAGATAACAAAGTGAAAGTGCACCTGCCTGGTGGCGATTTGGAAATTCAATGGAAAGGTCCAGGACATCCTTTGTATATGACAGGGCCGGCTACGCATGTGTTTGATGGTCAATTGAACTGCTGATAACAATATATAACAACATAGGAAAATCGAGTGTCGCAGATTGAAGCAGACGCATTAACGGCGGAAATTGTCGCCGAATATTTAGCTGAAAACCCAGACTTCTTTCTTCACCGCCGAGAGCTGGTGGATCGTTTATCTCTTCCTCATCAAGAGCAAGGGGCCGTGCCATTAGCTCTGGTACAAATGAATCGTCAGCGTCGCCGAATTGAAGAGTTAGAAGAAGACATTACTGCTTTAATGTCGCTGGCTGCCAACAATGACAAAACCTTTCATGAGTTTATGTCATTGCAAGAGCAAGTTCTCAAGTGTGAAGCTTTGTTACCTGCTTTTGAGGCGGTACAGGCGATGGCGCGTGACCTCAATCTAACCGCGTACATTCGCTTGCTTGAAACACCACACAGCGAGTATCAATTAAGCTCTGATGTGTACCAACGTTTTACGACCAATCACTTAAATGGCAAAAGTGCGTATCTTGGGCGGTTACGTAAAGCGGATCGTCACGCACTGTTTGGAGAAGACAGTGACGCGCCGGAAATGGGGTCCTATGTTGTGTTACCTTTACACAAAGGGACAACACTTGGCTTGTTGGCTTTTTCCAGTGAGGATGGCGGTCATTTCCAGCCGCATATGGACACACTGTTTTTACGCCATCTAGCGTTAGTGCTTTCGCATTTGATGGTTACATTACCTTGGCAAGTGACTGATGAACGACGCTCTACCCACTCTTTCTCGTAGTTTACAACGTCCACTCGAGCGCTTTTATGAATATTTGCGTAGCGAGAAAGGGCTTAGTTTGCATACGCAACGTAATTATAAACAGCAGCTTGAAACCATGGCGCTGCAATTAATGACGTTGGGGCTGAAAGAGTGGTCACAAGTCGATGCTTCTTGGGTGCGTCAATTAGCCAGTAAAGGCATGCGTGAAGGCATGAAAGCCAGCAGTATCGCCACTCGTTTGTCATCACTGCGCAGTTTTTTCGACTTTCTGATCTTACGCGGTGAGATGAGCGCGAACCCTGCGAAAGGAGTGTCTGCGCCTCGCAAGAAGCGGCCTCTGCCCAAAAATCTGGATGTCGATGAAGTCAATCAACTGCTTGAGGTGAACGATGATGATCCCTTGTCGATTCGAGATCGGGCGATGATGGAATTGTTGTATGGGGCGGGGCTGCGTTTAGCTGAGATGGTCAGTATCGATGTGCGTGATATTAGCTTGTCTTCAGGTGAGATTCGCGTTGTCGGTAAAGGTGATAAAGAACGTAAAGTGCCGTTTGCTGGTCAAGCTAAAGAGTGGGTGGCCAAATGGATGAAAGTGCGTTCAAATCTAGCGCAACCAAGTGAGAAGGCACTGTTTGTTTCTAAATTAGGCGTGCGAATTTCTCATCGCAATGTTCAAAAACGCATGGCAGAGTGGGGGCAAAAGCAAGCGGTCTCTAGTCATATTAGCCCGCATAAACTGCGTCACTCGTTTGCCACGCATATGCTCGAATCAAGTAACAACTTGCGTGCGGTGCAGGAATTGTTGGGCCATGAAAATATTTCCACGACTCAGATCTATACTCACTTAGATTTTCAACACCTTGCGACGGCATACGATGAGGCCCATCCGCGAGCCAAGAAAAAACGGAACGACTAATGCGCTATTATCGCCAGCTAAAACCCATCTATGCTATGAGCTTCGATCTCGATGACACACTGTATGACAACCGTCCTATCATTCGTCAGGTCGAGCAGGGTGTTGTAGCATGGTTACATCAGCAGCATCCTGTTACTGCCACTCAATCACCAGAGTGGTGGCAGGCGCTGAAACTCTCCGTGGCAGATGCGACACCTGAAGTTAAACATGATGTCAGTGAATGGCGTTATCAGCAGATTTTTCAGGGGCTGAAGCTTTTGGGTTATGATGATCTAAAAGCAAAGCAAGCTGCCGAACAGGCATTATCTCTCGTGTTAGACATGCGTAGCGATTTCGAGGTGCCGAGCACCACGCATCAGGTGATGGCCAGTCTAGCTAAAAAAGTGCCATTAATTGGGATTACTAATGGCAATGTTGATGCAAAAAGAATAGGACTTTCTCCGTATTTTCAACAGGTTTTCCGTGCAGGGCCAGATGGCCGTGCCAAACCATACTCTGATTTGTTTCAGCAAGCTCAGCAGTTATTAAATCTACCACCACAAAACATCTTACATGTCGGCGATCATTTACGCACTGACGTGTCTGGGGCGCGAAATAACGAATTTATGGCGTGCTGGTTCAATGACCAAGGCCGGACTTTGCGTCATGCGACGAAAGCTCGTGTCCTACCAGACATTGAAATTGTTGAACTGAGTGAGTTACTTGAGTTGGTTTAGTGACGGCGGTTGGAGCGCATGACCGCTCTTTTCTGCCTGATACACACGCAAGTAGTAATCTAAAAACTCAATCAGCTCTTCGCTTTGTGGTGCAAAACCGAGTTCATTGAGTAGCATTGCCCCCACTTCTAACGTGCATAAATGCCCCGGCTGCTGATTGCGACGAAGCGTATACTTTGATGCTTGGTCGACATTGAGGTGCACATGCTGAACCTCACTAAGCCACGCCGTTTTACGCTGCATTTTCTGCGCTTCTTGCCATGTTCCATCCAACACAATAAACAAGGGCTCTCGGTCAGCTCGGCGAGCAATTTTTTGTGCTTTATCAACGCTAATGCTCTCATCACTCGGGTATAAGATAAAAGGAGTAACCGCTTGGCTGCTCATCTTTGCCACCAGTTCGGGAGCTGCTTGTAAACGCTGCCAAGGATAGCGGCGACACTGGGGCAAACAACGCGCTAATAAGTGGCCAGTGTTGGTTTCTCGCTCCCACTCTCGCTCATGAGTCAGCAGCGCTAAATGGATGGCGACTTCACTTAAATCAGGGATATGCGAGCAAATACATTGATGCTCAAAACCACATTGCGGACACGACATATACAGTTCCTCTTATTGCTGAGCTTTGTAGAGCGTTAATCCACCGTTGGCGATGGTATAAATAACGTCTCCGACTTGCTCTTTTTCTGCTTTGAGCGTTTTGCCGTCAACAGTGAAAATCCGTTTTGAGACCAAATATTGTCGCTGGTGGCGAGTCATGACGACTTGTACTTGGTTGTCATTGAGCTGCTGCCAATAGCCATTCTCAACAGAATCAGCGTCGCCATTTTGATAACCATAGACGGTGGTTGCGGAGTGATCATCATTGAGAGTCATTGTCACCGTAAAATTACTCGCATCGTTAGCTTGTGCTTGATAGGTCGCGCTCCACTTTTGGGTGACATCCAAGTTTGAGATCGCGCCACAACCTTGGTATTCGTGTCCGTCATGATGGAACTCGGCTTGCCAGCCGTAGAGATCATCACTCATCCCATCTGAGCAGCTGCGTTTGTCTAATTGCAAAAAGCCATTTTCTAATTGGTAGAACCGTTGGTCGCGGCGAATACGGCGTGACGTAACAACGAGAGGTTGCGGCGCCGCGTCGACTTGGCGCTGTATGAGCTCTTGTTGGTCAAATTCTACCGACCAAAATGGCTCGGTGCCAAGCGCGCGAGTTGGTTTATTAGGTTGACGACACAGCTCTGGGTTATCGGCGCTAATGAAGTTGAAGTGATCGACCACAAAACGCGAGGTGAAATCAGCATCCAGTCCAGTTCGAGAGGGTGGCGCTAAGTGGCCAACTAACTCAGCATATAAGGGTTCATAAGGCGCGCTTAATAGCGGTTTTAGCTGAGCGAGTTTGTCATCAGAAGCATCTAGCCAGAACTGGTGCTGACTCTCACATGGCATAAAGGATTGCGCTTCGCGACCCAAGACAATTTGCCCTCGCATCACAAAGGTTGGGACTTGAATTGACGCGGGATCATCGAGAGTCGCAACAGGAGTGGATTTTTGCGATGACGGTGAGTGGCTGCACGCGGCTAGTAACGTAGTAAACAGGATTGCGACTGGGTTTCTTAACGCCTTCATGGTATACCTTGGCCATCAAATTGAATTGGAAGACATTATGGCATATTGGTTGTTTAAAACCGAACCGGATGAGTTCTCAATTGATACACTTCGCGTTCGTGGTACAGCATGCTGGGAAGGCGTACGTAACTATCAAGCGCGAAATATGTTGAGAGATGAGGTAAAAAAGGGCGACTTAGTCCTTATTTATCACTCTTCTTGCAAGAAGGTCGGGGTTGCTGGTGTCGCACGCGTGGTACGCGAGGCGTATGCTGATCACTTTGCGTTTGATGTAGAAAGTGATTATTACGACGCGAAATCAACGCCGGATAATCCTCGCTGGGTGATGGTCGATATTGAATATGTTTCAACCACCAGTCGCATTATTACCCTCGCCGAAATGAAAGCGATGCCAGAGCTTGAGGCGATGCCATTGGTGAAACGAGGCAACCGTTTA
The DNA here is from genome assembly GCF_053903115.1 of Vibrio sp. AK197. Taxonomy (NCBI): domain Bacteria; kingdom Pseudomonadati; phylum Pseudomonadota; class Gammaproteobacteria; order Vibrionales; family Vibrionaceae; genus Vibrio; species Vibrio sp. AK197. The sequence continues at coordinate 150,115 of NZ_CP096430.1, forward strand.
TCGATTATGCCCGTTAGTGAACATGAGTGGCAGGCTATTCTTGGTAAAGACAGCAGTAGCTAATCTCACGAGGCGTATAACACAAAGGCAGCGTCGGCTGCCTTTGTTGTCAGTGAAGTAACCCAGTGAGAACCACCGTTACAGTAGATGCGTTCGCAAATAATGTGCGACGGCATCATCCGCGTTGCTGCCAATGACTTCGTTATTAGGCAGTGCTTTAAATACTTTATCGTGAGCGGTTCCCATGATGAGCCCTTTACCCGCCATGTCCAGCATTTCTTTATCATTCATACCGTCACCAAAAGCAATACAGTCAGACAGAGAATAACCGAGTGACTGAGCAACAGCATTGAGTGCTTCGCCCTTTGAGACGTTGGCGGCCATGACTTCAAGGCACCAAGGTGTGGAAAATGCCACATTGAGCTGGCCTTGAAAGCGTGCATTTAGCACTGTTTCCAGGCGAGCTAACCGCTCATGATCTTTGCCTGGGTGAGTAAAGAACACTTTGGCAATGCCATCTGATGGCGCTTGGCTTGGGTCAAAGAGTTGGTAGCTAAAGCCTGATGCGTTATGGAATTCACGCAGCTCTTGGTTTTCGTGACTGATCAGCCAGTTTTCATTGCGGTACATATGAATGTAAATTTCTTCATCTTCACGAACCACATCGATCACGGATTGCACCAGTTCACTCGGTACATTTTGGCTATACATCAAGGTGTCGTGCTGATCATGAACACGGGCACCGTTGGAGGTGATCATGTACGCAGGAATGCCAACGATTTCACGAATCCCGGAAACATCGACATGATGACGGCCTGTCGCAAAGATAAAGGTATAGCCTTGGTTATGCAGCTCTTTAAGTGTCTGTTTGGTAAAGTCACTCAATTGGTGGTTGGGTGCCAGTAAGGTACCGTCTAAATCCGATGCCACAATGCGGAAAGGGCTCTCTTTGCGTACTTCTGTCATATTATCCTCTTTAAGTGAGCCCTTGGGCTCGAAAGTCGAAAACCAGCGAGGTAACTAGTTTACTGCAATTGAAAGCGGAAAAAGAGGGTAAAAACCAAACCAAGACATTTCCTATTTTACGCTTGGTGCCGCGAGTATTGAGCGAAAAAATTCAGCAAGGTGTCGAGCACTTGGTTACGATATTGGTCTTGTTCAAACAGCAGTTCATGCCTTGCACCATGGATGATCTTAAATCCACAGCGAGTATTAGTGCGTGCCAATTTTTTGATGAATTTAATATGTGATGCGTTAGCAACGATGGTGTCATCGCCGGCCTGCATCAGTAGCAAAGGTATTTTAATTTGCCGGGTCAACTGAATGGATTGTTTGGCCGCCATCATCGACTGCCATACCCAGCGAGTACTCGGGCCACCGACTTGCAGTTCCGGCTTATCCTCATAGAGCTGACGAAACCATTCATAACGAGGTAAACATTGGTTCAGTGGATTACTGTCAAACGGCTTAGGATAATAAGCTTGATGACCTGGAGCATAGACAGGTTTAGGGTTGCAGGCGGTCAGAAGTTGACTGATCAGCGAGGCAATGGGTTTTAAATACCATGGTAAGTGAATGCCAAACATAGGAGCACTCAAGGCCATGGCATCAAATTGATGCTGAGGATGTGTTTGAATATAGCGCGTCGCGATGGTGCCACCCATCGAGTGAGCTAACAAATGGCGTGTTTGATACCCCGATAAATCAAAGGTATCGACCATCTTATCCATATCCAAGAGATAATCATTGAATTCATCGATGTGACCAATTTGTGGGTCGTCAGTGAGACGACCAGATAACCCTTGACCACGGTGGTCATATGAGAAGATGTCATAGCCTTGTTGATAGAGATCGTAAAACAGCTCTTGATACTTCCACGCACTTTCAATTCGACCATTAATCACCACAATGGCTTTGGTGTGTTGTGGGTGCGTCAATTTTATCCAATATAAACTAGTTCTATCGAATGAGGTGATCGTCCCTTCGACTCGCTGTTGCCATAATTGAGCAATATGGCTCGAGCTAGCTTGGGCAAATTGTTGTTCTTGCGTGTAACGGTGCTTAGGTGTCGATTCGATATCAGACATACTTCATTTTGAATTGGATAACCATATGACAAATTAGATTATGTGGGCTTTGAATCTCAGAGTCGAGAAAAAAGCCGTGATTTAGTGAAGTGAATATCGGTGACGTGACGGTGAGTTAATTTATGACTCATCGTGGCACATTACGGGAACTTTATAAATTTAACCCGGTCGCAAGTTGCGGGTTAATTCGTTCTTTGGTTTATTTTTTGTGCCTTGTAGCATAGTGTGTCAATGAGCCTAAATGCCATAGGAAAATGGTCGCCTAGTTAATAGGTATTCGCCCAAATTTAGGCGTCATTCATCTCGAACTGAAAGAGTCGGTTGTTTGGCTGTGCAGGGCACACGAACGACGCCAACAAGATCATCAAGAGAATGAACAATGAGGCTGGCATCAGGTTATGCATGATACCTATGTGGCGCGGCAACCGATTTTCAATGCTCGTCGTCAAACGCTAGGGTATGAGATTTTATTTCGCAATGGCGAAAATAACGCCTTTCCACATCATATCGACTCAAACCGTGCAACATACCGTTTGGTGGCAGAAAACTTTCTCTCTCTTGGTACCAATGCGGCGATAAGGGGTTCGCGCTGTTTTATCAACTTTCCATATCAAAGTTTGATCAATCGCTTGCCTCTGAGCTTGCCACGCCAAGAATTAGTGGTGGAAGTATTAGAAAATTGTCCACCAACAGATGAGCTTTACGATGCGTTACAAGAGTTGTACCACCAAGGTTATATGGTGGCACTTGATGATTTTGTTTATGGCCCGCAATGGGAGCGTTTTCTGCCTTTTGTGCAGATCATTAAGATTGACATACAAGAGCTAGGCATTGAAGCCGCATGTGATTTTGTCCGCCGGCGTTTAGAGCATGGATGTAAACGAAAGTATTTGGCTGAGAAAGTAGAAACCGAGCAGGAGTTTTTGCTTGCTCGTTCCGCGGGCTTTCATTTTTTTCAGGGCTTTTTCTTTAGCCAGCCGCAATTACTCAAGCAACGGTACTTTAGCCCTGAGCATTTGATTGTGATGGAGCTGTTTCAAGAAGTGTGCAAACCGATGGTGGACTTCGAAAAAGTTGAAAATATTGTCGCGAAAGATGTTGCGGTTTCCTATCAGCTGCTGAAATTCGTCAATGCAATGTCTGATCGATTGGAAGTGTCGATCTCTTCTTTTCGCCAAGCCTTAGTCTACCTAGGGCAAGATAAACTTAAAACATTTGTCTCGCTCGCGGTTGCCTCGTTCATTTCGGCAAAAAAGCCGCGTGCGCTTTACCATTTGGCGCTGCAAAGAGCGCAGTTTTGCCTGCTGATGTCGCGTCAGGCTCCTTTTGAGCAGTACCGTGATCAAGCCTTTTTGATTGGTTTATTTTCTATTTTGGATGCGCTGCTTGATCTGTCGCTTCCACAGCTGGTGGAGCAGTTACCGCTTAGTGATGAAATCAAACGGGCACTCTTAGAACGTGAGGGGCCATTAGGTCAGTTGTTAACCATTGAAGCGTCATTTGAACAGGGTGATTGGGAAGAAGTGGAACGTTTATGTGTGGTACTGGGGGTTGACCCACAGCGAGTCTTGAATGCGTTGATGGACGCTCAAATGTGGAGCCATCAGTTTACAGACTAATCACCGAGTTCTAAAAAGATAGGCTGACTGCGTTTTGCAGCCAGCCTTTTTTGTTGCTCCTAAAAGTAAGGAAAACGAAGCAACAAATTGATCAGCAAAAGTCTGTGTAGCCGGGCGAAAGTGAAAAGGGAAAAACTTTCGCTTAACGATAGACTTGCTGGACATTAAGGCGAACCCATCTCACAGAGAAGGGAGACCTATTCTAGAACGAATTGCATTCAGTACGCTGTCTCAATACAGAGAAGTTGATATAACTATCAGCTATCTTTGGCGGTTTTGGACTTAAGATCTTCTGGAAGCGCTAAGCTAACGTTAGCTTGTAAAACAACTTGTTAAAAATTAACAGAGGCGATTTTTGCGCATGCTATAGTCAAGCGAATTTTGATTCAGAGTAAGGTGATATGAGAGAACGGGTACTGTTTTTTGACTTGATGCGCTGCGTCGCGGCGATCGCAGTGATCGCTATTCATGTATTAGCACCTTATCGAACAGAGCTCGGTGAAATTCCATTTGACCACTGGTTGACTGCGGTGAGTGTTAACAGTATTTCACGCTGGGCAGTACCGGTATTTATTTTGATTACTGGTGCTTTGATGCTGAGTGATGAACGGCCGTTCAACGCCAGTTATTATGTGCGACGCCGTTTAGGTAAAGTCTTAATTCCTTTTCTCATTTGGTCTCTGTTTTATGCTTACCTTTCTGGCTGGAGCGCTGATGGCTATGATGCCGAGGTTTCTAAGCAGGTACTAGAGCACAGCCCGGAGCACGCGACGTATTATCACCTTGGCTTTTTTTACTACTTTATTCCGCTCTATTTTGTGATTCCTTTTTTGCAGTTAATGGTTCAGCGCTTAGATACGAGCGCGATTGTTGCCTTTACCCTTATTTGGCTGGTGACGACGGTATGCTATTTATTGCGAATTGATGGCCCTTGGAGCCACCAGTTGTGGCTGTATACTGGGTATCTTCCTCTTGGCTATTTGCTGTATAAAAAGGTTCCGTTGCGAGGCTGGATTATCACGCTATTTATTTTATTGGGTAGTGCTGCCTTAGTGTGGACGGTCTTTATGGTCGTTATGAACAGTATTGAAGCTGATCATTATACGGTTGGGCGTTGGTTATCTTATAAAACCATTAACGTTGTACTCGCCGCCAGTATGATTTTTATGTGTTGTAAATACGTGGGCAATATTTTCTCTGCTCGCACGCAGCGGGTTATCAGCTTTATCAGTAAGTACAGCTTAGGGATTTATCTTTTACACCCCATCTTTTTGTGGCCAATGAAAGCCTACGGCTGGTATCAAGGTCACCCAGTATGGGTTATTCCTTTATGGGTGGTTCTGAGCGGTGCAGGAGCCTTGTTGGTCAGTTGGGTACTCGGACGTTCATCAAAAACGCGTTGGTTATTGCCCTAACGTTGCAGAGCAAAGTGGATGAATTGGTCGCCGTGGTAAGTGAGCTGCCCTTTATCTCCAGGGTTTAACACTTGAAAATAATCAAAAGTGACCTCGAACTCGCGCTTGGGGCCAAAGCGCCCCTTCTGCACCCAAATCCAGTAGCTATTGGCGTTACTTATAAACGAGTCATGCTGTTGGTTTTCCAGCATCTGCTTATCGAGTACGGTCACTTCAATGGTTTTCTCAACGGCATGATGACCTTGGCTATGTTGCAAGTACAAGCGATAGCAACCAAGCCCTGCCACTACCATCAATAGTGATATTGCGATAAACATGAGTAACGGCATAAGCCCCTCCTTATTAACGGTTTATTGTAATCAGATCTGACGCAAATAGTGTGTTAATCGTTTGGCGTTTTAAACATACGAGTGGATGAATTGCTTCAAACTTCGAGTCATATCACCTGAGGGCGCTTAATTTGTGACCCTTATCTTAGTGGTTGATTATTTTGTATAAATTGACTTGCTTGCGGCAATTAATTCAGGATAGATATAGAGAAATCCACGATTACCCCCTAAACTCAAACAGTGATGGAGGGAGAGTATGTCTGATATTGAAAAAGTGGTATTGAGGACGCGAAAACTCGAGCAGTTATTGCGAGTTCAATATCATGCAGAAGGCAAGGGACTTCATCAACTGATCACCAGCTGTGAAGAACGCTTGCCGCATAAGATTGTTGCCAAGTTACGTTACGTCGCGACGATCAGAAATAAAATCGTCCATGAAGACGATTATAAGCTTGATGATCGTGCCGGCTTTCTTTCGGCTTGTGATGAGTGTGAAAAAGAGCTAACCCCACGCAGCAGCCGTTTTATTTGGAGAGTCGCTCTATCATTAATGACGATGATTACCTTGGCAGCGTTGGCTTTCTATTACATGCATTGGGATATGTTGTCTGAACATTTCTAACTGTCGTTTTTCAAAAAATCACCCATTGCCTATATTGGTGCTAAATGCAGCGATTTTACGAAAAAGTGGTGCTTAAATCAGCAATTAACAAAAAGGGACGCAAATGCGTCCCTTTTTGTTAATTGTATTCTTGCTAGTACATCAATGGCAGTGCCATAAGGCCAACCACTACCGCAATCATTACAAGTCCTTGTTTTTGTGAAGATGTAATCATGACACTGCTCCTTTATTTGGTGATGTTCCACTTCATTATTTTTAGAATATCAGTTTTATGTGGTTTTGATCAAGTTTTATTTTCTAGACTTCAAAAGTCTAACTTTACTCTGGGTTTTTTGACATTTTTATAGCAATTAAAGGTGGATAATTGAGGTGTCTATATATTGTTCTTTTCTAGTTTTAAGGTTTATATTTTGATGTAACTTATTGTTTTTAATTTGTTTATTATTGTATTTTAAAGTGTACATAATTGTTTTTGTCTATTTTATGTATTTTCGGTCTTGAAGCTTATTTTGTTGCTTTAATCTTAAAAATTATTGGTCACGATAGAAAATGTTTATCATACGCAGAGCCAGATCCTAGCAACTGAGTCTTTTTGATTTGGTCATCTACCCTCATTGAGAGGGAAATTAAAAGAAGATAATCATGATATGGTTTTGTTGATTTTATCTAATTAACTATTTGTTAAATAACAACATTAATATTTTTTTTGATTTTAACTATCACTTAGCAATCGTTTGCTTTCGTTTTTTGTGTTCGTTAACTTAAGACTTTTATCAATACCGCTCTCTGATGTGCCATATATGAGAGTTTGTGGCTCTTTTAGAGTGGGGATTTTAAATTTAAATACTTAATGGGTTAGGAATACCCCTTGCTTGATAAGGGAATTTAAGGGTTAAATAAGCCTAATCAAGATCGAAGTTTTTACTTTGCTCTCTGGACTTATCATTGCGGCAGCCTACACTGGCGGCGGAAATAACAAGAGGTGTTTGCATGTGGAGTTGGTTGTCCGTCGCGCTATCGGGTTTTATCAGCATTTCAGCGAATCAACGTAATCAAAAAATTCAGGCGGCCTTATTCCAAGCATTTAGCTTTGTTCTGCTATTGACCATGGTGGCATTTCGTCATGAGCTAGATGCGCCAGCATTGTGGATTGCTGTTGGGCTGTTGATCTCGGTGATCGCTGATTCCCTGTATATTTTGAAGCGTCATTTAAAGCTGAGTTTTGTGGCTTTTCTCTTGGCTCAGTTGAGTTACAGTAAATCTTTTTGGTTACAGCTCTCTGGGGACATTGTCTGGTGGGTTCCCTCAATGCTCTTTGCTGGTGGTATTGTGGTGTTTTTCCTTTTCCTACCTAAAATAGATCGTTTGATTTTTCCGGTTGCCATCATGGGAATGATGCTCTTACAGCTGAATTGGGCGGCCGGGCAAGTGTGGTTAATCACGCCGACGATAGCGACGGCGATGGGTATGCTCGGGACGATGGTGTTGGCCATTTCCGCTGGCTTACTTGCGGTACACGATCACCGACGTACATTTAAAGCTGGCCAGTACTGGATATCAGGCAGTTATTTATTGGCACACTCACTGATTACCGCCTCCTTGATTATCTAAAATCAAAGTTTTTTTCTACTTGTTGCGTATGCTTGGGCTTCTCATTACACAATGTCAGTGACAGAGGGCTCTATGTCTCAAGAAATCCACGCACATAAAGTGCTGAACCTATTGAAAGCAACGCCGATGAGTGAAAGTGAATTACAAACGGTGGTAGAAAAACAATTTGGCGCTGACGTACGCTTTCGTACATGCAAACTAGACGGGTTTGACTTCGATAGCTTAATGGCGTTTTTTAAGCGCAATCAGAAAATCGTTCAAGTCGATGATAAATGGACGATGAACGAAGCACGAGTGTGCAGCCACTAATCTATCTGTTTCGCGTTAAAAGCCGAAAATAACAAAGCCGACCAAATGTATTTGGTCGGCTTTGTTCTATTCTTAACCTTGTGATTTTATTAAATTTGAAGCAGCTTATCAGCCAATAGTTGAATCAGTTCTCATTCTGTGGTCTTGTGTAGCTCGTTTGCCCAAGGAGTCAGGGCGGGCTTCTTGAACCTCGCTAGAAATAACCAAAATGGTGGAAGTCGTCGATTGAGGATATCGATATAAAACGCGAATATTTGTTTGCCGATGGAGGCGTATTTTAGTTATGGAAATCTTTTCTGCTGCGACGATGTTGTTTTTGATTATGGATCCTCTAGGCAACCTGCCCATTGTATTATCCATTCTGAAACATCTGGATCCTAAGCGTCGACGTAAAGTTCTCGTGCGTGAACTGCTGTGTGCTTTGGCTATTTTGTTGTTATTCCTATATGCGGGACGGATCATCCTTAACTTCTTACATGTGCAACCTGAGACCTTAAGTATATCGGGTGGTGTCATTCTGTTTATTATTGCGATTCGGATGATTTTCCCTAGTGCAGGAAGCATTACTGGGCTAGCTGCTGGTGAAGAACCTTTTATCGTCCCGTTGGCCATTCCGATGATCGCCGGGCCTTCGGTGATTGCTGCGTTGTTACTGTTATCAAACCAATATCCAACACAAATGGTTGAGTTGTCGATTGCCGTTATTTTAGCTTGGGTTGGTACCTTCATTATTTTGATGTTTTATGGATTCTTCCACCGCATTTTGGGTGAGCGAGGCCTGAAAGCGATAGAGCGTTTGATGGGCTTGTTATTGGTGATGATCTCGACGCAAATGTTCCTCGATGGATTAAAAAGCTATATGCAAGGTTGATCGTTTTTTGATCGCTGGTTAGGATGAAAATATGCAACTTCATCCCGAATACTATTTTACGACTTACCCCCTGATTGCCACCATTTCACTGGTGGCGATTGCCTTCCTGATCGGCATTCTATGCCGAGCAGTGATGTTTAGTGTGCTTAAATTCAATGCACGACGGGGTGATCGCTTTTTGTTTGAGTCCCTTCAGCGGCATTTAAAAGGCAGTATTCTACTGTTTATTCCTTGTATCATCATTCATGTTTGGGCCGGTTGGTTGCCTCTGAGTGCGGAACGCATTGACTTGCTGCGGCAGGTTCTCCAAATGCTGATTGTGATTTCGCTGGCGATGATTTTGATTCGTTTGGTGAGAGTGGTTGAAGATGTGTTGTTTAAGCGTTATGACATCTCGATGGCGGATAACCTCAAAGCTCGTAAAGCACGCACGCAGATTATTTACGTCAAAAAAATTGCCATCGTTGTTATCGCCTTTATAGCGACGGGTATTATTTTATTGAGCTTTGATAGTGTTCGTCAGTATGGCACGACGATTCTAACCGGTGCGGGTGTTGCAGGTATTATCGTTGGTTTCGCGTTGCAGAAAACCTTGTCCAATTTGTTTGCGGGAATCCAAATTGCTTTTACTCAGCCAATTAAAATCGATGATGCCGTCGTCGTCGAAGGTGAGTGGGGCTGGATTGAAGAAATTAACCTCACTTATGTGGTAGTTCGAATTTGGGATATGCGCCGTTTAATTCTGCCCATCACTTATTTCACAGAGAACTCTTTTCAGAACTGGACGCGAAATACCGCACAAATTCTTGGCTCCGTATTTATCTATACAGACTACACCATGCCACTTGAGCCTTTACGTGAGCATTTTGACAAAGTGTTGGACAATACAGAGATGTGGGATGGGCAAGCCAAGGCATTTCAAGTCAGTGATTGTACCGATCATATTATGACGATTCGTTTACTGATGACCGCAAAAAACTCGCCGGTGGCCTGGGATTTACGCTGTTACGTTCGTGAAGAGATGATTCGTTTTGTACAGGAGCATTATCCACAGTGCTTGCCGAAAACTCGGGCGGAACTTTCTCGTGTTGAGTTGCCCCAAGATGAAGGCGTTGCCTCGAAACCGTCACCATAAAAAAAGCCGCATTCGCGGCTTTTTCGTTGTTAGGTCATATGCTTACGGCGAATATCAAGTAAAGCAAAAATACCAAACACTAAAATTGACCATTTTTCCCAGCGGCTCATGGTGATCTTATCGCCAAAGGCTCCAACAAAAATCAGCATTTGTAGGCCGTGCATAATAAATAGGAACGCGGTCATGATATACAAGGCGACCGCCGCTTTGCCTGGAAATGGCATTACAATATTCAGCAGCAGAACCAACCACACAAAACCGATTGCGGCTTTGGCTGCAATTAATAACGCTTTCATACTGGGGTCCTTTCAAATAAACGATAGCTGACTTGGCCAGCGGACTTTTCTCGATGCAGTCGCCAGTTTTGCGGAACGCCGTCTAAAGTCAATTCTTTTTCTGTTTCAATATAAATCAGAGCCCCTTCGGCCAACCACCCCTGTGTTTCGAGCAAATGCATGGTTTCGGCAAGCAAGCCCTGACGAAATGGAGGATCGATAAACACCACATCTTGTGGAGTGGGTGAGGTTTTTAAGTATTGCAATGCATCGCTGTTGACCACGTCAATATTGTCGGCGTTGAGTGCTTGTGCATTTTTCTTCAATACGGAAAATGCGGCTGGATTGAGTTCAACCAACGTCACTTTTTGTGCTTGGCGTGATGCGGATTCAAACCCTAAACCACCAGAACCGGCAAAAACATCCAAACAGATTGCGCCTGGTATATCTTGAGCAAGCCAGTTAAAGAGTGTCTCTTTGACGCGATCTGTGGTGGGACGAAGTCCCTGCGCATCGTGAACGGGAAGTTTTCTGCCGCGCCATAATCCGCTAATAATGCGAATAAAGCCGCTTGAAGCACGTTTTTGTGAGGCTTTTTGCTGTGGACGTCTTGCCATAGATTTTTTGACCGCAAATTAAGTGATACTATAATCCGTTACCCAGTGATCGCTCATGAGCGTCACCGGAGCAGTTCAGATATGGATTGGTGACAGAGTGTACCCTTAACGGTGAGATGATGCATCTTTCACGGCAATGCCGTAGTGAGTCAATCACCCAGTTTAGAGAAAACTTTTCACGACTTTGTCATTCCTCTTTTCACAAAAGGGATAATCCTTGTGATAAAGAGCCAGAAGCATTAATTCAGTAGATCTAGGATATTCCCTGATGACGGAAAAAAAGAAGCGCGGTTTACTTTCCTGGCTAGGTTTTGGCGATGAAGAGCAGGCCAAATCAGTCGCTGAAGAACAAACAACGCCCGAAGAACAAGAACTTGAAGCTAAATCGGTTACGGAAGAAGCCAGTGTTGAGGGCGACACTGAGGCGGATCACGATGTTTCAGCCCAGCAACATGAAGCCGAGCAAGAGGTAGAACCTCAAGCACCAGAGACGCCTCGAGTTCAAGAGCAAGAGAAACCGACAGAGAGCTTTTTTGCTCGCCTTAAACGCAGCTTGGCACGCACCAAATCAAACATCGGTGCTGGTTTCTTCGGGTTATTTAAGGGCAAAAAAATCGATGATGAGCTGTTTGAAGATCTCGAAGAGCAGCTACTTATCGCCGATGTGGGAATGGACACAACGGTCAAAATTATCGATAACCTGACGGAAAAAGCGTCGCATCAAGCTTTAAAAGATGGTGAAGCGCTTTACGGCCTGCTGAAAGACGAAATGTCAGACATCCTTAAGCAAGTTGAGCAACCTCTAGAGGTCGATAGCACTAAAACTCCTTACGTCATTTTGATGGTTGGAGTTAATGGGGTGGGCAAAACCACCACGATCGGTAAATTGGCAAAACAGTTCCAATCTCAAGGGAAAAAAGTGATGTTGGCGGCTGGGGATACATTCCGCGCGGCGGCGGTTGAGCAGTTGCAGGTTTGGGGGGAACGCAATCAAGTTCCTGTCATTGCGCAGCACACTGGCGCAGACAGTGCTTCCGTAATTTACGATGCCATAGAAGCGGCGAAAGCGCGTGGAGTTGATGTTGTGATAGCGGATACGGCTGGTCGTTTACAAAATAAAGCCAACTTGATGGAAGAGCTGCGTAAGATTGTCCGTGTAATGAAGAAAATTGATGACTCTGCGCCTCACGAAATCATGCTGACGCTGGATGCCGGCACAGGGCAAAATGCCATTAGCCAAGCCAAATTATTCAGTGAAGTTGCTCCGATCACCGGTATTACGCTAACCAAACTGGATGGCACAGCGAAAGGTGGGGTGATTTTCGCGATCGCCGATCAATTCCAAATCCCGATTCGGTTTATCGGTGTGGGTGAGGGAATTGAAGATTTGCGTCCATTTGAGACTCAAGAATTTATCGATGCGCTATTTAGCCGAGAAGACTAATCATTAGGGGCGCAAAGTCGCCCCTCTACAATAATAACGCTCATAAAAGAGGGATTGACGGGTGATAAAGTTTCAGCAAGTCAGTAAAGCTTATCGAGGTGGACGTCAGGCTCTGCAGAAAGTCGATTTTCATCTTCGTCGTGGAGAAATGGCGTTTCTAGGCGGCCACTCAGGAGCCGGAAAAAGCACCTTACTCAAGCTTATTTGTGCGATTGAACGTCCTACTGACGGCAAAATCAGTTTCAATGATTACGATATTACTCGTATCCCAACCAAAGACATTCCATTTCTACGCCGCAATATTGGCATCGTTTTTCAAGATCATCGCTTATTGATGGATCGCACCGTGTATGAAAACGTCGCACTGCCTATGCGTATTGAGTCGATCTCAGAGAATGACATTAAGCGGCGGGTAAGTGCAGCACTCGATAAAACGGGGCTTCTGGACAAAGCACGCAGCTATCCAAGCCAGCTTTCTGGTGGTGAACAGCAGCGGGTGGGTATTGCACGGGCGGTAGTCAATCGACCAACGTTGCTATTGGCTGATGAGCCGACAGGTAATCTCGACCCCGATTTATCGAATTTGGTATTGAAACTATTTGAAGAGTTTAACCGCGCAGGCGTCAGCATTATTCTTGCGACGCATGATATTGAACTGGTTAACACTCGTCCTCAATATCGCCACCTGGAACTGAACCAAGGCTTTCTGAGCGAGGTGCAAGATTATGGCCGTTAATACCCGCACTAAAGCCAAGAAAGGCAAACAGACAGCAACCACACGAGTCAAAAAAACCGACGGTTTCTTTGCTATCCACTATAAGCAAGCTAAAGCCTCATTTGGCGAATTATGGCAACGACCTTTGGGCAACATATTGACTTTGGCGGTAATTTCAATGGCGCTTGCTTTGCCCGCTTGTTTGTATCTGATGGGCAAAAATGTGGCGGCGGTATCGAATGATGTCGCAACGCCTTCGCAAATTAGCGCGTATATCCAAGAGCGGACGCCCGAAGCGAAGATTATGGTGCTAAAAGATCAGCTTGAAGCCAGTGATGACGTCAAAACCGTCGAATATATTTCGTCGCAGCAAGGGCTCGCGGAACTGAGCGAATATTCTGGATTTGATCAAGCGATTTCACTACTTGATAACTACGCCTTACCTCCGGTACTGGTGGTGACACCACGAGTAGATGACCAAGCCGTGATGACCTCGATCGCCAGTCAACTGCGTAAAGATGAAAGTATTACCGATGTGCGGATGGATGAAGATTGGTTAACCCGTCTGGATGCGATTCGCACGCTGGTCAGCGCGATTGTCTCTATCTTATCGTTCTTGATGCTGTGTTCGGTATTCTTGATCGTCGGCAATACACTGCGTTTTAACGTGCTGGCTGATAAAGAAGCGATTCAGACCATGAAGCTGATTGGAGCGACGGATACCTATATTTTGCGCCCCTATCTGTATTCAGGAATGTGGTTTGGGTTATTAGGTGCATTGGCGGCTTGGATACTAACGGCCATTATTACCGTATTACTCAATTACAGTGTGGCGACATTAGCAGAGTTGTACGACAGTCAATTCCGTTTGATTGGTCTTGGCTGGGATGAAACTTTGTTGTTACTGATGCTGGGGACCTTTATTGGTTGCTTGGCGGCGAAGGTTTCAGCGAAACGCCATTTAAAAGAAATTGAACCTGTTTAATGGCTCAAGGTCATACTATTGAAAATCACTACCACAACCGTATACTTTGATAGGTTGTATTGAGGGATGAGTTATGGATAATAGCCGCCCTTGCTTGAAACTTGTTCATTTTAGGTTCAAGATGGATCAGTTAAAAAGTACTCCATATCAGATTTGATGAGGAATTGAATGACTAACCAAGCTTATCCAATGGCCGTAGTCACCAAAGATAGCCTTGATGGCTATATTCGTTCAGTCAACAGCTATTCTATGCTGTCGGCGGATGAAGAACGTGAACTGGCGGAGAGACTCTACTACGATGGCGAAATCGAGGCAGCGAAAGGTTTGATTCTATCGCACCTACGCTTTGTTGTGCATGTCGCTCGAGGTTATTCTGGTTATGGTCTGCCGATGGCCGATTTAATTCAAGAAGGCAACATTGGTCTAATGAAAGCCGTCAAACGCTTCAACCCTGAAGTCGGGGTGCGTTTGGTGTCGTTTGCTGTGCATTGGATCAAAGCAGAAATCCATGAGTACGTGCTTCGTAACTGGCGCATTGTCAAAATTGCGACCACAAAAGCGCAGCGCAAGCTGTTCTTTAATTTGCGCAAGTCTAAAAAGCGTTTAGGTTGGTTTAACAACGGTGAGATCGAAACGGTTGCTCGCGAACTGGGGGTTGAGCCTTCAGAAGTGCGTGAAATGGAATCTCGACTCGCGGCGCAAGATGCAGCATTTGATATGTCCAATAGTGATGACGAAGATTCAAGTAGCTCGTATTCAGCCCCGATGCTGTATTTACAAGATAAAGCCTCTGATGTGGCGGAAAACCTTGAAGCTGAAAACTGGGAAGCTCACACCAATAATCGCCTTAACTTAGCGTTAGCCAGTTTGGATGATCGCAGCCAGCATATTGTGCGTTCACGCTGGTTGGATGATCAAAAATCCACGTTACAGGATTTGGCGGAAACTTACGGTGTGTCGGCTGAACGTATTCGCCAGCTAGAGAAAAACGCCATGAAGAAATTGAAATCCGCAGTCGGCGACATCTAACGAGTTTTAACTTAGACAGCCACGTTGCTAAAAACCGAGATCAAATGATCTCGGTTTTTTTATATCTGAGCATAATGGCTGATCAAATTTACTTAAGCAGCCTGTGTATAAGTCTGTGATAAATTTCTTTGTCAACTGTAAGAAAGCAGGGTGAATAAAGGGCTGAAGCCACGTATTTTCATGGGGATAGTTTTTCTTTTACCCACATAAAAATCAGGATCAACACTACATATAGTGGATCATTTAAAATTAAACCACTTTATCAACGTAATCCACAGCTTTATCCACAAATGAATAAAAAATAGTCTGTGGTGGATAACCCTACACTTGGTCTCTACATGTGCACCTTGGGATAGGTTACAATGAGTTATTCAAAAAAAGAGATAAGAGAAAGTAAAATGGACCAGTTTAAACATATCGATGTCGCCGGTGCTCAGGCGTTGTTAGAACAAGGGGAAGCGTGTTTAGTTGATATTCGCGACCCGCAATCTTTTACCGTGGCTCACGCTGCCTCCGCATTCCATTTGACGAACGATACCATGGTAACGTTTATGGATGATGTCGAGTTTGAGCAGCCTATTTTAGTAATGTGTTATCACGGAATTAGCAGCCAAGGGGCTGCCCAATATCTGGTTAACCAAGGCTTTGAGCAGGTGTATAGTGTTGATGGTGGGTTTGAAGCTTGGCAACGTGCCAATCTGCCTATCGAAGCTAACCAGTAGAGACCATTATGATTAGACTGATCGCTCTCAATAACCCTCGAATGGGGCAAGCTTTTATTGATTACATGGCCTCGCGCCAGATTGACATTCAGATGCTGGCTGAAGGAAGCGGTGAGTTTTCATTATGGTTAAAAGAGGCAGAGCATCAGGTTGAGGTCGAAGCTGAACTTCGCCAATTTCTTAATGACCCGACTCACCCTCGCTATCAAGAAGTATCATGGAGCATGGCGGAATCGCGTAAAGCGAAGTTCAGCTATGGTTCACCGAGCATGCTGGGGATGGTCAAATCCAAAGCGGGTCCGTTTACGCTGTTGATTATGCTCATGTGTGCTGCGATTTTTGGGGCTAGCCTGATTGGCGGCGGCAACGTCATTTTCGACCTATTGCATTTCCCTGCATTTGAATGGCAAAAATGGCAACTATGGCGCTGGGTGACTCATGCCCTGCTGCACTTTTCTGCCCTACACATTATCTTCAACTTACTGTGGTGGTGGCAATTTGGCGGGGATGTCGAGAAGAAGTTGGGTTCGCTTAGCCTTATAAAAGTCTTTCTGGTTTCTTCCGCCTTATCTGGGGCTGGGCAGTATTGGGTCGAAGGTGCTAACTTTGGCGGATTGTCTGGGGTAGTCTACGGTTTGGTCGGGTACGTTTGGATGCTTGGTGTCCGGGCTCCTAATGTTGGTTTAGTGATGCCTAGAACATTGATTGGCTTTATGCTGGTGTGGTTAGTTCTTGGTTTTGTACAACCATACATGGCGATCGCGAATACTGCTCATTTAGTGGGGCTGATCGCGGGTGTGGTGCTAGGGCTGGTTGATGCCGAACGTTGGCGAAATGCTTAGAGGAAATCAGGAGAGTAGGGAGAGCAAACTCCCCACTCTGAGAGCGATTACTGATATAAGTACTTGGTAAACAGTAAATCGGCAATAATGGTTCGACCCACTTCAGGCAACAAAATATTGTTGAGGTGTTCAACAAGGTTTTTCCTGAGGTCTTCACGTCCAGCAAGCGATTTTATCGTGTCTTCACTCTGCTTACCGAGTAACTCGACGATGGCATCACGGATTAAAGGTTGATGCTGCTCGATAAGAGCAAGATCTGCCTCGCGTGCGACCATAATGTCAATCCGTACCTGAATATAACCGAGCTGTTTGCCTTTGGTGTAGAAATTGGTGGTTAAATCAGGTTCAAGGGTAAAGTAAGCCAGTTTATCTTGCCCTTCTTCTGACGCTATCGAAGGGAACGCGATACAGGTACTGACGATGATCATTATTTGGGCTAGGTAGCGTTTCAGCATATTTCTGTCTTTTCTTTCTTCTATTCGCGATATTCGAATTACTCGAGTCTTGTTACAATAGCGCACTAGATAAGCATCCTAATGCACCAACCATTGGTGTAGTGCTAAAACCAAACTGCGACACTTTAGCTTAAGTGATAAAGCCACTAATTGAATAATAGTATGAATCAATCAATAACTCATTATCTTCAAGCCTTACGAACTATTGATTGGCAATTACCTGATAAGTTTAACTTTCCTTCATCAATTGCTCAGGAATGGATGTTGGAAAATGGCTCTTTATCACGATTATTAGCCAAACAGTGCCAGCACTTGTCGGTCAAGTTGCTGCAAAACCAATTCATTCCTAAGTCTCAACTGCTTGAACACGAGCGCGATTTGCTCAGTGAAGAAGCGTGTTTATTAAGAAATGTTGTGTTGCAAGGCGATGACCAAACCTGGGTGTTAGGTCGTACATTAATTCCTCAATCTTCACTTGTGGAACAAGGCGTTGATTTAACGCAGCAAGGTGAGACCCCTCTCGGCTTAACCGTGTTTAAAGCCGATAATGTTAGACGCGATGCGTTGCAAGTGGGATGGGGCGAAACATCCCATGGTCGCTTACTTGCCCGTCGTTCACGTTTATGGATGAACCACAAACCTATGCTGGTGGCAGAGCTTTTCCTGCCTGAGGCGCCAATTTATACCAAGGAGAACCCATCACAATGATAGCGGAAAAAGCAAAAGCGTATTGGCAGTTAACCCGAATGAACCGACCGATCGGGACTCTTTTGTTACTTTGGCCGACGTTGTGGGCGTTAATTTTGGCAGCTCAGGGAATGCCAGATATCAAAGTATTGCTGGTGTTTGTTGCTGGTGTTGTGCTGATGCGAGCCGCCGGATGTGTGATTAACGATTTTGCTGATCGCAAAGTGGATGGTTTTGTCAAAAGAACCAATCAGCGCCCTTTACCTGCTGGGCTTGTCACCAGTAAAGAAGCCTTCAGTTTATTTCTGGTGTTAGGCATTGTGTCATTTTTGTTGGTATTAACCATGAACTCGCTGACAATCAAGCTCTCCTTTGCTGGGATTGTTTTGGCATTTATCTATCCGTTTATGAAGCGGTATACTCATTTGCCTCAACTTTTCTTAGGGCTCGCTTTTAGTTGGTCGATCCCTATGGCGTGGGCTGCGCAAGCGAATGAAGTGCCTGCGGTGGTCTGGTTTGTGTTCATTATTAATGCAATCTGGACCATTGCTTATGATACGCAATATGCCATGGTTGATCGCGATGATGATTTAAAGATCGGGATCAAGTCGACAGCGATCCTATTTGGCCGCTATGACAAAATGATCATTGGTGCCTTACAGTTGATCACCTTATTGATGCTGATGGCACTAGGTTACTTTTATCAACTCGGTGCTAGCTACTATTGGTGTTTATTGATTGCAGGTGCGCTGTTTGTCTTTCAACAGCATCTCATTCGTCATCGTGAACGCAATCTGTGTTTTCAAGCTTTTCTCAATAACAACTATGTTGGCATGGCGATAGCGGGTGGGCTACTTTTGGCTTTCTGGTAAATTGGCCATCGTAAATGAAAAAGGCGTCCTAATGGACGCCTTTTTTGTATTGTGGCTTCTCTCGACTACACTTGGTCGACATCTTGTTCATTGCTGTTGGCGCGGCAAATACTTTCTTGAATCGTCAGACGAATTTGTGAGTCAAGCAAGCTATAGAGCAGCTCAGCAAAGTGACGGCTTTTCTCTTGATCGACTTGGCCATCGCTATCGAGATAGCCTTGCTGTTTCAATGTGGTAAACATTGATGAGAAAACACCTTTATCAAAGAACTCTGGCGCATTGATACCATGCAAGCGTCCTAGACGCTGGGCGATATCTTGGCTTACTTTTTCTAAGTCAGCTTTTCCTACTTCGGCACTTGAAGCCAGCAGGTTGAGAGTAATCGCATAGCGCTGCAATGTCTCTGAGATGGTGCGGCCAAGCAGCATCAACACTTGAGTATTTGATTGGTTAATTGAAACGTGCTCAGCATCAATGGCAATAATGCCTTGCAACGCCAACTCTTCAAGGTACGCTTCAACCGTTTCATTGAGTTGAGTTTCATCGAGTCCTAAAAATAGCTCTTGTTTGAAGAATGGGAACAACTTCGCCACACATTGTTGAATATTTTCCAGCGTTGTCGATTGCTCGCGAATGAGGATCTGGGCAATAAGCGATGGGATCGCAAACAGATGAATAATGTTATTGCGATAATAGGTCATCAAAATCGACTGATTGCGATCAAGCGAAATAATGTCACCCATCACGTCAGATTCCACCACGAATTTATCCAAGGAAATCGCGTGATCGACCAGTTCTTGGGCACTTTGATCCGGCACCGTATAGGTCGAGGAATAAGGGACGTTGCGCAATAGCGATAAGTAGCTATCAATCTGTCTA
This sequence comes from Vibrio sp. AK197, assembly GCF_053903115.1. Lineage (NCBI taxonomy): Bacteria > Pseudomonadati > Pseudomonadota > Gammaproteobacteria > Vibrionales > Vibrionaceae > Vibrio > Vibrio sp. AK197. The sequence goes on from NZ_CP096430.1 coordinate 169,635, forward strand.
ATTAAGCTATCACGAGACAAAGCACGTTGACGTGATGCCAATAGTGCCGTTGCACATAGAGTTAACGCATTGGCTGCCGCTGCATCGTTAATGTGCGTCATCATTTTATTTGCTAGCCCATTGACGACTGGTGTTAACCATTGCGGTTTGCTTGCCCCCATTGGGTCGATATCTTGCGTCCATTGAGGCGCATGCTCGTTAAGGTAATGATTGAGTGGAATTGGCTCGCCAAAGTTCACATAACCTAAACCAAAGTTGCGCAGTTTACGTATCGTGCGCAGGACTAGGCCTGCGTTCTCTTTCTCTTTACGTTTGCCCCGTAATTCCTTGGCGTAGGTGCTGACTTCCATAACATGTTCATAGCCAATGTACACCGGTACCAATGTTACAGGGCGGTTCAAGCCACGCAACATTGCTTGGATGGTCATGGCTAACATGCCCGTTTTGGCATTCAGTAGACGCCCGGTTCGTGAACGACCGCCTTCACTGAAGTATTCGACGGAATACCCTTTAGCAAATAGCTCAGCGAGGTATTCACGAAAGATGGTTGAGTACAGCTTATTGCCTTTGAAGCTACGACGAATAAAGAACGCCCCACCGCGGCGGAAAATCGGCCCTGCCGGGAAGAAGTTCAAGTTAATGCCTGCGGCAATATGCGGCGGCACCATGCCTTCATGATACAGAACATAAGAAAGCAGCAAGTAATCCATATGGCTACGATGACAAGGTACATAGACGATTTCGTGACCGTCCTGAGCCAGTTTACGAACTGCTGTGGCATTGTTGATGTGCAAGCCGTGATAGATACGGTTCCACAGCCAGCCTAGTATACGGTCACCTTTTTTCACCAGTGAGTAAGAAAAATCAGCGGCGATTTCATCCATGATGTCATGCGCTTCTTTCGTTACTTTACTGATATCGACATTGCGCGCTTTGGCTTCATCGGCAATCACCTTTTCAATCGCTTTGGATTTAATCAGGCGATTAAACAGCGCTTGGCGGCTTGGCAAATTTGGCCCTGATGCCGCAAGTTTTTGACGTGAAAAGTGGATACGTGCAACACGCGCCAGTTTGTGAGCGATGGCGTGGTCGGTGCCGTGAGAATCTGCCATGTAGCGTAAAGAGACCACCGAGCTCAAGCGAACTAAACAATCACGCCCAGAAAACAACACTGCTTTGGCCTTTTGTGGGCCGTTGAGCGGTTTGAGATACGGTTTTTGTTCAGACTCTTTACCTGGTTTACGCCCCCACAATACCGTGGCTGGCATCATTTGGATGTCGAGCTCAGGGTCAAACTTATGCAGTTCGAGCAGCTCGGAAAATTGATGAATGGACTCCACGGGAACATCGTTATCATTACCAACGACGGTTGGACGAGAGGATGTAAACACGTAGCGTGGATATTGTTTACCGTTGATTTCCAATGGCGTAAGCGGATCGGGTAGCCCCAGCTTGATCACCTGTTGCTGTAAGGCTAGAAGATCGACGTTAGAACGGAAAGGCATGGCGTAAACAATCGGTTTACTGACATCGATTTGATGATCTTCAATTGGATTCGATGGAATGGTGGTGCCCTTCACTAACAGCGAAACAGGTTGTTTCAATAGCGAGCGAGAAAATGCGTGTCCTGAAGACATAAAGCTTTTTAGCCTCAAAATTTGGTTAAGATGCTTGAGTGAGTGGGGGAGAGTGTTCAGCTCCCAAAGACAAAGTCTCAAGCCGACATTTTAAGCGAGCAAGAATACCAGAAACAGGTCCAACCTTTTACCTCTTATTTGTGGAGGAAGTCAGCAAATTTGTACCATTTCACGACAAGCGACGCTAAGTTACTGAATTCTCTCTAAGCTTATCTATGTCAAAATTGAACCTTTGAGTGGTAACGGCTTTGGTTCCAAGGGTGAGCTGAGTATTCGGCGTTACGCTTTAAACTTATAACATGCCAAAAAACAACCAATTGGCGTTGCAATTCCCGAATTACTGGATATACTCACAGTTGACTGTATAAAAAGACAGGTAAGCTATGAAGCCTTTAACGCCCCGCCAGCAACAAGTGTTCGACCTGATCAAAAGTAAAATTGATGAAACCGGTATGCCACCCACTCGTGCAGAAATCGCGAGAGAGCTTGGTTTCCGTTCCGCGAATGCAGCGGAAGAGCATCTTAAAGCGCTGGCTAGAAAACAAGTAATTGAGATTATTCCCGGCGCATCACGCGGCATTCGTGTACTGCTTGATAGCGCAGCCAACGAAGAGTCCGGTCTGCCTTTGATTGGTCAAGTTGCAGCCGGTGAGCCGATTTTGGCTCAAGAACATGTCGAGACGCACTATCAGGTGGATCCCGCGATGTTCAAGCCACAAGCTGATTTTCTTCTCCGCGTACAAGGTGAGAGTATGAAAGACATCGGTATTATGGATGGTGACTTACTGGCTGTGCATAAAACCCAAGATGTACGTGATGGCCAAGTTGTGGTTGCCCGGGTGGATGATGACGTAACGGTAAAACGTTTAGAGCGCAAAGGGGCAATGATTTTATTGCACGCTGAAAACGAAGAATTTGCGCCGATTAAAGTCGACCTGACCAGCCAGCACATGGAAATTGAAGGGTTGGCAGTTGGCATCATTCGCAACACGGATTGGATGTAAGTCAAAAAAGTTGTTGATACTAATTCTCAATAACTTGTCAGTTTAAACGATAACCATTATCATCTTACCATGTTCGATGGAGGAAGATGATAATGGTCACTTCTCAGAGTTCTCACTCTCACCGTTACCAAATCCCAGCCAATTTACTCAAGCCGATGTGGCTACGTAGCCGCGAAAGCATGGTCGACAATGGTCTGATTTATGATCCGATTGCTGCTAGCGCTTGTCAGCGTTGTCAGCTTGCTCCTGAGTGTTTGTCTGGCGATGTCGATCAATCGCAATTACTTCACATGACATTAACGCGCTTGTGCGATGAAAAGATCACGGAATTTATCCATCGTCACCCTGATGCTTGGGTGATTAACGTCGGTGCTGGACTCGACACCCGTTTTTATCGTGTCGATAATGGACGTTGCCATTGGATAGAGTTAGACGTCACTGAGAATTTATTGTGGCGCCAAAAACTGTTTCATCGCAGTGAGCGTTACAAACATATGTCGGGAAGTGTGGAAGAGCTTGAGTGGATGACGTCAGTCACGGTACCTGATAATACCCCGCTACTTATTGTTTGCGAGTATGCATTGCTTGATTGCTGTGCGCCTCAAGTTGCACAATTTGTACAGGCATTAGGTCGTCATTTTGAAAATGCGTGTGCTTGTTTAGTGGTCGCGGGAGACTTAACCGTATCGCGCTGGGGGCAAAAGTTAGGCTCTGAATCTTATGCTCATGGCTTCAGTCAACCTTCTGAAGCCTTGGTGAATTACTTGCCTTGGGTACGTTGGAGTCAAACTTTCTCACCATTAGAACGTCAGTGCCAGCGTTGGAAGTTTTGGCAACGTTGCCTTAAGCGTTTTCCCTACCTAAAACATCGTTTAACCCCAGTTTTGGTTCAGCTTCGCTGGTGATCACGGTACACTCTCGGGTTGTTTTTCTCCGCAAGAGTGTGTCCGTGCAAATCTTTAAAATCCTGTCCGATCGTGCGATGCACAAAAGTGTGCTGCTGCTGGCCATTCCTATGGTGCTGTCCAATATTACCGTTCCGCTATTGGGCTTGGTGGATGCGGCGGTCATTGGTCATTTGGAGCATGCCTATTACTTAGGTGGTGTTGCTTTAGGGAGCACCATGCTGAGTGTGACTTTTTGGTTACTTGGTTTTCTTCGAATGTCGACCACCGGATTAACCGCACAAGCTTATGGGGCAAAAAATCCTCATCAACTTGCTCTAATATTGGTTCAGGGGCTGACGATGGCATTGGCGTTCGCTGCTCTATTTTTGCTGCTCAAACCTTGGTTATCTGACTGGGTCTTTTCTTGGAGTGATGCCAGCCAAGACGTAAAGTTTTACAGTCAGCAATATTTTGCTATTCGTGCCTGGAGTGCTCCGGCGGCGCTGAGTAATTTTGTCCTGCTAGGGTGGTTACTGGGCACTCAAAATAGCCGTGCGCCGATGTGGATGGTCATTATCTCCAACGTTACCAACATCGTTTTAGATGTATGGTTTGTCATTGGATTAGATTGGAAAGTACAAGGCGCCGCACTCGCATCGGTGATTTCCGACTACACCGCCATGAGTTTTGCCTTGTGGTGTGTGTACCGAACTTGGCAAAGTCAGTCGCTGGTGAAGTGGACTGAATTACTGGCTCAAGTCGGCTCAGGTATTGGCCGCTTTATTAAACTCAACCGCGATATTTTCTTACGCTCATTGTGCTTACAAGCCGCCTTCAGTTTTATGACGTTTCAAGGGGCGAGCTTTGGTGATCAAGTCGTTGCCGCTAATGCGGTGCTTATGAGCTTTTTAATGATCATTTCCTACGGGATGGATGGTTTTGCTTATGCAATGGAAGCGCTGGTGGGTAAGGCGGTTGGTGCCAAAGTTCGCACTGAGCTAACTGCATCGATGGTGGGGACGAGCTTTTGGGGTATCGTGATCTGTTTGCTACTAACCCTAGTATTTGGCGTGTGGGGAACTCAATTGATTGCGATGATTACTGATATCCCAGCGGTTCAACAGCAAGCGAACGTTTATCTTCCTTGGTTAATTGCGATGCCGCTTATTTCGATGTGGTGTTTTTTGCTTGATGGTGTATTTATTGGGGCCACGAAGGGAAGCGAGATGCGTAATGGTATGGTGGTCGCGACCAGCAGCTTTTTTCTAGTATTTTGGCTGTTCTCGGCATGGGGTAATCATGCTTTGTGGGCGGCAATGTTGACCTTTATGGCGATGCGCGGAGTAAGTTTAGCGTGGATCTTCGGACGTCAGTGGCGGCAGCAGACGTTTTTGTAACTTCTCGAATAGGCAAATGAAAAGCCGCTCATATGAGCGGCTTTTTGATGAACGTTGCCTGTATTAAAATAATCGGTTCAAGCCATTTAATGCTGCGACACGGTAGGCTTCCGCCATGGTGGGGTAATTGAAGGTGGTATTCACGAAGTACTCGATGGTATTGGCAGTACCTTTCTGCTCCATAATGGCTTGGCCAATGTGAATAATTTCTGCCGCGCGTTCACCAAAACAATGGATACCTAAAATCTCTTTGGTTTCTCGGTGAAAGAGGATTTTTAAGCTGCCGACATCTTTGCCGGCAATTTGCGCTCTTGCGAGATGTTTAAATGATGATCGACCTACTTCATAAGGCACTTTGGCCGCGGTCAGCTCTTGCTCTGTTTTTCCGACCGAGCTGATTTCAGGAATGGTATAAATGCCCGTTGGAATATCTTCAATCAAGTAACCTTGTGCTTCGCCTTGAGTAATTGCCTGAGCGACAAAGCGCCCTTGGTCATAAGCCGCGCTGGCAAGGCTTGGATAGCCAATTACATCGCCGATCGCATAAATATGGTCGACTTCGGTTTGATAGTTGGTGTTGACTTTGACTTGTCCGCGCGAGTCAGAAGCTAATCCCACCGCTTCTAAATTGAGCTTATCGGTATTACCGGTGCGTCCATTGGCGTAGAGCAAGCAATCGGCTTTCATTTTCTTACCCGATTGCAAATGCACAATCACGCCATCATCGGTACCTTCGACTTTTTCGTAAGTTTCATCATTACGAATCACCACTCCGTTGTTCCAGAAGTGATAGGAAAGCGCGTCTGAGACTTCGTTGTCAAGGAAAGACAACAAACGATCACGGGTGTTGATCAGATCCGTTTTGACACCTAAGCCACGGAAGATAGAGGCATACTCACAGCCAATCACACCCGCACCATAAATAATAATGTGTCGAGGGTCATGTTTTAGATTGAGGATAGAGTCACTGTCGTAGATACGGTCATGAGCGAAATCGACATCCGCAGGGTGATAGGGGCGTGAGCCTGTCGCGATAACAAACTTATCCGCTGTATAGTGCTCAATGGTGTTATCCGCTTTCGTGACCGAAACGGTATTGTTGTCTGTAAATTGTGCGGTGCCGAAAATCAAGCTGCAGTGGTTGCGATCATAAAAACCTTGGCGAAGCCGAGTCTGTTTGTCGATAACCGACTTAGCATGACCTAAAATATCAGAAAAGGTGGCATGAACATTGGGTTGATTACGGCTAAACAGTGGGTTGCTATTAAATTCAATGATGCGGCTGACTGCATGGCGCAGGGATTTGGAGGGGATAGTCCCCCAGTGGGTACAACCACCACCGATACTGCTTTCTTTTTCGATCACCGCAACATTGAGCCCGGCCTTGGTTAATCCCATTGCGGCCCCTTCACCGCCAGGACCACTACCGATAACGATGACATCAAAGTGGTTGGTCTGCGCCATAATCTAATCCTTGTTATATGCTGTAACATTGCTTTAGCGAGATTTTAACTCATATGTTGTAGTGGTAAATGAATTGCATAGCAGAGAGTGGGGGGGATCACGGAGTTTGTAGCGAAGTTGAAAAATTGCGACGATTATTATTGACCGCGCGTCGGGAAGATTGAAAAAGTGCGCAAACTCGATTTAATTGAGAGTCGGATTAGATGCTGACGGTTTTACGCTTATGTCTGGCAAGGAATCGCGGTATATTAGCAATAAATCCAAAGACAACAATGAATAAACTCCATGGGAATCCGTGCTCAACAGAAAGAAAAAACTCGCCGTTCGCTGATTGATGCCGCTTTTAGCCAGCTGAGTGCTGATCGAAGCTTTTCAAATTTAAGCCTACGCGAAGTCGCTCGAGAAGCGGGGATCGCCCCAACGTCGTTTTATCGTCATTTTAAAGATATGGATGAGCTAGGCTTAACCATGGTTGATGAAGGCGGTTTGTTGCTGCGTCAACTCATGCGTCAAGCTCGGCAACGTATCGTTAAAGAAGGCAGTGTAATTCGAACTTCAGTGGAAACGTTTATGGAGTTTATTGAAAGCAGCCCCAACGTCTTTCGTCTGTTACTACGTGAACGCTCAGGCACATCAGCGGACTTCCGTGCTGCTGTCGCGCGTGAAATTCAACATTTTGTTGCAGAATTAAGTGAATATTTGATCACGACAGGGGTCACACGAGAAGAAGCATATGCTCAGGCGGAAGCTTCAGTGACCTTGGTTTTCAGTTCTGGAGCCGAAGTATTGGATTTAGAGAGTTGTGAACGAGATGCGTTAGCAGAAAGGTTGATTATTCAATTGCGAATGGTGGCCAAAGGGGCACATTGGTACCGAAAGGAACGTGAACGTCATCAAACTCGAATAATAAAAGGTGGATTAGATTAATGTCGAATGAAAATATTCAAATCGAGCAGGGGTCAGAGAAAAAGACGCTATTGCTGGCTTTGATTGCAGGGATGTGTGGCGATGCACTATTGTCATGGTTAACAATGAGTGAAGTTTCGTTTTCCATTTTTCCAGTTATTGCTCTCGTGCTTTCTGTACAAGCGCTGTATCAAGAGTATCTGCGCCATCCGGTGTCTGAAGATATCCCTCTGGTGGGATTGGCGTGTTTCTTTGTCGGGGCATTTGGGCACTCGGCGTTTCTTAAAGCGCAATATCCCGAAGCCGGGTCGAACTTCTTCTCCATTGTCATCGCATTATTATTGCTGCTATGGATTGGCCATCGAATGGGTTACATCGGCCGTAAAGAAGAGTAAAAAGCAAAAACGAGCCATTTGGCTCGTTTTTTATCACTATCGCGTAAGATTATTTACGCTCTAGCATCACACCCGCTTCCATGTGGTGGGTATAGGGAAATTGGTCAAAGAGCGCAAATCGTGTCACGCGGTGAGTTTCACAGAGTACATCCAAGTTTTCTTTTAATGTATCTGGATTACAAGAGATATATAGGATGCGCTCATAGCCCTGCACCATTTTACAAGTATCGATGTCCATACCAGCCCGAGGGGGATCGACAAAAATGGTGTTGCAGTTATAGCTACTGAGATCAATACCAGCTTGTTTCAGACGGCGAAATTCACGTTTGCCTTCCATCGCTTCGGTAAACTCTTCTGCCGACATTCGAATGATCTGAACATTCTCGATGTTATTCGCAGCAATATTATATTGTGCAGAGTCAACAGAGGGTTTGGCTAACTCAGTCGCGAGAACGCGCTCAAAGTTTTGTGCCAAAGCCAAAGAGAAGTTACCGTTTCCGCAGTAAAGCTCTAATAGGTCACCTTGGCTATCCTGAGTACAATCGACCGCCCAAGCTAACATTTTCTCCGCGACTTTACCGTTTGGTTGAGTAAAGCTATTTTCCACTTGCTGATACACATAGCTCTCTCCATTAACATCAAGCTTCTCGACCACAAAATCACGATCCAACACGATTTTCATTTTACGTGCTCGGCCAATAAGGTTGAGATTAAAACCTTCATCATTCAATCTTTGTTTGAGAGCTTTCGCCTCTTCAATCCAAGCTTCGTCGAGTTGGCGGTGATAAAGCAGTGACACCAACATTTCACCGCTAAGCGTAGACAGAAAATCAACCTGAAACAGTTTACGACGTAGTGTGTCGTTCTCTTTCATTGCATCAATCAACAGCGGCATCAAATCGTTAATCAAACGGCTAGCTGCAGGGAATTGATCAACACGATATTTTTCTCGCGTTTGCTGATTGAACATGATGTAAAACAAGTCATCACCTTCGTGCCAGACACGAAACTCTGCTCGCATGCGGTAATGCTGCTCTGGTGACTCATACACTTCCAGCTCTGGAACATCGAATGGCGCGAACATGTCGCTTAGGCGTTCGGTTTTTTCAGCCAGTTGCTGAGCGTAGTGCTGAGGGTTTACATCGAGAGAAGCCATGGTTTTACCTGTTGGTGCATTTAAACAAAGAGCGCAGATTTTATTCAATCCAAATCTGATGTCCAGTATTGTCGGTCAATTGTTGGTTTTCTGAGTAATTGTTGAATAGCTTAGTTGATTATGAACTAGACATTGGTTCCATTGCTGACTAATATCAGCGCCAAGCTGGTGCCATTTTAGATGTATAGATGGCTGAAAAGGGAATCTGGTGAAATTCCAGAACTGACGCGCAGCGGTAAAAGAGAACGAACATCCATATGACACTGCATCAAAGTATGTGGGAAGTCGGATTAGTAGGCGGCTTGGCCAAGCTCTTGAGTCCGAAGACCTGCCAGCCACTAAGCCACCATAAGCATGGCTTGGTCGGACTTACTACGCGAATCTAGGACAACATAATGAACAAAACATTTATAGCGGTCGCAGTGGCATCGCTGGTGTCGTATGCCCCAACATCTCTTGCCCAGTCTGCAGATGACACCATTTTGGTAACCGCTAATCGCATCGAGCAGACACAATCTTCGGTATTGGCATCAGCGAGTATTATTACTCGCCAAGATATCGAAGCAATGCAGGCTGATAGCGCAATTGAAGTATTGCGTACACTGCCTGGAGTAGAAATCAATTCTCTTGGTGGTAAAGGCCAAGAAACTTCCATTTATTTACGTGGTACCGCAACCCAACACACTCTTGTGTTGATTGATGGCGTTAAAGTCAACTCTGCGACTTCTGGCGGCGCTTCTATCGGTTTGATTCCCGCATTTGCTATTGAGAAAATTGAAGTAATCCGTGGTCCTCGAGCTGCGATTTACGGCTCCGATGCGCTTGGTGGTGTGATCAGTATTACGACGGCCGGAAACGGCCAACCATTACATAAAGCCACAGTCGGATACGGCGAAGATGATCATAAGCTTTTAGGTTGGCACTCTTCTGGTCAGCTCAATGAACAGACCTACGGTTCGTTTATTGCTGCTAAGGAGCAAAGTGATGGTTACCGTGTCTATCAAGGCGCGCCAAGTACGGATACTCATGGTTTTGATACCACAAGCTTCTTCGGTAGTGTCAACCATGACATAAATGCGCAGTGGAGTGTGAATGCCAGTGCTTATAAGCAAGAGTCCGATAATGAATATGCCGGGCAATATGGTGGGCCAAAGCAAGAAAGTAATAATGACTTTTATACGTTAAATGGTGGATTAAACTTTCAAGCCGAAATTTATAGCAGTAAGCTGACCCTATCAACAATGCGCAGTGAAGCATGGGATGGTGATGCTGACGGAGCTTCTGGAAAAACTGCACTATTTACACGGCGAAATAACGTAACCTGGCTGAATACTCTGTCTCCAAACGATTGGCTTGCGGTGAATCTTGGTTTGGATTACACCAAAGAGGAAGCAAACCGTGGCGGCACCAATTCCACGGACTACGAAGATACGGATAAGAACAACAAAGCGGCCTTTTTGACCTCTTTGATTGGCGTGAATGATTTTACCGCCGAAGCCAGTTTACGACATGATGATGATAGTTCATTTGGTGATCATACAACTTGGAACTTAGGATTAGGGTATCAACTGCTTGAGGGTCTTCAAGTGGTCGCAAATTCTGGCTCAGGTTTCAAAGCTCCGACATTCAACGATTTATATTGGCCAGGACAAGGTAACCCAGACTTAAAGCCAGAAGAATCGGTATCCAATGAAATTAGTTTGCGTGGTTATTCAAGTTGGATTGATTGGGAAGTGTCGGCATATAAAACAGAGATCGATAATCTTATCGACTGGGCACCCGTTGGTGCGGGTGGTACTTGGATTCCATCTAATGTCGATAAGGCTGAAATCAAAGGGCTTGAAGTGGCAGCAGCTTTTGACACGGGACCTGTTGAGCATAAAGTTTCGGTAGGATGGAAAGATCCTATCAACAAGGAAACCGGGGCTCAATTGGAAAGAAGGGGTAAACGTAATCTTAGTTGGGTTATGAATTACCAAGTCGCTCAATTTGACCTATCTATGGTGGCGAACTACGTGGGAGACAGAACCGATAAGAATGCGGATAAACTTGAGTCTTATACCACGGTAGACTTAGCGACTCGTTATCACTTCACTGAACACTTTAGCCTTGGTGCAAAGCTGAGTAACGCATTTAATGAGTCACACTACACAGGGCTCGGATCAAGTGGTAATTACTATTTAGCACAGGGACGTAACTTATTCGCTAACGCTGAATATAAGTTCTAAACATAAGCCGCCAATAGGCGGCTTTTTTATAAAATAAGTTTTGAGATTGACGTAAAGATAAATGTCTACTGATTGATAAATAGACTTTAGGGAGTATGATCATTGTGTTTTCATTCCTCGGAATATAAAAGTGACAGAGCAAGTTTATAAAACCGTACTTATTTTCGATTCAGGTGTCGGGGGGTTATCCGTTTATCAAGAAATACAATCGTTGTTACCTCAACTAAATTATATTTATATATTTGATAATCAAGCGTATCCCTATGGAGAGCTGGAGCAAAATACATTAATTAAACGTGTCGAAGCATGTATTACAACGTGTATAGAAAATAACCCGGTCGATATTGTTGTTATCGCTTGTAATACTGCGAGTACCATCGTACTACCTAGTTTACGCGCGGGGTTAGATATTCCGGTTGTCGGAGTGGTCCCAGCCATCAAACCGGCTTCTTCTCTGGCAAACAAAGCGATAGGCTTGATTGCGACGCCTGCCACAGTCACTCGTGAATACACTCATGAGCTGGTTCGTAACTTCTCTCCCAATAAAAATGTTGAAATGCTGGGTTTGACGCGTCTTGTCGATATGGCAGAAGAAAAGCTGCGAGGTAAGCCTGTTGATATTCAGGAGCTGACTCAGCTCCTCACTCCGCTTATCGGGATCATCGATGTCGCGGTATTGGGATGCACTCACTTTCCGCTCATCAAATCCGAAATTGCTCAAGTGTTGGGCTCAGAAGTCATATTAGTCGACTCTGGAAAAGCAATAGCACGAAGAGTGCAACAATTATTGCAGTTGGAGACAGGTGAGGAAAGGGGAGTGAAACATAAAATTTTAAGTAGTGCACTTCCTTGGCAAGAAAGTGCACTGAATGAAAGGGTTGGCAAAATGGGCTTTAGTCCAGTTCAGAATCTGGTGATTCCCCTGACTTAGGCTCATTCGCAATTCGTACTTTTAAAGTCCTTTGCATATATTCATTGTCATTTAAAGCATCGATTGCACCTTGGGCATCAGCCGAAGCCATCACGACAAAACCGAAACCACGGCGTTTACCAGTACGTTTGTCTTTCATTAAACGAACGGCAAAAACTTCTCCGTGCTGAGCAAAAAGCTCTTTCACATGAGATTCATTCGCTTTATAAGGTAAATTTCCAACATAGAGGGTTTTTGTAGAAGGTGTTGGTTGGTTACCTTTCACGGGTGAATTTTCAATTAGCTTTATTAATACTGCGGTGATAAGGACACCCACAACATAAGCGACAGCTGGTGGAACTTGTGTTGCTACCTGTGAAAATATAATTCCGCCTATAACCACTAAGGCGATAATCAATAAGGTCGTTTTATTTGAACTCATATCTGAATACAACTAGTTAAGTAATAGAGAATATCCGTTGTCTTTTTAACATAATAGACACAGCGATATTACGTATATGCTTCTTGTTTTTCCAACAGATTGATGTGACGAGTCTCAAATGTTGAAATTTTATTCTATTTTCGTGCTCTTGGTTTGATTTTAATCGATCGAAATTAAATTTTTCAAAAAGGCTTGCTCTTTATATTTGGATCCCTATAATTCCGCCTCACCGCTTGGGAAGAGACACAAATTTTTGCAGAAAACTCACGGTGTTTCGAAAAGTTAAAAATAAACCTTGACTCAATCGAAAGTAAGCGTATTATACGCATCCCCGATAACGAGCAATGCTCAAAAGTCGGAAGCTCTTTAACAATATAAACCTATCAATCTGTGTGGGCACTCGTTGATGATAATCAAAGATGATTCTAAAGAATCAACTGAGGTTTCAATGAACTGAGTGACCAATCAAGACTTCGGTCTTGGCACAGTCAATTCAACATTACTATGTAATGTAATCAGTATTCATTGAGCCACAAAAACTTTAAATTGAAGAGTTTGATCATGGCTCAGATTGAACGCTGGCGGCAGGCCTAACACATGCAAGTCGAGCGGAAACGAGTTAACTGACCCTTCGGGTGACGTTAACGGCGTCGAGCGGCGGACGGGTGAGTAATGCCTGGGAAATTGCCCTGATGTGGGGGATAACCATTGGAAACGATGGCTAATACCGCATGATAGCTTCGGCTCAAAGAGGGGGACCTTCGGGCCTCTCGCGTCAGGATATGCCCAGGTGGGATTAGCTAGTTGGTGAGGTAAGGGCTCACCAAGGCAACGATCCCTAGCTGGTCTGAGAGGATGATCAGCCACACTGGGACTGAGACACGGCCCAGACTCCTACGGGAGGCAGCAGTGGGGAATATTGCACAATGGGCGCAAGCCTGATGCAGCCATGCCGCGTGTGTGAAGAAGGCCTTCGGGTTGTAAAGCACTTTCAGCAGTGAGGAAGGCAATGTATTTAATAGATGCATTGTTTGACGTTAGCTGCAGAAGAAGCACCGGCTAACTCCGTGCCAGCAGCCGCGGTAATACGGAGGGTGCGAGCGTTAATCGGAATTACTGGGCGTAAAGCGCATGCAGGTGGTTTGTTAAGTCAGATGTGAAAGCCCGGGGCTCAACCTCGGAATAGCATTTGAAACTGGCAGGCTAGAGTACTGTAGAGGGGGGTAGAATTTCAGGTGTAGCGGTGAAATGCGTAGAGATCTGAAGGAATACCAGTGGCGAAGGCGGCCCCCTGGACAGATACTGACACTCAGATGCGAAAGCGTGGGGAGCAAACAGGATTAGATACCCTGGTAGTCCACGCCGTAAACGATGTCTACTTGGAGGTTGTTCCCTTGAGGAGTGGCTTTCGGAGCTAACGCGTTAAGTAGACCGCCTGGGGAGTACGGTCGCAAGATTAAAACTCAAATGAATTGACGGGGGCCCGCACAAGCGGTGGAGCATGTGGTTTAATTCGATGCAACGCGAAGAACCTTACCTACTCTTGACATCCAGAGAACTTGGCAGAGATGCCTTGGTGCCTTCGGGAGCTCTGAGACAGGTGCTGCATGGCTGTCGTCAGCTCGTGTTGTGAAATGTTGGGTTAAGTCCCGCAACGAGCGCAACCCTTATCCTTGTTTGCCAGCGAGTCATGTCGGGAACTCCAGGGAGACTGCCGGTGATAAACCGGAGGAAGGTGGGGACGACGTCAAGTCATCATGGCCCTTACGAGTAGGGCTACACACGTGCTACAATGGCGCATACAGAGGGCGGCCAACTTGCGAGAGTGAGCGAATCCCAAAAAGTGCGTCGTAGTCCGGATTGGAGTCTGCAACTCGACTCCATGAAGTCGGAATCGCTAGTAATCGTGGATCAGAATGCCACGGTGAATACGTTCCCGGGCCTTGTACACACCGCCCGTCACACCATGGGAGTGGGCTGCAAAAGAAGTAGGTAGTTTAACCTTCGGGGGAACGCTTACCACTTTGTGGTTCATGACTGGGGTGAAGTCGTAACAAGGTAGCGCTAGGGGAACCTGGCGCTGGATCACCTCCTTAATACGAAGATTATTGCGATGAGTGTTCACACAGATTGATACGGTTTAAACGTTAAGAGTTTAATGTTGGGTCTGTAGCTCAGCTGGTTAGAGCGCTCGCCTGATAAGCGGGAGGTCGGTGGTTCAAGTCCACTCAGACCCACCAATTCTTTGCCGATAAGGGTTGGCTTCAACATTAAGTTTTGGGGCTATAGCTCAGCTGGGAGAGCGCCTGCCTTGCACGCAGGAGGTCTGCGGTTCGATCCCGCATAGCTCCACCATTCTCTTAACGAGAAAAGCATCATCAAAATGTTCGTTGTTGGAATATTTGAATGATGTTTTTTAACATCTGCTCTTTAACAATTTGGAAAGCTGACGAATAACAACAATCCCCTTATCTTTTGATAAGCGTTGTTATTCAAATAAAAGTTCTCAAATCCTATTCTCTATGAGAGTAGGTACCAAAATACACATTCAAGTGTTCTTGGGAACAACATTACGTTGTTCATATTTGAGTCCGGCAAAATCGAAATGTCTCTCGCTCATTCAAATAATGAGAGACACAAACCTTGGTTGCTTATTTGTCTTCACTTTAAAAAGTGAAATCAAATGAGCCATACGTAAGACCCTTTGGGGTTGTATGGTTAAGTGACTAAGCGTACACGGTGGATGCCTTGGCAGTCAGAGGCGATGAAGGACGTACTAACTTGCGATAAGCGTAGATGAGGCAGTAAGAGCCACTTGAGTCTACGATTTCCGAATGGGGAAACCCAAGTGCATAAGCACTTATCTTGCAGTGAATACATAGCTGTAAGAGGCGAACTCGGGGAACTGAAACATCTAAGTACCCGAAGGAAAAGAAATCAACCGAGATTCCGACAGTAGCGGCGAGCGAAATCGGATTAGCCCTTAAGCTTTTAATGATGCAGGTGAACAAGCTGGAAAGCTTGGCAATAAAGGGTGATAGCCCCGTAGCCGCTCCATCATTTTAAGTGAAAACGAGTAAGGCGGGACACGTGATATCCTGTTTGAAGATGGGGGGACCATCCTCCAAGGCTAAATACTCCTGACTGACCGATAGTGAACCAGTACCGTGAGGGAAAGGCGAAAAGAACCCCTGTGAGGGGAGTGAAATAGAACCTGAAACCGTGTACGTACAAGCAGTAGGAGCACCTTCGTGGTGTGACTGCGTACCTTTTGTATAATGGGTCAGCGACTTATATTCAGTGGCAAGGTTAACCGTATAGGGGAGCCGTAGGGAAACCGAGTCTTAACTGGGCGATTTAGTCTCTGGATATAGACCCGAAACCGAGTGATCTAGCCATGGGCAGGTTGAAGATTGAGTAACATCAATTGGAGGACCGAACCGACTAATGTTGAAAAATTAGCGGATGACTTGTGGCTAGGGGTGAAAGGCCAATCAAACTCGGAGATAGCTGGTTCTCCCCGAAAGCTATTTAGGTAGCGCCTCGGACGAATACTACTGGGGGTAGAGCACTGTTAAGGCTAGGGGGTCATCCCGACTTACCAACCCTTTGCAAACTCCGAATACCAGTAAGTACTATCCGGGAGACACACGGCGGGTGCTAACGTCCGTCGTGGAGAGGGAAACAACCCAGACCGCCAGCTAAGGTCCCAAATTATTGCTAAGTGGGAAACGATGTGGGAAGGCTTAGACAGCTAGGATGTTGGCTTAGAAGCAGCCATCATTTAAAGAAAGCGTAATAGCTCACTAGTCGAGTCGGCCTGCGCGGAAGATGTAACGGGGCTAAGCAATAAACCGAAGCTGCGGCAATGCGATTTATCGTATTGGGTAGGGGAGCGTTCTGTAAGCGGTTGAAGGTGTGTGGTAACGCATGCTGGACGTATCAGAAGTGCGAATGCTGACATGAGTAACGATAAAGGGGGTGAAAAACCTCCTCGCCGGAAGACCAAGGGTTCCTGTCCAACGTTAATCGGGGCAGGGTAAGTCGACCCCTAAGGCGAGGCCGAAAGGCGTAGTCGATGGGAAACGGGTTAATATTCCCGTACTTCTTACAATTGCGATGGGGGGACGGAGAAGGCTAGGTGGGCCTGGCGACGGTTGTCCAGGTTCAAGTGCGTAGACTTAAGAGTTAGGTAAATCCGGCTCTTTCTAAGGTCGAGACACGATGTCGAGCCACTACGGTGGTGAAGTCATTGATGCCATGCTTCCAGGAAAAGCCTCTAAGCTTCAGATTGTAAGGAATCGTACCCCAAACCGACACAGGTGGTCGGGTAGAGAATACCAAGGCGCTTGAGAGAACTCGGGTGAAGGAACTAGGCAAAATGGTACCGTAACTTCGGGAGAAGGTACGCTTCTGACGGTGAAGTCTCTTGCGGATGGAGCTATCGGAAGTCGCAGATACCAGGTGGCTGCAACTGTTTATTAAAAACACAGCACTGTGCAAAATCGTAAGATGACGTATACGGTGTGACGCCTGCCCGGTGCCGGAAGGTTAATTGATGGGGTTAGACTTCGGTCGACGCTCTTGATCGAAGCCCCGGTAAACGGCGGCCGTAACTATAACGGTCCTAAGGTAGCGAAATTCCTTGTCGGGTAAGTTCCGACCTGCACGAATGGCGTAATGATGGCCACGCTGTCTCCACCCGAGACTCAGTGAAATTGAAATCGCTGTGAAGATGCAGTGTACCCGCGGCTAGACGGAAAGACCCCGTGAACCTTTACTACAGCTTGGCACTGAACATTGAGCCTACATGTGTAGGATAGGTGGGAGGCTTTGAAGTAATCACGCCAGTGGTTATGGAGCCATCCTTGAAATACCACCCTTGTATGTTTGATGTTCTAACTTGGTCCCCTAATCGGGGATGAGGACAGTGCCTGGTGGGTAGTTTGACTGGGGCGGTCTCCTCCCAAAGAGTAACGGAGGAGCACGAAGGTGGGCTAATCACGGTTGGACATCGTGAGGTTAGTGCAATGGCATAAGCCCGCTTGACTGCGAGAATGACAATTCGAGCAGGTGCGAAAGCAGGTCATAGTGATCCGGTGGTTCTGAATGGAAGGGCCATCGCTCAACGGATAAAAGGTACTCCGGGGATAACAGGCTGATACCGCCCAAGAGTTCATATCGACGGCGGTGTTTGGCACCTCGATGTCGGCTCATCACATCCTGGGGCTGAAGTCGGTCCCAAGGGTATGGCTGTTCGCCATTTAAAGTGGTACGCGAGCTGGGTTTAGAACGTCGTGAGACAGTTCGGTCCCTATCTGCCGTGGGCGTTGGAGAATTGAAAGGGGCTGCTCCTAGTACGAGAGGACCGGAGTGGACGAACCTCTGGTGTTCGGGTTGTGTCGCCAGACGCATTGCCCGGTAGCTAAGTTCGGAATTGATAACCGCTGAAAGCATCTAAGCGGGAAGCAAGCCTTGAGATGAGTTCTCCCTGGCGCTTTAAGCGTCCTAAAGGGTTGTCGTAGACTACGACGTTGATAGGCAGGGTGTGTAAGCGTTGTGAGGCGTTGAGCTAACCTGTACTAATTGCCCGTGAGGCTTAACCATACAACACCCAAGGGGTTTTGTGGGCTCAAAGCAAGAACAGAATTGAATGTGTAAGAAACAGAACGAAAAACAGCTTTCCAGATTATTAAACTTGCTTGAATAAGCGGGTTTAAAAAGAATTTGCTTGGCGACCATAGCGATTTGGACCCACCTGATTTCCATGCCGAACTCAGAAGTGAAACGAATTAGCGCCGATGGTAGTGTGGGGCTTCCCCATGTGAGAGTAGGACATCGCCAGGCTCCTATTTATTTTCACTTTTTTAAAAAAGTGAAGACAAAAGGTTCGACTTTGTCTACTTGTTAGGCAAGTCACCATAAAACTTTCGAAAGCGTAGAGTTTTATGTTGACTTAGAAAGTCAGTCGCGTATTATACGCGTCCTGCCTAAGTGCTAAGGCACTGAAAGCAAAGCTCTTTAACAATATAAACCTATCAATCTGTGTGGGCACTCGTTGATGATAATCAAAGATGATTCTAAAGAATCAACTGAGGTTTCAATGAACTGAGTGACCAATCAAGACTTCGGTCTTGGCACAGTCAATTCAACATTACTATGTAATGTAATCAGTATTCATTGAGCCAAAAAACTTTAAATTGAAGAGTTTGATCATGGCTCAGATTGAACGCTGGCGGCAGGCCTAACACATGCAAGTCGAGCGGAAACGAGTTAACTGACCCTTCGGGTGACGTTAACGGCGTCGAGCGGCGGACGGGTGAGTAATGCCTGGGAAATTGCCCTGATGTGGGGGATAACCATTGGAAACGATGGCTAATACCGCATAATAGCTTCGGCTCAAAGAGGGGGACCTTCGGGCCTCTCGCGTCAGGATATGCCCAGGTGGGATTAGCTAGTTGGTGAGGTAAGGGCTCACCAAGGCAACGATCCCTAGCTGGTCTGAGAGGATGATCAGCCACACTGGGACTGAGACACGGCCCAGACTCCTACGGGAGGCAGCAGTGGGGAATATTGCACAATGGGCGCAAGCCTGATGCAGCCATGCCGCGTGTGTGAAGAAGGCCTTCGGGTTGTAAAGCACTTTCAGCAGTGAGGAAGGCAATGTATTTAATAGATGCATTGTTTGACGTTAGCTGCAGAAGAAGCACCGGCTAACTCCGTGCCAGCAGCCGCGGTAATACGGAGGGTGCGAGCGTTAATCGGAATTACTGGGCGTAAAGCGCATGCAGGTGGTTTGTTAAGTCAGATGTGAAAGCCCGGGGCTCAACCTCGGAATAGCATTTGAAACTGGCAGGCTAGAGTACTGTAGAGGGGGGTAGAATTTCAGGTGTAGCGGTGAAATGCGTAGAGATCTGAAGGAATACCAGTGGCGAAGGCGGCCCCCTGGACAGATACTGACACTCAGATGCGAAAGCGTGGGGAGCAAACAGGATTAGATACCCTGGTAGTCCACGCCGTAAACGATGTCTACTTGGAGGTTGTTCCCTTGAGGAGTGGCTTTCGGAGCTAACGCGTTAAGTAGACCGCCTGGGGAGTACGGTCGCAAGATTAAAACTCAAATGAATTGACGGGGGCCCGCACAAGCGGTGGAGCATGTGGTTTAATTCGATGCAACGCGAAGAACCTTACCTACTCTTGACATCCAGAGAACTTGGCAGAGATGCCTTGGTGCCTTCGGGAGCTCTGAGACAGGTGCTGCATGGCTGTCGTCAGCTCGTGTTGTGAAATGTTGGGTTAAGTCCCGCAACGAGCGCAACCCTTATCCTTGTTTGCCAGCGAGTCATGTCGGGAACTCCAGGGAGACTGCCGGTGATAAACCGGAGGAAGGTGGGGACGACGTCAAGTCATCATGGCCCTTACGAGTAGGGCTACACACGTGCTACAATGGCGCATACAGAGGGCGGCCAACTTGCGAGAGTGAGCGAATCCCAAAAAGTGCGTCGTAGTCCGGATTGGAGTCTGCAACTCGACTCCATGAAGTCGGAATCGCTAGTAATCGTGGATCAGAATGCCACGGTGAATACGTTCCCGGGCCTTGTACACACCGCCCGTCACACCATGGGAGTGGGCTGCAAAAGAAGTAGGTAGTTTAACCTTCGGGGGAACGCTTACCACTTTGTGGTTCATGACTGGGGTGAAGTCGTAACAAGGTAGCGCTAGGGGAACCTGGCGCTGGATCACCTCCTTAATACGAAGATTATTGCGATGAGTGTTCACACAGATTGATGGTTTATACGGTTTTAGAGTATTAAGCGTTCCCAAACGCTTACGATTAGTGTCCCGTTCGTCTAGAGGCCTAGGACACCGCCCTTTCACGGCGGTAACAGGGGTTCGACTCCCCTACGGGATACCATGGGTCGTTAGCTCAGTTGGTAGAGCAGTTGACTTTTAATCAATTGGTCGCAGGTTCGAATCCTGCACGACCCACCATTTCCTCCCGCGGAAATGCTTACGTTTCGGTAAGAAAATAATGTGGGCGATTAGCTCAGTTGGGAGAGCACCTGCCTTACAAGCAGGGGGTCACTGGTTCGAGCCCGGTATCGCCCACCACTCTCTAAGAATTCTTGGATACACAATTCCAAACCAGTTCTCAATGAATATGGTTCGGATTCTGACCGTCTGAGAATGTTTAGAAAGTGGTTCTTTTTATAGAACAACACTTGCTCTTTAACAATTTGGAAAGCTGACGAATAACAACAATCCCCTTATCTTTTGATAAGCGTTGTTATTCAAATAAAAGTTCTCAAATCCTATATCTCTCAGAGATGTAGGTACCAAAATACACATTCAAGTGTTCTTGGGAACAACATTACGTTGTTCATATTTGAGTCCGGCAAAATCGAAATGTCTCTCGCTCATTCAAATAATGAGAGACACAAACCTTGGTTGCTTATTTGTCTTCACTTTAAAAAGTGAAATCAAATGAGCCATACGTAAGACCCTTTGGGGTTGTATGGTTAAGTGACTAAGCGTACACGGTGGATGCCTTGGCAGTCAGAGGCGATGAAGGACGTACTAACTTGCGATAAGCGTAGATGAGGCAGTAAGAGCCACTTGAGTCTACGATTTCCGAATGGGGAAACCCAAGTGCATAAGCACTTATCTTGCAGTGAATACATAGCTGTAAGAGGCGAACTCGGGGAACTGAAACATCTAAGTACCCGAAGGAAAAGAAATCAACCGAGATTCCGACAGTAGCGGCGAGCGAAATCGGATTAGCCCTTAAGCTTTTAATGATGCAGGTGAACAAGCTGGAAAGCTTGGCAATAAAGGGTGATAGCCCCGTAGCCGCTCCATCATTTTGAGTGAAAACGAGTAAGGCGGGACACGTGATATCCTGTTTGAAGATGGGGGGACCATCCTCCAAGGCTAAATACTCCTGACTGACCGATAGTGAACCAGTACCGTGAGGGAAAGGCGAAAAGAACCCCTGTGAGGGGAGTGAAATAGAACCTGAAACCGTGTACGTACAAGCAGTAGGAGCACCTTCGTGGTGTGACTGCGTACCTTTTGTATAATGGGTCAGCGACTTATATTCAGTGGCAAGGTTAACCGCATAGGGGAGCCGTAGGGAAACCGAGTCTTAACTGGGCGCTTTAGTCTCTGGATATAGACCCGAAACCGAGTGATCTAGCCATGGGCAGGTTGAAGATTGAGTAACATCAATTGGAGGACCGAACCGACTAATGTTGAAAAATTAGCGGATGACTTGTGGCTAGGGGTGAAAGGCCAATCAAACTCGGAGATAGCTGGTTCTCCCCGAAAGCTATTTAGGTAGCGCCTCGGACGAATACTACTGGGGGTAGAGCACTGTTAAGGCTAGGGGGTCATCCCGACTTACCAACCCTTTGCAAACTCCGAATACCAGTAAGTACTATCCGGGAGACACACGGCGGGTGCTAACGTCCGTCGTGGAGAGGGAAACAACCCAGACCGCCAGCTAAGGTCCCAAATTATTGCTAAGTGGGAAACGATGTGGGAAGGCTTAGACAGCTAGGATGTTGGCTTAGAAGCAGCCATCATTTAAAGAAAGCGTAATAGCTCACTAGTCGAGTCGGCCTGCGCGGAAGATGTAACGGGGCTAAGCAATAAACCGAAGCTGCGGCAATGCAATTTATTGTATTGGGTAGGGGAGCGTTCTGTAAGCGGTTGAAGGTGTGTGGTAACGCATGCTGGACGTATCAGAAGTGCGAATGCTGACATGAGTAACGATAAAGGGGGTGAAAAACCTCCTCGCCGGAAGACCAAGGGTTCCTGTCCAACGTTAATCGGGGCAGGGTAAGTCGACCCCTAAGGCGAGGCCGAAAGGCGTAGTCGATGGGAAACGGGTTAATATTCCCGTACTTCTTACAATTGCGATGGGGGGACGGAGAAGGCTAGGTGGGCCTGGCGACGGTTGTCCAGGTTCAAGTGCGTAGACTTAAGAGTTAGGTAAATCCGGCTCTTTCTAAGGTCGAGACACGATGTCGAGCCACTACGGTGGTGAAGTCATTGATGCCATGCTTCCAGGAAAAGCCTCTAAGCTTCAGATTGTAAGGAATCGTACCCCAAACCGACACAGGTGGTCGGGTAGAGAATACCAAGGCGCTTGAGAGAACTCGGGTGAAGGAACTAGGCAAAATGGTACCGTAACTTCGGGAGAAGGTACGCTTCTGACGGTGAAGTCTCTTGCGGATGGAGCTATCGGAAGTCGCAGATACCAGGTGGCTGCAACTGTTTATTAAAAACACAGCACTGTGCAAAATCGTAAGATGACGTATACGGTGTGACGCCTGCCCGGTGCCGGAAGGTTAATTGATGGGGTTAGACTTCGGTCGACGCTCTTGATCGAAGCCCCGGTAAACGGCGGCCGTAACTATAACGGTCCTAAGGTAGCGAAATTCCTTGTCGGGTAAGTTCCGACCTGCACGAATGGCGTAATGATGGCCACGCTGTCTCCACCCGAGACTCAGTGAAATTGAAATCGCTGTGAAGATGCAGTGTACCCGCGGCTAGACGGAAAGACCCCGTGAACCTTTACTACAGCTTGGCACTGAACATTGAGCCTACATGTGTAGGATAGGTGGGAGGCTTTGAAGTAATCACGCCAGTGGTTATGGAGCCATCCTTGAAATACCACCCTTGTATGTTTGATGTTCTAACTTGGTCCCCTAATCGGGGATGAGGACAGTGCCTGGTGGGTAGTTTGACTGGGGCGGTCTCCTCCCAAAGAGTAACGGAGGAGCACGAAGGTGGGCTAATCACGGTTGGACATCGTGAGGTTAGTGCAATGGCATAAGCCCGCTTGACTGCGAGAATGACAATTCGAGCAGGTGCGAAAGCAGGTCATAGTGATCCGGTGGTTCTGAATGGAAGGGCCATCGCTCAACGGATAAAAGGTACTCCGGGGATAACAGGCTGATACCGCCCAAGAGTTCATATCGACGGCGGTGTTTGGCACCTCGATGTCGGCTCATCACATCCTGGGGCTGAAGTCGGTCCCAAGGGTATGGCTGTTCGCCATTTAAAGTGGTACGCGAGCTGGGTTTAGAACGTCGTGAGACAGTTCGGTCCCTATCTGCCGTGGGCGTTGGAGAATTGAAAGGGGCTGCTCCTAGTACGAGAGGACCGGAGTGGACGAACCTCTGGTGTTCGGGTTGTGTCGCCAGACGCATTGCCCGGTAGCTAAGTTCGGAATTGATAACCGCTGAAAGCATCTAAGCGGGAAGCAAGCCTTGAGATGAGTTCTCCCTGGCGCTTTAAGCGTCCTAAAGGGTTGTCGTAGACTACGACGTTGATAGGCAGGGTGTGTAAGCGTTGTGAGGCGTTGAGCTAACCTGTACTAATTGCCCGTGAGGCTTAACCATACAACACCCAAGGGGTTTTGTGGGCTCAAAGCAAGAACAGAATTGAATGTGTAAGAAACAGAACGAAACCAGCTTTCCAAACTTTTTGTTTTCACTTTTTTAGAAAAAGTGAAAGTAAAACAGATAAACTTGCTTGAATGAGCGGGTTTAAAAAGAATTTGCTTGGCGACCATAGCGATTTGGACCCACCTGATTCCATGCCGAACTCAGAAGTGAAACGAATTAGCGCCGATGGTAGTGTGGGGCTTCCCCATGTGAGAGTAGGACATCGCCAGGCTTTAAATTTAGTGAACTTGCTTTATTAAGCAGGTATACCACTGCGGAGTGGTAGTTCAGTTGGTTAGAATACCGGCCTGTCACGCCGGGGGTCGCGGGTTCGAGTCCCGTCCACTCCGCCATTTATACTAAGCCTCAGTCGAAAGACTGGGGCTTTTTTACGTCTGGAGAAAGGTGAGTAATGCAGAAGTGCTCGTTCAGTGGGTTCGCTTATTGACCTTGAAAGAAAAGCGGCCTGTCACACTGCCGAAGGTATTTATGGGTTCGGGCCCCGCAGGGTGCCAGTCCAACCGCTCCGCCATCATACTAAGCCTCAGACTAGGCGTCCCCACCGAAATGTTGGCGCTTTTCTCAGTCTATAAAAAATAGTTAGTTTACTTATCTTGAAACAAGCGCCTTCAGTTCTTGATCTCGAGCTTATTCATTCGGCCCAAGGTGTTTTCGCCGCATTACTTACGCTCTATTCGGTGAGTTATGATTATCCAACGTGTTGGGATCGATCGCTAAGTGTTGATGAACATAGCGACGAATAAAAGGAATGACTTCTTCCTCGAACCAAGGATTTTTCCTTAACCAAAGCGTATTTCGCGGCGAAGGGTGGGGCAATGGTAAGTATTGTGGTGCCCACTTTTCCCATTGCTTTACAGTTTCCGTTAGTGTCTTGGGTTTGTCGGACAAATAATAGTTTTGCGCATACTGACCAATAAGCAGCGTCATACCAATATTCGGCAGGCAATTCAGTACGGGTTGATGCCAAAGCGGCGCGCACTCTTTACGAGGTGGTAAATCACCACTTTTGGCCTTTCCTGGGTAACACAGACCCATCGGCATGATGGCAATATTGTCTGGATCATAAAATGCGTCTTTATCAAGCTCAAGCCATTGCCTTAGTCGATCGCCGCTAGGATCATTCCAAGGGATTGAGGTTTTGTGTACTCGAGTACCAGGGGCCTGACCAATAATCATTAGCTTAGCACTCTCGCTCGCTTGTATCACTGGATTAGCGCCAAGCGGTAGTTCCGGTTCGCATACTCTGCATTGACGAACTTGGTTTAATAATTGGTCAAGCATCAATAGCCTCGAATAAAATCGACTTGATGATTGAGAGTGAATCCATCTCGCCATTGTAAATAATTATCGGCAAAGATGCCCGCGACCTGTTTGGGAAAGCTTGGGGCTGCGACGTGAGGCGTAATCGTTATTGCTGGATGGTGCCATAAAGGGCTGTCTTGGGGTAGCGGTTCTTGGTCGAATACATCAAGGTACGCATGAGCAATATTCTGCTGTTCAATGGCGGATAGCAACCCTGTAATTTCCAGCGTATTCCCTCGTCCAACATTAAACAGCAAAGCTTGCTTGGCAAAAGACAATGACTCTTGGTTAAGTAAATGATGCGTTTGCTCGGTATTGGGTAATGTATTGACGATGATATCCGCATTCTCCAGTGCTAATTCCAGCTGCTGAATATGATAAACAGTATCAAAGGGTGAGCCCTTTGGTGGAATACCACTGCGATTGATACCCATTGTTTTGATGCCAAAATGATTTGAAGCGTGAGCTAAGTGCGCCCCAATCGAGCCTGTCCCTAGTATGACCATTGTTTTGGTCGCTAAAGAGTCAAACGAGTAAGCATGCCATTCTTGATTGCTTTGT
Source organism: Vibrio sp. AK197 (assembly GCF_053903115.1). Taxonomy (NCBI): domain Bacteria; kingdom Pseudomonadati; phylum Pseudomonadota; class Gammaproteobacteria; order Vibrionales; family Vibrionaceae; genus Vibrio; species Vibrio sp. AK197. The sequence continues at coordinate 195,398 of NZ_CP096430.1, forward strand.
TGCTGCTTATACTGAACAAAATGACGATAATACTGGAGGCTATAGCCGAGAACATATTCGGCAATCAGCGGGCCAAATATGCCCTTGATATTAGTAAGTTGGTAATCTTGACGCAGTGATGGCGTCATCAGAGGTTCAACTCCTGCATAAACCGACTGCAACCATTGTAGATTGGGGAACTCATCCAACTGCTTGGCTGCTAGAGGTGGCGCTGCCAGTAAGATTGTGGCTTGTTGTTTGTCTTCAGTGATCTCGAGATCCTCAAGATCACGCTCAGCAAGCAATTGGCGGTAAGTTTGGTCTTGTTTAGTCAGAATATAGAGCTTATGAGTAAAATTGTTCATGTTCTTCGCTTTTTTCCATTCGGTAGATCAAGTACACTTCCGCTGTCTTCTTCAGCAACGAATGAGTAACCATGCTACAGAATCCACTTCAGGTTCGTCTAGAAAAGTTAGAACCTTGGCAACAGATTACCTTTATGGCTTGCCTATGTGAGCGTATGTATCCCAACTTTGCGATGTTTTGTGAGCAAACGGAGTTCGCTGAAGCGCGAGTTTATCGTGATATTTTAGATAGTGTTTGGGAAATACTGACGGTTAAAAATGCCAAAGTGAATTTTGAACGTCAGCTTGAAAAGCTGGAAGACGTCATTCCGAGTTCTGAAGATTTTGATATTTATGGTGTGCTACCAGCGATTGATGCCTGTGTCGCACTGTCTAGCTTACTTCATGGCTTACTTGACCGTGAGGAAGGTTTGTATGAAAGCATGCAAGAAATTAGTCAACAGTCGGTGTTAACAGTCGCTCAGTTGGAGCTTGCCAATACGGGCGTCGAGATTACCAACGACAATCAAAAACAAAATGAAGCGGTGTGTGAAGAGTGGGATGTCCAGTGGGCTATTTTCCGCCCGTTACGTGAGGCGACAGAGCGCGACATCGATCTGATTAAAGATTTACGTCAGGAACTCAGAGATGAGTGCGTGAGTAATATCGGTATTGAGTTATAAAAAAGGAGCCTTCAGGCTCCTTTTTACTCTTTGGCTTACTCTTCTTCTTTTTCATCACGGCTTTCTATGACGCCGTGAGTTTGTTTCCATTGCTCCCACTTCTGAAAAGCAAGCTGCTGCATGTCGGTGGTTTTGTCTGCTTCATCGATGATTTCTTCACCCAGTAAGTATTCAAAAATATCTTCTAAAGTGACAATGCCTTGCACCGTGCCATATTCATCAACCACAAGGGCAAGTTGTAGACGCTGTGCCATCATCTGCTCAAACACTTTAGGCAGAGACAAGGTATTCAGTACCACATGGATAGGACGCATAATCGCACCAAGTTGCTTTTCTCCCATCCCTGCCTGTTGCAGCTTAAATAACTCCAAACGATGAGCAAAGCCGATGATGTTATCCTTGGATTGACTGTAAATGAGCGGTCTTGAGAACGGCGTTTCTTTATAGTCTTTGAGGAAGCGGTTGATGGTCATCTCTGCTTTTACTCGAAACAGTACCGTTCTTGGTGTCATCACTTGAGTAATCGGAACGTTTTGAATACGCAGTAAGTTATCAAGAATTTTCGATTCTCCTTCGGCAAATTCCCCGCTCTCTCTCGCTAGGATTGCCATTGCCGATAATTCATCTCGCATTAGCGGTGTGCTTTGTTCTTTGGAGAGACGTTTCGTTATCAACTCGGAGAACCACACGAAGGGTTTTAGCCACCAGATCATCGCAATCAAGACACTCGCAGTAAGTGGAGCGAGCTCTCGCCAATAAGTCGCACCGAGCGTTTTCGGTACGATTTCAGAAAGTAGAAGAATCCCCAGGGTTAACACTGCTGAAAATAGTCCAAGCCACTGACTGCCAAAGACGACAGCGGCTTGCGCACCAGCGCTCGCTGCGCCAATCGTATGGGCAATGGTATTGAGGGTCAGGATGGAAGCCAGTGGGCGATCAATATCCTGTTTTAGGCGTTCGAGTTTTTCAGCAGAGCCATGAGACTGCTGTTTAAGTTGAGCGATATAAGTAGGAGTGATACTTAATAACGTGGCTTCAAGTACCGAACAAATAAACGAAATGCCAATAGCGATGGAGACATAAAGTGTCAGCAGCAGCATATAATTCCTTACAGAGTAATCGACCCGAAAGGGTAGAAAGTTCCGCTATGTAGACTGATTTTAGGTGCGGAAACGTATTATATTTGAGAGTGAAAATAGGTGAAAGCCCTTATTTCGTAGGGGCTCCAGAGCTCTCCACCTTAGTACATATGGTTTGAATGTCATGAAATCAAGTATGCTTTTTAACCAGCTCTATGACAAATTGTGAGTTGATGCTCAGAATATGGTTAAAAGTACGTCATGAAAGTCAAAGATCGGCTACAAACCTTTGCCAGATGGGGCGTTTATGCTTTAGAGTGAGGAGAATTCAATAACATATAAGAAGGGAAACCTAATGAACAAGACCCAATTAATCGACTTTATCGCAGAGAAAGCAGACCTTTCAAAAGCTCAAGCGAAAGCTGCTCTTGAAGCTACTCTTGACGGTGTGACTGGCGCACTTACAGAGGGTGACCAAGTTCAACTAATTGGTTTTGGTACATTCAAAGTTAACCACCGTGCAGCACGTACTGGTCGTAACCCTAAAACTGGTGCTGAAATCCAAATCGCCGCTGCAAACGTTCCTGCATTTGTTGCTGGTAAAGCACTGAAAGATTCAGTGAAGTAATTTATAAACTGCACTAAGCTTGTCTTAGTGCAGTTCTTTTTGGAACACTATGAAAAAGATCCTTCTTCCTTCATTAATAAGTTTATTCTTGCTTGGCTGCTCCTCAGCCGTCGTCCCTACTAAAAATCCCGATTTATATGTTAATTATACGGGTGGGCAAACCATGGGCGACACCACCAGTTTCTACTGGTATACCGAAAAATCCTCCAATCCTGATTCCGCCGCCGATTACGTTTTTTCGGGAAATTACGGTTGGTATAAATCGGATTATCGTTGGGAAGGCAACCAAGTCCGTGAATTTATTCGTGAAGGTGAACAAATCAAGCCGGAAGAGGGGTTAGTCCCTTATAAAATCCATGCTCGCTTCAATAAAGCGGGAGAGGCGGTTTATCAGCAATACCGAATTGATGGTAAGGTATTGCCCTTAAGTTCTGAGCAATTACTTCGCTATCAACAAGAAGCTAAGACGCTACAACAAACCTCTGTCGCCCAAGAAGAGGTCGGTTTAGAGTTATTGCAAGGGGTTTGGGATGGTTCTTCACTTGAATTGTGCTCCGGGCAGACGTATGAGCGTGTTGAGTTCAACCAAACGCTACCAAGCTTTGTGATTAATCGGTTAGCCACTATTGATAGCTACGTGGCATTTATGGGGTCTTTGCGAAGCAATCGAGTCGTGGTTGCTGAGCTACTTAGCTTAGCCGATGAAGACCATGGGTGTGTGGAACGCCCAGTGCTGATAGAAGATTAAAAAAGGCGCTCATTGAGCGCCTTTTTTGTCGCGATAATAAAGAGTTAGCTGTTTTGTTCACGAGCAATGGCACGGTAGCCAATATCATTCCGATAGAAGACGCCATCCCACGAAATTTGCTTGCTGAGTGCATAAGCGCGTTGCTGAGCTTCTAGCACCGTGTTACCTAGAGCGGTGGCACACAGTACGCGTCCGCCACTGGTCACGACATCGCCGTTATTCTCGCTTGTTCCAGCGTGGAAAACTTTTTCGCCGTCGATTTCCTGCTGCGGCAGACCAGAAATGACATCACCTTTTTGATAATCACCTGGATAGCCGCCAGCCGCCAATACGATGCCAATAGAAGCACGTGGGTCCCATTTGGACTCCGCTTGATCCAATTTGCCATCAATTGCGGTTAAGCACAGCTCAACTAAATCGGATTGCATGCGCATCATGATAGGTTGAGTCTCTGGGTCACCAAAACGGCAGTTATACTCAATCACTTTTGGAGTGCCGTCTGTATCGATCATCAAGCCAGCGTATAAGAAACCTGTGTATGGATGACCTTCCTGAGCCATTCCATTTACGGTTGGATAAATCACTTCTTGCATGATGCGATCATGAATTTCTTGCGTGACTACTGGAGCAGGTGAATACGCGCCCATCCCACCAGTGTTAGGCCCAGTGTCTTTATCGCCTACTCGTTTATGATCTTGGCTCGTCGCCATTGGCAATACGTTTTTGCCGTCAACCATCACGATAAAGCTTGCTTCCTCGCCATCGAGGAATTCTTCAATAACCACGCGGCTGCCTGCATCGCCAAAGGCATTGCCAGCAAGCATGTCTTTGATTGCGTCTTCGGCTTCTTCTAGCGTCATGGCCACAATAACGCCTTTACCTGCGGCCAAGCCGTCGGCTTTAACCACAATCGGCGCACCTTGAGCTCGTACGTACTCGATGGCTGGTTCGATTTCAGTAAAGTTGGCGTAAGCGGCTGTTGGAATCTTATGGCGTGCTAAGAAGTCTTTAGTGAACGCTTTTGAACCTTCCAATTGCGCAGCGGCTTGCGTTGGGCCAAAGATTTTCAGGCCAGCTTGACGAAACGCATCAACCACACCAATCACCAAAGGTGCCTCTGGACCGACAATGGTTAAATCGACCGCATTGTCTTTAGCGAATGCCACGAGCTTTTCGATGTCTTCAACCTGAATTGAAACATTGGTCAGCTTTGGCTCAAGCGCCGTTCCTGCGTTGCCTGGTGCAACAAAGATATTGTCAACTTCTGGGTTTTGCGCCACTTTCCAACCGAGAGCGTGCTCGCGACCGCCGCCACCAATAATCAATACATTCATTTTTTAATCCTTACTGCTGGGCCATTTCTAAGACCCCCGTATCAAGCATGTGGATTTATAGCGATAAACCGTACGTGCTTTTGTTGAGCTCTCAAAAATGGCTGTGCATTAAATTCTTAAAACGTTGCTTTAACGAATTTTTAAACTTATCTCATCTAAATGCTGAATTAGTGACGGAAGTGACGCATGCCTGTAAAGATCATTGCCATTCCGTGCTCGTCTGCCGCGGCAATGACTTCTTCGTCACGCATAGAACCGCCCGGCTGAATGACACATTTGATTCCCGCTTCTGCTGCCGCATCGATACCATCACGGAATGGGAAGAAAGCATCAGAAGCCATCACGCTACCAGCCACTTCAAGGCCTTCATCGGCCGCTTTAATACCAGCAATCTTAGCGGAATAAACACGGCTCATTTGGCCTGCTCCGACACCAATAGTCATGTCGCCTTTGGCGTAAACAATGGCATTCGATTTCACGTACTTCGCCACTTTCCAGCAGAACAGCGCATCTTTAAGCTCTTCAGCGCTTGGTTGGCGTTTAGAAACGACTTTGAGATCTTCCAAACCGACCATGCCTTGGTCACGGTCCTGAACCAATAAGCCGCCATTGACGCGTTTTAGATCAAAGCCAGAAGTTTTGGTCGACCACTCGCCACATTCAAGCAAGCGAACATTTTTCTTCGCGGCAACCACTTCAGCAGCCTGAGCTGAAACGCTTGGTGCAATGATGACTTCAACGAACTGACGTTCAACAATCGCCGCCGCCGTATCTGCGTCTAACTCTTGGTTAAACGCGATGATGCCACCAAAAGCTGATGTTGGATCGGTTTGATACGCTCGGTTATAGGCTTCAAGAATGTCGTTGCCCAGAGCGACGCCACATGGGTTCGCGTGTTTAACGATCACACAAGCCGGTTCTCTGAATTCTTTGACACACTCAAGTGCGGCGTCTGTGTCGGCAATGTTGTTGTAAGACAACGCTTTACCTTGTAATTGACGAGCCGTTGATACCGATGCTTCTTGAGGGTTCGCTTCAACATAGAAGGCGGCAGCTTGGTGACTATTTTCACCGTAGCGCATGTCTTGTTTTTTCTCGAATTGCTGATTGAAGGTGCGAGGGAATTTGGATTCTTGGTCACCTTCTTTATTTTCGCCGTAGCTAGGCACCATGGTACCGAAGTAGTTGGCGATCATACCGTCGTAGGCTGCGGTGTGTTCAAAGGCAGCGATGGCAAGGTCAAAGCGAGTATCCAGCGTAAGTGATTGGTTGTTGCTGTCCATTTCGCTAATTACACGCGTGTAATCTTTCGCATTCACGACGATGGTGACATCTTTATGGTTTTTCGCTGCCGAGCGCACCATCGTTGGTCCGCCGATATCAATGTTTTCAACGGCATCTGCGAGTGTGCAACCGTCTTTAGCCACGGTTTCTGCGAAAGGGTATAGGTTGACGACAACCATATCAATTGGGTTAATGCCGTGCTCTGCCATGATGGCATCATCTTGACCACGACGGCCCAGTACACCACCGTGTACTTTTGGGTGGAGCGTTTTTACACGCCCGTCCATCATTTCTGGAAATCCGGTATAGTCAGAAACTTCAGTCACTGATAAACCGTTGTCGGCAAGTAGGCGAGCGGTGCCGCCAGTAGAAAGAATATCGACGCCACGCTCTGCTAGAGCGGTAGCGAACTCAACAATACCGGTTTTGTCTGATACGCTGATCAAAGCGCGACGAATAGGACGAGCGTTGTTCATGCTTCCTTGTTCCTCAAAATAAGTGGAGTTTTAAGATGTTTGCCAAAAGTGAACATGGGTTACTTGAGCGGTAACAACTTGGCCAATTTTGGTAAAAACCTTAGTCTGGGTTTTCATCCGTGAAGTGAAAGTGTTGCAGACAATCCAAATTTTGATGGCGCGTATTCTAACTAATTTATTACAAAAAAGCTCGCGCAATCGTTTGGCATGATGAAATTATTTGCAAATCCCACGATATTTCGCGTTTTAGATAACAACAATGCAAAAAGGTATCACGATGTTCCAGATAGGTGAATTAGCGAAACGCTGCGGCGTAAGTACTGATACGTTGCGCTTTTATGAAAAGAACCAATTGATCAAACCAGCAGGTCGGAGTGAATCTGGTTATCGTTTGTATAACGATAACAATCAACAGCAAGTGGCATTTATTCTCAAAGCCAAAGCGTTAGGCTTAAGTTTGGAGGACATTCGGGAGTTACTGGAGATCAAATTGGAAGCGACGGAGCACAGCTGCGCCGAAGTTAAGGCCATTACCTCAAGCAAACTCGAGATCATCGACAATAAAATTGCCGAGCTGAGAGAGATTCGCAGCGCGTTGAGTAAAATTAATAGTGCGTGTTGTGGTGGTGTGGATGAAGACGCAACCCATTGTTCGATTCTTGCTGCATTGGAGAAGTAACGGCAGTTTATACTTGCCTTTCGCTGCGGCTACTGCAAAATACGCTCACTTCAACATGCTGACATGACTTTATTTCTTATGCTGCTGATTATCGATAACTACGATTCATTTACCTATAACCTTTACCAATACTTTTGTGAGTTGGGCGCTGAGGTTAAAGTGGTTCGTAATGACGAGATTGATATCGCGGGTATTGAGGCTCTTGCTCCTTCTCACTTAGTTATCTCTCCTGGGCCATGCACACCCAATGAAGCGGGTATTTCATTGGCGGCGATTCAGTACTTTGCTGGTAAGTTACCGATTCTAGGTGTTTGTCTCGGCCACCAAGCGATCGCACAAGCCTTTGGTGGTGAGGTGGTCAGAGCCCGTCAAGTTATGCATGGAAAAACCTCCCCGATTGTTCACACCGGAAACAGTGTGTTTAAGCAGCTCAATAACCCCTTAACTGTCACGCGGTATCACTCACTGGTGGTGAAAAACGGGACATTGCCTGATGAATTTGAGTTGACGGCTTGGACGCAATTCGCGGACGGTTCGATGGATGAAATTATGGGCTATCAACATAAAACGCTGGCGATAGATGCCGTACAATTTCACCCTGAATCGATCAAAACGGAGCAAGGGCACCAACTTTTGGCCAACTTTTTAGCGCGCTAACTCCCTCAGAACTCTGATAACGATCACCTTTCTCAACATTCCTCAGCTTCCTTTTCACTGGTTGTCTTGGTTGCAATTCTATGCGCAGCTGAGTACGTTGCTTTACGTCAACCTAATGATTTATCGATGGTTTGAAATTTTTTTTTGCGCTAGTTCAAAAAAACACTTCATAAAAGAAGTGGCATGATGCATAAATAATCATAGGCGTCTCAAAAGACGCTAAGTGGTTGCTAGTAAAAAGAATAAATCACTATTGAAATGGTTAATTAAATGTAAATACAATGCTGCATCAAGCAAAAGTCGAAACAATCTCCGTTAAACTTAGTTTATAAGACAATGGATTACTCGACTCGCGGTGCGGTATTGAGAGGGAATGTGCAATGACAATGGAACAAAACGTAGAGCGCGGTTTATTCGATGAGGTAATGGTGCCTTGTTATAACCCGATGGAAATGATCCCAGTGAAAGGGGAAGGCTCTCGAGTATGGGACCAGCAGGGCAACGAATACATCGACTTTGCTGGCGGGATCGCGGTGAGCTGTTTAGGACATTGTCACCCAGCGATGGTCAAAGCACTGAACGAACAAGGCAACAAGTTGTGGCACCTTAGCAACGTGATGACCAATGAGCCCGCACTGCGTTTAGCCAAAAAACTGACTGACATCAGTTTTGCCGAGAAAGTGTTTTTTGCTAACTCTGGCGCCGAAGCTAATGAAGCGGCATTAAAATTAGCTCGTCGCTATGCCGCCGATGTGTATGGTTCAGAGAAGTCAGAAATTATTGCGTTTAAGCAAGGGTTCCATGGACGTACTTTCTTCACTGTCACGGTGGGCGGACAAGAAGCTTATTCTGATGGCTTTGGGCCAAAGCCAGGTAACGTAACCCATTTGCCATACAATGATATCGAAGCGCTCACGCAACACATTTCTGATCGCACTTGCGCGATTATGATGGAACCCCTTCAAGGTGAGGGGGGAATTGTGTCTCCAACACCTGAGTTTGTACAAGCTGTGCGAGAATTATGCGATAAGCACAATGCATTACTGATTTTTGATGAAGTGCAAACGGGCAATGGCCGTACGGGTGATTTTTATGCGTATCAAGGGCTTGGTATTACACCTGATATTCTCAGTACCGCAAAATCGTTGGGGGGCGGGTTCCCAATAGGCGCAATGTTAACAACGACCAAACTAGCTCAGCACATGAAAGTGGGCGTACATGGTTCGACATATGGCGGTAATCCCCTCGCATGTGCGGTGGCCGAAGCGGTGGTTGATATCACGAGCCAGCGAGACACCCTAGCGGGTGTTAAGCAGCGTGAAGCTTTAATGCGTGAAGGCTTAGAGAAGATTAATCAAAAATACCAAATTTTCAGTGAAATTCGCGGTAAAGGTCTATTACTGGGTGGCGCTCTAACCGAGCAGTGGCAAGGCCGAGCTCGCGATGTTTTGGTAGCTGCAGGAAAACATGGCCTATTGATGCTGGTTGCAGGTGCCAATGTCGTGCGCTTTACACCATCATTAGTGATAAGTGAACAAGAAATTGAACAAGGTTTAGCGAAACTGGATAAGGCGATAGCCTCTTTGGTTTAACTAAGCATATCGCCCCTTGCGCGGAAGCGAGGGGCGCATCCATCACCTGAGAATCGACTCAGGAGCTACTTGCATCAGGAGGGAAGTAACGATGCTGGTTGTTCGTCCTATTGCGATGTCTGATTATGACTCGCTGCATACTTGTGCCGTTGAATCCGGCCACGGTTTTACCTCTTTACCCGTCAACGAAGAATTATTAACCAATCGCATTCAGCACTCGGAATACAGTTTTAGTAAATCTAGCGTGACTGAGCCCGGTGATGAAGGTTATTTGATGGTTGGTTTTGATAGTGAAACGGGTGAGGTTGCAGGGTGTACTGGCATCGAAGCATCCATTGGCTGGGATGTGCCATTTTACTCGTATCACATCAGTACCATTGTGCACTCTTCGCAGAAGCTGGGTGTCAATAATGTGGTTAAGTTGCTGACATTTGGCAATAACTACACGGGATGTTCGGAGATCTGCACTCTCTTTTTGCGTCCTACGTTTCGCGGTGGATTAAATGGACGATTAATGTCCAAATGCCGTTTTTTAATGATGGCTGAACATCCGCATCGTTTCTCGAAGACCATTTTTGCTGAAATGCGTGGCGTTTCTGATGAAGAGGGCAATTCACCTTTCTGGCAGTGGCTACAAGAGCACTTTTTCTCGATTGACTTCACTATGGCTGATTACTTGACTGGTATCGGTAATAAAGGCTTTATTGCCGACCTGATGCCTAAGCTACCGATTTACATCAACTTATTGAGTAAAGAGGCGCAGGCGGTGATCGGTCAAGTTCACGAGAATACTCGTCCAGCGTTAAAGCTGCTGGAAAATGAAGGTTTCACTTGCCGTAACTACGTCGATATTTTTGATGCGGGCCCAACCGTCGAATGCGATTTAAAAAACATTAACTCGGTGCGTGACTCGTTTCGTGCCAAGGTGCAAATCGCTGAACACTCGAGTTCACAAGATTATTTAATTGCGAATACGTTGTTTGAAGATTTTCGTGCGACTGCGGCGAAAGCGGCGTATGACAAAGAATCTGAGAGTGTGATTATTTCTCCTCAGGTCGCCGAAGCGTTGAACTTAGTCGTGGGTGATTATGTGCGTATGCTCGCGCAATAAATGGTTCGAATAATACAAGGATACTAAGATGACACATTGGATTGCAGGTCAATGGGTAGAAGGACAAGGTGAACAACTGCATTCAACCAGTCCATACAATGAACAGACAGTTTGGCAAGGTAAAGCCGCTAGTGCTATTCAAGTTGATCAAGCCGTGAGTGCGGCTCGTCATGCCTTAATTGAATGGAAGCGATTAAGCTTCGAGCAACGTGAAAAGGTAGTGTTGACCTTTGCGGAATTGGTGAAAACCAATAGCGAGCAAATTGCCGAAATCATTGCCCAAGAAACCGGTAAGCCATTGTGGGAAACTCGAACCGAAGCCGCGGCGATGGCTGGCAAGATAGCCATTTCTATTCGTGCTTATCACGAACGCACCGGAGAAAGCACGCGAGAAGCCAATGGTAACCAAATTGTATTGCGTCATCGTCCACTCGGGGTCATGGCAGTGTTCGGTCCTTATAACTTCCCTGGTCACCTGCCGAATGGTCATATCGTGCCAGCGCTTCTGGCTGGCAATACCGTGGTATTTAAGCCTTCTGAACAAACGCCAATGACGGGCGAGTTTGCCATGAAACTTTGGCAACAAGCCGGTATTCCAAATGGTGTAATTAACTTAGTCCAAGGCGCAAAAGAAACAGGTATCGCTCTGGCAGAGTCTAAGGGTATTGATGGCTTACTGTTCACGGGCAGCGCGAACACAGGTCATGTTTTGCATCGCCAGTTTGCCGGGCAACCGGGTAAGATGCTGGCATTAGAAATGGGGGGGAATAACCCCATGGTAATCTCCGAACACTATGGCGATCTTGATGCCGCGGTTTATACCATTATCCAATCCGCGTTTATCAGTGCTGGGCAGCGCTGTACCTGCGCGCGTCGCTTGTATATTCCGCAAGGTGAAAAAGGCGATCGGCTTTTGGAAAAGCTGGTGGTTGCGACAAAAAACATTCGAGTGGATCAGCCTTTTGCTGAGCCTGCGCCATTTATGGGTCCGCAAATCTCAAAAGCGGCGGCGGATTTTATTTTGGCAGCGCAAGCCAATTTACTTTCATTGGGTGCCACGAGTTTAGTCGACGCTCGCGCTGGTGATGCCGCATTTGTTACTCCCGGGATTATTGATGTCACTGCGATTGAACAGTTGCCAGATGAAGAGTACTTCGGCCCGCTGCTGCAAGTCGTCCGTTATCAACACATAGAGCAAGCCGTAGAGATGGCCAACGACACGCGATTTGGCCTCTCTGCGGGGCTGGTTTCGACACAAGACAGTGAGTGGGACTATTTTGTTGAACATATTCGTGCTGGGATAGTGAATCGTAATCGCCAACTGACAGGTGCCAGTGGTGATGCGCCATTTGGGGGGCCTGGAGCGTCAGGAAACTTACGCCCAAGCGCGTATTACGCAGCAGATTATTGTGCTTATCCGATGGCATCGATGGAAGGCGAAACGCCGGTACTTCCAGCAACCTTTAGCCCCGGCTTGTCGCTTGACTAAACCGATTAGCCTGCGACTCAGTGAGCGATAACACTCAGCGCAGGCTTAATGATATAGAAGACCGTCACAGGCTGATGATTGTGGATCTCAGCAAATCTTACCTCTCTTTTTGCGTGAATAAATGAGGAGGCGATATGACGCCCTGCGCTCTGTTTGATTGTTTATGGCAAGACTATATTAAGCGCTTGTGCCCATCGGCGCAGCGTGTACACCAATTGCTTGAAGAAGACCAAGCTCTGATTAATGATCATATTGCTCTGCGTACTTTTAACCTAGCGTCGCTCGGGCTGGCAACATTGGCCAAACCTTTTCTTGAACTCGGTTATCGAGAAGGAGGCGATTATGTGTTTGAAAGCAAAAAGTTGGTCGCTAAGCATTTTGAACATGATGACCCATCCTTACCTAAGGTGTTCATTAGCGAGTTAAAGGTTGAAGAGTGCTCATCTGAGCTGCAGGAAATTGTTACACGTTTAGTGGCTCAGGTTGATAGTGCGTATTTCGCTGGCAACCAGTTTCTCTATCAAGGTCGCCCTTGGTCGTTAAGTTTTGCAGAGTATCAAACACTGGCCTTGGAAAGTGAATACGCCGCATGGTTAGCGGCGCATGGGTACGGAGCCAATCATTTTACGGTGAGTGTCAATCAGCTCAATCGCTTTGAGCAAGTGAAACAAGTGAATGACTATCTACGTGAGTCAGGGTTTACCATCAATACGTCAGGAGGTGAAGTTAAAGGCACGCCGGATGTTCTGTTAGAGCAATCATCGACGATGGCGGATAAGGTCATGGTGTCATTTGCTGATGAGTCACAGGAGATTCCCGGGGGCTTTTATGAGTTCGCCAAGCGTTATCCGCAAGCGGATGGCAAATTATATTCTGGCTTTGTAGCGGCTTCAGCCGACAAAATTTTTGAGAGTACCGACCGCTAAGATTGACTTTCCCCAATCGTTATTCGTTAAAGCCTCGCAATCGCGAGGCTTTTTTGTTGCGTATTGATTCCCTGCCATAACCGCATTATGACCTTTTTTGACCTCTCAATAACCACACGTTTTCCCTTCATTTACCTTACTGTTACCTGGCCATTTTAGCCATCAGTGCGCTAGCTCAAAAAATATTGGCATTCGATAGCCAAAAAGTATCCGCTGATCACAATTTATAAAAATCATATATAAATGGAATTGATCAAATATGAATAAGTGGTACTTTTTGCTCACCAAGGAGGCTGCGATGCACATTAATTACAACAGTAACCCTACCGATGCGAAATCTTACGACACTGATCGTTTACGCTCGGAATTTCTGACTGAAGAGTTTTTCAAACCTGGTGAGATCACCATGGTGTATAGCCACATTGATCGTATTGTTGCCATGGGCGTTAGCCCAAGTGAACAAGCATTAAAGCTGGACGATGTTGCTGATAAAAAAGCATTTGGTACGGACTTTTTCTTGCAGCGACGTGAGCTAGGCATTGTGAATTTAGGTCAGCGAGCGATGGTGAAAACCAGTACCAGCGAATACACGCTTGAGCATCTTGACGCGCTTTACTTAGGACAAGGCGAGCAAGAGATTGAATTCGTATCTTTGGTCGACGGTGAGTATGCAACGCTTTATTGCTTGAGTGCGCCAGCACATCACGCTTACCCAACACGAATGATTTTACGTGATCAAGCACGCCAAGTGGATTTAGGGGCACAAGAGAATGCCAATGCTCGTTTGATCACTCAGTACCTCCATCCAGATGTATTGCCAACTTGCCAGCTATGCATGGGCGTCACCCATCTTAAGCCGGGTAGTGTTTGGAATACGATGCCGGCTCATACTCATGAACGTCGTATGGAAGCGTATCTCTACTTCAATATTAAGCCTGAACAAGTGGTGTTCCACTTTATGGGCGAACCGACTGAGACGCGCCACATCATTGTTCGTGATAAGCAGCTCGTATTATCACCCAGTTGGTCTATTCACTCAGGCTGCGGCACACAAAACTACAGTTTCGTGTGGGGCATGCTGGGTGAAAACCAGACCTTTGATGATATGGATTTTGTCGATATGAACGCGATTCGCTAATTCGGCATCACATAGTCACAGATGCAGTGCATTTTTAGCGCATAACTTTATTCGTCATAAGTCGTTATCTGCGTTGATATCGCAATCCATTTTCATCAAAGCGTATTTGTCCTCGACGCGAAATGATTAGAACAACATAAAGATTTGTACCCTACGGAGACTTTTTCATGTTTAAACCTTCTGCCCTAAAGCTCGCAACTATTGCGACAGTTATCGCCAGTTCTCTAAGCTATTCAAGCTTAGTGAGTGCCGCCACTGAGTTAAAAGCGGCGTTTAACCAATCTGATAAACACCCTCAGTATCAGGCGCTGAAAGATTTTGGTGACAAACTGAGTGAGCAAACAGACGGCCGCTACAAGCTGACCATTTATCCTAATGAATTGCTTGGTGACCAACGTGCCGCGCTTGAACTCGTACAAAACGGGGCTATCCAAATGGCCGTGGTGGCCAACCCATTGGTTGAAAACTACGACAAGACGTTCCGCGTGATTGGGATGCCTTATGTCTACTCAGGTTCCGAACATCAAGAAAAAGTCTTCACATCGGGTGCGCTTGATGAGTTGTTCGCCTCGACACAAAAGTTTGGTTTTGAGGTGCTAACGGCTTATACCGCAGGTGCCCGTAGCATGTATACCAAAGGTGGGGCAGTCACTTCCGTAGAGGACATGAAAGGTAAGAAGATTCGTGTCATGCAATCTGACACCATGATCAAGATGCTTTCATGCATGGGTGGTACTGGTGTGCCAATGAGCCAAGGGGAAGTGTACACCGCAGTACAACAAGGGGTTCTTGATGGTGCGGAAAACAACGAAATCACCTATGCCGATTTGAAACAATATGAAGTCGCGCCTTACTTCTCAACCACTCGCCATCTGATGGTGCCCGATTTAGTGGTTATCAGTAGCTACTTCTTGTCTACGATGTCTGCAGAAGACCAGGCGACCATCAAACGCTTAGCCAAAGAGAGCACGCCAGAAGAGTTTAAGATCTGGAATCAGCAAATCACTGAAGCGAAGAAAGTGGCGCAAGATAAGGGTGCAACGTTCACTGAAGTGGATATCAAGCCGTTCCAAGAAGCTTGCCATTCTTTGCAAGACCAACTGTTAGAAACACCCGCTCAAAAAGCGTTATTTGAAAAAATCACCGCATTGCAATAATTGCGCGTGTATCGATGTGGTCGAGGCGAATGCCTCGGCCTGATAAAGGTTAAGAAGTTATGTTGAACAATGATCAAAGTGGCCTACTTGGTGTCGTGTCTATGCTCAAGCGTTGGCTCGATAAGCTGGTTGCGAGTACATGCATTGCCATTGTTGCGGCGATGACCGTTCTGGTGACTTACCAAGTCGTAGTGCGATACCTGTTTAATAGTCCTAGTGCCGTTAGTGAAGTGATGTCGCGCTACCTGTTTATTTGGTTAGTGCTGATTGGCAGTGCGTACGTGTTTGGGTTGAAAGAGCACATGGCGATTTCGTTCGTGAAAGAAAAGTTCTCTGCCAAAGCGCAAGTGATTGTCGAAATGTTTATTGAATTGACCACGGTCGTTTTCGCTCTGGCAATTATGCTGGTGGGGGGCTACAACAGCGCCGTTCGACAAATGTGGCAGTTGGACTCTGCACTGCAAATTCCAATGGGGGCTATTTATGCCGCGATTCCAATCAGTGGCGGTTTGATGGTGTTTTACTTTTTACATAATGAATTGCAGCTGTTCTCGCGTTGGAAGCAATTGCGTTCTTCAACGGTGAACTAGGGGTAGGGTATGGACATTGCTTTAACAGCTGCCTTAATCATGTTTTGTGGTGTGGTGTTCTTTTTAGTCATTGGCGCGCCAATCGCGATTAGTGTGGGGATTTCTTCTTTTGCGGCCATGATGATGATCTTGCCTGCGCAAGGTGCGATGGTAACCTCTGCGCAGCGCATGTTTGTTGGCCTTGACTCATTTGCTTTATTGGCGATTCCCTTCTTTATTCTGGCTGGTAATATTATGAATAACGGGGGCATCGCGATACGGCTGATTAACTTTTCAAAGATTGTTAGTGGTTTCTTCCCGGGCTCTTTAGCGCAAACCAATGTGGTTTCAAACATGTTGTTTGGGTCGATCAGTGGCTCTGGCGTTGCTTCTGCGGCGGCAGTCGGCGGAATCATGTCACCGATTCAGCAAAAAGAAGGCTATGACAAAGCGTATAGTACCGCGGTGAATATCGCGTCAGCGCCTACCGGAATGTTAATTCCACCAAGCAATACCTTAATCGTCTATGCAACGGTTGCAGGTAGTGTGTCTGTCTCGGCTCTATTTATGGGCGGCTACATTCCCGGTATTTTATGGGGATTGGGCGTGATGATTGTCGCGGGTATCATGGCAAAACGCCGCGGGTACATCGCCAAAAATCGAATGACGTTGGCAGAGTGTATCAAAGTCTCATTGGAAGCGATTCCAAGTTTATCACTGATCATCGTGGTCATTGGTGGGATATTGGGGGGAATATTTACTGCAACCGAAGCTTCAGCGATTGCCGTGGTGTACGCCTTATTCTTGAGCCTATGTTATCGTTCCCTAGATTTTCGCACTTTGCCAAATATCTTTTTACAAACTGCGAAAATGTCGGCGATTGTGATTTTCATGCTGGCAACCTCTTCGATTATGTCGTGGGTAATGGCGTTCACGCAAATTCCAGGCATGATTGCGGATTTCTTATTGTCGCTGACCGACAACCCAATCATCATCTTACTGATCATCAATATTGTGCTGTTGTTTATCGGTACCTTTATGGACCCAACCCCAGCCGTATTGATCTTTACACCCATCTTCCTACCCATTTGTATGGGGTTAGGCATGGATCCCGTGCAGTTTGGTATTTTGTTGGTATTCAACTTATCGCTTGGTACGATCACACCGCCCGTTGGGCCGATACTGTTTACCGGCTGTAAGGTGAGTGGTATCAGTATTGATGCAGTGATTAAAACCTTACTACCGTTTTTCATCGTTATCTTTGGCGTGTTAATGCTGGTTACCTATATTCCAGCAATTTCGATGACGCTGCCTGAGTTGATGGGACTGATTAAGTAATCAATGAAACGTGAATAACACTTTGTTTATAGCCCCAATTTCGATTGGGGTTATTTGTTTTTTTGCTTGTTATTCAAGCCTGCAGGAATGATTGCAGGCAAAGAGTAGTGTAATCTAAGCCAACATTTGTCAAACGAACCTATCTATGGAACCGAGTAAAAAGACTGAGTATCGCGCGCCTGCCTTAGAGAAAGGGCTCGATATTCTTGAATTGCTGGCAGCCCATGGCGAGCCTTTAACCAAAAAGCAGATTGCTGACAGTCTAAATCGCAGCGTGAACGAGATCTTTCGAATGCTGTCGGTATTAGTAGAAAGGCAATACATTGAGTTTGATGCTTGGAGCTCAGGCTACTCGTTAACCTTAAAAATGTTTGCGTTGTCGAATCAACATCCACCAACATCACAACTACTAAAGCGCGCCGCGCCGCTGATGGAAGAGTTGTGCAGCAAAGTGAATCAATCTTGCCATTTGAGCAGTTATAAAAACGGTGAAATGGTGGTGATTGCTCGCGAAGAAAGCCCTTATAAAATGGGCTTTGGTTTGCGTTTAGGCTCAAAAATCGACATTTGCTCCTCGGGCTCCGGTATTGTTTACTTAAGCTTTAGTTCTGAGCAGCAACGTCAGCAAGTGTTAAGCCGTGTTGATGCGACTGAAGAAGAAATCGCGCATGCGCTTAGTCATGTTGAAGGAACTCAACAGCAAGGTTATTACGTGGGGGATAGCCCTCAGATTTCCGGGGTAACCAACATCAGTGTCCCAATCATTGGTGTGCAAGGGGACGTGTTAGCGGTGATTACGATTCCGTATATGACCTTGAATTCACGGACGGTTCACCATCATATTGAAGATATTGAAAATACCAAGCAAGAGTTGCTCAGTGTGGCTCAGCAGTTGAATCAAGATCTCTGCTAGCAGGCTTACCAATGCTTAGAAACAAAAAAGCCACCTGAGCGGTGGCTTTTTCTGACAGCAAATTGCTTAGCGAGTACCGTAAACCACGATGGTTTTACCGTGCGCTGAAATCAAGTTTTGCTCTTCAAGCATTTTCAAGATACGACCAACGGTCTCACGTGAACAGCCAACAATTTGGCCGATCTCTTGGCGAGTGATCTTAATTTGCATACCGTCAGGGTGAGTCATTGCATCTGGCTGTTTTGCTAGGTTAAGTAGCGTTTGCGCGATGCGACCAGTCACGTCAAGGAATGCTAGGTCACCAACTTTTTGGCTTGTCACTTGTAAGCGGCTTGCCATTTGCGCTGATAGGCGCATTAGGATGTCCGGATTCACTTGAATCAACTGACGGAATTTTTTGAATGAAATTTCTGCCACTTCACATGGTGATTTTGCACGAACCCAAGCGGTACGCTCTTGGCCTTCTTCAAACAAGCCAAGCTCACCGATGAAGTCACCTTGGTTTAGGTAAGAGAGAATCATCTCTTTACCTTCTTCATCTTTGATTAATACCGCAACAGAACCTTTAACGATGTAGTACAAGGTCTCTGCTTTTTCGCCCGCATGAATCAGCGTGCTCTTTGAAGGGTATTTATGAATATGACAGTGTGAAAGAAACCACTCTAATGTTGGGTCGGTTTGAGGTTTACCTAGAACCATAATATCTCACTTCCTCTGCAGGGTACGCTTGCTTCTTTTCCATATTGTAGCGAAGCTTTTAATACGAGCTTCCTAGAATAAGAGCACTTTAACAATGCTGCAAGCTATCTTGTGTTTCGGTAAGAAATAGTATCCTTTTTAGAAAACGATTTCTTGATTTTAATCGGGTCATACACCGATAAATCTACGCAAAAATGTGCACATGATCACGGTATGAAAAGTAATCACCAAATGTAGGAAAAATTACCCTATCTTTCCTGTCTCTATGAGCTGCTGTAGGAGCGGTCGAACGATCAACTCCATGGCAAAACTCATCTTACCGCCAGGCACCACGATGGTGTTATGACGCGACATAAACGACCCATCAATCATCGCAAGTAAGTACGGATAGTCAACATTTTTAATCCCTCTGAGGCGAATGACGACGAAACTTTCGTCCAAACTTGGAATCCCTTTGGCATTAAGTGGGTTGGATGTGTCGACCGTGGGGACGCGTTGGAAGTTGATATGGGTTCGTGAAAACTGCGGAGTAATGTAGTTAAGGTAGTCATCCATCGAGCGTACGATGGAATCCATCACGGCTTCACGCGAGTGACCTCGATCGCGTGTATCGCGGACAAATTTCTGAATCCACTCTAAGTTGACGATCGGCACCATGCCAATCAAAAAATCGACGTGCTGCGAGACATTCACGTCACCATCTACCACACCACCGTGCAAGCCTTCGTAGAATAAGACATCGGTATCACTAGGGAGTTCTTGCCAGGGAGTAAAGGTGCCCGGCATTTGGTTGTATGGGACGGCTTCATCAAAAGTATGTAAATAGCGGCGGATTTGTCCAACACCTTCATGGCCGTATTTACGAAAGAACTCCGCTAAGGCTTCGAAATCATTCGCCGCAGGACCAAAGTAGCTGATATGACGCCCCTGTTCACGCGCTTTACGAATTTCAACGTCCATTTCGGGACGCGTAAAACGGTGGAAGCTATCACCTTCAACCCAAGCGGGTTTAATGTTCATCATATTGAACATTTTGCGAAACGCTTCTGAAGTTGTGGTTGTACCGGCACCGGAAGAGCCCGTTACCGCAATGATCGGATGTTTTGCTGACATGACAAACCTTGTCTAATTGAATACCGTCCTGAAAGCCACCAAGTGTTGGCGACGATAAGCCGCTGGGTGATTTTTAACCCAGCCACTATAGCACGAAGTTATCGCATGTCATCGAATGGTATTCTGTAAATAAAATGAGACGCGTAAAAACGGTCAAAATGAAGCGCTAGAATTTATTTTTAACTTGAATATCAACTGATTCGTGCAGCTCTGAATAAACCACTACCGCTTGATTGGTTCTAAGTTGATGTTTGACCTGCTCTATTTTATGGTCAAGAGAGACTTCGGAACTGCCGTAATCAGTCCCTTCCCGCAGAACAAACTCACGAATTAAGTTATCCAATGTTTCTGGCGCGATGTCTTGCCATGGAACAATCATAAATACCTCGTTCTTTTATGATAAGTAACCCGTCGAGTTCTATTATGCCGTCTTTAAACTGCGATAGTAAGCGGGGAGTGTATCCTCAAGCCAAAATCGCGGTTTGAAAGCGCTACCTGAAACAAAGCCGACATGACCGCCATGGTCAAACAAGCGATAGTCGATATTCTCGGGTAGGACAAACTTAGGAATCACGGCATCGGTCATAAAAGGATCGTCTTTAGCGTGAATGATTTGAGTGGGCAGGGTGATGTCTTTGAGGCGATGGATGCCTGAGCACTTCTGATAGTAATCTTGAGCGTCATTAAAGCCATGCAGCGGGGCGGTAATCAAATCATCAAACTCAAACATGCGAGTAACGCGCTTGATGCTTTGATAGGTCACACCCAATTCACCTTTGAGCAGCTGATGTTTGCGTAAGGCGTTGCTTTTCATTGAACGCAATAAATAAGTGCGATAAACCTTAGAAAAGCCCACTTCCATCTGTTGAGAACAGGCGGAGAGATCCAACGGTGCAGAGATGAGCGTTGCCGCATCTAAAAGTGGTGTGGTGGCGTAGTTAGCTAGATAGTTGGCGAGCATGTTGCCACCAAGCGAAATGCCTGCGGCGACTTTACGCTGCTGAGGAAAGAGCTGGTGGAGGTACTCTAAAAATAATCGCGCATCTTCCACTTCCCCGGAATGGTAGGCGCGGGCAAGACGATTGGGCTTACCGCTGCAGCCTCGAAAATGCATCATTACTGCTAGCCAACCTTCCTCGGCGAAGGCGTGCATTAACCCATTGGCATACGGACTGTAAAAACAGCCTTCTAACCCGTGAAACAAAACAAAAATCGGCTTGTTTTGAGCACCATCACTTTGCCAGTCCTCACTCCAAGCAAGATCGAGAAAATCGCCATCGGGCGTATCAATGGTTTGCCAATGCGGTTCAAACAGAGCACGCTTTCGAATAAAACGCGGCGCTAAGGTTTGTAAATGTGGGTTGGTTAATCCAGTTGCTGCGATAAAGTGCGTCATAAGTATCCGTTTACAAATGAGGGTTTTCAGCCGGAGGAGTGCAAAACGCTGTATAAAGGTGCTCCCCTCCTAATTGGCGACAGTAGCGCAGTGTCAGAGAGTCTCCGTGATTGGTGGTCAGCCCAAGTTGATTGATGCAATTGACTAGGTCTGACTGTTGCTGACGCTCCAGTTGCAATTCAAATTGTAGTGATTCGCGATACAGTGTATCTGGCAGGTGCGATTTGAGCTTTTTACGCAGTTCACGGTAACTATGCAGTAAGGTCTCAGACCGACCAAGACAGGCTTCGAGCTGAAGCCACTGCTGATCATGGATAGTGATGTGCTGAACGTCGAGCCATTTCAGCAACATCAATAAATTCACGTTACCATTGAACTGGTTTTGTAGCTTTAAGCATGCTTCTTTGACTTCTCTAACACTGTAATATTGTAAGCTAAATTGCCATAAACGCTCTAAGGTTAAAGAAACTCGAACCTGCTCATCACTCATTCGTCATTGAACTCCTCTTCCATGGTTTCCAGCATTTCTTGCTCGGTCATCCACTCCATTTCAACACTTTCTAGTTCCGCTTTCGCCTGAGCTTGCAGCGAAAGTATCTCATTCAGTTTAGCCTTATTTTCGAGTTCATACAGACTGTTGTCTGCAAGCTGAGACTCTGCTTCGGCTAATTGCTGGTTGAGTTTGTCCATCTGCGCTTCCAGTTTTGTTAACTGTTTACGAATTGGTGCGGTTAATTTACGGAACTCCGCCTCGCGACGTTTTTGCTCTTTACGATTGGCTGCGCTGTTGGCGGTATTCTTTTCGGGTTGCTGTGCTTGTGCTTCTTTTCGCAGCACTTTTTGTTGCTCTGTCAGCCACTTGTAGTAATCGTTGAGATCGCCATTAAAAGGGGCGGCTTGGCGATCATGGACGAGGTATAAATCGTCGGCAGTCGCGCGCAGTAAGTAGCGATCGTGACTGACAATCACCATTGCCCCCTCAAAGGTTTGCAGCGCCATCGTTAAGGCTTGACGCATATCGAGATCCAAATGGTTAGTCGGTTCATCGAGGAGTAACAGGTTCGGCTTTTGCCACACAATCAAAGCCAGCACTAAGCGAGCTTTTTCCCCGCCAGAAAAAGGGGCTACTTTTTCCAGTGCTTTGTCACCTTGAAACCCAAAACTACCTAAGTAATCACGCAGTTGTTGCTCGGTATGACTCGGGGCGATTTGCATCATGTGCTGCAATGGTGTTTCTTCGGGGTGCAGGGTTTCCAATTGATGCTGAGCAAAGTAGCCAATTTTCACACCTTGTGAATAGCGAAATTCACCAGACATCGGGTTTAAGTCGCCAGACAGCAACTTAATCAGCGTTGATTTACCTGCGCCATTTCGTCCGAGAAGTCCAATGCGGCTACCCGGGACCAAATTCAGACGGATTTTATCTAGAATCAGATTATCGTCATAGCCGGCTGATACCTCATCCATCATCAAAATTGGGTTGGGCAGTGCGGCTGGTTCGCGAAACTCAAAACTAAATGGGTTATCAAATTGAGCTGGTAACACTTTCTCTAAGCGATCAAGGGCTTTAATTCGGCTTTGAGCTTGGCGAGCTTTTGACGCTTTATAGCGGAAACGGTCGATATAACTTTGCATGTGCGCCATTTGTTTTTGCTGTTTCTCAAACTGGGCTTGTTGGAGAATCATTTTTTGTGCGCGCTGCTCTTCAAAAGATGAGTAGTTGCCGGTGTATTCGTTCAGTTGCTGGTTTTCGACGTGAATGATTCGTCCAACAATGGGATCAAGAAAGTCACGGTCGTGAGAGATGAGAATCAGAGTACCAGGATACGTTTGCAGCCAGCGTTCGAGCCACATTACCGCATCAAGATCTAAGTGGTTGGTTGGCTCATCGAGAAGCAGTAAGTCAGAGCGACACAATAGGGCTTGAGCTAGGTTAAGACGCATCCGCCACCCACCCGAGAATTGGGTGAGATTCCAATCCATTTGCTCTTGGCGAAAGCCCAAACCATCGAGCAACTCAGCAGCTCGGGCTCGAATACTGTAACCCCCAATGGTTTCGATCTTGCCATGCAGTTCAGCCACCAATGTGCCGTTATCTTGTTGCTCGGCCACCGCTAATTGGCTTTCGAGTGCGCGATATTCACGGTCACCGTCGATCACATATTCCAGAGCCGTGCGTTCTAAGGCGGGGGTTTCCTGTGCAACCCAAGCTAATTCCCACTGACTCGGCAGGTTAAATGACCCAGCATCAATGCTTAGTTCATCTTTCATTAAGGCAAACAGTGTAGACTTACCACAACCGTTTTTGCCAACCAGGCCGATTTTGTCACCTGGATGGATGGTCGCGCTGGCCTGATCAAGAAGAGGTTTGCCACCGCGCAGTAATTGGATGTCAGAGAAGATAATCATAGTGTGTCGACTTTTGGTTTCCGCTTATCGTCCCGCATAGTAGGGGCATTGACTGAAAAAGTCGATTATTGCGTTATTGATGACAAAAACGTATAACAAACTGATAACCAAGATCGAATTCATTTATAGGGTGGGCGAATAAGGGAATGACACAGGCACGTACTACGCAACCCAAGGTGTTGGTGATTTATGCGCATCCAGAACCTAATAGCTCCATAGTCAATCAAGTATTGATAAATCGCATTCAAGCGCTCGATCATGTCACGGTGCATGATCTTTACGGTAATTATCCTGATTTCTTTATTGATGTGCATATCGAACAACAAAAATTGCTCGAACACGATGTGATTGTGTTTCAGCACCCTCTCTATATGTATTCGTGCCCAGCGCTGTTGAAAGAGTGGCTTGACCGCGTACTGAGTAAAGGCTTTGCTTTCGGCGGGGGGAATGCCATGCAGGGCAAGATTTGGCGGAGCGTCATTTCGACAGGGGGGCGCGAAGAAGCCTTTGGTGAAGAAGGCTATAACAAGTACCCGCTCGAACAGATTCTTCAACCTTTCGAGTTGACGGCCGCGTTGTGTCGTATGACTTGGCTTGATCCTTTGGTGCTGTACTGGTCGCGTAATGTTTCTGATCTCGAGCGAGAGCAGCACGCTGAACAATATTGTCACTGGTTACAAAGTCTCTCGCCATTCGGAGGTCAGAATGCAGGCTGAAAGTGATTTCCTGGTTATTGCAATGGTGTTTTTAACCGCGGCAGTAGTGGCGGTACCCGTCGCTCAGCGGATGGGAATGGGCTCAGTGATTGGTTACTTACTCGCGGGTGTGACTATCGGGCCTTGGGGACTCGGGCTCATCAACGACGTTGAAGCCATTCTCCATTTTGCTGAATTTGGTGTGGTGCTGTTACTGTTTTTGATTGGTCTTGAGCTGAATCCGAAAAAATTGTGGCAAATGCGAGGTCCTATTTTAGGTCTTGGGGGCGCACAGGTGGTGGTAACCACGGCGATGATCGCCAGTGTCGTTAACTTAATGGGGCTGAGCTGGCAAATTAGCCTCGTGATTGGTATGGGTCTGGCACTGTCTTCTACCGCCATTGCTTTGCGGGTGATCGAGGAGCAAGGCTTAGCGCGTACTGAAACTGGGCACTCGGGTTTTGCGGTATTGTTATTTCAAGATATTGCCGTGATTCCAATGCTGGCCTTTATGCCGTTATTGGCGGGCAGTTCCGGTGGTGATTGGCAAGATGCCGTCTGGATGCTGGTTGGCGTGATCGGACTGATGTTCGGAGGGCACTTTTTACTGCGACCACTTTTCCGTTATGTGATAGCCAGTGGCGTACAAGAATTATTTACGGTTGCGGCTCTATTGATGGTTATTGGCATCGCGTTAATGATGCAAAAGCTTGGTCTTTCTATGGCGTTAGGTGCCTTTCTAGCCGGGGTACTTTTGGCCGAGAGTGAATACCGACATGAGCTAGAAATTACCATTGAGCCGTTTAAAGGCTTGCTCTTAGGGCTGTTTTTTATTGCGATTGGTATGGCGGTCAACTTGGGCTTGTTGGTTGACCAGCCCTTGCTGATTATTCTATCGGTCATTGGCTTGGTGGTAGCAAAGGGTCTAGTGCTGTACCTGCTTGCGAGAATCACCGGAACGCGCTCTAAAGCGCGTAGTCGTATGGCGGCGATATTAAGTCAAGGCGGTGAGTTTGCCTTTGTTATCTTTACCGCGGCGAGTTCAGAAGGATTACTCGATAAATCACAAACAGAACTGCTGCTGGTGATTGTGAGCTTGTCGATGGTGACCACTCCTCTTTTGCTCACCGCGCAAAACCGTTGGTATGCGCGAGGCTTTAACCAGCAAGAGGATGATGAAGACGTTAAGCATAACGAGCTGCCTAATAGCCAACCTAGAGTGATTATTGCCGGGTTTGGGCGCTTTGGGCAAATCGTTGGTCGTTTGATGTATGCCAACAAAATTAAGTTGACGGTATTGGAAAGCGATCCGAGTCAAATTCGTCTGCTTAGAAAATATGGCTACAAAGTATTTTATGGAGATGCCACTCAGTTACATTTACTGCGTTCAGCGGGCGCCGATGAAGCTGAAGCACTGGTCATATGTACGGATTCGCCGGATGAGATCGTAAAAATTGTCGAACTGTGTCAACAGCATTTTCCTCATCTCAAATTGCTGTCTCGAGCTCGAAGCCGCGTCGAAGCTTATCAGCTCCTGAGCTACGGCGTGGTGAATTACTCACGAGAAACGTATCTGGGCGCGTTAGATTTAGGACGCCAAGCTTTGGTTGAACTTGGGATGCATCCATATCAAGCGAAGCGCGCCGAAGCACATTTTCGTAAGTTAGATAATGCTATGCTTAAAGAGTTAATTCCTCAGCATAATGAGGATAAGAAGTTAGCTCTGCGCGCTAAAGAAGCTCGTAAAGAGTTGGAAGAGATCTTTGGTCGCGAAATGGAAAGCGACCAACAATCAAAGCATTATTGGAATTAGGAAGTAGGTACTTAAGGTGGCCAAAAAGAGATTCATTGCTGGAGCCAGTTGTCCCAAATGTCAGCAACAGGATACGTTGCGCTGGTGGATCGAAAATAACATCGAGTTAGTTGAATGTGTTGACTGCGATTATACCGAACAGCGAAAACCCCAGTCTGTGGAACAAGCGGGTCATAGTGAACAACAAATGATCGGAATTTTTAAGCCAGATTGATTGAGTTTCGCTGTCGGATCTTCATAATACGCGGGTAAATACATTGATCTTGAGTCCAATCCTCAAGCCAGATGCCTCGGAGCAAATATGAAAATTGAAAATAACGTAGTCGTTAGTCTTGCGTACCAAGTGAAGTTAGAAGATGGTGCGGTTGTTGACCAATCAACAGTAGACGCGCCACTTGATTACCTACACGGTAACAACAATCTGATCCCTGGTCTTGAGAAAGCCCTTGAAGGTCAAGCGGCAGGTGATAAGTTCTCTGTGACTGTAGGTCCAGAAGAAGCGTACGGTGAACACAGCGATGCGCTTGTTCAACGTGTTCCTGCGAACGTTTTCCAAGGCGTAGACCAAATCGAAGTGGGTATGCGTTTCCTTGCGGATACCGATCAAGGTCCAATCCCAGTTGAAGTTACTGACGTTGATGGCGACGAAGTCGTGGTTGACGGTAACCACATGCTAGCGGGCCAAACCCTAACATTTGACGTAGAAGTGGTTGCAGTTCGTGAAGCGACTCAAGAAGAGCTAGACCACGGTCACGTTCACCAAGCGGGTGATCACGACCACGGTCATGAGCATGGCGAAGGTTGTGGCTGCGGGCACTAATTCGCAACTCGCTTAATCACATCGAGTTTCAAAAAGGCGCACTGGGTAACCTGTTGCGCCTTTTTTGTGTCTGCGTTTGGCTCCACTTTACTACTTGCAATCGTTTTGCTTTAGCCGCATCCTCAAATAAAGGACTTTTTCTATTTGTCAGGAGCTTATATGACACAGCCATTCTCAATCGCCATTCATGGCGGAGCAGGAACCATCGTTCGCGAACAGATGAGCGAAACGTTAAAAACCGAGATTTTATCCGCGTTAGAAACGTCGGTCCGGGCTGGTTATAAGATACTTGAGCAAGGTGGCGATGCGCTGGATGCGGTTACCGCAGCCGTTCTAATACTTGAAGACTCACCTCATTTCAACGCCGGAAAGGGCTCTGTGTTTACTCACCAAGAGATCGTTGAGATGGATGCGTCCGTGATGCATGGTGCGCATAAACAAGCAGGTGCCATTGCTGGCGTTCGACATATCAAAAATCCTGTGTGCTTGGCGCGCGATGTTTTACGTAATAGCCAACATGTATTTTTGATCGGAGAAGGCGCAGAGGCGTTTGCTTTTGAGCAAGGCTATTCATTTACCGAGCAA
Source organism: Vibrio sp. AK197 (assembly GCF_053903115.1). Lineage (NCBI taxonomy): Bacteria > Pseudomonadati > Pseudomonadota > Gammaproteobacteria > Vibrionales > Vibrionaceae > Vibrio > Vibrio sp. AK197. Next base: position 223,052 of record NZ_CP096430.1, read on the forward strand.
GATTACTTCTATACCGACCGTCGGTATGAGCAGCTACAAACGATGAAAGAAAAAGGGGCATTTGCCTTATCGGAATCGAAATTTCCCGATGATCGTAAGTACGGAACGGTTGGCGCCGTTGCACTTGATCAGGCTGGTAATCTTGCTGCCGCGACCAGTACCGGGGGAATCACCAATAAGAAATACGGACGTGTTGGTGACTCTGCACTGATTGGGGCTGGAACGTATGCAGAAAACGGTAATGTCGCTGTCTCAACGACGGGAATGGGCGAGTACTTTATTCGACAAACCGTCGCGGGCGATGTCGCGGCACGTATGCGCTATCTTAAGCAAGATTTGCAAACGGCGTGTGATACGGTGATTAATGGTGAGCTCAAGGCGATGGGGGGAGAAGGCGGCTTAATCGCTGTGGATGGTGCGGGTCAAATTCATTTTGCGATGAATAGCTCTGGTATGTACCGAGCATCTATTGATGCTCAAGGGGAAGTTAGTATAAAAATCTACGCAGACGAGTAACTCTATTTCTCAGCAGTATGAAATATTGTCCAATCAGACTGTTACTGCTGAGATGGTTTTTTATGCTTAAAAAATGACTGCATCCTGCGCTTATCGGTGCTAGAATCCATTTTTAACTAGCAATCAGACTTGGAAAGATGGGAAATAACGTAGTCGTTCTAGGCACCCAATGGGGTGACGAAGGGAAAGGTAAAATCGTAGACCTTTTAACGGAAGATGCAAAATACGTGGTTCGTTACCAAGGCGGACACAACGCAGGCCACACTCTAGTTATTGACGGTGAAAAAACCGTTCTTCACTTAATTCCATCCGGTATTCTTCGCAATAATGTGAAATGCATTATTGGTAATGGTGTTGTTCTCTCACCGGAAGCCCTAATTAATGAAATGAAACCTTTGGAAGAGCGTGGTATTCCAGTACGCGAACGTCTTTTCATTTCTGAAGCTTGCCCACTTATTTTGCCTTACCACATTGCTCTAGACCAAGCTCGCGAAGCGGCGCGTGGTAAAAAAGCCATTGGTACAACTGGCCGTGGTATCGGTCCTGCCTATGAAGATAAAGTCGCACGTCGCGGTCTTCGTGTTGGCGATCTATTTGATAAAGAAGCGTTTGCTGAAAAACTGAAAGAAGTGATGGAATTCCATAACTTCCAGTTAGAGCACTTCTACAAGACAGAACCAGTGAGCTACGAAGCCGTGCTTGAACAAGCGATGGGCTATGCAGACTTACTGACTTCGATGGTGATTGATGTTACTGACGAACTTGATGCTGCGCGTAAACGCGGTGATAAAATCATGTTCGAGGGAGCACAAGGCACTATGCTTGATATCGACCATGGTACTTACCCGTATGTGACTTCTTCAAATACCACCGCGGGTGGTGTTGCTGCAGGGTCAGGTTTTGGTCCTCGCCACTTAGGTTACATTCTTGGTATCGTAAAAGCTTACTGTACTCGCGTTGGTGCGGGGCCGTTTACGACTGAGCTTGATGATGAAATTGGTAACCATTTAGGCACGAAAGGTGCTGAGTTTGGTGCAACTACAGGGCGTAAGCGCCGTTGTGGTTGGTTTGATGCGGTCGCACTGCGCCGTGCTATTCAAATTAACTCAGTGACTGGTTTCTGTTTAACTAAGCTTGACGTATTAGATGGCTTGGAAGAGCTTAAGATCTGTACAGGTTACAAAACTGAAGATGGTACTATTCTTGAAGTGTCGCCAATGGCCGCTGATGCCTTTGACAAAGTGACACCAGTTTACGAAACCATGCCTGGTTGGTCTGAGAATACATTTGGTGCGAAGAAGCTGGAAGATCTTCCTCAAGCTGCTCTAAATTACATCAAACGTATTGAAGAGTTAACTGGCGTACCTGTTGATATTATTTCAACTGGCCCAGATCGTAACGAAACGATTATCAAGGTGCACCCATTTGCATCATAATCGTGTTTAACGTTGCTCTGTGAGAACAACGAGTTAAAAAAAGCCGGCCGATGAGCTGGTTTTTTTATGCCCAATTTGCTGCTATGTTGAACAAACGCGGCAAAAGTTTGCCAGCAAAAGGCAAAAAGTGACTAAAGAGTGAGTGGCTATTGCCGATACCTTTATCAAGCCTGCCAGTTTAAATAAGGCGGAAGATTTGAAAAGAGTGACAATATGAAGCTACGAACGGTGGCTGCTTCGTTATTGTTTGCCCTGAGTTCCTCATTGAGCCAAGCCAATGTTCTCGATGTCGGGGAGCCAGTGCCGATCTATACAGAAGCTGAGCTAATCAAACTGATTGAACAAAATAAACATCTAGAGCGGGTGCGAGCAGACAATTGCCAGTTAGTGGAAGATATCGTGGCGCGTGCTACACGTATTAACCTTCCATCTTACGAATTTTTATATGGCGATATGTTGGCGTGGGGCGTATGTGTTGACCAAGACGTTGAGCTGGGCTTGTACTATATGGAAAATGCAGCGCATCAAGGCCTACCAGTAGCGCTTGAGCAATTGGGTCGCTATTACTCACATGGCACCTTAGTTCAACAAGATAAAGAACGTGCGATTCCCTACCTGCGCGAAGCGGCCGCCATGGGAAATTTGAATGCGCGTATTCATCTTGCCGAGCTTTTGTTGCGAGATTACGGCAGTCCACTCGATTACGAAGATGCGTATCGTTGGCTTTATAACTCAGTGACCGCGGATCAGCGTCAGCACAAGCGCATTTCAAGTTTACGCCATGGTTTAGAGCAGCGAATGCCACAAAACATCATTGCTCGAGCCAAGAAACGCGACACGTTTTGGTAAGCTCAGTCACTTTGTTGTTAAAGCCCACTCCGTTCGGTGGGCTTTTTTGTAGGTATGAATATGAATCACCTTAGCGTATAGAATCTGAGCTTTTATAAAGCAATTCTGTAGGTTAGGCTGTGAGTCAGATATACTTACTAAAACCTTCCCCTGTTAACAGGCGCAATTATGTCAAATACCACTTCGAATGATCCTTTTGCCGAGCGCGAATCCCAAAATTACGAAAATCCGATTCCAAGTCGTGAGTTTATTCTCGATTATCTCTCGAAAGCGGGAGTACCTCTGAATCGTAATGATCTCTTTGAAGCTCTGAAACTTGAGGGCGAAGATCAATACGAAGGATTACGCCGTCGTTTGCGTGCCATGGAGCGTGATGGTCAGTTAGTGTTTACTCGCCGTCAGTGCTACGCACTACCAGATAAGCTAGAGATGATTAAAGGGTACGTGATTGGTCATAAAGATGGCCATGGTTGGGTTCGCCCTGAAGGTAGCCTGAATAAAGAAAATGATATCGTGCTGCCACATCATCAAATGCGCACGTTGATTCATGGCGATTTCGTCTTGGTGCAACCGACAGATAATAGCAAACGGGGACGTAAGGAAGGGCGTCTGGTTCGCGTTTTAGAAGAGCGTCAATCACAAATCGTGGGGCGTTTCTTTCTCGAGCAAGGTTATGGGTATGTTGTCGCGGATGATTCACGTATTTCCCAAGATATCCTAATTCCTAATGATGCTCGCAATGGTGCGCGAATGGGCAATGTTGTGGTGATTGAAGTCACTGATCGCGGTGCGCGTTCGCGTGGCATGATGGGACGTGTGGTGGAAGTTCTAGGTGAAAATATGGCGCCAGGCATGGAAACCCAAATCGCTATTCGTACCCATCAAATTCCTCATGAGTGGCCTGAAACGGTCGAAAAACAAATTCAGGGTTTAGGCGAGGAAGTCCCCGAAGACGCAAAAGTAGGACGCGTTGATTTGCGTACCTTACCTTTGGTGACAATTGATGGCGAAGACGCTCGAGATTTTGATGATGCCGTGTATTGTGAAGCGAAAAAAGGTGGCGGCTGGCGCCTGTGGGTTGCGATCGCTGATGTGAGCTATTACGTCCGTCCAGATAGCGCGTTAGATAAAGAAGCGATCAATCGTGGTAACTCAGTGTATTTCCCATCTCAAGTCGTTCCTATGCTACCGGAAGTTTTGTCGAACGGGCTATGCTCGCTGAACCCACAAGTCGATCGCCTGTGTATGGTGTGTGAAATGACCATTTCTGAAAATGGCAAGCTTTCCGGCTACAAGCATTATGAAGCGGTCATGAATTCCCATGCACGCCTTACTTACAACAAGGTTGGCGATATTCTTGAAGGGGATGAAGCACTGCGTGAGCGTTATCAGCCATTGGTTGGGCATCTTCAAGAGCTCCACAAAATGTACAAAGTCCTCAAGGCTGCGCGTGATCAGCGCGGCGCCATTGAGTTTGAAACGGTTGAAACTAAGTTCATTTTTAACGCGGAGCGTAAGATTGACCGTATTGAACCTGTGATTCGTAATGATGCCCATAAGATCATCGAAGAATGTATGATTTTGGCCAATATCGCCTCAGCATCATTTGTGGAAAAAGCCAAAGAGCCGGCACTGTACCGAATTCATGAAACGCCAGGGGAACTTAAGCTCCAAGGTTTTCGAGATTTCCTTGGTGAACTTGGCTTGAACTTAGGTGGTGGGCTAGAGCCATCGCCGACCGATTACGCGAACTTGGTTCGCCAAATTGGTGAGCGCCAAGATAAAGAACTGATTCAAACCATGCTATTGCGCTCAATGAAGCAAGCCATCTACAGCGCCGATAATGCTGGCCACTTTGGCTTGGCACTGAAACGCTACGCGCACTTTACCTCGCCAATTCGTCGTTACCCTGACCTGCTATTACACCGTGCAATTAAGTATCTGATCGCCAAGCAACAAGGGCGCAACCAAGACCGCTGGACACCAACGGGTGGCTATCATTACTCATTTGATGACATGGACTTTTATGGCGAGCAGTGCTCAATGACAGAGCGCCGCGCTGATGATGCGACTCGAGATGTTTCTGATTGGCTAAAATGTGAGTACATGCAAGATCATGTTGGAGAAGAGTTAGAAGGAGTGATTGCCAATGTGACAGGCTTTGGCTTCTTTGTACGCCTCAGTGAACTGCATATTGATGGTCTGGTGCATATTTCAACCCTTGCCAATGATTACTATCAATTTGATCCCGTTGGTCAGCGCTTAATTGGAGAAAGCTTCGGGCTTATTTATCGTTTAGGTGATGCCGTCAAAGTAAAAGTCCTCGCGGTGAACTTAAATGATCGTCAAATTGACTTTGAATTGGTCGAAACAAGTCGTAAGCTACGCGGCAAAGGCAAGACGGCGAAAAAACGGGCTGCAGAAGCGCAGCAAAAAGCCAAAGCCAAAAAGCGTGCATCGAGTAAAGGCGAAGCTAAAGCCTCGCCAGGCATTGAGCCAACCGTAAGACCCGAACCTGCACAGCGCGGAGAAGAAGGCAAAAAAAACAAAGCCACTAAAGCTCGCAAGAAGAAGCCGAGTAGTAAGCCCAAAAGCAGAAGAAAACCTAAAGCGCAGGAATAACACAGGTTTAATTAATGAGTAATGAATTTATCTACGGCATTCATGCCGTCAAAGCAGTATTAGAACGAGAGCCAGAGCGTTTTATTGAAGCCATGGTACTAAAAGGCCGTCAAGACGAGCGGTTAATGCCAATACTAAATGACTTGCAAGCCATGGGTGTCTCTATTCAACAGATGGGCCGAAAAGCGCTTGATGACAAGGCGCGAGGTGCGAACCATCAAGGTGTCATCGCCCGTGTTAAACCTGCAAAGCAGTTGAACGAGCATGACTTAGACGCCATTGTTGCCAAGCATGACCAGCCGCTGTTATTGGTGCTCGATGGTGTGACTGACCCTCATAATTTAGGTGCGTGTTTGCGTAACGCTGATGCCGCGGGCGTTGCTGCCGTGATTGTACCAAAAGACAAATCGGCGCCTCTGACGGCAACCGTTAGTAAAGTGGCGTGTGGCGCGGCAGAAACCGTGCCTTTGGTCCGAGTGACGAACTTAGCCCGTACCATGCGTGCTTTGCAAGAGCAGGGGGTCTGGTTTGTCGGTACTGCCGGTGAGGCGACTCATGATATCTACGAGGCGAAACTAACTGGTCCATTAGCTATCGTGATGGGCGCAGAAGGGGATGGTATGCGCCGATTAACTCGAGAAACTTGCGATGACCTCATCAAGATTCCAATGGCGGGAAGTGTGTCTAGTCTGAATGTTTCTGTGGCGTCGGGCGTATGCTTATTTGAAGCGGTTCGTCAGCGCTTGAGCAAAGCAGCCTCTTAACCCCCGTTTACTTATCATTTCAATGTTGAGCCTTTCACTTTAATGGAAGGCTTTATTTTTAGGGCTTTGCATGGACAGGAAGATTAATTCGTTTAATTTTCGCTCAATGCTTGCATGTGAAGTCGCGATCTGTATAATGCAGCGCACTGGTTAAGCCAGTTGTGAACCAATGAGCATCGAGGAGCTGATTTATCTTAGGATAATGAAGGTAATGTATACTCAGCTTATGTTCGCAGTTAATAAAAATTTAGCTTAAAACTGTCGTTATGATAGTTCAGGTTAATCACCTATTAGCTGACAATGCGTCCTAATCTTGGATGCTACGGTTTCACATAAATCAATCGGCATTCTCTCGTCTTAGACGTGTATGAGTGGCGATATTGTTTGTGTAATTTATTAATTTGGAGCTCTGTCTCATGCAGAACCAACGTATTCGTATCCGCCTTAAAGCTTTCGATTACAAACTAATCGATGCTTCAACTGCGGAAATCGTTGAAACAGCTAAGCGCACAGGCGCACAGGTTCGTGGTCCAATCCCACTACCTACTCGTAAAGAGCGTTTCACAGTTCTTATCTCTCCACACGTAAACAAAGATGCTCGTGATCAGTACGAAATCCGTACTCACAAACGTCTAATCGACATCGTTGAACCAACAGACAAAACTGTTGATGCACTGATGCGTCTAGACCTTGCTGCGGGCGTTGACGTACAAATTAGCCTAGGTTAAGGGGAGATTAGAATATGATTGGTCTAGTCGGACGTAAAGTGGGTATGACCCGCGTATTTACCGAAGAAGGCGTTTCTATCCCAGTAACTGTTGTTGAGGTTGAAGCGAACCGTGTTTCTCAAGTTAAAACTCTTGAAAGCGACGGCTACGCAGCAATCCAGGTTACTGCTGGTGCTAAGAAAGCTAACCGTGTATCTAAGCCAGAAGCTGGTCACTTTGCGAAAGCTGGTGTTGAAGCTGGCCGCGGTCTTTGGGAATTCCGTTTAGAAAACGGCGAAGAGTTTGAAGTTGGTGCTGAGCTAACTGTTGAACTATTCAACGAAACTAAAAAAGTAGACGTTACTGGTACATCTAAAGGTAAAGGTTTCCAAGGCGCTGTTAAGCGTTGGAACTTCCGCACTCAAGATATGACTCACGGTAACTCATTGTCTCACCGTGCTCCTGGTTCTATCGGTCAATGTCAGACTCCAGGTCGCGTATTTAAAGGCAAGAAAATGGCTGGTCACATGGGTGCTGAGCGTGTTACGACTCAAAACCTAGAGATCGTTCGTGTTGACGCTGAACGCAATCTGCTTCTTATTAAAGGTGCAGTACCTGGCTCAACTGGCGGAAACGTCATCGTTAAACCAGCTGTAAAAGCATAACGTCTAGGAGTAAGTAATGGAATTGATGGTTAAAGGTGCTGATGCACTAACTGTTTCCGAAACTACTTTCGGACGTGAGTTCAACGAAGCTCTTGTTCATCAAGTAGTTGTTGCGTACGCAGCAGGTGCTCGTCAAGGTACTCGTGCTCAAAAAACACGTTCAGAAGTTTCTGGCGGTGGCGCTAAGCCATGGCGTCAAAAAGGTACTGGCCGTGCACGTGCTGGTACTATTCGTAGCCCAATCTGGCGTACAGGTGGTGTTACTTTTGCTGCGAAACCACAAGATCACAGCCAAAAAGTAAACAAAAAAATGTACCGCGGTGCTATGAAAAGCATTTTCTCTGAGCTAGTTCGTCAAGAGCGTCTAATCGTTGTTGATAACTTCTCAGTAGAAGCACCAAAAACAAAAGAACTTGTTTCTAAGCTTAAAGATCTTGAGCTAAGCGATGTTCTTATTGTTACTGGTGAAGTAGACGAGAATCTATTCTTAGCTGCTCGCAACCTATACAAAGTTGACGTGCGTGACGTTGCTGGTATCGACCCAGTAAGCCTAATCGCATTTGACAAGGTTCTAATGACTGCAGACGCAGTTAAGCAAGTTGAGGAGATGCTAGCATGATCACTGAAGAGCGTATCCTAAAAGTTCTACGTGCTCCGCACATCTCTGAAAAAGCAACTATGGCTGCTGAAAAAGCAAACACTATCGTGTTTAAAGTAGCTAAAGATGCAACTAAGAAAGAGATCAAAGCAGCTGTAGAAAAGCTATTTGAAGTTGAAGTTAAGTCTGTAAACACCCTTATCACTAAGGGTAAGACCAAACGTCAAGGTCTACGCCAAGGTCGTCGTTCAGACGTTAAGAAAGCGTACGTTACTTTGAAAGAAGGTCAAGACCTTGACTTCGTTGGCGGCGCGGAATAACAGGAGTAGTTGAAAAATGGCTATTGTTAAATGTAAGCCGACTTCGGCTGGTCGTCGTCACGTTGTTAAAGTTGTTAACGCTGACCTATATAAAGGTAAGCCTTACGCACCTCTTCTAGAGAAAAACTCTAAGAATGGTGGTCGTAATAACAACGGTCGTATTACAGTACGTCACATCGGTGGTGGCCACAAACATCACTACCGTGTAATCGACTTTAAACGTACTAAAGACGGTATCCCAGCGAAAGTTGAGCGTATCGAGTACGATCCAAACCGTAGTGCAAACATTGCACTAGTGCTTTATGCAGACGGTGAACGTCGTTACATCATTGCACCTAAAGGTATCCAAGCTGGTGATGCAATCCAGTCTGGTGTTGATGCGCCTATCAAAGCGGGTAACGCTTTGCCAATGCGTAACATCCCTGTAGGTTCTACTATTCACAACGTTGAGCTTAAACCTGGTAAAGGTGCTCAGCTAGCTCGTTCTGCTGGTGCATACGCACAGTTAGTAGCGCGTGATGGTTCTTACGTAACTATCCGTCTACGTTCTGGCGAAATGCGCAAAGTGCTTTCTGAAGGCCGTGCAACAATCGGTGAAGTTGGCAATGCAGAGCACATGCTACGTGAACTAGGTAAAGCTGGTGCTAGCCGTTGGCGCGGTGTTCGTCCTACCGTTCGCGGTGTGGTAATGAACCCAGTAGACCACCCACACGGTGGTGGTGAAGGCCGTACTTCTGGTGGTCGTCACCCAGTATCTCCTTGGGGTATGCCTACTAAAGGCTTTAAGACCCGTAAGAACAAACGCACCGACAAGTACATCGTACGTCGTCGTAATAAGTAATCTATATAAGAGGATAAGCCATGCCACGTTCTCTCAAGAAAGGTCCATTTATTGACCTACACTTGCTGAAGAAGGTAGAGAAAGCGGTGGAAAGCGGAGACAAAAAGCCTATTAAGACTTGGTCCCGTCGTTCAATGATCATTCCATCAATGATTGGTTTGACCATCGCTGTCCATAATGGTCGTCAGCACGTTCCAGTTTTCGTTACCGATGAAATGATTGGTCACAAACTGGGTGAATTCGCACCAACACGCACTTACCGCGGTCACGCTGCGGATAAGAAAGCGAAGAAGCGCTAAGGAGTAAATAAATGGAAGCATTAGCTAAACATAACTTTGCTCGCATTTCGCCTCAGAAAGCTCGCTTAGTTGCGGATCAAATTCGTGGAAAATCTGTTGACCAAGCTCTAGAAATCTTAACTTTCAGCAACAAAAAAGCGGCTGAACTAGTTAAGAAAGTTCTTGAGTCAGCAATCGCGAACGCGGAGCACAACGAAGGTGCGGATATCGACGATCTATCAGTCGCTAAAATCTTCGTAGATGAAGGCCCAACCATGAAGCGTATTATGCCTCGTGCAAAAGGTCGTGCGGATCGTATCTTGAAGCGTTCAAGCCACATCACTGTTGTTGTAGCAGATCGCTAAGAGACTAGGAGAGTAAGCAATGGGTCAAAAAGTACATCCAAATGGTATTCGTCTAGGCATCGTTAAGCCTTGGAATGCTACATGGTTTGCTAACACCAAAGATTTCGCTGACAACCTAGACGGCGACTTCAAGGTACGTCAGTTCCTTACTAAGGAACTACAAAAAGCATCTTTATCACGCATCGTTATCGAGCGTCCTGCTAAGAGTATCCGTGTGACTATTCACACTGCTCGTCCAGGCGTTGTTATCGGTAAGAAAGGTGAAGATGTAGAGAAACTACGCACAGCTGTTGCGAAAATTGCAGGTGTACCAGCGCAAATTAACATCGCTGAAGTACGTAAACCTGAGCTGGACGCACAACTTGTGGGTGACAGCATCGCGTCTCAGCTAGAGCGTCGTGTAATGTTCCGTCGTGCTATGAAGCGTGCGGTACAAAACGCAATGCGTCTAGGTGCTAAAGGTATCAAAGTGGAAGTAAGCGGTCGTCTAGGCGGCGCTGAAATTGCACGTTCTGAGTGGTATCGTGAAGGCCGTGTGCCTCTACATACTCTACGTGCTGACATTGATTACGCAACTTCTTCGGCTCACACTCAATACGGTGTAATCGGCATTAAAACTTGGATCTTCAAAGGTGAGATCCTAGGCGGTATGCCAGCAGCTAACGCTGTAGAGCCTAAAGGCGACAAGCCTAAGAAGCAGCGCAAAGGCCGTAAGTAAGGAGTCGACAGATGCTACAACCTAAACGTACTAAGTTCCGTAAGGTTCATACTGGTCGCAACCGTGGTCTAGCAAAAGGTACAGACGTAAGCTTCGGCACATACGGCTTGAAAGCTGTTGGTCGTGGTCGTCTTACTGCTCGCCAGATCGAAGCGGCACGTCGTGCGATGACACGTCACGTTAAGCGTCAAGGTAAAATCTGGATTCGTGTATTCCCAGACAAACCTATCACAGAAAAACCACTAGAAGTTCGTCAAGGTAAGGGTAAAGGTAACGTTGAGTACTGGGTAGCCCAAATCCAACCTGGTAAGGTTATGTACGAAATGGACGGTGTACCTGAAGAGTTGGCACGTGAAGCGTTCCGCCTAGCGGCTCGTAAACTGCCATTCAAAACTACTTTTGTAACTAAGCAGGTGATGTGATGAAAGCACTAGATTTACGCGAAAAAAGCGTTGAAGAGCTTAATGCAGAACTATTGAATTTGCTTCGTGAACAGTTCAACTTGCGTATGCAAGCTGCGACTGGTCAACTACAGCAAACTCATACTCTGAAAGCTGTACGCCGCGATATCGCACGTGTGAAAACTGTTTTGACTGAGAAGGCAGGCGCATAATGAGCGACAAAATTCGTACTCAACAAGGTCGTGTCGTTAGCGACAAGATGGACAAGTCTATCGTAGTTGCAATTGATCGTTTCGTAAAACACCCAATCTACGGGAAGTTCGTACGTAAAACGACTAAACTGCACGCCCACGATGAAAACAACGAGTGTGGCATTGGCGACACAGTTGAGATCAGTGAATGTCGTCCACTGTCTAAGAAAAAATCTTGGGCATTGGTACGCGTTGTAGAAAAAGCGAAGATTTAATCTCGGTTTATCTACGATAAAGAAAGCGGCTCCAAGACTTTTTTGGAGCCGTTTATTTTTTGACTACCCAATCTCAAAAAAGGGTGGTACAATTCGCGTCCCTTTTAAAGAGGCAGCCCGACCCGAGATGGGTCTAGTTTTAATATTTAGCGGAGCACTAACATGATCCAAATGCAAAGTATGCTGGACGCAGCTGATAACTCAGGCGCTCGCAGCGTAATGTGTATTAAGGTTCTGGGTGGCTCTCACCGTCGTTATGCACACATCGGTGACATCATCAAAGTTACTGTTAAGGAAGCAATTCCACGCGGTAAAGTTAAAAAAGGTGATGTACTGAAGGCGGTGGTAGTTCGCACCCGTAAAGGCGTACGTCGTCCAGACGGTTCTGTCATTCGCTTCGACCGAAATGCTTGCGTATTGTTGAACAACACAACTGAGCAACCAGTCGGTACACGTATCTTTGGTCCAGTGACTCGTGAACTTCGTAATGCGAAATTCATGAAAATTGTTTCACTGGCTCCAGAAGTTCTGTAAGGAGCACGTAAAGATGGCAGCTAAAATCCGTCGTAATGACGAAGTAATCGTTCTTGCTGGTAAAGATAAAGGCAAGAAAGGTAAAGTAAACAAGGTTCTCGCAACTGGTAAAGTTATCGTTGAAGGTATCAATCTAGTTAAGAAGCACCAAAAACCTGTTCCAGCTCTAGGTATCCAAGGCGGTATCGTTGAGCAAGAAGCAGCTATTGATGTTTCTAACGTTGCAATTTTCAACGCAGCAACTGGTAAAGCGGACCGTATCGGTTTCCGTTTTGAAGAAGGCAAAAAAGTGCGTTTCTTCAAGTCTAACGGCGAAACAATTAAGTAATTTGGAGTTCTACTATGGCGAAACTGCATGATTACTACAAGTCGTCTGTAGTCGCTGAATTGACCAAACAATTCAGCTACACAAGCGTCATGCAAGTCCCTAGGATTGAGAAAATCACCCTAAACATGGGCGTTGGTGAAGCAATCAACGATAAGAAACTTCTAGAAAACGCAGCAGCGGACATGGCAACGATCTCTGGTCAAAAGCCACTTGTTACTAAAGCGCGTAAATCTGTAGCAGGTTTCAAAATTCGTGAAGGCTACCCAATTGGTTGTAAAGTAACCTTACGTGGCGAACGTATGTGGGATTTCTTAGAGCGTTTAATCTCTATTGCACTTCCACGTGTACGTGACTTCCGTGGTGTTAGCGCTAAGTCTTTTGACGGACGCGGTAACTATAGCATGGGCGTTCGCGAGCAAATCATCTTCCCGGAAATCGACTTTGATAAAGTTGATCGAGTACGCGGTCTAGACATCACTATTACGACGTCTGCTGGTACTGATGAGGAAGGCCGTGCTCTGCTGGCTGCCTTTAACTTCCCATTCCGTAAGTAAGGTGAAGGGTTACTGTTATGGCTAAAAATTCAATGAAAGCACGTGAAGCAAAACGTGCGAAGCTAGTAGCTAAGTTCGCTGAAAAGCGTGCTGCGCTAAAAGCTACTATCAGCGATGTTAATGCATCTGAAGAAGACCGTTGGAACGCAGTTCTTAAACTGCAAACTCTTCCACGTGATTCAAGTGCGTCACGTCAGCGCAACCGTTGCAACCAAACTGGTCGTCCACACGGTTACCTACGTAAATTCGGTCTAAGCCGTATCAAAGTTCGTGAAGCTTGCATGAAAGGCGAGATTCCTGGACTTCGTAAGGCTAGCTGGTAATTGCCACTTAATCATTTGGAGTAATACATATGAGCATGCAAGATCCGATTTCGGATATGCTGACCCGCATTCGTAACGGTCAGGCAGCAGATAAAGTTGCTGTTAAGATGCCTTCTTCAAAGCTTAAAGTTGCAATTGCTGCACTATTAAAAGCTGAAGGTTACATCACTGACTTCGCTGTTGAAGGCGAAGAAAAACCTGAGCTAGAAGTTACTCTTAAGTACTTCCAAGCGAAACCAGTAATCGAGCAACTAAAACGTGTTTCTCGTCCAGGTCTGCGCGTCTATAAGAAAAAAGGCGAGCTACCATCTGTGATGGGTGGACTTGGTGTTGCCATCGTTTCAACTTCCAAAGGTCTTATGTCTGACCGTGCTGCACGTAAAGCAGGCCTTGGTGGTGAAATTCTTTGCTACGTAGCTTAAGGAGTAGAATATGTCTCGTGTTGCTAAAGCACCTGTCGCTATTCCAGCTGGCGTAGAGGTGAAACTGAATGGCCAAGAAATCACTGTAAAAGGTGCGAAAGGTGAACTATCACGCGTTCTTAACAACGCTGTCGTAGTTTCTCAGGAAGAAAATAACCTGACTTTCGGTCCACGCGAAGGTGTTGTTAATGCATGGGCACAAGCAGGTACTGCTCGTGCACTAGTAAACAACATGGTTGTGGGTGTTACTGAAGGCTTTACTAAGAAGCTTACTCTTAAGGGTGTAGGTTACCGTGCTGCTATTAAAGGCAACGCTGTTTCTCTAACTCTAGGCTTCTCTCACCCAGTTGAGCATGAATTGCCAGCGGGTATTAAAGCTGAGTGTCCAAGCCAAACTGAGATCGTTGTAACTGGTTGTGATAAACAACTAGTCGGTCAAGTTGCTGCGGATATTCGTTCTTATCGTGAGCCTGAGCCTTACAAAGGTAAAGGTGTTCGTTACGCAGATGAAAATGTGCGTACTAAAGAAGCTAAGAAGAAGTAAGGTAACACTATGGATAAGAAAGCATCTCGCATCCGTCGTGCTACACGCGCACGTCGTAAGATTGCAGAACTGGGTGCAACTCGCCTAGTAGTACACCGTACTCCGCGTCACGTGTACGCTCAGGTTATCGCATCAAACGGCTCAGAGGTTATCGTTTCAGCTTCTACTGTAGAAAAAGCGATCCGTGAGCAATTGAAATACACCGGTAACATCGATGCTGCTAAAGCAGTAGGTAAAGCTATTGCTGAGCGCGCTCTTGAAAAAGGCGTAACTGCAGTTGCATTCGATCGTTCTGGTTTCCAATACCACGGTCGAGTAGCGGCGCTAGCAGAATCTGCTCGCGAAGCTGGTCTGAAATTCTAAGGTAGGGTTGGAAGATGGCTAAAGAACAACAACAAGCTAATGATTTGCAAGAAAAGCTAATCGCTGTTAACCGTGTTTCTAAAACGGTTAAAGGTGGTCGAATCATGAGCTTTACTGCACTAACAGTAGTTGGTGATGGTAATGGTCGTGTAGGTTTCGGTTACGGTAAAGCCCGTGAAGTACCTGCTGCGATTCAAAAAGCAATGGAAAAAGCGCGTCGTAACATGACTACTATCGCGCTTAACGAAGGCACACTTCACCACCCAGTGAAAGGTCGCCATTCGGGCTCTAAAGTTTACATGCAGCCTGCGACAGAAGGTACTGGTGTAATCGCAGGTGGTGCGATGCGTGCAGTTCTTGAAGTTGCTGGCGTACACAACGTACTATCTAAAGCATACGGTTCTACGAACCCTATCAACATCGTTCGTGCAACGATCGATGCGCTAGGTAGTGTGAAGTCGCCAGAAATGGTTGCTGCTAAACGTGGTCTAACTGTTGAATCTATTTCGGAGTAAGAACACCATGGCAACTATTAAAGTAACTCAAACTAAAAGCTCAATTGGTCGCCTACCGAAGCACAAAGCTACTTTGCGCGGTCTGGGCCTTCGTAAAATCAACCACACAGTAGAACTTGAAGATACTCCGTGCGTACGCGGTATGATCAACAAGGTTTACTACATGGTTAAAGTTGAGGAGTAATCAGAATGCGTTTGAATACTCTATCACCGGCTGCGGGCTCTAAACCTTCTAAGAAGCGTTTAGGTCGTGGTATCGGTTCGGGCCTTGGTAAAACCGGTGGCCGTGGCCACAAAGGTCAAAAATCGCGTTCTGGCGGCAGTGTCCGTCCAGGTTTTGAAGGTGGTCAAATGCCTTTGAAACAACGTCTACCTAAATTCGGTTTCACTTCTCGTAAGAGCCTAGTGTCTGCTGAAGTTCGTCTAGGTGAGCTAGCGAAAGTAACAGGTGATGTTG
Organism: Vibrio sp. AK197; assembly: GCF_053903115.1. NCBI lineage: Bacteria > Pseudomonadati > Pseudomonadota > Gammaproteobacteria > Vibrionales > Vibrionaceae > Vibrio > Vibrio sp. AK197. The sequence goes on from NZ_CP096430.1 coordinate 238,638, forward strand.
TTGATCTAAACAGCCTTAAAGCTGCTAACGTTGTCACTAAGAACATCGAATTTGTTAAAGTTGTTCTTTCAGGTGAAATCAACAAAGCAGTGACTGTTAAAGGTCTACGCGTAACTAAAGGCGCTAAAGCTGCAATCGAAGCTGCAGGCGGTAAAATCGAGGAATAATCTCGAGGATTGAGGTACAGATGGCTAAGAAACCAGGACAAGATTTTCGTAGTGCTCAAAGCGGCTTGAGTGAATTGAAGTCGCGCTTATTATTCGTATTAGGTGCACTTTTAGTTTTCCGAGCAGGCTCTTTTGTGCCGATTCCTGGTATTGACGCTGCTGTACTTGCCGATTTGTTCGAACAGCAAAAAGGTACCATCATTGAAATGTTTAACATGTTCTCTGGTGGTGCTCTTTCGCGTGCATCTATTTTCGCATTGGGCATCATGCCGTATATTTCGGCTTCTATTGTTGTCCAATTGTTGACTGTAGTTCATCCAGCGTTAGCGGAGCTCAAGAAAGAGGGTGAAGCAGGCCGTCGTAAGATAAGCCAATATACGCGCTACGGCACGCTTGTACTTGCAACATTCCAAGCAATAGGTATCGCAACTGGCCTACCAAACATGGTCGACAATCTGGTTGTTATCAACCAAACCATGTTTACGCTAATTGCAACCGTGAGTTTAGTAACTGGCACCATGTTCTTAATGTGGTTAGGTGAACAAATCACAGAGCGAGGAATTGGTAACGGTATTTCGTTACTTATTTTTGCAGGTATTGTTGCTGGGTTGCCTTCTGCAATCGGTCAAACAATCGAGCAAGCGCGTCAAGGTGAATTGCATGTGCTTCTTCTGCTATTAATCGCTGTTGTTGCGTTTGCAGTAATCTATTTCGTTGTTTTCATGGAGCGTGGTCAGCGTCGAATCGTCGTTAACTATGCAAAACGTCAACAAGGTCGTAAGGTTTTTGCAGCGCAAAGTACACACCTACCATTAAAAATTAATATGGCAGGCGTGATCCCAGCGATTTTTGCATCTAGTATTATCTTGTTCCCAGGAACATTGGCTCAATGGTTCGGCCAGAACGGTGAGAGCAGCACATTTGGTTGGTTAACTGATGTGTCTTTGGCTCTTAGCCCAGGTCAACCGTTGTATGTAATGCTTTATGCTGCAGCAATTATTTTCTTCTGTTTCTTCTACACGGCGTTGGTTTTCAACCCTCGTGAAACAGCAGATAACTTGAAGAAGTCTGGTGCATTCGTACCCGGAATCCGCCCAGGTGAGCAGACAGCCAAGTACATTGATAAAGTGATGACACGTTTAACCCTAGCGGGTGCGCTGTATATTACTTTTATCTGTCTGATTCCAGAGTTCATGATGGTCGCGTGGAACGTTCGTTTCTACTTCGGCGGAACATCACTACTTATCGTAGTGGTCGTGATTATGGACTTTATGGCACAGGTACAGACTCATATGATGTCTCAACAGTATGATTCTGTGTTGAAAAAGGCAAATCTGAAAGGCTACGGTCGTTAATACGATCAAAGCATCAGATTCCATTTACGGAGTTTAGCAATGAAAGTTCGTGCTTCCGTTAAAAAAATCTGCCGTAACTGTAAAGTTATCAAGCGTAACGGTGTTGTTCGCGTGATTTGCAGTGAGCCAAAGCATAAACAGCGCCAAGGCTAAGCAGCAGAAATTTTTACTTGAAATATAAGGTAGTGTCGAGTATATTCCTCGGCCTACCTTTTGCGTGCAAAAGAAGTAGTAACCGCAACGTATCCTCAACGGGCTTTGTTGTGGTTGATTTCTTTATTTAAAGTACTAGGAGTGAATAGTGGCCCGTATAGCAGGCATTAACATTCCTGATCAAAAACACGCTGTAATCGCGCTAACTGCGATCTACGGTATCGGTAAAACTCGCTCTCAAGCTATCCTAGCTGAAGTGGGTATTGCTGAAAATGTTAAGATCAGTGAACTAACTGAAGAGCAGATCAATCAACTGCGTGATGGTGTAGCTAAGTACACTGTAGAGGGTGATCTACGTCGTGAAGTTTCCATGAATATCAAGCGTCTGATGGACCTTGGTTGTTACCGTGGTCTTCGTCATCGTCGCAGTCTACCACTACGTGGACAGCGTACTAAAACCAACGCTCGCACCCGTAAGGGTCCGCGCAAGCCGATCAAGAAATAATCGGGAAGGTAGAGTACAATGGCTAAACAACCAACACGCGCTCGTAAGCGCGTACGCAAGCAAGTTGCTGATGGCGTAGCGCACATCCATGCATCTTTCAATAACACAATCGTGACTATCACTGACCGTCAAGGTAATGCTCTAGCTTGGGCTACAGCAGGTGGTTCCGGTTTCCGTGGTTCTCGTAAGTCAACTCCGTTCGCTGCACAGGTTGCTGCTGAGCGTTGTGCTGAAATGGCTAAAGAATACGGTCTAAAGAACTTGGAAGTTATGGTTAAGGGTCCTGGTCCAGGCCGTGAATCTACTGTTCGCGCTCTGAACGCCGCAGGTTTCCGCATCACAAACATTGTTGACGCGACTCCTATCCCTCATAACGGTTGTCGTCCGCCTAAGAAACGTCGCGTTTAACGTTTCTGGGAAGATTGGAGAAAGATCATGGCAAGATATTTGGGTCCTAAGCTGAAGCTTAGCCGTCGCGAAGGCACTGACTTGTTCCTTAAGTCTGGTGTTCGCGCGATCGATACCAAGTGTAAAATTGATAACGCCCCAGGTGTACACGGCGCTCGTCGCGGTCGTCTATCTGAATATGGCGTTCAGCTTCGTGAGAAGCAAAAAGTTCGTCGTATGTATGGCGTTCTAGAAAAACAATTCCGTAACTACTACAAAGAAGCAGCTCGTATAAAAGGCAATACTGGTGAAAACCTACTTCAACTTCTTGAAGGTCGTCTTGATAACGTAGTTTACCGCATGGGCTACGGCGCAACTCGCGCAGAAGCACGCCAACTAGTTAGCCACAAAGCTATCCTAGTTAACGGTAAAGTTGTAAACGTTCCTTCTTTCAAAGTTGCGGCTAATGACGTTGTTTCTATTCGTGAGAAAGCTAAAACTCAAGCTCGTATCAAAGCAGCTCTAGAAGTTGCAGAACAACGCGAAAAACCAACTTGGATTGAAGTAGATGCCGGTAAGATGGAAGGTACTTTCAAGCGTATGCCTGAACGTTCTGATCTATCAGCTGACATCAACGAACAATTGATCGTCGAGCTTTACTCTAAGTAAGGTTTAAACTAAAGAGAGGACACAATGCAGGGTTCTGTAACAGAATTTCTTAAGCCACGTCTTGTTGACATCGAACAGATCAGCACGACTCACGCAAAAGTAACTCTTGAGCCGTTAGAGCGTGGTTTTGGCCATACTCTGGGTAATGCACTTCGCCGTATTCTCCTATCTTCTATGCCGGGTTGTGCGGTAACAGAAGTAGAGATTGAAGGCGTTCTACACGAATACAGCACGAAAGAAGGCGTTCAAGAAGATATTCTTGAGGTTCTTCTTAACCTGAAAGGTTTGGCTGTGCGCGTTGCCGAAGGCAAAGATGAAGTGTACATTACGCTGAACAAATCAGGCTCGGGCCCTGTGGTTGCAGGTGACATCACCCATGATGGTGATGTAGAGATCGCTAACCCTGAACACGTTATTTGTCACCTAACTGATGACAACGCTGAGATCGCAATGCGTATCAAAGTAGAACGTGGTCGTGGTTATGTTCCGGCTTCAGCTCGTATCCATACTGAAGAAGATGAGCGTCCTATTGGTCGCCTACTGGTTGACGCAACTTACAGCCCAGTAGATAAAATCGCTTACTCAGTTGAAGCGGCTCGTGTAGAGCAGCGTACTGACTTAGATAAGCTAGTCATCGATATGGAAACGAACGGTACTCTTGAACCTGAGGAAGCTATCCGTCGTGCAGCAACAGTGCTTGCTGAGCAATTGGATGCGTTCGTAGATCTACGTGATGTACGAGTTCCAGAAGAGAAAGAAGAGAAGCCTGAATTCGATCCGATCCTACTGCGTCCTGTAGACGATCTTGAACTAACAGTTCGCTCTGCTAACTGTTTGAAAGCAGAAGCGATTCACTACATCGGTGATCTTGTACAGCGCACTGAGGTTGAGCTACTTAAAACGCCAAACCTTGGTAAAAAATCTCTTACAGAGATTAAAGACGTACTTGCATCACGTGGCTTGTCTCTGGGTATGCGCCTAGAAAACTGGCCGCCAGCGTCTATCGCTGAAGATTAATCGATACTAGTTAGAAGGATTAGGTCATGCGCCATCGTAAGAGTGGTCGTCAACTCAACCGCAACAGCAGTCATCGCAAAGCGATGTTCAGCAACATGGCTAGCTCTCTAGTACGTCATGAAGTTATCAAGACTACTTTGCCAAAAGCAAAAGAGCTACGTCGCGTCGTTGAGCCTTTGATTACACTAGCTAAGACAGACAGTGTTGCTAACCGTCGTCTAGCATTTGCTCGTACTCGTGACAACGAAGTCGTTGCAAAACTATTCAACGAACTAGGTCCACGTTTTGCTGCTCGTCAGGGCGGTTATACACGTATCCTAAAAGCTGGCTTCCGTGCTGGCGATAAAGCTCCAATGGCTTTCATTGAGCTTGTTGATCGCCCAGCTGCTGAAGAAGCTGCTGAGTAATCAGTTCGTAATCTAAAAAAGCCGAGCGAAAGCTCGGCTTTTTTGTTTTCCCATTCCCCAAGTTTTTAACTTTTCCACAGGCTACTTAGCGCACCAATCAGGTCACTGCTCGCATCTTGTTGGCTCAAGTACTGAAGTACAACAGGAGCAAATTGAGTAATCATCGCTGGGTCCAATCCTAATTCCGTAAATACTTTATTGACCTGACTTAAAGAATCGACGCTGCTAAGTAGGTTGTTATTACCACTCAGGTTCAAGCTTGTAAGTTGGTCAATCCCTGGAATCAACTGACCTAACTCTTGATTATTCTCCTCGCTGAGTTGGTTTTGAGCTAATGCTAATAGCGCACCAGCACCACCTGCGGCTTGCGCTGGACTGACATCAAGCTGCTCAGTGAGTTGTGAGGTCAATTGGGTATTACTCTGGACTTGGCTGAGCGCGCCATTCAATGCACTCGTAATGCTGTCGTTACTGTCACTGTTACCAAAAGTGAGTAATGCATAGCTGGGTGCGCTAGTAATGCAGGCGCTGAGAATCAGCGTATAGATGATAGAGCGTTTCATTGTCGGTTTGTTTCCTCAATTAACGAGTGAGCCAACCCTTACTTTAAAACAAAAAAAGCGGCGCTATGCGCCGCTTGAAGTTAAATGTTTGCGAATTTTCTTACAGGATATCTAGAAGCTCAACCTCAAAGACTAGTGCTGCGAATGGAGGAATAGCGGCACCTGCACCACGCTCGCCGTAAGCAAGGTCGTGAGGGACATAAAGCTTCCATTTTGAGCCAACAGGCATCATTTGTAGTGCTTCAACCCAGCCTTTGATTACGCCTGTTACAGGGAATTCTGCTGGTTGGCCACGAGATACTGAGCTGTCAAATACAGTGCCATCAGTCAATTGACCGTGGTAGTGAACGCGTACTTGCTTATCAGACGTTGGAATTTCGCCGTTGCCTTCAGTCAATACTTCGTATTGAAGACCTGAATCAAGAACAGTCACCTCTGGACGCAGTGCGTTATCTTTAAGGAACGCTTCACCATCTTCCGCTGCTGCTTTAGCTGCTTCTTGACGTGCTTGTTCCGCTTTTTGATGCATCGCTTGCAATGCTTGATTGATTTCGTCAATCTCGATGCTTGGCTCTGAACCAGTAAGCGCAGTGGCGATACCTGCAGCAATGGCGTCTACACTAAGACCTTCTAAGCCGCTGCCTGCGAGTTGTTGGCCCATTTGAATACCAATGCCGTAGCTTGCTTTTTGCTCTACAGTTTCGAATTTTACTTCAGACATGACTGTCTCTCTTTCAGTTACGTATAGAATCGCACAGGATACCAGTTCTCAACCCTTGATAAAACCGTCGAGCCTGTCTGTTTTGGCTTACGGTGTGCAATGAGACTTAGATCCGGTTTTGGGCGCGACGAATGCGAGAATTTACGTTTAATTCACCGAATAAGATGAAATTCACTATACGTAACAACGTGCTTGTTTTTATACTGGTAATCAATCACTAAGTGGAGGTTAGCTAAGAATGAATCGCCGTAGGAAAAAGCCAAAGGCTGATTTTAGCCAAGTCGTAAAACAAAAACTGTCCCAGTTTGATTGGCATTCTTACGTTCAATCTATTCGTCAATTGTGGGCTCGGTTACCAACGTTTCATCAGCGAGCTCTTTGTGTATTAGCGCTGGTTGTCATAGTGCTACTGGTGATTCCCGTTCCGAGCCCAAGTCAGGATTCTCAACCTGAACCTAATCAGCGAATTGAAGTGGACCTCAATGCGCAAGGGTTAAGCGAACAAACCGTGAGTGGTCAAGCGGCGCTTAAATCGAAAGCTTGGAAAGAGTATACGGTGAAGCGTGGTGATACTTTATCACAAGTGTTTCGCAACAACGGTTTACCGATGTCTGATTTGAATGCGTTGGTTAAAGTCGAGGGGTCGGATAAGCCGCTGAGTTACATTAAGCAAGGGCAGTTAGTCCGTTTTAAACTGACCGCGAACGGTCAGTTGGATATCCTCCAATTGGATAAGGGAGGGCATTCTGTGATGTTTTTCCGTCTTTCTGATGGCGGTTTTGGGCGCAGTAAATAAAGTTAACGGTCAACCTCGCTTACACCTCTTTGCATATCAATGTGGGGAATGCCATCTTCTAAATAAGTGTCTGAAGACTTAACAAAGCCATGTTGCGCATAAAATCGCTCAAGATGCGCTTGTGCCCCGATCTCAATACGGTCTTGAGGCCAGAGTGCTGAACAGTGCGCGACGGCTTGCTGCATCAACTCGTGTCCTAACCCCCCTCCACGGTGCAGAGCGGAAGTCGCTACTCGGCCAATACTGGCACTCGGATAGCTAATGCCAGGGGCGAGCAACCGAGCGCACGCAACAATTTCCTGATCTTTTATGCCAATCAATTGATAGACCTCTGCCGCTAAATCCTTATTATCCAGCTCCGGATAAGGACATGTTTGTTCGACAACAAAAACATCCACTCTGAGCTTCAATAGCTGATAAAGCTGAACATTCGTCAACTGTTCAAAGCGCATTCTTTGCCACTCAATCATGGTCAATCTCTTCCTTTTATTATGTCCTACTGGCGTTTCACTGACTGTAGGGTATCCAAGCTCATGTGAAGTGAGGTTGCAAGTAGGTGTTCAGGAACTTGTTTCACTAAATGAGGAAACTGTTCGGTTATGATTTGATAATGCTGTTGTGATGTGTAAATCGAGAGAAATTGCTGTTTGTAGGTCACTTGAAGTTGAGCACGTTCAAGTAGGCGCACATACAATGGATGATGTTGAGCTCGCCATTCCTGTATAGCTCTGACTGGCACACACAGCAGCAATGCCGGGGTTAGGGTTTCTAATAAGATTTTACTGCACGTATTGTTGAGCAAGCTATCGATATCCAATATTAACTCTTGTGGCCAATAACCGTCTCGAAGAGTTGCCTGAGTCGGAGTGAGGTAACTCTCTATAACGAGACCGTTGAGCACCAGGTAGGTATCGTTCGACTTTTCTCCCTGTTGAACCAATATATGACGAGTGGGAAGCTCGAGTGGGGAACTGACTTCTAAGAGCTGCTGGGCTTCCTCGTGGGAAAAACCGAAGGATTCAAGTTGATGGTTAAGGGAGGGGGAGTGCATAGTCTCTCGATATTTATTAGTTGCAACGTTAGCTAATATGAAAAAGCCACGAATAAATCCGTGGCTTTACTTTAGAGAACTCTGGATCAGTTTTGAAGATCTATTCGATAAATATCAAAGCCGACGTCATCATTGGCGACTTTGTGCATTGGGTATTGTCCCTTCATTTTGATAAATTGCGCTGCTTTATCACTTGGTGATGTCTCAAAGCGAATATCTAACTTTGTCTCACTATGAATTGGTGCAAAAGACCAATTATTATCAGCGCTCGGGGTCACTTCGCCCTCTTCATGACTAACTCGGCTAATGTAACTCGCAACCACTGAGCGGTTTTCATCTGGGGAGTCAAAAGCGACATGATCGCTACCCGTTCCTGCAAATTTTTCCCCATAAGCACGATAGTTATTGGTTGCCACTAAGAAAGTTTGGCTCAGATCCAGAGGTTTACCTTGATAGGTTAAATTAACGATACGCTGTGCTTTCGGATGCGTTATCTGGCAATCACCGTCATACTTCGCGGGTTGAGTGACATCAATCTGGTACTGAATACCGTCAATGACATCAAAGTTGTAGGTTCTAAACCCGTTCCAATCAATCAGTGATTGTGGCGCCGTTGTGTTGGTATCGATCTGATTAAATTGACCTGCACTGCACTCTAACCACTCTTTGACTTCTTTACCTGATACTTTGAGTGTAACCAGTGTATTTGGATACAGGTAGAGATCGGCGGCGTTACGGAACGTCAATTGACCTGATTCGACTTCAGTAAAGTTAGAAGGGTCATTCTTACGACCTCCGACTTTGAAGGGCGCTGCCGCTGATAACACGGGTAACTCAGCCAAGTCGGGATCGCCTTGGATAAATTGTTCGACATAATCTTGTTGAGCAAGGTTAACAATTTGAATCGTTGGATCGTCCTGTACTAATGCTAAATAGCTGTACATCACGTCATTCGCTTGGCCGATTGGCTTATTCACAAAATCACGGGTTGCTTTATGATCGCTGTCTAATGCTGCGACCATCTCAGCGTCTGGTTTCGCGAGAGATTTTTGGGTTTTCTTATCAAAAATAGGTCGAGCTTCACTTTGGCTTGTCATCACCTGCCACTGACCTTGTATGTGCTCTAAGGTAAGATCAATCACACCCACATGGCTTCCCCAGCGTCCAGGCATCACTGCGGCGACGCCGTTGATTGTTCCTTTTTGATTGTCGATACCCTGAATATTATCAAAGCCGTCACCGGGGAAGACCGCATGCGAATGACCAAAGGTGATGGCATCAATGCCATTGACTTCTGAAAGATAATACGTCGAGTTTTCTGCGCCTGATTGATAAGGTTGAGAAGACACGCCAGAGTGAGGAATGGCAACAATTAAGTCCGCGCCTTTTTGTTTCATTTCGGGTACAAACTTCTCTGCGGTGGCTTTGATATCCTCAACAAAAACCTTGCCTTCTAGGTTCTTTTTATCCCAGACCATCACTTGTGGGGGGACAAAACCGATATAACCGATACGCAGAGTCTGAGTCTGACCATCAGTATCTTTGAAACGGTATGTCTTGATAACATAGGGCGTGAAATAGTGTTGACGGCTTTGCTGATCATAAACGTTAGCGTTCACATAGGGAAAATTGGCATCGTTTAGTGTTTCTTTAAGAAAATTTAAGCCGTAATTAAATTCGTGATTACCGATATTGCCGACGTCATAACCCAGTTGATTCATGGCTTTATAGACTGGATGAACATCGCCTGGCTGAATCCCTTTTGCCGCCATGTAGTCACCCATTGGGCTGCCTTGAATGAGATCGCCATTGTCCACCAACACACTATTATCGACTTCCCCTTGAGCTTGTTTGACCAGTGTGGCAGCGCGGGTTAGGCCAATTTTTTTTGAGGCTTGATCCTTGTAGTAGTCATAGTCCATGACATTGGTATGGATGTCGGTGGTTTCGATGACTCGCAGTTTTAAAGTCTGCGCCATAAGACCGCTGGACATCGTCAACATAGAGCTGATGATCGCCAAAGTGAGTGGTTTCACTGCCAATTTCATTAGTTAACTCCGTTTTTTGTAAAACTCTGCTGCGAGTAATTTAACAAACTGCATGGAAATGCTAGTTTAATTAGACGGTGAACTGTGAGCTATTCCTCTCTTAATACCGATTATTCCTTTGTATATCTCAATTCTGCATTCGTTATTCCTCTTTGGTCTTTCCGTGCTTATCAGTATTTCGAATAAAAAATGAAATTTTAGAATTTCAGGTAATATGTTGTCAGCGCCATAATGCTTGCAAGCATTTGGGTTGGATCACACTAATGATAAGCAAGGACACTATCTCTCAATTCCCAACTGATCGTCAGAGCCAAGCTCGTTTGACGCCAGTTTCAGGCCCATTGAGACAAGGAACACAGCTAAATCGCGGCGAAGTTGCGCTGATTGGAGCAGGCCCGGGCGACCCGGATCTACTCACGGTGAAAGCCCTGCGTTACTTACAGCAAGCTGATGTTGTGCTTTATGACTACTTAGTGTCTGAAGACATCATGTCTTTAGTGCCATCCGATACCATTTTAGTGTGCGTTGGCAAGCGAGCGGGTCACCATAGTGTGCCGCAAGAAAAAACCAATCAACTCTTGGTGGACTTTGCGAAGCAAGGTCATCGAGTTGTGCGCATTAAAGGTGGCGATCCGTTTATTTTCGGACGTGGTGGGGAAGAACTGGAAGTGTTGTTTGATGCGGGCGTTTCTTTTCAAGTGGTTCCAGGAATCACTGCCGCCGCCGGGGCAACGGCTTACGCGGGGATTCCTCTCACGCATCGCGATCATGCGCAGTCAGCGATGTTTATCACCGGCCACCTTAAAGCCGAAAGCGATGACCTCGATTGGTCGACGCTGGCTCGTGGTCAGCAAACATTAGTGATTTATATGGGGCTTATGAAGTCTGAGTACATTCAGCAACAGTTGATTGAACATGGACGCCACGCTTCAACTCCGATTGCGATCATTGAACGCGGTACCCAAAGCACACAGAAAGTTTTTAAAGGTCAGCTCTCACAACTGTCTGAACTGGCGAAAGATGCACAATCACCTTCGTTGATTGTGGTCGGGGAAGTGGTTGCGCTGTCCGACAAATTGCAATGGTTTGGTATCGAACCTCAAGATGCATCGCGCCAATACGCTTAACAAAATTGATAACGGTTAGCCAGCAGGCTCAGTGTTCTGAGTCAGAGCAGCAAAGGAAGCAAACAATGGATCAACAACGCTTAACGCACTTGAAAAAGCTCGAAGCGGAAAGTATTCACATTATTCGTGAAGTCGCTGCCGAGTTTGGTAATCCAGTCATGATGTACTCCATCGGTAAAGATTCATCGGTGATGCTGCACTTGGCTCGCAAAGCCTTTTACCCTGGAAAAATCCCTTTTCCACTTCTCCATGTCGATACTAACTGGAAATTCAAAGAGATGATTGAATTCCGTGATCGGACAGCAGAGAAATACGGCTTTGAGCTTTTGGTTCACAAGAACCCAGAAGGTCTGGCGATGGGGATTAATCCATTTGTTCACGGCTCATCAAAACATACCGACATCATGAAAACTCAAGGCTTGAAGCAAGCGTTGAATCAATACGGATTTGATGCAGCCTTTGGTGGTGCGCGTCGTGATGAAGAGAAGTCTCGCGCAAAAGAACGTGTCTACTCATTCCGTGACAAAAACCATACCTGGGATCCTAAAAACCAACGTCCAGAGCTTTGGCACACTTACAACAGCCAAATCAATAAAGGTGAGAGCATTCGTGTCTTCCCACTTTCAAACTGGACCGAGTTGGATATTTGGCAATACATCTATCTAGAGAATATTGAAATTGTACCGCTTTATCTCGCAGAAAAACGCCCTGTCGTCGAGCGTGATGGCATGCTGATTATGGTTGATGATGATCGCATGGAGTTACAGCCAGGTGAGAAAATCGAAGAGAAAAGCGTGCGTTTCCGTACTTTGGGTTGTTATCCATTAACGGGAGCGATCGAGTCAGAAGCCAATACGCTGACCGGCATCATTGAAGAGATGCTGATTGCAACATCGAGTGAACGTCAAGGTCGTGCGATCGACCATGATCAGTCCGGATCGATGGAATTGAAAAAGCGTCAAGGTTACTTCTAAGGATCGAAGGAAAGCAAAATGAATAGTGCAGTTGAAGCGCAACTGAATGAGTTGGGCATTGAAGGTTACTTGAAACAGCATCAATACAAATCGTTGCTTAGATTCTTAACCTGTGGGTCAGTTGATGACGGTAAAAGTACGTTAATCGGTCGTTTGCTCCATGACTCCAAACAAATTTATGAAGACCAACTAGCGGCCGTTCACTCTGACAGCCAGCGAGTGGGCACCACAGGCGAGCGCCCTGACTTAGCGCTACTGGTTGATGGTTTGCAAGCAGAACGCGAGCAAGGTATCACCATCGATGTGGCTTACCGTTATTTCTCCACTCAGAAACGTAAGTTCATCATTGCAGATACACCAGGACATGAGCAGTACACACGCAACATGGCGACGGGTGCCTCGACCTGTGACTTAGCGGTTATTTTGATTGATGCGCGTAAAGGTGTGCTGGATCAAACTCGCCGTCACTCATTTATTTCAGATCTACTGGGCATCAAACACTTTGTGGTTGCCGTCAACAAGATGGATTTGGTCGATTATTCTCAGCAACGCTTTGAAGAAATTCGTACTGAGTACCAAGAGTTTGCGAAAAACCTGCAAGGTGATATCAACATTCAAATCATCCCAATCTCTGCATTGGAAGGTGACAACGTGGTTGAACCAAGCCAAAAAATGGCATGGTTCCAAGGTTCGCCGCTGCTTGAAATGTTAGAAGATGTTGATGTTGACCAATTGCGTGGCACTGGCGAATTGCGTTTCCCTGTGCAATATGTGAATCGACCTAATCTCGACTTCCGTGGTTTTGCCGGTACGTTGGCATCCGGCGTAGTGAAAGTGGGCGACAGCATTAAAGCACTGCCTTCAGGTAAAACGTCAAAAGTAGCGCGTATCGTAACGTTTGACGGTGATCTTGAACAAGCTCAATCAGGCCAGGCGGTTACCATCACGTTGGAAGATGAAATCGATATTAGCCGCGGTGATTTAATTATTCACCAACAGGCCAATGTTGAAATCAGTAATCACGTACTCGCCGATGTGGTTTGGATGACCGAACAGCCATTGCAACCGGGGCGTGACTACGACATCAAAGTGGCAGGTAAGAAAACGGTAGGTCGTATCGAAGCCGTACGTCATCAATATGACATCAACAACCTATCGAGCTTTGACGCCAGTGAATTGCCGCTTAATGGGATTGGTTTATGTGAGTGGTCACTTAATGAATCGATTGCGGTAGATAAGTACACAGACTGTGCTGATACCGGTGGCTTTATCATTATTGACCGTTTAACCAATGTCACTGTTGGCGCTGGCTTGATTCGCGAAAGCCTCGCACAAGTGGCGCAGCAAACCGGTGATTTCTCGGCATTTGAATTAGAACTCAATGCGCTCGTGCGCAAGCACTTCCCTCACTGGGAAGCAAAAGATCTGAGTCAATTACTTAAGTAGATTGATTTTCAATCGGTCGAGGCGAGGGGGCTAAGGCCCCCTTTTATTAGGATTCGCATATGTGGCAGCAAGGTTTTGTGTTAGCGATTTTACTTGGTGTAATCGCAATGTTAGTGACGACTCGCATTAAACCAAGTTTCATTTTTGCTGGCGCGGCATTTATCGCTTTTTTGGGCGGCATGATTGAGCTCAATGAGGTTGCCACAAACTTTACTAACTCGTCATTACTGACCTTAGTGTTATTAATACTGGCATCGAGTGCACTAGAAAAAACACGTCTTATCAGCTGGATCAGCCGCAGTTTATCCAGTGGACGATTAGCCAGTGTCGTTGCCAAGCTCGGGTTTTCAACCGCGCTTCTCTCGTCATTTACCAACAATACCGCAGTCGTGGTATCGTTAATTGGCGCAATCAAACGCAATCAAACTCACGCACCTTCCCGCTTATTGATTCCATTGTCATACGCCGCCATTTTGGGCGGAACGTTGACTCTAATCGGAACCTCCACCAACTTGATCATCAACAGTTTCGTTGAAGATGCAGGTTTGCCAAGTTTGAACTTTTTTACTCCGACCTTGATCGGATTATCGGTGCTGGTGGGTGGAATGGCGATTCTTATTCCGCTCAGTTACTGGCTGCCCAACCATGAAGATGCAGGCCAAGAAGATTTGCCTTATTTTTTGGAAGCTCGCGTCGAGCCAGGTTCTCCGTTGGTTGGAAAAAGTATTGCCGAAAATAACCTGCGCGCCTTACGTAAGCTATTCCTCGCTGAAGTGATTCGGGAAGGACAAACGGTACCGTCGGTCAAACCAGACTTTGAACTGCAAGCGCGTGATCGACTTCTGTTTTGTGGTGACATAGAAAGTGTTGCGACCTTACAAGAGATCAAAGGCTTAACCCTGTTTGGCCAGCACCATTTAAATGGCCAGCATTTGATTGAAGTGGTGGTGAGCTCATCTGCCAGCATTTGTAACAGCACCTTGAAGTCTAGCCATTTTCGTGAACGCTTTGATGCGGTAGTGGTGGCAATCAGACGAGGACATGAACGCTTAGAGGGCGGTTTAGGTAACGTTGTCCTTAACGCTGGTGATACGCTGGTGTTGGTTCCGGGGAAGCGTTTTAATACCGAGCGCCGTGTCCATCGTAAAGAGTTTGTCCAAGTTAATGATTTAGACTCCAGCGCGAAGTTAGACAGTCAAAAATCAATGGCAGTCATTGCGGGATTCATCGGAGTGATCGCCCTGTCGCTGCTGGATATATTCCCTTTGATTAAAGGGTTATCGATTTATCTTATTGCTCTGCTTTTTACTGGCGTGGTGCAGCTAAGTGAGCTCAGACGCCGCTTCCCTGTTGATATCGTTGTGATTGTAGGCTCGGCGTTATCCATAGCTCAACTGATGCTATCAACAGGCTTATCTGCGCGATTAGGCCAACTATTTATGGAGACGTTCAACGGTTGGGGGGTGTATGGCGCACTATTAGCCACTTACTTACTGACCTTGATTCTAACTGAACTGATTACCAACAACGCGGCGGCGGCGCTAGCATTCCCGATTGGATACAGTATGTCAATCAGCTACGGCGTTGATCCAATGCCGTTTATTATGGCGGTACTGTTTGGCGCCAGTGCGAGCTTTATTTCACCTTATGGCTATCAAACCAATTTGCTGGTTTTTAGCGTAGGAAATTACCAATTAAAAGATTATTTACGCATGGGGATTCCACTGTCGGTGGTGTATTCCGTCTTGGTGATGGCCTTGATTCCCCAGTTTTTCCCGTTTTAAAAGGATGAAGTGTTATGACATCTGAGAAAGATGAAAACGTCGTATGGCATCAGCATGTTATCGACAAAACCTATCGAGCGAAACTCAAGCAACAGCGACCCGCTGTGTTGTGGTTCACGGGTTTATCTGGCGCGGGAAAATCAACCATTGCTGGTGCGCTTGAGAATAAGCTTGCCGAAATGGGTTATCACACCTATTTACTGGATGGCGACAATGTGCGTCACGGCTTATGTAGTGATCTTGGCTTTTCAGAGCAAGACCGTCGTGAGAACATTCGCCGCATTGGTGAATTATCCAAACTGATGGCGGATGCGGGCCTAATTGTACTTTCAGCGTTTATTTCCCCGCATCGTGAAGAGCGAGCACTGGTTCGGAATATGTTGCCACAAGGCGAGTTCTTAGAAGTGTTTGTTAATACCTCGCTGGATGTCTGTGAGCAACGTGATCCGAAAGGTTTGTACAAAAAAGCGCGAGCAGGAGAAATCCCGAACTTTACCGGTATCGACTCTGAATATCAGGCTCCTCTTGAGCCTGAATTGGACCTTCCTGCGGGGCAAGCAAGCGTTGATGAACTTGTTGAGCTATGCTTGGTCGATCTTAAGCAGCGTGGCATCATCAAATAAAATAATAACAACGTACGTTGGCTAAAATAAAAAAGCTTCCACCTAGGAAGCTTTTTTATTGGTCTCGGTTGAGAAAGCAGGTTTATTCGAAACAGATTTCAATAAACGCATTTCCCCACTGAGAGTTAAACGGCATGATGATAATCGCCCCTTCACATTTGTGGCGAATCGTATGGCCCTTACCAGAAACGACAACTGGGGTCGCCATATCGAAATCAAACCCACTTTCTGCGAGGATACGTTTGGCTCCACCTGTCACCATATTGGTAATTTCACCGACCATATCAGTGACTTCGTCATTCAGACCATTTGGTCTTTCACCCAACATGTTCTCCATGATTTCCAGCGCCAGGCTTTCATCAAAGGTAATCGACATCGACCCTTTGGTCTGTGGGCCAACTAAACCAATTAAGCCAGACACATCACCGCGGGCGATCTCATCTTTTTTGACTCTTGGTTTCTGTGGCTTCAAATCAAGAGAAGCCATGGTTTTTAGCACATTCATCAAAGAAGCTAAAAATGGGTTTACAAATTCAGCGCGCATAAATCTTCTTCTTTAGCTTTATTGTGTTTTCTCGGCGGAGCAGGTGGCACAGATGCCGTGAGATTCAATCACATGGTTGGTGATTTGAAATTGATGCTTCTCCGCATTTTCTTCTAGCAAGGCTACTAAGCTATCATTTTGTAGCTCAATTACGTTTGCACAGCGATCACAGATCAGTAAGTGCGAGTAATGCTTATGTGCATTACATGAACAGCAAGAGATAAAACTATTGGTTGATTCTACTCTATGAATAAACCCTTGCTCCATCAAAAAATCAAGTGCTCGGTAAACCGTTGGTGGCTTAGCTTGAGGTTCACTCAGTTTTAGCTCATCCAAAAGTTCGTAGGCACTAGAGGCTTTTTTGCTTGCGCATATCAGCTCAAAAACGCGTTTTCGTTGCGGTGTAAGCCGTACACCTCGTGCAACGCAGATATCTTCAATTTGCTTTATTAGCTGTTGGTCCAAACTAATCACCATCACCATTGGACTGCATTAATCATATACTAGTTTCGAATGACAAGAGGTTTTGCCCATGTAATCAGTCACCAAAACCGCCATCCGTCCCTACTGTACGCTAAAGCACCTTGCCTATCCAATACTATAAGCCACCAAAGCGTGATCGGAAACGAGTCACTGCTTTTTTGTTGTTTATTGCACCTGTTTTTGTATCTAGGAGCTCAAAATGGTGGCCATACTTCCGAATTGATAGTACCTGAGCCGTTGAGCTTCTCAGACAACCCAATGAGTTAAAAAACGAGAAGATGCTGTGTGTCTTAGTACTGCTGTTTTCAACATTGCTTTTGACGTGCTACATGTATTGCGACCACTTTGCTTCATTCAAAAAATGTCATCGATGCGGCTTTGTTTTAAAACCGTACCTTTATCTGTGTATAATGCGCCCACTCTTTTTACTCTGTCGTTTTACAGCGGAGTTCGCGGCCTATGAGGTTCGCGAATTTTAGGGAAATTCCATGAGATTGACGGCAATAACTGAACAAAAAATATTGAGGTAAATCAGTGTCTAACCCCGATAAAACCAAGCAATTCGAACCTTGCCGCTTTTCTGTAGCACCTATGCTCGATTGGACGGATCGTCATTGCCGTTATTTTCACCGTTTGCTCTCTCAGCAAACACTGCTTTATACCGAGATGGTGACGACGGGAGCGATCATTCATGGTAAAGGTGATTTCCTGGCTTACAACCAACAAGAGCATCCGCTGGCACTGCAGCTTGGAGGATCGAATCCACAGGATTTAGCACGCTGTGCAAAATTGGCTGAGGAGCGCGGCTATGATGAGGTTAACCTCAATGTTGGTTGTCCGTCTGATCGCGTACAAAATGGGCGTTTCGGTGCGTGCTTAATGGCTGAGCCTGAGCTGGTGGCCGAGTGCGTTGCTGAGATGAAAGCGGTGGTGAATATACCCGTGACGGTCAAAACACGCATTGGTATTGATGAGCAAGATTCATATGAGTTTCTGACCGCATTTGTTTCAACTGTGGCGGAAAAGGGTGGATGTGAGCAATTTACCATTCATGCCCGTAAAGCTTGGCTCTCTGGGTTAAGTCCGAAGCAGAACCGCGAAATCCCACCGCTCGATTATCCGCGCGCTTATCAGATTAAAAAAGATTTTCCCGATTTGGTGATTGCAGTGAATGGTGGGATTAAAACGCTAGAAGAAGCAAAGCTGCATCTTGAACACCTAGATGGTGTCATGGTGGGTCGTGAGGCGTATCAAAATCCGTATATTTTGGCGGAAGTCGACCAACAGTTATTCGGCTCCAAGGCGCCAGTGAAAAAGCGTCGCCAAATTGTGGAAGAGATGTACCCATATATCGAGCAGCAATTATCACAGGGTTCGTATCTTGGTCATATCACACGTCATATGTTGGGGTTATTCCAAAATATGCCCGGTGCGCGTCAATGGCGTCGTTATATTAGTGAAAATGCGCATAAGCCGGGCTCCGGCATTGAAGTGGTGCAAACTGCATTGGCAAAAATTCCTCAAGAGTTAGATGTGTAATTTTCGCCAAATACTGGTGATTTTTACCAGTTAAATTGGAGTGACAAACGGGGCTCATCATAATGGCTCCGTTTTTTTATTTTATATTCAAAGGGTTGTGTTGTTTTCTGAGTTGGCGCGCTTTCTGCTTTATCAATAAGGATAACTTTAAGGAGAACGCGAGAATGTTTGAAGTCATTTTTGTTTTAGTGTTTGTCGCAACGTTAATGGTCACAGGGGTAACGTTTGTGACTCTCATTGCTGCTGCCGGTTTTGCGTTTGTTGTGATGTCATTGGTTGGCATGCTTGGCTTAACATTGAAACTGTTACCATGGATTTTAGTGGTCATGGTGGGCGTATGGTTTTTCAAAAACTATGTATATCAACCCAGGGGTTAAACTCGTTCGATTGTAAGATGTGAGAATATAAGTAGTGCTACTATATTCATCGTAAAGACATACCCTGAGATCGTTTTTCTTCTAGGTAGGAGCGCAGATGAAAATCAAAGTGGCACACCTTATTGCGAGCGGCTGCGGAGCGTTGCTTGCTTGTTCCGCGTCAGCTGAGCCGATGTTGCAGGCTCATGTTGGTGTCGACATGTGGTTTGGGGACAGCAAAATTAACGACATTCGACGCGAAGATGAAGCGCTTCCCAGCGGTTACCTTACCATTGAAAATCAGCTTCCGTATATTCCACATCTAAGGCTACGTTACACCACATTTGACACTCATTACCTCTCATTTGATAAATACGACCTCACTTTTTATTACCATGTACTTGAGCATGATCTGATGCACTTTGATGCGGGTATCGCTTTACTCAATTTTTCAGACACTCAATATCGTGATGGAGCGACGAATCAAACCAACGATTTTGATAAAACGGCGATGACATGGTTTCTCGCCGCGGAGCTCAATATTCCAAGTACTCCAGCGGATATCCTCGGTGAGGTTAGCTTTTCAGATAATGATGGTTTCAAAACCACCGATTTTATTGCCGGTGTTCAATACCGTATCCCAACAGGGGAGAATGAGTTAGCACTCAGAACGGGCTACCGAGTCATTGATCTTGAATCCTCAAGTAAGTTTTCTTCATCTTTAGGGGATGATTACGTCTTTATAGATGGCTGGTTTCTCGGCATGCGTTATCAATTTTAATACTTTCTCATTCGATTATTGACCGATGGATTAAAACGTCACGATCTAAAGTGGCGTTTTTTTATACATATTGCTTATATAGAAGCAAATTTAACAGCAAGTCGGCGTAGATTGACCATGCTTAATAAGCAGAGATCGAAACAGGACTGGACTCTATGACGATCAACGAATTGAGAAATTTATATCGTGAAAACCAGCTGGTGGAAGCGATAATCGAACCCTCTGCTCTCGAAGGGAGTTGGATTGTTGAATTTCGACACTCTAAAGGGGGCTTTGTTTTACTCACAGATTCGCAGGGAGAAGAGTGTCAGTATATCGACCTAGATCTTGCCTCAAGATCAGCGATGGCGGTCGGTTTCAAACAAGTAAGAGTGGAAAGCAAGTAGTTGCTGTTCACTCTTACCCCGCTTTTTAATTCGAATTGTTATAAAACATTCTCTTCTATTCTTTCTTGTTATTAGTTGAAGTGGTTAATCTATCGTCACGCAATGAAGAGGGATGTCGTGACCATGTCTTCCAACGGAAACACGAAATTACAAGAAATGCCGGTGCTAGCTAGCCCGCTTAATGACCAGCAGCTTAATCAGCTGCAACAAACGGTTTCTCAATTATCGCCACAGCAGCTTGCATGGGTAAGCGGCTATTTTTGGGGGATTAGTCAAGCTCAACCTGCGGGTAGTGCAGTGGCTGGTGCGCAAGCCGTTCCCGCTGCAGCCGCGCAGCCAGCAGGTAAGCTCACCATTATTTATGCTTCTCAAACCGGTAATGCAAAAGGTGTTGCGGAAGCGTTAGAGCAACAAGCTAAATCGTCAGGTATTGACGCGCAGTTGTTTGATGCCAGTGATTACAAAGGTAAGAACTTAGCGAAAGAAACACACGTGATCATCGTTGCATCAACCAATGGTGAAGGGGAAGCCCCTGACAACGCGTTGGAACTTCATGAGTTTCTTCAATCAAAGAAGGCGCCAAAGCTGCCTGAATTGCAATATGGTGTTATTGGCCTTGGTGATTCTAGTTATGAATTTTTCTGCCAAACCGGTAAAGACTTTGATGCATTCTTGGCGAAACAAGGTGCGACGCCATTCATCGATCGTGTTGATTGCGATGTTGATTACGAAGCGGATGTTGAGCAGTGGTCTAAAGCTGCGTTAGAAAAAGTTAAAGATGCGCTTTCTGCAAACAACGCAGAGGTGGTACAGCTGCCTGTTGGCCAAGTCCCTAATGCTCAAGGTGAGCAATATACTAAGCAGAATCCATATACCGCTACACTACTAACCAATCAGAAGATTACTGGTCGCGATTCAGGTAAAGATGTACGCCATATCGAAATTGACCTTGATGGCTCTGGTATTTCTTATCAACCAGGCGACGCGCTAGGAGTCTGGTATGAAAACAGTTCAGAACTTGCCAATCAAATTCTAAACCGTGTTGGTTTGTCGGGAGTGGAAAGCCTTGAGGTTGATGGTGAGAGCATCTCGATTCATAGCGCATTAGTGAGCAAGTATGAAATCACTGCCGCAAACCCACAACTGGTGACTAAATTTGCAGAGCTATCTGGTAGTAAGAAACTACAGAAGCTAGTGGAAGATAAAGACGCGCTCCGTGAGTATGCCGCTAAGACGCAAGTTGTTGATGTACTAAGCGAGAAGAAAACACAGCTTACCGCTGAGCAACTGGTTGGTTTACTTCGTCGTTTGACGCCGCGTTTATACTCAATTGCTTCTTCACAAGCTGAAGTTGAGGACGAAGTGCACTTAACTCTTGCTTTGGTGGAATACCAGCAAGGAGAAGAATCACGTTATGGCGGCGCTTCTAGCTATCTTTCACATCGTGTAGAAGAAGGTGATGAAGTCAAAGTGTTCATCGAGCACAACAATAACTTCAAATTGCCAGCAGATGACAATACGCCAGTGATCATGATTGGCCCAGGTACAGGGATTGCGCCATTCCGCAGCTTTATCCAAGAGCGCGAAAACCGCGATGCCGAAGGTAAAAACTGGTTGTTCTTTGGTGATCGTACCTTTACACAAGATTTCTTATACCAAGTTGAATGGCAAAAATACCTTAAGTCAGGCATTTTGAGTCAACTGGACGTGGCCTTCAGCCGCGATCAAAAAGAAAAAGTGTATGTACAACACCGTATCCTAGAAAACGCAGAACAAGTTTGGCAGTGGATACAAGATGGGGCATATATCTACGTATGTGGTGATGCGACTCATATGGCAAAAGACGTACATGAAGCATTGATTGAAGTGGCAGTAAACCATGGCAATCTCGCTCGTGAAGACGCAGAAGAATTTATTAACAACCTACGTAAAGAAAAACGTTATCAAAGGGATGTGTACTAATGAGTGAACAGCAAGAAGTATTAGGTCAAGAGCTCGGTCCACTTTCGGATAACGAACGCCTAAAGAAAGAAAGCAATTTTTTGCGTGGTACGATCGAGCAAGATCTGCAAGATCGCATTACTGGCGGCTTTACAGCAGATAACTTCCAGTTGATCCGTTTCCACGGTATGTATCAACAAGATGACCGTGATATTCGAGCCGAGCGTACAAAACAGAAACTGGAACCGCTGCATAACGTGATGTTACGTGCACGTATGCCAGGCGGAATCATTAATCCAGAACAATGGTTAGCGATTGATAAGTTTGCAACCGAACATTCTCTATATGGCAGTATTCGCCTGACCACACGTCAAACTTTCCAGTTTCACGGTGTGTTAAAGCCGGATGTGAAGTTGATGCACCAAACGCTAAACAGCATTGGGATTGATTCTATCGCGACAGCTGGTGACGTTAACCGTAATGTTTTATGTACTTCAAATCCTGTTGAGTCTGAATTGCACCAAGAGGCTTACGAGTGGGCGACTAAAATCAGTGAGCACTTGCTCCCTAAAACTCGAGCTTATGCCGAAATTTGGCTTGATGGCGAAAAAGTCGAAACCACAGACGAAGAACCGATTCTAGGTAGTACGTATCTACCTCGTAAGTTTAAAACCACAGTTGTGATTCCGCCGCACAATGATATTGATGTGCATGCGAACGATCTCAACTTCGTCGCGATTGCAGATAACGGTAAGCTGGTGGGCTTTAACGTGTTAGTCGGTGGTGGTCTTGCAATGACACACGGTGACACTTCGACTTACCCACGTCGCGCTGATGATTTTGGTTTTATTCCATTGGATAAAACACTGGATATCGCAGCGGCGGTCGTTACAACTCAACGTGATTGGGGTAACCGTTCAAACCGTAAAAATGCCAAAACCAAGTATACGCTTGACCGTGTCGGTATTGATGTCTTTAAAGCTGAAGTCGAAAAGCGTGCGGGCATTGCGTTTGAAGCCTCTCGCCCTTATGAGTTCACTAGCCGTGGTGACCGTATCGGTTGGGTAGAAGGTATTGATGGTAAGCATCATCTGGCTTTATTCATCGAAAATGGACGCCTACTCGATTATCCAGGTAAACCCCTAAAAACAGGTGTTGCGGAAATAGCGAAAATTCACCAAGGGGATTTTCGCATGACGGCAAACCAGAACTTAATTGTGGCGGGTGTGCCTGCTGAGCAAAAACAAGCGATTGAAAAAATCGCACGTGACCATGGTCTGATGGACGATGGTGTGAGCGAGCAGCGTAAAAACTCAATGGCGTGTGTGGCGTTCCCAACGTGTCCTCTTGCCATGGCGGAAGCTGAACGTTTTCTGCCGCAATTTGTTACTGATGTAGAACAAATCTTAGAGAAACATGACCTGCCAAAAGAAGAGAACATTATTCTTCGTGTCACAGGGTGTCCTAACGGGTGTGGCCGTGCCATGTTGGCCGAAATTGGTCTCGTGGGTAAAGCGCCAGGGCGTTACAACCTTCATCTAGGAGGTAACCGAGCTGGAACGCGCGTGCCAAAAATGTACAAAGAGAACATCACTGATGCTCAGATCTTAGAAGAGATCGATCAATTGGTTGGACGCTGGGCGACAGAACGTCAACCAGGCGAAGCGTTTGGTGATTTCACTATCAGAACAGGGATCATTGAAGAAGTCGTGATCTCTAGAAGGGATTTCCATGCATAATTCTGTAGCTGTAAAACCTCAGCTTCAAGAGTTGCTTTCAATGACCAAGACGGAGCAAATCCTCCGTCTTGCGGAAATAAACTCTGAGCTTGAGAAGATGACAGCCCATGAGCGTGTCGAATGGGCTGTAGAAAACTTGCAAGGCGAACATGCGGTTTCAAGTAGTTTTGGAATTCAAGCCGCTGTTATGCTTCATTTGGTCACGCAAGTGAAACCTGACACGCCAGTGATTTTGACAGATACTGGATATCTGTTTCCTGAAACCTATCGCTTCATTGATGAGTTGACTGAAAAACTCAACCTGAATCTTAAAATTTATCGTGCTGAGCAGAGCGCTAACTGGCAAGAAGCTCGTTACGGTAAATTATGGGAGCAAGGTATAGAAGGTATCGAGAAGTACAACAAACTTAATAAAGTTGAACCAATGCGTCGTGCATTGAAAGAGTTAGATGTGCATACGTGGTTCTCCGGATTACGCCGCGAGCAGTCGAAGTCGCGTCAAAACCTACCTGTACTCTCGATTCAAAATGGCGTGTTTAAGTTTTTGCCAGTGATCGATTGGACCAATAAAGATGTGCACTACTATTTAGAAGAGTACGGGTTGTCTTATCATCCACTCTGGGATCAAGGTTACCTATCTGTTGGTGATACCCACACAACGAAGAAGTGGGAACCGGGTATGTCAGAAGAAGAAACACGCTTCTTTGGATTAAAACGGGAATGTGGTCTTCATGAAGATGATGGAGAACAGGATGGATCTGGAATCTAATTCAATTTGGATCCTCTCTATTTAAGACAAAAGGTCGCGAATTTATGCGACCTTTTCTATTTTTATGCCTTTCTGTGGGTAAGTCTGTGTATATCTTGTTGTGAAGTTTTGGGTAAAGTTGGATAAATAAGGCTTTGTGCGCTTATTGTTCACTTAACCTCTATTTTTGCAATTTTTCTAAAATAACACTTGCTAATGTGAAGCCGATCTCTATAATGCCTCCTCGTCGACAGGGCAAGGGCTCACAAGAGTTCAAAGCCAGTTAGACAGGCTAAAGAGAAATAAAATAATCCAATTGCTTTTCTTTTGAAAAATGAAAAATAAAAGCAAAAAGTGTTTGACACCACGGATTAACTCGCTAGAATAGCCGCCTCTTCCAAAGTGACTTCGGTCACAAAAGAAGAGAAGCTCTTTAACAATATAAACCTATCAATCTGTGTGGGCACTCGTTGATGATAATCAAAGATGATTCTAAAGAATCAACTGAGGTTTCAATGAACTGAGTGACCAATCAAGACTTCGGTCTTGGCACAGTCAATTCAACATTACTATGTAATGTAATCAGTATTCATTGAGCCAAAAAACTTTAAATTGAAGAGTTTGATCATGGCTCAGATTGAACGCTGGCGGCAGGCCTAACACATGCAAGTCGAGCGGCAGCGACATAAACAAACCTTCGGGGGCGTTTGTGGGCGGCGAGCGGCGGACGGGTGAGTAATGCCTGGGAAATTGCCCTGATGTGGGGGATAACCATTGGAAACGATGGCTAATACCGCATGATAGCTTCGGCTCAAAGAGGGGGACCTTCGGGCCCCTCGCGTCAGGATATGCCCAGGTGGGATTAGCTAGTTGGTGAGGTAAGGGCTCACCAAGGCAACGATCCCTAGCTGGTCTGAGAGGATGATCAGCCACACTGGGACTGAGACACGGCCCAGACTCCTACGGGAGGCAGCAGTGGGGAATATTGCACAATGGGCGCAAGCCTGATGCAGCCATGCCGCGTGTGTGAAGAAGGCCTTCGGGTTGTAAAGCACTTTCAGCAGTGAGGAAGGCAATGTATTTAATAGATGCATTGCTTGACGTTAGCTGCAGAAGAAGCACCGGCTAACTCCGTGCCAGCAGCCGCGGTAATACGGAGGGTGCGAGCGTTAATCGGAATTACTGGGCGTAAAGCGCATGCAGGTGGTTTGTTAAGTCAGATGTGAAAGCCCGGGGCTCAACCTCGGAATAGCATTTGAAACTGGCAGGCTAGAGTACTGTAGAGGGGGGTAGAATTTCAGGTGTAGCGGTGAAATGCGTAGAGATCTGAAGGAATACCGGTGGCGAAGGCGGCCCCCTGGACAGATACTGACACTCAGATGCGAAAGCGTGGGGAGCAAACAGGATTAGATACCCTGGTAGTCCACGCCGTAAACGATGTCTACTTGGAGGTTGTTCCCTTGAGGAGTGGCTTTCGGAGCTAACGCGTTAAGTAGACCGCCTGGGGAGTACGGTCGCAAGATTAAAACTCAAATGAATTGACGGGGGCCCGCACAAGCGGTGGAGCATGTGGTTTAATTCGATGCAACGCGAAGAACCTTACCTACTCTTGACATCCAGAGAACTTGGCAGAGATGCCTTGGTGCCTTCGGGAGCTCTGAGACAGGTGCTGCATGGCTGTCGTCAGCTCGTGTTGTGAAATGTTGGGTTAAGTCCCGCAACGAGCGCAACCCTTATCCTTGTTTGCCAGCGAGTCATGTCGGGAACTCCAGGGAGACTGCCGGTGATAAACCGGAGGAAGGTGGGGACGACGTCAAGTCATCATGGCCCTTACGAGTAGGGCTACACACGTGCTACAATGGCGCATACAGAGGGCGGCCAACTTGCGAGAGTGAGCGAATCCCAAAAAGTGCGTCGTAGTCCGGATTGGAGTCTGCAACTCGACTCCATGAAGTCGGAATCGCTAGTAATCGTGGATCAGAATGCCACGGTGAATACGTTCCCGGGCCTTGTACACACCGCCCGTCACACCATGGGAGTGGGCTGCAAAAGAAGTAGGTAGTTTAACCTTCGGGGGAACGCTTACCACTTTGTGGTTCATGACTGGGGTGAAGTCGTAACAAGGTAGCGCTAGGGGAACCTGGCGCTGGATCACCTCCTTAATACGAAGATTATTGCGATGAGTGTTCACACAGATTGATGGTTTTGAAGCATACGCTTCGAGCTATGATTGCTCTTTAACAATTTGGAAAGCTGACGAATAACAACAATCCCCTTATCTTTTGATAAGCGTTGTTATTCAAATAAAAGTTCTCAAATCCTATTCTCTATGAGAGTAGGTACCAAAATACACATTCAAGTGTTCTTGGGAACAACATTTATGTTGTTCATATTTGAGTCCGGCAAAATCGAATGTCTCTCGCTCATTCAAATAATGAGAGACACAAACCTTGGTTGCTTATTTGTCTTCACTTTAAAAAGTGAAATCAAATGGGCCATACGCAAGACCCTTTGGGGTTGTATGGTTAAGTGACTAAGCGTACACGGTGGATGCCTTGGCAGTCAGAGGCGATGAAGGACGTACTAACTTGCGATAAGCGTAGATGAGGCAGTAAGAGCCACTTGAGTCTACGATTTCCGAATGGGGAAACCCAAGTGCATAAGCACTTATCTTGCAGTGAATACATAGCTGTAAGAGGCGAACTCGGGGAACTGAAACATCTAAGTACCCGAAGGAAAAGAAATCAACCGAGATTCCGACAGTAGCGGCGAGCGAAATCGGATTAGCCCTTAAGCTTTTAATGATGCAGGTGAACAAGCTGGAAAGCTTGGCAATAAAGGGTGATAGCCCCGTAGCCGCTCCATCATTTTAAGTGAAAACGAGTAAGGCGGGACACGTGATATCCTGTTTGAAGATGGGGGGACCATCCTCCAAGGCTAAATACTCCTGACTGACCGATAGTGAACCAGTACCGTGAGGGAAAGGCGAAAAGAACCCCTGTGAGGGGAGTGAAATAGAACCTGAAACCGTGTACGTACAAGCAGTAGGAGCACCTTCGTGGTGTGACTGCGTACCTTTTGTATAATGGGTCAGCGACTTATATTCAGTGGCAAGGTTAACCGTATAGGGGAGCCGTAGGGAAACCGAGTCTTAACTGGGCGATTTAGTCTCTGGATATAGACCCGAAACCGAGTGATCTAGCCATGGGCAGGTTGAAGATTGAGTAACATCAATTGGAGGACCGAACCGACTAATGTTGAAAAATTAGCGGATGACTTGTGGCTAGGGGTGAAAGGCCAATCAAACTCGGAGATAGCTGGTTCTCCCCGAAAGCTATTTAGGTAGCGCCTCGGACGAATACTACTGGGGGTAGAGCACTGTTAAGGCTAGGGGGTCATCCCGACTTACCAACCCTTTGCAAACTCCGAATACCAGTAAGTACTATCCGGGAGACACACGGCGGGTGCTAACGTCCGTCGTGGAGAGGGAAACAACCCAGACCGCCAGCTAAGGTCCCAAATTATTGCTAAGTGGGAAACGATGTGGGAAGGCTTAGACAGCTAGGATGTTGGCTTAGAAGCAGCCATCATTTAAAGAAAGCGTAATAGCTCACTAGTCGAGTCGGCCTGCGCGGAAGATGTAACGGGGCTAAGCAATAAACCGAAGCTGCGGCAATGCGATTTATCGTATTGGGTAGGGGAGCGTTCTGTAAGCGGTTGAAGGTGTGTGGTAACGCATGCTGGACGTATCAGAAGTGCGAATGCTGACATGAGTAACGATAAAGGGGGTGAAAAACCTCCTCGCCGGAAGACCAAGGGTTCCTGTCCAACGTTAATCGGGGCAGGGTAAGTCGACCCCTAAGGCGAGGCCGAAAGGCGTAGTCGATGGGAAACGGGTTAATATTCCCGTACTTCTTACAATTGCGATGGGGGGACGGAGAAGGCTAGGTGGGCCTGGCGACGGTTGTCCAGGTTCAAGTGCGTAGGCTTAAGAGTTAGGTAAATCCGGCTCTTTCTAAGGTCGAGACACGATGTCGAGCCACTACGGTGGTGAAGTCATTGATGCCATGCTTCCAGGAAAAGCCTCTAAGCTTCAGATTGTAAGGAATCGTACCCCAAACCGACACAGGTGGTCGGGTAGAGAATACCAAGGCGCTTGAGAGAACTCGGGTGAAGGAACTAGGCAAAATGGTACCGTAACTTCGGGAGAAGGTACGCTTCTGACGGTGAAGTCTCTTGCGGATGGAGCTATCGGAAGTCGCAGATACCAGGTGGCTGCAACTGTTTATTAAAAACACAGCACTGTGCAAAATCGTAAGATGACGTATACGGTGTGACGCCTGCCCGGTGCCGGAAGGTTAATTGATGGGGTTAGACTTCGGTCGACGCTCTTGATCGAAGCCCCGGTAAACGGCGGCCGTAACTATAACGGTCCTAAGGTAGCGAAATTCCTTGTCGGGTAAGTTCCGACCTGCACGAATGGCGTAATGATGGCCACGCTGTCTCCACCCGAGACTCAGTGAAATTGAAATCGCTGTGAAGATGCAGTGTACCCGCGGCTAGACGGAAAGACCCCGTGAACCTTTACTACAGCTTGGCACTGAACATTGAGCCTACATGTGTAGGATAGGTGGGAGGCTTTGAAGTAATCACGCCAGTGGTTATGGAGCCATCCTTGAAATACCACCCTTGTATGTTTGATGTTCTAACTTGGTCCCCTAATCGGGGATGAGGACAGTGCCTGGTGGGTAGTTTGACTGGGGCGGTCTCCTCCCAAAGAGTAACGGAGGAGCACGAAGGTGGGCTAATCACGGTTGGACATCGTGAGGTTAGTGCAATGGCATAAGCCCGCTTGACTGCGAGAATGACAATTCGAGCAGGTGCGAAAGCAGGTCATAGTGATCCGGTGGTTCTGAATGGAAGGGCCATCGCTCAACGGATAAAAGGTACTCCGGGGATAACAGGCTGATACCGCCCAAGAGTTCATATCGACGGCGGTGTTTGGCACCTCGATGTCGGCTCATCACATCCTGGGGCTGAAGTCGGTCCCAAGGGTATGGCTGTTCGCCATTTAAAGTGGTACGCGAGCTGGGTTTAGAACGTCGTGAGACAGTTCGGTCCCTATCTGCCGTGGGCGTTGGAGAATTGAAAGGGGCTGCTCCTAGTACGAGAGGACCGGAGTGGACGAACCTCTGGTGTTCGGGTTGTGTCGCCAGACGCATTGCCCGGTAGCTAAGTTCGGAATTGATAACCGCTGAAAGCATCTAAGCGGGAAGCAAGCCTTGAGATGAGTTCTCCCTGGCGCTTTAAGCGTCCTAAAGGGTTGTCGTAGACTACGACGTTGATAGGCAGGGTGTGTAAGCGTTGTGAGGCGTTGAGCTAACCTGTACTAATTGCCCGTGAGGCTTAACCATACAACACCCAAGGGGTTTTGTGGGCTCAAAGCAAGAACAGAATTGAATGTGTAAGAAACAGAACGAAACCAGCTTTCCAAACTTTTTGTTTTCACTTTTTAGAAAAAGTGAAAGTAAAACAGATAAACTTGCTTGAATGAGCGGGTTTAAAAAGAATTTGCTTGGCGACCATAGCGATTTGGACCCACCTGATTTCCATGCCGAACTCAGAAGTGAAACGAATTAGCGCCGATGGTAGTGTGGGGCTTCCCCATGTGAGAGTAGGACATCGCCAGGCTCCTATTTATTTTCACTTTTTTAAAAAAGTGAAGACAAAAGGTTCGACTTTGTCTACTTGTTAGGCAAGTCACCATAAAACTTTCGAAAGCGTAGAGTTTTATGTTGACTTAGAAAGTCAGTCGCGTATTATACGCGTCCTGCCTAAGTGCTAAGGCACTGAAAGCAAAGCTCTTTAACAATATAAACCTATCAATCTGTGTGGGCACTCGTTGATGATAATCAAAGATGATTCTAAAGAATCAACTGAGGTTTCAATGAACTGAGTGACCAATCAAGACTTCGGTCTTGGCACAGTCAATTCAACATTACTATGTAATGTAATCAGTATTCATTGAGCCACAAAAACTTTAAATTGAAGAGTTTGATCATGGCTCAGATTGAACGCTGGCGGCAGGCCTAACACATGCAAGTCGAGCGGCAGCGACATAAACAAACCTTCGGGGGCGTTTGTGGGCGGCGAGCGGCGGACGGGTGAGTAATGCCTGGGAAATTGCCCTGATGTGGGGGATAACCATTGGAAACGATGGCTAATACCGCATGATAGCTTCGGCTCAAAGAGGGGGACCTTCGGGCCCCTCGCGTCAGGATATGCCCAGGTGGGATTAGCTAGTTGGTGAGGTAAGGGCTCACCAAGGCAACGATCCCTAGCTGGTCTGAGAGGATGATCAGCCACACTGGGACTGAGACACGGCCCAGACTCCTACGGGAGGCAGCAGTGGGGAATATTGCACAATGGGCGCAAGCCTGATGCAGCCATGCCGCGTGTGTGAAGAAGGCCTTCGGGTTGTAAAGCACTTTCAGCAGTGAGGAAGGCAATGTATTTAATAGATGCATTGCTTGACGTTAGCTGCAGAAGAAGCACCGGCTAACTCCGTGCCAGCAGCCGCGGTAATACGGAGGGTGCGAGCGTTAATCGGAATTACTGGGCGTAAAGCGCATGCAGGTGGTTTGTTAAGTCAGATGTGAAAGCCCGGGGCTCAACCTCGGAATAGCATTTGAAACTGGCAGGCTAGAGTACTGTAGAGGGGGGTAGAATTTCAGGTGTAGCGGTGAAATGCGTAGAGATCTGAAGGAATACCGGTGGCGAAGGCGGCCCCCTGGACAGATACTGACACTCAGATGCGAAAGCGTGGGGAGCAAACAGGATTAGATACCCTGGTAGTCCACGCCGTAAACGATGTCTACTTGGAGGTTGTTCCCTTGAGGAGTGGCTTTCGGAGCTAACGCGTTAAGTAGACCGCCTGGGGAGTACGGTCGCAAGATTAAAACTCAAATGAATTGACGGGGGCCCGCACAAGCGGTGGAGCATGTGGTTTAATTCGATGCAACGCGAAGAACCTTACCTACTCTTGACATCCAGAGAACTTGGCAGAGATGCCTTGGTGCCTTCGGGAGCTCTGAGACAGGTGCTGCATGGCTGTCGTCAGCTCGTGTTGTGAAATGTTGGGTTAAGTCCCGCAACGAGCGCAACCCTTATCCTTGTTTGCCAGCGAGTCATGTCGGGAACTCCAGGGAGACTGCCGGTGATAAACCGGAGGAAGGTGGGGACGACGTCAAGTCATCATGGCCCTTACGAGTAGGGCTACACACGTGCTACAATGGCGCATACAGAGGGCGGCCAACTTGCGAGAGTGAGCGAATCCCAAAAAGTGCGTCGTAGTCCGGATTGGAGTCTGCAACTCGACTCCATGAAGTCGGAATCGCTAGTAATCGTGGATCAGAATGCCACGGTGAATACGTTCCCGGGCCTTGTACACACCGCCCGTCACACCATGGGAGTGGGCTGCAAAAGAAGTAGGTAGTTTAACCTTCGGGGGAACGCTTACCACTTTGTGGTTCATGACTGGGGTGAAGTCGTAACAAGGTAGCGCTAGGGGAACCTGGCGCTGGATCACCTCCTTAATACGAAGATTATTGCGATGAGTGTTCACACAGATTGATACGGTTTAAACGTTAAGAGTTTAATGTTGGGTCTGTAGCTCAGCTGGTTAGAGCGCTCGCCTGATAAGCGGGAGGTCGGTGGTTCAAGTCCACTCAGACCCACCAATTCTTTGCCGATAAGGGTTGGCTTCAACATTAAGTTTTGGGGCTATAGCTCAGCTGGGAGAGCGCCTGCCTTGCACGCAGGAGGTCTGCGGTTCGATCCCGCATAGCTCCACCATTCTCTTAACGAGAAAAGCATCATCAAAATGTTCGTTGTTGGAATATTTGAATGATGTTTTTTAACATCTGCTCTTTAACAATTTGGAAAGCTGACGAATAACAACAATCCCCTTATCTTTTGATAAGCGTTGTTATTCAAATAAAAGTTCTCAAATCCTATTCTCTATGAGAGTAGGTACCAAAATACACATTCAAGTGTTCTTGGGAACAACATTTATGTTGTTCATATTTGAGTCCGGCAAAATCGAATGTCTCTCGCTCATTCAAATAATGAGAGACACAAACCTTGGTTGCTTATTTGTCTTCACTTTAAAAAGTGAAATCAAATGGGCCATACGCAAGACCCTTTGGGGTTGTATGGTTAAGTGACTAAGCGTACACGGTGGATGCCTTGGCAGTCAGAGGCGATGAAGGACGTACTAACTTGCGATAAGCGTAGATGAGGCAGTAAGAGCCACTTGAGTCTACGATTTCCGAATGGGGAAACCCAAGTGCATAAGCACTTATCTTGCAGTGAATACATAGCTGTAAGAGGCGAACTCGGGGAACTGAAACATCTAAGTACCCGAAGGAAAAGAAATCAACCGAGATTCCGACAGTAGCGGCGAGCGAAATCGGATTAGCCCTTAAGCTTTTAATGATGCAGGTGAACAAGCTGGAAAGCTTGGCAATAAAGGGTGATAGCCCCGTAGCCGCTCCATCATTTTAAGTGAAAACGAGTAAGGCGGGACACGTGATATCCTGTTTGAAGATGGGGGGACCATCCTCCAAGGCTAAATACTCCTGACTGACCGATAGTGAACCAGTACCGTGAGGGAAAGGCGAAAAGAACCCCTGTGAGGGGAGTGAAATAGAACCTGAAACCGTGTACGTACAAGCAGTAGGAGCACCTTCGTGGTGTGACTGCGTACCTTTTGTATAATGGGTCAGCGACTTATATTCAGTGGCAAGGTTAACCGTATAGGGGAGCCGTAGGGAAACCGAGTCTTAACTGGGCGATTTAGTCTCTGGATATAGACCCGAAACCGAGTGATCTAGCCATGGGCAGGTTGAAGATTGAGTAACATCAATTGGAGGACCGAACCGACTAATGTTGAAAAATTAGCGGATGACTTGTGGCTAGGGGTGAAAGGCCAATCAAACTCGGAGATAGCTGGTTCTCCCCGAAAGCTATTTAGGTAGCGCCTCGGACGAATACTACTGGGGGTAGAGCACTGTTAAGGCTAGGGGGTCATCCCGACTTACCAACCCTTTGCAAACTCCGAATACCAGTAAGTACTATCCGGGAGACACACGGCGGGTGCTAACGTCCGTCGTGGAGAGGGAAACAACCCAGACCGCCAGCTAAGGTCCCAAATTATTGCTAAGTGGGAAACGATGTGGGAAGGCTTAGACAGCTAGGATGTTGGCTTAGAAGCAGCCATCATTTAAAGAAAGCGTAATAGCTCACTAGTCGAGTCGGCCTGCGCGGAAGATGTAACGGGGCTAAGCAATAAACCGAAGCTGCGGCAATGCGATTTATCGTATTGGGTAGGGGAGCGTTCTGTAAGCGGTTGAAGGTGTGTGGTAACGCATGCTGGACGTATCAGAAGTGCGAATGCTGACATGAGTAACGATAAAGGGGGTGAAAAACCTCCTCGCCGGAAGACCAAGGGTTCCTGTCCAACGTTAATCGGGGCAGGGTAAGTCGACCCCTAAGGCGAGGCCGAAAGGCGTAGTCGATGGGAAACGGGTTAATATTCCCGTACTTCTTACAATTGCGATGGGGGGACGGAGAAGGCTAGGTGGGCCTGGCGACGGTTGTCCAGGTTCAAGTGCGTAGGCTTAAGAGTTAGGTAAATCCGGCTCTTTTTAAGGTCGAGACACGACGTCGAGCCACTACGGTGGTGAAGTCATTGATGCCATGCTTCCAGGAAAAGCCTCTAAGCTTCAGATTGTAAGGAATCGTACCCCAAACCGACACAGGTGGTCGGGTAGAGAATACCAAGGCGCTTGAGAGAACTCGGGTGAAGGAACTAGGCAAAATGGTACCGTAACTTCGGGAGAAGGTACGCTTCTGACGGTGAAGTCTCTTGCGGATGGAGCTATCGGAAGTCGCAGATACCAGGTGGCTGCAACTGTTTATTAAAAACACAGCACTGTGCAAAATCGTAAGATGACGTATACGGTGTGACGCCTGCCCGGTGCCGGAAGGTTAATTGATGGGGTTAGACTTCGGTCGACGCTCTTGATCGAAGCCCCGGTAAACGGCGGCCGTAACTATAACGGTCCTAAGGTAGCGAAATTCCTTGTCGGGTAAGTTCCGACCTGCACGAATGGCGTAATGATGGCCACGCTGTCTCCACCCGAGACTCAGTGAAATTGAAATCGCTGTGAAGATGCAGTGTACCCGCGGCTAGACGGAAAGACCCCGTGAACCTTTACTACAGCTTGGCACTGAACATTGAGCCTACATGTGTAGGATAGGTGGGAGGCTTTGAAGTAATCACGCCAGTGGTTATGGAGCCATCCTTGAAATACCACCCTTGTATGTTTGATGTTCTAACTTGGTCCCCTAATCGGGGATGAGGACAGTGCCTGGTGGGTAGTTTGACTGGGGCGGTCTCCTCCCAAAGAGTAACGGAGGAGCACGAAGGTGGGCTAATCACGGTTGGACATCGTGAGGTTAGTGCAATGGCATAAGCCCGCTTGACTGCGAGAATGACAATTCGAGCAGGTGCGAAAGCAGGTCATAGTGATCCGGTGGTTCTGAATGGAAGGGCCATCGCTCAACGGATAAAAGGTACTCCGGGGATAACAGGCTGATACCGCCCAAGAGTTCATATCGACGGCGGTGTTTGGCACCTCGATGTCGGCTCATCACATCCTGGGGCTGAAGTCGGTCCCAAGGGTATGGCTGTTCGCCATTTAAAGTGGTACGCGAGCTGGGTTTAGAACGTCGTGAGACAGTTCGGTCCCTATCTGCCGTGGGCGTTGGAGAATTGAAAGGGGCTGCTCCTAGTACGAGAGGACCGGAGTGGACGAACCTCTGGTGTTCGGGTTGTGTCGCCAGACGCATTGCCCGGTAGCTAAGTTCGGAATTGATAACCGCTGAAAGCATCTAAGCGGGAAGCAAGCCTTGAGATGAGTTCTCCCTGGCGCTTTAAGCGTCCTAAAGGGTTGTCGTAGACTACGACGTTGATAGGCAGGGTGTGTAAGCGTTGTGAGGCGTTGAGCTAACCTGTACTAATTGCCCGTGAGGCTTAACCATACAACACCCAAGGGGTTTTGTGGGCTCAAAGCAAGAACAGAATTGAATGTGTAAGAAACAGAACGAAAAACAGCTTTCCAGATTTAGGAATTGAATTTATTAACTACATCCATGTAGTTAACCCTTCGGGCCGCACTAAAGTGCGTTAAATTTTGTTCCAGACAAAATTTTGCTTGGCGACCATAGCGATTTGGACCCACCTGATTCCATGCCGAACTCAGAAGTGAAACGAATTAGCGCCGATGGTAGTGTGGGGTTTCCCCATGTGAGAGTAGGACATCGCCAGGCTTTAAATTTAGTGAACTTGCTTTATTAAGCAGGTATACCACTGCGGAGTGGTAGTTCAGTTGGTTAGAATACCGGCCTGTCACGCCGGGGGTCGCGGGTTCGAGTCCCGTCCACTCCGCCACTTATACTGAGCCTCGTCAGAAATGACGGGGCTTTTTTACGTCTGGAGAAAGGTGAGTAATGCAGAAGCGGTCTTTCCGTGGGTTCGCTTATTGACCTTGAAAGAAAAGCGGCCTGTCACACTGCCTAAGGTATTTATGGGTTCGAGTCCCGCTGGAGTGCCAGTCCAACCGCTCCGCCACTTATATTAAGCCTCGTCAGAAATGACGGGGCTTTTTTACGTCTAAAGAAAAGGGAACAGTGCTGAGCGGTTGTTGACTAGGTTCTTTGACTTGCCTTGAGAGAAAGGCGGCCTGTTAGCTGACACTCACCTTTTTATTGCTGCTTATACGGCATCCAACCCTTCTATACATCCTAACTTCCTTGGTTATACTTTCCCTATCAAAAGGCTATCCCCCTTTGCGCTTGGTGAAAAGTCACTGAAAGAATAGAAGGCAGTACAGACTCGTTGATCTTGCAACAAATAGGCATGAGCCTTGAAACTAACGGGACCGTCAGCGTGTTTGCACCGTAGTTTTTATTATCTGTACGTATCAATGTTGTGTTTGGTTTGGCGTTACACCGCGGCGTATTTGCAGGATATCAGTAGTTGGCTGTTGGCGTGAAATGAAATAGGCATCAGTAGCGATTAAGCGATTTAATCACTTATGTTTTGATTCTACTGATAGTTAGTTTTGTTTTCTCGCTTGTTCAGGGTTTCGTTCATCTAAATACTGGCGATAAAAAAGCCGGCTATCTTGCCGGCTTTAAAGGTTAATGAGTCACATCAACTTTCTATTTTTTGGGTATTTGACTCACTCGATTCTGATTTGGGTTCTGCGCTTAATTCCATGTCACGCTCGGCTTTTTTTGCTTTTTCTATCATCGGAGTGATGGTTGAGCCTTGAATTAGGATAGAGAATACAACGACCGCATAAGTCATAACCAGAATGATTTCTTTCACATCAATTAACTTGTCAGGTACGACCCAAATTCCTGATGGAATAGATAGCGCCATCGCCAGCGCTAGGCCTCCACGTAATCCCCCCCAAGTAAGAATACGCACTGACCAAGGATTGTATTTACGATAGCGTTTGAATCCTAGGTAGGCCAAGAGAACACTCATATAACGAGCAGCGAGAACGAGAGGAATCGCTATGGCCATCATAATCCAGTCTTCTTTATGGAATTCAAACAGTAGCATCGACATACCGATAAGTAGAAACAAGACACCGTTAAGGAACTCATCAACCAATTCCCAGAAGTGATCTAAGTGATCTTCACTTTCTTTAGAGAAGCCAATAAATCGAGTCCAGTTACCAATCATGATGCCAGATACCACCATGGCTAACGGGCCAGAGACATGCAGAACTTCAGCAAATGCATAACCTGCTGTGGGTACGCCGATAGTGAGTAGTAATTCCATTGAGTGGTCGTTGGTGGCGCTAATCAAATAGTGGAAGATCAAGCCAAGAACAAACCCATAGGCAATTCCGCCAAGTGCTTCTCTTGCAAACAGTTCGGTTACACTACCTATAGTCGGAGCTTCGTGACCAAATGCGATGGTAAATAGAGTGACGAAAATAACTAAACCAAAACCATCATTGAATAGCGATTCTCCCTCTATTTGAGTCGAGATTCGGCGTGGCGCATTCAGTTTTTTAACAATAGCGAGAACGGCTATTGGGTCAGTAGGAGAAATGAGTGCGCCGAAAAGTAAGCAGTAAACGAGATCAAATTGAATGTGAAGAAGAAGGGTAATCCCGTAGAGAACGAAGCCGATAAAGAAGGTTGAAAATAGTGTGGCGCCCAGAGCAAGTAAAGTGATTTCCCATTTTTGGTCTTTCAAGTTGGGCAATTTGATGCCTAACCCACCCGCAAACAATAGAAAGCCGAGGATACCTTTGAGTAGGAAGTCTTCAAAATTAATTGCAGCAACCGTTCTGGTTGCTATCTCGGTCAAGTGAAACCAATTGTTTTGACCTGCAACGAGTATCAGTAATGATAACATCATTGAGCCTGCGGTGATGGCTATGGTGGTTTGCATCTTGCCTATCTTGCTGTTTACAAAGGCAATTAGCATTGCTGCTGCAGATAAAAAACAGAGTGTGTAATAGACTGACATATAACTCACTAACTGTAACAAAATATAAACAACGATTGTCTTCGCTACTTGTTTAAATGGCAAACATTTTTTTGATTAATTCTTATATCAATAAGGGACAAAAATTGTGCAATAAAGTCTATTTAGACGTCTAGACTCCTGAAGAGGGTGTGGTAGGATTGGGCAATAATAAAAGGAACGAGGCTGAGAACGTGGGAAGTAAGGTAAGACAACAGATAGAGTCGCTATTGGCACAACGCATCCTGTTGATTGATGGTGGCATGGGCACCATGATTCAAGGGCACAAGCTGGAAGAGCAGGATTATCGTGGCGAGCGATTTGCTGATTGGGGGTGTGACCTTAAAGGCAACAATGACCTGCTTGTCTTAACTCAACCTGAGTTGATCAAAGGCATTCATAGTGAATATCTTGAAGCGGGTGCGGACATTCTTGAAACCAACACCTTCAACGCGACCACCATCGCAATGGCTGATTACGAAATGGAAAGTATCAGCGAGGAGATAAACTATGAAGCGGCGCGTCTTGCGCGTGAAGTCGCTGATGAATGGACAGCAAAAACCCCCGATAAGCCTCGTTTTGTTGCGGGGGTGTTGGGGCCAACTAACCGTACCTGTTCTATCTCTCCAGATGTGAATGACCCTGGCTACCGAAATGTCTCGTTTGATGAGTTGGTAAAGGCGTATTCTGAATCGGTTCGAGCTTTAATTCGTGGCGGTAGTGATCTGATTTTGATTGAAACCATTTTTGACACGCTTAACGCGAAAGCGTGTGCTTTTGCTGTCGAAAGTGTGTTTGAGGAAGTGGGCGTTCAACTACCAGTGATGATCTCAGGCACCATCACAGATGCTTCCGGCCGTACCCTCTCGGGGCAAACAACCGAAGCGTTTTATAACGCACTACGCCATGTTCGCCCTATTTCCTTTGGACTTAACTGTGCTTTGGGGCCTGATGAATTGCGTCAGTATGTTGCGGAGTTATCACGCATCTCTGAATGCCATGTCTCGGCGCACCCTAATGCCGGTTTGCCGAACGCCTTTGGCGAATATGATTTATCGCCCGAAGATATGGCAGAGCACATAAAAGAGTGGGCGGAGTCCGGCTTTTTAAATTTAGTGGGTGGCTGTTGTGGGACAACTCCTGAACATATTCGCCAAATGGCGCTTGCAGTTGACTCTGTGCAGCCGCGCCCATTACCGGAATTACCCGTTGCTTGTCGATTGTCTGGCCTCGAACCTCTGACGATAGAAAAGGATACCCTGTTTATCAACGTCGGTGAGCGCACGAACGTTACCGGTTCTGCACGTTTTAAGCGTTTAATCAAAGAAGAACTGTACGATGAAGCCTTAGACGTTGCTCGCCAGCAAGTGGAGAATGGCGCGCAAATCATCGATATCAATATGGATGAGGGCATGCTTGATGCGCATGCGAGTATGGTGCGCTTTCTTAATCTTTGTGCATCAGAGCCTGAAATTTCTAAAGTGCCCATCATGGTCGATTCTTCCAAGTGGGATGTTATTGAAGCAGGGTTAAAATGCATTCAAGGCAAAGGCATTGTTAACTCTATCTCGCTTAAAGAAGGGAAAGACAAATTCATCCAGCAAGCCAAATTGATCCGCCGCTATGGCGCAGCGGTTATCGTGATGGCGTTTGATGAAGTTGGACAGGCTGACACTCGTGAGCGCAAAGTGGAAATTTGTACTAATGCGTATCGTATTTTGGTCGATGAAGTGGGCTTTCCGCCAGAAGACATTATTTTTGATCCCAATATTTTTGCCGTCGCGACCGGTATCGATGAGCATAATAACTATGCTGTTGATTTCATTGAGGCGGTTGCTGATATCAAGCGCACTCTGCCTTACGCGATGATTTCTGGAGGGGTTTCAAACGTCTCATTCTCTTTCCGTGGTAATAATTACGTGCGTGAAGCGATTCATGCGGTATTCCTCTATAACTGTTTTAAAAATGGTATGGATATGGGGATCGTTAATGCGGGTCAGCTTGAGATCTACGATAACGTACCTGAAAAGCTGCGTGAGGCGGTGGAAGATGTAGTCTTAAACCGTCGTGATGACGGGACTGAACGTTTATTGGATATCGCTGAAGAGTACCGCGAGAATGCGGTCGGGAAACAAGACGATGCCAGTGCGCTTGAATGGCGGACATGGCCAGTTGAAAAGCGGTTAGAGCATGCCTTAGTTAAAGGTATAACTGAATTCATCGTTGAGGATACGGAAGAAGCACGCTTGGCGGCCACAAAACCGCTCGAAGTAATTGAAGGCCCGCTGATGGATGGCATGAACGTGGTTGGTGATCTGTTTGGTGAAGGCAAGATGTTCTTACCACAGGTGGTGAAGTCAGCCCGTGTAATGAAGCAAGCCGTAGCGCACCTTGAGCCGTTTATTAATGCACTCAAGCAAGCTGGTTCCACTAACGGAAAAATTCTTCTAGCCACGGTGAAAGGCGATGTTCACGATATCGGTAAAAACATCGTTGGTGTGGTGTTGCAATGCAATAACTACGAGATCATCGATCTTGGCGTGATGGTACCGTGCGAGCAAATTCTCAAAGTAGCGAAAGAAGAAAACGTCGACATTATTGGTCTCTCTGGGTTGATTACGCCTTCTCTCGATGAAATGGTTCATGTTGCTAAAGAAATGGAGCGCCAAGGTTTTGAGTTGCCTCTGTTGATTGGTGGCGCGACCACGTCCAAAGCGCATACCGCTGTGAAGATTGAGCAGAACTACCGTCATCCCGTGGTTTATGTGAACAATGCTTCCCGTGCGGTTGGGGTATGCAGTTCATTGCTTTCCGACGAATTACGCCCTGCCTTTGTTGAAAAGCTGGATGCTGATTATGAGCGTGTACGCGATCAACATAATCGTAAAAAGCCAAGAACCAAACCAGTGACATTAGAACAGGCTCGCGCGAATAAAGTTGCTATTGATTGGAGTGACTACACGCCACCTCAACCCAAACAATCGGGCGTACATGTGTTTGAAGATTTTGATATCGCAACCCTACGTCAATATATTGATTGGACACCATTTTTTATGACTTGGTCGCTGGTTGGTAAATACCCGGCCATTTTGCAACATGAAGAAGTTGGTGAAGAAGCTCAGAACCTATTCAGGGACGCGAACGAATGGCTCGATCGTATCGAGAAAGAGGGCATGATTTCGGCCAAAGGGATGTGTGCCCTGTTCCCAGCTGCGAGCGTTGGAGACGATATTGAAGTCTACACTGATGAATCGCGTACTCAGGTCGCGCAAGTGCTGCATAACTTGCGTCAACAAACCGAAAAGCCCAAAGGCTATAACTACTGTTTGTCCGATTACATCGCTCCGAAAGAGAGCGGTAAAAAAGATTGGATTGGTGCGTTTGCCGTTAGTGGGGGATTTGGTGAGCGTGAACTAGCTGATGAGTTTAAAGCGCAAGGTGATGATTACAATGCGATTATGATTCAAGCCGTCGCAGACCGGTTGGCAGAAGCGTTTGCCGAATACCTACATGAGCGTGTTCGTAAAGAAATTTGGGGTTACGCAGTCGATGAGGACCTCACTAACGAGGATTTGATTCGTGAGAAGTACCAAGGTATTCGTCCGGCACCGGGGTACCCGGCTTGTCCTGAACACACCGAGAAAGGCGCATTATGGGCACTGCTTAACGTTGAAGAGACGATTGGTATGTCACTGACCACAAGCTATGCGATGTGGCCGGGCGCGGCGGTCTCGGGTTGGTATTTTTCACATCCTGATTCCCGCTACTTTGCTATTGCGCAAATTCAGCAAGACCAAGCAGAGAGTTATGCTCAACGTAAAGGCTGGGATGCCCTTGAAACCGAAAAGTGGTTAGGGCCCAATATGAACTAGTTCTGTTCTCGATATAAAAACGCCAGCATTACGCTGGCGTTTTTTGTTGTGGTTTATTCGAAGAGTTCTCTATGCAGTTTTTCAATCGCGGTTTTCGCCACCGACTCTTCCAACAAAAAGCATAGGTTATGCGGGCTTGCACCAAAGCAAATCATGCGCAGGTTATAGTCTTCTAGGGTACCGAACACTTGTTTTGCATGCCCACGATTACTGCTCATATTGTTACCAATCAGGGCGACCAAGCTTAGGTTTTGTTCGACATCAACGGTACATAACTCTTCAAGCTCCTCGCGTGCGGCTTGCGGAAGTTGAGGGGCGCCACCCGCAGTGCCTGTTTTGTCGAGTGTCAGAGAGACACTGATTTCTGAGGTTGTAATTAAATCGACCGAAACTTTGTGCTTGGCTAAAATTTCAAACACTTTGGCCAGGAAGCCATAGGCTTGGAACATTTTCGCACTGTGCAGCGTAATCATGGTCTGATTGGTACGAAGCGCAAGAGCACGAAATAGTGGGGAGCTCTCGACTTTACGGCGAATCCATGTTCCTCCGTTGTCCGGTTCTTTAGAGGAACCAACAAATACCGGAATATCGTGGCGCAGCGCAGGTAACAGCGTGGAAGGGTGCAGAATCTTGGCGCCAAAGTTGGCCATCTCTGAGGCTTCACTAAAGCTGATCTCAGGGATCGGTGTCGCTTTAGGGGCGATACGTGGATCGGTCGTGTAAATCCCTGGTACGTCAGTCCAAATCTCTAGCCCGCTAGATTTTACACCTTCAGCAATTAATGCGGCGCTGTAGTCACTGCCGCCACGGCCAAGTGTCGTAGTATTGCCTTCCTCATCACTTCCAATAAAGCCTTGAGTGATCACAACATGCTGCTGGCAAAGCGGCACCAACTTTTCTTGAGCCAATTGACTGATGGCTTCGAGTTGTGGCTCAGCTTGACCATAATCACTGTCGGTTCGCAGGACATCACGAATATCAAAGCGCATTGCGTCGATTCCACGCTCACGCATTAACTGAGTGAGAATATGTGTCGACATTAGCTCACCACAAGCAACAAGGTGATCGGTCAGTTTGGTGCTGGCTTGGATTGATGCTGCTTCCGCAAGGCTAGTAATGGTATCGAGAATCGTATAGACCTCGGCCGCAGTTTCGGCGGCATCCTTAAGCTGAGATAAAATGGTGTCGTGGATGTTGGCGAGTTTCTGTAACAGTTCAGCTCGGCGTTCTTGTTCGCTGACTCCGTTAGCGAGTTCAACCAAAAGGTTGGTGACACCAGAGCATGCACTGCTGACAACAAGTTTGGTGTTTGGATTGGCTTCGATAATGGCCGCACAACGGCTCATTGCTTCAAAGTTAGCGACGCTGGTTCCGCCAAATTTGGCAACGTTAAATGCGCTCACTGTAGGTCTCCCATGGCTTCCAAAAAGAATCAATAATCGATTACGAATAGAGTAATCAAACGTCCTGTCGATGAAGAGAGTGCTAGAGCAAAAAGAGAGGTTTAAAGATTTGAATAGTGACCTCAGAAGCCCTTCATCAGATAGCACTGATGACAGTTGCTGGGATTCAACCCAAGTCAACCGACAAACCAAATCCACATCTCTGGTTCATCTCGGCACTGCTCTCCCTCGATATGATGTATTGGAGTTGTGGCTCCACGTCATACCTACCTAGGCAGTGCTCCTCTTCTGCATAAAAATGCTTAGCCATTGAACGTTGTTATGGAACGAATGTCAATCAGTAATTATTGCGGTAACAACAATACATGGCGGCGTGTGCTAACTGGTTAGACCACTATACCTTTGGCCAATTGCTCAAGGAATAAAATTGGATTAAGGTAGCCTTCCCCCAGTCATTATTTGCAAAGGAATTCTCATGACGATTCACAGTTTTCTGCCCCCTCATCGCACCTTGATGGGACCTGGTCCTTCTGATATTTCACCTCGTGTATTACAGGCGCTAAGTCGCCCAACCATTGGTCACTTAGACCCGCTATTTATCGGCATGATGGATGAATTAAAACAACTGCTGAAATACGCTTTCCAAACGGAAAATGCCTTCACTATCGCAGTCTCTGCACCGGGTAGTGCCGGGATGGAGGCTTGCTTTACCAACTTAATCGAACCGGGAGACAAAGTGTTGGTTTGCCGTAATGGTGTGTTTGGCGAGCGCATGCGTGAAAATGTGGTTCGTGCCGGTGGTGTACCCGTTGTGGTCGATGACCCTTGGGGAGCGCCAGTATGCGTGGGGAAAGTGGCACAAGCGTTGGAGGCGGAATCGGATATTAAACTGTTGGCTTTTGTTCATGCAGAAACCTCAACAGGTGCTTTATCTGACGCGAAGGCGCTTGGCGCTTTAGCGCAAAAGCACGACGTATTAACGATTGTCGATGCGGTCACCTCACTCGGTGGAGTACCATTAAAAGTGGATGAGTGGCAGTTGGATGCGGTGTATTCGGGGAGTCAAAAGTGTCTGTCGTGTGTGCCAGGGC
Source organism: Vibrio sp. AK197 (assembly GCF_053903115.1). Lineage (NCBI taxonomy): Bacteria > Pseudomonadati > Pseudomonadota > Gammaproteobacteria > Vibrionales > Vibrionaceae > Vibrio > Vibrio sp. AK197. Next base: position 282,929 of record NZ_CP096430.1, read on the forward strand.
TTTCACCGTTGACCTTCTCTGCGAAAGCGGTCGAAAAGATTCAATCTCGTCAAACGCCGATTCGCAGTTGGTTCTTAGATCAGAGTTTGGTACTTGGATATTGGAGTGGGGAAGGCAAACGCAGTTACCATCATACTGCGCCAGTGAATAGTCTTTACGCGCTGCATGAAGCGTTATTGCTTCTTAAACAAGAAGGGCTAGAAAATGCGTGGCAACGTCATCGTGATATGCATGAAGAGTTGAAATCTGGTCTGGAAAAGCTCGGTTTTCGTTTTGTTGTAGAGGAAGCACATCGCTTACCACAATTGAATGCTATCTACGTACCGGAAGGCGTTGATGAAGCGAGTATTCGTCGTCAACTTCTAGAGCAGTATAATTTGGAAATAGGTGCTGGATTAGGCGATTTGGCTGGTAAAGCTTGGCGAATTGGCTTAATGGGGTATGGGGCACGCAAAGAGAACATTGCACTGTGTCTGCAGGCCTTGCAAACCTCGCTTCTCTAATATCATTAAAATGATATAGGGGCGGATGGAATTTCGCCCCTGCTTGTTAGTCGCTCAGCCCTTCCCCTGGGCCGATTTGGCTTTCATGGTGCGGTGGAGAGAACGTGTATTGAGGAAACAAATAGTTGGCTTCTTTACGTATCTGTTTTGCACGGCTGATATCGCCTAATCCCTGATAAGCCAATATCAGATTGTTGTAGAGTGCTGGCCTTGGCTTATGTTTAATGATGTTCAACGACCAACGAATGTAAGGGGTGATGTAGTCGGGATCTTCGTTATATAGCCCCAATTGCAAATAAGTACTGTAAATGTCCCAGTCAAAGCGGTCTTTCCACACCAGCGGGTTAGTGACTTGCTCTAGAATATCTGGATTACGTGGTTCGGACTTTTCAAACTGAGTGAGAACATAGTTGGTGTGCAGCGACGTCAACATATAAAACGCGGTGACAACTGGCAACGTTAAACTGATCACGCGCAGGGCACTTTTAGAGACTTGACTAAAGCTCGCTTGTTTGTAGCGTGCAACACGTTGATCAACCCAGTAAAGAAGAATGACAAAGGTTATCCAATGAATCGCTGAGTGATAAAACGGATATTCAAGTTGAGAGTGCAACACAATAGGAACAAAGAGTGCAAACATCGCTAAGCGGGTGCCTTTCTTATCGGTATAAATTCGTGAAAGGACGATAAGCGCTGCGAGGATGATCGCTAAAACAGGTAATAACCCCCCTTCGACAGCCCAATATAATAACTCATTGTGTGGATGATCCATCGCGGGTAAACCGGGTGGATAGTTTGGATTGAGTTGATGTTGACGCGCGGTATACAGAATATATTGTGATTCAAACTTTCCGTACCCGTAACCGGTAAAGGGTTTCTCAATCGCCATATCGAGCGCTTGTGGAAAGGTATAGCTGCGAGGGCTGTCTAAATCGGCTTTGGCCAAAAGGTGGCTGTCTTTACCGCTCAATGTGCTAATCCATAGCCCAACAACAAGTCCCAACGTTAATGAAATCAACCAGCCATAGAAACGTTTTGCTGTCGAGAATCGCCTTAAATACGGTAGCACCAGTACACAGGTGAGCGCGGTAGCCAGCCAACCAGTGCGCGATGCTAAAACGACTAATAAGGGGAGTGTGATTAATGGAATACAATAGAGCAGACTTATAACACTGATGCGGCTTTGATATTTAATCGGGTAGCGAGCCAGTAGATAACCTGATATGGCTAAGCCAGTAGCGAGAAAGCTTGCCATGACGTTTGGCTGCTGAAAAATACCATACGGTCGATTAACTAACGTATCGTAACCAAATATATTGCCAGGTTTGAGCCAAAAGAATTGACCGTAGCCAATGAGCGATTCAATACAGACCGCAATTAGAATGAACCATAGCAGTCTCAGCCGGTGCTGAATACTGAATTGGAACTGTTGCAGTACAACAAACAATACAAAGCCCGCCCAAAGACCGAACAATCGCCCAGAGACCAAGCTTACAGAGCTATTCGGATAAAAGACCGGTACAGTCATTAATAAGCAGCACAGCAATAAGCCTAGGGTCAATTTGGTATAGTAGATCTTGCGGTTGGTTCCAAGCTGATATAAACCGATGGCTAAACTAACGCTCACCGCGAGCCATGTTGTCGCATTAAACGAAAGTGCTAATCCTGCACCGCCTGGGTTAGGCATGAAAAAGTGCATGGCAATAACAAATACCAAGCCTAATGAGACGATGAAACGTCGATTGAGTGGTACTCGCGGAGCCTGTGGTTCGAGTTGGGTGCCATTTACATAAGTGGTTGCCATACAAACTTCTATCGCTAACAAAATCAAACCAGCGTATCGGCGCTGGTTTGATTACTTTAACTGTTTTTTCTATTTCAACATAGGTTTTAAGAAGCGAGCAGTATGCGAACCTTCGACCTGCGCCACATCTTCGGGCGTTCCTTGGGCGATGATCTCACCGCCGCCTTGTCCACCTTCTGGACCTAAATCGATAACCCAGTCGGCGGTTTTGATGACATCGAGGTTGTGTTCAATCACTACCACGGTATTACCATTGTCACGTAAACGATGTAGGACGCCAAGTAACTGTTGTATGTCGTGGAAATGAAGACCGGTGGTTGGCTCATCCAAAATATATAGGGTTTTACCAGTATCACGCTTGGATAGTTCACGTGCTAACTTAACACGTTGTGCTTCACCGCCAGAGAGTGTGGTCGCCGCTTGTCCTAAACGAATATAAGAGAGACCGACATCAATCAAAGTTTGCAGCTTACGTGCGATGGCGGGCACAGCATCAAAGAAGCTACGAGCATCTTCAACTGTGAGCTCTAAGACTTCATCAATGGTTTTTCCTTTATAGCGAACTTCCAACGTTTCACGGTTATAGCGCTTCCCTTTACAAACATCGCAGGGGACGTACACATCCGGTAAAAAGTGCATTTCAACCTTAATTACGCCATCACCTTGGCAAGCTTCACAGCGCCCACCACGGACGTTAAAACTGAATCGACCTGGCTTATAACCACGTGAGCGTGATTCTTGGGTGCCGGCAAATAGCTCACGAATTGGAGTGAAAATACCCGTATAGGTTGCCGGATTAGAGCGCGGCGTACGGCCGATAGGGCTTTGATCAATATCGATAACTTTATCAAATAGCTCCAACCCTTTAATTTTCTTATATGGCGCTGGGGTTGCGGTCGTTGCGCCATTTAGTGCGGTTTGCGCAATTTTAAAGAAAGTGTCGTTGATTAGGGTGGATTTACCCGAGCCTGAGACGCCAGTAATACAGGTAAACAACCCAAATGGAATCGATAAATCGACCTCTTTTAAGTTGTTGCCGCTCGCGCCCAAGAGTTCAACGCACTTTTTCGCATTACGCGGTGTGCGCTCGGTGGGAACCGCAATCTCTTTCTTTCCTGACAGGTATTGCCCGGTTAATGACGCCTCGGTGGCAATGATCTTGTCAACCGGACCTTCAGCGATGACCTGTCCGCCATGGACACCCGCACCTGGGCCAATATCAATCACATGGTCAGCCATTCGAATTGCATCTTCATCGTGCTCAACCACTAATACGGTATTTCCTAAATCACGCAGATGAGTGAGAGTATTGAGTAGACGTTCGTTATCACGCTGGTGGAGGCCAATCGATGGCTCATCAAGCACATACATTACCCCCACGAGGCCTGCGCCAATTTGACTGGCTAGACGAATACGTTGCGCTTCGCCTCCAGACAGAGTTTCTGCACTGCGCGACAGATTGAGATAATTAAGACCAACGTTGACCAAAAAGCTCAAACGGTCATTGATCTCTTTCATCACCTTTTCTGCGATTTGCGCACGTTGCCCTTCTAATTTTAACGAGGCAAAAAAGGCTAAGGCATCAGCAATGCTCAGCTCAACAATTTCGGGTAGTGAGGTGTCTTGAATAAAGACGTTACGCGCTTCAAGTCTGAGGCGTGTTCCATGGCAGCTGCTGCATGATTTGGTCGAAATAAATTTTGCTAAATCTTCGCGTACTGAGTTTGATTCCGTATCGCGATAGCGGCGTTCAAGAGTGTTGAGAATACCTTCAAAAGGATGGCGTTTAACGCGAATATCACCACGATCATTGATGTACTGAAATTCCACTTCAGTGCGACCAGAGCCGTGCAATATGATATCGCGAGTTTTCTTTGGCAGTGATTTAAATGGAGCGTGCAGGTCAAAACCGTAATGCTCTGCCAATGAGCTCAACATTTGGAAGTAGTAGAAGTTCTTTTGATCCCAGCCACGAATAGCGCCTTGGGCTAAACTGAGTGAGTCATCGACAATCACTCGGTCTGGGTCAAAGTATTGCTGAACGCCGAGTCCATCACAGGTACCACAAGCGCCTGCTGGGTTATTAAATGAAAATAATCGTGGTTCGAGTTCACGCATGCTGTAGCCGCAATGTGGGCATGCAAAGTTCGCTGAAAACACCACTTCTTCACCGTCTCCATCCATTGGCGCAACAACGGCTGTGCCACCAGAGAGCTCAAGGGTCGTTTCAAATGATTCCGCTAGGCGCTGCTTGAGATCGTCACGAACTTTAAAGCGGTCAACCACCACTTCGATGGTGTGCTTTTTATGCAGTTCAAGGGTTGGAGGATCGGACAAATCACAAGTTTCTCCATCAATACGTGCGCGGATAAACCCTTGAGCTGAAAGGTTCTGTAAGGTTTTAACGTGCTCACCTTTGCGCTCTTTCACGATTGGCGCTAAGAGCATTAACCTTGATCCCGCCGGCTGCTCAAGCACTTTGTCTACCATTTGGCTGATGGTTTGTGCTGCGAGGGGGACATGATGATCCGGGCAGCGTGGCTCTCCAACACGAGCATATAATAAACGCAGATAATCGTAGACTTCGGTAATCGTTCCGACGGTTGAACGCGGATTATGAGAGGTTGATTTCTGCTCGATGGAAATGGCTGGCGATAACCCTTCAATATGATCGACGTCGGGCTTTTCCATCAAAGATAAAAATTGACGGGCATAGGCTGACAAAGATTCTACATAGCGTCGCTGGCCTTCCGCATACAAAGTATCAAAGGCAAGAGATGACTTGCCTGAACCGGATAAGCCTGTGATAACAATCAGCTTATCGCGAGGAATCGTCAGATTAATGTCCTTGAGGTTATGGGTTCTTGCGCCGCGAATATCTATTTGATCCATGGGGTTCGCTCTGTAAATTATGCTGTGGGGCTAGTATTACATAGTGTGATAAATGTTCAAAGAACAACTGTATAAAAAAACAGCCCTTGTGCTGAGGATAAAAAAAAGCAGCGTTAATGCGCTGCTTTTTATGTTCAGTAGTTAGGGGGAATAACTGCTGAATTATTTCTGTGATTTTTGAGTCGCTTGCTTACCTAACGTCGACACTTTGTCGTCTTTTAGGTATAGGTTTTCGTAGCAGTAGTTCGTTGCTTCGATATAACCTTCAACGCTACCACAGTCAAAACGATGACCTTTGAATTTGTACGCTAGTACACAACCTGATTTTGCTTGTTTCAATAGCGCATCAGTGATTTGGATTTCACCGCCTTTACCTGGTTCAGTACCTTCAATAAGCTCGAAGATATCCGGTGTTAGAATGTAACGACCGATGATCGCAAGGTTGCTTGGCGCTTTACCTTTTTCTGGTTTTTCCACCATGTCTTCAACACGGAAGATGTTATCTTTGATCATCTCACCAGAAATCACACCGTACTTGTGCGTTTCATCTTCAGGAACTTCTTGAACCGCAACAATTGAACAACGGAACTGCTTAAACAGTGATACCATTTGTGCCAGTACTCCGTCACCTTCGTTTACACAAAGGTCATCCGCAAGTACAACCGCGAACGGTTCATCACCGACTAATTCACGACCTGTTAAAATCGCGTGGCCTAGACCTTTCATTTCACGTTGACGAATGTAAGTGAAGTTCGCACTGTCGATTACTTCACGGATATCGACTAATAGCTCTTCTTTGTTCGTACCGCTAATTTGATGTTCTAGCTCGTAGTTTTTATCAAAGTGGTCCATGATCGAGTGTTTGCCTCGACCTGTCACAATGCACATGCCATCCATACCAGCATCGATGGCTTCTTCTACACCATATTCAATCAATGGTTTGTTTACCACTGGCATCATTTCCTTAGGCATTGACTTAGTTGCAGGTAAAAAGCGCGTACCATAGCCAGCTGCGGGGAATAGGCATTTTTTGATCATTCTGAATCCCTTATCTTTCTTATTACGATAATTTGACTAGACAAACCTTAACATGCTTTTTGGGGAGAAATAACGACAGTCAGTTCGAAAATGTGCAATTTTAGGCTTTGGTTTAAATTTAAGACAATATGTGCTGTTTTGCCCACGAAATGGCTTGGGCACGATTTCGTACAGAAAGTTTTTTAAAGATCTGATACAGGTGCGACTTTACGGTGAACTCACTGATAAAGAGGTCTTCGGCAATCTGTAAGTTCGACGCCCCGGTCCTTAAACTTTGCAGAATCTGAACTTCTCTGCAGGTGAGATCAACCACGACAGGGGTACGGCTTTGGTCTATCACATGGCGGTAATAGTGTAACAACTGCGCACATACCTTTCTTGGTAACCAGTTTTGGCCATTGATGATTTCAGCGCAGCCTTTGGCAATGGCCTTATTATCCTCTTTATACCCAAATAGCCCTTTTAAATTCCCGAGTTCTAAAAGCTGCTCTGTGGTTAGACGTTTCGGTACATTAAACACGATGGTTTCAAAGTTTTTATCGGTCAGCGGCAGATCACGGACTTGCTCTGTGAGGAGGTGAATACTTTGATAATCAATTAGCAGAATTTTATGTTTGTGTTTTTGTAGTGCCATCATAAGGCCCTTGGGCGAGATTTTGGGAATATCTAGCGCGAGGTGATGTTCAATATCGTTTACTTGAAGGTAATTGGCGTTAGGGTTATCACATAAGTGATAAATTGTACGGGTATAACTAGACTTGCTGACCATCTCTATGTTCTCCAAAGATTTTTTGCAGAATATGGTGCATAGGGTCGGTACAGTGCTAATCGAATCATTACTTTTGCGCCTAGTTTCATAATTGACGGTAAGTAAGTGGTTTATCAGTAATATTGTTGTTGAGTTGACTCGTAAAATGTGAGGGCGAATGACGGTCAGCGATCGCAATCGATTCTGTTGGCAATACAATTTGTACCTCACACAAAGCGTGGTATGCTAATGCGCTATTTTTAAGTTACACACTCATTAATCAGACGGAGCAGAACATGGCGAGCCGTGGAGTAAACAAAGTCATCCTCGTGGGCAACCTCGGACAGGATCCAGAAGTACGATACATGCCAAGTGGTGGCGCAGTTGCGAACATTACTGTGGCAACTTCAGAATCTTGGCGCGATAAGAGTACTGGCGAGCAACGTGAAAAGACCGAATGGCACCGTGTTGCTTTGTTTGGCAAATTAGCCGAAGTGGCTGGAGAGTACCTACGTAAGGGCTCTCAAGTATACATTGAAGGCCAGCTGCAAACTCGTAAGTGGCAAGACCAAAGCGGTCAAGATCGTTTTACCACTGAAGTCGTGGTACAAGGTTTTAACGGTACCATGCAAATGTTGGGTGGTCGTGGTCAAGGTGGCGGTCAAAATCAAGGTATGGGCCAAGCACCACAACAGCAACAGCAAGGTGGTTGGGGACAACCTCAACAGCCAATGCAATCTGCGCCACAACAAGCGCCAGCACAGCAAGCACCTCAACAATCCCAGCCTCAATATAACGAGCCACCAATGGATTTTGATGACGATATCCCGTTCTAGGGATGTCATCGACGAAAAAAGCCGCGGTTTCCGCGGTTTTTTTATATAGTTAACAAGATATTGACCTTCTCTCATGGACGGTTTTAACTACGCAATTTTTTTAGCGTAAGCGCTTTGGTTGAGTTAGCCCTTTGCGCGATGGATAAGGATGTCATTATACAATGAGGTATACCCCTACCTTAAAGCTCAGTACTCGCTTGGTGGCTTTTGTCACGATGATCGTCATCAGTGCGATGTTCATTTTGTTTATTGGTGGCACATTGTCGCTGCGCAGTTTGGGCCAAGAGTACGTTGAGCAATCCCTGCAAGGCATTGTGGAAGTGGTGGATAAGGAGATGGAAGATCCTGATGCTGCCTACTCGATGCAGCGTTGGATGCCCAAAATGCTGCAAGCGTCCAACATTGTTGAAATGCAACTGTCCTCCTCGTTTGGTGTCGTTTATCGCTACAAAGATACCTCGATGCGCATCGACGAACGTGCGTTGTACGAAAAAACTTATGTACTAGAAAGGAATGACGGATATTCCATCACCTTTAAAGTTCGCCCTCCTTATCTGGGATACAATTATTCTCTGCAAGCCTTCTCTTCGCTCTCTTTAGCTATCGCGCTGGTGGTGTTTTGTCTTGTGCGTGGTGTTAAGTGGTTGAAAGAGCAATTACTCGGTTCTGAATTGTTGGAAGAACGGGGAAGAATGATCCTCGCCGGGCGAGTTGAGCAACATGCCAAAGGCGATGAGCGTGAATGGCCGTATACGGCGAGTGAAGCCTTAGACCTTTTGATTGAAGAGTTGCAGGATGCACGTCAAGAACGCAGTCGGTTTGATACCTTTATTCGGACTCAGACCTTCTTGGACAAATTGACGGGCACGGCTAATCGCGTGCTGTTTGATAGCAAGTTGGAGTCGGCTTTATCTGAAACGGGTTCTCAAGGCGCTGTGTTCTTGATCCGTTTGGACGACTGGGAATCGGCGATTGAAGAAGTTGGGTTACAACAGGCGAATGAGTTTATTGTTGAGGTAGGGCGCAATTTATCTAACGTGATTCAGCGCTATCCGGATATTACGCTCTCACGATATTACGATGCTGAATTTGCGCTATTTGCTCCGCAAGTTAATAGTAAAGAAGCAAGCTCCATTGCGGCGCAATGTTTGAAGCAACTCAGTCGCATACAGCCGCCTAAACCGCTTGATCCAGAAAACTGGTGTCATATCGGAGTAACAAGTTATCGTGAAGGTGAGCGACAAAACCGGATCATGGATGAAGTCGAAACGGCGCTAAAGAGCGCACGAATTCAACAAATGAACACGTGGAACCGCTTTGATAAAGCGTTTGCTCAGCAAGATGAACGGGGGAGCGTGCGTTGGCGCTCTCTGTTTGATCAAGTAATGGTGCCAGAGAAAATATTAGTTTTTGAGCAGGCGTGCTATCTGTTCGATGAGCAAATGAAAAACGTGCTGGATCACCGAGAGTTATTTATGCGCCTTCGTGATCCTGAAAAAGGGGTGATCAAAGCGTCGAAGTTTGCTTCAGCGGTTGAATTAGTCGGTTATCAAGCGGTGATGGATAAAACTCAGATGACGGTTGTGAGTCAATATCTTAAACAGCGAGATACCGAACAAAAGTTGTCCATCAACCTGCACGTGACACCATTTGCAGAGCGCGACTATTTTAAATGGTTTAGAAATGAGTTGCTGCAGCTCTCAATTCGGCAACGTAGCGCACTGATTTTTGAGTTTTCTGAAGCTAAAGTTGTAAAACATTTGGATTATATGCGTCCGGTAATCAAAATGTTGTCGGGGTTAGGTTGCCAAGCCGCGATAAACCAAGCCGGGCGTTCGATTGTTAGTACGCATTACCTAAAAGAACTGCCTTTTGGTTATATGAAACTACACCGTAGTTTGATTAAGCGCATCGACCAACGGCATGAAAACCAGCTATTTGTACGTAGTTTGCTTGGCGCTTGTGAAGGCAGTGGCACTAAAGTTGTTGCGGTTGGGGTCGATAGCGAGGCTGAGTTAAAAACATTGCAAGATTTAGGTGTTGAAGGCGTTCAAGGGCGATTAGTCGCGAATGAACATCAAATGTTGCCTCCTCCACAAGTTGAGAATCAAAAGCCGAAACAAAATAAAGTCCAAGTAGGTCGACGAAATCGGTGGCGTAAGAAATAATACAAAGGTATGAATATTCAAAGCTTGTTATCTAAATTCAGCAAAACAGCATCTTACCATAAGAAAGTTGTGGTTATTGTGCAGCCTGATGGGTTGTATTTTGCTGGTAAACATCTTGCGCAATTGCCGCAATACGTTGAGTTGTCCAGCCCGTGGCAAGACGTGTTGGTTGAGACGTTACAATCCGCTGATGTTAAAGAATCGGTGCTCGATGTCGTTTTGCATTCGAGTTTTTACCAAACCTACCAGATTGAGCGCCCGAATATTCCTGAAACCGAATGGGAAAGTGCTCTGCCTTTTTTATTAAAGGACTTAACCTCAGAAAAAGTGAGCGATATTGTCGCTCAAGCCTTTCCGCTGCCCTACGGTAATCGCATTCAATGTTATGTGGTCAATAAGCCACTGATTGTTCAACTCGCCATAAAATTGGCTGAGATGCACATTCAGCTTGGAAAAGTTCTGATAGAAGATGATGTTTGGCCACTTGTTGATGATGTACCGAACTCATTTTTGCTACTGCAGAAGAGTAAGCAAAGCCAATATAAAGTGAGCGCGTTGGTGTCTGGCTCATGTGTGTTTCAGCGTACCATTCGCGGTGTCACGTCACCGTTAGTTGGCGGGGCAACCAGTAGTTTACAACTGGACAGCATTGCCTTAGAGCTTCAACGTTCGGTGGATTACCTCTCCTCGCAACTTAAAGGCACCCATATCCACCAAATGAAGGTGTGTTGTGACGGTGAAGATTCAGCTTTACTGGCGAATGAGTTGACTCAGCGACTCAATGTGAATGTTTCACCACTTTCGAGTCACCAAGAGCTGTGTGGCCATATTCTTGCCGTGGCTGCCAGCCAAGGTAAGCCGACGCATATCGACTTATATCTCGAGTCCCTAAAGCCGAAAAAAGAGCATTTAGGGCTGAAGACAGTGCTCGCGGGTTGGGGCATTGTCGCACTGTCATTATTTGCGGCTTGGGGATGGTTGGTGTTTGAACAGCAAGGCCTTAAGCGCCAGGCCGCTGCGTTAAGTTCCCAACAACAAACGCTTGATGACCAGTCAAAGCAATTAAAACTGCAGCTCGCGCAACACAAACCCTCCGCTGACAAATTAGCCGCAGTGGAACGCATCAAAGCCGAAATCGAAGCGCAAAAATCGGCGCTGAATTCTCTACAAAATTATGAGCTTCAAGATCACGCCGGTTTCTCTGGCGTCATGAGCGCGCTGGCCAACATAAACCGTACAGACATTGCTTTAAACTATATTAAAGTTGAGGGGCAATATTTTGATTTAAAAGGCTTAGCCAAAACGCCTCAAGCCGTTCCGAGTTGGATCAAGCAATTCAAACAGGAGCTTAATTTGGTCGGGCGAGCTTTTGATAAGCTCACGATCGGTCGAAACGATCAGCAAGTGATTACGTTTGAGCTGAATACTAAGCGGGAGAGTAACTAGTGGAACGCTATTTACAATTGATCAACGCTCGCTATTCCGAATTCACTGACCGTGAGAAAGGCCTGGTGATGTTGTGCGGTTTTGTTGCGATTATTTTTGGTCTGCTAACCGTATTACTCGACCCGAGTTATCAAACCAACAAGAGGTTGGCAAATGAGATTTCTCAACGCCAACTGGCGATCCAAGCTCTTGAAAGTAACAACATGGTGATGAGCGCTAAGCTCAGGCGTGACCCAGATATCGATGTTGATAAACAGCTTAAAGCACTGACCAAGCAAAGCCTTGCGCTGAGTGAGCGTTCCGCCAATGTGGTCAAGAATTTCATCACGCCGGAAGCGATGGCACATTTGCTGGAAGATGTACTGACCAGCAGTCAAGAATTGAGCTTGATTTCACTGGAGTCTCTGCCTGCGAAACCGATTATCGGCCAGCAATCTCAAAGCAATACAGGATATTATTTACATCCTATGCGGCTTGAAATCAGTGGGAATTACTTTGCTATTCAGCGGTATTTAAGCACGCTGGAGACTTTTGAAGCGAAATATTATTGGCAAAGTTTCGAGTACCAAGTGGCGAGTTATCCGACTGCAACCGTCGTACTTCACGTCTATACATTAGGGACGAGTGAGGAGTTTATCGGTGGCTAAATTTATCTCGGGATTGGTATTTTTCATGGTGTTACTGGCGCCGACGCTACAAGCCGCGTCCAAGGATCCAACGGCGCCGCTGTCTTGGAGTGCGCCAAGTGCAACATCATCCCGCAGCCAGGCGGTCGTTGCTAAACTGCCCACATTACAAAGCATTACATGCAATTCGTCATGCCAAGCGGTGATTAACCAGCAGGTCGTCAATCAAGGGGCGAGAATCAATGGTTACCGAGTTCAAAGCATAACCCCGGATTTTGTCACGCTGACGCGTAACGGAAAATCTTGGCATCTTGAATTATTCTCTTTAGATATAAAACAATAAGGTATTGATAATGCGTCAGGCGGTCATCGTTCTCGTTATCTCATCTCTGGTTGGTTGTTCAATGGGGCACCGTGATCCGGTTGAAACCAAGCAAGCCTTGAATCAGGCGATCAACGAATCAAGCAGTCATAACCTTCAGCAACTGCCAGCCTCGGTTGAAGCTGACTTAATGCCCGATTTAAATAGCCATGACAGTGTGACGTTGCAAGCCATGAAGCGTTTTCGTATTCAGGCGAATGATGTGGATGCGAAAGCGTTCTTTGCCAGTTTAGTCAAAGGTACTGAATTTAGTACTGCAATTCACCCAGAGGTCACCGGGCGAATTACGGTCAATCTCAGTGATGTGTCTCTGGATGAAGTGCTGAATGTCGTGGGCGATATGTATGGCTACGAGATTGAAAAGAACGGCAAAGTCATTCAGGTTTTTCCCGCTGGATTACGAACCGTGACTCTGCCCGTTGACTATCTGCAGCTAAAGCGTCGTGGTCGCTCATTGACTTCAATTACCACTGGCACCATTACCAATACCGATAACAGCAATACAAGTTCATCGTCAAACACCAATAACTCTTCAAACTCCAATGACAGTGATAGCGGCTCCAACTCCGAAAAAGGGGGGACTGAAATCGAAACCACTAGTGAAAGTGATTTTTGGCCTCAATTGCAACTGGCTGTTTCGCAATTAATTGGTAGTGGAAAAGGGCAAAGTGTTGTCGTTTCACCGCAAGCGAGTGTGATCACGGTAAGGGCTTATCCCAATGAGATTCGCGAGGTAAGACGTTTCCTTGGGGTTTCTCAACAACGGTTGCATCGCCAAGTCATTTTAGAAGCCAAGATTATGGAAGTGACATTGAACGATGGTTACCAGCAAGGTATTAACTGGTCAAAAGCCTTTTCGTCCAATGGAACCAATTACAGCTTAGGCCAAGGCTCGGTGGTACGTGATACTGATGGAAACATTGTGACCTCAGCATTAGCGGGTTTGGATGCGATTGGTAATCTACTTGGTGGTCAAACGAACTTAGTGATTTCCAGCGGCAGTTTTGATGCCGTGCTGTCGTTTATGTCGACTCAAGGTGACGTGAATGTGCTGTCGAGTCCACGTGTGACGGCCTCAAACAATCAAAAAGCAGTGATCAAAGTCGGTACTGATGAATATTATGTCACCGATTTTTCCAGTGTGGTTGGCAGTGGGGATAACTCAGAGCCCTCCCCAGAGATCGAACTGACGCCATTCTTTTCCGGTATTTCGTTAGATGTGACGCCGCAAATTGATGATTCCGGAAATGTCTTGCTGCACGTTCATCCAGCGGTGATAGACGTGGCTGAGCAAATCAAAGAGATTGGTTATAACGATTCATCGATTACATTACCCCTCGCGCAAAGTTCGATCCGTGAGTCAGACTCTGTGATTCGTGCTCGAGATGGTGATGTTGTGGTGATTGGAGGCTTGATGAAGTCGAGCGTGGTTGAACAGGCGACAAAAGTGCCGTTTTTAGGTGATGTTCCCGTTCTCGGGCATCTGTTTCGTAGTAAGAGCAATGTGACCGAAAAAACCGAATTGGTTATTTTGTTGAAACCAAGTGTCGTCGGTGTTGATACATGGCAAAAGGAATTGGAACGTTCGCGCTCTCTACTGCAAGATTGGTTCCCCGAGCAGCAACCGTAATTTGTTATGTATCTGACGCACTTTGGTTTTTGCCAATATCCTTTTCACCTGACCCCAAATACCGAACTGTTTTTAGGGTTAGCGCCTCACTATGAGGCGATTCAAACCGTCAATAGTGCGCTGGCGATGGGGGAAGGTGTTGTGACCGTCACGGGTGAGGTTGGTACTGGAAAAACCATGGTGTGCCGAATGTTGATGTCACTATTTTCTGAGCAAACTCAGCTGGTTTATTTGCCAAATCCATGTTTGTCTGACCAAGAATTGCGTCAAGCGATCGCCAAAGAGCTGGCGATTGTTGACAGTGATACAATCTCTATCGTTGATGACATTCAGCAACGTTTAGTTGCGCTCCATCGACAACAGAAGCAAGTTGTGGTGTTAGTTGATGAAGCTCAAGCGTTACCCGACAGTGCGATTGAAGCTTTGCGCTTGTTTGGTAATTTAGAAACTGCGCAAGATAAATTAATGCATATTGTCTTGTTTGGGCAGCCGGAGTTAGATCAGCGTTTAGCGCAGCATCACTTACGGCAGTTTAGGCAGCGGATTTCATTTCGCGCTCAGTTGCGTCCGCTCACTTTGCAAGAAACGGTGGCGTATATTGATAGCCGCTTGATGCAGTCGGGTGGGGACGAGCGCATTTTCAGCTTGAATCATAAGCGCGCAGTTTGGCGAGCCAGCGGTGGCATTCCGCGCTTGATCAATCAGGTGTGCCATAAAGCCTTGCTGATGACCTACAGCGCTCAGCAATCGAGAGTTGGCAGTGAGCGTCTGTTCGAGGCCATTCATGACACCCTAGACACCTATAAGCCGAGATTTAAACGCCCACTGTTATGGGGGTGGAGTCATCCATGAGTAAGATAAATCAAGCATTGAGTGAATTGGCTTCCGAGACCGGAAAGAGCCCAAAAACGTTACAGCGAGCGTCGTTACCTGAAGTGAAGCAGCGCCGGGTTCTACCTTGGTTGATTGCCGGCTTTACATTGAGCATGGCGGTAGGAGGATGGAGCTTAACGCTTCAAGCGCCAAGCGAAGCGATGATCGTTGGCAGTGAGGCGATTGCTTCATCGGCCCCTGAGAAGGCGCGTTCAACCCTATTGTCGCCTACCAGCAAAATGCTGACCACCAGTGGCGCAGTGTTTCCACTTACATCATCAACGACGTTACACAGTCAGGAACAAGAGATTAAGCGTTCTCAACCCCAGTTAACGGCAAAAGTGGATTCAAAGCCTCAAGTCACACCAAAAATAAAAACCGTCACCCAGAATTCACCGCCGGCGGCAGAGGCACCGACTGTTTCGCCTCAAGTGAGTCAACCAGGCAGCGTGCATATTGAACAAGTTGACATGACGCCACGACAGTTGGCGACGAATGCTGAGCAACGTGCGCAAAAAGCCCTTGATAGCAACAACCTAAGTGAAGCCATTAGCCAGTATGAAGATGCGCTGCGTTATATGCCAAGTGATGAGAAAGTTCGTCAGACATTATCTGCGCTCTATTACGGTAAAGGGGAAACTCGTAAGTCCGCCGATTTATTGCAACGAGGCATTGAGCGCAATGTGAATAGTCAAGCGTTGCGTATAGCGCTGTCTAAGTTATTGATCAAAGAAAGCCAACAGCAAGCGGCGCTAACGCCGCTTTTGTATTTGCCTGATCAAGCGAGTACTCAGTATTTATCGCTACGAGCCGCTTTGGCGCAAAAAGTGAATCAAGATGAAATCGCCGAGCAGAGTTATCAAAAACTGGTGGAGATTGCACCAGATAACGGTCGCTGGTGGATGGGGTTAGGTATTCAGCAGGAGCGAGGATTAAAGCCACAACAGGCGCTTATTTCTTATCAATACGCTTTGCAAAAGTTGGGACTTTCTAGCCAATCACAGCAGTTTATTCGTCAACGTCTCGCATTATTGACGCAGCAAGGGGAGTCTTCTGGTGCAAATTAAATTACGTAAACGGCTTGGCGACCTATTAGTTGAAGAAGGGATCATCACTGAATCTCAAGTAGAACAAGCCTTAAGTGCTCAAGCCACTACCGGGACGAAACTCGGTGCAACTTTAATTGAGCTTGGATTCCTTTCAGAACAACAGATGCTGACGTTCCTATCGCAGCAGCTTGATGTTCCTTTAATCGATTTAAGCCGCGCTCAGGTTGATATTGATGCGGTACAGCTGTTACCGGAGGTACATGCCCGACGTTTGCGTGCTCTGGTCATTGGCCAAAATGGCGATATTTTGCGTGTGGCAATGAGTGATCCCGCGGACTTGTTCGCTCAAGAAGCGCTGCTGAGTCAGTTACCGCAATATGCGATCGAATTTGTGATTGCGCCAGAGAAGCAATTGGTCGATGGTTTTGACCGTTATTATCGTCGTACCAAAGAAATTGCGTCGTTCGCCGAGCAGTTACAAGCTGAACACCAGGTCACTGATGCGTTTGATTTCAATATCACTGATGCAACAGACAGCGACGAAGTGACGGTGGTTAAGCTTATTAATTCGCTGTTTGAAGACGCCATTCAAGTCGGGGCATCGGATATTCATATTGAGCCTGACATCAATGTCCTGCGTCTTCGTCAGCGTATTGATGGTGTGCTTCATGAAACGTTACTCAATGAAGTGAATATTGCCCCAGCCTTAGTACTGCGCCTTAAACTGATGGCCAATTTGGATATTTCAGAAAAACGTTTGCCGCAAGATGGCCGTTTTAATATTCGAGTCAAAGGCCAATCTGTTGATATTCGTATTTCGACGTTGCCTGTACAGTATGGTGAAGCTGTGGTCATGCGTTTGCTCAACCAGTCATCGGGCGTGCGTAAACTTGAAGAATCAGGTTTGCCTCATCATTTGCTCGAGCGTTTTCGTCGCCAGCTTCGTCGGCCACATGGCCTGATTTTGGTGACTGGGCCAACCGGCTCCGGTAAAACCACCACCTTATACGGGGCGTTAAGTGAACTTAACCAACCAGGAAAGAAAATCATTACCGCAGAAGATCCGGTAGAGTATCGTTTACCTCGAGTGAGCCAAGTTCAGATAAATAGTAAGATTGCGTTGGATTTCTCAACGGTTCTGAGAACCTTTCTGCGTCAAGATCCAGATATTATCTTGATTGGTGAGATGCGCGATCAGGAAACGGTGGAAATTGGTCTGCGAGCTGCATTAACGGGTCACTTGGTTCTGAGTACCTTACACACCAACGATGCGGTCGATAGCGCGCTTCGAATGATTGATATGGGCGCACCGGGCTACCTAGTGGCGAGTGCAGTGCGAGCCGTTGTTGCTCAGCGACTAGTGCGTCAAGTCTGTAATGACTGTAAAACCGAAGACACTCTCGATACCGCACGTCAACAATGGCTGACTCAACGTTTCCCCAATCAGCAGCATGCAACATTTGTTCGTGGGCGCGGCTGCCAAAGCTGTAATTTGACAGGATATAGTGGTCGAATTGGTGTGTTTGAAATGTTGGAGTTGGATCAGCCGATGATGGATGCTCTAAGAGTTAACGATGCCGTGGCATTTTCTCGCCAAGCACGTCTATCGAACGAGTATAAGCCTCTGATTGTCTCCGCAATGGAGCTGGCGCTCAGTGGCACCACCAGTTTGGATGAAGTGATGGTTCTGGGTGAGGGTGATAGCTCAGGCCATAGTGAAGCGATTTATTTGTAGGTTTTCATGGCGATATTTCGATACCAAGGTCGTAATGCGCAAGGCGCGCAAGTCTCAGGGCAAGTCGAAGCGGCGACACAGGATTTGGCTGCAGAATCGCTAATGAGTAAAGGTGTGATTCCTACTTCGCTCAGCGAAGGTAAGGTCCGCACTCAAAGCAGCTTCGATCTTAAAGCCTTATTGACGCCTTCCGTACCACTGGAAGTGCTTGTGATCTTTTGTCGTCAGCTTTATAGCTTGACCAAGGCGGGGGTCCCTCTCTTAAGGGCGATTAAAGGTCTGAGTCAAAACAGCGACCATAAAACCTTAAAAGCGGCCTTAGAAGACGTTAGCCAAGAATTGGCCAACGGCCGTAGTCTGTCGAGTTCGCTGCAAATGCACTCGAATGTATTCAGCTCGTTATTTGTTTCGATGGTTAATGTCGGTGAAAATACAGGCCGGCTGGACCAAGCTTTGCTTCAACTCGCTAACTATTATCAGCAAGAAGTTGAAACACGTAAGCGCATTAAAACCGCCATGCGTTATCCCAGCTTTGTGATTAGCTTTGTTGCTATCGCTGTTGCGGTATTAAATCTCAAGGTCATTCCGCAGTTTGCTAATATGTTCCAACGTTTCGGAGTGGATTTACCGCTGCCAACGCGAATTCTAATCGCAACCTCTGATTTTTTTGTTAACTACTGGGCCTTTATTGTGGCGCTGTTAGTTGGCTCTTGGTTTGCTTTTCGGGCTTGGCTGAAAACCGCTAACGGTCGAGAACGTTGGGATAAAGCGCGGCTGAGAATGCCGATTGTTGGCTCTATCGTCAATCGGGCTCAGTTGGCGCGCTTTTCTCGAACTTTTTCGCTGATGCTGACCGCAGGTGTTCCTCTTAACCAGTCATTATCGCTGTCTGCAGAGGCGCTGGATAATCAGTATTTAGAAAACCGTCTTCAGGAGATGAAGTCGGCGATTGAAGCCGGTTCGACGGTTTCTACCACCGCTACCAATACCGGAATCTTTACGCCCTTAGTGCTACAGATGATTTCGGTGGGTGAAGAAACTGGGCAAATTGATCAGTTGCTACTGGAAGTCGCTGATTTTTATGATCGCGAAGTTGATTATGATCTCAAAACCCTCACCGCGCGTATCGAGCCTATTTTATTGGTCTTTGTAGCGGGTATGGTGCTGATGTTAGCACTGGGTATTTTTCTACCTATGTGGGGCATGCTTGATGCGATTAAAGGCGGATAATTTCTTCCTTTCGGCGACAAGAGTATTGCCGGTTTCCTGCGTTGGTGCATTTTCTTCTTATCTCAATGCCTCTTATCTAAAGAGGCTGTCCCGCTTATCTCTTTTGTGTTTAAGGTTCACTTTTACATCAGCAAAGTGATCTAACAACCAATATTTTCGTTTAAATTAAAAACAAAGCGCATTAACGACAATTAATGCTTTTCTATTTAATGTAAAGTCTATAAATTTAATTTGCGTATAAACTTTTCGCTTTGTTTTATTTGTAATTATATGTCCTATAGTAGTAAATACTATTTTGCGTATAATTAATTCGTTGAGTGTTGGTGTTTATTTATGCCTCATAAACAAGTGGGTTTTACTCTTGTCGAGCTGGTGGTGGTCATCGTTATCGTTGGTCTATTGGCGGTTGCAGCCCTACCTCGGTTTTTAGATATTACAAACGAAGCCAAAAAAGCCAGCGTCGAAGGCGTGGCTGGTGGGTTTTCGACAGGTGTGTTATCTGCTCGTGCTCAATGGGAAGCAGAGTCAAGACCTTCAATTTCGGTCGATAGTGAGTCGTACAACAGCGTCAATTATGACGGGGTAAACTTTTGGCTAACTCGCTCGCGAACCAGTTCTGGGGCGAGTACCGGTTATCGTGATGGCTATCCGTTAGCAATCAACACTGGTAATTCCAGTTTTCCTACAGAAATAACAGCCGATGACTGTATCGACTTAATGGAGAATTTACTCCAGAATCCACCGCAAGTTGGGTCGGTTGATGACGCAAACAGCAATTCAAATATTAAGTATTCAGCGCAAGCCGACGGGACAAATGCCACTTGCACTTATATTCAGCAAGAAGGCGGCTCAGAGCACCAATTTGTGTATGACGCTCGGACTGGGCGAGTCATGGTGACGTTGCAATAGTTTTGTAAGTACATAATACCTATGAGAGAAAATGTTATGAAAAGACAAGGCGGTTTCACTCTAATCGAATTAGTAGTGGTGATTGTTATTTTGGGTATCTTGGCTGTGACGGCCGCGCCGCGTTTCTTGGACTTACAAGGCGATGCGCGTAAAGCGTCACTGCAAGGTTTAAAAGGGGCAATGCAAGGCGCTGCAGGTATTGTCTATGGTAAAGCAGCGATCAGTGGTGATGAAACGGCATCTTCTGCAACTGTTACTAATGGAACAACAACTATTTCTACAGTTTATGGTTTTCCTGCTGCAACCTCTGACGGTATTGGCAATGCTGTTGCTGGTATCGATAGTGATTGGGATGAAATTGTAAGCGCAGGCCAGGCGAACGATTCTATTTCCTATACATTTGATGGTCGCAGTACTGCTGGATGTCATGTTAATTACCAAGAAGCAGCTCAAAACGGTGAACCAGCAATTGTGGTTGTGACTACCGGTTGCTAATTGAGTAATAAGGCCAGCAACGCTGGCCTTTTTTAACTTCCTTCTTACCATTTTCATCTATGGTTAGATATACATCCTATCAAGCTAGAGAACCATGCGCCGCACTGTTGATTCCGGTTTCACCTTAGTTGAATTGATTGTTGTGATCATTTTGATCGGCATTGTGTCGGTTTATGCCGCAAGCCGTTTTTTTGGTGTCGATAGCGTCTCAGCACCGGTTGCTAAAGAGCAAATTATTTCTGTTATTCGTCAAGTGCAACTCACGCGGATGCAAAATAATATCAATGAATTAAGTTCCTATTGCCGTGACAGTGCGCCCGCGTCGTCAGCCCAGCGTCAACAATGTCTGCGCAGTCGCTTGGTCATTCAGCCTCACTGTATTGGCAGCGCTCAAGCATGCTCATTGACTGACTTAAGTCAACGCAGCGATGCGGTCGCTTTGTCCAACCTAAACTTTTCAACGACCCCTGTGCTAACCGAAGTGGATTTTGATTTGTTTGGCAATCCTCAAGGCAGTGCTGGCAATGGTTTCACCATTTCGATTCAAGGGTTGGACAGTCGTGCCAGCGTGTGTGTTAATCCACAAGGCTATGTTGGTGGAGTCTGCCTATGAAGTGCCCCAAAGTGCGTGGATTTACGTTAGTTGAGAGCGTCGTAGCGATGGTGATTATGGGCATCGCGATGGTCACGATAGCGTCGTTTTTATTACCTCAAGTCTTACGTTCTGCTGACCCTTACTACCAAATTCGCGCTTTAGAGCTTGGACAAAGCGTGATGTCTAAAATGTTGTCGCGGGGCTTTGCGGATAACAGTGATTTTAACGGCGGTAATTGGCGTTGCGGCGATGATAACACCTTGTGTTCAACGCCGTTAGGGCCGGATGGCGAAAGCGCTCCACAACAATTTAATGATGTTGATGATTACATTGGCTGTTGGGTGCCGACTGGCAGTGCGCAGTGCGGTGATCTTAATATTTTAGCGGACGACACCAGCGGTGAGACCTACCGTAATTTTCGCCTTGATATCGCTGTGAGCAATGACAACTCTGACGGTTTTGCTCCACAGACCATGAAAAAAATCGAACTCTCGATAACCATTCCGAATCAGTCACCAGTTGAATTGCAGGCTTGGCGAGGGAACTACTGATGAAATTAGGTGTTCCACGCGGTTTTACATTAGTCGAAATGGTGGCAACGATTGTTGTTAGCTCGATACTGATCCTTGGCATCGCAGGTTTTATTGAACTCGGCACCACAGGTTACGTTGATTCTGTTGAACGAGGACGCTTACAAACTCAAGCCAAATTCTTACTTGAAAAGATGAGCCGTGAGGTACGTCATAGCATTCCGAATCTGGTTTCTACTGATTCTCCCGCAGGCTATGAAACTTGTCTAAACTTTTATCCTATCGACCATTCAGGTTTTTACACTGTTTCCGGTGCCGATCTGCAATTTGTTATTGGTGATGACTATACGAATGAACAGATCGTCGATGTAGGCAAAAAGCTGATTATTAACCCAGCGCGAATGGCGGATATCGACAATGCGATTGAACTGACCTCCAGTAATACCAGCATATCTGGCGCGGTGTTTACCGTCACAGATGGTCAACAAGCATTAGTCAGTGAATCTGTGGCTAAGCGTATGTATCTGTTTAGTCATCGCGTCGCTTATTGTTTGCCAAGTACAGTGAAACCATCCCATTTACAAAGGGTTGATAACGGGCAAGCGGTCGCCATTTCGGACAATATCGTGACGCAAGCCGAGTTTCGTTACGATCAAACGGATCTTCGCCGCGGTAGTTTGATTCATATTGATCTTGATCTCACTCAGAATGGTGAGAACAACCATTACCAGCAAGATATACAGGTGCTTAATGTCCCCTAGTTTACGTAAGCAAAAAGGTAACCTGTACATCGTGGTCATCTTTGTACTGGTCGTGATAGGGTTTTTGGCTAGTGGTTTGGCCAGAATACAGTGGTCAGATAACGATGCTCAGACGCGTAGCGTGCTGGGCGCACAAGCTTGGCTGATTGCTCACTCGGCCAATGAGTGGGCGCTGACTCAGCTTTATCCACTGAGAGAAAATGACCAGCCTTTTGATTTGGCCGCTCATTGTCAAAACCTTGCACCCACGCCAGACACGCTAGAAACGGCGAGCTGCCGTGAAGTCGAAGTGACATGCAGTGCCTCAGCCAGTGAGGTACCTGACGCGTTAAAGTTTTATCGTGTTGAGGCGCGAGTACAGTGCGGTAGTGGGATTAACTTAGTAGAACGACGCCAGCAAGTTTGGGTTAGAGAGGTGGAATAGATGAAATGGTCGCCGTTTTTTTGTGGAGTATTACTGACCTTGTGGTCATCATTGGCCAGCGCGGCTTTTTTTCCTTCTCAGTGTTCCAGCATTGAAACTAGCCAAGACTTCTCGGTAAGCTTTAGCTTGCGTCCTGCGTTACTTCAAGAAACCGTATATCTCACCAAGCGCAATCAAGATGGGTTTGCTGTTGCTTGGACTAACGATCGTCTAATTCGACGTGCTGCAATCCATGATAGGCAAACTCTGCCTCTATTTAACTACAATATCTTACTTCAGTATGAACACATTCGCGGAAAGCGAGGTGTGTTGACCTATTATCTTGAGCGCAATGGCAGTTGGGTTGAAATTGATGCCGTTGAGGCTGATGTTACCGATTTGTCGGCAGCGATAGAGGTCTCTGGGATTAATGTGCAGAACTTAGCGTGTTCTGAAGAGATCGAATTTCCTGAAGCTGAGTCGCTTAACCTTTGCGAGTATTTTCCCGATCCGATTCAAAGTAACCGTTACGTGTTAGGTGTGCCATTTTTCACTGACTTAGTGATTGGCGGCGATCGCAATAAACTCTATTTGCCAACGTATTCACCGATTTCTTTCTCATCCGTGGCGACTAACCCCTTTGGGCAAAGTGGTTGTGTGTACGGCAGTTCAAGCTCGGTTTCTGGCTGCCTATATAATCCATTTTTGAGTTACGCTAACTTTCCGCCGCAACTGGCCACGTTTATCCCAAGTTCGAAAGATGTTTTTTGCACCAACAGTTGTACGGAAACGCTTTCTCCTGGGGCTTATCGCACCATTACGATTGGCTCTAATGGCAGTACGGTGACGCTTTCAGCAGGAGAGTATTGGATAAATACGCTTAATTTCTCAACCAACGATGCCAAGCTTAACGTCACCGGTCAGGTGGTGCTTCATTATAAAAACTTATTAATTAATGGTGACCGAGTAAAAATAAACAGTGAAGGAAATGCCGACAATTTGGTTTTAATTGGTCATGGTACGAATTCAGGGGTCACCATCTATAACAATGATGTTTCCGGCCGAGCACATTGGTATGTTGACCCGGATAATCTTTTTGGTGTCAATGGCATCGTGAGTTACGCAGACCGCTTTAATTGGCGCGGTGCAATAACCGCAACACGGGTAAGATTAGGTGGACACGACAGTCAAATTTCCGCTTACGCGCCACAAAGTTGCGCGCTGTTTAATAATAACTATGCAATCACTATGTCGCCGAATACGGATATTAGCTTGATGTGCGGCGATGAACGCCCTGAGTTCTTAGTCAGAACGACCAACAACGCGTTAGGATTTTCAACTCAAGTGAATGTCGACGTGTTTGATTCGAGTGGTAACGCGGCTTCGGGGGTGACACTGGTGGTGGCGGACGGCGTGGGCTCCGGTTCTGGGAGTGTTTTTACCTCTAACAGTGAAGGGCGTTTGCGTTTGCAAGTCGTGAGTGACAACCCAGCCCTAGTGGCTTTAAACCAAAGTTACTCATTGAAAGTCACAATGGCCGTCGATAATAATCAAGCGGATGTCAGCACATTTCGCTATGTTCCATTTAAGTTTGCTGTGGACGATCAGCAAATCATTGCAGGCCAAGAGACCACCATTGACGCTCAAGTACTGGCGTGTGATGTGGATGGTGGACAAGTGGTGGCAAGCAATTATGCTGGCTCACCGCAAGTTACCCAGCGCGTCGATTACCCGAGTTCAGCGGACGGGGGAATTGAAGGGGTATTAAGTTATCAACCTCAATTTAACCAAGGGCGTTCTACGGCGTCGTTAACCCACAGTGAAGCTGGGCAATTTACGGTCACGCTGCAAGATAGCCGTTATGATTGCTCTGAATTTGCCAGTTGTCCTGTCGATGGAAGTGGCGTGCTACAAGGTAGTTTCACTTTGTATTCTCGCCCATGGACGTTTGCAATCTGTGGTGACAATTTGCAACAGGGGACCAGTGAGTCAGGGCTTGGTATGGTTGCGGCTGGTGAAGGCTTCGACCTGATCGCAAGGCCGATCCGTTTTACGACTCAAAGTGACAATCGCTGCAACCTCGATTTGGTCACCCAAAATTACTTCTATTCTGATGCCAGCATTGATGCCAGTTATTCTCTCGATACCCCTGAGTCTGGTGTGCTAGGCGCTTTGTCTTCCAGTCGTGGTTTGAGCCAAGTGATTGGCGCCGCAGATGTGGTGAATCAGGGCTATCTATTTAACCAACTGCGTTACGATGATGTCGGAAGTATTGATTTTCACGTTACCGAAACAGGCAGTTTCTATTCCAATATTTTGCAAGGAATAGAAACGTCACAGACCTTAGGTCGTTTCTACCCTGCTCAGTTTCGAGTGTTGAGTAATGAGTGGGGTTACCCGGGAACGCAATCTTTTATCTATATGAACCAACCGTTTGAATCTGTTGGTTATCAAGTCGAAGCGCTTAATGCGCAGTTTGAACCAGTCCAAAATTACCCGTTGTTTAATCCGGGTTTACAGGCTCAGTTTGATATCACAGAGCCCAATTATGATGACCGTTTTAGCGCGCCGCGAATGGCAGGGGCTTGGCAACAGATTGATGGGCGTTCGATTGGCGCATTTACCCAACCCGGAAGTGATGATTGTTTAGATGGCTTATGTTGGACAAAACTTTCTGATTTTACTCCTGACGGCCCGTTCAATATGTTGGCTGAATCATTGATCACCGATTTGCAGCTTACGGGCGATCTCATTCCCGGAGATGGTAATGACAACCAAGACCCGGTGAATTTTGCCGGCAATGACAATCAGTTTCTCATTCAGCCCGATATCCGTTTCGGACGAGCTCGGCTTGAAAGTGTCGGAGGGCTGGAAGATCAACAAATTCAGGTTCCTTTAAGTGTTGAGTATTGGAATGGCCAACAGTTTGAGAAAAACGTTGATGATGATTCCACTTCATTCAATGGTGAGCACTTTTGTTCACAACTCATTTGGTCTGAGGGCGGGAGTGGGGCATACTTGTCTGGCAGCGGGCGCGTGTCGAGTGGCTCTTTCTCGTCATTGCTTGCACAACAAACGGTTGTGGGGAAACAACAAGTTCGCTTTTGGCTGCGTTTAGGTCTTCCTCAAACGGATGGTGACTGCGTTGCCTCAACCAATGTTTTACCTTGGCTTCGTTATGATTGGGCACAAGCTCAAACTGATGAACAAGATCCCTCCGCTGTTGTGACTTTTGGTCTATATCGAGGCAACGATAAAGTCATTTTTCGTGGTGAGCGAGGAATGACTGGGCAGTAAATTTTGGATATTTTGGGGTTTTAGTTAGGAATCTGTTAGAAATTGCGGGTTTCAGCCCATCTTTCCACTTCATTGCCTTGCTGTAATGGCAAGGCATTGGTAAATTTAGAGCAATTTTCTTTCTTCTAATTCTTTCAGGACGAGCGAAGAGTATGTTCAAAAAACTTCGTGGCATTTTTTCTAATGACCTATCTATCGATTTAGGTACTGCCAACACTCTTATTTACGTTAAAGGAC
This sequence comes from Vibrio sp. AK197, assembly GCF_053903115.1. Lineage (NCBI taxonomy): Bacteria > Pseudomonadati > Pseudomonadota > Gammaproteobacteria > Vibrionales > Vibrionaceae > Vibrio > Vibrio sp. AK197. The sequence continues at coordinate 309,116 of NZ_CP096430.1, forward strand.
AAGGTATTGTTCTTGACGAACCTTCCGTTGTTGCGATTCGCCAAGACCGAGCTCGCGCAGGCAAAAGCGTCGCGGCTGTTGGTCACGCTGCTAAACAAATGCTGGGTCGTACTCCGGGAAATATTTCTGCTATCCGTCCGATGAAAGATGGTGTGATTGCAGACTTTTATGTCACCGAAAAGATGCTGCAACATTTCATCAAGCAAGTGCATGACAATAGTGTACTTAAGCCTAGCCCTCGTGTACTGGTCTGTGTACCTTGTGGATCAACTCAAGTTGAGCGCCGCGCAATTCGTGAATCGGCTCTAGGTGCCGGTGCGCGTGAAGTGTATCTGATTGACGAGCCAATGGCGGCGGCAATTGGTGCTGGGCTTCGTGTATCAGAACCTACTGGTTCCATGGTGGTTGATATCGGTGGTGGTACCACCGAAGTTGCGGTTATCTCACTCAATGGTGTGGTTTACTCTTCATCTGTTCGTATTGGTGGTGACCGCTTTGACGAAGCGATCATCAATTATGTGCGCCGTAATTACGGCAGCTTAATCGGTGAAGCAACCGCCGAGAAAATCAAGCACGAAATTGGTTCTGCTTACCCAGGCGATGAAGTGCAAGAAATTGAAGTTCGTGGTCGTAACTTGGCTGAAGGTGTACCACGCAGCTTTAGTCTTAACTCAAATGAAATTCTTGAAGCCTTGCAAGAGCCTCTAACAGGTATCGTATCAGCAGTGATGGTAGCGCTAGAGCAGTGTCCGCCAGAACTGGCATCAGATATCTCTGAAAACGGCATGGTATTGACGGGTGGCGGTGCGCTACTTAAAGACCTTGATCGTTTACTGACTGAAGAGACCGGTATTCCTGTGGTTATCGCCGAAGATCCATTGACCTGCGTGGCTCGTGGTGGCGGTAAAGCACTAGAGATGATCGATATGCATGGTGGCGATCTTTTCAGTGAAGAATAATAAGACTTTGACGCCGAATGGGGTCAACTCTCGATAAGCAGGAACTCAATCAATGAAGCCGATTTTTGGCCGAGGACCTTCACTTCAGATACGTCTGTTATTCGCCGTCATTCTATCAGCCAGCCTTATGCTGGCTGATAGTCGTTTAGGTGCGTTTACTCAAGTACGCTATATATTGAACAGTGTGGTCGCGCCAATTCAGTACGTTGCAGATTTGCCACGTAGCATGTTCGACGACTTTTATGAGCAGTTCAATACACGTCAGCGCTTGATGGATGAAAATCACAGCTTTAAACGTGAAGTCCTCAGACTGAAGAGCGATATCAGCCTGCTCGATCAGTATAAAGAAGAAAACCAGCGCTTGAGAAAGCTGCTGGGGTCTAGTTTCGTGCGCGATGAACGCAAAGTCGTCACTGAGGTGATGGCCGTCGACACCTCACCATATCGTCACCAAGTGGTGATTGATAAAGGCCGCACTGATGGCGTTTATGCTGGGCAACCTGTGGCCAATGAACGAGGTATTGTCGGTCAAGTCACTTTCGTGTCGGCTCATAATAGCCGTGTGCTACTGCTTACTGACGCTAACAGTGCGATTCCGGTACAACTGCTACGCAATGACATTCGAGTTATTGCTTCCGGTAACGGTCAAATTGACCGTATTCAACTTGAGCATATTCCAATCAGTACCGATGTTCAGGAAGGTGATGTGCTTGTTACTTCAGGGCTCGGTGGTGTCTATCCAGAAGGGTATCCGGTCGCGAAAGTCTCACTGGTTGAGCGAGACTCACGCCGCGAATTTGCTTTGATTGAAGCCGATCCTGTGGTCGATTTTGAGCGACTTCGTTATTTGCTACTCATCTGGCCAAATGATGTGCGTCAAGATCGTGTTCAATCGGCGATGCCGGAACAGATGACAGAGGAAATCAGCAGTGACCAATAAGTTTTTTCAAGGCCGCTTTGTCATCATCGTAACCTTTCTTGTTGCGCTGACCTTACAGACCATTCCGTGGCCAGGTGTTCTCGACTTACTCAGACCGTCTTGGCTATTACTCGTCGTCTGTTATTGGGTCTTGGCGCTCCCTCATCGCGTGAATGTTGGCAGTGCTTTAGTCCTTGGTTTAATGTGGGACTTATTACTTGGCTCAACGCTGGGCATTCGCGGTATGATGATGTCTATCGTCGTGTATTTAGTCGCACTTAATTTCTTAGTGATGCGTAACATGGCGCTTTGGCAGCAGGCGATTTTAATCGGTTTGCTCTCTATGTTGCTGGATGTATTGATTTTCTTTGGTGAATATTTGATCCAAGACGTTGCATTTAATCCGCTATCACTGTGGAGTGGGCTAATAAACTGTATACTTTGGCCATGGATGTTTTTATTGCTGCGTCGTATCAGACGCCATTGGCATATTAAATAATATGGAATCACCAACACTGATCCTCGCGTCTGGGTCTCCCAGACGCAAAGAGCTTCTTCATCAACTTGGCTACCAGTTTGAGGTCGTCAAACCGGATGTTGAAGAGTGTCAAACCGCCGAAGAAAGTCCGGTGCAGTATGTAGAACGCCTTTCGCAAGACAAAGCATTTGCTGGTGTGCAATTAGCCCCACCGAATGCAGTGGTGATTGGTTCGGATACCATTGTCGTCGCGGGTAGTGACGTTTTGGAAAAGCCTCAAGATCTAACGGATGCCAAGCGTATGTTACTCAGATTATCTGGTACATCGCATCAAGTGATGACAGCCGTGACTGTCGCCACACAAACCAAACACAAGTCTGTTGTTGTGACAACGGATGTATGGTTTAAAGCTCTAGACCAAGCAGAAATAGAACAATATTGGCAGTCTGGAGAACCATGCGATAAAGCTGGCAGTTATGCTATCCAAGGATTGGGTGGGCGATTTGTAACTCGCATCGAAGGCAGTTATTACGCTGTTGTAGGATTACCGCTATTTGAAACTGACCAGCTCTTGCACGAATTTTTATAATTTACTTTGAGGTGTGCTCATGAGTGCAGAGTTGTTAATCAACGTGACCCCGAGTGAAACTCGAGTGGCCATGATTGAAGGAGGTTCACTCCAAGAAGTACATATCGAACGTGAAGCAAAGCGTGGCATTGTTGGCAATATCTATAAAGGCAAAGTGAGCCGTGTGCTGCCAGGCATGCAGGCGGCGTTTGTTGATATTGGCTTAGATAAAGCCGCCTTTCTTCATGCCTCCGATATCGTTCCCCATACTGAATGTGTTGCCGAAAACGAAAAACAGCAGTTTCAAGTTCGTGATATTTCTGAGCTGGTTCGTCAAGGGCAAGACATCGTGGTGCAAGTGGTGAAAGACCCACTCGGCACCAAGGGCGCACGTTTAACCACAGACATTACACTTCCCTCTCGTTATCTGGTCTTTATGCCTGGTGCCAGCCATGTTGGTGTCTCTCAGCGTATTGAAAGCGAGTGTGAACGCGAGCGATTGAAAAAAGTCGTTGCCGACTATTGCGATGAAAACGGTGGTTTTATCATTCGTACTGCGGCGGAAGGCGCAGATGAGAAAGAGTTGTCTCAAGATGCGGCGTTCTTAAAGCGTTTGTGGTCGAAAGTGGTGGAGCGCCGTTCTAAATATAAAACTCGCTCAACACTGTACGGTGAGCTTGGTCTATCCCAACGTATTTTGCGTGATTTTGTCGGAACCGAACTGACAAAAATTCTTGTCGACTCTCGCCTTGAGTTCGAAAATTTGTTGGAATTTACATCTGAATACGTGCCAGAGCTGTCTGATAAGCTTGAGCTGTTTGAAGGTGATAAACCGATTTTCGATATGTTTGACACCGAAAATGAGATTCAACGTTCACTAGAACGTAAAGTCGAACTCAAATCTGGTGGCTATCTGATCATTGACCAAACAGAAGCAATGACCACGGTTGATATCAACACTGGAGCGTTTGTCGGTCGTCGTAATCTCGAAGAGACGATTTTTAATACCAACATTGAGGCGACTCAGGCTATTGCTCGTCAACTGCGTCTGCGCAATCTCGGTGGTATCATTATTATCGATTTTATCGATATGACATCAGAAGACCACCGTAAGCGAGTGTTACTGTCATTAGAGGCGGCACTGAATAAAGATCGAGTAAAAACCAACATCAACGGCTTTACCCATCTAGGTTTGGTTGAGATGACCCGCAAACGGACACGAGAAAGTATTGAACATGTTTTATGTTCGACTTGTCCTACTTGTGAAGGGCGAGGCAGTGTCAAAACCGTAGAAACGGTGTGTTTTGAAATTCTGCGTGAAATCACTCGTGTTAATCGTGCTTATGATTCGGATAAGTTCGTGGTTTATGCTTCTCCAGCGGTCGCTGAAACGCTACAAGGTGATGAATCGCATGCACTCGCAGAGCTTGAGGTGTTTATCGGCAAGCAAGTTCGTATTCAGGTAGAACCTTTGTATATTCAAGAACAATTCGATGTCGTTATGATGTAAGGCTGTTTGGTGAGCTCGACTGCTACGCGTATATCACGCTTTTTGCTTTGGCTATTGGTGATTTTTTTTGTCACCTTGGCCATTGCGGTAACCACACTACGTATTGCGTTACCTAAGTTAAACCACTTTCAATCTGAAATTCAAACTCTTGTTACGAAAGTGACAGGTGTAGAGATGCAGATCGACAACATCAGTGGTTTCTGGCGCAATACCCATCCGTCTATCTCGTTGCAAGGCATTCAAGCTAAGCTGCCCAAAGGCAGTCATGTTAAATTTGCCGCGGACAAAGTGGATGTCGAATTTGACCTCGTGCAGTCAGCGATGCAATTACAGCCTGTGATTGCAGAACTGACCATTCACCAATTGGGACTTGATGTCAGCTCTATCGATTTTTTCTCTTTGCAGCAAAACCCAGTGAACCAAGAGGATAAGCCCAAACGTAACGCGGTGCAGATTCTTGATGATCTCTTCCTTCGTCAGCTAGATAACTTCTCGCTTATTGACTCAAATGTGATTTACACCAGTGTTGATACCGGTGTTCGTCAATTGAATATTGAAAAACTGAATTGGCGTAACCATGGACGTCGCCATGTTGCTGATGGCTTGGTAAGTATTGCTGACAGCAATATTAACTCGCTGAGCGTCAGCGCCGATTTTGTCGATCATGGCTCATTACTTGATGTCTCCGGTGAATTTTACGCTGCAGCTGACCGAGTGAGTATCACACCATGGCTAACGGTGTACCTCAAAGATCAAACCGGCATTGAAAAAGGGGAAGTGGGCTTACGCAGTTGGATTACCCTTAAGCATTCACAGCCGACCAACGCTTATGTCGATCTCAAACCTTCGGAGCTGATTTGGCAAGAGGGACAGCAGCACCAACTCAATATTGAATCTGGTGTGTTTCAGTTATCTCGTAAAGGCGAGGGTTGGCTGGTGAGTGGTCATTCACTCAAGCTTAGAACTGATGATACACCTTGGCCTCAATTAGACTTAGCTCTCGATTATCAACCTCAACAGTGGCGTTTAAATGCCTCGCAGCTCGAATTGAGCGCAGTGAGCCCACTGGTAAAATTATTACCCGACTCGCAGGCGACCACCGATATTCTTGAGCAGCTTAAATTGGGTGGTTTGCTTGAAGATGTTCGAGTCTCTATGGCGAGTGGCTTGGAAACCCTTCGCTATTCCGCAACGCTTGAAAACGGTCAAATGGCGCAATGGTCGCTATTACCTGAGTTTCATCATTTAAGTGCTTCTATCGCTGGCAATGCGGATAAAGCAGATATTCACCTCTCGCTGATTGATGATATTTTACCTTATGGTGATGTCTTTCAAGCTCCGCTGAACATCAAGCAAGGACAAGTTGATATTGTCTGGCAGCGGCAGAAGTCGGGATGGTCTCTTTGGGCGGATAAAGTGACGGCCGCCACACCAGACTTACAGGTTTTAGGGGCGTTTCGTTTGGACTTTCCAAAAGACAAAAGCCCATTTCTCTCTTTTTACGCCGAAGCGGATGTCTATAACGCTGGAGAAACCTGGCGTTACTTACCTACATTAGCTCTTGGCCAAACCTTGACCGATTACCTGTCTACCGCGATTCAAGCCGGGAAAGTGGATACGGCGAAATTGGTTTGGTATGGCAATTTAAGCGATTTTCCATACAAAAATGAGTCAGGCATTTTCCAAGCGTGGGTGGGCCTGAAAGATGGCCAGTTTAGCTTTGATACCAATTGGCCAGCGGTCACCGATTTGCAGATGGATTTGCTGTTTCAAAACGATGCTATGTACTTGGACTCTGATCACGCCATTCTCAACGAAGTTAAAGCATCACGGATTAAGGGGCAAATTGCCCAGTTAGCAGAAGATGGTCATTTACAGCTAGAAGCCATTGCCAGCGGTGATGGGCAAGCGGTACGTGATTACATGATGGCAACGCCGTTAGTTGATTCTGTCGGTGCTGCGTTAACCGCAGTTAAAGTCAAAGGGGAGGTGGATGCGTCTTTCCAGCTTGATATTCCACTTAATGGGGATGAGCCTCGCGCCTGGGGCTATGCCGAATTAAAAGATAATCATGTCGATATTGATGCACCGCCGATGGCTTTAGAGTCCGTGTCAGGAAAAATCGAGTTCGATAATGATGTGGTCAATGCCGCAGGCATTTCTGCTCAGTTATTAAATCAACCCGTGGCGGTGGATTTTAAAGGCGAGAATGCCACCCAAGGTTATGCGGTCAACATCGATGTGTTGGGGGATTGGGATATCCAACCGTTAGCGCCCTATATCGGCGAGGTTTGGACTCAGCCATTATCCGGACATGCGCCTTGGCGAGCGGGTGTGGATATTCAACTTAACGACGTTGGTTTTAGCTATCAGATTAACGCCAATGCCGACTTGAGACAGTTAGTTAGTACTTACCCTTATCCGCTCAATAAAGCGATGAATGTTAAAGGTAAAGCCACGCTTCAGGCTTCAGGTAATCAGCAACGAGTGGCGGCGCGTCTGCAATTACCGAACACCAAGTTTCAAACCGATGTGGATTTAAGTGGTGATATTCCGGTATTGCAGGCCACCAATCTGGTGTTAGGTCGCGGTAGTTTTAAGATAAGCCCGATGGTGGGTCATCACGCTCAAATACGACTGAAGCGACTTGATCTGGACACTTGGGATGGCTGGTTTAAAACCCACTCAGCGCAACTTGAGCAGACTCAAGGCGCAAAAGACGACGTAAAACAGATACAAAAACCACAACTGCAGCGACTTGATCTTGAAGTGAAAGAGTTGAAAGCGGCAGGGATAGATTGGAATGATGTCAATCTTAATGCGCGGAATAAAGATAAGACCTGGACCATCAAATTGGATAGCCAGGAAGCAAAAGGGGAAGTGCAATACGATCCTTCGCGTAATAATACCGTTGTTAACTTAAGTAAATTACACATCTTTGTTCCGGGGCTCGATGCTAAAAATGAGCATCCTTTGGAGGCACCGACTCTTGAGCGTCCGTTGGTCACCGACTTAGAACGCGATATCTACAAAGGCGTGACTAACGTGACGGTGAAAGTGGATGACTTTTGGCTGCAGGGCTACAAAGTAGGCACCGCAGACATGAGAGTTCGCCGCGAACTCAATCAAATACGCTTAGAGAACCTATCGTTTGCCAGTGGCAGCAACAAAATTGATATCGACGGTATGTGGGCACTGGGTAAAGACAAAAATCAGTCCGCGTTTAATCTGTTTGCCAAAGGGGATAATAACAGCGACCTGATGGAGCGTTTTGGCATCGCCTCAGGTGTTCAGAAAGCGCCGTTTGAACTCAAAACGTCGTTATCTTGGCAAGGCGCACCTTGGTCAATGCGAATTAATACCCTCGCCGGCAAAGTGAATACCGAACTCGGGAAAGGGGTTATTTCGGATGTCAGCGGGGCGGCAAGATTGCTTGGCCTGTTCAGTTTGGATTCCATCATTCGCAAGATGCAGCTCGATTTCTCCGATGTTTTCGACCAAGGTATGGCGTTTAACTCGATTACGGGGAGCGGTGAAATTCAAGAAGGAGTCTTTGTCACTAACGATATCGAGATGGATGCGGTGGCTGGTGAAATGACCATCAAAGGATTGGCGGATTTGAATAAACGTACGGTGGATGCAGAAGTTAACTTTGTTCCGGATATTACGTCAGGAATTCCAGTGTTGACCGCATTTGCCGTTACGCCGACGACCGCACTGTATGTGCTTGCGATTACGACGGTGATATCTCCCGTGGTGGAGGTATTTACTGAAGTCAATTATCAAGTTAAAGGTCCGTTAGATTCACCGACGGTAAAAGAGTTGTCGCGCAGTCGCGGAGAGTTTAAGCTGCCAGAAAAACTTCGTAAAGAAGCCGAAGCGGTGCAATAAAGGAGAATACTCATGGAACGAGTTGGTGTTATTCAAATGACATCAGGCCCCGACCCGCAAGCCAATCTAAAGGTTATCGAAAAGCAGCTTGAGACGTTGAGCCAGCAGGGCGTACGCTGGGTTGTGACCCCAGAAAATGCTTTAGTGTTTGGCGCGAAAGCGGATTATCATCAGCACGCCGAAACCTTTGCTGACGGCCCACTACAGCACCAAGTGGCCGCATTGGCGAAGCGTTTTCAAGTTTGGTTTCTGATTGGCAGCATGCCGATTCGCCGCCCACAAGGTGTTTCCACAACCTCAATTCTTTTCTCTCCAAACGGGGAATGTGTAGCGGCTTATGATAAGCTGCATATGTTTGATGTTGATGTGGCTGATGGCCATAAGCGTTATCGTGAATCTGAAATATTCGCGGCTGGGCATCAAGTTGTTAGTGTGGAGACGCCATTTGCCAAACTCGGATTATCGATCTGTTACGATCTGCGTTTTCCCCATTTATATGGTGAGTTAGTTAAACAAGGTGCAAATGTCATCGTCGTTCCTGCGGCATTTACCGCAGTGACGGGGCAAGCGCACTGGCAAACGTTACTTCAAGCTCGGGCGATTGAAACTCAGTGTTGGGTGGTGGCGGTTAATCAATGTGCGACTCATCCATGCGGGCGGGAGACATGGGGCCATTCGATGGTCATAAACCCTTGGGGAGAGATCGTCGCTTGCCTAGATAATCAGCCAGATACGCTTGTTGTAGAGCTAGATATCGACAAAGTACAAGACATCAGAACGGCGATGCCTGTAGCGAAGCACATCCGTTTTGATACCCAAATAAAACAGTAAAGAGTGAAGTATGACCATTAACCACGTTGAAGAAGCGCTGTTGGCACCTGCTGGTTTAACCGAGCAAGATGTGGCTGACACCTTATCGAGCATCGCGACTCGTCAAATCGACTACGCGGATATCTACTTTCAGTCCAGTTGGCATGAATCTTTGGTGCTTGAAGACCGCATCATTAAAGACGGTTCTTTTAATATTGACTGCGGCGTGGGTGTTCGCGCGGTAACCGGAGAAAAAACGGGCTTTGCTTATGCTGACCAAATTCAGCTTGATGGACTAAAACAGAGCGCCGTAGCGGCTCGAGGCATTGCTCAGCAAGGACAAAATGGTCAAGTACACGCGTTTAAACGTAGTGTTAACCAAGCCTACTATGCGGCGGTTAACCCACTGGCAAGCTGGGAAAAAGAGCAGAAAACGGCATTATTGAAAGAGTTGGATGCTTACATTCGTACCAAAGAACCTTTGGTGACGGAAGTCTCGGTAAGTTTAAGTGCTGTTCATGAACAGATGCTGGTGGCCGCAACCGACGGCACTTATGCGGGTGATATTCGTCCTCTCGTTCGTTTATCGATCAGCGTATTAGCGCAAAAAGGTGAACGACGCGAGCGTGGTAGTGCAGGCGGTGGTGGTCGTTTCGGTTACGATTTCTTCTTGAGTGATTATCAGGGCCGTGCGCAAGCATACCATTACGCTGACGAAGCGATTCGCATGGCATTAGTTAATCTTGAAGCCGTGGCGGCTCCCGCTGGTACAATGCCCGTCGTGCTTGGGTCAGGCTGGCCTGGTGTGCTTTTACATGAAGCGGTAGGCCATGGACTTGAAGGCGATTTTAACCGTAAGGATTCCTCGGTATTTAGTGGTAAGTTAGGGCAAAAAGTGACTTCTTCGCACTGTACCATTGTCGATGATGGTACGCTCAAAGACTTACGTGGCTCTCTCAATGTGGATGATGAAGGGGTTGCGGGGCAATACAATACCTTAATTGAAAACGGGGTGTTGAAAGGTTACATGCAAGACAAATTGAATGCGCGTCTGATGGGAATGTCTCCGACCGGAAATGGTCGTCGTGAATCTTACGCACATCTGCCCATGCCTCGTATGACCAATACCTATATGTTGCCGGGTGAGCATGCTCCTGAAGAGATTATTTCGACCGTAAAACGTGGCCTATACGCACCTAACTTTGGTGGTGGGCAAGTTGATATTACATCAGGTAAGTTTGTGTTCTCTGCCTCAGAAGCCTACATGATTGAAGATGGCAAGATCACGCACCCAGTGAAAGGTGCAACGTTGATTGGTTCTGGTATTGAAGCGATGCAACAGGTCTCGATGGTCGGAAATGACTTGAGTATCGACCGTGGGGTCGGTGTGTGCGGTAAAGCCGGTCAAAGCGTGCCTGTCGGCGTTGGGCAACCAACATTGAAGCTAGATTCAATCACGGTTGGTGGCACAGAATAATTCATCGTGTGGTGATCGAAATAAAAAAGCTGCGTTCATCGCAGCTTTTTTATTATCAGAAGTGTAGCCTTTTCATACAGATTAAATATCGTCTCGCTCTATAGGGCAACTCATGCAGCGAGCTCCGCCGCGGCCGCGACCAAGCTCATTGCCTGGAATGGTTAAGACTTCAATACCGGCTTTATCATACTTTTCGTTGGTATACACATTGCGTTCGTAGCCAATTACCACGCCAGGCTTGACGGTAAGTACATTATTGGCGTCATTCCACTGTTCTCGCTCTGCTTCATAGTTGTCGCCGCCCGTGGTAATGATCTTGAGTTGATTGAGGCCTAGCGCTTGTTCGATGGCATGGATGTAGCTTACTACTGGTTTGACTTCCATCTCTCCATTGGCGGTCGGTGTTAAAGACCACGTTTCCAAATCACTACGCATGACTTCGGGATAAACGGAAAAGGTATCGACATCCATATGCGTCATGACGGTGTCTAAATGCATGCAAGCACGGCTTTTCGGTAAGCGAATCGCGATCACTTGTTTAGCTTGTTGATGTTTAAATAGGTTCGCCGCTAGGTTTTCGACACCTTGTGCGCTAGTGCGCTCTGACATACCAATGAGCACCGTACCTTTGCCGATTACCAGCACATCGCCGCCTTCAATGTTGGCGTTGTCATAATGTAAGTCTTCATCACCAAAGTATTTAATGAAGTCTTGTCCTGCAAAGGTCGGGTGCCAACGATAAATCGCACGTAGATGGTTGGTCTCACGCTGGCGAGCGGCTTTCATCATTGGGTTCAGTGACACACCACCGTAAATCCAGCACGAAGTATCACGCGTAAAGAGGTGATTGGGTAAAGGTTCGATGACAAAGTCTAGTGGGCGATGCAAGCTTGGCAGCATCGATGATGAGCGAATGGGAAGCTCGGAGTAGGCTAACCCCCCAAGTAAAATCGTCGCTAAATGCTCATTGTCCATTTCGGCCAAATACTGGCGTAGCTCTTTCGCAAACGTTGGGCCATAGCGCAAATCTGAAATCTGGGTTTCTAGCAACCAGCGACGCGCTTCTCCTATCGTGAGGGTTTCAACGAGCAAATCGTGTAGCAGTAATACTTCGACATCTTGCTGACGTAAGGTTTCAGCAAATGCGTCATGTTCTTGTCCGGCAGCTTCGACCGCAAGCACATCATCAAACAGTAATTCATGACAATTTGAAGGGGTGAGGTGGGTAAGGGCTCGTTCCGGTCGGTTTAATAATACTCGTCTTAACTGGCCAACTTCCGAGCCAACGTACAGCTTACTCATTTTGTATCCTTACAACTTAATCCTGAGTGTATTTATGACAAGCTTGTTATCAAGATGCAACCCTTGTAATTAGTCTTTAATTCTTAATTTTAAGGTGGAATAGGTGATTCTACCGACTTTTATTATGGGTATTTTGTATTTTTTAAAAATTATCTCTGTTGGCTACTTTTTGCTGACTCTGCGTCTCTATTCGTTTACTTTAACCATGATGAATGCGCAATCTTACATCACGATAGAATAGCTATTCATTCTCTCGGTTAACTATCGCCTTAGAGTTAGTTTTTTATGCATTCGTATGTTTTTTGGTCAACTGAATGGGCTTAATATAAAATACGCATGTATAGGCAAAACCGAGCAAAAATGGCGATATAGATAATTCTGAATCTGGTTTTGAAAAGAAAATGTTAAACGACAGCGGTTTTTCTACTATTTGCTGCTAATTCTTCGCTAAGCTAAAGAAATATGGTCTTATCAACGGGGTTATTGGTGGCTTTTATCGCCGATCCATGCCATATTTCGTCGCAACCAATTAGCTATGAGCGGAGCCACAATATGTCTCATGAAGATGACTACTTATCAGTTGAAGATCTGATTGAAATTCAAAAAGAAGATACTCGAGATATCATTCAATCTTTACTGGAAGATGGCAGCGATCCTGATGCTTTATATGAAATTGAGCATCACCTGTTCTCTGAAGATTTTGATAAGTTGGAGAAAGCGGTCGTTGAAGCATTCAAAATGGGATTTGAAGTACTAGAAGCTGAAGAAACCGAAGATGAAGACGGGAATAAGCTTCTATGCTGTGATGCCACGATGAGCTCGACTTTGGATGCCAAACTAATTGATGAACAAGTGGAAAAACTGGTTCAGCTCGCTGAAAAATACGACATTATCTATGACGGTTGGGGAACGTATTACGAAGGCGAAGACGCGCTTTATCCCGAAGAGGATGATGACGAACTCGAATAAGAGAAATACCAGCTATAGGCTGGTATTTTTTATGGCTGTTATTGCCGTTTTATGTTTGACTATCAACAAATATAAAATAATTAGCTCAACGTTATGATTTCTCCACTATCCGGCTTATGGCAACTGTCTCCGCTGACCGATCTGTCCATTCCTCAGGATGATCTCACTTTTCCTGGACCATTGAGTCAAATCCTGCCCTCAACCCTGTCAGAACAAGATATTGCCGCGCAAGAATGGCATCTCATGCACGATATTGAACTGGATGAAGTTCAATTGGCGTATCCTGCGATCGACCTAGTGATCTCTGGTATCGATTATTTTGCAGAAGTGCGCGTTAACGGCGTGGCGGTATTTGATTGTGATGGCAGCAGCCGAGAGTACAAAAAAGACATTCGTCCTTATCTACAGTTAGGTCCAAACCGATTTGAGATACTGTTCCTTGAACAGGAAGAGGATTGGCTAATTGATGATGAACCAGAGCAGAGAGAGCCAATCGTTGCAACCGATTCACGCATGGGAATTTGGATGCAGCCGTATTTGCAATTCATCTCTAACCTTCGATTGGAGCAGGTGACCACGGAGCAAATTTGGCATCATGGTGGTGGCTGTGAGTTTCTGGTTGATCTGCAATACACCACTTATAAGCCGGGGTTGGTCTCAGCATCGGTCAAATTTAATAGCATGACTTATCATCTACCGATTGATGTACGAGCCAATCATGTCAGTGCGTTATTTCAGATAGACGCACCTGTTTGCATTGATGAGCGTGAACCTAATCCAAGTGATCTTTATCCTTTGGAAGTTAACTTAGATGGCCAGCATACTGAGCTATTGATCGGTTTAAGCCCCTCATTAACGGTGACGCATTATCGAGTTTAACGTCTTACCTTAGTGCGCGGATGCTAACATTGCGTGATGTTTACGTTGCCAACGTTTCTCATGAAAGTAATACGCAATGGTGTTAAAGCAGGGCTCGATGGCTGCCATGATCCCACCGACGAAGAGATCGCCACTGATCATATACGCAACGCTGAATGCGACACTGAAATGCACAATGGCAAAGCTGGTCGTTTTGTTGCGGGTTAGGTGGCCAATAGCGCGATATTGGTTGAAGTGACTCCATACTTTTTCATGGAAGTAAAAGGCAAGCGTGTTGACGCTGGGTTCAAGCATGGCGATTAAGCTGCCCAATAGAATATCGCCAGTTAGCACGTAGGCGACAGTAAAGGCAATCGTAAAATGTATGGCAGCAAAGTTAAGTGTCTTTTTCATAATCTAGCCTTACTGAATCATGTAACCGTGGTGGATATGGTTATTATTGTAAATAATTCTCATTTGTAAAAGACGAAAAGAGCAATGTTTTTGATAGGTGAAAACGATGAAAAAAGCGCCGATAAGATCGGCGCTTTTGATTTGATATTTCGATGAAGAAATAACGTTTATTGCTGCGGTTTGACCACCAATACATTGATGGGCGAATTTTGCACCACTTTGGTTGCCACAGAACCAAGCATTACATTATCAACTCGAGAGCGCTTATGGCTTGGCATAATAATTAAATCTGCCCCTAGACGCTCAGCGTAGTCAAGAATAGTGGTATAGGCTTTTCCTTCGGCCACATGCACGTGATAGACCACGTCTTCATCGATATGGTCAACAGCAAACTGTTTGAGCTGCGCTTTGACATCCGTTTTCATTTTATTGGCAGCATCTTTAGGGAAATAAGTCGCAACCATCGACATATGGATACCAGGAAGAACATTCAGTAGGTGCACTTCCGCATTTGAGTGCTTGGCATGCCAAACGGCTAATTCAACCGCTTTATCTGAAAACCCTTTTTCGTTCAGGTCTACAGGGACAAGGATTTGCTTATACATAAGTGATTCTCTTGATAATAACAAAGTATGCCTATCGGCATTCGCCCTACATTATATGCAGGGCGAAGCGCTTAGGCGCTGGCTTTCTTATTACCTGCTCGGCGTCGTTGATTCCAAGCCATTAGCAATAAGAGTAAACCTGCAGGAACAAAGACCCACTCTTTCATTGGTCTTGGCATCTCTTCAACGACGGATTTGATTTCCCAATCGAAATCAATGCCAGCTGTTTCTGCTGGACTGCCGAATTCAACCATATCGACAATCATTTTTTGCTCGTCTTGGCGTAGCATCAAACCTGTAGAAGCGATACGTTGCTCTGCAGTTTCCGCTTCAGGATCAAACGGAAGCATGACGACTTTTTCAACATGATCACCATCAAGCGTTTCGCCCGCGACGACAAGCTCTAATGATTCTCCCACGTTTAACTGTTCAGTAACTTGCGCTATCTCAATCCCAGGAGAAACAACTTTTGGAGGATAAATCATGTCCCACCAAAAACCCGGACGGAAGAAAGTAAAGGTAAGAACTAAAAGCAGTACTGTTTCCCACCATTTATTTTTGGTAAACCACCAACCTTGTGTGGCTGCGGAGAAAATCAGCATTGCGGTGATCGCCGAGATAATCGTCAGTCCCAAATGCCACCAAGTATCAATACCCATTAATAGTAGTTGAGTATTGAAGACAAACATAAAGGGCAAAATCGCGGTTCGAATATCGTAGGTAAAGCCTTGGATACCTGTGCGAATTGGGTCAGATTTGGCGATCGCTGCAGCCGCAAAAGCCGCTAAACCAACTGGCGGCGTATCATCAGCCAAAATACCGAAATAGAAGACAAACAGATGCACGGCAATCAGTGGAATGATCAAACCGTGTTGAGCGCCTAGTGTAACAACCACAGGAGCCATCAATGTCGACACGACAATATAGTTGGCCGTTGTTGGTAAGCCCATCCCCAAGATCAAACTGATCACTGCGGTAAATAGCAACATCAAGAAAATGCTACCACCGGAAATAAACTCAACAAAGTCGGTCATGACTAAGCCGATACCAGTCAGAGTCACAACGCCCACGACCGTACCAGCAGCGGCTGTCGCAACACCAATACCGATCATATTGCGAGCCCCGGATACCAAGCTTTCGGCTAAATCAACAAAACCGGCTTTGAGCTGTTGTGCTACGTTGTCTTTATTTGTCATCCACGCCATGATTGGGCGCTGAGTGATCAAAATAAAGATCATAAAGACGGTGGCCCAGAATGCAGATAGCCCCGGTGAGAAACGTTCAACGGTCAAACACCAGACCAAAACCACGATCGGCAATAAAAAGTGTAATCCAGATTTTACCGTTGGGCCTGGATCAGGAACTTCCGTTAATTCTTGATCAATCTCTGGCGCTTGGTCTGCATATTTTGCTGATACGCGCAGCAAAGCGACATACACAAGCAGCAGGGCAATGCCAACAATGGTAGTGGCTGCGCCGCCAAACACGTCTTTAGTCCAGCCCACACCGTAGTAAACTAAGGCACTGAGTGCACCCAGAGCGACGATAGTGAAACTAAATGAGAAAATGCTTTGAAGCCATGTTGGCGTATGGCGACGAGGTAAGCCCGTCATACCAGCTTTGCAGGCCTCTAAATGGACAATATACAACAGTGCAATGTATGAGATTAATGCTGGTAAAATCGCGGCTTTGATCACTTCGACGTAAGAGATACCGACATACTCGACCATCAAAAATGCTGCGGCACCCATAATTGGTGGCGTTAACTGACCATTCGTCGAAGCGGCGACTTCCACCGCGCCCGCTTTGGTACCCGGGAAGCCCACGCGTTTCATCAAAGGAATGGTGAACGTTCCTGTGGTCACGACATTGGCAATCGAAGAGCCCGATACCAAGCCTGATAGACCGGATGCGACAACGGCGGCTTTTGCCGGGCCGCCACGCATGTGACCAAGAAGTGAAAACGCGACTTTAATAAAGTACGCCCCTGCGCCTGCGCGCTCAAGCATTGCACCAAACAGAACAAATAAGAATACAAAGGAGGTTGATACGCCTAAAGCAACACCAAATACCCCTTCCGTAGTTAACCATAGATGTGACATCGCTTTATTAAGGCTCGCGCCTTTATGTGCGATCACATCCGGCATGTATGGACCGGCGAAAGTGTAGAGCAAGAACACGGCGGCAACACACATTAGTGGAGGACCGAGTGCTCGGCGCGTGGCTTCAAGTAGTAACACCATTCCGATTACGGCGACCACGATGTCTAAAGTGGTGGGAGCGCCAGAGCGGTTTGCCAATTCGGTATAAAACAAATAAATGTAAGCGGCTGAAAAACTGCCTGCTAAGGCGAGTATCCAATCGATGGCTGGAATACGATCGCGTGGCGAATTGGTGAGCGCTGGATAGGCCGTAAACGCTAAGAAAACCGCAAACATGAGATGAATGGAGCGTGCTTCTGTGTCGTTAAGAATACCGATATCCAGAATAAAAGGCAGTGGAGACGCGTACCAGAGTTGGAATAGTGACCAACACAAAGGCACAAACCACAAAATGCGCCCAGGTAGACCGGCGGGGTTTCGCGCACCAGTGTCTGCTTGAGCGACCATCTCTTGCACATCTTGAGACGAATTATTTGTCTGCGTCATGTACGTTGTCCTTATTATAATTAATTGATTATCGCTTAACAGCGAGTATCTATGTTCGTGTTGCTTTTCAAGTCTAGTTAAAGACCAAATCAACGCGGAACGGTTTGTCTTGTTGTATAGAGATTAAGAGAGAGTGGGATTCGAAAAAGGAGAATACCCAATTTTTGATTTGTTATTGAAATTAGGCTTTTTATTTATAAGGAGATGGTGACAGAACCATCTCCTTGTTGTTCGGATTCTATTATTTTAATAGACCCGCTTCTTTATAGTATTTGATAGCGCCAGGATGAAGAGGAATTGAGATACCTGCTTTCACCATGTCTTCTTTGCTTAAGTTCGCAAATGCTGGGTGTAGGCGTTTGAAGGTGTCAAAATTTTCAAACACGGACTTTACAACATTGTATACCGCGTCTTCAGAAACATCTGAAGTGGTCACTAGGGTGGCAGCTACACCAAAGCTTTTCACATCCTGATCGGTTCCGCGGTACATGCCAGCTGGCACGTTTGAGTATGCGTAGTATGGATTGTCTGAAACAATCTTGTCGATTTCTGGGCCGGTCACAGGAACCAGTTTTGCATCACAAGAGGTGGTTGCTTCTTTGATTGATCCATTTGGATGACCAACTACATAGACGAACGCATCAATTTTGTTGTCACACAGTGCTTGTGAACGTTCAGAGCCTTTTAGCTCAGAAGCAAGTTTAAAGCTGTCGTTTGTCCAGCCCATTGCGTCCATGACAACACCCATGGTTGCACGGTCACCAGAACCTGGGTTACCGATGTTGACGCGTTTACCTTCAAGATCTTTCACGTTGTTGATGCCTGCATCGGTGCGGGCAATAACGTTGAAAGGTTCAGTATGTAGAGAGAAAACTGCGCGAAGTTTTTTGTATGGACCTTGTTCTTCGAACTTACTCGTACCGTTGTAGCCGTGGTACTGCCAGTCTGATTGAACAATACCGAAGTCCAATTCACCCGCACGGATGGTATTAACGTTATAAATAGAGCCGCCAGTTGATTCTACTGAACAACGGATGTTGTGGTCCTTACGTCCTTTGTTCACCAACTTACAGATCGCGCCACCAGTTGGGTAATAAACCCCAGTAACAGAACCTGTACCAATGGTAATAAACTCTTGTGCGTTGGCAGCGCCGGCACCTATAACAGCCGCTGCAAGTGCGCCGACTTTTACTAGTTTGTTAAATGCCATGAATTATCCTTCCTTATTCATTATTGTCCCTAAGCAAGTGTAGATGCTTGGGCGTTTTCTAGGTGAAAACGGGCATCTTTTTCAATCCATCTGTTGAAAAAGTCGCAGAATAATACCAAAAAACAATAGATAATGACGAGAAACTGACAAATTCTAGTAAGAATGACTAATTTATTACGGAGGTTCTACGCGTTTAGTTTGGAATAAATTTGTTCTCACTCAATGAGTTAGTGTAGGTTAGCAAGGAATGACAAATTTATTTGTAGTGTGATCTAAATCACACTAATGTCAGTGTGATTTAGACAGAAAACCGACGATTTTGAGTAATTACCCCGAATATTCAAAGAGTTCGCATACGGAGTGAAAAAGCTCTTTTGCACTGGTGCTCAATGTTGGCGTGATGAAAATGGTGTCGTCACCCGCAACCACACCTAAGATCCCTTCTGATTTACCTAAAGAGTCGAGTAGGCGAGCAATCAATTGTGCGGCGCCAGGGCCTGTATGAATAACAACTAATGCATCGTTGTGGTCGATATCCAGTACCAGCTCTCGCAACGAACTTGAAACGGTAGGTACTCCAAGTTCTGCGGGTAGGCAGTAAACCATTTCCATCTTTGCGTTACGAGTTCGAACCGCTCCAAACTTGGTCAGCATACGAGATACTTTAGATTGGTTGATGTTATCAAAGCCTTCACTTTTGAGGGCATCGACAATATCGCCTTGAGAGCCAAAGCGCTCTTCTTTTAGTAGTGATTTAAAAGCACGAACGAGA
The DNA here is from genome assembly GCF_053903115.1 of Vibrio sp. AK197. Lineage (NCBI taxonomy): Bacteria > Pseudomonadati > Pseudomonadota > Gammaproteobacteria > Vibrionales > Vibrionaceae > Vibrio > Vibrio sp. AK197. The sequence continues at coordinate 328,506 of NZ_CP096430.1, forward strand.
TTGTCTTGTTTGTCTGAATTACGCATGGTATTTCCAGTCGAATTCCAAAAAAAAAGAAGTGAATATTCTCGCATAGCTATGCAGTCAGTACCAATCACTAAGGTAAAATCTGTCTAACACATCACTGTAAACATTGCGGATATTTAAATGTTGACAAGGCGAACTTAAACCAAGGTATGGGATACGGATAACCACCGCGTACCACGTAATTTCTGGGTTGCGCAACGTCGCAAAGATGACGTTAATTGTTTGTAATCAGTATGTGATTACTATAGCTTTAATTTTCCTGATTTAGATTAGCCTAACTATATTTATAAGAGAGTCATCTCAAGGAGAAGAACAATGAAAGTCGCCGTTATTGGTGCCGCTGGCGGCATCGGTCAAGCCCTCGCCCTACTACTTAAAAATCGTCTTCCTGCTGGATCTGATCTTGCCCTTTATGACATCGCCCCTGTTACTCCGGGTGTCGCTGCCGACCTTAGCCATATTCCAACCCCTGTTAGCATTAAAGGTTACGCTGGAGAAGATCCAACACCAGCACTTGAAGGTGCTGATGTGGTCTTGATTTCAGCCGGTGTTGCACGTAAGCCGGGTATGGATCGTGCGGATCTTTTCAACGTAAATGCTGGAATTGTTAAATCTCTGGCGGAAAAAATTGCCGTCGTGTGTCCAACCGCGTGTGTTGGAATCATCACCAACCCAGTGAATACAACGGTACCTATCGCAGCTGAAGTTCTAAAGAAAGCAGGTGTTTATGATAAGCGCCGTCTATTTGGTGTGACGACTCTGGATGTTATCCGTTCTGAAACTTTTGTGGCTGAACTTAAAGGAAAAGACCCAAGTGATGTTCAAGTTCCTGTCATCGGTGGTCACTCCGGGGTGACCATTCTACCGCTGCTATCCCAAGTCGAAGGGGTTGAGTTTACCGCTGAGGAAGTCGATGCCTTGACTAAACGTATTCAGAACGCCGGTACTGAAGTGGTTGAAGCCAAAGCGGGTGGTGGCTCAGCAACACTTTCAATGGGGCAAGCTGCATGTCGTTTTGGTATTGCTTTAGTGAAAGCACTGCAAGGTGAAGAGAATGTGATCGAATGTGCTTATGTTGAAGGTGAAGGCGAACATGCTCCATTCTTTGCTCAACCAGTAAAACTCGGCAAGCAGGGTGCAGAAGCAATCCTAAGTTACGGCGAGTTGAGTGCTTATGAGCAAGCTGCGCTGGAAGGTATGCTTGATACTTTGAAAGGCGATATTCAAACAGGTATCGACTTCGTCTAACGACGCACTCTATTTATATAGAAAAAGCCGACATTGCGTCGGCTTTTTTGATCGTCATCGATCGTTAGCGATGGTGAACTTTCGCTATGTGTTATTTTGAGCGATTCACAGCCAAATGCGCCAACGTAATAAGCGCTTGTTTGTAGTCCGACTCAGGTAACACCGCTAACTCTGCAATCGCTTTATCGGCTTCTTGTAGCGCTTTCTCTGTGGTGTAAGCCAGAGAGCCAGCTTGATCCATCGCGGCAAGGATCTCATTGAGTCTATCCATACCGTTGGCGTGTTCAATCGCATCGCGAATCATGGCCGTTTGCTCGTTATTTCCATGACGCATCGCATGAAGTAGAGGTAACGTTGGCTTGCCTTCCGCGAGATCATCCCCCACGTTTTTGCCCATTTCTTCGCCATCCGAAGTGTAATCCATCACATCATCGATGAGCTGGAAAGCGGTTCCTAAGTATTTACCGTAATTTTGCAGTGCGGTTTCAATCTCAGGCGAGGAGTCGGTCAAAATAGCGCCTATCTGGCTTGCCGCTTCAAAGAGACGAGCGGTTTTTGAATAAATGACTTCCATGTAACTCTCTTCGGTCGTATCGGGATCGTTACAGTTCATCAATTGTTGCACTTCGCCTTCGGCAATGACGTTCACCGAATCACTCATCAATTTAAGGATCTTCATGGATCCTAGCTCGGTCATCATTTGAAAAGAGCGAGTGTAGATGAAGTCACCAACCAATACGCTGGCGGCGTTACCAAATGCGGCGTTAGCGGTGGCTTTGCCACGCCTCATGTCTGATTCATCAACCACGTCGTCATGCAACAAAGTGGCAGTATGAATAAATTCTATAAAGGCTGCTGCGAGTGTATGCCCTTGGCCTTGGTAACCCAAAGCACGGGCGGATAAAATGGCCAAAAGAGGGCGCAGACGTTTACCACCACCACTGATGATATAGAAACCAAGTTGATTAATAAGAGAAACGTCAGAATTCAGTTGGGCATGAATAGTTTCATTCACTTTTGCCATGTCATCGGCAGTCAGCGATTGGATAGCTTTAAAATCCATGATATATCCGGCTGAGGTTAGTACCTGTAAGGTATTTTTATCGACTTTATTCGTTGAATAATACACTAAAAACCGTTGATAAATACATGCTTTAAGGGCATGATTGCGGCACTTTTGTTTGGCGAGTGCATTTTCGCCAATTATTTTAAAATATGGCTTGTCATGGTCAGATCCTTTCTGTAGAATCTGCGCCCTATTGATGATTAGTTTAGCGCACACCCGAAAGAGAATATTCATAAGGCTGTGCGGAAAAAGCGGAGTAAAATATGTACGCTGTTTTCCAATCTGGTGGTAAACAACACCGTGTAAGCGAAGGTCAAACTCTTCGTTTAGAGAAATTAGACGTTGAAACTGGTGCAACAGTTGAATTTGATAAAGTTCTACTTGTTGCTAACGGTGAAGAAATCACTGTTGGTGCACCTCTTGTAGCTGGTGGCAAAGTAACTGCTAAAGTTGTACAACACGGTCGTGGCGATAAAGTAAAAATCGTTAAGTTCCGTCGTCGTAAGCACTCTCGTAAGCAGCAAGGCCATCGTCAGTGGTTCACTGAAGTGAAAATCACAGGCATCAACGCTTAAGAACTTGTAGGAGAGTTTAACAATGGCACACAAAAAAGCTGGCGGTTCTACTCGTAACGGCCGCGATTCAGAAAGCAAACGTCTTGGTGTAAAACGTTTCGGTGGCGAATCTGTACTTGCAGGTAACATCATCGTTCGTCAACGTGGTACTAAATTCCACGCTGGCAACAACGTTGGCATCGGTAAAGACCACACTCTTTTCGCTCTTGCTGAAGGCAAAGTGAAATTTGAAGTGAAAGGTCCTAAAAACCGTAAATTTGTAAGCATCGAAGCTGAATAATTTAGGTTTTAAGCTGAATTCAAAAGCCCTGCCAATTCGGCAGGGTTTTTTATTGGTCAAGATGAATCAATAACCCACCTTTTTAGTGGTGAGAAAGGTGAGTTATTGGTTTCTTGTATTAGCGACCTCAAGATCTAAGGTGATCGATCTAACGCTTAGGTCTGCTAGAATTTATATCATTGCTATCGCAGTGATATCGCAACGCAATATGCGGAGTATGAAATGAAATTCGTTGATGAAGCGGCAATTAAAGTTCAAGCCGGTGATGGCGGTAACGGTATCGTCAGCTTTTGGCGTGAAAAATTCGTCACTAAGGGTGGCCCTGATGGCGGTGACGGTGGTGACGGTGGTGACGTGTATATCCAAGCGGATGAGAACCTCAATACCCTAATTGACTACCGATTCCAGCGCTTTTATGAAGCTGAGCGTGGTGAGAATGGTCGCGGTGGTAACTGTACCGGAAAACGCGGTAAAGACATCGTAATGAAAGTGCCTGTGGGAACTCGAGCTGTGGATATTCACACCAATGAAATCGTTGGTGAGGTTGCCGAACACGGTAAAAAGGTCATGGTCGCTAAAGGTGGCTGGCATGGTTTAGGGAATACCCGTTTTAAATCATCAGTTAACCGTGCACCACGCCAAAAAACCATGGGGACTAAAGGTGAAGTTCGCGAGTTGCGCTTGGAGCTATTACTCCTGGCTGACGTTGGTATGCTTGGTCTTCCTAATGCGGGTAAATCGACATTTATCCGTTCCGTCTCGGCGGCGAAGCCAAAGGTTGCGGACTACCCATTTACAACCTTGATTCCAAGCCTTGGCGTGGTGAGCGTGGTTCCCGAGAAAAGCTTTGTGGTTGCCGATATTCCAGGGCTTATCGAAGGTGCTGCTGATGGCGCAGGTCTTGGTATCCGCTTTTTGAAACACCTTGAGCGTTGCCGAGTGTTACTGCATATGATCGATATTATGCCGATTGATCAATCGGATCCGGTGCAAAATGCATTGACCATTTTGGATGAGCTTGAACAGTACAGTGAAAAATTGGCGAATAAGCCGCGCTGGTTGGTATTTAATAAAGTTGATCTGATGCCGGAAGAAGAAGCCGATGAAGTGATCCAAAATGTCCTTGATGCACTAGGTTGGGAAGATCAATATTTCAAAATCTCTGCGATCAACAAAGCTGGCACCAAAGAGCTCTGCTTTAAACTGGCTGAATTTATGGAAGCACTGCCTCGTGAAGAGGAAGAGCTTAGCGAAGAAGAGAAAGTCGAGTTTATGTGGGATGATTACCACAAAGATGCGATGTCTGGCGATGATGTGATCACAGAAGACGATGATGATTGGGACGACTGGGATGACGAAGAAGATGACGGTCACGTTATCTACGTGCGTGATTAATCGAAATCGTTAATATTGAGCCGCTCATTAAAGCGGCTCTTTTTGTATCTAAATCAAATCATTTTTGTGTATATTTGTTCACAATGATCTCATCTTTTTAGGTTCTAAACGGAGTTAGGAATAATCAATGATATCCAAGCAACGAGCCGTTTCTCGTCTTATTGCACAGGCAGGGCAAATGCTATTAGCGCATGGGGCTGAAAGTACCTTAGTTGGCGATATTATGCGCCGAATGGGCGTTGCCAGTGGTATGGATGAAGTGGAAGTGGCGTTGACAGCCAGCTCTCTCGTGGTGACCACTGTCTCGCAAGAGCACTGCATTACGACCGCCAGACGTTGTCCTGATCGCGGCATTAACATGCGTGTTGTCACTCAAGTTCAGCGCATTTGTATTATGTTAGAGAAGAAGATCATCGATCCGGAACTCGCGCAGACACGACTGAATCATATAAACCCAGAGCGCTACAATCGATGGATTGTCGTACTGATGATTGGCTTGTCTTGTGCGGCATTTAGCCGTTTAGCTGGTGGTGATTGGACAGTATTTATGATGACGTTCATCTCTTCCGCATGCGGCATGATTGTGCGTCAAGAGATCGGCCATCGTCATTTTAATCCGTTACTAAACTTTGCCTCGACGGCTTTTGTGACCACCGTCATAGCGGCGCAAGCGGTGATTCATCAGTTGGGCAATCAACCCTCTTTGGTCATGGCTTCGTCGGTGTTGATGTTGGTTCCCGGTTTTCCGCTGATCAACTCTGTTGCCGATATGCTCAAAGGTTATGTCGATATGGGGGTTGCTCGCTTCGTGATGGCCAGCTTGTTAACACTAGCAACCTGTCTTGGGATTATCGCGGCGATGAGCATCGTCGGCGTTTGGGGATGGGCTTAATATGATGGATTTATTGCTTGGCTTACTCAACGATATGTTTTTTGCTTCTATTCCTGCTGTAGGTTTTGCGCTTGTATTTAACGTACCATCGCCAGCCCTTAAGTACTGCGCGCTCGGTGGTGCAATAGGGCACGGTTCTCGTTATTTGATGATGCAGTTTGGTATTCCTATTGAGTGGGCCACCTTTTTTGCAGCCACGATTGTCGGTATGGTCGGCGTATATTGGTCGCGGCGTTTTATGGCACATCCCAAGGTGTTCACTGTTGCTGCGTTGATACCCATGGTTCCCGGCGTGTTTGCTTATAAGGCAATGATTGCCATGGTTGAAATTAATCATCTGGGTTACACCCCTGAACTGATCGCCACGTTATTTGAAAACTTTTTGAAAGCGATGTTTATCATCGCAGGTCTTGCGGTTGGTCTTGCGGTGCCTGGGCTGTTATTCTACCGTCGCCGTCCTATTGTTTAAGCTCAAAGGGCAAAGATAGATTCACATTCAGGAAGTTCTAAATGATCATTAGCATGATTGCTGCCATGGCTGAGCAGCGCGTTATCGGTAAAGACAATGAGATGCCTTGGCATTTACCTGCCGATTTTACATGGTTTAAGCGTTGCACTATGGGCAAGCCCGTGATTATGGGGCGCAAAACCTATCAGTCCATCGGGCGGCCTCTGCCTGGCAGAGCCAATATTATCATCAGCCGCGATCCTGAATTGAAGATAGAAGGGGTGACAATCGTTGCTTCTATTGAGCAAGCCTTATCATGCGTAAGCGATAGTCCTGAAGTGATGGTTATTGGTGGTGGTTCAATTTACCAAGCTTGTCTTGAGCGAGCTCAGCGTCTGTATTTGACGTTTATTAACGCGCAATTAGAAGGGGATACACAATTCCCAGATTGGGGAGAGGCATTTATCGAAGTCTCTCGCGAGTCGTTTAAAGCTGACGAGAAAAACGCTTACGATATGGATTTCTGTATTTTCGAGCGTAAAGAATAAGATGTATATCGCGTAAAAAAGGCAGGTCAATGACCTGCCTTTTTTAATCATTGAGCGCGGTTTGCGTAAAGTAGCGTTGATCGTCCCAGCGCAGCATGGTCAAACAGCCTCCCCATACACAGCCGGTATCCAAACCCACGACTTTTTGTCCTTGGTACCCTTCTAGTGCTGCCCAGTGACCAAAGAGCACGGTTTTTTCTAATTGGACTCGATTAGGCACTAGAAACCAGGGCATTAGTTGATCATTGCTGATCTGTGACGGTGGCAGTTTGCAGGCCATATCGAGATGTCCTTGTGCGTCACAAAAGCGCATACGCGTATAGGCGTTGATGATATAGCGATAGCGAGCGAGACCCGTTAAGGATGAATCCCATAAATTGGGCTGATCAGCATACATGTTGGCAATCAACCAGCGCCAATCATCACTTTGTAAGATGGCTTCGACTTCTCTTGCGGCATTACGTGCCGTGTCTAAATCCCATTGTGGAGAAATGCCCGCATGACACATCACAAATTCATCGTGTTCGGCAAGTAGGGGTTGTTGACGTAGCCAAGTCAGCAGTTCTTCGCTGTCTGGAGCCGTAAGAATATTTGCGGTTTTATCTTTGGCTTTAACGGGGTGAATACCGAGAGAGACCGCGAGTAGGTGGAGGTCATGATTGCCTAAAATCACTTTAGCACTGCCACCGAGCGACTTAACAAAGCGTAAGGTTTCTAAAGATTTTGGGCCACGAGCGACTAAATCGCCTGCTAGCCAGAGGGTATCGTGGTCTTCTGAAAAGGCGACCTTTTTCAGTAGCGCCTGCAGTTCATCAAAACAACCCTGAATGTCTCCAACAATATAATTGGCCACGTAACCTCCCGAACAACTTAAAAAATTAATTTAACACGTTAGGGACGGCTAAGCGAAATGGTTCGATTTCAGCGCTGAAATCTTGACCATTTTCATCCAACAATTGATATTGACCCTGCATGACGCCAACAGGCGTTTCAATTGCGGTACCGCTACTGTAAGTATACTCATCAAAGCCAGGGATATGAGGCTGCTGACCCACGACACCATCACCTTCCACCGTCATCTGTTTGCCATTGGCATCGGTAATTAGCCAACGTCGACTGATAAGCTGTACAGTTTGTGAACTGAGGTTTTTTATGGTGATGATATACGCAAAAACATAGCGCTTGAGCTCTGGGTTAGACTGCTCAGCGATGTATTTGGTATGCACCTGAACTTTAATACACGGGGTTGATGAATCCATAATTACTCCTTTGATGGCGTGCAGAGCAATAAATAAAAGGTCATCGCGAGCGATGACCTTATCGATGTGATTACTGTTTAGCGTCTAGCCAGTTAGCCATCGCGACAAATTGTTGTAACGTAAGACTTTCTGGTCGAACACTTGGATTAATACCCAGTTGTTCTAAGGTCTGTTCATCAAGCAAGCCTTTATAGCAGTTGCGAACGGTTTTTCTGCGCTGGTTAAACCCATCACGGCAAACACGATCAAGCCATTTCAAGCTGGTTGCTGGGTGAGGGAGCTCTTCATAAGGTTCTAAACGAACCACGGCCGAATCCACCTTTGGTGGTGGCACGAATGCCGTTGGTGGCACTTCTAATACAGGTACCACCTTACAATAGTATTGAGCCATAACGGTGAGGCGGCCATAAGCTTTACTGCCAGGGCCTGCAGAAAGGCGGTTTACGACCTCTTTTTGCAGCATAAAGTGCATATCCGCGATCTCTTTATGAAACTCAAAGAGATGGAACATCAGCGGCGTTGAAATGTTGTAAGGCAAGTTACCAAAAATTCGTAACTTATTATTTGGCTTCACCAACTGATTGAAGTCGAAGCGCATCGCATCGCCTTCATGAATCGTCAGCTTATCTGCCAAATCTGGATGATTACGCAGGCGTTCTGCTAAGTCACGGTCAAGTTCAATAACGGTGAATTTATCCGTTTGAGCACCAACAGGCTCAGTTAATGCACCGAGACCAGGGCCAATCTCAACCAGATTTTGACCTGGTCGTGGATTGATGGCAGAGACAATGCCATCAATGATATAAGGGTCGTTTAGAAAGTTTTGACCAAAACGTTTTCGCGCTTTGTGCCCCAAGTGGACATCATTTCTCATAGTGTTCTCAAATCGTTTCGCTTTTTTCGACCAAGTCAACGGCATGGTCTAAGGCTGTTTTGAAGCTCCCTGTATCCGCTGTGCCTTTCCCTGCAAGATCTAGTGCGGTACCGTGGTCAACCGAAGTTCTTATAAAGGGTAGACCAAGAGTGATGTTTACTGAACGTCCAAAACCTTTGTATTTCAATACAGGTAGAACTTGATCATGATACATACCCAGTACTGCGTCGGCTTCTTGAAGGTATTTCTCACTGAAAATCGTGTCAGCCGGAAGAGGGCCAACTAGGTCAATACCATCGCGTTGGCGAATTCTATCTAAAGTTGGCGTGATTGTCTCAATTTCTTCACGTCCAAGTACACCATCTTCACCTGCGTGGGGATTTAAACCGCAAACGTAGATTTTTGGCTTAGCGATGGCGAACTTGTCGACCAAGTCTTGGTGCAGGATCGCGATGATTTTCTCAAGCCTGTCCGCTGTTACCGCTTGTGACACATAAGCGAGAGGAATATGTGTCGTTACTAGTGCAACACGGAGCCCTTGAGTTGCAAGCATCATCACGACCAATGGTGTATTGGATTTCTCGGCAAAAAACTCGGTATGGCCACTAAAAGCCACACCGGCACGATTGATGACACCTTTATGGACTGGGCCAGTCACCACTGCAGCAAACTCGCCATTCATACAACCTAAAGCCGCACGTTCCAGTGTTTGCAGAACATAATGACCATTGAGTTCATTCAGTTCTCCGGCGGTGGCGTCGACTGCCAGAGGAATATGATCGACGACCAATGACCCCGCTTGTTGCGGTGTTGGTGCTTGTTCACTGCAGTAATCGCGAAGCTCGACCTCAATACCTAACTGCTGGGCTCGTTCTGCAAGTAGCTGTTTATCGGCACTGACCACGATTTGATGTGGCCAGTTTTCTTGCGAAAGTGCGAGAACCAAATCAGGCCCAATACCGGCAGGTTCTCCGGCGGTAACGACGATGCGTTTAACTGTCATCTTCGTCGTCCTTGACCACTTCCACGTAGGCACTGGCGCGCAGTTCTTGAATCCATGCACTGGCTTCTTCATTAAACTTACGGCTAAACAAAATGCGATATGCTTTGTTTTTTAATGTAGAATCCGTACGGTCGACTTCGCGGCGATCCAGCACTTCAACAATGTGCCAGCCATGAACCGTTTTAAATGGTTCGCTTATTTGACCGACGGGTAAGGTTTCAACTTGGTGCTTAAATTCAGGCACGTATAAATCTGGAGTTTGATAACCAAGTTCACCATCTTGCGCGGCTGACCCTGGATCTTGACTATATTGATGCGCTAATTCCGCAAACGTCGCTTTCCCGGACTTGATTTGGTCGATGAAGTCGTTGAGCTCTTTCTTGGCCCCGTCATCACTGAGAATCACGGTCGGTTTTATCAAAATATGGCGAGCGTTGACTTCAGTTACTGCGACGGTTTCAAGGCCTTTGACATCTTCGATTTTTAGAATATGAAAGCCGACGCCACTACGGAATGGGCCAATAATGGTGCCTTTATTTTGCATCTGGATTTGATCGGCAAAGATGGTGGGCATCTCTTCTTTACGCATCCAGCCCCAATCCCCACCTTGCATCGCTTTCGGGCCTTTAGAATAGGTATACGCGAGGTTATTAAAGTCCGCCCCTTGGTTCAGTTGATCAACCAATTTTTGTGCTTGCGCTTCAATCGCCGATTTATCATCTCCTTCATTGACGCGCAGTTGAATGTGGCCAATTTTATATTGAACCGTTGAGTCAGACTCTTGAGCCAGTAGGCTGGCCATGTTATCAACTTCGGCCGGCAGGATATTGATACGGCGACGAACTAAGGCATTACGTGCTTCTGAAGCGGCGATCTCATTACGAATCTGCTCACGAAACTCTGTGTAACTCAATCCTTCAGCACTGATCGAAGCTTTAAGCTGATCGAGGCTTTGATTGTTCTTTTGGGCAATATCGTTGATTGCGCGGTTGAGCTGAGCATCATCGATACGTACGCCAATACGCTCAGCTTCTTGCTGCTGAATGGTATCGGTGATCAGTTTCTCGGTGATTTGCTCGCGAAGCACGTCATTGCTTGGTAGGTTTTGACCATTGCTGGCGGCGTTCGCGCGTACTGTTTTTAGCGCAGCATCAATATCGCTTTGCAGAATGACGCCCTTGTTGACGATAACTGCCACGCGGTCCAGTTCTTGAGGCGCTGCTTGCGCAGTGCTTAGGCTGCATACCGAGATCAGAGCGATCAGGGTTTGTTTCCACAACTTCATGTATTGTCCTACTGTTGCAAGCCCACCTTAAAAGCAGGCTGAAATTCATTAGTTATTTAAGATAAACGGACGACCGTAACCGAGCGAGTTTGAGCTCGACATTTCAGTTCCCATATTGGTGCCAAAGCCGATAATACCGAAGTTGATTTGAAAATCATTTTCGTACTCAGGTTCAGAATCTGGGTAATTGGAGAACGCGGGTTCCCACTCTTTTAGACGGTTAGAGTAGCTAAATCCGATATACCAACAGTCAGAGGTATAGCGCACTCCGGCAAGCCATTCCAAATCTTGTTCTGTGGTTAAATCATAAAAATATTGGCCGTTTACGCTCCACTTTGGCGAAATTTGATACGAGCTCAATAAGCCAGCTTGAGAGATACCATCTTCGGTGATGGCATCAAGGTTGAGATCAACGGTTTCCGCGATGTATTCACGAGTCACATAGCGGTAGTTACCTTGGATATAGCCGCCATTAAAGCGGTATTCTAACGTACTATTACCAAATTGGACTTCATTGCTGTCGACATCGTATTGAATACCACCGTGATAAAACAAGAAATCGTCGTAGTTGAAATCTAACTCGACTGCGAGTGCAGAGTAGTTAGAGTCATGTTTATCATCGGTTGGTGCATTGGCATTCTTATACTCTTTATCTAAGTAGAAAATCTGCCCAAATGAGAGTGCAAGGCGCTCTTTATAGGCGCTATCAAAGAAGCGAGTCGAAGCGCCATAACTGAATTGGTTAGCTGGTGCGATGCGATCGACACTGCTGTATCGACGACTGCGGAATAAGCCGTAGTAGTCGGTTTGCAATAGCGTTGTATCATACAGGTAGATGTCGTTTTGCTCTTCCTTTGGTACATACAAATATTGCATTTGTGGCTCAAGTGTTTGGGTGTAGCTATCAAGAACGATAGTGTCGCGCTCAAGCACAATTCCCGCATGAGAGCGAAACTCAGGAATTACACGTGACACATCTTCTTTGAGGTCATAACCATCAAAAATACTTGAGCCCAAATTCACATTGGACAAATCTTGGTGATAGTAGGTTCCGAGAACTCGCGCTTCTGTGGTCCAAGACCCCCAAGTTGTTCCTAATGGAACTTTAAAGCCCGGTTCAATATGAACACGAGTTGCCGAAGGTTTATTTCCGTCATCGGTTTCAAAGCGAGATATCTTACTTTTTACATCAAAGTCGAGATAGCGCATTAATTCCGGCGCGTAGTAGTTGAGATCGACCTGCGGCAGGAGTTGGTATGGGGTATTGCCGCCAGAGGTTAGAATTTGGAAATCACGCGTTTGAATGGACGCATCCCAAGAACTTGAACGATAAGAGGCTTTTACTTCTTGAATCAATTGGCCATCTTCACGATTACCAATACTTGAACCTAAATCGGTAAAATAATCGATGTCGCTGACTTTGGCGTAGTCGATATCAAACTTCCAGACCTGGTCAAAAATCCCTGTGTGTTGGTATTGAACGCCCCAACGTGCGCCTTTGTCTTGATACTTTTCATCATCGGGCAGATATTCTGAAACGATGGAGCCAGTACCAAAATCATTTAAGTAACGGAATTTACTGTTCAGTTGCGCGCCACGCTTATCCATGTATTTCAGCGTCGTTTGCAAATCATAATTAGGCGCTAAGTTCCAATAAACTGGAACCTCCACTTCATAGCCATCACTGGAGCCGTAAGATACGGTTGGGTACAAAAAACCCGTTTTACGTGTATCGCCAATTGGCACAGTGAGAAACGGCAAATAAAACACCGGTACATTTTGAATTTCAAAGCGCGGGTTATAAAACGTGGCTTCTTCTTCATCTTGGTCGACGTCGATGCTGGTCGCCACCATTCGCCAAGAGCTGTCGTTTTCAGGGCAAGAGGTAATGGAACCGTCTTGAATCTCGTACACCGCTTTACCCGTTTTAGATACGTACACCGCTTCTCCACGGCCGGGTTCACAAAGGAACTTATATTTGGTGTTTTCGAGCGTAATTTGCTCAGTAGTTAAATTGTTGGTGGCTTTATCGGAAACGGTTTTAAATTGCCCATCATTAAAATTGACATCGCCTTCAGCCACCACAATGTTATCTTTTTGATGTAAAGTAACGCGATTCGCATTGATGCGTTTTTTCCCTTGGGTGACAACCACATTCCCGTTGTAGACGGCTTTATCGCCGTTTATCGCTTCAAGTGAGTCTGCTTCAACGTTAATCGGTTGCTGAGTCGGGTTTTCGGGTTCGGGCTCATTGATCAAACATTGATCTGTAGTGGGCAGATCCTGCACACTAGCATCTGGCATCGATTCTGCTAGAGTCTGAGGCACAAATAGCGCTGCACTGATTGAAGCGGCTAAAAAGGTGCGGGGAAAACATGACATCGAGTTTTACTATCCTGTTCAACTTGAATGATCCGGTAAAAGAGATGACCGAACGTGATTAAAAACGAGGTCTATCATAAAGGAATTTAACGCTTCCGGCACTATCAGACCACGTTACGATAAAAAAATTCAGACATTGAGAGCACATAATGCAGTTTTTTGGCAAAATTCTTGGCGCCTTTTTTGGCTTCTTATTTGGTGGGCCGCTTGGAGCCGTATTCGGATTTTTTCTTGGACATCAGTTCGATAAAGCGCGTCGCTTGAATCAAGCTGGCTTTCGTACGGGCGGTTTTGGTTCTGGTCCAAGCCAAGCTGAGCGCCAAGAAGAGTTTTTTAAGGCCGCGTTTGCGGTAATGGGGCACGTCGCCAAAGCGAAAGGCCAGGTGACGAAAGAAGAAATTCAATTGGCCAGCGCGATGATGGAGCGTATGAACCTGCATGGCGAGCAACGTCGTGCGGCTCAAGATGCGTTCCGTGACGGAAAAGACGCGGACTTTCCATTAGAAAGTGTGTTGGAAAAAGTGCGTCTTACCACTGGAGGACGTTTTGATCTTTTGCAGTTTTTCTTGGAGTTACAAGTGTCAGCGGCATTTGCAGATGGTGAGCTTCATCCGAGTGAGCGCAATGTGCTGCATAAGATTGCCCGTGGACTGGGTTTCTCTTCTGAACAGCTTGAACAGCGACTGCGTATGCAAGAAGCCGCGTTTCGTTTTCAACGTGGCGGCTCATCGCACTCTGGCCAGCAAGGTGGTCAGTATTCTGGTCAATGGCAGCAAGCAAGCCAAAGCGATCAATTAGCCGATGCTTATGATGTTCTGGGTGTGAGTGAAAGTGCCGATAGCAAAGAAGTGAAGCGTGCTTATCGCAAATTGATGAACGAACACCACCCAGATAAGCTGATGGCGAAAGGGTTACCCCCTGAGATGATGAATGTGGCGAAAGAGAAATCCCAGGAAATTCAAAGCGCTTATGACTTAATTAAAAAGGTCAAAGGGTTTAAATAACCGTCTTCGTCATTCAATAAAAAAGCGAGCTTAGTGCTCGCTTTTTTATTTGCCACGATAATTATTTACGCAGTGCAATCGCTTCGATTTCAATGCCGACATCTTTTGGCAAACGTGCCACTTCCACACAAGAGCGCGCTGGGTAGTTCGCGACATTGTGGTCATCGAAGAATTTGCCATAAACCTCGTTCACCGTACCGAAATCGTTGAGATCTTTAACAAATACCGTCATTTTGATGATGTCTGTAACGCCAAGGCCTGACGATTCAATCACTGCTTTCACGTTATTAAGAGATTGCAGAGCTTGCTGTGCAATATCCGCAGGGACTTCGCCCGTGGTTGGGTTGACAGGAATTTGTCCAGAGGTCATCACCATGTTGCCAATATCAACACCTTGAACGTAAGGGCCAATTGCTGCAGGTGCGGATTCGGTATGAAGCACTTTTGTCATTGTTATATATCCATATGTTGTGGTTGAACGCTGAAAACAGTGTGCCGCGAAAGGATTGAGTCGTAAAGAGTAAATCCGTCACTTCTCGGCGTTGTTACGACTTAGCCTTCGCCCATAACATCTCTGGAGAATACTTTTTCGCAATATTTGCACTTCAAACGAATCTCTTGATGTTTTTCAAATACTCGAAAGCTGCTGTCTACGGGCTCGTTATGGGTAATACAGTTGCTATTTGGGCATCGAAAAACGCCTTGAACTTGCTCTGGTAATTCAAGCGCAAGTTTCTTCACCACTTGATAATCTTCAATTTGATTGACGGTCGCATGTGGCGCATAAAGGGCTAACTTATTCGCTTGCTCTTCATTAATAAATACATTTTCAATCTTAAGAAGGTCTTTACTGCCTAATGCTGATGAGGGCAGGTTTAGCCCGACTGTTACACGTTGCTCAGATTTATCCATCGCAAACAGTTTGAGGACCTTAATGCCGATTTGCGCCGGAATATGGTCAATCACGGTGCCGTTTTTGATTGCTTCGACTTGAAGTTGTGTTTCTTTCGCCATGATAGATTCCTTGCTTACAGTGTTTGGTTGAGAACCAGCGCGAGTAGGGCTTCACGCGCATAAACGCCATTTTCGGCTTGCTCAAAGTAGTAAGCGTGCGGCGTTTTATCAACATCGGTGGTGATTTCATCGACGCGAGGCAGCGGATGGAGAACTTTGAGGTTACGGCGTGCATGTGTTAGTAGCGCAGCATTTAACACATAAGCTGACTTGATATGCGCGTATTCCGACTCATCAAAGCGCTCTTTCTGAACTCGCGTCATGTAAAGGATATCCAATTCAGGAATCACACTTTCCATGTCGGTATGCATGCTGTACTGAATGCCAGCTTCATCTAATTCTTCACACAAATAATCCGGCATCGCTAATGCTTCCGGTGCGATAAAGAAGAAGCGGATATTGTTGAACTTAGCCAACGCTTGAGTGAGCGAGTGTACGGTACGACCGTATTTTAAATCCCCAACAAAGGCCACATTGAGATCATCAAGGCGTCCTTGAGTTTCTGAAATCGTAAACAGATCAAGCAAGGTTTGTGTTGGATGCTGGTTGGCGCCATCGCCCGCATTAATCACTGGGGTTTGGTTAGAAAACTCAGAGGCTAAGCGTGCTGCCCCTTCTTGGGGGTGGCGCATCACGAACGCATCAACGTAAGAAGAGATGACACGAACCGAGTCGGCAAGGGTTTCCCCTTTATTGGCTAGGGATGTATTACCGCCGCTATCAAAGCCGATAACGTCGCCGCCGATGCCTTGAATCGCCGTTTCAAAAGAGAGGCGAGTTCGCGTTGAAGGCTCAAAAAAACAACTCGCAATCACTTTGTTTTTAATTAAATTAGGATTGGGATTCGCTTTAAGTTCCCCGGCGGTATTTACGATCAACTCCAGCTCTTGGCGAGAGAGTTCTGGTATCGAGATAATGTGCTTATGATAAAGCGTGTTGGTCATAATCTTCTTCCCTTCAGGTAATAAAAAAGCCTCCCATAACGGGAGGCTTTAACATTTTTGAGCAATAGAAAAAAAGCAGCCGTGTAAGCTTACAGACAGCTTACCGAACGTGTGTCGCAGTGCAGCCATGAGACTCGGTGTCATTTCATATCCCTCAGACAAATTGCCGAGCATTATACGCCTGCAAACGATTACCTCAAGGTTTTTATCAGCAAAATCGCTTAATTTCCTAGCGTGGCAACCATCACGGCTTTGATGGTATGCATGCGGTTTTCTGCTTCGTCAAAAACAATAGAATAATCAGACTCAAACACTTCTTCGGTCACTTCCAGACCTTTCATACCATATTTTTGAGCCACCTCTTTGCCTACGGTGGTTTCATCGTTGTGGAATGCGGGTAAGCAGTGCATGAATTTTACATCTGGATTCCCTGTGAGCTTAATGACTGACATGTTGACTTGGTAAGGCGTCAACTGCGCGACACGTTGATCCCACGCTTCTGGTGCTTCCCCCATGGAAACCCACACATCGGTATATAAGAAATCACAATCTTTCACGCCTTCTTCAACCGATTCCGTAAGGGTGATATGTGCTCCACTTTTTTCCGCCAGAGCCTGGCATTGCTTAACCAAAGATTCATCTGGCCAAAAAGCCTTAGGGGCGACTAAGCGAATGTCGACACCCATAATTGCGGCACCAACTAATAGCGAGTTACCCATGTTGTTGCGTGCATCGCCTAAGTACGCAAGCTTGAGTTGTTTTAGCGATTTTCCGTGGCTATGCTCAAGCATGGTTAGGAAATCAGCAAGGATTTGTGTTGGGTGGTACTCATCCGTGAGGCCGTTCCATACCGGAACGCCCGCATAGGTGCCGAGCTCTTCAACAATCTCTTGACCATACCCACGGTACTCAATGCCATCGTACATGCGACCAAGCACGCGAGCTGTGTCTTTCATTGACTCTTTATGGCCGATTTGCGAACCGGAAGGGCCGATGTAAGAAACCTGAGCACCTTGATCAAAGGCCGCTACTTCAAACGCACAGCGCGTACGTGTTGATGACTTTTCAAAGATCAGAGCGATGTTCTTACCCACTAAGCTCTTTTGCTCATTCCCCGCGTATTTGGCTTTTTTTAACTCGGCCGCCAAATCGAGCAGAAACTGAATTTCCTTAGCGGAAAAATCAAGCAGCTTGAGGAAGTTCCGGTTCCGTAGATTAAACGCCATAGTTATGATCCTTTTTAGTAATCTTTTGTATAGCGTCAGTTAAACATAACTACCCATGTTTTGTGAATATTTATTTTTAATTGGAGCGATATTCGCCTTATTTATTGCAAAGTTGTGATTATAAATGCGTTTACATCGCTTCTTTTATTCCCTGACGAATGAGCACATAGTTGACCGGGATCGCCGTTACTAATCCACACAGCATCGCCAGTTGCATCATCCACCAAAAGCTGACGGAAGTGACTTGTAGAGGGGTATTGAGCACCTGTGCAAAAAGATAGAAATGGGCGAACGCCATAAACCCATACATACCAACTTGCCAAGCCGTCAACGAAAGAAAGTCGGCTTTGAGTGCCTCAAAGATCGCTTGGCGGCGACTGATATCTCGCATCGGTTTAATCGCAAGGTATTGAAAGATAATGCCCAAGGCAAATGCGATAATGAAGTCTAATCCCCAGACCGCAAAAATCTTATCGGCAAATAACCAGTGCCAACCAAATAAGATTGCGAGAGAAGGGAGCAGGAAAGCAAGGCTTTCAGCAATGATATCACCTAATGTACAGCCACTGCCGCAGTGTAGCGCTCCCTTGATAACTTGCACCAATGACGGGTTAGAATCATGTTGATGTTGATGTTGATGTTGATGTTGATGTTGATGTTGATGTTGATGTTGATGTTCTGGATTCGCACGACCGTAGCGAAAATAGAACCAAGCTAATAGCAAATGACCAAACAACGCACACAGGGGCCATACCCAGTTCATAATTTTCATCGGTTGCGGGCGTTGGCGAATATCTCTGATGATGATGAGGCTAGAGGTTAAGCCAAGAAGAATCGATATCCATGCAATCACGGTGACCCAAGTCGGTATCATAAGCGCTCCTAAAGCATTAGCGTAAGTGAGACGATGACCTAAATTTCATTGCAACAATTTGAAACAAAAAGTGCAAGTCATGCTA
The DNA here is from genome assembly GCF_053903115.1 of Vibrio sp. AK197. Taxonomy (NCBI): domain Bacteria; kingdom Pseudomonadati; phylum Pseudomonadota; class Gammaproteobacteria; order Vibrionales; family Vibrionaceae; genus Vibrio; species Vibrio sp. AK197. The sequence continues at coordinate 346,935 of NZ_CP096430.1, forward strand.
TGAGGGAGTATTGCTGATGAGACAAAGAGTGTATGCGATGAGGGGATTGAGACGGAATGCGGAAACTCTACAGTAAAGAGCTTCCGCATCGTATAAAGGCTAGAGGTTTTCTTCTGCAAACTCGGCCAAACGACTGCGCACCACACCGTTTAAGTGAATGTTGGCGCTGCCTTCAAAGTTCTTAAAGCGTTCAACCATGTACGTTAAACCGGAAGTGACTGGCGTTAGATAGTGGGAATCAATCTGCGCTAGGTTACCTGAGCAGACAATTTTTGTTCCTTCACCACAGCGAGTGATGATTGTTTTGATCTGTGAAGCGGTTAAGTTTTGACACTCATCTAGCAGCACGAATGCATTTTGAATCGAACGTCCACGCATAAAGTTAATCGATTTGAACTGAATATTGGCTTTGTCACAGATGTATTTCATCGAGCCTTCAGTACAGTGATCATTTTTATGCAGCGCTTCGAGTGTATCCGTGACCGCGGCAAGCCAAGGCATCATTTTCTCTTCTTCCGAACCAGGTAAGAAGCCGATCGACTCACCGATGTCAGGAGTGTTACGGGTGACGATGATTTTATCAAACTGATTCTTTTCGATGGTTTGTTCAAGCGCGGCTGCCATCGCAAGCAATGTTTTACCGCTTCCTGCTGCACCGGTCAGAATGACCAGGTCTATGTCGGGGTCAAGCAAGGCATCGAGCGCCATGGCTTGGTAGACATTTTTGGGTGAAATATCCCAAGCATGGCGATGCATCATGTGCTCACGGCTGAGATCACGAATCGTAATTTCCTCTGGCGTTATATCTTCAACACGTCCGGCAAAATCGCTCTCTTCATCAATCACATATTGGTTGATATAAGTGGGTTCAAACGGTTCTCGCGCTAAGGTATGGTAGGTTTTTCCGGCGTAGTTTTGGGTGTGGACTTCACTAATGTTGCTCCAGAAATCGCCTTCAATCTGCTGGAAACCTTTGGTTAAGTACTGAACATCATCAATCAATTGGTCGGTACGGTAGTCTTCAACAAAGCGGACACCGGCTCCTTTTGCCCGTAATCGCATGTTGATGTCTTTGGTGATCAAGACCACTTCACGGGGAGCTCGTTTGTTTTGTAAGTAGAGTACGGCGTTAAGTATACGGTTATCACCTGCTTTATCGGCAAAGGCTTTAACGGTTTCTTGCAGTTCAAAATCGGCGAGGATGGAAATATGTCCTGTGGCCATGCCATCTTTGGAAAAAGGTATGCCTTCGGATATCTGATCTGGGGTTGCTTCGCGGAATAAATCTTCCAGTGCTCGAATCGCGACTCGCGCATCCCGTGCGACGTCACGTTTACTGTCTTTGATTCGGTCAAGCTCTTCTAGGACGGTCATGGGAATGACCACATCGTGTTCTTGGAAGGAGTAAATGGCAAGAGGTTCGTGAAGCAGAATATTTGTGTCGAGCACAAACAGTTTCCGATCGGTATCGCCCATAAGCGTCTCCTTGCCGCAATGCGGCATGCTTAGCAATAGATGTTTGCGCAGGGCAGATTACTTTCGCTCAGCGGACTAGCAGAAGTAATCAATGACAAGCTGCAAACCCGTATGGTTCCGTTTTTGAATAAGCATAACTTGTGCCATTCAGCTTATGTCTGATGCTAAAAATCCTTAGCCTGTGACATAAAACCAAGTTACTTAGGCGTCCTATTCAATGTTGAGTATATGCAAATTTGACTACACTCAAGATTAGATTTGCCATTGAATTATGACATTTTGAAGTCACACAAAAGGACGAAAAAAAATCCTGGCTTTTAAGGTGTTTGTTCGTGACCTGTATCACGGCTTGCAGTAATATTATCGACCTTTTTTCTCAGCCAGATATAACGCTAAATTCATAGATTTGTGACTTTTTTCTGGTAGCAGAAGCTTTAAGATAGCAACACGCTTAATTTCCAATTGATATAGGTGAGGTAGTCGATTCATGACATTTGCTTTGGGGCAACGCTGGATCAGCGATACGGAAAGTGATTTGGGATTAGGGACGGTCGTCGCGCTTGATGGGCGTACGGTCACTCTAATGTTTGCAGCATCAGAAGAGAACCGAGTCTACGCTCGTCATGATGCGCCAGTGACCCGAGTGACTTTTAATGTCGGTGATGAAGTGGAGAGTCAACAAGGCTGGTTTCTGACTGTCGAACAGGTAGTCGAAGACAGTGGCGTCGTCACCTATGTGGGGACTCGTTCCGACACCGAACAACAAGGGGTTGAGCTACGTGAGATTATGCTCAGCCATCAAATTCGCTTTAACAAACCTCAAGATAAGCTGTTTGCTGGTCAAATTGACCGCATGGATAACTTTGTGCTGCGTTATCGCGCATTAACCAATCAGTATCAGCAGCATCGTAGCCCAATGCGTGGCTTGTGTGGTATGCGTGCTGGTTTGATTCCTCACCAGCTGTTCATTGCCCATGAAGTGGGCCGCCGTCATGCACCACGTGTTTTACTGGCCGATGAAGTCGGGCTGGGGAAAACCATTGAAGCCGGCATGATTATTCACCAGCAAGTGTTGTCTGGGCGTGCTGAGCGAATATTGATTGTGGTTCCTGAGACCTTACAGCATCAATGGCTGGTTGAAATGCTCCGGCGTTTTAATTTGCACTTCTCTATCTTTGATGAGGAACGTTGTGTCGAGAGCGTTGCTGAAGGGGAAAACCCATTTGAAACTCAGCAATATGTTCTATGTTCACTCAATTTCTTGCGTAAAAGCCGCGAACGCTACCAACAAGCTTTGGATGCGGAGTGGGATTTACTGGTGGTCGATGAAGCTCATCACCTTGAATGGAGCCAGGATAACCCAAGTCGTGAATATCAAGTTATAGAAGGGCTGGCCAACAGCGCTCCCGGCGTTTTACTTCTGACCGCAACCCCAGAGCAGCTTGGTCGCGAAAGTCACTTTGCGCGCCTGCGGTTGCTCGACCCTGATCGTTTCTATGACTATCACGCGTTTGTCGAAGAAGAGCAGCAGTATGAACCGGTGGCTGACGCCGTTGCTGCACTCTTTTCGGGCGAAGAGCTTCAAAATGACGCAAAAAATAAGATAACCGAACTACTTTCAGAACAAGATGTAGAACCTTTGTACCGGATTCTTAGTGGCGAAGTGAGTGACGAAGAAAAAGCTCAAGCGCGCCAAGAGTTGATCGATAACTTGATGGACCGCCATGGAACTGGACGCGTCTTGTTCCGTAATACTCGAGCGGCAGTGCAAGGTTTTCCTCAGCGTCATGTTCACTTGCTACCGATGGAGATTCCATCTCAGTACACTACTTCAATGCGTGTCGCGAACATGATTGGTGGCAAAATTAGCCAGGAAGCTCGTGCGGTGAAAAACCTCTATCCAGAGGAGATTTTCCAAGAGTTTGAAGGGGAAGAAACCAGCTGGTGGCAATTTGATCCTCGAGTGAATTGGCTTTTGGATAAGATTACCGAAAAGCGCAGCGAAAAAATCTTGGTCATTGCTTCGCGCGCTAGTACGGCTTTGCAGCTTGAGCAAGCGTTACGTGAGCGAGAAGGCATTCGGGCGACCGTTTTCCATGAAGGCATGTCGATTTTAGAACGTGATAAAGCGGCGGCGTATTTCGCTCAAGAAGAGGGCGGTGCTCAAGTTCTGATTTGTAGTGAAATTGGGTCTGAAGGACGTAACTTCCAGTTTGCGAATCAGCTGGTGATGTTCGATTTACCATTCAACCCTGATCTTTTAGAACAGCGAATTGGACGCTTGGACCGTATTGGACAAGCGCGTGATATCGAAGTGTATGTTCCTTATCTTGAGGGGACCTCACAAAGTATCTTAGCTCGCTGGTTTAATGAGGGCTTAAATGCATTTGCAGAAACTTGCCCAACAGGCCGCACGGTCTATGACCAGTTTGATACAACGCTGATTGAAATGCTGGCGACAGGGAATACTGAAGCGCTGGATGATGTGATTGAACAATCTTCGAAACTGAATAAATCATTAAAAGCACAACTTGAGCAAGGGCGTGATCGCCTGCTGGAAATGCACTCAAATGGCGGTGAGCGAGCCCACGAGATTGTTGAGCGTATCGCCGCAACCGATGGCGATACCAATCTAGTGACTTTTGCGCTGAGCCTGTTTGATACCATTGGTCTAAACCAAGATGACAAAGGCGATAATGCTCTGGTCGTCACGCCGTCAGAACATATGATGGTACCAAGTTATCCGGGCTTACCGTATGAAGGGGCAACCATCACCTTTGAACGCAGCACCGCGCTCGCACGAGAAGATATTCACTTTATCAGTTGGGAACATCCAATGATTCAAGGTGGTATTGATCTTCTGATGAGTGAAGGTGTGGGCACTTCCGCGGTATCGCTGTTAAAAAATAAAGCGCTGCCCGTGGGCACTGTCCTTCTTGAATTGGTATTTGTGGTTGATGCACAAGCGCCAAAAAGCAGTGGTATTAGCCGTTTCCTTCCACCGACACCGATTCGCCTTCTGCTTGATCAGAAAGGGAACGATCTGTCGCATCAAGTCGAGTTTGATGGTTTTAACCGTCAATTGAGTCCTGTTAATCGTCATCTGGCGAGTAAACTTGTCACCTCTGTTCAGCCTCAGTTGCACCATCTGATTGAGGTCGGTGAAGGGTTAATTGAAGCCAAAGTTGATGAGGTGAGACAGCAAGCGCAGCGTGATATGCATAGCCGCCTCAATGCCGAGCTTGAACGTTTACAAGCATTAAAAGCAGTTAACCCAAACATCCGTGATGAAGAAATTGAAAGCCTTGACGAGCAAATTACCACGCTTAATGGTTACATTTCTCGTGCTCAGTATCAGCTTGATTCGTTACGCGTCATCGTCGTATCGCATAACTAAACCTACTTTCCAGATATGCAAAAGGCCTTCATTTGAAGGCCTTTTTTGTCGATGTCATGTGCAATTACATGATCCACTTCCACCAAACAAACAGCGCTAGGAAGCCAAAGAGATAAATCAGACCAATAACGGAAAGAAGCTTCAGCTTGTTCCCTACAGCCAAGGCTTTAGGGAGTGGTGTTTTGGTGACCAAAATAAAGTTAAGCAAGGCAAAGAACGGCGTAGTGACAAACGCAAGTACCATCGCGAAGTTCAACATGGGTAGTAGAGCTGATGCCCAAAATACGATAATGCCAAGCGCGAGTGCTGAGATGAACCACATCCAATTTTGGGTTGTTTTAGGGTTCATTTCCGGTTGGTTACGCAGCAAACGCTGAGATTCAGACACGACACGAGCATAGCCATCAATCACCGTAATGGTACTGCCAAAAATACAGAAAAATGCAATGACAGCAATAAGGTAGCGTGACCACTCACCAATCGTCGATGCGTACATACCCACTAACTGATGTGAAAATCCAATCCCTGATTTAGACAGTTCAACACCAGAACCGTGCAGAACCAACGCACCTAATGACAGGAATACAATCGCCAGTAGCGCAGTGCCAATGTAGCCAACATTAAAGTCAAACAAAGCAGAACGTGCGGTGACCGCTTGATGTGAACTCTGGCTCTTGAGCCACATTGAGGTCAGGCTTGAAATTTCAATGGGTGCAGGCATCCACCCCATGGTGACGACGATAAAGCCGATCGCAGCGATGGTCCATGGCGAAGGTTCTTCTACTGCAGCCGATGCCACTGGTTGAGCATCGCTTGAAAAGGCAACCATTACCGCGCTAAGTGTCGCGATGGTTAATACAGCCATGATGATTTTTGACAGTGAATCGAGGGCTTTGTAGTGACCGGCAAATAAAATGACTAAGCAGGTAACCAGCACAATCGCACTCAGGGCACTCATTGAGAGATCAAATGGAATAAAGTAGCCCAGTAGACTTGCACTAAATAGCGCCAGTGCTGCGGTATTTACCACAGCTGAAATACTGGCCAGAGCCATGAAAACCCACAGGTAAGGACGGCCAAGTTTTGAGTAGCCTTCAACTAAACTTTGCCCGGTTCCCATCGTGTATTGAACACCAGCTCGAAAAAACGGATATTTAAAAAGGTTTACGAGCAAAATGAGCGCAGCAAGTTGCCAACCATAAATGGCACCCGCTTTAGTCGATGCGACGAGGTGTGAGCCACCTACCGCGGCAGCCGCGGTCATGACGCCGGGGCCTAAAGACTTGATCAATTGTGACAAGGGAGCTCGCTCTTCGGCGGGCCGGTACTCGGCAGCATTCTCCATGGGTTAATCCTTATACGTGTGCTTGCTTATTGTTTTATAGTTTTTTGTCAATAGATGGTATGGATATCACGTATGACTTTTGTGTCAAACTAAATTTACATTTTTTTCAGAAATAGCAGTTTTAGATTGACAATTAGCCATTCGAGCTTGAAAGGACTCTGGTATAATCGCGACGTTTTTAGTGATGAGACACATTGAATGGCGATGCATGAATACCACCCTCCCACTGAGCCGTGGGTTGAGATCATTTATGAAGACGAACATATTTTGGCAGTCAACAAGCCATCTGGCTTGCTGTCGGTTCCTGGCCGTTTGCCTGAGCATCAAGACAGTATGTGGCGTCGCTTACAAGAAACACATCCCAGCATACAGGTTGTGCATCGCCTCGACATGGATACCTCAGGCTTGATGGTACTTGCTAAAGACAAATGGGCAGAGTCGGCGCTAAAAAAGCAGTTTCAATACCGATTAACTCATAAAGTGTACTATGCGCGAGTTTGGGGGACGGTGAATCATGAGCAAGGCGAGCTCGATTTCCCACTGATAGGTGATTGGCCCAATCGCCCCAAGCAAAAAGTGTGTTATCAACAAGGAAAGCCCGCCAAAACCTATTATCAAGTGGTAGAACGCGAAGCCCAGACAACCCTAGTCCGCTTGCTACCTGTGACAGGGCGCTCGCATCAATTACGCGTTCACATGCAGGCTTTAGGGCACCCTATTGTTGGGGATGAGTTTTATGCATCCGAGCAAGCATTTGAATTTTCTGATAGGTTAGAGCTTCACGCCGCTGAGTTGAGTTTTTATCATCCTCGAAGTCACGAGTTAAGTAGCTTATTTGTTGCCTGTGATTTTTATCCGCAAGCCCAAGCGATGATCTTTGAACATTTTGACGCTGAGAAAACACTGCCAGATTATAAAACTCTGCCCACCCCTTAGTCAGGGGAACTTGGGTAGCGAATAAGGAGAATAAAAAATGACGTTACCCAAAGTGGTCTTTCTGGACCGTGCAACCATTCCTTCCCATATCCATTTGCCTCATTTGCCGTTTGAGCATCTATGGGTCGAGTACGATACCACCGCGCCACCGCAAGTTCTTGAGCGTATTTATGATGCGGCGATCGTGATTACCAATAAAGTGGAACTCAAAGGAGATCTGCTCACTCAGCTTTCCGATCTCAAATTGATTGCTGTCTCTGCGACCGGCTATAACAACGTCGATATTGAGGCATGCCGAAAAAGTCATATTGCGGTCACCAACATTCAGGGGTATGCAACCCAATCTGTTCCCGAACATGTGATTGCAATGATGTTTGCTTTACGACGTAACTTATTTGCCTATCATCAAGATATTGCTAATGGTGAGTGGCAGCGTAACGGGCAGTTTTGCTTTTTTACTTATCCGATTAATGATATCTCCGGAAGTACGCTAGGCGTTATTGGCCGAGGTGCTTTGGGGCAAGCAACAGCTGAACTGGCCAAAGCAATTGGTATGAATGTCCTGTTTGCTGAGCGTAAGGGGGAAACCCGTTGTCGTACTGGATTGACACCGTTTGAACAGGTACTGCAGCAAAGTGATGTTTTGACGCTACATTGCCCGTTGAATGAGGACACGCACCATTTGATCGGTCAACGTGAGCTAAAAACGATGAAGTCGTCGGCCATTTTAATTAATACTGGGCGTGGTGGGTTAGTTGATGAGCAGGCATTAGTGGAGGCATTGACTGAACAAATCATCGCAGGGGCTGGTGTTGATGTATTTAGTGCGGAACCTGCTGATATGTCCAATCCTTTATTAGCGAACATGTCGCTGCCTAATTTACTTTTAACTCCGCACGTTGCCTGGGGGAGTGACTCTTCAATTACGCGTCTCGCCGAAATTTTAATACAGAATATTGCCGCCTTTGAACGAGGTGAGCAGCTCAATAGAATTGTTTAGACGGACGGTTCTTTCCTCTGGCTAAATATTGATAAAAGTAATAATTATATGGTGTATTTTTTTGTGAATTTTACCCATGCAATTGTATTAGTATGATGAATATTTCCTGAACACTTGGTATTCTAAATAGGCAAATATTTGCTTATTTTTGTCGCTAGCAAAAATAATAACAACGTCAGGAAGAACAAATTCATGGATAATAAACAACATATAAACCCCCTGATATTTAAAGGTCAAGGGGGGGCTTTTTTTGGTATTTGGATCGTTAATATATTACTTTCGATTGTTACTCTTGGTATTTATTCTGCGTGGGCAAAAGTGCGTACCAAACGTTATTTTTATGGTAATACGCAATTAGCCGGTGATGTATTTGAATATCATGCGAAACCGCTACAAATTCTAAAAGGGCGCTTAGTGGCTCTACTGTGTCTATTGGTTTGGGCGTTGCTTGGGCAATTCAATCCGGTCGTCTCATTAGTGCTCATATTGGCGTTTTACGTTGCGATCCCTTGGCTACTTTGGAGTAACGCACGCTTTGATTCGGCAATGACCAGTTTTCGTAATGTCCATTTTTCTTTTGCCGGAGAACTGTCTAAGGCGTACGCGGTTATTCTGGGACGAGCTCTAGGGGCACTTGTTATTCTCGCGGTATATTGTGCTTTGGTTGCAGGCGCATTTCATGCCTCATTTGGTTTCGGGTTAGTCATGGCTATCGGCGCGCTGATCTTAATGGCCGTATTATACTCGTGGGTGGTATTTGGCATTACGCAATATTTCGTCAACGGTTACCGTTACGGGGATTGGGCATTTTCAGCGCAGCTTAAGCAGAGTGTTTTTGTTAAAATCTACTTATCTGCCATGGGTTTTGGAGTATTAGCCTTTATCGCGTTGACAGTGGTTATGTTGGCGTCTTCATTCTCCGGTGTTGATTTTAATGGCAGTGCGCAGGATATGTTCGCGACCATCGGGTCGAACTCTGTAATAACGGTGGTTGGTATGTATCTTGGCTTTATTTTGATTACGTTAACGCTAACCGCTTATACCGTAACTCGCGTCCGTAACTATTTATTTTCTGTGATGGTGCTGAGCCAAGAAGAGCATGACCAACTTAAACTGACGTTTATTTCTAAATTTAAGGTTTCAAGCTTTATATGGTTGATGCTCTCTAACTTCCTCTTACAACTTGTGACGCTTGGTTTAGCCAGACCGTGGGCGATGGTGAGAGCCTCTCGTTATGTCGCTGATAATACTCGTGTCGTTGGTGATATGGCGTTGCTTGTATCACGAGACCAAGATTCAGATGTTGATTCGGCGGTTTCCGATGAAGTTGCTCAGGCCTTTGATCTGAACCTAGGCATCGGTTAATGCAACTATCGGGTCATGCCTTCGCGCCTCGCAGTTCACAACGCTGCGAGGCGTTTTTTCATCTTGAACAAAATGAAGCCGGAAGCCAACAATGGGTTTTAGCCTTAGAGGGACAGCGGTTTTGTTATCCACTGCAGGATGTTGAGTTTAGTGCGCCAGTCGGCAACATGCCAATACGTTTGCGGTTGCCTGATGGGCGTATGTTTATTACCCAGCGAACGTCAGAGTTAGATAAGTGCCTCAAATCCCAGCAACGCTGGACGTTGAAGCTTGATTGGTTGGAACGTCACTGGATAGCTTGGCTGAGCAGTGGGATTCTGTGTTTGGTACTCCTTGTATCCGGTTATCACTATGCCTTACCTTGGGTGAGTAGTAAAACGGCACAAGCCTTGCCTGAGCGCTGGAGTCTGCTCATCGGTGACCAAGTTTTGGACACGCTCGACCATATTTATCAGCCATCACAATTGAGCATGGATCAGCAAAACGCTATTCGTTCACGAGTGGCAGGTTATCTTGAAAAGTTACCTGCAATGCCATTTTCTATCGAGATAGAATTCCGGTCATCACCGGGGGAGAGTAACGCCTTTGCTTTACCCGGCGGCAAAATGGTTATTCTCGATGATTTAGTGGCTATGATGGAGAACCCGCGTCAACTTGACGCCATCATCATGCATGAGCTTGGGCATATCTATCATCGCCATATGCTCACTCGCTTGGTTCAATCAAGTATTATCTCGGTGTCGGTTGCAGTGATGACGGGGGAGGCCAGTGGTGTGATTGATAATATGGCTGGCGTGGGGGTTTTTCTCTTAGCGAACCAAAAATCTCGCCGCAATGAGCAGCAAGCGGATGCGTTTGCGCGCCAAGCGATGATGCGTTTGTTTGATGATCACCAGGCCTTGGCGAAGGCGTTTGAGCGCCTAAAACAGCAGCCGGGGTTGGAGCTTCCACAGTGGCTAAGTACTCATCCTGATATTGAGCAGAGAATTCAAGATGCGCAAATATCGCCTTAGTTGGCAGAGGATGAAGAAACAAAAAAAGCAGCGGTTTTCCGCTGCTTTTTTATATCAAAGTGAGGCTTCTTATAAAGCAGCAATCGTCACTTTTTGCTCTTCAAGTTTCGCCAATGTCTCTTTGTAACCTTCGAGCTTCTCTCGCTCTTTTGCAACAACGGCTTCAGGCGCTTTCGCCACGAAACCTTCATTACCAAGCTTACCTTCAAGGCGTTTGATTTCACCTTGCGTTTTCTTCACTTCACCATCAAGGCGAGCAAGTTCCGCATCTTTATCAATGATACCCGCCATTGGGATCATCAGTTCCGATTTGCCCACAAGCGCGGTCGCACAGGCTGGCGTCTCTTCTCCGTCATTGAGAACACGAATACTTTCAAGCTTAGCCAGTGACACCAGCACTTGTTCATTGGCACTGACACGAGCTGCATCAATGTTATTCGCCGCTTTTAGCATCACTTCCAATGGCTTGCCTGGGTTGATGTCGTATTCAGCACGGATATTACGAATGCTAGTGATGAAAGATTTGACCCACTCAATATCATCTAACGCTTCTTGGTGGAAATTATTTTCATCGTACTGTGGCAGCGCTTGCAGCATGATGGTTTCACCTTCAACACCCTCCACTAATGGCTTGATACTTTGCCAGATGGTTTCGGTAATGTAAGGAATTACCGGATGCGCAAGACGCAGGGTTTTTTCCAATACCGTGATTAAGGTGCGGCGAGTGCCTCGCTGCTGCGCTTCGTTGCCTTTCCAAAGTACCGGCTTCGTTAGCTCCAAGTACCAGTCACAGAATTGGTTCCAAATGAACTCGTAAATCGTGTTGGCCGCCATATCTAAACGGAAGTTATCGATATGGTTGTTGAACTCTTTAGCCGCTAATTCAAATTGTGATTCGATCCAGCGGTCGGCATAGGAGTAGACGACTTCACTACCTGCATCAAAGCCACAGTCTTTCTCTTCGGTGTTCATCAAGACGTAACGGCTCGCGTTCCACAGCTTATTGCAGAAGTTGCGGTAGCCCTCTAGGCGTTTCATGTCCCAGTTAATATCACGTCCAGTTGATGCCATGGCCGCAAGCGTAAAGCGCAATGCGTCAGTACCGTAAGCTTCGATACCGTTCTCAAAGGTTTTGCGTGTGTTCTTTTCAATCTTCTTCGCTAATTGAGGCTGCATCATGTTGCCGGTGCGTTTCTCAACCAGAGATTCAAGGTCGATACCATCAATCATGTCGATAGGATCAAGAACGTTACCTTTCGATTTCGACATTTTATCGCCGTTTTCGTCACGAATTAGCCCTGTGACGTAAACGGTTTTGAACGGAACTTGTGGTTTGCCATTTTCATCTTTGATGAAGTGCATGGTCATCATGATCATACGCGCAACCCAGAAGAAGATGATGTCAAAGCCCGTAACTAATACATCCGAAGGGTGGAATGCTTTTAAATCCGGCGTTTGTTCTGGCCAGCCTTGAGTTCCAAAGGTCCACAATGCAGATGAGAACCAAGTATCCAGAACATCATCGTCTTGGCGCAGTTCAATCACTGACTCAAGGTTATGGTTACGGCGAACTTCTTCTTCGTTGCGACCCACGTAAACATTGCCTTGGTTGTCATACCAAGCCGGAATACGGTGACCCCACCATAGCTGACGCGAAATACACCAATCTTGAATATCACGCATCCAAGAGAAGTACATATTTTCGTACTGTTTTGGCACGAATTGGATTTCGCCATCTTCTACCGCTTTAGTCGCGACTTCAGCCATTGGGGCTGTGCGCACGTACCATTGGTCGGTGAGCATCGGTTCAATGACCACACCGCCACGGTCACCGTAAGGGACGGTTAAATCGTGATCTTTAATTTCTTCGAGCAAACCAAGCTGTTCAAACTCAGCAACAACCGCTTTACGTGCCGCAAAGCGCTCCAAACCTTGGTATTGGGCCGGAATTGTGGTTGGGTAGGCTTTGCTTGGCTCACCATTGGTAGTGAAGACTTCCGCTTCATCACGAATATTGGCATCAAAGGTGAGAATGTTGATCATCGGCAGTTGATGACGTTTACCGACTTCGTAGTCATTAAAGTCATGAGCTGGCGTTATTTTTACACAACCAGTGCCTTTTTCCATATCAGCGTGTTCATCGCCAACAATCGGAATGCGGCGGTCAACTAATGGAAGAATGATCTCTTTGCCAATCAGAGCTTTGTAGCGTGGATCTTCTGGGTTAACCGCAACACCGGTATCGCCAAGAACGGTTTCTGGGCGGGTCGTCGCAACCACAATGTAGTCTTTGCCTTCAGCGGTTTTCGCTCCGTCGGCGAGCGGGTAGCGGAAATGCCACATATGACCTTTTTTATCTTTATTTTCAACTTCAAGGTCAGAAATCGCGGTGTGCAGTTTTGGATCCCAGTTAACCAGACGTTTGCCACGGTAGATCAAATCTTCCTGATAAAGGCGAACAAACACTTCTTGAACGGCGTTGGAGAAACCTTCATCCATGGTGAAACGTTCGCGATCCCAATCAACAGAAGCACCAAGGCGACGCAGCTGTTTGGTGATGGTGCCGCCAGATTGGCCTTTCCATTCCCAAATTTTGTCGATAAATGCATCGCGGCCGTAATCGTGCTTGGTTTTTTCCTCTTCCGCGGCAATCTTACGCTCAACCACCATTTGGGTTGCGATACCTGCATGGTCAGTACCGACTTGCCACAAGGTGTTCTTGCCTTTCATGCGTTCGGCACGGATTAAAGTATCCATGATGGTGTCTTGGAAGGCGTGGCCCATGTGTAGGCTACCAGTGACGTTCGGTGGCGGGATCATGATGCTGTATGATGCTTTCGTCGTGTCACCGTGTGGCTTAAAGTAGCCTTTTTCTTCCCAAGCCTGATACAGCGCTTGTTCAATTGAAGTTGGGTTGTATGTCTTTTCCATAGTACTCATTTAATGGATACGTTGAGGTTAATCTTTGCCAATCTTTATAAGTGAACTCTCTGTTTGGAGAGCTTAACTATAAGGATTGACGACTAAGGGTAGTGTATTTCTATGGTTTGCAGCTGGTAGCCAGCTTGACGATAGATTTTATACCTTTCTCTTGCGAGTTGCTTTGCTTTTTCATCGCAGGGGACGAAGTCTACCACCTCTGCAAACTTGTTCGCAAAGGTTGTCTGATTATCCGCCACATTTATAACAAGCTGACGATTCCAACTCGGTTTTACCCCTTGATGACCAATTTCGATACTGGTGGCGTACTTAGGGCCTTCACCGACAAGGTTATGGGCGATAAATTGCTCGGGTGGTTGCTGCCAAAAGTATTCGGCGAGTTGCTCAGCATGGGGCTTATCTTGGCAGTTGAGATAAACCTTAGCCCCTTGCTTGGCAAAGTGTTGAGCCAGAAAAACCACATAGGCAGCAAAACCTTCGGCGCTGGCCTGTGGTGATTGTTCAGGAACAATGTAAAAAGTCGCGTTAGACATGGCGCTTCACTTATTGATTGCAGCAACAAAAAAGGGCCTTTCGGCCCTTTTCGAATTACTCTTCGCTATCTTGGCCACTGCGGTTAAGCAGGAATTGGACAAGCATTGAGACCGGACGGCCCGTCGAGCCTTTTGATGCACCTGATTTCCAAGCGGTTCCGGCAATGTCGAGGTGAGCCCAGTTGTATTTCTTAGCAAATTTCGACAAGAAACAGCCCGCAGTGATGGTTCCCGCAGGACGACCACCAATATTGGCCATATCTGCAAATGGGCTTTTCAGTTGCTCATGGTACTCATCAGTCATTGGCAAACGCCATGCGCGATCGCTGGCTTGCTCTGAAGCATTGATAATTTCATGCGCCAACGGGTTGTGGTTGGAAATGACCGCAGAAATGTGATGACCAAGGGCCATAATACATGCGCCAGTCAGGGTGGCCACATCAACCACACATTCAGGCTCGAAACGCTCAACGTAAGTGAGAGCATCACACAAAACTAAACGGCCTTCCGCATCTGTGTTTAACACTTCAACCGTTTGACCCGACATGGTCGTGAGGATGTCTCCCGGACGGTAAGCATTGCTGCCCGGCATATTTTCACAACCTGCGAGCACACCGACAACATTAATAGGTAAGTTCAGTTTTGCTAGCGCTTTCATCGCGCCAAATACTGAAGCTGCACCACACATATCGTATTTCATCTCATCCATACCAGCGCCGGGTTTGAGTGAGATACCGCCAGAATCAAAGGTTAAGCCTTTACCGACTAAGACAATCGGCTTAGCGTCTGGCTCGGGATTACCTTTGTACTCGATGATTGACATCATCGATTCGTTCTTCGAACCACGACCAACGGCGAGGTATGAGGTCATGCCGAGTTTTTCCATCTCTTGCTCACCAATGATTTTAGTGGTGATGGACTCGTAATCGTCAGCAAGGCGGCGCGCCTGAGAGGCAAGATACGCAGGGTTAGCGACGTTTGGTGGCATGTTACCTAGGTCTTTACATGCTCTTACACCTGACGCCACAGCTAGGCCGTGAGCAATGGCTTTTTCACCTAAACTCAGTTCACGGCGAGTCGGCACGTTGAAGACTAACTTGCGAAGTGGGCGGCGAGTTTCCGGCTTGGTACTTTTGAATTGATCAAAGGTATAAAGACCATCTTTGGTCGCTTCAACAGCTTGACGTACTTTCCAGTATGTATCACGACCTTTGACATGAAGCTCAGTGAGGAAGCATACTGCCTCCATCGAACCGGTTTCGTTCAATGTACTGATGGTTTTTTGAATGATTTCTTTGTATTGGCGCTCGCCCAGTTCGCGTTCTTTGCCACAACCGACGAGCAAAACACGCTCAGAAAGTACTCCGGGTACTTGGTGAAGCAGTAGCACTTGGCCTGGTTTTCCTTCTAGGTCACCACGACGCAGTAGTGAGCTGATATAGCCATCACTGATTTTGTCGAGTTGCTCTGCTACTGGAGAAAGGCGACGTGGTTCAAAGACGCCGACAACGATACATGCGCTGCGCTGTTTCTCTGGACTTCCACTTTTTACACTGAACTCCATGCGTACTCCTACATCCTAAAGACAAATAGTTCTAAATGTTAGATAATGGTCGCCATACTTATGGGAACAACCTTTGAATTAAGCAATCTAACAGTTAGTGAAAAATTAAAAAATAAAAGGTTCAACGGAAAACTATAGTGATTCGACTAAAAATACAAGTTTTGTATAGGTAATTTCAGCGTGATTATTGTTAGATATTTGATCCGCGAGACACTCAAGAGCCAGTTAGCGATCTTTTTTGTACTGTTTCTGGTGTTCGTCAGCCAAAAATTTATTCGAGTGTTAGCGGATGCGTCGGATGGTGAAATTCCTGCCCGTATGATTCTCTCTATTGTTGGTTTAAATATGCCATCAATGGGGTTGTTAATGCTGCCATTAAGCCTGTTTATTGGGATTCTTTTAACCTTCGGACGTCTCTACGCCGAGAGTGAAATTACCGTAATGAACGCGACCGGAATAGGAAATAAATTTCTCATTCGTGCCGCGTTATACCTTGCGGTGATTACTGGTGGTTTAGCGGCGTTTAACGCATTTTGGCTTTCACCATGGGGGCAGGATAAAGAAGCTCAACTGTTTGAACAGTTTGAAGCCGAAAACAGCGTTGACCTGCTACAAAAAGGACATTTTCAGCGTACGCCGGACGGTTCGTCAGTGGTGTTTATTGACAACATCCAGAACAAAAAGTTGTCCAATGTGTTTGTTGCTCAACTAACGCCTCGGGATTCGATTTTACCAAGTGTTATGTTCTCTAACTCTGGGGAAGTCAAAGAGCTCGGGGATGGTCGTCAAGTCATTAGTATGTATGACGGGACCCGTTATGAAGGAGTTCCAACTCGGGTTGATTATATGACAACAACCTTTGATGAATACCAAGGGCTGATTGGGCAGCGTGAAGTCAAACAGCGTAGCCGAGATTGGGAAGCGATTCCGACGATAAACCTGATCAAAAACTCTGATCCGGAAGCACAAGCCGAACTTCAGTGGCGAATTTCGTTAGTGGTGTGTATTCCACTGCTGACGATGTTGGTTGTCCCCCTATCAGCGGTTAATCCTCGTCAAGGGCGTTTTGCGAAGATGGGACCGGCTATTTTGATCTATCTTGCGTATTTCCTTGCTATCAGTGCAACGAAATCAGCATTGGAAGATGGCTCAATTCCGACCATTGTCGGCATGTGGCCGATTAACGCGGCCCTGTTGTTTACGGCTATTGTTGCCAACTCATTGGACAGTGTCATGGCTCGACGCCTGAAAGACCGATTTAGAAAAAAGAAGGCCGCATAACCTGTGTTTAAAATTCTTGATTTGTATATAGGTCGAACCATTATTGCGACCACCTCTTTGGTTTTGGCCACTTTTGTTGGTCTGTCGGCGATCATTAAATACGTTGAGCAGTTACGTAAAGTTGGGCAGGGCAGTTATGACTTGCTACAAGCTTTGTTCTTCGTGGTGCTGAGTATCCCACGCGATGTGGAAATGTTTTTCCCTATGGCTGCGCTGTTGGGTGCGTTAATTGGTCTGGGAATGATGGCTTCAAGTTCAGAGCTGGTGGTGATGCAAGCCTCTGGTTTTTCGAAATTGAACATCGGAACCTCGGTACTCAAAACCGCGGTGCCTTTGATGATAGCTGTCACCCTGCTTGGACAGTGGGGTGCGCCGCAGGCGCAGAAAATGGCGCGAGATATGCGAGCGTTTTCCACCTCTGGAGGGCAGTTGTTGTCGGTACGTGCTGGGGTATGGGCGCGAGATGCCAACGACTTCATCTTCATCGGTAAAGTGGAGGAAGATAAACTCTATGGGTTGAGCATGTGGCGTTTTGATGCGGACAAAAAGCTCGATACAGTCGTGTATGCCAAAGAAGCGGACTTTGTTGAGCAAAGCCATTGGATTTTGAAAGATGTACAAGTGACAAACTTGCAAAATGATATCGAAATATCCAAACAAAATCTCGATGAGTACCGTTGGGATACAACGCTCGCTCCGGATAAACTCGCCGTCGTGACTGTGAAGCCTGAAGAGTTGTCTCTGACGGGGTTGTATGATTACGTCTCTTATCTTGATGCCTCAGAGCAGGATTCTTCCCGTTATGAATTGGCACTGTGGCGTAAAGTCACTCAACCATTTTCAATTGCGGTGATGATGTTGATGGCCCTGTCGTTTATTTTTGG
Organism: Vibrio sp. AK197; assembly: GCF_053903115.1. Taxonomy (NCBI): domain Bacteria; kingdom Pseudomonadati; phylum Pseudomonadota; class Gammaproteobacteria; order Vibrionales; family Vibrionaceae; genus Vibrio; species Vibrio sp. AK197. Next base: position 364,669 of record NZ_CP096430.1, read on the forward strand.
TCCGCTGCGTAGCGTGACCATGGGGGCTCGCATTTTATCGGGCGTCATTGCCGGCTTTACGTTTTACATCTCCAGTGAATTTTTCGGTCCATTGAGTTTGGTGTACGAAATGCCCCCTGCTTTTGGCGCCATTGCGCCTAGTGTGGTGTTTTTGACGATTGCCGTCTTATTGTTGAGGCGCAAGCTTTAGCGACTGTTTGATGTATTAAAAAGGCTGCCTGGATGGCAGCCTTTTTAATTTATTGCGTTACTGGTCTCTGCGAGATGCTGTCTTATAACAACTGCTTAAGGCGATAAAGTGCATCCAAGGCTTGGCGCGGCGTCAATTCGTCCGGATCGATACTTGCCAAGACTTCTTCGACTTCACTCGGCTCGGGAATTAAACTCAGTTGATTGGCGACATCGACCCCTTGACTGGACGACGGATTATGGCTGGAATCTCCCAAGCTTTCTGCTTTACTGAGCTGTTCTAGTTGTGTGAGTTTAGCGCGTGCATTTTTGATCACACTTTTTGGAACACCAGCAAGCCCGGCGACCGCCAAACCATAAGATTTGCTGGCGGCTCCTTCTTGTACGGCATGCATAAATGCGATGCTGTCACCATGCTCAACCGCATCAAGATGCACGTTGGCTAATGCAGGAATTTGCTTGGGTAGCTCAGTCAATTCGAAGTAGTGAGTTGCAAATAAGGTTAACGCACCAATTTGTTTTGCGAGCCATTCGGCACTGGCCCAAGCTAGAGATAAGCCGTCATAGGTGCTGGTGCCGCGACCAATTTCATCCATCAAGACTAAGCTACGCTGGGTTGCGTTGTGCAAGATATTCGCGGTCTCCGTCATCTCAACCATGAAGGTTGAACGGCCTGATGCGAGATCATCGGACGCACCAATACGAGTAAAGATACGATCAATCGAGCCTATCTGTGCTGACTCTGCGGGGACATACGCGCCAATATGAGCCATCAGAGCAATCAAGGCGGTTTGTCGCATGTAGGTCGATTTACCTCCCATATTAGGTCCGGTAATGATCAACATTTTACGTTGCTCTGAGAGTTCAATTGGGTTGGCAATAAAAGGGTCATCCAACACTTGCTCAACCACTGGGTGGCGCCCTCCTTGAATATGCACTCCGATATCATCGGTGAGTTCTGGTCGGCAGTAGTCAAGGCTCTCGGCTCGCTCAGCCAAATTCTGCAACACATCGAGTTGAGAGAGCGCCGAGGCTAAATTTTGTAAACTCTCAAGGTTTGGAAGTAGAAGATCAAATAACTGTTCCCATAATTGCTTCTCAAGCGCCAAGGCTTTGGACTTGGAGTTGAGGACCTTATCTTCATGCTCTTTGAGCTCAGGGATGATATAGCGTTCTGCATTTTTTAGGGTTTGGCGGCGAATATAGTGAGGCGGCACCAAGTGGCTTTGTCCTCGGCTGACCTGAATGTAAAAACCATGAACGTTGTTATAGCCCACTTTTAGGGTATCAATGCCGTGACGTTCTCGCTCTTCCCGCTCAAGTGCTTCAAGGTATTCAGTGGCCCCCTCCGCGAGATTACGCCATTCATCAAGCTCAGCGTTGTAACCACTGGCGATCACGCCGCCATCACGAATCACAACCGGCGGGTTTTCAATGATGGCTCGCTCTAGCAGTGCACAGATTTCCTGTTGCGGTGCGCAGTACTGAGCTAACTTCTGCAAATAAGGGTGCGAGAGCTCACTCACGACAGAGTCAAGATCCGGTAATTGTTGCATGGCGTTACGTAACCTTGCCATATCGCGAGGGCGTGCTGACCTCAAGGCTAAACGCGCCAAGATTCGCTCTATATCGCCAATCTGTTTAAGCACTGGGTGTAACTCAGCAAATAAGGCCTTGTGCTTAATATCGCCTATGGCATCGAGGCGTTGATTGAGTGCCTCGCTATTGCGCATTGGCTGATGAAGCCAGCGCTTAAGCATACGACTGCCCATGGGTGTTGCCGTGTGATCCAGCACCTCTGCCAAGGTATTTTCGCTGCCACCGGCTAAGTTTTGAGTGATTTCCAAATTACGACGAGTTGCCGCATCAAGGATAACGGAGCTGTCTTGACGGTCAAAAGTGAGTGAGCGAATGTGTGGCAGGGCTGTGCGTTGGGTATCTTTCACATATTGGATTAAACAACCTGCTGCACATAGACCATACTGTGCTTGCTCAACCCCAAAACCCACTAAATCTTTAGTGCCAAACTGCTGATTGAGTTGCTGCCTTGCGGTATCAAGTTCAAACTCCCAAACAGGACGACGACGATTACCTTTTCGGTGCTCCATTAACTGCACGGGTTGAAAATCTTCAGGAAACAGCAGTTCACGTGGAGAGGTGCGTTGTAATTCAGCCTGCATCGCCTCTTCATCTTGTGGTTCGCTTAGCTGAAAGCGCCCTGAAGTAATATCTAAGGTCGCGTAACCAAATTGGCCTTGATGATGATAAATCGCTGCAATCAGGTTATCGACACGTTCAGAGAGCAAGGCTTCATCAGTCACGGTTCCTGGAGTAACGATGCGTACGACTTTACGTTCAACCGGACCTTTACTGGTTGCTGGGTCACCGATTTGTTCACAAATCGCGACGGATTCACCGAGCTGAACCAGTTTGGCGAGATAACCTTCCACAGCATGGTAAGGGACGCCTGCCATAGGAATTGGTTGGCCAGCAGATGAGCCTCGTTTGGTCAGAGAAATATCGAGCAAATGTGCAGCGCGCTTTGCATCATCGTAAAAAAGCTCGTAAAAATCGCCCATACGATAGAACAGCAAAATCTCTGGATTTTCAGCTTTCAGTTTGAGGTATTGCTGCATCATGGGGGTGTGTTTTTGCTCGACTGTCACGGGGCCATCTTTGTGTTTATTGGTGTTGGCGATTAGGATACGTGAAAGGAATTGATGCGAAAAGACGAAAATCGGATTTTAGTTATGCAAACGTTGGAAAAATTATCCGCTCAATTGGGCACTTTGCTTGAACAAAAACAACACATTATGACAACGGCTGAATCATGTACTGGTGGTGGTGTCGCCGCTGCTATTACTGATATCGCAGGAAGTTCAGCTTGGTTCGAGCGCGCCTTTATTACCTATAGTAATGAAGCGAAAATGGAAATGCTTGGTGTCAGCGAGCGCTTACTCAATACGGTCGGGGCGGTCAGTGAGCCCGTGGTCATCGAAATGGTTCAAGGTGCACTTAAGCATTCACGAGCGACGATCGGCGTATCCATCAGTGGTATTGCAGGCCCTGGAGGCGGGAGTGATGAAAAACCAGTGGGAACAGTATGCTTTGCATGGGCGAGTACCAACGGTTGGCACAAAGTTGAAACCGTACGATTTAGCGGCGACCGTTGTCAGGTACGCCAGCAAGCGAGCTATCACGCGTTATCGGAAATTTATCAGTACCTTAGTCGATAAACCGGTGATGGCATCCTGAAGTGTGACCTTTGGGCGGCGTCTCACGCTTATGGCACGAGATGTAAATTTTTTTTGTACAGGGCTAGACACTGTATGAATCAACAGTATAATAACCAGCAATTCAAGCTCATAATTTGAGTTAAGTAGATTCAGTTCACTTGATTAAAGTGGGCGCAACGGAGAAAGTGATGGACGATAACAAACAGAAAGCGTTAGCCGCGGCGTTAGGTCAAATTGAAAAGCAATTCGGTAAAGGTTCAATCATGCGCCTTGGTGATAACCGTGCGATGGATGTTGAAACCATTTCTACCGGTTCACTTTCTCTTGATATTGCTTTGGGTGCTGGTGGCTTACCAATGGGACGTATCGTTGAAGTTTACGGCCCTGAATCTTCTGGTAAAACGACATTAACCTTAGAGTTGATCGCTGCCGCGCAACGTGAAGGTAAAACCTGTGCATTTATTGATGCTGAGCACGCACTGGATCCTGTCTATGCGAAAAAACTGGGTGTCGATATCGATGCATTACTGGTTTCTCAGCCAGATACCGGCGAACAAGCGCTTGAAATCTGTGATGCATTAGCTCGCTCAGGAGCAATTGACGTTATGGTGGTCGACTCGGTAGCCGCACTGACGCCAAAAGCGGAAATCGAAGGTGAGATGGGTGATAGCCACATGGGCTTGCAAGCTCGTATGCTGTCTCAAGCGATGCGTAAATTAACGGGTAACCTCAAGCAGTCAAACTGTATGTGTATCTTCATCAACCAAATCCGTATGAAGATTGGTGTTATGTTTGGTAACCCAGAAACGACAACCGGTGGTAATGCGCTTAAATTCTACGCTTCTGTACGTCTTGATATTCGCCGTACTGGCTCTATCAAAGAAGGTGACGAAGTTGTAGGTAACGAAACCCGTATTAAAGTCGTTAAGAACAAAATCGCGGCACCATTTAAAGAAGCGCACACTCAAATCATGTATGGTCAAGGCTTCAACCGCGAAGGCGAGTTGATTGATCTTGGTGTGAAACATAAGCTGATTGAAAAGGCAGGAGCTTGGTATAGCTACAACGGTGACAAAGTGGGTCAGGGGAAGGCGAACGCATGTAAATACATGCGTGAAAATCCTGAGACGGCCAAAACCATTGATAGCAAACTGCGTGAAATGTTACTGGCACCTGCTGAAATCCCAGCCGATGAGCCAGAATTTGGTGCGATGCCTGAGCAATCTGAAGAGCTATAAAACGCTCGACAAAGTCATGCTATTTTTAAGCCCTGCAATGCAGGGCTTTGTTGTATTTTGTAAACGGAAATTGAACTATGTTTAGACGTTCATCACCGCCTTCATTATCGGTTAAAGAGATGGCCATTCAGCTATTAAGCCGACGAGATCACGGTGAGCATGAGTTGGCGCAAAAGCTGACCCAAAAAGGTTATGAGTCAGATGACGTTCAAGAAGCGATAGCGTTCTGTCAGCGTCATCACTATTTGGATGATTTACGCTTTGCGAAAAGCCAAGTACGTCAACATGTCGGAAAGGGGCATGGCGAAAGGCGCATACGTCAAGAACTGAATCAAAAACGTGTGGCAGAATCTGTGATTGACCAAGCTTTTGCTGCTGAGCCCCAAGATTGGTTTGAACTCGCAAAATCGGCTGCAGACAAAAAATTCAAAGGTATCCCGGCCAAGGATCAAAAAGAATACGCCAAGCGCGTACGTTTTTTACAATATCGTGGTTACAGTTTTGAGCAAATCAGCTACGGATTGAACTCAAACCGAGACGATGAGTGATAGCGCCATAACCTTGACTTTTTTGCTCGCCATGAATTTGTTACCGTGACAGCCGAATATTAAAACTCTCAAGCACACCAACAATGACGCATCTCAATGTGAGAACTAAATCTCGTTGGAACTAGCATCAAATGCACGCTTGAGTATACAATACCCCAAAATTTTAACTCGCTATTTTCAGGAAGAGCTGCATGTACATGAGCACTGACGAGGTTCGTAACTCGTTCCTCAAGTTCTTTGAAGCCAAAGGACACCAAATCGTAGAAAGTTCGTCGTTAGTTCCACACAACGATCCGACTCTGCTTTTCACTAATGCCGGTATGAACCAATTTAAAGATTGCTTCCTTGGCCTAGAGAAGCGAGCCTACACACGAGCTACTACGGCCCAGCGCTGTGTACGTGCCGGTGGTAAACACAACGATTTAGAAAACGTAGGTTTTACTGCGCGCCACCATACCTTTTTTGAAATGCTGGGTAACTTCAGCTTTGGTGATTATTTTAAAGAAGATGCAATTAAGTTTGCATGGGAGTTTTTGACGCAAGTGCTTAAACTTCCTCAAGAACGTCTTCTCGTTACCATTTATCAAACGGATGACGAAGCCTTCGACATATGGAACAAACAAGTTGGTGTTCCTGCAGATCGCATTGTGCGTATCGGTGATAAGCCAGGGGGCAAGCCTTATGAGTCAGATAACTTCTGGCAAATGGGGGATACCGGTCCTTGTGGTCCGTGTAGCGAAATTTTTTACGATCACGGTGAGCATATTTGGGGTGGCCGTCCTGGCACACCAGAAGAAGATGGCGACCGCTTTATCGAGATCTGGAATAACGTTTTCATGCAATTTAACCGTCATGCTGACGGCACCATGGAACCCTTGCCGAAACCGTCCGTGGATACAGGAATGGGCATTGAGCGTATTTCTGCGATCATGCAAGGCGTACACTCTAACTACGAGATCGATGTTTTCCAAACGCTGATCAAAGCGGCCGCAGACGTCATTGGCTATGAGGATCTTTCAAATCAGTCACTGCGTGTCGTTGCTGACCACATTCGCTCGTGTGCGTTCCTGATTGTTGATGGTGTGATGCCGTCCAATGAAGGCCGTGGCTATGTGTTACGTCGTATCATTCGTCGCGCTGTACGCCATGGTAATAAGCTTGGTGCCAAAGGCACTTTCTTCCACAAATTGGTTGGTCCGTTGATTGATATCATGGGCAGTGCGGGTAAAGAGCTTAAGAAACAGCAAGCGATTGTTGAAAAAGTACTGCGTATCGAAGAAGAAAACTTCGGGCGTACCTTGGATCGCGGTATGGCGATTTTAAATGAAGCACTAGAAGCCGTTGAAGGTGATGTTCTTGATGGCGAAACCGTCTTCAAGCTATACGATACCTACGGATTCCCAGCTGATTTGACCAATGATGTGGCCAGAGAAAAAGGCTATTCGATTGATGCAGACGGTTTTGAGCAAGCAATGGAAGCTCAGCGTCAGCGAGCTCGTGAAGCGGGGCAATTTGGTACCGATTACAATTCCAGCATTAAAGTCGACGCTGATACAGAGTTTTGTGGTTACACCGCGACTCAAGGTGAAAGCACCATTTCGGCGCTGTTCTTTGACGGTGAAGAAATTGATTCTTTGTCTGCCGGGCATAAAGCCATCATCGTACTGGAAGAAACGCCATTTTACGCTGAGTCAGGCGGTCAATGTGGTGACACCGGAGTATTAAAAACAGAATCGGGTGTGTTCCAAGTGAATGATACCCAAAAATTGGGTAATGCAATCGCTCACTACGGTGAATTAATTCAAGGTGTGGTTGCCAAAGGTGACGCGGTGAAAGCTGAAGTGGATGCTGAACGTCGTCAGGCTATTTCTTTGAACCACTCTGCAACCCATTTGCTCCATGAAGCGCTGCGTATTGTTCTGGGCGAACATGTGGCACAGAAAGGGTCTTTGGTTCGAGCTGAAGCTCTGCGTTTTGACTTCTCTCATCTTGAAGCAATGACGGAAGAGGAAATTAAACGGGTTGAACGTTTAGTGAACCAACAAATTCGTCGCAATCATCATATTCAGACTGAAATCATGGATATTGAAGCTGCGAAAGCCAAAGGTGCGATGGCGCTATTTGGTGAAAAATACGATGACCAAGTGCGTGTGTTATCGATGGGCGATTTCTCTACTGAGCTTTGTGGTGGTATTCACGCTAGCAATACCGGTGATATTGGCTTGTTCAAGATTGTCTCTGAAGCGGGGATTGCAGCAGGGATTCGCCGAATCGAAGCTGTGACAGGTGAAGCGGCATTAGACCTCATCGAAGAGCAGCAAGAGAAATATCAAGAAAAATTAGGCGAAGCGGCGAGCAAAGCGAAGAGTTTGGAAAAAGAAATTCAGGTTCTTAAAGAAAAACTTGCTGCGCAAGCTGGCGCTTCTCTGATTGACCAAGTTAAAGACATTTCTGGAGTGAAAGTCTTGGTTGCTCAACTTGATGGCGCGGAAAACAAAGCATTGCGTGGTATGGTTGATGAATTGAAAAACCAACTGGGTAGTGGAATCATCATGCTTGGTAACGTTGCTGATGGTAAAGTCGGCCTGATTGCGGGTGTGACGAAAGATCTGACTGGCAAAGTCAAAGCGGGTGAGTTGGTCAATATGGTCGCAGTACAAGTCGGTGGTAAAGGGGGCGGTCGTCCTGATATGGCCCAAGCTGGTGGTAGCGACGCAAATGCTCTACCTGCGGCTCTTGCTTCGACTGAGGCATGGTTACAAGAGCGTTTATAATTTAAATTATAAATCAATCGGCGTAATATAGTCGCCGAACTTATGTTTAAGATAACCAAGCGTTATCTCAGGAGATATTTCTGAGAGCGCTTGGTTTTTGTTTTATCCACGCTAATTTTATCCAACATGTTGAGTATGAATTGGCCGCAATGAGATGTTGTGTCCTAGGAAGGTGAAGACTGGTGAAAAAGCCCCTTATCGTGCAGAAGTTTGGTGGAACCTCTGTTGGCTCCATAGAGAAAATTCATGGTGTTGCTGAGCATATTATTAAGGCGAAAAATGCTGGCAACCAAGTTGTGGTTGTGGTTTCGGCTATGTCTGGCGAAACGAACCGATTAATGGACCTTGCGACGCAGATCGACTCGGTGCCAACCGCTCGTGAATTGGATGTTCTATTGTCTGCAGGTGAGCAGGTATCAATGGCATTGCTTGCAATGACATTGAATAAGTTGGGCTATCCAGCCCGTTCTCTAACTGGAGGACAAGCGGGAATAACCACCGACAGTCAGTACAACGATGCGACGATTACACATATCGAGACATCGATGGTGAATCAATGGTTGGAGCAAGATAACATTGTGATTGTCGCAGGCTTCCAGGGCTCGAATGAATTAGGGGATATCACTACCTTAGGCCGCGGCGGGTCAGATACCACAGCGGTCACATTAGCCGGAGCGCTACACGCAGATGAATGCCAAATCTTTACCGATGTTGATGGTATTTATACTTGCGATCCTCGGATTGTCAGTCGCGCACAAAAGTTGGATGTTATCGACTTTCCTTCCATGGAAGAGATGGCAAAAAAGGGCGCTAAGGTACTACATTTACCGTCAGTACAGTTTGCGTGGCAGCATAACGTCCCGCTACGAGTACTATCGACCTTTGAACCAGGGCCCGGAAGTTTGGTGGCGGGGGAAGAGTGCCATGCTGATGTGTGTGGACTTGCCGTTCAGCGAGATGTCGTTATGATTCAAGTTGATAACGGTAGTTTGTCAGCGTTGCTCACCCAGTGCCAGATGTTAGGGATTGCGGTCAGTAATGTGATCGAACGAGCAGATTGGACAGGTATTGTAATAAAACAAGATGCCCGTCCAAAGTTGGAACTGGTTTTCCACGACAAAATCCGCAATAGTGAAGAGGTAAGTCTTCTCACTGCGGTGGGAAAACAAGCCGAAGGATTGGTCGAGCATGCTCAAGCACTGCTCGGTGAAGAGGGGATTGAAGTGCCGTTCATTTGCTGTCAAAAGCAATCACTGGCTTTAATTCTTTCACCGGCACATATTGAACGTGCTGCAAATATACTGCACGACGTTTACATCAAAGCCAATATAGCGATAGATTGTCAGCCAAAACATGCGTTTTTAGGTTAGATTCTCGTTGAATAGAGTTTACGAAAATATAAATTTTGTTGGATAATGGCTTAGTAGCAAGATAAATTCAGAGATTACTCAAGGAGAGCATAGAATGCTAATTTTGACTCGCCGCGTTGGCGAAACACTAATGATTGGTGATGAAGTGACAGTAACTGTACTCGGTGTAAAAGGTAACCAAGTACGTATCGGCGTTAATGCTCCGAAAGAAGTGTCTGTGCACCGTGAAGAGATTTACATGCGCATACAGGCAGAGAAAGGCAGCGGTAATGTGGCTTCTGGCAACTACTAATCGCTGAAAAGGCTGACATTTAGTCAGCCTTTTTTGTTTCTAAAAACCATCCAAAGCAGTGAAAAACAACCGATTCACCAGACTTTGATTAAATAGCCAACGATTGACTTACTTTTTGGGGATTTTCCCAAGAAAATGTTTGACATATTTTTGGTAAATCGTAATATGTGCCTCCGCAAGACGGTGAGGTGGCCGAGAGGCCGAAGGCGCTCCCCTGCTAAGGGAGTATGTGGTTTGTAGCCGCATCGAGGGTTCGAATCCCTCCCTCACCGCCATTCTTGCTTATTTGGGTTAGCATCCAAATGAAAACAAAAAAGTGCGTCCTTAGCTCAGCTGGATAGAGTACCTGGCTACGAACCAGGCGGTCGGAGGTTCGAATCCTCCAGGACGCGCCATATTCTTTGTTTTGATTGAATATGGAAAATGCGGTGAGGTGGCCGAGAGGCTGAAGGCGCTCCCCTGCTAAGGGAGTATGCGGTTTGTAGCCGCATCGAGGGTTCGAATCCCTCCCTCACCGCCATTTATTGGCCTAAGGTCAATTTTTTTGTTTTAAAATAAGTTAAATGTGATATGTTTCACAACTCTGCGCGCTCGTAGCTCAGCTGGATAGAGTACCTGGCTACGAACCAGGCGGTCGAAGGTTCGAATCCTTCCGAGCGCGCCATCACTCTTTTGAAGTGATGAATACAATAGAATTAGGGCATTGCCCTGATATTGAACTATCAATATCAAAACCTGCGCGCTCGTAGCTCAGCTGGATAGAGTACCTGGCTACGAACCAGGCGGTCGAAGGTTCGAATCCTTCCGAGCGCGCCATTATTCTTTTAGAGTGATGTATGGTTTAAGATAATCAATATCAAAATTTGCGCGCTCGTAGCTCAGCTGGATAGAGTACCTGGCTACGAACCAGGCGGTCGAAGGTTCGAATCCTTCCGAGCGCGCCATTATTTCGTTTAATAAGCTTGTATTGCTTAGTAAACACGACGCGTCCTTAGCTCAGCTGGATAGAGTACCTGGCTACGAACCAGGCGGTCGGAGGTTCGAATCCTCCAGGACGCGCCACTCTTCATCAATTAGGCTCTTACCTGATTTGATTTCAAAAATTTGCGCGCTCGTAGCTCAGCTGGATAGAGTACCTGGCTACGAACCAGGCGGTCGAAGGTTCGAATCCTTCCGAGCGCGCCATCATTTTGAGCCTTGCTTTTGCAAGGCTTTTTTATGCCCATTCAAAAGATCATTTCGTTAACAATTTATTAAAATTAAATTTACATCTATTTGTTTTTAAAAGGCTTAATGGCTGAATTTTTAAGCAAATCCCATTATTGAATCGAAACATCAGCTAACTTCTTTAAAGACAAAGATAAATATGTCGAAAAGTTCTGTTTAGGCAGAGTTATGTGACTGACAAGACATTTGTTCACAATAAGTGTGCAACAGCACTCGTTGGACTCGAAAGCAAATTGACAAAATTTAATCAATTACGATAATCCTAGACCGCTTATCAGAGTGACGATTGACTCTGGTGCCATTTGCCACATTAAGATGGCGTTTGTCAGGATGACAACGAAAGGAAGCTCAAATGGAGAATATCGGAAGTCTGCTCGCCGACGCAGCGACTCTCATGGTGACAGGTATGGCTGTCGTCTATCTATTTCTAACGGTTCTCGTTTATCTCGTTCAATTAATGTCAAAACTGGTTTCCGAGGAACAACCGGAACCTGCTACCCAACCGCTCGCATCTAAAACAACGATTCCAACCGCTACGGGTGTGAATCCTAAACTCATTGCGGCGATTTCTAGCGCGGTACATCAGTATCGCAACTCTTCTGCCAAATAGCCTAGTTACATGAATTAAAAGGAGTTTATGAGCATGTCTACACCACTCGCTATTACGGATGTGGTCCTGCGGGATGCCCATCAATCATTGTTTGCGACACGCATGCGAATTGAAGATATGTTACCTATCGCTGCCGAGTTGGATAAGGTTGGATATTGGTCGTTAGAAACTTGGGGCGGTGCTACCTTTGATGCCTGTATTCGTTTTCTCGGTGAAGATCCGTGGGAGCGTTTGCGTGAATTAAAGAAAGCAATGCCTAATACCCCGATGCAAATGTTGCTGAGAGGACAAAACTTATTGGGTTATCGTCATTATGCCGATGATGTGGTTGAAAAGTTTGTTGAACGCGCCCACAGCAATGGTATGGATGTTTTTCGTATCTTTGATGCGATGAACGATGTACGCAACTTTGAAAAGGCAGTGAAAGCGACCGTCGATGTGGGTGGGCATGCTCAAGGCACGCTGTCTTACACTACCAGTCCTGTACATGACTCTGATACTTGGGTTGACCTTGCCAAGCGACTTGAAGACCTTGGTTGTCACTCGCTGTGCATCAAAGATATGTCCGGTTTGCTCAAGCCCTACGAAGCTTATGAGCTTATTTCTCGTATTAAGCAATCATGTGATGTGCCATTAGCCCTTCATTGCCATGCAACGACGGGGCTCTCTACTGCAACTGCAGTAAAAGCCGTTGAAGCGGGTATCGACATTCTAGATACGGCCATTTCGTCAATGAGCTCGACTTATGGTCATACACCAACCGAAACCGTTGTGGCTATGCTTCAAGGAACTGAGCGTGATAGCGGACTGAAGCTCGATCAGCTTGAACCTATTGCTGCATACTTCCGTGAAGTTCGCAAAAAATACGCCAAATTTGAAGGTCAGTTAAAAGGGGTCGATTCGCGAATTCTTATTGCTCAAGTACCGGGTGGCATGCTCACCAATATGGAAGGGCAGCTTAAAGAGCAGGGTGCAGCAGATCGTATCGATGAGGTGTTAGAAGAGATTCCTCGCGTGCGTAAAGATCTCGGTTACATTCCATTAGTCACTCCAACTTCTCAGATTGTCGGTACCCAGTCGGTGATAAACGTGCTGACAGGTGAGCGGTATAAGAGCATCACTAAAGAAACTGCCGGGGTATTGAAAGGCGAATATGGTAAAGCGCCGGCGCCAGTTAATACTGAACTACAAGCTAAAGTTCTTGAAGGGGCAGAGCCGATTACTTGCCGCCCAGCAGATTTGCTTGAAGCTGAAATGGCCACATTGACGGAAGATCTACTGACCAAAGCCAAACAAGAAGGGATTGCGTTAGCAGAAGATACTGTGGATGACGTTCTTACGTACGCCTTGTTCCCACAAGTTGGCTTGAAATTCCTTAAAAACCGCCGCAATCCAGATGCTTTTGAGCCTGTTCCTGGCAGTGAGCCGACAGCGGTTGTTGATGAGCCTGTTGCTGCGCCAGCCACCGGTGGTGTAGAAGCCTACAGCGTCAAAGTTGACGGGCAGGTCTATGAAGTGGAAGTGGGGCCGCAAGGTCAACTGACCTCTGTCGCTCCGGCGAGTCAGCCAGCGGCTTCACCAGCCCCTGCGCCACAAGCCGCGGTAAATGATGCGGAAGTTGTACCAGCACCATTGGCTGGCAACATCTTTAAGATTATCGCACAAAGCGGCGCTGAAGTGGCTGAGGGGGATGTGCTACTGATACTCGAAGCCATGAAGATGGAAACTGAAGTCCGCGCGGCGCGCAGCGGTAAAGTTCACGATCTGCATGTCAAAGAAGGTGACTCCGTTTCCGTTGGCTCACCATTACTAAGCCTAGTGTAAGGGAGTGTCATGGACGGATTACTGACTCTCTGGCGAGAGACGGGCATCGCTAACTTCGAATTTGGTCAAATTTGTATGATTTTGGTCGGTGGGTTATTGTTGTTTCTCGCGATTCGAAAAGGCTTTGAGCCGTTACTGTTGTTGCCCATCGGCTTTGGTGCCATTTTAGCTAATATTCCTAATGCTGGCTTTACTGAGCCAGGTGGCATGCTTTATTACGTCTACCACGTTGGGATTGAATCTGGTGTGTTCCCACTGCTCATCTTCATGGGCGTGGGCGCGATGACCGATTTTGGCGCATTGATCGCGAACCCTAAGACATTATGGTTGGGGGCTGCTGCACAATTTGGCATTTTTACCACTTTGTTCGGTGCTATTTTGTTGAACTTCGTACCTGGTATGGAGTTTTCGATGGCCGATGCCGCCTCAATTGCGATCATTGGCGGTGCTGACGGGCCCACGGCGATTTTCTTAGCCAGCCGATTGTCACCTGATTTATTGGGGGCGATTGCGGTTGCGGCCTACAGCTATATGGCATTAGTTCCGATTATACAGCCGCCTATCATGAAAGCGCTGACGACGCCTGAGCAGCGTAAAATTCAGATGAAGCAACTGCGTCATGTTGGAAAAACAGAGAAAATCCTGTTTCCTATGGCCGTTTTATTGATGACGATTCTGTTCTTGCCTTCCGCAACACCGCTGGTTGGTATGTTTTGTTTAGGTAACTTAATGCGTGAAGCTGGCGTGGTTGAGCGTTTGTCAAAAACCGCGCAAAACGAACTGATCAACATCGTCACCATCTTTCTTGGCTTAGGGGTGGGCTCTAAACTGCAGTCAGATAAGTTTTTAAACTTCGAAACTTTGGGGATTCTAGCGCTAGGCGCGGCCGCATTCAGTGTTGGAACGGCGTCTGGGGTCATGATGGCTAAATTACTGGGCAAGTTTAGCAAAGAGCCGATTAACCCATTGATTGGGGCGGCTGGTGTTTCTGCGGTGCCGATGGCTGCGCGAGTGGTTAATAAAGTCGGTCTACAAGCAAACCCTCAGAACTTTTTGTTGATGCATGCGATGGGGCCTAATGTCGCAGGGGTGCTGGGTTCGGCTGTGGCCGCTGGTATTCTTTTGGCCTTAGTTCATTAAGTAGCAATTTTCGACAAAACGGTTAACTTAGTCCGAATAAATGGTATATATTCAAAGGGATGCCTCAAGCATCCCTTTTCTACATCATAGGGAAACGTATTTATGGATAACAAACAAATCGCGATTACTCAGTTTGGAGAGCCTGACGTTCTCAAACTACAAACCTCGCCCATTCCTCAACCCCAAGCAGGAGAAGTGTTGGTCAAAGTCGCATTTGCCGGCGTTAATCCTATTGATGTCAAAACGCGGGCAGGCCTTGGTTGGGCTGCAACGCAGAATAAAGACAATTTGCCTTGGGTGCCAGGGTACGACATTTCAGGCGAAATTCAGCAACTGGGTGATAATACTCAACGCTTTAGCGTTGGAGATAAAGTGGCTGGGTTCATCGGCTTTCCACTACAAGGTGGCGGTTATAGCCAATATGTTTGTGTGCCAGAATCGGCATTAAGCCTAGTGCCTGACTCTGTGATGTTGGAAGCTGCTGCAGCGCTACCTCTGGGGGGACAAACGGCAGCCCAAGCCTTGGACAAGTCTCAGTTGAAGGAAGGAGAGAAGGTTCTCATCTTGGCGGGAGCGGGGGGCGTTGGCCATATCGCGATTCAAATCGCAGTCGCTGCCAAAGCAGAGGTATATACCACCTGTAGCGAAGCGAACCTTGACTATATGGCGACACTGGGTGCTCATGCGATTAACTATCAATTTTCGCCAGTATCACAGCGTCTGCAAGATATCGATGTACTGATTGATTTGGTTGGCGGTGATGCGGCGTTAGATGCATTAAAGTGCCTAAAAGATGGTGCTCGCGTGATCAGTGTACCTACGATTAGCGCGGAAATGATCTGCGAAAAAGCCAAACTACTTGGTTTTGAAGCGAGTGGGATGCTGGTTGATCCTAACCCTGAACAACTCGACACCATGCTCTATATGGTGAGTGTTGGGTTATTGAAAACCGAAATTTTTGCCACTTATCCGCTTGAGCAAGCGATGGATGCACATCGACAAATCGAAACCGGACATACTCGAGGTAAAGTTCTGCTTGATATGCAATGATCGAGCAATTTAATCTCGCATTTCAACACATAGCGCTGTGGTTCTCTGACTCAGCGTTATGGGTATTATTCTTGAGTGGCTTTCTTAGTGCGACATTATTACCCGGAGGCTCAGAAGCGAGCCTGATCGCGACGTTAAAATTGCAGGCTTACCCTCTGGGTTGGATTTTAGTGGTTGCGACATTAGGTAACACTCTGGGAGGAATAACAAATTATGCGCTTGGCTGTTGGCTTCCGAATCGAACTCAATCCTCAAAACATGGTCATAAAGCTGTAGCTTGGTTACAGAAATATGGCTTTTGGTCGCTTTTATTAAGTTGGTTGCCTATCATCGGTGATCCTCTGTGTCTTGCTGCAGGTTGGTTGCGCTTGCCTTTCTGGCCTAGCTTCTCAATGATTTTTATCGGTAAAGCCCTTCGGTACTCTTTACTTGCAGCGCTATTTTTTGGCTTTTTTTAAAGGAGATGTCATGAGAAAAATATGGCTTGGTGCGTTTTCTCTCTTAGCTTTGTATGGCTGTTCTTCCAATAACGTGTCAATGTTCTCCTCCCTTCCTCAAGGGGTGACTTTAATCGAAGAGGTTGAAGCTCAGCCCGGTAAGGCGATGATTCCCTATTCAAAATACCGTTTAGACAATGGCTTAACGGTGATTCTTTCTCCGGATCACTCGGACCCACTCGTGCATGTGGATGTGACATATCACGTTGGGTCAGCTCGTGAACAGGTGGGCAAATCCGGGTTTGCACATTTCTTTGAACACATGATGTTCCAAGGCAGTGAACACGTTGGTGACCAAGAGCATTTTCGAATTATCACCGAAGCAGGCGGCACGCTAAATGGCTCAACCAACCGTGATCGAACCAACTATTTTGAAACGGTGCCAGCCAATCAGTTAGAAAAAATGCTGTGGTTGGAGTCCGACCGAATGGGTTATCTTCTTGATGCGGTTTCTCAGCGTAAGTTTGAAATCCAGCGTGACACGGTGAAAAACGAGCGCGCCCAAAACTTTGACAATCGACCTTATGGTTTAATGTGGGAGAAGATGGGCGAAGCGATGTATCCTGAAGGGCATCCTTACTCATGGCAAACCATTGGTTATGTTGAAGATCTTGACCGTGTGGATGTGAATGATCTCAAAGCTTTTTTCCTACGCTGGTATGGGCCCAATAATGCCGTTTTGACCATTGGTGGTGACATTAATGTCAATGAAACGCTAGATTGGATTGAAAAATATTTTGGCCCTATTCCCAAAGGGCCTGATGTTGATGATGCGCCAAAGCAGCCTGCACAGCTTAATAACGACCGTTATGTGACGATGCAAGATCGTATCCAGCAGCCCATGGTTCTGGTGGGTTGGCCAACGGAGTATTTGGGGGCCGATTCTCAACAATCTCTGGATATGCTAGCCAAAGTCTTGGGCAGCGGCGCGAATAGCTTGTTGTACCAAAAATTGGTAAAACCACAAAAAGCCGTTGATGCCGGAGCGTTTCAAGACTGTGCGGAGTTAGCGTGCACCTTTTATGCGTATGCCATGGCGCCAAGTGGTGAAAAAGGCCAGCTTAAACCGCTGTACGACGAATTGATGCAAACCCTTAAAGAATTTAAACAGTCAGGCGTAGAGCAAGATCGTTTAGACCAAGTTACTGGTATGGCTGAAGCCAATGCGGTTTTCTCGTTACAAAGTGTACGCGGTAAAGTCACTCGTTTGGCATCAAACCAAACGTTCTTTGATCAGCCTGACCGCATTCAGCAGCAACTGGAACAAATTCGTGCTGTCACTCCGCAGTCCGTAATGGACGCTTACCAGCAGTTTGTTGCGAATAAACCAAAAGTGACATTGAGTGTGGTGCCGCGTGGCAAGACGCAATACCAAGTCGCGAAGCCAAATTTTGAAACGCCGCCACGTCAATTGCCAGATTACACACCCATTGAGGAAGATGATCTCAATTACCGTCGTCCAAAAGATAACTTTGACCGTTCAGTGATGCCTCAGGTGGCACAAAGCGTAAAAGCGCAAATGCCTAAGCTGTATGAACAGCACTTTGATAATGGAATTGAGCTGCTCGGTTCCCAAACCAGCGAAACCCCGACGGTACAGCTAGTCATGAAATTGCCGGCTGGTGAGCGTTATGTGCCAAATGGCAAAGAAGGGCTTGCTGGACTCACCGCGTCGCTGTTGGAAGAGGGCACGACCAAGCACTCATTAGAGCAACTGGAAGCCAAGCTCAGTAAACTGGGTAGTGAAGTCAGTGTGAACAGTAATCACTATACCACCAGTATCGTCGTCTCTAGTTTGGAGAAGAACTTTGAACCCACGCTTGAGATCATGCAGGAGGTGTTATTCCATCCTGCGTTTAACCAAGACGATTTTGAGCGTGTGAAGCAGCAAATGTTGCAAAGTATCGTTTACCAGCATCAGCAGCCAAGTTGGCTTGCTTCGCAAGCTACACGCGAAGTCTTGTACTCCGGCACCGTGTTCGCAAGGGCGCAAGATGGCACGGCGCAATCGCTGCAAGCGTTAACGTTAGAAGATGTTAAACAGTTTTATGCGAAGCATTACACGCCACAAGGAACACAAATTGTGGTTGTCGGTGATGTCAATAAGCGCGACGTACGCAAGAAACTGGCATTTTTGAAATCATGGCAAGGTGAAGCGGTGCCGTTGCTGCGTCCACAAACGTTAACGTCACTTGATGCGCAGAAGATTTATCTGATTGATAAACCAGATGCGCCGCAAACGACAGTGCGTATGGTCCGTCAAGGTTTACCGTTTGATGCTACGGGCGAAGTCTACCTTACTCAGTTAGCCAACTTTAATCTTGCAGGTAACTTTAATAGTCGTATCAATCAGAACTTACGTGAAGACAAAGGCTACACTTATGGGGCGAATGGGTACTTAGCGGCGAATCGTGAAGTGGGCGCGATTGTTTTTAATGCGCAAGTTCGCGCAGATGCGACCGTGGCGTCTATCATTGAAATGAAGAAGGAAATGGCGAAATACAGCCAATCTGGAATTACGGATAAAGAGATGAAGTTTTTGCGGTTGGCGGTCGGTCAACAGGACGCACTGAAATATGAAACCCCTTCTCAAAAGGCGCAATTGTTGAGCAATATTCTGACGTACAGTCTTGATGATGATTATCTTAAGCAGCGCAATGATATTGTTGAGAGTGTGTCAAAACAGGCTCTCAATGAGGTTGCGAGCAAGTGGTTTAACCCCAATGATTATCAAATCATCGTGGTTGGTGATGCTAAATCGTTAAAACCACAATTAGAAAAGTTACAGATTCCGATGGAAGAGCTTGAAATCATCCGTTAGAGTACACATAAATTAGGCATCAGCAGGGGCGACTGAGTCGCCCTTCCACATTTAAGCCAGCCGAAAGCCTCTTTCGGCAACAGATATAGGCGACCTCGTTTTGACTGATTTTGCTGCGCGACTTGAGCGAGTTGCACGTAATCCCAATATCCTTAAACAGCTTTCCCGCGGTGTAGAACGAGAAACGCTACGTTACAACCCAGATGGTTCACTGGCGACGACGCCACATCCTCAAGATCTTGGATCGGCGTATACCAACGAATGGATTACGACTGATTTCTCTGAATCTTTATTAGAGTTTATTACACCTGTCTCACATGAGGTCGATACGCTCTTAGGTCAACTGGAAGATATCCATCACTTCACGCAAACGAAGTTGGGTGAAGAGAGCATGTGGCCACTATCGATGCCATGTTATGTCAGCGATGAAGACGACATTCAGTTAGCGCAATATGGTTCGACGAATTCGGGGCGAATGAAGACGTTATACCGCGAAGGGTTAAAGCGTCGCTATGGCAGCTTGATGCAAATTATCTCCGGTGTGCATTTTAACTTCTCCTTCCCTGATGAGTTCTGGGATGTCCTATATGGTGAGCAAGATGAAAACGCACGTCAGGAAAGTAAATCAGACAGCTATTTTGCGGTGATTCGTAATTACTACCGCTTAGGTTGGCTTATCCCGTATTTCTTTGGTGCATCACCTGCGATCTGTTCTTCATTTTTGCGAGGAAGAGACACCAAGCTTCCGTTTGAGTATATCGGCCAGACTCTCTACCTGCCGTACGCAACCTCTTTACGATTAAGTGATTTAGGTTATACCAACAGCGCACAAAGTGCGTTGAAGATCGGTTTCAATAGCCTTGAGCAGTATCTTGAAGGGCTTAATCGTGCTATCCGTACACCATCACAAGAGTTTGCAGAAATTGGTGTCAAAGTGGATGGTGAATATCACCAGCTCAATACCAATGTATTGCAGATCGAAAATGAGCTTTATGCGCCCATTCGTCCTAAACGTGTGGCGAAAAGTGGGGAAAAACCATCAGAAGCGTTAGGTCGTGGTGGTGTTGAGTACATTGAAGTTCGTTCACTGGATGTTAACCCTTACAGTGCGGTGGGCATCAATGAAGATCAAGTGCGGTTCCTCGATCTATTCCTGACTTGGGCTGCGCTGTCGGAATCTGAACCCATGAACGATGACCAGCTGCAGTGCTGGCGCCGTAACTGGAAGAGTGTGGTGGTTGAAGGACGTAAACCTGGTCTTGAATTGCAGCAGGGCTGTGGCGGTGAAGTTATCACGCTTCAAGCATGGGCAAAGCGCGTCTTTGCGGAGCTTAAGCTCGTCGCAAAACAGTTTGACCAAGCTTTGGGTGATGAGACCTATCAGCAAGTGTGTGAAAAGCTTGAGTCTTGGATTGACGACCCTGAATTGACGATTTCTGGTCAATTACTGCGAGATACCAAAAAGCTGGGTGGGCTTGGTAAGGTCGGCACTCAGTTTGGCGCAGAGTATCGTGTGAAAAACTTGGCGCATGATTACCGAGTGTATTCTGCACAATTGATGGAACAAGAAGTTGTACGTTCTAGTCAGGAACATCAAGAGCTTGAAGCGCAGCCGCAAGGGGATTTTGACCAGTTCTTGGCTGACTATTTTTCGTATCTTAAGTCATAATGAATTGGCAAAGAGCGTTTAAGATAAGTGGGTTGACGATCGCGCTGCTGATCGTCACTGGGTGCTCAACGGCGCCGCCCACCAATCCGAACAATCTTTGTGATATTTTTCGCGAGAAGTCGAGCTGGTATGAAGACGCAATTGATATGCAAGAGGAGTGGGGGACCCCAATCCAGATTGCGATGGCGTTTATTAACCAAGAGAGCAGTTATCGACACAACGCCAAACCACCGAAAGATTATCTGCTAGGGTTTATTCCGTGGGGGCGAATCAGTAGCGCTTATGGCTATGCCCAGGCACAAGATCCTGCTTGGGAAGATTTCCAAAAAGCGACGGATCACGGTGGTTCTCGTAGCAACTTTGCTGACTCACTGATGTTTGTCGGTTGGTACACCAACGAAACCTACCGTGTGCTGGGCATCTCGAAGTGGGATTCGTATAATCAGTATCTCGCCTACCATGAAGGTCGTGGGGGATACAAAAACAGGACCTATCAGTCCAAACCTTCGCTATTGCGTGTGGCTCGTAAAGTTGAACAGCAAGCGAAGGATTATGGTTGGCAACTCAAGAAGTGCCGCCAAGAATTGGAAAGCAATCGAAGCTGGTTCTTTTAGCCAGCAGGGAGAAAAAGAATGCCATTACTAGACAGTTTTACGGTTGATCACACTCGTATGAATGCGCCAGCGGTTCGAGTTGCGAAAACCATGACCACGCCGAAAGGCGATACCATTACGGTATTTGACCTACGCTTTACGTTACCTAATAAAGACATTTTGTCTGAGCGTGGTATTCATACGCTTGAGCATTTGTACGCTGGTTTTATGCGTCAGCATCTTAATGGTGACAGCGTAGAGATCATTGATATCTCACCGATGGGCTGTCGTACTGGCTTCTACATGAGTTTGATTGGTACGCCTCAAGAGCAGCAAGTGGCTGACGCTTGGTTGGCTTCGATGCAAGATGTCCTCAAAGTAGAGAGCCAGAATAATATTCCTGAGTTGAACGAATATCAGTGTGGCACGGCTCAAATGCACTCACTGGAAGAAGCGAAGCAGATCGCTCAAACCGTCATTAACTCAGGTATCAGTGTCAACAAGAATGATGATCTCGCCCTACCTGAAGCAATGTTGAAAGAGTTGAAAGTGAACTAACTGTCTTTCAATAAAAAAAGGAAGGCTGAGCCTTCCTTTTTTTGTGTCCAAAAATCGATGTATATCGCTCGGCTACTATCGCGCTTTGGGCAGTACAACAACTTGCGTTTTGGCTAACCAATCATGCCAGCCACGCTTTTTGGGGTCCACTAACGCCATGATGTTGGCCAGCCCAAATAGCGAAGTGGTGAAGCGAATCAGCGCTTGGCGTATCGTAATAGGCGAATTGTCAAGCTGCCTCACTTGCAGTTTCCATGCACGCATTCCCAATGTTTGCCCGGCTCGGGTCCAAAAGAAAACAAAGAAATAAGCCCAAACACTCAGCAGATAAAGGCTAAAAACCGGGCTCCACAGCGGATGATTAGTCAGCAAATCGCTGATATCCACATACGGCGAGATAGCCAGCCAGCCCATTGCCTCAAGCGCCTGTAAAATTGCGATTAATAATCCCGCGGCAATCATTTCAATGGCAATCACCATTAACCCGTCATAAAACAGCGCGGCTAAGCGGCGAAAAAAGCCTGCGTTAGGAAGAGAAGTTTCAGTCATACCAGTTTAGTCCTACATCATTGTGCTCAGCATAGCGTGTTCGTGGTAGACAGAGAAGCAGCAAAAGAAGGAGCTTAGCGGTCAGTCACATCGCAGTGTCTAGGCGGTGACCAATTTGGCTTGGCCAATAAAATAACCGTCTTCATCAAAACGTTTTACTTCTCCATCTTCGACCACAATCGTGATGTGGCGGGTATCTGAAAATTGCCAATTACGCCACTGGTAGACAAACTTATCATCCTTTACCCACCAATATCCCTCATCGATGTCATTGGGGCGGTCGGACACTCCCATCATTTTGCCATCCGCTTGAAAGGTAATACGATAAGGAATATTAAAACAATCCTTGGTCAGCATGATTTGGTTGGTTAACAGTTGACGAATCTCCTTACTATTAAGTGGAAGCTGCTGGCAATCTGCTAGGGTTTCAATCGGCAGTACTTGTTTTGCGATGCTTGCCAATTCCGCGATACCTTGGCGAATTTTATCGCTGGGGATAGATTGAAAACTCAAGCGAAAGCTATTGGTTTTTTTATCATGATAATAATATTGCGCTCCACTGTTGAGCAAAATGCCTTGAGCCTTGGCGAGTTGTTCAAAGTGTTCAGCATCAAACTCTTGCTTATAATCAATCCAAAATGCTGTGCCCGCTAAAGAGGGCGAAACCCCAGATTGTGGAAAGTAGTAATTGAGCGCTTTTTCCATCGTCAGCCATTTTTCTCGATAACGCCTTAGCATTTTATTGGCTAACGTATCGTAATAACCCAGACTTAAAAAGAGGGCCAGAGTTTGGCAGTTGTTCTTTGGCGGTAAACTGTGTGTACGTTGTTGAAATAGGCGTATCTGTTCAATGAGTGGTGCCGCTGCCACAATGAACCCGATACGCAGCCCAGGTGCGATGGTTGAGGTAAAGCTTGAGATATAAATAATTCGGTCACTTTGATATTCACCGCGCAGAGCCGGGCAAGAGTCCTCGATAAAATTAATGTCATGCTCAAAATCATCTTCAATAATCAACACATCCTGCTGCTCAGCCATTGCCATTAAAGCTTCACGGCGCTGACCCGTCATTCTGACTGTCGTTGGAAACTGGTTACTGGGCGTGGTGTAGATGAGTTTACATTCAGCGACATTGTCATTGACCTCAAGCCCTTGTTGGTCAACGTTAAGCGGAATAATCTCAGCTCTTCGGGCTTGAAATTGATGTAAGGCTTCGGGATACCCCGGATTTTCGACCCCGACTTTGGTGCCATTAGCGACCAGTAATTTGGCAAGATAGTAAAGACTATTTTGACACCCTAAGGTCACGGCAATCTGATTGCTATCGACAAAAATCCCTCGTTTAGTCAGAACTCGTGTTCGTATTTGCTCGATAAGATCGGCGTAGTCGTCCAAACTCGAAGTCCAGCTGTGGTGATTACTTCGATTGAGTGACTGTATGCTGCATTTTCGCCATTCTGAAACGGGAAATAAGTCATCATCAACTAATCCACTGACAAACAGATAGCGATAAGAACGTAAGTCTTGTCCACTCTCAATAGGCACCGCATTTTCTTTTAGTAGATACTGCTGCCAGTTGAGTGATGGAGTGTGGTTGGATGCTTGCAGTGTCGGTTTTGGCGTACTGTTGATTTCAAGATCAGGGTGAACAAAATACCCTTTGCGTTCAATGGCAACCAAAATATCTTCTTCAGTGAGCTGTTCGTATACACGCAAAATGGTATTGCGCGAGACATGTAATTTTTGCGCTAAACGACGTGAAGACTCGAGGGCTTTGGTGGCAGGAATAAAACCGTCAAAAATAGCTTGAGAGATCGCACTTTTTATCTGCTCTTGCAGGGTACGCGAATCGTGGGGATTGATGTGAATATAACGGCTTAACATATCGCTCCTGTTATCCTGCTTTGGTCGTGTGCGGAAAAATCAGATAAAAAAAAGGCATGACACGACAGTCATACCTTTTTAAGCACTCATCAAGGATTAAGCAATCAATTTTTTCAACTGTGTTTTGACAATCTCTAAGCCTTTGACCACTAAATCCGACTCGATGGTGAGTGGCGGAAGAAAACGAATAACATTTCCTTTGACGCCGCAAGAAAGCAAGATAACCCCGGCTTGATTGCTGGCAGCAACTAACTGCTTAGTTAATGCCGCAAGGGGTTGTTGAGTGTGTGGATCATTCAGTTCAATGGCCACCATCGCACCCACTTGGCGAATATCGCCGATTTGAGGAATCTGCTTTTGCATTTCCAGCAACTGCTCTTTAAACAGTAATCCGGTGTGCTCGGCGCGTTCACATAAATTTTCTTTCTTTATGATATCAATCACTTCGAGTGCGGCGGTGCATGATAAGGGCGATCCCGCATAGGTGCCGCCGATACCACCGGGGTTGGCAGCATCCATGATCTCAGACTTGCCGACAACACCAGAAAGTGGAAAACCTCCGGCCATTCCTTTTGCCATTGTGATTAAGTCCGGCTCAATGCCTAAGTGCTCGGTAGCAAACCATTTACCAGTACGTGCGTAACCGGTTTGGATCTCATCACAAATCAAGACGATACCGTGTTTATCGCACACCTCACGTAATTGCTTGGCCCATGAAGCGGGCGCTTGATAGAAGCCACCTTCACCCTGGATGGGTTCGACGATGATCGCCGCTACGCGACTTGGCTCGATATCGCAAGCAAACAAGTCATCCAGTGCCTCCAAGCTTTGCTGCTCAGTTACCCCATGATAGGCATTAGGAAACGGCAGGTGATAGATCTCATTTGGAAAGGGGCCAAAGCCCGCTTTATACGGTGCAACTTTGCCCGTAAGACCCATACATAAGTTGGTACGACCATGAAAACCACCTTTAAACGCCAACACACCTGAGCGACCAGTGTATGCACGAGCAATTTTAACGGCGTTTTCGACCGCTTCAGCGCCGGTAGTCAAAAAAGCGGCTTTTTTAGCGCTTGGCCCTGGGGCTATCTCAACCACTTTTTCTGCCAGTTCAACAAAGCTCGTATAAGGGGTCACCATTGAGCAAGTATGACTGAAGTTATCAAGCTGCTTTTTCACCGCTTCGACAATTTGTGGATGAGAGTGACCCGTATTATTTACCGCAATGCCCGCTGCAAAGTCGATATACTGGTTGCCTTCAATGTCAGTAATCAGCGCATTTTTCGCTGTCGCTGCGTAAATGGGTGACATATTTGCCATTCCATTGGCGACAACTTTTTCTTTGCGCTGTTGCCATTCCAAGTTGGTCATGATCGTATCCTTTCTCTAATTCTGAGATCTATTGACGGCTTACAAGCCGCCGAAACACATGTATTTAATGTTCAGGTATTCGTCGATACCTTGCTTCGCACCTTCACGGCCAAAGCCTGATTGTTTAACACCGCCGAAAGGCGCAACTTCGGTAGAAATTAATCCTTCATTAATGCCGACCATGCCATACTCCAATTGCTCAGCAATATGGAAGGCACGTGGAATAGATCCGGTGTAGAAGTAGCTCGCCAATCCATAAATGGTGTCGTTGGCTTTCTCGACCAATTCTTGGTCATCACTAAAGCGAACAATCGGGGCGACTGGGCCAAACAGCTCGGTTTGCACAATGTCCATGTCCTGAGTCACGTCAGTTAATACCGTCGGTTCAACGAACAATCCATCAAGCCCTTGACCACCCATCGCGACTTTCGCACCTTGTTCGATGGCTGTGGAGATATAACCCATCACACTCTCTTTGGCACGGCTATCGACCAATGGACCAATAGTGACTCCCTCTTCTAGACCGTCACCCACTTTCAGTTTGGCAACGGCCTGAGTGAATTTTTCAACAAACTCATCGTAGACTGCGTCTTGAACGTAAAAGCGATTGGCACAGACACAGGTTTGTCCAGCATTACGGAATTTTGAGGCAATCGCGCCTTCTACTGCATCATCAATATTGGCGTCATCAAACACGATGAACGGGGCATTGCCTCCTAATTCCATTGAGGTACGCTTTATGGTTTCAGCACTTTGTTTGATGAGATGGCGGCCAACTTCGGTTGAACCGGTAAAAGACAATTTCTTGATATCATCATGTGTACAGAAAATATCACCGACAGCAACAGACGAGTGATTGTTGACCACGATCAGGAGATCGCGGGGAAGGCCTGCTTGGTATGCCAGCTCCGCCGTAGCATAAGCAGAAAGCGGAGTTTGGTTGGCCGGTTTGACCATAAAGCTGCAACCTGCAGCCAGGGCCGGTGCCGCTTTACGTGTAATCATCGCAATCGGGAAGTTCCATGGTGTAATCGCCGCTGCAACGCCAACCGGTTGACGAATCGTCATGATGCGTTTGCTTGAGGCTGGTTCTGGAATCACTTCCCCATAGGTACGTTTACCTTCTTCAGCGAACCATTTCAAAAACGACGCGCCGTAATTGACTTCACCTTTTGACTCGGCCAGAGGTTTTCCTTGTTCTAGTGTCATGATGCGCGCGAGGTCATCGGCGTTGTCCATCATTAACTGGTACCAAGTCTCCAGGACTTTACTGCGCTCAGCAGCGGTTTTTTGTTGCCATAGCTTCTGAGCTTGCTTGGAATTTTCGACCAGCTTGAGAATCTCTGAGCTCGAAATCGACGGGATGTACGCGACGACCTGTTCTGTTGCAGGGTTGATCACCGCGATTGCATCGTCATTGGCATCACAAGTCGCGTTTAGCAGACTTTTGTTTACGATTTGCTCCATATAATTCATCTCTCGTTTATGGCTTTAGAGAAATGTTAGACCCAAAGGGGGGAGCCAACGAAGTACCAGTTACTTCTCTTTGTTGGTACCAGTTGTGAAAATTTCGCTGGTACCATCTGAATGCGTCTACTGGTTCTATCGGTTTATAAATTCTTTGGTCATATTGATTCGGCAAATAAATGAATAACAAACAAGTAACGACACAGAAGAGGATTTTCTATGTTCAGTTTAAAAGGAAAGAAGCTTGCTAAAGGGGTTTTAGCAGTTACTTTAGGTGTTAGCGCATTGGTAACATCAGCGGCAACGTTCGCAGCCGATTACAATTGGCGTTTTGCGAATTTATATGGTCGTGGTACGGCATTTGGTGCCGTTTACGAAGATTTGGCCAAAAATATTGAAACTATGTCAGATGGTCGCATCGCCGTTCAGGTTTTGTACTCTGGAGAAGGCGTTGGTACCAGCGGGATTTTAAACGCGGTCAAATCGGGCTTGATTACCATGGGCGCGCCATTTCAACCTATGCATGCAGGGGAATTTCCGGCAGGTGTTGTTGAAGTCGGATTGCCTGGCGGGACTTCAGATGTTGGAGAACTCCTTACTCTATTCAATGAACGCGGTTGGGGAGATGTCCTGACCGAAGCTTATGGCAAGCAAGGTTTGGTGTGGTTAGAACCTTACATTCAGCCACCCGTTTACATTATTACTAAAAAGCCGATTAAATCGATTGAAGATTTTAAAGGCATGAAGATCCGTGCGCCGGGTGCGTATGGAAAGTTCCTACGTAACCTCGGCGCGTCTCCAGTATCGTTAGCATGGAGCGAAATCTATACCTCATTGGCCACAGGCGTGATTGACGGTTCGATTGGCTCAAATATGATCGACCACCGAGACGGTAACCATGTTGAAGTCGCAAAATACATGTACCCACTGCCGATCGCGGGCGCACAAGTTTTACCGATTATTGTCAATCAACGTGAGTGGAAAAAACTGCCTCAAGATTTACAAGCAATCGTGCGAGCGGCCACGTCACAACATGCCTTAGAACAAATCACTAAATCTAAGCTTTGGGAATCACAAGCCGTAGCTGAAATGGAAGCCAAAGGCTTGGAGTGGAGTCCTCAACCTTCTGATGCAGACAAGCAAGCTTGGAGCGAAGCGGGGACCAGCCTGGCACAGGAATATGCCAAAGAAGATGCGTACTCGAAACAGCTGGTGGATATTCTAGAAAAAACGCAACAGTAACAAGGAATAAATAGGGTGAGCCAATGTGGCTCGCCCTATTTTGTTTGGAGTTGGTATGATAACGGAAATAGTACACGCTTACTGCCGAGCCGTTCGCTGGGCGATTCGAGTGATAGGTCACTCGGTCTCATACCTGATGCCGATTTTGGCTTTAGTGGTTGCCTACGAAGTGTTTGCTCGCTACATCTTAGATCGCCCAACCCTCTGGGCATACGACACATCTCTATTCTTATTTGGCTACATTGCGGCGCTTGGCGGTGCATTGGCTCAGCAAAAGTCAGCGCATATTAATGTGGATATTGTTCATGGCAAAGTGTCACTGAAAATGCGCCGAGTTTTTGATGTGGTGACATCGCTGCTTGCGATGTTTTTCCTTACGGTAATGGCCAAAACGTGTTTTGGCATGTTTCTCGAAGCGCTTGAGCTGGGTTACAAAACGCAGAGTGAATGGGCGCCGCACACCCATCATTTTTGGCTTATGGTGACCGTGTCTGCGGTTATCTTTATCGCTCAGTATTCAACTGAATTGTTGGCGAATCTCCATTATCTAGTGACTGGCAGGGATCTGGTATTTCGTGACCATGATGAGGAGGCGTTGAACGACCAACCTTTTAAAGTTGATATGCAACAACAACACAATTCGTCCCTGTTTGATAAGGAGAGCACAAATGGGAATTGAGGTGCTAACTGCTGTCTTGCTGGGATGCATATTGGTGGCATTTATTTTAGGAGCTCAAGTTGGGTTGGCGCTGGGCGGGATTGCGATGGGGGTTGGATACCTTTCTTGGGGCGAGACCATTTTCAATATCATTCCAACAACCATCGAAAGCACCTTCTTTAGTTTTATCTTACTTGCGATCCCTCTTTATATTTATATGGGGCAACTCCTTACACGCTCGGGAATTGGTGATGCGATGTTTAACGCCAGCCAATTAGCCATTGGTCGAGTTCGTGGATCGCTCGCGATCAGTGTGATCGGGGTATGTTCAATGATTGGTGCGATGGTTGGAATTATTGGTGCAGGGATCATGACATCAAGTAGCATCGCCTTAAAACCAATGCTTGACCGTGGTTATGATCGAAAATTGGCGCTTGGTGTAATCATGGCTGGTGGATCATTAGGTATTCTTATTCCGCCAAGTATTCCAATGATTATGTTTGCATCAGCCACGCAAAACTCTGTTGGACGCATGTTTCTTGGGGCGATGGGACCAGCCTTAGTCACCATCATCTTACTGATTGGCTATGTGATTATTTCTTGTAAGCTGCGTCCTGAACGTGCGCCGCTCGATGCCGATACGGATGTTGAGGTCCCTAAAGGTTATGAACGCTTTAAAACCATTCGTGATGGGGCGTCTTCTGCGGCGCTGATTGTGGTGGTACTTGGCAGTATTATCGCTGGTATTGCAACGCCAACCGAATCTGGTGCGCTAGGTGTTATGGGCGCGATTGTGCTCTCAATATTATTTAAACGCTTCAAGCCACAAATGTTATTTCGCTCTGGGATGCAAACGGCAATGTTAGTGAGTGTTGCCATGTGGATTATTCTCGGCGCGTCTGTATTCAGTAATTTCCATTTGTTGATGGGCATTCAAAGCTTGGTAGCTGGGTTTACTCAGGATCTCGATTTACCGCCGATCATGATCATTATTATGTTTCAAGTGATCATGCTATTTCTTGGGTTTATCATTGATGAATTCATCATTGTCTTGATGTGTGCTCCGATTTTTACACCAGTGGCCGTCTCACTTGGCTACGATCCTATCTGGTTCGGGGTACTGATGATCCTTAATATTGTTATTGCAGTCCAAACGCCGCCCTATGGCTTTGCTCTGTTTTACTTGAAAGGCATCGCACCTAAAGGTGTGACCATGATGGATCTCTATCGTTCGGTATTGCCTTTTATTACGGTGCAATTGCTGGTGCTGATTATCGTCATGGTTTTTCCTCAACTGGTCACTTGGTTCCCGAATTACGTAATGAATTAGCTTTATTACAAGGATATAAAGTCGAATACTGAGAAAAATGGTCACAAAAGCGAGAAGAAGACGTTGCTGTGTGCTTGATGGCAGGTAGGTAGATAAGCAAAAAGTCTGATTTAACCATTCTGTGGCGAAATTATCAGCAAACGATATTATTTTCAGTCTTTTGGGCTTGCGCCGTCTGAAAGCTTACGTATAATGCCAAACATCAAAGGGCAATAGCCCCAAGATGCCGGTGTGGTGAAATTGGTATACACGACGGATTCAAAATCCGTTGCCTTCGGGCGTGGCGGTTCAAGTCCGCCCACCGGTACCATATTCTAAGACAAAGCCTCGACGAAAGTCGGGGCTTTGTTGTTTCTATCGCTTGCGATACTGCCCACGTTGGTCCTTACCTTGAAATAGGCGTAATGCGCTGTAAAAGAGAGTTACTCAGAAAGAGTGAGAGATGTGGTTTCTTCATGTTGGAACTTTCTGAGCTGTCTGTCATTCTCGCTTATTTTACTGGTCATCTAGCCAGATCATTTTTCTTAGTGACCATGAAATAGGATTGATCATTTAATTGCATTAGAGTTCATATTCTCTTTTTATCGGTATTCATTAACATTCTTATCCGTCTCAAAGTGACTTAGGCTTAATAAAGTTAGTTAATATTGGTCACTCTTTTATTATTGAATATAAACTCTAAGTTTAAATTCCGAAAATAAGTATTTTCTTATTTTTATTTTAAGTTGTTTGTTTTATTAATAATACACTGATAATTTTCTCTGTAGTATTATTCCCAAATCTACTTTTTGTATTTTTTGTCTGTTGATAATAATTATCTCGAAAGTATACTTCTCTCAAATCAACAAGCTTACCTTTAACATACTTTTTAGGATTAGTTATTAATTCTTAATAATTAGTCCTTTTGATTTATTTTTTAGTTATTAATCTTCTATATTAATAATTGCTTGTTAACCCAAAGCGACAGATTTACGAGAATTTAGACAGAGGTCAATGATATGAAGTACTTATCTTTGGTGTTAGGCCTGCTTGTTAGTGGGGCTGCCGTCGCCACTGATGGCACTATCACTCAAGGTTATCCCGATGAAACACTTTCAGCGGATCAATATGCGGGTTGTAATATCTCTTCAAGTGATATTTATGCTTATCCGGTTGAAGGTTTGCCTACAGCGCGTCAACTTGAATCGATGTCTTCGACATATGGTTGGTCGGGCAGTACATCAACACTCGATGTTACAGACCATGTGCTAAAAACAGTGGGCACCGTAACCAAGACCATTAAAGAGCCGTTTTATGAAGATTGGGGCACACTGGCGATACCAGTTTGCCATGATTACTTCACACCATCAAACCAGAATGGCGGCACAATCACCATCAGTAACGGAACCCACTCTGTTAATATTAGTGGCATTTACTATCAAGGCGGTTATCACACGGTTAACGGCATGGGATGGCGATTTATTAGCTCTCAAAATCTGATTGATGCTGGTTTTTCTAATGGTGACCAATTAACGATTAAGATTAAGAACTCAAGTGCAGCGCCGTACTCTTCATACACAGGGTGGGGTAAATTACTCAAAATGGCTCAAGGTGTTCCGACCATTGTTTTGACATTTGACGATGGCGGTAAAGGTCCTTGGGATCAACTCGCTTATACGCAAGCGAAAGGCATCAAAGGCACTATTTTCTACCCATGGGAGTATGAAGGGCGCCGAGATAAATTAACGGTTGATCAACTACGCGACTTAAAAGATGCCGGTTGGGATATTGAGTTAAATGGTACGGGTAATGATGGGTCTATGACCAATCGTAAAAGTGCGAAAGAAGCGACACAGCATCTGGTCTCTGGACGTCAGTGGTTGGCGGAAAATGGCTTAAATGATTATGCCCGTTTCTTTGCATATCCAAATGGCAATTACGATAAATATGTTCGTCCGGTGACCAAGAAAGGGGTACAAGGCGCCATTGGGTCTCCAGTTGTTGAAATGAGCAGTGTGTCTGGAATTAAAGTAGGTATGGTCGCAGAGGCTCGAACGTTCCCGAAAGGCACTCGCGTTGTTAGTGTTGATAGCGAAAATAACACGGTGACGTTGGATAACGCTTCATTAGATGTTGGACGTGGAGGCGAAACGGTGACAAAACCCAACTCTTACATGAGCTTTTTTGATGATTCTGGAGAGTTTTATACCGGTAAGCTGCAAGCCGAACTTAAAAAAGAAGGGTTTAAAGTAGGGCGTACAACACGTCCAAATACCATCTATTCTCGTTACTGTGTGGGTGACTATGGTTTAGTTGCTCCAGCTCGTGGTTCTACCATCAAGTCCGGTGATGACCCCGTTGCGCGTGTTGAGTCTTGGATTGAAGACCCTCAAAAAGCAGGTACGACAACGTTAATATATTTACACAATGTGACGGGCAGTCAGGATGGTATTAATACCAGTGTAGCGACCTATCAGATGTGGATTGATAAACTGGCTCAAGCTCGAGATGAAGGTAAAATTCAGATTTTGACCATGCAAGAATGGTATGAACGAGATTGTGGCGATAAGTCGTGACTTTAAATAAAAAGGGAGGCTCTTGCCTCTCTTTTTTTCGGGCTGAACAAAGTTGGGCATGCGATATGACTTGACGATTTAGTTTCATTTTTATTATTTCAAGTTCTTGTCAACGATGATGGTTGTTGTCAAAAGTTAGACAGCTTCAACCCTATGAAATAATGTGAATATATAAAACGAGTGTCATTATTGAATTCGTATCAGCGTTGATGATTTGATATTAATTTCGTTGTGATTTTAATTATCTGTTTTTAATGCCTATTTACCTATAGTTATCTTTTTATGAAATTACGTTGATATTGCGGTCGTTTATTTCCTTTCATAATTTTCATTTTTCTTCAGTCTTATACTGTAAGTTTTTCGTTATTTCTTATTTCTTTTGAAGTAATGTAACCTCTACACAACAAAGCTACGTTGATCATATTTTCTATTATTCCCTCTATTTTGAATTGCTCCTAGTTGGATCCCGAGGATAGGATGATTTTTATTGTATTTCGTTCTGACATTTTCATGCTGTGAATGGTTTCCACGATAAAGTAATGCGATTAAAAATAGGCTGTCATCAAGTACTTTTTCTCGTTTCTATTCACGTCATATTTGCGGATGTAACAGAAAATTATGGTTGATAGAGGATAGTTACTATGCGTTTGTTTTTAGTGTTACTGAACCTAATGTACGTCATATAC
Source organism: Vibrio sp. AK197 (assembly GCF_053903115.1). Lineage (NCBI taxonomy): Bacteria > Pseudomonadati > Pseudomonadota > Gammaproteobacteria > Vibrionales > Vibrionaceae > Vibrio > Vibrio sp. AK197. Next base: position 398,047 of record NZ_CP096430.1, read on the forward strand.
GCAGGATTAGCGGTCGCGCGTGCTGAAAGTAAAGAGATAAAAAATAGTATCGATTTATCAGCATGTTCTTTAACAAGTGCCCAAGTGTTTGAATATCCAGTTAAAGGGCTACCTTATGCGAGTCAACTGCTGTCAATGTCTTCCTCTTATGGTTGGGATGGCGCAGTATCGACACTCTCAGTAAAAGACAATGTGGTTCAAACGACCGGAACCATTTCAATGTATTTACGTGATACATTTTCAGAGGATTGGGGGACACTCGCCATTCCGGTATGCCACGATTCCTTTATTCCTGCTAACCAAAACGGCGGTAACGTAACGGTGACTAATGGAGAAGTGTCAGTTGGTGTTGGTGGCATCGACTACTTAGGTGGTTATCATACGATTGGTGGTTTGGCGTGGCGCTATGTGAGCGCGCAAACATTAATTGATGCAGGGTTTCGTGAAGGTGATGAAGTCACCGTCAAAATTAAAAACTCGACGAAAGCACCGTACTCCTCATACACAGGTTGGGGGAAACTTATCAAGCGTGCCCAAGGTGTACCAACGTTAGTATTAACCTTTGATGATGGTGGAACGGGTCCATGGGAACAATTGGATTACTCTCGAGATAAAGGCATTAAGGGGACGATTTTTTATCCGTGGGATTATGAAGGTCGGAAAAATAAAATGACCGTTGAGCAACTCCAAGATATGAAAGAGGCGGGTTGGGATATTGAATTGAATGGCACCGGGGATGACTCTTCAATGACCTTAGCGCCAACGGCTAAAAAAGCAGTGAGTTCACTGTTAGAAGGTCGAGCTTGGTTGGCAAAAAATGGTTTAAATGATAACGCCCAGTTTTTTGCTTATCCAAATGGGAATTACGACAGCTATTCGCGTGCGGTGGTCAGAAGTGATATATCGGGTCAGACAGGCTCGACCGTCGTCAAAACGAAAAGTGTTTCCGGGATCAAAGTTGGAATGGTGGCCGAAGGGCGCTCTTTTCCAAAGGGAACGCGCGTTGTGAAAGTCAATAAGCGTAAAAAACGAGTGGTGCTCGATCACGCTTCACGCGGGGTTGGACGTGGCGGTGAACCAATAGACCAGCCGAACAAATATATGACGTTTACTGATGATTCGAGTGAGTTCTTTACGTGGAAGTTGCAGAAAAGGCTAAAGCAGGCCGGATTTAAAATTGGCCGAACCACTCGGCCGAATACCATGTATTCAAGATATTGTGTTGGTGATTATGGATTGGTTGCGCCATCTCGAGGCTCAGTATTGAAATCAGGTGATGATCCTGTTGAGCGCATAGAATACTGGATAGATGAAGTCCAGAAAGCAGGGACCACAACCGTTTTGTACTTTCATGATATCACGGGTTCCCAAGACGGCATTAATACGAGTATTAATACCTATCAAATGTGGATCGACAAATTGGCCGAAGCTCGCGATGAAGGGAAAATTGAGGTTCTGACAATGAAAGAGTGGTATGACCGTGATTGTGGAAGCGGAGAGTCCTAACTCATGCTCTTTGAAGATCAACATAGAGGTGCTGATAACAGCGCCTCTTTTTTTGTCCAAAAATAGTGCGTGATACATATATGATGTGCCAGTTTAGTGCATGAGTTATAAGCTCGAGTCGGGCAGACCTTAGCTGTATCAGTAGCTACATGAAACTTGGCTAAGTGGTCAGGATTTTGCTAGTAAAAATCCTGACCATAATGGCGCAGGATGCACTGTCACAACAAGGAGTAAGTATGTCGCTGCCAATCATTGATATATCCCCACTCGATTCTTCCAATCGTCAAGATTGGCAACCCGTTATCAAGCAAATAGATCAAGCCTGCCGTGAACTTGGCTTTTTCTACGTTGTAGGCCATGGCATTCCACAGCAGCAGTTTGACTTGATTCAATCGATGTCAGAACAGCTCTTTGCACTTCCTACCGAGCAAAAGCAGAAAATTTCCATTGAAAAAAGTAGTAACCATCGAGGGTGGGGGCGTCTTAATGCCGAAAAGCTTGATCCAAATGGTGAGCTTGACTGTAAAGAATCGTTTGATATGGCGCTGGATCTGTCACCTTATCATTCACAAGTATCGCGGTGTCCGGCTTTATATGGTCCGAACCAATACCCAGACATTTCCGGGTTCGCCCAAGCGATGAATCAGCACTACTCACTGACATTAGATGTCGGGATGAAAATTTTACGGGCCATGGCGATAGCACTCGGTGAAGATGAGATGTTTTTCGCCAAGTATTTCAAACTCCCAATGTCAGTGTTGCGTATGCTTAGTTACCCAAGTCAAAAACATGAAATGAATGGGGCCGGTGCACATACCGATTACGGCTGTATAACGCTACTCTATCAAGATCAAAGTGGTGGGTTACAAGTATTGAACAAACAAGATGAATGGATCGATGCGCCTCCAGTTGAAGGCAGTTTTGTTGTCAATATCGGTGACCTGATGCAGCGTTGGACAAATGACGTCTATCGTTCTACCTCGCACCGTGTTACCAGCCCAGTTTCTGGTTGCGATCGGTTTTCAATGCCTTTCTTTGTGGAGCCAGATTTTGATACGCCAATCGACACGCTATCCTCATGCCTCGAAGAGGGACAATCTGGGTACCCGTCAATAACTGCGGGTCAATGGATATTATCTCGCTTTGAAGATACCTATTCATACCGACAAGATAAAGACGTGGCTTAAAATCCCCAAACATGAAGGGCACTAGGAAGGGCTTAGGGGAACTCAAGCCTTTCTTTTCTCTTTCACCAACCTGAATTTTAAGTAGTAACTGAAAAAATCCGATTCATTATTTTTATTTGACCATCTAAACTTAAGTTCTAAATTGTTGAGTGCTATTGGGTCGTGCTGCAGTGGCAAGTATAAAAATAACCGTGGATAGGCTTCAGCCTGGATTACACATTCGTCTTCCCCTCAAATGGAATGACCATCCTTTTTTGTTGAATAGCTTCAAAATTAAAAATGAGCAACAGGTTCAGATGATTCGTCATTTGGGCATCTCTCATGTTTTCCTCAATCCGAATCAAAGTGAGACACAACCTCTTCCGCCTAAGCAAATGGAGGAGCAGAGTGAAGAGAGCGTTCAGCAATTAGATGACGAAACTAAAAAACTTTGGGAAGAGAAGCAACAAAGGATCGAGAAGCTCAATGCATACCGACGACGTGTTGCTCAATGTGAAAAAGAGTTTGAACGCTCACTGGCACGGATGCGAGCTGTGATGAATAAAATACGTAACCGACCGGAGCATGCTGTAGGGGAGGCGATAGAGCTTGTCGACAGCATTGTTGATAATCTTCTAAGCGAAGATGATGTCACACTGCATTTGATGAATGGTAAAAGTGAGTTTGAAGATATCTATTTCCATTCTTTAAACGTCGCGGTCATTGCGATGATGATAGCCCGCGCGAAAGAGTGGTCAGCTGAGAAAATAAAGCAGGTCGCTTTTGCCTCTCTATTTCATGATATTGGTAAAATTAAGGTACCGACCGCCATTATCCGTAAAAAGACGGATCTCACTGAACCTGAAAATAACTACTTAAAGCTCCATACCAAGTATGGATTGGATATTGCCAGCAATATTGAGAGCTTTCCTGACATCGCCCAAACTGTGATTGCTCAACATCACGAATGTAATGATGGCAGCGGTTACCCCGAAGGTTTAAAAGAAAGCCAAATTGACGAAGTAACCCAAGTCGTGGCCGTTGCCAATGCTTATGACAACCTCTGCCATCCGAATAATCCGGATAAACAAAAAATACCTTATGTTGCGCTTTCTTATTTATATAAGAATGGGCAAAAGCGGTATAACCAAGATAACCTCAGCATTCTGATTAAGTTCATGGGAGTGTATCCTCCCGGAACAGCAGTACAGCTCTCCAACGATACCATTGGACTTGTGGTTTCGGTCAACTCGAAACATATCCTCTATCCGAATGTTTTAATTTACGACCCTTCGGTACCGAGAACTCAGGCTCCAATCATTGATCTTGCGCAGCGAGATATAAAGATTGTCAGCGCTATATTACCCAATAAGCTTCCAGACAAAGTGCGTGAGTACCTTAATCCTCGCTCTCGAGTCTCTTACTTCTTCGACTCAGATGGTTAAATGTAAGTTATCCACAGGAAAATGTGAGTATCTTGTGTGATTTGTAGTGAGTAAATGTAGATAAAAACCATGTTGAGCAAAAATCAGCCGAACGCGTAATTTATTGTGATTTATTGTGATTTTTTACTTGCCAACTCAAAGCAACTCCCTATAATGCGCCCTCACTGACACGGCAGACGCCACAAGGCTTCAGCCAATGTCTTAGAGGGTAAGACTTCTAAAAAAAGAAAATTTGCGAAAGTGTTTGACACAACAAATTATCTGGTTAGAATGCACCTCCGCTTTGAGAACAAAGTTTCGATAAGCAACGCTCTTTAACAATATAAACCTATCAATCTGTGTGGGCACTCGTTGATGATAATCAAAGATGATTCTAAAGAATCAACTGAGGTTTCAATGAACTGAGTGACCAATCAAGATGTCTTTTGGAAACATTAGAGGTCTTGGCACAGTCAATTCAACATTACTATGTAATGTAATCAGTATTCATTGAGCCAAAAAAACTTTAAATTGAAGAGTTTGATCATGGCTCAGATTGAACGCTGGCGGCAGGCCTAACACATGCAAGTCGAGCGGAAACGAGTTAACTGAACCTTTCGGGGGACGTTAACGGCGTCGAGCGGCGGACGGGTGAGTAATGCCTGGGAAATTGCCCTGATGTGGGGGATAACCATTGGAAACGATGGCTAATACCGCATGATAGCTTCGGCTCAAAGAGGGGGACCTTCGGGCCTCTCGCGTCAGGATATGCCCAGGTGGGATTAGCTAGTTGGTGAGGTAAGGGCTCACCAAGGCAACGATCCCTAGCTGGTCTGAGAGGATGATCAGCCACACTGGGACTGAGACACGGCCCAGACTCCTACGGGAGGCAGCAGTGGGGAATATTGCACAATGGGCGCAAGCCTGATGCAGCCATGCCGCGTGTGTGAAGAAGGCCTTCGGGTTGTAAAGCACTTTCAGCAGTGAGGAAGGCAATGTATTTAATAGATGCATTGTTTGACGTTAGCTGCAGAAGAAGCACCGGCTAACTCCGTGCCAGCAGCCGCGGTAATACGGAGGGTGCGAGCGTTAATCGGAATTACTGGGCGTAAAGCGCATGCAGGTGGTTTGTTAAGTCAGATGTGAAAGCCCGGGGCTCAACCTCGGAATAGCATTTGAAACTGGCAAGCTAGAGTACTGTAGAGGGGGGTAGAATTTCAGGTGTAGCGGTGAAATGCGTAGAGATCTGAAGGAATACCAGTGGCGAAGGCGGCCCCCTGGACAGATACTGACACTCAGATGCGAAAGCGTGGGGAGCAAACAGGATTAGATACCCTGGTAGTCCACGCCGTAAACGATGTCTACTTGGAGGTTGTTCCCTTGAGGAGTGGCTTTCGGAGCTAACGCGTTAAGTAGACCGCCTGGGGAGTACGGTCGCAAGATTAAAACTCAAATGAATTGACGGGGGCCCGCACAAGCGGTGGAGCATGTGGTTTAATTCGATGCAACGCGAAGAACCTTACCTACTCTTGACATCCAGAGAACTTGGCAGAGATGCCTTGGTGCCTTCGGGAGCTCTGAGACAGGTGCTGCATGGCTGTCGTCAGCTCGTGTTGTGAAATGTTGGGTTAAGTCCCGCAACGAGCGCAACCCTTATCCTTGTTTGCCAGCGAGTCATGTCGGGAACTCCAGGGAGACTGCCGGTGATAAACCGGAGGAAGGTGGGGACGACGTCAAGTCATCATGGCCCTTACGAGTAGGGCTACACACGTGCTACAATGGCGCATACAGAGGGCGGCCAACTTGCGAGAGTGAGCGAATCCCAAAAAGTGCGTCGTAGTCCGGATTGGAGTCTGCAACTCGACTCCATGAAGTCGGAATCGCTAGTAATCGTGGATCAGAATGCCACGGTGAATACGTTCCCGGGCCTTGTACACACCGCCCGTCACACCATGGGAGTGGGCTGCAAAAGAAGTAGGTAGTTTAACCTTCGGGGGAACGCTTACCACTTTGTGGTTCATGACTGGGGTGAAGTCGTAACAAGGTAGCGCTAGGGGAACCTGGCGCTGGATCACCTCCTTAATACGAAGATTATTGCGATGAGTGTTCACACAGATTGATGGTTTATACGGTTTTAGAGTACTAAGCGTTCCCAAACGCTTACGATTAGTGTCCCGTTCGTCTAGAGGCCTAGGACACCGCCCTTTCACGGCGGTAACAGGGGTTCGACTCCCCTACGGGATACCACTTTCTTGGGGCTATAGCTCAGCTGGGAGAGCGCCTGCCTTGCACGCAGGAGGTCAGCAGTTCGATCCTGCTTAGCTCCACCATCTTTAAACACATTAGAAATAGTGTTTTTAAAAATGGTTTCTTTCAATAGAAAGTAAACTTTGCTCTTTAACAATTTGGAAAGCTGACGAATAACAACAATCCCCTTATCTTTTAGATAAGCGTTGTTATTCAAATAAAAGTTCTCAAATCCTATTCTCTATGAGAGTAGGTACCAAAATACACATTCAAGTGTTCTTGGGAACAACATTTATGTTGTTCATATTTGAGTCCGGCAAAATCGAAATGTCTCTCGCTCATTCAAATAATGAGAGACACAAACCTTGGTTGCTTATTTGTCTTCACTTTAAAAAGTGAAATCAAATGGGCCATACGCAAGACCCCTTCGGGTTGTATGGTTAAGTGACTAAGCGTACACGGTGGATGCCTTGGCAGTCAGAGGCGATGAAGGACGTATTAACTTGCGATAAGCGTAGATGAGGCAGTAAAAGCCACTTGAGTCTACGATTTCCGAATGGGGAAACCCAAGTGCATAAGCACTTATCTTGCAGTGAATACATAGCTGTAAGAGGCGAACTCGGGGAACTGAAACATCTAAGTACCCGAAGGAAAAGAAATCAACCGAGATTCCGACAGTAGCGGCGAGCGAAATCGGATTAGCCCTTAAGCTTTTAATGATGCAGGTGAACAAGCTGGAAAGCTTGGCAATAAAGGGTGATAGCCCCGTAGCCGCTCCATCATTTTGAGTGAAAACGAGTAAGGCGGGACACGTGATATCCTGTTTGAAGATGGGGGGACCATCCTCCAAGGCTAAATACTCCTGACTGACCGATAGTGAACCAGTACCGTGAGGGAAAGGCGAAAAGAACCCCTGTGAGGGGAGTGAAATAGAACCTGAAACCGTGTACGTACAAGCAGTAGGAGCACCTTCGTGGTGTGACTGCGTACCTTTTGTATAATGGGTCAGCGACTTATATTCAGTGGCAAGGTTAACCGCATAGGGGAGCCGTAGGGAAACCGAGTCTTAACTGGGCGATTTAGTCTCTGGATATAGACCCGAAACCGAGTGATCTAGCCATGGGCAGGTTGAAGATTGAGTAACATCAATTGGAGGACCGAACCGACTAATGTTGAAAAATTAGCGGATGACTTGTGGCTAGGGGTGAAAGGCCAATCAAACTCGGAGATAGCTGGTTCTCCCCGAAAGCTATTTAGGTAGCGCCTCGGACGAATACTACTGGGGGTAGAGCACTGTTAAGGCTAGGGGGTCATCCCGACTTACCAACCCTTTGCAAACTCCGAATACCAGTAAGTACTATCCGGGAGACACACGGCGGGTGCTAACGTCCGTCGTGGAGAGGGAAACAACCCAGACCGCCAGCTAAGGTCCCAAATTATTGCTAAGTGGGAAACGATGTGGGAAGGCTTAGACAGCTAGGATGTTGGCTTAGAAGCAGCCATCATTTAAAGAAAGCGTAATAGCTCACTAGTCGAGTCGGCCTGCGCGGAAGATGTAACGGGGCTAAGCAATAAACCGAAGCTGCGGCAATGCAATTTATTGTATTGGGTAGGGGAGCGTTCTGTAAGCGGTTGAAGGTGTGTGGTAACGCATGCTGGACGTATCAGAAGTGCGAATGCTGACATGAGTAACGATAAAGGGGGTGAAAAACCTCCTCGCCGGAAGACCAAGGGTTCCTGTCCAACGTTAATCGGGGCAGGGTAAGTCGACCCCTAAGGCGAGGCCGAAAGGCGTAGTCGATGGGAAACGGGTTAATATTCCCGTACTTCTTACAATTGCGATGGGGGGACGGAGAAGGCTAGGTGGGCCTGGCGACGGTTGTCCAGGTTCAAGTGCGTAGGCTTAAGAGTTAGGTAAATCCGGCTCTTTATAAGGTCGAGACACGATGTCGAGCCACTACGGTGGTGAAGTCATTGATGCCATGCTTCCAGGAAAAGCCTCTAAGCTTCAGATTGTAAGGAATCGTACCCCAAACCGACACAGGTGGTCGGGTAGAGAATACCAAGGCGCTTGAGAGAACTCGGGTGAAGGAACTAGGCAAAATGGTACCGTAACTTCGGGAGAAGGTACGCTTCTGACGGTGAAGTCTCTTGCAGATGGAGCTATCGGAAGTCGCAGATACCAGGTGGCTGCAACTGTTTATTAAAAACACAGCACTGTGCAAAATCGTAAGATGACGTATACGGTGTGACGCCTGCCCGGTGCCGGAAGGTTAATTGATGGGGTTAGACTTCGGTCGACGCTCTTGATCGAAGCCCCGGTAAACGGCGGCCGTAACTATAACGGTCCTAAGGTAGCGAAATTCCTTGTCGGGTAAGTTCCGACCTGCACGAATGGCGTAATGATGGCCACGCTGTCTCCACCCGAGACTCAGTGAAATTGAAATCGCTGTGAAGATGCAGTGTACCCGCGGCTAGACGGAAAGACCCCGTGAACCTTTACTACAGCTTGGCACTGAACATTGAGCCTACATGTGTAGGATAGGTGGGAGGCTTTGAAGTAATCACGCCAGTGGTTATGGAGCCATCCTTGAAATACCACCCTTGTATGTTTGATGTTCTAACTTGGTCCCCTAATCGGGGATGAGGACAGTGCCTGGTGGGTAGTTTGACTGGGGCGGTCTCCTCCCAAAGAGTAACGGAGGAGCACGAAGGTGGGCTAATCACGGTTGGACATCGTGAGGTTAGTGCAATGGCATAAGCCCGCTTGACTGCGAGAATGACAATTCGAGCAGGTGCGAAAGCAGGTCATAGTGATCCGGTGGTTCTGAATGGAAGGGCCATCGCTCAACGGATAAAAGGTACTCCGGGGATAACAGGCTGATACCGCCCAAGAGTTCATATCGACGGCGGTGTTTGGCACCTCGATGTCGGCTCATCACATCCTGGGGCTGAAGTCGGTCCCAAGGGTATGGCTGTTCGCCATTTAAAGTGGTACGCGAGCTGGGTTTAGAACGTCGTGAGACAGTTCGGTCCCTATCTGCCGTGGGCGTTGGAGAATTGAAAGGGGCTGCTCCTAGTACGAGAGGACCGGAGTGGACGAACCTCTGGTGTTCGGGTTGTGTCGCCAGACGCATTGCCCGGTAGCTAAGTTCGGAATTGATAACCGCTGAAAGCATCTAAGCGGGAAGCAAGCCTTGAGATGAGTTCTCCCTGGCACTTTAAGTGTCCTAAAGGGTTGTCGTAGACTACGACGTTGATAGGCAGGGTGTGTAAGCGTTGTGAGGCGTTGAGCTAACCTGTACTAATTGCCCGTGAGGCTTAACCATACAACACCCAAGGGGTTTTGTGGGCTCAAAGCAAGAACATAAACTTGATTGTGTAAGAAACAGAACGAAAAACAGCTTTCCAAACTTTTTGTTTTCACTTTTTTAGAAAAAGTGAAAGTAAAACAGATAAACTTGCTTGAATGAGCGGGTTTAAAAAGAATTTTGCTTGGCGACCATAGCGATTTGGACCCACCTGATTTCCATGCCGAACTCAGAAGTGAAACGAATTAGCGCCGATGGTAGTGTGGGGTTTCCCCATGTGAGAGTAGGACATCGCCAGGCTTTAAATTTCAACTATTAGATAATTGTTCTAATAGTTAGATAAAAGGGCCCGTTTTTAAATGCGGGCTTTTTTTAGTCCACCGATTAGATTGCTGATATAGCTCAGGTGGTAGAGCGCATCCTTGGTAAGGATGAGGTCCCCAGTTCGAGTCTGGGTATCAGCACCAGTTACTATTAAGTAGTACACAAAATTTGCTTAGCGACCATAGCGTTTTGGACCCACCTGATTCCATGCCGAACTCAGAAGTGAAACGAAATAGCGTCGATGGTAGTGTGGGGTTTCCCCATGTGAGAGTAGAACATCGCTAGGCTTTATTTCCAAGGCCTCGACTGTAAAGTCGGGGCTTTTTTGTATGGTATATGCCTCTTTTAATCTGCTGCTTTATTTAAATCCCAATTATATTGATAATCTATTTCTCCTTGAAAATTCTTAAGCGTAGGTCGATAACGGCTCAGGTGTTTAAGTAACTGCTGTTTGCTGCCAAAATCTTCTCGATACCAGTCATAAATCGATGAGAGTATAAGCGTCTTGCCTTCCAGTTTTACCCCTTTCTGACTTTGAATAAACGCTTTAGCGGCACCTTCAAGCTGGGCTTTTACTTGTGCTCCAGTATAGACATCAGTCTGGAGATTGGGACAGCCTAAACTGGCACAGTTCACTGCGTAGTGAATTCGAGCATCTTTCCAAATAGGGCGTAGAATTCGGTGTTCAATGTCATTAAGTGTTAGATGTTTGCCGTTAATGATGGCTATTTCTTGATCCCAAGGACCAAAACGAAACCATCCTCCAATGTCAGTGATTGACTCTACGGGATAGTTGTCGATAACTAAGTTGACGGTCAATGCGTTATAAAGGTTGATCCAATAAGCCAGTTGTTCATTTGAGTTGTAGTTCAAAGGATCCAGAGACAACTGCTGTTGAATATAGCGACGTAAGCGCTGTTGGTCTTGCGCTGATATATGCTGATAATCAAATAGCGTGTCGCTGCCACTAACCATTAGATTGCCCGTAATGACTTGTTGCCATAATTGGTGAGATATGACTTGCGAATTGTCGGGAGAACTCTGTTGCCAATAAGGCCACAGGTCGGGTTTTGGTGCTCCTAGCGCTGAGAAGGTCAGCAAGCTAAATGATAAGATTAACGAGCGCTGCATACCTATTTCTACCTTTAAGTGGAGATTTAAGATAAGTAGACCTGAATAATAGTAGATCGCTTTCAACAAAAAAGGCTGGCAATCAGTGCCAGCCTTTGAATTTAAAGCGTTACTTCGTACTTAGCGTAAAAAGGCGGGAATATTCGCTTCATAGCGAGAGATTTTTTCCTCGTGCTGCAGTGTTAGGCCTATATTATCTAAGCCATTCAGCAGGCAGTGACGACGAAACTCATCTATTTCAAAGCTGTATTCTTTCCCATTGGCGCGAACTTTCATCGCTTCTAAGTCGACTTCGACTTCTGCACCTTCACTGGCTTCGACAAACTGAAAAATCTCATCCACCTCTTGCTCTGTAAGACGGACGGGAACCATCTGGTTATTGATTGAGTTGCCGTAGAAAATATCCGCAAAGCTTGGCGCAATCATCGCTTTGATTCCGTAATCGGCTAGAGCCCAAGGCGCATGTTCGCGAGAAGACCCACAACCAAAATTTTCACGAGCCAGCAAAATTGAAGCGCCTTGATAGCGTGGGGCATTTAATACGAATTCTGGATTGGGCTGTTCACCCGCATCATCGAGAAAACGCCAATCATGAAACAGGTGTTTACCAAAGCCTAAACGAGAAACCTTCTGCAGAAATTGTTTAGGAATGATCGCATCGGTATCGACATTCGCAGCATCTAAAGGGACGACTAAGCCTTTATGTTGTTTAAAACCTGACATTCTCGTTCTCCTTAATTTAATTCACGAATATCGACAAAATGACCAGCAATTGCAGCAGCGGCAGCCATTGCAGGGCTAACCAAATGCGTACGGCCATCACGGCCCTGGCGACCTTCAAAGTTACGGTTTGATGTCGATGCGCAGCGCTCGTGAGGCCCTAAGCGGTCATTGTTCATCGCCAGACACATTGAGCAGCCAGGCAAACGCCATTCAAAGCCAGCTTCGATAAAGATTTTATCTAATCCTTCGGCTTCGGCTTGTGCTTTCACTTGCTCTGAGCCCGGTACAATCAAAGCCTGAACGTGAGAAGCGACTTTTTTACCTTTCGCCACGGCCGCCGCTGCGCGCATATCTTCAATTCGGGAGTTGGTGCAAGAGCCAACGAAAACTTTATCGACGTTGTAGTCCGAAAGTGACTTACCGGCCTCAAGGCCCATGTAAGCCAAAGCTTTAGTTGCTGACGCTTTCTCAACGGGATCATCAAAGCTTTCAGGAGAAGGGATCGGTGCATCGACAGCAATCACTTGACCTGGGTTGGTGCCCCAAGTGACTTGAGGTTTAATTTCACTGCCTTCTAGTGTTACAACCGCATCGAATTGTGCGTCGTCATCTGTTTGTAGGCTTGACCAGTATTCTACCGCTGCATCCCAATCCGCACCGCTTGGCGCAAACTTACGCCCTTTAATGTAGTCAAAAGTCGTTTGGTCGGGGGCTATCAGTCCTGCTTTTGCGCCGAGTTCGATGGCCATGTTACATACCGTCATACGGCCTTCCATAGACAGGTCGCGAATGGCTTCACCACAAAATTCAACAACATAGCCAGTACCGCCTGCCGCGGTCGTTTTACCAATGATCGCCAGTACGATATCTTTTGCGGTAATTCCAGGCGCTACTTTGCCTTTGACCTCTATTTTCATGGTTTTCGCTCGCGCTTGTTTTAGCGTTTGCGTCGCAAGCACGTGTTCGACCTCAGACGTACCGATACCAAAAGCCAAAGAACCAAATGCACCGTGAGTGGCGGTGTGGGAGTCCCCACATACGATGGTCATGCCTGGCAGTGTAATACCAAGCTCAGGGCCCATCACGTGGACGATGCCTTGATATTTATGATTGATATCGTAAAGGGTTACTCCGAACTCTTCGCAGTTCTTCTTCAACGTTTCCATTTGGATACGCGCCATCTCACCAGAGGCGTTAATATCTTTGGTTGTGGTTGAGACGTTGTGGTCCATCGTCGCGAAGGTTTTACTTACTTGGCGGACTGGGCGACCTTTTTCACGCAAGCCATCAAACGCTTGTGGTGAAGTCACTTCATGCACCAAATGACGATCGATATATAGGATTGGGTTTTCACCCTCGGCAGCTACGGCAACGTGTGCGTCGTAGACTTTTTCATATAATGTTTTGCCCATTGTTTTTCCTCGTCGCCGTGTCACTACAATCGCGCTCGGTTTCTGTTCTCTATCGGTAGAGGGAGAAATGCGCAGTGTAGTACCAATGAATCTGAGACGGACTTATACTCATTGGCTCCAGTGTGATGTTTGACGACCTTATTATTTTGTTGTGTTTGCTTTATTTATTATGAATTCAGAATGTAAGCGGCAATGGTGTCGCCCATGTCTGAAGTCGAGAGTGCAGGTTTGTCGCCAGCTAAATCACCGGTGAGTTCACCAGCTGATAGCGCTTTGGATACGGCGGCTTCAATGCTTTGCGCCGCTTCTTCTTCACCTAAGCTGTAACGCAGCATCAACGCGGCAGAGAGAATCTGCGCGACTGGATTTGCAATGTTTTTACCGGCGATATCGGGCGCACTGCCACCTGCTGGTTCATAAAGACCGAACTTGCTCTCGTTCAGGCTCGCTGAAGGAAGCATGCCCATTGAGCCTGTAATCATCGCGCATTCATCGGATATGATGTCGCCGAAGATGTTTGAACATAGCATTACGTCAAACTGCGCTGGGTCTTTGATAAGCTGCATCGTCGCATTATCGATATACATGTGAGAAAGCTCGACATCTGGGTAGTCTTTGGCAATCTCTTCAACCACTTCACGCCATAAAATTGAGCTTTGTAGTACATTAGCTTTGTCAATTGAGCATACTTTTTTACGACGAAGGCGCGCAGACTCAAACGCAATTTTGGCAATGCGCTCAATTTCAAAGCGGTGATATACCTCGGTATCGAATGCTTTTTCATTCGCACCTTCACCTTCACGACCTTTTGGCTGACCAAAGTAAATCCCACCAGTCAACTCGCGAACGACCACAATGTCAAAACCACGCTCAGAAATATCGGCGCGCAGGGGAGAGAAGGCTTCTAAACCTTGGTGAATTTGCGCTGGGCGCAGATTGCAAAATAGTTGAAAATGCTTACGAAGTGGAAGAAGAGCTCCGCGCTCAGGTTGATCATTCGGTGGTAAATGTTCCCATTTCGGGCCGCCAACGGAACCAAACAAAACCGCGTCTGCCTGTTCACAGGCGGCAACTGTGCTTTGTGGTAGTGGTGTTCCATGGTTGTCGATGGCAATACCACCAACATCGTGCTGCTCGCGATGAAAAGTGATGTTGTGTTTCTTTTCGATAGCATCCAATACCTTATGGGCTTGGGCCATTACCTCTGGGCCAATGCCGTCACCGGGCAATACTGCAATCTGATAGCGCTTGTCAGTCATGTTCTTCCTTAAATTTTAGATTTTTTCGTGTGCTTAATTCTAATGAAACCCCGAGCGAAATGCTCGGGGTAAATTCGTTAAACGGCTGCAATTTGCTTTTGTTTGATGGCTTCGATCTGATCCGCTCGGTGGATACTGTTGATCACATGTAGCAAGGCTTGTCCGGACGCTTCAACGATGTCAGTTGACATCCCAGTACCATGGTATTTACGACCTTTATAGTTAGCGATGATGTCTGCTTGGCCTAGGCCATCTTCCCCTTCGCCTTTTGCTGTTAGGTCAAACTTATCCAATACGATGTCGTAACCGGTGACGCGATAAATGCATTGATATAAAGCATCAACAGGACCATTTCCAACTGCGGCTTCGCTTTTCTCTTCATCGCCGCATTGTAGCTTAATACTGGTGGTTGCCATCACGCTACCAGATTGTACGCTTAAGTAATTCAACTTGTAGAAATCGTCTTCTTCGCGCAAGTTTGAGAAGTGCATGAGCGCTTCTAAGTCGTAATCAAACACTTGCCCTTTACGGTCAGCCAGTTTCAAGAAGTCTTCGTACAGCACATCCAAATTGTACTGCTCTTCTTTGTAACCCATGGTTTCCATGTGGCTCTTAACGGCAGCACGACCACTTCGGCTGGTCAGGTTCAGAGCTTGGTTTTTCAAGCCAATTGACTCTGGCGTCATAATTTCATAAGTGTTTTTGTTCTTTAGCATGCCATCTTGGTGAATGCCTGAGGAATGGCTGAAGGCATTCGCACCAACAATGGCTTTATTGCTTTGAATTGGCATATTACATAATTGGCTAACAAGCTTACTGGTTCGATGGATTTCTTCGTGTTTGATGCCAGTATTGACGCCTAAGAAGTTTTCACGAGTTTTGATGATCATCGCGACTTCCTCTAATGAGGTGTTACCCGCGCGTTCACCAATCCCATTGATGGTCCCTTCAATTTGCCTAGCGCCTGCTTGAACGGCAGCAATCGAGTTCGCCACTGACATACCCAAATCATCGTGACAGTGAACGGAAATGACCGCTTTATCGATATTAGGGACGCGATTGAATAGGTTTTCAATGATGCCTCCGAATTCACTAGGAATGGTATAGCCGACTGTATCTGGAATATTAACGGTTGTTGCACCTGCATTGATCGCCGCTTCTACCATACGGCATAGGTTATCAATTGGTGTACGGCCTGCATCTTCACATGAAAATTCAACATCATCGGTATATTTACGCGCATGTTTCACCGCATTAACTGCCATTTCGACAACATCATCATAGCTACGACGCAGTTTATCTTCGACATGAATGGTTGATGTGGCTAAGAAGGTATGGATTCGGAATTGATCCGCCACTTTCAAGGCTTCTGCTGCTGCGTCGATATCTTTTGCTACTGCGCGTGATAACGCGCAAATTCTGCTGTTTTTGATATTTTGAGCAATGGTTTGTACAGATTGAAAGTCGCCTGGAGAGGAAATCGGAAATCCCGCTTCGATAACATCAACGCCGAGTCTTTCCAGCGCGAAAGCAATTTGCAGTTTCTCCTTAACCGTTAAGCTTGCTGACAACGCTTGTTCGCCATCCCGTAATGTGGTGTCGAATATAATGACTTGGTCGTTCATGTTGGCTTCCTTTTTATCGATGTTGTGTTGTGCGTGTTATGTCATGTTGTGTTTATGGAGATACAAAAAAGCCCGCATCTCGATGCGGGCTTGATAAATCTTGTGTGGTTATTTTTCTTCCACAGCCTACCCGCGCGATCTGGTCACGATGAGGAGGAGGCTAAGCAGGAGAGAAAAACGAGCTGTCATGATTGTTAAGCTTTCCACAAAATTAAGTTATCAAATTAGTACCGCACTCCATGGGTGACGTCAACCCTAAAGTCGAATTTTTATTCAAATTGATTCAACTTCGAGCTTGAATCGCAGTTTGACGTGGAAATTTGCTCTCTTCATTACCTTGATAGTGTCTATCACCATTATTGGTCTATTAAAATCAGCTTGCCGGTCTGAGGATCGCGGTAGACAGTTCCGACACTTTCCATGCCTTGTTGCGATTGTCCCTGCTGTTTCATTCGGTCGGGTAAATCTATCAATTCATCGGAGGTGGTTACTTCTACTTCAGTCAGTGAAAAATGACGTTTAAGGTCATCGCTTTGAGCTATGAGTGCGATCATCAGCCCAAGAGCAAATACCAACATCACGTCCATAATATTGGCGAAACCGCTGAGAGGGTCCGTCTCTTGATGAGAAAAACGTCCCCCTTTTAGCAGCCTTAGACGGGGAGGGTGGTTATGCGTTGATTGCGGCTTCATCATATTCTCTCGTTTCAATTTCTAATAACGTCACTTCATACCAACGGCGGCGAATGCGCCCGAAGATATAGCCGAACAAGCCAATCAATAGGCCCAATACCGTGGTATCAAAAGCAACGGTCATTGCCGTTGCGAGTTGCTCGATATTTCCACCAGAGAGAGCCGCAAGGCCAGGTCCGAGAGGAATGAGTGTGCCCATGAGACCGAGAATTGGCCCGCTACGAGCCAACAGATCCACACGTTCCAAACGTTTGGCGGCATATTGTTCAAACTCGTTAATCGTGCTGTGTTGTAAAACACGTAGACCATTGTATTTTTCGCTCAGCAAAATGCCGAATTCCCATAACAGACACAAAAGGCAAACAGCAAGACCGAGCATTACTGGATAAAGAAGCCAAGAGACCAAATGGTGAAGTAGACCCAATGTGTATCCGTAAATCATCAAGATGCTCCTTTTAAGGTATTTATTGTGCGACGATGTTGGCGGTAGCTCAGCATGATGATAGCCACAAAAAACAGGCCGATGACGCCTGAGATTAGCCAAGTCAACCAGGAGGCACTTGGCTCAGAGGGCTGAGAGTCAGATTGTGTTGATTGCGGTTGCTGCGACTCTTGCTCTAGCTTGACTTCTTTCAATGAGTGAATTTCTTGGCGCTGGGGAGAGTCTTGCTGCGCCTGCTGCAAAACTTCGGTAAAGGCTTGGCGTTTATCGCCGCTGAGCAGCGATTTGAGCCAGGGCATCATCGGATGATCTGGCGTCGTATGACCACTGCCCGGTAACCCATGTTTTATCACCAACTGTGCAAACTCATCAGCCAGTTGCTGTGTCGTCGCTTGGTCTGCATTCCAAAATCCTTTGTGAATCGCCACCAACATAATCGCCAACATATTGGATTTAACATGAACGTTGTGCCCTTGTTCGAGAAAGTCGTCTAAACCGAGCTGATAGCGGTCATCCATATACACCTCTTTCACTTCCTGCCATGCCCAATCCCCGACTAATGTCGGGTTAGTGACTTGCCACCCCCAGAGGTACTCCAAAAATTCACTGCCCATGGTTCGAGCACCTGCATAGCCGTGCTTCATTAAGCCGGTTAACCACTCTGGGTTGAGGAAACGTCCTCTAAGTTCTTGTTTTAACGCGCTCGCGAGCGGTTCCGTGACCACTTTTTGGGGATTGGCATGATTAATCACGAAGTTGTTCGGGGCTTGTCCAGATAGTGTTTCGACCGCTAAGCTAAGGCCGCCTAAATAGTCAAATGCATCGTTATTGTCGATGAGGCCGTATAGATTGCTTGAACGACCGAAATAGGTATTTTCCACATCGCTTAACAAGTGACGAAATGTTTGTTCTGCTGCGATACCATATTGTTGTGATGTGAAACCATGACCTAGCCGCCTTAGGTACACATCGGCTAACTCTTGGCGTTTTTCCCAAGCCCCTGAACGCTCGGCTAAGCGATTCACGCCAGCTCCATAACTGCCCGGAGCATCACCAAAAATACGTAATGAAGCTCGCAAAGCGGCTTGTTCCGGTTTAAGGCCTTGAGCCAATAAATCGCGGCTGTCTTGTACCCAGTGAGCCGCGACTAAGTTTTGACTCAACGGCTCTTGACCACCCTGGCGCAGGTTACCGAGTGGCTGCAATGCGATATCGAGAACTTGAGTTAAAGCCGGATGCTGTTTGACGATGATATCTGCTGACGCATCGAGAGCGAGCAATACGGCGTTATCTAACAAATGCATTTGCTGAGCGTAAAGGTCGCGAAATAGCCCGGAAGTGGTGAACACCATATCACGGCGCTGGCGATCGCTGGGTAATGGTTGGCGCTTTAAGCCTTTAACCAGCCCTCGACTGTTCCAAACTGGCTCCAAGCCGAGCATATCTAATGCGAAAGCGATCATTACGCCTTCATCGCGCACGACATCGGATGCCCATAATATTTGTGCTTCACGTTTTGTTGGATCGAAGGGATTATTGTGGCGAGCATTGCTGGCCATCTCTTTACCCAATTGCCACGCAATTCGGCTAGGAATTAAGCTGTTGTCTAGAGCATAAAAATTTCGACCAGTCGGTAGGCTTTCAGGGCTACGAATCGGATCGTTTCCTTTTCCAGGCGCGATAAAGCGGCCATTTAGCCCATTTAACAGCGCCGTCATTTCATAGGAAGGGGAACTACGGAGTAAAGCTTGCCACTGCTGACGTTGACTATCTGATGTTGGGGACATGGAATTGACCATCATATCAATGGCAGGCGTCTGCCAATCTTTGCCAAAGATATGTAGGCCATATGGCATGAAGTTTTCTTGCAGGTTCGTGAGGTAATGACCAATTTCATGCACCAGCATATCGTCATTGACTTGATCAAAGCCGATCCCCATAACGGCGAGTTCAGCAGACATTGATTGCGCGAGTTCTTGCTTGAGGTCGAGTGCGTCTACTTTGGCTCGAATTTGGGAGATTAACTGGCTTTTAAGCGTTTGATTACGGCTGTCGTGATTAGCTTCAAAACTTTCAACTAATTGGCGTAATTGCAGTAAATCGTCATAAAGTGGCGTGCTCTCGAGTGGCGGAGTGAGGTGGTCAACCATCACAGCTAACCCACGGCGTTTGGCTTGAATGCCTTCACCAACACCATCCACGATATACGGATAGATTCCGGGAACATCGGCTGCAATGATTCTTGAGTAATCATCATTGGCTAAACCAACGGAACGGTGTGGCAGAAACTCGTAGGTTGAGTGACGGCCGACATGGACGATGACATCGGCTTTAAACACATCACGTAAATAATGATAGTAAGCCAAATATTGGTGCGTGGGTGGGAAGGCTAAGTTGGCGTGTAGCAGTTCTGGATTCACCTCCCAGCCTCTTGGTGGTTGAGGGCTAAGCATGATATTCCCATACTGCAAGCTAGGTAGCAGCAACTGTTGGTTATACACCATGACATTGCCGGGAATCTCTCCCCAACCGCCGAGGCCTTCAATCCCCGTTTCCTGCAACGCTTTTACAATGTTTTTGGCTTGCGTCCAGCAAGCTGGGCCAGAATTCTCGATTTCGCTCAAGTAACAGGTTTTCAACTGCTTTAGCAAAGAGAGCGCTCGTGCTCGCGCCGGATGATCCACCCCTTCGACCAAATGCACCATTTCTTCCATGGTGCTAGTGAGTAAAGCATGCGCTTGCTGCGGTAGTTTGGCGTTAAGTGCGGATTGTAACTGCGCTTGCAAGCGGCCAAATGGTCCATAACGCATCTCATCTTGTACTGAGCTTGGCAGTGTCGCGAAGTAGTCTTGATATTGCGCGATATTCATTGTTGGAATTGTTGCACTCATGGTTTCCAGCGCGTGTCGGTCATTGGGGAGGTTGACTCCACGCTGCTGAATATCATCCAGCAATGCCTGCTGTGAATTGGGTAAGGTACCGACTTGATATCCTGCTTGCTTGAGGCGATTTAAGATTTGCCATAAAGAGGCAGGAACATCAAGGTTGTCCGCGCCGATATTGTGGCGTCCTGGAGGGTGGTTATAGTAGACAATCGCAACGCGCTTATCTTTGTTGGCTTTGGTTTGTAAAGTCGCCCAGCGTTTGACTCGCTGACTGATGACTTGCATTCCTTGTCGCTCAGGTTCAATCGGCTGAATCTCAATGCCAGATAAGGGATCTTGGTGTACTTGTCCTGCGGTTGCGACGATTATTGGCTGACTAGCACCTTGAATTTCTGGCATTGCCACTTGGTAGTAAACTTTATCGGAATGAATGCCATCGGCAGAGAGTTGCCATTGCTTGGCGGTTCGATCACGAAGTTTGATCGCTTTGAGTACAGGAACGTTAAGTTTGGTCAACTGCTCGGTGACGTGTTCTCTTCCTTTCCCACCACCAATTACGAAATCTTGTAACATCACAATTGCGGCTAAGCGTGGTTCTATCGTACTCAGTGTCTCAATCGCTTGAACACTGGCGTCTCCCCAGGCGGCAAGCCCGACGAGGCATTGCAAGTGATGAGTGTCTTCAATTTGTCGACACAACTGTTGGAATACCTTGCTGTCACTCGGGCGCGTGCCACCACTATGATCAAGCAGCATTACAATCGGCTGATGGTGGGGCATTGTCGGCAATTGCGAATAATACTGTTGTTGATACCACCATCTGAGGCGTGGTTGCGCCGTTGCAGGTTCTGGAGTGAGTGAGTTATCCCAAAGACGAGCAAGCCAAGTCAATAAGTGGCGAGTGTTGTCGACACCGCCAGCTTGCCAATAGCCGCGAGCCGTTAACCAAGGTGCTTGTTGTGGATTTTGTTTAAGCAGCGCACTGAGCCAAGTTTGGAACTGATCATCGGGTCTTAGCGCGGCCAAGGTAGTTAATTGCTCAGGAGCAGAAAATTGTTGCTGCTGTTGATAGCGACTTAATCCGACGAGTCGGTGGTCACTACTAAAAATCAGCAGGGTGTCTGGCGCATTGAGCTGTAAATCATGTTCTAGTTCGCCAACAATGGCCCCATACAGCCCAATTCCCACTAGCGCTTGGCTATGAGTGAGCAATTGTTGGCGAGTGGTGGATGAGCTGGCTAACCATTGTGTGTCCGTTCGCGCCGTGATGCGAATATTCGGTGTTTGCTGGTGAAATTGTTCCACTGCTTGAGCAATGGTTTCTGCGTTGCGCTGTGAGACAATCAACAGCAGTTGATGTTGTGCTGCGCTGCTGCTGGCGCTCATTAACATCAAAAATAAAATAAACAAAATGCGCATATCTAACCTCAAGGGAATGCTTTGCCTTAAGGGAGAATTGTTCTGAGGACTGATGTCGGAGAAAAGGTGATGTAAAAGACCAACGACATAGTGCCAGGTATTCCCGCCCGGTGACGTGTTTTAATCCGTATTTAAACCCCAAGTATCTGGCTTGTGATAGGTCACTTACAGTTGCGGGTACAGCCTCGGATTCGCACCGAGTTCCTTGGTTATGCCGATGAGGGCAAAGTTTAGATGGGTTGTTATAGAGGGTTCTATTTGTTAGGTCAATAAATAGTCGCTATTCAGTAAGTCTTATATAAAAGCAACCATAAGCAAACGGTGAATTTGATGCTGGTGGAATTTTCATCAATTTACCAATAATACGTCACCGAACTGTCATTTTGGCTCTTTAACGTGATTGGTAATCCGTCAAAGAAGGAGTCGGTAATGCGTACTATAGAACCGATTGCAAAGTTAGATTTTGCATTCTCACAGTTGTGTTTGCGCCATAAATTCAGTTTGCCTGTCGCTCGAGTGAGCCAAGCCATTTCCCATACCGGTGATGGCCACCTTTATGCGTTGATTGGGGCGTTAGCTTGGTTTGTTGATGGGCCGATCGGGCTTGTATTTTTGATGACCGGCCTGTTGGCCTTTGCCATCGAACTGCCAATCTATTGGTTAGCCAAAAATCTGTTTAAACGCCGCCGCCCGCAAGAATTGTCTGAACTATTAACCTCCTTTATTACCCCTTCTGATCGATATAGTTTGCCTTCTGGACATACCAGCGCTGCGTTTCTAATGGCGGTGCTGCTCGGGCATTTCTACTCAGACACGCAAATATTGGCGATGAGCTGGGCGAGTGCCATTGCCGTCTCTCGTGTGTTGTTAGGCGTTCATTTTCTTACCGATGTTGTGATTGGTGCATTACTCGGCACTAGCTGCGCAGTGGTCGCAATCAGTGTGATGGGAGGGTAGAGGTTGAGAATATTATTTGGCGTTCAAGGGACGGGAAATGGACATATTGCTCGGGCTCGCGCAATGCAGCAATCGTTTGAAAATAAAAACGTTGCAGTGGACTTCTTGTTTTCAGGTCGTGAGCGGAATAAGTATTTTTCGATGGAGCCATTTGGCGACTTTGAGACTCGTCGTGGCCTGACGTTCTGTGTTGATAAAGGCAAAGTGAATTACTGGCAGACTGCCGCTAACAATAATCTCTGGCAATTTCGCCGTGAAGTGGCGGAGCTGGATCTCTCTGGATACGACTTAATCTTGAATGATTTTGAGCCTGTTTCTGCTTGGGCCGCGAAACAGCAAAATATCACGACGATTGGTATCAGCCATCAAAACGCCTTTCGTTATCCTATTCCGGTCAAAGGCGCGAACTGGGTAGATAAAAAAGTCGTTAAGTATTTTGCGCCCACAAAGTTCAGTATTGGTTTGCACTGGTATCACTTTGATCAACCGCTTCTGCCACCAATTATTCATACTCATGGCTCACAAGCCATTCGTCATGAGGCTTTTGTGTTGGTGTACTTGCCTTTTGAACGCCTAGAAGCGATCAGTGACTTGTTATTTCGTTTTACTCGACAGTCATTTGTCTGTTATCACCCAGAGGTTAGTGCGCCTTATCAGGAAGAAAATATCCAGTATCAACCCTTATCACAGCCCAACTTTCAACATCACTTATTGCGTTGCGGTGGGGTTATTGCCAATGGTGGGTTTGAATTACCTTCAGAGGCATTGAGTTTAGGTAAGAAGTTATTACTCAAACCTCTGGCTGGTCAGTTTGAGCAATTGACCAATGTCGCGACGTTAGAACATTTAGGTTTAGCCCATTCAATGGATTATTTGGATGCCGCTGCGGTCCGTGACTGGTTAGACGAAAAGCAAGCGGATCAAGTGCAATTCCCGAATGTGGCGGATGCGATCACCGAGTGGATCCTCAGTGGTGAATGGCATAACAGCGCGTCTTTAAGTGACCAATTGTGGGATAAGGTCAACTTTCCAGAATACGTCTCCTTCTCTTAATTCTGCCTCTATCACCCGCTGACAAGTGTTGGGTTTATTCACTTGTGAGTGGGTGTTTTTATTTTTGAATATTCATTACTCTGATGAATGTGTGGGAAAATTCCGATAAATCGCCTCTATCGGCTGCGAAAATTATTCTAAAAACAGCCTGAAAATATTTTTAGGGTTTTTTATACTGTATATAAGCGTTTGTTTTGTAGGTTTTTTCCTGAACTGTGGGTAAAAAATACTGATTAAATATCAACACTGTTGATAAGGGCTTATTGATTCGCAGATAGTAGCGCTGTCCAAAGATTCATCTAAAACACAAATATAAGAATCCTTGGTTATCTATTCCGATTTTTTGAAAGTTATCGTTATTAGGTTTGACGAATACAGAGGCGTTTTATCAATGTTAGACAAAAAAGAACCAATGAATGCAATTTCTAGCTACCGAATGGAGAGTACGCTAAGAGGAGTAGACCTTAATCTACTGACCGTGTTTGACGCAGTAATGCAGGAACAAAATATTACTCGCGCTGCACACAATTTAGGTATGTCTCAACCGGCAGTAAGTAACGCTGTTGCGCGTCTTAAAGTCATGTTTAACGATGAGTTGTTTATGCGCCAAGGTCGCGGTATTCAACCAACTCAACGTGCTCGTCAATTGTTTGGGCCTGTTCGTCAAGCTTTGCAATTGATCCGCAATGAATTACCGAGCTCTATTTTTACGCCAGACACTTCAACGCGTTTATTTAAAATGGCGATCTGTAGTCCTTGTGATATGCGTTTTGCCCCGCGCATTATGCAAACCATCCATAGTAAAGCACCGAATGTACAGCTGCATCTCGATGCGGAATTCTCAAGCAACTTGGCTGAGCGTTTACGTTTTCAAGAGATCGACTTTATTATCGATTACTCGCGCTTTGATGAACCAGGTTATTCCAGCACTGAAATCTTCCAAGATGAATTAGTCGTGGTGGCGTCCAAATCACACCCGCGTATTCAGGGTTCTGTGACTGCCCCTGATCTTCTTGAAGAGCGCCATGCAAAATTGTCCCATGTTCACGGGTTACGCAGTTTCTCTGAATTGGCTTACAGCGATTTGGATGTGAAAAGCTACTATGAAGGTACCAGCCTGAGTAATGTGCTTTACGTAGTGAGTCAATCTGAATTGGTGACCATTGCTCCTCGTTGGATGGTTGAAAATGCGGTGAACAAGGATCAATTGCAAGTCCTTCCATTGCCATACACCAATTCACAAATCAGTGGGTATTTGAGCTGGCATGAGTCGAGCGAAAAAGACAAAGGCCATATCTGGTTACGTGATCAATTAATGGTGATTTGCGGCGAAGTGGTTGCCCAAGCTTAATCTTTGAGCTCGCTGTTATAAACGTAAAACCTTGGATAGTGTCGCTATTCAAGGTTTTTTACAATTTATACCCTCTCAAGTTTGACCCTTGTCAGTTGCCTTTTCTTGACTTGGCGATACACTTGTTCGCTCAAGTTAGCTTACAGCTGTAAGCCCAAAGGTATAAAAGAGCATGGCCTATTTAGATTTTCATATTGTTAGCCGTATACGAGAGCAGGCCGCTAAAGGCGGGGAGCGCGTTGCGCTACAACATAAAGTGGATAAAACCTGGCAAGCGATCAGCTGGAAGTCTTTTGGTATTCAGATCGACGAAGCTTCGCGGGCTTTATTGGCATACGGGATTGATGTTCAGGATAAGATTGGCATCTTCTCGTCGAACATGCCGCGCTGGACGATTACTGATTTCGCTGCAATGCAAGTGCGAGCGGTTACGGTGCCTATTTATCCAACCAACACCGCTGAACAGTCCGCGTATATTTTGCAAAATGCTGATGTAAAAATACTGTTTGTTGGTGAACAGGCACAATATGATGCGGCTCTCGATATTTTCCAACAATGTCCACAGTTGGAATGGCTGGTGGCGATGTCTGATGATATCGATCTGCAAGGCGCGCCATTTGCTGTGCATTGGGCTGACTTTACCGCGCGAGGTTCTGATAACTATCAGGCTGAGTTAGATTCGCGTCTGTCACAGGCGAATTTGCATGATCTATTTACTCTGATTTATACCTCTGGAACCACAGGGCAACCGAAAGGAGTCATGCTGGATTATGCCAATATAGCCGCGCAGTTACAGGGCCATGATCAACGCTTGCAACTGGGTGAGCAGGATGTCTCTTTGTGCTTTTTACCTTTGTCCCATGTTTTTGAGCGCGCTTGGAGTTTTTATGTTCTGTACCGTGGTGCGAGCATTAGCTATCTGCAAGATACCCGTTTGGTGCGTGAAGCACTAACCGAAGTCAAGCCGACCGTGATGTCTGCCGTTCCCCGTTTTTATGAGAAAGTGTTCTCAGCCATTCATGAAAAAGTATCGAAGGCGCCTGTTCATAAAAAGGTTCTGTTTACTTGGGCTGTGAATATGGGGGCCAAAATGGCGGCGTGTCATCAGCAAAACACTAAACCTTCTTGGTTGTTAGCCCGTAGTTATCAATTGGCGGATAAATTGGTGTTATCCAAAATGCGCGCTGTACTCGGTGGACGAATTAACTTTATGCCGTGTGGTGGCGCGAAACTGGATGAAACCATTGGCCGTTTTTTCCATGCGATTGGCGTTAATGTCAAGCTTGGCTACGGTATGACAGAAACGACCGCTACGGTTTCTTGTTGGGATGATAAGTGCTTTAACCCAGACTCCATTGGTATGTCGATGCCGGGGGCTCAAGTTAAAATTGGCGAGAATAACGAGATTTTAGTCCGTGGGCCGATGGTGATGCGTGGCTACTATAAAATGCCGGAAGAAACAGCCAATACGTTTGATGAGCATGGCTTTTTAAAAACTGGCGATGCGGGTTACATTGATGAAAATGGCAACCTATTTATTACCGATCGCATCAAGGAATTGATGAAGACATCCGGTGGGAAATACATTGCCCCACAAATGATTGAAAGTGCGATTGGCAAAGATCATTTCATTGAGCAAATTGCGATTATTGCCGATACCCGTAAATTTGTATCGGCACTTATTGTTCCGTGTTTTGATAGTTTGGAAGAGTATGCCAAAGAGTTAAACATCAAATACCACGATCGTTTAGAGCTGGTGAAGCATCATCAAATTGTTGCCATGTTTGAAAAGCGGGTGGAAGAGTTGCAGCAGGGATTGGCTAAGTTTGAGCAGGTGAAAAAATTTAAGCTGTTGCCAAAAGCGTTCTCAATGGACGATGGTGAACTGACACCTACCTTAAAACTACGTCGTAAGGTTATTAATAACAAATATCAGCAAGAAATCGACGAAATGTACGACGATAAAGACAAAAAAGCCTAATTTCTCGTCTTTTCGCCAACAATTAAAACCTCGTGAACCGACTGGACGCGAGGTTTTTTTGATCGCGGGTTTCTGGTTGTCGATGGATTTAGCGAATGATATTCGTCGATTTAATTATATTTTTTCACTTTTTTCTGCACGAGCTTGTCGTATCTTTCTAATTTGTTATCAGGTTGTAGTGAAATAAACTGAAATTATCGATATTTTTAGCATGTTGTTTAAAAGGTGATCCAACTCCCAATGGATCGCTGTTCCGTTCCGAGTTACATTGTTGCCATGCACTTACTGGTTGTTATGACAGCCTGATAAGACATAGAGCCGAAGTGAAATATTTCGAATTAGGCTACGAATAAGCCCTAACTATGTATCAGCCAAGAGAGAAGTTGACCTGACTTTTTGATATTGGCAAGGAGAACAATATGGCAGCAATGTTGTCTGGCGCCGAAATGGTCGTCCAGTCTTTGATCGAAGAAAGCGTTGAGCAGATCTTCGGTTACCCCGGTGGTTCCGTGCTAGATATCTATGATGCTCTGCACGCTAAAACTGACCACATTAAACACGTCCTCGTCCGTCACGAACAAGCCGCTACCCATATGGCCGATGGCTATGCACGCGCAACCGGTAAACCTGGGGTCGTGCTCGTATGTTCAGGCCCGGGTGCAACCAATACGATCACAGGTATAGCGACGGCGTATATGGACTCAATCCCAATGATTGTGATTTCTGGTAACGTGCCGAATAACCTTATTGGTAATGATGCGTTCCAAGAGTGCGATATCGTTGGTGTGTCTCGCCCTGTGGTGAAACATAGCTTCTTAGTTAAAAAGTCGGAAGATATTCCTGAGACCATCAAAAAAGCGTTTTATATTGCTACCACGGGTCGCCCGGGTCCGGTGGTGATTGACTTACCCAAAGATGTACTCAACCCACAAAATAAATTGCCGTTTGAGTATCCTGAAAGCATCAGCTTGCGCTCTTATAAACCGACGACCAGTGGTCATAAAGGACAAATTAAAAAGGCGTTACGTGCACTGCTTGAGGCTAAAAAGCCTGTCCTTTACATTGGCGGTGGCGCTGTGATTTCAGAAGCGGATAAACAGGTAACCAAACTGGCGGAAACGCTTAATTTGCCTGTTGTCAGCACGCTAATGGGGCTGGGCGCTTTTCCTGGGACCCACCGTAACGCGCTGGGTATGCTGGGTATGCACGGCACTTATGAAGCCAACATGGCGATGCACCACGCGGATTTAATTTTCGGCGTTGGGGTTCGTTTTGATGACCGTACGACCAATAATTTAGAAAAGTATTGCCCCAATGCCAAGGTAATGCACATTGATATTGACCCTTCCTCCATTTCCAAAAATGTGCGCGTCGACCTGCCAATTGTCGGCTCTGCGGAAAAAGTTTTGGATAGCATGTTGAAATTGCTGGTCGAGCAGGGGGGTAATAATGACGAGCAAGCGCTTGAGTCTTGGTGGCAAGATATTCAAGTCTGGCGAGATCGTCAGTGCTTGGCCTATGAAACCTCTCCA
The DNA here is from genome assembly GCF_053903115.1 of Vibrio sp. AK197. Lineage (NCBI taxonomy): Bacteria > Pseudomonadati > Pseudomonadota > Gammaproteobacteria > Vibrionales > Vibrionaceae > Vibrio > Vibrio sp. AK197. The sequence continues at coordinate 426,487 of NZ_CP096430.1, forward strand.
GAGCGGATTAAACCCCAACAGGTGGTTCAGACGCTACATAAACTCACCAAAGGTGATGCGTATGTTGCCTCTGATGTGGGTCAACATCAGATGTTTGCCGCTCTTTATTACCCATTTAACAAGCCGCGCCGTTGGATCAATTCCGGGGGATTAGGCACGATGGGATTCGGCTTGCCAGCCGGAATGGGCGTTAAGTATGCAAAACCACAAGAAGAAGTGGTAGTCATTACCGGAGATGGCAGTATTCAAATGAATATTCAAGAGCTATCAACGGCACTTCAATATGATATTCCAGTAAAAATCATTAACTTGAATAACCGCTTCTTGGGAATGGTCAAACAGTGGCAAGACATCATTTATCAAGGACGTCACTCGAACTCTTACATGAGTTCTGTTCCGGATTTTGCAGCGATTGCAGAAGCTTATGGGCATGTTGGTATTCGAATCTCAACACCTGATGAGCTAGAAGCGGGCTTGCAAAAAGCGTTAGACATGAAAGATCGTCTCGTGTTTGTTGATATTAATGTTGATGAAACCGAGCACGTATACCCGATGCAAATTCGCGGTGAGGGTATGGATAAAATGTGGCTAAGCAAAACGGAGAGAACTTAATTATGCGCTACTTGATTTCAGTGTTAATGGAAAACCAACCTGGGGCATTATCTCGCGTGGTCGGTTTGTTCTCTCAGCGTGGCTACAACATTGAAACCCTCAATGTTTCGCCGACAGATGACGATACGTTATCGCGCTTAAATGTCACGACAACCAGTAGTGAGATGCAGCTTGAACAAATTCAAAAGCAGCTGCACAAATTGATTGATGTGCTAAAAGTACAAGAAGTTTCCGAGCAAGAGCACATTGAGCGGGAATTAATGCTAGTGAAAGTGAAAGCCAGCGGTTACGCTCGAGCAGAAGTGGCGCGCATGTCTGACATTTTTCGTGGGCAGATCGTTGATGTCACTTCATCACAATACACGGTGCAAATTGCTGGCACCAGTGAAAAACTGGACGCGTTTGTCACCGCTATGTCGGATGTCACGGATGTGATTGAAGTCGCTCGTAGTGGTGTGGTTGGGATTGCACGTGGTGAGCGGGCTCTGAAAGCTTAATTTCGCACTGCTAGTTGAATAAAAAAGCCACCGACTCGGTGGCTTTTTTGTGACTAAAACGAGCGCATTAGTGCAAGATACGGGCGCGTAGTGTGCCTGCAATGCCTTTGAGTTTTGCGAGTGCTTCATCAGAGCGTTCTGTTTCCACATCAATGACGACATAACCAATTTCTGGAGACGTTTGCAGATACTGTGCCGCGATATTGATGCCTTCTTCAGCGAAGATGGTGTTAATTTGATTCAGAATGCCAGGACGGTTCTCGTGAATATGCAATAGACGAGAACACTCACGTAATTCTGGTAGCGATACTTCTGGGAAGTTAACACTTGAAAGTGTTGAACCGTTGTCTGAGTACTTGGCGATTTTGCCTGCAACTTCAACCCCGATGTTTTCCTGCGCTTCTTGTGTTGAGCCGCCAACGTGCGGTGTCAGAATCACATTGTCATATTTCATCAAAGGTGACTCAAATGGGTCCGCGTTGGTTTTCGGTTCGGTTGGGAACACATCAACAGCGGCGCCCGCAAGGTGGCCAGATTCCAATGCTTGGCATAACGCAGGAATATCGACCACGGTTCCACGCGCGGCGTTGATGAAGATTGACCCTGGTTTCATGCGCGCAAATTCTGCTTCGCCCATCATGTTTTTGGTTTCCGGGGTTTCAGGCACGTGTAGAGAAATAACATCACACTTGTTGAGCAGCTCGCTCATGGTATGAACTTGTTGTGCATTACCCAGTGACAGTTTGTTCTCGATATCGTAGTAATACACGTGCATGCCTAGGTTTTCGGCAATAATACTCAGCTGAGTACCGATGTGGCCGTAACCGATGATACCCAGGTTTTTACCGCGAGCTTCAAAAGAGTGATCGGCACTCTTTTTCCAAATACCGCGGTGAGCGAGGGCATTTTTCTCTGGAACACCACGAATTAGTAGAAGAATTTGACCAAGTACTAATTCCGCAACACTACGAGTGTTGGAAAATGGCGCATTGAATACTGGAATACCACGTTTGGTTGCTGCGTTAAGTTCAACTTGGTTTGTCCCGATACAAAAACAACCGACAGCAACCAATTTGTTGGCTGCTTCAAATACTTTTTCATTGAGGTTGGTGCGGGAACGAATACCGATAAAGTGAACGTCTTTGACGGCTTCTAGCAATTCCTCTTCAGGTAGGGAGCCTTTGTGGTACTCAATGTTGGTATAGCCGGCAGCTTGTAACACTTCTACAGATGAAGGGTGAAGGCCTTCGAGAAGCAGAATTTTGATTTTATCTTTTTCCAGTGAAACTTTGGCCATTATGTTCGTCCTTAAAATGGAAATATGGGGCTTGGTTGGCGCACATTGACCTAAACATCAAATAAAGACAGTTTCATTTGTCGTTTTTAGAAAAGCAAACGTTTTCCTTGTGCGTCTTCTGAACAATAACTTATCAAAAAAATTTTAGTTTGGGTAAGAAAATTACGGAATAAGGCATAATTTTTCCGCGGAGAAAATAAAAAATGGCGCCTTCAGGCGCCACATGTAATTAAGTAACAGAAAAGTCGCTATTTGTTTAACTTTTACTCATCAATTTTAGCACCGTTTGGTGTCCCGGTGATCACTACGTCTGCGCCACGTTCAGCGAACAGCCCGACGGTGACCACTCCGGCGATGGCATTAATTTGTTGCTCAAGCTGCTTGGGATTGGTGATCTGCATGTTGTGTACGTCAAGAATGACATTGCCATTGTCGGTGACAACGCCTTCGCGGTACGCGGGGTCTCCACCGAGTTTAACCAGTTCACGGGCGACATAAGAGCGGGCCATTGGAATCACTTCAACAGGCAGCGGAAATTGGCCTAAAACCTCCACCGCTTTTGTGTCATCAACAATACAGATAAACTTTTTGGAAATCGCCGCAACGATTTTTTCACGGGTAAGCGCTGCACCGCCACCTTTGATCATCTCGCGAGCAGGGTTGATTTCATCTGCGCCGTCAACATATACATCCAAAGACATGACATCGTTACAGCTAAATACTTCGATGCCCAGTGCTTGCAGTTTCTCGGTTGAGGCATCAGAGCTGGATACCGCGCCTTTGATCTCATCTTTCATGGTCCCTAGAGCATCAATGAAGTGATTAACGGTTGAGCCTGTTCCGACGCCAACAATGCTGTCTTTTTCAACATATTTTAAAGCTGCCCAACCAGCTTCTTTCTTCATTTCATCTTGAGTCATGCTCATCTCCTGAATTGACACTGTGTCCGCTAAGATAAATTGCGCGAATTATAACGGCTTAGTGTTTGAATTCCCAATGCCATATGCGCGATGGGGTCACTATTTTCGGCAAAGGCACATCCCACTCTTCTGTCGGGAGTCGCTCGACATGTTGGCAATCATGCGCAAGGCCTATAGGCGTTGGACCGACGCCCGTGGCAAACCAGCGAGCAAGGCTACGATCGTAATAACCGCCGCCCATCCCTAGGCGATGACCTTGAGAATCAAAACCAACCAGAGGCGTGAATACTAGGTCTAGTTGCTCTATGGGTTTGACCTGCGTTTGGTCTAGCTTTGGTTCGAAGATGCCATATTTGTTGGTCATCATTGGCGTATGCTGGTGATAATGGAGAAACAAAAGATGCCCCGGCGAAAAGGGATGCAAAACCGGCAAATACACTTGCTTACCTTGTGACCACAACAATTCAATCAAAGGCTGAGTATCGATTTCACCATCGTTAGACAGGTATAGAGCGATATGTTGACTGATTGCGAGTTCAGGGAGAGTTTGACATTGAGAAAGCAGTTGCGCTGCGGCGTGCATTTGAATCGTCTCATCAAGCTGGTTCCGTTGCTGACGAATATATTGACGAAATTGACGACGAGTCTGAGCCATATCCGTGCCCATTGATTGAAAAGTAGTAAAGGAGAAGGTTACCCCAGGGTGCCGTTGAGGAATTTTGACCCATGAACCAGCTGGTTCAGGGCGGATTGGCAAGATGACCGTAGGCTTCTCGGTACGAGCCGAGCTTGCTCAATAGCCATCAATTACTAATCCTTTGGTGTTGCTTATCGGCTCAGGGACGTAATCCTCTGTCGCACACCCCAGGGTAAATCTGAATTCTTTGTGTACCTGAAAAGCTATGACTGCGTTTTCGTTACTTGAGTAAGTATACCATCAAGTGACGCGCTAAGCTTTTCCATTTTCTCGGTCAACGAATGTTGTCGCTGTGCTTCATCTTGTGAGCGAGATTGTAACTCATAGCATACATTTAATGCAGCTATGGTCAACAGTTGAACCTCGTTGGTGACTTTTGTCTTAGAGCTCATTTCTTCAATGCGAGAGTTCAAATCTTGGGCAGCTCGAATCAACGACTCTTCTTGCCCTGCTGGGCAATTTACTCGAGTGAGTTTACCTAAAATTTCGACTTCTACCGCTTGATTGCTCATAAGAATTCTCAACACCTAATTTGGGTGATCAAGATGGTTGAACACCGAGGTGGAAACTATAGGAAAAGCGACTTTAAGATTCAAGCTTTTCACCTGAGTTCTGACTAAAACCATCGGTGATGAACCAGTAATTGGACAATTTGATTAAAAGCTAGGCACTGAAGCTCTGTCAACATTTTCGCCGATGGCTGGTAAGTGATAGAATTAAACATATTTTTGATAATGGATAGAGCGATGAGCGAAACCTCACTCCCTGAATATCAATCTGTGGCTTCAACGCTGCAGTCGGCCAGTTTAGCGGTGACGCCTGCAGAACTGCACGGTTTATTATGTGGCATGCTCAGCGGTGGGCTGAATAGCCAAGATCAAAGTTGGCAGCCAATTCTTTTTGATTACACCAATGATGGCATGGCTTGGCCGAGTAACGCCGCGCAGGTCGCGACATCACTGCTTGAATTGAGTAGTAAAGAGTTCCATAGCAATGCACTCAGTGTTTCGCTACTCCTTCCTGATGACGATAGTGATATTTTTCAGCAGGCGGATGCAGTATCCGATTGGGTAAATCACTTCATTTCTGGTTTGGGTTTGATTGGCGCGGACATCAAAAAAGCGTCGAAAGAAGCCAAAGAAGCGCTCGCCGATTTGGAAGAGATTGCCAAATTGGGGATTGATGAAGACGATGACCTAGAAGAACAAGGTGCATTGTTGATTCAAGTGATCGAACACATCAAAGTGTGCGTACTGACCGTTCATGCCGAATTTGGTGTACGTCCTTCGGCAACTGAAGCGGCTTCGCCGACCATTCACTAAGAGCGAGCGCCATGAAACAGTTCGATATTGTTATTGCTGGTGGAGCGATGGCGGGAATGACGCTGGCTTTGGCGATAAGTCGTCGTTGTCAGCACCCATTGTCAATTGCGATTGTCGAGCCGTTTGCTGCTGATCATCAAGCGCATCCAGGGTTCGACTCGCGGGCCATTGCGCTCTCTTACGGGACGGTACAGCTACTCAAAGAGTTTGAACTTTGGCAGCATATTCGCTCACTGGCGACCCCGATCGAACAGATTCATGTTTCTGACCGTACCCATTTAGGCATGACTGAAATTACGTCTAATGAAGTGGGATTAGAGGCGCTTGGGTATGTGGTCGAATTGGCGGATGTCGGGCGCGAGTTTTCCGCATTAGTCGCCAAGGACCACCAAATAGACTTATTGTGCCCAGAGTCAGTGGTAAATATTGAACGTGACCAACATCGTGTCACTATCGAGCTGGCAAGCGGGGACGCGATTCAGTCCAAACTGCTGGTGGCTGCTGATGGTGCCATTTCAACGTGCTGTGAAAAAATTGGTTTATCACTTAAAGAGCACGATTTTGAGCAAGTTGCAGTCATTGCCAACATTGTGACGGCGAAGCCACATCAAGGATGGGCATTTGAGCGTTTTACTGATGAAGGGCCGGTTGCGTTGTTGCCGATGAGTGAGCAACGGATGTCTCTAGTATGGTGTATGTCAGCTCAGCAAGCTGAGGATGTTAAGTTGATGCAAGATGAGCAATTTATCGCGACATTGCAGCAACGTTTTGGCTGGCGTTTGGGTAAAATAGAAAAAGCAGGTGAGCGCGCAAGTTATCCATTAACCCTTCGTTACCGACCACAAAATATTTCTCATCGATTTGCGATTGTAGGTAACGCTGCGCAAACGTTGCATCCTATTGCTGGACAAGGCTTTAATCTTGGTATTCGTGATGTCGCCAGTTTAGCGCATGAAATTGGCTTGTCGTTAGATGATGCGGGAGACTACGCCATGCTTAGTCGTTTTCGTCAGCGTCGAGAGCATGACCGCCAAGCAACGATTGGGCTCACTTCTTCGTTAGTCCATCTGTTTTCTAACGATTATTTATCGCTGCGCATTGGTCGAAACCTGGGGTTACTCGCGCTGGATCGCGTACCCGGTTTAAAGGTGCCTTTATTACAACGTACGCTTGGATTGGTTGAGCGTTAATATTAGGAAAAGTTATCATGATGCAAAGCGTTGATATTGCCATCGTCGGCGGTGGTATGGTGGGTTTAGCCCTCGCTGCAGCTTTTAAAGAGTCAGATCTACGTATCGCGGTGATCGAGGCTCATGTTCCAGATAGCCAACTTGAGTCTTTGCCCGATATTCGTGTTTCCGCATTAAGTCGTTCAAGCGAAACGATATTACGTAATCTAGGCACTTGGAGTGGTATCACTCAGCGTCGAGCGGCACCTTACTCTGCGATGGAAGTGTGGGAACAAGATAGCTTTGCGCGAATTGAATTTAGTGCACAGCAGCTGGCCCAGCCTGATCTTGGCCATATTGTCGAAAATCGAGTTATTCAACTGGCGTTGCTTGAACAAGTTGAAAAGCAGGCCAACGTGAGTTTGTATATGCCAGCCCAATGTCAAAGCTTGGCTATGGGAGAAAGTGAAGCCTGGCTGACGCTTGATAATGGCCAGTCATTAACGGCTAAGTTGGTTGTTGGAGCTGATGGGGCGAATTCTTGGGTGAGACGCCAATTGGATATCCCTTTAACCCACTGGGACTACGGGCACAGTGCGGTGGTGGCAACGGTTAAAACTCAGCAACCCCATGAAAAGATCGCAAGACAGATCTTTACCTCACAAGGCCCTCTGGCTTTTTTACCGCTGGGTGACCCGCAGCTTAGTTCCATCGTGTGGTCCACTGATCCAAATCGTGCCAATCGCTTGGTTTCGCTTTCCGATGATGAATTTAATAAAGTCTTGGCTGCAGAATTTGATACACGTCTTGGATTATGCGAAGTCGTGAGTGAGCGCCAAGCCTATCCGCTCAAAATGCGCTATGCACGGGATTTTGTTCTCGATCGTATAGCCTTAGTGGGAGATGCTGCGCACACCATTCATCCTTTGGCGGGGCAAGGAGTGAACTTAGGGCTACTCGATGCAGCCAGTTTGGCACAGGAAATTCATCAGTTATGGCGTCAAGGTCAAGATATTGGTGCTCGGCGGTCTCTGCGTAATTACGAACGTTGGCGCAAATCTGAAGCGGCCAAAATGATCGCTGCGATGCAAGGCTTTCGTGATTTGTTTGACGGTAATAATCCGGCGAAAAAGTTGTTCCGTGGTATTGGTATGAAATTAGTCGGTCAGTTACCGGGAGCGAAAGACGAAATTATGAAGCGAGCCTTAGGGCTAAAAGGTGAGTTGCCAGAGTTGGCGAAAACCTCGTTTTTTGAATCGGTATAAGGCAAAAAGGTTGGCATAAGCCAACCTTTTTTAATTCATGGCTGAAGTGCGATTACGCGTAGGCGCAACGTAACTTCATTATCTCTTCGTTCACTTCTTTCACCGCCTGATAATGGCGCTTTTCGGCTTTCTCTGGAAGAATCAGTTTGCCGTTGTCGAACTCAAATTTGCCAATGCCGTAGATATAAATTCTACCTTTAAAAAGTCGACTTACGTGTTTAGCAATCATACCGGGTGTATAGCGCTTAAACAGTCTCATAGTGTAATCCTTATCTTTTTCAAGCGCTGCACATTATATAAAGCCCACTCAAAAAAGGTGTGATACCAGTGGGATAATATGCAGTAAAATGACATGCGTTTGGATACTTTTGCTGTTGTGTGCAAAAAATTAGTTAAATATCCAATTTAGTGTGACGCTTTCCTCATATTTATACTGTTCTAGGCGAAAAAAGTTCAGTGGGGGTATTACGCCTAAGGTTTATGACCGTTTTAAGAATAGACGAAGATTTTTTTTATGTGCTAGTTCTCGGTCAGAGGTTTGAGAAAAAAAGCCCGCGCGATGGCGGGCGAATAGTCACAGATGCATTACACAAAAAGTGGATGTCCTGAAACAATCAGTGGATTCACTTTTTCGTTGGAGAAGGAATCGCGCCGTTACCAGAAAACTAAAAAGCGTTTGCAAGTAACCACACGTCAAAACAATACAACTTTATTTGTTTGAACTTTAACCAACGAACTCAGCATAAATTAAAAACATAGCCGTGACTACTTATGCTTTTAATTTGAATAAAAATTTATGATGTTTTATATCATTAGTGAGGCAAATGTCACATTTATAGTGTAATGTGATGTATGACACTCTACTTAACGACACAGATCGGCAAGGGTAGGTTGGCATAACTGGATTAAATCAGCGGAGCTAAGCGCGATACCAGCCATATTATGGCCACTACTGATCGTAATCGTCTTCTGCGTGACCAACTGATGATCCATTAAGATGGGCATTGGATGTTTGAGTAATAAAGGCGTAACGCAACCGACTTGATATCCAGTAATCTCTGGGACTTGGCTGAGTTCAACACAGGTCATCCTTCGGCATTGTAAAATTGCGCGGGCTTTTTTAGGATCAACCGATTGATCGCCGGGGACGCACGCTAGAGCGTAAAGGTTTCCCATATCACGTAACAAAATGGATTTTGCCATCTGGCTAGGTGCGATACCGCGTTGCTGAGCGGCATCGATAATGGTCGTTGCGGGACGTTGATGAGGCAGCAGGTGATAATTCACCTGCTGAGCATCTAAATATTCAGTAATACATGTAGAGAAAGGGCTACTCATCATCCAAAGAATACGGCAGAGGTTGAATACTCCAGCGCGTTTCTGGCTGGGCTTTCAAACGTAAAACGGTGTCAGGTTCTAAGTTATTCGGAAGGACTGCAAGAGCGATCGCTTGCTGGTTGTTAAACTGATAGCCTGCCATTAAGGTACCAGCTCCTCGCCAGTTTTCTCCTACGGCACGTTCAATTTCACATTGACCAAAATCGGTGATCTCCTGCTCGGTGTTACCTGCCAAAATGCATAGAGAGCGTTTATTGATACCGCGATATTTCGCTCGAGCCACGGTTTCTTGCCCGGTGTAACATCCTTTGGTGAAACTGATTCCCCCCAATGCTTGCAAATTAAGCGCTTGGGGAATGTGTTCATTTTGCTGCTTATCGGTGACTATCGGTAAGCCATTTTCGATATCAAATCGAGTCCACACTGACTCATCGACGGTTTGCGCAGATGTATTGGCCACCAGTTGCTGAGCAAAGTCGCTATCAACTAGAAGCAGCCAACGTTGAGGATCGATTTTTACTAAACTGCCGTGCTCAAAAGCAATGACGTCAGCATTGGTATCGCCATAGTTTTTCACCCATTGCTCGGCTTGAGCACCCATGATGCCCAACGCGATGTCATCGGTTTCTTTTAAGGTTATTTTTGAAAAAATGGCGTATTTTTTCAGTTCAACCAGCTCTTTGTCGATGGCTGATTTAGGCTGAAACATCGCTAATCCATCGCGATGAGCAAAGGCTTGAAAAACACTCCATACTTTTCCTTTTGCATCACAATGGGCACCAAAGGTGGATTGGGTGTCTTGCAGTGAAACCAAATCGCAGGTCAGTTGTCCTTGTAAGTAAGAGACCTTATCTGCTCCCACCGCTGTGATGGCGCTCCAGGAGCCAAGGTGGGTAAGCATTAAGTCGGGCAAAGCGTCTTGAGGTGAGACAGAGAGCGGAGAAAATGAGTTCAACCAATCCATATTTCAGTTACCTAGTCAGATTTGGGTTATAGCACTATGTTAATGGCTAATGCTGGCGTTAAACAACCCTAAGTTGTTGCACGTATTTTTGTTAGCTTACTCGGTAGTGTGACTGAGTTAGTGGTTGTCACTTATTTTGCTTGTTACACTTCGGCGCAAACAACCAGAGGGTGAAGGATAACAACAATGTACACTACGGAAGAGAAAGCACGTATTAAATGGGCGTGTCGTCGAGGAATGCTAGAGTTAGACGTGGTGATCATGCCGTTTTTTGAAGAGTGTTTTGATTCACTAACTGAAACCGAACAGCAGCATTTCGTGTCACTATTAGAATGTGATGATCCAGACTTATTTACTTGGATTATGGGACACGGCCGAAGTGAGAATCTCAGTCACGCTGCAATGGTAGATAAAGTTGTCGCTCACAATCTCAGCAAGGTCCGTTAATTTTTTAGCTGGACCATCCTTTTACGCTGCGATTGCCCACCTTGCTGCTTTGCAATTGGCAATCGCATTTATCTTGTTTAATCCAATACCGCTCATCGTTTGTATTCCTCTTCTGTCTCTACTGTTGGATACTTTTTTATCATCTAGGCCGCTAGGGAAACCTTTGGTTGGCGCATGCTATGTGGCGCCACATCAGCTTAAATTTGGCGAGCGCAATTACCGAATCAAGGAAACCTACTTAAATTATAAGACTTGGCTGGTGGTGTTAGAGCTAGAAGACGGACAACGTTATTGTTTATGGCGAGATAGTGTCAGCGAGCAGCACTATCGACAACTGCTGGTTATGTTGCAAAATTCGACTCCAAATAAAAAAGCCACCGATAATTCATCGGTGGCTTGAAGAGTTTAACTCGCGAACAGGGATTTAAAATCGTTCGGGAGTCAGGATTGTCGGGCCGCTGTTTTCCTCAAGCTCTGGGTAGTCAAGAGTGTAATGTAGGCCACGGCTTTCTTTACGCTGCATCGCACAACGTACCATCAATTCGGCAACTTGAAGCAAGTTACGTAGTTCTAATAAGTTATTAGATACTCGGAAGTTACTGTAATACTCATGGGTTTCTTGCTGCAGAAGCTGAATACGTCGCAGTGCGCGCTCAAGACGTTTGTCAGTACGGACAATCCCCATGTAATCCCACATAAATAACCGCAGTTCATGCCAGTTGTGCTGAATGACGACTTCTTCATCGGAGCTGCTGACTTGACTTTCATCCCACTCAGGCAGTGTGTGCGCAAGTTGAGCGTTGTCGAGATTATCAAGAATGTCCTTCGCCGCTGCCCAAGCATAGACCACGCATTCCAGCAGTGAATTCGATGCCATGCGGTTCGCACCATGCAAACCGGTATAACTGACTTCGCCAATTGCGTAGAGCTGTTGTAAATCGGTTTGTCCGTGCTGATTAACCATCACACCACCACAGGTATAGTGGGCGGCTGGAACAATCGGTATCGGCTCTTTGGTCATATCGATACCAAGGTCCATCAAGCGCGAATAAATCGTCGGAAAATGTTTTTCCACGAAATCAGCCGGTTTGTGGCTGATATCCAAATACATGCAATCTGCACCAAGGCGCTTCATTTCAAAGTCGATCGCGCGTGCCACGACATCACGAGGGGCCAACTCTGCGCGTTCATCAAAATCCAGCATAAAGCGAGAGCCGTCCGGGCGACGTAAGTACGCGCCTTCACCGCGAAGCGCTTCTGTCAGCAGAAAGTTCCGGGCTTCTGGGTGGTAGAGACACGTTGGATGGAACTGATTGAATTCCAAGTTGGCTACACGGCAACCGGCGCGCCAGGACATGGCGATACCATCGCCCGAAGAGACATCGGGATTGGAAGTGTATTGGTAGACTTTTGATGCGCCACCTGTAGCGAGCACGACAAACTTCGCGCGAACTGCTTCAACATGCTCGTCATTGCGATTCCAGATATAGGCACCAATCACTTTCTTGCGATCGCCACCGATACGATCTTCGGTGATGAGGTCAAGCGCATTGTGGCGTTCTAAAATGGTGATGTTCGGGTGGTTATGAACGTTATCTTGCAGTGACGTTTGCATCGCCATGCCCGTTGCATCGGCCGCGTGTAAAATACGACGATGACTATGGCCGCCTTCGCGAGTGAGGTGATAACGTGGGTGCTCATCATCGTCGTTTTCCATACGATCAAACGGTACGCCACCATCAATGAGCCACTGTACGCACTCTTTGGCATTTTTGGCGATGTACTCGACGGTTTCCTTTTCACAGATGCCAGCGCCTGCAATTAATGTATCTTGCACATGGGATTCAACACTGTCTGATTCATCAAAGACCGCGGCAATGCCACCTTGGGCATAGTAAGTCGCTCCTTCGCTGCGCGGTCCCTTGCTGAGAACGATGACTTTACAATGCTTGGCTACGCGCAGCGCTAAGGTTAAACCCGCGGCGCCACTACCAATGACTAACACATCACATTGATGCTCTCGGTTTGCGTTCATAAAACTTTTAAATTCCCGAACTATAGTAGAGTGGTTACACTCTTATTCCATTAAATTTGCTCAATCATAGCATCGCTTTATTTGCAATTCTTAGTAAATAACATTGCTTTTCGCTATTTTCGTCCTCAAAATCGAAGCCTAGAAAGTAGGACGTGAGCCACTTTGCCAGTTTACTGTAAAAGTTCTGAGAAACGATTGAACTTTATTTGTATTGCCTTGTCACAATAGTGCTCAAGTAAGCAGTGGTGTCAACACTACATTTTGCATAATTAATGCCCATATCTGAGAAGATAGGGGTTTATAACGATAGGAGTATGCGCTCGAATGAACGAGCAGTTGACCGATCAGGTATTAATTGAGCGAGTTCAGAGCGGCGATAAGCAGGCGTTTAATCTTTTGGTTTTGCGTTATCAAAACAAAGTGTGCAACCTCATTTCCCGATACGTTAATAATCCCGGCGATGTGCCTGATGTCGCACAAGAGGCATTTATTAAAGCATATCGGGCGATCCCGAGTTTTCGCGGGGAGAGTGCATTCTATACTTGGTTATATCGAATTGCTGTGAATACCGCTAAAAACCATCTTGTTGCTCAAGGGCGTAGGCCGCCAGCGAGTGATGTCGATGCTGAAGATGCTGAATATTACGAAACGGCTAGTGCGTTGAAAGAAATATCGAACCCTGAGAACTTAACGTTGTCCAAAGAATTGAAACGTGTCGTTTTCAGTGCTATCGAAGCACTGCCTGATGATTTGAAAACCGCAATGACGTTGCGTGAGTTAGATGGGTTGAGTTACGAAGAGATTGCAGCGGTGATGGAATGCCCTGTTGGTACAGTTCGCTCGCGTATTTTTAGAGCTCGTGAGGCTGTAGAGAAGAAGATTCAACCCTTGATGCAACGTTAAATTCGGTAACTACTATGGTGAAAGATAATGGCTGACAAAGAAAAACTTTCAGCACTCATGGATGGAGAGTTGGTCGATAAAGCTTTAATTTCTGAATTAGAGCAAGATCAAGATAGCCTGCAGGTTTGGAAAAATTATCATCTCATTGGTGATGTGATGCGCGGTGAAGCACCTGCTAATCCAAGCTGGAATATCGCGGATAGCGTTGCATTGGCCTTAGAAAATGAACCCGCGCACGGCGTGAACGAACGTCATAGCGTGATCGGCATCAGTGAAGCTATCACTGAGTCTCAACCTGAACCGAAAAAAGCACGTCGTCAGTTACCAACCTGGATTACGCAATTTGGTCAGGTGGCGGTCGCGGCTTGTGTTACACTTGCCGTTGTACTGGGAGTACAACAGTATGGTGGTGACTCTGCGACAGATGGATCAGGAGATAAACTTCCTGTTCTACAAACGGTTCCTTTTGCCGGAAGTGCAGAGCCCGTAAGCTTGACACGTGAATCGGTTGAACGTCAGGTTAATGAAGTGAATGTTCAAGAGCAGCGTCGACGCATTAGCGCCATGCTGCAAGATTACGAGCTGCAATTGCGATTAAACAGTGGTGACACTGAGCATCACATGGTTGATCCTGAAACGGTAGTTGAATGAAAAAGTTTCTGATCAGTGTGCTGACACTGCTCAGTTTGAATACGACAACGGCCTTTGCAGAGGAGACTCCTGCAGAGGCTTTGTTGCTTCAAATGCATGATGCAAGTCAGCAACTTAGCTACGAACTCTCCTATATTTTGATTAAAAAAAGCAGTATTGAACCAATACTGTATCGCCACGCACGTGATGAAGACCAAAAGCAACTTGCCCATTTGGTGTATTTGAGCGGTCCTGTGCGTGAAGTGATTCGTCGCGGTGATGAAGTGAGTTATATCGAACCGAGCGTCGAACCCTTTACTATTGAGTCCGGTTTTATGGTCGCACCGACCATTCCTCTCCTTAATTCCGATGTTGAAGAGCTAAGCCGTTTTTACGATTTTATTCGTGTTGGTCGTGCTCGCGAGGCGGGGAGTGCGTGCCAAGTGTTACGTGTGGTTCCTAAAGACGGGCTGCGCTACTCCTACGTGCTGTGGATTGACGAAAAAACCAAGTTACCACTGCGCGCTGACTTGCTGGATCGCGATGGTGAAATTTTAGAGCAGTATCGAACGGTCTCTTATTCGGTCAGTGAGCGAGTCTCTGAGGTATTAGGGGCACTTAAAAAAGTGCGTTTACCAGAGGTTCTATCATTACCTAAAGGCAATCTTGATTCGACCTTTTGGCATGTCGGCTGGACCCCTAAAGGGTTCGAGGCACGAGAGTTGAACCGTTATCGCATGGCCGTGACTGATCGCTTAGTTGAAAGCCAAATGTATACCGATGGCTTGTTTAATTTCTCGGTTTATGTCTCTAATAAGGATAACGACTCGCTCAAAGGGCAAATAGTCCGCCAAGGGCGTCGAACACTACATAGCTTTATTAAAGGTCAAAATGAGATATCAGTGGTCGGGGATATTCCGCCCGCTACGGCAAAACGCATTGCTCAATCTGTGACCTTTTCACCACAGGAAGCGCAACAATGATGACGGCATTAGCGACCGTGTCAGCGGTTAAATCCATTCAACAAGGGTTTGAAGTACAACTCAACTGTGAGCAAAAAACCAGTTGCAGTAGTTGCTCATCGCAGAAAAGCTGTGGCACTGGCATTGTCTCTAAAGCGGTCGGCAATAAAGCACTTAATTGGACGCTTAAAACCAATCAAGACGTACACACAGGCCAAGTAGTGGAAATTGGTTTTCCTGAAAGAAGTTTAATTTTATCTGCGATGGTGGTGTATATCACGCCACTATGCGCAATGATTCTCGGGGCTTTGCTTGGTCAGTGGTGGCTAGCACCGTTACTGTCTGCCGGTGAAGGGGCGGTTATCGCCAGTTCCGCGGCGTTTGTTGCTTTGGGAATGATCGTCGCAAAACGCTTAGCTCGACGCTTAGAAGCCAACTCCGGACAACAAGTGGTGCTCGTTCGAGTGCTAGGCGAACCAATTAGCTAGTGCGTACTGGTCAGAAATTGGGTAGAATCTGCCAACTTAATTGACTGCCGTCGTTAGACGGCAGTCTTGTTTCCTCGTTAACAAGAGTTTAGTCACCCCAAATCTATGAAGCACATTCGTAACTTTTCGATTATCGCCCACATCGACCACGGTAAATCGACCTTATCTGATCGCCTTATTCAAGTTTGTGGTGGTCTTACTGATCGTGAAATGGAACAGCAAGTACTGGACTCCATGGATCTTGAGCGTGAACGTGGTATTACGATCAAAGCGCAGAGCGTCACCTTGGATTACCAAGCGAAAGACGGCGAAACCTATCAGTTAAACTTTATCGATACGCCTGGACACGTCGACTTCTCGTATGAAGTCTCGCGTTCTCTTGCCGCATGTGAAGGCGCATTGTTGGTGGTTGACGCCGGACAAGGTGTTGAAGCTCAAACCCTAGCGAACTGTTACACCGCCATTGAGATGGATTTGGAAGTTGTTCCTATTCT
This sequence comes from Vibrio sp. AK197, assembly GCF_053903115.1. Classification (NCBI taxonomy): domain Bacteria; kingdom Pseudomonadati; phylum Pseudomonadota; class Gammaproteobacteria; order Vibrionales; family Vibrionaceae; genus Vibrio; species Vibrio sp. AK197. Next base: position 442,527 of record NZ_CP096430.1, read on the forward strand.
CAATAAAATTGATTTGCCCGCTGCTGATCCTGAACGTGTTGCTGAAGAAATTGAAGACATCGTGGGTATTGATGCGATGGAAGCAACGCGCTGTTCGGCAAAAACAGGTCTTGGTGTTGATGACGTTTTAGAGAATATTGTTCAAGCGATCCCGGCACCTGAAGGTGATCCTGACGGCGCATTACAAGCGCTTATTATTGACTCTTGGTTTGATAACTACCTTGGTGTGGTTTCTTTGGTGCGAATTAAAAACGGTTCACTCAAGAAAAACGACAAGATCAAAGTGATGAGTACCGGGCAAGTGTGGGGTGTGGATCGTATTGGTATCTTTACGCCAAAACGAGTGGATACCGATGGCCTAAATACCGGTGAAGTGGGCTGGGTAGTTTGTGGTATCAAGGACATTCTGGGCGCACCTGTCGGTGATACACTGACTCACGCTAAAAATGGCAGTGAAAAACCATTGCCAGGCTTTAAGAAAGTCAAACCGCAAGTTTATGCTGGTTTATTCCCTGTTTCTTCGGATGATTATGAAAACTTCCGTGATGCGCTGGGTAAATTGAGCCTCAATGACGCGTCACTATTTTACGAACCAGAGACGTCAGCGGCTCTGGGCTTTGGTTTCCGTTGTGGTTTCCTTGGCATGCTGCACATGGAGATCATTCAAGAACGTTTAGAACGTGAGTATGATCTTGATCTGATTACCACCGCACCAACGGTAGTGTATGAAGTTGAAAAAACCGATGGCGAAGTGATGTATGTGGACAGCCCAGCTAAGCTGCCTGCAATCAACGATATCGAAAATATTCGCGAGCCTATCGCGCGTTGTAACATTTTGGTACCGACAGAATTCCTCGGCAACGTCATCACCTTATGTGTTGAAAAACGTGGTGTTCAAGTTGATATGGTTTACCACGGCAACCAGGTGGCAGTCACGTATGATGTCCCAATGGCAGAGGTGGTTCTTGACTTCTTTGACCGGTTGAAATCGACATCACGTGGTTATGCGTCCTTAGATTACAACTTCCAGCGTTTTGAAGCTTCGAATATGGTACGTGTTGATGTATTGCTAAATGGCGACCGTGTTGATGCCTTGGCAATGATTACCCATAAAGACCAAGCGCAAACGCGTGGACGTCAGTTGGTTGAGAAGATGAAAGAATTTATCCCTCGCCAAATGTTTGATATCGCGATTCAAGCTGCGATTGGTAACCATATTATTGCGCGTTCAACGGTTAAGCAGCTACGTAAGAACGTGATCGCCAAATGTTATGGTGGTGACGTGAGCCGTAAGAAGAAACTGCTTAAGAAGCAGAAAGAAGGTAAGAAACGTATGAAGCAGATTGGCAATGTCGAACTGCCTCAAGAAGCGTTCTTAGCAATTCTTCACGTAGGTAAAGATTAAAGTTTGTTGGATTAACAGACGCAGTGAGTTGATTTAACGAATAAAAAAGTTAAGTGAAAGGGCTTAGGCTCTTTCACTTTTTAATGTAAGGGAACTCAATGGCAAACGTATTTTCACTGATTTTGGTTATCGTTACTTTGGTAACTGGGATTGTATGGTTATTCGATAAGTTGGTCTGGCGTAAAAAACGCCAAGAAAAAGTGCGCGAACTTGTCGGCGATAACCAGAAGGTTGATGAGCAAACTAAAGCCAAAATTGCGCCACAGCCTTGGTGGGTGGAAAACAGCGTGTCTATTTTCCCTGTCATTGCGTTTGTTTTGGTTCTACGCTCATTTATTTATGAACCGTTTCAGATTCCATCGGGATCCATGATGCCAACCTTATTAATTGGTGACTTTATCCTGGTAGAAAAGTACGCATATGGCTTGAAAGATCCTGTGTGGCGTACACAGTTGGTTGAAACTGGTAAACCGGAGCGTGGTGATATTGCGGTATTCAAATACCCAGTCAACCCTAGTATTGATTACATTAAACGTGTAGTTGGTTTGCCTGGGGATGTCGTACGTTATAGCGGTAAGAAAGAAGTCTGTATCCAAGCTAAGGGCAGCGACGAGTGTAAGCCTGTCGCGCTGTCTAACGTTGAACAAAGTGAGTTTTATCAAGATGGTATTCCATTGATTGAGATGCAAGAGCACCTTGGCGATGTGGAACACCATATCTTGGTTAACCCGCTGCGCCGTGATCGTGTGAGTCAATACCATCCACGAGGCGGAGTGAATGAATGGGTAGTGCCTGAAGGCCACTACTTTATGATGGGCGACAACCGTGACAATAGCGCTGATAGCCGCTATTGGGGCTTTGTTCCAGAAGGGAATTTGGTAGGTAAAGCCGTCGCGATTTGGATCAGTTTTGAGTTTGAACGCGATCAAGACAGTATTCTGCCTTCATGGATTCCAACAGGTGTGAGATTTAATCGCATCGGCGGTATTAACTAGTTCGAATTAGAACACCAAAGACAAAGAGAGAGTATGACTACTCCTATTGCAAAGCTACAAAGAAAGCTCGGTTATCAGTTTAATGATGTCGAGCTATTCAATTTGGCGCTGACTCACCGCAGCGCCAACGGTAAACATAATGAGCGTCTTGAGTTTCTGGGCGATTCAATTTTAAGTTTTGTCATTGCTGACGATCTCTATCACCGTTTTCCAAAAGTAAATGAAGGCGATATGAGCCGTATGCGTGCCACATTGGTACGCGGAAATACGCTTGCGGAACTCGGGCGAGAGTTTGAACTCGGAGATCACTTAAAATTAGGTCCAGGCGAATTGAAAAGCGGTGGCTTCCGTCGTGATTCGATTCTCGCTGATGCCGTTGAAGCCATCATTGGTGCTATCTATCTTGATAGCGATATTGAAGTGGTTCGAGGCATCATTTTAACCTGGTATCAAACTCGCCTGACAAGTATTCAGCCTGGGGTGTCTCAAAAAGATCCTAAAACTCGGTTGCAAGAATTCCTTCAAGGCAGAAGAAAACCTTTACCTGTTTACACAGTGTCTAAAATTAAAGGTGAAGCACACAACCAAGAGTTCACGGTTGAGTGTGAAGTAGCAGGAATCGGAAAGCCTGTCATCGGGAAGGGAACCAGTCGCCGTAAAGCTGAACAAGCTGCGGCTGAACTAGCATTAGAGCAACTATCCAATGGCTGATAACGAATTTGATATCGACGCGTTTTTCGCGTCGAGTGGTGAAACCAGTTCACCAGAAAACCAACACTGCGGCTTTGTAGCGATTGTTGGTCGTCCGAATGTGGGTAAATCCACTTTACTGAACCATATTTTGGGGCAGAAAATTTCCATTACCTCGCGTAAACCTCAGACCACTCGCCACCGAATTATGGGGGTAGAGACGGAAGGGGATTACCAAGCGATTTTTGTGGATACACCTGGGTTACATATTGAAGAAAAGCGTGCGATCAACCGTTTGATGAATCGTGCTGCTAACTCATCATTAAGTGACGTTAACTTAGTGCTGTTCTTGGTTGACGGTACACATTGGACTGAAGACGACGAAATGGTGCTGACCAAGTTGCAGAAAGCCAACTTTCCCGTCGTTCTGTGTGTTAACAAAGTCGATAATGTTAAAGACCGCAATGATGTCATGCTGCATATGCTTGAGATGTCGAAGAAGATGGACTTTGTTGATGTGGTGCCGATTTCGGCTAAACATGGCAAGAACATTGATGTCTTGCGTAAGCATGTGCGTGAACATTTGCCTAAAGCGACCCACCACTTCCCGGAAGAGTACGTTACTGACCGCTCTCAACGTTTTATGGCGTCTGAAATTGTGCGTGAAAAGTTAATGCGTTTTACCGGTGAAGAGTTACCGTACTCTGTTACGGTTGAAATTGAACGCTTTGACTATAATCCAGAAACCGATGGTTTTCATATCAATGCGCTAATTTTGGTAGAACGCAGTGGTCAGAAAAAAATGGTCATTGGCAAAGGCGGTGAAAAGATCAAAACCATCGGTCGTGAAGCTCGACTCGATATGGAAGAGTTATTTGGTCGCAAGGTCTATTTGGAAACTTGGGTTAAAGTGAAATCGGGCTGGGCTGATGATGAACGTGCCTTACGTTCTTTAGGTTACATCGACGACTTATAATCCGGCATCTTGGGTCACGCTAAAATTGTTTTCAACGTTAAAAAGAGAGAGTATGAACTCTCTCTTTTGTTATCGGAAAGGATGAGAGATTGAGTGACGGTTTACAACGCTGCTTTGTGTTGCATCGGCGACCTTATAGCGAATCGAGCTTGATTTTAGATGTATTTAGTGAGGAGCATGGTCGCCTGACGTTGCTCTCAAAAGGCGCGCGTAGTAAGCGCTCCAATTTAAAAGGCGCTCTGCAACCATTTACTCCTTTGCTACTTAAGTGGTCGGGAAACAGCTCGATGAAAACACTGCGCCAAGCCGAACCCATTAGCCTTGGCTTACCACTCACCGGTATCAATCTCTATTCCGGAATGTACATTAACGAAATTCTTGGCCGAGTTTTAATGGCTGAGGTTCCTATGCCTGCGTTATTCCACGATTATCTGCATGTGTTAACCGAACTGGCGCAGTGTGAGAACCCGGAACCGGCGTTAAGGCGGTTTGAACTGGCCTTGCTCTCGGCGATGGGATACGGCGTTGATTTTCTTCATTGTGCAGGCAGTGGTGAACCCGTGTCGCCAGAGATGACTTACCGTTATCGAGAGCAAAAAGGGTTTATTGCTTCGGTAAGAAATGACAACCTCACATTTTATGGAAATGAGCTGATCGCCATCAGCGAGCGGCGCTTCGTCACTAAAGAGCAATTACGCGCAGCGAAGCGCTTTACACGTATAGCCCTAAAGCCGTATCTTGGCGGCAAACCGTTAAAAAGTCGGGAATTATTTACGTCCAGTTTTAACACTTCCAGAGCAAGGAGTATTGGAAAATGAGTTCAATCTATCTCGGTGTCAACATCGATCATATTGCAACGTTGCGAAATGCACGTGGAACCAAATACCCAGATCCTGTGCATGCGGCAGAAATTGCTGAACGTGCTGGGGCGGATGGTATTACGGTGCACTTGCGAGAAGATCGTCGTCATATTAAAGATCGAGATGTTCGTATTCTGCGTGAAACGATTCAGACCCGGATGAATCTTGAGATGGCGGTGACCGATGAAATGGTCGATATCGCGCTACAAACTCAGCCTGAATACGTGTGTTTAGTCCCTGAAAAACGCGAAGAGTTGACGACCGAAGGGGGACTGGATGTTAAAGGCCACCTTGAAAAAGTGAAAGCGGCGACTCAAAAACTTGGCGCTGCGGGGATCAAAGTCTCTCTGTTTATTGATGCTGATCGCGAGCAAATTGATGCGGCGAAAGCGTGTGGTGCGCCTTTTATTGAACTCCACACTGGTCACTATGCGGATGCCCAAACCGATGCTGAGCGTCAAGCTGAACTCAAGAAAATCACGGCAGGCGCAACGTACGCGAGTGATTTGGGGATTTGTGTCAATGCGGGTCACGGGCTGACCTACCATAATGTCGCCCCCATTGCTGCGATTCCGGAAATTTATGAGTTGAACATTGGCCACTCAATCATTGGTCGGGCGGCATTTGATGGCTTGGCAACGGCGGTTGCCGATATGAAAGCTGTGATGATTGAAGCGCGTAAATAGCCATGGCCATTTTAGGTATTGGGACGGATATTGCTGAAATCGAGCGTATTGAAGCCGCGCTTGCACGCATTGGTGAAGGGTTTGCAAAGCGAATCCTTACCGAGCCAGAATTTGAGCAATACCAAAACCGCAAGCAACAAGGGCGGTTTTTAGCTAAGCGCTTTGCGGCAAAAGAAGCGGCCTCTAAAGCATTGGGGACAGGCATTGCCCATGGGGTCACCTTCCATGATTTTGTGGTCAGTAATGATCCTCATGGTAAGCCCGTACTTTCATTGGCAAATAAAGCGCAACAATTAGCTCAGGCTCAAGGCATCAATGCCATTCACCTTTCCATTTCGGACGAACGCCACTATGCAGTGGCGACCGTTATTTACGAATCCTGAGTTTGGAGATAAGGCGCCGCGCTCGCGGTGACCTTCTCCATTTCATCTTGCAATTCAAACAGCTCAGGTTCCATCTCTACTAACTCTGCCGATGAACGCAGCCCCTTCTCAAGGGTTTCACACACTTTCTTTAAGCGCGGTACGCCACAGTAGGAACAGCTGCCATGCAGTTTGTGCACATGATGCAGCAACTCTTCACGGCTGGTTTCACCATTTAGAGCCAGTTCGGTAACTTGGTTCACTTCTGGAATATAGTCCACCAACATCTGGAGCATTTCCGTGGCGAGATCGGCTTTATTGGCCGATTGCTTAAGTGCCATTTGCCAATCAATAATAATGTTACTGTAGCTTTGCTCGGTATCGGTTTCCGCTTTTTCTGGTTCGTGGTGAACCAGTTCTAACTTCCCAAACTCATTCTGATCCGCATAAGGGTTCCAGTGCATCAACACCTGTTGCAGAACATGCTCTTCAATTGGCTTGGTGAGATAGTCATCCATACCTGCTTTCAATAGGCGGTCTCGTTCGCCCTCCAGTGCATGGGCGGTAACCGCGATAACGGGTGTATTCGCATTAAGTTCGGTCTTTTTGATCTTACGGCACGCGCTAACGCCATCCATATGCGGCATCTGAATATCCATGAGGATAATGTCAAAGTGAGTACTTTCTGCCAGCGTGACTGAATCCATACCATTGGTACAGGTGATGACGTTGTCCACATGTTCATGCAGTAGAGCACTGATCAGTTTCAAGTTAGCTGGGTTATCATCGACCGCCATAACCTTGAGGGGTAATTTCTCGCTACTGAGCATTGGAACCACAGGTAATTCAGGAAGTAGATCTTGATTGGCGACCAACGTCTGCATCAATTTCTTACGCGATAGTGGCTTAGTAATGCAATGAACTTGGTATTTTTGTAAAAGATGATCAGACAGCGCCAGAGCCGTACTTGGCGTACCAACCACGACATGTGGCGCGCAGCGCATCGCTTGTTCTACCCATTGTTCAACTTGAGCTAATTGATTGCTGTGGTTAGCCGCGAGATTGAGCAGCACATAATCAAATTTCTCAACTGTTTCTGGCAGGCTCGTACGAGTCGTGACGTGCAAGCCCTCTTGTAACAACATGCGCTGGGTTATCGTGGCGACTTGCATGTTAGCTTCAATCAACAAAATGGTGCGTTGGTGAAGTACTGCGGTATTCACGTGATCACTGACAGGCATGTGGGTCGCGTGTAGGCTCAGGGTTAACCAGAACGTCGAGCCCTGGTGCAGCCTACTGGTCAGGCTAATTTCTCCTCCCATTTGACTCACCAGTTTTTGGGTAATCACCAAGCCAAGTCCCGTCCCGCCATAACGACGCGAGATACTGGCATCGGCTTGGCTAAAGGCTTGGAACAACTGCGCTTGCTGACGTTCTGAAATACCGATACCCGTATCGCGCACCATAAATTGCAACTCGACAATGTCTTCTTTACGTGAGCGAAGCTCAACACTGATATCGATGTTGCCGCGTTCGGTAAATTTGATGGAGTTACCAACAAGGTTTGTCAGTACTTGCTGAATTCGCAGTGGATCGCCGACCAGCCCGGTTGGAATTTCAGGATCAATATTGAGTGTAATCTCAAGCCCTTTCTCATGAGCGCTGGTGGCTTGAAGGTTAACCACTTCTTCCAAGGTTTCCTGAAATTCAAATGGAATATTTTCGAGCGCTAATTTACCCGCTTCAAGTTTTGAAAAGTCGAGAATGTCATTGATGATGCTCAACAGATTATTGGCGGACTTCTCAATGGTTTGCAGATAGTCGGCTTGGCTATTGGTTAATTGTGTTTTAAGCATTTGGCGGGTAAAGCCAATCACACCATTGAGCGGGGTACGCAGTTCATGTGACATATTCGCCAAGAATTCAGACTTAACGCGGGCAGCTTCTTGAGCTCGCTTCTTGGCGATATCCAATTCGACGTTTTGAATTTCCAGCTGTTCTAAGGTTTCACGTAGGTCTGATGTGGCTTGATCGATACTATGCTGCATCTCGACGTGGTATTCCGATAACGACACCGCCATTGCGTTGATACCATTTTTAAGTGAGTCGAGTTCGCCATGCATTTTACCTTCAATACGTACGTCGAGATGGCCTCGGCGAATTCTATCAACCATATTTTTCATATGAGTGATGGGCCGAGTGACATCATGCATTAGGCGCATCGCAAAAATAGCCGATAGCCCAAGCCCGGTGAGCAGAACTAAAAACGCCGAAAAAATTTCTTGGTATTGCTGTAGGCGCAGCGATGACAAATCCATTTCAATAGCGATGTAGCCAAGGGCTTGTCCGGCGGCTTGACCTCGCGGCGTGGCAATGACTCCAGACTCAGCGAGGACGGGGGCTCTTAAAATCAGAGTATTGTCATGTAAGTCGGACGACACCAACTGAGGAATCGGTTTGTTTTTAGGGTATGTCAGTGAAGCAAAGTTGGGATGAAAGTTGGAGGTTACGAACAACTCATGGTTGTAATCAAATACCGCGATACTGCGAACCAACTTTGAATTCTTGCGATGGGCGTAACTGATGATCCGTCTTACGGATTCTCGGCTATTGTTTTTTAAACCGTTTTCACTCGCGATAGCAAGAGGCTCGATGATACTTAGCCCTGAATCAATCATCTGATTCTCTAAATCGTGATAGCGGTTAAAGGAGAAAAAAGCACTCAATAACAAGCCGATAATTAACGTCGGCGCTAAAGTTAGGGTAATTACACGGGCACGTAAGCCATATCTGGTCATTATTATCTAAACATCACGGTATGGATATGGGAAAATAGCCCCCAGCACCAGTAAAAGGATTGCTTGGCGAAACCATGACGTCTCGCGACATTTAAAGCAATCTCAGTGCCAAAGCCGTCGAAACAATAAGCATAATCAACTCAGACGGCTCACACAACGACTGCGCGGAGAAATAGTGATTCTTTCGCAGCAAATATTGAAGTAAGCAATGAATAAATAGGTAAACCATGGCGCGTTTTTTCCAAGCTAAGAAAAAGACTCAGATCAACACCAAGCATCAATCTGTGACGGTTGAAAAGCTTGACCACCACGGAGCTGGGTTGGCGTATATGGACAACAAACCACTGTTCATTGAGGGGGCTCTGCCGGGTGAAGAGGTCGTCACTCAGTTAACTGAAAGCAAAAGCAAGTATGCGCGAGGGCGATTGATCAAAGTGATCACGCCAAGTGAATCTCGTATTACGCCATTTTGCCCGCACTTTGAACAGTGTGGTGGCTGTAACATGCAGCACGTGTCGGTCGAGGAGCAACGAACTTATAAGCAGCAGGCGTTAAGTGAGTTGATGACCAAATTTGCAAAACAGCAGATCACGCTCGATCCTGTTATTGCTGGTTTAGATCGCGGGTATCGCCGCCGCGCCCGTTTGAGTGTGTGGTTCGATAAAAAAAGCGCTCAGTTGCAAATCGGTTTTCGTCAAAAAGCCAGTAAGCAAATTGTAAATATCAAAGCGTGTCCGGTACTTGCGCCTGAGCTGAATCAATTGCTGCCAGAACTTCATCATTGTTTAAATCAATTCTCGGAACCGAGCGTGATTGGCCATGTCGAATTGGTTAAAGCGGACAATACACGTGTGTTGGTCGTGAGGCACACTCGTGGGTTAAAGAACCAAGATGCGAAACGCCTAAAGCGCTTTGCGCAGCAGTATGAGTTGTCGTTGTATTTGATGGCGCAAGCTGATCACCTTGAACTTATCCAAGGTCCGGCTCCTATTTATCAAGAAACGGGAGTGGTCATTCCTTTTGAACCTACGCACTTTATTCAGGTCAATCAAAGCGTTAATCAAAGCATGGTGAGTCGCGCATTGGAATGGCTCGAACTGAGCAAACAAGATAGCGTTTTGGATCTATTTTGTGGTTTGGGAAACTTCAGTTTGCCCATTGCTCAACAGGTTGAGCGAGTCGTGGGGGTAGAGGGCGTCGAAGAGATGGTATTCAAAGCTCGATCAAACGCAGAGCAAAACCAGCTGACCAATGCCGAGTTTTACCATGCAAATTTAGAAGCCCCATTGGCAGATGAGCCATGGGCAAAACTGCAGTTTAATAAGGTGCTGCTTGACCCAGCACGAGCAGGAGCAACCGGAGTGGTTGAACAATTGGCAACCCTTGGTGCCTCGCGAGTGGTTTATGTTTCGTGTAATCCTGCTACCCTAGCAAGAGATAGTCAAAGCTTGCTGAATCAAGGTTTCCGTTTACAGCGTCTTTGTATGTTGGACATGTTCCCTCATACCAGTCATTTGGAGTCGATGGCGTTGTTTGTAAAGTAGTGATGTTGCTTAGGAACGAGCGCATCAATCAATAAAAAATATAACAGGATAGAAAAATGGTTGCGGTACGAAGCGCACATTTGAATCAAAACGAACAGTTTGAGCTTGAAAAGTGGATCGCGAGTCTCGGCCAGGATGGCAAAATTTCTCGTGCACTGACCGATGTATACCGGCAGTGTGAACAGGTTTTAGAAGGGCACTCGAAGGCGCAACTTCTGTTGTGGCGTGGTCGAGAGATGATCGAAATATTGATCACCTTATCGATGGACACTGCGACGTTGGAAGCGGCGCTGTTGTTTCCTTTGGTCTCAAGTGGCGCGTATCCACAAGATCAATTGGAAGAACAATACAATAAAGAGATTTTAAAACTGATTGAAGGCGTCGAAGAGATGGCGGCTATTGGTCAGTTAAATGTCACCAAAGAGGGAGGCGAAGCCTCTGAGCAAGTGGATAATGTGCGCCGCATGTTATTGGCAATGGTTGACGATTTTCGCTGCGTGGTCATTAAACTGGCTGAACGTATTTGTAATCTCATTGAAGTAAAAAAAGAGCCTGATGAAGTACGCCGCGCCGCGGCAAAAGAATGTGCCAACATTTATGCACCTCTGGCTAACCGCCTTGGTATTGGGCAACTGAAATGGGAAATTGAAGATTACGCGTTTCGTTACCAACATCCAGAGACTTACAAACAGATTGCTAAGCAACTGTCTGAGCGGCGCATTGTACGTGAGCAATACATCAAGGATTTCGTCGAGTCTTTATCCAAAGAGATGAAAGAATGCGGAATCAATGCGGAAGTGACTGGGCGCCCTAAGCATATCTACAGTATCTGGCGCAAAATGCAGAAAAAGAATCTCGCTTTTGATGAGCTCTTTGATGTGCGTGCGGTGCGAATCATCGCGGATAAACTACAAGACTGCTACGCGGCGCTCGGTGTCGTGCATACCCAGTTCAAGCATATGCCCAGTGAGTTTGACGATTATGTCGCCAATCCTAAGCCAAACGGTTATCAGTCGATTCACACGGTGATTCTTGGCCCTGAAGGCAAAACCATTGAAATCCAGATTCGCACCAAACAGATGCATGAAGAATCTGAGCTTGGTGTGGCCGCTCACTGGAAATACAAGGAAGGGGCAAGCAGTCGCAGCGGTTATGATGAGAAAATTACATGGCTGCGCAAACTGCTCGATTGGCAAGAAGAGATGTCCGATTCTGGCGAAATGCTCGATGAGTTACGTAGCCAAGTGTTTGATGATCGCGTCTATGCCTTTACGCCGCGTGGTGATGTGGTTGACTTACCGATGGGCGCAACGCCACTCGACTTTGCCTATCACATTCACTCTGAAGTCGGTCATCGGTGCATCGGTGCCAAAGTTGGTGGGCGGATTGTCCCGTTTACCCACAAATTGCACATGGGGGATCAGGTCGAGATCATCACCTCTAAAGAGCCGAACCCATCCCGTGATTGGCTGAACCCATCATTGGGCTTTGTGCACTCAGGCCGAGCTCGAGCCAAGATTAATGCTTGGTTCCGTAAGCAAAGCCGGGAGAAAAACCTAGAGGCTGGGCGAGAAATTCTAGAAAGTGAATTGGCAAAAATTGGCGCGACACTCAAAGACGCTGAGCAATATGCCTTGAAGCGTTTTAATGTCAACTCAGCGGATGAACTCTTCGTTGGTGTCGGTAGCGGTGATTTACGAATCAACCAAATCATCAATCACATTAACGCATTAGTGAATAAGCCAACCGCAGAAGAAGAAGATCAGCAAGCGCTGGAAAAACTGCAAGAAGCTGAGCACCGTGTAACCAGCCGTCCGAAAAAAGATGCGGTTGTGGTGGAAGGGGTTGATAACCTGATGACACACCTTGCACGCTGCTGTCAGCCGATTCCTGGTGATGAGATTAGTGGCTATATTACTCAAGGGCGCGGTATTTCGGTGCACCGCTCGGATTGTGAGCAGTTGGATGAACTGCGCCACCATGCGCCAGAGCGAATCATCGATACGGTTTGGGGCAGTGGCTTTGTAGGATCTTACATCTTAACCATGCGTGTGGAAGCGATGGAGCGCGGCGGATTACTCAAAGACATCACCACCTTGCTGGCCAATGAGAAAATCAAAATTGCCAGTATGAAGAGCCGAATTGATTATCGCCGACAAATGACGATCATGGATTTTGACCTTGAAGTTAGTAACGTCGAAGTTCTGCCAAGAATATCCAAGCGGGTTGAACAGATTCGTGATGTGATGACGGTAAAACGCCTCACGTAAACGGGTTTCAAGTGCCGATAAAATCATAGACAGTGAGCGAAAAGGTGAGTGGGAGTACTGCTCACCTTTTTTATTTAGAGGAAGGAAACACGATGAGCCATCCAATAGAAGATTTAGAGCGCATTATGCGCCAACTGCGTGACCCTGAGAACGGTTGTCCTTGGGATGTAAAGCAGACCTTTGAATCGGTCGTTCCACACACTATTGAAGAAACGTATGAAGTGGTGGACGCGATTCATAAGCAAGATTGGTCAAATTTAAAAGAAGAGCTCGGGGACTTACTGTTTCAGGTGATTTTCTACAGCCAACTGGCTAATGAGCAAGGGCTATTTGATTTTAGTGACGTCGTTGACACAGTGAATGAAAAGCTGACTCGACGCCATCCTCATGTTTTTGGTGGTGCCAATTTTAGCAGTGATGCGGAGCTAAAAGAGAATTGGGAAAATCAAAAAGCGCAGGAAAAAGCGCAAAGAGGCGAAACAACGCAAAGTATTCTAGACTCAGTACCAAACTCGCTTCCAGCATTGATGCGCGCCAATAAAATACAAAAGAAATGTGCTCAATTTGGCTTTGACTGGGACACATTAGGGCCGGTGGTTGATAAAGTCCATGAAGAAATTGAAGAAGTACAGCAAGAGGCGTTGATGGTACCGGTTGATGAACATGCTTTGGAGCTCGAACTGGGCGATTTATTGTTTGCTGTGGTCAACATGACGCGTCATTTGGGAAAAAATCCAGAAAGTGCGTTAACCAAGGCAAATGTCAAATTTGAACGTCGATTTAGGCAGGTTGAGCAGCTTGCTCGCCAGAATAACCGTCCTCTGAATGCGTTCACATTAGATGAACTGGAACAGTTTTGGCAGCAAGTCAAACAGCAAGAGAAAGCGACCAGCGAAACCTAAGAGGTTTGGCAATGACGCGTAAGAATGCGCTGTCATTCAAAGGTTCCACCATTCTCATCGCTGGGATTGATTTGAAGCAAAAAATAAAAACACAGGTGTGATATATTTCACGTTGTGGCGGTTAAGGGCTTCTGGTACAATTTTCTCCCGTCCAGAAGAAATCCATTTCCCTCATTCAACCAATTTCAGGTTAAACATGACGACAAACTATATTTTTGTTACTGGCGGGGTCGTATCCTCTCTAGGTAAAGGTATTGCAGCTGCATCACTGGCAGCGATTCTAGAAGCTCGTGGTCTGAAAGTGACCATCATGAAACTAGACCCTTACATCAACGTTGACCCAGGCACAATGAGCCCAACTCAACATGGTGAAGTTTTTGTAACCGAAGACGGCGCTGAAACTGACCTAGACCTTGGCCACTACGAACGTTTTATTCGTACCAAAATGTCCAAGCGTAACAACTTCACAGCGGGTCGTGTTTATGCAGACGTTCTTCGTAAAGAGCGTCGTGGTGACTACCTAGGCGCCACTATTCAGGTGATTCCTCATATCACTAACTCGATCAAAGATCGCGTGATTGAAGGTGCTGAAGGTCATGATGTCGCTATCGTTGAAATTGGTGGTACTGTAGGTGATATTGAGTCATTGCCATTTATGGAAGCGATTCGACAACTTGCCGTAGAAATTGGCCGTGAACGCGCTATGTTTATGCACCTAACGCTGGTACCTTACTTGGCGGCTGCTGGTGAAGTGAAAACCAAACCAACGCAACACTCAGTAAAAGAGTTGCTTTCGATTGGTATTCAGCCTGACATTCTCGTTTGTCGTAGTGATCGTGTGATTCCTGCCAACGAGCGTAAGAAGATTGCTCTGTTCTGTAACGTGTCAGAAAAGGCCGTTATTTCAATGAAAGACGTAGATTCTATCTACAAGATTCCTTCATTGATCCGCTCTCAGGGATTGGATGATCTGGTTTGTAACCGTTTTGGCATCAATGCACCAGAAGCGGATTTGTCTGAGTGGGAACAAGTTATCTACGAAGAAGCGAACCCGACGGGCGAAGTGACGATTGGCATGGTTGGTAAATATATCGAATTACCAGACGCCTATAAGTCAGTTAACGAAGCATTAAAACACGCTGGTCTAAAAAACCGTTTAAGCGTGAATATTAAATACGTTGATTCTCAGGATATAGAAACCCGAGGTATTGACCTTTTAGAAGGTTTGGATGCTATCCTAGTACCTGGTGGCTTCGGTGATCGTGGTATCGAAGGTAAAATCCGTGCGGCTCAATACGCACGTGAAAATAAGATTCCATATTTAGGTATTTGCTTAGGTATGCAAGTTGCGTTAATTGAATATGCGCGTAATGTCGCGGGTATGGAAGACGCACACTCAACAGAATTTAACAAAGGCACCAAGTACCCGGTTGTTGGTTTGATTACAGAATGGATCGACAGCGAAGGTAACGTAGAAGAGCGCACTGAAACGTCAGATCTTGGTGGTACAATGCGTCTAGGTTCACAATTATGTCACCTAGAAAAAGGCACGAAAGCTCGTGAACTATACGGTAGCGATACAATTCATGAACGTCATCGTCATCGTTATGAAGTGAACAATGTTCTTCGCCCACAAATTGAAAAGGCAGGTCTGAAGGTTTCTGGTCTATCAGCAGATAAGAAACTGGTAGAAATGATTGAAAACCCGGATCATCCATGGTTTGTTGCGGCTCAGTTCCACCCAGAGTTCACCTCAACGCCTCGTGACGGTCACCCACTGTTTGCCGGCTTCATTAAAGCCGCGGGTGAATATCAACGTAGCGAAGAGAAATAAAAGGATACGGGCAGTAGCTGAAGATGTGCTACTGCCCTTTAATTTTGACATTTATATTGAAACGAGAGGAAACATTAATGTCTAAGATCGTTAAAGTTCTAGGTCGTGAAATCATCGACTCACGTGGTAACCCAACTGTTGAAGCTGAAGTACACCTAGAAGGCGGTTTCGTTGGTATGGCGGCAGCTCCATCTGGCGCTTCTACTGGTTCTCGCGAAGCTCTTGAGCTACGTGACGGTGACAAATCACGTTTCCTAGGTAAAGGTGTTCTTAAAGCAATTGAAGCTGTAAATGGCCCAATCGCTGAAGCACTTGTTGGCAAAGATGCAAAAGCTCAAGCTGACGTCGACCAAGTGATGATCGACCTAGACGGCACTGATAACAAATCTAAATTCGGTGCGAACGCAATCCTAGCTGTTTCTCTAGCAAACGCAAAAGCAGCTGCTGCTGCGAAAGGCATGCCTCTATATGAGCACATCGCTGAGCTAAACGGCACTCCTGGTCAATTCTCTATGCCTCTACCAATGATGAACATCATCAACGGTGGTGAGCACGCTGACAACAACGTAGATATCCAAGAGTTCATGATCCAACCTGTTGGTGCAAAAACTCTTAAAGAAGCACTACGTATCGGTGCAGAAGTATTCCACAACCTAGCTAAAGTACTTAAAGGTAAAGGCCTAAGCACTGCAGTTGGTGACGAAGGTGGTTTCGCTCCTAACCTAGAATCGAACGCTGCAGCACTAGCGGCAATCAAAGAAGCTGTTGAATCTGCAGGCTACGTACTTGGTAAAGACGTGACTCTAGCGATGGACTGTGCAGCATCTGAGTTCTACGACAAAGAAGCTGGCAACTACAACATGAAAGGCGAAGGCAAAATCTTCACTTCTGAAGAATTTAACTTCTACCTACAAGATCTAGCGAACCAATACCCAATCGTTTCTATCGAAGATGGTCTTGACGAGTCAGATTGGGATGGCTTCAAACACCAAACTGAACTTCTAGGTGGTAAAATCCAGCTAGTTGGTGATGATCTATTTGTTACTAACACTAAGATCCTGAAAGAAGGTATCGAGAAAGGTGTTGCTAACTCTATCCTTATCAAGTTCAACCAAATCGGTTCTCTAACTGAGACTCTAGCTGCAATCAAGATGGCTAAAGATGCAGGTTACACAGCAGTAATCTCTCACCGTTCTGGCGAAACTGAAGATGCAACTATCGCTGATCTAGCGGTAGGTACTGCTGCAGGTCAAATCAAAACAGGTTCTATGAGCCGTTCTGACCGTGTTGCTAAGTACAACCAACTTATCCGTATCGAGGAAGCTCTAGGTGAGCGCGCTCCTTTCAACGGTCTTAAAGAAGTAAAAGGTCAAGCTTAATTCTTAACTGAATAAAGTTTAGCTTTAAAGCTTTTTGAAACGCTCCACTTCGGTGGGGCGTTTTTTTATTTGGAAGCGGGCAGTGAAGAGCGATGAGCCGTTGTGAGCGTGTTGCTGCTATACCTAAAAGAAAGCAACCCACTTATCCGTATCGAGGAAGCTCTCGATGAGCGCTCTCTATTGTATCTCAGAGCGCGTACGATAAGGATCTTTGTGACGGTCAGTTTAGGTCGGCAATGGCTTGAATGCGCCTTCTGTCGAGCTCTTCACGAATGGCTTTACCCTGATAACCATCTTGGATCGCTTGCTGCACATCGATTTCCATTGCGGCCTGATAAGCTTGTTCAAACAACGATTTTTGAGGGTATGGCCGGTTTTCTAGCCCTAACCGCCCAGCATGATCAGCTTGGCAACACAGCAATACTTGCTCAAAGCGCTGTGGTTTGCGCCAGGCGTCGAGTTTATTGAGTATCTTCAGCTTGGTTGCCGGTTTTAATTCAGCGGCTCTGTGTATGTTTGAGTGCTGCTCACAGACCAGCAGTGCCAGCTCTTTGCACTCATTCGGAACTTTAACACGCTCACACAGCGCTTTAATGAGTTTTAATCCAGTATGGCAGTGTAGCTTGTGACTTGGCCACTCTGCTGGTGGTGTGACGCCTTTGCCTAGATCATGGACTTGAGCCGCAAAGCGCAGAGCAATGGAATCGGAAAGTTTAGCGGCTTGCTCGGCGACCATGAGAGTATGAACCCCAGTATCAATTTCTGGGTGCCATTGCTGTGGTTGAGGGACGCCAAATAAAGCATCGATTTCCGGGAGTACGTGCTTAAGCGCACCACATTGATGTAATACCTTCAAAAAGATATGTGGGCTTTGCGTCGACAAAGATTTCTGCCATTCTTGCCATACACGCTCTGCGGTTAAGTGAGCCAGTTCTCCACTGTCGCTGAGGTGTTGCATCAACGAGAGCGTTTCCGGAGCCACGGTAAAACCAAGGTGATTCAGTTTGGCAGCAAAGCGCGCAACACGCAGCACCCGCAATGGATCTTCCACAAATGCCTCAGAAACATGACGCAAAATGCGTTGCTCAATGTCTTGCTGACCACCGTAAGGATCGATAATACGACCATCTTGATCTTGAGCCATGGCATTGATGGTAAGATCACGGCGCAACAAATCATCTTCCAAAGTGACGTCTGGGGCAAAGTAGCAGTCAAACCCAGTATAGCCGACACCGCTTTTTCGCTCAGTACGTGCCAATGCATGCTCTTGCTTTGTGGTGGGATCAAGAAATACCGG
Source organism: Vibrio sp. AK197 (assembly GCF_053903115.1). Taxonomy (NCBI): domain Bacteria; kingdom Pseudomonadati; phylum Pseudomonadota; class Gammaproteobacteria; order Vibrionales; family Vibrionaceae; genus Vibrio; species Vibrio sp. AK197. The sequence goes on from NZ_CP096430.1 coordinate 460,525, forward strand.
AAAGTCTTTGCCAACAGCGGTAAATCCAGCACTGAGCATTTGTTGTGGGGTGCTGCCAACGACCACCCAATCGTGGTCGTAGACATCTAAGTTTAAGAGTTGGTCGCGGACCGCGCCGCCAACAAGATATATTTGCACTGCCTGACCTCAAATTGGGAAAATAGCTTTGGCGATAACTGGCACTAATGGTACTTTGCTTAGCATTGAAATGACAGAGAAGAGAGTATGTATAAGGATTATTATGGTTTTGTAGAGCTGCCGTTTTCTATTGTACCGAACTCTCGTTATCTGTATCTCAGCCCTCGCCACCAAGAAGCGATGCGTCATTTGCAATCTGGGTTAGGCGAAGGTGGTGGTTTTGCGATGTTGACGGGGGAGGTTGGCACTGGAAAGACTACGATCGCTCGTGCCATGCTTAAATCCCTCGATAGCCAAACTCAAGCAGGTTTGATTCTCAACCCGACATTTTCATCGATTGAGCTTCTGCAAGCTATTTGTGATGAATTTAATGTTCGTTATCAGCCCAATGATTCTCTTAAAGTGCTGAATCATGCGTTGTACCAGTGTTTGCTGGCGAATCATACTCAGGGCCGTCAAACACTATTAGTAATTGATGAAGCGCAACACCTCTCTGCTGATGTCTTAGAGCAGTTAAGGTTACTGACGAATTTAGAAACCGACAGTCGTAAACTCCTTAAAGTATTACTCATCGGGCAGCCAGAGTTGCAGTATAAGTTACAAATGCCGCAACTTAGGCAACTTGCTCAGCGCATTACGGGACGCTATCACTTGCTACCTCTCACGGTAGACGACACCGTGAAATACATCAGTTTTCGACTGGAAAAAGCAGGCGGCGATCGCCAATTATTTACGTCGAAGTCTATGAAGTATATTGCAACTCAAACGCAGGGGATTCCTCGACTGGTGAATTTGGTGTGTGATGCGATTTTAAACGAAGCCTATTCGCGAGGCGAGCAACAACCCAGTCACGAGACCGTGGTCGACGCTTGTCAGCATGTTATGGCTTTTCAAACCAGCTTTAATCAGGCCTCAAATAATCAACAAATAACGAGTATTAAACGCCGACTATGGACGGCAAGCACGCTAGTCGGGATCGGGTTAGCAATTGCTTGCTATGTTTGGACGCCAATGTTGATCAGCCCTTTGGCAAAAGAATATGCGCAGCAACATAACCCTAGCTCTCCGGCACCTGCCGTTGAAAAAAAGGTGTTACCAGCATCGCTGACGACATTGATGAGCTCTGGACATCTACTGGAGCAGGGCATCAGTGAGCTGTATAAAGTATGGGGGTACGATGCCTCTGTCATGGACAGTTTCTGCCAAGAAAGCAATAACACGCGAGAATTTGAGTGTCATTATCAAGGCTCGGCAACTCTTGAGACCATTGAAGCATTGAACTTCCCAGTGTTGCTGGAATTAGACGTTAACCAACAACCGGAATATGCGATTCTTTACCAAATGGATGATCAACACGTCGAGTTGCTCATGGGGGATAAGCGCTTACGCTTTGAACGTAACACCCTGAACCAATTTTGGCAGGGAGGTGCCTACATCATTTGGAAAAAACGATGGTCACAAACGCTTAAGCCAGGCATGTCCGGCAAAAAAGTGGCAGAGTTGAATCAATGTGTGTCTAAGTTGCTTGGCGAGTCGGCAACGTCGTCCAACCGCTATGATGCCGCTTTAAAACAAAAAGTGGAGTTATTTCAGCGCTGGCAGAAATTGAGTGTTGATGGGATTGCCGGGCAGCAGACCCTCGATCGACTTTCTCAAATGACGCAAAGTGACGCGCCATTGCTCAATCATCAAGGAGAGCCACATGTCGAATGTTCTTAAAGCGCTCGAACAATCTGAAAGTGGATTTCAGCAAAGAAGTATCCCAACTCACAGGGGGAAAGCGCAGCCCAAAGCCGATACTCGGCTGGGGTATGGATGGATAGCGGTGGCACTTTTACCTGCCGTTATTATATTGGCTTGGCGTGGTATCTCGACTTGGCAGCAAGTGCTGGAAAATCAACAAGCCTTAGTCAATCAAGCACCAAAAGTGATTGAAGTGCCGATAGCGTTTACGCAATTGGAAGCACCTCACTTTGATGAGTTAAAACCGATTGAAAATATCTCGTTGACGAGTGGCGAGGAAAAGCCTCAATCCCCATCGCCAAGCACAACTACATCGGCAGAGGCGCCTAAGGTTAATGACGTGCTTGACGGCGTCGATCTGTCTGCATTACCTGCCGATTTAGCCGTGAAGGTACACTCGGCTCTTAGCCAACGGTCGAAGGGGACTGCGACTCACAATGCGCTCGCCCAAAGCGATTGGACTGACTTATCACAGCACGGTATGGAATTTACTGGAAAGTTGATGCCTCTTAATTTTCAGACCCATGTGTATTCAGATAATGAAAACAAGCGCTGGGTTAAAATTAATGGCCAAGAATACACACAAGGGCAAAATATTGATTCGCAGCTTGAGCTGGTGGAAATAAGGCCGCAAGGTAGCTTGCTCAGTTTTCATGGGCAGCTGATTTTTGTTCCCGCACTTTATGATTGGCAAGGATAAAAAAACCGACTCGAGGAGTCGGTTTTTTTAATTAGAGATTAAACCCAGCCTGAATTTTTGCGTTTACGGCGAGGCATGATTGACGGCAGAATCAAGCCAAACAGTAAGCCACCTCCAGCGACGCCACCACCATACATGAAGTATTTAAGCAGTAGATCATCTTTTTGCGTGTCTAACTTGGCTCGTAGCTTACGTACTTCCTCTTGAGAGGCGGTTAGCTGATTACTGATGTCAGAGTAATTCTTCTCAAGTTCTGAAATCTGTTTATTACGGACTTCAAGGGATTCTGCAAGGCCTGCTTTTTCGCTGTCAGCCGATTGCCGTGCGTTCGCCAATTTGTTTTTAACCTCAGCCAGTTCTTTCTCCAAACGAGGCATACGCGTGGCCATGCTTTCTTGGCGAGTGATGAAACGCGTCTGTACCCAGCCTTTACGTCCTTTCTCGTCAACAACTTCGCTATAACCGGTTTCTTTATTGCTCTGTAGCAAGTTCACTTTCTCACCCGCATCCACGCTACCAATAATGCGGTACTGGTTATTTGGACCAGAATGCATGTAGGTAAAGAGCTTGTCTGCGATATAACGGTCTTGAGCGAAAGCGGCAGGTGCAGCCAACATGGTGACTAAAACCATGTAAAACAGTTTCTTCACGGTAAATCCTTTAGCAGTTTGGTAGTTGTTCAACTATTTCTTTAATGTGAAACAAATACTAAGAACTTTCTTCGCGCTCTGCAACTAAGAAGGGAGGCTGAGCCTCCCTTTCTGTGTTTTTGAGTCAATAATAACAGTGCTCTAACAAAGCATTGACCTATTATTTAACGGAAAATGGCTTCAATTGCGTAGAAGAAGACAACCGCTAATAAAGCGCCGGCTGGTAAGGTTACTACCCAAGACGCGACGATATTACGCACCACACCGAGGTTAAGGGCTGCGATGCCGCGAGCAAAGCCTACCCCAAGTACTGCGCCAACCAAAGTTTGCGTGGTTGAGATCGGCAAGCCGGTTCCTGAAGCCAGTACCACAGTAGAAGCCGTAGCAAGCTGCGCTGCGAAGCCTCGACTCGGAGTGAGTTCAGTAATGCCCGTACCGACCGTTGCCATGACTTTATGCCCAAGAGTGGCCAAACCCACAACAATACCAAAGCCACCAAGCGGTAGAATCCACCATGCGATTTCACTTTTCGCGGCGATTTGCCCCATGTGAGAAACACTGGAAACAACCGCAGACAGGGGACCGATAGCGTTGGCTACGTCATTTGAACCATGCGCAAACGCCATTGCACACGCTGTAATCACCATCAAGACACTAAAGATACTTTCAACACCAGCAAAGCTGTGGTCGTCTTCACGAGCGGTGAAGCGGTTGCGAATATACAGGTAACCACCGATCATCACTAAAGCTGACACGGCGGCAGCCCAAAGCCAAGCTTCCGTCCCTGTCAAATGAAGCCCAACGTGCTTAAGGCCTTTTTTAATGGTGACCAGTGCAATCACCATGGTGGTGATAAACATGTACACAGGCACAAAACGTTTGGCGTTGTGTAATGGGTTTTCGGTGTCGAAAATCAGACGCTGAGCACTGACAAAAATCAGGTAAGCAAAGAACCCGGAAATAATTGGAGTGATAATCCAACTGCCGACAATGCCTTTGACACTTCCCCAGTCAACCGCTTCTGTGCCAACAGAAACGCAAGCGAAACCGATGATAGCGCCAATGATAGAGTGGGTCGTGGATACTGGCCAGCCCATATAGGAGGCAAGTAGAAGCCATGTACCAGCAGCCAGCAGTGCTGACATCATGCCAAACACGAGAATATCAGGTTGAGAAGAGAAGAGAGAGGTCTCAATGACTCCTTTACGGATTGTGTCAGTCACTTCACCGCCTGCAAGATAGGCCCCTGCAAACTCAAAAATCATCGCGATGATGATCGCTTGTTTGACGGTGATGGCTTTAGAACCAACTGACGTACCCATAGCGTTCGCTACGTCGTTGGCACCAATACCGATAGCCATTAGGAAACCGAAAAGGGCTGCAATTATGATCAGGACAGTGCCGTAATTCGCGAGGACATCCATCGTAATACCTAGTTGTTGATAACCAGCGGAGTAAATTTAGGCACGAAACTGCCTTAAGCGTTTATCTGTCGTGACGCTTAAATATAGGCAGTCGTAATTTACTCTTCGTTATTTGATTTACTTAATTATGAGCGTGACAACATTAATTCAAGTCGAGCGCCAACTCGTTGCGCTTGATCAGCGATTCCGCCGACCCACTCAAAAATTTTGTACAAAAATATCACATCAATTGGATTCATATGCGCTTCAATCGCCATCAATTGCTGACGTAGTTGAATTTGCATCGCATCCGTATCATCTTCGATGACATCTAATTGGTGAATCATTTCAGCCACAAGTGTTACCTCACGGCCTTTGAACCCGGTTTCCAGTAGTTCATCTAATTCATTGATGACTTTCTGTGCTTGATTGGCCGCATCTAAACAACGCTTTACATAAGCAATAAAATTATCTTGAAGAGATTCTGGAATGGAAAGTTGACGACCATAGACACGACCAGCGATATCTTTGGCAAGGTTGGCTAACTTATCTTGTTGAGTCAGTAGCTCTAACATGTCACTACGATCAACAGGCATGAAAAGCCCACGAGGAAGTTTAAGACGAATTTCTCGTTTTAATACATCCGCCTCTTTCTCAAGATGAGAAATTTGTGCACGAATTTCAGATGCTTTTTCCCAATCGCCCTGAGCACAGACTTCAAAGAAGTTGATCAGGTGAGAGCAGCATTCATTGACGCACACTACGTGGCGTTGCAAAGGCTTAATCGGGGACTTTGCAAATAACCCCATGATTGTATTTACTGGCATGGTAATTCAACCTAATTCATATAACCCTAAAAAAACAGTCACCACTCATGGCGAAATGTTGAACACTGGCTATAAAGGCGCGCATGGTAACGCATAAAATCGGTGATTAAAACTTTTTTTAATCCACTTATAGCCATGTTGTTTGGATTGCCATTTTGTCAGTGAGGCGGATTGGTGACTTCCTGCTATTGACGAAAACGTTTGCTTCATTGGAATCTTAGTTAGCTTATTAAAAGATACCAAACGCTTACCGTTTACCCGCCTGTTTTGCTACCCGTGGCGCGAAAATGACACACTCGACATTATTGCGTAACGATTTACGCTCAAATGTGAGGATTTCTTGCTTGCTGACACTGAGTTTAAGCAATATCCTGTTGGTATCTGCGTTTAAAGGTAAAACTATGGAAACCGAAATAGAACTGAAGTTTTTTGTTTCTCCAGACTTTTCAGAGACTTTACTAGAAAAAATCTCTGAAACCAAAGTTCTTCAGCACAGTTGCCGTGAATTAGGAAATACCTATTTCGATACACCGGACAACTGGTTACGCCAGCACGATATTGGTCTTAGGATTCGTCGTTTTGATGATGTCTTTGTGCAAACCGTTAAAACCGCTGGGAGAGTGGTAGCAGGGTTGCATCAACGGCCAGAATACAATGCTGAGCATAATAGCAATGATCCTGATGTTTCTCTTCACCCTGATGATATTTGGCCGCAAGGCAAAGCACTGGAAGAGCTTCAGTCAGAACTTAGCCCTCTATTTTCAACCAACTTTACCCGTGAGCAATGGTTAGTGGGCATGGCAGACGGAAGCCAAATTGAAGTTGCTTTTGACCAAGGCGCTGTGATCTCTGGTGATGAAGCCGAACCGATTTGTGAAGTCGAATTAGAGTTGAAATCAGGGCAAACCGATGCCTTGTTTACGCTTGCTCGCGCATTGTGTGATCATGGTGGAATGCGTCTTGGCAACCTCAGTAAAGCGGCTCGTGGCTATCGACTTGCAATGAAGCTTGCTCCAGATGAAGTGACAAGACTGCCTTTGGTGCGTACCAGTAAAACAGACAGCGTGGAATCGTGTTTTATTCAGTCTCTTGAGCACGCCTTAAATCATTGGCAATACCATGAACAGCTTTATGTTGAGCAAGAGAGCATAGAGGCGCTTCATCAAATTCGCCATGCCGTTAGCTTTATTCGTCAATTATTAAGTGTCTATGGGGGCATTGTGCCACGCAGAGCCAGTGCAATTTTGCGCCAGGAGCTGAAATGGCTAGAGCATGAGTTAGAGTGGTTGAGAGAGTATGACCACCTTGAAGATCTGCTGGAAGATAAAGGTCACGCGCTACGCAAGCTCGACGCTAAGAAGTTTTTGATCACTCAATTGAGTGAGATGCAGCAGCAGTTGCCGGATCGTTTTGAAGTTCTGAATCTGTTGACTTGCGCGCGTTACACCGGCTTGATCCTCGACTTGAGCCGTTGGATTTTGACTCGTGGCTGGCAACCTTTTCTTGACGAAAAGGCGCGTGAAAAGATGGATCTTAATATTCAGCAATTTGCCGCAAAACAACTTGATCGTACTTGGGCCGATCTTACTGAAGCGTTTCCGGCAGAGAAGTCGCTCGATCGCCAAGAATACATTGATCAGCAGTATCGATTATTGCGTAATCTCTATACGGGAATGAGTTTCGCCAGCTTGTACGATCTCGATGAACGTAATGGTTTTCGTTTGCCTTGGGCGGACTTACTCGAAGGCATTGAAGAGTTACTCATGCTAAAACCGCTCGAAGATCTGAAAGATCAGTTAGAAACAGAAGAACGTGAACAACTGGAGCGTTGGCTATTTCGTCAAGAGACATCGATTTTACATGCCATGGAACAGACCAGAAAAATCAGTGTTGAGGCCACGCCTTACTGGCGAGAATAGGTCAAACGGAATTGTGTAAAAAGAAGCCTTCGGGCTTCTTTTTTTTTGTTATGAATCTTTCATTAGTCAACATTTTCACCTTGGTGACTTTAGCCCTGTCTCTTTCTGCCGATAACCGAGTATTCCAAGGGGAAACGTTGTGGTACAAGCAAATAATTTCACGGTTCGTAAAAAATTATAAATTATTGAAGTTAGGGTGATTGACACCTCATACCCTACTGGAAATTACTGATACAATCTTTCGCATTAGATCAATAAATAAAAATAGAACTTTAGATTGATGATTTTATAGAGCTATAAGCGCGTCAACAAAGTGAAAGGGAGAACGAATAATGGCAATTCTGTCGTTTAAGCCTTGGGAACGAGTGATTACCGATATTCGCTTAGTGCCGAAAATGGTTTTACTGATGGTGTTCAGTACCATTTTGATCATTGCTAAGCAATTGTGGGACGCAAGTACGTTTTATAACGCTTTAGTCGCGGCAACCCAAAATACACAAGTTGCTCAACAACACTATGATGCCTATTTAGTACAAGTGGTTTGGCAAACCGTATTTATGATTATTATCTTTGTGGTATTGCTGATGTTTACGGCACGTATCATGCTGCGCCAAACACGCTATATCAGTGAATCGATCAACACCATGGCTCAAAAAGATCTGTCGGTAGCGGTTGATATGCAATGTAAAGATGAATATGGCGACGTTGCACGAGAGATCGAGAAAACTCGTCGTCAGCTACGTGAAGTGATCAAAATGCAAGTGGGGGCGTCGAAAGAGCTGTTTGAGCTGACGGAGATTATGGCCATCAGCATGTCGGAAACCAAAGAGTCCGCACAAGAAGAGTTTCGTGAAATTGATCAACTGGCTACAGCAATGAGCGAGATGTCCTCAACCGTTCAAACGGTGGCAGAGCATGCGCAAAGTGCATCAACGCTCACCGAAAATGCGTCAACGCAGGCGGCTTCTGGCCAACGTTTCGTGCTTGATACTGTGGCTAAAATTCGTCAATTGTCTTCCGACATTGCGGCTTCTGCCGAAGCGGTGAATCAAGTTGAAGAACGTGTTGAAGCGATTGGCAGTGTGGTAGGGACGATTCAAGGCATTTCAGAACAAACTAATTTGCTGGCTCTAAATGCTGCGATTGAAGCGGCGCGCGCAGGTGAAGCTGGACGCGGTTTTGCTGTGGTGGCGGATGAAGTACGTAATCTTGCTCAGCGTACCCAAGAAGCGACTGTTGAAATTCAAGAGATGATCAGCCAATTGCAAAACAGTGCGGGTTCGGCCGTTGAGCTGATGGAAAAAAGTGTGGTTGAAGCAGCCGATGGCGTTGATTTGGTCACCAATGCTGGACAAGAATTGGACGGTATTGTCGATCAAGTCAATCAAATCAACGATATGAACTTCCAGATAGCCTCTGCTGCAGGCCAACAAAGTACGGTAGCAGAAGAGATGAATCAAAACTTGACCAATGTCCGAGAACTGGTTGAAGCCTCGGTGACCGTTGTCGGTGAATTGCTGGAAACATCGGAAATTATGCAATCCAATGCGGATGCATTAGATAAGAAAATCACTTCGTTCAAGGTGGATTAGTCCTCTCAAGCGTTTAGCTTTTGATAAAAGTGTCTAACTCTTTATATCAACGCCCACAAATCGTCAGTGGGCGTTTTTTATTTCTGCAACTTTGTATAGAGTAAATCTAATATCTACATGTCGTGCTAGCACAAGGAATCTACATGCAATTGCCCGCTTCTTTATCTTCAGTGTCGCAATCGGCGCTTGAGCCGATCCTTCAATCCGAAGAGATGCAGCATTGGCCATCTAACCGTTTGGATGAGCTAAGTTATATCGCTGGTATGAGCCAGTTTGTTACTTTAACTTTAGAAAGGGATAGTCTTCTGCGTCAGCGTCTGCCACATATGTTGGAATTTGACCGTCGCTGGGAAGAGTATCGTTTGCAGCTGAAAAACCTACTTAAGGGCTGCAAAAACGAACAGCAAGGCATGCAAGTGTTGCGACAGTTTCGTAACCGGGAAATGGTGTATATCGCGTGGCGTGATTTTCTCCATACTTGGAGTCTGGAAGAGAGCTTAAAGCATCTTTCGGAACTCGCCGAGGCGCTGATATTCGAAGCCTACTCATGGCAATACGATCTTTGCTGCCGAGAATTTGGAACACCCTGTAATAGTCAGGGAGAACCGCAGCCAATGTTGATTATTGGTATGGGGAAATTGGGTGGTGGAGAGTTAAATTTCTCTTCCGATATTGATTTGATTTTCACCTACCCTGAAAACGGAGAGACACAAGGTGCGCGCCGCAGCCTGTCAAATGCACAATTCTTTACGCGCTTAGGTCAGCGAATTATCAAAGTGCTTGATCTGCAGACCATTGATGGTTTTTGCTATCGCGTCGACATGCGCTTACGCCCGTTTGGTGACAGTGGGCCACTGGTCATGAGTTACGCAGCACTTGAAGACTATTACCAAGAGCAGGGGCGTGATTGGGAGCGCTACGCGATGATTAAAGCGCGAGTAATGGGCAGTGAAATGTACGCTCAGTATGATGAGCTCCGTCGTCTTCTATTGCCGTTTGTTTTTCGTCGCTATATTGATTTCAGTGCGATTCAATCACTGCGACGTATGAAATCGATGATCAGCAGTGAAATCCGTCGCCGTGGTTTAACCAATAACATTAAACTCGGAGCGGGTGGGATTCGTGAAATTGAGTTTATTGCTCAGTCTTTTCAATTAATTCGTGGTGGACGTGAACCGAGCTTGCGTCGTAAAAGTTTACTTGAAGTGCTCAAAGCCGTTCGTGACCTGAACCTTCTGCCTTACCAAGACGTTTCTCAGCTGCGCAGCTCATATTGTTTTTTACGCCAAGTGGAAAACTTGCTTCAGGCGCTGGGCGATAAACAGACTCAAACCTTACCAGAGACTGAGATTGAGCAGCTGCAATTGGCAACAGCAATGCGTTATGAGAGTTGGTCTGAGTTAACCGCCGAAATCGATCAGCATATGAGCCGAGTTCACGACATTTTCAATAACCTCGTCGGGGATGAAGATGAGTCGACTGATGACGTGGAGATCCATTTCCATGAATTGTGGGATATGGCCCAGAAAGAGGAAGTGATCGAAGTCATTTTGCAAGATCTTGAGGTGCAAGATGCCTTGCGCTGCGCGGAAAGCATTCGTCATTTTAAACGTGATCTGGCGAAGAAAACCTTAGGCCCTCGCGGGCGAGAAGTTCTCAATCATTTAATGCCGAAGATCTTTAAAGCGGTATTTGAAAATAAAGATGCGCTGTATGGATTGCCTCGCGTTCTTACCTTGATCTATCAAATCTCGACACGTACCACCTACCTTGAATTGCTTGATGAGCATAAAGGTGCGTTGTATCAATTGGTTCGTCTGTGTATCGCCAGCCCCATGATTTCCGAACAGTTAGGTCGTTTCCCTATTTTACTTGATGAGTTGATCGACCCTCAGCATCTGTATAACCCGATTCAGCTTGACGATTATCAGGTTGAGTTACGGGATTTTCTGGCACGCATTCCTGAAGATGATATGGAGCAGCAGATGGAAGGTCTGCGTCAGTTTAAGCAGATCAGCATTCTGCGTATTGCCGCGGCGGATATTGCTGGCGCTTTGCCCGTGATGAAAGTCAGCGATCATTTGACGCGTCTTGCTGAAGTTACTGTCGAGTCCGTGGTTAATTTGGCCTGGCGTCAACTGAGTGAAAAATACGGTGAGCCGAGCCATCTGGATCAACGCGGCGGAAAAGGCTTTGCTGTGATCGGTTATGGCAAGTTAGGGGGATGGGAGCTTGGTTATAACTCCGATCTGGATCTGGTGTTTATGCATGACTGCCCAGTTGATGTGGTAACGAATGGCGTCAAGCAGATTGATGGTCGACAGTTTTACCTGCGCCTTGCTCAACGTATTATCCATATTTTCTCGACGCGCACCCCTTCGGGCATCTTATATGAGGCGGATACGCGGCTGCGCCCGTCTGGCGCTTCAGGCTTGTTGGTGAGCCCAACCGATGCGTTTGCTGAGTATCAGTTCAATGAAGCTTGGACGTGGGAGCATCAAGCGCTGGTGCGCGCGCGAATCATCTATGGTGACCAACCCTTAGTTGAGAGCTTTGAGCAAACTCGCCATCGCGTTCTTACCCAAGCGCGTGACCAAGAAACACTCAAGCAAGAAGTGGTCGATATGCGCCTTAAGATGCAGCAGCACTTAGGTGGGAAAAAAAGTGGTCGCTTTATGATTAAGCAAGACAGTGGCGGCATCACTGATATTGAGTTTTTGGCCCAGTATCTGGTGCTGATGTTTAGTCATGACAAGCCCAAGCTAACTCAGTGGTCGGATAATGTACGGATTTTTGAGTCGCTGATGAATGAAGGCATCATCTCTGAGTCTGACAGCCAAGGAATCACTCATGCCTATGCAACGATGCGTGATCAAATCCACCATCGTAACTTACTGAACTTATCGGCGGATGTGGATGAAGAGAAGCTGGTGGCAGAACGTGATCTAGTGACAAAAGTTTGGCAACAATGGCTGGAATAACCGTATGACGGGAGTTTTGGCTTCGTATTGGCTGTGCTAAAATTCGCGCAGAACAATACTTTGGAGATCAACAATGAAACCAATTCTACCTGACTACAGCGATTCAGGCGTACTGATTGTCGGTGATGTCATGCTTGACCGCTACTGGTATGGACCGACGGGCCGAATCTCACCAGAAGCGCCTGTCCCCGTGGTTAAAGTAGAAAACAATGAAGAACGTCCAGGTGGCGCAGCGAACGTTGCGATGAACATTGCGTCACTGGGCGGACGAGCACACATTGTTGGTCTAACCGGGGTGGATGAACCCGCAGCGGTATTAAATGACACGCTATCGTCGCTCGGCGTTGAGTGTGATTTTGTTGGTTTGAGTGATTATCCCACCATCACTAAATTACGAGTGTTAAGCCGAGGCCAGCAACTGATTCGACTCGATTTTGAAGATGAGTTTGAGAACATCGATCCTCAGTTGATGTTAAGCCGTATGGATAAAGTGTTACCAACGGTTCGTGCGGTTGTGCTTTCCGATTATGGAAAAGGCGCGCTTGAGCATGTTCAGCAGTACATTCAACAAGCTCGAGCGGCCAACGTGCCCGTGTTTATTGACCCGAAAGGTGCGGATTTTGAACGTTATCGTGGTGCCACTCTACTCACACCTAACATGGCGGAATTTGAACTCGTTGTTGGACGCGTCAAAACAGAACAAGAGCTAGTCGAAAAAGGGCTTGCGCTGATCGACAAATATGACTTTGAAGCTTTGCTTGTTACGCGCAGTGAACATGGCATGACGTTACTGCGTAAAGGGCAAGCACCGTTTAATCTCGCTACCCAAGCCAAAGAAGTGTTTGATGTTACAGGGGCGGGCGATACCGTAATTTCAGTATTGGCTGCGTCTGTATCTGCGGGGAAACCGCTTGATGAAGCATGTGCACTGGCCAACGCGGCAGCCGGCGTCGTTGTCGGGAAATTGGGCACCTCGACGTTGTCGACCATTGAATTGGCAGAAGCGGTACACGGCAGTCGCGATACTGACTTTGGCGTGATTAGCGAAGACAAGCTTGTCGAAGCGGTGAAACAGGCACAAGCAAAAGGTGAGAAAGTCGTGATGACCAATGGCTGCTTTGACATTTTACATGCCGGCCATGTCTCCTATCTCAATCATGCCGCGAAATTAGGCGACCGCTTAATTGTTGCGGTTAATACTGATGAATCGGTGAAGCGTCTTAAAGGGCCAGGTCGCCCTGTTAACCCAACCGATCGCCGTATGGCGGTGTTAGCGGGTTTAGGTGCTGTCGACTGGGTGGTTCCGTTTGGCGAAGAGACGCCTCAGCGTTTAATTGCTTCAGTCTTGCCTGATTTGCTGGTTAAAGGAGGCGACTACCAACCAGAGCAAATCGCTGGCGGGAAAGACGTAATTGCTAATGGCGGGGAGGTGAAAGTACTTAACTTTGAAGATGGGTGCTCTACATCTGAAATCATTAACGCGATTAAAGGTGGTAAAGGTTAAGTGCCTTAACCTTGTTTGAATAAAAAACCGCTGCGAAAGCAGCGGTTTTTTTGTTTCCGTCAGATGAAGCCATTAGCCCGTCACAGGTTGTAGACTGCTGCTAATGTCGACAATATCTTGCTCGCTAAGTGTGCCTACAGCTTGGCGCAGTTGCAGCACACTTACAATGTAGTCGTAACGAGCGTTGGATAAACTACGGTTCGCATCGTATAAACGGCGAGTCGCATCAAGCACATCAACGATAGTACGTGTACCTACATCAAAACCTGCTTCAGTGGCTTCCAGTGCAGAGCGTGCGGAAACAACAGTTTGTTCGTACGCGCGAATGGCGCCAATCGAAGCGACGATGTTGTTGTTATAGGCACGAACATTACGTACCACGGTGCGGTAAGTGCTTTCTAACTGTTGGCTTGCGGCGACGTAGTTGTATTCGGCCTGTTTGGTCAGTGACGTCAGGTTTCCACCAGTGTATAGAGGAACGGAGAGGTTCAAGCCAACACTAAAGTCGCTGATATTCTCACCAGATAGCGAGTTATCATCGTTATTTTCAGACATGTAGTTGTAACCGCCATCCAGCGTTAACTGCGGTAGGCGACCTGAACTGGCCAAGGTGATGTTATCGCGCGCAATATCTTGTTCAATACGTGCGGTTAGTAGCTCAAGGTTCTTTTGCTGCGCTTGATCGACTAGACGTTGAACGGTTTCATCTGGACGGCTTGCGGCGAAACGCTTGGTGTCTAATTCGCTCAGGTTAGCGTGTGACTGACCCGTAATTTCGCGCAACCCTTCATAGCTGTTTGCCAGTTCATTTTCTGCCAAAACTTCATCAGCGAGAACAGTATCATACTGAGCTTGTGCGTCATGAACGTCTGTAATGGCAGACAGACCCACTTCAAAACGTTGTTTGGTTTGTTCTAGCTGACGCGCAACGGCGGCTTTCTCTGCGCGGACAAACTCCAAGCTTTCTTTGGCTTTTAGTACATCAAAGTATGCTTGGGCGACGCGTAGAATCAAAGATTGCTGAGCAGAAGCATAGGAAGAGTCGGCACGACGTGCAGTTTTTTCTGCAGTGTCTAAACTTATCCAACTGGAACGGTTATAAAGTTCTTGGGAAAAACTGACACCGGCAGCAAGACGATCGCTGTCACGTGTTGAGCGGCCAAGAGCTTCATAATCACTACGGGTTAAATCGTAACTTGCCGTTAAATTAATCTGAGGAAGCAATGAGCTACGACTAGAATTAATGGCTTCAAAAGCGGCATCGCGTTGGGCGGCTGAATTTAACAATGTAGGATCGTTTTCTTTCGCTTGGCTATAGATTTCTGCAAGCGTATCTGCCAAAGCAGATGTCGTGTAAAGCCCGCTTAGCGCGGCGCTAATCACGAGGGGAAGCAGTTTTTTCATGGGTCCTATTCCTGCCTAATGCTTGTAAATTATCGATTTAACGAGAGTTTACCTTATATTGACGTGAATTTACGCAAAAGTTTGTAAATTTTTACACTTTATTGTCCAGTTGTACAGTATGATTGTTGCTCGATATTATAAATTTATTGTGATGGATTTAAATATTCTTATAAAAAATATATAAAAAGTTGAGCCAATGCTTGGCAGCAAAAGCGGTAACTAAGTAGACTATAACGTTCACTCAATGAGGTATTCAATGCAACAGTCTGACAAGCAAGCTGTGAGGTTCACGCCACAAGATGTGGAAGTTCTCTCAAAAGATACATTATTTAAAGGGTTCTTCCAGATGGTGAAGTACCGCTTTAAGCACAAATTGTTTGCGGGTGGCTGGAGCGATACCATTGAGCGAGAGATGTTTGTACGCGGCCACGCGGCGGCGCTGCTGCCTTATGATCCGGTTCGTGACCAAGTTGTTGTGGTCGAACAGATCCGAGTAGGTGCATTAGAGCATCAAAGTCCTTGGCAAATGGAGATCGTTGCGGGCATTATTGATACTCAAGAATCGGCAGAACAAGTGGTTCGCCGTGAAGCCATGGAAGAGGCGGGTGTCGAGATCGGCCTAGTCGAAAAGGTGACGTCCTATTATCCGTCCTCAGGTGGATGCTCAGAACGACTTGATGTTTTTGTCGGTCAGGTAGATTCATCATTGGCTCAAGGGATTCATGGCCTTGAAGATGAAGGTGAAGATATTCGTGTTCACGTGATGAGCCGAGACCAGGCTTATCAATGGGTGCAAGACGGGACGTTTGAAAATGGCGCGTCGATTATCGCTTTGCAATGGTTACAACTCAACCACCAACGACTGAGAGAGCAATGGCTGAAGTAGCAACTAAAAAACCTTATCACGTTGATTTCCCAGAGCTAATGCGTGTTTATGAAACAAATTACGCAAAGTTGAGTGCTCTGCTTCCTAGCCGACCAAGTGTTGGCGATATTCGTTGTTATCAAGCGGCGAGTATGGCTTATCAATTAGAAGTGGAAGAAGTCACAAAGTACACAACGCTTGTGGACATCTGTCAAAGTGATGATGTTGCTGTCTTTCCATTGCCTAAAATGTCTGTCAGGCTCTACCACGATGCACGTGTGGCAGAAGTTTGCAGCAGTGAACATCTCAAACGAGTAAAAGCTCGTTATGATTATCCCAACGAAAAAATGGTTCAAAAAGATGAAAAAGCTCAGTTAAACCGTTTTTTAGGTGATTGGCTTTCGTTTTGTTTAAGACACGGCATTAGCCGGACATCCTTAGGAATTTAGTCAGGTTTTTAGTTTTGAAAGTATCGTCAAGCACATCACAAAATAGCAGCATTAAGTTGCTGCAAATAACAGATACTCATCTTTTTGCGCCCAGTGATGGAAGCTTATTGAGCGTCAACACCCATGAAAGCTTTTTGGCGGTTGTCGACGCCATTAAGACAGAGCACGTTGAGTTTGATGCTATTCTTGCGACAGGTGATATCTCCCAAGATCATAGTGAGCAATCCTATCGAAAGTTCGAGCAGGGCATTGCTCCTCTGCAAAAGCCCTGCTTCTGGTTGCCAGGAAATCACGATTACAAGCCCAACATGGGCTCGGTGATTCCTTCTGCGCAAATTGAACCGATTGACCATGTATTACTGGGCGAGCATTGGCAAATGATCTTGCTGGATTCTCAAGTTGTCGGTGTGCCCCATGGTCGATTAAGCGATCAGCAACTGGCCCTACTGGATAGTAAATTAGCGGAGTATCCAGAAAAACATACGCTGGTGTTGCTGCATCATCATCCTTTATTGGTTGGTAGCCATTGGCTGGATCAGCATTCATTAAAAGACGCCGATGATTTTTGGCAAGTGGTCGACAAGCACAACAATGTAAAAGCGGTGCTGTGTGGGCATATTCATCAAGATATGGATAAAAGCCATCATGAGGTTCGAGTATTGGCTACGCCATCAACCTGTGTTCAATTTAAACCCAACTCAGATGACTTTGCTCTCGATCATCAAGCACCTGGATGGCGAGAATTAGAGTTACTGGATAATGGCGATATCGTTACCCAAGTTAAACGCTTAAAAGCGGGTAGCTTTCAACCTGATTTTAACTCTGCAGGCTACTGAGAATGAGCAAACCCTCACTGCTCATATACATTCACGGTTTCAACAGCTCAGCTAAATCTCACAAAGCAATGGTGATGCAGGAGTACTGTCGGCAATACCGACCCGATATTAAGGTTGTGGTGCCTGATTTGCCTGCCTACCCACAAGATGCAGCAATCGCGCTCACGTCGCTGATTGAACGCTACCTTACGCAGTATCAAATTGGTTTGGTGGGCAGCTCACTCGGTGGGTATTTCTCTTTATGGCTCAACCATAAGTTTGGTTTACGTGCGGTGGTGGTTAACCCAGCCGTCAAGCCCTATGATCTATTAACTGACTATCTTGGGGTTCAAACCAATCCCTATACTCAACAACAATATTTGCTAGAGTGGCATCATATGGATGAACTCAAAGCGCTGGATATTGCAAATATTCGAAATCCGGATACGATTTGGCTGCTGCAGCAACAAGACGATGAAGTTCTTGATTACCGTCAAGCCGTTGAAAAACTCAATGGTGTAAAACAGACAGTAGAAGCGGGAGGCGACCATAGTTTTGTCGATTTTGAACGCTATCCGGAATCCATCATCCAATTCCTTCAACTTTAATGAGCCTTGAGG
The DNA here is from genome assembly GCF_053903115.1 of Vibrio sp. AK197. Classification (NCBI taxonomy): domain Bacteria; kingdom Pseudomonadati; phylum Pseudomonadota; class Gammaproteobacteria; order Vibrionales; family Vibrionaceae; genus Vibrio; species Vibrio sp. AK197. The sequence goes on from NZ_CP096430.1 coordinate 478,135, forward strand.
GAAAAGTCATAAATTTGTGAAGTACTCGCGTCTCTCTCTTGACATAAGCCAGTCTCTTCCAGACTATGTTTCTCCTATACTTTCGCAGCGACTTGTGCTGAAACAATCAGCACTTTTGTGTCAATTTTTAATCGAAATCTTAAAAAGCTTCATAATCGCACTGCGAAGTAACCATTTTTGTTTCTACGACGATAATCCGTACTATGACTGAACAATATAATGCTGGAGCCATTGAGGTTCTTAATGGCTTGGAGCCAGTACGCCGCCGTCCTGGTATGTACACGGATACCGCAAGACCGAACCACTTAGGTCAAGAAGTCATCGATAACAGCGTCGATGAAGCGTTAGCCGGGCACGCCAGTAAGGTGCAAGTAATTTTGCATGCAGACCAGTCGCTTGAAGTGATTGACGATGGTCGAGGCATGCCAGTGGATATTCACCCAGAAGAAAAAGTGTCTGGCGTTGAATTGATCCTCTGCAAATTGCACGCCGGTGGTAAATTCTCCAATAAAAACTATCAGTTCTCTGGTGGTCTTCACGGGGTGGGGATTTCCGTAGTTAATGCACTGTCTAAACGTGTCGAAGTCACGGTACGCCGTGATGGGCAGGTGTATGAAATCGCTTTTGAGCATGGTGACAAGGTTCAAGACTTAACTGTTACGGGCACTTGTGGGCGTCGAAATCGCGGTACCAGCGTTCATTTTTGGCCTGAAGCCAAATACTTTGATTCGGCCAACTTTTCTGTTACTCGCCTTATTAACAATTTGCGCGCGAAAGCCGTGTTGTGTCCCGGGCTTGAAATCACCTTTAGCGATAAAGTCAACGGTAATGAGCATCGCTGGTTTTATGAAGATGGCCTTAAAGACTATCTCGCGGAAGGGGTAAAAGGCTTCCCCGTTTTACCTGAAGAACCGTTTACGGGTGAATTTTTAGCAGAAACGGAAGCGGCAACGTGGGCTGTTATCTGGCAGCCAGAAGGTGGTGAGATGATCACCGAAAGTTACGTCAACCTGATTCCGACCGCTCAGGGTGGTACCCACGTCAATGGTTTACGTCAAGGTTTGCTGGATGCAATGCGAGAGTTCTGTGAATTCCGTAATTTGCTACCTCGTGGCGTCAAACTGACCGGAGATGATGTATTTGATCGTTGCTCTTATGTTCTTTCGGTGAAAATGCAGGATCCGCAATTTGCTGGGCAAACCAAAGAGCGTTTGTCTTCGCGCCAAGCGTCGGCGTTTGTGTCTGGTGTGGTCAAAGATGCGTTTAGCTTGTGGCTCAATGAGAAGCCGCAATTATCAGAAATGCTAGCGGAAGTGTGTATTGCTAACGCGCATCGACGTATGCGTGCAGCAAAGAAAGTGGTACGGAAGAAAGTGGCCTCGGGCCCAGCACTACCGGGAAAACTGACAGATTGTTCGCAACAAGATTTGAGCCGCACAGAACTGTTCTTAGTGGAAGGGGACTCGGCGGGAGGCAGCGCGAAACAAGCGCGTGATCGCGAATTCCAAGCCATCATGCCGCTGCGCGGTAAAATCCTCAATACTTGGGAAGTCTCTGCTGACCAAGTCCTAGCCTCGCAAGAAGTTCATGATATTTCTGTGGCTCTGGGCATCGACCCTGATAGCGATAATCTTGAGTCTCTACGTTACGGTAAGGTGTGTATCCTTGCCGATGCGGACTCGGATGGCCTGCATATCGCAACCCTATTGTGTGCGCTCTTTACTAAGCATTTCCCTTCCTTGGTGGCGGCGGGTCATGTGTATGTTGCTATGCCTCCACTGTATCGTATTGATTGCGGCAAAGAAGTTTATTACGCACTGGACGATGGCGAAAAAGACGGCATTGTTGAGCGTTTAAGTAAGAAAAAAGCCAAGATCAATGTACAACGATTCAAAGGCCTTGGTGAAATGAACCCACTGCAACTGCGTGAGACAACGATGGATCCAAACACTCGTCGTTTGGTGCAATTGACCATTGACGATGGAGATGCGACCAACGAAATGATGGATATGCTGCTTGGTAAAAAACGTGCAGATGATCGTCGTAGTTGGCTACAACAGTACGGCGACATGGCAGAGGTACAATAATAGATGGCTAACGAAATTACTTACGATGGCGTTGAGCAGTTACCACTGCGAAAATTTACCGAAGACGCTTATCTCAACTACTCGATGTACGTCATCATGGACCGAGCCTTACCTTATATTGGTGATGGTCTTAAACCGGTTCAGCGACGTATTATCTACGCGATGTCGGAACTTGGGCTTTCGGCGGCCGCGAAATATAAAAAATCCGCGCGTACGGTTGGTGACGTATTGGGTAAATACCACCCACACGGCGACTCGGCTTGTTATGAAGCCATGGTATTGATGGCGCAACCGTTCTCTTACCGCTATCCGTTGGTCGATGGCCAAGGTAACTGGGGTGCTCCAGATGATCCCAAATCCTTCGCAGCAATGCGTTATACCGAAGCGAAACTGTCTAAATTCGCAGAAATTCTTCTGGGTGAATTAGGTCAGGGCACCGTTGAGTGGCAGCCTAACTTTGATGGCACTATGAAAGAGCCGCAAATGTTGCCAGCACGCTTGCCTCATATCTTACTCAACGGTGTGACAGGTATTGCGGTCGGTATGGCGACCGATATCCCGCCACATAACGTGCGTGAGGTAGCGGATGCCGCCATTCATCTAATTGAACAACCAAAAGCCGAATTGAGCGATGTGATGGACTTTATTAAAGGTCCTGACTATCCAACAGAAGCAGAAATTATCTCGCCGAAGACGGACATCGAGAAAATTTATCGCACTGGTCGTGGCAGCATCAAAATGCGCGCGGTATGGCACAAAGAGGGCAGTGATGTCGTGATCACCGCGCTGCCTCATCAAGTGTCCGGTGCGAAATTGCTTGAGCAAATTGCCGCGCAGATGCGAGCCAAGAAATTGCCAATGGTTGAAGATTTACGTGACGAATCTGACCATGAAAATCCAACACGCATTGTGATTGTGCCACGCTCAAATCGAGTGGACTGTGATCTGCTGATGAATCACCTGTTTGCCTCGACTGATCTTGAGCGTAACTATCGTGTGAACTTAAACATGATTGGCCTTGATAATCGTCCTCAAGTGAAAGGCTTGGTGCAGATCCTTAATGAATGGATTGAGTTTCGTCGCAGCACAGTACGTCGTCGCTTACAACACCGTCTAGATAAAGTGCTGGCTCGCCTGCACATTCTTGAAGGTTTGTTGGTCGCCTATCTAAACTTAGATGAAGTGATTGAAATTATCCGTACCGAGGATGAGCCTAAAGCGGTTCTGATGGCACGTTTTGGTATCACGGATATTCAGGCGGACGCGATTCTCGATACACGTTTGCGCCACCTTGCCAAACTCGAAGAGATGAAGATTCGTGGTGAGCAAGATGAGCTTGAGAAAGAGCGCGAGAAGTTAGAACAATTGCTCGGTTCAGAGCGTCGTTTGAATACGCTGTTGAAGAAAGAAATCAAAGCGGATGCGGATAAGTACGGTGATGATCGCCGATCTCCTTTGGTTGAGCGTGCAGAAGCTAAAGCGATGACCGAGCGCGATTTGGTGCCAAGTGAACCGATTACAGTGGTACTGTCTGAAAAAGGTTGGATCCGCCATGCCAAAGGGCATGAGGTTGATCCGGCCAGTCTCAATTACAAATCCGGAGACAGTTATCTCTCCCACGCGCGCGGTAAGAGTAATTTACCTGCTGTTTTCCTTGGCAGTGATGGGCGCAGTTACTCACTTGAGTCTCACTCGCTACCATCTGCTCGCAGCCAAGGTGAGCCGATTACCGGGCGATTGAACCTGAATGCTGGTTCGCATATTCGCCACGTTGTTATGGGTGAAGAAGACCAACTGTGGCTGGTGGGTTCTGATGCCGGTTACGGTTTTGTGTGTAAAGGCAGTGATTTGTTGTCGAAAAACCGCAGTGGTAAGGCGTTAGTGACTTTGCCTCAAAATGCGGAAGTCATGACGCCAAACCCGATTGGCAATTTGGACAGCGATGAAATCTTAGCCATTACTAATCAAGGGCGTATGCTGTTATTCCCAATTAAAGATTTACCACAATTGGGTAAAGGCAAAGGTAACAAAATCATCAATATTCCAGCGGCAAAGGCCAAAGAGCGAGAAGAAGTTGTGTCTCATCTTATGGCGTTGCCAAGTGGTTGTTCAATAACCCTTTATGCAGGAAAGCGTAAGTTAGGTTTGAAACCGTCTGACTTAGATAACTTCCGAGGTGAACGTGGTCGTCGTGGTAGCTTATTGCCAAGAGGGTTACAACGCGTGACGGCAATTGATGTTGAACCTGTTGCTAGCGAAGACGATACTAACAGTGAGTCGTAATCGATTTAACTGAGCAAAAAAAGCCCCGCGATAGTCGCGGGGCTTTTTATTTCATAAAGCATGAAGACATTAATCCCGAGGATCTTCTCCGACGGTCACGGTTAGGGTTTTCTGCTTACCTTTGCGCACAACCAATACATCAATGGTGGTGCCAGGGCGCAGATCGGTGACGAGGTCCATCACACTCTGGCGACCATGAATTTTTTGCCCGTCAATTTTCAAGATGATGTCTTTTTCCATAAAGCCAGCATCGGCAGCGGGGCCGTTAGGATCAACGCCCATTACCTCGATGCCACCTAAGTGCTCATTACCCAAAATACGCTCAGCCATCGCACTAATATCTTGCCCATCAATCCCAATGTAGCCACGGATAACGCGCCCATCGGCAATGATTTTCTCCATGATTTTGTTCGCTAACTTAAATGGAATTGCGAAAGAAATGCCGTACGTTTCCAGTTCCGTCGCTTGCTGAAACGAGGCCGTGTTAATTCCCACTAACTCGCCACGAGTATTAACTAATGCGCCGCCGGAGTTACCTTCGTTGATCGCCGCATCGGTTTGAATAAACGCCTGACGACCATCCGCGCTAATCGAGGAACGACCTGTTGCTGAAATAATCCCAAACGTCGTGGTTTGCCCTAAGTTATAAGGGTTACCAATCGCCAAGACCACATCACCGACTTTCGGGTCATAGTTAGGGTTGAGGGGAATAACGGGCAAATTGGTGCCTTCGACACGCAGTATGGCGATATCGGTACGGCGATCTTTACCGACTAAATGCGCCGCTGCTGCTCGCCCGTCTTGCAAAGCAACAATAATTTGATCGGCTTGAGCAACTACGTGGTAGTTAGTAATGATGTAGCCTTTATCGCTGACAATCACGCCAGAGCCCAATCCTTGAGTGGACAGTTTAGTGCGATCACTTTCCGTATATTTACGGCTATATATGTTAACCACGGCAGGCGCTGCGCGACGCACCGCCGTATTAAATGAAATCTGTAAGGACTCGATATTATTACTGGTTTCAGCAGTGCCTGCTGGAATGATATGCGAGCGAAGGGAAGGTACCGATATCAACAGTACGGCTGCGGTAGCCAAGCCTAATAAGACGGATCGCAGAAGAAAATTTAGCATACCTTCCTCAAAATCATGGGTAATCTAATGAATGCAGAAGAATAGCATTAGTTCTTAAAATAACAAAAGAGCAGCGAATGTTTCGCTGCTCTTGATGGTAGAGATAAGATTGCGTCAATGACGCGAATTCGGTGAAAACTAACGAACGACCAAGTAAATCGTGCGATCGCCACGTTGGATGTTAAGCGCCAGAATATTCGGTTTTTGTTCGAGAATCTTACGCAGCTCCGCTAAGTTTTTAACCCGTTGGCGGTTAAGGCCAATAATAATATCGCCTTTTTTCAACTGGTAAGCTTCTGCCATTGACCCTTTTTCGACCGAAGCGACTTTCACACCTTCGATACGATCACTCGACGTCGTGTTGGTTAACTCTGCACCGGCTAAACCTTCATGAAGTTTATCCGCAGTGGTCTTCACATCGGTTTGTTCGCCTAAGGTCACATCAAATTCTTCTTTGTCACCATCACGAATCACACCGAGTTTGACCTCTTTACCCGCGCCTAGAGTCGCGACTTTCGCACGCAGTTCACCGAAAGTATCAATGGATTTACCATTGACAGAAACGATGATATCGCCAGCTTCTAAGCCGGCTTTATCTGCCGCACTGTCTGGAATCACTTGGCTAACGAAGGCGCCTTTACTTGATTTGTAGTTCATCGCTTTAGCGAGTTCTGCTGTTATTTCGCTACCTTGAACCCCAAGCATGCCGCGCTTAACTTCACCAAATTCATCGATCTGTTCGGTGAGGTTTTTCATCATATTGGATGGTATGGCAAAGCCAATACCAATATTTCCACCATTCGGACCAAGAATAGCGGTATTGATACCCACCAATTCCCCATTTAGGTTAACAAGGGCACCGCCAGAGTTACCGCTGTTAATGGCGGCATCTGTTTGGATAAAGTTTTCAAAGTTTTCGATATTTAATCCACTGCGGCCCAGCGCTGAAACGATACCGGAGGTCACTGTTTGACCTAAACCAAATGGGTTACCAATCGCGACAGTAAAATCACCGACCCGCAATTTATCCGAATCTGCAATCTTGATTTGCGTGAGGTTTTCAGCTTTTTCGAGCTTGAGTAGCGCGATGTCAGACATCTGGTCGCCGCCGATCAGTTCTGCTTTGTATTCACGTCCGTCATGTAATTGAACACGAATTTTCTCCGCGCCATTAATGACATGGTAGTTGGTTACGACATAGCCTTTATCAGCATCAATCACCACGCCTGAGCCTAAGCCTTTAAACGGACGCTCTTGAAGCTGTTCGGTTGGAAAGTCTGGACCAAAAAAGAAGCGAAATTGCTCCGGGATTTGGCGTTTAGAAACTTGAGTTCCTTCAACGGCGATACTCACTACCGCTGGAGTTACTTTTTCTAGCATTGGCGCTAAGCTGGGAATTTGTTCGCCATTCACCGCTAACGGCAATGCCGCAGATGCAGGTAAGGGAGCAAGAATTGAGCTTAAACTAAGGGATAGGACGGTTAAAGCAAGCAAAGGTTTTTTCATCTGATAACTCCTATACAGTTAATGCTTTGTATCTAATATTTGCTCAAAAAATTAGATTTCAATCAGCACCGACGTGAGTTATGACTCAAAAACCTTTGCAAAGTTCACGTAAAATTTTTAACTTCGATTAAGAAGCTTTGGCAGTAACCACTTCATCCGAATGAAGAATCTGCTTTTCTTGCTCTTTGAAAAGCCCTGTAGACCCATTTGCGTAGTCTTTCGGGGCTTCATCAAGAACCTCATCTAAATAGCTGGCTTTTTCTTCCGCATTATCGGCTGAGGGAACCGTGTATTCAGCAATCTTCTTAGCGAATGGATTATCTTGCTCTGGTAGTTCTGGAAGCAGTTCTCCCGAGGTTTTAACCATATGTTGATAAAGCTTGGTGTAATCTTTACCGAGGTTATCCAGCATCTCTGCGGTTTGTGCAAAGTGATCAGCAAGCTCTTGGCGTTGCTGCTCTAGCTGAAATTTTGCAGTGTCGAGTTCTTTTTGCGTACTTTTTTGCTTTTTATAGTCTGGCGTAGTTAGACGAGAAATGACTACACCCAAAAAAGTGCCAATAACTAGACCTAAAACAGCATATATCCAAGGCATAGTTGCTCCTTATCATTGTTATTTAACATGTTTTTTACCTGTTGGTTACACATGTTGAGTTCACATGGTACTATGACAACCATAGCCAATAAAGAAAAATAGACGTGCTCTACTTAGCATATTTTTCTTTATCTACTCTAGGTATGTGACTCATGACCCCATTAGAAAAATATCAAATTGATCTAAAACAGTCAGGTTTTCAAAAAGATAAAGCGCAACAAGATGCTGTAGAAGCATTAGATCGTCTCTACCACCAATGTATTGAGTATACACAACAGCCTGTTGCATCTGTGAGTCGATGGACAAAATGGTTTACAAAAACGCCGTCAGTACCTGAAGCTCCACAAGGTCTTTACTTCTGGGGGGGCGTCGGGCGAGGCAAGACCTACTTGATGGACTGCTTTTATGAGGTTTTGCCGATTGAAAAGAAAATGCGTGTCCATTTTCACCGTTTTATGCATCGAGTCCATGAAGAGCTGAAAAAATTAAATGATGTCAGCGACCCTCTTGAACATATAGCTGATACGTTTAAAGCTGAAGCGGACATCATCTGCTTTGATGAATTTTTTGTGTCAGATATTACCGATGCCATGATCCTTGGGACGCTTTTTCAGGCCTTATTCCAACGCGGCATTATTTTAGTGGCAACCTCCAATATTCCGCCCAATGAGCTTTATCGCAATGGATTGCAAAGAGCTCGGTTTATTCCTGCCATTGAATTGATTGAAAAGCATTGCCACATTATTAATGTTGACAGTGGCATTGATTATCGCCTTCGTACTCTGGAGCAAGCCGAAATTTACCATCATCCGCATGATGAGAGCGCAAAACGAAATTTGCAGCGCTACTATCAGCAGTTAGTTGGCGAAGACAAGCCCGCGGTACAAAGTATTGACATTAATCATCGCCAGATTCCGGTTATAAAAGCGGCAGATGGATTACTGTTTGCGAGCTTTGCCCAGCTTTGCCAAACGCCACGTAGCCAAAATGACTACATTGAATTATCTCGTCTGTATCACACGGTGTTATTGGCCGATGTTCAACAGATGGGGCGATTGTCGGATGATGCAGCGCGGCGATTTATTGCATTGGTGGATGAGTTCTACGAGCGCCACGTGACGCTGATTATTTCTGCACAAGTGGCTCTTGAAGACTTGTATACAGAAGGTCAGCTCAACTTTGAATTTCAACGTTGTCAGTCACGTCTTATTGAGATGCAGAGCCGAGAATATTTAGCGCGAGAGCATTTGAGTTAAGCAAATCTTTATTGACGAAAAAAAAGACAAAAAACTTGCGGATTTACTCGAAAAGGGGGTGATTTTTTCATCTGACTTCTCTATAATCCTGCGACCCACCGTTACTGCAGACCAATTTAAGGTTGGTCGAGAGTGCCATCCACTCGAAGGGGTGATGACTGGGCTCTTAGTCAGTGGGAGCGTTAAGCTCCTTAAGTGTAAATTTGATTATTAACGGGTTATTATTAGCATGAAAACTTTCGTTGCTAAACCAGAAACTGTAAAACGCGACTGGTATGTTGTAGACGCTGAAGGTAAAACTCTTGGCCGTCTAGCAAGTGAAATTGCATCTCGCCTACGTGGCAAACATAAAGCTGAATACACTCCACACGTTGACACTGGTGATTACATCATCGTTGTAAACGCGGAGAAAGTTGCTGTAACAGGTAACAAGGCGAAAAACAAAGTTTACTACCGTCACTCAGAGTTCCCAGGTGGTCTTAAATCTATCACTTTTGAAAAGTTGATCGATCGTAAACCTGAAATGGCGCTTGAACTAGCGGTTAAAGGTATGCTTCCACGTGGTCCTCTAGGCCGTGCTATGTACCGTAAGCTTAAAGTTTACGCTGGCGCTGAGCACAACCATGCTGCTCAACAACCACAAGTACTAGACATCTAATCGGGGATTTCGAAAATGGCAGAGAATCAATACTACGGCACTGGCCGTCGCAAAAGCTCAGCTGCACGTGTTTTTATCAAACCAGGCAGCGGCAACATCGTAATCAACAAGCGTAGCCTTGATGAGTACTTCGGTCGTCCAACTTCTCGTATGGTTGTTAAACAACCTCTAGAGCTTGTTGAGATGGTAGAAAAACTTGACCTTTACATCACTGTTTCTGGTGGTGGTATTTCTGGTCAAGCGGGTGCAATCCGTCACGGTATCACTCGTGCTCTAATGGAATACGATGAATCTCTACGTCCTGCTCTACGTGCAGCTGGCTACGTTACTCGTGACGCTCGTCGCGTTGAACGTAAGAAAGTTGGTCTACGTAAAGCACGTCGTCGTCCACAGTTCTCTAAGCGTTAATTTTCTTTCGAGAAAATTCGCAAAGTTTGGTTCTGTTTTTCAGAACGACTTGTGGTTCCAAAGCCTGGCTCAATGCCAGGCTTTTTTGTATTTTCAATATTTATCCTTTCCTGCATCCCGCCTTTGAAATTGAGTTTACTTACAGTTATGTGCCTTTTGTGACGGCATAGGCGAATTCCTCTACAAATGTTACTAAAAAGTAGCTTTATCTTGTCAAAAAGTAGGGTTTTATTTATGCTCTTTAATCAAATAAATACAATTAAATCCGTAATTTTGTAGCCATGTTCCTTGAAGAAAAATAGGACTTTTTCGATGGGACAAATGGGAGAATGTTTGGATGAGCAATGCGCCTTTAAATAACGGCCGCAGACGTTTCTTGACAGCCACAACCGCGGTTGTGGGTGGCTTGGGAGCTGCTGCTGTTGCCGTGCCTTTTATAAAATCGTGGAACCCAAGTGCCAGAGCGAAAGCCGCTGGAGCACCGGTTGAAGTTGATGTCAGCAAACTCGAAGAAGGCCAGATGGTTCGAGTTGAATGGCGAGGAAAACCGGTGTGGATCGTTCGCCGTCCCCAAGCCATTTTGGATGGTCTGAATGATATCGGTGATCAACTTCGAGACCCTTCCTCAGAGCAGGCTCAGCAGCCTGAATACGCTCAAAATGCTTACCGTTCCATCAAACCTGAATATTTTGTTGCCGTTGGAATTTGTACTCACCTTGGTTGTTCGCCTACCTATTTACCCGACAGTTTTAGCGAACAAGTCCAAGGCGTAAAATCGGGGTTCTTCTGTCCGTGTCATGGTTCTAAGTTTGATATGGCTGGTCGTGTATTCCAAGGCGTTCCTGCACCGCTGAATCTTGTGGTGCCTAAGCATATGTACTTGAGTGATACGCGAATCATCGTCGGTGTCGACGAAGGAGGGGAGGCGTAATGCAAGCGTTACTTGATTGGGTGGAAAAACGCATTCCGGCAATGAATGCCTACAAAAAACACCTTTCTGAATACCCAATGCCGAAGAACTTTAACTTTTGGTACTTGTTTGGCTCTCTCGCGATGTTGGTGCTGGTTAACCAATTGCTGACCGGGATCTGGCTAACCATGAACTACGTGCCGTCTGGCGATGGTGCTTTTGCTTCGGTTGAATACATCATGCGTGATGTAGAGTACGGTTGGTTGCTGCGTTATATGCATTCAACTGGTGCCTCAGCGTTTTTTATTGTTGTCTATTTACACATGTTCCGCGGTTTGATTTATGGCTCGTATCAAAAGCCGCGAGAACTGCTGTGGATCTTCGGAATGCTGATCTTCTTGGTGCTGATGGCTGAAGCCTTTATGGGCTACCTTTTACCTTGGGGACAAATGTCTTACTGGGGCGCGCAGGTGATTATCTCCCTATTTGGGGCGATTCCTGTGATTGGTGATGACCTGACTCTGTGGATTCGTGGTGACTATGTTATCTCCGGAGCAACGCTAAACCGTTTCTTTGCTCTGCATGTGATTGCGTTGCCTATCGTATTGTTATTGCTGATCGTGTTGCACGTATTAGCTCTGCATGAAGTTGGTTCAAACAACCCTGATGGCATCGAAACCAAACTGCCAAAAGGCACCATGGGTGACGATTACAAAACGCAGTTCAAGTTCCACGATTATTACACCAAGAAATACGACATCATCGATTCGATACCCTTCCATCCATATGGCACGGTTAAGGATCTCATCGGGGTTGCGGGCTTCTTATTCTTGTTCTGTTATGTGCTGTTTTTCAATCCAGAGATGGGAGGTTACTTCCTTGAGCCGCCTAACTTTGAAGCCGCAAACCCATTGAAAACGCCAGAACATATCGCGCCCGTTTGGTATTTCACTCCGTTCTACGCCATTTTGCGTGCGGTGCCTGATAAACTCATTGGGGTGATCGCGATGGGGCTATCGATTGCTGTACTGTTTGTTCTCCCTTGGCTAGATCGTTGTAAAGTACGTTCATACCGTTATCGCAGTAAATTCCACTTAATTAATATTATTCAATTCACCATTTGCTTTATTGCTCTTGGTATTTTGGGGGCGTTGCCTGCAACACCTACTTATACCTTGCTCGCACGTATTTTCAGCTTGGGCTATTTCATGTTCTTTGTACTGTTGTTCTTCTACAGTAAAAATGAAAAAACCAAACCATTACCAGAGAGGGTGACATTCAAATGAAGAAGTGGATTGTAATGTTATTTGCACTGCTGCCATCTCTGGCGATGGCGGCAGGCGCTAATGTTCCGCTTGATGCTGCGAACAATGACTTGAGTGATAAGGCGTCATTACAAAATGGTGCCAAGCTGTTTATGAACTACTGCTTTGGTTGTCATTCAACTCAGTATCAGCGTTATGGTCGTGTAGCCCAAGATTTGGGTATCCCTGATGACTTAATGAAACAAAACCTGATCTTTGATCCGGCGGTAAAAATCGGCAGTTTAATGGAAAATGCGATTCCTGATGAGTCTGCAGCCAAGTGGTTTGGTGCACCGCCACCTGATTTAACCTTGGTGGCTCGTGTTCGTGGGACCGACTGGTTATATACCTATTTACGCTCGTTTTATGCCGACCCTTCTCGTCCGTTTGGTGTGAACAATATCGTCTTCCCAAGCGTTGGTATGCCTCATGTATTAGAAGAGTTGCAAGGTGTACCGCAACCTGTCTATGAAACGCACATGGTCGACGGTGAAGAGCACCGTGTTGTGGTTGGTACGCAAAGTGATGGTCGTGGAGAGCTCAACCAAGAGGAATTTGATACGGCAGTACGCGACTTGGTTAATTTCCTAGAATATTCTGGTGATCCGGTGAAGCTTGAGCGTCATGCGCTCGGGTGGTGGGTCATGGCCTTCTTAGTGATATTCACTATCGTTGTGGTGTTTCTTAAGAAAGAATATTGGCGTGATGTGCACTAATTATGCTATTATACCGTGCTAATTTCTCAATATAACTTGACAATGGAGGCGTAGCCTCCATTGTTTTTTATCTGTAAGTGTGCTGGAGGGCTCCATGGCTGTAGCTGCCAATAAACGTTCTGTGATGACTCTATTTTCAAGTTCATCTGATATGTATAGCCATCAGGTTCGTATTGTTCTGGCTGAAAAAGGTGTAAGTGTTGAAGTTGAGCTTGTGGATGAAGCAAATCTACCCGCTGAACTGGTTGAGCTAAACCCTTATAAGACAGTTCCAACCCTAGTTGATCGCGAGCTCGCGCTTTACGATTCAAAAATCATCATGGAATACCTTGATGAGCGATTCCCGCATCCACCTTTGATGCCAGTATATCCTGTTGCTCGTGGTAATAGCCGTCTGATGATCTACCGTATCGAAACTAACTGGTACTCTTTGGCAGATAAAGTCGCAAATGGGACTGCCGATGAAGCAGAATCAGCACGTAATAAGCTGCGTAATGATCTTCTCACGTTGGCCCCTGTTTTTGCTGAGTATGAATACTTCATGAGTGAAGAGTTCAGCCTGATTGACTGTTATCTGGCACCGCTATTATGGCGTCTACCAGTGTTGGGTATCGAATTGGTTGGTCCGGGCTCTAAAGAGCTTAAAGTTTATATGAACCGCGTATTTGAGCGTGATTCATTCCTTGCTTCATTGACTGAAGCAGAGCGTGAAATGCGCCTTGTTCGCTAATTTTTGAGTGTCATGGATATTTCACAAATGACTCCTCGTCGTCCTTATCTGCTTCGAGCGTTTTATGATTGGTTAGTGGATAACGATCTCACGCCACATTTAGTCGTAGATGCAACATTACCGGGTGTGCGTGTTCCTCTTGAATTTGTTCAAGATGGGCAGATTATTCTTAACATTGTCCCTCGTGCTGTGGGCAATCTTGAGTTAGGAAATGAAGCGGTCACATTCAACGCGCGTTTTGGTGGAAAACCACATTCGGTCATTGTGCCTCTATATGCCGTACAAGCGATTTATGCACGTGAGAATGGGGCAGGTACAATGTTTGAAGCTGAAGATGCTTATCAAGAACCGAGCGAGCAAGAAGACGACGTTCAAGAGGCGGAGCATCTGTCACTGACCTCTGCGCCAGAAATCGATTCTAGTGAGGAAGAGACTTCAGAACCTGATGGTGATGATGAACCGCCGAGGCCGAAAGGCAAGCCTAGCCTTCGAGTGGTTAAATAGGACACTAATAAAAAGCAGCGTATCAACGCTGCTTTTTTTGTATTGAACCCAATGACTTGTTATGACTCGTCGCCATATTGAAACGCTTTAATCACGCGCTTTACCCCGGAGATGTTTCTGGCAATATCGACGGCTAAATCGGCGTGGCGATGAGAAACATACCCTAGCAGAAACACTTCTTTGTCTTCAGTGATGACTTTAATTTTGATGCCTGAGAGCTCGGAATTCGCCAACAACGCTGATTTTACTTTGGTTGTCAGCCAACTGTCGTGACTGATTTCTCCAAGCGACAAAGGCTCTTTAATATGAACTTGGTTATAGATGGTGTTCACGCCTTTGACTTTTCTCGCTCGGGCCTCAAATTCGTCAAGTAATGTTTGTTCAGACGACTGACCTATCAGTATCACCGTGCCGTTGTATGAGCTTGCGGTAATGCGAGTATGTTCGGCAAACGGGGCCTTATTCGCGATACCAGCGATTTGCAGTTCGATATTGTTATCATCCCAAATCTCTTGTGTCGTTCGAGTATCGGTGACGATATTGGCTGTCGTTGCAGCCCCAGCGACTAAAAACCCAGCACAACCACTGAGTATGAGTGGAGTCAATATTATCAATAACCGTGTTACCAGTTTCATAGCGTTACTCTTCGTGAGTGGGGAACAAAACCTGATCAATCAAATCGCATAAGCAATGGAGTGTTACCATGTGTACTTCGTGAATGCGCGCAGTACGATGGGAAGGAATACGAATTTCGACATCATTTTCACCAAGCAATCCAGCCATTTCTCCGCCATCTTTACCCGTAAGGGCGATGATGGTCATATCGCGAGTCACAGCGGCTTCCATCGCTTTGATGATATTTTTGCTATTACCACTGGTTGAAATCGCAAGCAAAATATCGCCAGGTTGTCCGAGCGCCCGCACTTGCTTTGAAAAGATTTCCTGGTAGTGGTAATCATTCGCGACCGCGGTCAGTGTGGTGATATCTGCAGTGAGCGCCATCGCTGGTAAACTTGGACGCTCGGTTTCGAAGCGGTTTAGCAAACAAGAGACATATTGCTGAGCGTTTGACGATGAGCCTCCATTACCACAACAGAGTATTTTGTTGCCTTTCAATAGGCTGCTAACCATGGCTTGTGCGGCATGAGTGATGGCATCAGGGAGCGCTTCAGCCGCCGCGATTTGAATTTGAATACTTTCTTTAAAGCTATCTTTAATGCTTTCGAGCATCGGTTATCCTTGCGTAATCACATTTTTTATCCATTCAATCTGCTTACCTTGTTGGTGAATAGCGACCAGATCAAATCGAAAATCCGTAGAGTGGACTGAAAGCCCTTGTTTCATCAGCCATAGGGTGGCTGTTTTCATTAGGCGTTTTATTTTGGCGGGCGTGACCGTTTCTGCCGCATGTCCGTATTGCTGGCTATTACGATATCTGACTTCGACAAACACCGTGGTGGTGCCATCGCGCATAATTAAATCAAGCTCGCCTCCGCGTACTTGGAAGTTTCTCTCAATTATGACTAAGCCGCAACCTTGTAAATACTTTTCGGCTGCGGCTTCGTAAGCTTGACCAGTGGCTCGGCGGCTAAAGAGCTTCATGCTCCGTCCAGCTTAACTGGCGGTTAATTACGCAGTTATCGTCAATGCTGAGCACGCCTGTCTCACCTTGAATGGTATAGCCTGATACCACTTTCATTTGTGGTAATTGTTCAAGCAAGCGGTAGGCATCAATACCAAGAGCTTGTAAGCGCTTCTCGGCATTCGAGTCTTTAGGCCATAGCTCTTCCATTTGCGCTTCAAGTTCCGGTTCGGGATCAATCAAGATAGGAAGATCACTGTAGGCAACGCCGGAGAGATCTTCATACTGAGTTTCACCACTGTTGCTTCGTGAATTTGAAAACAGTTTTGGAGGTGTGGTATCTGGATTAATCGCGACTTCAATAAAGGGTTTAATTAGCGTCAGTTCAGCGCTGTTGGCTACGATGTAGACAGAATCTACGTCACGGCGACTTCGAGGCTGGCTCTCTAAATTCATGCCCAACAATGATTCCATCTGAGCAATGTGTTGCTGGCTGTCTTGCAGACCAAACACTTCGTTAATGTTGCGCTGCAACTGGCGTTTATCACCGAACAAACTGACGGCGACTTTGTTGTCGCTGTACTGTTTCCACTCTTTATTGAACGCTTCGACGACACGGTTTCCTAAGTGGCCTGCAGGGGCAAGAATTAACGGGTAGCGGTAACCCTTATCAAAAAGGTGGCTCGCGGCTTGAGCTACTTCCTGCTCTGGCGAAAGCGCGACGTAGCAAGTATTAATACCTGGCTCTAGCTCTTCGGGAATATTCAGTGCCAAAGTGGGAATCGGTGTTGAGAAGTGAGATTGCGCGGATTGGAGTTTCTCAACATTTTCTTTGATCAATGGCCCTACGATAAAATCGATGTTTTTCTCAATGATTTTATCTTCAATATCTTGCGCGGTTGAGGCATTGGTATCAATCACTGTTAGGGTGGCGTTTTCATCGCGCTGTTTATCGTTCATCATTTCGAGGATAAAACCATCACGAATGAGTTTGGCTTGCGGTGCAAATTTACCAGAAAGTGGCAGCAATAACGCAGTGTTCATTGGTTTAACGATTTCAAGCGATAGAATGTCGTCAATCGATTTTGGTGTGTACGTCGCCGCAGGATGTTGCGGGTTCTCATCTAACCAGTTTTTCAATGAATTACGCAATTGAGGAATGTCACTGGCCAATGACTTGTTGTACAAAGCCAGTTGAATCCAACCATCAAATACCGCTTCGTCTGGGGAGACGTTTTGGCTTGATAATTGTTGCTCAGAATATTGGTTCAGGTTGTTCCAAATATTCTCTGAAAGAGATTGACGCTCAGCAACAGGCGCGTATTGCTGAAGAGAAGAAAGCTGACGTGCTGCTTCAAAATACTCTTCACGATTGGCGTAGATAGACGCTTGTAATTGGTAATATTCTTGCCACTGGGCATCGTCCAAATTCCAGTTATCATCGAAGCTTAATGCGCTCAGAGCTTGCTGCTCTTGACCTTGCTTGACGTATTGCTGTGCGCGAATCAATTGCCACTGTGCCTGTTGACGGTGGGTCATCTCTGATCGTGATAGGCGTCGAGATAAGTTATCCGCTTGGGCAAAGTCATTGGCGTCGACAGAGGCTTTGTACGCCATGATTAACCAGTCGACTTGCAAAGCGCCTTGGCTGCTGTCAGCCTGCATAAGATAGCTTTGTGCCGACTCAGTCGGAGCAAGGGTAATATCCACTGATGTGGGGGTCGAAGGACCGGTTGAACATGCCGCTAACGTAATCGCTAATGCTACAGGCGTTAAGATGCGTGGTACACTGAGTCTCTTATGGTGTTTCATGGCCATGAGTTCTATCGCTATTAAGTGTAAAATTGTCTCTATATTAATCGTTGAAGTGATGCTAAACAAATGACAGATAACAAAACATTACCTGCCGAGGTTCCAACTTTGTACATTGTACCCACTCCTATTGGCAATTTGGGGGATATAACTCAACGTGCCTTGGAAGTGTTGTCTAATGTCGACATGATTGCCGCAGAGGACACTCGCCACACAGGTAAGTTGCTCTCTCACTTCAATATTCAGACTAAAACTTTTGCATTGCATGATCACAATGAACAGCAAAAAGCTCAAGTTTTAGTGGAAAAACTTCTACAGGGCGCAACCATTGCTTTGGTTTCTGATGCTGGTACCCCGTTAATTAGTGATCCAGGGTATCACTTGGTGAGTCAATGTCGTCATGCGGGCGTCAAAGTTGTGCCATTACCTGGTGCGTGTGCGGTGATTACCGCTTTAAGTGCCTCAGGACTTCCGTCAGACAGTTTTAGTTTTGAAGGCTTTCTGCCACCGAAAAGCAAAGGGCGTAAAGATAAATTCCTCGAGATCGCCAAAGCGGCACGTACCAGTATCTTCTATGAGTCACCGCATCGAATTGTCGACTCTTTAAAAGATATGTTGGATATTCTCGGCTCTGATCGTCAAGTGGTGTTAGCCCGGGAGCTGACTAAAACTTTTGAAACCATTCAGTCCTTACCTTTAGGCGAACTCATCGACTGGGTTACCAGTGATGGCAACCAGCAACGTGGTGAAATGGTGCTGTTGATTCATGGTTATCGAGCGGCCAGTGAAGAGTCGGTGCCTGAAGAGGCGCAGCGGACTTTAGGTATTTTAGTCAAAGAGCTGCCTTTAAAAAAAGCGGCAGGGTTAACGGCGGAAATTTACAACTTGAAAAAAAATGCGCTGTATAAGTGGGGTTTAGAGCATCTTGAATAAGTGAACTTGTCAAAAAACAGCGATATAGCTCTGGCAAATGGCTAGAGTTTAAGCAGATGAGGGCAAAATAGGCGCCAATACTTAATCTACCTAGACACTGCCTGCGCTTATCTATACAATCCGCCTCGGAGCTGACCGGGTAGTCGCTGCCTTATTGATGTCCTTCGGGAGACTGATAAGGGGGAGGAAAGTCCGGGCTCCATAGAGCAGGGTGCCAGGTAACGCCTGGGGGGCGCAAGCCCACGACAAGTGCAGCAGAGAGAAAACCGCCGATGGCCTATCTTTTTCGAAAGGGGCACAGGTAAGGGTGAAAGGGTGCGGTAAGAGCGCACCGTGCGTCTGGCAACAGTTCGTAGCAAGGTAAACTCCACCCGGAGCAAGACCAAATAGGCCTCCACATTGCGTTGCTCGCGTAAGGAGGCGGGTAGGTTGCTGGAGCCAGTGAGCGATTGCTGGCCTAGAGGAATGGCTACCGCCGTGAAAGCGGAACAGAACCCGGCTTACAGGTCGGCTCCTCCACTTTTATAAAGACCCATCGTAACAAGCCGTTATGATGGGTTTTTTGCTTTTTACTGACGTAAATAATTTTGTAAGCAATAAACTTAGCGCAATGTCACGTGTTACTAGCCCCGAGAGGTGGCGATTATACTGCAAATCGGTACACTGAAGACATGAGCGCTTGCTGCGATAGTTTAGACGAGATACTCAATGACGGAATCATTCAAACATATATCGGTCCTGCTCAATGAATCTATTGACGGATTAAACATTAAGCCTGATGGCACCTACATTGATGGCACTTTTGGTCGAGGTGGTCATAGCCGAACGATTCTATCAAAATTGGGTGAAAACGGGCGTCTTTACAGCATTGATCGTGATCCTCAAGCGATTGAAGAAGCAAGTAAAATCGATGATCCCCGCTTTACCATCATTCATGGTCCTTTCTCTGGTATTGCAGAGTATGCCGAGCAATATCAGTTGCAAGGCGAAGTGGACGGCGTGTTATTTGATTTAGGGGTTTCTTCTCCACAGTTAGACGATGCCGAACGTGGCTTCAGTTTTATGAAAGACGGCCCACTCGACATGCGAATGGATCCGACTTCTGGTATTCCTGTTTCTGAGTGGCTAGCAAAAGCCGATCTTGATGATATCACTTGGGTTATTCGCGAATTTGGTGAAGACAAACATGCTCGACGTATTGCCCGTGCGATCGTTGAATATTGTGCCAATGAAGAAAATGAACCTCTGACACGAACTTCTCAACTCGCCAAGTTGATTTCCGATGCCGCACCGAAAAGCTTCAAAGAGAAGAAACATCCCGCGACTCGAGCGTTCCAAGCATTTCGTATTTATATCAACAGTGAACTTGAAGAAATTGATAAAGCCTTGGTTGGCGCCAGTTCTATTTTGGCACCGCAAGGACGCTTATCGGTGATCAGTTTCCACTCGCTGGAAGACCGTATGGTAAAACGCTTTATGCGCAAAGAAAGTAAAGGGCCGCAAGTTCCTCACGGTATTCCGATGACTGAAGCGCAAATTCAAGCTCTGGGGAGCGCCAATCTTAAGACCATAGGCAAAGCCATCAAACCGACAGAACAAGAAATAGAACTTAACCCGCGTTCACGCAGTTCTGTGCTTCGTATCGCCGAAAAACTGTAAGTTATGAGCCAGTCTACACCGAATCTCGCCAAACTGATTGTTCATGACCTGTTTACCACAGGTCGTGTGCCATTGATTTTACTCACTTTGATCTTTACTTCAGCCATGGGGGTCGTGTTCATGACCCATCACACACGTGAAGCGATCACTGAAAAAGATCAAGCGTTAGTCGAGCGAGACCGTTTAGATGGCGAATGGCGTAACTTACTGCTGGAAGAAACTGCGCTCTCTGAACACAGTCGTGTGCAAAACATCGCCAAAGATGAGTTGGATATGAAACGTCCAGATGCAGACAAAGAAGTGGTGATTACGCTCAAATGACAACCAAAAAAACCACGCCGAAGAAAAACAGCGGCAAGAAAACGTCAACTAAAACACAATCAAAGCACCCCACCTCTGGACCAATACTGATTCAGTGGCGCTTCTACCTGATTCTCTTCTTCGTATTTTGTGCGTTTGTGCTGCTGGTTGGGCGTATCGCTTATATTCAAATTATTGAACCTGACAATCTTATTCGTCAGGGAGATTTGCGTTCGGTTCGCGCGAAGACTCTGCACTCAGCGCGCGGGATTATCTCTGACCGTAATGATGAGCCTTTGGCGGTCAGTGTTCCTGTCGATGCGGTCTGGGCGGACCCGGTGACCATCTTTAAGCAAGGTGGCTTAAAAAATATTGACCGTTGGCATGCTCTCGCCGATGTTTTAGGGCTGAAACGTGATGATCTCATTAACAAAATCAGTGCTAACAAAAACCGTCGTTTTATCTATTTGCAACGTCAAGTCAGTGCGGCGATGTCCAAGTATGTTCATGAACTCAAACTGCCCGGCATCGGCTTGAAATCGGAGTCACGCCGTTATTATCCCGCAGGGGAAGTCAGTGCGCACCTAGTCGGTGTTACAGGCATTGACGGACATGGTTTAGAAGGTGTTGAACGGAGTTATGATAAGTGGCTAACAGGTGAAGCAGGTAAGCGGATTATTCGTAAAGATCGCTACGGACGTGTGGTGGAAAATATCTCCCTTGAAGAACGCGAAGAGGGCAAATCACTCCAGCTAACCATCGACCAGCGCATTCAAGCGATCGCCTACCGAGCGATTAAGCAAGCTGTGGCCGATTATCGTGCAACATCTGGCTCTGCAGTGATTTTGGATGTCAAAACGGGTGCGGTGCTTGCCATGGTCAATGCGCCTTCCTACAACCCCAATAATCGTTCTGATTTACAGTCATTTAAGATGCGTAACCGCGTTATTACCGACGCCCTTGAGCCAGGCTCAACGGTGAAACCCTTTGTGGTTCTTGCCGCTCTAGAGAACGGTACCGCGGATGAAAACACCATTATCGATACTGGTAACGGCATTATGCGTATTGGTGGTAGCCGCGTGCGAGACTCATCAAAAGTCGGTAAAGCATCACTGACCAAAATCTTGAAAAAGTCCAGTAACATCGGGGTCGCACATTTGGCACTCGGTATGCCTCTAGACTCTCTATTAGGCATGTACAGCTCGGTCGGATTTGGTGAATTATCAGGGCTGAACTTAGTGGGAGAAACAACGGGGATTTTCCCCAACCGCCGGCGTTGGTCAAAATTTGAAATCGCCACTTTGGCGTTTGGTTATGGTATTTCCGTTACGCCACTGCAACTGGTACATGCTTACGCGACACTTGGCAATTTAGGCAAATATCAACCGATTCACATTATTGAAAATAATAAAGAAGATTTATCGCGTCAGGTTTTTGATCATGATAAAGCAGAAAAAGTACTTAAGATGCTTGAAACCGTGACTCAGCCCGGCGGTACGGCAACCCAAGCGGCAGTCCCTGGTTATCGCATTGCAGCCAAAACGGGGACGTCACGCAAAGCCAATGCTGGCGGTTATAGTGATGAATATGTGGCGGTTACGGCGGGCATTGCGCCAGTTAGTGACCCAAAAGTCGCACTGGTGGTGATTGTCAATGAGCCGCAAGGGGACTTGTATTACGGTGGGTCAGTTGCAGGGCCAGTATTTTCAGAAATTATGAAAGGTACCCTGCAAATTCTGAACGTGGCACCGGACGAAAATCGGTTTAATTAGAGAGAACAAACATGACAGACACATATCCGCTTACCTTAGGTGAATTGATTGCTCCTTGGTGTGATATCTCAACGAGTGAGGCTGCGCATATCGCGGTGTGTGATTTACAGCTTGATAGCCGACAGGTCAGGTCGCAGAGCATTTTTGTCGCCATCAAAGGTCATGCCAGTGATGGGCGAGCATTTATTCCTGCCGCGGTAGAAAAAGGCGCGAGCGCGGTGCTTGCTCAAGCTGATGATGAGCATCTTCACGGCACCATCGATAGAACTAACCCCCATACTCCCATCATTTATATTGAGAAGCTTAATCTGTGTCTCTCTGCGCTGGCTTTACGCCGTTACCCTTTAACGTCAAATCAGCTTATTGCGGTGACTGGCACCAATGGCAAAACCACCATCACCCAATTGATTGCCCAATGGCTAGAATTAGTCGACAAAAAAGCCGCGGTAATGGGGACCACAGGTAATGGTTTTCTCAGCGATTTACAACCTGCAGTGAACACCACCGGAAGCGCGATCGACATTGCCCAAACGCTATCACACCTTCAAGATTGCGGTGCGCAATATACCGCGCTTGAAGTCTCTTCTCATGGCTTGGTTCAAGGGCGAGTAAGTGCTTTGCCTTTTAAAGTTGGCCTATTTTCAAATCTCAGCCGTGATCACCTCGATTATCATGGGTCGATGCAAGAGTATGCGAAAGCCAAAATGAGCTTGTTTACCGAGCACCATTGTCAGCAAGCCGTGATCAATTTAGATGATAAAGCCGGGCTCGAATGGGCGACCCACCTCAGAGAGGTTATCGGCGTATCATTAACCGAGCCACACCCTAAACTCGAGAGCCAAGTATATGCAACCTCTGTTGAGTACAGCGAGCAAGGGATTAGCCTGTCATTCTCTGGTTGTTTTGGTGACGGCACGCTGACAGCCCCGTTGATAGGTCAATTTAACGCGAGTAATCTCTTGATGGCGTTGACGAGTCTAATGGCCTTGGGGTTCAATAAGTCTCAGTTATTAGCTTGTGCCACTCAATTAAAACCCGTGATTGGTCGTATGGAGCTGTTTCAAGCGCCGAGCAAAGCCAAAGTTGTGATTGATTATGCGCATACACCCGATGCTCTCGAGAAAGCGCTATCTGCGTTGAGAGTGCATTGCCAAGGGCAGTTATGGGTTATTTTTGGCTGTGGTGGTGATCGCGATCGAGGTAAGCGACCTATGATGGCAGAGATTGCCGAGCGCCTCGCAGACCGTACGATCTTAACCGATGATAACCCACGCAGTGAATCGCCAGCGGCCATCATTGAAGACATGAAACAAGGTCTAAACGCGCCACATAAAGCCGTTGTTGAACACAACCGATTCCGCGCATTGGCTTTCGCTCTTGAACAAGCATCAGAAAACGACATCGTTTTACTTGCAGGTAAAGGTCACGAGGATTATCAAGTTATTGGGAATCAAACCGTGCACTACTCAGACCGTGAGAGTGCAGCTCAGTTGTTGGAGATAATGTTGTGATGAAATTAAAACTGAGCGAAATTGCGACCGTCGTCCACGGCCAACTAATCGGTGACGATGAAGAAATCATATCGGTGTCTACGGATACGCGTGCTCTTGAACCGGGAGCGTTGTTTATTGCCCTTGTTGGGGAGCGCTTTGATGCCCATGATATGGCCGAGAAAGCCATTGATAGCGGTGCATCGGCTCTCATTGTCAGCCGTGAATTATCTGCTCTCAACATACCACAGGTTTTAGTCAGTGATACCAAACAGGCGCTGGGTTTACTGGGAGCTTATGTTCATAAAATGAGCCAAACACCCACCGTCGCGATTACCGGCAGTTGTGGCAAGACAACCGTGAAAGAGATGGTTGCGAGTATCTTAGGTCTGCAAGGTCAGGTGCTGTATACCGCCGGTAATTTTAACAATGATATTGGCGTTCCTCTCACTTTGCTTCGTTCGACGTCGCAAGATGACTTTGCAGTCTTAGAGCTTGGGGCTAACCATATTGGTGAGATTGCCTACACAACTCAATTGGTGCGCCCAAACGTGGCTATTGTCAACAATGTCGATGCCGCGCATTTGGAAGGGTTCGGCAGTCTCGATGGGGTTAAGCAAGCTAAAGGTGAGATATATCAAGGTCTCGAGCCTGGCTCTGTCGCGATCGTTAATCAAGAAAGTCACGGCGGTGTGTTTTGGAGTGATGTTTTAGCCGATAAACACGTCAAAACATTTTCTGTTGAAGATGCCAATGCTCACTACTTTGCGTCTGATATCGTGTTAAACCCGAAAGGGGAAGCCTTTTTTGTTTTGCACACGCCAGTTGGAGAAACTTCGATTCAGCTCGGTATTGTTGGTAAGCATAATGTCGCCAATGCACTGGCTGCCACGGCTTTAGCGATGGAGATGGGAGCAACGCTTCAGCAAGTGAGTGCTGGGCTAACCTCGTTAAGTAAAGTGAAAGGCAGAGTCGAAGTCCAAGCACTCAGTGAGCACGTTACGGTGATTGATGATAGCTACAATGCCAGCGTGCCAGCGATGAAAGCGGCCGTCGATTTATTGGCAAACTATCAAGGCGAACGTTGGTTAGTACTGGGTTACATGGCCGAGCTTGGCGAGGAAAGTCTTGCACTTCATCGTCAAGTCGGGGAACATGCTGCCCCATTCCACTTTGAGCATGTACTCACTTACGGTGAGGACGCGCGACAAATTAGCGCGGCGTGCCAAGGAAAACATTTTGATAACCACCAAGCCATGGTGGAATTTATTCTGCAGCAACTGAATCAATCCGATAACAAAAAGCATACTTTGCTCGTCAAAGGGGCGAATAGCGCGGGTATGAGCAAGATTGTTGCTGCTTTGAAGGAGACCTTTAAATGATTATTTGGCTTGCCGAACTGCTACAGCCATACTTTTCTTTCTTTCGTTTGTTTGAGTATTTGTCATTTCGCGCCATTGTTAGTGTTTTGACGGCGCTGGCACTCTCTTTATGGATGGGGCCGCGGTTGATCAAGCGCTTGCAACTGCTACAGATAGGCCAGGTCGTTCGTAATGATGGTCCTGAGTCGCACTACAGCAAACGAGGCACACCCACCATGGGGGGAATTATGATTCTCGCCTCAATCGTGATTACCGTGTTGCTGTGGACGGATTTATCCAACCCCTACGTATGGGCTGTGCTGGCGGTGCTCGTCGGTTACGGAATTGTTGGCTTTGTGGATGATTACCGTAAAGTCGTGCGCAAGAACACCGATGGACTCATTGCGCGTTGGAAGTATTTCTGGCAGTCGGCCATTGCTCTGGTTGTTGCATTCGCTATGTACGCCTACGGTAAAGATACTGCGGCAACGCAGTTAGTGGTGCCCTTTTTCAAAGATGTGATGCCGCAACTTGGCGTCATGTATATCGTGCTAAGTTACTTCGTGATCGTCGGCACCAGTAATGCCGTAAACCTCACGGATGGCCTCGATGGTCTAGCAATCATGCCCACGGTATTAGTGTCTGCGGGTTTTGCCGCCATTGCTTGGGCTACGGGGAACGTCAATTACGCCAACTACCTACACATTCCTTATGTCCCTCACGCCTCTGAACTTGTGGTGTTTTGTACCGCGATGGTGGGCGCTGGTCTTGGTTTCTTATGGTTTAATACCTACCCAGCCCAAGTATTTATGGGTGATGTCGGTTCATTAGCCCTTGGCGGTGCGTTAGGAACCATTGCAGTCTTGGTTCGTCAAGAGTTTGTCTTGGTGATCATGGGCGGCGTTTTCGTTATGGAAACCATGTCGGTCATTCTTCAGGTTGGGTCATACAAACTCCGTGGACAACGGATTTTTAGAATGGCGCCGATTCATCACCATTACGAACTGAAAGGGTGGCCAGAGCCGCGCGTTATCGTGCGTTTTTGGATTATTTCTATCATGTTGGTATTGATTGGTTTAGCCACTTTAAAAGTGCGCTAATCTCACACCTTAAGATAGATGAGTTTCCTCGGCCGAGTATTGAACTCGGCCCAACTGATTTTAGGAGCGTTCAATGTCCATTGAAGGTTGGCAACACGTAAAACAAGTGGTGGTTGTCGGTTTAGGGATCACAGGGTTGTCCGTGGTGAATTATATTCAGCGCCAGCACCCGACAGTGTCCGTTAAGGTCATTGATACGCGAGCTAACCCGCCCGGAGTCGAAAAGCTGGGTAATGACATTGAAGTGCATACAGGGGGATGGAAGCTCGAGTGGTTACTGAGTGCGGATTTGATTGTGGCTAATCCGGGGATTGCTCTAGCGACGCCGGAAATCAACACGGCACTTGAGGCTGGAGTGCCCGTAGTGGGCGACATTGAACTGTTTGCTTGGCATGTCGATAAACCGGTTATTGCGATTACAGGTTCAAACGGCAAAAGTACCGTTACCGACTTAACAGGGGTCATGGCTAAAGCCTGCGGGTTGAATGTCGGCGTGGGCGGTAATATCGGTGTTCCTGCGCTGGATTTGCTTAGTGCTGACCACGATCTCTATGTGCTTGAGTTATCGAGTTTCCAGCTCGAAACGACATCCAGCCTTAAACTGGTTGCGGCGGCCTTTTTGAATCTTTCTGAAGACCATATGGATCGCTATCAGGGGATGGAAGACTATCGCCAAGCTAAACTTCGTATTTTTGACCATGCACAGCACTGCGTTGTCAATCTCGACGATAAAGCCACGTACCCACCTCAAGAGATGAACCTCATCTCATTTGGGTTAACGCCTGAAGCTGACTTTGGTGTGGTTGAGCATCAGGGGCAAGAGTGGATTTCTGCGCATCAATCGCCAATTCTTCCTAGCGCTGAATTGACTCTGGTTGGCCGTCATAACCTTGCGAATGTGTTGGTGGTCCTGGCATTACTCGATGGTGCTGGAATCGCGTATCAAAACGGTTTACAGGCACTAAGAAATTACAGTGGACTGACACATCGCTGCCAACTTGTTGCGGATAATCAAGGCATTAAGTGGATCAATGATTCAAAGGCAACCAATGTGGCGAGCACATTGGCCGCACTCTCGGGTTTAGAGTGTCAGGGCACATTATATTTGCTGGTTGGTGGTGTGGGTAAAGGCGCGGATTTCTCCGAATTAGCGCCAGCACTGGCTGCACTGAACGTTCAGTTATGTTGTTTTGGACGCGATGCTGAGCAGTTCTTACCGCTTCACTCATCGGCAACACTGTATCAAACGATGGAGCAAGTCGTTGCATCCATTGCCCCTCGGTTATCATCTGGGGATATGGTCATGCTCTCGCCAGCGTGTGCGAGTTTTGACCAGTTTAGTAATTTTATGGCTCGGGGTGACGCATTTGCGGCGCTTGCGCAGCAATATGCTTAATCCCAGAGCAGGTAGTGTTTGAATGGGCGTTCGTGATTCCATCAGTGACTTGAAATATTGGGTGACCAGACCGTCACCTCGAGCCTTATTTGATCGCCAGCTGGTGTGGATTTCACTTGGTTTGATGTTAATTGGTTTGGTGATGGTGACCTCAGCGTCTTTTCCCATTAGCTCTCGTTTAACCAATGAACCGTTCCATTTTATGTTTCGCCATGGGGTATTTTTATTGCTGGCTTTGGCGGCTTCGTCGGTGATTTTGCAAGTCCCAACAGAGCGTTGGATGCGGCACAGTACATTGATGCTTGGTGTGTCATTCTTCTTGTTGGTGGTGGTTCTGGTTGCCGGTAAATCAGTTAATGGCGCATCACGTTGGATTCCGTTAGGGCTCTTTAACTTACAGCCAGCGGAAGTGGCAAAATTGTCACTGTTTATTTTTATGTCCGGTTATTTGGTGCGTAAAAATGACGAAGTACGACAAACGTTCTTTGGCGGCTTTATTAAGCCCATCATGGTGTTTGGAACACTCGCCAGTTTGCTGTTAATGCAGCCCGATTTAGGGACTGTGATTGTGATGCTGGTTACGCTGTTTGGCATGCTATTCATCGCCGGTGCGAAATTGACTCAATTTTTGGCGCTGATGGTCGTTGGCATTGCTGCCGTGGTTGGGCTCATTTTGATTGAGCCTTATCGAATGCGCCGTGTGACGTCGTTCCTTGATCCTTGGGAAGACCCATTTGGTAGTGGTTACCAGCTAACCCAGTCTTTGATGGCGTTCGGGCGCGGAGAATGGTTTGGTCAAGGGCTTGGTAATTCGATTCAAAAGCTTGAGTATCTTCCTGAAGCGCATACTGACTTTGTCTTTGCTGTGGTCGCGGAAGAACTTGGCTTCGTTGGCGTAACGCTGATTTTAATGCTGATTTTTGCTTTAGTCCTAAAGGCGATTCTTATTGGTAAGAAAGCGTTTGAACATCAGATGAATTTCGGTGGGTATCTCGCTTTTGGTATTGGCATTTGGTTTGCCTTTCAAACCTTGGTTAATGTTGGAGCTGCTGCGGGCATCGTTCCGACCAAAGGTCTTACACTGCCACTCATCAGTTATGGTGGCTCGAGTTTAATTATTATGTCTGTAGCGGTGTCCATTTTGCTGCGAATCGACTTTGAGTGTCGGCTTAAGCAGCGCAGCGTCAGCGCAGATGACTCACAAATAACGACACAATCGAATAATGACCAAGAATAAACGTTTAATGGTGATGGCTGGCGGAACAGGCGGACATGTCTTTCCCGGCCTCGCGGTTGCTAAGCAGCTTCAATCCCAAGGTTGGGAGATTCGCTGGTTAGGTACAGAAGATCGTATGGAAGCGGATTTGGTGCCAAAGCATGGTATCGAGATTGATTTTATCCGTGTGAAAGGATTGCGTGGCCAAAGCGTGACCAAATTGCTGAAAGCACCTTTTCAAATTTTGAGTGCCATCGGGCAAGCTCGTCGTCATCTAAAAGCTTGGCAACCGGATGCGGTGCTGGGAATGGGCGGTTACGTCAGTGGGCCTGGGGGCATTGCTGCATGGACACTTGGCATTCCGGTCGTACTGCATGAGCAGAATGCGGTTGCTGGGTTAACCAATCGGTGGCTAGCTAAAATCGCCAAAAAGGTTTTTCAGGCTTTTCCTGGTGCTTTTAAAGACGCAGAAGTGGTTGGAAACCCGGTCAGAGAAGATGTGGTCAACCTGCCTGAGCCACAAGTGCGTATGGCTGATCGTCAAGGTGCGCTGCGCATTCTCGTCATGGGGGGCAGTCAAGGGGCGCGTATTTTGAACCAGACGCTACCACAAACCGCAGGCTTACTCGGTGATGGCTTTGAAATTCGTCATCAAGCAGGAAAAAACAATGCCCAACAAGTCACCGCTGACTATCAATCGTCAGGTTTTGACTCCGTTGAAGTGACCGAATTTATTGATGATGTCGCACAGGCTTATGCGTGGGCGGATATCTTAGTCTGCCGCTCTGGTGCGTTAACCGTTTCGGAAGTGTCGGCGGCTGGTGTTGGCGCTATTTTTGTCCCCTTTATGCATAAAGATCGTCAGCAAGCACTCAATGCTGATCATCTGGTAGAATGCGGTGCAGCTTTAATGATTGAACAGCCAGATCTCACTGCCAAAATGTTGGCTGAACAGCTACTTCAACTCGATCGAGCCAGTTTAAAAACCATGGCGATGAGTGCCAGACATGCGGCCAAGCTGCATGCTGACCAAACCGTTGCTAACGCGATTATCGACATCAGTAACCACGAGAAAAATTGATGACCATTGAACACAAACAAAACTTAGCCCAAATTCGCGCCATTGTGCCTGAAATGCGCCGTGTTAATTCCATTCATTTCGTCGGAATTGGTGGGGCGGGGATGAGTGGCATTGCTGAAGTCTTACTTAATGAAGGTTATCAGATTACTGGATCAGATATTGCCAATAATGTTGTGACGGAACGGCTTAAAGGCAAAGGCGCTCAAATCTATATTGGTCATCATGAGCAAAATATTGAGAATGCCAGTGTGGTCGTTGTGTCGACAGCAATTAATGAAGAAAACCCAGAAGTGTCAGCCGCCAGACGCGCACGTATTCCCGTGGTTCGCCGAGCGGAGATGTTAGCGGAATTGATGCGTTTTCGTCATGGTATTGCCGTGGCTGGTACCCATGGTAAAACCACTACCACTGCGCTCGTGACACAAATTTACTTTGAAGCTGGGCTTGATCCGACCTTTGTCAACGGTGGGCTTGTCAAAAGTGCTGGCACCAACGCGCGATTAGGCTCAAGCCGAATTTTGATTGCTGAAGCGGATGAAAGTGACGCTTCATTTCTCCACCTTCAACCGATGGTCAGTATCGTTACAAATATTGAAGCAGACCATATGGACACCTACGGTGGTGACTTCAATACTTTGAAGCAAACGTTCATCGACTTTTTGCACAAGCTGCCGTTTTATGGCCAAGCGATTTTATGTATTGATGATCCGGTTGTGCGCGAGTTAATTCCACGAGTCAGTCGACAAGTGATCACCTATGGTTTCTCGCAAGACGCTGATGTGCGTATTGAAAACTATCGCCAAATTGGCCAACAAGGCTTGTTTACTGTGGTGCGTCAAGGCCGGCCTAATCTCGACATTACGCTTAATATTCCTGGCCGTCATAATGCATTGAACGCATCGGCGGCGATTGCTGTTGCGACGGAAGATGACATCAGTGATGAAGCCATTCTAACCGCCATGGCCGGTACTCAAGGCACCGGGCGCCGGTTTGACCAACTGGGTGAATTTGAAACGGGTAAGGGCAAAGCGATGCTGGTGGACGATTATGGGCATCATCCTACTGAAGTCGATGTCACGATTAAAGCGGCGCGTAGTGGTTGGCAACAACGCCGCTTGGTCATGATTTTTCAGCCTCACCGTTACAGTCGAACTCGGGATCTTTATGATGACTTTGCCAATGTTCTGGAACAAGTCGACGTTTTACTGATGTTGGATGTTTATCCTGCCGGAGAACAGCCGATTGCCGGCGCTGATGGTCGAGCATTGTGTCGAACTATTCGAGGCCGAGGGAAGCTGGATCCGATTTTTGTGCCGGATGGAAGTGCTCTACCGGCAGTATTGGCAAATGTTTTACAAGATGGTGACTTAGTACTTACTCAAGGTGCTGGTGATGTTGGCAAAGTAGCGAAACATTTAGCTAGCCTGAAACTCAATATCGAACAAATGCAAAAGCAGTAAAAATGCGTAAGTGAGTGGTTGGTCAAATTGATTATCTGAGTTGTGAAGACATTTCTCGCTTTCAATATTTGATACTTTTAATGACCTCAGTATAATCCGAAGGTTAAAGCAAAGGTTTTGCCTCTTTATTGAGACTAAATAAATGAGAGACAAGGTGCCCGTGGAGTGTAGGAATAACGAACTTTGATTAAAATTGCTTTAAATGAAAGTCGTCGTATCTCTGAATCTCCAGTGATAAAACAGCACGCAGCAGGTGGTGTCTTTTTACTTGCTGTGGTGTTGTTGATAGGGTCTCTTCTCTATTCAACGCTTTCTTGGATGTGGGATGACCAACGTCTTCCCTTATCAAAAATCGTGTTACAAGGTGAACTGGAATACGTGGCTGCCCCAGATATACAAAAAGTTATCGGGCGGCTTGATCATATTGGTACGTTTATGTCTCAGGATATAAATGTACTGCAAAATGCGGTTCAGCAAGTGCCTTGGGTCGAACATGCGTCAATTCGCAAACAGTGGCCTAATACGATAAAAATATTCTTAACCGAATATCACGCAGCTGCGATTTGGAACGGGAATGAATTAATTAATGAAAAAGGAGTGGTGTTTGACGGGGATATTGGCCGCTTAAAAGGCGAACACGTCAAATTATATGGTCCAGAGGGAACCAGTGAA
This sequence comes from Vibrio sp. AK197, assembly GCF_053903115.1. NCBI lineage: Bacteria > Pseudomonadati > Pseudomonadota > Gammaproteobacteria > Vibrionales > Vibrionaceae > Vibrio > Vibrio sp. AK197. Next base: position 510,060 of record NZ_CP096430.1, read on the forward strand.
CAGGTACTCTCAGTGTGGCAGGAAATGACGCCGCGTTTTAAACAAATTGGGCTTAAAATCACTTCTTTAGTACTGAATGATCGCCGAGCATGGCAAATTATCTTAGATAATGGCATTCGTTTAGAATTAGGAAAGGAATCGCTGGATGAACGTATCGCTCGATTCTTTTCTCTTTACCGACATTTAGGTAGTGATACCGAAAAAGTCAGTTACATTGACCTCAGGTACGATACGGGAGCCGCAATTGGGTGGTTTCCTGAGCAAGAGTTAGAACAAGAGAATTCTGATGACGAAGACCGCTGATGACAACATTATAGTCGGCCTTGATATAGGTACAGCAAGCGTTTCAGCGTTGGTAGGCGAAATATTGCCAGATGGTCAAATTAACATAATTGGCGCTGGTACCAGCCCATCTCGCGGTATGGATAAAGGTGGCGTTAATGACTTAGAGTCGGTGGTAAAATCGGTTCAACGAGCCATCGACCAAGCTGAGTTAATGGCGGAATGTCAGATTAGCCGTGTGTATATGTCGTTGTCAGGTAAGCATATTGCCAGCCGAATCGAAAAAGGCATGGGAACTATTTCTGACGAAGAAGTCTCTCAAGAAGATATGGATCGTGCGATTCATACTGCGAAATCGATTAAAATTGGTGACGAACAAGGCATTCTTCACGTTATTCCCCAAGAATTTACCATCGATTATCAAGAAGGGATTAAAAATCCGCTAGGTTTATCAGGTGTACGCATGGAAGTGAGCGTGCATCTTATTTCTTGCCATAACGACATGGCGAGAAACATTATTAAGGCCGTTGAGCGTTGTGGGCTCAAAGTTAACCAACTTGTGTATTCAGGTTTAGCGGCAAGTAACGCAGTAATTACTGAAGACGAACGTGAACTGGGCGTATGTGTTGTTGATATTGGTGCTGGTACAATGGATGTTGCGATTTGGACTGGCGGGGCACTGCGTCATACCGAAGTTTTTTCCTACGCCGGTAATGCAGTTACCAGTGATATCGCGTTCGCATTTGGTACACCATTGAGTGATGCAGAAGAGATAAAAGTGAAATACGGCTGCGCACTGAGTGAGTTAGTAAGCAAGGACGATACCGTTAATGTTCCAAGTGTTGGAGGGCGTCCTTCAAGAAGTTTACAAAGACAAACCTTGTCGGAGGTCATTGAACCTCGCTACACTGAATTAATGGGTTTAGTTAATCAAACTATCGATACAGTTCAAGAAAAGCTGCGAGAAGAAGGGATTAAACATCATCTTGCCGCTGGAGTGGTTCTCACTGGAGGTGCTGCTCAAATTGAAGGTTTGGTTGAGTGTGCGGAGCGTGTGTTCCGCAATCAAGTTCGAGTCGGTAAGCCTCTTGAGGTGAGCGGGCTAACAGATTACGTTAAAGAGCCGTATCATTCTACGGCAGTTGGTTTACTCCATTATGCAAGAGACAGCCAAATCAATGATGAGGCTGAATATAGCGAACCAAAGCGCCAAGTAACGGCAAACTGGTTTGAACGCTTGCGTAATTGGATACAAAAAGAGTTTTAACCTGAGCAGCAGGAAAAACGGAGATAACACATGTTTGAACCGATGATGGAAATGTCTGACGATGCAGTAATTAAAGTCGTTGGAGTAGGTGGCGGTGGCGGTAACGCCGTAGAACACATGGTGCGTGAATCCATCGAAGGTGTGGAATTCATCAGCGTCAACACCGATGCACAAGCTTTACGTAAAACCAGTGTCAGCAGTGTCATTCAGATTGGCGGCGATATTACGAAAGGTTTAGGCGCTGGCGCGAATCCACAAGTTGGCCGTGATGCCGCTCTGGAAGATAAAGAACGCATTAAAGAATATTTGACCGGTGCCGATATGGTATTTATCGCAGCCGGAATGGGCGGTGGTACAGGTACCGGAGCAGCGCCAGTGATTGCTGAAGTTGCTAAAGAACTGGGTGTTCTCACGGTCGCTGTGGTCACCAAACCATTTAGCTTCGAAGGAAAGAAGCGTTTAGCGTTTGCTGAACAAGGTATTGAAGAGCTGTCTAAACATGTGGACTCTCTAATTACGATTCCAAATGAGAAGTTACTTAAAGTTCTGGGACGTGGTATTACCTTATTAGAAGCCTTTGCTAGCGCAAATGATGTACTAAAAAATGCCGTACAGGGTATTGCTGAGTTGATTACTCGTCCTGGCATGATCAACGTCGACTTTGCGGATGTTCGCACCGTGATGTCGGAAATGGGTCATGCAATGATGGGGAGCGGAGTGGCAAAAGGTGAGGACCGTGCAGAAGAAGCTGCAGAAATGGCGATCTCCAGTCCACTTTTAGAAGACATCGATTTAGCAGGCGCTCGTGGCGTGTTAGTAAATATTACTGCTGGTCTCGACATGCGTCTGGACGAATTCGAAACGGTGGGCAATACCGTTAAAGCTTTCGCTTCTGACAATGCGACTGTGGTAATTGGTACATCACTCGATCCGGATATGGCTGATGAAATTCGAGTCACAGTCGTTGCGACGGGTATTGGTAACGAAAGAAAACCTGATATTACCTTAGTCGCCGGCGGTAAAAGTAAAGTTGCCCCTGTTGCCCAGCAGCAACAACCGCAACCAGTTGCTACTCAGCAGCAACAGCCAGCTACGGTGAAAACGGAAGAAAAAGCGGCACACACTTTGCAAGAAAAAACTCAGACGACGGCTCAACCTTCGCCATCTACAGCGGCGTCAGGTTCTGCAGGAAATCAGAGTACAGCACCTAAAGCTGATAAAGAGAGTGGCTACTTAGATATTCCCGCATTTTTGCGCCGTCAAGCTGACTAATTTTTCATCAGAATTTGACAAGGTTCAAATTTGTGGTACGATCCGCGGTCAATAAATCTCGTTGACCGTGATTTGTAGCACTTACTAAGAGGCAAGCAGATGATCAGACAAAGAACTCTGAAGGAAATAGTGAAAACAACTGGTGTGGGTCTCCACTCTGGTCGTAAAGTCACGTTGACTCTTCGCCCTGCTGCTGCAAATACCGGTGTAATTTATCGTCGTACTGACTTAAATCCACCCGTGGATTTTCCAGCTGACCCAGCCGCAGTTCGTGACACTATGTTATGTACCGCGTTGGTGAACGATGATGGTATTCGTATTTCGACAGTAGAGCACTTGAGCTCTGCGCTGTCAGGTATGGGTATCGACAACGTGATTATCGAAGTGGACGCACCTGAAATCCCAATTATGGATGGTAGTGCCAGTCCGTTTGTCTTCCTGCTACAACAAGCAGGTATTGAAGAGCAGAACGCGCTTAAGCGTTTTATTCGCATCAAGAAACCTGTGCGTTTTGAAGATGGCGACAAATGGGCTGAGTTCAAACCGTATAACGGTTTCCGTATGGACTTCGAAATTGAGTTTAACCATCCGGCGATCGAAGCTGACGAACAGCATTTGGTTTTTGACTTCTCTTCTCAAGGTTTTGTGAAAGAGATTTCCCGTGCTCGTACGTTCGGTTTTATGCGTGATATTGAATACCTTCAATCACAAAACTTGGTGCTTGGCGGTAGCTTTGATAATGCGATTGTTCTGGATGATTACCGAATTCTTAACGAAGAAGGCCTGCGCTTTGAAAATGAGTTTGTGACTCATAAAGTGTTGGATGCCATCGGTGACTTGTACATGTGTGGTCACCCCATTCTTGGTGAATTCCGCGCCTTTAAATCAGGTCATGGTCTAAATAACCAGTTGCTACGTAAAGTACTGGCAACCCAAGATGCATGGGAATGGGCAACATTCGAAGAAGAAGTCGTTTCTCCTGTTGCATTTGCTGATCCAAATATGGTTCTCGCTTAAGATATAGATTGTATAAAACCAGGCTTCGGCCTGGTTTTTTTATGGCTGTTATTTACTGTTTTCAGGCTGGTTATCTGCCATGTTTGCCAGTTGCTCTAAGCGTTTTTTTACTTTGGGCGATGCATTGCTCGCAATCATATGGAGATAGCTCGCTGCATTTTTTGAGATCGGTGGACGTGGCGTTGATGTCTTTTCTGGGGATGACTTTTGTGCATAAAGTCGAGGATTGATGACCACAGTAACTGCAATCAGCCTTGCATAGCCGAGCGTTCTTAATTGATTCAGGATGTGCAAACGATCGTAATCGATCTTCATTTTGATCGCGGCGCTCGCCACTTCCAGGATCAATTGGCCATCGCGGATATTGGCTGCGCGGCAATGATTTTCCGTTCCGCGTGGCAAGATCTTTCGCAGACCCTTATTCAACTTCAGGATCTCTGAAGCTTGCTGTTGTAGTTCGGCAAAGCGGCTTTGAGAAATGATCTCGTTGCCAAGAGTGGGGCGATGATCTCTCATGATGAACCTTAATAAACGCTGTTGAATGGATTGTAATCGATAATGGATAGCATCACAGCCTGATTATCGCCAAACCGTAAAATATTGATAGAAAAAATTAAAAGTGGTTCAAACAAATGACTTTGTTGTTGGTCGTTAGCAAAAAAATTCCTTACACTAGTGGCCACTTGTAACCTGAAGCCTTGAAAATCTAAGTTTGAGTCACAATATCAGAGTGATAAATGACTTATCTCAGTATTCTTAGTTCAAAACTGGTAGAGACTGAAGGCATTGAGATCAGATCACAACCGATCGAAGTAAAGAGAGATTCACAACACATGATAGCTAAGCTACTGACAAAAGTGATTGGCAGTCGCAATGATCGCACATTACGCCGCCTTAGAAAGATTGTTAAAGAAATAAATAATTACGAGCCTACCTTTGAAGCGCTTTCCGATGATGAACTAAAAGCCAAAACGATTGAATTTCGTCAACGCTTGGAAAAGGGTGAAACGCTAGATCAGTTGCTTCCTGAAGCGTTCGCAACCGTCCGTGAAGCTTCAAAACGTGTGTTTGGCATGCGTCATTTTGACGTTCAGCTCATTGGTGGCATGGTGTTAAATGCTGGTCAAATTGCTGAAATGCGTACTGGTGAAGGTAAAACACTCACCGCGACTTTGCCTGCTTATTTAAATGCTCTACCAGGACACGGTGTTCATGTGGTCACCGTCAACGATTACCTTGCTGCTCGTGATGCCGAAACCAACAGACCACTGTTCGAATTCTTGGGGATGACTGTCGGTGTTAATGTACCGAATATGCCTCCACAAGAGAAAAAACAAGCTTACTTGGCTGATATTCTTTACGGTACAAACAACGAATTTGGTTTCGATTATCTGCGTGACAACATGGCATTTCGCGCCGAAGACCGCGTGCAACGAGCCCGCTTTTTTGCCATTGTCGATGAAGTTGACTCGATTTTAATTGATGAGGCACGTACGCCACTTATCATCTCTGGCCCCGCAGAAGACAGTTCTGATCTTTATACTCGTGTGAACACCTTGATTCCTCATCTTCAACAGCAAGACCAAGAAGATTCAGAAGAATATCGCGGTGATGGCCATTACACGGTTGATGAAAAATCAAAGCAAGTGTATTTGACGGAGAATGGTCAAGAATTTGTCGAAGAGCTATTGGTCAGTAATGGCCTGATGCAAGAAGGTGAAACGCTATACTCTCCCGCTAACATCAGCTTACTGCATCACGTAAACGCTGCATTACGTGCTCATGTGTTGTTTGAACGTAACGTTGACTACATTGTTACTGACGATGGTGATGTGGTTATCGTTGATGAGCATACCGGACGTACCATGCCGGGACGCCGTTGGTCAGAAGGCTTGCATCAAGCGGTTGAAGCCAAAGAAGGCGTTAAGATTCAAAACGAAAACCAAACACTGGCTTCGATTACCTTCCAGAATTTCTTCCGTCTATACGACAAGCTGTCTGGTATGACAGGTACTGCTGACACGGAAGCGTTTGAGTTCCAACAAATCTACGGTCTAGAAACGGTGGTTATTCCGACTAACCGTCCGATGATCCGTAATGATATGCCGGATGTGGTGTACCGTACAGAAGCGGAAAAATTTGCCGCCATCATTGAAGATATTAAAGAGCGTGTTGAGCAAGGACAGCCAGTTTTGGTTGGTACCGTATCGATTGAAAAATCAGAACTGCTTTCTAACGCGTTGAAAAAAGCCAAAGTTAAGCACAATGTTCTGAACGCTAAATTCCATGAAAAAGAAGCTGAAATTGTCGCTGAAGCAGGTAAACCTGGCTCGGTGACGATTGCGACTAACATGGCGGGTCGTGGTACCGATATCGTGTTGGGCGGCAGCTGGCAAAGCAAAGTCGAAACACTTGAAAATCCTACTCAGCAACAAATCGATGAAATCAAAGCTGAGTGGCGTGAAGTGCACGATCAGGTATTAGCATCTGGCGGTTTGCATATTATTGGTACTGAGCGCCATGAATCTCGCCGTATTGATAACCAGCTACGTGGTCGTTCTGGTCGTCAAGGGGATGCAGGTTCTTCACGTTTCTACCTTTCTATGGAAGACTCACTGCTTCGAATCTTTACCTCTGATCGTATGGCAAGCTTGATTCAAAGCGGTATGGAAGAGGGAGAAGCGATTGAAAGTAAGATGCTTTCTCGCTCTATCGAAAAAGCGCAACGTAAGGTGGAAGGCCGTAACTTTGATATTCGTAAACAACTGCTGGAATACGATGACGTTGCGAACGATCAACGTAAAGTGGTTTATGAATTGCGTGATGAGCTCATGAATGCGCCAGACATCAGTGAAATGATCGAACAAAACCGTGTTGATGTTTTGACATCGGTTATTGATGAATATGTACCGCCGCAATCTTTGGAAGACATGTGGGATGTGAAAGGGCTTGAGGATCGTCTGAAAAATGATTTCGATTTAGAGCTCCCCATTGCTCAGTGGTTGGAAGAAGACGACAAGCTGTATGAAGAAGCATTGCGTGAGAAAATCATTGATGCGGCAGTTGAAGTCTATAAAGCGAAAGAAGAAGTGGTCGGTAGCGAAGTACTGCGCAACTTTGAAAAATCCGTGATGTTGCAGACTCTAGATACGTTGTGGAAAGAGCACTTAGCCGCAATGGATCATTTACGTCAAGGTATTCACTTGCGTGGTTATGCTCAAAAGAACCCGAAACAAGAGTACAAGCGTGAGTCGTTTGAACTGTTTGAAGGACTGCTGGATTCATTGAAATCTGACGTAATTACTATCTTGTCGAAAGTTCGTGTACAGCAGCAAGAAGAAGTTGAACGTATGGAAGCCCAGCGTCAAGCGCAAGCAGAAGAAGCGGCGCGCTTAGCCCAAGCCCAACATGCTTCAGCAGAAAACCCACTGGGTGAAGAGGAAGCGGCGGAGGATGCGCATGCTCAACCTATGGTTCGTGAAGAACGCAAAGTTGGCCGCAACGAGCCATGTCCTTGTGGTAGTGGTAAGAAATACAAACAGTGCCATGGTAAGATTGAATAAACCAGTGGTAAGGTAATCAATTAAAAGAGTCGCTTGGGCGACTCTTTTTTGTATCTGTAACAGCCTCGTTCCACACGAGTGATTTAAAGGGAAAAGACATGAAACGTACTCACATCGTCGCGGCGATCATTTTTAATCCAGACCAAAGCGAAGTGTTTATAACCAAGCGCCCAAGTGATAAGCACAAAGGTGGATTTTGGGAATTTCCTGGTGGCAAAGTTGAAGCGCAAGAGAGTATTGAGCAAGCCATGTGCCGAGAGTTGGATGAAGAAATCGGTATTGAAGTTACAAAGCAAAGCCTGTTTGAACACCTCGAGTATGACTATTCAGATAAATCACTGACGTTTGATTTTATTGTGGTCAGTGAATTTCGCGGGCAACCATACGGCAAAGAAGGTCAAGAAGGGCAATGGGTTAAGCTCCATCAACTGACGGATTACGCCTTTCCTGAAGCAAATGTACCGATTCTGAAGCGAGTCATAGCAGAGTTTGCTTAAACACTGGTGGTTGGTAAAGAATCTTGTTAGTTTAACTGGATGAAATGAGTAAGCAGCAATGGGAACTGCCCGTTGCCGAAAGATGGAGATAGAGCAATGGTTAGAATTGCGATAGCAGGAGCAGCTGGACGAATGGGGCGCAATTTAGTGAAAGCGACGCTTCATCATCCTCAAGCCGAATTAGGAGCAGGATCGGAACGTCCTGAATCATCATTAGTCGGTGTGGATATCGGTGAGTTATGTGGCGAACGCAAACTCAGTGTTGCTGTGGTTGATGATCTTGAAAAGCATGTCGATGACTACGACGTCATTATTGATTTCACTGCGCCTTCAAGCACCTTAGCTAACCTTGAACTGTGTAAAAACTACAACAAGAAAATCGTGATCGGCACTACTGGGTTTAGTGAGCAAGAACGTCAGCAGATCGATGAGTATGCTCAATCGGTAGCGATCGTAATGGCACCAAATTATAGCGTCGGTGTGAACTTAGTCTTTAAGTTGCTTGAGAAAGCGGCCAAAGTCATGGGGGATTATTGCGATATTGAAGTGATTGAAGCCCATCATCGCCATAAAGTCGATGCGCCGTCAGGCACTGCTATCGGTATGGGAGAGGCCATTGCTGGAGCGATGGGGAATCAGCTTAGTGACGTTGCTGTCTATGCTCGTGAGGGAATTACTGGCGAGCGTAAGCGAGAAGAGATTGGTTTTGCGACGATTCGCGCCGGCGATATTGTTGGTGAACACACCGCGATGTTTGCGGATATTGGTGAACGAGTAGAAATTACTCACAAAGCGACAGACCGCATGACTTTTGCCAATGGAGCAGTGAAAGCCGCTGTGTGGTTAGACACGCATTCCTCCGGTTTTTATACCATGACCGACGTGCTCGGATTAAATGAGCTATAAATGGATAATTATGCGCTAACTTAGGTTGGCGCTTTTTTTTAGCCAAAAACTGGGCTGAATATTTTTAGTGGCTAAAAATAGGTGTTTTTAAGCTACTTTTCTTTTGTTTATGTTGCTCTGTACTCTATTTGTTTATAACCTCATTAAAATTCAATGGAAAGTAAGTAAGCGTAACGTTTGCTTCGGTAACTAAATAAAAACCCATCTATTACGCCCCCTTATAATTCTCTTAATGATTAAAGGTGCTCTAATTTTGGCTATTTGGCCAACTTAAGTTGCCTTTTTAGGCGTTACTTTGTCTTTTTTGTTCATATCCAATTAAATAAAGAATATATTTTTTATCGGTTATTGACAGAATATACTGGCGTAATTAGAATACCGCCAATTTGTCTAAACCCCCTGAATTCGATTATACTGCGAGTCATGGAAGGCAAGTTTGCAATTTAATTTATAATTTATGCATTTTTATTCCGGAGGTTGTCTTGAGTAAATCAGCACTGTTAGTCCTAGAAGATGGGACAGTGTTCCACGGAGTTTCCATTGGAGCAGATGGTATATCCGTTGGTGAAGTTGTTTTTAATACCTCGATGACGGGGTACCAAGAAATTCTCACTGACCCTTCCTATTCCCAACAAATTGTCACCCTGACTTACCCACATATTGGTAATACTGGTACCAATAATGAAGATGAAGAATCCACTTCAATTCATGCACAAGGCCTTGTGATTCGCGATCTCCCTCTTATCGCTTCTAACTTCCGCAGTGAACAAACCCTCTCTGATTACCTTAAATCGCAAAACATTGTCGGTATTGCCGATATTGATACACGTAAACTGACGCGTATTTTGCGAGAGAAAGGGGCGCAGAATGGTTGCATTATGGCCGGTGACAACCTTGACCAAGCGCTAGCGTTAACGAAAGCGCAGGAGTTTCCGGGTCTAAAAGGCATGGATTTGGCAAAAGAAGTGACGACGCAAGAGACGTATGCTTGGCAACAAGGCTCTTGGACTCTAGAAGGCGGCTTACCTGAAGCGAAAGCGGATGCTGACTTGCCTTATCACGTCGTCGCGTACGATTTCGGCGCAAAGCGCAACATTTTACGCATGCTGGTTGACCGCGGCTGCCGTTTAACGGTTGTGCCTGCACAAACGTCTGCAGAAGAGGTTCTGGCGCTCAACCCCGATGGCATCTTCTTATCTAACGGCCCTGGTGACCCAGAACCGTGTACTTACGCAATTGAAGCAACCAAAACATTCTTAGATAAGAACATTCCGCTGTTTGGTATCTGCTTAGGGCATCAAATTCTTGCTCTGGCTTCAGGGGCACAAACAGTGAAGATGAAGTTTGGTCATCACGGCGCAAACCATCCAGTGAAAGATCTTGACCGTGGTGTGGTTATGATTACTTCGCAAAACCATGGGTTTGCCGCAGACGAGAAAACGCTGCCAGATAACCTTCGTGCCACTCACGTGTCATTATTCGATGGGTCACTACAAGGAATTCATCGTACCGATAAGCCTGCATTTAGTTTCCAAGGTCACCCAGAAGCGAGCCCTGGCCCTCATGATGCAGCGCCACTTTTTGACCACTTCATTGACTTGATTAAACAACACAGCGCTTAATTTCGGAGTAGTAAAGATGCCAAAACGTACTGATATTAAAAGCATTCTTATTTTAGGTGCTGGTCCGATTGTTATCGGTCAAGCCTGTGAGTTTGATTATTCAGGAGCGCAAGCGTGTAAAGCGCTGCGCGAAGAGGGTTACCGAGTTATTTTGGTCAACTCAAACCCGGCTACCATCATGACTGATCCTGAAATGGCGGATGCGACTTACATTGAGCCAATCAACTGGCAAGTCGTACGCAAAATCATTGAAAAAGAACGTCCAGATGCCGTGCTGCCAACCATGGGTGGGCAAACTGCACTGAACTGTGCATTAGAACTTGAAAAACAAGGTGTGCTGGCTGAGTTTGGCGTTGAAATGATCGGTGCAACTGCCGATGCGATAGATAAAGCCGAAGACCGTTCTCGCTTTGATAAAGCGATGAAATCGATTGGCCTTGAGTGCCCTCGCGCAGATACCGCGAAAAGCATGGAAGAAGCTTATAGCGTACTCGAAAAAGTCGGCTTCCCATGTATTATCCGTCCTTCATTTACTATGGGGGGCACTGGTGGCGGTATCGCATATAACAAAGAAGAGTTTGATGAAATTTGTCATCGTGGTTTGGATCTTTCGCCAACCAATGAACTGCTGATTGATGAATCATTGATTGGTTGGAAAGAGTATGAGATGGAAGTGGTTCGTGACAAAGCCGACAACTGTATCATCGTCTGCTCAATTGAAAACTTTGATGCTATGGGCATTCATACTGGTGATTCAATCACCGTAGCGCCAGCACAAACCCTGACAGATAAAGAGTACCAATTGATGCGTAATGCGTCTTTGGCGGTTTTACGTGAAATCGGCGTTGAAACTGGTGGCTCCAACGTACAGTTTGGTATCAACCCAGAAGATGGCCGTATGGTTATCATTGAGATGAACCCTCGTGTTTCTCGCTCTTCGGCGTTGGCGTCAAAAGCCACAGGCTTCCCTATTGCCAAAGTCGCGGCGAAGTTGGCGGTTGGCTTTACGCTTGACGAATTGATGAACGACATCACTGGCGGAGCTACGCCTGCTTCTTTTGAACCGACAATCGACTATGTTGTTACTAAGATTCCTCGCTTCAACTTTGAAAAATTTGCTGGCGCCAATGACCGTTTGACTACGCAGATGAAGTCAGTCGGTGAGGTGATGGCCATTGGTCGTAACCAACAAGAGTCTCTACAAAAAGCACTCCGTGGCTTGGAAGTCGGCTCCAACGGTTTTGATGAAATGGTTGACCTTGAAGCACCCGATGCGCTCTCTAAAATTCGTTACGAGCTTAAAGAAGCGGGCGCTGAACGCATTTGGTACATCGCTGACGCATTCCGAGCGGGTTTGTCGGTAGATGGTGTGTTCAACCTAACCAACATTGACCGTTGGTTCTTGGTTCAAATTGAAGAGTTAGTCAGACTGGAAGAGCAGGTAAAAGCGGGCGGCTTTGCCGGTTTAACCAAAGACGTACTGCGCACCATGAAGCGTAAAGGTTTCTCTGACGCACGTTTGTCGACGCTACTTGGCGTGTCAGAAAATGAAATTCGTCGTCTTCGTGACCAATTTGATATTCACCCTGTCTACAAGCGTGTTGACACCTGTGCAGCTGAATTCTCTTCAGATACTGCTTACATGTACTCATCGTACGATGAAGAGTGTGAAGCCAATCCAACGGACAAAGACAAAGTCATGGTACTTGGCGGCGGTCCAAACCGTATCGGTCAAGGCATTGAATTTGACTACTGCTGTGTTCACGCTTCTCTTGCGTTACGTGAAGACGGTTACGAAACCATCATGGTTAACTGTAACCCTGAAACTGTATCTACTGACTACGATACATCAGACCGTCTCTACTTTGAGCCTGTGACTCTGGAAGATGTTCTGGCAATTGTACGTGTTGAAAAACCCAAAGGCGTGATTGTCCAATACGGTGGTCAAACGCCACTGAAATTGGCGCGAGCCCTAGAAGCGGCGGGTGTGCCAGTGATTGGTACTAGCCCTGATGCGATTGACCGTGCCGAAGACCGTGAGCGTTTCCAACAAGCGGTTGAGCGTCTTGGGCTAAAACAGCCAGAAAATGCAACGGTGACTGCGATTGAACAAGCGGTCGAGAAATCTCGTGAAATTGGTTTCCCTCTGGTTGTACGTCCTTCATACGTTCTAGGCGGACGTGCGATGGAGATTGTTTATGATGAGAGCGACCTACGCCGTTACTTCAATGAAGCAGTCAGTGTCTCAAATGAGTCTCCAGTTCTATTAGACCGTTTCCTTGATGACGCCACTGAAGTTGATATCGACGCGATTTGTGATGGTGAACGCGTGGTGATTGGCGGCATCATGGAACATATTGAACAGGCAGGTGTTCACTCTGGTGATTCAGCATGTTCACTTCCTGCTTATACGCTTAGCCAAGAGATCCAAGATGTGATGCGTGAGCAAGTTGAGAAGCTGGCGTTTGAACTTGGTGTCCGTGGCTTGATGAATACTCAGTTTGCGGTTAAAGATGATGAAGTCTACCTCATCGAAGTTAACCCTCGCGCAGCTCGTACAGTGCCGTTTGTTTCTAAAGCAACGGGGGCGCCGCTCGCAAAAATTGCAGCGCGTGTTATGGCTGGGCAAAGCCTAGAGTCTCAAGGGTTCACTAAAGAGATCATTCCACCGTACTACTCAGTAAAAGAAGTGGTCTTGCCGTTTAACAAGTTCCCTGGCGTTGACCCGCTACTTGGTCCTGAAATGCGTTCCACTGGTGAAGTGATGGGCGTTGGAGCGACGTTTGCTGAAGCGTACGCAAAAGCCGAATTGGGGTCAGGCAGCGTTTACCCTGAGGGCGGACGAGCTCTGCTTTCAGTCCGTGAGGGCGATAAACAGCGCGTGGTCGACTTAGCGTCAAAATTGGTGAAACTGGGGTATCAGCTCGATGCGACTCATGGTACCGCGGTAATTCTTGGAGAGGCAGGGATTAACCCTCGTTTGGTGAATAAGGTTCATGAAGGTCGTCCTCATATTCTTGACCGTATCAAGAACAATGAATACACCTACATCGTGAATACGGCCGCTGGTCGTCAAGCGATTGAAGACTCCAAAGTGCTTCGCCGTGGTGCGCTAGCTGAGAAGGTTAACTACACCACCACGCTTAATGCAGCGTTTGCTACTTGTATGGCTCACACCTCTGATGCCACTGCGAGTGTCATGTCGGTTCAAGAGCTGCACGCTAAAGTACAACAAGGCCAAGTTTAATCACTTGGCAATATAACGACAGTAAGCGCTAAAGCTTATCTGACAACCTCATTACCCGCTCATTGAGCGGGTTTTTTTATCTCTTATTATCACCAATAGAAATGATGAATATTTGGAAAGGGTTTCAGTCTTAGCTTTCGCTAACTCAATCAGTAAGTACAGTGATAGTGTCTGTTTATTCAAGTCGTTAAAGGATGTTGTAACACCATGGAGCTCTCGGTTGAGATCATATTGATGCTGTTTTTTGTCGCTGGCGTGGCAGGGTTTATTGATGCGATGGCGGGAGGTGGTGGGTTAATTACGCTGCCTGCATTGTTAGCTGCGGGCATTCCTCCGACTCAAGCGCTGGCGACCAATAAGTTACAAAGCTCCTTTGGTAGCTTTTCAGCCAGTTGGTATTTTGTGCGCAGCGGTATTGTTAAATTGAGCGAAATGAAGCTAGCGATTGGTTGTACCTTTGTGGGGGCTGCCCTCGGCGCTGAAGCGGTGCAATTCATTGATGCTGGGGTGCTTACTAGCCTGATTCCTATACTGCTGGTCGCCATTTCACTCTATTTTTTACTCGCGCCTTCAACCCGGGAGGTCAAAGGTAAGGCTTCACTGTCTGAAGGCATGTTTGCTTTGTGCGTGGGTGGCGGCGTTGGGTTTTACGATGGCTTCTTTGGGCCTGGGACTGGCTCTATCTTTGCCGTGTGTTTTGTGGCTATTGCTCAGTTGTCTTTAGTTGAAGCCACGGCTCGAACCAAAATACTCAATTTTACCTCTAATATCGCGGCTTTACAGTTTTTCGTTCTCGCTGGGTTACCCATTTGGAAGCTCGGTTTAACCATGGCAATCGGTGGTTTTCTTGGCGCACGTCTAGGGGCAAAAGTCGTTGTTACTCAAGGCCAAAAATGGATTCGACCTTTAGTGATCATTATGTCGATGGCCATGGCGCTGAAATTGCTTTGGGAACAGCATCATCAATGGCTGTTATCAAGCTTCTGATCCGTGGGTTCTTATACGAGTGTGGTCGTAAACAGATGTGAAGTGGACGGTAGAGACCGCGCAATTCTTCGAACTGAAAACAGTATTGTCTCGATATTTTTAAGGTGTTGACCATGGATAACGGCACGATGGCAGGCGCAACACCGGCTAACGCTAATTGCGCAGCAGCAGAGTAGGAGTCCATTTCCATTAACGGTGTGATACCTAATTGGTTAAGGACCAGACGTTGATAGCTATTGGCTGGATTATTGAGATCGTTGGTGATGACACAAGCTGGTAGCTGAGTAAGTGGCTGCTTACTGATGGTGTAGAAAGGTTCGTCAGTAAGATGTATCGCCTTCAAGCCATGATGGCTTGGAATATGGCCGGCACAAATACCTAATGTTGCCTGACCGGATTGAACATTTTCTACGATGCGAGGTGTATGATTAGTGGTGATGTTAAGGTGCGGATCTTGGTGTAAATGATGACTAAAGACATCACTTAAAAAACCCGCCACTAAGGTTTCAGAGCAGTCAATGCGTAGTGGTGTACTGTCAGGCAGTGTTTGCTGATCAAAAATCAGCCCTTGCAGTTCGTTAAAACTCGGACCGATATTCTCAATCAGGGCTAAAGCGTCCGCAGTAAGGCGTACTTGACGGCCATCTGGTTCAATCAAACGCTTACCTAATTTCCGCTCGAGGTTTGCGATCCGTTTACTGACCGCCGACGCGCTAATGTATAGCTGGCTGCCAGTTCGGCTCATGGTTTTATATTTGCTGAGAATCAGCAAGGTTTCGATACCTTCAAGTAACACGTATTAATCATGAACATTAGGAAACAATAGGTTTAAATTAACCTATGTTTAACGAAGTGACTAGCGTCATTTCACCAACTTGGCGATACGTTGACCAAAATAGAACGCGGTCGCTAAATCATTGTCTTCGATTTGTTGATGATTGGGCTGAGGGCTTGCAACTAAGCCCAAACTCGACCCTGTACGATTAAGGTTGAGTGTGTCGGTAAACTGTGAAACATCAAGGCCTGCCCAAAGCATGCCATGCTGACAAGCTAAAGCAAACATGGCGAGTAGCGTTTGTTGTTGCTCGCCGTTGAGACTTCCGCCTGAAGTAAAGCCCGCCGCTATTTTATTTCTCCAAGCTTTCGCAACATAGCAATCACTGCTGGCATCCATAAAGGCTTTGAACTGTGCGGCAGGTGAGCCCATATAAGTTGGACTACCAAACACAATCGCATCGCAACCAACGAGCATGTCAAAGATCGCCGAGTTTTGATAACGTCCGGCGACAATATCGTTATCTTGTATCTTGATACTCATGACGGGTATATCCTGACTTTGAATACCTTCCTCGATATGCTTAGCCAGTGAGCTTGTGTTTCCTTGTTTGGAATAAAAAACGATGCCAATCTTAGGTTGCTTCATAGTGATTTCTCTGTTGCGGATTGCGTGTTAAATATTCGATAAACTCCCACTCAATGCCATCGTCATCATAGAAGTAGATACGCTTTCGAAATGCTTCTCGACGTTCCATATTCTTACGATAACCTGCTACCGTTAACCGCTGAGCAACTTCTTCGACGTTGTCAACGACGAGCCCGATGTGATTGACCCCGACATCAAAATAAGGTGTACGAACTACATGGGGCTTGGACTTGGGTTCACGCTCTTGTATGGCAAGATAACTGCTGTCTGTACCAATATGGCACCAGCGTTTGGTGTCGGTTCCTTGGTGGCGAACTTGGAATTCAGGCATCGCGGTAGAGATAAACAGCACCGCGCTCTCAAGGTTTTTTACTGTCAAATTGACGTGTTCAACATAAGCATTCATCTCTGCTCCTTAGTCAATTGGATTCAAGACACACGCGATAAAGCACCCAGACTCTGGTTTTCATGCTCCATGGTGTTATTAAGTAAAGTTAATTGCTTATTAACTTAGCCGATGATCTAATTAAGTAAATAAAAAACTTTATTTAAACCGATGGGAGAGGTGAAATAGTGATCAAAATCGCTATTTTGATCGTGATGCGTCGAGCGGAAAGCAAAAAAAAAACGGTGCTTAATTAAGCACCGTTTGATAGAAACTGAAAGTGTAATCAGCGATTATAGCGACTCAGTAAAGGTACGAGCGATAACATCGCGTTGTTGTTCTGGAGTCAGTGAGTTAAAACGCACTGCGTAACCAGAAACACGAATCGTTAGTTGTGGGTATTTATCTGGGTTTGCTACTGCATCTTCTAACGTTTCACGTTTTAGAACGTTAACGTTCAGGTGCTGACCGCCTTCAATAAGAGGTTGAGTTTGAATCTCAACGGGACGGCTCTCGTAGTCACCTAGATCACTCAGAGTCACAACTTGATCGGTTTCGAAGCCTTTAGTGGCGGCCACACAACGAGCTTCTTTCGCTTCATTATCAAGAAGCCAAATGGTATTAAGTAGGTCGTCGTTAGCTGCTTTTGTAATTTGAATACCTTGGATCATTACAATCTCCTAGTCCACAGAGTGGGCGTTGTGGGTGTTTACTGCTTAGAGTATTGAACTACACCAGTTACTGCGTAGCGAATAACCACTATTTTAATATTGATTTGAGTCAAAAGACAACTTAAAACATTTATTTTTTTAAGGTTATTTTGATATTGATGGGGTGTTTTTCTTTTTAAATTAACATCTTAAATTATTTTTTATTAATTAAAATAATTTTTAATTAAACTAATGTTGTAAATTTACAACATTATTGTGTCAGTTAATCTACTCGTTTATGAACGGAGTACTCACGAATTTAGAGGATAAATGGGTAAAGCAATGCCAAAACTTGGAAATAAATACATTGGTGCGCATGTCTCTGCTGCAGGTGGCGTCGATAATGCCCCTTTGAGAGCGGCGGAAATTGGTGCTAACGCATTTGCACTGTTTACCAAAAATCAGCGTCAGTGGGCGGCTAAGCCCCTCGATCCTGAGGTCATTACGCGCTTCAAAAACCATTGTCGGCAATATGGCTTTGGGCCTGAGCAAATATTGCCCCATGATTCGTACTTAATTAACTTAGGTGCCCCAGATGACGAAAAACTCAGTAAATCTCGTGCTGCATTTATTGATGAGTTTGAGCGTTGTTTTCAACTTGGGCTTAGTTTGTTGAATTTTCATCCTGGCAGTCACTTAAAACAAATTTCCGAATCCGATTGCCTAAAACGCATTGCGGAGTCGATTAATCTGGCTCATCAACGGGTTCCGGATGTGATTGCGGTGATTGAAAATACCGCTGGTCAAGGCAGTAATTTAGGTTGGCGATTTGAACAGTTGGCGGAAATTATCGATCAAGTTGAGGATAAAAACCGGGTCGGAGTTTGCCTCGATACATGCCACGCTTTTGCCGCAGGTTACGATCTTGGCAGTGAACAAGGGTGTGAGCAGGTATTTGCGGAATTTGAAAGGATCGTTGGTATGCACTATTTACGTGCAATGCATGTAAATGATTCAAAAGGCGCTCGGGGATCTCGTCTGGATCGTCATCACTCACTTGGGCAAGGAGAGATAGGTTGGCCTTGTTTCGAATATATCGCTAAAGATCCTCGATTTGATAATATTCCGTTGATTTTAGAGACGATCAACCCCGAAATATGGCCTGATGAGATCGCTCACCTAAGAACAATTCACTGTAAAACACTCGCAAATTAGATAAGTTGGCATCTTTTTTTCATGTTGTGATCTTGAGCATCAAGAAGTCTGTTGTGAAAGGAGGATGCCATGTCATACACACATTCAGTTAATACTATTCGACCTACCCGTTTTCCGGTACCTAACCGTCCTATTACTGGACGTGGGCATCACCGAACGCCGCAGACTCGTTAAGTTTTCAGACCAATAACGAGTTGTTATTGAGTGAGTTTTTGAGAAAATACCCTTATACATTTGATGAGGGTAGCAGCGATGGAACACACGCTAACATGGCACGACGTTATTGGGGATGAAAAGCGACAAAGTTACTTTGTCGACACTCTGACATTTGTTGAATCTGAGCGCAGAGCAGGGAAAGCGATTTTTCCTCCGGAAAAAGACGTGTTCAACGCTTTTCGAGCTACAGAGTTCAACCAAGTTAAAGTCGTGATGCTAGGGCAAGATCCTTACCATGGACCTAACCAAGCTCACGGTCTTTGCTTCTCGGTGTTGCCTGGGGTGAAAACGCCTCCGTCGCTGGTCAATATGTATAAGGAGCTCGCTGCGGATATTGATGGCTTTGAGATTCCTCGCCATGGATATTTGCAGCACTGGGCAGAGCAAGGGGTGTTAATGCTTAATACCGTGCTGACCGTCGAGCAGGGAAAGGCCCATTCGCATGCTAAAACCGGTTGGGAAACGTTTACCGATAAAGTCATTGAGTCGATCAACCAGCATCAAGAAGGGGTGGTTTTCCTACTCTGGGGATCGCATGCTCAGAAAAAAGGCCGCTTTATTAATCGTGCTAAGCACCATGTACTGGCGGCGCCACATCCGTCTCCGCTATCCGCCCACCGCGGATTCTTAGGGTGCCGACACTTTTCTAAGGCGAATGATTTGCTTGTTCAGCAGGGAAAAACACCGATTGATTGGCGGTTACCAATGGATATTCAGCCTGTGGCATAAATGGTCAAATTTCGACCTCATTCAAAGCAAGAGTAGTGACTCTCATATACACTTAGAGAAAGTAAGTGTTAAGGAGAGGCACTATGATGATCGAGCGTATTCGAAGAGAGCATGGTTACATGGTCCGTTTACTGGCGATTTTACGCCGTAAATTGGTGCTATTGCAGCAAGAAATGCCAGTTAACTACAATTTGGTCCACGATATAGTTGATTATTTAGCAACCCATTCAGAGCGGGTGCATCATCCAAAAGAAGATATTTTGTATCTGTATTTTTTAGAAAAATATGGTCACGAAGCCAATGTCGCTAATTTGGAGTTAGAGCATCAAGAGTTGTCTGAAAAAACGCATCATTTTCTTAATACCATCGATATGGTATTGCAAGACGCGGTTGTGCCGCAGCATGTGCTGATAGAACAGCTAGAAAACTTTATCTTGCAGCAAAAACGCCATTTGGATATGGAGGAACAGTCAATCTTGCCGCTTATCCAACAATCTTTTACTGCTACTGATTGGCAAGCCGTCGAAGGCTTATGGAACGTCGATGAAGATGATCCAGTCTTTGGTGACACCATTGCTGAGCAATATCAGCAATTGGCTCAGAGAGTTCGCCAAACAGAAGATGAGTGTGTTTAACACGCTAAATGTGCGAGTGTATAGATACAAAAAGAAAAGGCGCTCGATAAGTCGAGTGCCTTTTTCTTTATTAAAACTCTAGTTTGTCGAGGTCCTCAAAGCCAATATCCATATCCATTAGCTCCTTTTGTAGCCGTTGGCGATCCTTGATAGCTTCGATTTCACGCCATTTACGTTTGACTGGTTTAGAACGAGTTGCACGTAGTTTAGGAAACTCTGTGTCCATGATTTCATCAAAATTTAAGCCTTCCATAAGCACCTCTTGTTATTTCGTCACTCCTCGAAAGGAATTTTTAAATACCACTCTACGAAGATCGTATCCTTGATTGATTTCTCATTTGTTGCATTTCCATGAAGTTTTTATGCAAAACGCGTACCTCGTTCAGCTTGTTATTGGACGGTTTGGATAAAAAGTAGTCAGCTGGTGTTAACCAAAGTGTGAGTTTGGAAAAATTGTGATGTTAATGAGGTGTGGTTAAAATCACGTTTTTAGCGTGTTTCATTCTTTAAACGCCAATGAAAAATAGTATCTGTTGATGATGTGAATGGAAAAACCAGAGGGGGGAATTGACAACCTTTACCACTCAAGGGGTTAGTCGAGTACATCGATTTTACCAACTAGAGGAAATACACTCTGCTGGAGTTACAAGTTTGGGGTTATATTGTTTTGGTTATGTGCTGTTAATGTAACTTAATCTGTTAACGTTTGGTGACTTTACAGTGAAAAATAGGAATTAATAGCATCTTATTGCATATTGATTTTTGTCTTGAGTGGCTGCATTATCCGCCGGTCAAAAAACACAGACTCGTAAAATGGAAGCATGAGGCGATATTTTACAAGTTCAAACTGCCAAACCTATTAATAAAAATTGACTAAGCCTTGTTGACACTTAGTCGTGCAGTTTGAGGGAAGGCTAGGAAGCAGAGGTCAGTGTAAACTCACTATGAGGATCGTATGACAGATATTATCAATTTGATGAATAGCCTACTTTGGGGCTCTATTCTGGTTTATCTATTGGTGGGCGTGGGAATTTACTTCACGTTCCGTCTCGGATTTATTCAATTCCGCCATTTTACGCATATGTTTAAAGTGTTGAAAAACAGCCGTAAAGCGGACAATTCTGGTATTTCTTCTTTTCAAGCACTTTGTACCAGTCTTGCGGCACGTGTCGGTACCGGAAACATGGCAGGGGTGGCCGTTGCCCTGACTGCTGGTGGCCCTGGCGCTATCTTCTGGATGTGGATGATTGCGATGCTTGGTATGGCGACATCGTTTGCTGAAAGCACTTTGGCGCAGCTCTACAAGACCAAAGATGAGGATGGTAACTACCGAGGCGGTCCGGCTTACTATATTGAAAAAGGGCTTGGCATGCGCTGGATGGGCGTGCTTTTCTCTGTACTGCTGTTGATTGCTTTTGGTTTGGTGTTTAACGCAGTACAAGCCAACTCAATCGCGAATGCAATGAACCATGCTTTTGGCTGGCAAGAGAACTATGTCGGTATCGGTGTTGTGGTACTATCAGCAATTGTTATCTTTGGTGGGATTAAGCGTATTGCAAAGACCGCAGAGATGATTGTACCTATTATGGCGCTTGCGTATCTTGCACTGGCGCTCATCATCATGTTTAGTAACATCGAAAAACTGCCAGCGGTATTAGCGCTTATCTTTAAGAGTGCATTTGGCTTCCAAGAAGCGGCGGCAGGCGGCCTAGGCTACGCAATAGCACAAGCGATGATTAACGGTGTTAAACGTGGCTTGTTCTCAAACGAAGCAGGTATGGGGTCTGCGCCGAACGCGGCGGCTTCTGCTACACCTTATCCACCACATCCAGCCTCGCAAGGTTATGTGCAGATGCTGGGCGTATTTATGGATACCATCGTCATCTGTTCATCAACGGTTGCGATTATTTTGATGTCTGGTGAATATGTACCTCATAGCGAGATCACTGGGATTGAGTTGACTCAGGCAGCGCTGAGTTCACAAGTTGGTGATTGGGGCGGCATGTTCGTCGCGGTGGCGATCTTCTTCTTTGCTTTTACGTCGATTATCGCTAACTATTCGTACGCTGAAACAAACCTGATCTTCCTTGAACGAAATCATAAAGCGGGCATCAGTCTTTTCCGTTTAGTGTTCTTGGCGATGGTCATGTTTGGCGCGGTGGCTTCTCTACCGACGGTTTGGTCATTGGCCGATGTATCGATGGGCTTGATGGCGATTGTTAACTTGGTGGCGATTCTCCTGCTTTCTGGCATCGTGATTAAACTCGCCAAAGATTACAATCAGCAATTGAAGGCTGGTAAAGTTCCCAGTTTTGACCCGGATAAATTTCCTGAACTGAAGTCGCAGTTGGAAGAGGGGATTTGGGATAAAAATTCTCGCTCATAGGTCGAAACTATCGACATGATTCTTAAAGCCATGCAGACAATGCATGGCTTTTTTTGTACTCTAGAAACATAAAGATAATCGGATTAAGTAAAGAGAAGCCAACATGTTAATTGTCGTATCACCTGCAAAAACACTGGACTACGAATCATCGTTACCGACCGATAAGCATACCTTACCTGAGTTAACGGACTACTCTAAGCAATTGATTGACGTATGTCGTAAGCTCACGCCTGCAGATGTCTCTTCGCTGATGAAAGTCAGTGATAAGATCGCCGCGCTCAATGTCGCTCGTTTCGAGCAATGGAGTGAAACCTTTACCCAAGAGAATGCTCGCCAAGCGATTTTTGCGTTTAAAGGGGACGTATATACCGGGCTAGATGCCCTGTCTCTTTCTCAAGATGATTTAGACTATGCTCAGCAACATTTACGAATGCTGTCTGGATTATACGGTCTCTTGAAGCCGCTGGACTTGATGCAACCTTACCGTTTAGAGATGGGAACCAAGCTGAGCAACCCAAAAGGGAGCAACCTCTACCAATTTTGGGGCAACATCATCACTGAAAAGTTAAACCAAGCGATTCAAGCGCAAGGGGATAACGTTCTGGTGAATTTAGCGTCGAACGAATATTTTAAATCGGTCAAACCTAAAAGCTTAGATGCGCAGATTATTACGCCTATTTTCAAAGATTGTAAAAATGGCCAGTATAAAGTCATCAGCTTCTATGCCAAAAAGGCTCGCGGAATGATGGCGCGCTACATCATTGAAAATCGCATTGAAAGTGTGGCTGACTTAACTAAGTTTGATACGGCTGGCTATTACTTTTGCGAACAAGAGTCAACGCCGACCGATTTGGTGTTTAAGCGTGAAGAGCAAAAATAGGCAACGATTATGTGGCAACGTTTCAAGCAATGGCTCGCGCATTATGATGCTTGGTGTCAGTCTATGGGGTTAACACCTGAGCAGAAGCGCAGTTGTGTGCCTTATCGAAAAGAGTGGCAAGCGGACGATCACCAAAACAAGCGCCACTGACATGCAACTGTTTGATACCCATTGCCACTTGGATTTTGCCGCCTTCGGGAGGGATTTTGCAAACCAATGGCAACAGGCAAATGCAGCGGGCATTGAGCGGGTTTTACTTCCTGCGATTGGCGCTGAAAACTGGGGACGTATCGAGCAATTAAGTCAGCGTTTTTCTGGCGTTTACTATGCATTAGGCTGCCATCCTTACTTTTTGAATGGCCAACCTGGTGATGCGTTAAACCAATTGGTCGATACGTTAGATGCGAGAAGTGAGCGCTGTGTTGCTATTGGTGAATGTGGGCTTGATGTCGCCATTGATGTTGATAGCAAGCTACAAGAGCGATTTTTTGTTCAGCAAATAGAACTCGCGCAAAGTTATCAATTGCCTTTGATTATACATAGTCGTAAAGCGGATAACCGCATTCTTCAACTTCTCAAACAGGCTCAGTATACCCAGGGGGGGGTCTGGCATGGGTTCTCAGGTAGTGAGCAACAGGCGCATAATTTTATTGAGCGTGGATTCTATCTTGGTATCGGTGGCGTGATTACTTATGAGCGCGCAAAGAAAACCCGGCAAGCGGTCACATCCCTGCCTATTGAGCGTTTAGTGTTGGAAACCGACGCACCGGATATGCCACTGAGCGGCTTTCAAAGCCAGCCTAATCACCCTAAGCGATTACCTCTGGTTCTCGAGACTCTCGCCCAACTGCGTGGGGTGCCTGAGAAACAGATGGCGGCAGAGACTTGGACTAATAGCTCGCGATTATTTGGCTTGAATACGCATGAGTGACGAATAAAAAAGGCGACCATTGAGTCGCCTTTTTTAACATTGTCATTGTGACTATTCGCGCTCTTTGGTGTACGGAACTCCAATGGCTTTTGGTGCAATGGCTTTACCGATAAAGCCTGCCAATAGGAATACGGTTAAGATGTATGGCATTGCCTCAATCGCTTGGACAGGAATGGCGACATCACCGATGGTGACCCCTTGCAGACGAATCGCGAGCGCATCCAAGAACCCAAACAGTAAACATGCTGCCATGGCCGTAAAGGGGCGCCATTTACCAAAAATCAGTGCAGCAAGCGCCATATAGCCTTTACCCGCACTCATATTCGGAATGAACTGCGCGGTTTGGCCTACTGAGAGGTAAACGCCGCCAAGGCCGACTAAGAGTCCACAAATCACCATAGCCGAATAGCGCATGCCCACGACTGAAATCCCCGCCGTATCGACAGCTGCAGGTGATTCGCCTACAGCTCGCAGTCGTAAACCAAAGCGTGTTTTGACAAGGACATACCAAGCGACGGGGACAATAATAAAGGCGAGGTATTCAATCACCGAGTGGCCACTGAGCAGCTCAGAATACAGCAAGCCAATGACCGGAACATCTTGCACAGCGTCTGCGCCTGGGAAGTTTAGTGGAGCAAAGCGTGCGTCTCCACTCAGTGCTGGCGTTTGTCCTCCTTGATGGAACCAGTAGCGACCGAGGGTAATGGTTAGCCCTGCAGCCAGAATATTGATTGCCATGCCACTGACAACTTGATCACCGCGATGGGTAATGGAAGCAAACCCATGCAGTAGCGCCAATAATATCGAGACAAAACAGCCCGCAAAAACACCTAACCAAGCTGAACCTGTGACGTGTGCCGTTGCTGCGCCAGCAAAGGCGGCTGCTAATAGCTTACCTTCAAGAGCGATGTTAACCACACCGGAACGCTCACTGAACATGCCAGCTAGCGCGGCAAGAATCAGTGGTGTAGACATGCGAATAGTTGCATCAAGCATCAAAATAATGGTTTCAAACATATCAAGCCACTCCCTGTGCTTTCTGCTGTTTTTTACTGGCAAATAGTTTCAAATACAGACGCTCGATATTTGGCCTGAACATGTGCTCTAAAGCACCGGAAAACAGAATGACTAACCCTTGTAATACCACAACGATGTTGCGGTCTACGCCGTATTCAAAGCTAAGTTCTGCCCCGCCTTGATATAAGAAACCAAACAGTAAGCTTGCAAGTAAGACTCCCACAGGATGGTTGCGGCCCATTAAAGCGACGGCAATACCAGTAAAGCCAAAGCCTTCGACAAAGTTCAGTTTGATTTGATGAAGTTCACCTTGAAGGACATTGATGCCAAAGAACCCGGCTAACATGCCAGAAAGCAACATGGTCAGGATAATGATTTTTACATAGTTGATTCCAGCATATGAAGCGGCTGATGCATTAGCTCCAATCGCGCGAATTTCATAACCCCAGCGAGATTTCCAGATAAATAGCCAGACAAACACGCAGCACAAGAGCGCAAAAATAAAACTCAGGTTAAGAGGGCTCGGAGCGACATTCACGCCAAAAACAGCCAGAATTTCATGCATTTTAGGTAGCCAACTGCCAGCCGCAAAGACACGGCTTTCAGTTGCCATGGTGGTTTCCGGTTTGAGGATGTCAACGAGGAGATAGGCCATCAACGAAGCCGCGATGAAGTTAAACATAATAGTGGTGATGACGATGTGCGATCCGCGTTTGGCTTGTAGATAGGCGGGAATAAACGCCCAAGCCGCACCAAATAGGCCGCCAACAATCACCGCAACAGGGAAGACCACATACCAAGGTGCGTATTCGCCTAGTGTCAAACAGATAAGGCCGACACCTAATCCGCCAATATAAGACTGTCCTTCTACCCCGATATTAAATAAACCAGCATGGTAGGCGACAGCCACCGCAAGGCCGGTAAAGACGAACCCCGTTGTGTAATAAAGGGTATAACCAAAGCCTTCTGCATAGCCAAATGCGCCGGTCCACATCACTTCAATCGCATCTAAAGGATTGATTTCAATGTATAAAAACAGCAATGCGGAGACTAAAAATGCCACAAAAACATTCACGGCTGGCAGCAGGCCAATGGTTACCCATGCTGGTACTTTTGCCTGACTCATGCGTTTTCTCCTTGGGTAATATGCGGCTTAATATGATCGGGAACGATGTTGGCCATCATCAAACCAAGCGTACGTTCATCCGCTTGGGAAGCATCCAATTCACCGACAATCGCGCCGTCAAAGACCACGATAATTCGATCCGCCAGCGTGAGGATCTCATCGAGCTCCACCGAGACTAAGAGCACCGCTTTTCCTGCATCTCGGCTGGCAATAATTTGCTGGTGGATGTATTCAATTGCCCCAATATCAACGCCGCGCGTTGGTTGACCGATGAGCAGAACATCCGGGTCTTCTTCCATTTCACGGGCGATTACTAACTTTTGCTGGTTACCACCGGAGAAATTGGCAGTTTTTAGGTCGATGTCGTTAGGGCGAACATCCCATTTGTCCATGCTGGTTTGGCACAAGGTGTCGATCGCTTGTTGATCTTGAAGAATGCCTTTGTTGTATTTTTCTAAATGGTGGTAACCAAGGATATAGGCTTCTTTCGCTGCGAACTTGTTGATCAATCCTTGCTTATGACGATCTTCGGGGATATGCCCAACTCCCATTGCCCGCACATCCCGCGGATTGACCGCATTTTGCGCTGTAATGGTGCTGCCATTAAGAGTGATTGAACCTGAACTTGGCGGCAATATACCGGAAAGTAAGCTTAAAATTTCAGATTGCCCATTGCCAGATACCCCTGCAATGGCGACCAACTCACCAGCACGGACATTGAAACTGATCTCTTTGACGCGCTGTACGCCACTGGCATCAACGTAACTGAGGTTTTCTACACGAATCCGCTCATTATCTGGTTTCGCCTCTTGCTTATCGATTTTTAGCCGTACCTTACGGCCAACCATGGATTCTGCCAACTGCTCTTTAGTTGCGCTACTTGTGGCTAAGTGTTCTACCATTTGCCCTTGGCGCATAACCGAGATGTTGTCTGTGATCGCCAAGACTTCACGCAGCTTGTGGGTGATGATCATGACCGTGGTGCCTTGGGCACGCAGTTTGTCCAAGATTGCGA
This sequence comes from Vibrio sp. AK197, assembly GCF_053903115.1. NCBI lineage: Bacteria > Pseudomonadati > Pseudomonadota > Gammaproteobacteria > Vibrionales > Vibrionaceae > Vibrio > Vibrio sp. AK197. Next base: position 537,328 of record NZ_CP096430.1, read on the forward strand.
ATAAGTGATCGGCTTCTTGTGGGGTCAGAACGCCTGTCGGCTCGTCAAGAATAAGAATATTCGCATTGCGGTAGAGGGCTTTGAGGATCTCTACTCGCTGCTGAAGACCGACGGGAAGATCACCAACTAATGCATCGAGAGGGACTTCTAAACCGTAATCTTGCTCAATTTGGACCAGACGGCGGCGAGCTTCAGCAAGACTGACATCAAGCTGCCAGCCGTTTTCGGCGCCGAGAATGATGTTTTCTAATACAGTGAAGGTATCGACCAACATAAAGTGTTGATGAACCATGCCGATTCCCGCGCGAATGGCATCTTGAGAGTTGTTTGGGCTGTAGCTTTTACCATCAACGAGCATAGAACCGGAATCCGGTTGGTAAAAGCCATAGATAATGCTCATTAAAGTGGATTTACCAGCGCCGTTTTCGCCAATAATTCCGTGAATAGTGCCTTTGGGAACTTGCAGATCGATGGTGTTGTTCGCGTGAACCGCTCCAAAGCGTTTATCGATTTTGCTCAGTTCTATGGCGTAGTCTTGACGTTCGGTCACGAGAATACTTCCTAGAATGACTTAGACAGAGGGCTAGGGTTGATCGTTGACTAAATGTGGTTAGGCAATTAGCAAGATCATCAATACCCCACCGCGAGATCAGTCAAATCACGCCATACCTAAGTATGACGTGATTGTGCACGATATATCGGGTTTAGTAGTTACAAGAGTTGTCTGACATATAGTCGTGTACTTTGATCTTACCGGCGATGATGTCTGCTTTAAGAGAGTCCATGTAGGCTTTCATCTCTTCAGAAATCAGTGCTTTGTTGTTGTCATCTAAGGCCCAGTCGATAGCATTCTCTTTCAGACCCAGCGCCTTGATTCCTGGTTTCCAGTCGCCGTTGATATCGGCCATCCAAGATTCTTTTGCGGCTTTACCCACTAATTTAACCATTGAAGTTAGCATGGTGCCTGGTTGTAGGTGGTTTTGGTTTGAGTCAACGCCGATTGCGTATTTACCCGCATCTTTCGCCGCTTGATAGACACCAAGTCCGGTACCGCCTGCAGCCGCGTAAATTACATCAGCACCTTTCGAGAATTGAGATTTCGCGAGCTCAGAGCCTTTGGCTGGGTCAGCAAATGCAGCAGGCGTTGAGCCAGTCATGTTCTCAAGCACGGTGACATCAGCATTGGCATAGTTCGCGCCTTGCTCATAACCACACTCAAACTTACGAATAAGTGGAATATCCATACCACCGATAAACCCAATCGTGCCTGTTTTAGAGGTTTTCGCCGCAAGTGCACCGACAAGGAATGAGCCTTCTTGTTCCTTGAAGACAATCGACTGAACGTTTGGTTTATCAACCACCATGTCGAGAATGGTGAAGTGTATATCAGGGTATTCAGTGGCGACTTTTTCAACGGCAGATGCCATGTTGAAACCAACCGCGACGATTGGACTAAAGCCACGACTGGCTAGACGGCGCAATCCTTGTTCGCGTTGCGCTTCGTTTTGGGGCTCAAATTCGCGGACTTTGTAGCCGTCAGCTTGCATTGACTTCACACCATTTTGATAAACCGCTTCATTAAATGACTTGTCAAATTTGCCTGCAGTGTCGTAGATAACCGCTGGTTTTGATTCAGCAAATACGGCTGTTGAAGCCAAGGCGAGGGTGAGTGCTGATAGCTTGAGTATTGTTTTTTTCACACTTAAATCCTTTTAATAATGTGTTGTCCAAGAGCATGTATCGCCCAAAAAGAGTAGGCAATACAGAAATAAATAACGCATCAGTTTATCGATTGCGAAAGAAAAAAAATTCGTACACTTCACATCAAATCACATTTTCTGACGTTTGTTAGGGCGTGCATGAAAGTTCTGTTGAATTTTTGCTCTAATTTGTGCCGCATGTCAAATTTGTTAATTAAATAAATGTGATCTAAACAGTTAAAAAAGGTGCAAATAGAGCAAGATACACACTTTTTTCGTTGTGTTTTTAGTCTAATGGCGATTATCTCGCGCCGATAATGTGAACTCGATCTGTTTTTTATTTGGCTTAAGCCGTTGAGAGCGTCAATCCGAACGAAATTTGTAATTCTTTGCTGAGTGAAATGTGACCACTTGCTCAGTAAATGATCTACGTTTAAAGACATGGTTTTTGCTGATAAACAGTGAAAACGCGCAAATTTGTCGCTAAAAACCGATTGCGCTGCGCTATCTTTCCATACGTAAACGGTTGCTTAGAGGTCCTGGTTTTGTTTTTATTTGTTTTCCTGGTGGTTGGTATTTTGTTAATAAGATAGATGGTTCCATCCATCTTTGTGACTAAATTCTCAATTAAGAATGAATCATTGATAACTCGTGCACTATTTCGTGATGTGGACATTACTTTTTGTGTACTGAATACGTATAATCGCCCCGCTTCAACAAACCAGTGTTTTACACGCCAACAAACAACTATAAGGAAATCATAAACTATGAGCCTGTTTATGAGCCTAGTCGGTATGGTTGTGCTACTTGCTATCGCATATGCACTATCCTCAAACCGCAAAGCTATCAATTTCAGAACTGTAGGTGGCGCATTTGCTATCCAATTTATTCTTGGTGCATTCGTGCTTTACGTTCCTTGGGGTCGTGACTTATTAAACGGCTTCTCTAGTGGTGTCTCTAACGTTATCAACTATGGTAACGATGGTGCCTCTTTCCTATTCGGTGGTCTTGTTTCTGACAAGATGTTTGAAGTCTTCGGCGGCGGCGGTTTTATCTTCGCGTTCAAAGTTCTTCCTACACTGATCTTCTTCTCATCACTGATTTCTGTACTTTACTACCTCGGCATCATGCAGTGGGTTATCAAGATTCTTGGTGGCGGTCTGCAAAAAGCATTGGGGACTTCACGTGCGGAATCAATGTCTGCTGCAGCTAACATTTTTGTAGGCCAAACTGAAGCACCACTTGTGGTTCGTCCGTTTGTTCCTCGCATGACTCAATCTGAGCTGTTTGCGGTAATGTGTGGTGGTCTAGCATCTGTTGCTGGTGGTGTACTTGCTGGTTACGCATCAATGGGTGTGCCGCTTGAGTATCTTGTTGCGGCTTCTTTCATGGCAGCACCAGGTGGTCTTCTATTTGCTAAAATTCTTTTCCCTGAAACTGAACAGCCTCATGAAGACATCGAAGAAGCATTGGATGGTGGTGATGATAAACCGACTAATGTCATCGATGCAGCAGCAGGTGGCGCAGCTTCTGGTTTACAGCTTGCGCTTAACGTAGGTGCAATGCTTATCGCGTTTGTTGGTTTGATTGCTCTTGTCAACGGTATCCTAGGTGGTGTTGGCGGTTGGTTCGGTATGCCAGAACTAACACTTGAACTGATTCTGGGTTACGCGTTCTCTCCTCTTGCATTCTTGATTGGTGTGCCATGGGCGGAAGCCGTGACTGCAGGTTCTTTCATCGGTCAGAAGATCGTTGTGAACGAATTTGTCGCGTACCTAAACTTTACGCCATACATTGGTGATAACGCACAAATTATTGCAAGCACAGGTCAAGTCATGTCTGAGAAGACAGTGGCAATCATCTCGTTTGCTTTATGTGGTTTCGCGAATCTTTCATCTATCGCGATTCTACTTGGTGGTCTTGGTAGCCTAGCGCCAAGTCGCCGTCACGATATTGCACGCATGGGGATTAAAGCGGTACTTGCAGGTACGTTATCTAACCTTATGGCGGCAACAATTGCTGGCTTCTGTCTAAGCCTTACCGGTCTGTAATAAGGACTCGTTGTATATAGACGCCAGTTTACTCAATCTGCCCCGTAGCATGTATTTGCTGCGGGGCATTTTTGTTTTAGAGCCGAGAAAAAGTGGTTTTCTGGCTGGGCATGGTGGTGAGATGTTCACTCCGTGGGTATTTTTTGAGATACAAACCGTTTGCGCTTTGTAGCCAATGATAGTTTTGCGGTAAATACCTATACTCTATACAAGCAAAAACGCAGTGATACACCGTTGCTTCTTTATTCGTTTAGGCCAAAGCATGATGCGAAGTGCCGTGACAATAGAGGAGGGAAACACTGATGCTTTTTAGACACCGCAATTGTGATTGTTGTGCCACAGACCAAACCGGACTGTGCGGTGACAAGGATAGCAATTGATGTAGTGCTTTCGCCTACATTGAGTCTTCAAGGAACCAAGTCCGTTCATTAATGACCGCTTAGCCATCGTTATGGTTAAGCAGTAAATGTTTATGAATATTGATCGGAGAAAGAAATGAGCGATTTAAAAGCAGCAGCGCTACGCGCCCTAAAATTGATGGATCTAACGACGTTAAATGACGACGATACAGATCAGAAAGTGATTCAACTTTGCCATGATGCAAAGACAGCCGTTGGTAACACGGCAGCGATCTGTATTTACCCACGCTTTATTCCAATCGCTAAGAAGACACTACGCGAACAAGGAACGCCTGATGTTCGTATCGCTACCGTGACTAACTTCCCACACGGCAACGATGATATCGAGATTGCTGTTGCAGAAACGAAAGCGGCCGTTGCGTATGGTGCTGATGAAGTGGATGTCGTTTTCCCATACCGCGCATTGATTGCTGGTAACGAACAAGTGGGTTTTGACCTAGTCAAACAGTGTAAACAAGCTTGTGGTGATATTTTGCTGAAAGTCATCATTGAAACGGGTGAACTCAAAGAAGAAGCACTGATCAAAAAGGCATCACAAATCTCGATCGAAGCGGGAGCGGACTTCATCAAAACATCAACGGGTAAAGTGCCAGTGAACGCAACACCTGAATACGCACGCATGATGCTTGAAGTGATTCGTGATTTGAACGTCGCTGAAAGCGTCGGCTTCAAACCTGCTGGAGGGGTTCGCACAGCAGAAGATGCAGCGCAATACCTCGCTATGGCTGATGACATTCTCGGTGATAACTGGGTTGATGCTCGTCACTACCGTTTTGGTGCATCAAGCTTGTTGACCAGTCTACTCAATACGCTTGAGGTTTCAGACCAAGTCGCGGATCCAAACGCGTACTAATCCGAACTGATAGGAAAGAGCGTTCTGCTCTTTCCTATTCCATCTCTGACATTCTACCAAGGCGTTTAGCGCTTGGGAGGCTTTCATGTTTTTAGCTCAAGAGATCATTCGCAAAAAGCGCGACGGTGAAACACTGAGTAATGAAGAAATCCAATTCTTTATTCAAGGCGTGGCTGATGACTCGATTTCCGAAGGTCAAATCGCTGCTTTTGCGATGACCATCTTTTTTAATGAAATGACCATGGACGAACGTATCGCCTTAACTTGTGCGATGCGTGATTCCGGTATGGTTATCGATTGGAGCCAGATGAATTTTGGTGGCCCCATTGTCGACAAACATTCAACAGGCGGTGTCGGAGATGTTACCTCGTTGATGCTAGGTCCTATGGTGGCGGCTTGTGGTGGTTTTGTTCCAATGATTTCTGGCCGTGGGTTAGGTCACACGGGTGGCACGCTTGATAAGCTCGAATCTATCCCTGGGTACAATATTACGCCAAATAATGAAACGTTCGGACAAGTCACGAAAGAGGCTGGCGTTGCGATTATTGGTCAAACGGGTGACCTCGCTCCTGCTGATAAACGTGTCTATGCAACGCGTGATATTACCGCTACCGTCGACAATATCTCACTGATCACGGCGTCTATTTTATCTAAAAAACTCGCCGCAGGTCTCGAGTCTCTTGTGATGGATGTTAAAGTTGGTTCTGGTGCTTTTATGCCAACATTTGAAGCATCGGAAGAGCTGGCCAAGTCTATAGTGGCTGTCGCCAATGGGGCGGGGACGAAAACCACCGCCATTTTAACCGATATGAACCAAGTCTTGGCTTCTTCGGCAGGGAATGCTCTCGAAGTCCGTGAGGCGGTACAGTTCCTAACTGGTGAATATCGTAATCCACGCTTGTACGAGGTGACCATGGCGCTATGCGCGGAAATGCTCGTACTGGGTAACCTAGCATCAAACACTGCGCAAGCTCGTGAGCAATTGCAAACCGTATTAGATAACGGTAAAGCCGCACAATGCTTTGGCCAAATGGTTGCTGGGCTTGGTGGGCCGGTAGATTTTATTGAGAACTACGATGACTACCTTGAAGTTGCGCCACTGGTTCGCCCTGTATACGCCAAAGAACATGGTGTGGTTTCGGCAATGGACACTCGCGGCATCGGTATGGCGGTTGTTGGAATGGGCGGTGGTCGCCGAGTAGCTTCAGACAAAATTGATTATGCGGTAGGTTTCGATCAGTTTATTCGTCTTGGGCAAGAGGCGGATGATAAGACGCCGTTAGCGGTGATTCACGCTCGTGATGAAGCGCAATGGCAGCAAGCCGCCAATGCCTTACAACAGGCGATTACCGTTGGTGGAGAATATCAGCCAACGCCAGAGGTTTATCGTCAAATTCGCGCAGACGATTTGTAATAATACTTTGCTCGCTGATGTATTCCTTTGGTGAGCGTGAGAGCAAGCAATGAAAAGAGCATTTATTTTAGTCCTTGACTCATTTGGGGTTGGGGCAACACAAGACGCAGTTAAATTTGGTGATGTGGGCTCTGATACACTCGGACATATCGCCGATCACTGTGTTCAAGGTTTGGCTGATAACGAGCGACGTCAAGGTGCATTGAGTTTGCCAAATCTGTCTAAATTAGGGTTAGCAATGGCGCATAAAGAGTCAACAGGTCGACTCGCGCCAGGGTTAGATGAAAGCGCCGAGATCATAGGCGCCTATGCTCATGCAGCTGAATTGTCTTCAGGAAAAGATACGCCATCGGGACACTGGGAGATTGCCGGTGTTCCTGTATTGTTCGATTGGGGCTACTTTAGTGATAAGCAAAACAGTTTTCCTAAAGTCTTGACTGATCGCATTCTTGAGCGAGCAGGACTTGAGGGCTTTCTGGGTAACTGCCACGCATCAGGAACTCAGGTATTGGATGATTTGGGCGAAGAGCATATGCGAACGGGTCTACCTATCTTCTATACATCAGCGGATTCGGTGTTCCAAATAGCGTGTCATGAAGAGACCTTTGGCTTAGATAAACTGTTGGAGCTTTGCCAAATTGCGCGTGAAGAGCTGGAAGATTACAACATTGGCCGCGTGATCGCTCGTCCATTCATTGGGCCGAGAGCGGGTGAGTTTGTTCGCACGGGTAATCGTCGAGATCTTTCTGTTGAGCCGCCATCGGCGACGGTGTTGCAAAAGTTGGTCGATGAAAAGCAAGGACGTGTGGTCTCTATTGGTAAAATTGCTGATATTTATGCTCACTGCGGAATTACCGATAAAGTCAAAGCCAACGGAATTGAAGCCCTGTTTGATGCCACACTTGAACAGGTGAAAGCTGCAGGCGACAATACGATTGTTTTCACTAACTTTGTTGATTTCGATTCTGCGTATGGCCATCGCCGTGACGTGGCAGGCTATGCCGCGGCACTGGAATATTTCGATAAGCGTCTGCCTGAGCTTCTGAACATTATGGAGCAAGACGATGTGCTTATTCTCACGGCCGATCATGGCTGCGATCCAACTTGGGCGGGGACTGATCATACTCGTGAGCATATTCCGGTATTGATTTATGGGCCGCAAGTGAAAGCTGGCTCATTGGGCCGACGCGAAACGTTTGCCGACATTGGACAGAGTCTTGCGAGTTATTTTGCAACCACGCCAATGGATTTCGGTAAGAATTTTCTATAATTGAATACTAGCGCTTGGGCTTCATTATTTTGATAAGCCCACTCTTTATTTAGCCTAAGTCACGAGAAGGAAAGTATTATGGCTACTCCTCATATTAATGCAGAAGCTGGCGCTTTTGCTGATGTCGTTTTAATGCCGGGTGATCCACTACGTGCTCAATACATTGCTGAAACCTTTCTTCAAGATGTTGAAAAAGTGTGTGATGTTCGAAATATGTTCGGCTTTACTGGGACCTATAAAGGTCGCAAAGTTTCGGTGATGGGCCACGGTATGGGGATTCCATCGTGCTCAATCTATGCAACAGAACTTATCAAAGATTACGGCGTGAAGAAGATCATTCGCGTGGGTAGCTGCGGTGCGGTAAGTGAAGATATCAAAGTCCGTGATGTTGTGATTGGGATGGGGGCATGTACCGATTCTAAAGTGAACCGTATTCGTTTTAAAGGCCATGACTTCGCTGCGATCGCGGATTACAAAATGGTAAAAGCAGCGGAAGAAGCGGCAACGGCACGTGGCATCAACGTTAAAGTCGGTAACTTGTTCTCTGCTGAGCTGTTCTATACGCCAGATCCTGAAATGTTCGATGTGATGGACAAATACGGCATCGTTGGTGTGGAAATGGAAGCGGCAGGTATCTACGGTGTGGCTGCTGAATACGGCGCGAAAGCACTAACCATTTGTACTGTATCTGACCACATCAAAACCGGTGAGCAAACCACATCTGAAGAGCGTCAAACCACGTTTAACGACATGATTGAAATTGCTCTGGATTCAGTGCTGCTTGATGATAAGTAAGCAATAAATAGAAAAAAACCTCAGCCTTGGCTGAGGTTTTTTGTATCTGATGAAATCGCGGTGTTACTCGGTTTCTCCGACACTTTGTAGCAGCAGGTTCGGACCACGTTTTTTTGGACGACGGCGAATGATGATGGTCAACAGCACTCCACCAATAAAACTCATTGCCACCATGGTGTACATATAGCGATCACTTTTACGGTAATAGTGATCAGAGAAGGCGGTCAGAAGCCCCGTTTCAAAGGTGATCCGCACATAGCCAATAATACTACCATCGTACATTACTGGTTCTACCAGTTGTTGCTTACCGATTCTTGCGGTTTCAAGTGGCGTATCGAGACCAAGAATTTCCCGTACCGATTTGGCACTGTCACTAGAGGCCAAGCGAATACCTTCCGAATCGTAAATCGCGGCATCAAACACCAGTTTGTCTTGAGCAAGTTGATTGGTCAGCTTTAATAAACGTTCTTGATCTTGCTGAGCGATCATTTCACTCGCAGAGAGAGAGGCTTGAGAAATTAGGACTTTGGTCAAGGTTTCAAGCTGGTTGGCTTGAATCTCTTCATTACCTTTTGTGATTTTGACACTGTTAATGCCAATGACCACCACCATCACAGCGAGCAACAGGATGACAATGACCCTTAAAACCATGCGAAAAGAGAATAAAGAGGCGTTCATACCTTAACCTAAAAGAAGCTTATTTTAACAACGTCCATATTGATACTTGCCTAAGTAAATTGCAATAGGGTAACGTGAGGGGGATTCAGTGAGGAAGAACTACATGGATAAGTTAAAGACGTTACCAATACGCCGACATACCACCCTTTTATCTCGTCTGCCAGAGATTCTCGACACCACTCAACATCAACGTAGCCAAGCCAATTGGATTGTGTATGGAGAGTATTTATCGCCACGTTACTTTGAAGATATCGACTTTTTCTTAGGGTATTTGAACCCCATTGTCGATGCATGGAAAGTCGGAGGCTACGAAGTCGCGCTGATGGCTGGTGAGTTGACCCCTCAGCACGAAAAGATTTTACAGAGCCTTCAACTCGATTACGCACGCCTAACGGAAGTCCCTGATCTGTCTAAACCAGGACTGATTGTTATGGATATGGATTCCACGGCAATTCAAATTGAATGTATTGATGAAATTGCTAAATTGGCGGGAGTTGGAGACGAAGTTGCAGAAGTAACCGAACGTGCGATGCAGGGTGAGCTGGATTTTGAGCAAAGCCTGAGACAACGAGTTGGCAAGCTTGCTGGCGCCGATGAAAGTATTTTAACCACCGTTCGCGACGTTTTACCCTTGATGAATGATCTTGAGGTTATGGTGGCGACACTTCAACAGTTTGGCTGGAAAACCGCGATAGCCTCTGGTGGCTTCACCTATTTTTCTGATCATTTGAAACAGATACTGAGGCTAGATTTTGCCCAGTCCAATCAACTTGAAGTTATTGAAGGTAAGCTCACAGGGCAAGTGAAGGGTGAGATTGTCACGGCACAAATTAAAGCCGATATTCTGCAAGCATTAGCCGAAGAGCTCGATATAGAACTCCATAATACGGTTGCGATTGGCGATGGGGCTAATGACCTTATTATGATGAATGCCGCTGGCCTTGGTATTGCGTATCATGCCAAACCGAAAGTTGAGGCGGCTTCGCAAGTTGCGATTCGTTACTCAGGGTTGGGCGGCGTTGTTTGTGTCTTGTCGGCAATGCTGGCCAAACACCAGAAATTGAGTTGGCAAAGTAAGCCTTAGATAATAAAAAAGCGCCGTATATGGCGCTTTTTTATTGCGTCGATGAGGTGTTAACGAGTGAGTTGCAAACGGACTAATACTTCTTCGGTGATATCCGTAATTTCGCTGTAACCGATGATTGACGCGATCTCTTTCTCCAATTTTTTTGCTTGCGGCATGCTGATCGTCGCTAACTCCTCAAGATCTTTTCTCAGTAGCGTTGTCATCGGGTCAAACACCGGGGCACCACAAATGCGTAGCACAAAACATTCGCCAACAGATTGAGCATTTTTGATAAAGGCAATGCGCTCTTTAATGTGCGTAAACTCTTCTCGCAGTTTGGCTTCGACTGACTGAATCCGCTTGCCAAATTTAAAAGCGCAGATATAAAGCTCATGGTATTGAGGAATGGCACCGTCAATCCGCTTCATCGGCTGAGCCAAGAGGGTATTGGTGTGCCCTTTATATATTGGTGCAAGAGAAAATTGCTCACTATTACCGAGTTGGGCGAAAAGAGCCAAGTGAGGTAATAATGGGTAATTCACGCCCATCACTTTCGGTCTTAAATTGGCGCCCGGTTTATCAACAAAAATCGGGGTACTCACCATTTTATCCAACAAAATGTCGTGTAGCCCTTCAAGCAATGCATCACTAGGCAGAATTTCTGTTTTTGGTTTGAGTTTCGCCTGATTGTGTTCAATCAACGTATTAAAGAAGGCAATGGTTTTAATAGTTTTACTGTCTTCGAGCATCACCATTTGCAGTTGTTTCCCATTGGGGCTAACGCGTATAACACGGTAAGGTACCGTATTGAGTGGTAAGTTTTTATCGTAAAGCTGTAGCTCTAGGAAGTTGATTAGGCATTCGTCGCCGCTTTTAAGTGCGCAAGGGGTTTCCAGCTTTAGATTTAAGCCTCGCTTGGAGAAATCAAAGCTTTTCCCCGCGATTGTTTGCTGGTTGGCCGTTAATTCGACGGGAGTTTGCAGTGGATAGCGTGGCTCTTTTCTTCGCGAAACGGCATCAAAATATAAGCACCTTGGCTCGTAGGCTTGGTTTCGTGGATGACGAAAAGCGTTCAGTTCACTGCTCGCCAACTTTGGTTTTTCACTGAGCAAGTAATCATGGCTCGCTGTATCGTCGGCAATCTCTTGCAAAATGCCGCAGTGAGTTAATGTATTGGTGCCTACGGCGAGTTCTTCAGCGTGGTCGATTAATTCGCGACACTCTTCTTTGTTCAGTTCAAAAATATGCAGGCGAAAAACTTTCCAGCTTGGTTTTTTGGCTCCGATGTGCCAGAACAACTGGCGCTGCTCTCGGGTTGCCTCCGGCATCATCATTGAAAAAAACAGTGTTTTGTCTTGGTGCTCATGAGTAAAGGTGTAAAGCACATTATTGGTTGCGCGAACGCCAGGGCTGGTAAGCAGAGACAGACGTTGAGGGTTCAGTAAGCTGGTCAGCGATTGTTGATTCCGTTCATCGTGCCAATATTGCCAAATAGGCTGATTATTTTCGGTCATCAGCGCCAACTTTAGTTCACTGCCACTAAAAAACAGCGGTAACGCACAGGTATGTTTGAGATAGGCATGTTCAAAGCTTCGAGTACGTGCACGAATGACTTTATCTTGATTATCGTGTTTGGTGCGCTGAGTATCATTGCGCAGCGATTCGTCAATCAGCTGGTCTATGGTATCGTCGTTATCGAGCTTCAGAAGACGTAAATATTTCACCGCATCATTATCATAGCTTTCATCGACCGCTAGAATTCGATAAGTCATTGGCGACTGTAGCCCTATGACTTCGGAAGTTTTTGCCAGCTCACTAAACAACAGGGTGAGCGTATCGCCAAGCTTGTACTCAAAGGCACTAGGGACTTTGATTTTGGCACCGGAAGGCGAAAGGTCTAACGTCAATCCATGCACCAATTGTGAACCGCGAAGCGTCATTTCAACTTGCGAGCTGACTTTGAGACGATTCTCTTTACGCTTGAGATCATAACCTAAGGTCAGCGGCTCAACGTCATACTGATTTTCTTTGGCGGTAACCTCGCGGCCGAGAGGTTTACCGCGCTGTTGCATCACGCGAAAATTATTACGAGTGTTGGACAAGGCTTCCCATACCCCTTCGGTATAGCCGCCAAACTTACGGGTGTTTTTATGGTAAGCGTTAAACGCGACGTCATCTAGCCAGTGGGTGAGTCCATCGAGTTCATATTCTCGACATTCTCCTTGCACGCGACCACGGAGATCGATGACCTTCTGACAAGGCGCCATAATACGATTTAATTCCATTTTCAGAAGGATTTTGACCGAAGGTGGCTCGTCCGCAGTAATTTGATTCAGAAGCTTTTCAAAGTCACCTGAATGGTATGCGGGGATGAGTCTTTCTGCTAAAGAGAGAATATCGGATTGCTGCATATTTTCTGTTAGAGTATCTCACTCTCAATAATTAAGGCTGGTTATCCAAGATAACGGCGATTCAATCGGTCGCTCTTGTTATCGGCTACGATGCGATAATCTTTAGATATTTGGAACGCATGATCAACTTGAATATGACTTCAAAAAGATAGCGTTGTCACAGAGTTGAATTTAATCGAGGTAGTATGGCAAAGGCAAAGCGAGCTTATGTCTGTAATGATTGTGGAGCGGATTTCCCGCGTTGGCAAGGACAATGTAATGCCTGTGGCGCATGGAATACGATAACTGAAGTCAGAATTGCTGCCTCGCCAACCGTCGCGCGCAATGAGCGTCTAAGCGGTTATGCGGGTGGGGCAACCACTGAAGCGCAAGTGCAAACACTGTCAGAGATCGATCTCCAAGAAGTGCCGCGCTTTTCTAGTGGTTTTAAAGAGCTAGATCGCGTACTGGGTGGTGGTATTGTTCCTGGAGCGGCGATTTTGATTGGTGGTAGCCCAGGCGCAGGTAAGTCAACCTTACTATTGCAAACCATGTGTTTGCTTTCGTCGCAAATGCCTGCGTTGTATGTGACCGGGGAAGAGTCTTTACAGCAAGTGGCACTTCGGGCTTCTCGATTAGGACTACCGAAAGATAACCTAAAGATGTTATCGGAAACCAATGTCGATCGCATTTGCCAAATCGCAGAAAAAGAGCAGCCACGCATTATGGTGATTGACTCGATTCAAGTGATGCATGTGTCAGATGTTCAGTCATCTCCTGGTAGTGTCGCCCAAGTCCGTGAATCGGCAACGGCGCTAACACGCTACGCCAAGCAAAATAATGTCTCGGTATTTATCGTTGGCCATGTTACCAAAGATGGAACCTTGGCTGGGCCTAAAGTTCTTGAGCACATTATTGACTGTTCGGTATTGCTTGATGGGGGAACTGACAGCCGTTTTCGTACGTTGCGCAGCCATAAGAACCGTTTTGGTGCGGTGAATGAGTTAGGTGTGTTCGCTATGACGGGGCAAGGTTTGCGTGAAGTCAGCAACCCATCGGCAATTTTTTTGTCTCGCGGCGAAGAGGAGACGTCGGGCAGTTCCGTCATGGTTGTGTGGGAGGGGACTCGCCCATTGCTGGTGGAAATTCAGGCGTTGGTTGATTATTCCCAACTGGCTAATCCTCGTCGGGTGGCGGTTGGGCTTGAACAAAACCGTTTGTCTCTATTATTAGCGGTGCTGCATAAACACGGTGGTTTACAAATGGCCGACCAAGATGTGTTTGTGAATGTCGTTGGTGGTGTTAAAGTAACCGAAACCAGCGCAGATTTAGCTTTGGTCATGGCGCTGTTATCGAGTTTTCGAGATCGTCCTTTGCCTAAAGACGTCGTCGTATTTGGCGAAGTGGGGTTGGCCGGTGAAATTCGTCCGGTACCAAGTGGACAAGAGCGTCTCAACGAAGCATTTAAGCATGGCTTTAAAAAAGCCATCGTGCCGATGGCGAATATGCCCAAAGGGGGCATTCCCGGAATGCAAATTCACGGGGTTAAAAAACTTTCCGAAGCGATTGATGCTTTTGATGAGTTGTAATAATCATCATTAAAGTGTGTCACAATAGAGCCTAAGCTTAGGTAAATAAACGTCCTACCCTAATATCGTCTATGATTTTTTGGGGGTGGGGATGTTATCCCTAAATATTTTTTATACGAACAGCTCGCAAGGGTATCAGTCTTTTTAGATTGTGATATACTCTGCGCGCAATTTATACCTTATAAACAGAGTAAGACAATGGCAGATTTATCGAAATACAGAAACATTGGTATTTTCGCGCACGTTGACGCGGGTAAAACCACTACCACTGAGCGTATTCTAAAGCTTACTGGTAAAATCCATAAAACGGGTGAAGTTCATGACGGTGAGTCTACAACTGACTTCATGGATCAAGAAGCTGAGCGCGGTATTACTATCCAGTCAGCAGCTGTAACGTGTGAGTGGAAAAACCACCGTCTAAACGTTATCGATACTCCTGGACACGTTGACTTCACAGTAGAAGTGTACCGTTCTCTGAAAGTACTTGATGGCGGTATCGGTGTATTCTGTGGTTCTGGTGGTGTTGAGCCTCAGTCAGAAACTAACTGGCGCTACGCAAACGAATCTGAAGTTTCTCGTATCATTTTCGTGAACAAGCTAGACCGTATGGGTGCAGACTTCTACAACGTTGTTGACCAAGTTAAGAACGTACTAGCTGCTAACCCACTAGTTATGGTTCTTCCAATCGGTCGTGAAGATGACTTCGTTGGTGTTGTTGATCTACTATCTCGTAAAGCATACGTATGGGATGACACTGGTCTTCCAGAAAACTACGAAGTTCAAGACGTTCCTGCAGACATGGTTGATGATGTTGAAGCTTACCGTGAAGAGCTAATCGAAACGGCAGTTGAGCAAGACGACGATCTAATGGAAGCTTACATGGAAGGTGAAGAGCCTTCTATCGAAGACCTAAAACGTTGTATCCGTAAAGGTACTCGTGATCTAGCATTCTTCCCAACATACTGTGGTTCTGCATTTAAGAACAAAGGTGTTCAGCTTGTACTAGACGCGGTTGTTGATTACCTACCTTCGCCAACTGAAGTAGACCCACAAGATCTTACTGATCCTGAAACTGGTGAGCCAACAGGCGAAAAAGCGATTGTTTCTGCTGATGAGCCACTACGTGCTCTAGCATTTAAGATCATGGATGACCGTTTTGGTGCACTAACCTTCATCCGTATTTACTCTGGTCGTCTGAAGAAGGGTGACACCATCCTTAACTCTGCGACAGGTAAAACTGAACGTATCGGCCGTATGTGTGAAATGCAAGCGGACGACCGTAACGAGATCACTGAAGCTCAAGCGGGTGACATCATCGCTGTTGTCGGTATGAAGAACGTTCAAACTGGTCACACTCTATGTGATCCGAAACACGAATGTACTCTAGAACCAATGATCTTCCCTGAGCCTGTAATCTCTATTGCAGTTACTCCAAAAGACAAAGGTTCAACTGAGAAAATGGGTATCGCGATCGGTAAAATGGTTGCAGAAGATCCATCATTCCAAGTTGAAACTGACGAAGATTCAGGTGAAACCATCCTTAAAGGTATGGGCGAACTTCACCTAGACATCAAAGTTGACATCCTAAAACGTACTTACGGTGTTGAACTTGAAGTTGGTGCACCACAAGTTGCTTACCGTGAAACTATCACTCAAGCAGTTGAAGATAGCTACACGCATAAGAAACAGTCTGGTGGTTCTGGTCAGTTCGGTAAGATTGACTACCGTATCAAACCAGGTGAGCCAAACTCTGGCTTCACGTTCAAATCAACGGTTGTTGGTGGTAACGTACCTAAAGAATTCTGGCCTGCAGTTGAAAAAGGCTTTGAATCAATGATGGACGAAGGTGTTCTAGCTGGCTTCCCAACGCTAGACGTTGAAGTTGAATTGTTCGACGGTGGTTTCCACGCAGTTGACTCATCAGCAATCGCTTACGAAATCGCAGCGAAAGGCGCATTCCGCCAATCTATGCCTAAAGCGGGTGCACAGCTTCTTGAGCCTATCATGCACGTTGATGTTTTCTCTCCAGAAGACAACGTGGGTGACGTAATCGGTGACCTTAACCGTCGTCGTGGTATGATCAAAGATCAACAAGCTGGTGCAACTGGTGTTCGTATTAAAGCTGACGTTCCTCTATCAGAAATGTTTGGCTACATCGGTCACCTACGTACTATCACTTCTGGTCGTGGTCAGTTCTCTATGGAGTTCGCACACTACGCAGCATGTCCAGCAAACGTTGCTGAGCAAGTTATTGCTGAAGTGAAAGAGCGTAACGCTAAGAAGTAATTATCACTGATAATTCTTTGATAAAAAGCCCCATATTTGGGGCTTTTTTTATGTCTAATGAGATGACTTAGTCTCTGTATTTAAGGTGATTCACGTGCGTAGCTCGCTTCCAATGTCATAAAATCACAGGGTGAAGATTGTTGGAATTGGGCAATTTCTCTCTTCATCCAGTGCATAAACTGAATCACTTTTTCGCGTTTAAAATAGCCTTTTGGTGCACATGCGTAATAGCCAAAATGAGGCTTAATCGCTACGTCACCAATGCGAACTAACTTTTCTTCCTTGAGGTAACGCTGAACAATGGAGTGTTTAACCAAGGCCACTCCTTGTAATGATAAGGCTCCCTCAAGCACATACAATGAGCCGTTATAGCGCATTGTGGAGCGGTCATTATGCATAATGCCGACATTATCTAACCATGTATGCCAATCGATATCAGGCCAAATATCTTCAAGAAGATCAGCTTTAGAGAGATCTTCTAATCGATAAATCTGCTTTTCTTTTTGATAGATCGGATTGCAAACCGGATAAAGCACCTCATCCATCAACCATTCTGACTCCAAATTATCATATTCTCCACGACCGTAACGAATACAAAGATCAATACTCGAATCTTGAAATTTTACCAGTTGATCTGTGGGTTCAATGAGCATCGCAAGGTCTGGATATTGTTCGCGAAACTGGCGGATTCTAGGCACTAACCAATGCTGTGCAAAAGAGGGCACAGTAGAGATCGAGAGTTGGTTGGGCGTAGGATCTTGGTTGATGAGTCGTATTCCATCCTGAATGTAGGAAAAGCCCTTTTCTGCTTGTCGATACAGTGTTTGACCTTCATGAGTGAGCCGGATCTCTCTATGATGTCGGGTGAAAAGATCGACCCCTAACCACTCCTCCAATTGACGTATCTGTTGACTTACCGCTGCGGGGGTCACGAACAGTTTTTGGGCGGCGAGCTTAAAGCTTCCTTGCTGCGCAGCCATATAAAAGTAATACACACCTTGTAATGGTGGAAGACGTTTACTCACATTAGTTTTCCTTAACTGAAGGATAGAATCTATCGTTTGTCGAATAAGTGGTATTGGTTAATTATTGCCCTAAGCACGAGATAAAAACAGGAGAAGAACATGGCTGAATTGGTATTACGGCAACGACATCCATCACACAATACATTTAAACGTATCATTAGGGTTAGTTTAGCTAAACTTAAACAGTGGCGTCAAAATTCAAGAACACGCCATCAATTATCTCAACTTTCCGCGCAGCAGCTATGTGATATTGGTATCGAATCGAATATCGCTGAACGAGAAGCAAAGAAATGGTTCTGGCAATAAGCATTCAACCCTCTGAGCTATTGTTGCGTTGCCAGTAATAGCTCTTTCTTCAGCCACAAATTAATTTCGTTAATTCTTCAGAGACGATGTCGACCCAGCCGTTGTCAAAACGAAACACGGCACGAACTTTTATCTTTACTAATAATAAAAAAGGAGCGCAAAGCACTCCTTAAAATAAAGACAATAATCGAAATCAGAAAAGTTACTCTTCCCATATGACCAATTTATCTTTCGGCCATTGTTGGCCCATATCGTGATATTTTTGCTCTAGAACATGACGTTTGATTTTGAGCGTTGGCGTTAAAATGCCATTCTCAATACTCCAAGGATCTTTGATCATTAACACGCCTTTAATCTGCTCATGGGATTCAAGTTCTGAATTCATTCGATTTATGATCTTACGTGTGGTTTTTTCATAGCGGTTCCGATCAAAGTTTTTAAACTGGTGCGGAACAACCAACAAGATAGGAGCGGGTAATCCAAGGCCTATCAAGCACATCATTTCAACCCGGCTGTATTCAAATAGCTTTTTCTCGATAGGGACAGGGGAGACAAATTTCCCTTTGGCTGTTTTAAACGTGTCCTTTTTCCGTCCTTGTATCGTGAGATAACCGTCTTGATCAAGTGAGCCAATGTCACCAGTATGCAACCAACCTTCACTGTTAAAAGATTCTTTGGTGGCTTCGTCATTATGATAATAACCGGAGAACATTCCTTGGCTATGGACCAGAATTTCGCCATCGTCCGCTATTTTGACTTTGACACCGGGCCCTGCATTTCCTACGGTTCCAATCTTATCTGGATTAAATGGATAATTAATGGTGCTGTAGGCAAAGGATTCGGTCATTCCCCAAGCCTCTGTAATATTTAATCCGATAGAGTGATACCATTTTAATAATGCAGGCGAGACCGGGGCTGAACCACAACCTAAAATGCGAGCCTGACTCAGTCCTAAACCATCTGCGATTTTCTTTTTGACAAGGGTATTCACAAACGGAATTTTTAGCAGAAGATTGAGCTTTCTCTGTGGCATCTTGTCTTGAATGCGCTGCTGGAAAAGCGTCCATAACCTGGGTACCGAAATAAAAAATGTCGGTTGATGACGTTTTACATCCTCAATGAAGGTGTCTAGGGATTCTGAAAAAGCCGTCGGCACCGCGCCCGTAATTGAGGTACCAAAAACATAAACCCGTTCCGTGATGTGGGCTAATGGAAGGTAAGAAAAGAGCCGGTCGTCATCTCTCAGGCCAATCAGTTCCACTAACTGTTTAACCGACCACGAAAAAGCGCCGTAGCTGAGCATCGCCCCTTTTGGTTTTCCTGACGTTCCGGATGTATAAACCAAAGACATGATCTTGTTGTCGCTGTGCTGTGGCCGCGCCTCGCTGGGGGAAGATTGAGCGATTAATTGATCAAAATTGTATTGCGCGTTAGGGGCGGAAGGGTAAGAAAAGGCGATAGAGATAATATCACTGTTGGCTTTTAAAGCTAACTCTGTTGCCTCTTTATTATCTAACTTCCCAACAACTACGGCTCGACTCGAGCTGTGTTTCAAACAGTAGTCAATGGTGTCGTCACCTGCGGTTGGGAAGATAGGTACGCTGACATAGTCTCCCAACATCAGTGCTAGGTCGGTGACGAACCATTCAGCACAGTTTTTTGAAATGAGTGCGACCCGCTCTCCTGGTTGAATCCCTAACTCTCTTAGAGCAGTGACTAAGCGCAGTGCTTTGTCCGCAACTTCAGCAAATGTCCATTCAATAAATTCACCATTCACGCTCTGCTTTAAATACACAGAGTTTGGTTGTTCTTCTGCCCATTTCAGAATCAATTCATTTGGCGGTGGCAGGGTACAAGAGAGCTCTTGAGTTTCATTTGGCAACATCATATGCAAACTCCATTCAATCTATTTTGTAATTATAATGTTAAATCAATGTTAAGTTAGCATGCTGGCGTCGCTTATGAAAAGAGTTTCGCTCTAAACATAGAGCTCAATAGCAGATATTTAGTTTATACAGAATGCCTGTAACGCGCAGGCGTGACCCCAGTTTTCTTTTTAAAGATACGAGTAAAGTAGGAAACATCCTTGTAGCCACACTGGAACGCGATAAAGGCAACTTTAGTCTTTTTATCTTCTCTTAGCAGTTGTTTGGCTAAGCCGATGCGTTTCTGGATCAGATAATCCCTAAAGGTCATCCCGATGGAATGATGAAAAATTTTGGAAAAATAACTGACAGAATAGTGGCAGTAGTCAGCGATATCCTCCTCACGAATCGTGCGAGATAGGTTGTTATCGATGTAACGTAAAATTTCGATGAGATCTTTATTGATAGCTTGATCTTGCTGTTCACCCTCTTCGAGAGAAAGGGTCGTTTCACCAAGTAAGTAGGTCAGTTGGGTCGAAAGTTTATCTAGCCAAGGAAGGATATTGTTTTCCTTGAGGTTGTAACTGGCAATGATGCTCTCATGGTTAAGTTTGTTTGAATCTAATAATCCGGTATGAATGATAATTAGGTTTTTTTTGAGAAACTCACAAATCTTGAGTGATGTATTGAGGAGTCCACTTTCACTCTCTTTTTCATGGAAGAAAAAACAGTACTGAGTGTTTGGATCGCTCAGAATGGACACATCGAATCCAAATTCATTGATTTTAAAATTGTTTTCAATGCTTAGCATTGTATCTCTAGGAATAAATGAGAGAGATTGGCCTAGCCAGTTCCCTCTGTGCCTTAAACCCATTGTTTATCCATCAATCAAAAGTTTGCTTTAAAGCTTAGATGAGCATTTTACGATTTCAATGCTCTATTTATTATTTTGTTACTTGCGCAAATGATAATTAAGGCATTATTGGGCTTATTTTTATGAATCGATATCACAAATATGCCATAAGTATTTTTTGTCAAGTTTCATGAATAAGAGTGACTTAATTCTGTTTTAGAAGAGCTTGCCTTTGTATTTTTGTTTTTATTTTTCAGTTAATTATTTGTATTTCTATTTGTGCTTCTCCTTGCGATTTTTATTCATTTGATGTTGTTTTGGGTTGTTATGAGTTCAAGTTCATAACAAAAAAGTACTATTCATTAATACATAAATACTAACCGTTAGAGCTTTTTGGTTGTAATTTTTAATTAGGCTTTTAAACAGCCATTACCCAAGGAGAAGTTTATGGATAAGTTTTTGAAATCTGTTAAGTCCTTTATGCAAGATGAAGAGGGGTTGACTGTAGTGGAGTATGTTATTGGCGGCGCTTTAGTGGTTGCTGCTATAACAGCAATATTCGGTACTTTTGAAACTCAGTTGCAGGCTGAATTAAACTCTTTCTTTACGTGATTGTGTGCGAATAGATGACGTGATGAAAGTCCACTAATTAATTTGTGTGAATATCATAATGAATCTTGAGTGATTAGGCTAAGGTGTTTAATCACTCGATGTACTGATTTATCGATAACTAATCAGAGGTGTTTATCGTTTTATGAGCTTCCCGCTTTGGATCCTTTTCAGTGTATTGGCAGTGTCAGATGCAAGAGAAAATAAAATCCCAAATATAATTTTGTGCTTTTTGTTCGGTTTTACTCTGCTTGAAGTGTTGCTCTTGTCTAATTCACCTAACGATTTAGCTTTATCATTTGTTGGGGCTGGGATTTTTTTGGGTGTGGGAATCTTGCTGTATTGTTTTGGCTGTATGGCTGCTGGCGATGCAAAATTGCTTGCAGTTGTTGGTTTCATTATGGGGTGGGGGAATTTGGTAGCGATAACGATTGCAATATCGTGTGCTTCAGTGGTTGTTGGAAGTTTCTACTGTTTTCAATACTTGGCCTACAAGCCTACGTTGCTCGAAAAGACAATAACTCGTTATAAATTAGTTCTTTATGGTGGATTGCTGGCTTCAAAACCATCTGGAGGAAAATCAGAAGACAAAATAAGAATGCCTTTTGCGCCTATCGTCGTTATCGGCTTAGCGTGGCATCAGTATTTCTATTAACTTTATTGAATGTCAAGGAAGCAAGTTATGGAAGCAAGCTCTGAGGAAACCCAAGAAAAAGTTACAACACTTAAGCCTCAAGCTCTCGCGCCAAGCGTGCCGACGTCTATTGATCTTTTGCAGGTTCCCCGTGCGGTTTTAGAAAACTTGCTTCTTAAACAGCTCGCTGCATTCCCAAAATCCGACTTGCTTCAAGTCACCAAATTGATGGGCATCAACAGTCACTTGGTTGAAGAGTTGATTGCTACGCTGCGTAAAAAATCCCTCGTTGAAGTGTTTCAGTCAGACGCCTCTCCTTCACACACGCATGCTGGGCGAGTTGTTTATGCGCTTTCTGATATGGGAGGCCAAGAAGCAGATGTCGCATTTAAAAAAGATGCTTACATAGGCCCTGCCCCTGTTTCTCTGCAGCAATATAACGAAATGGTTCAAGCTCAAGATGTTAGAGCAAACTTAGTAACACGAAGTGACGTCACGGCTGCACTGAACGAGGTTTATGGCGCCGAGAGACTGATTTCTCTGCTAGGCCCCGCGATTAATTCAGGAAGAGCACTTTTACTGTATGGCGATGCGGGTACAGGTAAAACCTTTGTCGCCACGCGGCTTTTAAACTCTTTGAATACATCTGTTTACATACCCTACGCAGTGTATGCCGCTGGAAATATTATCAAGGTCTATTCCCCACAGCACCATCGAAAAGTACATCAAGAACAAAGTCAAAGTATCATTTTTAAAGGACAGTATGACCAGCGATGGGCACTATGTGAGCGCCCTAGTATTCAAGTCGGTGGCGAATTAACAATGGATATGCTTGAAGTTAACCACTCTGAGCATAACCGGGTGTGGATGGCACCTCTGCAAATGATGGCAAACAATGGCATCTTTATTATTGATGATTTGGGGCGTCAGCCCATGCCTGTCGCAACATTGCTTAACCGTTGGATTGTGCCCATGGAGTACTTCTTTGACCATCTTAATCTCCCTAACGGTCAACAGATTACGATCCCCTTCATTCTGACACTTGCATTTTCAACCAATCTCGACCCCGAAAAAATCAGTGATCCGGCCTTCCTAAGACGACTAGGTTACAAGATTCAGTTTCAACCTTTGCTTGAACAGGAATATACGGCTCTCTGGGATAAATTAGCACAAGGACGTCAATTGGAAATAGCATCGACTTCATTTGACACTCTTCTTTCTTTGCATCGCCAACATGAAGTCGGTTTTTATCCGTGCTTACCTAAAGATATTGTTGGCATCAGCCGCGATATTATTGCTTTTGAACAGACTGAGCCGGTAATTACTTCCGAGATTTTATCCCGGGCATGGGAAGTGTATTTTACTGCCGATGGAAAAGGCGGAGGTAAACGATGAGCCGCAACCAGATTATTTTATTATTTTTCCTTTCTATTCTATTTGGCTTAGGAGCGGTATTTTTTGCTAAGCAATGGATGGATAGTCAGACCCAACCCCAGGTGGAAGTTGAAGTGGTTGAGCGCGAACCTGTGGTGATCGCGAGTCAGGAGATTAAGGCGGGAACCATTGTTGACTCAGCGCACCTCTCAACAAAATTGCTCGAAAAGAGCTGGAGAGCGGAAGATCAATACACAAGCGCCGATGATCTTGTTGGTCAGGTTGTTGAGAATACGATATTCCCAGGAGAGATTATTACGCTAAATCGTGTGACGACCCCCGGTGAAGGGGCGACACTCGCCGCGTTGATTCCGGAAAACAAACGAGCAGTGACGATTCGAGTTAATGACGTTATTGGTGTCGCGGGATTTTTGTTGCCGGGAAATAAGGTCGATGTACTAAACACCATCAAATATGGACAAACGTCTGCCAACACTCGAACGGTTTTAAAAGATATTAAGGTATTGGCCGTAGACCAAACAGCGAAAACCGATGAAAACAAACCAATAATTGTTCGCGCAGTAACGTTGGAAGTTTCTCCTTCAGAGGCTGAAAAATTGCTGTCTGCAAAAAGCCGAGGAGAGATTCAACTCACTTTAAGAAACCCTCATGAAAAACCCAAACCAGTAGTTCGGCGCTATGTGGCTCCAAGTGTGACCATTATTAAGGGCACAGAGTCTTCTAATATTCGAGTTTCGGACTGAGGTGAAAAATGAAAAGAGTCAATGTTTGGGTTTTTAGCCTTTTTATTCTGTGCTTTAGCGGGCTTTCTTACGCTGCTCCTCAGACCGGAAAAATAGTGACGGTGCCCCATCATAAATCCACCCACGTTACATTAGTCGGAAAAGCCAAAAGAGTCTCGTTGGGGGATCCTAGTGTATTAGATATTGTGATGCTGAAATCTGACGAGCTATTTTTAATTGGTAAGAAGCTTGGTTCAACAAACCTCATGGCTTGGGATCGTAATGGTCGCTTGATTGAATCAATCAATATTCAGGTTACTCATGATCTAAACAGTTTGAAAGCCAAGCTTTTTGAATTTATGCCTGATGAAGTGATTAAAGTGCATAGTTCACAACAGCGTTTAGTATTAAGCGGTCAAATTAGTTCTCAGTCAGCGATGAATATGGCGTTAAGAATTGCAGAGACGTACGCCTCAGGGGTTGCTGTGGATAAGCAAACCGAGTCATTGAGTGAACAAGTAGGTCAAACAGGCGTTATTAACCTGATGACCATCGGAGGTGCTCAACAAGTTATGTTGGAAGTTACTGTTGCAGAAGTTCAACGCAGTTTGGTCCGCCGTTTCGACGCCAACTTTCATTTCTTTGAGCAAAACGGAAGTTTTTCTTGGGGGGGAACTTCTGCTGGAGGTCTTATTGATGACGTCAACGGTGTTATTGGGCCGATATTTAATTCGCCCTCTATTCAAGATACCGGATTGTTAGGCTCTTTTATCGACAGTGATACCTTATTTACTTTCGCTTTAGATATCGCCAAACAAAATGGGTCAGCAAAAATATTAGCCGAGCCTAATTTAACCGCGTTGAGCGGAGCTAAAGCCGAGTTTTTGGCGGGTGGAGAGTTTCCAATACCGGTTCCAAATGATGATGGTATTACGATTGAATATAAAGAGTATGGTGTCGGTCTCAAATTTATTCCTACTGTACTGAGTGACAAAAAAATCAATCTAAACCTCGCGGTTGATGTCAGTGAGATAGCCAATTCTAACTCCTTGACTGTTTCTCCGGGCTCGACTAATGGTACATACGTGATCCCTCCTATTACCCGGAGAAGTGCATCTTCAACGTTGGAGTTGGCCGATGGCCAAACAATCGGAATTGCAGGACTATTAAGTGAAAACGTTCGTGATGCTATTAGCGAAATGCCTGGGTTTAGTGACATCCCAATTATCGGACAGCTTTTCAATAGCCAGGAGTTTGTGTCTGGCGAAACGGAACTCGTTATCCTCGTAACCCCGCGCTTAGCTCAGCCTATCGATAGAAACGCAGTCAGATTACCTACCGATGCTTATATCAAACCCAGCGATATTGAATTTTATTTGCTTGGCAAAGGTTCGTATATTGCACCATCTTCAGACGTTAAACCTCGTTATTCCAGCGTGGAAGAGACAAGCGCAGGATCTAATAAAGGCGGTGCTGAAGGGGTATTCGGTCATGGTTTATAGGAAAGCATTATGATGAAAAAACGATTTCAACTTGTGTCTTTGACCTTTGTCAGCTCATTGATTGTTGGATGTAGCAGTGAACCATTACCTTTAGGACAACATGTTGTCGCGGTAAAAGAGCTGCAGACTTTCAACCCGAACGCAAGCCAAGATAATTTGGGGTATATCCCATCAGGAAGTGGGGAAAGAATGGAGTCAGCTTACCAAGTATATACAGGGAAACAGGGCGAGGATTTATCAAGCTCTGATAGTCAATTTATTGAAGGGTTTAGTGATTAGCCCTTAAGGAAGGTGGTATGCGTGTTTCGATGTATACCCAACACCGGCATCATCAATCAGGATTGGTTGTCGCGATCGTAACCTTAGCTATGTTTTCTTTAATTGGCATAGCAGCCCTCGCCATTGATGTTAACCATGCGTTGATGAATAAAAGCCGCCTACAAAATAGTGTGGATGCGGCGGCGCTTGCGGCTGCAATTGTGCTTGATAACGAGGGCACATCAGAGTCTGCCAAGTCGGCAGCCGAAGAGACTTTAACCAAGATGGCCTTATTCGATGGTAATGATGAAATGGAGTTTGATTTTACCAATCTTGAGGTTCTATTTTCTGACAATGCGAAAATTTTTTCTTCGGACTCTGCTGTTAGCTCACCTCGATTTGTTCGAGTTTCGATCAATGACTACCCTCTCTATGGTTTCTTTACCGATATTTTTGATATAGCTAAAAGCATTACTGCAAGCGCCGTTGCCGGACCAAGCCCAGGGGCGGTCGTTGCTAATGTGGTGCCTATGGCTGTGTGTGAAGGAAAGGAAATTAATGACAGTTTTTATGGATATTCAAGTTCTACGATTTATGCATTAAAACTTCCCTCATCTTCTGGTCATGATGATCCTGAAGGTGAATCTATGGGGCCTGGTAACTTTCAGTTACTTGACCTGAGTAGTACTGATGGTGAAGGCAACATTATTGATATTGATTATAAGACCAATTCTGGAGCATCTTCCGTCAGAGATGGATTAGCTGGACATTTCTACGGCCAAGTAAAGATTGGAGGCACGGTAGATACAAAACCTGGTGCATCCACGGGACCCGTTGGGCAAGGGTTAAATACTCGTTTAGATAGTGATGATGATATGACCCCTCCGGACCAGTACATAAAAGAGCCTACGACAAAAGCTCGCTTAGATAATAATGGTGAAGTGGTATACGAAGGGGAGTGGTATTACGCCGATTATCTGAGTGAGCGACAAACCTGTTTTGGTGAATCTCAAGATACCTCGTTATGTCCCGCAAATGGCCAACCAGACCGTAGAATTTTACCTGTGCCCATTGTTGACTGTTCAAGCGGAGTCGATGATAGCGAAAACGGCAAAACAACCTATCGTGTAACGGCTATTGGGTGCTTTTTTATGCTTCAGAAGGCACCGACCAACAATAGTGGTAAAGATGCCGTTTATGGCGAGTTTATCTCTGAGTGTGAAGTCACTGGCGGTATGCCGGGTAGTGATTCTAACAACGATGGACCATATCGAATTGTTTTGTATGAAGATCCATATTCGGAGGATTCATGAAACGATTAACTAATCAGCGTGGTATTGCTGCTGTAGAGTTTTTAACCGTTTTACCTCTAATGCTTTTTATTCTTCTTGCTGTTGCTGAGTTTGGGCAGGCGTTTATCACGTTTAATGTATTGAACAAGCAGGCTCAGAATGGGGTTAGGTATGCAACGTCCGCAATTCAGGGGACGGCAAGTTATGATCAAATTGCCAATGAAACAAACATTAAAAATATGGTTGTGTATGGAAAGGTTACCCCAAATTCCGATGATGAGAGTTCGGTAAAAAATCTCACAACGAACGATGTTACTGTGGATCATAGCAATGGATACGTCACTATATCGATTAACTATAACTACATTCCAATCATCGATTTTATTCCTACTTCCCTAGATTTAGAGTTTCCACTTAATACCTCTATCGTTATGAGGACTCTACCATGAAAAAAAGGAATAAAAGCCACCATGGTCTCAGCATTATCGAATTTACATTTGTTGTCACTGCTCTGTTTTTGATCATGTTTTGGGTGATGGAAGCGGGTCGTTATATGTATTCGCTTCAGCTTATCAATAATGCGACTCGAGTTAGCGCTCGGCTAGCCGTCGTTTGTCGAGTTCAAGACCAAGCCGATATTCCTCTTCTTGCTGTCCCTAAGCCTTTGCTTGGAGGATTTAGTGCGAGTGATATTGATATTGAGTATTTAGATAGCAATGGTTTGGAAGTTGATATTGATGTGTCATCTAAAAGTGCAGAAATGGAAACCTATTCTAAGATTAATTATGTACGAGCCAAAGTTAATGAAAGTTTCAAATACCAACTTTCTGGCTTACTTAGTCTCTTTGGTATAGAGGGGGCCATAAGTATTCCGAGTTTTGAAACTATCAGGCCTAGAGAAAATTTGGGTTATCACAGCTCAGATAGTGAAGATGTTTATACTGATTGTTAAGGAGTAACAATGGGAGAAGCGGTGACCTTAAACTCGAACAGTCATAATCATTTTCGTTTAAAAACGAACTTAACGGTTTGGGTATTCTATTCTTCAGATAGATTTCATCTTCATATCAGTCAAGAGTTGGCGAACTGTGACAACCTGAGTTTTGAAACAATCTCTTTACACAGTTTAGTCGTTGCTAACCTCGCCCATTTTTCCCCACCGGATCTTATTTTTGTTGAGACTGGACCGAATTGGGCCCAGAAAGTGATGGAGCTTCAACACTATGAGGCTCCTCAGGAACAGCAAGATAACCACGAAGCGTCTCTCATTGTTTTTGGGAATGAAAATGATAATGGTGCATTAAAAATCGCTTTAAAAATTGGTGCTGCGGATTTCATTTCGGATCGGGTTGTACTCTCTGAAATGATGCCTATGTTCAAAAATGCGGTTGAAGATAAACTCGCTAGTCGCAGCATTGGAGATATGTACGCCTTTGTTAATACAAAAGGTGGGGCAGGCGCCTCTATGCTAGCGGTAAATACGGCGATTGAAATGGCTAAAGTATACCCAGAGAAAGTGTTATTACTCGATCTTGATCTTCAATTTGGTGTCGCAAATGATTATTTGAATATTAATTCTTCGTATGGGCTCGCAGATGCAATAGCTAATGTGTCTGATATGGATGAGATGTCTCTAGCTAGCTATGTGACCAAGCATAAGTCCGGACTTCATATGCTGACATTTAAGCCTGAAAATGGTCACGATAATTACGATAAAGCTAAGAATTTTAATAAATTATTGCCAGTTCTTAGAGAGGTTTACCCTTATGTTATTGTGGATTTGTCACGCGGATTAGATCGCATATTTGCGTCCGTCATTGTTCCTGCTAACAAAGTATTTTTAGTTACTCAACAGAACTTGGTTGCGGTTAAAAACAGTGCTCGAATCATAAAAACACTGACATTCGAATTTGGTCTTAGTAGAGAGCAAATTGAATTAGTTGTTAACCGCTATGAAAAAAGGCAAAGCATAAAATTAAAAGATATTTCAGAGACGTTACCTGGCGTTAAAGTGCATATGATTCCCAATGATTTTAAGGCTGCAGTCGAAAGTGCCAATTTGGGTAAACCGTATGTTCAATCAAAGAAAAACTCTTCTCTAGCTAAATCTGTTATTCAGTTTACACGTACTTTAGTGCCTGAAACTGAACAGAAATTAAGTTGGATAAAGCGCTTGTTTAGCTAATTCAGAGAGGGCGAATAATGTTATTCAAAAGAAAAAACATTAACTCAGATTTGCAGGAAAAAGTAGAAGCTGCAGACAGAGTTAATATGGTCGTTGAAAACGAGAAAATACAGCCGTTAGTTGGTGAACCCAAAGTAGACCCTCCTTCAACCACAGAACTTAGGCTCAGAGAACTCGAAGCGAAAGAGAAAGCAATAGATGATGCTCGAAAGCAGCTTGAGCAGGAACTTTCTACTAAGCACTACTATCATCAGCGTTTATTAGAAACGCTTGACCTTGGTCTTTTGGCAAGCTTAGAGAAGGAAAAAGCGAAACAGGATCTCCACGAGGCTATCGTTCAACTGATGGCTGAAGACCAAGGTCATGTCTTGAGTGCTGAGGGAAGAAAACGTGTTATCCAACAAATAGAAGATGAAGTGTTTGGGCTTGGTCCGCTTGAGCCGTTACTCCACGATCCTACCGTGTCCGATATTCTGGTTAATGGTCCTAAAAGCGTTTACGTTGAACGCCGAGGAAAATTAGAACGAACACCATACACTTTTTTAGATGGTCGCCATCTTAGAAATATTATTGATCGTATTGTTAGCCAAGTTGGCCGTCGTATTGATGAAGCGTCACCCATGGTCGATGCTCGTTTGGCTGACGGGTCTCGTGTGAATGCGATCATTCCACCTTTAGCGCTTGATGGCGCATCGGTATCTATTCGTCGCTTTGCTGTCGATAAACTGACCATGGAAAATCTACTTGGCTATAACTCTTTATCTGAAGCGATGGCTCAGTTCGTTGAAGCGGCTGTGAAGGGTGAGCTGAATGTATTAATTTCGGGGGGGACAGGTTCAGGAAAAACAACCACACTGAATATATTTTCAGGGTTTATACCTTCAGATGACCGCATCATTACGATTGAAGACTCTGCAGAACTGCAACTTCAACAGCCACATGTGGTTAGATTAGAAACTCGTCCCCCTAATCTAGAAGGAAAAGGAGAAATCACTCAGCGTGATTTGGTAAAAAATTCATTACGTATGCGACCTGATCGCATTGTTCTGGGTGAGGTTCGTGGTAGTGAGGCTGTCGATATGTTGGCTGCAATGAATACTGGACATGATGGCTCATTGGCAACTATTCACGCCAATACTCCGAGAGATGCCCTGAGCCGTGTTGAAAATATGTTTGCGATGGCAGGTTGGAACATGTCGGCGAAAAATCTACGCGCACAAATTGCTTCGGCCATTCATCTTGTGGTGCAAATGGAACGGCAAGAAGATGGTAAAAGACGGATGGTCAGCATATGTGAGATTAATGGCATGGAAGGTGAAATTATAACGATGTCTGAAATATTTCGCTTTAAACGCCAAGGAATGGATGAAGAAGGGAATGTCATCGGTTATTACAGTGCAACAGGTATTGTTCCTGCTTGCCATGACCAATTAAATAAAAGAGGTATGTATTTACCTTTTGAAATTTTTAATGAAACTCATTTATAAGGAGATTTATTATGCCGCAAGATGCCACTCTGTTTTTTGTTTTATTATTTTTTGCGGTTGTATTTATTTCTCAGGCATTGATTCTTCCTGCCGCTGGTAGCAAAGCGAAACACAAGCAGTTATCTGAACGCTTGAAAGAAACTCAGAATAGTCTTGATGAGGAAGCACGCTCTATTCTTAATGAGCAATACTTGAAAAACTTGTCACCTTTAGACCGAAAACTTGTTGCCTTTAAATGGTTTTCAGTACTTAAAAAAAATATTGAGTTATCTGGGCTAGATTGGACGATCAGCCAAACTATATCGGTAACGATGATTATTTCTATTTCATCAAGCGTTTTACTATTTCTTTTAAATCAGCCTTTTTATACCTCGATAGCTAGTTTTATTTTTACTTGGGTTAGTTTGCATTTTTATCTACAAAAGAGAATTGCTAGAAGACTTTCACTCTTTGAAGAGCAATTACCTGACGCCCTAGATATTATGCGTAGGATGTTAC
Source organism: Vibrio sp. AK197 (assembly GCF_053903115.1). NCBI lineage: Bacteria > Pseudomonadati > Pseudomonadota > Gammaproteobacteria > Vibrionales > Vibrionaceae > Vibrio > Vibrio sp. AK197. The sequence goes on from NZ_CP096430.1 coordinate 568,470, forward strand.
AAGCTGGACAACCTGTAACTCAAACATTTAATGAAGTTGGTAGTGAAATGGCGGATCCGATTGGTGTTGAGTTCAAAAATACCTTTAATTTATTAAATTACGGTTACGATATGCGCTTAGCCATTATGCAGATGGCAGAAAGAACGCCGACGGTGTCTATGCTGGCATTTGCTAGCGCAATATTATTACAAAAAGAAACAGGGGGGAATTTGTCTGAAAACTTGGAAAAAGTATCTCATTTATTAAGAGCTAGATTTAAACTACAACGGAAAATCAAAACTATTTCTGCGGAAAGTCGTTTATCTGCTTGGATTCTGGTGCTTTCTCCATTTGGATTATTTGTAATGCTTTGGTTTACTAATTCAAACTATGTTGAACCTTTGTATTCAACTACGAATGGAATGAATATGGTTGGGTTTGGTTTAATATGCTTATTCCTAGGATCGTTATGGATTCGAAATATTATTAATTTCGAGGTGTAACATGGAGAGTATGTTGAGTTTTATTTCTGGATTTCAAGTCAGTTCTCAAATGATTTTTTTAATCATGTTGCTTATTTCTACGGTATTAATCGTAATTACAATTGTTTTACTTGTCGTAGGAAAGAGATCGCCATTAAAGGTAAAACTAGAGCAAATAAAAAGCACACAAGGTTTATCTTCAGGAAAAAAAACACATAGATTTGAAAATACATTAGAGTCTTTGGCGCCAGTAATGACACCAAAGAGTTTAAAAGAAAGAGAAAGTGTTCGTCACCAACTCATGCATGCTGGGTTTCATGATGCAAGTGCATTGACGACTTTCTATGCTTTAAAGGGCAGTTCATTGGCGCTTGGGTTCGGAGTTGCTGCAGGCATTTATTTTATTTATCCAAATCTGGACAACATGCTTTGGTTTATCATGTGTACCTCAGTTGCTGCTGGTACCTTTGTTCCCAATATTATTTTGCATAACATGGTAAAAAAAAGGAAATTTCGATTAAGAGGTGGGGTTCCGGATGCACTCGACTTGTTGGTGGTTTGTACCGAGTCAGGTCTTGGATTTAATGCAGCATTAAGACGAGTTGCTGATGAATTAGCCCTCTCTCATCCCGACTTTGCTGATGAGCTGGATACTGTTTGCGCCAAGATAAAAGCGGGTGTTGATATTTCTGATGCATTTAACGACTTGATAGAAAGAACAGGCGTTGTAGAAATCTCTGGTTTAGTGACGATGCTTTCTCATGCCTCCAGAATTGGTGGGAGTTTATCTCAGAGCTTACGTGAATACACTGAAGATTATAGAGATAAACGAAACCAAGAAATAGAAGAGCTGGCAGCAAAAATACCAACAAAAATGATATTTCCGATGTTGATATTTATTTGGCCTTGTTTTTTTATCGTTGCAATAGGCCCCTCTCTACTGATGCTAGCTGATGCTTTTGGAAAATAGGGTAGACTTATGAAGTTGAAAATTTTCACTACAATGCTGACTAGTTTTTTCCTAGTTTTGGGGTGCTCAAATAGCAATCCTAAAAGGGATAAATTTGATACAACACTTTATGATGGCAGGCCCATAGATACGTTATCTACTGATGTTCCGCCTTTGAGTGAAAAAGAGGCGATTACTCGTGGTGATATCGCCTTAACGAATAACAACCTTGATTTGGCTCTTTATGAATATATTCGCTCGCTCTCGTTTGAAGAGGCCCGTTTTCAGGATAAGACTTTATACAATATAGGTCGAATTCATCAGTCTAGAAACAATAATTTATTGGCTGAAAAAGCGTATTTAATGGCAGTAAAAAGTAACCCAAACCATATTCCTTCTTTGACTAAGTTAGGTGTTGAATATAGCAAGTCGGGAAGTATCGAACTTGGAGAAAGTTACTTACTCAGAGCGGTTAATGCTGATCAGGCCCGACTAAGTAGCCAGTTGAGAGTAAATAAAGACAAAAAAGTAGACAACAAGTTGATACAAGCTTTATTAGTCGATAATCAATCCCCAGAAGAAGCTCTGATGGCTCTAGGAGTGTTAGCGGATGTAAGAGAGCATCACGACCATGCTCAGGCTTGGTACAGTAAAGCGCTTATGGTGGATGGCAGCTCTGCTAAGACGTTAATGAATTTAGGATACTCTTATTATATGTCGGGTGATTACACCACTGCGCAGCGTTTTACTCTGGCTTCACTAGAAAAGCAGCCTGATAATGACAAGGCATTAAATAACCTTGCTCTGATATATCTTGCCAAAGGAGAGGTGCGTAGGGGATTAAGCGTTTTCCAGCAAAAAATGGAAACGCCGGAGGCATTAAATAACGTTGGATATATTCTTATGATCCAAGGCAAGCCAGATAAAGCAATACCTTATTTACAGCAGGCCATCAATATGAAGCCAAATTATTATAAAGTGGCGAATGAAAACCTTGAACGAGCCTTAGCTTTGGTCAAAGAAGAAAAGGGTGAAAATTAAAGGGAAAAAGAGAGCTTATCGCTCTCTTTTTGTTAAATAACTAAGTATTGAACGACACCGCTAATAACAAAAAAGGCGACTAATGCCAAAATGGGCAGCTTCAATACTTTCAGTAAAAACCATCCAATGAGTATTAAAGCCATATCAATAGGAGAGAGGACTGAGCTGGAGAATATTGGCTGATAGAGCGCAGCGATAAGCAGTCCAACGACGGCTGCGTTTACACCGCTGAGAGCTCCGGCTACAGCTGGATATTCAGAAAGCGTCGACCATTTTTTTAGCACTACAAGCAGCAGAAGAAATCCAGGTAAAAATACGGCAACCGTTGCCACGACAGCACCGAGTAACGGGGCTTCATTAGAAAGCTGATAGCCTAAAAAGGTTGCTAAGCTAAACATTGGCCCTGGGACTGCTTGGGCTGCAGCGTACCCGGTAATAAACATATCCGATTGTAGTTGGTCACCCACAATGTTTTGTAGTAGCGGAACGACCACATGCCCCCCTCCAAACACTAAACTACCCGCTTGAAAAAAAGCATTGAAGATAGGAATAGTCGATGAGGTGGAGGTGAAAAGGGGTGGAACAATAAGCAGTCCAATAAATAGAATCAGAGGCCAATAGTTTGGAGTAAAGCGCTGATGAGGTTTTGCGTGATGCTTGTCTCGGGTCAGGAATCCGATCAAAGCCGTCGCGGCGAGTAATACCATTTGGGTCAGCATTGAAGGAAAAATAAGAATGGCCACCGCTGTAGTAATACACAATGTCACTTTGGTTGTGGTGGTACAAAAGCTTCGATACATACCCCATATCGCATCAGCAACCACTACCACAGCAAGCAGTTTTAGCCCGTGAATAATACAGTCAAACAAGGGGGTATCGATAAACTGATGACTGATAATCGCAAGCAGTAGCATCAGTAGAACAGAGGGTAGTGTAAAGCCTAAAAATGCGCTTATGGCGCCAGAAAGCCCAGCTTTGTGATAGCCAATGGCAAAACCAACTTGGCTTGATCCTGGCCCAGGAAGAAATTGACTTAACGCGACCAGCTGTGCGTACTCATCATCAGAGAGCCATTGCTTCTGCTCGACAAATGTTCGTCGAAAGTAGCCGATATGCGCCGCAGGCCCACCAAAGCTAACCCATCCAAGTGCAAAAAATATTTTAAATATTGAGAGCATATACATCGTTCGATAAGAAGTTTGAACCTAAGTTAGACAGAGTTTGCGATAACTGCAAACGGAGTGTTTTACTAATTGTTACTTGGACTATTTCATAGATTTGTTACAGCTGAAATATTGCGACGATTATATCGCTTAACGTATTAGGAAGGCTTTATTGGAAGGGATTAGTCGAATATTTGAAGCGTCCAATATTCCGTCAATGTCTTCATCCGTACATACTCTGTTACTAAAGTTTAGTTGGATGAAGACAACGCTGCTTGGCGTGTTATTAACTTTTGAATGCTGTCACTATTTGAGTTGTTGCAACAACGCATCCACTTGGCTTTGGTGAATTTCATTAACACCAGCAAAATTGCCATATTTTGGGGAGTGGCGATCATTTTCTCGTGGAAAGTGCCAGCCAATGGTTTGCTCTACAAACTGTTTGGCAAACGCGTCAGAGATCTCGAGGCATCCTGCTAAGACAGTATCAACGTAAGTTTGCATGATAGGGACGAGATTGCATGGCGGCTCAGGTGTCTCTTTCACATAGACCCAAATATCATCGCTTTCATTTAAAGCAAATTCACATTCGATATCGTTAGGAGAAACCCGCAATCGATGGTAGCCACGCTCCCTTGTATCAAAATCACTTAACGCCGCTTGTTCAATCGCAAGTAACACACCATTAACTTGCCCATCGCCTTGGGTCACAATAAGCGGAGATAAAACGTAGGAGTCATCAATTTTGCTCCAATAGCGAACAAGGCCTTTGACATTGGCTGGAATAGCAGGAGAAGTTTGCCCAGTGAGTTGGCGTGATGCAGAGTTCATGAGGCTTCCATAGCCAAAGATATAAGTCGTCATTCCGTGCTCCTTACTTTTTACTCAAAGTAATCGTTTTTGTAATAAAAAGAAAGAGCATGTGGGGGATTTGGTTATAAAAAAAAGCCTCGCATTGGCGAGGCTTTGTGCGGGATATAAAGTATTAGTTATTGCTGTGCAATTCGCTATTGAGTTCCACTGCTGTCTTGTTGGCAAGGCATTCAATCTGTCCAGTGACTGAGTTGCGACGGAATAGAAGGTCAGACACACCGGCGAGGTCGCGAGCTTTAACGATTTCTACTTCGTTGCCATCAGAATCTAACATTCGTACTTTCGTGCCTGCCGTTACGTACAAACCTGATTCAACAGTACAACGATCACCAAGAGGGAAACCTAAACCAGCGTTTGCGCCAAGTAGTGAGTTTTCACCAATTGAGATCACGACTTTACCACCGCCAGAAAGCGTACCCATGATTGATGCGCCGCCACCGATATCTGAACCGTTACCAACCAGTACACCTGCTGAGATACGGCCTTCAACCATGCTAACGCCAGTTGTGCCAGCATTGAAGTTGATGAACCCTTCATGCATAACGGTCGTGCCTTCACCGACGTGAGCACCAAGACGTACACGTGACGTATCAGCGATACGTACACCCGTTGGTACTACGTAGTCGACCATTTTAGGGAATTTATCGACGCAATCTACGCTTAGCGCACGGCCAGCTAGACGTGCTTCAATTTGACGCTCCGCAAGTTCAGGCAAATCGATAGGGCCTTCATTTGTCCAAGCGATGTTGTGCAGTAAGCCAAAGATACCATCAAGTACGATGGTGTGTGGTTTAGCTAAGCGGTTAGAAATCAACTGCAGTTTTAAGAAACCTTCCGCAACACTTTGTGGCTGTTCATCCGTTGCAAGAATAACAACGACTAAAGGCTGAGCTGATTGTGCCGCTTTGTTCGCAAATGATGCATTTTGGGTATCGCCATTTGCTTCAAATGCCGTGGCGAGTTCAGCACTTTGAGCGGCGGAGATTTCAATTGCTTGGTTACCTTGTTCGTAACCTGAAATAGCTGCGACAGCTTTTACCAATTCATCACTTGGGTTAAGAAGCGGGTTTGGAAAAAATGCTTCAATGATTTTTCCGTCGCGGTTTTTTGTTGCGCTACCAAAGGCTAAAGAAAAGTAAGCCATAGTCTATCTCCATCTAAAATGTTCAATGACCGCAAAGTGCAGTTAATGTGTTGGTTGAGAGTCATCATAATGACACAGTCTTAGCGAGAAAAGAGCAAATCAGGATAAAGTCCGTAAGACGATACCGTTTGTCTTTTTAAAGATATATTTTTCTATTAAGAAAAGGTTTGAGTCACTGGTGATAAAAAAGCCCAAGACCTAAGTCTTGGGCTTTGTGACTTCACTTTCACTGATTGGCGCTGCGTTTATTACGCTATTACTTTAATTCATTAACCAACCATTGCCTGTTGAGCGAGGCTGAAAGTCGATTATTTTTTCGCTAGGTCTGAAGAGTGTTCAGATAGGAATGCTGCAACACCGTCTGGAGATGCTTGCATACCTGCTTTACCTTCTTCCCATTGCGCTGGACAAACTTCACCGTGTTTTTGGTGGAAGTTTAGAGCGTCAACCATGCGTAGCATCTCGTCGATGTTACGACCAAGAGGACCATCGTTGATCACTTGGTGACGAACAACACCGTCTTCGTCGATTAGGAAAGAACCACGTAGTGCAATGCCAGGGCCGTTTGGATCAACCACGTCGTACGCTTTTACGATATCGTGAGTAGTATCTGCAACCAGTGGGTATTTCACTTGACCGATACCGCCGTTTTCAACAGCAGTGTTACGCCATGCGTTGTGAGAGAAAACAGAGTCAATTGATACGCCGATAACTTCCGCGCCTTTCGCTTGGAAATCTTCTAGACGTTGATCGAATGCAATGATTTCTGATGGGCAAACGAATGTGAAGTCTAGTGGGTAGAAGAATACAACTGCTTTCTTACCTTTAGTAAACTCTTTCAGATTGAAGTTATCTACGATTTCACCGTTACCAAGAACAGCTCCAGAGGTAAAATCAGGGGCTTGACGACCTACTAGTACCATTTTTTATTGCTCCTAAATCAATAATAAATTCCCGAGCTCAAAATCCTATATGGAGAGCTCAGTTCGTGTTGTACGGGACAAACTATAGTACAGACTGTAGTATAGAAAAAAGCGAAATAAATAGATTAAGCTAATCGAAAAAAGCGATAAAAGAACTAAGTATAAAGACGCATCAATTTAATGCTCAGAAAGAACAAATATTATGAATAAATGGCCAAGTTTGAAGCAGTTACATTATCTTGTGACCCTGTATGAAACGCGACATTTTAGTGAAGCAGCCAGTCGTTGTTACGTCAGTCAATCAACCCTAAGTAAGGGGATTCAAAATCTCGAAGCGCTGATTGGTTGCCCCTTGTATGAAAAATTAGACAAAAAAAGCCCGTTGGTTTTCACTCATGCTGGCGAACTTGTGGTCCAGCAAGGGCGAGAGCTACTTGCCAAAGGGCAAGACATCGTTGAGCTTGGTCGAGTTTGCCAAGAAAGTCATATGAGCGGTCAATTGAAAGTCGGCTGTATTCCGACCATTGCTCCCTTTTTGTTGGGGGATATGGTTCAAGAAGTGAATATGCGTTTTCCTAAACTTCACCTCCTGTTACGAGAAGATACGACCACCAATCTTCTCGACGCGCTTAAGCATGGTGAGCTAGATGTCTTGATCTTGGCTTTGCCTGTCGATATCGAGGGAATGCAGAGTCAAATTGTTGGGAGAGATCCATTTAGGATGATCATCAGCCGTGATCAAGCCAATCATATCCGTGTACCCATTAAATATGATGACTTACCTGATGAATCTGTTTTTTTGTTGGAAAGAGAGCATTGTTTAACCGATCACGCAGTTTCTGCATGCGAACTCACGGGGAAAGAAAAGATCAATCCATTTACCGCAACCAGCCTACACACTCTGGTGCAAATGGTGGCCAATGGTTTGGGAACCACGTTTATTCCGCAAATGGCGATCGATCATGGTTTGCTCGACAATCAAAACTTGGTAGTGGTGGATCCGCCAGGGCATAAGGCTTATCGAAATATTGGTCTCGTTTGGCGCCCAAGTTCATCAAAAATCAGTACGTTTGAACGGCTTTCAGAGCTTGTTGCCGAGCTATTGTGAATTTTATAAGTAATGGCGCTAGCTTTTTATGCTGGTTACTGTTTTATTTTATTGTATTTATGGTTTTTTATTCTGTTGGTGTTTTTTGACTTGTAAAATTTTACACAAAAAATTCGAGTGAAGGTTTCATTAAATTATGAAACTTCACACTGTCAATTTTACAATAGGGAACCAAAGCCTGCGTATTTTGCGTAGGCTTTTTGGGTTTTAAGCCCCGTCATATATCGACGGAATGTTCATTCCTCTGTGAATCACAGTTCAATCACTCTATTTTACTTATCCAATTTTACTGTAATTTTATTACGTAAATCATTACATCTTTGGGGTGAGCGTTATCCATTCACCACTGACCGAATAAAACTTTGAATTTTCTGTTTTTAAGTCTTGCCCATTTCATGATTTGGCTTGTTGTTATAAGTTAATTAAACACTTTTTGAACATTTTGGTCGTTGTCGAGAAGAGTGAAGAACAACCAATAATTTATATGTTTTGGTCTGGTCGGCATTATGTTTTTAGCGAGATAAGTAGTTTTATAGTTACAAATGTAATTGTCGGTGATGAGCCTAATCAAAATAACGTGATCAAGGATGAGACTATGCTTGCCCCTTTAAAAGAAACCGTCACCCCATTGTATGAAACACCACCAATGAACGCGCTGAATAAACTGAAAATCAATGCGCCGATCTCTTCACAGCAACAAGGGATTTTTTCTACTGAGGCGCAAACTTTCTTGGCGCATTTGTGTGAGCGGTTTATCCCTAGCCTTGAAGCATTGATGGCCGAACGTGACGTTTTTCAGCAGAGAATAGACCGTGGACAACTGCCTCATTTTCTTGAACATACGCGTGAAATACGCGAAGGAAGTTGGAAAATCCAAAGTATTCCTCACGACCTGCAAGACCGACGCGTCGAAATTACGGGTCCAACCGACCGAAAAATGGTGATTAATGCACTGAATGCGAACGTTAAAGTCTTTATGGCGGACTTTGAAGATTCGATGTCGCCAGGCTGGACCCAAGTGTTAGATGGGCAGATTAATTTACGTGATGCGATCAATGGCACTATCGAATACACCAATCCTCAATCCGGGAAGCGCTATCAACTCCGTTCTGATCCTGCGGTGCTCATTTGCCGAGTCAGGGGCCTGCATCTAAAAGAAAAGCATGTCACCTTTGAGGGCTATGAGATTCCTGGCTCACTGTTTGATTTTGCGCTGTATTTTATTAACAACTATGATGCGCTGCTTAAAAAAGGCTCTGGGCCTTATTTTTATCTGCCAAAACTCCAGTCCCATCGAGAAGCACAATGGTGGAGTGACGTTTTCCACTTAACCGAGGAATATTTTGGTTTAGATGTTGGCACAATTAAAGCCACAGTATTGATAGAAACGCTCCCTGCAGTATTTGAAATGGATGAAATTCTGTTTGCTCTCAAAGAGCATATTGTTGGCTTAAATTGTGGACGTTGGGATTATATTTTTAGCTATATCAAAACGTTAAAAAATCATCCTGATCGTGTGTTGCCCGATCGACAAGTGGTGACCATGGAGAAACCTTTTCTCAGCGCTTATTCCCGATTGTTAATCAAAACGTGTCATCGCCGTGGTGCTTTTGCCATGGGAGGCATGGCTGCGTTTATTCCTGCCAAAGACCCACAACAAAACCAGCAAGTGCTCGACAAAATACATCATGACAAATTACTTGAAGCCACCAATGGACATGATGGCACCTGGGTTGCTCATCCTGCCTTAGCCGATACCGCTAAGGCAGTGTTTGATGAAGTCCTTGGTGACCGAAAAAATCAGTTGGATGTGATGCGAGAAGAGGATTCACCCATTGAGTCGAGCCAGCTGCTGGAAGCGTGCGACGGTGAAAGGACCGAAGCTGGTATGAGGCACAACATCCGTGTTGCTTTGCAATATATTGAGGCGTGGATTTCGGGTAATGGCTGTGTGCCTATCTATGGATTGATGGAAGATGCTGCGACTGCAGAGATCTCAAGAGCCTCTATTTGGCAATGGATTCAACACCAAAAGACGCTGGATAACGGTGAAGTGGTGACTAAATCACTGTTTGAACGCTATCTACAGCAGGAAATTGAAGTCGTGAAGCAGGAGCTTGGAGGGGAACGTTTTGATCAAGGCCGATTTGACCAAGCGGCTGCACTGATGAGCCAACTGACGACCAGTGACGACTTATGCGACTTTTTAACACTACCTGGTTACGACTATTTGGAGTAACTAACCCGTCCCACCCAACAACCAATAACGTGAACTATTTAAGGCTGATAGGGAAGTACAGCCTCATAAGAATCGACCGCGCTTGCGCGAATCTATAAGAGGGAAAGACCATGACATTAACTCGCCGCCAACAAATTGAAGCTTTAGAGAAAGACTGGGCCACTAATCCACGCTGGAAACAGGTTAAACGACCATACAGTGCAGAAGAAGTTGTTGCACTACGTGGTTCGGTCATTCCTGCCAACACCCTTGCTCAGCGAGGGGCAGATAAGCTTTGGTCCTTGGTTAACGGCCAAGCAACAAAAGGGTATGTAAACTGCCTCGGTGCACTCACTGGCGGGCAGGCCGTCCAGCAAGCTAAGGCTGGCATCGAAGCGATTTATTTATCAGGTTGGCAAGTGGCAGCGGATAACAATACCGCATCAACCATGTATCCAGATCAATCATTGTACCCTGTTGATTCTGTCCCTTCAGTGGTAAAGCGTATTAATAATGCCTTTCGCCGCGCTGACCAAATTCAATGGTCTTCAGGCGTAACGCCACAAGATGAAAACGGTGTTGATTATTTTTTACCGATTGTTGCCGACGCTGAAGCGGGATTTGGGGGTGTACTGAATGCCTATGAGTTAATGAAATCGATGATTGAGGCCGGTGCGTCTGGGGTTCACTTTGAAGACCAACTCGCATCGGTGAAAAAGTGTGGCCATATGGGAGGAAAAGTATTGGTTCCTACCCAAGAGGCGGTACAAAAGTTGGTGGCGGCGCGCTTAGCGGCAGATGTCGCGGGCACGACCACATTAGTGATTGCGCGCACTGATGCGAATGCAGCGGACCTATTAACATCGGATTGCGATCCGTATGACAAAGATTTTATTGTCGGAGAGCGCACTAGCGAAGGATTCTATCGTGTGCGTGCTGGTATTGACCAAGCGATTGCTCGTGGCTTGGCGTATGCACCTTATGCTGACCTCGTATGGTGTGAAACAGCGAAACCTTGTTTGGAAGAAGCGCGTAAATTCGCAGAGGCGATTCATGCACAGTATCCAGATCAGTTGTTGGCTTATAACTGTTCCCCATCTTTTAATTGGGAGAAAAACCTTGATGCCGACACCATTGCTAAATTCCAGCAGGAATTGTCTGACATGGGGTATAAATATCAATTCATTACCTTGGCCGGTATTCACAATATGTGGTTCAACATGTTTGATCTTGCACATGCTTATGCTCAAGGGGAAGGAATGCGCCATTATGTAGAGAAAGTGCAGCGTCCTGAGTTTGAGGCGGCGGAGCAAGGGTATACCTTTGTGGCGCATCAGCAAGAAGTGGGAACCGGTTATTTTGATAAGATGACCAACACCATTCAGGGAGGGCAATCATCAGTGACGGCATTAACAGGGTCAACAGAAGAGGACCAGTTTTAAATCAACATTTACTTAGCCCCCGAGTACGGGGGCTTGGTTTATTCCGGCCGATCACTGTGCCTATGGTTGAGTTTATCTTGATATAACACTTCATCTGCGCGGACTATCGCTTCTTGAATATTTTCATAGCCACTTTTCATGACAATCCCCGCGCTAATTGTCACTCTAATATCGTCTTTTTTGGTAATTGGTTGAGTGGCGATTTGATATCTTAGCTCTTCCGTTAAATTACTGGCTTTCTGTAAATCACAGCCAGGCAATACCGCGATAAATTCGTCACCTCCACAACGAATCAGGTAATCGGTTTTGCGAAATGTCAGCTTCATTTTTTCAGCAATGAGCTTGATCGCTTTGTCTCCAGTCGCGTGCCCATAGGTATCGTTGATTTTTTTGATACGATTACCATCGATGGCAATAATACTTGCACCTTCTGATGCTACGCGAGTGATGAAGTCGTGATCTCTAAAAATCTTACGATTATAAAGATCGGTGAGTTCGTCATGGCTAGAGGTTTTTTCAGCAGCATAAAACTTACTTTTGTGAAACTTTGATTCATCCCATTTCCAAAGTATGATAGAAAAGAGAATGATAAAGACCAATAGTAACCACGAGTTTTTAATAAGTAGGCTGCTTAATGATATTTTATAGATAAACTTAGTCTTATTATCAATAAACCGTTCAATCGAATAAAAATAATTTTCAAACTTCCACTTTTCCGTTTCTATAATATTGTATTTATAGTGATTATCTCGATACGTAAAAAACCGATGTTTATCTGCAAATGACTCGGGAAGGGTAATGTCGACAACAAAATCTCCTAAAATGTTTTCTGAATTAAAAGCGTAAACAGGAGAGGATATTGATATGATTCGCTTGTTTGTTAAGAAGTCTCTATAAACAGGCGAAACGATAACACGGTCTTCTAATTGGTCATTCTTCGCATAAATTGAGCAAGTTTCATGTGCATCACAACGTTCGTGGTTAAATAAAGACTCGGAAATAGGAAAGTCTTTGACTTCTTGGTTTAATAAATAACTTTTACCTTCATAAGAACGGTAATACATAAAGGTATAACTCGATGAAAAAAGCCTCGGCGTATAATGTTGAGCAAGTTGCATCAGTTCGACAATGATGTCTTCTTGAGCGGTTAACTCCTCATTATAAAGTGATTTCTTATAGATCTTTCTATTGCTAGGGTTATTTCTCTTTGCAAAGACAGGTTTTGATGTCTCTGACTCGCTGAGTAAAGCCAGAGACACAATCTTTTGCTTATAGATTTCAATAGTACTTATGATCTCATTATACTTTGATGTTTCTTGTTTTAAGATATTTTTTATAAATAGGTATGAAAGCGATGAGTATAAAATAATCGCGATTAATATTCCTTTTACAATGGATGTGATGATCGTTTTCATCGTATATCCTTAATATGAAATTTCTTGTATTTTCTCAAGCGGCATTGGCTTTCCAGTAAAGTAGCCTTGGCAGATATCAACGCCATAGTCTTTGAGTAGGTTCCAAGTGACTTCATCTTCTACACCTTCAGCCACAAGCTTTACATTAAGCTCTTTGGATAACATGCAAATCGACTTAACGATTGATTTACTCGTCTCATCGTTAAAGCAGTCACTAATAAAACTACGATCTATTTTTATTTCAGTAACCGGGATTTTAGATAATTGAAAATATGAGGTTTTACCGATGCCAAAATCATCGATAGAGATACCAAAGTTATTTAGCCTTAATCGAGAGATATTAGTTACTAAGTCAACAGAATCACTGTAAATACCATGTTCAGACAATTCCAATGTTAACTTGGAATGTTCTACATTATAAAATTTACAAATTTTTATTAATTTATCGGTGAAGTCTGGATCTTCTAAATCAATTTGAGTTAAGTTCACGGAAACATTGTATGGGATTAACCCAAGGCTAATGTCACGCAGTATTTGGTCAAGTACAACATCAAAGAGCTCTTTTTCTAAATGATGAGCTTCAATCATAGGAATAAAAATATTCGGATAAATAAGACCATGCTCAGGGTGATTCCAGCGAGCAAGTGCCTCGACACCAATGATTTCTCTATTATCAAAACTCACTTGAGGTTGGTAGTAAGTAGAGATTTGTCTATTTTCTAGACCAAACAAAAGATCTTTAATCGTGAGTGAAGGAAGAAGTGTATCACTGTCTATTTTTTTCTGATTTTTAGCTCGCATATCGAAAATAATGTCTTCTATTTGCTGTTGGCTAATCGGTTTTTTTACCACGTAATCGGTTTTTATATGGAGTAGTTTGCATAAATGATTGGCCACCGAAACAATATCACTTTTCGCACTGCTCATAATCGCAATTTGCCCTTGGTAATCTAAACGGGATAAGTTGTTTATAAATTCAATGCCGTCCATATTCGGCATAATGAGATCGCTCAGAACAAGGTCAATATGATTGTTCTTTATAATATCTAAAGCCTGTGTTGCTTGGTGACAACAGTAAATGTCAGTGACGTTGTTTTTTTTAAGTATTAGGCTGACCATATTTAGAGTGATTGGCTGGTCATCTAAAATAAGCACAGTAAGTGCAGTCATAAAATTCTCGTTATTAAAATTTTGAACGTTGTAATCCACGATGAGTGATATAGAGAAGAGGCCTTAATTATTCAGGCGTCTTCTCTGATTTATTTTTAATTGGTGTTTTTGGCAACGTCTAAGTTAAAGAAACTCGTCATATCAGACAGTGATGTAGCCATTTTGGCGAGCTCTTCTGACGCCTGATTGCTGTCATTGATCATGTTCACGGTTTGGTCGACGTTATCTCGCACACTGGTAATGCTTTCGCTGATCATTTCTGCCGTTGCGCTTTGTTCTTCGGTGGCAGCTGCAATTTGGGTGTTGAGGTTGTTGGTTTCCGTTACACTGTGAGTAATGACCTCAAAGGAGGATTTGGCGGATTCGGCTTGTTCGACGGTTTGCTGCAAAATCAGTTGGCTGGCATCAATGGATTCCACCACTTGCGCGGTATTGTGTTGAAGCGTTGCGATTTGACCTTCGATCTGCTCAACGGCCTTTTGTGTTTGCTGTGCTAACTGACGCACTTCATCAGCAACAACCGCAAAGCCACGTCCTTGCTCACCAGCTCGCGCGGCTTCAATTGCGGCGTTAAGTGCTAATAAGTTGGTTTGTTCTGCAATCTTTTGAATCACACTCATAACATTGCCCACTTCCTCTGTTCCGGATTTTAGGGTCGAGATTTCGGCGCTCAGATCGCCCATTTGTGATGCCAATGAGCTGACTTTCGTCATTGCATTGTGCATGACATGATTTCCGTTGTCGGCTTGAGAAGTCGCGGCCTCGGCTTCACGTGATGCGTTGTTTGCACCTTGTGCGACCTCACTAATGGCCGCAGACATCTCGTTCATTGCTGTCGCAACTTGATCCGTCTCTTGTTGCTGATTGAGCGCGCCACGCAATACCTCACCATTAATTGAGGAAAGCTCTTCAGAAGCAGACGCTAGCAGATCACTGCATTGAGTGATCTCTTGAATGGTCTCAAAAAACTTTTTCTCCATTTGTTCCAGTGATACCTGCATCGCGGCAACTTCATCATTGCCCTCTACGCGAAGTGCGGTTTGCACAAAGTGGCCACGTGCCATATTTTCGATCTTGGCTTTTGCCTGAGAAATCGGCTTGGTCAGGCTTTTGGTGATCAAGTGGCACAAAACCAAAATCATCGGCATGGAGATAAGCCAAGCCAAGATCACCGTCGTAAGCGCTTTATCGGCCACGGACTCGACATGGTTGGCTAGGGTTGCTTGAGTATGAAAGGCATCGGATTTAATTTGTTGCAACTGGTCACTAATTGAGCGGCCAAGTTTTGCTAGCTCGATATTCCAAATCTTGTTGCGTTGGATGATGGTGTTATGAATCTGTTCCGTGATTGATTCCAGCGTTTCTAAGTCATGTTCAAATTGTTGTTTAAGACGAGTTTGCACACTGTTGCGGCGGTCAGAGGGTAAAGGCGTGGCGTTGAGCGTAGCGATTTGCGCATTAAACGTCGTGAAGTTGACCTCACTATTATCCAGCAGGTAATTGGTGAGTTGCTGGATAGCTTGGTTAAAGTGCATTTCTGTCGCAATGACCTTACTGATCTGAACGCTATCTGATGCCTCTGCGCTGTTTTTTAAATCGATCAACGTTTGTTTCATGGCCTCGGTTAATCTGAGCTGCTGATTCACCAGTTGATCACGTTGCGTCATGAGGTTTTCAACTTGCGTCAGATTATCACTGTAGGCGTTGGTATCTTGCTCCACTTGGGTAAAGACACGTTTGAGGTTTTGCTCGCTGGTCTCGAGGATCAATTGTGCAAGTTGCTCGTGTGTTTGTGCTAACTGGTGCTGAGCTGCTTGATAATCTTGCTCAGAGTGCGTGGCGCGAAAGGTCAGAGCAAGAGTTCGAGTCATCAGTAAGCTTTCTTGAACATCGGTTGCCGTTAATGCATTGCGGTTAATCTGACGAAATTGATCAAAACCACTTTGGATTGAGCGAATACCCATCCATGAAATCGCTACGATCAGTAAGGTGACTAACGTAGTGACCCCCAAAATTAGATAGAGCTTATACGAAACTTTCGAAATTTTATTTAGCATCGTGACAAAATATCTCGGTGATGAAATTTATGACCGAATATTATCCTGCTAGCGCGGGTTCACCAAAATGATCTTAAGTCTAAAGTATTTTAAGTTATTGAAATTTAATGGTTTTTGTTGTGAGATAAAACTGGTCGGATTAGCGTGATTTCTGATGGCAAGATCAGGCATACCTGACAGCCGCTGACGGTATTTCTGCCAGATAAAGAGGAAGGCTGCTACAGTGGTGGCAGCCTTGGGGTTAGAAATCGGAAATATTTTCTTCAGGTTCCACTTCTTCCTGTAATTCCAACAAATTAATCGCAATAGCGACAAAGTCACTGTCAGTAATGATACCGACTAACTCACCATGCTCGACGACGGGTAAGCAGCCAATTTTGTGCTTTTGCATATACAGCGCACTCTCTTTTAACCCCGCACGTGGCGTGACGGTCATGATTTTTGAACGCATTACATCACCAAGGGGCGTACTTAGTGTGTACTCTTGATTATTTGGCACCTTATGCAGGCTAGATTCTTGAGCGGCAAGAACGTCACGATGGGTGACGATGCCGAGCAGTTTTTTATCGGCATCAATAATCGGAATGTGGCGAATATCGAGCTTATTCATACTTGCTTTGGCATCTTCAAGGGTGTTTGACCGCAAGAGCGTGTGTGGATGACGGGTCATCATGTCTTCAATTTTGATCATGGCAGACTCCTGTGCTTCTTTATGTTTTTATTTATTCTTAATATAGCTTCGCACACCGAGCAAAGTTGGGACTTAGTTCGTTTTTACGGGCAATGATATGGATAAACCCGCCTTGATTGAGGTGGGTCAATTTTCCTTTCGCTTACAATAAATCTGTGGCCGATTCTTGCTATTGTATGCGGCGTGCCTATACTAGTCGGCTGCGAAAAGCATCGCGAAACCACGGCCCTTCATGTGAAGAAAAGCCAATCCGTTGTAACCAAACAAGATGAATACCATGCAAGTATCCGATTTTCATTTTGATCTCCCTGATGAGCTCATAGCCCGCTACCCGCAACCAGAAAGAACTGCGAGTCGATTATTACAGCTTGATGGCAACACCGGGTCGCTCACGGATGGCACCTTCAAAGACGTATTGAATCAAGTTCAGCCGGGTGACTTAATGGTATTTAACAACACGCGAGTGATCCCAGCGCGTTTGTTTGGTCGTAAAGCTTCAGGCGGAAAATTGGAAGTGCTGGTCGAGCGTATGCTTGATGAGCATTCGATTTTGGCGCACGTTCGATGTTCAAAGTCACCTAAACCAGGCTCGATGATTCTGCTTGGCGAAAATGATGAATATGAAGCGCAAATGGTGGCTCGTCACGATGCGCTATTTGAACTGCGATTTACCAGTGATAAAGCAGTATTAGATATTCTCAATGAAGTTGGTCACATGCCGCTTCCGCCTTATATCGACCGTCCTGATGAAGATGCAGATAAAGAGCGCTATCAAACGGTATACAACCAAAAACCAGGTGCTGTCGCCGCCCCGACTGCCGGATTGCATTTTGATGATGCCTTACTTGAACAAATCAAAGCCAAAGGTGTCGAATTTGCTTACGTGACGCTACACGTGGGTGCGGGCACTTTCCAACCGGTACGCGTTGAGAACATTAACGACCATCACATGCATGCTGAATATGTTGAAGTCTCACAAGAGGTGGTGGACGCTATTCACGCGACGAAAGCACGCGGTGGGCGCATTATCGCGGTGGGGACGACATCCGTGCGTTCCTTAGAAAGTGCGGCGCAACATGCGAAGCAACAAGGGGCCGATTTACAACCCTTTTTTGACGATACCGAAATCTTTATTTACCCCGGTTATGAATACCAATTGGTTGATTGTTTAATTACCAATTTTCATTTGCCAGAATCAACTTTGATTATGTTGGTTAGTGCATTTGCTGGCTATGATCACACCATGGCGGCTTATCATCATGCCGTGGAGCAACAATATCGCTTCTTTAGTTATGGTGATGCGATGTTTATTAATAAGCAGACAACAGCTGCTTAGTCAGCGTTATCGCGTAGAGATATCGAGTGCTAGCAGTAGGCTAGAAAAAGGACACTCCTTTTTTCGCATGGAATTGGCGACCGCTCTTCATGGGCTCACTACCCACTAAATAGACTGTCAGACTGTTTCTCTGACACGGAGGCTTCGTGAAGTTACAATTTACATTAAATAAAAAAGACGGCAATGCACGTCGCGGCCAGTTAAAGTTTGAACGCGGCACAGTGCAAACGCCAGCGTTTATGCCTGTTGGTACTTACGGTACGGTGAAAGGCATGACACCAGAAGAAGTCAAAGGCACAGGTGCTGAAATTCTTTTGGGAAATACCTTCCACCTTTGGTTGCGTCCTGGTCAAGAAGTGATGAAAATGCACGGCGACTTGCATGATTTTATGAATTGGCAAGGTCCTATTTTGACGGACTCAGGCGGTTTCCAAGTTTTTAGTCTCGGTGATATTCGTAAGATCACTGAAGAAGGTGTGCATTTCCGTAATCCAGTCAATGGTGACAAAATCTTTATGGATGCCGAGAAATCGATGGAAATCCAAAAAGATTTAGGCTCTGACATCGTGATGATTTTTGATGAGTGTACGCCGTACCCAGCCACTCATGATGAAGCAAAAAAATCGATGGAGATGTCTTTGCGCTGGGCACAACGCTCACGTGATCATTTCGACAAATTGGAAAACCCAAATAACTTGTTCGGAATTGTTCAAGGTGGCGTATACGAAGACTTACGTGATATTTCGGTAAAAGGCCTAACTGAAATAGACTTTGACGGTTACGCAGTCGGCGGACTGGCTGTCGGTGAACCAAAAGAAGACATGCACCGCATTCTTGAACATACTTGTCCTCAGCTTCCTGAAGATAAGCCGCGTTACCTTATGGGCGTGGGCAAACCAGAAGATCTCGTTGAAGGGGTGCGCCGTGGTATTGACATGTTTGATTGTGTGATGCCAACCCGTAATGCGCGTAATGGTCATCTGTTTGTGACAGGGGGTGTGATCAAGATCCGTAATGCGACACATAAAACCGATACTTCACCTTTGGATCCGCACTGTGACTGTTACACTTGCCAGAATTATTCGAAGTCGTATCTTCATCATTTGGATCGTTGTAATGAAATTCTTGGCGCGCGCTTGAATACCATCCATAACCTGCGTTACTACCAACGCGTGATGGAAGGCATTCGTCAAGCGATTGATGAAGACCGTTTCGATGAATTTGTGACTGAATTTTATGCTCGTCGTGGCCGTGAAGTGCCACCTCTTGGCAAATAATTAATCGATAGCACGTTATTTTTGAGAGTTCGATCTCTAATCGATACACTGACGATTGAAAGCAACGTGCTTCTCCCCAACTTGTTGGATTATCAATAAATAATAGAGGATGTTTTAATGTTTATTTCTCAAGCTCATGCAGCGGCTGAGGGTGCTGCACCTGGTGGTGGTTTTGAAATGTTGATCATGTTGGCGATGTTCGCTGTGATCTTCTACTTCATGATTTACCGTCCTCAAGCAAAACGCGTTAAAGAGCATAAAAACCTAATGGCTTCCATGGCTAAAGGTGATGAAGTGCTCACTACGGGTGGCTTAGTGGGTAAAATCACTAAAATTGCAGAAGACAATGACTACCTAAGCATTGAGCTAAACCCAAATAACGAAATCGTCGTTAAGAAAGATTTTGTTACTGCCGTGCTGCCTAAAGGTACACTTAAATCTCTATAAAACAGCTAGAGGATCCTCGCTGTGCTAAACCGTTATCCATTGTGGAAGTATTTGATGGTGGTGTTTGCCATCGCCATTGCTGCACTTTATGCACTTCCAAATCTATACGGTGAAGATCCGGCTATTCAAGTTACAGGGGCGCGTGGCGCCTCTGTAGATATGTCAACGCTGGATGCTGTCACCCAAGCTCTTGATGAAAAGAGCCTTTCTCATAAATCCATTGCTCTCGAAAATGGATCGATTCTTGTCCGCTTTAACGATACAGACACTCAAATCAGTGCGCGTGACGTCATCAGTGAAGCACTGGGCCAAGATACAATTGTTGCTTTAAATTTAGCGCCTTCTACTCCTAACTGGCTTGAATCTGTCGGCGCCGCGCCGATGAAGCTGGGTCTTGACCTTCGTGGTGGTGTGCATTTCTTGATGGAAGTGGACATGGATGCTGCGATGGAAAAATTGGTTAGCCAGCAAGAAGAAGCGTTTCGTTCTGAATTGCGTGATGAACGTATTCGCTATCGTGCCATTCGTCCGTCTGGCTCTGATGCGGTTGAAATTGTGCTTCGCAATCGTGAACAAATGGAGCAAGCCAAAGACATTCTGGTCGATAAACATCGCGATATGACGTTTGTTGAATCCAGCGCTGGTGGACGTGCGGCGTTAGTCGCCAACTTTACTGAAGAGCGTTTGCAAGAAATTCGTAACTACGCCGTTGAGCAAAATATTACGATTTTACGTAACCGTGTTAACGAGCTTGGTGTTGCTGAGCCATTGGTTCAGCGTCAAGGTGCGAGCCGTATTGTGGTTGAGCTGCCTGGTGTTCAAGACACGGCGCGCGCGAAAGAAATTTTGGGTGCGACCGCAACGCTTGAGTTCCGCGAAGTCGATTCTAAAGCGGATCTGTCTGCGGCCGCCAGTGGCCGAGCGCCAGCCGGTAGTGAAATCAAGCAAGATCGCGATGGGCGCCCTGTTGTGCTGAAAAAACGCGTGATTCTTGGTGGTTCAAGCATTACCGATGCCAGCTCCAGTACCGATGAATATGGTCGCCCACAAGTGAACATCTCGCTCGATAGCGAAGGTGGTAGCAAGATGTCAGCGTTCTCTAAAAAGAACATTGGCAAGCTTATGGCAACCGTATTTGCTGAGTACAAAGACAGTGGTAAGCGCACCAAAGAAGGTAAAGTCATTCTTACCAAGCATGAAGAAGTGATCAACCAAGCCACGATTCAATCGGCGCTGGGACGCAACTTCCGCATCACGGGGATCGATTCTGTTGCTGAAGCGCATAACTTAGCCTTGCTGCTACGCGCGGGTGCATTGATTGCGCCTATCTCGATTGTTGAAGAGCGTACTATTGGTCCTTCAATGGGTCAGCAAAACATTGATATGGGTATTCAAGCGTGTGTTTGGGGCATGGTCGCAGTTATGCTGTTTACGCTGCTGTACTACCGTAAATTTGGTTTGATTGCCAATATGGCACTGGTCGCGAACTTAGTGTTGATTATTGGTGTGATGTCGATGATTCCCGGCGCGACGATGACGCTACCAGGTATTGCCGGTATTGTTTTGACCGTCGGTATGGCGGTGGATGCTAACGTACTGATCTTTGAGCGGATTCGTGAAGAGCTTCGTGATGGGCGCAATCCACAACAAGCGATTCATCAAGGTTATGCGAACGCCTTTAGTACCATTGCGGATGCCAACATCACCACATTAATCACGGCAATCATTCTATTTGCTGTGGGCACTGGCGCGATTAAAGGCTTCGCCGTGACTCTGTCTATCGGTATTCTTACTTCCATGTTTACCGCTATTATCGGCACCCGTTGTGTGGTGAACTTGATGTATGGCGGTAAGCGCGTCGATAAACTGTCGATCTAAGGCTAGGAATTTATTATGTTTCAGATTCTAAAACCGGGCAAAATGATCGACTTTATGCGTTGGTCTAAGTTTGCCTTCTTCTTCTCAATCCTGATGATTGCCGCTTCGATCTTTACCCTTTCCACGAAGTGGTTGAACTGGGGGTTGGACTTTACAGGTGGTACTCTGATTGAAGTGCGCTTTGACCAACCTGCTCAGCTTGAAGATATTCGTAGTGCGCTGGAAATTGAAGGTTTTGGCGATGCAACGGTACAAAACTTTGGCTCTGCGCGTGACGTTATGGTCCGTATGCGCCCACGTGAAGATGTGTCAGGGGAAACTCTGGGTAACCAAATCATTACGGCAATTCACCAAGGAACAGGTAAAGACGTTGAGATGCGTCGTATCGAGTTTGTAGGGCCGAATGTCGGAGATGAGTTAACAGAAGCAGGCGGCCTTGCGATTCTGGTCTCTTTAATCTGTATTTTGATTTATGTTTCGATGCGTTTTGAGTGGCGTTTAGCGGCCGGGGCTGTGTTGGCTTTGGCGCACGACGTGATTATTACGTTAGGCGTATTCTCATTAATGCAGATTGAAGTCGATTTGACGATTGTCGCAGCGCTACTCACGGTTGTTGGTTACTCACTCAATGATACCATCGTTGTCTTTGACCGGATTCGTGAGAACTTCCGCAAGATGCGCAAAGGTGAACCCGCTGACATTATGAACAGCTCAATCACCCAAACCTTAAGCCGTACCTTGATTACTTCGGGAACAACCTTATTTGTTGTTATCGCGTTGTTTACTCAAGGTGGCGCGATGATCCACGGTTTTGCGGCTGCATTATTAATGGGTATTACAGTCGGTACATACTCATCTATTTATGTCGCATCGGCCTTGGCATTGAAACTGGGTATCACCAAAGAGCACTTGATGCCTCCACAAGTGGAGAAAGAAGGTGCGGAATTTGATGAAATGCCTTAATGCTATTTAGGTGATAAAAAACCGCAGTCTCGGCTGCGGTTTTTTTATATCTGCGAATATCGCACTTTGAATAAGTGCTTGTTACTATGAATAAAATGATAAAAATTTAAAAGGAAGCTTGTCATGCCACATCTACGTTTTCGCGCAGTTGAGCCACAAATGGTTCAACTTCTTTCTAAATCTCTCATTGATGAGCTTGAGCCGCATATGCAGTGCCCACGTGAGGATTTTACCTTTGAATACATCTACACTACGTTTTATCACGAAGGGAAAGTGACTCAAGCTTATCCTTTTGTTGAAATTTTATGGTTTGACCGCGGGCAAGAGACGAAAAACGCGGTCGCCGAGATAGTAACGCGCCAAGTACGTGATGTGTTTGGCAGTGATCTCGATGTTGCGGTTATTTTCACGCCCTTAAATGGCAGTGACTACTACGATAATGGCCAACACTACGGCTCATAAGGAGACAACATGGCAGGGTGGAAATGCGCGAGTGTAGTGTGGGGCGCCTTGTCATGGTTTAGCTTTGCTCATGCGGCAGATACGCCGTGGGAGCATATGATCGCTCCGTCCGATGACAAACTACAAGCGATCGGTGGTTACGCCAATGGCTGTATAGCTGGTGCTCAACGTTTGCCTTTGAAAGGCGAGGGGTATCAAGTTTTGCGCCCTCAACATCACCGTTATTATGGGCATGCTTCAACCATTGCTCTGGTTGAGAAACTGGCCAAACAAGCCCAGCAGCAGCTTGGCGTACAAATTTTGGTGGGGGATATGTCACTGGCGCAAGGGGGGCGTTTTTCATCTGGACACTCCAGTCACCAAACGGGGCTTGATGTCGATATTTGGCTGCGCCTTGCCTCGAAACCGCTTAGTGTAAACCAACTTGCCGTTCCAACCCCTTACAGTGTCGTCAATGTGCCCGCTTACCAATTGCGATCAGATAAATGGCAGCCCCAGCATTTTGAATTAATCAAAATGGCAGCCAGTGAGCCTCAAGTGGCGCGAATTTTCGTTCATCCGGTGATCAAACAGCAATTATGTGCTGAGGAAAGTGCCACCGGTGGCGAGCGGTTATGGCTGCGTAAGGTACGACCGTGGTGGGGGCATAATTACCATTTCCATGTAAGGCTAACCTGTCCGAAAGGGGATTTTTTATGTCACAACCAAGCCCCTCCCCCTAAGGGCGATGGTTGTGGAGCGGAGCTTGCTAGCTGGAAACCAAAGCCAAAGATTGAATCGCCACCGAAAGTTGTGACCGCCAAACCGGAAAAGCGAAAACCGCCAACCCTGCCAGCGATGTGTCGAGCGTTATTGAGTCGAGTGGCCCATTAAGTATAAAAAAAGCGCCAGTAGAAACTGGCGCTTTTTACGAGTGAGGATGGCGTTAAGCGAGGCCCTGAATAATCACAAACTTCTCAAGCAATTGCTCTTCGGTTTCCACATGATTGGGATCGGTGATAATACATTTGCTAATAGGGCACACCGATTGGCACGTTGGCTTTTCATAGTGACCTTTGCATTCGGTACACAGGTCAGGGTCGATTTCAAAGATAGAGTCACCCATAGAGATCGCGCCATTCGGACATTCCGGATCGCACATATCGCAGTTGGTGCATTTATCGGTAATCAACAATGCCATAATTATTTGCCTGTTGGGTTACGCGTATCCTGACCTAAGTTGAGGTTACGCATCAATAATGCATATTCCAAGTCCAACTCTTGTGGAACAGGAATAAACACAAAGTGGCCGTTGCCTTTGGCGTCATCGACCGCTTGTGATTTGCGGTTCTCCATCGCTTCTAGCGTGAAGATCACGTTACCTTTTGGTGTCATTAACTCAAGGCTATCACCCACCAAAAATTTATTCTTCACTTCAACTTCGGCCAAATCACCACGGCGCTTGCCTGTAAACTCACCGACAAACTGCTGAGAGTCTGAAACGGAATAACCGTAATCGTAGTTTTGGTACGTATCATGGGTATGACGACGTAAGAAACCTTCGGTATATCCGCGGTGAGCAAGGCTTTCCAGTGTACTCATTAGGCTTTCATCAAATGGTTTGCCTGCAACGGCATCATCAATTGCCTGACGATACACCTGCGCAGTACGAGCACAGTAGTAGAACGACTTGGTACGGCCTTCAATTTTAAGTGAGTGAACCCCCATTTTTGTCAAACGGTCTACGTGTTGAATTGCACGTAAATCTTTAGAGTTCATGATGTAAGTGCCGTGTTCATCTTCAAATGCCGCCATTTTTTCTTCTGGGCGATGGCTTTCTGAAAGTAATACCACTTCATCACTTGGTTTACCAAGGCCGATGGTATTATCTGGACGCTGTTCTTGTACTTCAATCGCTTGTGCTGCAGCGGGATCAAACTGCTCAACAATTTGACCAGCGTCGTCTTCTTTGCCTTTTTCTACTTTGTATTCCCAGCGACACGCGTTGGTGCAAGTTCCTTGGTTTGGATCTCGCTTGTTGATGTAGCCTGAGAGTAAGCAACGGCCAGAATAGGCCATACAAAGCGCACCATGAACGAACACTTCGAGTTCGGTTTCAGGGCAGTGCTGACGAATTTCTTCGATTTCTTCAAGTGAGAGTTCACGAGAGACAATCACACGTTCAACACCATTCGCCGCCCAGAATTTTACCGTTGCCCAGTTCACCGCGTTGGCTTGTACGGACAGGTGAATGGACATATCAGGGAAGGCTTCACGAACCATCATGATAAGACCTGGATCAGACATAATCAGGGCATCTGGCCCCATATCAACAACAGGTTTTAGGTCGCGAATGAACGTTTTGAGCTTTGAGTTATGTGGCTGAATGTTACACACCACGTAAAACTTCTTACCTAAAGCGTGGGCTTCATCGATGCCGATCTGTAGGTTTTCGTGGTTGAATTCGTTGTTACGAACACGCAAGCTGTAACGTGGTTGCCCGGCGTAAACCGCATCAGCGCCATAGGCAAACGCGTAACGCATGTTTTTTAAGCTGCCTGCCGGAGACAATAGCTCAGGCACAAAAGGAGTTTGGATTGTCATTGTGGTATCTCTAATCTGATCTCAAGTCAGGCTAATCCCACCTAATGGGATTAGAAAGGGCGCAAATTTTACGTCAAAACGTGACCGCTGACCAGATTAAACACGGACTAATTTTAAGGCTTTGTGGCGGTAAGAAACAAAAAAGCCCGCGTTGGCGGGCTTTGGAGAAGGTCAGGTATTATTCACTTTGAGCAGGCAATCCACCCAACGCTTGATACAAGCTCGGCAAGAAAGCGCTAAACTCGCCACACATCAAAGACAAATCGGCATCGAGGCGTGCCGCTTGATCTTCACGGGGAATATCTTCATTTTGGTCTTTGATGTCATCTGAGAATTTCAGGCGCTTGATGCTGCCATCTTCAGTAAGTACGAACTCTAGACGATCTTCCCAACTCAAAGCCAATTTGGTGACGACTTTATCTGCATGGATGTGGCTCAAAATTTCATCACAGGTCAATTCTTGATTCTTACAGCGAATCACACCACCATCTTCTAGCAAGGATTTGAGTTCGGCTTCATCTTGAAGCGTTAAACCCGTTGGTGCATCACCCGTTTTGACCCACTCTGTGAGGGTGGTTTCGATCGCTTGTTCCGGAATCGCAGGAACGACAGGCAGACTTCCCATGGTTTTACGCAACAGCGCTAAGACTTCTTCCGCTTTTTTAAAGCTGCCTGCATCCACCAAGATAAACCCTTGTTCAGGCATAATTAACACAAAGCTGTGGCTGCTGCGGCTAAAGGCGCGTGGCAACAAGTCCATGATGATGTCTTCTTTTAGCGTATCTTTCTCAGTTTTTTTAAGAGGGCGGCCTTCCTCTGCTTCCATAGCATCGACTTTCGTCGAGAGTGACTCTTTAATTACCTGTGCTGGCAGCATTTTCTCTTCTTTTTTGGCACAGATAAGAATGCGGTTTTCTGACACATGCGTCATCATGTCGCCGTGTTTACCCAATGCGGTCACCCAACCGAATTTTTGTTTGTCTTGGCTACCACAAGGCGTAAAGCGAAATTCTTCTAACTGCTTTTCTAGTTGCTCAGCATTAAATTCAATATCGCGATTAAAACGATATACCAGACAATTTTTAAACCACATAATTCTTCTCATAGCGAAATACAGAAGCGCAATGATAGGCAATTTTGACGGTCATGTGTTAATGGAATTTCAAATTCTGGGCTTAACACTCAAAGTTACCAACGCAGAAAAAACTCGGTAAATTACTGATGAAAAGATGTGAAGTTTGTTGGTACTCGTGACGACAGTTATATGAAAATTTGTTTGCAAAGGTCACAAAAGTGTCATAATTGCTAGTGATAATGCGTAGTGTTGGCAAAGGCTTATAACTGAAAGAAATTCAGAACACTTAACTAAAAAGGTTCCTTAATTATGTCGAGAAGGATTCTGGTCGTTGAAGATGAAGCACCTATCCGTGAAATGTTGTGCTTTGTTCTTGAACAGAAAGGTTATCACGCAATCGAAGCGGAAGATTACGACAGCGCGGTGACCAAACTTGCTGAACCCTTTCCTGATCTGGTTTTACTTGACTGGATGTTACCTGGTGGTAGTGGGATTAACTTTATCAAGCACATGAAACGTGAAGAGCTAACGCGCAACATTCCTGTTGTTATGCTAACGGCTCGTGGTGAAGAAGAAGATAAAGTTCGTGGGCTCGAAGTGGGAGCCGATGACTACATCACCAAGCCATTCTCACCCAAAGAGCTGGTGGCCCGTTTAAAAGCCGTGATTCGCCGCGTAACGCCAACCGCACTTGAAGATGTTATTGATGTGCAAGGTTTGAAATTGGATCCTGTCTCTCATCGCGTTACGGCAAATGAGTCGCCTCTTGATATGGGGCCGACTGAATTCAAAATGCTGCATTTCTTCATGACTCACCAAGAGCGTGTCTACAGTCGTGAACAGCTGCTGAATAATGTGTGGGGCACCAATGTTTACGTCGAAGATCGCACGGTTGATGTTCATATTCGGCGCTTACGCAAAGCGCTAGAATTGGCGGGACATAATAAATTGATTCAAACGGTACGCGGCGCAGGCTACCGTTTTTCGACAAAAGCTTAACCATCAATGGAGAGGTAAGTGGTTGAAAGGTTAACTTGGAAAAAGCTGGCCTGGGGGCTGGCTTTTTTTTACGCCCCTTGGGTTATCGTTGGGTGGTTGTTCGGGTACATGCCTTGGCTTTTGCTGACGGCAACGGTGATTCAGTTGATTTGGCACTTGAGCAATCAAGTGCGCCTTTCTGCATGGTTATGGGATGAAAAACGCCTAACACCGCCGTCAGGCAGCGGCAACTGGGAACATCTATTCAATGGCATCTACCGATTGCAGCAGCGTCAACGTCGCAAGCGTAAAGAACTCACCAACTTAATTCGTCGCTTTCGTAATGGTGCAGAATCCTTACCCGATGCTGTCGTGGTGTTTCGCAGTGAAGGTAACATCGTATGGTGTAACCGTTTGGCGCAACATTTACTTGGGTTTCATTGGCCTGATGATTCAGGTCAGCCAATTTCCAACCTGATTCGCACGCCCGATTTCATTAAGTACCTGAGCAAACAAGACTACTCTCAGCCGCTGGAAATGCGCTCGCCGCTTAATGTCGAACGATCGTTAGAGCTGCGAATTGTTCCGTATACTGAAGGGGAACATTTGATGGTTGTGCGTGATGTTACTCAGGTGAAGCAGCTTGAAGGCATGCGACGCAACTTCTTTGCTAATGTCTCACATGAATTACGTACCCCAATGACGGTGCTGCAAGGTTATTTAGAAATGACCGAAGATCCCGAAATGGTGGTCGGGCCGATGTGGCCCAAAGCTCATGGTGTGATGACAGAACAATTAAACCGAATGAACAGCTTGGTGAATCAACTTCTGACGTTGTCAAAAATTGAAGCGGCACCAATGCATGAATTGGAAGATGTGGTGGATGTTCCGGCCATGCTTGAAGTGTTGGAAAAAGAGGCGATAAGCTTAAGCGGCGAACATCAGCATCAGATTCATTTTGATATTGATGATGAATTGAAGGTCTTAGCGGATGAAGATCAGCTGCGTAGCGCTATCTCGAACTTGGTGTATAACGCAGTCAAGTACACGCCTTCAGGTGCCAATATTCATGTTCGCTGGTTTAAAGGCCCGCAAGGCGCTTGTCTTGAAGTGAAGGACAGCGGCGATGGTATTGAGCCACAACATATTCATCGTTTAACCGAGCGTTTTTATCGGGTTGATAAAGCGCGGTCAAGAGACACCGGAGGCAGCGGGTTGGGGTTAGCGATTGTGAAGCATGCGCTATCCCATCATGATTCACACCTTGAAATTCACAGTGAAGTGGGCGTGGGGAGTCAGTTTTCATTTGTACTGCCGCGTCGCTTAATCGTCAACCAATAAGGGGATGGCTTGAAGTATCGTCACCGTCGTGCAGCGGCACTTGTCGCCCTGATTTGCTCAGCACCTTTTGCTCAAGCTAAATTTTTAACTGATTACCAGAAAGTGCCGGGTATTTCGGGCAGCTTAACCAGTGTTGGTTCAGACACCTTAGCTGGCATGACAACATTATGGGTTGAAGAGTTTAAACACCTCTATCCGAGTATTAACGGTCAAGTGCAAGCCTCTGGGTCGTCAACGGCGCCGCCAGCGCTAACCGAAGGTACCGCGCAGTTTGGCCCGATGAGTCGGCCAATGAAGCACCGTGAAATTGAATCATTCGAGCGTGAGCATGGCTACAAACCAACGGCGTTACGTGTGGCGATTGACGCCATTGGCGTCTTTGTTCACCGAGACAACCCGATTAAAGGGCTTAACTTTAAGCAATTGGACGGTTTATTCTCGGCCACGCTGCGCTGCGGCGCGGTCAAACCGATTGAGCATTGGTCACAACTGGGTGTTGATCTCGAGTGGGCTAAACGCAGCGTGCAGCTCTTTGGCCGTAACTCGGTATCCGGCACGTATGGGTATTTTAAACAAAATGCGTTGTGTGGCGGGGATTTCAAAGCTAACGTCAACGAACAGCCTGGGTCGGCGTCAGTAGTGCAGTCCGTTGCGTCGTCGATAAACAGTATCGGTTACTCAGGCGTTGGGTATAAAGTGACTGGCGTGAAATTGCTGCCTATCGCTAAGCAGGGAAACCAATACGTAAAACCAACACGCAAGCATATTTTATCAGGGGAATACCCGCTCGCTCGCTACCTGTATGTGTATGTGAATAAACATCCTAATCAACCTTTAACGCCTATTCAGCGTGAATTTATTCGGTTTATCTTCTCAAACCAAGGCCAGGCTTTGGTTGAAAAGGATGGTTATGTGTCGGTGTCTGGCGACTTTGCTCAGCAAGAACTCAGTAAAGTAGGCATTGAGTAATCGCATGGCGGTTTAAAACTTCAGTGTCCACTCAACATTGCGCCAATATTCTTGCTCGGTTTGTAAGTCCGCGTTGAGCAATTTGTTGTTTTCAAGCCAATCTTCGTCGGTGCTGGTTAAGGTCCACTGATCGCCATCCACTTTCAGTTTTAAGGGCGGTAAAGGGTCGTCATTGCGTTGACCATTGAGCAAAATGGCCAAGCGTAAAATGCGAATCAGATTAATGATGTCCTTTTTCTTGTAGAGGGAAAAATCATCCATCTCTTTTAACTTGAGAGACTTACGCTGAAAGCGCACAAGCATGGCTAACACGCGTTGTTGCTCGCGGTTAAAACCTGGCATCGTAGTATGTTGCAAGATATAGGCAGAGTGACGATGAAACGCCTGTAAACTGATACTCAAGCCGACTTCATGCAACAGTGCGCTCCACTGCAATAAGTCCGAAAGTTGATTCTTTTTACTGATGCCAATTTTTTTATGAATTTGTTCAAAGAACTCACTGGCTTGGCCTTTGATTTTGGCGGCATGATCTAAATCGACAAAGTGTTTATTGGCTAGAGACTCTGTGGTTCGCATACGAATGTCAGTGCGTTTAAAGCGATCTTCCATCTCGTACAGCAAACCTTCACGCAATGCGCCTTCTGAGAAGTGCAGAGTGTCGATTTTTAAACTGCTGAATATCGCCTGTAAAATCGCGACACCGGCGGCAAACACAGGTTTACGCTCTGGAGTTAACCCATCGAGTTCAATCTCCTCGATAGTGGACCACTTACACAGTGTATCGATTAACTCTTCGAGTCGCTTTGCGGTAATTTGGCCGTCCTCATGACCAAGCCCGATGAGTACATCGCGAATGGCTTTTGCCGTACCTGAAGAGCCAAAAGCAATATCCCAACCATGTTTTCGATATTGATGCGCTAAGGATTCAAGCTTTTGCTCGGCGGCGAGTGAGGCTTTCGCAAAGTTCTTTTTCGACAGTTTTTCATTGGCAAAAAAGCGGTTAGTGTAACTGACGCAACCCATCTGCTTGCTGTTCACCAATTCGGCTTCAAATCCTTGACCAATGACAATCTCAGTACTGCCACCACCAATGTCGATGACCAACTTTGAGTCCGATTCTGGCTGCGTATGGGCCACACCAGAATAGATAAGCCGACCTTCCTCAACGCCGGGAATGATTTCGATCGCAAAGGGCAATACTTGTTGTGCTCGCTGAATAAACAGATGGGCATTACTGGCTTGGCGCAAGGTGTGCGTTGCCGCAATACGAACGTTTTCTTCATCAAAGCCTTGCAGCCTCTCGGCAAACATGGCGAGGCACTCTAAACCACGCTCTATCGCGGCATTGTCGAGGTTATTCTGCGCATCTAAGCCCGATGCAAGGCGGACACGTTGTTTGTGACGACTTATGAGTTGCAAGTCTTGACCAACGACACGCGCAACCACCATATGAAAGCTATTTGAGCCAAGATCGATGGCGGCGATGTAACGGGGTTCTGAATCAGATGTCATGCTTTTGCGATTGCTCTCTGAGTTTTAATGTCTGTTTTTCTACCTGTCTGAGGTAGTCATAAATGGCCATTTGTGAACGCACTTTTTTACGGTTGCCACGAGGAACGTAACGATTGGTCATCTCTTTATCAATGTAGCGAGCTTTAACCGTATCAATAAAGTGTAAGTTGATAATATCAATAATGCGTTGTTTTAATAATGGATCTCGTACTGGCGCTGCGACTTCGATCCGATAATCGATGTTGCGAGTCATCCAATCCGCTGAGGAAATATAGACAATCGGGTCGCCGTTGTTATGAGTTATTAGCACTCGCGGATGCTCGAGAAAGCGGTCAACAATACTGATGACTTTGATGTTTTCACTAAAGCCTTCGACGCCGGGTACTAAAGAACACATCCCGCGTACGATCATCTTGATTTTGACGCCTGCACTGCTGGCTGAATACAGTTTGTTGATCAGCCCCTTATCAACTAAGTTATTGACTTTAAGCGTTATCGCTGCTTTTTTTCCTGCGCGAGCATTGGCGGTTTCGGAATCAATCAAATGGTAAAGCTGCATTCTGGAATTGCGTGGTGACACAATCAGATGGTTAAAATGTACCGGCTGATAGGGATTTTCGATGTAGCCAAAGACGTTACGTACTTCGCTGGTAATTTCAGGATCAGCTGTTAGCAACGAAAAATCAGTGTAGATACGTGCGGTTTTCTCATGAAAGTTCCCTGTCCCTATGTGTGCGTAACGCTTAATTTGGTCGTCTTCACGTCGACTGATTAGTAGTAACTTAGAGTGAATTTTGAGCCCCGGAGCTCCGAACACAACGTGCACGCCTGCGTCGGTGAGAATACGAGCCCATTCGATGTTGGCTTCTTCATCAAAGCGCGCCTGAAGCTCGACCACCACGGTGACTTTTTTTCCATTGTGCGCGGCATCGATCAGGGAGTTCATTAGCCGTGAATCTTTGGCCACGCGATACACATTGATTTTAATTCCGAGCACTCTCGGGTCAAATGAGGCTTGGCGAACAAGCTCTGTGATGTGTTCAAAGGTGTGGTATGGATAGTGGAGTAAAATATCGCGAGCGCTGATGGCATCAAAGCTGTTGGCGTAGCCAATGAAGTCACTGCAACGTAATGGCGGAATCGGTTTGTACTCTAGGTAGTCTCGGCCGACATTAGGAAACCCGATGAAATCTTTAAAATTATGGTAACGCCCGCCGGGAATGAGGCTGTCGTAGTGAGAGATCTGCAATTTCTCACACAGGAAAGCCAACATTTCACTGGGCATTTCACGTTCATAGATAAAGCGTACAGGCATCGCTGTCAGTCGCTGGCTTAACCCTTCAGACATTTGTTCAAGCAGACTATGTTCAACTTCGTTGCTTAAGTCGTACTCCGCATCACGGGTCATTTTGATGGCATAGCCATTCAACTGCTGATAGTCAAAGAAGGCCCTGAACAGTTCATCGAGACAGTAGCGAATGATGTTATCCAGCAAGATGATGGTTTTGCGTCGCCGTCCTTTCGGTTCAGGCACCATAACAAACCGAGGTAGGTGGTCGGTTGGAATCTCGACTAAGGCGTATTGCGAGTGATCCTGATGCTGCAAGTCGACGGCGATGTAGGCGTATTCGTCTTTGAGAAATTGCAGAACATCAGTATCTTTGTTGATCAGCAAAGGAGTAATATGCGGGATAACCTCACGGCGAAAGTAATCACGCACCCATTGCTGCTGATACTCGTTTAACTGGGTTTCGTTAACCAAAAAAATTCGGCGGCGTGCCATTTCCCGAATCAGCTCTGAATATAGTTCATCAAATCGCTCATTCAATTTAAACGCTTTTGACTGCATTTTACTCAGCAAGTGCTTGGCGCTATTGCTTCCACCGCGCTCTTGGCTGATCATGATGCGCCTTTTTACATCGGCAAAACGGACTTTGTAGAATTCATCAAGGTTGTTAGAAAAAATGCCTAAAAATCGAATACGGTCAATGATCGGCACACTTTTGTCTGCCGCTTCTTGCAACACGCGTTCGTTAAACGATAGCCAGCTTAGCTCTTTTTCTATGTATAATTTTTCCGTACTCATGCCTGTCCTTGCCTGAAGACGTTCAAGGAGGTGATGCCTCCGCATTGATGGTGAAGAATTTTTCATGATGATAAACCACCAATTTGTATGACACTTGGTGGTTGGGCACGACTGTTGGCAGAAAAATGTCTGCTTGAAAGTTTGGAACCGAACTATCAAGTTAAGAGCTTTATGTGACAATTTTATTTCAATTCGTTATTGCATGATTTTCAGATGTTTAATGCGATCTGTAATATAATTGTCACTTTATCGACATATTATATTGTAGGCAGTTTTATACGCTGTCTGTCTCGATCTTGAGGATTTTAATAATCAAGTCATTGTGACATCGAGCAACGCTTTATTTGAGGTACCGCATTTCATGGCCAACGCCAACTTTTCACTGCAGGAGAAAGATCGCAAACGGCTAATCAAAGACCGTTTAGTGAGAGTGGCAGTGACAATGGGGGGCGCAACCGTTCTTGGTGCCTTGCTACTGATATTTATCTACCTTTTGTTGATGGTGCTGCCTCTGTTTGGGGATGCAACATTAACCCCTCGGCAAGGAACGCATCCTGTTTCTACTTCGGCGCCCAGCGCTATGGGGATCGACGATTATGGCGAAAATGCGTATGTGATTTCTCAACAAGGCCAACTGGATTTTTGGTCGTTAAATGCTTCGTCATCCCAGCCAGTGAAATCAGTACAAATCACAAATGATGCGTATCTATTGAGTCAAACAACGCCAGACAGAGGCTGGTTTGCGTTTTCTGATAATACGGGCAAGGTGACACTGTTTGCCCCTCGGCTTCGCAGTGTTTTGAGCCAGGAAACGCGTCACTTCTCTCCCTCGGTTGATACTGTAGAGCTAGGGGACAACTTGTCTCTGTATGTCGAAGGAAGCCAACTTAAGCAATTTAGCTTTGCCTATAGTCAGCAACGTGTTGCGTTGGTTGGTTGGTATAACGATCATTATTTGCGTTTCAAATGGCAAGATGCTCAGGGCGCAATCAAGTCTTATACCGTGGCTAAGCCACTGGCTAAGGTTGATCAGTTATTAATGACGCCAGATGCGCAAACGCTATATGTGCGTCAAGGTGATCAACTATTGGTATTTAAACAGCAAGCAGACCAGTACCGAGTACGAGAGATTGTTGATTTGAGCTTAGGCAATCGCAAACATTCGGTGACGGAGCTGCATTTATTATCCGGCGCATATTCGTTATTGGTGTCTCACTCTGATGGCCTGGTTTCACAATGGTTCGACGTTTTAACATCGGGGCAGCGTGAACTGACTCATATTCGTGAGTTTCATCTGGCTTCAGAACTGAAATTGCTATTACCTGATACCTATCGCAAAGGTTTTTACAGCTTCTACCAAAATGGCACGGTACAAAGCCATTACACCACCAGTGAAAAGTTAGTGCTATTTAAGCGCGCATATCAAAAAGCGCCGCAACTGGCGGCGATGTCGAGTAACGAGGAATACTTGCTGACACTGACCGATGGCCAGTTGAATGTCGCTTATATTGATAATCCTTTCCCTGAAGTCTCCTTATCATCATTGTGGCAAAAGGTTTGGTACGAAGGCTATCCTGAAGCGGATTATGTTTGGCAAACGTCGTCGGCGAGCGAGCAGTTCGAAGCTAAATTCAGTTTGATTCCTATTGCGTTTGGTACGTTTAAAGCAGCGATGTTTGCTATGTTGTTTGCCGTACCCACGGCGGTGTTTGGTGCTATTTACACCGCCTATTTTATGAGCCCGAAAATGCGCCGCGTCGTCAAACCATCGATTGAGCTTATGGAAGCATTGCCAACCGTGATCATCGGCTTTCTTGCTGGATTGTGGTTCGCCCCTTTTGTGGAAAGCCATTTAGCGGCAGTCATGAGTTTACTGGTGGTATTACCCATTGCCATGATTGCGCTAGGGGCGCTTTGGCAATGTTTACCAACGATGTGGTTAAACCGTCTGCCTAAAGGTTGGCATACGGCGATATTAATGCCTGTGCTGTGTGTCGTGGTTGCAACGGTCGTCGCTTATAGCGGTGAGATTGAGTATTGGCTGTTTGATGGCGATGTTCGCGTCTTTTTAGCTGAAAGCGGAATAAACTTTGATCAACGTAATGCCCTAGTGGTGGGCTTTGCCATGGGGTTTGCGGTGATTCCAACGATTTTTACTATCGCTGAAGATGCGATTTTTTCAGTACCGAAACATCTTTCTGATGGCTCTCTGGCGCTTGGAGCGACCCCTTGGCAAACACTGATTCATGTTGTGCTTCTCACCGCCAGCCCGGGGATCTTTTCAGCCATTATGATGGGGCTTGGCCGAGCGGTTGGAGAAACCATGATAGTGCTGATGGCGACAGGCAATACTCCAATCATGGATTGGAATATTCTTGAAGGAATGCGCACTCTGTCGGCAACCATTGCCGTTGAGATGCCAGAGTCGGAAGTGGGCAGTTCACATTATCGAATTCTATTTCTCGCCGCACTTTTATTATTGGTATTCACTTTTGCCGTTAACTCATTGGCTGAGTGGGTGCGACAGCGTTTAAGGGAGCGGTATCGTGCGTTATAACATGAGCAACCAAGGAGGAGTGACGCTCCGTGTTTAAATGGTTTAAGTCAGGTGCGCCTTGGATCTGGTTAACGGGAGGCGCAGTTAGCGTCAGCTTGCTCTCGGTGATGGGGTTGATCCTGCTTATCGGCTGGAAAGGACTATCGTTTTTCTGGCCAGCTCCGCTGTACCAGTGGCAAAACAGCGACGGCGATACCTTAATTGGCCAGCTATATGCAGAGGAAGATGTGCCAATTAGCCATTTACGAGAAATGAATATCGCACTTCCTAAAGCCATCGAAGAGAAGGGATTGGCCACACGCCTAAGTATTAAGGTTGCTAACCGAGAGCTCTACAACAGTGACTTTGTGTCTTTATTGGCTTTTGAAGTGACTCAGGTATCGACGCCAGAGGCGTGGGCCGTCATTGAGCGAAATCGTGACGGTGACTTTTATGGGCTACCGATAGAGTATCGAGATGCGAAAGGAAAGTCTCATCAAGATATTGTCGCGGCGATGGAGGCTGGATTAGCGTATGCCGATGTGATTCGAGCGGAAGTTGAGCGAGTGATCAACCAAGACATCGAAGTGGTCAGCCATCAGCTCGAGACATTGCGTTTACAAAAACGGCGCCGAGAATTAAATGATAATTTAACCCCTGAATATCAAGCTCAATACCAGCAACAACTTGCGACTTACACTGAGCAATTGATTGGTTTTGAACGCCAAGTGGATAAACTACGCAGTGAGCTTGAAAAGCAAGTGCTGGTGGTTAAAGACATGCATGGTCAGCGTGTAAACATCGCGCTTGAGAATATCTTGGACATTTGGTTCCCAAACCAGATGTCGGGGATGGAAAAAGTGGCCCACTGGGGAAAACAAGTCTGGAAGTTTTTGTCTCAACCTCCGCGTGAATCGAATTCAGAAGGCGGTGTTTTCCCGGCCATGTTTGGCACTGTGCTGCTGGTGCTGATTATGTCGATTATCGTGATGCCACTTGGTGTGGTTGCAGCGATCTATCTTCATGAATATGCGCGTAATACGTTGATGACGCGGATTATTCGAGTGGCGGTGATTAACTTGGCTGGTGTTCCTTCCATTGTTTACGGTGTCTTTGGGCTTGGATTTTTTGTCTATACCCTTGGTGGCAGCATTGATGATCTGTTTTATACCGAAAGGCTGCCGGCTCCAACGTTTGGTACCCCTGGCTTGCTATGGTCGGCATTAACCTTGGCGGTATTGACACTGCCCGTCGTTATTGTCTCGACAGAAGAAGGGTTAACTCGCATTCCGTCCTCGGTGCGTCACGGTTCATTGGCGCTGGGGGCGACGCAGTTTGAAACCATGTGGCGCATCGTACTGCCGATGGCAAGCCCTGCGATCATCACCGGGCTCATCTTGGCGATTGCTCGAGCTGCTGGTGAAGTCGCGCCTTTAATGCTGGTTGGCGTGGTCAAACTGGCCTCTAGCCTGCCCGTCGACGGACAATTTCCCTACTTGCACTTGGAGCGTAAGTTCATGCATTTGGGGTTTCACATTTATGATGTCGGTTTTCAAACCACTAATATTGAGGCAGCACGGCCATTAGTGTACGCCACATCATTTTTATTAGTTACGGTGATCATCAGTTTGAACCTCACCGCTATCAGTATTCGCAACAATTTGCGCGAGAAATATCGAACGCTAGGGCAAGATTAACCATGTTTTCTGTCAATCAAGCATTGGGCTACGGCGCCCTATTAGATGTGAATAATTTAAGTGATGAGCAAACCGCGATTGCGATTGAAGACCTTAGCTTGTTCTATAAAAGTAGCCAGGCATTGAGTGATATCTCGATGCGTATTCCCAAAGGGCAGGTGACCGCATTTATTGGCCCTTCAGGGTGTGGGAAGTCGACGCTGCTGCGCTGTATTAATCGTATGAATGATTTGGTGGAAGGTTGTCGCGTCCAAGGTAAAGTCAAACTGCACGGTAAAAATGTGTATCACCCCAATGTCGATGTTGCCACATTAAGGCGTCGAGTGGGGATGGTCTTTCAACGCCCAAACCCATTCCCTAAATCGATCTACGAAAATGTTGTTTATGGCTTACGCTTACAAGGGATAAAGAATAGTCGAGCGTTGGACGATGCCGTTGAACGCGCTTTACGGGCAGCGGCGCTTTGGGATGAGGTGAAAGACCGCTTACATGAAAATGCTTTTGGGTTGTCAGGTGGTCAGCAGCAGCGTTTAGTGATTGCCAGAGCGATTGCCATTGAGCCGGAAGTTTTGCTTCTTGATGAACCCACATCCGCCTTGGACCCGATTTCAACGTTAACCATCGAAGAGTTGATTAACGATCTCAAAACCAAATATACGGTGGTGATTGTGACTCACAACATGCAACAAGCCGCACGGGTGAGTGACCATACTGCCTTTATTCATATGGGAAAGTTGATCGAGTACTCAGATACGGACTCTATCTTTACTTCGCCATTGAAAAAACAAACAGAAGACTACATTACTGGTCGATACGGTTAAGTTTTTCGCCGCCGTCACCTCGTACATTGTTGAAGGAGTCGCAAACGAGAATGAATTTTGGTCGCCATATTTCCGGACAATTTAACGTCGAACTAGAATCGATTCGCACGCATGTTTTAACCATGGGGGGATTGGTCGAGCAGCAACTGTCGTTTGCAATGCAAGCCTTGCATAAAGAAGATGTCGAATTGGCGAGAAAAGTGGTACGTGATGATCATAAAGTCAACAGTATGGAAGTGTCGATTGATGAAGCGTGTACACGAATCATCGCTAAACGCCAGCCGACAGCCAAAGATCTAAGGCTGATCATGGCGATCATCAAAACCATTACTGATCTTGAGCGAATTGGTGATGTCGCGACTAAAATCGCTTACGTGGCGATTGAAAGCCCCGCATCGAAAGAGCGGCAGTTTAATGTTTCCCTTGAACCCCTTTGTCGTCAAGCGATTGATATGCTTCATCAAGTCTTGGATGCTTTTGCTCGAATGGATGTGGATGCAGCAGCCGAGGTTTACAAAATTGACGATAAAATTGATGCCGAATATGAAGCGGTGATTCGTCAACTCATGACCTTTATGATGGAAGACCCAAAGAATATCCCTCACATTCTGCAAGTTATGTGGTCTGCGCGAGCGATAGAGCGTGTCGGTGACCGATGTCAAAATATCTGTGAGTACATCATCTACTTCGTAAAGGGGAAAGACGTGCGCCACCTTAGTCACAATCAAAGCATTGATGACGCACTGAAGTAAGTATGCTTTGATGTGATCAAAAACGCCGGGCTTTGCTCGGCGTTTTAAGTTTTATCATAGTGTGTTGAGAACACTGGCAACGCCACTGATCAGACGAGGATTTGTCACGGGGATTTTATAGTCATCAATACCATCTTGCCCCATATGAGTATGCTGCACACGATAAATCATCTCAGAGTCTCGAGTGCTTTTGCCTGATAGATGGACTTCACGCACACCGCACTGCTTGACGATGGTTTCAACATTCTGCTGTGAAAGCCCTGCGCCCGCCATCACGATAATGCGGCCTGCCGCTTGCTCAACGAACTGGCTAAGCATCATTTGGCCCTCATTGACGTCTTGCGCTAGGCCGGACGTCAATACTCGCTCGCATCCTAAGCTAATGATGGCCTCTAACGCTTGTGGGCCGTTACGGCAGTGATCGATCGCACGATGAAAAGTAACCCCAAGGTTAAGCGCATGAGCTTTTGCAACCAAAGCACTTGCATTGTGTGAATCGATGTTTCCTTCTGGGGTGAGAAGACCAAGCACAACACCTTGTAGTCCAGCATCGCTCGCGGCTTGGATATCATCAGCCATCATGTCGAGGTCATCTTGGTCGTACACAAAGTCGCCTTGGCGCGGGCGAATCATCGCGTAGACCGGTACATTGCTATGTTTTGCTGCTTGTTTCATCATGCCTACACTTGGGGTTAGGCCGCCAAGTGCCAGTGAAGAGCAAAGTTCAATACGAGTCGCGCCGCCTTTAAGCGCACGATGCAAAGATTCTAAATTATCAATACAAACTTCGAGCTGGTAGGTCATTGTTTGCCTTAATTGGGGTTAGGGAAAGAGGGTCAATCAGCCACAAAAAAGCCCTCGCAGTCGAGGGCTTAGAGAATTATCTCGTATTTATGCTGCGTCGTCTTGTTGCTCAGGTTCAACAGCGGCTACTTTTTTGGCTTTCTTTGGCGTCGGCTTACGTTTTGCTCCCAGCGCGTAGAGTAAATCTTCTTTGTTTTGCGCAAGGAACATGGCTAAATCTTCTTGTTTAGTCTCGTCTTCGATCAGTTCACTTTTTCCTAGTAAGCTAAACAGTTCATCAGCCGTATCCAGCATTTTGTCATAGGCGTCTGCTTCCGCTTTAGAGGTAAAAGTCATTTTCTCTTCTCCGTTACGTTCTACCACGTACTTGACGATTACAGCCATGGTGCATCCTCTGATTTTAAATTCGTGAGTTAATTACTGTCTTTTTATACAGTTTTGGTGACCAAAAGTCCAGCCGAAGTCTGAATAATGAGAACCCGCTGAGGGTTAATTCCCCCATTGCTGACAAAACTCAATAAACCGTTTAAGCAGTGGACTTTGGTATTTTTCCTTGTGCACCAGCAGCCAATAGCGACGTTTCATGTCCAGCGGGACATTAAGCCGAGTCACACGGTCGTCATTGAGCGCTGCTTCTGCTGCCAACGTTGACAAACAGGCTAAACCAAGCCCGGCGCTGACACTATTAATGATCGCTTCGGTAGTATTTAATTCAAAAGCTTCATGCCAATGTTCTAGCCGAGGTGCGACGGTGCGTAGAAAAAACTCACGAGTGCCAGAGCCTGGCTCTCGTAGTATCCATTGGCTGGCTTCAAGTTGATCGACCGTGATCGTCTCTAATCCTGCTAACGGATGCTTTAAGCTACAGATAATACACATTTCATCGCTACTAAACTGGGTGGAGATTAATTCAGAGTGGAGTGTTTTACCTTCAATAAGTGCAAGATCGAGTTCATAGTCTACCAGTTTTTGACAAATCAACGCAGAATTGGAGATAAACACGCTTTGCGACAAATGTTG
The DNA here is from genome assembly GCF_053903115.1 of Vibrio sp. AK197. Taxonomy (NCBI): domain Bacteria; kingdom Pseudomonadati; phylum Pseudomonadota; class Gammaproteobacteria; order Vibrionales; family Vibrionaceae; genus Vibrio; species Vibrio sp. AK197. The sequence continues at coordinate 609,662 of NZ_CP096430.1, forward strand.
AGTTTCTCGGCGAAAGTCACTCAGCAAATAAGGCGCAACTTGATTGCCTATGGTATCGCTTGCGCCAATATGCAGTTGGCCTGCCAGAGTATGAGTGTTGTCAAATAAGTGAGTAAGGTCATCACTGCGCTGCAGTAATTCGTCGGCCAGCGGAAGTAATTTTTGACCTTCTTGATTGAGAATGAGCCGATTGTTGACGCGATCAAACAGCGCATGACCAATTTGTTTTTCCAATTCCGCCAGCGCCATACTTACTGCGGCCTTGGATAAAAACAGCGTTTGTGCCGCTGCTGTCATGGTTTTATGTTGAGTAATGGCGGTAAAGACTTTGAGCTGTTTAAAAGAGATGTTGTTTGCCATGCTGTTTAGATATTCTGAACGTATTATGTTCATAATTAGATAATTAAGAACATAATACAAGTGTAACCCAACTCTTAGTTGGTTTATGACTCTGGTTTGATTGAAGATCAAACGCGTTCAAGATGGGGTAGTGACTGAGTAGGGCTTAACCTTTTGCGAGGTTCATCAATGGTTTTTGCTCTGGAAACGAGGCGCGCTATGCTAACCTTGAGCTAATTTTGGTCATGAGGCATCAAGCTACTGTGTTTACGGTTTATCACTCAAATCAAGTCGACATTCTCAAATCTTTGCTGGTGGAGTTGATTCGCTTGAATCCTCTGCAAAACCCTTTTGAGCCCGAGCGAATTTTGGTGCAAAGTCCTGGTATGTCGCAGTGGCTGAAAATGGAACTCGCCAATGAATTTGGAGTGGCGGCAAATATTGAATTTCCTCTGCCTGCGACGTTTATTTGGCAAATGTTTACGCACATTCTCCCTGATGTGCCAGAGCGTAGTGCTTTCAATAAAGAGGCGATGACTTGGAAACTCATGCACGTTTTGCCTCCACTGCTCAAGCATAGTGAGTTTGCTCCTCTTGAGCGCTATCTGCGTGACGATCAAGACGATGGCAAACTGTATCAACTAGCGGAAAAAATTGCCGATATTTTCGATGGTTACCTCGTTTATCGACCAGAATGGATCGCGCAGTGGGAAGCGGGTAAGAGTGTTGCTGAGCTCGAAGACCAACATCCATGGCAGCCGATTTTATGGCAAGCGCTTTATGACCATACCGTGGCGCAAGGACAATCGCCTTATCACCGCGCGAACCTGTACGAAGATTTTATCGAGAGTTTACAACAAGGGGCGATTCCCCCTAGCGCCTTTCCAGAAAGATTGTTTGTTTTTGGTATTACGTCTTTACCTCCACGCTACATGGATGCGTTAAAGGCCATGGGCGAGCACATCGATGTCCATCTGATGTTCACTAACCCTTGCCGTTACTACTGGGGAGAAGTGCGAGATCGTAAGTATTTAGCGCGTTTGGCCGCCAAACATCGTCAACACTTGGTGTGGCAACAGGATCACTCACAACTTGATGGACACAGTGAGCAGCTTAAAGGGTCATTAGAAGCGAATATAACGGATGAACTGCATACCGATGCGGTCGGCAATAGTTTACTGGCCTCAATGGGGAAGCTTGGTCGTGACAATATGTATTTGTTGTCACAGTTGGAGTCTCACGAAATTGAAGCGTTTGTCGATGTCAGTCGTGATTGTTTATTGCATCAGTTGCAAGCCGATATTCTCAACTTAGAAGAGCATCAAGACGATAGTCTTTTGCTGTCTAGCGAGCATAAGCAAATTATCGCGCAAGAAGATCGCTCATTAACCCTCCATGCTTGCCATTCGCCAATGCGTGAAGTCGAAGTCTTACACGACCAACTCTTGGCGATGTTTGATCGCGACTCTAGCCTCAAACCGCGCGATATTATTGTCATGGTCGCGGATATCAATGCTTACAGTCCTGCAATCCAAGCGGTATTTGGTAATGCGCCAGGTGAGCGTTTTATTCCTTATTCGATTTCCGATCGCAGCGCCGATCAAGAAAGCCCGATTCTCAATGCTTTTTTGCAACTTGTGGCTTTGCCACAGAGTCGTTGCCTGGCTTCTGAGTTACTGGAGTTACTTGAAATTCCTGCGGTAATGGCGCGCTTTGCTTTGAGTGAAGAGGAATTTTTACTGGCCAAACAATGGGTGGAAGCATCAGGTATCCGCTGGGGACTGAATGCTCAAACGGCGGAAGAGTTTGATTTGCCGGCAAATCGTCACAACACGTGGCAATTTGGTATTGAACGCATGTTGCTCGGTTACGCGATGCCGGAATCTGCTGGGCTGTTTGAAACGCGTGAAGGTGAAAAAATTGCGCCATATAATGAAGTACAAGGCCTCGGCGCAGAGCTGGCCGGTAAATTGGCTCATTTTATAGAGACTGTCAGTCACTACCATCAAGCTCTGGCGATGAGTCAGTCTGTTGAGGAATGGCGCGATAAGCTCTACCAAATGCTGGATGATTTTTTTGCTGTTGAACTGGAAGGTGAGCTGGCGTTAAAAAATATAACTGATACGTTATCCCAGCTTAAACAGCAGCTTAGCGATGCGGGCTATCAACAACCGTTATCACCTACGGTTGTGACTCAATACCTACAAGATAAACTTTCTGGCACACGAGTGAGTCAACGTTTCCTCGCGGGACAAGTCAACTTTTGTACCTTAATGCCAATGCGTTCTATTCCATTTCGCGTCGTTTGCTTGTTGGGAATGAATGATGGGGTGTACCCGCGCTCCATGCCGCCTGAAAGCTTTGATTTGATGACAGGAAGAACGCGTCCGGGCGATCGCTCTCGCCGTGATGATGACCGCTACCTCTTTCTTGAAGCCATGCTGTCTGCTCAGCAGGCGCTGTACATCAGTTATGTCGGGCGCTCAATTCAAGACAACACGGAACGCGTACCCTCCGTGCTGGTGTCTGAGCTGATGGAGTATTGTCAGCAGAACTATTGTTTACCAAGCGATACATCGCTGGATGTTGACCGCTCAGGGCATAAGCTTGTTACGCACCTCACCACTCACCATCCGATGACGCCTTTTAGTCCAGACGCATTTCGCGGTGATGGGGCGAGTTATGCCAAAGAGTGGTTACCAGCGGTTAATCGCCGCGGAGAAAAGAGTGGTGAGTTTCAACAGCCCGTTGATGATTTTACGCTCGAGGCAAGCTTCCCGTTCGAACTGGATTTAGTCGAGTTACAACGTTTTTGGCGTTTACCTGTTCAATATTTCTTTAACCGCCGTTTAAAAGTGGTGTTTGAACCTCCGTTACCAGTGATGGAAGATGAAGAGCCATTCGCTCTCGATGGTTTACAAAGCTACCAAATTCGAGATGCTTTGCTTGAGCGTTTTTTGCAAAGTGCGGAACAAACACCACAAGCTTTGAATGATGTGGCTAAGCAGTTCGTTGAGCAGCAGCGCGCTCAAGGCAAGTTGCCTTATGGTGCGTTTGGTGAGATTGAGTTTGAAACGAATCAGGTCCAGATTCAGGACTTGCTCAATGAGCTGCTGTTTATTACTCAAGCTCCGCAAGAAGACGTAGATATCGACCTTGAGTTTGACTTTTTAGGGGCGGATAAACCGGTACGTTTACAAGGTTGGTTAACTCAACATTATCAGTCTGGGTTGGTGCGCTACCGAACCGGAGGCATTCGTTCACAAGATATTCTCTCAGCGTGGATTGATCACTTATCGATGGCTGCATCAGGGGTTGTAAAACCGACCCATATTCTCGGTTATTCGCGCAAAGAAGGCGTCGAGCATCTTCGTTATCCACCGCTTAATGATAGCCAGCAAGCGAAAATGTGGTTACAAGCTTTGATTGAACTGTATTTCCAAGGCATGAGTGAGCCGCTGCCTTATTTTCCCAAAACAGCACTGGCGTCAGTGGAAGCGGGATTTAGTCGTGGAAAATGGGTCGATGACCAAGACAAATCACTCAAGAAAATGGCGGATACATTTAACGATAGCTATTTATTCGCTGGGGAAGGGAGTAATAGTTATATTCAACGAATCTGGCCACAATGGAATGACACTCTGGGCAGTCAAGCTTATACCTTGGCAAGTTTGGTCTTACAGAACCCGCGCTTACTGCTGCAGGATAATGAGGAGGAGAAATAATGGCCGCCAGAAAATCATTATTGTGTGTAGGGCGTTCGCTGTGCGGCCATAGGTCAGAGGGACCGTTATAGGGTGACGATGATACTTAGCTCATCGAAGTTGCGGCGATAGTAAAGGCTGACTTCGGTGACGTCCGTGAGTCAGATCTCACTACTTAGCAAATTAAAATTAGGTGTGAGCTTAGGAGTTAAATAATCTGGCCTAACTCACAATTAGAACAGCGTATTGCAATGAAAGGTCTCAATACTATGACAGTTAAGGCACAGCCAAAAGCCTTGGATATGATGACATTCCCTCTTCACGGTGCTCGTCTCATCGAAGCGTCGGCAGGAACAGGGAAAACATTTACCATTGCTGGGCTTTATCTGCGTTTATTGTTAGGGCATGGTGCAGATAAGCAGCGCCATGCTAAACCGCTTACGGTGGATCAAATTTTAGTTGTGACGTTTACGGAAGCCGCGACCGCGGAACTGCGTGATAGAATTCGCCGCCGCATCCACGATGCGCGAATGGCCTTTGCTCGTGGTCACAGTGATGATCCTGTGATTAGACCGTTGTTGGACTCAGTGACTGATCACCGTGAAGCGGCAAAAACCTTGCTGCAAGCAGAACGTCAAATGGATGAAGCCGCAGTCTATACGATACATGGCTTTTGTCAGCGAATGCTGACTCAAAATGCCTTTGAATCAGGCAGCCGGTTTAATAACGAGTTTGTGACGGATGAAAGCCACCTTAAAGCGCAAGTGGTAGCCGATTATTGGCGACGTTATTTTTATCCCTTGGGATTAACACTGGCCGGTGAGGTCAGGCAGATTTGGTCTTCGCCACACGCGTTACTCAAAGACATTAGCCAATATTTGAGCGGTCAAGCTCTGACTCTTTCTGAACCTGAAATGGACAGCGAGCTTGCCGAACTCCATGAACACAATTTGCAGCAAGTTCAATCGCTGAAAAATCGTTGGCTTGAGCACAGCCATGAGTTTCTCGAGCTGATTTCAAATTCCGATATCAACAAGCGCAGCTATACCAAAAAGTCGTTACCAAATTGGCTTGAAGCGGTGGACCTTTGGGCGAACAGTGACACGCATGATTACCATACACCAGAAGCGCTTGGAAAATTTGCTCAGAATGTGCTGTTTGAGAAAACCCCAAAAGGTGAAGCGCCAACTCACTCGGTCTTTGAGTTAATTGAGACGTTTCTTGCTGCAGATGTGTCGCTCAAAAGCCCATTAATGGCGCATGCCATTCGTGAATGTCGAACCATGTTGATAAAAGCCAAACAGCAAAAGCAATGGCTATCGTTTGATGATCTTCTTGCCCAGTTATCGGCGGCGATTGATCAAGATGATCAGCAGCAATTGGTCGCTCGCATTCGAGAGTTATATCCGGTGGCGATGATTGACGAATTCCAAGATACCGATCCGTTGCAATATTCGATCTTTAGCCGAGTGTATCTTAACCACCCCGAGTGCGGGTTGTTTATGATCGGAGATCCGAAACAGGCGATATATGCGTTTCGCGGTGCAGACATTTTTACTTATATTAAGGCGCGAAACCAAGTTTCTCAGCATTACACTCTAAGGACAAACTGGCGATCGAGCGCTGAAATGGTTGCGGCTGTGAACCAAGTTTTTTCAGCCGCAGACAGCCCATTTATCTACGATGAAGATATTCCATTTTATCCGGTCAATGCTAGCCCAAATGCCAATCAACGCTTTTGGGCTATCGGTGACCAAAAACAGCCAGCCCTCACTTATTGGTTGCAACCTGCCGATGATAAACCACTAAGCAAAGGGGATTACTTACAAGTCATGGCGTCGGCAACCGCCAGTCAAATCCAAACTATTCTCACCGCCTCTCAGCAAGGTATGGCATCACTGTGTAATGGCGATAAACGCACGGCGATTAAAGCGGGCGATATCGCGGTTTTGGTTCGTACCGGAAGTGAAGGTCGATTAATCAAGCAAGCACTTGCTGAGCAGGGGATTGCCAGTGTGTATTTGTCAAATCGAGACAGCGTGTTTGTTAGTTCGGTCGCTCAAGACGTTCAGCGTTTATTGCAGGCAGTGTTAACACCAGAGCAAGACCGTGCGCTGCGCGCGGCATTGGCTTGCGAAATGTTTGCGCTGAATGCGGCGCAACTTGATGCGCTTAATAACGATGAAAACGCGTGGGAAAATGCGGTTGAAGAGTTTAAAGAGTATCGCAAACTCTGGCAGCAGCGAGGCGTATTACCCATGCTGCGTAGCGTCATGAGTAAAAGACACATTGCCGAGCGCTGGTTAGCCGAAGAAAAAGAGCGCCAACTGACGGATATGATGCACCTCGGGGAATTACTGCAACAGGCAAGCAGTGAGCTTGAAAGTGATCATGGGTTACTACGCTGGTTAGCGCAAGCAATCAGTGAGGCTGAACAAGGTCTTGGCGGTAGCGACGAGCAAATTCAGCGTTTGGAGTCAGAACGTAACTTAGTACAGATTGTGACTATCCATAAATCCAAAGGACTGGAATATGATTTGGTGTTTTTGCCGTTTGTCTGTGCTTATCGGGAAGCATCGGAAGCTAAGTACTACGACAGCGAGCATGATCGAATTATGCTTGATATATCAGCCAATTCAGCATCGCTTAAGCAAGCAGATAAAGAACGTTTAGCAGAAGATCTTCGTTTAATTTACGTCGCCCTCACGCGCGCTGTCTACGGCTGTTTTATTGGGGCGGCGCCGCTGCGTAACGGGCGCTCAACCAAAGAGCCAACAGGTGTGCATTTAAGTGCGATTGGCTATCTACTGCAAAACGGAGAGCCAGGAACGATTTCTGATTTAAGTGCTGCCATCGGTCAGCACGCATCGCAATTGTCATGTGTCAGTTATACCGAGCCGCCCGAGTTAACTTCCGAGCGTTATCAGGCGATATCTTCAGAATCCAATGATTATCAAGCCAGTGAGCTGAGCCAAGCGGTGGATCGCTTATGGCGTATTACCAGTTATTCTGGGTTAATTAAGCAAAGTCACCACAATGATTATGATGCGACGATGGAAGTTTCTGGCTTTGATATTGATTCAGCGCAAGAGCAAGGTGAGCAAGAACTGATTGAGCCGCAGCAGAGTATTTTTACGTTTCCCAAAGGCGCTCGCCCGGGGACGTTCTTACATACTTTATTTGAAGAGGTTCGGTTTACTGAGAGTGCTGACAGTGACTATAACCATCAAGTGATTCGCGAGTTGCTTGTCGAGGAGCAGTTGGATGAATCTTGGTTGCCAATTCTCCAATCATTAGTCGATACGGTGTTAAGTACCCCGTTGGATGGCAAAAATCTTCGTCTCAATACTAAAGATGATCAGCAAAAACTGGTCGAAATGGAGTTTCTTTTACCCATCAAAGTACTCTCTTCTGCGGCGTTAAATCGTGTTATTCAGCGCCACGATAACCTTTCTGCCCGCGCAGGCGATCTCGGTTTTCAAACGGTGCAAGGCATGCTCAAGGGCTTTATTGATTTAGTCTTCGTCGATCAAGGTAAATATTATGTTCTCGACTGGAAGTCTAACTATTTGGGTGATCGAGTTGAGTGCTATCACGGTGAGGCGCTCAACTCGGCCATGGCAGAGCATCGTTACGACCTACAGTATCAAATTTACGCATTGGCGCTGCACCGTTTTTTGCGGAGTCGTTTGGCCAATTATGATTACCAGCAACATTTTGGCGGCGTTTATTATCTGTTCCTACGTGGTATGGATGGGCACAGTGAGCATGGGATTTTCTCTGCAAAACCGAGTGCTGAATTTTTAGATGAAATGGACAAATTAATTGATGGCTTGGAAGTGGATCATCGTGATCAGCAACACGGTCAGATGGAGCTGGGGTTATGAGTGAGTTTCGCTGGGAACAGGCACTGAAACAGCTGACAGCGCAAGGTTATCTCCGTCAGCTCGACCATCAATTTGGGCAATTTATTTACCACCAAAGTGATGACTGGACGCTGGCGTTTATTGCCGCGCTGGTCAGCAGTGAGGTGGGAAAAGGGCACATCTGCATGGTGCTTGACCAGAAGGCTCAGACACCATTTGACCCATCAGCGAGTCTAGGTCTATATGGTGAGATAGCGCAAGCGTTACGTCATCAATGGCAACAGGTTGATTGGCGTGAGCGGCTTTCCTCGTCGCCGCTGGTGGCCAGTGAACAATCTGCGTTGCCACTTATTTTTGATGGTAAGCGATTGTATTTAAATCGCTATTGGCACTATGAATGTCAGCTGGCTTCGCGTTTAGTTAGCTTTGGGACACCAGTGAGCTTAGAGCTTCCCATGATCCAAAAGCTTAAATCGCTGCTCGACCATCTTTTTGCGCGTGAATATCGTTATTTATTTAGTGCGCTGAATCAGGCCAAACAACAAGGCCGAGATAACCAAGTAAGCCGTCAGCAATTAGTATGCGATATGTTGGATGTGATAACGCCACATACACTAGACTGGCAGGCCATTGATCAGGTATTGGTGAAGGCGTCTCGGGTAGACGCGCTGACGGAGTTGGATGATTTGATTCCTAACGCCGTGTGTCTGAACTGGCAAAAAGTGGCGGCAGCAATGGCGCTAACAAGACGTTTTGCTGTGATTTCAGGTGGGCCTGGCACAGGGAAAACCACCACGGTGGCGAAACTATTAGCCGCGTTGGTCACGCAAGAAAAGCAGCAAGGAGCGTTGCCTAATATTAAATTGGTGGCCCCCACCGGCAAAGCCGCTGCACGGTTAACCGAGTCCATCGCTAAAGCGGTTGACTCACTGGCAGTCAGTCCAGACGTTAAGCAACATATCCCCACAGAATCAAGTACTTTGCATCGTTTATTAGGCGTCATTCCTGGTAGTGCCGAATTTCGTCATCACCAAAAAAATCCGCTGCATTTAGATGTATTAGTTGTCGATGAAGCCTCGATGGTGGATTTATCGATGATGTATAAATTGGTCGATGCGTTGCCTGCGCATGCTCGATTGATTTTACTTGGTGATAAAGATCAGCTTTCTTCCGTTGAAGCCGGAGCGGTACTTGGTGACATTTGCTCATTTCATCGATTTGGTTATAGCCAGACGCAAAGTACAAGACTCGCCGAATTGACAGGGTTTGAAAGTTTAGCCAACACCAATGGCCATAATCGCGACATAGCGGATAGCCTGTGCATGCTGCAAAAGAGTTACCGTTTTGATGGTCGTTCGGGAATAGGGCAATTAGCTAAGGCGGTCAATGCAGGTGATAGCACGCAGATCGATGCCGTATTTGCCAATGCCGCTTTTGATGATATCGCGCATTTTGACTTAGATAGCCATCACTACCATCAGATGCTTCAAACCTTGGTTAGCGAATATCGTCATTACCTCGAGCTGCTTAAGATTGATAAATCGGATATCAATCATTCACAAATATCCCCTCAGCAGCAGCAAAACATCGCAAAACAAGCGCTAGAAGCCTTTAATCGCTGCCGATTGTTATGCGCTATTCGTGAAGGTGATTTTGGTGTAAAAGGGCTTAATCAGCGAATTGAAAAGGCGCTCGCGGCGCGGCGTCTCATTCGTACTCAAGATGAAGTTTGGTACTCAGGCAGGCCGATTATGATCACTCGTAATGATTACGGGTTGGGGTTGTATAACGGTGATATTGGTATTTGTATTCAAGAGCCTGGAGAGAATGGACGACTTAAGGTCTATTTTGAACAGTCAGATGGCACAATCAAAGCGGTATTACCAAGTCGTGTCCCTGAACATGAAACGGCGTATGCAATGACGATTCATAAGTCGCAAGGCAGCGAATTTGACTTTACGTTAATGATTCTGCCACCTGACTTCACGCCAATTGTCACTCGAGAACTGATCTATACCGGAATTACACGAGCGAAAAAGCAATTGAACGTTTATGCCAATATTGGCTTGCTCAAGCGTGGTGTACAAATACAGACTCAGCGCGCAAGTGGGTTGGTGGAGAGGTTAAGTTAAGAATGCATGGAAAACTCGGTCGGTTTAACCGACCGAGTTGAATAAACTGCTAAATGAGATTTTTTCGATGTTGTATTTGATTTGGTAGTTGAGAATAAAATTTCTCAATGGTTCAGTAACCGGAAAAACACAATGGACGTGTTGGCCGTGTAGAAGTTCATTGTCAGCCATGTCCCAAAAACTTTGTACTGAATTACAAATAATGGTCTTCATTCAATCGTTGCTCTCAGTGATATTTTATCGACTTAAAAGCAATCCCTGCGTGTTAAATGCTTATTCAATCATAAGATTGATCAATTCGCTTCCTAGGAATTGAGGCGAAATATTATACGATCAATATCACAAAATAAAGGTTAATTTTTAACCTTTATAACTAATTGATTATGAACTTAAATTCCTATCGCTCTCTAATCATACTTGGAGAACAAGGATTTTAGATTTGCGTTGATAATTATACAGCCCTTGCTTTTTCATCGGTAGACCTTCGACGCCAATCTCGGTAAAGCCCTGTTCTCTGAACCAATGCAAGCTATGAGTTGTTAATACGAAAATTTGTTTAATGCCCTGCGAACGGGATTGGAGCTTCATGTGGTTGAGCAGTAGAAGACCGCGGTCGCCATCTCGATACTCCGGATGAATGGCAACACATGCCATCTCCGCCATATTATCTTCTTTATATGGGTAGAGCGCCGCACAGCCGATGATTAGGCCATCTTTCTCGATGATGGTAAATAGCGTGATTTCTTGTTCGAGTTGCTCACGCGAGCGTCGTACGAGAATACCTTGCTCCTCAAGCGGGCGAATCAGTTCCAGAATGCCGCCGATGTCATCAATATGCGCTTGCCTTACTTGCTCGGCACTGGCGGTAACGATTTGCGAGCCAATACCGTCAAAAGAGAACAGTTCCTGAATCAGGGCGCCATCTTCTTTGTAACTGACTAAATGACCACGCGGTACTCCCGCTAGACATGCGCTGGTCGCAGCACGAATAAATCGTACCGTGCCTGAACTTTGCTCGCTGCTTGGATCATAATCTGCTTCCAACTTCTGCAATACTTTTTCTGCCTCACGAGGGAAAAGCTCCGCAATGACGTGACCATTATCATTCATGATCCCTTGCTCTGAGCAGAAGCCGATGAGTTTATCCGCTTTCAATTTGATCGCGACTTGAGTCGCGACCTCTTCGGAGGTGAGATTAAAAGATTCCCCTGTGACGGAGCTTGCAATAGGACCAAGCAAAACAATTGAGCCTTGGTCTAGCATGCGATTGATCCCTTGACTATCAATGCGCCGAATACGACCACTATGACAATAATCAATGCCATCATCGACACCAAGTGGCTGAGCGATAACAAAGTTACCACTCACCACATTGAGCTGAGTCCCCGCCATTGGCGTGTTGTTAAGGCTCATTGACAATTGAGCGGTAACCGCCAGTTGTAGACGACCGGACGCTTGCATCACAAAATTAAGGGCTTTTTCGTCGGTAATGCGAATGCCTTTGTGATATGGAGTTGAATAATTATGTTCTTCTAAAAGCGCATTAATTTGTGGGCGAGCACCATGCACCAAGACAATCTTAACCCCTAAGCTATGAAGCAAAGAAAGATCGCTAATGATATTGGCAAAGTTATTATCGGCGATAGCTTCACCGCCGAGCATGATGACCATGGTTTTATCACGATGCGCATTAACGTAAGGGGCGGATTGACGAAAGCCTTTGACAAGAGCGGTGCTGCGAATTTTCACAAAATACCCATTTATTTTGAATTTATATGTATAAATACTGATGTTTTATTCTTTTGAAGGCAAGTTAATTTTGGAATTAGACAGCCATTTTGTTGTTAGCGTCGTTGTTGGGGCATTTATCACTGAGATAGATTAATTGACTGTAGAGAAATAGAGACAACACTTAGAGAACGCTTGTGAGTAAAGTTGTAGTAGAAAACCAACAAAAGGGTGAAATGAAAACACCGCAGAGAAAACTGGTTGAGCGCATGGTTATTGCCATTGCCGTGGTTGGCACCGTGGTGGTTGTTTCTATATTTGGCAATATTGGTCAACACATCAGTGAGATTATGAATCCTAAGTCATCCGTCTACGGAACTTGGGTGGAGCAGAATGTGGCGACGTATGCGGCAGAGAAAATAGTGCTGTCTAAACATGGAGTGACGATTAAAGGAAGAGTGGTCGCGACTCAGTTTGAGTTTGATGGTACTGAATTGAGTTATCAATTCGGTAACCACACGCTGCGTTACAAAATGAAAGATCACAATAATGCCGAAATGAAGCGGATCTCATCGCCGCATTACCAGCCCGTGTATCGATTGTCAGGAAAAGACCAAAATCGTTACTAATCATAATGGAAAGATTGAGATTTGAGACGGAGTTTGTCATCCTCATTACAACTTAACTTGAGGATGTTTTTTGTGTTCAAACAATGCCTGCCTGTCGCAACGTTAGCCTTACTTTTTGGTTGTGCCCAGCCTACTGATCGTGCTCAGCAGTACGACAATAAACAGTTCCCTGAAATCTTAAATCCAACCGTTGCGATTGACTCCAATAAACCACGTGATTACAGCACGTTTTATACTCAAGCCGAGCAAGTTGTTGAAAACTCGCCGTCAATGGCCGCCATTTATCAACCACTCTACGAAAAACTCAATGATTGGGTGTTGGCCAGTGGTGATCCGAAAGAACTCACTCAATATGGAATACAAGCCGCCCAGCTTGGTGGAGGCGACAGTAAAGGCAATGTCCTGTTCACGGGGTACTTTTCACCGGTTATGGAACTGCGTCATACACCTGATGCCAAGTTTAAGTATCCCGTTTATGCCAAACCTGAATGCGAGGCGGATTGTCCAACACGAGCTCAGATTTATAACGGCGCGTTGAGTGAGCAGGGCCTAGAGCTCGGTTATGCTGCGAACATGATTGACCCATTTATCATGGAAGTTCAGGGCAGCGGTTTTGTTCACTTTGAAGATGATACGCTCGAGTATTTTGCATACGCGGGTAAAAATAACAAAGCCTATGTGAGCATCGGTAAAGTGCTGATTGAACGTGGGCTTGTTGAGCGTGAAAAAATGTCGCTTAAGGCCATAAAAGATTGGGTACTGGCGAATGATGAAGAGACCGTACGCGAACTTTTAGAACAAAACCCATCATTTGTTTTCTTTGAACCACGCTCTGCAGCACCAGTGACTGGGACGGCGGGCATTCCTTTATTGCCGATGGCTTCGGTGGCGGGAGATCGCACTGTGTTTCCAATGGGAACCCCTATTCTTGCCGAAGTGCCGCTGCTAAATGCCGACGGGACGTGGAGTGGGACGCATCAATTACGTTTGCTTGTGGTTCTTGATACCGGCGGCGCAGTCAAACAAAACCACCTTGATTTATACCATGGTATGGGGCCGCGAGCGGGGACGGAAGCGGGGCACTATAAGCACTTTGGGCGTGTATGGAAACTTGGCTTACAAAACTCACCCACGGAAGCGCCTTGGGTCATGCCGCCAGAGCGAAAACCGCAAACGGAAGCCAAAGAGTAACGTAGAACGAATCTAGACTTTTTGATCAAGAGTGCGTATAAAACGCACTCTTTGTTTTTGTACGGATTGGGCATTGATTATGCGTGAACTTGAGACGCCAGCTTCTGACAGTTATAACCAGCGATTTGGGGGCACTCGCCGCCTATATGGGGATCAACAAGTCGAGGTTCTTCGTGCGGCACATGTTTGTGTTATCGGTATTGGTGGGGTGGGTTCATGGGCTGCTGAGGCGCTAGCACGCAGCGGTATTGGCCAACTGACTCTGATTGATATGGATGACGTGTGCGTTACGAATATCAATCGCCAAATTCATGCTATGAGCGGGACCGTAGGGCAAAGCAAAATCGAGGTGATGGCTGAGCGCATTGCGCTGATTAACCCAGATTGTAAAGTAAACCTCATCGATGACTTTATTACGCCAAGCAACCAGCACGAGTATTTGTCAAAAGAGTACGACTATGTGCTGGATGCGATTGATAGCGTAAAGGCAAAAGCATCTCTGCTGGCCTATTGCCGTAGTAATAAAATTAAAGTGATCACCACCGGTGGTGCGGGTGGGCAAACCGATCCGACACAAATTAAAATCGCCGATTTAACCAAAACCATTCAAGATCCATTGGCGAAAAAGCTCAAAGATACCTTGCGCCGTCACCACAACTTCCCGAAGAACCCGCAGCGTAAATTTGGTATTGATTGTGTTTTTTCGACCGAGCAACTGAAATACCCACAAGCGGATGGCAGCGTCTGCGGGGTTAAATCAACCGCAGAAGGGCCTAAGCGTATGGATTGCGCCAGTGGATTTGGTGCCGCAACCGTCGTGACTGCGAGTTTTGGGTTTATCGCCGTCTCGCGAATCATCGAAAAACTGATTCAAAAGCATTATAACGCTTAGGGAGCACTGTATGTCCGCATTGCCTTATTCTCCGTTTGGTCCTGAAATAGACTCCGATTATGTGGTTACCACGATGCAGCCCCTCACCAGTTGGGAAGATCGATATCGCCAAGTGATTCAGTGGGGGAAAAAGCTGCCAGTTATGCCGGATACCCTCAAAACCGAGCAAGTCAAAGTTTCGGGATGTGAAAGCCAGGTTTGGCTCGTGGGAGAGCAACATGACAAGCAGTGGTTTTTCTGTGCTGACTCCGATGCGCGTATCGTTCGTGGCCTCATTGCATTGGTGATGGCGGCGTTTAATGGCAAGACGGGCGCTGAAATCGAGCAGTTTGATATTCAACACTACTTTCAACAAACCGGGTTGATTGCGCATTTAAGCCCATCAAGAAGCAACGGCTTGAACGCCATTGTGGCTCAAATCAAGCAGCAAATTGCGGAGTGATTGATCGCATCTTAAGCGACGATTTACACCTTTATTTTGTTGTATAAACTTTAATCATTGCGTTTTTAATGCCTTAGTAATTACAGGGTGTTACACCCCTTGTTGTCGTTGAATAAAGGCTGTACAATTCGCGCCCTTAATTATCGTTCCGTCATTTGTGAGGTTTCATGACCACTGAAAAAATCAATCTACTCGATTTTGATCGCAAAGGTCTGCGTGAATTTTTCGCTGAAGAGCTGGGTGAAAAAGCATTCCGTGCCGATCAAGTTATGAAGTGGATCTACCATTTCGGTGTCGATGACTTCGAAAAGATGACCAACATCAACAAGAAGCTGCAAGCTAAGCTGATTGAGCGTTGTGAAGTCACAGCGCCTACCGTATCAGAAGCTCAGCATTCGTCTGATGGCACCATTAAATGGGCTATGAATGTTGGCGATCAAGATGTTGAGACCGTGTATATTCCAGAAGATGATCGCGCGACGTTATGTATCTCATCTCAAGTCGGATGTGCGCTTGAATGTAAATTCTGCTCAACCGCTCAGCAAGGGTTTAACCGTAACCTAAAAGTGTCTGAAATCATTGGTCAGTTATGGCGAGCGGCGCGTGAAATTGGTTTAGAAAAAGAGACGGGGCGTCGTCCAATTACCAACGTGGTGATGATGGGAATGGGTGAGCCACTGCTTAATATGAAAAACCTTTTGCCCGCCCTTGAGTTGATGCTAGATGATAATGCATTCGGATTATCAAAACGTCGCGTTACCGTTTCAACGTCCGGCGTTGTCTCTGGGCTCGATCAAATGACCGGCAAAATCGATGTTGCTTTGGCTATTTCCTTGCATGCACCAAACGATCAGCTGCGTAGTGAAATTATGCCGATTAACGATCGCTGGGACATTGACGACTTCCTTGGGTCTGTTCGCCGTTATATTGCCTCTTCTAATGCAAACCGAGGTAAAGTAACGGTTGAGTACGTACTTCTAGATCACGTGAATGATGATATGGACCATGCTCGTGAATTGGCACAGTTAATGAAAGATACGCCTTGTAAGATTAACTTGATTCCGTTTAATCCATACCCAGGATCGCCTTACAAGAAACCCAGCAACTCACGCATTGACCGTTTCCAAAAGACGTTGATGCAGCTTGGTCATACTGTTACTGTGCGTAAAACCCGTGGTGATGATATTGATGCAGCCTGTGGCCAGCTGGTCGGCGATGTCATTGATCGTACTAAACGAACTAAAATGCTTGCTGCGGCGAAAGGTGAGACGATCCCAGTTAAAGCCATGCAGTAAAATCAGTTTTATAAGCCGGAGTTGTTACTCCGGCTTTTTTATATGCAAGACGACAGGTTGAAGTCACTCGTTTGTTAATTTTGGGAAAAAGCTTGACCCGTCTGCGATTTCTAAACCTTCCTCGTGTTGTGTATTGACTAATATCTATTAGAATGTTGAATTAACTAATTGATTTATCCTATTTGAGACTATTTCATCAAAATAGGCGGATCTTTATGACCCAATTTCCAAACATTTAGCCTGATCCGGTGTCACTACTAAAGGAAAAGAACAAAAGTGACAAAGCATCTGGCACACAATAAAAGAGATAGCACTCCGTATGAGTATTGAAAGCGAATTAGAACAGACCCAACCATCTCAACTTCAGCCAGGAACTATTTTAAAGCGCAAACGTGAAGAGCTCGGACTGAGCCAAAAGCAGATTGCAGATAGACTACGTTTGCGTTTAACCCTTATTCAAAATATTGAAGAAAATCAATATGAGGATGGTCAGGTTGCCACTTTCACTCGTGGCTATTTACGTTCTTACGCCAAGGCTGTGGGTATTGATGAGAGTGAGGTGTTGGGTGCGCTTGAGAGCACAGGTGGTGTTCGCTCTGAAGAACATGAGATGCAAAGCTTCTCGCGTAAAACCAAGACCGACAAGCATGACAGTCGTATTATGTTACTCACTTGGGGGATCTTTGCTGTCATCATTGGTATTTCATCGGTGTGGTGGTGGCAAAACCAAAAAAATGATGATCTCACGCCTCCGCCAGCAGAAAGCCAAGCGCAAGTGGAAGACATACCTGAAAGTGATGCTCCTATGTCTGCGTCGGAGACAGATTTTGTATCGTTAGAAGCGTTAGAAGATGCGGAAGAGACACAAATTGACCCGCAAGAGAACAGTGCTGCTGAAGAAGAGACACCATCTGTCGAAGATAGTCTTGATGCCGCGATCACGGACGAGGAGGTTGTTGACGCTCAAGACTCACAGCAAGACACTGAAATACAAGAAAATACAGCGCCAGTGGTGTCGCCAAATTTATTGGTGATGAACTTTGAAGCGGATTGCTGGATTCAAATTAAAGATGCGTCGGGTCGAACTTTAGCGACAGGCGTAAAAAAAGCCGGACAAAGTCTAGAATTGGATGGTGCTAAGCCGTATCGTGTCGTTTTAGGCGCTCCAGAAAACGTCTCAATGACATTAGCAAGTGAACCTGTCGACCTTTCTGGGTATACTTCAGGCAAAGTAGCACGATTCACCTTACCTTAGATATTACTATGCAACACGAATCTCCGATTAAACGTCGTCCATCTAAACGAATTTATGTGGGCGACGTTCCTATTGGTGATGGCGCACCGATTGCGGTTCAGTCCATGACCAATACTCGAACCACTGATGTAGAAGCAACAGTGGCGCAAATCCGTTCTTTGGAAAAAGTGGGTGCAGACATTGTTCGTGTCTCGGTGCCGACCATGGAAGCGGCGGAAGCGTTTAAGCTGATTAAACAGCAAGTCCAAGTCCCCTTAGTGGCTGATATCCATTTTGACTATCGTATTGCGTTGAAAGTGGCGGAATATGGTGTTGATTGCTTACGTATTAACCCAGGTAATATCGGTAAAGAAGATCGCATTCGCGCAGTCGTTGACTGTGCTCGTGATAAGAACATTCCGATTCGAATTGGGGTTAACGGCGGCTCGCTTGAGAAAGATCTGCAAATGAAATACGGCGAGCCGACACCAGAAGCACTGGTGGAATCGGCGATGCGTCATGTGGATATTCTTGACCGTCTCAATTTTGACCAGTTCAAAGTTAGCGTAAAAGCGTCTGACGTTTTTCTTGCGGTGGATTCTTACCGTTTGCTGGCAAAACAGATTGATCAGCCTTTGCATCTTGGTATTACAGAAGCTGGTGGTGCTCGTGCTGGAGCCGTGAAATCTTCCGTCGGTTTAGGTATGCTACTGGCAGAAGGTATTGGTGATACGTTACGTATCTCGTTGGCGGCTAACCCGGTTGAAGAGATCAAAGTGGGTTTCGATATTTTGAAATCGCTGCGTATTCGCTCGCGAGGCATTAACTTCATTGCTTGCCCAAGTTGTTCGAGACAAGAATTTGATGTCATTGGTACAGTGAATGCCCTTGAACAGCGTCTTGAAGACATTCTCACTCCAATGGATGTCTCAATCATCGGGTGTGTGGTCAATGGCCCTGGTGAAGCAGAGGTTTCGCATCTAGGGTTAGCGGGCAGTGCCAGAAAGAGCGCTTTCTATGAAGACGGTAAACGTCAAAAAGAGCGTTTTGACAACAATGATCTTGTGGATCAGCTTGAAGCCAAAATCCGCGCAAAAGCATCGATGATGGACGAGCAAAATCGTATCAACATCAATATCAAAGATTAATTTTCTCAACCAGAATTACGGTAAGTATTGTGGCAAAAACTATTCAAGCAATTCGAGGCATGAACGACTGCCTCCCAACCCAGTCTCCACTGTGGCAAAAACTCGAAAATACCGCCAAAAATGTCATCAGCGCTTATGGATATAACGAAGTGCGTATGCCGATTGTCGAGATGACGCATCTGTTTAGCCGTGCGATTGGTGAAGTCACTGATGTGGTTGAGAAAGAGATGTACACCTTTGAAGATCGTAACGGTGACAGCCTAACTTTGCGTCCTGAAGGGACAGCAGGTTGTGTTCGTTCTGGTATTGAAAACGGCTTACTGTATAACCAAGAGCAACGCCTTTGGTATATGGGGCCAATGTTCCGCCATGAACGTCCTCAAAAAGGTCGTTATCGTCAATTCCACCAATGCGGTGTTGAGGTGTTTGGTATTGATGGCCCTGACGTCGACGCCGAGCTGATTATGATGACAGCGCGTCTATGGCGTGAGTTGGGTATCGATAAATACGTTCGCCTTGAACTTAACTCAATCGGTTCACTAGAGGCTCGTCAAAATTACCGTACGGCGTTGATCGAATACCTTGAACAACATACTGAGGTATTAGACGAAGACGCCAAACGTAGAATGTACACAAACCCTTTGCGTGTACTCGACACTAAGAATCCAGAGATTCAAGCTATTTTGGGGGATGCCCCGCGTCTTTCTGATTATTTAGATGATGAATCTAAACAACATTTTTCTGGATTACGTGAACTTCTTGATGCTGCAGGTATCGAATACACAGTTAACGAACGTTTAGTGCGTGGTTTGGATTACTATAACCGCACTGTTTTTGAATGGATCACCGAAAGCCTAGGTGCTCAAGGTACAGTATGTGGCGGTGGACGTTATGACGGCCTTGTTGAACAACTTGGCGGCAAAGCGACGCCAGCCGTTGGTTTTGCCATGGGCCTTGAGCGTTTAGTTCTGATGCTAGAAACGTTAGAACTTAACGATGTCCGCCGTAGTGTCGATGCTTATGTTGTCACTGCTGGGGAAGGCACAATGATGGCGGGAATGAAACTCGCCGAACAATTGCGCGAACAAGTTCCTGGCCTGCGAGTGATGAATCACTTTGGCGGTGGTAACTTTAAGAAACAATTTAAACGTGCGGATAAAGTTGGCGCCGCAGTTGCTTTAGTTCTCGGCGAAAATGAAGTGGCAGATAACACAGTGGTGGTGAAAGACCTCGTCGGTGGTGAGCAAACCACTTATGCACAAAGTGACGTTGCCGCCAAACTGGCAGAACTTATTTAAGTTAACGACTCAAATTCAAAATGGTGATTTGATATCACCATTTTTTTAGATTTAAGAGGGCAGGAAGTGGAACTCTACGATACTGAAGAACAACAAGTTGAACAGATTAAAGAGTGGTTTAAAGAAAATGGCAAGCCTGTTGTTGCTGGTTTAGTTATTTGCTTAGGCGGCATTTTTGGTTGGCGTTTTTATCAAGACACAGTCACCGAGGCGCAAGAAGCTGCTTCGAAAGCCTACACGGCGACGATGACCTCACTGCAGGAACAAGGGACTGATGCTCAGTCATCTGTACAAAGCTTTATTGATGCGAATAAAGACACAGAGTACTCGGTTCTGGCTGCTCTGCAATTGGCAAAAGTGCAAGTAGAGGCCGAGCAAGCTGATGCTGCAATTGAGCAGCTAACTTGGGCGAAAGGTGCAACATCGGATGATGCGTTGAAAGCGGTGATTAACTACCGTCTCGCGCGTTTACACGCAGATCAGCAAAGCTATCAAGCCGCACTTGATGATCTCAAGCAGATCAGCGCTGAATCTTGGAAAGGTCGCGTTGCCGAATTGCGTGGTGATATTCAATTAAGCCAAGGTAACAATGACGCGGCTTATATTGCATACACCGAAGCTCAACAAGCTCAGGACGCAAGCCAGACGCTGCAAATGAAATTGGATGATTTGGCCAAATAACAAGGCGTGAACAATGAAAACATTGCTTCGTAAAGCTCTAATCTCGGCCGTGGTGATGGGTGTGCTTGCTGGCTGTGCCAGTGAGGAAGACACCATTGTCATGGCACCGGTGCCAAGTGTAGACAACCAATTCACTCCTAAAATGGATTGGGCGACGTCTATAGCTGATGGTGTTGGTGAATATTACTCTAAGCTAAAGCCTGAATACGCGTATGATCATGTGTTTGTCGCGAGTCGAAGTGGACTCGTCAAAGCCCTTGATCCAGAAAACGGGAAAACGGTTTGGCAAATTGATTTAGAAAAAGATGTGCCAGCTCGTTTGTCGGGCGGGATCACCGCTGGCTACGATAAAATTTTTATCGGTAGTGAAAACGGCAGTGTCACGGCGCTCAACGCAGAAAGCGGTGAAGAAGTTTGGCACAGTAATGTCGAAGGTGAAGTACTTGCTGCACCTACGACCGACAGCAATTTGGTTATCGTTAATACCAGCCGTGGCATGCTTGTTGCGCTTGACCAAAGTACTGGCGAACAGAAATGGACCATTAGCACCGAGGTGCCTAACCTCACCTTACGCGGTGATAGCCAACCGGTTGCGGCTGGTGGTGGTGTATTTTGGGGTACGGCAAATGGTCGCTTAGCGGCAGCGGTTGTTGACCGTGGCCAGCTTATTTGGCAACAGCCGATAGGCACTCCGCAAGGTGCGACTGAAATCGACCGTTTAGTGGATGTGGATGCAACCCCAGTTGTTATTGGCCCTGTATTATACATTGCCGGTTACAACGGTCAGCTCACCGCCATTGATCTGCGTTCTGGTAAGCCAGCGTGGAAACGCCAGTATTCATCGGCCACCGATCTCGCTTCGGATGGCAACCGTATTTTCGTCGTAACGCAAGATGACCATTTAGCGGCGGTAGATGCGCGTAGCGGCACTGAAATTTGGACCAATGATGAACTTGAAAATCGTCTACTAACGGCACCAGCGATTATTGATGGTTACTTAGTGGTTGGCGATAGCGAAGGGTATCTGCATTGGCTTGATCGTGATAGTGGTGAGTTTGTTGCTCAGCAACATGTCGACAGCAGCGGTTTTGCCGTGGCACCAATCCAACTCGATGATGGTTATGTGCTGGTAACTCGCGAAGGCGAAGTAAAGAAACTAACGATCAACGAATAATAACGTGATATAATTCGCAGTCGGCTCCTGGTTGGTAACAGCTAGGGGCCGTTTTGTTGAGTTAAATCCTAAAGTGTGTGGTTATAGGCAAAGACAGCGCAAAGCCCGCTATCCTTACCTATAACTACATAGAAAGAAATATTGTAGAGGTTACTATGTTACCTGTTGTTGCCCTCGTGGGCCGCCCGAATGTGGGTAAATCGACGCTGTTTAACCGCCTAACGCGCACTCGAGATGCGTTGGTGGCCGATTTCCCGGGCCTCACCCGTGACCGTAAATACGGTCAAGCAAAGCTTGGTGAACACGAGTTTATTGTTATCGATACCGGAGGGATTGATGGCAGTGAAGAAGGCGTTGAAAATGAGATGGCGCGTCAATCGCTAGCGGCAATTGATGAAGCAGATGTCGTCCTATTCCTTGTTGATGGTCGCGCAGGTCTCACCCCATCGGATGTGTCGATAGCCAATCATTTACGTCGCACCGAAAAGCCTAGCTACTTGGTCGTGAATAAAGTCGATGGTATTGATGTTGACGCTGCCAGTGCCGATTTTTGGCAATTGGGGATGGAAAGCATGTACCAGATTGCTGCAGCTCACGGACGTGGTGTTAGCTCGCTGATTGACCGTGTTCTTAACCCATTTGCAGAGAAATTGCTTAAAGAGTCACAGCAGATCGAAGATCTGACTGGCGATGAACAACCAGAGCAAGAGCAACTTGAGTTTACGGAAGAAGAAGCAGAACAAGAGTTCCAGCGTCTTCAAGACCAACCCATTAAACTGGCGATCATTGGTCGTCCAAATGTTGGTAAATCAACATTGACCAACCGCATTCTTGGCGAAGAGCGTGTGGTTGTTTACGATATGCCGGGTACAACCCGTGATTCCATCTACATTCCAATGGAACGTGATGGACGTGAATATGTACTTATCGATACTGCGGGTGTTCGTCGTCGTAAGCGTATTAATGAAACCGTAGAAAAGTTCTCAGTGGTTAAAACATTGAAAGCCATTGAAGACGCGAACGTGGTGATGCTGATCATTGATGCACGCGAAAATATCTCTGACCAAGATTTGAGTTTATTAGGTTTTGCTCTTAACGCCGGTCGCTCGATTGTTCTCGCCGTGAATAAGTGGGATGGCTTAGATTCCGAAGTAAAAGAATACGTGAAGAAAGAATTGGATCGCCGTCTTGGCTTTGTTGATTTTGCCCGTATTCACTTTATTTCCGCGTTGCATGGCACTGGGGTTGGGCACTTATTTGAATCAGTACAAGAAGCGTATAAATCGGCAACGACTCGTGTCGGTACGTCCGTGTTGACTCGCATCATGAAGATAGCAACGGAAGATCATCAGCCGCCAATGGTTCGTGGCCGTCGAGTAAAATTAAAATACGCTCACGCTGGAGGCTATAACCCACCGATTATTGTTATCCATGGCAACTTGGTGAATGAACTTCCAGATTCGTATAAACGTTATCTGATGAATTACTATCGCAAGTCTTTGGAGATCATGGGAACGCCAATTCGTATCCAATTCCAAAACAGCGAAAACCCATTTGAGAAGAAAACCACTAAAGCGACATTATCTCAGGAGAGAAAGCGTAAGCGCCTAATGAGTATGATGAAAGATCGCAAGAAATAGTTTTCTTGATTGAATCAAGCGCCGAACGATGAAGATCGTTGGCGCTTTTTTTATCTTTAGGTTTTGTCATCAATCAAAAGGAATGAGCATGATAGTTAGCGCAACCCACATTCGTTTTTGCCATCAAATTTGGCAGTTAGATGCGTCGGTACAATGGATTCAACCCTGCGAGGGAGGCCTAGACATTGTTACCGATATTTCACCTTTTCACCCTGTGAGTCATATATGGCCAGACCATCCGGCGGATAAGGGCGTTATTTGTAGCGAAGCTCAATCAGTGGCGGTCGTTGATTGTTTGGTTGGAGCCTTTGAACATCAAAGCCAACAATTATGGATAGGTGAGAATATTCCCGTAAAACGCGATACACCGGGATGGGAGTTTGTTGTAGTACATCGAGTTTTAGATAATTGTACTGTTAAAGTCGGCGATATAGTGAAATTATCTGTTGATGAGAACTACCAACGTGCACTTAGCCGAGGCCATAGCGCAGGACATTTAGCGTATTTAGCCCTTAACAAAGTGCTCGATATAGCCTACTGGCGAAAGGATGCAGAGCGTAAAGATACGCTTGGTCACCGAGATTTCAATAGTTATGCTCAGCAAACAAGTACGGTGACTACCGACCAATGTGTCGATTGTTATCGATTGGGGAAAACGTTGCGTAAGCGAGGTTTAAACAGTGCTGAGGTGATTGAACAGTTATCTTCGATAGAAAACTCTGTTAATCAACAACTTAAAGAGTGGCTAGCGCTAGATTCAAAAGTGACAATGCGCTGTGAGGGCCCTAGTCTAACGGATTCTCGCTATTGGCAGTGCGATCTACACGAGCCACAACTCGCGGTTATTCCTTGCGGTGGGACTCATATTGAGTCACTCGCAGATATCGCTGAGTGTCAGGTACGATTAGTGAAGATTGATGAACAAAATCTCGAAATGCACACGCATGTAATTGCGCCATCGCAATAAGCGATCTTTTTATTTAATACTGAATTAAAGATAAAAAATATAAAAATCAGGATATTTGTCTATCTTAAATCCAAATGCAGCACATGTAACTTATGCTTTCGGTATGTGGTTATATAAAAGTTCTTTTAAGGGCAGATCGCTGAACAAAGAGTATTAAGCCTCCGATCGTCAAAGGATCTTTTTCGATCAACAGGCAGGGGGTAGAGGAGTGCGTATGTTTCGCCGACTACGCTCAATCTATCGTCAATATGGGCGCTAATATAGATCGTTACTTGTCTATTGTGATGAAGATCAATGCTGATTAACGATCGCAACGTTTACCATTTGGATATGCGCTTTACTGAGGAACCCAATGATGAGTGACAATATATGCCCTAACTGTCAGCAGTCTCTTGAATGGGATAATGGGTATGTGTGCAAAGCATGCAGCCAACGTTATCAAAAACAAGCCGATTGCCCCGAGTGCGGTCATCAACTTGAAAAATTACAGGCGTGCGGTGCGGCAAGTTACTTTTGTAATCACTGTAATGAACTTAAATCGAAATCGCGTTTAACTTTTCGATTTATTGCCAAAACGGACTAATCGACCGTTGACTTGAACTCGCCTGATGCAAGTCGAGTAATGACTTTGTCTCCTGACTGCAACGAGGAGGCATCGGTAATGACATCACCATCTGCTGATTGTGTAATCGAGTAACCACGTTTTAGTGTCGCGAGTGGACTTACGGTATCAAGCTTTTCAGCCGCTAAGGAAAGTTGATGGCGATGGTTGAGTAATTGATGCTTCAGTGCGTCGTGTAAACGACGTGTCGACTGCTGAAGATGATTTTGCTGATGACTCAATTGATATTGAGGAGAACACAAAGCTAGTCGATGCTCTAACCGTTGTAAACCTTGCTTTTGCTGAGAGAGTTGGTGCTGTATACCACGCGCTAAGCGTATTTGTAGATCGTCAAGTTGTTGCGCTTGCTGCATTAAGCGTTGGCGCGGGTGTTGACGTTCCAGGCGGTGCGATAGCATGGAGAGCTGATGCTGCTGTTTAGAAAAATAGTGCAGCATACTGCTCGCTAGATTCTGCTGACGCTGCTGGAATACTTGCTGCTTATGGCTATTATCTCGGCTGACGAGTTCGGCTGCTGCTGAGGGGGTCGGTGCACGAACATCGGCAACGAAGTCGGCAATGGTGACATCCACTTCATGGCCAACAGCACTGATAATTGGTATTTGACTCGCCGCGATAGTGCGAGCGACGATTTCATTGTTAAAACACCACAAGTCTTCCAGTGAGCCACCGCCCCGGCCAACGATCAAAACATCACATTCGGCGCGTGCATTTGCGCGACCAATCGCTTGAGCGATTTGAATAGCCGCTTCCTCTCCTTGAACCAGCGTTGGATAAACAACGACAGGCAAACTTGGATCTCGGCGTTTTAACACATCTAAAATATCGTATAAAGCGGCACCGGTTTTAGACGTTATGACCCCGACACGTTGAGGATGCTCGGGAAGCGGTGTCTTGAGAGCTTGAGCAAACAAGCCTTCGGCAGCCAGCTTCATTTTTAATTCGTCAAACTGCTGCTGTAGACGACCATCGCCTTCAGGTTGCATTGATTCGATAATTAACTGGTAATCACCACGAGGTTCATAAAGCGATAAACGCGCTTTGACTAATACTTGATTGCCAGCTTGGGGCTTGAAGGTGACGCGGCGGTTGTTCCCTTTGAACATCGCGCATTTAACCTGCGCACGACTATCTTTTAGTGTGAAGTACCAGTGCCCAGAAACAGGCGCAGAAAAGTTGGAGATTTCGCCCACCAGCCAAACTATTCCCATTTCATTTTCTAGTAACAAACGTACTTCAGCATTTAAACGTGAAACGGTGAATATATTTTGATTGGTCATATGAGTGGGCTAATTCCTAAGACATGAGTATGGAAATTAGCGGCAATATAATACATATCAAGGGGGATAATGCAAATAAAATATATAAAAATGTGTAGCCAAGCGATTTCGTTCGCCGTATAATCCCTCCGCAATATCTAATCCAAATGACTTTATTACGCGAAACGATAAAGCTTGGATTTACTTTTTTAAACCTCTTGTTGTGAGATATTGCAAATGTTAAGAATTGCCAAAGAAGCGCTGACTTTCGACGACGTATTACTCGTACCAGCACACTCCACCGTTCTCCCAAATACAGCCGATCTTCGCACTCGGTTGACCAAAAACATAAACCTGAACATTCCTATGATTTCCGCGTCCATGGACACGGTCACTGAAGCTCGCCTTGCGATTGCGCTTGCTCAGGAAGGTGGTATTGGTTTTATTCACAAAAACATGTCGATTGAACAACAAGCGGCAGAAGTCAGTAAAGTTAAGAAATTTGAAGCAGGTGTGGTTACAGACCCTGTAACAGTCAGCCCTGATGCGACCATTGCCGATGTGGTTGCGTTAACCGAAAAACATGGCTTTGCTGGTTTTCCTGTGGTGACTGAAAGCAACGAATTGGTCGGTATTATTACCGGGCGTGATGTACGCTTTGTAACAGATTTGAGCAAAAAAGTCGCTTCAGTGATGACGCCGAAAGAGAGCTTGGCTGCCGTTCAAGAAGGTGCTACTCGCGCTGAAGTACAAGAAAAAATGCATGAAGCGCGTGTTGAGAAAGTTCTGGTTGTGAATGATGAATTCCAGCTGACCGGTATGATCACCGCAAAAGACTTCCACAAAGCAGAACGTAAACCAAATGCATGTAAAGATGATCGTGGTCGTTTACGTGTTGGCGCGGCCGTGGGAGCGGGTGCAGGTAACGAAGAACGTGTTGCGGCTCTGGTTGCAGCTGGTATCGATGTGCTTTTGATTGACTCTTCTCACGGGCACTCAGAAGGCGTTCTACAACGTATCCGTGATACCCGCGCTGCTTACCCAGATCTTGATATCATTGGTGGTAACGTGGCAACGGGCGCCGGAGCAAAAGCTCTGATTGAAGCGGGTGTGAGTGCTGTAAAAGTGGGTATCGGCCCAGGCTCTATCTGTACGACTCGCATTGTTACTGGGGTAGGGGTTCCACAAATTACCGCGATTGCTGATGCTGTCGAAGTGGCGAATGAATACGGTATTCCGGTGATTGCTGATGGCGGTATTCGTTTTTCAGGTGATATCTGTAAAGCCATCGTTGCTGGCGCATCGTGTGTGATGGTAGGTTCAATGTTCGCTGGAACGGAAGAATCTCCAGGCGAAGTCATTCTTTACAATGGTCGTTCGTACAAATCATACCGTGGTATGGGATCTCTGGGCGCAATGTCTCAAGGCTCTTCTGATCGCTACTTCCAAACAGACAACGCGGCAGACAAACTTGTGCCTGAAGGTATTGAAGGTCGCATCGCGTACAAAGGTCGCCTAAAAGAGATCGTTCACCAGCAAATGGGTGGTTTGCGTTCAAGTATGGGTCTTACAGGCTCAGCGACTATCGAAGATATGCGAACTAAAGCGGAATTCGTCCGTATTTCTGGTGCGGGCATGCAGGAATCTCATGTCCATGACGTGCAGATCACGAAAGAAGCACCGAACTACCGTTTAGGTTAAGGTATTAGGCTTACGTAAACGTTTGCTTTTTTCCTTGAAGCCTTGATGTGAGGCGGGTACACTCGCCTCCGTTTTCTTCACTTAGCTAAAAGACTGCCCACAATGACGAAAAATATTCATGACCAACGTATTCTGATTCTTGATTTTGGATCTCAGTACACACAATTGGTCGCACGCCGCGTTCGTGAAATCGGTGTTTACTGTGAACTTTGGAGTTGGGATGTAGATGAAGCGGATATTCGTGAATTCAATCCTGACGGCATTATTCTTTCTGGTGGCCCTGAAAGTGTAACCGAACATAACTCACCTCGTGCCCCACAATATGTATTTGATAGTGGCTTACCGGTATTGGGTGTTTGTTACGGCATGCAAACCATGGCAGAGCAGTTAGGCGGGCGAGTTGCCGGTTCTAACGAACGTGAATTTGGTTACGCACAAGTGAACGTCACCGAGTGTTCTCTATTCAAAGATCTTGATGCAATTCAAGACGTTTGGATGAGCCACGGTGACAAAGTTGTCGAAATTCCTGCTGACTTTACTCAAGTTGGCTCAACGGACACCTGCCCATATGCGGCAATGGCTAATGAAGAGAAGAAATACTTCGGTGTTCAGTTCCACCCTGAAGTTACTCATACCAAACAAGGTCTTCAGATGCTGGAGAACTTTGTTCTGGGCGTCTGTGGCTGTGAACGCTTATGGACATCAGAATCCATTATCGAAGATGCAGTTGCTCGTATCAAAGAACAAGTTGGTGATGATGAAGTCATTCTTGGTCTATCGGGTGGGGTAGATTCATCGGTTGTTGCGATGCTGGTTCACCGTGCTATCGGAGATCGCTTAACGTGTGTGTTCGTTGATAACGGGCTACTACGTTTAAACGAAGCTGAGCAAGTGATGGAGATGTTTGGCGATAAATTTGGCCTCAACATCATTCATATTGACGCGGAAGAACGCTTCCTTAAAGCGTTAGAAGGGAAATCAGACCCTGAAGAAAAACGCAAAACCATTGGTCATGTGTTTGTTGAAGTTTTTGATGAAGAGTCGAAGAAACTGAAAAATGCAAAATGGCTTGCTCAAGGAACGATTTATCCTGATGTGATCGAATCGGCAGCATCGAAAACTGGTAAAGCACATGTAATTAAATCTCACCATAACGTCGGCGGTTTGCCAGACGATATGCAAATGGGGTTAGTCGAGCCGTTGCGTGAACTGTTTAAAGACGAAGTGCGTAAGATTGGTCTTGAACTTGGTTTGCCATACAACATGCTTTACCGCCATCCATTCCCTGGGCCTGGTCTTGGTGTCCGCGTGCTAGGTGAAATTAAGAAAGAGTACTGTGATTTACTTCGCCGTGCGGATGCTATCTTCATTGAAGAGCTTCATGCTGCTGATCTGTATAACAAAGTCTCTCAAGCCTTTACGGTATTTTTACCTGTACGTTCTGTTGGCGTTATGGGCGATGGTCGTAAATACGACTGGGTAGTTTCGCTGCGCGCAGTGGAAACCATTGACTTTATGACTGCACATTGGGCGCATTTGCCATACGATTTCCTTGGCCGCGTATCGAACCGTATCATCAACGAAGTCGACGGTATTTCTCGCGTGGTTTACGATATCTCTGGTAAGCCACCAGCGACAATTGAGTGGGAATAACTGTTAGGCCGTAGAGTTTGACACTAGCAAGCACTCAGTGATGATTAAGCCCGCATAACAGCGGGCTTTTTTATAGTATTGGAGCGAGTAATCGCGATAACTTCACTCCCAACCACCACCATAAAGGTCGCTGCTTTAGAGCGTCTGGAGCTATTGGTTGCGCATTATCGAAATCTTTCTCAAACATTGTTTCTATTTGGTTGGCGAGGTCTGTATCGACAGTCACCACCGATACCTCGAAGTTAAGACGAAACGAGCGGTTGTCGAAGTTATGTGTTCCCACGCTTGAGGTATGCTCATCAATCAACATCGCTTTTTGGTGTAGAAACCCCGGCTTATAGGCATAAAAGCGAATGTTTAGCTCGCACAACTTTTGTATATAGTGGAATGATGCCAAGTACACAGGAAGGCTATCGGGCTTGCCTGTCGTAATTATTCGTACATCCACCCCGCGTAGGGCTGCAAGTTGCAATGCTTTCATGACCGCTTCATCTGGAATGAAATAAGGGGAAGATAACCAGATACGTTGCTTAGCGCTATTGATGGCGGCGACAAAAAACAAGTTGGCGTTTTCTAATGGGCCTGTTGGCGCGGTGGGAAAGACCATCACTTTCTGATTACTTTGATGGGAGGCGGTGGGAGTCCAGTTGACCGTCGGGATTTTGCGAGTTGCCCAGTACCAATCAGATAATATCGTTAATTGTATTGGTAATACCGCTGGCCCTTCGAGTTTGATATGAGTATCTCGCCATGGGCTTAACTTTGGATTTCGCCCCAAATACTCATCTCCAACATTATGCCCACCGAGCCAAGCGCTGAGGCCATCGATCACTACCATTTTTCGGTGGTTGCGAAAATTCAATTGAAAACGATTTAACCATCCTTGGTTCGGTTTAAAAGAGCTGACCTCAATACCCTGTGAACGCATTTCTTTAACATACGTTTTGGATAAATCTTGACTGCCAATTTCGTCAAACAAGACGATCACTTTGATGCCTGCTTGGGCGCGTTTTGTGAGTGCAGCTTTGACTTTTTGCCCGAGTTCATCATCTCGAATCATGTAGAACTGAAAAAGAATGTACTGCTTTGCCTGCGCGATCCCTTCGAGGATACTCTCGAACGTCGCGTGCCCATTTATCAGTAATGTCATTGAGTTATTGCTGACGATTGGGTGCTGGGAAATGTCTTGGGTTGCTTGAAACCAATGTGGGCATTGTTTTTCTGGAACTTGCCACGGTCTAAGGTGCTGAGCACAATTGGTCTTCAAATTACTCATTTCTTTGGCTCGCTGCTCAAATGCTTCAACTCTACCTTGAAAGCGATTTCGTCCAAAAACGGCGTACAAAGGAATAGCAATAAAAGGAACGGTGACAAGAGAAATAACCCATGCGACCGCGCCAGTCGGTGTCCGTGCGGTCATGGCGGCATGCAAAGCTGTCACTATACCAAGGATATAAACAACAACGAGTGTTACTACCATCACTGCTCGATACCAGTGAGTTTAGGTTTATGAATCATGAGGGTAAAATCTCCTATCTCAGGGTTTTGATGTGTATTTGTCTGATTTATAGGTCAAGCGAATACCTAACCACCACATTAACACTGTTATTCGGCATCTCCTAGGTGGAGAAAAATAGCGTAGTGCCCTTCTAACGCCCCACAGACTGGTCCCAGTTTGATTCCACTCGTCTCATATCAAGGTGTTTGGTCGTCAATGATATGCGTTGACTCCTAGTGTATTCACTCCTGTATTTCATCTAGGCGATTTCCCCAGTCAACATTACTTATTATTCCTAGATCTATAACAGTCTGTTTTTATGCACAGTTTTGGATAAAGGCAGCGGGAACTTGCACCTAAAGTATGCGTTTAGAACGCTGCCTATCAATAATAAAGGATGATTAATTATTCATATATTATTGATAATTATAATGTTGTTGATTTTTTTTAAATAAATTAACCAAGTGGTCAGCTTTTTGCTACGCGTAGCTTACTTGGGGTGAAGTCATTGCCACCATAAAGCGGCAGGCACCATAGAGCCACATTTGCTTAAGGAAATACATTCAGAGTGAAAGGGCATCCCCCAAGTTAGGAGATATTAATAAAAATTATGTAAAGGAAGACAGATAATGAAATTTAAACAAGTCACGACGACTTTGCTCATCGGTTTATGCACGGCGGCAACGGCAACGACGGCTAATGCTGAAATGATCTGGCAAGACTTTAGTGTCAGTTATTTGAACGGTAGTGATTATGAAGTCGGCGATAAGGATCGCCAAGTCATCACGTTTGAGCATGCCAGTGGCCACTCTTGGGGCGATACGTTCTTCTTCTTAGACCGTTTGAAATGGGATGATGGGACCACTGAAAACTACAGTGAGTTTTCTCCTCGTGCGAGCTTAAGTCATCTTTCTGGTTCTTCACTTTCTTTCGGTCCAGTAAAAGATGTTTTGATCTCAACAACTTGGGAATCTGGTGAAGGTTTTGATAACTTTTTATATGGCGTTGGTTTTGCGCTTGATGTTCCTGGGTTTAACTATTTCAACCTTAACCTTTATCAAGCCGACAACGATGAGTCTGATGATGATCAGCAGTTAACCTGGACGTGGGGATTGCCGGTAGAGGTTGGCGGGGCAGAGTTCTTATGGGATGGTTTCTTAGACTGGTCCTCTGCATCAGACACCAACTCGGCTGAAATGAACTGGACATCACAGGTTAAGTGGAACGCTGGTAAGTTGCTAGGTTTGTCTTCGCCGCTGTATTTAGGCATTGAGTACTCATTCTGGAACAATAAGTTTGGTATTAAAGATGCGGATGAGCGTAATGCCGCTTTGTTAGTGAAATGGCACTTCTAGAATAACGTACCTTACATTAGGTTAATGATTTAAAAAAGCTCGCGATAGGCGAGCTTTTGTTTTTAACTATCTGTTAATAATGTATTTTTTATTATTTGTCTTCTTTTGTTGAGCTTTTGTTTTTAATAAACCCAATAACCATATAAATGAAATCTTAGTTTTCATAAATACAATCTTATCTTTTGGCGATGAGGCATTTAAAATCCGCGCGTATTTTTTATTCATATTTTTGAAAAAGGGTTTTATTCGATGTCGACAAAACTGGCTAATCCAGCACCTTTAGGTTTAATGGGATTTGGTATGACAACCATTCTCCTCAACATTCACAATGCTGGGTTTTTCCCTATGGATTCTATGATCCTTGCGATGGGCATCTTCTACGGTGGGCTAAGCCAAGTGATTGTCGGTATCATGTGCTTTAAACGTGGTGATACCTTTGGCACTACAGCGTTTACTTCATACGGTCTATTTTGGTTGACCTTGGTTGGTCTGATTGTCATGCCTTATATGGGGCTACCTGCGAGCCCGGCTCATTTCATGGGTTGGTACTTAGCATTGTGGGGCGTCTTTACTGGCTTCATGTTTATCGGTACTTTTTGCTACCCTGTGGCGAAACGTGTGGTGTTTGGTTCACTGACAATTTTGTTTGCGTTACTGGCGATTCGTGACTTTACTGGCAGTGAAGCGATTGGTTTTACCGCTGGTGTTGTCGGCATTTTCTGTGGCGCAAGTGCGATTTACTTCGCGATGGCCCAAGTGCTTAACAACGAATTTGGTCGCGTTGTGTTACCTGTCGGTGATAAGAAAAAGCCAGCTTTACAAGCGGTAAAAGCGGCGGCTTAACGCTAAAGGCTTGAAAAGAGAAAGCGAGCAATAAGCTCGCTTTTTTTGTGCGTGAAACGTATTAATTTTAAGATATTTCTTCGGTTTCATCTAAGATAATACGTTATTAACTTGGCTCTTATTTTTCATATTGGCTGGTGTCCTAAACTGGCTCCGATCCTATTTACATGACCTCAAACAGGAATTGCCAAAATGAAAATATTCGTGACATCCGCGCGCGCCATTTTTATCGCGATGTTAAGTTTGGCTTTGTGCCAAACTGCGATGGCGAAAGAGAGCGATCCGTTGCCTTCTTGGAATGACGGCCCAACTAAGTCTGCCATTATTGAGTTTATGGATAAGGCGACGGATGAATACTCGGAGCAGTATGTCCCACTTGATGAACGTGTTGCGACGTTTGATAACGATGGAACCTTGTGGTCTGAAAAGCCGCTTTATTTCCAATTGCTTTTTGCCCTAGATCGTGTCGCTCAGTTGGCCAAGGATCATCCCGAGTGGCCAAAAAAAACCCCTTTCTCTTACGTACTAAACGGGGAAACCGATAAGCTTTCCACACAAGATATTCTGACTATCGTTGAAGCCACGCATTCAGGCATGTCGAGTGATGAGTTTGATAAAATCGTTAAAGAGTGGATTAGCACCGCGAAACATCCAACAACGGGTAAGCCTTATACCTCGATGGTGTTTAAACCAATGCTTGAGCTGATGAATTATTTCCGTAGCCATGGATTTAAAACTTTCATTGTTTCTGGTGGAGGCAATGCATTTATGCGAGCTTGGGTTTCATCAACCTATAACATTCCTCCCGAGCAAGTGATTGGGTCGAGAATGGCGGCAGAATACCAGATTATTGATGGTAAACCCCAAATCACGCGTTTGCCTGAGTTAGTGATAAACAATGATAAAGCCATGAAGCCAGTGGAAATTTATCAAGCGATTGGGCGTAGGCCTGTTGCTGCGTTTGGTAACTCTGATGGTGATTTAGCGATGTTGCAATGGACGATGGCAGGTAAAGGGCCTCGATTGGCTATGTTTGTTCACCACACTGATGCGAAACGGGAGTGGCAGTATGACCGACACTCTTCGGTTGGGAAATTAGACAAAGGACTGGATGAAGCCAAGGCTGGCGGCTGGTTAATCGCGGATATGAAAAAAGACTGGAAGCAAATCTATCCTGGTGACGATAAATAAATGTTTGAAACTAAAAAAGGGTTAGCCATTTGGCTAACCCTTTTATCAAAAGACGAAATGCTTGCTACGATTAGTAAGGCACTCGTTCACCATCAGTAGAAGCGGTCGGCGCTTCTTGTTCTGGTGCTTTGCCAGTTCGACGTAAGTATTTTTCTTCCCAATATTTGGCCCCTTTGATACCAAGCTTCACAGGGTTAAAGGTATATTCTTCAACGCCCGCTTTTTGTTGCTCTTCGTAATCTTTCAGCGCTTTAATTGCAGGCTTGGCCATAAAGAACAGAATTAAGATGCCAACGATATTGAGCCATGCCATCAAGCCTACGCCGACATCACCCATCGCCCATGCGAGATTTGCGGTTTTAATCGTTCCATAAAAGACCGAGGCGATGATCACCAGTTTAAGTAAGAACATTAAACCGCTGACTTTCACGCTGCGGCGAATGTATGCGATATTGGTTTCTGCGATGTAGTAATACGCCAGTACTGTTGTAAAGGAGAAGAAGAACAACGCAACGGCAATAAACAGTTTGCCGACACCGGGTAGGGCACTTTCAATCGCCATCTGAGTGAATACTGGGCCATTGGCTCCGATATTCGCAGCTAAGTTTTGAACGATGAAACCATCGTCGCCATGTACGTTATAAGAGCCTGTAATCAAAATCATAAAGGCGGTAGCTGAACACACAAGCAGCGTATCAATATAGATGGAGAATGACTGCACTAAACCTTGCTGTGCTGGGTGGTCGACATTAGCGGCTGCGGCTGCGTGAGGACCAGTCCCTTGACCTGCTTCATTTGAATACACACCACGTTTTACTCCCCAACCAATGGCTGCACCGAAGCCCGCCATCGGTGTGAAGGCATCATCTATGATCATAGAGAAAATGCGAGGCAATTCGCCGATATTGAGCAAAATAATGATAAACGCGGTAATGATGTAGGCAAGCGCCATAAATGGCACCACAACTTGAGTGAAGTTTGCGATACGCTTTACACCACCAAAGATAATAAATGCCAGAATGATCGAGATGACGGTTCCTGTGAAGATCTTAGCAAAGCTAAAGGTTCCAATTGCAGTCTCGATCATCGCACCAGTACCAAAGGCCGCTTCAACCGCATTACCGATACTATTTGATTGAACGCCAGGAAGCAGGACGCCACATGCGAAGATGGTCGCGATGGCAAAAATCCATGCATACCATTTCTGACCCATGGCTTTTTCGATGTAGTAGGCTGGACCACCGCGAAACTCGCCTTTATCTTCTTCTTTGTATATCTGTGCCAGTGTCGATTCAATGTATGAAGTTGCGGCCCCAAAAAACGCGACCATCCACATCCAAAAGATAGCCCCAGGGCCACCAAATCCAATTGCGGCGGCAACGCCAGCAATATTACCGGTACCAACTCGACCAGAAAGCGAAACGGCTAACGCTTGAAAAGAGGAGATGCCTTTGGTTGAGCTTTTTCCGGATAGAAGAAGACGCCACATTTCAAAAAAGTGCCGAATTTGCACAAAACGTGTCATGACGGAATAGAAGAGTCCGGCTCCCAAACATAAATAGATGAGAGCAGGGCTCCAGATGATTCCGTTAAGAAAATCAACGAGTGACTGCATAAGTATTTCCCTGTTTTTTTGTATGTTGTGTTTGTTATTCCAGCGGAATATTACCCTTTTTGTAATTCATTTGTTAAACGTTTTATCTATTTCTGTCATTAAGCGTGATTGATGGCGCAAAACACTTTGATAGAGCCAATAACTAGAGATATAAATTAGAAATGGCTTATATTTTCGAATTTAGAGTAGGTATGTGCTTGGTTTGAGGTTTTATTCAGTTGGTTAAATGTTAGACGGTTGAACGTTAACGCTGAAAATTGGTTGAAAAATCAGCATATTTATCCCTTTTATAACGCAAATGTGGCGTCAGTATAAAATGGACAAGTAGAATCGTTGGCGTTTTATGTTGGCAAGAAGCTGACTTGCTTAATCGCAAGTCAGCCCGTTAGAGGATTATTCTTGGTCGACGATTTCTGCGATGGAGGCTTTCGCCTCTGGCGATCTTTTTAGCCACAGAACAAATAATTCATACCAGATAGAGAGAATGACCGCGCCTAAGAATAACCCGATAATCCCCGCAAACAACATGCCTCCAATCGCCCCAATGAGAATAATCGGCATCGGAATATCGACTCCGCGCCCCATTAGCATTGGTTTTAATACATTATCAGATAATCCGCCAACCAAAGCCCAAATGACAAATAGTGTGGTGGTTGTGGTATCGCTGGTGGAGTAGACATAAAACATGACTGGCGCCACAACCAGTAACGCAGGGAGTTGGGCAATACACAACACCAAAACTAACAGGGTTAATAACCCTGCACCAGGAATACCAAATACAAAGAATGAGGCCCCAATGATCATCGATTGAATAAACGCAACGCCGATCACCCCAACCAATACACTGCGAATGGTTGCTGCGATCATTTCTGTCCATTCTGTGGCTTGTTCACCGGCAGTGCGGACTGCGACCGTTTGTAAGGTGGCGGTGATTTTCTCGGAGTTCGCCATGAACAGTCCTGAAATGGCTAACGCAATAATAAACACCACCAAACTGGTAAAGGCTCCGCCAAGTATAGAGGCGAGAGTGGTGGCTAATGCTTTAATTTCAGGCAGGAAGTTACTAATTGCCTTTTCTAAATTGGTGGCAAATAACGCCCAAATTTCATAGAGCTTACCGCCGATCAACGGGATATTAGCGACTTTTTCTGTTGGCCTGGGAAGTTCAATGCTCCCTTGTTGCAAACTGTGGGTTATGTGCGTTATTCCATCATAAATTGAGCCAGAGACAGTTAAAAATGGCGACATCAAAATTAAAATACCGGCAATCGAGACCAACGTTGCGGCGAGTCCACGCCGTCCTTTCAGTAACACTTCGAGCCGGTTGGTCACTGGAAGCAGTGCAACAGCAATGATCGCTCCCCACAGAACAGGAATAATAAAAGGCTTAATGATGTCGTAAGTAAAGACCAACAAGATGATCAGAAGACCGATGCGTATCGCAGACTCCACCATATTATTGACGAAAATTTTATTCTGACGTTGTTCGAATTGTTTATGCATTTTGATTACCTTTATGAGCAATGTGAGCACTCACTAAACTGGAGACGACAATGGCCATGTAAAACAGGCCCGCGATCGCTTCGAGATACGTTAAAACTTGTGATAACGGCGTTATTGGGCTGATATCGCCATAGCCTAAAGTGGTCAAGGTGACGAAACTAAAATAGGCAATGTGAGAAAAGTTATTGACCCATGATTGAGATTTAATACCGGCAAATGCCTCAGGGATAAACTGCAAAATGATTAGATAAGCAAAGGCCCATACTAATCCCAGAAGAAGAAACAGCGCGACTGAGCCAACGATTTGATTTGCGGTGACTTGGTCAGTGAAGAGGATCTGTTTCGCAATCGATTTAAACGTCGATAAGAAAAACACAAAATTTAGGGCGAGCATCCATGGCTCAAGTGGTAACGTTGAAAAGACTAAGTGAGCAACGTTAAGAGCGAGCCACAAAACCAGTAGTAGTAATAAAAACCGAAACCACTGCGGGTCAAAACGAAGGCTAAACAGACAGACTCCCAGAGTTAGGGTGACAAACCCCATAAATAGAGAATCAATCAGTCGATTTTCAAGTAAAGGGAGGATTGAGCTACTCACTAGCAATGCAATCAAGGCTAGAGTCAGGTAGATAAAATTATTTTGAGGATTAATTTTTTTGATTAACACAGTTTTTTACCTAAGCCTGATGCCATAGAGAAAAAGCACACATGCACGCAAATTCGGGTTTGCTTAAAGTGCGCAAAATATAGAGGTGATGCTCTAAAACCTTGTTAGACGTAGGTCAATAATAACGAAAACCATATTGCGATAAATGGCGCGTCACCCTTTGATAAATATAGAATTTACCGAGGTACGCTAATAAATCATTGCGCCTATTCTCAAAGCTGAGTCAGTAAATCAAACAAAGGTAAGTTGTGAAGAGGGGAGAAAAAGAAAACGGCCAGTTCATCATGAACCAGCCGCTTAATTATGCTTTTGTGTAATGCCAATCAGTTCCATTGAAATTTGTTTCCTAACTGTACTTATTTATTAGTTACGAGGAACTGAAATAAATGCAGTTTCGGTAACTTTTTGACCTTGGTTGTCATCAACACTTAGAGTAACTTGCTTAGTACCGTAAACATTAGGTGTTACACGAATAGTTCCATCTTCTGCTGTTGTTGCTGATGAAGTTACAAAACATTCTACTTGTACTGGATAGTTAGCAAGAGGTTCACCATCTTTTGTTACTGTGAATGTTGCCATTGAGTCGGTTGCGGTAGCGTCTTGTTGAATATCAAGATCAGATGCAAGTGCGCCAGCAGCAAAAGTAGTTGATACAGCAGCAGTGAAAATTACAGTAGCTAGTTTAAACATAATATTTACCTCATTCGTTAAATTGACGAGTAAATGAAATCGATGTGTTTCGTTTACCTGAGGTCAATATTAGATGTGGCTCACACTTTTGACTATAGCAAAAACTCGCTCCTCTCATTCGAAAAATTAGAACATCCTTTCTTATGTTTGTTGAAATTTTTATATTATTCAAATGTTTATATGTATTTCTTGCTTGGGGAAATGTCACCTCAATTTTTATTTTTTTATATCTTTTATGCTTTATAGAGGTTTGATTAATAATTGACCGCATCAATGCTCGACGTGGGAGTGGGTTGGTATTCTATTCTCGGTGTTTTTTTGAGTGCACCTGCGTAAAAAGCGGTGTGTACGCTAAGTTTGATTTCGGACAAACTGACGACGAATTTCTTTTACTCAACAAAGAATTGGTTTTGCTACTCTTTTCATCACTCTGATTATCAGTAAAATAGCCCTCTTATTAATAAATGATAATTAAAATAGTTCTCAACTAGTTGCAGTGGAGACTGAGGGGCCGCTTATGTTCAAGGTATCGGGTGTCAAAATGGTTCGTAGCCAACGAACGATTCTTGAGATCGATGAACTTACTATTCCAACCGATCAACTGACCGTGGTGCTCGGCCACAATGGCTCTGGGAAATCGACATTAATGAGTTTACTTTCCGGTCAGCAAGCACCAGATAGCGGTAAAATTGAGCTCGATACTAAGGATATCAGTCACTACGGGGCTAAAGACTTGGCCAAGCAAGTGGCTTTTTTGCCTCAGAAGTTGCCAGCAAGTGCAGGGCTTACAGTACGCGAATTAGTCCGTTTAGGGCGTTTCCCTTGGCGTGGTGCATTAGGACGCTGGCGCAAAGAAGATGCGTCTATTATTGACGCCGCAATGGAAAAAACCGGTGTGATTTCTTTTGCTGATACGCTGGTGGATGAACTCTCCGGAGGGGAACGTCAGCGCGCATGGGTCGCGATGCTATTAGCACAGGAGTCTCCGGTTCTCATTCTCGATGAACCGACCTCAGCGCTGGATATTCAGCACCAATATCAATTAATGGCATTGTTAGCGGAATTAAACCGACAGCAAGGCTGCGGGATTATTGTTATTCTTCATGATCTTAACTTATCACTACGCTATGCGACTCATATTGTGGCGTTAAAGCAAGGTAAAGTGGCATTTTCTGGCCCTGCTGACCAGCAGATGGATGAGCAGAAACTCTCTGACCTCTATCAAACTCCGATCAAGTTGATTTCTCACCCTCAGCCTCTTGAAGCAGCTCAAGATAAAAAGGTCGCGATTGTATGTGCATAAAGTTACTACCCAAACGTGCAAACCCTTGGACACAACAATGACAGGAGAGAACAGAAAAGTAATGGGTTGGAAAACTCTGTTTAGTGTCTTTGGGTTACTGGTTGTCGGTGTCGCACTCAGTCTACAGTTGAACCAGACTCTCGCCGTAGAGCAGCAATGGCAACTGATTGTTAATCCATCAAGTGCCGAGTCTTTTGATGACTTTATGTTTGCTTATGCACAGTTACCACGTGCCGTCATAACGCTTGTCGTTGGTGCTATGCTCGGTGTTGTTGGCAGTTTAATGCAACAATTGACTCAAAATACGCTAACGTCCCCATTGACGATGGGGACGTCATCAGGCGCGTGGTTGGCATTGGTGATTCTCAGTATTTGGTGGCCGGATGCGGTCAATGATTACAGTGCTTTTGCTGCGATGGCAGGCGCACTTCTCGCGTTTAGTATGATTCTGTTAATCACAGGTTTGGATAACATGACCGGATTGCCAATGGTGATTTCGGGAATGGTGATTAATATTTTACTCGGTGCGATTGCGGGCGCGGTTATTTTACTTCACCAAGATTATGCACAAAATGTATTTATGTGGGGCGCGGGAGATTTGGCACAAAACGGATGGGAGATGCTCGAGTGGCTTGTTCCTCGCCTCAGTCCTGTGATTATTTTGTTGCTAGTGGCGCCAAGAATTCTGACGTTGCTCAGATTGGGTCAGCAAGGCGCTGAAGCTCGTGGCCTCTCCGTTATTCCTGCGTTTTTTGTTTTGATGGTGATCGGGATTTGGTTAGTCTCTGCCGCCATCACTGCCGTCGGTATTATTGGTTTCATCGGCCTCCTAACGCCGAATATAGTGCGTGTTCTTGGGGCGAGAACGCCAAGAATGGAGCTGTTTGCAAGTCTACTGTTTGGGGCATTATTGCTTCTGATGACCGATGTCATTGCTCAGCTTATGAGTTTATGGGCCGGACAAGTCGTACCTAGCGGAGTGACCGCCGCCGCGGTTGGTGCGCCCGCGCTTATTTGGTTCAGCCGTCGCCAATTAAAGGCTCAAGATGGGATGGCGGTTGCCTTGCCGGGGTCTCGTTCATCACTAAGTTCTGGGTTAGCCCTGAGCGTTATTGGCATGTTGATGATTGGTATCGCGGTCTATTTTCTATTCCAAGTCGATGAACAAACGTGGCATTTGGCTATGCCAAGCGATTATCAATGGATGCTACGTTGGCCTCGTGCGCTCACCGCATTGTGTACAGGGGGAGGGTTAGCGCTTGCCGGAACGATTCTTCAGCGTTTGATCTACAACCCACTGGCAAGCCCTGACATTTTAGGGGTTTCCTCCGGGGCAACGTTTGCGCTGGTTTTTGCCACCATTTTTTGGGAGCAATCGCTACTTTCGGCGCAGTGGAGCGTTGCGTTTATTGGCAGTATGGCGGTGTTGTTGGTGTTGATCTTTTTGGGGAAACGCCACCAGTTTGCACCATCGAGTGTGATTCTAACTGGGATTGCAATGAGTGCTTTGCTGCAAGCCTTTGTTCAGTTCTGCTTATCGAAAGGCAGCCAAGACAGTTACACGATATTGCAGTGGTTAGCGGGTTCAACATACCGTGTTACCGATACTCAGGCTCTACTTCTTAGCGGTTTGGTTTTAGTGATGTTGATATTGAGCCTCTCGGCATCTCGTGGTTTGACTCTGCTTTCCATCAGTCGTGAGTTTGCCAAAGCTCGAGGCTTAAATACTTCATTAATGTCGATGTTGCTATTGGCATTGGTTGCCATGCTGTGTGCCGTCGTGACGGCCACTATGGGGCCTGTCGCGTTCGTGGGCTTAATTGCTCCGCATTTAGCAAGAATGTTGGGCGCTCAGCAAACACGGCAACAACTGCTTTTTGGTAGCTTGATTGGCGGCACAACGATGCTGTGGGCGGATTGGCTCGGGCAGGTCTTGTTGTATCCAAATCAAGTTGCAGCAGGCACCCTAGTCGCGATCATCGGTGCGATCTACTTTTTGGGCTTACTCATTTTTAACCGTGTAAAAGCCCGACTCTCCTTTTCTGCATAACCATCAATAATAGGCGGCATTTTGCCGCCGTTATTCCTCTTGTTTGATATTGAAAATTATTATCATTAGCAATAGTATTGATTTTATAACAATATTATTGATTTCATTATTTTTAAGCAGAGGTTTTTTATGGCACCGTATCACCTTTCTCGGGTGGGGCTTAGTGTGATCGCCGCGCTTTCGTATGCGCACTCCACACTATCTTTCGCCGATGACGCAACAAATGTTTCTCAAGATGAGGCAACGGAAGTCGTCACCGTTATCGGTTCACAAGTTGATTTAGGTGATGCGTATCAAGGTGGTCAAGTTGCTCGTACCGGGCGTGCCGGAATGTTTGGGGCTCAAGACATCATGGATACCCCATTTTCTTCGACCAATTACACGCAAGAGCTGATCGAAAACCAGCAAGCCGCAAGTATTGGTGATGTATTGCAAAATGATCCTACGGTCCGCGTCGCGACGGGTTTTGGTAACTTCCAAGAACTGTATATGATGCGTGGTTTTCCCGTCTTCTCTGATGATATGACGCTCAACGGGGTATACGGCATTTTACCGCGCCAATATGTCGCGGCAGAAATGCTGGAGCGTGTTGAAGTCTTGCGCGGTGCGAATTCTTTTCTGAACGGAGCTTCGCCAGGTGGTACGGCTGGCGGCGGTATCGGCGGCGCAATCAACTTGGTTCCTAAGCGTGCAGGGAGTGAACCATTAACTCGCGTAACGGTGGGGACGCAAACTGGCGGTCAAGCCTATGGTGCGATGGACTTTGCTCGTCGATTTGGTGATAACCAAGAAAATGGTCTTCGTATCAACTTGGTAGCGCGTGATGGTGAAGATGGTGTTGATGATCAAGATACTCAACTTGGCGTATTGACGGTCGGGTTTGATCATCAAGGCGAAAATTTCCGCTTGTCAGCCGATGTGGGCTATCAAGATCACCATATTGACTCTCCACGTCCTTCCGTGACTCCCGGAACTGAAATTCCTTCAGCTCCTGATGCAAGCAGTAATTATGCTCAAGATTGGACATACACAGATGACAAACAACTGTTTGGTGCAGTCCGTGGTGAATATGATCTTAATGATTCTACCAGTATCTGGCT
This sequence comes from Vibrio sp. AK197, assembly GCF_053903115.1. Classification (NCBI taxonomy): domain Bacteria; kingdom Pseudomonadati; phylum Pseudomonadota; class Gammaproteobacteria; order Vibrionales; family Vibrionaceae; genus Vibrio; species Vibrio sp. AK197. Next base: position 653,072 of record NZ_CP096430.1, read on the forward strand.
TGCTGGTGGCGCACGGAAAGGGAAAGAGCATAATTTGTTAGCAAATCCAACCGCAGATTCTGATGGTAATTTGACAGCCTACCTCTTTGATAATATTCGTGAGGATACCGTTTTTTCCGCAGACAGTGGTATTCGCCATCAATTTGAAACGGGCAGCGTCGCGCATACTGTGGTTTTCTCAGGGTCGCTTTATCAATCTCGTTCTAAAAACGCGTATGTGATGTCTGGGAATTCTTCCGTTGGCTCCTTAAATCAATATCAGCAGCAAGATAAGTTTACGGCCACTATTTTTGGTGGGGATATGGATGATCCTAAGGAAACTGAACGTACAACTTATGGGAGCTTAGCACTTGCAGATCAACTTTCTATGCTTGATGATCAAGTTAAAGTGATGCTTGGCGCACGCTTACAGCGTATTGAAACCAAGAGCTTTGCTTATGGAACGGCGGAGTTAAATGATGGAGGATATTACGGAGCAACGGGGTTAACGCCATCATTGGGTATTGTTTATCAGCCAAACTTTGATGTTTCGCTTTATGCTAATTATTCAGAAGCGTTATTACCGGGCGAGATCGCGCCAGCGACATCTAATAATGTCGGTGACGTACTTGATCCAGGAAAATCTCAACAGTACGAGGCAGGGATAAAATACGATACTGGTGACTATGGCACTACGCTGTCTGTGTTTGAAATTAGTAAACCAACATACATGGAAAATAGCCACGGTGACTACACTGATAACGGTGAACAGCGCCATCGTGGTCTAGAACTGACGGCCTTTGGCCAACCTGTTGAGAGCGTAAAAGTCATTGGTGGCTTAACTCTGATTGATTCTGAAATAGTCAATAGCGCCAACAGCGCTGAAGTAGGTAAAAACGCCATTGGTGTGCCAGAAGTTCAGGCCAACCTTAACCTCGAATGGGCAACGCCTTTTGTTCAAGGTTTAACGCTTGAAGGTCGCACCGTTTATACCGGTTCTCAATATGCAAGCTCTGATAACAGTATAGAAATTGGTTCATGGACACGCTTTGATTTAGGTGCTCGCTATGCGATGCAACTGAGTGGACACGAATTAAACTTGCGTGCTCGAGTTAACAACCTAACTGATAAGAGTTATTGGGCATCGGCTGGTGGTTATCCGGGGAGTAACTATTTAGTCCAAGGTGCGCCGCGTACGGTGGTCATTTCAGCGAGCTATGATTTCTAAATAAAGTGATGTTGAAACATAAAAAAACCAGCCATTGGCTGGTTTTTTTATGGGGAACGTTTTTGTCTTATCAATCAGGGGCTTTGTTCACACCAAAAATGACGATGTTGGTGGATTGGTAGTAAGAATTTCGGCGATAACAGAGAGACCATGTTTGATGTAACCGCGATTGGTTTCGGCGCCTAAGCTCACACGGACAAACGGCAGGGCTTGATTGACATTGGTTACGAACGGTTTATAGCTGGTGATCTGTACACCTGAGCGTTTGGCTGCGACCACAAGATCGTCACTTTGCCATTGCTCGGGCAGCGATAACCATAGATGCTGACCTTGAGGGTGCGCTTGGTAGTGATAGTCTTTAAGGATGCTCGCGGCTAACCGTTGACGTTTAGCAAATTCATCACGCTGAAAATCAATAAACCGTTCCAAGGTGCCATTTCGAATCCACAGATCGGCGATTTCAAAAGCCAGCGGAGTGGCTGCCCAACTGCTGGCAGCAAGTCTTCCCAATGCATGTTGCAAATAATGGCGTGGAACTGCCAAGTAGCCGGTACGTAGCCCAGGTGCCACCACTTTTGTTAAGCTGGTAACGTAGAAGGTCTGCTGAGGAATTAGCGAAGCAATAGGCGGCTCTCGCTGGGGTTCGAGCGCGCCATAGACATCATCTTCAATGACAAGAATATTATAGCGCAGAGCAATATCGGCAATGGCTTGACGTCGCTCTCGATCCATATGAGAGCTGCACGGATTGGCCATACTTGGGGTACAACACAGCACTTTGATATTGCGAGTTTGGCAAGCCCATTCAAACGCTTGAGGAGTAATCCCACGTTCATCCATTTCTAAAGGCAGCAGCTTAAACCCCAGCATACGAGAGCGTGAGATTAACCCGTGATCGACACGCTCTCCACATGCAACGACATCGCCATGTTCCACTGTGGTACTCAGAGCGAGCATTAGTCCGTGGCAGGCGCCATTGGTTAAAATTAATAAATCGGGTTCTACGTCCAGCCCTTGTGTTTTTAGGTACTGTTGTCCGGATTCTTGATGTACAGGTTGACCCATAATCGGCCGCGCTTTAGCGAGTAGGTGATGATTATCTGCCTGAGACGCGATGTTGGAGAGTGCCTGATTGAACAGCGTCATATGTCTTTCAGTGATCACTGGATGAGCAATGGACATGTCAATTTCATCTGGCGTTTCTTTCATTTCATGAGCCAGCATGAATTCAATGTCGGTATTATCATCGACAAATCCCGCTTTGACAAACGTGCCATTGCCGACCCACGATTCCAGTGCTCCCTTCTTTTCTGCATAGGCGTAGGCATGGCTAACGGTTTGAACACTAACACCAATTTGCTCAGCAAACTCACGATGAGTAGGTAGGCGGGTACCGGGCGCCAAGTCACCGCTGCGCACGCACTCCACCAAATATTGGCCAATCGAAAGGTATTTGGCTTGTCCTGAAGAAATGATCGGGTTCAAAGAAATTGTCATGACACAATGTTTTTGTTGCTTCATTTTATGTCCCAACTGTAACTTGAAATTAGGTCTTGGCTAAAATTAATACAATAAATGTGTGATAGAGCACATAAAGTGAACGGTATTGTACTGATTGTCATGAATGTCTGATTCAGCTAACACTTAATGTTATGACCATTCATTAGCAGCAGACTTATTGTTCCCCTCGTTCGAGAATGGAGGTCGGTAAACCAAGTGGTTTGCTTTTAGGTAGGAATACCTCAACGTCTTCGAGCGTCGTATGGCGCCGTAATGTGAAGAAGGAGAAACTCATGAGAGACGTTGCTATGCACTTTACCCCAGATGAATATCAAGAGCGCTTGCAGAAAGTTCGTTTTTCAATGGAAGAGAAAGAGCTTGATGTGCTGATTATTCATGACCCTTCAAATATGTCTTGGTTAACTGGCTATGATGGTTGGTCGTTCTATGTTCCGCAATGTGTGGTGATAGGAATGAGCGGAGAGCCGGTATGGTTTGGCCGTGTTCAAGATGCCAATGGTGCGTATCGCACCGCTTATATGTCGCCCGAAAATATTACTTTTTATCCTGATCATTACGTAATGAATCCACCATTGCATCCGATGGATTTTCTATTAGAAGCCGTACTGGCCCCAAGGATGTGGGATCGCGGGCGAATTGGTGTGGAGAAGGATAATTATTATTTTAGTGCGACGGCCTATGAATCGTTATTGACTCATCTTCCTAACGCGCAATTGCTTGATGCGACGGGGCTCGTGAATTGGTGTCGCGCTGTAAAATCTGAGCAAGAGCTTATCTATATGTACCGTGCGGCACGTATTGTCGAAAACATGCATCGTGTCGCCTACGAGATGATTGAACCAGGCTTACCGAAACACCATTTGGTGGCTGAAATCAACCGTCATGCTGTGCTCGGGTGTGACGACCATTTTGGTGATTATACGGCCATCGTGCCGCTATTGCCTTCCGGCACGGACGCCTCAGCGCCACATTTAACGTGGGATGACCGTCCGTTTAAACGTGGTGAAGGAACGTTCTTTGAAATAGCGGGCGCCCATCGCCGATATCATTGTCCACTATCACGCACCATTTTTCTCGGTGAACCGGACGATAAATTTAAGCGTGCTGACGAGGCATTAAGTCGTGGGCTTGAAGCCGGGCTCGCGGTGGCTAAACCGGGAAATACTTGTGCTGATATTGCTCGTGCTTTACATCATGAGCTGGAGCAAGCAGGGATCTCTCGTCAAGGGGCGCGCTGCGGTTATCCAATCGGGTTGAGTTATCCTCCTGATTGGGGAGAACGCACGATGAGTTTGCGTGATACGGATAACACCATTCTAAAAGAGGGCATGACATTTCATTTTATGCCCGGTTTATGGTTTGAAGACTGGGGGCTAGAAACCACGGAAAGTATCGTTATCACTGCCCAAGGTGCCAAAACATTGTGCGATTTTCCGCGTCACCTGTTTGTGAAGCTTTAGGAGTAATAATGCAGCCAAGTTCTATATCGGCGACTGTCAACTTTGAGCTTGATGGTGTTCAACATGGCTTTCTCACTTTACCTCATTCACATGATGGATCGGCATGGGGGAGCGTTATGATTCCTATCACGGTGATAAAAAATGGCGAAGGACCTACATCATTATTAACAGGGGGTAATCACGGTGATGAATATGAGGGAATTACGGCTTTATTAAAGCTAAGCCATGAGCTTAGTGCGGAGGCAATTAGCGGCCGAGTGATCATTGTACCGATGATGAATCATCCTGCAGTACAAGCGGGGACCCGAACCTCACCGATTGATGGAGGGAATCTCAATCGCAGTTTCCCGGGTGATCCTACCGGGCTTCTTACCGAAAAAATCGCGGATTACTTTACTCGTTATCTGGTTCCGATGTGTGACTTTGCGTTGGACTTACACTCTGGAGGAAAAACCTTAGACATCGTGCCTTTTGCTGCCGCTCATCGTTTAGAGGATCCACTATTAGCGACATCTTGTTTACGGGGAGCCAAATTGTTTGGTGCCCCCTATACCATGTTGATGCATGAATTGGATGCCAGTGCGCTTTACGATACGGTGGTTGAAGAACAAGGTAAGGTTTTTGTGACCACTGAACTTCGGGGTGGAGGAACAACGACGCCGCAGACGATGGCTTATGCTGAGCGCGGCATTCGCAATTTTTTACGTTTTGCGGGTAATTTGGCCGGAGAGTATCAATACCCTGCGGAGCCGACTCGGCTGCTTGATATGCAAGATAGCCAGTGTTACTTGCAAAGTGAGCATGTCGGGATTGCTGAATATCATGTTGAACTCGGCGCCAAAGTGGAAGTGGGAGAGGTGATTGTCAGTCTCTATTCTCCACTGAGAAGCGGCGAGGCCAGTATTGATTATCGAGCCAAGCAAAGCGGTATATTGGCAGCAAGGCGTTTCCCATCAATGGTGAATATGGGGGATACGATTGCTGTGATCGCTAAGGATTGCGGACCATTAGCATAAGGTGGTAACCGGCGAAGGTTGGTTCGTGGATTGAGAATACATAGGGAGTTTCTAATGCGATTAGACCGCTATGATGTAAAAATCTTGCAGATCCTTCATCAAAACGGACGGATCACAAAATCCCATTTGGCGGAAGCCATCAATTTATCGGTAAGCCCATGTTGGGAGCGGGTGAAAAAGCTCGAACAAGCAGGGATTATTGAAGGGTATGGTGCCAAGCTCAATACGGATGCGTTATTTAAACGTACGTCAGTGATGGTCGAAATTTCCCTTAAAGAGCATAACGCTCAGACGTTTCGTCGCTTTGAACAGGTGATGATGCATACCCCGGAGGTGTCAGAGTGCTACGCAACAGGGGGCGGTGTTGACTACATTTTAAAAGTCCAATCACAAGATATTGACCAATATCAGCGGTTGATTGATAACTGGTTGGAATCAGGCTTGGGGATTGAGCGTTATTTTACCTATATCGTCACCAAGACCATCAAGCGGGATGTTGGTGAGTTAGCCATCTCGCCACCTGAACAGCAATGGGCAAAATAGTATCAAAGGTGGTTTAAAAAGAGCGGTGATGTTTCACCGCTCTTTTTTGTCATCGGTATTTTTCGAAATATTGACTCGAAAATTAGAGCAGAAAAAATGTGTCGTTTGCGGCTGACAAACAAAAAAAATAGCCGATAAACGAGCTTGGTTAAGAAATTATTGGTGTGATTTGTTGCGTAGAGTTGAAGTACGGACAACGCAGCGAGGATAGCCCAATGACCGCACATTTAAGTATGCACGCCCATCAGTTCAAAGCATCTCATGACATGATGGCGATGATGGATGACGTTCGTCTGGTACGAAACCTAGCTTATGTCAATGGTAAGTGGAGCAGCGGCGAGCAATTTCTTGCCGTCGATAATCCAGCCGATGAGCGGGTGATTGGTTATATGACCTTACTTTCTCAACAACAGATCTATCAGGCGATTGATGCGGCGGATAAAGCCTTTGTAACTTGGCGTCAATGGCAAGCCGATGAGCGAGCCCACATCCTTATGGTTTGGCACGACTTGATCATCGAAGCCAAAACCGATCTCGCCCGGCTTATGGTAATGGAACAAGGTAAAACCTTAGCTGAAGCCATGGGAGAGATCGATTATGGCGCCTCCTTTATTCGCTGGTTCGCTGAAGAAGCTCGGCGCAGTTATGGTGAAACGATTCCTAGCCACATTGCCAATGCGCAACTCGCAACCATTCGTGAACCCATCGGTGTTGCGGCACTAATTACACCGTGGAATTTTCCTTGTGCAATGATCACGAGAAAAGCCGCGGCGGCGCTCGCGATAGGGTGTCCGGTATTGATTAAACCTGCTGGCGAGACCCCCTTTTCCGCATTGGCACTCGCTGAATTGGCTGATCGCGCAGGGTTTCCTCCGGGAGTGTTTAACGTCATAACTGGGGAGCCGGAAATGGTGTCTAAAACGTTATGCCATTCCACTAAGGTAAAGGCGCTATCGTTTACCGGATCGACACGAGTGGGCAAATTGCTACTGCAAGACGCCGCACAAACGGTCAAAAAATGCAGCATGGAATTAGGCGGAAATGCCCCGTTCATTATTCTTGAAGATATGGATGTAGATGCGGCTGTGCAATCTGCTTTAGAGGCTAAATTTCAAACCTCAGGGCAAGATTGTCTCGCCGCAAATCGAATCTTTGTTCCTCAATCGATGTATGAGCCGTTTATTGAACGCTTTGCCGAAAAGATGCGTCAACTCGTGGTTGGGAACGGCTTTGAGCAGGGCGTAGACCTCGGTCCGCTGATTAATCGCAAAGCCGCGCAAAAAGCGCAGAATTTAGTCGTAGATGCGTTAAACAAAGGCGCGAGATTGATCACCTGCGATCAAATTCAATCCACGGATTACCGTCAGCCATGGCGCAGCAACTTTTTTCCCCCCACATTACTGGCTGATGTTACACCCGACATGGACGTGTATCGCGAAGAAAACTTTTGCCCGGTAGCGGGCGTGCTTCCCTATCAAGACCTCGACACCATGCTCGCCATGTGTAATGACACCGAGTATGGCTTAGCAGCGTATGTCTATGGTCATGATATTCACCAAATATGGCACTGCTTACGAGCGCTAGAGTTCGGTATGGTCAGTGTTAATTCGGTCAAAATGACCGGACATTCGATTCCATTTGGTGGCGTCAAACAGTCCGGTGTGGGCCGAGAAGGCAGTCGTCATGGGTTAGATGAATTCAGTGAGTTGAAATACTACTGCTTAGGCGCGCTACCCACGGTCAGTGGCAGCTAATTTACAGATTGAGAGCGAATAAATAAGGAGAGTTAAGATGGACAATAAAACACAACGTTTACTTGAAATGGATCGCCAGCGTGTATTTCATGCTTCTACGCACCTCAAACAATATGCCCATGGTGAGCTACCAGGACGCATCATTTCTGGCGGTAGCGGCCTTCGTATTACTGACTCAGAAGGCATTGAACTTGTTGATGGTTTTGCCGGGCTTTACTGCGTCAATATTGGCTACGGACGCACTGAGATGGCCGATGCAATTTACCAGCAAGCCAAGCAGTTAGCGTATTATCACACGTATGTGGGCCATACCAACGAAGCTCTGGTCACGCTGTCTGATCGCATTATTAATATGGCGCCAGAGGGAATGAGCAAGGTTTACTATGGTATGTCGGGAAGTGATGCCAATGAAACTCAGTTGAAACTGGTATGGTATTACAACAATGTTCGCGGTTTACCTGAGAAAAAGAAAATTATCTCTCGAGATCGTGGTTATCATGGCTCAAGTATCGCATCAGGTTCAATGACTGGGTTGCCTCTGTTCCACGCTCATTTTGATCTTCCCCTTGACCGCATGAAGCACACGGTCGCACCGTATTATTATCGCCGTGAAGACGCCTCGATGAGTGAACTCGAGTTTTCTCAGTACTGCGCGGATCAATTGGAGGCAATGATTCTTGAGGAAGGGCCAGACACCGTTGCTGCGATGATTGCTGAACCAGTGCTTGGAACTGGGGGAATTGTACCGCCACCACAAGGGTATTGGCAGGCAATACGCAAAGTGCTCGATAAATACGATGTGCTATTGATTGCCGATGAAGTGGTGTGTGGTTTTGGTCGTCTAGGCTCGCCATTTGGATCCATCCATTACGATATGCAGCCTGATCTTATTACCATCGCGAAAGGGTTAACTTCGGCGTATCAGCCGCTTTCCGGTGTGATTGTTGGTAATAAAGTATGGTCAGTGCTAGAGCAGGGCACGGATGAATGGGGAGCCATCGGCCATGGTTATACCTATTCTGGTCATCCACTTGGCGCAGCGGCAGCGAACTGCAACCTCGATATTATTGAACGTGAGGGGCTGATAGAAAACGCGGCGCAAACCGGGGCTTACCTTCAACAGCGTATGGCAGACACGTTTGCTGACCATCCATTGGTCGGGGATACTCGAGGTGTTGGTATGCTGCATGCGTTGGAGTTCTCATCCGATAAAAACCAGCGTTCTCTGTTTGATCCAAACCTTAAAGTCGGCGCTCAAATTTCAGCGGCGTGTTTGGAGCAAGGGTTAATAGCGAGAGCCATGCCACATGGGGATATTCTTGGTTTTGCTCCTCCGCTGGTAGCGACTCGCAATGATATTGACACCATCGTTGATAAAACCCATCAAGCAGTGAATCAAGTTATGGATCGGTTAGTGACGTCAAAGCAATGGCAAGCGAAATAACGCCGCTATTGGTCTTTTAGCTCCCCAACGTTCGTTTGGGGAGTCTTGTCTCGACAACACAACGATAAGATATACATCGGTCCCATTATCTTTAAGTTAGATATTTATGGGGTGTATACCTGATATTTCGCAGCATGATCTAGGTTAAAAGAACGATGGTTTCTCGCTTTTTTATCTATGATTTAATATTTTGTACGGTAAAATCAACCTCGATACAATTAGAAATAATAATAATTACCAATTCTATTTCGAGGAGTTCATGACTATGCAGGGTCAAACCACGTTCGTTCCCTTTTTTAACACTTCACGTCTTGGCGTATTGATACGTCAAGCCTTGCGACTTAGCTTTATACCTGTTGCTTTATTCACTACTCATAATGCTGTTGCCGCTGATGAGCCGCAGGAGACCGTGGTGGTCACTGCGTCAGCGTTAAAAGTGGAAACGCCTTTAAAGGAGACACCGCGCGCGGTCTCTTTAATTGACCAAGAAGCATTGAAAGTCAAACAGCCAAGTAAACTTGATGAAGCCTTGCGTTATCAGCCGGGGGTAGTGACTCAGCCTTACGGCTCTGATAACGATACGGACTGGTTTAAAATTCGAAGTTTTGATGCAGCAATGTATCTAGATAATAACCGTTTATACGAAACAGGGTATTACGTCTGGACGTTGGAGCCATATGGTTTGCAAAGTGTTGAAGTACTCAAAGGGCCAGCGGCCATTTTATATGGTGAAGCGCCTCCAGGCGGGGTGGTTAATGCGGTTTCTAAGCGTCCGGATGATATCGAATTTGGTGAAGCGCAATTGAAGTTGGGTAACCGGCAGCAGCGCGAGTTGGGCATTGACATTAATCGTTATGTCAATGAAGACGGCGATATGCGCTTTCGGTTTGTTGGCTTGATTGGGGAGCGAGATGGCACTCTCGATCATACTGATAACCAAAGAATTTATCTTGCTCCAAGTTTGACTATCGATTTTTCGCAAGACACCACACTGACATTGCTTGCTTCCTACAAGCAGGATGACGGCACGCCGACCAACCCATTCAAGCCCGCTTACGGTACGCTCATTGATACGCCAAATGGCAAGATTGACCCAAGTACGAACCTAGGTGAGCCAGACTACGACAAAAATGAAAACACTCAGTTTTCATTAGCCTATGAGCTTGAGCATCACATTAATGATACTTGGACCTTTAAGCAAAACACCCGTTATGCCTACACAGACCTGTTGCTGCGCAGTACGTATGCCTTTGGCAGTGAAACTTCCACAGATGTCAGCCGCGGAATCATTTTCCGTGACGGGAAAACCCACTCATTAAGCAGCGATAATAACCTTATCGCCAAGTGGGACACCGCTGGTACAGAGAATGTCACGCTATTTGGCATTGAATTACAAGGCTTTAAAAATGACAGCAAAGAAGCGGATGATTGGGGGATTGCTTATGGTGGTACGACTGGTGGAATCGATGCGCTGAATCCAGTCTACGGTAATTACACTCCGATTGATGACCGCGCGACCAAGGTCGATATTAAGAAAACCTTGGCAGGTTTCTACGCTCAGCATCAAGTGACTTTAGACGAGCAATGGGTAGCCAAGTTCGGTGGACGTTACGATATTGTTCGTTTGGAAAATGACACCGTGTCAGCAAGCCAAGATATACACAATGATGAGTTCTCTTTCTCTGGTGGTTTGATGTACGTTGCGCAAAATGGGTTATCACCCTACATCAGCTATGACGAGTCTTTCGAGGTTTTAACTTCTGTCGATGAAAACGGTGAAGCTTACAAACCATTGAAAGGTAAACAGACTGAAGTGGGGGTAAAATATGAACCGGAGTTTGTGAACGGTTACGTGAACTTAGCATGGTTTGATATTACTCAGAAAAACGGCCTGGTGACGACCGGCGGTGCGTATACAACGCAAAGTGGTGAGTTGACATCACAAGGTATTGAAGTCGAGACCAAAATCCAGGCGACCGATGATTTGATGCTCACGGCAAACTATACCTATACCGATGCAAAAACCGACATGACAGCAGACGCAGATCCGACACGCACTCCAATGATCCCACGTCATATGGCTTCTGCGTGGTTAGAGTATGACTTGAGTCATCTCGGTTTGACGGGCTTTGTCGTCGGTGCGGGGTCACGCTATATGGGAACAACGACAGGCCACAACTCAGCAGGCAATGACACACTGCATGTACCAAGTGTGACTTTGTTTGATGCCATGGCACGTTATGACATTAACCAAAAATGGCGAGCTCAACTCAATATCAATAACTTAACGGATAAAGAATACGTTTCAGCGTGTGATTATTACTGTTACTACGGTGAAGAGATGAGCGCGACAGCCACCATTAACTACATGTGGTAGAACAATAAACATGGGCGTATCCTTGCGATGCGCCCTTTTTTTATTTAATTTATCAGATGGTTAGTTTCGATGGCTCACGATGTCAATGCATGCTTATGGCGGTTCTTGATACGGGGCTTTCATCAATAAGACGTTGAGTATCGCGCTGTTGATGTAATAGAAACACGCGTTTTTTGGCAGAGCGGGAGACTCCCATACTGCATTAATTTTTTAAGGATGAACTTTTATGTCGTTATGTCTTCGCGCACTTGCCCTTGTCAGTGTGGCATTTGCTGGCACGTTAATGGCTGCTCCGATCACCGTTCATGACAGCCGTGGTGAGCATCAATTGGATGGTGTGCCACAGCGAGCAGTGGTGCTCAATTGGGATTTGGTTGAGCAAGTATTAGAACTTGGTGTCACCCCCATCGCAGCCCCAAATATAGAAGGTTACAACACTTGGGTTGTACAACCTTCGGTACCAAAAGGTGTGGAAGATATTGGCACTCGCGCTGAGCCCAATCTTGAGAAAATTGCTGAGTTAAAGCCGGATGTGATTATTACAGCAGTGACGCAAAAAGATTTGCTTCCGCAACTTGAACGCATTGCTCCGGTATTGTATTACCAAAACTTTGAGCAGAGCGATCAGCAAGCCGAAGAGGCGATAAAGCAATTTAAACAGCTTGCACAAGTGTTTGATAAAGAAGAGGTCGCGAAGAAAAAATTGGATAATATGACTCAGCGTTTTGCACAAATGCATCAGCAGTTGGTTGATGCATTTGGTGAGCCGTTACCCAAAGTCTTGCCATTACGATTTGCTAATGAGACCTCCGCTTTTCTGTTTACCGAAAACTCTACCACCATGTATGCGATGTCTCAGTTAGGTCTGGAGAGTCCATTACCTCTACCTGCGGCTAAGTGGGGAATCAGTCAGCAACGCATCACCGAGCTGCAAAATATCAAAGACGGATACGTTATGTATATTTTGCCTTTTGCACAGGAGAAGAAATTGAATTCTTCCATCTTATGGAAAGCGATGCCATTCGTGAGAAATGGGCATGTGAATGCAATGTCTGCGGTATGGAGCTACGGTGGGGCGATGTCGATTCTCTACAACGGCGAAGCCATCACTCAAAGCTTACTTGAAATGAAAGCCGATAAATAAGAAGAGGGAAGCTTAATGCTTCCCTTTTTTAGCTTTTGCTACGGATGATTTGAAGTTGCTCGGTTAACCATTGCTCACTTGTCGTGGTCGTATCTTGGCACTTCACATGGTATTGATTGCCCAATAACCAACTGCCACTTGCGACCTCTTTAATAAAGGTTTCACTGCTATCGACCTCGTCTTTGGCGTAATCCCATTTGTCTTTTAAATGCTCAGCGGCTCGCTTACCGCTGTACCAAGTGCCACTCCGTTCAAATTGGCAATCAGAGTGGCGAAGTGTATCCAGCATGGTCTCAATTTCTTGTTTCGTGGAGGCCACACATACTGTGCTGACAAGCAGTAGTCCCAAACACAAGATTCGTTTCATTGTGACCACCATTTCTCTTCTGCCCACGGTTCACCAATTTGGTACCGTTCGCCAAATTCTGGAGTGACAACTTCAACCCCCTTCTTCTGACCAATCTCAACCACTTTCTCTAATGGTTCATACCAAGGATGGTCGGCCAGTTGAAATGTGCTGTTGTGAACGGGAAGCATGACTTGGCTTTTCAAATCAAGGCTGGCTTGAACGACTTGCTCTGGAAACATGTGAATATCCGCCCAGCCATGGTTGTACTGCCCATCCTCAAGGAGAGCGACATCGATGGGCCCATATTGCTCCCCAATTTTTTTGAATACATCGTAGTAGCCAGTATCGCCGCTATAGTAGACTTTACGGGTCGCAGAAAGCATTAACCAGCCTCCCCATAGAGTCTCATTTCTATCACCCAGCCCACGTCCTGAGTAATGCTGGGCTGGCGTAAAGACGAATTTAGTCGCACCAACTTGTGTTGTTTCCCACCAGTTAAGAGCCTGAATCTTAGCCGCTGGCACTCCCCATTCTTCTAGTAATGGCGCTATTTGTTTCGGTACCAAGAAGTGTTTGACCTTGGGAGTCAGTTTGACAATCGATGCCTCATCAAGGTGATCAAAGTGGTTATGGCTTATCACGACGATATCAATGCTCGGAAGCTGATCGATGGTGATTGGGGTTGGATGAAAGCGTTTCGGCCCCATCCATTGCACGGGCGAAGCGCGTTCACTAAACATCGGATCGGTTAAAATCCATTGATTGCCAAGCTTGATGAGCATCGTCGAGTGACCTAGCCGATAAATCACATCAGCATCTTCATTGAGTAATTGCTGTTTGGTCATCGCCGTCATCGGCAGTGGTGAATCCGGTGTTAAGTCAGGCGTGTCAGACGTTAGCATATTCCAAAAACCACTTACAAAGGTGGTAAATCCTGGCTGGTAATCAATCTCCTGATTATGGAATTCTACTGAGCTATTGGCTTGACCTGTGCTACTGCAACCGACTAAAAGCAACAGGCTTAGGCTAAAGCAACGCACAAAGATAGGATGGATAGAGAGTTTTTTCATGTCAGTCAGTGTCACTCTAAGTGATTGGGGGCTATGCGAAATCGACAACAAAGGTGACTTGCTGTTCAAGGGCTTTGATGGCAGGTAAGTCTGCACTATCGATATGAGCGATAATCATCATTTGCTCATAGCTTTGCGACACCTCTTCTCCTTCAAATAAAACAGCAAACCAACCGCCCGCTAAGCTGATATCTCCATTTTTCCAGCCCGCTTGCATTTCACTTTCATCATAACGACCACTGCTCGCAGTGCAGCAATAATCGTAGGTTGAGCGATGCCCTGAAACGGTAAAAGGCAGGCGCGATTTAAAATCTTGGGCAGCGACCGTGTCGTTTAATGTTGCGGGAATTCGAATATCATTCACTTGAAGAAAGATCGGGGCTGGCATAAGAGCACTCCATCACCAAAGTCTAAAACCTTATGATTATGGAATGGTGAGTTTTTAGACAGACTGATTCCTACCAAATACTTGCCTAATCGTACATTTTAGGGCGTTGAAGTCTTTGATTTGGGAGCCAAGTTTTAAAAATGGTGTTCATTTTATCGTGTTTATTATCACTCTCTCCCACCAGGGAATTTAAGCGGGTGGGTCGAGAGTGATATGTGGTGAGCGCCGTTAATTGTTACTCGCGACGACCGCATCAAAAAAGGCGATCATGTCATCCAGCGCGGGTTTGCCAACGGTGTTAAAGGTCTCGCGAACCCCGGCTTCTGGTTTCCAATCAAAGTAAGCGTGGCCCACGCCAGGATATTCGACAAATTCAACCTGTTGACCCGCATCTTCAAGTGCCTGAGCGAATTGACGAACACCTTCTGGCCCAACGGTAGTGTCATCTGATCCGACTTGAAGATAAAACGGAGGTAACAGACGCTGGTTAGATGAAGGAATATTGCTTATGGGTTCAACGGCAGGATCCATATCGCCAACACCATCTGTTCGATTAAACGCACCATAGCTTGGTGCCACCGCGAGCAGTGAGTTGGAAATCTGCTGCTGGAGTTGATCCACACTCATACTGGATGGAATGTAGCTTGGCATAAAGTAGGATTGGCCGATTTCTCCAGTATAGCCTTGCGAACCGATGTAGGGAGTTAATAGCCCAGCACTCGCGCTAAGATGACCGCCAGCGCTGTCTCCAGTGATAATGACTTGAGAGGCGTCGCCGCCATACACAGCGGCGTTTTCCTGAATATGGGCAATTGCGCCGTAGACATCTTCGATCATGTCGGCATGAGTGGGTGCTGGCTCGTCAAGGTCAACCAACAGTCGATAGTCAATACTGGCGACCACATAACGACCACTTTCAGCGATATAACGCGCTTGGCCACGCATAATATCTTCAGAGTTTAAACTCCACCCTCCACCATGAACGATGACAACGATGGGTAAATCAACCGCCCCTGGTGGCGTGTAAACATCGTATTTAAGCGCTTTACTTCCTGGAGTGGCGTAGACGATATCCTCTGTGATTTGCAGGTCTTGCCATGTATCGTCAGGAATAAAACTCGCGCCAATGGTGTAGCTATCAAGGTCTCCGCCGTAGATTTTAAATCGCGCGTCTTGCTTGTCCGTTACGATGGTATGCGGTGAGGAGGTTGATTCGTCAAGATAGGCGCTCCAAGTACCAACGACCCAAATCATTTTATAGATAGAGTCAATCGCATAACCATTATCTGGCAGTGCAGTAATGGTGAACTGACTACCAAAAGGAACCACCGTGCCAGACTCGATCGGTGGATCGATGATGACTTGTCCGTGTTCGGCCTCTGAAAGATTAATCGTTACGCCTAACTCAAAATTAGCTTGAATGGATTGATCACCATCGATCTCTAAGGTTAGAGGGTTTTCGCTGGGGTGATCACCACTCCAACCAGTAAACACGTAGCCTTGCTCTGGCGTTGCCGTCAAGCTGACTTGCGTGCCTGCAGGGTAATTTGTTGCCTCAGGAGAGACGTTCACACTGCCATGCTCTGTCGCGTTTACGGTGAGCGTGTAGTGGGAATCATCATCGTCGCAAGCCGTAATCAGCAGTGTTAATAAAAAGGTAAAGAGAAGAGGGACGAGAGAATTTGTATATCGCCTCAAAACAAAATAAGCAGGATGGTAGGGCATAGTAAACTCCGTTTTGACGTTTATGCAGGTAATAGCTGTTGATGAAAAACAACGCCCAGCATAAGGCAGATATTAGGAGCAATACTTTTCTTCTCGGTGCGATTATTTAGCCCTAGGTAGCAATGGTGAAAAGTGTGAATAAAAGGAAGTTATCGATGAGATGAGT
Source organism: Vibrio sp. AK197 (assembly GCF_053903115.1). Taxonomy (NCBI): domain Bacteria; kingdom Pseudomonadati; phylum Pseudomonadota; class Gammaproteobacteria; order Vibrionales; family Vibrionaceae; genus Vibrio; species Vibrio sp. AK197. The sequence continues at coordinate 669,236 of NZ_CP096430.1, forward strand.
GATGAGATGTATAAAAAAACGGACATTCGAGGATGTCCGTTGTGAAAAGCTATATGCGTTTTAATCACGTTGTGGTCGTGGTATAGAGCCGAAAGGCACTAGACTTCCGAGACAGGATTCGAAACCACTGGGCTTGGGCGCTCAAGCTCTACACTCGAGACCTCAACTTTCGCTAACTCGCTTCGAATAACGCTCTTGCATCGTTCTATTTCGACACTCAACTTCTGGTTCATCGCTTCACGTTCCGACTCGATATTGGCAATTTTGTCCAAAACTCGGTTTTTGAAACTTTCAGTATCTAAGCTGTTGATGTCGATTGAGTAATCACCCATATCTATTTTATTCAGAATCCCTTGAGACTTATGCTCATAATAAACAGCAAAGGCTGGGGTACCAAAACGCATAGATAGAATAGCACTATGTAGACGAGTACCGATGGTTAACACACATTTAGACAACAGCGTGCCGAGTTCGATATCGGTTAACTCGTCCATGACCACAGAGTAATTTTCTGAGTCGTTCACTATTCTTCCCACGCGAAGGGCAGGAATACGATCATCTCGATGGTAGTTATCGAAACCCGTACATGTCGATAATGCGATGACATTATAGCCACTCTCAATGAGAGACTGGCATAAGTGTGCAACTTTCGCTTCATACTGTGCTTGGGATACGCCGAGTCGAACATCAAAAGGCGCAAGCTCTCGCATAGTAATCGCAACCGTTGGTTTGTCTTTAATATATCGGCGCTCTAAGTTTTCAATATCCGGATTGTATTTAGTTGGGTCAATTAACCATGCGGTATCACTGCCCAAAACATAATGGTTGGAGTTAACATTTACTTCGTCTAAATGTTCTTCACTAACCGATTCTCTCAGAATTAAAGAGTTCGCTTGCTTGAAGACTTTATTCGCGACCTTAGCAACGTTTGGATCTTTAAAAGGGCCTACGCTATGGCCAATAATAAGGAAGGGCTTTTCTTCACGAATCGCCACTGCTGCGGCTTCAAATTGCGCGACACCATATAAGTCTACAAAAAAAGAGCCCCCGACTTGAATAACCAAATCATAAGGTTGAATGAACTCAGCAAATTCCTTATAGGCTTTTGGAAGCAATTTAGGTGAAGTGATTTTTTTATCGAGATATTTAGGCAGGACAATTCGGTTAACAAGCCTTTTCTCGATTCGACCCCATATTGATGTATATTGCTTTCTGGCCAATGAGAGTGTGTCTTTAAAAACTTTATGGCCGAAAAAAAACTGCGCTCCATCAGTATATCGGGATGTTATATCAATATCGTATTCTTGAAATTCACTTTCCAAGAAATCGATTAGACCACGTAAAATTGCTGCGTCACCTCTGTTTGAGCAAGAGTGGTTGCCAACGATTAGTATTTTCTTCATATTGTTTAAACTCAATTTAAATTATAATTTATATTTATATGATAGCCGTGTCCATATGCTTGAACTTGGCCTGGGACCTTAATGAATCCTAACCTCGAAATATTGTTATTTTGGTAAGGGCTTTCTCATTTTAGGTTTATATAATGATACTTTATTATTTGAAACCCAGCTTATCTTGAATGCTGTTAGGCAATACTCTTTGTCTGAATGAAATAAAAGATCTTACTATTCTAAACGATGTTTCAGACGAAAGAACATCTTTATATTTTGATAATAATGATTGCAATGAAGTCTGGTAGTATTTTAATCCTTTTTCATATAAGAAATCATTTTTATTAAGCTCGACAACTAACCTTATTTTTTGATTTTTCTTAGATGGTTTAGTCGTTAAACTATTTTTTCGTTGCATGACGCAATAAATTGGCTTGTCAACAGAAGAGATTGACTTTGCGTAATAACCGGTTTTAACAGAAAACATGACATCATTAGAGGCCATAACTTGGTCAAAAGAGATATTGTTATCTTTAACGAGCTGGTGTCTGATTAATTTACCCCAAGGCGGGTAGTAACGATAGCGGATAGATTCATCACCAGTTTGTAAATGCTGATTGACTAAATCCAATAGGTAAGAGTTTCTATCTGAAATTTCACCCGTCTCTTCTACTAAACTCAAAGACTTAAAGTAAATGATATCATCATTACTTTGGGAAACGGCATCTAAGTAGTTGAAAGCTTCGTCAGTAAAAACATCATCTGAGTCTGCAAAAAGTAACCACTTACCTTTGGCAATTTTAAGTCCTAAATTACGGCATGTTCCCGCACTTTTTTGCTCAGTATTATTGTCTAAAAAAATACATTTAGACTTTATATTAGTCAGTTCATAAGTATCTGTACTTTTATCATCTACAACAATGACTTCAATATCATCTCGGTGAGGTATACTGTCAAGAAGCCTCTCAAGAGATTTAAAGTCATTAAAATGAGGTACAATTATCGAATACTTCATTGGAGACATATACCTTATAGTTATGCTTAAATTTATATCAAACTAAAACTAAATTTGAATAGTTGAAAATGTTTTTATTAAGAGTGATGTTATTAAATTCAGATTCACATTTTTCTCGCGCGTTTCTACGAATACTCTCAACCTTTTCCGGTGATAACTGACTAATTTTAATCAGTGTGTCTGAAAGTTCATTAATACTCGCTTCATTGACTAAGTAACCGGACACGTCATTTTCTATTAATTCAGGGATACCTGAGTGGTAAGTCGATAACGTAATTAGCCCTTTGGCCATTGCTTCCATGAGTGCCACGGGTACGCCTTCCATATCACCATCTTTTGCTTTTACACTAGGCAACAGGAATATGTCCGCTTCATCGAGTTTATCTTTAACGACTTTCTGAGGTTGTTTGCCTAATAGGTGAATAAACGAATTCGCGTTAGATTTTTCAATGAGATCTTTGGCTTCGTTGTATAGCTCACCATCACCGATGATTGTAAACTCGATAGGGATTTTTTTAGATGCAAGCAGAACGGCATTAATAGAGTCCAAGATCGCCTTTTTATCTGTAAGGCGTCCGACTTGAATAACTTTTAAAGGTGTTGATAATTCTGAATCAACGTCTCTTAGTGTAAAATCATTCACATCAATGCCCATACGATGTACGCGAATTTTTTCTGGTTTGCAGCCCATTTCGATAAGCTTATCTTTCCATAGATGACTGATAGGTAGCATCAAGTCACCTAATTCAAATAGCTTTTTGTAGTGAGGCTTATTTTCTTTGAGGGTACGATAACGGCTGAGTTCATATCCATGGAATATGGTTGATATTGGTCCACCGATGATCCCGATCTCTCTCATTTTACATACGTAGTAACCGTTAGTACCAAAATGGCAAATGATATTATCATATTGTCTTTTTGGAAGATTAAGGCTTGACCAATATAGTAAGTCTACTTTTTGGTCATTGGTGATCAGTGGATCACGAATAACACTTAATACGGTCCTAAATTTTCCTTGCAATATTAACTTAGTCGCATTCTTGGCTGTTAAAAGCAGACGCTTTAATTTGGGTGTGTCGGACACTTTTTTACATATAACACTATCCATCAAGTTATATTTTTCGACGGTATCATGCATCATGCTATCTCTTAGGACAGTACTCGTGATGACATCAACATCAGCGCCCAAATCAATTAAACCACTTATTTGGTTTATAACAAATGTCTGAGAGATATTTGGAAAGTTATTCGTATACACTGCAATTTTCATTTTTATCTTTCCGTTATTATCCTAGTTTCTTCTTTTTATTGATTAAACCCATTGGTGTAGGGACAGGTGCTGAGCTGTTATGAGTAACGTAATATCCCATGTAGTAGATACCTATCGATATAATTGATATTAGTGTTAAGTACACAAAATTACTGTGAATGAGTGATGCATATGAAACAAAATACTCAGATATGAAAATGGACCCGACGGATATAACGAGGAAAGTTATAATTGGGGTTATATACCAAGAGTATTTAAAATTAATAATACGTTTATAGAAAACCAGGAATACGACGTTTAGCAATAAAGTTTGAAGCACCGCACTGCCCCAAGCGAGATTGTAAGCTCCGTAGCGGGCAAGGACTGAGTACATCACACCAAATAGGCCCAGTACTGATAGGTTCCAATAAAAATCGATTTTGGTTTTGCCTAAACCTTGAGTCAGCGTTCCCACTAATGCACCACCCACAGAGCGTACGCCCCAGAAAATAGCTAATGGCACCATGAAATAAGCGACTTCTAGTTTTCCATCACCATACACAAAGGAGATCAGTTCTTCGTTCAACATACACATTATTGCGTATGGAAAAATCAAAACCGCAGAGACATAAGTGTGGGCTTTTCTTGCTATCTCGTTCATCTTGCCCATGTCTTTTTGCGATGAAGCGAACAGCGGCAAACTGATGCTTCTAGCAATAGGCAGTATAAACTCAGAAGGTTTGCGAGTAAGTTGTTTGGCTAGGTTGAATGCACCTAACTGGTTGCTGCTAATGTAGAAACCTAACAATAGCGTATCTAGGTTTAATATGAATTGGTTAATCAGTTGCGAGCCAATCTGATAAATACCATAACGCCAAGCTCCCTTTGCCTCTTCCATTGAAAACGAAAATTTAGGATACCAACTCTTGTCGGCGTAGCCCCAAATTAAAAAGCAACGAACAAAACTGGTAAATACAGAACCAAAGAATATGGATGCTGCGCCCATACCAAAATAAGCCGTTGATACTGTGAGTACAGTGCCGGCAAATCTGGAAATCATATCGAACTTTGCCAACAGGTTGAGCTTGAAATCACATACATATCGAGCTTGAAGCTGGGCGGATAACGAAAGGGGAACAAAGGTTAGAGCAGCAAAAGGCAGCAAAGATAATATCTCACTATTATCATACATATTTGCTACAAGTGGGGTAATGGCGCAAAGAAAGAGAAACAACAGCAATCCTGATGATGCACAAAACCAAAATACTGTGGAATTAAGAACGCTGGAAACCTTTTGCTTATGTACTAAATAGTTTGCCATGCCCAAATCAGCGAGGATCTGAGAAATATTGATAACAACCATGACAATAGCTACAACACCAAAGTCTGATAACTCTAGCAATCTAGCTAATATGGCAACTTGCCCCATAGATATAAAAAATATAAAGGCTTTTGACATTGTTTGCCATTTTAAAATATTACCTATCATTTAAGAGTGTTTCCTTGCAACGATATAATTTTTAGAATTGAAGTCAGAACTTTAGTAAGTGCAAAAATTATAGTTTTTTACTAAAAATCTATAATGCTCTAATAAAGAAGATATTTTGTTATTTCCTTATGCCAAGGCTACATTCTTTTTCGGTTTTCAAGTCATTCACTTGACTGAAAGGGCATGAACATATGATGCCCACCCACGCTGCCGCCCTAAGGTTTACCGCTCCCCTAAAGCGTTATCGTTTAGAAAATCTATCAACGAGTAAGTCATCTAAGTAACGACAGAATTAAAAATAAAATCATTTATTTCAGTCAGTTAAGAGTGTTTAAGTCAGAAGGATTAACTCTAAGGGTGACAACCGAATTCCCTTTGTACCACTTCCTTTAAGCACGATAAGATACCATAGTGAAAGGAAGTGTGATCTCCAACATGAGGCGAGTCTCGTTAATGAAACTTCTTTTTACTACATGGTCTTATACGAGATTTAATACCTTCATAATGCGAATAATCACGTCATGACAACGACGATCAGTTCTAGCACTAATATCGTATTAATAATGAGAATATTAATTAGAAAGTTGTGTGTGGAGGCAATGATTGAATCGATAGTTAAGAGAGTGAGAATTTAATTTTGATATGTCAGAAACGCGTTTTAATTCCGTAATAAAGCCGTGATAGAAGAAGTGAAACGACATTGTTTAGTGCAATGGGGAATGCTGGAGACGCGATAAATTCAAGGTATAAAATAAGCGAGGAAATTTCCTCGCTTATTCAGTCACGTTAATGGCCATTTGGCTTTAACGAGCGGTTGCTCCGCCGTCTACTGGGAGCGATACGCCTAAAACAAAAGATGCTGCATCGCTGCTTAGCCACAATACCGCTGCCGCAACTTCTTCACCTTTGCCGAGCCGGCTAATGGGCTGGATACCTTCAATGATGTCGTCGGTGAGAACGCCTTTCTCTTTCATGTCCGCGACCATAGGAGTGTCGATTGCGGCAGGGCAAACCGCATTTACACGAATTCCTCGCGTAGCATATTCGAGAGCTGCACTTTTTGTTAAGCCAACGACGCCGTGTTTAGAGGCGTGGTAGGAAGCAAGCTTCCCAAGCCCGACAAGGCCGCCAATAGACGCGCAGTTTACAATAGAGCCGTGACCTTGGTCGCGCATGTATTTTAGCTCGTGTTTCATGCTTGCCCAAACTCCACGAAGGTTTATCGCGTTGACGCGATCGAAATCTTCCGCTTGCTCATCTGCAGCATCGATAGCAGGAACTTGAATACCCGCGTTATTAAATGCCATATCCAAACCGCCGAACTGCTCAACAGTCTGCGCGACTAATGCGGCGACTTGTTCTTCTTTGGTGACGTCACAAACGAATCCCGCCGCTTTTCCTCCGGATTGGTTGATTTCGGTTACCGCGGCATCTAATGCTTGTTGGTTGACATCCGATAGCATTACTGAGGCGCCTGCTTTGGCGTACGCCTGCGCCGTTGAAAAGCCCATTCCAGATGCGGCCCCTGTTACTAAGGCTACCTTTCCAGAAAAATCATAAGAGACTGACATGTTACCTCCTCGAAGATGAAGAATATGATGGTGTTAAGACACAGAGAAGGTGCTTTGCACCGTGAATCGAGACTCCAATCGGATTCGACGAGATATCACTGTGTTAAAGCAGTTTGATAGCACCAACTCTTTGTTGGCTGAGTGTGAATGAAATGCTTGGCCAAATGAGAGTGTGATTGTGGCCATTTACACATCAGCTGGTCATCAGCAGGGTAGTGATATGTTGAGCATTTTAGTTCACCCAAATCTGATGGCATCCAGTGTATCGGTTATTGGCAAGGGTGTGATGTGGCTAAACTCCACAATGTTTGCTCGATTGTCTAAGCTATTTACGAAGGATGGATTTTTGATGAGCGCATCGCTAGCTTATTCGCTAGAACGTTTGATGATTTCAAAGCGATGATAGAGGCACTTTGCCAAAAATAAGTTGTAAGTTATTGATTTTAATTTGTTAAAGGCAAGAAAAAAGACGCTCTAGGACGTCTTTAAACTTAGAATTGGTGGAGCTGGCGGGAGTTGAACCCGCGTCCGGAAACCATTCATCTTCGGTACTACATGCTTAGTCGATCTTTAATTTCACCACCCGACTGCGAACCGACACGCGACCGAATGACTAACCTGAATTATATCTCACGCTTCATCCCTCAGGTGGGGGAATCCACGCCAGCTTGATTTGGTTTGACCTTCCTGAATCCCCGTCTTACAAGCGGAAGCTAGGGAGGAAGGGCTCTAAGCAGGTTATTAAGCTGCTAGTGCGTAGTTTTCGTCGTTTGCGACTATTTTTTTGCGGTTTGTTAACGAGGCCTACCGCACCTCGGCATGCACCTTAGACTGCAAAATTCCCGTCGAATCCTGAATCAGCCCCAAGGTATGGTGTGCATAGTAACAGATAAGTAGCGGCTGTCTAGCTCTATGCGTTTGATTGGTTAAGATTAACGCAGTGAACTTTTCATCACACGCGCTTTTTGACGTTGCCAATCTTTGTCTTTTAAATCAGTACGCTTATCGTGAAGTTTTTTACCTTTAGCCACACCAATTTTCAGCTTCGCCCAAGAGCGAGACCAATAAAGGGATAGAGCGGTTAAAGTCATGCCTTCACGGTTGATTCGACCAAATAGGTTATCGAGTTCACGACGCGAAAGTAGCAGTTTACGAACCCGTGTTGGCTCAGAAACCACATGGGTGGAGGCTTGAGTCAGTGGTGTAATTGTCATCCCACTGATAAAAGCCTCTCCGTCACGCATGAAAACATAGCTTTCAGCGATATTTGCTTTGCCTTGGCGAAGTGATTTGACTTCCCAGCCTTGTAACTCAAGGCCCGCTTCGTACTCATCTTCAATGAAGTACTCGTGGCGAGCTTTTTTGTTGAGTGCGATGGTATTGCTACCCGCTTTTTGTTTTGATTTTTTCTTTGCCATAATGGGAGCATTATACGGATCACAAGTGGGTTAGGAAATGCTTTTATTTGCGCAAAGCGTGAATAACAGTAAAATTAACCAAAGCTTGAGAATCAGGCTGTCGTTATAGGAGTTTGTATGAAGCAAGTCACTCGCTCTGCACTGGTCTCTTTTAGTGCTGAGCAGATGTATGACCTCGTCAATGATGTCGCAAAATATCCTGAGTTTTTGCCTGGGTGTTCCGGTTCGAGAGTACTAGAAAGCTCAGCGACTGCGATGGTGGCTTCTGTTGATGTCTCCAAAGCGGGGATTAGCAAAACGTTTACCACGTCCAATACGCTTATTCCTTGCGAAGCCATTTTAATGAATTTGGTCGATGGGCCATTCAAAAGCTTACAAGGTGGATGGTACTTTACGCCACTCGATGAGCAAGCATGTAAAGTTGAATTGAAATTAGAATTTGATTTTTCAAGCAAAATGATAGAAATGGCGTTTGGCAAAGTATTTAGTGAACTGACCAATAATATGGTGAACGCATTCACTCAGCGAGCAAAGCATGTCTATCAACCAGCAAATAAAACCGGTGTTCCTGCATGAGTATTGAATCAGATATGATCCATGTTGAAGTCGTCTATGCGCTTCCACAAGAGCAGCGAGTCTTTACGATGGTGGTGAACAAATCGATGACCGTAGAGGAAATTATATCTGAATCAGGTGTATTAGAACTCTATCCTGAGATAGATTTGTCCAAGAATAAGGTCGGTGTGTTTAGCCGGAATGTGAAGCTCGATGCAACGGTTCGCGACCATGATCGTATTGAAATTTATCGTCCTTTATTAGCTGATCCCAAAGAGATTCGTCGTAAGCGAGCTGAGCAGGCTAAACAAAAAGGAACTGCAGACCCTGTGACTGGCGGTAAACCGAATACCCAGCGCAAAAAAGAAGGCTCGTTGTAACAAGCCTTCTTTTTGTATAGCGAGTTTGAATAACAGAAAACGCGAATATTGTTGGCACACACATTGTGGTTGCGTATTAGCGGATTAATTCAAACCTTCAAAAAACTTATCACTGGCTTCAAAGTCGCCATTCAGGTTAACCAGTTGACCTTTATCATTAAAGTTCACCACTAAGTTTTTTTGAATGGAGTCATGGTGACCTTCGGTATGGTGGTAAATGTAGTACCAAGTGTCAGGGTAGCCATTTTCGATTAACATTGGCGAACCCATAACGTAACGCACCTGTTCCTTTGTCATGCCAAATTTGAGCTGATCAACAGCTTGCTGTTCAACATAGTTTCCTTGATTGATGTCGATACGATAAACCAGTTTCTCTGCCAAAGAGCAACCTGTCAGTATGGTCATCGCGAGCGGTAGGGCTACAAGCCACTTTTTCATTTGCATACTCAAATTCTACTACTGAGAAATCATAAAACTGCGGTGATGATAAACCAAGCGGGGCATGAAAGTAAAAACATGCCCAGCGATTGAATTGTTTCAGACCGTTATTTTTGAATTTGGTTGCAAAGTTAAGCGAATATTTCTGTGTTTACGCGGCGATTAATAGCTCTTTGGCATTGGCAAGCGTTGATTGGGTAATCTCACTTCCACCCAATAAGCGAGCGAGCTCAGAAATACGTTGCTCTTGGTCTAAACAGTGCATTTGTGTTTCGGTATGGCCTTTCTTGGTTTGTTTTGCCACAAACAGTTGTTGATGACCACAGCCTGCAACTTGAGGTAAATGAGTAACACACAATACCTGAGTTGATTCACCAAGTTGGCGAAGCATACGGCCAACAACGGCCGCTGTTGGTCCGCTGATCCCTACGTCTACTTCATCAAAAATCAGGCTTGGAGTATCGACTTTTTGTGCCGTAATTACTTGAATCGCCAATGAAATTCGTGACAATTCACCACCGGAAGCCACTTTTGAAATTGGCTGCAAGGGCTGGCCTGGGTTGGTTGAGACTAAGAAGCAGACGGAATCCATGCCGAGTGGTGATGGATGTTCGTTATTATTCATCACTTCAATAGAGAATTGTGCTTTCTCCATACTTAACTCATGCATACTCTTGGTGATCAGCTTATTCAGTTCTTTGGCATAGCGACTACGAGATTTATGCAGCTTCTCAGCGCTGACTAAAAAGGCTTGATACAGCGATTCTACTTCAGCTTCGATCGCTTCAATTCGCTCATCAGAGCAATCAAGTTGCTCTATTTCTTGTCGCAAATTTTGATGATGCTGATAAAGCTCCTCTGGCATAACACTATGTTTACGAGACACCGACATAACTTTGGAGAAGCGTTCTTCAACAAAGGCCATTCGTGCTGGGTCGACATCAATACTATCAAGGTAGCTGCGTAATTCATTGTTGGCTTCTTCAATCTGAATCATCGCTTCTGAAATTAGGTTTGGAAGCTCGCTCAGTGAGTTGTCCATTTCAGCAATTTGAATCATTGAATGGCTAGCGGTTTGCAAAATACCCAATGCGTTAACTTCTTCGCCTTCATAAAGCTGCTCAATGACCTGTTGGCAGGTTGCCGCCAGTTCACCGCTATTAGCGAGACGCTTATGTTCTTGTTCTAACTCAGTAAACTCTTCTTCGCCAATGTCTAACTCGTTAAGTTCTTTGATTTGATATTCGAGTAGCTGCTTTTGTGCGAGGTTTTGTTGGCTGTTTTCGCGCAGTTGTTTGAGCTGATTATCCGCTTGTCGCCACTTTTGGTACGCCTTACGAGTCGCTGTGGTCAGGTTGACGTGGCCTGCGTACTGGTCAAGCATCGACATTTGATGCTCACTTTTCATCAATTGATGATGGGCATGTTGTCCATGGATGTTGACCAGTAATTGCCCTAGTGATTTCAATTGAGATAAAGGCACTGGGCTACCATTAATGAACGCACGAGAACGGCCTTCTTTGGTGATAATACGGCGCAATATGCATTCGCTGCCATCAAGGAGATCGTTATCTTCCAGCCAGCGCGAGGCGTGAATATTATTGTCGAGCAAAAACGCGGCGCTAACCTCGGTTTTTTCCTCCCCAGGCCTCACCATACCAGCTTCTGCGCGGCCACCTAAACATAAGCCGAGAGCATCAATGGCGATCGATTTACCCGCACCAGTTTCCCCAGTGATGGTGGTCATTCCTTTAGCAAGTTCCAGTTGTAAGGATTTGACGATAGCGAAATTATTAACACTTAGATGAGCCAGCATTTTTGCACCTGTATAATTGAACAATACTGTATAAGAGAACAGTATATACTGTTTCTTTATACAGTAAAGATCTTGAAGTGCGTTTTTTTTGTTCAGTTGAAAAAATTTGGAACTAGAACAACTTACTTGACCAACCTAATTTATTTCGTAGGACGTGATAGTAGCTGTAATCTTGAGGGTGGATAAGACGCAGAACGTTAGGGCTTTGATAAATAAGCACTTCGTCCCCAGGAGAGACAGGTAAAGAGATTTGCCCATCGCAGCTTACTTCTTGTGTTCCTCGATTATCTGGTGAGACGATGAGTTTAATTTGGCGATTGCCATCGACCACGAGAGGACGAGAAGACAAGGTATGAGGAAACATAGGAACCAACGAAATGGCATTTAAACTTGGTGATAAAATAGGGCCACCACCAGAGAGAGAATAAGCAGTTGAACCGGTTGGAGTAGAGACGATTATTCCATCCGAGCGCTGAGAGAAAGCAAAGCTGTCATCAATATAAACTTCAAATTCAATCATGTGCGCGATTTTTCCTGGGTGGAGAACCGCTTCGTTGAGTGCCGAGTTATGACTTTTGATTTGCCCATGGCGATGCACTTCCGCTTCGAGTAAAAAGCGTTCTTCTTCGATATACTCACCCTGCAACACTTTTTGCAGCGCGGCTTGAAAGTCTTCAGGGTTGAGATCCGTAAGAAACCCTAGATTGCCACGATTAACCCCAATAACAGACACGTCAAAGCGCGATAGAACACGTGCGGCACCCAGCATATTTCCATCACCGCCCACCACGATCGCCAAATCGGCTTTTTGCCCAAGTTCAAGTAAGCTTGCAAAATGCTCGCGTGGAAGATCGACCAAAATATCGCTTAATCTATCATCAATAAAGACGGAATAACCTTCTTCTGAAAGCCAGCAGTAAAGCTCTTTATGGGTTTGAATTGCTTGCTGATCTCTTGGTTTCCCAATGATGGCGATCGTTTCAAAAGGTGTTTTCATAACTTTTCCACACGAAATAGGCTTGAATCGAGTTTCTTCATCCCCATAATAATGGCAAGTCACGTATTTATGCGAATTTTTATGTGTTTAATTCCGCTGGTCTGAGCGGCAAGCACCTTAACGTTGAATTCTCGGAGATATTCATGAGCAACGAAGAAAACAAACCGAACGAAGAAGAACTACAGCCAGAGAACGTTGAACAACAAGACGATGTCGATGCTGTGGGTATGGAAGCGGATATCGATTGGAACCAAGAATCAGAGCTAGATGACGCAGACAGCAAAATTGCTCAACTTGAAGCCGCGCTGTTGGCCAGCGAAGCGAAAGTGAAAGAGCAACAAGACTCGGTGCTTCGTGCTAAGGCGGAAGTTGAAAATATGCGTCGCCGCACCGAACAAGAGATTGATAAGGCGCGTAAATACGCACTGAACAAATTCTCTGAAGAGTTGTTGCCAGTTATTGATAACTTAGAGCGTGCGATTCAAGCGGCAGATGCTGAAAATGAAATTGTGAAGCCAATCCTCGAAGGGGTTGAGCTAACACATAAAACCTTCATTGATGTGGTGACGAAATTTGGTTTGAGCGAAATCAACCCTGAGGGGGAAGCGTTTAACCCAGAATTGCATCAAGCGATGTCAATTCAAGAAAGCCCTGATCATGAGCCGAATACGGTGATGTTTGTGATGCAAAAAGGCTATGAATTGAACGGCCGAGTGATTCGTCCTGCAATGGTTATGGTTTCAAAATAAATAGCCTACATTGTCAGTTGAAAAGGAGGCGAGAATCGCCTCCTTTTTCATGCAGTAAGCTGAACAAATTCAACATTTGTTCAAATAACGGCGGAAAAGAAGAAAAAGAACAACTTTTTTTGAATTCCCCCTTGAAAACATATTTGGCGCCCTTATCTAAGGTGCATAAGAGAAGCAAACATTAATGTTTTTGTTTGTGAGCAGGGTTGAATCCCAATTCTCCATCCCCACATAAGGGGATATAAACCAAACGAAAATAGAATTTATTCGGAGATAGCCTGATGGGTAAAATCATTGGTATTGACTTAGGTACTACTAACTCATGTGTTGCTGTATTAGACGGTGACAAGCCACGCGTTATTGAAAATGCGGAAGGCGAGCGTACAACAGCATCAGTAATTGCATATACAGATGGTGAGACGCTAGTAGGTCAGCCTGCAAAACGTCAAGCGGTAACTAACCCAACCAACACGCTATTTGCAATTAAGCGTTTAATCGGTCGTCGTTTTGAAGACGAAGAAGTACAACGTGATATCTCTATCATGCCGTACAAAATCGTTAAAGCAGACAACGGTGATGCTTGGGTTGAAGCTAAAGGCCAACAAATGGCGGCTCCTCAGGTTTCTGCTGAAGTACTGAAAAAAATGAAAAAAACCGCTGAGGATTTCCTTGGTGAAGAAGTAACAGGCGCTGTTATTACCGTTCCTGCTTACTTTAACGATGCACAGCGTCAAGCAACCAAAGATGCGGGTCGTATTGCGGGTCTTGAAGTGAAACGTATCATCAACGAGCCAACAGCAGCAGCGCTGGCTTACGGTCTAGACAAAAAAGGCGGTGATCGCACTATCGCTGTTTATGACCTTGGTGGTGGTACATTCGATATCTCTATTATCGAAATTGATGAAGTTGAAGGCGAGAAAACCTTCGAAGTTCTAGCAACCAACGGTGATACTCACCTAGGTGGTGAAGACTTTGATAACCGTCTAATCAACTACTTGGTTGATGAGTTCAAGAAAGAACAAGGCATCGATCTAAAAACAGACCCACTTGCGATGCAACGTGTGAAAGAAGCGGCTGAAAAAGCGAAAATCGAGCTTTCTTCTGCTTCTCAAACTGACGTTAACTTGCCATACGTGACTGCGGATGCAACTGGTCCTAAACACATGAACGTGAAAGTGACTCGTGCGAAACTAGAATCTCTAGTTGAAGACCTTGTTCAACGTTCACTTGAACCACTCAAAGTTGCTCTGGCTGATGCGGATCTTTCTGTTGGTGATATCACTGACGTAATCCTTGTTGGTGGTCAAACTCGTATGCCTATGGTTCAAGCTAAGGTTGCTGAGTTCTTTGGTAAAGACGCACGTAAAGACGTGAACCCTGATGAAGCGGTTGCTATCGGCGCTGCAATTCAAGGCGGTGTTCTTGCGGGTGATGTGAAAGACGTTCTTCTTCTTGACGTAACGCCACTGTCATTTGGTATCGAAACCATGGGCGGTGTGATGACCAAGCTTATCGAGAAGAACACCACTATTCCGACTAAAGCGAACCAAGTGTTCTCAACCGCGGAAGATAACCAAAGTGCAGTAACCATTCACGTACTGCAAGGTGAGCGTAAGCAAGCGACTTACAACAAATCTCTAGGTCAATTTAACCTAGAAGGTATTCAGCCTGCACCACGTGGTATGCCGCAAATCGAAGTAACGTTCGACTTGGATGCCGATGGTATTCTGAATGTTTCCGCGAAAGACAAAAACACCGGTAAAGAGCAGAAGATTACGATCCAAGCTTCTGGTGGTCTAAGCGACGAAGAAATCGAGAAAATGGTTCAAGAAGCAGAAGCTAACAAAGAAGCGGACAAAAAGTTCGAAGAGCTAGCAACTGCACGTAACCAAGCTGACCAAATGATTCACGGCACTCGTAAGCAGATGGAAGAAGCGGGTGACGCTCTACCAGCTGATGAGAAAGAGAAAATTGATGCTGCAATCTCTGAGCTAGAAACAGCACGCAATGGCGACGACAAAGAAGCGATTGATGCGAAAACTCAAGCTCTGATGGCTGCGGCTCAAAAGCTGATGGAAATTGCTCAGCAGCAAGCTCAACAAGCTCAGGGTGCTGAAGGTGCTCAACAACAATCTTCACCAGAAGACGACGTTGTTGATGCTGAGTTTGAAGAAGTAAAAGAAGACGGCAAAAAATAATTTTTGAGTCGTTACGCTTGATTTCGTAACGGAAGTGCTCACGAATTCATATAGCGTGCATTTTCTGGAACAATTGAAAGCATTTGCGCGGGCGTTTGGGGAAACTCTTACGCCCGCCTATGTGTCAAGCGTGTCCGTATAGCTAAAGTTTTTGCTTTAGCTATATCGATATAACCACCAAGCGGCAATGGGCCGTTTGCAGTAACATTTGGTGACGAGCAACATGTCAAAACGTGATTTTTACGAAGTATTAGGTGTCGGCCGTGATGCCGCAGAGCGCGATATTAAAAAGGCTTATAAACGCCTTGCTATGAAATATCATCCGGACCGTAATCCAGATGACGCAGGCGCGGCTGACAAATTTAAAGAAGTAAAAGAAGCGTATGAAGTACTGACCGACCCTCAAAAGAGAGCGGCTTATGATCAGTACGGTCATGCTGCCTTTGAACAAGGTGGCGGCGGCTTCGGTGGCGGTGGCGGCTTTGGCGGCGGCGGTGCTGACTTCGGTGATATTTTTGGTGATATGTTTGGCGATATCTTCGGCGGTGGCCGTCGTGGTGGTGGCCAAGCGCGTGCCCAACGTGGCGCAGACTTGCGCTACAACATGGAATTAACGCTTGAAGAAGCGGTACGTGGCGTATCAAAAGAGATTGAAGTACCAACGCTTGTGCACTGTGATACGTGTAATGGTAGCGGTGCGAAGAAAGGTTCATCTCCACAAACGTGTTCGACCTGTCATGGGCATGGCCAAGTACAGATGCGTCAAGGCTTCTTTGCGGTACAGCAAACCTGTCCAACCTGTCACGGTAAGGGCCAGATCATTAAAGATCCATGTGATGATTGTCATGGTCATGGCCGTAAACAGAAGAGCAAAACGCTGAATGTTAAAATTCCTGCAGGTGTTGATACGGGTGACCGTATTCGTCTTTCTGGCGAAGGTGAAGCGGGCGAAATGGGCGCACCCGCAGGTGACTTGTATGTGCAAGTTCACGTAAAAGATCACCATATTTTTGAACGTGACGGTAACAACTTACATTGCGAAGTACCGGTTAGCTTTACTATGGCAGCGCTGGGTGGGGAAGTTGAAGTGCCAACCTTAGATGGCCGAGTGAACCTCAAAGTACCTGCAGAAACTCAGACGGGACGCATGTTCCGCATGCGTGGTAAAGGTGTGAAAGGCGTACGTGGCGGCGTGGGTGACTTAATTGTTAAATTGGCAGTAGAAACCCCAGTCAACTTGAGTTCACGCCAAAAAGAGCTATTACGAGAGTTTGAAGAGTCTTGTGGTGGTGATGCCGCGACCAAGCATAAGCCGAAGTCTGAAGGCTTCTTTGAAGGCGTTAAGAAGTTTTTTGATGACCTAACTAGTTAGTCTAATTCGTATTTTAAATAGAAAAGAGGTCCTTACAAGGGCCTCTTTTTTATTGCCAGCAATTTACTGGCTCGGTCTGTCCTGAAGAGTCGAGTGAGAGCTCATTATAATTCTGACCACGACACTGATCTTGTAACTGATGCCCAATTGGTCTCGCGCGGATAACGTAGCGATACATTTCATGGTCGATGGTGAGGCGATAGCGCGAAGCATCCGAACTGCAAATCAAACATTCGCCAGCCGATAGAATGCTCTCAACCTGATAACCTTGATCATAATCTTGTTCAAGTCGCAGTTGAATTCGAGCCATATCAGTTTGTATTTGCTGACGGTGACGAGTGAGTTGGTGTTGGGTATAGCTTGGATACGCAATACTTAATAGCACCGATAGAACGGCGACAACGATCAGCAATTCGATCAGTGTCATGCCTTGAGGTTTCATGGCGGGCTCCTTACATTGAATTTTTCGAATTGTTTCGTGTAACAGTCATGTCTCCTTTTTCTCATATCTTGGTGTTCTGCTAGGATAAGTACAATAAAATTCAATACATCTCATTGTTTACAAAAAGGATTTGGGAAATGACTCGCGGGTTTACCCTACTTGAACTGCTGGTTAGTATTGCCGTTATGGCACTTGTCGTAGGAGTGTCGATTCCTAACTTTTCAAGTGTGTCCACCCAAACTCAAATGACGAGCTTAGCCAGTTCATTAGAGAGTTTTCTTTATCAAGCCAAGTCAGAAGCGATATTTCGTAATCAGAATTTATGGGCACACTTTATTATGCCTGAGTCTCACAAGCAGCAGAGCGAGTGGTTGATTGAACTGACTGACTCCGAGCGGCGAGGAGGGACGGTACTAATGACGTTTTCTGGGGCACCCTATCGTCAAATTAAGTTGTCGCCCGATTTTAGTGCCAATCAAATTAAGTTTGATGGTGTTCGCGGTAAAATTAAGAATGGTTCGATTGAATTCCACGCCATTCACAATACCCAAAAGTCTCTAAAACTGGTGACGTCATACGGCGCGAGTCGTATTCGAATTTGTGGTAAAAATGGTTCGGCGTATGGTTACCCCAATTGCGCTTCCTAGGTGCAAATTAGGTTATCAGCAAGGCGTTATGTTGATTGAGCTACTCATTTCAGCGCTTTTATCCGTCGTGGTTATTGGGCTGGTAGGTAGTGTGTTTTTATCTATTCATTCAGCGGTGAGCCGTCAAAATCAGCAATTATTACTGAGTCAAAATATCTTTAGCGCAGTGGCTCAGATGAAAGAACAAAGTGCCAGAGCTGGCTTTCACCCTCTGAATGAACAGCCCCTCATCCTTTCTGGCGCTGAGAATCTGATTGCTCTCGGCACGCACTCTCAATCACTGGGGTTTCTCTATTACGATCAACTTGCGACTGAGCCGTTTTTCCATGTGGTTTATAAGTTTGAGGCACTTAGCCGGCAGCGCGGTACCATTAAAGTTTGTGAGAAAAGCCAGAATGAGGTGCTCCGCTTTGCCTCTGCAGCCACTTCCGGCTTTAACGGTTACTGCTATTCACTCTTTGATGAACAGCAGATCAACATTCGTCATTTTCGTCTTAAGCGTGAGGTCTATACTGGGCCCAAAGCACGTCGTGAGGTTGTCAGCGTGAGCCTTGATGCTCAGCTGACGAAAAACGCTTCAGTGACCGAATCACTCACTTTAACCTTGTCTCCGAGGAACAGCTTATGATTCGCCAAACTCAGCAAGGAATGGCGACATTGCTGGTTACGTCACTGTTGCTAGGCGCGGTTTTATTACTGGTGATGGCAAGTTACCGCAGTGTTTTTTACCAATTGAAACGCGAGCAAAATGAAGTCATCAGCCGTACTCAACATTGGCAAGCAGAAGGTATATTGCAGTGTGTGCTAGCAAAAGCGTCTGAGCAAAAACGCTTGTCTCAGACGCTCGCGGAGTCATGTGTAGAAGAAGATGAGCACATTCATCTTGTTGCTTCAGGTCATCAACGCTATCTGCTTCAAGTGGAGGTTGGATTCGTGGTTTTACGCCGTGAGTTACAGTTTCCAACTGTTAGCCCGGCCGCGCCGTTAACGTTACGTGGAGAGCTAGAACTGGCGGCTGGCGCGATGATGACACCAGATGCTGGCGAGTGGGTTGAGGAGAATCTCTGGCGCTGCCGCCTAATTGCTTACCAAGGCCGATTGGTACTCGGCGGCGAACTGGTCAATCATGGGTTACATACCTCGTTGCCATACGCCGAGTTTCCGCCGTCACAAGCGTGTTTCTCTGGCTATCAAACGGTTGTTAACCGTGGCTCTAGCTTTGAGCAAGATGTCGTTGTGGATCCACAGCTGACACCGTTTGAAAACCTGTTTGGGACAGCACGCCACCAATGGTTTGAGGTCATGTCACAGCCAGAGTTTTTTAAAATTGCTCACCAAAGCTTAACCGATAGCGAAGGCGTTATACGCTTTAGCCAAGCGCAATTGCCTCAAAGCCAAGTGATCAGTGACTGTGCCCAGCAATTACACCAGGCGTTTTTAAATGGGGAAAATCTTATTTGGATTTACGGCAGTTGTCATTTGGATACCGATGATCTTTATACTCTTAAATACCTATTAAACCCAATATCTTCTACCTTTTTCGGCGCTTTAGTTGTGGTCCAAAATGGCGTTTTATCATTAAGTGGTGAGGCTGAATTACCGATAATGATCTATCAGTTGATTGAGCAACCACTCACATCGCAGCAAATATCTTCAGGATGGCAAGCCATAGCAGCAAGCCAAAGCCAAGTGCTCAACCAAGCATTAGCGCAAAGTGAGCGGCTTGAGCTTGAGCAGTTGGTTTATTTTCAACATGGCGATGTTCGACCACAAGGTGGTTTAGTGTTGGATATTGCACCTCATCAGGCATTGGTGGCGTCTGCACTTGAAATTAGGTTTGACCGCGATGTGCTCAATGCGCCTCTTCAGAGGTTACGCTCGGTGAGATGGCGAAAAGGATCATGGTATGCCAAATAGTCAGCAAGGGCTGAGTTTTGTTGAGGTGATGATGTCTATGATGTTGATCGCGACGGCAACATTAGGTTTGGTGAAGCTGCAAATTGAGTTGGAACAAAGAAGTGAATTTGCTCGCCATCGCCAGCAAGCATTGATGGTGATGGAAGAGAAATTAACTTGGTTTTATTCTCGAGGCGCGACCAGTTCGCTCCCTACTCGGCCCGTTGCGGATTTCGCTACCAATCTTATATCAGGCAGTGACGATTCACATTTTAGGTATCAGTTGACTTGGCGTATTGAAGAAGGTGGTGTGGAAGGGTTACGTGACATTCAAATCGAAGCAAACTGGTTGGATCGCCATGGAGAAGAGCAGAGTGTAGCGTTGGAAACGCGACTTTTTGAGTTCGGTGAGTTTGAGCGTTAAGCATTGATTTTGGTTTGAGAGAATGGATAGAAAAGAGCTTTTGGTCTACAGGTAACCAAAAGCTCTTTTTCATTGTGATACCTGCTCAATCCACCTATTCGCCTTTAAGATGTTGAGCATGGAATTCAAGGTGCTCATCAATAAAGGTTTGAATAAAGAAGTAGCTATGGTCATAGCCCGGCTGCATTCGAACCGTGATGTCACGGTCCATTTTGTCCGCGATAGCCACAAAATATTCGGTTTTTAGCTGCTCGGAGAGGAAGTTATCCGCTTCACCTTGATCAACCAAAATTGGCAGCGATTGTTCACTATTTCTGAGAAGCTCACAGCTGTCATACGCTAACCATGTATTCTTATCATCACCCAGATAGTGACTGAACGCTTTATTTCCCCAAGGGCAGATGGTTGGGTGAACAATCGGCGAAAAGGCGGAAATTGAGCGATACTGCTGCGGATTTTTCAAACCAATCGCCAGTGCGCCATGACCACCCATACTATGGCCTGAGATCGACTTCACAGATGTAACGGGGAAGTGCTCTTCGATCAATTTTGGAAGCTCTTTGGTTACGTAGGAATACATATGGTAGTGCTGATCCCAAGGTGCTTGTGTCGCATCAAGGTAGAAACCTGCGCCCAAGCCAAAATCGTAAGCTTGTTCTGGATCGTCAGGGACGCCTTCACCGCGAGGGCTGGTATCCGGAGCGACAATCGCAATCCCAAGTTCTGCTGCTTTTTGGAAAGCTCCGGCTTTTTGCATGAAGTTTTCGTCGGTGCAAGTTAGACCTGAAAGCCAATACAAGACAGGGACTGGGTTTTCAAAGCTCGCCTCTTGTGGCAAAAAGATCGCAAAACGCATGTCGCAGTTAAGCACTGCTGAGCTATGGGTATACTGCTTGTGCCAGCCGTCAAAGACTTTGGCCTGGCTGTGTAAAGCAAGACTCATTGAATGCTCCTTTTGAAAAGACCCGCGCTTGGCGGGCCTAGGCTGACTGGTTATTTTTCGTCCATCAATACAACGCTACGAATACTCTTGCCTTCGTGCATGAGCTCAAAGGCTTCGTTGATGTTATCAAGACCCATGTTATGGGTAATGAATTCTTGAAGACCAAATTCACCGGCGAGATATTGCTCTACAATACCCGGCAGTTCACTACGGCCTTTCACACCACCAAATGCGCTACCACGCCATACACGGCCTGTGACGAGTTGGAATGGACGGGTTGAGATTTCTTGACCTGCACCTGCAACACCGATGATAACGGATTCACCCCAACCTTTATGACAACATTCAAGTGCACTGCGCATCACGTTGACGTTACCGATACATTCAAATGAGTAATCGACGCCGCCGTCGGTTAGTTCAACAATCACTTCTTGAATAGGTTTGTCGTAGTCGTTTGGATTGATAAGGTCGGTTGCCCCTAGCTGAGTGGCCAGTTCAAATTTGCTGTCGTTGATATCGACACCAATGATGCGTCCAGCGCCAGCCATGCGTGCGCCGATAATTGCAGACAGTCCGATACCGCCGAGACCGAAAATCGCGACAGTGTCGCCTTTTTCTACTTTAGCGGTATTGAGTACTGCGCCCATACCTGTGGTAACGCCGCAACCAAGGAGACACACTTCTTCAAGTGGCGCTGATTTGTTGACTTTAGCCAGCGAGATTTCAGGCAGAACCGTATATTCAGAGAACGTTGAACAACCCATATAATGGAAGATAGGCTCACCGTCTTTATAGAAACGAGTCGTTCCATCAGGCATGAGACCTTTACCCTGTGTTTCACGAACGGCGCTACATAGGTTGGTTTTGCCTGATTTACAGAATTTACATTCACCACATTCAGCGGTGTAGAGAGGAATTACGTGGTCGCCCACTTCAACGCTCGTGACACCTTCGCCAACCATCTCAACAATACCGCCACCTTCGTGGCCAAGAATTGCAGGGAATACACCTTCAGGATCCTCACCAGAAAGCGTGAAAGCATCGGTGTGGCAAACCCCAGTTGCAACGATGCGAACCAGTACTTCACCCGCTTTTGGCAACATTACGTCGACTTCTTCAATCTTCAGTGGTTCTTTTGGTCCCCATGCAACCGCTGCACGTGATTTGATGAATTTATCAGTCATTGGATTTCCTTCGTGTTGTTGGCTGAATAATACAAGACTAGTTTAATTCTTTTTTATGGTTTTATAATATAGCTAAAAAGCAAAACACTATTACATATTTGTAATAATTGGAAAGTTATGAGTCAGTGGGAAGGAATATCAGAATTTGTCTCGGCTGCGGAGTTAGAAAGTTTTACTTCGGCGGCCAATCAGCTCTCTACGTCGGTCGCTCAGGTGAGCCGACGTATTGCACGTTTAGAAGCGCATCTTGGGGTTAAACTGTTTGTTCGCACCACTCGTCGTGTCGCCTTAACAGAAGCAGGCCAAGTTTATTACCATCATTGTAAGCAATTGGTTTCTGGCCTAGAAGCGGCGAACAGTGCGCTAACGGAGATGCAATCGGCGGTGAAAGGTAAAATTCGCTTAACCGCGCCGGTGTATTTTGGTGAAAACGAACTGGCTCCATTGCTCACGGATTTTGCCGAGCAGCATAGCGACCTACAGTTGGATATCGTACTGACTAACCGTCAGCTCGATATTATAGAGGGTGGTTTCGACTTAGCCATTCGTCTCGGCAACTTGTCAGACTCTAACTTGATTGCCAAGAAGCTCGGTACGCGGCAAATGCATGTGTGTGCGAGCCCGCAATACCTAGCTCAATACGGCCAACCCCATTCACTGGCCGAGCTTTCGTACCACCAGTGCTTGGTGGGTTCCCAACCCTATTGGCGGTTTAGTGAAAAAGGCGCCCATCGGCAGATTCGAGTGGATGGCCGTTTTCGTTGTAACAGTGGTCACTTTTTAGCGATGGCCGCGAAACGTGGAATAGGTATTGCCCAGTTACCCGATGTGTATGTGCATCAAGACCTTGAGCGTGGCGATTTGGTTGAGCTCTTGCTGCCGTTTCGTGAAAAAGAAGAGGGGATTTGGGCGTTGTATCCACAAAAAAGTTTTCTTCCTTATAAAACCAAGATGCTGCTCGACCATTTGGTTGAAGGTTTAAAAGGGCGTTAATCGAGAACTCGCTTAAGATTGCGGTGTGAAAACGCTATACTCTCGGCGTTGATGTCGACTCTGATTTAATGCTGGCTAAATTTTATGACTTTAAGCGCTTTTAGTACCCAAGACGAACAGTTTATGCGGCTGGCGATTGAGCTCGCCGAGCAGGCCGAACGCCAAGGCGAAGTGCCTGTTGGCGCGGTGCTCGTGCGTGATAATCAGGTGATTGCGCGTGGTTGGAATCAGTCAATCACTCAGCATGACGCCACTGCTCATGCCGAAATGCAAGCACTGCGCGAAGCCGGGCAGATCATTGAAAACTACCGCCTGCTCGACACAACGTTATACGTGACGCTTGAGCCTTGCCCAATGTGCGCTGGTGCTCTATTGCACAGCCGAGTAAAACGGATTGTATTTGGTGCGCCCGATTTGAAAGCTGGCGCAGCGGGGACGGTGCTGAATCTATTTAACAGTGAGGCGGCGTTTCATTATGCAACGGTTGAGGGAGGGTTACTTGAAGAGCAATGCCGAACTCAACTGCAGGCCTTTTTTAAACGTCGGCGTAAAGAGATAAAAGCAACCAAACGACAACAGAACCCGCAGCCTAATGAAGGTGGGGGTAAGTAAACACCAAATCGGTGTCTACTTCCTGATTGTCTACGCTAACAATTGCATAAAGGCTCTGTGTCGCCAAATAATTTTCTTTTTATTATTGGCTAGCTTGCGTTTACGACGGTTAGCAGAGACAGTTTTGTACAAGCGCTTCGCTTGTGTTTGACGACGACGCATCATCAGTTTTCTCCACAAATGTCCAACGTAATGTGATATGCCGATGGCTGATATGAATGGTCAGCCAAGGAGAGAGCTCGGATTACTTTGCGCTCTAAACAGCGACAATAAATGTAGGGGCTTTGTAGTGTTAGGTCAAGAGGGGAAGGGCTGTTCCCCTCTTGTTTTTATGTTTCGCGGCTATTTATCGATATTTCGCTTTATTTCCCCGTAAGATCGCCACTGGAATCAACCTCGGGTGCTGGTGGTAAGTCTGGGTTATCAGCGGGTAAGTCATCGCTTTCATCCGCTTGTTCACCGAGCATCAACTCATTGAGTTGTTCCTGCAGCGCATCGGTTGCATCGCTTGGCTCAGCACCAGAAAGTGCCTCTTCAGGAAGTTCAATCACTGTGAGGTCATTGATATCCACGTCACTGTTGTCCGTGGTTTGTTGCTCAACATGGCCAATAATACTTTGATAATAGCGACGGATATTTTCGACGTAATTGCGTGCTTCATCACCTCGCGCA
The DNA here is from genome assembly GCF_053903115.1 of Vibrio sp. AK197. Lineage (NCBI taxonomy): Bacteria > Pseudomonadati > Pseudomonadota > Gammaproteobacteria > Vibrionales > Vibrionaceae > Vibrio > Vibrio sp. AK197. Next base: position 693,690 of record NZ_CP096430.1, read on the forward strand.
TAGCCATAGCGGGTTTGACTAAAGTATTTACGTTGACGAAGTAGCGGCAAGCGGTCTTTCACATCGCCCCAAGAGTCTGGGTTTGCGCCCTGTTTTTTGGTTAAACGGCGTGCATCCATCATGTGACCATAACCAACGTTATATGATGCCAGAGCAAACCAAATCTTCTCGTGTTCATTAATGCTATCGGGAATACGTGACACCATACGTCGCAAGTATTCGACTCCACCGCGAACAGATTGCTCTGGATCGAGACGATTACTTACATCGACACTACGAGCCGTTGGGAGGGTTAGCATCATCATACCGCGCACCCCAGTAGGAGATTTAGCGCGTGGGTTCCAATGGGATTCTTGGTAGGCAAGAGCGGCAATAAGACGCCAGTCAAATTCATCCGAGTACTCTTTGAACAGAGGTGACCATTTGGGCAAGCGAGTGTCCAACGAGCGAATAAAGGCGCGAGTATCGACATAATCGAAGCTGCCAATATGGCCTAAGTATTTTTCTTCCAGGCTTGCTAAACGGCCTGATTGGTTGAGATCGCCAAAGAATTCAATCATTAAAGCATACAAGCTCTCATCACCTGAGCGGCGAGTAAACCAAGAAACAGGTTGATCTTCGGTCAGTTCAAATGCGACCGCGAGGTCTGGATAAACACGCTGTGAGAGAGAAACCTCGACGGAGTCTGCGACGGTAAACATTAAGTCACCTTCAGACACTTGCTTGAGGAGATCGTTGACGTCAGCATTTTGGGCAATTTTGTATTCAAAGTCAGGGTGTCGTTGCTGAATGTCGGAAAGAGTGCGATTAAAATGAGAATCACCGACAATATTGAGCACCGGTTCACCCTGGTTTGCCGCGGTAAGCTCAGGCAAGCTTTCTACTAACTGGTCGATGTTACGCGGTCGCCAATGACCTTTCTTATAAACCAGTTGTTGACTGACATAATAATAAGCAGGGCCGGTTCGAAAACGGCGCACGCGATCTTCTGATTGACTCAGCCCAGCCGCGATCATATCAATTTCACCCGTTTCTAGCGCCGGGTAGAGGCTAGAAATGCGATACGCAGGTTTCATCTCTAGCTTTACGCCAAGTTGGTTGGCAAAGTCACGAGCAATCTCATAATCAAGCCCTGCGGGGCCGTCAGGGCCAATATAATAAGAGAGCTGATTATTCAGTGTGCCTACGTGCAATACACCTCGTTCGCGTATTTTATCGAGATCACTTTTCGGGTTAGATTCGATCTGGCAACCTGTCAGGAGCAGCAAGGCAGAAAAGAGGGTTAGGCCACGTTGTAAATATTTTAGGTAATGGGTATTCATTAACGACATTCTCACTATCCGGTAGGGCATTTATAACAGAGCCTGTGTACATCGCAAGTAAGACTTCTATCTATAGTGATGCAAACAATCCTTATCCCAGTGAAGTTGCGGGATTTCAAATTTGACAAAAAAAATGACGCAAACGGTTGCGTTTGGTGTTACATCACAAAAACAATTCCGATATAATGCGCCCGAAATGACGAGGTCGTATTGGTATAAATTTGTGTAAATTACAGATTAAACTTCTGAATTTATTCCAATATTTCCTTAATCAACCGTACAAGAGACCTAAGCACATGAGAATTTTGCGTGGCTCCCCAGCTCTTTCTGAGTTCCGAGTAAATAAACTTCTGGAACTGTGTCGTGAACAAGAACTCCCAATTACGGGTATTTACGCAGAGTTTATGCACTTTGCTCATCTAACGGCTGATTTAGACCAAACAGAATCAGAGAAGTTAGAGAAGCTGCTAACCTACGGACCAACCATCGAGGAACATGAGCCTCAAGGTCTATTGCTGCTTGTCACACCACGTCCGGGCACAATCTCTCCGTGGTCCTCTAAATCAACTGATATAGCTAACAACTGTGGCTTAACAAAAATAAAGCGCCTTGAGCGCGGAACGGCTTATTATATCGAATCGTCATCTTCATTAAGCGACGAACAACTCACGATTGTGAAGGGGCTTATTCACGATCGTATGATGGAAACGGTATTTACTGAGGTAGAGCAAGCTAGCGCTCTATTCACTCAAGCGCAACCAGCACCTGTGACTGAGGTTGATGTGTTGGCAGGTGGGCGTACTGCACTTGAGAAAGCAAACGTTTCCCTTGGTCTGGCTCTGGCCGAAGATGAAATTGATTATCTGGTTGAAAGCTTTAACACTCTTGGTCGTAACCCAAAAGACATTGAGCTGATGATGTTTGCGCAAGCTAACTCAGAGCACTGCCGTCATAAAATCTTCAATGCGGATTGGACGATTGATGGCGTCAAGCAGCCGAAATCGCTGTTTAAGATGATCAAAAACACCTTTGAAACCACCCCAGAGTATGTCCTTTCGGCTTATAAAGACAATGCCGCGGTGATGACTGGATCAAAAGTTGGGCGTTTCTTCCCAAATCCTGAGTCTCGTCAATATGGTTACCATCAAGAAGATGCGCATATTTTGATGAAAGTGGAAACCCATAACCACCCAACCGCTATCTCGCCTTGGCCTGGCGCATCAACAGGCTCTGGTGGTGAAATTCGTGACGAAGGCGCAACGGGTATAGGCGGCAAACCTAAAGCCGGCTTAGTTGGATTTACCGTGTCAAACCTGCGTATTCCCAACTTTGAGCAGCCTTGGGAAACCGACTTCGGTAAACCTGGGCGTATCGTTAATGCTCTGGACATCATGCTGGAAGGCCCTCTGGGCGGTGCAGCATTTAACAATGAATTTGGTCGTCCAAACCTGTTGGGATACTTCCGTACTTACGAAGAAAAAGTGAATTCGCACGCAGGTGAAGAGGTTCGTGGTTACCACAAGCCAATCATGATTGCTGGTGGTATGGGCAACATTCGCGACGAACACGTGCAAAAGAAAGAAATTCCGGTTGGCGCCAAACTGATCGTGCTTGGCGGCCCGGCAATGAATATTGGCCTTGGTGGTGGCGCCGCGTCTTCTATGGCCTCAGGTCAATCAGCAGAAGATTTGGATTTCGCATCAGTACAGCGTGAAAACCCAGAGATGGAACGCCGTTGCCAAGAGGTGATCGATCGCTGCTGGCAAATGGGGAGCGATAACCCAATCGCCTTTATTCATGATGTTGGTGCGGGCGGTATCTCTAATGCGCTGCCTGAATTGGTTGACGATGGCGAGCGTGGCGGTAAATTCCAGCTGCGTGATGTGCCCAATGACGAGCCTGGAATGAGCCCACTTGAGATTTGGTGTAATGAATCTCAAGAGCGCTATGTACTGGCCGTTGCGCCAGAGAATATGGATGTCTTTGACGCGATTTGTCAGCGCGAGCGTGCGCCTTATGCAGTTGTCGGTATCGCAACAGAAGAGCGTGATTTAGTCCTTGAAGATTCACATTTCGACAATACGCCGATCGATATGCCGATGGACATTTTGCTTGGTAAAACGCCGAAAATGCATCGCGATGCGACGACGCTCAAAGTGAATAACCCGGCTATTGACCGCCAAGGTATTGAGCTGAATGAAGCGGTTGAGCGCGTACTGCGTCTACCTGCTGTGGCTGAAAAAACCTTCTTGATCACCATAGGTGACCGCACGGTAACAGGGCTCGTGGCTCGTGACCAAATGGTTGGCCCTTGGCAGGTTCCCGTTGCGAACTGTGCGGTCACCGCAGCAAGTTATGATACCTATCATGGTGAAGCAATGTCGATGGGTGAACGTACACCAGTGGCTCTACTTGATTTTGGCGCCTCGGCTCGTCTTGCGGTTGGTGAAGCGCTGACTAATATCGCGGCGACGCATATTGGCGATATCAAACACATCAAACTGTCTGCCAACTGGATGTCACCAGCGGGGCACCCAGGTGAAGATGCTGGTCTTTATGAAGCCGTTAAAGCGGTAGGTGAAGAGCTGTGTCCTGCACTGGGTTTAACCATTCCTGTGGGTAAAGACTCAATGTCGATGAAGACGAAATGGTCTGACGATGGGGTTGAGAAAGAAGTGACCTCACCGCTGTCTCTCATCATTACGGCATTTGCTCGTGTGGAAGATGTTCGTAACACAATTACACCACAGCTGCGCACTGATAAAGGCGACACCAGTCTGGTGTTGATTGATTTAGGTAATGGTAAAAACCGCCTGGGCGCGACTGCGTTGGCGCAAGTTTACAAACAGCTTGGTGATAAACCCGCAGATGTTGACAATGCAGAGCAGCTCAAAGGCTTCTTTGATGCCGTTCAAGCTTTGGTAGCAAACCAGCAAGTGCTGGCATATCACGATAAAGGTGACGGTGGTCTATTGGTCACGCTAGCCGAAATGGCGTTTGCCGGTCACTGTGGTGTTAAAGCCAATATTGAAGCACTGGGCGACGATACTCTGGCTGCGTTATTTAACGAAGAGCTTGGTGCGGTGCTGCAAGTTCGCAACAGCGACTTGGGTGCCGTGAACGCGACATTAGCCCAATATGGACTCGAGACATGCTCACATGTTATCGGCCAAGTTAACGACAGCGATACTTTTGTGATTACCGCCGCGAACAACGTCGTTATTGAACGTTCTCGTACTGAGCTTCGCACGATTTGGGCTGAAACCACTCATAAGATGCAAGCGCTGCGTGATAATCCACAGTGTGCTGATCAAGAATTTGCGGCGAAGCAAGATAATTCAGACCCGGGTTTGAACGTCAAACTCAGCTTTGATGTCAATGAAGATATTGCGGCGCCGTACATTGCCAAAGGTGCTAAGCCTAAAATGGCGGTTCTGCGTGAGCAAGGTGTTAACTCGCACGTTGAAATGGCAGCTGCGTTTGACCGCGCTGGTTTTGAAGCCACGGATATTCACATGAGCGACATCCTAACCGGTAAAGCTGTCCTTGATGAGTACCACGGTTTGGTTGCCTGTGGCGGTTTCTCATACGGTGATGTACTTGGCGCTGGTGAAGGCTGGGCTAAATCCGTGCTGTTTAACGAGCAAGCACGCAGCCAATTTGAAGGTTTCTTCAAGCGTGACAATACTTTCTCGCTCGGGGTATGTAACGGCTGTCAAATGCTTTCGAACTTGAAAGAACTGATCCCGGGTGCTGACTTATGGCCACGCTTTGTGCGCAATGAGTCAGAGCGTTTTGAGGCGCGTTTTAGCCTTGTTGAGGTACAAAAGTCGGATTCAGTCTTCTTTGACGGTATGCAAGGTTCACGTATGCCAATCGCGGTTTCTCACGGTGAAGGTCGTGTTGAAGTGCGTGGTGCTGAGCATCTTGCTGAGCTAGAACAGTCGGGCACCGTGGCAGTACGTTTTGTTGATAATCTGGGTAATCCAACTCAGCAATATCCAAACAACCCGAACGGTTCACCAAACGCGATTACCGGTCTAACAACGCGTGATGGACGTGTCACGATTATGATGCCACACCCTGAACGTGTGTTCCGTACGGTGGCAAACTCTTGGCATCCGGAAGAGTGGGGCGAGAACAGCGCTTGGATGCGCATGTTCCAAAATGCGCGTAAGAATATCGGTTAACTTACCTTTTGTTGCTGTAAAAGAGAAAGCCGTGAGCTCATGCTCACGGCTTTTTTAGTTCGTAATGTTGTTCGAAATGTATTTTCACATCGAAGACAAGATATACGTATTTAATTAACGGAATTGACCCGCTTCAGGAAGAAAGTCGTAGCCGGCTTTATTGAGCTTGGTTTCCAGTGTTTCTTTGTCGATATCAAAGTAGTTCACTAGCTTATCAAGGTCGCCTGAAAAGTTATCACGCAGCTTCATGTTAACGATGCTCATTAACATGTTTGGGTCCATTTTTTCAAAATTCTCTAAGTTCATCATTGGTCCTCAAAGTCAGAGATAAGTAGATTCGCTGCGGCAAAGGCCGCCTTTTCACGTGTTGCTTGCGGCAGAGAAGTATCAGCAGCGACATCGTTGAGTGCTCTTAAAGCACAGCCAATGGCTTTGGGAATATAGCCTTGGTCACCACTACCAATTTGTGCATAGAGTTCACGAATCAAATCACAACAATCGTATACTTGCATGGTTTCTTCCTAATAAATGATAACTACTCTCAAATATACACATGGCGCAGAGCAAACACAAAGCGTGAACTTGCTCTGTCTCAATTAAGTGATGGGTTTGGTGAATAATTCATCGCTTACTGTCGTGCTTGCTGTTGGAGTTGAGTGATGACCTCTGTTGATAAATTAAGCTGTTTGGCCAATTCATCAAGGTAAGCTTTCTCCATAAAGTTTTGCTCGTCTGCCACCATAAGTGACGCTAAATAAATCTCTGCGCCTTGTTGTGGTGATTGAGCGAGTCTGGCAATCGTGCTTGGTTCCAGCGCCTTATTCAGCTCTTCTTGGATAAGCGCTCTTACGCTGTCATCAGCGCCAAAGCCCTGTAAAGCTTCCTCGATGCGGGCCATTTCATTGTCATCTACATGGCCATCGGCTTTCGCTGCAGCAATCATCGCTTTAATGATAATGATATGGTGGCGTTCATCGTTGGCATCAAAGGTTTCCTGTGGCGCACCATCAGGCTGCTTGTTCTGCCAATCGTTGTAAACTTTATAAGCAAGTGCTCCTAGAGCCGCCGCGCCTCCGACTTTTAGCGCCGTTTTACCCATCTTTTTGCTTTTTTTAGAGCCCATCAAGAGCCCAACGAGCCCGCCGGCAGCAGCGCCTGTCCCCAGCGTTTTTAGCGTGTTGGGGTTTTGTTTGAGGTTTTGGGTTTGGGTTTGCAATTGCTGCTTACCCTGACGAACGATATCGGAATTCAGTGCTTGGTTAAGTAAACCTTTGAGATCCATAGTTACCTCCTATTGGCAGTAACGACAGAATAAGAGAGTAGTGATGAATAGAAGATTAACAAAAAAAGCGAGCCATTAAGGCTCGCTGTCTTTTTAATCATTTGAAGGTGAGGTGTTATTCACCCGCGTGACCATGAATCCCTAAAGGCTGACCATCAAGCACGGCTTTACCATCGATCATCGCCAAACGACCTTCGACAAACCACTTCACGACCAGCGGGTAAATACGATATTCCTGAGTTTGAACTCGCGCAGTGAGGGTTTCAACTGTATCTTCGTCAAAAATCGGCACTTTGGCTTGCAAAATAACGGGCCCACCATCAAGCTGCTCGGTCACAAAGTGAACGCTGGTACCGTGCTCCTCATCGCCCGCGTGGATCGCACGCTGATAAGTATTTAATCCAGGGTATTTAGGCAGCAGAGAAGGATGAATGTTGATCATTCGACCAAGGTAGCGACGAACAAACTCGTTACTCAAAATACGCATGTAGCCAGCAAGTACGACTAAATCTGGCTCGTATTCGTCGATTTGACGCATTAACTCCTGGTCAAACGCATCACGTGTTTCAAACGATTTCGGATCTAAAGCGAGCGCTGCGGCACCCGCTTTTGTTGCTCGTTCTAACGCATGCGCCGTTGCTTTGTTTGAAAAAACAGCAGTGACTTTGCCATCTTTAATCTGGGTTTCACAGGCATCAATGATGGCTTGTAAGTTAGTACCATTTCCTGAAACTAAAACAACAATACTTTTCATGCTTAGTTGATCTCTACTTGTTCTTCTTCATCTGTTGCTGTGGCGATCTCACCAATGACCCAAGCATTTTCGCCTTCTTGCTTAAGAAGTTCGACAGCGGCATCTGCTTGAGCTTTTGGTAGTGCGACAATTAAGCCCACACCACAGTTAAATGTACGGTACATTTCGTGTGTATCGACATTGCCTTTCTCTTGCAACCAAGAGAAAATCGCAGGCCATTGCCAGCTATTGCCATCGATCACGGCTTTGGTGCCTTGAGGTAGGACTCGTGGAATGTTCTCCCAGAAGCCACCACCTGTGATGTGTGAAATCGCGTGAATATCATGCTCGGCAATCATTTTCAGTGCCGATTTAATATAAATTTTGGTTGGTTCTAGAAGGTGTTCACCAACACTGCGTCCTTCAAGTTGCTCGTTTTTATCTGCGTTAGACACTTCAAGGATCTTACGAACCAATGAATAGCCGTTAGAATGCGGGCCACTTGAACCAACAGCAATAAGGGCATCACCAGCTTGGACTTTGGTCCCATCGATAATGTCTTCTTTCTCTACGACGCCGACGCAAAAACCAGCGACATCGTAGTCTTCACCTTCGTACATGCCTGGCATCTCAGCTGTTTCTCCGCCAATCAGCGCACAGCCTGCTTGAACACAGCCTTCTGCGATACCCGAAACAACATCCGCTGCGGTATCGACATCCAGTTTACCCGTTGCATAATAGTCGAGGAAAAAGAGGGGCTCTGCACCTTGCACAATCAAATCGTTGACGCACATTGCGACCAAATCAATACCGATAGTATCGTGTTTGTTCATATCCAAGGCGAGGCGTAGTTTGGTCCCTACACCATCGGTACCTGAAACCAGAACCGGTTGCTTGTATTTGGTTGGCAATTCGCATAATGCGCCAAAACCACCTAAGCCACCCATGACCTCTGGGCGACGAGTGCGTTTTACTGCACCTTTAATTCGGTCGACTAACGCGTTGCCTGCATCAATATCAACGCCTGCATCTTTGTAGCTAAGTGAAGAGTTATTACCGCTCACAGGGAAGTCCTCGGTTATCTGTGGATATGAAAACGGCGCTATTCTAACAGCGTATAAAGTTAAAGAGCAAACGTTTGCGCATGTTTTTTTATCTTATGATAGATCAAGATATTTGAACCGGAATCGTATATAATCAGCAGGTTTGATTAAAATTTGCCTATTGCCGGAGATGAAAATGAAAGTTGTTGAAGTAAAACACCCGCTAGTAAAACACAAGATAGGTCTTATGCGAGAGGGTGATATCAGCACTAAGCGTTTTCGTGAATTAGCCACCGAAGTTGGTAGCTTGCTCACATATGAAGCGACTTCTGATTTTGAAACAGAGAAAGTGACCATTGAAGGTTGGAATGGTCCGGTTGAAGTTGATCAATTAAAAGGTAAGAAAGTTACTGTTGTTCCGATTCTACGCGCGGGTCTTGGAATGATGGATGGCGTACTTGAGCATATGCCAAGCGCTCGTATCAGTGTTGTCGGTATCTACCGTGATGAAGAAACCCTTGAGCCAGTCCCTTACTTTAATAAATTAACCTCGAATATTGAAGAGCGCATCGCTTTGGTTGTTGACCCAATGCTTGCGACTGGCGGATCAATGATTGCAACGATTGATCTACTGAAAGAGCAGGGATGCCAAAGCATTAAAGTGTTGGTTTTAGTGGCAGCACCAGAAGGCATCGAAGCTCTCGAAAAAGCCCACCCAGACGTTGAGCTTTACACCGCCGCTATCGATGAAAAGCTGAACGATAAAGGCTATATCGTACCGGGTCTTGGCGACGCTGGTGATAAGATCTTCGGCACCAAATAGGTGTTTACTGAGATATTAGAAAGGGAGCATAGCGCTCCCTTTTTTGATCGATAAATATGCTTATTTATAGCGTTCAGCCGGATTACTTTTTCAGGCTGAGCGTTCCACCAACGCGCTTTTTGTTTACGTTAGGGCGTGATTCATTGGTTTGTGGGCGCCCCGAGCGAGATTTGTTGGCCGGTTTTGATGGTTGCTCACCACGTGCTTTCTTAGAATTTGGAGCATGGCGAAGTGTATCAGCATTATTCCCTTTAAAAGTCCGTGTTTGATTACGGCGAGCTTTAGAGGGTTGGTTCTCTTCTCGACTATCATACAACTTAGCGTCCGTTGCTTTGCGAATCTTCCGCCCTTGGGCATCGAGCTTAGAGGCTTCCTCAGTGCTACTTGAGCTTTCGCACATGGTAAGAATCTGCTTAACTTCATCATCGCTTAAATAGCGCCACTCGCCATTGGGAATACCATCTAAAGAGATGTTCATAATCCGCACACGGCGTAATTTGTAGACCTCGTAACCGAGAGATTCACACATACGGCGAATTTGACGGTTTAAACCTTGGGTCAACACGATACGAAAAGAAAACTTGGTTTCTTTGGTGACTTTACACGGTAAGGTGACGGTATCTAGAATGTGGACACCGGAACTCATACGTTTGATAAATTCATCAGTTACTGGTTTATCGACACGAACCACATACTCTTTCTCGTGGTTATTACCCGCGCGCAAAATCTTATTGACGATATCGCCATCGTTGGTTAAAAAAATCAAACCATCAGACGGTTTATCAAGGCGACCGATAGGAAATATACGTTTTTTATGTCCGATAAAATCGACGATGTTGCCCGGAATGTCGCGTTCTGTCGTACAGGTGATGCCTGTAGGTTTGTTGAGCGCAATGTAGATAGGTTTTTCTTTGCTGGCGACAGGCTTACCATCAATGCACACTTCATCACCAAGTTGAACTTTGGTCCCCATTTCTGGCACGACGCCATTAATCGTTACTCGTCCTTGATCGATTAATTTATCGGCCTCTCGGCGCGAACAAAACCCTGTCTCACTGATGTATTTATTAAGGCGTTTCTCTGAACTTTGTGACATGCGAACTCTCTTTATTACGTTTCACAACGGCGTTAGGGAAAGAAAAAGCAGCGAGAGGCTGCTTTTCATATAGGAGATTAAGTTTAACACCAATAGGGGGGCTAGCCCATGCGTTTTTGATGGCGTTCTCGGTTCTCTAGCTTTTTGTCATTGCTTTTGCGCAGTAAGACGTAAACCGAGCCTGTTCCGCCATGATGACGTTGCGTACTGTGCGCACACTGCACATCTTTAATTTGCTCCAGCCAAGTTGCGACATAACTTTTCATCAACGCTGGTGGGTTCGATTTCTCACCACGTCCATGAACAATCACGACAGTGCGTATGTCCATTTCAATGCATTGTTTGAGAAACCTAATGACTTCATCGCGGGCTTGCTTGATGGTTTTTCGATGCAAGTCGAGCCGAGCTTGTATTGGATACTTTCCTAAGCGTAATTTGCGATACACGCCATCTTGTACGCCGTCACGTTTAAACTCAATCACATCTTGTGGTTTGATCATGGTGGTGTGTTCGACGGAGAGATACTCAGGGTTGTCCTCATTAAGCCAAATTGCCGCCTCACGTTTTGCGAGTTGGGCTTCTGTCACCGAATGGGTTTTCTTATGTTCTGCTGTATCGTGTTGGAGAGGTTTTACATCCCCCATCATCTCTTGAAACAGAGAAAAATCATCGTCTTGAGACATAACGGCTTCTCAAAAAGTGGGAACAATACGGTGAGTATATCAGGGCTGAAACGGTGACGATATCTTGGAAAACAAAAAACCGGATTAGATAAACATCTAACCCGGTGCAAAGCGAGTGTTCACTGATTAAGATGAACGCTAAGCGATTTAGTGAGGAGATTTGCCGTTGATAACTTATCGGATGATCCCGTATACATTCTCGGCCTATTGAAGACAATGAGCTAAGCTCTGTCACCTGCTACGCATTACCAGATAGCAACAATCAGCCGATACCATCACTAAAGTTATCGAAGACAAGCTAAGCATAGGAGTTGGTTAAATAATCAACACTGACTTAGATCAATAACGAAAGCGAGTCATGAAAAGAGTGTTGAAAGCTGTGCCTTTAATCACGTTTTATCGTGATTGATTGAGTTTTGAGCGAACGAAAGTAATTCAAGAAAAACTTCATAAAATGGCTTGCGTTCACATTAAGAATCCGTATCATACGCCTCCGTTGCCAACGATAATGGCAAGCACTCGGTGAATAGCGCAGTTTGGTAGCGCATCTGGTTTGGGACCAGAGGGTCGGGGGTTCGAATCCCTCTTCACCGACCACATTTGAGAAAGCCGCAGTAGAAATACTGCGGCTTTTTTACGTTTATTGGTAGAAGTATTTGTGTTCAAGGTTAGTGGGTCGTGGTCTGGATCGCCAGTCCGATCGAATTCCTCTTCACCGACCCTATTTGAGAAAGCCGCAGCAGAAATACTGCGGCTTTTTTACGTTTTTTGGCAAAGATATTTGTGTTTAAGGCTAGTGGGTCGTGGTCTGGAGCGCCAGTCCGATCGAGTCCCTCTTCACCGACCATATTTGAGAAAGCCGCAGTAGAAATACTGCGGCTTTTTTACGTTTATTGGCAGAGGTATTTGTGTTCAAGGCTAGTGGGTCGTGGTCTGGAGCGCCAGTCCGATCGAATTCCTCTTCACCGACCATATTTGAGAAAGCCGCAGTAGAAATACTGCGGCTTTTTTTACGTTTATTGGCAGAGATATTTGTGTTTAAGGCTAGTGGGTCATGGTCTGGAGCGCCAGTCCGATCGAATTCCTCTTCACCGACCACATTTGAGAAAGACGCAGTAGAAATACTGCGGTTGAGTAATTCTCTTGAACTCTCTGGCTTTTAGCCAAATGAGCACTGAGCGTTCCCTTCATTGCTGAGTTTCGTAATCACAAAGCCTTTTTGGCGCAGCAGCGTGATTAAATTATCCTGACCAACCAAGTGGAGCATGCCAACCACAACGAGATAATTGCCTTTACTTTGCGTAATGAAGCGATTAGCCAACTTATTTGCCCAATCTTGATTACGTTGGGTGATAAATTGGTTTTCGTACTCTTCTGAAAGAGCGGCCAGTTCTGAAAATCTTTCTAGGCTTTTGAGATCCCCTGTTTTCCAGCTTTCGAGTAAGCATTGGATCATCGTGTCTGCGCGCTCATATTCATCGATAAAGCTGGTCAGCAGCTCTTTACCACCCTCGGGCTGCGAGGTGAGTAAATTGATTTGAAACTGCATGGTTTCCAAGCTAAGCACAGGAATGCCTTTGACAGTCGCTTGGTAGACGAGGCGAATATCAACACCGTCATCTGAACGATACCCCAAATATTCAAGTTGCTTTATCTGTAAGCTGATCGCGGCGGCCCATGGCGGTGCGTCTAATAACGTTTTGTTATCGAGTTCAAACTGTTTGGCAATGGCGGATAACTGTTGTTGTTGGGCGGGGCTTAATACATCACGTGTGGCGATATCAGAAGTGGGATAGTTAACCCCTGATGATTTGCGAACATCGGTTTCAATGATTAAACCATCGCTTTGTTCGAGAAATTGGTTAACGGTATCGGGCAGGGGATACAAACTGTCATCGCCAACATGAACTGATCCGAGTAGCATCAGCTTCAAATCACCTTTTTGCGCCATCCAGTACATGGGTTCTGCTTTGAGCATTGCCGAGAAAAAACAGAGAAAAAATACAACGACACGTATCATGTGAAGGCCCTTTCAGTGGGATTGATATTGATAACCAGCAAACCGATGAGCTGAAAAATAACAATAATGAATGACTAACGGCGAGTATTTTATACTATCAATGATAGCTGAGGATAGAGATAGACGAGCGAAAGCCTCCTAAAAACAAGGGGATTAAGAGGCTTTGCTGAAAATGTGAACAGTTAAACTTTTGTTTTACAATGCTTTGTATTGATTGAAAACTTTTTGCTGACCTTTCGCGTTAAATTGAATTACGGAATAAGCTTGGCGTTTATCGCCATAATCCATGCCTGGTGACCCCATCGGCATACCCGGAACGGCTAGGCCTTTTGCATCACTGGGTTTGTCCGCGAGAAAAGCTTTAATATCGTCAGCTGGAACATGGCCTTCAAAAATATACCCATCGATTTGGGCGGTATGGCATGAGACCAAATTGTCCGGGACGCCAAACTTTGCTTTGACCGGAGCCATATCTTCGTGGGGAACTTCTTTCACCGTAAAGCCAGATTCTTGCATATGCTTTGCCCATTCACTGCAGCAACCACAGTAAGGGGATTTGTGATTAATGACATCACTGGCCAGAGCTGTGCCTGTCACTGTCGAGAGCAGTGCGAAAGCCAATAAAGAACGTTTCATTGATTAAGCCTCATTGAGTTGTTTTGGGATTAAACAGTCGAAGTCGGTTGGCATTACTGACCACCGTGATAGAAGACAAGGCCATTGCTGCGCCAGCGACAACTGGGCTGAGCAAAAAGCCAAATGCCGGATACAACACGCCAGCGGCAATCGGAATGCCAAAAGCGTTATAAATAAAGGCCCCAAGCAGGTTTTGTTTCATGTTTTTCACTGTTGCTTGAGAAAGCTGAATCGACTTCACTACGGATAGCGGTGAGGTATTCAGTAAAGTCATTTGTGCACTATCGATAGCCACATCACTGCCACTGCCCATTGCAATGCCAATATCAGCCAGAGCGAGTGCCGGAGCGTCATTGACGCCATCTCCAACCATTGCCACTTTGGCCCCTTGACGTTGAAGATCTTCAATGTGCTGAGCTTTTTGATCCGGTAACACTTGTGAAATCACCTGACTGATTCCGAGCTGTTTGGCTAAGGTTTGTGCCACCGCATCATTATCACCGGTGAGCATAACCGAGCGAATATTCATGGTATTAAGCTGAGTAATGGCTTGTTTCGCATCCTCTTTGAGTGCATCAGCAATGGCAATCACACCAATCAGAGTATCGCCTTCTACAACACCGATGGGGGTCCAAGCTTGCTGACGAGCGTCTTCAAGCGCTTGGTCAGCGGCCGACAGAACGATATTTTTCTCTTGCAGCGCATTAATGGAAGCCACTTGTATCGGTGAGCCTTTATAGTCTGCACTAACACCTTGCCCTCGTTGGTTATTGAAGTTGGATACCTCGATTAACGAAAACTGGTTTTGCTTGGCGTATTGGGTAATCGCTTTGGCAAGTGGGTGCTCTGAGTGTTGCTCAACACTGGCGGCAAAGCTAACCACAGAATCTTGATCTTTACTGAGCGCATAGACTTGACGCACCGTTGGTTGTCCCTCGGTTAAGGTGCCTGTCTTATCAAATACCACGGTATCAATTTGACTGGCCGACTGCAGAACATCGGCATCTTTGATTAAAATACCTATCTCCGCAGCTTTACCGACACCAACGGTCACAGACAATGGCGTCGCTAAACCGAGAGCGCAAGGGCAAGCAATGATCAGTACTGTCGTCGCGACCACCAACATATAACTTGCTTTTGGATCGGGGCCAACCCACCACCAAACCAATGCGGCCAAAATAGCAATACCGACCACGACAGGCACAAAAACTGCCGAGATTTGGTCAGCCAGTTTAGCGATCGCTGGTTTACTGCTTTGCGCTTGGCGAACTAACTGAATAATTCGTGACAACATGGTATCGCTTCCAATGCCCGTCGCTTCGATGACTAGGCTGCCATCTTGGTTAAGCGTTCCGGTTGCAACGGTGTCATTTGGACTTTTATTCACCGCAATAGGCTCACCGGTGAGCATGGATTCATCAATGTATGATTCGCCTTGCACCACTTTGCCGTCGACGGGGACTTTTTCTCCAGGTTTAATACGCAGTTTCATGCCAAGTTCAATGGCTTCCACATCAATCTCTTTATCGCCATTATCTGTTACTTGCGTTGCTTTCTGTGGCTGAAGATTTATAAGTGATTGCAATGAACGCGTGGTATTGGCTTTAGCTTTAGCTTCAATATAGTGTCCTAGCGAAATGAGGCCGATGATCATTGCGCTGGCTTCAAAATAAACATGGCGCGATGCTTGTGGAAACCAAGTGGGGAACAATACGACCAACATTGAGAATGTCCACGCAGCTCCAGTTCCAAGGGCGACCAGTGTGTCCATTGTTGCGCGTTTATGTTTCAGTGCTTGCCAAGCATTGACGAAAAAACTACGACCTGCAGTGGCCAGTAAGCCAAGACAGAGGGCACCAACCAGCCCCCAAATCCATTGATCTTGACCACTGCGAATCATCATATTGCCGCCAAATACTCCCCACAGCATTAGGGGCGCGCCAATAATTAAGCCAGCAATTGCACTACGTTTATATTCGGTTTGCAGCTTTTGTTGCTGCTCAAGTTGCTGTTGCTGTTGCGTATTTGGGTCATGAACGACTTTGGCTTGGTACCCTGCATTTTTTACGGCTGTTGTTAACGCAGGCTCCAACGCTTCGACCGTTTGAGTGGTTTTAACCAGCGCTGACTGCTCAGCCAAGTTGACCTGAACTTTCTCAACGCCATCCACTGAAGCCAATGCTTTTTCGACAGACGAAACGCAGCTTGCGCAGGTCATTCCTTGAATCAATAAATGTCCGGTTTGTAACGCACTATCATTTGCTGAGGAGCTACCACTACTCTTTACCGTATAGTCGTGCTGTTGTGACGTTTGACGAGCATTGCTATCATCCGCTTCTCCGGTGGAATCGGCTTCGGTGTCAGTCGTTGGTTGAGCTTGGTATCCTGCCTTTTCGACTAACCCAACGACTTCCTGCTCAGAAAGCAATGTATCGACACTTAAATGGCTGGTGGAGATCTCGTAGTGTCCAATTTTATCGTCAGCATCGAGGTGCTTTTTAACTTTATTCACGCAGCCGCCGCAGTGTAGCCCACTTAACGCTATTTCATAATGGTGACCCGCGTGATAACCCACGTCTTCAATACTGTGCGCCAGCTCTTGAAAAGAAGCATTCGAGTCAAGAGAAACGGACTGCGGTGAGAGCTCATGAATATCAACCGAATGCTCGGCTTTAAGTGCTTTCTCGACTTTGCGAGCACAGCCCATACAGTGCAGACCGCGCAATGGAATATCGAATGTTGCCATAATGTTTGCCCGTCATCTGATTATCAATATCGATGAGCTTAAACCTTACCTCAAGGGGAAAGTCAAGAGACGGATTGCAGAATAAATAGACAGTAACTGAATTAAGGTAAAAAAACGCGATTCATGCCGAAAGCCATGTGATTGTACGAAGTTGGCTTCCAACTGGTACCATAGAAAGATGCTATGTGGCGTTGGAGTTGAGTGCTGTGGGTGATAGAATACCGCCCAAATTTAGCGCTGACCTATGGCTTGTAATAGGCAGCAGTGTCAATCAAAGGTATATATCATAATGACGGTTAAAACTCGTTTTGCTCCAAGCCCTACCGGCTACCTTCACGTTGGTGGTGCGCGTACCGCACTTTATTCTTGGTTGTATGCAAAGAACCAAGGTGGTGAATTTGTTCTTCGCATCGAAGATACGGACCTTGAGCGTTCAACTCAGGAAGCGGTGGACGCAATTCTGGAAGGCATGACTTGGATGGGGTTGGACTGGGATGAAGGTCCATACTACCAAACCAAGCGTTTTGATCGTTATAACGAGATGGTCGATAAGCTGCTTGCTGAAGATAAAGCCTATAAATGTTACGCGCCAAAAGAGTTGCTGGACGAAATTCGTGCAGAGCAAGAAGCGAACAAAGAGATGCCGCGTTATGACGCGGATCATCCGAAAATTAAAGCGGTAAATGACGCAGCGAAAGACGGTGACCCATGTGTGGTTCGTTTCCGTAACCCGAAAGAGGGGAGCGTGGTGTTTGATGACCAAATTCGTGGTCGTATTGAAATCAGCAACTCGCAAATGGATGATTTGATCATTCGCCGTACTGATGGTGCGCCAACATACAACTTCTGTGTTGTTGTTGATGACTGGGATATGGGCATTACACACGTTGTTCGCGGTGAAGATCATATCAACAACACGCCTCGCCAAATTAATATCTACAAAGCACTTGGTGCGCCCGTTCCTGTATTTGCACACTGTGCGATGATTCTTGGTGATGACGGAGCCAAACTGTCTAAACGCCATGGCGCGGTTTCTGTCATGCAGTATCGAGATCAAGGCTACTTGCCAGTGGCGTTGAACAACTACCTTGTTCGTTTAGGTTGGTCTCACGGTGACCAAGAAGTCTTCTCTCGTGAAGAGATGATTGAACATTTCAGCTTAGAGGCGATTTCAAAGTCGGCTTCCGCGTTTAATACCGACAAACTCAACTGGTTGAACAATCACTACATTAAAACGTCATCATCAGAGTATGTTGCAGAACATCTACAGTGGCATCTTGAAAACCAAAACCTCAATACGGATAACGGCCCAGCCATTACTGACGTTATCAAATTGGTTGGTGAGCGTTGTAATACACTGGTAGAACTGGTTGAACAAATCCGTTACTTCTACGAAGATTTCTCCGAATTTGAAGCGGGTGCTGCGAAGAAACATTTACGTGGCGTAGCAAAACAGCCACTAGAGCTGGCACTCAGTAAAGTAGAAGCGTTGACAGACTGGTCAACAGAGAGCTTACACACTGTGATAGCTCAAGTGTGTGAAGAGCTTGAAATTGGTATGGGTAAAATAGGTATGCCACTTCGCGTTGCCGTAACCGGTGGTGGTCAATCTCCTTCAGTGGATGCGGTTATGCAGCTTGTCGGGCAAGAACGTGTGATAGCTCGAATTAAAATGGCGCTCGATTTTATCGCTGAACGTGAAGCCAACGCTCAATAAATTTATTTTTGCTCTTACAAAAAATCGCGGCCTAGTCCGCGGTTTTTTTTGATTTTTCAGTATTTCCACTCCGCTTTATCCGTTAAATCCTACGCCATTCGGTCTTATTTTTTGGAATAAACACACACAGACACTGGTTTATTCTCGAAGTTCAATTTAAACATTTTTTTCTGCAACCCTGTTCACATAAGGCTTGGGCATTGATTTCTATGCTTGTCGTTAATTTGGCATGACAATTTGTTGACATTTTTCATCTTCAAAGTCGAAAAAAATTGATTATAGTTTTCCTCGTCAGCTACTGAGAACCAGTGGCAAGTCGGAAACAAATCAAACGGAAGTGAAACAACAAGGTGTTCGATAACCACGCTCGTTGGCTTAATCATAAACGAGGTTGGAATGAACCCCCTTGCTAACCAACCCAACGATTTTGACTGCACGAGCAGTTAGCGGATTTCAGAGGAATCAATAATGAAAAAATTAGCAGCGGTAATCTCAGCGTCACTTCTTATGGCAGCAACAACTTCAGCAATGGCAGAAGTTTACGTTGGTGCAAAAGCCGGTAAATCTTGGTTAGATGATGACGCATGTAAAAATTCAGCAGTGTGTGATAAAGATGACTCCACTGTTGGCGCGTTCATCGGTTATGAAATGTGGGATTTCCTATCTATTGAAGCTGGCTACGATTACCTAGGTCGCTTTGATGGTAATGGTCTAAACAACGACAAAGTAGAAGCATACACTTTAGCGCCTAAAGTAAACCTACCAATTACTAACGATATCTCTCTTTACGGTAAATTTGGTGGTGCCTTCGTAAACTACGGCGATAAAGATGACTACTCTTACCTTGGTGCTGCGGGTATTGAATTTGATTCTCACGAAAATGTAGCGGTTCGCGTGGAATACCAAGCAATCACAGACATCAACAACGACAGCGTTCGTGCAATGGGCAACTCGGCAACGATCGGTGTGGTTTACAAATTTGGCGCAAGCGAAGAGCCAGCTCCTGTCGTGGTTGAAGAACCAGTCGTGGTGGAAGAACCAGCAGCGCCTGTTGAAGTCACAAGAACATTTGAAACTCAACGTCTTGGCACTGGTAGCTTCGAACTCAACAGTGCAGAGTTGAAAGCAGAAACAAAAGCTCAGCTTGATGAGTTAGTTGATTTCCTAAACACCTATCCTCAAGCAAATGTTGAAGTAGTGGGTTACACAGATACATCTGGTAGCGCTGCATACAACCAAGTAATGTCTGAAAAACGTGCAGAATCTGTTGCTAATGCATTGGTTGAAAAAGGTATCGATTCATCTCGTATCACAACTCGTGGTGAAGGTGAAACAAACCCAATCGCATCAAACGATACTCACGAAGGTCGTGTTCAAAACCGTCGTGTAGAAATCATCGTTCCTGAATTTGATTACCAAGTTCAACAGTAATTCAAAGCGTCGAATGTAGTCAAATACAATAACAACATCAGTTGGTAATAAAAAAGCCCTGACCTTTTGGTCAGGGCTTTGTGTTTTTTTGGGGCCAGCTAATCGATTCAAAAACAGAGAAGCGCAAAGCAAAGTTTATTTACTTCAAATCGATACTGGAAAGCCTACCCATAAATTCAAGTATTTCCAGATTATCTTTATTAGCTTCTAACAATGCTTTTTTGGTTTTGGTATAGGCACCAAGTCGACCATGCTTTTTAATCGAACATACCACACTTTTATAGATGAGCTTACCGTCTTTATCGTAGTTGCGCCAAGCTGCGATGTAACATTCATCTTTGGCGTTTGGATCATCTTTTGTTGGGCGAGGTTTATAGATGATTTTGGGTTCTAAAGAGTGTGGAAGACGAGTCATTAAGTAGGGATCTTTTAACAAGCGACGCCAAAACTTACCCCACATTTCACTTCCCAATTCATTGCGAAGCTTAATGGCTTTCTTTAGTCCTCTCTTTTCCCCAATGCGAATATAACCTACCGAACGGTGTAAAACGGTATCATCAGGTGTATGGATATGTATCTTAAATGCAGTCTTAGCTTTAGAAATAAAGCGATGGCCAGTATTGGTAACCAGGTTGCTCTTTTTCATTGTGTGCTTATCAACATTCTATATTAATAAATATTTTAAATGGAAAGGTGTAAAGAAACAGAATAGAGGAATGGGCTCAGCCTTTTGTCTGTGCAGCGTCAATAAAAGGATGCATCCAGAAAACCACGCTTTTTCATTATGGTCTTTGGAGGAATGTCTCATTTTGCTTGGGGTTATAAAATGGTTTGAGTAAATATAGACATAAAGAAAGGGAACTTACCTTAGTCATCCAGGCTTTTCGTTGGCGTTATGTTAGCGTTAGGTCAAGCTTAAGCTAGAAATCTTGATAGCTTGCTCATTGAGCAAGCTTTGATCGTTAAAAAGCATAGCGAGCGCCTACATAGCCACCATCGAATTGAATATCGAATTGGTCGTCACTAAGTTTTGCGGCGCGATAGCCCAAGTGAACATCCCAATGTGACGTTAGTCTAAAGCCAAGTTCGGCACCGAATTGGTAGGCTGTCTCCGTTGTCGATTCAGAAAAGCCAATGCTGGGGATTTTGGCTTTAACATCCAAGCGCCCTAGGCCAGCTAGAAGCGCAACGTAGACATCCACTTGTTCATACTCGACGATAAATTTGGGTTTAACATTAAGAAATACACCTTGCCCTTCAAGAGTTAAGGTGTCAAAGACGCTGACGTTGCCAAACTGACGATATTCAGCTTCTAAACCAACTTTAACGACGCGGTGCGTGTTGAGCTCATAGCCCGCCACTAAGTTGTAGCCCATGTCACCGGATTCACTGATCGAAATTCCACCGGAATCAAGGGTTGCTTGATTTGCAGGTAGCCAGTCAATGCCCATGTAGAATGGGTTGTGGTCTAAATGCGAGGTTTGTTGATCGTTGGCAAAAGAAACGCCACTTAGAAACCAAGTGGCGAGTAAAGGGTAAAACCACTGCTCTTTTATCATCATTTATTGATACGTATCTATTCTGTCAGGTTAGGGATTAACTTGATGGCTTGGGTTAACGTCTCAGTTGACGTTCGACTTTCTTTTGCCCCAATTCATGCATCAAGCTGCTGACGGTATTCATATAAGCCATGGCATCTTGTTCGTTTCTAAATGAGCGACGGTAAAGGAAATCATCACCTTTATGGGCTTTCACCATAAATAAAATATTATTGCCTTTTGGCTGTGTCCAAAGTGAGTCGATTTCAATCGGCCAGACTTGGTTACGCTGTTTGTCGATAGCGCAAATGAAGTCACCCGCATCGATGCTTTCTATAACCAACTCGTCAAATACTCTTTTATTGTTCATGTTGGGCTCTCTTTTATATTCACGTTCAATTTGATAATAAATTATAGGTAGAGCTGTTTTATCTGATAAAAATAATTCACAAATTTGCGACCATTGAGCATTAACTTAGCACTAAATGACGGGATGTTATTCGGTTTTTTCAATCTTTAGGTTTGAAATCTGAATCCAGTCACAACGGGTTTTATAAGTGAGAAAAGGGTATTGTTCGAAGGAATTTATTAGCTCGCCGCTGATAATTTCAATGAATGCTTTTAGCGTAAAAAGCGGGAGAGCTTGTGGGCAGTCGAGCCGTAAATAGGTAGCGAAAGTAAGTAAACCCACTGGAGCTATACGAAAAATAACAAGGGCTAAGCAGATATTAACCGCTTAGCCCTTGTAGTATATGGCGCTCCCAACAGGATTCGAACCTGTGACCTGCCCCTTAGGAGGGATTTAAAAATAAAATGAATAAGCATGGTTAGTAATGGTTTCCCTTTAAATCAGTCAGTTACTGTTTTGTTTGTCATGGTTTAAATCGGTAAAAGATGGTGTGTGTGGACATATTGTGGACATTTCCAAAGGGTTGAGCTTAACCGCATCTTGCAGATAGTCAGGTGCTAGGTGGGCATATTCCATAGTTTGTCCAATATCAGAATGACCAAGTATTTTCTGTAATGTAAGTATGTTTCCACCATTCATTATGAAATAACTAGCAAACGTGTGGCGCAAGATATGAACCTTTTGTCCTGTTGGTAGCTCAAATCCCATTTTTTTGATTTTTCGTCTCAATTTTTGTTGGGGATCAGTTGTAAACAAATTCCCGCCACGCTTCGGATATATTCTGTTGTAAAGTTCTTCACTGATTGGGACAGTTCGAGACTTATCGGTTTTAGTTTCCGTAAACCTAATGCGGTAGGGGCTCAGGTTTTGTGCTTTTAGGGTGATCATCTCACGCCAACGAGAGCCCGTTGCTAGACAAATATCTACTGCATTTAAAAGTTCTATATCATCTGCAATAGCTTCACGCAGTATGTTTACTTGTTCGATAGTTAAGTAGGTCATTTCTGGACGTTTTTCGATTGGGCGTTTAATCCCTTTCATTGGGTTTTCGTTTGTCCAATCTCCAGTAGCTATGAGCTCAGTGAATACATTACTTATACAGTTTGTTGCTCGGCGGATAGTGCTGGCTTTGTGTCCTTTTTCCATTCTCCATAATTGCCAATCTGATATTAATTTAGCGTTGATTTTATCAGCGGTAGGATCGCCTAACTCCTTGCAAACTAGTTTCAGGTTGCTGTGATATTTTTCCGCTGTCCTCTTAAACTGACCAGCTTTCGTGTACCAAAGTGCAATTAATTCGGATAAATGTCTTTTATCTTTTGGTGTATCTAGCCATTTTTTATCATGAGCGTTAGCGATAATGTATTTTTCATACGCTACAGCTTCTGATTTCTTATCAAATTTACGGCGAAAACGCTTACCGGCTCGACCGGCAGGTCGAACATCTACAACCCATTTTTCACCGTCTTTTCTGATCGTCATAAAATCTTTTTAACCAAGGGTGCTACAGCTTTGCCAATAATCTTGAAGTTTCTACCGTTGTTATGATTTACCTGAAAGGCAGGGTAGTTAGCATTATCGGAAATAATGTTGTAAACGCCGTTAGCAATATCCCAGCGTAGCCGTTTCACATAAACGGCTTCATCGATGCGAATTACATAAACTCCGTTAGTTACTGGGTGCTGGAGCTCTCGTATATCTACAAGTAGTCGATCTCCGTGGGATAGTGTTGGCTCCATGGAGTCACCATCGACATAAATTATTGAGCTATTTGATGGAGAAAGCCCTAGCTCAGTTAAAAGACTGGTTGGTATTTGTAGTGTTTCAAGCTGGAATTCACTATGTACTAAAGTTCCAGCACCCGCTGCTGCATGCACGTCATAAACTGGCAATTCACTCCACTCCTTGAATTCATCTAGTTTCTTTATCGAAGAAACATTGCTCTGTGGCTTATTGCTCGTGAAGTTTTCTAAGTATGCTTTGAATTCTTCTTGTTCTTCTTTGTTTGTGATGTATTTCTCAATTAATTGGTTTTGAATATCAGGGTGGAAACTGGAGATGTGGTATTCCATAGCTCGCCCTTTTCCAGCTGCCTTTCTTGATAACCAATTGTTTCTTCTAGCAGTTTGTCCCATGTTGTTGATGGTGTTAGGAAGTCCATTGATCCCTAATAGCTCACTACTTAAAAACCATTCCTTCATAAAAACCTCTTGATCATTCAAATGTCGTCAGGTTTAATGCGTGTGTTATCATTCTTAATCATTCATAAGTTTTGCGCATTAAATTGTCAGTTAAGGGGAATATTACATGTTAAATCATTCTGAATCATTACTAAACAGTTTAAATACTGCTTATTCACCACTTGTGACTCCTGAAAAATATTCCGAATTATCAGGGCTGTCCTTAAATGCTGTTAAGTGTGCAATTCAGGAGGGACGTTTACCGGTTGTTCGTCGAGAGAATGGGCGTCGAGGTCGTAGCTACATAAATATGAGAGCTTTGGAGCAGTTTGCCCTTGAGCAAGCCAGTGAGTTTGAAGATTGGAAAGCAGCAATTTAAGGAGCTTGTCAGATGCCAACTGAAAAAGGACTCGCGATCTTAGAAAGCCTAAAGGCGAAACACTTCCCTAATGGTTACCAACATCATGCGCAAGGTGGCAAAGACTACCGCTTTAGCCGTAAAGGTCAGGCGGAGTTTAAACGCGCTGCCAAGCTCCAAGCCATTAAACACCGTCAGGCGATTTCATGAGTACGTCTATTTTCTTGCGCTCATTAAAAGCGTGCCCCGAGTGCGACAGCCTCGCGGTGTTTTGTTGTAGCTCCCTCGATGCCGTCTCTAAATATTCCGTGCTTTGCCACGATTGCGGCTTTGAGGGAGAAGAAGCGCGGAGCACGCAAGCCGCTATCGACCTTTGGAACCATCCCAAAGCCCACACACCGGTTAAACGTTACAAGGATTACTAAGTGTATACGTTATTCGCCCGAGAATTTATGTCCCGACTGCCTCGCATTGTTCAAGACGATGTGAGGTTTCAGGTATCCCGCCGTAAACGCCGAACCAATGCCACGCAAGCCAACGTGGAGCGTTACGAAAAAGACGCCGTAAAGCACGCGCTAAAGTGGTCACCGTTTATCGAGGACAAATATTCGTTTGTGGACGAGCGCAACAACGCGCCCGACAAGCAGCGGTTTCACAGTGGCGTGCGCCAATCGGTAGAACTCAATCACGCCACGTTAATGTGTGATGAAGCCCTTGAACGTTTAGCCACCAATCTCACTGAGCAATTTACCCGCTTGATTCAAATGATTGACTTGGAAGAGACCGAGCGCGGCTACTTGGAAGCACTGCAAACGGCATTTAAAGGCATTAGTGGCGATATGAAAAAGGTCTATATCCAGCCACCACAAATCAAAAAGAAACACCCAACCATTGAAGAAGCAGAGCGCGAGTTAGAGCGCGCGATTCGCCGTTGTTTGGACGTCAATTACCTTGTGCGTAAATTCAAGTTCCTACGCACTCAATACATTGAGTATTCGCAAATTGCTTTGGGGCGTGTGGGCGGCGGCAAAGGTCAGCGCAAATACGTATCGAGTCGCTCTTATGCCCGTTGGGAAAAGAAGCAAATCGAGGCAGAGCAATTCGTCAATTCTATGTCCGTCCTCAGTGACGACACCGGCGAAGCGTTCGATCTTGCCGAAGTGGTCAAACGTACCACTGCTAATCCAGAAAACCGCCGTATTGAATTGGTGGTTCGTAGCCGTGGGGATGAAGAGCGTGCCATTGAAATGGGTTACGAGGGCGTGTTTGTGAACTGGACATTACCGAGTAAATATCACCGTAACTCGGACAAGTGGAACGGCTGCACGCCTAAAGAAGCGCATGAAGTCATGATGTCAAAATGGCGCCTTGCCCGAGCGTGGTTTAAAAAGCCCAACATTGATATTCAGTGGTTTGGTTTGCGAGTGGCTGAGCCGCACAAAGACGGCACGCCTCACGCTCACATGTTTTTGTATGTTCGCCCAGACCAAAAGCAAGCCCTTATCAACATTATCGAAGCCGTTGCGATTGATGAAGATAAAGACGAGCTGATGGTCAAAGGCACATTGGATAAAACGCCGCGCATTACCATCAAAGAATGCGATCCATCCCTTGGCACCGCCACCGGCTACATCATTAAGTACATTTCCAAGAACATTAACGGCGCCCACATGCCCGAGGGAGACGCAAAACAGTCAGCCCTTTCGGCAACCGCTTGGGCGCGTATCCATCGAATCAAACAGTTTTCACAATCCGGTGCGCCGTCTGTGGGGCTATGGCGTCAATTGCGCCGAGCTAACCCACTGGATACCGCCTTTGATGAAGAGCTGGAAGCCCTAAGAGACCACGCCGATAACTCGCGCTGGAAAGGGTTTTGTGAGCTTGGGTTCAAAGCCAAGTTGGCTTATGAGGAAAAGTTTAATCAATACGGTGACACCGTGAAACGGGTCATTGGTATCGACTGGCTCGGGAAAATCATCGAAACGTGCAGCGAACAATTCAGCCTCGTGAAAACGAAAGACGTGAAGCACCGCCAACAGGAGCGCGGCGCGCTCCCTTGGAGCACTGAAAATAAGTGTAACTCCCCTTTAGTTGAACCCCTTCAACGGCTGACCGGATGGAGTGCTCAGGGAGTTCAATGCCTGATTGAGCCACTGCGAAAAGGCGCAGTGGTGCCCATAGACAAATACGCCAAGCTATCACTGCGAAATGGGCGGTTGATAGTCACCTAAACGAGAAAGCAGAGGAACCTATGAAAAATTTATCCGTTGAGCAATGCCAGCAAGACCTTAACGCGCTCGATGCGGCTGACCAACTCACCGCCAGCGTTGAGCGCGAGATTGAGCGTTTCAAGAATTTGGATATGAAAGACATTATCGGCAAAGCCACCAAAATGCTCATGACCGGCAATTTGTCGCTGGAAGCGTTAGGGCTACCGCCGAACTTCTTTGAGCAGATTGAAACGCTCTCCAAAATCAACAACGTGACGCGCAAGAAATACCGCGCCCACGTTCAAGCCAACATCAACGAATTGGCAGTGATTGAAGATGCTGAGTACAGCGAGGTCACCGCCAATGAGTAGGGTATTTGCTAACCCTGTGCGCGGGGCAGTGCGCTGCCCTGTGTGCAGCAGTCTTTCAACGGTTCACCAAGTCGGTGAGGGAAAACTCATTGCCGAGGGTGAGCCACCAAAAAACAGCCGAAACCTTGGTTTGAAGTATTACCGCTGTCCAAGCTGCGGCAATAGCTCAATGAGTAAGAGCGTTAACCAGTACGTTGAAACCCACATGGCAGCCGATGAAAGTGCGTTACTTGCCAGTGAGCTTGAGCCGGTTGAAGCACTAGCACCAACCGAACATAGTGCATTGGATTCGGTTGAAAGCGTTGAAATCATCGAAAGCACCGAGCCCAGTCAGGACAAGGTTGAACGCATTGAACCAACCGTTGGTTCAACCGAACAAGCACCACTCCCCAAACCAAGCTTCTTTAGCGTCAAACGTGTGTTGATGCTGCTTGGTGTACTGATTGCCTGTGTGTGGGCGGTCAAAGCCTTGATGCCCAAACCTCAGATTCAGGAGGCAAACCATGGAGCAAAATAACGAACTGCCCGAGGTGTTCGATATGGATGTTTTCCCCGATTACAGCCATGTAGTGAATTCCCTCGAAGACACAGAGAAACAAGAAATCTTCGAAGAGCAGCAAGCGCAAGAGCCTGCCCAAGAGGAAAAAGACACCTTAAACCCAGAAGCTCTTGAGGGCTTCCTTGGGATTATGTTTTCGATGGCTGAACAAGCCACCTCAGCGATTAGCGGGGTGGATTTTGCGTTTGATGAAAAAGGCAAAACCGATGTGATTCAAAATGCGGTGCCGGTACTCAACAAACACGGTGGGCAATTGCTTGGGGTGTTTGGTTCTTATGTTGAAGAAGCCTCACTCGTGATTGCGGTGGTGGTACTGGTCTTTTCATCCAAGCGCCATATCACCGAGTTAAAAATTCAGAAAATGGAACAGGAGAAACGCCGTGAAGAAGCCGAAAAAGCCCGCGCTCAAGCTGCCTAATCCGATTAACTCTGACCCGTCTCACGATGCCGAGCATGTGATTTATGTGGCGGGTACCGGCGGCGGGAAAACCTCAGCAGTGAAACATTTGGGACTGGTGCCCAAAACCTCGCAAGCGGTGTTCTTTGACCCATATCGAAATTACGCCGATGCCAAGTTTCAAGGGCAAATGTGTCACGGCACCTCGGTGCGCTCAACGTTTGTGAAAATGTTGGTCGCAGCTCGCCGTAGTGGGAAATCATTCAAGCTCGCTTATGTTCCCAAAGGCGGCGCCAGTGCTGACGAACTCGAGTTTTTTAGCGCGGTAGTGTGGTCACTTGGCAACGGTAAAGCGCCTAAGCTGCATTGCATCATTGAAGAGTTGGCCAGTTGTGTTGAGACCTCGGGCAAACTCAAAGGTAAAGCCGGTGAATTGCTGCGTGGTGGGCGCCAATATGGATTAGTCGTGCACACCGTGTTTCAACGTGGTCAGGAAGTGCCGAAAACCGTTACCGAACAATCATCGACTTGGTGGATTGGGGCGGTGAACTCCATGTCGGACGCCAAGTGGCTAGCCGATAAGAAAGGCGTGGACATTAATGCGATCGCCGCACTGACCTCGGCAAAGGTCAACAAGCAGAAAATTGGTAAGCCCATTGCGGAATATATGCTGGTGCGTGATGGGATTGGAAATGTGGATCTAGGGGCGTTTAATTGTCTAACAGGTAAAGCGCATAAGTTAACAAGTTAATAAATTCAATGGGACATCACAAATGCTTAGTGGTGTCCCGTCACATGTTCTATGGGTTAACTTTCTTCGTTTTTCTTGGTGAGATTTATTAATTCTTGCTCAAGTATTTGTGCTTCTAGTTGCGTTTTTCTTATCTGGGCAGATAGAAGTTTATTTTGTTGAGGTTGAACCATAAACCCCCAAAAACTAAAACCAAAACCGATAGAGAATACCGATATGACAAGAAAGACCG
This sequence comes from Vibrio sp. AK197, assembly GCF_053903115.1. NCBI lineage: Bacteria > Pseudomonadati > Pseudomonadota > Gammaproteobacteria > Vibrionales > Vibrionaceae > Vibrio > Vibrio sp. AK197. The sequence goes on from NZ_CP096430.1 coordinate 722,417, forward strand.
CCGCCGCTTTTAAGGTAAACATTCTGTCCGAAGTGTCGGTTTCCTTTTGGGTATTTAATACTTTAATCGTTGCCAATTGTTTTTGTGTTGGTTTTTCAATTGATTCTAATGAAGCTAATTCAATGTATCGAGAGTAAGCTCGTTCTTTCAAATTTGTGTAAGAGTATACCGATAGAGTTAGGGTCGTTATTAGCAGGATAAGACCAAATATAGCGAAGAATTTCGCGATGTTATCTGTTGGTGCTGAAATGGATGAATTCATATTTAGGTACCTTATTTGATTGCACCATTATCTTATGCGTTAGTTTTTTTATAGTCATTAAGTATTAAGCTAACCTATAGGTTACCCGCTTAACCTATAGGTTCCTTTCAATTTACCTCTTTCCATTCCCCTGTTTCTAATAGCCGTGTCCTTAACACAGTTGAAATTGGAAACAACATGAAAGCACAGCACAAAAACATGTTAATCACGGCAGCGGTGACCATTGTCATTATCGCGGCGATTAACAACATCAGCGCCATGAGCACGCTGAAAGAGACCATTAATGGCGACACTGGCTGGTTCTAAGGGGAACAATGATGGAAGCATTACAAACGCTATACAATCCACGCCCTAAAGAGCTCGATCCGGTTGAGGGTGTGGCGTGGGGCAACCAAGCAACCCTCCGTTTGGTATCCGGTCCGACTTACCAAAACCTTGAGTTGGTGACGAGCATTACTGACCCTGCCGACATTGAGCGTGTTCGCATCACACACAATGGTAAAGAGATTGTCTCTTTGACTGGTCAGGATATGGTGGATTTGCAAGAGCACCGCGCCAACTACGTTGAGCAAGGTCGCTACATCATTTCATTCTCAGATTTAACCATGCGCACCAAACTTGGCGTTCGCCAATGTGAGTTGGTGACGTTGCCAGGGGAAATCTGGTTCGTGTATATCCAGCTAAAAGGCAAAACCGGTGAAGCCGCGCCAAGCATTCGTGCTCGCGCTCATATCACCGAAGCCCAAACGCAGCGTATCTTTATGCCGCGCATGTACTCGCTGACGTGGTTTGCTTCTGCGTCAGGTCGCACGCCGTTTGATTGGGCGGAGCGTTCGCCAGCACTCAGCATCAAACGCATTCACTTTAAAGACGCCTCGATTGATCGCGTTCGCGTCCTACGTGATGACCGTGAAGAAATGAACGTCAATAAAGCGGATAACGCCTTTGACCTTGCAGCGGCAGAGCTTGAGCAAAATGATGGCTGGTTCTCCCTTGATTTCGTGCGCACCGGTTTCGGCTCAGAAAGCAAACTCAAAACGCAGGCATCACGCTCATTGCAGTTTGAGCTTGAAAAGAGCGAAGCCGGCAGCGTGCCGGTGATTGTTGAAGCGGTAGAGCAAGTCGCTATTCCAGCCAACAACGGCTAAGGGGATGGTATGAGCTGGTTAGATTCCTTATCGGAGGCAGGCGGCGAATTGGTCGATGCTGTCTCCAATGCGGGTAGCACTTGGCTGCAAGGCACCGTTGAAAACAACCTTGCCAAAGACCAAGCCAGCGACCCCGATGTAGCGCGTAAAAGCCAAGTCGAAGGACAAACCGCAGACGGTCAGCCGATTAACACGGCGCGTGGTGGATTTAACTCCACTTACCTGATGGTCGGCGTGGGCGTCTTGGTGCTTGTGGTCTTGGTGACCCTGTTAGCCAAAGGGGGCAAGTAATGCCGTTAGCGTTCTTACTTCCTGCGGTCTTTGCCGGTGGCGGCATTGTCGGCTTTCAGCTCTCGGAGGGCTCTAGCAAGTTAATCATGTTGCTGATTGTCCTTATCGTGGCGTATGTCCTGTTCTTTAAGGGGGGCGTATGAATCCTTTAATGGGCGGCGGATTGACCAACAGCGGCACCATGCCCATTACGGGCGGTGACGCCGGTCCCTCTACGGCGCGTAGCGGTAACAACAGCGGGCAGACCATCGGCGCTATCAATATGGGGAGCCAAGGCATTAGCCCTTGGCTCATTGGAGCCGTGATTGTCGCGGTGGTTTTCTTGGTGTTTAAGAAGAAATGATCCGTTGTGTCACCAGTAACCCAAAAGCTCTTGAGCGTTTGAAAGTCGCCTTTCGCGCTTGTCCTAACGACTTCGAACAATTGAAGCAGGAAGTGACCGCAGGACGAGTGAGTTTGTATGAGCTGACCGGTGATAACTACCACATCACGGTCGCGGGGGAAGTCTTAGGTGATTCCTATTTTCTGTGGGGCGTCTCGGGTCGGGGCGTGGTTCCTGCCATTCGTGAGTTATCGGCGTATGTCAAAAACGCCGGTCTTAACTCGATTTCAGCAGAGACCTATTTCGCGGGATTGGCGCGTTTAGTGCGCCGATTGAACACCACGGAGCAGCCCCAAACCGACACCACGCAGTTAACAATGAGAGTGTAACCATGGGCGGAAAGTCGAGTTCTAAGAACCAAACGACATCGACCAATGTCAGTGGTCAGAATGCCATTTCTGGCGACAACCTCGGGACGGCGATTAGTGGCGTGAACAATTCCACGCTCAACGTCACCGCCACCGATTATGGCTCAGTGAGCAAAGCATTAGACCTTGGCGGCGAGATAGTCGAGCAGTCGGGGCAAATGTTTGATAACGCCTTGAGCTATGCAGGGCAAGTCAATCAAGACTCCCTCGATTTTGCGGACAATGCCCTTGAAGACATTACCGCAAGTAACAGTGAAAACTTGCAAATGATGGCGGGGCTTGCCGGTAACCAAGCCGAGCAAAACACCAAGAATCTCAACGCCATTATGGATTTGGCGAAGTTCAAACAAGACGGCGGCGTGAGTGCCAGCAATAAGCAGCAAATCATTTTAATGGCTGTTGTCGCGCTCGTACTCGGCGGCGTTGCATACATGGCGGTGAAAAAATGAATCTGAATTTAAAAGCGGGTCACGCCTTACCGGTCACCATTGCGGGGAGTTGGGTTTATCTCGAAACCGCAGACAAGCACATCATTTTGGAAAGTGAGCAAGGCAACCGAGTCACGTTAAAACAAGATGCCGTGATTAAAAACCATGAGCAGATTGGGCGTGTACTGGTTTACTCGGACATTGACCAAGATGTGTCGATTGAATTTGGTTTTGGTGACTTCACACCGCCGTCCAATATCAACGGTCAGTCAGTTGTCATTACCGAATTGCCGAAAGTCGAAATTTCGGCGGGGCAATCGGTCAACATCGAGCAGATGCCTGCCATGCAAATGGCGGCGGGTCAGTCGGTGAATATTGGGCAAATGCCAGCGGTGCAAATTGCGAACCTACCCAACATCCAGTTTGCTACGGGGCAAACCGTTGGCGTGAGCCAGCTGCCAGCGGTGGAGATTGCGCAGGGGCAAGAGGTGACCACGCGCATTAGTCACAGTCTCGCGGCGCAAGAAAGTGTGATGCCGTTGACTATTGCCGAGAATCTAACGCGCCGAAAACTACGCATTAAAGCCAGCGCCGCCAATACCCAAGAGATTGTGATTGCAGGGGCGTATCCATTGAGTGCGGGTGAAAGCATCGAGCTAGAGACTACCGCCAGTATTGAATTAACCGGAGACGCCGCCGATATGGCGCACGTATTGGAGTATTAACGATGCCTATTGACTTACCAACCGGCAGCAACCGAAATAAAGTCGAAGCCTTGGCGCAGCAAATCAAGCAACAAGCCACCGTGATTGAGCAGCAAACGAGTGTGATTAATCAGGCGATGCCCACGGAATTTGATTTCCAGATGAACACCACGCAAACCATGATGGAGGGCTTTGTGTTTGAGCTGGACGCGCTACCGGCTATCCGCAACCCAAAAGATGAAACGCCCTTGTTTCGCCATGATACGGCGCGGTCTAAATATGTCCTCGACTTTGCCCCGCGCTATCGCGCCCTAAAAGCCGAGAAAGGCATTACCAATAACAGCGTGTATTACCACTGTATTGCCAACATTCTAGTGGATCGCTTTTACGTCAGCGGCGTGAGTCTGGTCAATATGGTCAATCTCAGCAGCAAGATTAACCTGTCGATTCGTCCAATTGGGTCGATGTTCGAAAACTACGCCTCATGGGATGTGACGACACCGGCGCGACCTTACAACCGCTACGGCGCCCAGATTAACGGCAATGACGATTTATGGGTGGACAGCACCACGCTCAGTTTTGGACGCACGCCCATTTTTGCCCCGAGCCAAATCACCAGTGACGCGCAGTGGGAAACCGCGCTCAAAATCACTGGTAACGGCATTGATATGAGCGAAATGTATCAGAACTCAGTCAACCCACAAGACGGCGCCGAAGTGATTGCGGTGGGCACGTTCCAGCTTGTTGATGAATGGCTGGTTGATATGACCGGCAACCGTGTGTGAATCCGATGGATTGGCGCGTTCTCACTCTCTTAATCCTTGGAGGATTTTTGATGAAAAAGGGAATCGATTATTCCAAGCCTCGCGGCGTTCGAGCCAATAACCCGCTAAATGTGGAAAGTAACGCCTCAAACAATTGGGTTGGCAAGGTTACACCGTCCGTTGACCGCCGCTTTGAAACCTTTAGCGCGCCGGAATATGGCTTTCGCGCCGGTGCGATTTTGCTGCGGGATACCTATCAGGACAAATACGGTTTGGAAACCGTGAGCGAGCTTATTCATAAGTTTGCGCCGAGCCATGAAAACGAAAGCGACCATTACGCCGACTTTGTGGCGGGGCAGCTTGGTATCAGTGCTCATGAGCCGGTAAACCTGCACAGTGATGCCGTGCTATCAAAAATGATTTACGCCATGTCGGTGATGGAAGTCGGGCGGTATTACTCACTGGAACAAGCTCAGCAAGGGGTACGTATGGCATGACGAAACAAGATTACAAACGTATCGCAATCACGGTGCTTGGGGCGGTTCTCGCTGCCTACGCGCTCAAATACCTCAAAGAATGGAAATTACTATGAAAGCATTTTTGAAAAATAAGTTAGGCATTGATCTCACGCAGCCCTCAACTAAAAAGGGAGTCGCTTTGATTGGTGCCGGTATTGCGCTTGCTGCCGGTCACCCTGAAATCATCACCGCCAGCGTGACACCCGAGGGTGTGGAATATGGCGGCATCGTAGGCACAGCGGTTCCTGTACTTCTTGGGTTATGGGAAACCTTTCGAAAAGAGTTCGATTAATGGCAGAGTATCAAACGCTGATTGTTGCGGCAGTCAGCGCCCTATTTAGTGGGATTGGGGTTGGTGTCACTCTGAAAACCGATGTGAAGTGGCTACGCCTGATGATGGAAAAGATGGACGCCCGACTGACCCGCCTAGAAATAAAATCCGATCATGAACGTTACCTTGATTAGCGTATCTCCAATTCAACAATGGAGTGATTCAAACATCTAATTACTCCATTTGATGCAGTGATAACTATCATTAATGGTTTATAGTACTGTCATCTATTTAATCTATGTAACAACTAGGTACTAATTCAGTTTCAACATGAACTAGACGACATTTTTTTGTTTAGCATCCGCTTTCATTATCAATTTCCAAGTCATCTCGTTGAATACTATTCTAAAAGACTACACCCTGAATCTCTGAAAGAGGACTTTGTCATCTAATCAACGTTAAGTGTAACGAAGGAGGCTAGGTGGAAAGCAGTACTATATCAGTTGAAAAGCATAATATCGCACCATACTTATCTATTCTATTAGGCGCAAAATCAACTAAAGAGGAATCATGTTCAGTACATGAAGTCATTCTCAAACTATTACAGGAAGAGTCTTCTGATGAAATGAAATTAGGTTCTACTGTCAACGATAAGGTTGGAGAATTAGGGACAGTAAAAATTACATCATATACAATTTCAAAGGAACCTAGTTGGGCTAAGGGATTGGATCTTAAAGACATAGAGCACCACGTATTCGTTAGCTTTAATGTTAGGGATCACCTTGCTTTTTATTTCTCGGAAAAAGGCAAAAAAGACGTAATCCGAGAGTTTTTTGGAAAAAAGAAATTACCTAATCTATTCCCAATTCCAATTAGTAAGTTGAATGGCAATTTTATTAATGAAGACGAAATTAAAATGCTATGGTTATCAGGAATACATGGTAGAGACAACTTTAAAGCAGACTCTAAAGTTTTAGGAGGTCAAAGTGTTGCAGACACCCTTGACCCTCTAATTGATCAGTCTTATATGATGTCAGCTGTGCGTACTGAAGTTTGGGGAACAAATTCAAAAACCTCTGTTGGAATTAATCCATTTAAGTCATCAATATGGCGAGGGCCATGTAAGGATTGGGCTACTTTTGAGAACAGAGTTTTGGAAATTTTAGATACACTGTCTATCAATAGTGTCGAATCTGAGAGCCCTATAGGCATACTGTCTTATCCAATATCCCAGCTAAGTGATTTGAAAAAGCCATATGATTTTTCTCTCGTAGATTATGACTTTTTGCCCGAAGAGGACGGACAGCGCCGTAAAGATTTGCTAAAAAAATTACAGTATGACTTCCATGTTGAACTAGTTAATAGCTTTATTGAAAGTGACATTTCAATGAATATTTTCTATTTAGATAAAGAGGTCGGGCATATATGCGTTGAAGTTAAAGTTGACGACTATAAAGTCGACTTTAAAATTAAAAGTGAAACTCCTAAAATTAAGACACACTTCGATTCATATAAACGAGTATTTCAATACCCTGAACTTATTAAATGTTGGTTTGAATCTGGACATGCCATAGTGAATGGCATGGTATTCAGGACTGGCTATCAAGACGTAGAGTATGACAAGTTTTTATGGGCTGATTTTGAAAAGTACGAAATCACAAAGGAAAAACCTGGGGCAAATGCCAAAAAGCCTTCATTGAAGGACATTGGTAAAGAAAAATCTCTATTTTGTTGGGTACAAAAATGTTGGAGTGGTAATTGGATAAATTCAGCTGATTTTAATACCACAGAAAAGCCACAAGGATGGCTTTATTGTGATGATGGCGCAGCAGAAAAAGCTGATTTTATTCATTATGTTAAGTATGGTTCACTTCATCTAATATCGTTAATTCACGTCAAAGCTTCAAAGAGTGGTGATATATCTAGAAAAATATCTGTAGGAGCACATGATATTGTGCTCAATCAAGCTGTTAAGAATCTCAGATATACAGCGAGGAAAGTCCTCGTCGAAGACCTGAAAACAAGACATGACAATGCGGCTCATAAGGGGTGTTGGCATAATGGTAAACCAGCAAAAGCCGAAGATTTCTTTAATGTTCTATCGAGTTTAAAAGATAACAAACATATGAAGACTCGCGTAGTGGTCGTTCAGCCACACACTCAGAAAAGTGTTTACCAAAATAGCGCAGGCAGCAGAATTAAAACTCAGCTAGATGTATTATTGGTCAGTGCCGATAATGCAATTAGATCTTCAGGAGCTGATTTTTATATTATTGGTTTAGCCGACAAAAAAAGATGACAAACATTTGATAGCCATTGTAATGCTCGCAGTTTTGGCTTGAATCGAAACTTGTGGTCTTTAATTTGTAAAAAAACATTAAAAACAATGAGTTAATGCAATAAAAAAGGCACCGAATGGTGCTTTTGGTTTAGGCATGGTGAAAGTATGTTCATTTTCTAGGTTTAAGTAATTCGTTTCACTTACGATATTGAATATCCCTTTCAAATAAGTGGTTAGCACTCTCGCAGTTTAATGGGGCAGTTATTCTGATGAAAGTTGAAATTATGTGGACACTATGTGGACATATGTAGCAAGGGCTAAGCAGTTACTAACTGCCTAGCCCTTGTAATTATGGCGCTCCCAACAGGATTCGAACCTGTGACCTGCCCCTTAGGAGGGGGCCGCGCTATCCAGCTGTGCCATGGGAGCATTTGCGCTTATCATACTGAATTTTCAGCGAAAGTTAAGTCTTGAAAAGGCGAATGGCTACAGTTTGTGCATTACATCGCCAATCTGAATGCTTCCTGCCAGTTCTGGCTGATCGACAGAGACTTCAGCTTCGTTTTCATAAACGCGTGTTACCGTGAGTGTGATGTCGGTTTGGCTGACCTTATTGCGCGGGATGCCACGCTGATCGATGAACGAACCCGTATGCCAAAGTTGCAATCTATCACCCGTTTGCACGCCGTGAATACGACCAAGATCCATCGTAATGGTGTTGTCCCATTTCGCCACTATTTCAGGAAGGGTTACTTTACAAGAAATCTCAGATTCTAGGTCGAGCATGATGTTGCGGCTCAGCCTTAACATCATCTCACCATAAGTGGATGCCCAGAAACGCGCACTTTTGGTGTCGACTTTACTGGTCTTAGCGAAAGGCCATCTAGCGACTTCACGATAGTTGCGGCTAAAAATTTCATTGCCTGTTTTGCCGTCAAAGACGGTCATTTCCAACGCGAATTGGCGGTTGATGTCATCTTCAGACAGCGCGTTTTGCGTGATCGTGGCTGTTAAGTCATTAATGACACCGCCAATAATGTATTGTGCGCCACTATCTTGAGCAATCATTTTCAAGCGTTCAGGATACTGTTTACTGATTTCATAATCCGTTGTTCCGACTGACAGAAAACTGGCTGATTCCAATTCTAGCTGGCGGTTCAATACTTGGGCGAAGTCATCTCCGACGCTATATATTTGCCCCATCACCGCTTGCTGTGGAGAGGCAATATCGATATTGCCGACCAAAAATGTCTTTTTGTATTGGTTTACGTGGCAACCTGTTGCCGATGGGTAGATATCAATACGTGCCGTGACAAACAGGCGATTGCCTCTAATTTGTTCCTTTTCAATGAGTACATAATGGACTTCATGGTTAGAAAACTGATATTGCTGGCGGTTACTCTCAATGTATTGACGCAGGTTGCTGATGCTGCCTATATCTGCGCCAGAAAAACTCACGGCTTTATATAACGCATCTTCCAGAGCATCGGTACGGGCTTTTTCTTGAGAAGAAACAATTGACGCCGAGCCCGTTACTTCATACCAAGCAGCTTGGCTGACTGGGGCCAACATCAAGCTTATAAAAGCCGATAACAGAGGGAAAAACAATTTTTTCATGACTTCTTTACCAGTTGGGTACAGTTTTTGCTAGTTTTGTCTTAGCTGATTTAGGCATTGCGTTTCTGGATGGTAGCAGATTTAGAAAAGCAAAGAGTGTTCCACTTTTTATAGAGAGATAAAAGCGGGAACAAAAATGCCGAAATTTCTGGAGATTAAGAGAATGAAAAAATGGTTAATCTTGGTGCCTGCAGTGTTTCTCGCCGCTTGCTCCTATGCTCCCATTTATAATGGCAAGGCGCCGTATCCCGGCTCCCAATTCATGTTAATGCAGAGCCCGCGTCATACTTTGGACTTTTTCGTCGAAAGTCTGACGGACGATTTAATGGTGTCAAATACCAGTGTATCGGCAAGAACGCCAATTGCCGTCACCTCATTTGTCGACCTACAAAATATGGATGCAACGAACTGGCTTGGTAACTCGGTATCAGAAGGGTTCATCTATCAGTTCCAGCGTCGTGGGTTTAAGGTGGTCGATTTCAAAACGACCGGTTCAATTCAAGTCACCCACCAAGGCGATTTTGCATTTAGCCGTGATTGGAAAAATCTCGCGAAAGAGCAAGATATCCAATACGTCTTAACCGGAACCATGTTGCGCCAAGAGGGCGGGGTTCTGATTAACGCTCGGGTGATTGGTATGCAAACGCGTATTGTTGTTGCCTCAGCGCAAGGTTTTTTACCTGCGGACCGTATTGGACGAGATTTAGATACTTTAAATCGTATGCGTACGGAAGATGGTGTATTGATTCGTTCAGATCCAACCATGACGCAGCCATACACTGTTATTCTTCGTCCATAGGAGCGGCAATGAGAACTTTATTACTAATGGTTGCGGCTCTGATGATGGTGGGTTGTCAACCGCTGACCAACATGCGAACCGGTGAGTGGCTAACCGCCGTTGGATATGCCAGCATCAGTGAGCAGAAAGGGCGTAATGACGAAGAGAAACAAGTTCGTGCAATGCGTGCATCCAAAATCGATGCTTATCGTGAACTCGCTGAGCAAGTGTATGGAATGCGTGTGAGTGGCCGTGCTGCGCTTCAAGATCAACGTTTAGGTACTGAGTTGACATCTGGTGCCGTCGACGGAGTGATTCGCGGAGCTGAGGTGGTGCGAAGTTATAAAGTCGGTGATAGCTATGTCACTGAGTTAAGGCTTGATATCAATAAAATGAATCGCCTACGTGATTATGGTGAAGTGCAACAAGTGCCTGAAAAGCGCCAGCAAACGCTGTTTTAGAACGCTTCGTTATTAACGGTTAACGACTCTTAATCTCTCAAATAAAAAAAGCGGCAATCATTGCCGCTTTTTTTATTTTAATCATACCTGTATTGATGCCGCGATATTAGGCTTTGACGTTAGTCCCCAATGTCGATACATTTTGAGTTTGGCCATCTGAGTTGTATGTCATCCCCAACTTTCCTTGGCTTTGCTTCATTAAGTTATTGAGCTTATTAAAACTGAGTTGGGCATTTTTCAGCGCTTCACCATTTACATCATTGGCTTGCTGGCAATCGTGAATGACGGAACGGATCTCATCGACATAAGGCTTGAGGTCAGGATCGTCAGTTAGGTTTTTCACATCAGGGTGACGTTGGATCCGTTCATCAGTTGTTTGCAGCTGGGTGATCAAGGTGATCTTTTCGTGCGCGATGGCTTCGATGCTTTTTGAGATTCGTTGGGTGATCGCTTCTTTTTCTTTTTCAAGAAGCAAGGAGAGCGATTTGGCGCTCTGTAATTGAAATTCAACTAAATCTTTTAATGCCGCCATGATTTACTCGGGCTAAAACCCGCCTAGTTCTTTCTCGAATTTCACCATGTTATCAGCGAGTTTCTCAGGGTCAACCGAGTAAGAGCCGTTAGCAATGGCTTCTTTAATCGCTGCAACTTTGGCTTTATCAAACGCTGGCTGCGAAGCCATTTGGTTGTGCATCTCACCAATCGCCTTGCCTTGAGAGCTAAGCGACACGGCATCTTGCGCCGCCGAAGAGGAAGATTTTGCGCTTTCCGTACTGCTTGATGCGTTGCTATCCGTACGCGAAGTATTACGCGTTGACGTGGTCAACGTTTGCCCGCTACGAATGTTGTCTATGCCTGCCATAATTGCCTTCTTAAATTAAGAGTGAAAAACCTGTACAGTGAATATCGACTTAGATGTATATAACTTTAGTGTTTTTTTATTAAACATTATTGTTAACTAATCCTCGCTCATTTTGTATCAAAACTGAACGCGAACTTCGCCGATCCCTGTGACTCTTGCCTCAATTATACGATTGGATTTGCTATTTTTCACTCTAATCTGCTCACCTTGGGCGCCATCACTTAATGCGACCCCTTTTGTAGAGATGGTCATTCCAGGTTTACCAGCCTTGATGATTACCGTTTCATTTCGACAAACGACACAAATGTCGTTGCCTTCTAACACTTCGCCAGGACGCAGGTTTTTCTTTGCCCGAGCACCTAACACAGACTCAACATTTGAAAAACCTTGGCGGCGAAACCGCAATAAATCTACCATCTCAATGGTGACATCTTGGCGATTGAGTAATTGTCCTTTGTTGACTGAGTTGACCAACATCACCTGAGGGCCTGTTTTGGTTAGTTTTACAGGCACATAAATACGCCAGTTGTCCTCTGGGCATTCGACTAACACCGTAATGCTACTTGCGCTTGAGCTTAGAGAAGAAGAGGACGTTTGTAGCGGTGCTGGGCAATCTGTAGCAAAGATACGTGAGTCAATGGCATTCGCATCCGCTTCAAGTTTTCCACCTTCAGGAGACTCGATATTGTCTAAAATGTAATTTTGTGCCGCGTTTTGTATGGTCAGGATCTGATTTTCAGTTGCACTTAACGCACAAGTACTAAAGAAAAATAATAAAAATCCGATAGACTTAGAAAAAAGTTTATAGAAAGCTCTACACTTAGGAGTGGAAGTCGCTTTAGAGATAGATTCGTTCAATATCATTCTTTGTCTCTGATTTTATTACTGAAGGTAGGTTAACATTTTTTATAACAAAGTTTGCATGGAGATGAGCTTATGACGGGTATCATGGATTCCGTAAACCAGCGTACTCAACTAGTTGGTCAAAACCGTTTAGAGCTATTAACGTTCCGCCTTATGGGCCAGCAACGTTATGGAATAAATGTATTTAAGGTCAAAGAAGTTCTTCAATGCCCAAAGCTCACGGCGATGCCCAATTTACATCGTCTAGTTAAGGGGGTGGCTCATATTCGTGGCCATACCGTTTCGGTTATTGATCTCAGTTTAGCGGTTGGTGGTCGTCCTACCACTGATGTTGATAAATGTTTTGTTGTTATTGCTGAGTTTAACCGCTCTATACAAGCTTTCTTAGTGTCGTCGGTCGAGCGTATCATTAATATGCATTGGGAAGCGATTTTGCCGCCACCTGAAGGCGCAGGAAAATCAAACTACCTGACTGCAGTTACCAACATTGATAACGAACTGGTCGAGATTCTCGACGTCGAAAAAATCCTTGCAGAAATTGCGCCAGTCGATGAAACCATGGATAGCACCATTGCTGAAGATATCGCTAAAGCCGAAGTCGAAACCCCGATTGTGCGCCGTATTCTAATTGCTGATGATTCAACGGTGGCTCGTAAACAGGTTGAGCGTGCCATTACCGGCATCGGGTTTGAAGTTATCGCGGTTAAAGACGGTAAAGAAGCGTATGATAAGTTAGTCGAAATGGCTGAAGAGGGAAGTATTTACGAACAGATCTCTTTGGTTATTTCTGATATCGAGATGCCAGAAATGGATGGTTACACTCTCACTGCGGAAATTCGTCGTAATAGCGACTTAAAAGATTTATATGTTATTCTTCACTCCTCACTGAGCGGAGTATTCAACCAAGCAATGGTTGAGCGGGTAGGGGCTAACTCCTTCATCGCGAAGTTTAATCCAGATGAGTTAGGGAATGCAGTGAAGTCTGCACTAACCAAATAAAGAGATATCAATGACAGCGATAACTATAAGCGATCAAGAATATCGTGATTTCAGCCGCTTTTTGGAATCCCAGTGCGGTATCGTATTGGGGGATAGTAAACAGTATCTAGTACGAAGCCGTTTGAGTCCTCTGGTGACGAAGTTTAAGCTGGCTTCATTGTCTGATCTTTTAAAGGATGTTGTCACCGGACGTAATCGTGAATTACGGGTTGCTGCTGTTGATGCCATGACAACCAATGAAACATTATGGTTTCGCGATTCGTATCCGTTTACCGTACTGGCAGATAAGTTATTGCCGGAGATTGCGGCAAATAAACGCCCCATAAAAATTTGGTCAGCGGCAAGTTCTTCGGGGCAAGAGCCATATTCCATGGCGATGACCATTTTGGAAACACAGCAAAAGAAACCTGGTTTATTACCCAATGTATCGATCACGGCGACTGATATTTCGACCAACATGCTAGAAGCATGTCGTGCAGGGATTTATGACAACCTAGCTCTAGGGCGAGGGTTGTCCCCTGAGCGTCGCCGCACATTCTTTGAAGATGCGGGTGATAACCGTATGAAAGTCAAAGATAATGTTAAGCGTTTAGTCAGCTTTCGTCCGCAAAACCTGATGGAAAGCTATGCGCTACTTGGTAAGTTCGACATTATTTTTTGTCGTAACGTACTGATTTACTTTTCGCCAGATATGAAGTCTAAAGTACTGAATCAAATGGCGAACAGCTTAAATCCGGGTGGCTATCTTCTTTTAGGGGCGTCAGAGTCTTTAACTGGCCTCACCGATCGCTTTGAAATGATTCGTTGTAATCCTGGTATTATCTATAAATTGAAATAGGGAGTACCCCTATTGATATTCTGTTAAAGCCCAGCGTGATTGCTGGGCTTTTCTTTTGCGGTGCGCTATATATAGCAGTGAGACAATTCCAAAATCTCGAGTAACCAGAGCGACAAGCGTAATTACCGTTGGCGCAAAACTTGCTCAATCAATAACAAAAAAGCAATTTAGCCAGTTTTATAGATGTTGGCACACTAGTTGCTTTAATCTGATAGAAACAAACTGTTCATAGTGTAGAGGCGATTATGGCCATTTCTTTTGACAATGCTTTAGGTATCCACCAGTACACGGTGGGAGTGCGAGAGCGCAATAGTGAGGTGATTTCCACCAATATCGCGCAAGCAAACACACCTGGATTCAAAGCAAAAGGAATGGATTTCCAACGCGCTTTGCAGGCGGCAACGTCGGAGGCAAGTATTGGTCTTAGTCGTACTAACGGGCGGCATATTGCTGCCTCTACCAACGTTACAGGTGAGGTACTTTATCGTGTTCCTAACCAGCCAGATACCGGTGACGGTAACACGGTTGATGTGGATGTAGAGCGTAACCTCTTTATGCAAAACCAGCTCAGACACCAAGCTTCACTCGATTTCTTGGGCGGCAAATTCAAGAACTTAACGAAAGCGATTAAAGGGGAGTAATTTAGATGAGCTTATTTAATGTATTCAATGTAACTGGTTCTGCCATGAGCGCCGAATCTGTTCGTCTAAACACAACCTCGAGTAACTTAGCTAACGCAGACAGTATCGCTAGTTCAGCAAAAGATACTTACAAGGCGCGTCATGCAGTGTTCGGCGCAGAGTTAAGTAAAGCCCGCTACAACCGAGATGATAACGTTCCGGTGAAAGTGCTCGGTATTGTAGAAAGTGATAAGCCGCTTACGGCAGAGTACAACCCTGATCACCCACTTGCGAATGACGAAGGGTATATCTACAAACCAAACGTTAACGTAATGGAAGAAATGGCAAACATGATCTCAGCATCACGCTCATATCAAACGAACGTTCAGATAGCTGAGTCGAGTAAACAAATGCTGCTGCGTACGCTGCAGATGGGTCAATAGGATAGGAGATAGCGTATGGCTGGTATCAATGACGTTGGTCAAAGCGGCTTGTCCTATATCGACCAGCTTAAACAGCTTCAAGACCAAAAAAAGCCTGATGAAACAACAGGTAAGCAAGATCTTAAACAAGAAGATTTCTTATCTCTGCTCACCAAGCAATTGGCTCAACAAGATCCGTTTAAGCCGGTTGGCAATGATCAGATGATCGCGCAAATGGCATCGTTTGCAACGGTGGATGGCATCGGCAAAATGAACAACCAGTTCGAAACGCTGAATGATTCAATGACATCGAACCAAGCGTTGCAAGCGTCTTCTCTGGTCGGTCGCGATGTT
Source organism: Vibrio sp. AK197 (assembly GCF_053903115.1). Lineage (NCBI taxonomy): Bacteria > Pseudomonadati > Pseudomonadota > Gammaproteobacteria > Vibrionales > Vibrionaceae > Vibrio > Vibrio sp. AK197. The sequence goes on from NZ_CP096430.1 coordinate 737,649, forward strand.
TTAGTGCCTGGCGCTGCTGGCATAAAACAAGATAACGCGGGTATGGCGGCAATGGTTAAGCTTCCGAAGTCACTCGATAACCTGATGGTTCGAGTGGAAGACGCAGCGGGACAATTGGTTCGCACCTTTGAAGTCGGCGCGAAACCGGCAGGGGATACTCGCGTTGAATGGGATGGAAAAGATCAAAACGGTAATCCATTGCCGGCTGGCAAATACAAAGTGAGAGCGGCGGGTTTGTTAGATGGCGAGAGCAAAGAGTTCCCAGTATCAACGTATGCAAATGTGAACAGCGTGCTTCTTGGTAAAGGTAATGGCAACGTACTGCTCAATCTGGCTGGCTTTGATTCGCCAGTTCGACTTGCTGAAGTACTAGAAGTTGGCAAAGCATAATACGCTAGCCAGATAGGAGATTTTGGAATGTCTTATATTTCACTTAGCGGTCTATCCGCAGCTCAATTAGATTTGAACACCACCAGTAACAACTTGGCCAACGCCAACACGTTTGGTTTTAAAGAGTCTCGTGCTGAATTTGGCGATGTGTACTCAAACTCATTGTTCACACACGCAAAAACCACCCCGGGTCAAGGTGTTCAGGCGGCGAAAGTTGCTCAACAATTCCATGAAGGTTCAAGTATTTATACCAATAACCCAATGGATTTACGCATCTCTGGTACAGGTTTCTTCGCGGTATCAAAAGATCGCTTAACGCCTCAGCAAAACGAGTTAACTCGTAACGGTGCGTTTCATATCAACAAAGACAACTACATGGTCACCGCCAATGATGAGTTTTTGTTGGGTTATGATGTGAATAAAGACACCGGTGAAGTGCTCTCTTATGAGCCTCAACCGATCAACATTCCAGCAGAGTTTGGTAAGCCAAAGCAGACATCAACGATTGAAGTTGGGGTTAACTTACCTGCGAACGGCGATCTAAATGATCCAGCATTGTTTGATTACAGCGATCCGGAAACTTATAACCGTTCAACGTCTTCAACGATTTATGATTCGATGGGTCAGTCGTACAAAATGACGACTTACTATTTGAAAGATCAAAATCAGCCGAACACATGGCAAACGTACTACACCGTCACAGACCAACAAGGTGAGAAACCCATCAACATCACGGGTGGTGATGTCACCAGCCCAAGTGGTCATGTTGGCCATACCATGCGTTTTAACAACGACGGTACGTTAGCAAGTATTAATAATGGTAATCCTATTGTGTCAGACCCACTTGGTTCAGGGCCAAACCCGATCGATTTGAACGGTGCTGATGTCACGCAAACCTTAGGTTTCCAATTGGATTCAACGACGCAGTTTGCCGCACCCTTTGAATTAACTAAGTTTGATGAAGATGGGGCGACCACTGGCTTCTTGACTAAAGTTGATGTTGACGAAACGGGTAACGTACTCGGGACTTACTCGAATGGTGAAGCAGTGACGTTGGGACGCGTATCTCTGGTTCGTGTTGCCAATGAGCAAGGTTTGGACAAAAAAGGTGGAACTCAGTGGGATTCGACTCAAGATTCTGGTGACAAAATCTGGGGCGAATCGAACAAAGGGTCGTTTGGTACCATCAGTAGTGGTTCGCTTGAACAGTCGAATATCGATATGACGCAAGAATTGGTCGATTTGATTTCTGCGCAGCGTAACTTCCAAGCCAACTCGCGTGCACTTGAAGTCCATAACCAGCTACAACAAAATATCCTTCAGATTCGATAATCGTTAGGTATTCTTCCGGGGCATCATCAGCGGCAATGCTGGTGGTGCTCCTTTGCCGATTTAGCGGCAACCCTCTTTTTATTTCCTCCCTTTACCTTTTAACTCTCTGAAATTAATAGTAAATAAATATTGGCACGTGCTTTGCTTTAATTGGTTTGAATAACGAATTTTAGGAGCAAATTATGGATCGTGCACTGTTTCTTGCCATGAGTGGCGCTAAGCAAAACATGCAAGCGATGCAACTTCGAGCGAATAACCTTGCTAACGTCAGCACAACCGGTTTTCGAGCTGACTTAGAACACGCCCGTTCTATGCAAGCGTATGGCGAAGGGTTGCCAAGTCGTGTGTTTAGTATGACAGAACGTCCAGGCCATAATTTCTCTCAAGGTAGTGTGATTACCACTGGCCGTGACCTTGATGTCACGATTGAAGGTGATGGCTGGATTTCTGTTATGGACAAGACCGGCAAAGAAGGTCTAACGCGTAACGGAAACTTTAATATTGGGCCAACCGGTTTACTGTCTAATGGTAATGGTAACCTCGTGCTCGGTGAAACGGGTGCACCTATTACTTTACCCATTCCAATTAGTAAAATTGAAATTGGTGGAGATGGCACGATTTCCGTCGTACCGATGGGCGCTCCGGCAGACGCGATGGAAGTCGTTGACCGTATTAAGTTGACTCGCACTCCCAATCAATCCTTATACAAAGATGTGAACGGCTTATTCCGTTCGAAAGATCCTAATGCAACCTACGATGCTGATGCCGACGTCAAGCTCCTTAAAGGAGCTCTGGAAGGCAGTAATGTGAATGCGGTTGGTGAAATGACCAGCTTAATTGACTTGCAACGTCAATTTGAAATGCAAACCAAGATGATGAAAACCGCTGAAGAGATGGATCAAGCATCTGACACATTGCTTCGTATGAGCTGATAACGGGTTAGGAGATAAATTATGCAACCAGCATTATGGGTAAGTAAAACGGGCTTAGACGCTCAACAAACCAACATCGCAACCATTTCAAACAACTTGGCCAACGCCTCAACCGTTGGTTTCAAAAAAAGCCGCGCGGTGTTTGAAGATTTGTTCTATCAAAACATTAACCAGCCTGGTGGTCAGTCATCGCAAAATACTGAACTACCCAGTGGTTTGATGTTGGGGGCGGGTTCAAAAGTCGTGGCTACGCAAAAAGTGCACACTCAAGGTAATACCCAAACCACGAACAATAGTTTGGATATGATGATTGAAGGCGATGGTTTTTTCCAAATCCTTATGCCAGACGGCAACATCGGCTATTCACGTAATGGCCAGTTTACCGTCAATGATGAAGGAGTGATTGTTACCTCTGGATCGGGTTACGCGCTGCAGCCTGAAATTGCTATCCCAGAGGATGCGATTAGCATCACCGTCGGTAACGATGGTGAAGTCTCTGTACGTGTACGTGGTCAGCAAGACAACCAAGTTCTAGGGCAGATCACCACGGTTGATTTTATCAACCCGGGCGGTCTAGAGCCTATCGGTCAGAACTTGTACCTTCCAACAGGGGCGAGTGGCGATCCACAAGAAGGTGTTCCAGGGCTTGATGGCTTTGGTGAAGTTCGCCAATCGATGCTCGAAACCTCTAACGTGAACGTGACAGAAGAGTTGGTCAATATGATTGAGGCTCAGCGTGTTTACGAAATGAACTCCAAAGTGATTTCAGCCGTCGATAAAATGATGAGCTTTGTGAATCAGCAGTTATAAGCGTTTTTGAGGATTAAGGTTATGAACCGTTTACTGCCTTTAGTGATGATTACCTTGATGTCGGGTTGTTCTCTACTTCAACCGCCTGTTGAGAGTGAAGACGTAGTCCGCGGCACAACGACCGTTGATGCGGTTGAAGGTGACCGAGCGAGTCAAGACAGTGCTGGAATCGTGGATACGTTGCGTGGGCGTAGTGATCCTGTGGCGGATGATCCTGCTTGGGCACCTATTCACCCTAAGCATCAGCCCGAGCACTATGCGGCAGAAACGGGGTCTTTGTTCAATGTCGCGAGGTCGGCCAGCTTATACGATGATTCGAAACCGCGTGGTATCGGCGACATCATCACGGTGACGTTAGACGAGGCAACCAAAGCGGCAAAAAGCTCAGATGCCGATCTGTCAAAAAATAACGATGCATCCATGGAGCCACTAGAGGTCGGGGGGCAAGCATTAACCGTAGGAGATTATAATTTTTCCTATAACCTCAGCAACGACAATAATTTCAGTGGCAGTTCGGCGGCAAATCAGAGCAATAGCTTAAGTGGTTCTATTTCTGTCGAGGTGATTGAAGTCTTAGCCAATGGCAACTTACTGATTCGCGGAGAGAAGTGGCTGACGCTTAACACGGGTGATGAGTACATTCGTTTAAGCGGCACGATTCGTCCGCAAGATATAGATTACGATAACACCATTGCTTCAACTCGAATTTCCAATGCGCGAATTCAATATTCTGGTACTGGAACCAACCAAGATATGCAAGAACCTGGATTCTTGGCACGATTTTTTAATGTCGCTCTTTAGTGATTAGAAAAGTCGAAGTTTTGGCACTGCGACTTAGAGTGAAGGTAAACACGATGAAAAAACTGTTGCTATTAATCTCCAGCTTGATTTTGCTGGCACCGCAAGCGAATGCGGCGCGGATTAAAGACGTTTCTCAAGTCGCAGGCGTACGAAGCAACCAACTTGTTGGCTATGGTCTCGTGACCGGATTGCCGGGAACAGGGGAGTCGACTCCCTTTACCGATCAGAGCTTTAACGCCATGTTACGCAATTTCGGTATTCAATTGCCGCCTGGAACGAAACCTAAGACCAAAAATGTCGCCGCGGTGATCGTGACCGCCACATTGCCTGCTTTTTCAAAACAAGGGCAAACGATAGACGTCACGGTCTCTTCTGTTGGATCAGCGAAAAGCTTGCGTGGTGGTACCTTGATGCAAACCATGTTGAAAGGTCTTGATGGCAGCATCTACGCCGTTGCGCAGGGGAACCTCGTGGTCAGTGGTTTTAGTGCGAATGGCGCTGATGGATCAAAAGTCGTTGGTAACAACCCTGCGGCGGGTATGATTTCAAATGGCGCGATTGTCGAACAGGAAATCCCAAGTCCATTTAGCCGTGGAGACTACATCACCTTCAATTTATTAGAATCTGATTTTACGACTGCGCAGCGTATGTCTGATGCGATCAATAGTTTCCTCGGCCCGCAAATGGCTTCTCCTGTTGATGCCACCTCAGTGCGAGTGCGAGCACCACGAGATCTTACCCAGCGAGTTGCGTTCCTTTCTGCGGTAGAAAACCTAGAGTTTGACCCTGCTGAAGGCGCGGCAAAAATTATCGTAAACTCTCGCACGGGTACCATTGTTGTGGGGCAGCACGTTCGTCTAAAGCCGGCTGCTGTTACCCATGGTGGTATGACGGTGGCGATCAAAGAGAACCTGAATGTCAGTCAGCCTAATGCTTTAGCGGGCGGGCAGACCGCAGTGGTCCCTGATACCGATATCGAAGTGACCGAAGAGCAAGGTAAAATGTTTAAATTTGAGCCGGGCCTTACGCTTGATGACCTAGTTCGTGCGGTGAATGAAGTCGGCGCAGCACCGTCAGATCTTATGGCCATTTTACAAGCACTGAAACAAGCTGGCGCAATTGAAGGCCAACTGATTATTATCTAAGGAGTCGATGATGAACAATGGAAACGACATTGGTTTTATTCATGATATCGCTAACTTAGATAACTTGCGTCGTAAGGCTGTTGGTGGTGATAAAGACAGCGAACAGGCTGCTTTGAAGGCCGCAGCGAAACAGTTTGAAGCGATTTTTACTAACATGCTGTTTAAGTCGATGCGAGATGCTAACGCAACGTTTGAATCCGGGCTAATGGACAGTCAAAACCAGCAGTTTTTTCGTCAAATGCTTGATGAGCAGCGTGCGAGTGAACTGAGCGATTCGGGGGCGCTTGGGCTGGCCGATATGATTGTGGCGCAATTAAGTACAGGTCAGATAGATGACCCTAATGCGAAAGCGCGTGATCAAGACTTCGGAGCGTTGATGGAAAAAATTGATCAGCGCCGACAAGCTGCGGCAACTGCGGCAAATGATGACCCACTTGTTAATGCGGCAGCTGTTGAAGTCGAGGCGGCGCAGAAGCAAGCGGAACCGACGCGTTTTGATTCGCCAGAAGCCTTTGTTTCATCAATGAAACCTTATGCTGAAAAAGCGGCCCAGGTATTAGGTGTCGATTCGTCATTATTGTTGGCTCAGGCTGCACTTGAAACTGGTTGGGGTAAGAAAGTGATTCAAAACAGCCAGGGCAGCAGTAACAACTTATTCAACATTAAAGCGGATAAGCGTTGGGGCGGTGACAAGATGGCGACTCAAACATTAGAGTATCATCAAGGTATCCCTGTGAAAGAGAAAGCGGCATTTCGTTCTTATTCAAGTTATCAAGATAGCTTTAATGATTACGTGCGTTTTCTTCAGCAGAATCCACGTTATACAACGGCACTCCGTCATGATGGCAGCTCGGAGCAATTTATTCATGGCATTCATCGGGCGGGTTATGCAACGGATCCGACTTACGCGGATAAAGTACTCAGAGTCAAAGAAAAAATTGACAAAATGCAGTAACGCTACAGCTTTCCCTCCCTTTAAAAAGCTTGCCAATTGGCAAGCTTTTATCATTTACAGCGCAGAATAAAACACTTTGGCACGCACTTTGCTTTTATCTCTTTAGATACTCAGTAACAGCTGATTTTTAAAGGTTTTCGGGGGCAGTATGGCGTCGGATCTTCTGAATTTGGGTGCACAAAGTGTGCTTACCTCTCAGAGACAATTAAACACCACAGGACATAACATTTCTAATGTTAATACAGAGGGTTATAGCCGCCAGTCTGTGATTCAAGGCACGAACATGCCGCGTCAATACGGTGGGCAAACCTTCGGTATGGGTGTGCATGTGGAAAATGTTCGCCGCTCTTGGGATCAATTTGCCGTTAAAGAGCTTAACACCTCAACTACTCACTACGCGCGTAAGCTAGACGTAGAGGAAAACCTTGAGATGTTGTCGAACATGCTGTCCTCTGTCGCCTCAAAGAAAATTCCTGAAAATCTGAATGAATGGTTTGATTCGGTTAAGTCGCTTGCCGATAGCCCAAATGATGTCGGCGCACGTAAAGTGGTACTTGAGAAAGCCGACCTCATTACACAGAACATGAATGACTTCCATGAAACGGTACGTCAGCAATACGATGTGACGAATCGAAAGCTGGAACTCGGCGTTAAACGAATCAACCAGTTAGCGGTTGAGATTCGTGATTTGCACCGTTTGATGATGCGAACCCCAGGCCCACATCTTGATTTAATGGATGAGCATGAAAAGTTAGTCAACGAGCTCTCAGAATATACCAAGGTAACAGTCACTCCACGTAAAAACGCCGAAGGCTTTAATATCCATATTGGTAACGGGCATACCTTGGTTTCAGGAACGGAAGCCAGTCAATTAAAAATGATTGAAGGTTATCCTGATACCCATCAGCACCGTTTAGCCATGCTTGAAGGTAAAGGCATCAAACCCATCACCAGTAAAGATCTTGATGGCAAAATGGGTGCGATGCTTGATATGCGTGATACTCAAATTCCGTACCTCCTTGACCAACTGGGTAAGATGGCCACGTCATTTTCGAATGAAGTGAATGAACTTCAATCTCAAGGTCTTGATTTAAGAGGAAATGTCGGGGGGCTGATGTTTACCGATATCAACTCCGATGTTGTTGCCAAATCACGTGTTGTGACCTCGTCCAATTCACAAGCTGACCTTCGAGTTTACTTAGAGGACACATCGCAAGTCGTCGCGGGTGAATATCAGCTGCAATCTGTGGATGGCGATTATTATGTGACACGTCCAAATGGTGAACTGAGTGAAGCTCAAATGGATGATGGTGACATCGTTATTGATGGCATGCGCATGGAGATCCGGCAGGATCTCGCCGATGGTGAGCGCGTTTTAATTCGTCCTACTCGACGCGGCGCCGCACAGATGAAAATGGAAACCAACGATCCTACGACCATTGCCGCTCAAAGTTACGAGGCATCGACCACGTTCGCGCAAGGTACTGCTGGGTTTGAAATAAAGCAGGCCGGCGAGCTTCGTGAATTTGAAGTAGTCGTTTCTCCAGATGGGACACAATTTGCCGTCACCGACCCTAAAGGTCGTGTGCTGATGCAGCCGCAAAGTTATCCGCCATCAGGGCCTGTCACCGTTCAAGGGACCACCTTTGAGTTAACCGACGGGGCGCTGCCGAATGACAAATTTACGGCAAACCTTGTCCCTTCTGAAGGGGACAACGGCAATTTACGTAAAATGCAGAATATTCAAACCGATAAAAAGCTCAACGGTGGTGAGACAACCATTTTGGATGTCTATCACGATCTGAATACAGAAATGGGGCTTAGAAAGTCAACCGCATCTCGTTTGACCGATGTATCACGGTTAGAAAAAGAGGCTGCTCAGGAGCGTATCGCGTCTATCTCTGGCGTTAACCTCGATGAAGAAGCGGCCAATATGATGAAATTTCAACAAGCGTATATGGCATCGTCGCGCATTATGCAGGCGGCAAATGATACGTTCAACACCATCTTGGCACTGAAGTAGGGAGGTCATAAATCATGTTAAATCGAATTGCGAGCTTCCATAATTATCAATCGGTGCAAAATGACTTACGTCGCCAAGAAGCCAAGATTCATCATAATCAGGCGCAATTGGCTTCGGGTAAGAAGTTAATGCAAGCCAGTGATGACCCTTTAGCGACCCACTATATTCAAAATATTGGTCAGCAAAAAGAGCAACTGCGTCAGTACATGGATGCCATTGTTCTGACGCGAAACCGTCTTGAGCATCATGAGGTCATCATTTCTAACGCAGAGCAATATGCCGATGAGGCGAAACGCACAGTGATGGAAACCATCAACGGTGCGTTGTCTCCAGAAGATCGTCTGGCTAAAAAGCGCGAGATGGAAGAGATAGCCAATAACTTTTTGAATCTGGTCAATGTCCAAGATGAATCTGGAAACTACATCTTTGCGGGGACCAAACCGAAGAACCAGCCTTTCTTTCGCGATCGTGACGGTAATGTCGAGTATGCGGGGGATGATTACCAACGAAAAATGAAAATTTCCACTAGCTTGGAAATGCCAATCAATGATCCTGGTAGCAAGCTATTCATGGAGATTGATAACCCATTTGGTGATTATGAGCCGCAATACGATCTTAAAGGTGCCTCGGAGTTACTTCTTGAGCGTGCAACCAACATCGACCCTGATGACAATGCCACTTATAAAGTGACTTTTGTTGATATGCCGAATAACAAATACGGTTATCAAATTGAACGCAATGGTTCGGTGGTCGCGGCTGATGAATTTGACCCTAAAGAAGGTATTCAATACGAAGGGTTGAATGTCCACATCAAAGGGCAAATTAACCGAGGCGATGAGATAACCTTAGAGCCGCGTAAGACTTATAGCATTTTTGATACTTTCAAAGATGCCATGGAATACACCACAGGTTCGGTGTCGGATATTTCTAACACCGCTAAGCTGCACCAAATTACTGAAGAATTTCATGCGGCATTTATTCATCTGAATAAAGCTCGGACGGATGTCGGTGCCCGCTTGAATACGCTCGATATTCAAGAGCAGCAACATGAAGACTTCAATATGACGCTCGCCAAATCAAAAAGTAATTTTGAAGATTTGGATTATGCCGAAGCGGTGATTGAGTTCAATGAAAACTCAAGAGCACTTCAAGCGTCACAACAAGCTTTTGGTAAAACCAAAGATCTCACTTTATTTAACTACATCTAAACGCGTTCACTCCACGGCCTTATGTGCTAATGCCATATGTGCGGAGTGAACTTGTTGGTAAGTAAATCGGTGAACTGCCGCTGGCAAATAGGCGGCAAAATAAGCGGCAAACTCTGTTGCCGATAGCAAGAAGTAATCATTTATTCGCTCAATATACAGACTTAAATAGATGTTAATTTGTGTATAAGTGTTTGAAAGTAAATGATTAAAAAATAATTTTAAAACTTGGCACACATATTGATATAGGTATTACGTAACTTGATTAACCACCTTTGTGTGAACAACGTGTTCGTAAACCGGCAATAGCCAGGTTTTAGCAAGGCATATTTCGGTCAGTGCTTCCAAATGAGATTAAGCTGGCCGCTTCGCAAAGCACTTGCGAACTCACTAGGAGAGCAACCTATGACCATTAATGTAAATACTAACGTTTCAGCGATGACCGCTCAGCGTTACCTAAATAAAGCAACTGGTGACTTGAACACCTCAATGGAACGTTTGTCATCAGGTGCGCGTATCAACAGTGCAAAAGACGACGCGGCTGGTTTGCAGATTTCAAACCGCTTGACAGCTCAGTCTCGAGGCCTTGATGTGGCAATGCGTAATGCTAACGACGGCATTTCAATTGCTCAAACAGCAGAAGGTGCGATGAATGAATCGACTAATATTCTGCAACGTATGCGTGACTTAGCACTGCAATCGGCAAACGGTACTAACTCAGAGTCTGAACGTACAGCGTTGAACGAAGAAGTTGAGGCACTTCAAGATGAATTGAACCGTATCGCGGAAACCACATCCTTTGGTGGACGCCGCCTGCTTAATGGTTCATTCGGTGAATCATCATTCCAAATCGGTGCCAGTTCCGGTGAGGCAATGATTGTTGCGCTAACCAGTATCCGTGCGGATGACTTCCAAATGGGTGGGCAAGCTTTTATCGCTCAAAATGGTCAGAATAAAGACTGGGGTGTCCCTGCTCAATCAAACGACATGAAGTTTGAGTTTACCACCAAAGAAGGTGAAGAGGTCGTATTTGACTTAATCGCAAAACCTGGTGATGACGTGGAAGAACTTGCCACCTATATCAATGGTCAAACTGATAAGCTTCAAGCCTCGGTAAACGAGAACGGCCAATTGCAAATCTTCGTGGCTGAGCCAAACATCCAGGGCGAATTGAATATTTCGGGTGGCCTTGCTAGCGAACTGGGTTTAGAAGGTGGTCCTGGGCAAAATGTTACCGTCAATGATATTGATGTAATGACGGTGGGTGGCGCTCAAAACGCTGTCGGTGTGATTGATGCGGCAATGAAGTACGTGGATTCACAACGAGCAGATCTAGGTGCGATTCAAAACCGTTTGAACCATAGCATTAATAACTTAGCCAATATTCAAGAAAACGTTGCAGCTTCGAATAGCCGAATCCGTGATACGGACTTTGCGAAAGAAACCACTGCAATGACAAAATCTCAAATTCTGCAGCAAGCAGGGACATCGATCCTTGCCCAAGCAAAACAGTTGCCAAACTCTGCATTAACGTTATTGCAGTAGTAAAAGAGCCTTCATTAACGTGGTCTCAGACGTGAGGTTAATGAAGGATTTCTTGGCAAGCGCGTGGATGATTAGATGGTATAAAGTTCTCTCTCAAACCTGCTTTATATTATTGAATCAATCTTCGCACCCCTAGGTAGTTAAATGTGTCATTTCTCTCGATCTCCACATTGGCTTAGCTACCACCTAGCCCCGGTTCTCTCAAAGGAAAAGGGGCTTTTTTCTTTTCTGGCGTTATGACTCTATTCGCTGTTTTTGCACTTAGCCGTTTACCGTTAGTCCAACCAATCAGAATTTTGGATTAGGCCCAAAGCGGTTTTCACCTCGGTCACCTTCCTGAACCATAAAGTAGAGCAAAACAATAAACCCAATCACCGGAATAAAACTGAGTAATAACCACCATCCCGTCCGGTTTGTATCATGCAAACGGCGCATACTGACGGCGACATAAGGTAAAAACACCAACACACTATAGATGCCGATAAGTATGTTGATGTGAGTTAAATACTCAATAATTCCCAATCCCAAGCGAATCACTGTATCGCATAGAATGAACATCCAAAATTCCTTACGCCGAGCTCGCCCATAAAAGCCCAAATAATTACGTACTACCACTAAATACCAATCCATCTTATTTGTCCTTATTTTGTGTTGTGGCGTTGTCTTTTTCTGATTGCGCTCATAATCCTAGCCTAACTCGCTCAAAGGTAAATCACCCAAAACTCAAGGAATTATAATTTCTTCAATAATGTTAATAAGTTACCCCGGCAGAACCTGGAAAAACTTGAGCGGTAATTTTCGTTTTTGTGCCAGGTATCATTAAATCTGCAAAAAGTATGAGGTTTTTATTAGCGGTGAATTTTTCCTCTAAAGCTTATCAAGTTGGAGTCGTTAACAAGGGTACTTTGAGAGAACTTGGTGATCTGAGACGTCGGAAAGCCAACCCAACTTCCGATTCGTCGGAGAATCCAACAGGAGAATCACTATGGCAGTGAATGTAAATACAAACGTTTCAGCAATGACCGCTCAACGCTATTTGAATAGTGCGAGTAATGCTCAGCAAGCTTCAATGGAACGTCTATCTTCAGGCTTTAAGATTAATAGCGCGAAAGATGATGCTGCAGGTTTGCAAATCTCGAACCGTTTGAACGTCCAAAGCCGTGGTCTTGATGTCGCTGTACGAAATGCAAATGATGGCGTCTCAATTGCACAAACCGCTGAAGGTGCGATGAATGAAACCACTAACATTCTGCAACGTATGCGTGACCTATCTCTACAATCAGCTAACGGTTCAAACTCTAAGTCTGAGCGTGTGGCGATTCAAGAAGAGGTAACGGCACTGAATGATGAACTTAACCGTATTGCAGAGACCACGTCGTTTGGTGGTAACAAGCTACTTAATGGTACGTTCGCAACTAAATCATTCCAGATCGGTGCAGATAACGGCGAGGCAGTCATGCTAAGCTTAAACAACATGCGTAGTGACAACACGCAAATGGGTGGTAATAGCTACCGTGCTGAAAATGGTCAAGACAAAGATTGGGCTGTTCAGTCTGGTGCGAATGATTTAACTATCTCTTTGACTGATAAATTTGGTGAGCAACAAGATATCACTATCAACGCAAAAGAAGGTGATGATATCGAAGAGCTAGCGACTTATATCAATGGTCAAACGGATATGGTTAAAGCGTCTGTAGACGAAGAGGGACGTCTGCAAGTGTTTACTGATAACAATAAAGTCGAAGGTGTAGCTAGCTTTGGTGGCAGCCTTGCAGGCGAATTGGGTATTGGTGAAGCACAAGCGGTCACTGTCGATACTTTGGATGTCACAACCGTTGGTGGTGCGCAAGAGTCTGTGGCAGTGGTTGATGCGGCGCTAAAATTTGTTGATAGCCACCGTGCTCAGCTAGGTGCATTCCAAAACCGATTTGGCCATGCAATCAATAACTTAGACAACATTAATGAAAACGTCAATGCGTCTAAGAGCCGAATCAAAGACACGGACTTTGCGAAAGAAACCACAGCATTGACGAAGGCTCAAATCCTAAGCCAAGCATCAAGCTCTGTTCTTGCGCAAGCCAAACAAGCGCCAAACGCGGCACTTGGTCTTCTTGGCTAATTATCGCTATAATCCAAAAGCCCAGCATGAGCTGGGCTTTTTTATGTCTATGATCTTAATAAGGACTCGTGGGGGGCTTTATTTTCTGAATACGAGATAAAAGAAAACCCAGCGTTTAAGCTGGGTTTCTAATGATGGTGCGGAAGGAGAGACTTGAACTCTCACACCTTGCGGCGCCAGAACCTAAATCTGGTGCGTCTACCAATTCCGCCACTTCCGCATATCTTTGTAACAATTAAGCCAATGGCGTTGCTTAATTACGTTGTTAAGTTGAATAAGTCAACTCAATCAAATAATGGCAGGGCTACCTGGATTCGAACCAGGGAATGGCGGCATCAAAAGCCGCTGCCTTACCGCTTGGCGATAGCCCTACAGCGACCGCTTTTCAGCGAGTCTAGGTTCTCTATAAAAGAGAAGAATAATGGTGCGGAAGGAGAGACTTGAACTCTCACACCTTGCGGCGCCAGAACCTAAATCTGGTGCGTCTACCAATTCCGCCACTTCCGCATTTATTCGTAGTGAGTAAGCCAATGGCACAGCTTATTCACGTTGTTAAGTTGATAACCTCAACTTAGCATAATAATGGCAGGGCTACCTGGATTCGAACCAGGGAATGGCGGCATCAAAAGCCGCTGCCTTACCGCTTGGCGATAGCCCTACAAAATCTGTTATACATTGTCTTGGTGCGGAGAGAGGGACTTGAACCCTCACGTCCTAAAGGACACTAGCACCTGAAGCTAGCGCGTCTACCAATTCCGCCACCACCGCGAAAATGTATTGCAATGTAAATGGTGGCTACGACGGGATTCGAACCTGTGACCCCATCATTATGAGTGATGTGCTCTAACCAGCTGAGCTACGTAGCCACTCTGTGATCTTTCGATCTTAATATGGTGCGGAAGGAGAGACTTGAACTCTCACACCTTGCGGCGCCAGAACCTAAATCTGGTGCGTCTACCAATTCCGCCACTTCCGCATTTTGTTCTCAACTTACTAAGTATAAATGGCGATGCTCAGTAAGCTTTTCAAGTTGATAATATCAACTTGATAAATAATGGCAGGGCTACCTGGATTCGAACCAGGGAATGGCGGCATCAAAAGCCGCTGCCTTACCGCTTGGCGATAGCCCTACAGTGACCGCTTTTCAGCGAGTCTGGGTTCTCTATAGAGAGAAGAATAATGGTGCGGAAGGAGAGACTTGAACTCTCACACCTTGCGGCGCCAGAACCTAAATCTGGTGCGTCTACCAATTCCGCCACTTCCGCATTTATTCATGGTGAGTAAGCCAATGGCATAGCTTAGTCACGTTGTTAAGCTGACGATTCAACTTAAATCTAATAATGGCAGGGCTACCTGGATTCGAACCAGGGAATGGCGGCATCAAAAGCCGCTGCCTTACCGCTTGGCGATAGCCCTACAATGATAGCTTGCGCTTATCACAACTCTCGAAGAGAGAATAATGGTGCGGAAAGAGAGACTTGAACTCTCACACCTTGCGGCGCCAGAACCTAAATCTGGTGCGTCTACCAATTCCGCCATTTCCGCAAAATTTTTATGATCAAGATGGTGCGGAAGGAGAGACTTGAACTCTCACACCTTGCGGCGCCAGAACCTAAATCTGGTGCGTCTACCAATTCCGCCACTTCCGCGTCTTGATGCTTAGCATTAACTGTTAATTGGTAAAAACAGATAATGTTAAATAAATGGTGGCTACGACGGGATTCGAACCTGTGACCCCATCATTATGAGTGATGTGCTCTAACCAGCTGAGCTACGTAGCCACTCGTGGAGCGAGACAATATATACATTCTCTTGCTCAGTGACAACCCTTTTGGGGCCAACACTTTAGAAAAAATGGCAGGGCTACCTGGATTCGAACCAGGGAATGGCGGCATCAAAAGCCGCTGCCTTACCGCTTGGCGATAGCCCTACAATGATAGCTTGCGCTTATCACAACTCTCGAAGAGAGAATAATGGTGCGGAAGGAGAGACTTGAACTCTCACACCTTGCGGCGCCAGAACCTAAATCTGGTGCGTCTACCAATTCCGCCACTTCCGCATTATTCCTAAAAACTCTTACTAAAAAAGCATTTAGGAATGGTGGCTACGACGGGATTCGAACCTGTGACCCCATCATTATGAGTGATGTGCTCTAACCAGCTGAGCTACGTAGCCAAAACCTAATTTTTCTTGCTCTTAAACGAGACCACATCTCGCGGGAACGGGGCGCATTATGCGGATATCAATAAGAACCGTCAACTTTTTTTTTGAATAAATCGGGATAAACGAATCGTTCGGTTTCTTTTTAAACAAAGAGGCGTGTTAATGATCAAAAAGTGTTAGAAAACGTGCGTCTCACTGCCAATAAGATTGTCGCTATTTTTCATTTTAAAACACAGAGGCCAGCGTGAATGCTGGCCTCTCTATTTGCAAATTTAGCTAAGTTTCATCAACTTATTAAACGTTGAAACGGAAATGAACAACATCACCATCTTTGACGATGTACTCTTTACCTTCCAAACGCCATTTGCCGGCTTCTTTTGCGCCACTTTCACCATTGAATTGAATAAAGTCGTCATAGCCAACAACTTCAGCTCGAATGAAGCCTTTTTCAAAGTCTGTGTGAATTTTACCAGCTGCTTTGGGAGCAGTCGCGCCGACTGGAATGGTCCAAGCGCGTACTTCTTTTACGCCAGCGGTGAAGTAGGTGTGAAGGTTAAGCAGTTCGTAACCCGCGCGAATCACGCGGTTTAGACCTGGTTCTTCAATGCCCATATCCGCCAAGAACTCTTCACGCTCGTCATCTTCTAGTTCAGAAAGCTCAGACTCGATGGCTGCACACACAGGAACGACAACGTTGTTCTCTTTTTCAGCAAATTCACGTACAGCATCAAGATAAGGGTTATCTTCAAAACCATCTTCATTGACGTTAGCGATGTACATCGTTGGCTTCAGCGTTAAGAAGTTAAGGTATCCGATGGCGGCTAACTCTTCTTTTGACAACTCGATGCTACGAGCCATACCGCCTTCGGTGAGTACAGGGAGCATTTTTTCAAGCACAGTGAGCTCAAATTTTGCGTCTTTATCGCCGCCTTTGGCTTTTTTAGCATTACGTTGAATCGCACGTTCGCAGGAGTCAAGGTCTGCCATCGCCAATTCGAGATTGATGACTTCGATGTCCTCAATTGGTGACACTTTACCTGATACGTGGACGATGTTTTCGTTTTCAAAACAACGTACAACATGACCGATAGCGTCTGTTTCGCGAATATTTGCGAGGAATTTGTTACCTAAGCCTTCACCTTTTGACGCGCCAGCAACCAAGCCTGCAATGTCAACGAATTCCATGGTGGTTGGCAACACTTTCTGTGGATTGACGATGTTGGCCAATGCATCAAGACGTAAGTCTGGTACAGGTACTACACCGGTATTTGGCTCGATAGTACAGAAAGGGAAGTTAGCGGCTTCAATTCCCGCTTTAGTGAGTGCGTTAAACAGAGTTGATTTACCAACGTTTGGCAAACCAACGATGCCACATTTAAAACCCATGATAGTAACCTTATTCAGCTTTGAACGTGTGTAATCGATTTTGTGCTTTGCTTAGGCCATCTTTCAGTAAGATGTCGAGGCAGCGAACGGATTCATCCACCACGGCGTCTAAGCACTGTTGTTCGGATGCAGGGGCTTTACCTAGCACATAGCCTGCAACTTTGTCTTTATGCCCCGGATGACCAATGCCGATCCGCAGCCGATAGAAATCTTTATTATTGCCTTGCTTACTGATGATGTCGCGCAGGCCATTATGGCCACCATGACCGCCGCCTTTCTTAAATTTAGCGACCCCTGGTGGTAAATCCAATTCATCATGAGCGACCATGATCTCTTCAGGCGTAATTTGGTAGAACTTTGCCAGAGCTGAGACGGCTTTGCCCGATAAGTTCATAAATGTTGTTGGAATAAGAAGCCTAAGATCTTGCCCGTTAACCATGAGACGTCCAGTTAAACCGTAAAACTTTGGCTCATTTTTTAATACCACGTTGTGTACGCGCGCCAGTTCTTCAACCACCCAAGCGCCAGCGTTGTGTCGAGTGTTTTTATATTCGGGCCCAGGATTGGCTAGCCCAACCAGCAGTTTTATCTGTTGACTCAAGGTAGGATCTCTCTGGATTCTTAAAAAGCGCGGTATGATAGCACAGAAATATCCTTTGGTGCGAGATGGTGTTGAGACAGGCTTGTTTGCGGGTAGAAAACAAAAAAGCACTTCCATTTGAGAAGTGCTTTTATCATTTAACTAACGCTGGGATTACGCGTTAAACATTGCCGAAATCGACTCTTCATTGCTGATACGACGAATTGCTTCTGCCAGCATGGTCGATAGCGTTAACTGAGTCACTTTTCCGGTGGCTGCCATTTCTGGAGCTAGGGTGATGGAATCAGTGATGATCACTTGGTCAAGCACAGAGTTTTTAATGTTGCTTGCTGCGTTGCCAGAGAATACGGCGTGTGTCGCGTAAGCAAATACTCGCTTAGCTCCACGTTCTTTCAGAGCTTCAGCCGCTTTACATAGCGTACCGCCGGTATCGATCATGTCATCAACGATGACACAGTCGCGTCCTTCAACATCCCCGATAAGGTTCATGACTTCTGAAACGTTGGCGCGTGGGCGACGTTTGTCAACGATAGCGATATCGATGTCACCTAGAGCTTTTGCGGTTGCACGTGCGCGAACGACACCGCCTAAGTCAGGAGAAACGACGACTGGATTTTCTAGGCCACGGTTTTCCATATCTTCAAGCAGTACAGGCGTACCAAAGATGTTGTCTACCGGTACATCGAAGAAGCCTTGAATTTGCTCTGCGTGAAGGTCAATAGTAAGAACGCGGTCAACACCGACGTTAGAAAGGAAATCAGCGACTACTTTGGCCGTGATTGGCACACGGGCTGAACGCACGCGGCGATCTTGTCGTGCATAACCGAAGTAAGGGATAACTGCTGTAATACGACCCGCTGAAGCACGGCGCATTGCATCAATCATAACCACGAGTTCCATTAGGTTATCGTTGGTCGGAGCACAGGTAGATTGAATGATGAATACATCGCTACCACGAACATTTTCGTTGATTTGCACTGCAACTTCGCCATCAGAAAAGCGAGAAACAGTAGCATCACCAAGGGAAATGTATAGACGGTCAGCAATACGTTGGGCTAGTTCAGGCGTTGCATTACCAGCAAATAGCTTCATATCAGGCACGGTGGAAACCTCAAGGTTGCGTCCAGTTTTAGATAGATTGGTTGTCGACTAATTGGTATTTAGTCAGTGTCTCATGTAACGGTGAAGCGTTCTTGCCTTTTGCCACAAAAGCCGACGCGGTGTCGGGCAATTTTTTAAGGACAGAGAGTGCATCATTCTTGCTCGAGAATTCAGCAAAAACGCATGAACCCGTCCCCGTCAATCTTGACGGCGCGTATTGTAGCAGCCAAGAAAGTTGCTTATCAACCTCTGGGTAGAGCATTCGGACAATTTTTTCGCAATCGTTTTCGTAAGGATCGTCAAGAAGTGTTGCCAGTGCTCGCTTGGGCGTATTTCGCGTCAAATTAGGGTGCGTAAAAATGTCGGCTGTCGAAATACTGACGTTTGGCCGAACAACTAAATACCATTTTTCTTCAACTTCAACAGGTTGCAACTTTTCCCCTACGCCTTCGGCAAATGCGGCGTGTCCGTGCACGAAGACCGGAACATCCGCGCCCAGTTGCAATCCGATTTCTGCTAACTGTTCAAAAGGAAGGTTAAGCTGCCACAAATAGTTGAGTGCCACCAATACGGTGGCCGCATTAGATGAACCACCGCCAATCCCGCCGCCCATGGGTAGTACCTTATTTACTTCTATATTGGCACCAAATGGGCAACCAGAATGCGCTTTTAACGCATTGGCCGCTTTCCAAATTAAGTTATCTTGTAGAGCGACGCCAGGCAGAGTTGGGGCGAGTTCAATCTCACCACTTGTATTCGCTTGAATAGTCAGTTCATCACCATAATCGACAAATTGAAACAGGGTTTGCAGATCGTGATAACCGTTAGCTCGCTGGCCTGTAATGTATAAGAATAGGTTCAATTTGGCTGGCGATGGCCAATGGGTCTTTTCCACAATCATTAATTAAACGTCCACTTTGAAATAACGAGATTAATAGTAATGTTGTTTTGTGTTAGCTTGAGTTTACTTGGAAGCGGCGTAGCAAGGCCATTAAATGGATGGTCTTGATAGCGCAAATAATCTAAATGCCAGCGCTGGCCGTTAAGGTCTTTTTCCAACCAATCCAGTGTATGAGTTTGATTGAGTTGGTAATTATCAGCTTGATTCGGAGCGCCAAGTAGCCAAGAGGAGAGGGGAGCAACAGGCATCACTAATCCGGTGAGGCGATAAATCAACTGTTCGGCGTTGTCGGCATCTAACTTTTGGTCGTCATAAGTTTCAACATGAGCACCTGAGGGGGTGATTGTCATGTTAAGTACGGTTTGCCCAAGAAAGGTACTTAGGCGCAGCTCACTGCGTTGTGGGGAACGGCGCCAAGTGAAATTGAGAGACTGCCTTTCTTGTGGCGATATATAACCGAGTTTTCCTGATGCGCGGTAATCGGTAATGGCAGCCAATTTTTGCTGATGGG
This sequence comes from Vibrio sp. AK197, assembly GCF_053903115.1. NCBI lineage: Bacteria > Pseudomonadati > Pseudomonadota > Gammaproteobacteria > Vibrionales > Vibrionaceae > Vibrio > Vibrio sp. AK197. The sequence continues at coordinate 757,569 of NZ_CP096430.1, forward strand.
CTTGCCATTCAACATTGGTGGTGCTTTCTTTCAAACTACTACAACCCGCCATTAACAAGGCAAAAAGCAGTAGCCAAACCATACGGAATTGAGTTTTTATCATAAAGGCTCTATATTTTTCAGGCATCTATTGGCTTTAGACCACTATATCATTGATCGTACACGGTGATGAAAACAAATACCGAATGCCCTTTCAATCATACGGGGCATCAAGTAAAATTCACTTCTCATCCATATTGACCAGATTCAGAGAACCCACGATACATGTCTTTGCTCGCTATTGGTATTAATCACAATACGGCGTCTGTCGAGCTGCGCGAAAAAGTTGCGTTTGGCCCCGATAAACTGCCGAATGCTTTGCAGCAGCTCAGTGATAATCCGATAGTGAATGGCAGCGTGATTGTCTCTACCTGCAACCGCACCGAAATTTATTGTGATGTAAAATCGTCAGGAAAAAGTAAGCTGATTGATTGGTTATCGCAATTTCATCAAGTCACACCGGAAGAACTGAAACCAAGCATCTATATTCATGAAGAGCAAGCGGCGATTCGTCATTTAATGCGTGTCTCTTGTGGTCTTGATTCGCTGGTTCTTGGTGAGCCTCAAATATTGGGGCAGGTGAAACAGGCGTATTTTGATTCGCGGGGAAATAAAGCGGTTGATCCGGCAATAGAAAAGTTATTTCAAAAAGCCTTTTCGGTTGCCAAGCGCGTTAGAACTGAAACCGATATCGGTGGTAATGCAGTCTCGGTTGCTTATGCAGCTTGTACGCTGGCAAAACATATTTTTGAGTCGCTCGATGACAGTACGGTGTTGTTGGTTGGCGCAGGTGAAACGATTGAACTTGTGGCCAAACATTTGGCGGCAAACGGCTGCAAAAATATGATTGTTGCGAATCGAACGCGTGAAAGGGCAATGGGGCTAGCGGGTGAGTTTGGTACAGAAGTCATCGGTTTACCCGAAATCCCAGAACATTTAGCGAAAGCCGATATTGTGATCAGCTCAACGGCCAGCCCTTTACCTATCATCGGTAAAGGCATGGTTGAAACTGCGCTACGTACGCGTCGTCATCAGCCGATGTTGCTGGTTGATATTGCCGTTCCTCGAGACATCGAAGCGCAGGTCGGAGATCTCAATGATGTCTATTTGTATTCGGTGGATGATTTACAATCCATCATCGACAGCAATATGGAACAGCGCAAAGTCGAAGCTATTCAAGCTGAGGCCATCGTCAGTGAAGAAAGTGCATCGTTTATGTCTTGGATGCGCTCACTGCAGGCGGTAGATAGTATTCGAGACTATCGTCAGTCGGCGAATGACATACGCGAAGAGCTTTTAAGTAAAGGTTTGCAGTCATTGGCACAAGGCGCTGATCCACAAAAAGTATTAACAGAGCTGAGTAATAAGCTCACCAACAAATTGATTCATGCACCGACTCGGGCACTGCAAAGTGCCGCCGAGCAGGGCGAGCCAGCGAAACTGGCGATAATAAGACAAAGCTTGGGTCTCGACGACCCACAATAATTATCACTCCTGAGTTTAATAAACTATGAAACCCTCAATTCTAACTAAGCTAGAAACGTTAGTTGAACGTTATGAAGAAGTTCAGCACCTTCTTGGTGATCCGGATGTTATCGGCGATCAAAATAAATTCCGTGCATTGTCGAAAGAGTATTCTCAGCTCGAAGAAGTCACTAAGTGTTTTCAAGCTTACCAACAAGCGCAGGAAGATCTGATTGCCGCGCAAGAGATGGCAAAAGAAGACGATGAAGAGATGCGCGAAATGGCGCAAGAAGAGATCGCAGAGTCAAAAAATACCATTGAGCGTCTCGAAGAAGAACTGCAGATCTTGTTGCTACCGAAAGACCCAAATGATGATCGCAACTGTTTCCTTGAAATTCGTGCTGGTGCGGGTGGCGATGAAGCCGGTATTTTTGCGGGTGACCTATTCCGTATGTATAGCCGTTTTGCAGAGAAAAACAGTTGGCGTATTGAGATGATGTCAGCCAGTGAAGCGGAACATGGTGGCTTCAAAGAAGTGATTGCTAAAGTCTCTGGTGAAGGGGCTTACGGCATCTTGAAATTTGAATCGGGCGGTCATCGCGTACAGCGTGTGCCTGCTACTGAATCTCAAGGGCGTGTGCATACGTCCGCTTGTACTGTCGCGATTATGCCTGAAATTCCTGAAGCGGAAATTCCTGAAATCAAAGCCAGCGATCTAAAAATCGATACTTTCCGAGCATCGGGCGCGGGTGGTCAGCACGTCAACACCACGGATTCTGCTATTCGTATTACTCACTTGCCAACCGGCACGGTGGTCGAGTGTCAGGATGAACGTTCGCAACATAAAAACAAAGCGAAAGCGATGTCTGTGTTGGCGGCACGTATCATTCAAGCGGAAGAAGCGAAGCGTGCGGCAGAAGTCTCAGATACGCGTCGTAACTTACTGGGGTCAGGTGACCGTAGTGACCGTATTCGTACTTATAACTATCCGCAAGGCCGTGTGTCTGACCACCGTATCAACCTTACGGTTTATCGTTTGAATGAAGTGATGGAAGGCGATCTTCAAAGCTTGATTGACCCGGTGATTCAAGAGCATCAGGCGGATCAGCTGGCGGCCCTTGCTGAAAGTAACTAATGGCGATGGCGCAAACCACCATTGAACAGGCGCTTAAGAGCGCAACCCAACAGTTGGCGGCGAGTGGCAGTGACTCGCCGTCTGTTGATGCTACGGTGCTACTTTGCCACCTGCTTAATCAATCCCGCACCTATTTACTGACTTGGCCCGACAAAGTACTGTCGGCCGATCAAATCAATGACTTCCACAACTTATTGTCTCGCCGTGTTGCTGGTGAACCGGTCGCTTATATTGTTGGCGAACGTGAATTTTGGTCATTACCGCTAAAAGTCTCGCCTTCAACCCTGATTCCTCGTCCGGATACTGAGCGCTTAGTCGAACTCGCTTTGGATAAAGCAACGCCATTGACGGGCGATATTCTTGATCTAGGTACGGGCACCGGAGCGATTGCGTTGGCGTTAGCTTCAGAACTGCCGAGGCATCAAGTCATTGGTATCGATCTTCAGCAAGAAGCACAAGAGTTAGCCACGTGGAACGCGCACAATCTTGGTATCACTAATGTGCGTTTTTGCGCAGGAAGTTGGTTTGAACCGCTACCCTCTGGTACAAAGTTTGCTTTGATTGTGTCTAATCCACCGTATATTGACGCTCAAGATCCCCATTTGGTTCAAGGCGATGTGCGATTTGAACCGCGCACGGCGTTGGTTGCTGATGACCAAGGGTTAGCGGATATTCGATATATTGCTACTCATGCTCGTGAGTATCTTATCAGCGGTGGTTGGTTGATGTTTGAACATGGCTATGATCAGGGCTTAGCGGTGCGTGATATCATGCAAAGTTTCGGATACCTACAGGTATCAACTGAAAAAGATTACGGCAATAATGACCGAGTGACACTCGGAATGTTTAGCGATTAAGGATAAGAGAGACATTTATGTACGAAGGTTTAAAGCACTTTCACATGTTAACCGTAGCACTCAGTGCTACGCTACTGTCTATTCGATTTGGCCTGATGATGGCCAACTCTCCATTTCAACACAATAAATTTCTCAAAGTCTTTCCGCATATTAACGATACCTGCTTATTGCTATCAGGTATCGCCTTGATTTATATCACTGGTTTTATTCCATTTACAGACTCTGCGCCGTGGTTAACCGAAAAGATTACTTGTATTTTGGCGTATTTCGCTCTGGCGTTGTTTGCGTTGAAACTGGGTAAAAATCGCTTGCTTCGCAGCTTGGCGTTTCTTGGTGCACTCGGCTGGTTGATCATGGCGGGCAAGATTGCGATGACCAAAATGCCAATTTTGATGGGTTAGTATGGAGCATCAAATGTTAGGTTTAGTAGATGAAGACTTTGATGCAATGGAACTGGTCGAAGGAGCATTGGTACTAAATAAAGCCGTCAATCCAGAGACCCAAGTAAGTTGGAGTGAGGCCGAACTGGCCCGTTTGGTTCGCGAGGCTGAGTTAGCGCTCGCTCATGAACGTGATGAGCAACAGCGTTTTGAATCCTTCCTTCGCTTGTTTTACTCCGAGTGGGGGTTTGAGGGGGACCAAAACGCCTACTTCGATTCTGCTAATGGCTTTATCGATAAAGTGCTTGAACGCCGCAAAGGGATTCCAGTGAGTTTAGGCGCGCTACTGCTTTATTTTGGAAGAAAGCTTGGCTTTCCGATTCAAGGTGTCACCTTTCCGACGCAATTCTTGATTAAATTAGATTGGTACGGTGAAAAGCCCGTCTATATCAACCCGTACAATGGTGAGTATGTGTCACAACATACACTGCATGCCTGGTTGATTGGTCACAGTGGTCCGCTGGCAAAACTGAAAGCAGAACACCTAAAAACTGCAGACAATCCAACGGTCATCGGCCGCTGGTTAGCTTTACTCAAAAGCGCGCTGCTGAGAGAGGAGCGCTATACTTTAGCATTGCGCTGTACCGACTTAGCCTTGACCTTTGTCCCTGACGATCCTTATGAAATTCGTGATCGTGGGTTCATTTATCAGCAACTTGATTGTCATCAGGTCGCTTTATCGGACTTTCAATATTTTATTGAGCAGTGCCCCGATGACCCAGCATCAGAGCTATTAAAGAATCAAGTCACTGCACTGAGTGAAACCTCAGTGACATTGCATTAATTTAAAAAATTAGAGAGAACATGATGGAACAAAAAATCGTTCACGTTGGTGATATTCCTGTAGCCAACGATAAGCCATTTACTTTGTTTGCCGGCATGAATGTGCTGGAATCACGCGATATGGCCATGCAGATTTGTGAGCATTACGTCAAGGTGACTGAGAAGTTAGGTATTCCGTACGTGTTTAAAGCATCGTTTGATAAAGCGAATCGCAGCTCTGTACACTCATACCGCGGCCCTGGCTTGGAAGAAGGTATGAAAATCTTCCAAGAGCTGAAAGATACTTTTGGCGTTAAAATCATTACCGATGTGCACACCGAAGCACAAGCGCAGCCTGTGGCTGATGTGGTGGATGTGATTCAGCTTCCCGCATTTCTCGCTCGCCAAACTGATTTAGTCGAAGCGATGGCAAAAACCGGGGCAGTGATTAACGTTAAGAAACCTCAGTTTATGAGCCCAGGGCAAGTTGGCAATATTGTTGAGAAGTTTGCTGAGTGCGGCAATGAAAACATCATTCTTTGTGAACGCGGTTCTTGCCACGGTTACGATAACCTTGTTGTGGATATGCTGGGTTTTGGCGTCATGAAAAAATCATCACAAGGCAGCCCGATCATTTTTGATGTGACTCACTCGCTACAAATGCGTGACCCATCGGGCGCAGCCTCAGGTGGTCGACGTGAGCAGACCGTAGAGCTTGCCAAAGCGGGCCTTGCAACAGGTATTGCTGGTTTGTTTATCGAAGCACATCCGGACCCTGATAACGCGAAATGCGACGGTCCCTCGGCGTTACCATTGGATAAACTTGAGCCATTCTTAGCTCAAATGAAAGCGTTGGACGATTTGATCAAAGGGTTTGCACCAATCGATATTAAATAACCAACCTGTTCGACAAAAAAGCAGCCTCAGGGCTGCTTTTTTATTGGCTAAAATTACGCCAAAACGGAATAACACGCTCTTTTACAGAGGATTTTTATCGGTGTAAAAATTCTCTAAAGCGCATTTTTATAGGTGATCTCAACAACAGAATGATGAAAACAATCCACACTGATGTAAGGATTATTTTAAACTTTATCAGGTTTTCGCATTTATCTTTAGACGAGTCGCTTCCCTTAATGGCAAGGCGAACAATGAGTCTATCGAGCACAAGGCAGTGGCATCTCAGCAAAATAAAAAGGTAGGGTAATGACAAAACGCCTCATAACAACGTCGGCTATCAGCGCGGCAGTTCTTGCAACACTAGTGGGTTGTGCTTCGCAACCGGCTCATCAATGGCAAACAGATAAGACCTACAAACTCACTGTATTGCACACTAACGATCATCACGGGCGTTTTTGGCAAAACAAATATGGTGAATATGGCATGGCTGCGCGTAAAACGTTGATTGATCAGTTGCGCACAGAAGTTCAGCAGCAAGGGGGGAGCGTATTGCTTTTTTCTGGTGGAGACATTAACACCGGCGTCCCGGAATCTGACTTGCAGCATGCTGAACCTGACTTTAAAGGTATGAGCAAGATTGGTTATGATGCTATGGCGTTAGGGAACCATGAATTTGATAATCCGCTTGAAGTGCTATTTAAGCAAGAAGAGTGGGCTAACTTCCCCATGTTGTCGGCCAATATCTATGACAAAGCAACCGGTAAGCGCTTATTTCAGCCCTATCAAATGTTCAATAAGCAAGGGATTAAAATTGCCGTTATTGGTTTAACAACCGAAGATACGGCCAAAATAGGAAACCCTGAATTTATTGGTGGTTTGGAGTTTCGTGATCCGAAAGCAGAAGCCAAGCAATTGATTGCTGAGCTAGAAAAATCTGAGCATCCGGATCTTATTTTTGCGGTAACGCACATGGGGCACTACGAAGACGGTAAGCGCGGTGTCAATGCGCCAGGTGATGTAGCACTGGCCCGTTATCTTGATGAAGGCTCACTGGATATGATTGTCGGTGGTCACTCGCAAGAGCCTGTGTGTATGGAAGCGCCCAATGTAATTAAAAAGAATTTTGAGCCCAGTGATGAGTGTCAGCCAGACAAACAGAACGGAACTTACATCGTTCAAGCGCATGAGTGGGGTAAGTATGTTGGACGCGCGGATTACGAATTTCGTAATGGCGAACTGAATTTAGTGAGTTATGACCTGATTCCCGTCAACCTCAAGAAAAAAGTTAAAGTGAACGGTGAGAGTCAGCGCGTTCTGTATGAGCCACAAATTCCTCAAGACCAAGCCATGCTCGATTTTCTGCAACCTTATCAGGATAAAGGGCAAAGCCAGTTGAACGTTAAAGTAGCGGAAACCAACGGCAAACTTGAAGGGGACCGTAATGTGGTGCGCTTTCAGCAAACTAACCTCGGGCGCTTAATTGCTACAGCACATATGGAGCGTGCGAAGGCCGATTTCGCGGTAATGAACTCAGGTGGAGTCCGTGATTCCATTGAAGCTGGAGAAGTGACCTATAAAGATGTGTTACGTGTTCAGCCGTTTGCCAATATTATCACTTATACCGATATGACCGGCGCCGAAGTGTTAGATTATCTTAATCAGGTCGCGACAATGCCAGTTGATTCGGGCGCTTATGCTCAGTTTGCCGGTATTTCAATGACCGTACAGTATGGCAAAGTGTCAAATGTGTTTATCGGCGGCGAACAATTGCGTTTAGATGACACTTACCGTTTTACGGTACCAAGCTTTAATGCTGCAGGAGGCGATGGTTACCCGAAATTGACAGGCCATCCGGGCTTTGTGAATACGGGGTTTGTTGATGCTGAAGTATTAAAGGATTACCTTCAGTCACACAGTCCTTTAGATGTTAACCAATACGCGCCCGTTGGCGAGGTTGTTTACAAGTAACCTTGACCTTATCGTCAGATTGGATTTTACTAAAACGCCGCGTAATGCGGTGTTTTTTATGCTTTACGATTTGCTTTAGGGAGTTATCACGTCAATGACACCAGCCATCAACCTTGCTAAGAAGAAAAAAATAGCGCATACCGTGCATCAATATGATCATGATCCGCGCGCGCAAAGTTACGGTTTGGAAGCGGCTGAGGTGTTAGGGCAAAACCCTCAGCAGGTTTTTAAAACCCTATTGTTTGCGTTAAATGGTGTTGCTAACCAATTGGCGGTGGCGATCATCCCGGTTTCAGAGCAGCTCAATTTAAAATTGGCGGCGAAAGCGGCGAAAGCCAAAAAAGCAGACATGGCCAATCCAGATATCGCACAAAAAGTGACAGGTTATGTGGTGGGAGGAATAAGCCCACTGGGACAGAAAAAAGCCTTACCCACATTTATTCATCAAAGCGCTTTGGAATTTGACACCATATGCGTCAGTGCGGGCAAACGAGGGCTTGAAATAGAGTTAGCTCCAAACGACTTGGCCAGCTTGACGCGCGGTGAGTTTGTCTGTTTATGTCAGTCATGATTGGGATAAAATAAAAAGCGGCGGTTGCCGCTTTTTCTAAAATCGCCAGGGTGATAACTACTTGGTTTCTTCTTCCATTTGCGCATTATCGACCACATGGCTCTCACCCAAATCGTTTGGCAAGATAAGGTTGAGTACAATCGCGACGATTCCGCATAAGCTCACACCTTGCAGGCTAAAGTCGCCGATGCCAAATGCCATTCCGCCGATACCAAATACCAACGTCACCGCAACAATCACTAAGTTACGTGATTTATGAAGATCGACATTGTTTTTAATCAGCGTGTTTAGGCCTACGGTGGCGATTGAGCCAAAAAGCAAGATCATGATACCGCCCATCACCGGCACTGGCACGGTTTGTAAAAGCGCACCCAATTTACCTACTAGAGCAAGAATAATCGCCGTAACCGCAGCCCAAGTCATGATGACTGGGTTGAAGGCTTTCGTCAGCATCACTGCGCCTGTCACTTCACTGTAAGTTGTATTTGGTGGCGCGCCAACCATTGAAGCCGCAATGGTTGCTACCCCGTCACCGGTGATGGTGCGGTGAAGACCTGGCTTTTTGATATAATCTTTTCCGGTCACGTTTGAAATCGCCAGCATATCGCCCACGTGCTCTACGGCGGGGGCAATAGCCACTGGAATCATAAACAGTACGGCATTAATGTTGAACTCAGGGAAAGTAAAGTTAGGCAGCGAGAACCATGCGGCTTGTGTAACGGCATCAAAACTGACCACGCCGAAAAACAGGCTAACGACATAACCCGCGACAATCCCACCAAAAATCGGCAGTAACTTCATAAAGCCTTTGGCAAAGACGCTAATCGCGATAGTCGTCAGCAAGGACACGGCGGAAATCCACAATGCCGCATCGGCCTCGACCAATTGAATTGAGCCATCACCAGCCTTACCCAAGGCCATGTTAACCGCGGTTGGTGCGAGTCCAAGACCAATCACCATGATGACTGGGCCAACCACCACTGGGGGAAGAATTTTATGAATAAAACCCACGCCGCGGACTTTAATCAAAGCGCCTAGCGCAACGTAGACACACCCTGCAGCCATCAAACCACCCATGGTGGCAGCGATACCCCAGTTTTGAACACCGACGAGAATAGGAGCGATAAAAGCAAAGGAAGAAGCGAGGAAGATAGGAACGGAGCGGCGAGTAATCAGTTGGAAAAGTAGGGTGCCCATACCAGCACCGAATAACGCGACATTTGGGTCTAAACCGGTGAGTAGCGGAACCAACACCAGCGCACCAAAGGCGACAAACAGCATTTGCGCCCCTTGTATGACATTTTTCATTTCTTACATCCCTTGCAGTAAAACAAAATTCGCGGGATTTTATCACCATAGCAATCGTTTGCAATCTGAATTAGATCAAAGTTTGCATTTAATGCGTTAGTTTAGTGTTAGATTGGTGACATCAACGCTTTGTTTAGTCGCCACGGTGTTGCTCAAGATGATATAGTTGCTTATCATCCATTTTCTCTATCAATTATGTAGGAAGAGTATGCGTAAATTAGCTTTATTGGCATTAGCAATGGTCCACCTTCCAGCCTTTGCATTGAGCCATGTTGATCTTTATCGAACCGAAGTCGCGGTAGATCAAAATGAAAGCAACGCAGAAAGCGCGGCGCGGATCGCTGGTATGAAAGAGGTCATCGTTCGAGCATCTGGCGATCAAAATGCGGTAAATAATGAAGCAATTCAAAAAGCTTTATCGCGAAGCTCAAATTACTTGGCGCAGTTTAGTCAAAGTAAGAATGGCGACCAGACGACAATGCGCATGGTGTTCAATGACCGCCAAATTCGCGATTTATTCACTCAGGCTCAAGTCCCATTTTGGCCAGCAAACCGCCCTGATGTTTTAGTTTGGTTGGTAGAAGAAAATCGTTACGATCGAACTATTGCTTGGGAGCATTCGGACTCGCGAGTATTGGCGCAAGTGCGTCAGCAAGCCAAAACACGTGGCTTACCGATTACAGCCCCGGTGGGGGATTTTGATGATATCACAGGTATCGAAGTGTCTGATTTATGGGGTGGCTTTGTCGATCCTTTGCGTCAGGCGAGTAAGCGTTATCAAGCGGATGCTGTTTTAGTGGTGAAAGCGCAAGGTGAGCAACTGCGTTGGACGCTGTATGATCAAAAGCCGGTTATGCTCGGACAAACCCGTCAAGCACCACTGGTTGGAAGCGCTTCCGGTGATGAGGCTGCAACGGAGATGGTCAACAAGCTCAGCGATTATTTTGCGAAAAAAGCCTCAGTGGTTGTCGCGAGTGAATCGTCGGAATCGTTAAAAGTCCATTTTTCTAATATCGAAAGTGGCGTGAGCTTCTTTGTATTAGAGAATAAATTGAAAGCACTGAGCTCGGTGGCATCACTGGATATTTTGACGATTCAAGCCGATACCGTCACCTTTAATGTGCATTTACTGACATCAGCCCAAGAGTTCGAACAGCAAGTCAATAGTATGGGGCTCGTGTTGCAACTCGAAGATTCAGTGATGCCAAGCGCGCAAAGCCAAACGTATGCATCGCAAGATCAGGTCAAGTCTGAATTAGCTGGAGGCGCACTGCCACTTGAAACCAATGCTGAGGTAGAAGCGATTTCAATGAATGGTGGCGATGTTCCCGTTGTTGCGCCGCAGCGAGTGCTTAACTTCCAATGGCAAGGGCAAGGCGTGGTGCCAGAGTTTGATGAAGCTGAAACCTCATCAGCCGACCAAGAGTAAAACAAAAAAAGAGCCTTTCGGCTCTTTTTTATATCAACATAACGTGGTTAACGATCTTCAAAAGATTGTTTTTCGCGTTTTTCCACTTCTGACAGCTTCGTCAACTTCATGCCCAACTCCTTACCGCGTTTACGTGCATAGACGGTATTTCCGATAAAGGCGCAAAACGTCAGCATTAGCTCAATGGCTGCCAACCAACGTTCGCCGTTATCAACGTATAACAGCGTTAATGCATGTAAGAAATAGAGCATCAAGACAAAATTCGCCCAAGCATGGGTATAAGGTTTTCCGGCCAGAATACCGGGCAGGGGCAGAAGCAACGGTATACACCAAGCGATCGCTAAGGAGAGGCTACTGAGGTGCGGGTGAGGAGAAACGAACAGTTGCCATAAGGCGACCCATGCCAGTAACCCCAAGTTTCCGACCAACGCCAATAAGCGATAGTTGCGCGTAGATGGTTGCATGTCACTCATGCTTGAGTCCTCTTACTCTTGAGCCAATTTTTTAGCGGTTTGTGCTAAGCGCTTACCCAAGTTCTGAGCGAGTTCGCTCTCTTGTTGACTAAGCCCACTGTGTTGGTTGTTGGCATGGGCTGAGGCGCCATAGGGAGTACCGCCACTGCGGGTTGTATGTAGGCTTGGCTCGCTATAGGGAATCCCGAGCACCATCATTCCGTGATGCAGTAGTGGGTACATCATCGTTTGCAGTGTCGTCTCTTGTCCTCCGTGTAAACTGGATGACGAAGTAAATACACATGCTGGTTTATCAATGAGTGAACCAGAGACCCAAAGCTCGGTGGTTTTATCCCAAAAATGTTTCAGCGGCGCTGCCATGTTCCCAAACCAGACTGGGCTTCCCATGGCTAAACCATGGCAGTGCTTGAGTTCACTGGGGGTGATGAGCGGGTCATCAGGCGGTGGGCTCTCAACCTCTATTTCTGCCACGCAGCGCAAAAGCGCTTCACACTCAGCAACCGATTCAACCCCTCTTGCAATTTGACGAGCCAGCGCCCGGGTTGATCCATGTCGACTGTAATACAGTACGACAATTTGATAGCTCATAAAATCTCAAGAACCTGCTCTGGTGGGCGGCCAAGTTTGGCTTTGCCTTGGTTAACGACAATAGGGCGCTCAATCAATTTAGGATGACTGGTCATGGCTTCAAACAGTTGCTCATCGTTGGCATCTGCCAGGTTGAGCTCTTTGTATTCTGCTTCTTTTGTACGCATCATTGCGCGTACATTATCCACGCCGAGTTGAGTATAAAGAGTTTTGAGTTGTTCAACACTTGGCGGCGTTTCAAGATACTTTACGACTTCAGGGGTGATATTTTTCTGCTCTAAAAGCGCAAGGGTCTCGCGGCTTTTAGAACAACGAGGGTTGTGATAAATAACGACAGACATGTGGGTTTTCTCCTAAATATTATTGTTATTGCAGGGCCATAAAGCGGTCACGTTGTGACATTAATTGGTCAATGCGTGCGTCATAACGTGCCTGTTCTAGGCTACCTAAATCGGCAAGTTTACTGGCTTGCGTATAATACTGAATCGCTTTATTCCAATCCGCTTTTAAGGCCAGAATTTCACCTCGTGCCGCGAGGTCTTCTTGACTTTTCCCTAGGTGGGAATTGGCTTCTGAAAGTAGGTGCCAGCCATTAAGGTCATCAGGATTATCATGGGTATAACGCTGAAGCACTTTCACGGCTTGTTGGTTTTTACTGTCTTCAATTAAGCTGTTGGCATAATTAATTGTCAGTACCGAGTTTTTCGGATTCACTTTCAGTGCGGTTTCTAACAGCGATTGTGCTTTTTGATACTCTTTTTTACCTAAGTAAAGATCGGTCGCTGCATCAAGGTAAAAGTTATTGTTTGGATCCTGTTTGAGCAACGCTTCAAGCATGGGTTGCGCTTTATCAAAGTCACGCTTATCGAGGTACACCAAAGCTCGACCATAATCAAAAGCGGGCTTTAATTGCTGACTTGCGCCTTTTTCTGCTCGATTAAACCAGTCTAGCGCTGCCTCACCATTGATGCCTGCATACCGAGCGACAATTCGTGAACGTGTTAAATGATAACTCAACGATGGTGATAAGTGTTTCTCAGGATAACTGGCAGCGCGCGCTCGGCTATCGGTGATACGCGCTTCGGGAAGCGGGTGGGTGAGTAACATCGGAGGTGGTGTACTGGCATAACGGTATTCATCCGCTAGACGGCCAAAAAATCTTGGCATCGCCTGCGCTTCAAAGCCCGCTTTAGCCAAAGTGGCGATACCAAATCGATCGGCTTCTTGTTCATTCGAGCGGGTATAGTTAATTTGACTTTGTGCATTACCTGCGGTGGTCGCTGTCATTGCGGCAATACCCGCTTCAGGCGCCGCAATGGCCAACAATAGTGAACCGGCAAGTGCGGCCAAGGTTGCTGGCGAACGGCGAGCCTGGTCTTCCATGCTTCGAGCTAAATGGCGCTGCGTGATATGGGCAATTTCATGCGCCATGACCGAGGCTAATTCACTTTCGGATTTGGCGTGCAAAAACAAACCGGAATGCAACGCAACGTATCCGCCGAAAAAGGCAAAGGCGTTGATGTTACGGTCACGGATCATAAAGAAAGTAAATGGCGTTTTGACATCATTGGCATTGGCAACCAAGCGATGACCTAAACTCTCGATGTACTCATTTATCACCGGATCACTGATGATGGGCTGGCTATTGCGTAACATGCGCATATACGCGTCACCGTATTGACGTTCTTGAGCAATGGTCAATGTGCCGCTTGCCGCGGTACCGATATCGGGAAGATCAAGAGAGTTCGCTTGGCTTGGCAGCGCTGGCGATAGAGCGGTTACGATGCACAAGTAAAGTAACGAGCGAGTGCGTTTCAACATAGTATGAGTCATTGTCCTTTTCTTATTGAGGTTTGACATCACCGCAGCATTTTTGTTTCAAGCTATGAGTAAGCCTATGGGAAAGCTCGACAAATTTAAACAATAGACGTCAAATACACGCTTTGATGAGGGCGAGTAATTACTTGTGCTTTTCACTGACGCTATAGCAAAAACACTATACAATGTTGGCACTATGATAAGCATCAATCGACAGAATGAAACCCAATATTTTAGATTTACGTGATGAGCGTTGTCCGATGGCGTTATTACTTGCTAAACGTCACATTAATCACAGTGAACAGCAAGCATATACGCTTTGGGTTGGTGACAAATCTGCCAAAACAGATATCGTTAATTATCTTCATCTTCAGGGGTTTAAAGTAGAATGTACCCACATGGAAGGGTACTACTGTTTAGACGTGAGCAAAGGAAATTTATTGAATGTTTGACATGATCGTTCGCTGGTACAAACGGCGTTTTTCTGATCCTCATGCCGTGAGTCTCGTTGCGATACTCTTATTCGGGTTCATCATTATCTACTTTTTCGGTCATTTGATTGCGCCGTTATTAGTAGCGATTGTGCTCGCGTATTTGTTGGAGTGGCCCGTTGTTCAACTTGGACGGTTAGGCATTCCAAGAATGGTGGCGACCATTTTAGTCATCGTGACATTTACCAGTTTAATGGTACTGGCCGTGTTCGTCTTGGTTCCGACCATATGGCAACAGGTGGGAAATTTGCTCAATGATGTGCCAAGTATGTACAGCGGACTGCAAAAGTTCATCGCGTCGATTCCACAGCGATATCCTGAGCTGGCGAATTTACAGTTGGTCGAAACGGTGGTGGTGAATACCAAGAACCAAGTCATTCAGATGGGTGAAACCGTGGTTAAAGGCTCATTCGCCTCATTGATGAGCGTTGCCACTCTTGCTATTTACTTGGTATTAGTGCCGCTACTGGTATTCTTTTTACTTAAAGATAAGCAGCAGATGCTCAATATGGCCTCAGGCGTGTTGCCACGCAATCGTAAACTCGCGATGAAAGTGTGGTATGAGATGAACGATCAAATTACCAACTACATTCGTGGTAAAGCGTTGGAAATTTTAATCGTTGGGGTCGCAAGTTATATCACATTTGCTGTGTTGGATTTGCGTTACTCGGTGCTGCTCGCAGTGGCGGTTGGGTTATCGGTGTTAATTCCATACATCGGAGCGGCGGTGGTGACGGTACCTGTTGCGGTTGTCGGTTTGTTCCAGTGGGGGCTAACTCCTCCTTTTTATTGGTTATTATTGGCTTATGGCATCATCCAAGCTCTCGATGGCAATGTGTTGGTGCCTGTGTTGTTTTCCGAAGCGGTTAACTTGCATCCGGTCGCCATTATTGTTGCGGTGCTGGTGTTTGGCGGAATGTGGGGATTTTGGGGCGTATTCTTCGCCATTCCTCTTGCAACCTTAGTAAAAGCCGTATGGAATGCATTGCCAAGCCAAGAGGAAGAGCCGCAAGCGAACGGTTAGCCTTAACTTGCTCAGTCAATAACGCCCGTGATGCTGATTGGTATCACGGGCGTTTTTATTTAGTTGTAAGCAATTATGTCTATTAAATAAATATCTCTAAATTATATAAATTCATTACCGATATTAATAAAGAGTAAAGGAAGTATTGAAAGGAATGTTATGAGATTTAGTCAGAAGATTGTTACAGCTTCTTCGCTGTTGTTATTTGTTACGGTAAGTGTTCTTTCTCTTCATCAGATTTATACCCTAGACGATGAAATTCAGGGCGTTGTTGATACCAGCCTCAAAGAGTTGGTTGAATCCACTCGTGATACCGTCGATGCGCAAATTGAAGGGCGCAAAGCATTAGCTCAAGCGACGACAGAGCAATTGGCATTTATGCCGAATAATCGTGAGCATATCAAACGTGTGCTTGAATCACCCAAAATGAAAAGTGAATTTCTTGCCATCGGTTACGCGTTTGATAGCGATGGTAGCATGATCGAGAATGATGACGGTTGGACGCCGGGAGCGGATTACGATCCCAGAACTCGCCCTTGGTTTAAAGGCCCAAAGAATGCTCGAAAATTAACGGTGACTGCGCCTTATTTAGATATGGCTTCGAAAAAAATTATTGTGTCGATTGGTACACCTGTATATCAAGACGGACAATTTGTCGCGGGCATGTTTTACGATATCGAACTTTCTGGCTTGGCGGAGTTAATTAATAACGTCAATTTACTTAATGCCGGCAATTTACTTTTAATGACCGCAGATGGCACCACTATCGCCCATCCCGATACAGAAAAGAACGGCACCAAACTCGATACCTATCTTCCTGGGCTCAATATCCAACCCGGGATGCAAAGCTATGAGCTAGAAGGCAAAGAGTACCTCGTTTTCTTTGCCAAACTGTCCACAGAAGATTGGTATGTCGGCGCTTTGGTTGATCCTGATATCGCTTTTGCTGCGGTCGATCATATGGCAATTAACTCCTTGATATATGGTGTTGTTGGTATCGTCATCAGTCTTATTTTGCTCGGCGTGCTGATCAAATACCTAATGGGGCCGCTGCGTGCACTGAACAGCGCGATTCAAGATGTTGCCTCAGGGCAAGGGGATTTAACCAAGCGTTTAAATACTAATACCGACAAAGAGTTTGCAGAGCTTGCTGATGGCTTTAACCGTTTTTCTGAAACACTACAAAAACAGATTAGCCAGTCCAAAGAAATTGGTGCGGAGATTTTACGTGGCACGGAAATGACCGTTGCTGGGGCCCAAGAGTCAGCCCATGCCATGCGCAGTCAGTTAATGGAATTGGAGCAACTGGCGACAGCAATGCATGAGATGTCAGTGACCGCTTCTGACGTCGCGAATAATGCCCAAAGTGCAGTAGCCGCGGCGAAAGAGGCAGAAGAAGCAACCAATGAAGGGTCTAACGTGGTCAGTGATACCACGGAGTCCATCAACGCTCTGTCTGCACGGATCGACCAAGCGGTAGAAGAAGTGCAAGGCTTGGAATCGGCAACCGCTAATATTGAAACCATATTGGAAGTCATCAATGACATTGCTGATCAAACCAATTTGCTTGCATTGAATGCAGCGATTGAAGCGGCTCGAGCTGGGGAATCGGGGCGTGGTTTTGCGGTGGTTGCTGATGAAGTTCGAACCTTGGCGAGCCGAACTCAACAATCGACCACTGAAATCCGTACCATGATCGAGCAACTACAATCTGGTGCGAAGTCTGTGTCTGACGCGATGACAGAGAGCAAACACACAGCCGTTTCGGCGGTAGATAATTCGCAAGCGGCGAATATCGCCTTGGAGCGGATTGGCAGTGCGATTATGCGAATCACGGAGATGAACACCCAAATTGCGGCCGCGGCTGAGCAACAGAGTTTGGTTGCCGAAGAGATCAACACCAATACGGTGAAGATTAAAGACTTATCGACTCAAGTGGCGGAAACGACCGAAAATTCGAGCATCGCAATGCAAGCGCAAACGGAAAATGTCCGTGAGCAAGATGCCGTGCTCAACAAGTTCATTGTTTAGTCACCTTAGGTGGTGGGGGACAAAAAAGGCCAGTCAATGACTGGCCTTTTTTCATTAACCTTGAAGTTTTATTGGGCGTTTTCTTTTAGATAGTTTAAAACCACTTCATGGTGGTCTTTGGTTTTGAACTTATTAAACACATGTTCAATCACACCCTCTTCATTAATTAAGAAGCTAATGCGGTGAAGACCATCGTAGACTTTGCCCATGAATTTCTTCTCGCCCCATACGCCAAATTGCTCTGCTACGGCGTGGTCTTCATCGGAAAGTAGCGTGAAGTTGAGATTATCACGCTCAATGAACTTCCCTAGGCGTTTGACCGGGTCAATGCTCACACCAAGCACGACAACATTGTGCTCAGCCAACTCTGCGTTCACATCACGCAGACCTTGCGCTTGAACGGTACAACCTGGGGTCATGGCTTTTGGGTAAAAATAGAAAAGAACTTTTTTGCCTTTGAAGTCGTCAAGTTTGACGGTGTTGCCATCTTGGTCTGGCAATGCAAATGCCGGTGCTGGTGTACCCGCAGTTAACGTATTCATGAGGATTCCTTTTTATTGACTGTTCTTTATGAAGTTAAGTGAGCCCTGAACGCTTAGTTGCTGACACAATGCGTCGAACTCTTCTTGTAATTGCATCAAGTTACATGAGTCATCGACCGTCGCGGTAATGGCAATGTGAAATTGATCCGTGATCTGCTGAATTTTCTTCTTATCAATAGTTTGCGCACTAAGCGATGACAAACCTATTCCTTTCGCAGCAAAAAAACGGGTGAATTTCTCTGTCAGCCCGACTTGGTCATCTGATTCGATAAACACTTCGATGGTATAGGTATTATCGAGTGGCTCATGCTGTGAGGTCCGCTTCATCATGGTAATCAGGTCATGCTCTTGCCCGAGCAAGGGCAACAGGGTTTCAACCTTAGCTAAGGCATTGCTATTACCGTTGACGAGCATAATCAGAGTGAATTCATTGCCGAAAATCGCGATGCGGCTATCGACAATATTGCATCCTGATTGTGTGACCAAACTGACGACTTCGTTACAGATGCCTGGGCGGTCAGCACCGACTGCGGTGATCACCATGTGCTGAATCATAGTTGAGCTCTTAAGGTTGTTAACTTGATTGACGATAGCTTAGCACACATCGGCTGGAGATGAAGGCTTGCTGAGTGATTTGTAACTGATTCTCAACCGAGAAAAACTCAATACGAACAAAGATATAGCGGCAACAGTACGATTAATTGTTGGGTGTGATAAGCACGCGCTGAAGCCTTGGTGTGGTCAATGGTTTTGGTTTGACGTGAAGCTGACACCCAAAGGCAAAGAAAGTGTAATTTGCCAGAGCTCTAACATTCGGCAAATATTCAGCAAAATAGATGGCTTGAGCGCTTGGAATCGCTTGTTTTTATTAATCGCCTTACAGTACCATGCAAGAAGCAAAAAAATGAGGGAGAGAGACATGTTTTCAGGAAGTATCGTAGCGTTAATTACACCATTCACTCAAGACGGCGAAGTGGACTACGCGAGCTTGAAGAAATTGGTGGATTATCATGTAGACGCTGGAAGCGATGGCATTGTTGCTGTTGGCACGACAGGGGAGTCAGCGACGCTTACGATTGAAGAGCACGTCAAAGTGGTATCCAAAACCGTTGAGTTTGCTGAAGGTCGTATTCCTGTGATTGCAGGAACGGGGGCAAATGCAACTCATGAATCGGTGACCTTTAGTCGTCTCCTAAATAATTCAGGTATTGCCGGTTGCTTAAGTGTGACACCTTACTACAACAAACCAACGCAAGAAGGTTTATACCTGCACTACAAAGCAATCGCTGAAGAAAGCGATGTTCCGCAAATTCTTTATAACGTTCCAGGCCGCACTGCTGTTGATTTGCACCCTGACACGGTTGCTCGTTTATCAGAGATCGAAAACATCGTTGCGCTTAAAGATGCGACCGGAGATTTAAGCCGAGTGCAAATTCATCGTGAACTTTGTGGCGAAGATTTTATCTTACTAAGTGGTGACGACTCGACTGGCTTGGAATTTGTCAAAGCAGGCGGTCAAGGCGTTATCTCTGTAACCAACAATATTGCGGCTGCAGATATGGCGACCATGCTTAGATTGGCACGTGAAGGCAAGTTCGAAGAAGCAGAGGTGATCAACCAACGTTTGATGCCACTGCACAAGAATTTGTTTATTGAATCAAGCCCAATTCCTGTTAAGTGGGCAGCTCATCAACTTGGGCTGATTGAACACGGTTCATTGCGTTTGCCTTTGACAGTATTGTCTGAAAAAGTACAACCCGTTGTTGCACAAGCGATGAAACAGGCGGGCATCGCGTAGTACAATCATCGCAAAGTACAGTGAACAGTTAAGTGCCGAAGCTCGTTGCTTCGGCCTTTAGGTTTCTTAGGAGTTTCAATGAAGTTTTCTCGTCAGCTAGTTGTAAGTACACTGGCTGTTGTTGTTTTAAGTGCATGTTCAAGTAGCCCGACGCAGCGTCGTCAGGCGAAAGATGATTTTGAGTACCTTGATACTCCAGCGTTGCGTAGTTGGCAGAGCCCTCAAGGCGTGAAATACCAATACTATGCAAATTATCAGATTCCAGAAGGGGATTTTCAGGGGGGTATTGGCCGAGACGTTGACATTCGTCCGCCTCAGCAAGTACTCGAATTAATCCCCGGAGCCCGTTCCGAGCGTAAAGATGGCGAAGTGACTTTGTGGTTACTGCGTCAAGACGAGCTGGATAAAGTGTGGCAAACAGCACTGGAACTGGTGAAAGAAAACGACATCAATGTGCGTGAACAATCCAGTGATAGCCTTGAAACCGAGTGGGTAACATGGCAGTCAGAAGATGAAGAGAGTGAAATTGGCAGTCGTTATCGAATGACCAAATTTAACGATGGCGGCCAATACGGCTTTCGTATCTCTTTAATTGATTGGCGCGAAGGTGGCAAGCGCATGCCGGTGACCACCACCAGTAAAGAGCGTTACAATGCCTTAATGACGAATCTCGTGACGGCTCGCTATGACAGTGATATGCGTGCGGAAGCCGCGCGACAAGCTCAGGAGCAACTGAAGCAGATTCCGATCACCATGGGTTCTGACCGCAGTGGATTCCCTGTCATCATTGCTCGTACGCCTTACAATGCGCTGTGGCAACGTATTCCAACGCTTTTGCCAACCATGGGCTTTAGTGTGGAAGAGCGTAATCAATCTCAAGGTACTGTCAAAGCGAAGTACTCTTCACCCGATGATGAGTTCTGGAATGAGGTTGGTGTTAAACCGATTAACCTCAAGGGCGGTACGTACACGTTCTTGTTGGGGGATTTAGGTAACCGTACTTCGATTAACATTACTGACAGCAATGGTAAGCCAGTGGAAGAAGCGGTGCTTAAAGATATGGTGCCTGTCCTTGCGGCAATAACTCGTCAAACCGCAGAGCAGTAATGGCAGAAAGATAAAGAGAAAAAGGGGCGAATGCCCCTTTTTTTATGCTCTGATTTTACTTTATTTGTCTGTTTTTTCGTGATGCTCAGTGGCTTTTTTATCCAGTTCGTTGAGCTTATCAAGATCGCTTTTTCGTTGACGTTGCCCCACTGTCATATTCGCGGTGTATTTTAGCGCAGCAATATTGCCGACGACGACGCATACCACGATAATTACAATTACCCACGGGTTAAACAGAAAATCCATACTCACCTCTCTCGATGAATATTGGCGATATAGTCAGTGTAGATCGAATCCAGATGATTGAGCACATACTCACTGCCAAGGTAAGGCATTTGCTTGATCTCTAGAGCTAAACACTCGGGAGTCAGCGCATCAAGGCATTGAGTAGCGGTGTGATAGTGACTAATGTGCCATGGCTCTGGGGCGACGCCTCCTAAGTCCTGCTGGTAAGGAAAGAAAAAACCAAAGTTGTTCAGGTTGTCTTTGAGCCAACAATAAAACGCGTGCTGATGACCACTTAAATACTCCCATGGTTCGAGTTTAAGTGTCTCACCACTGGGTAGCGCACGGCGGTCAAAGACATCAAAGTCACTGCCCCAGTGATGGCGACTTGCCCCCGGAAGTGCTGACCAACGCAAAATAGCTTGTACCTTTTGCGCTTCACTCAGTTGACTGGGCTCTAACGGTTGACTGGCATGATCCAAAATTGCGCTGTGCCCAGACATTTTGTTGTTCCAGATGGTGGTTTGGCGCTGATAGTCGCGAAAGCCACTGGCAATATTAAATACAAACCCTGCGTCATCGGCTGCGGCTTTTAATGCGAGGAGATCGTCGCTTACTTGCTGGTGGATTAAGAACGACTTTTGCCCCACTAAGGTGGGGCATAAATGGCGTTCACTTTTTCCGGTCAGCTCAGATGGGGTCATTATTTATCCCAATAGGTTTTCCAATGTTTTTTCGTACATATCAGTGAGTTTTTCCAAATCACTGATATTCACGCACTCATTCACTTTGTGAATCGTGGCATTGACAGGGCCAAGTTCCACAACTTGAGCGCCCATTTTAGCGATAAAGCGCCCATCTGATGTACCGCCAGTCGTCAGCAACTCGGGCTCTTTATGATTCACATCGGCAACGGCTTTTACCACCGCTGTAAGTAGGTCACCGGTATCCGTCAAGAACGGATGCCCGCTGAGTGTCCATTTCAGATCATAATCTAAGCCGTGCGCATCGAGTGTTGAATGAACGCGGCTTTTAATTTCGTCAGCGGTCAATTCGGTGCTGAAACGGAAATTAAATTGCACATCAAACTCGCCAGGAATGACGTTGGAGGCGCCGGTACCAGCGGCTAAGTTTGGAATCTGAAAACTGGTTGGTGGGAAGAACTCGTTGCCATCATCCCATTTGGTAGTGGCCAACTGTGCCAACGCAGGTAACGCATTATGGACTGGGTTATTGGCAAGGTGTGGGTAGGCCACATGGCCTTGCGTGCCTTTCACTCGTAAATCACCGGTGATCGAACCACGGCGCCCATTTTTGACCACATCACCAACAAAATGTGTACTTGATGGCTCGCCGACAATACACATATCAATGGTTTCATCACGTGCCATTAAGGTGTCTACCACGCGAGTGGTGCCGTTGATAAACGGCCCCTCTTCATCCGAGGTGATCAAAAAAGCAATAGAGCCTTTATGATTGGGGTTTTGCTCAATAAAACGTTCAACGGCAATCACCATCGCTGCCAAAGAGCCTTTCATATCGGCTGCGCCGCGACCATGTAGCTGACCATCAATCACGGTTGGACGAAATGGCGGGGTATGCCATTGGTCTACAGGCCCTGCAGGCACGACATCAGTGTGACCTGCGAACGCGAAGAGAGGGGCTTCAGTACCACGGCGAGCCCAGAAGTTTGTAGTATCTTCAAACACCATAGTTTCGATGGTGAATCCCAACGCTTTTAGGCGCTCTATCATCATCTCTTGGCAACCTGCATCTTCAGGTGTTACCGATTGGCGGCTAATGAGATCTTTGGCGAGCGCCAAAACCGGACTGTCTGTCATCCTTGAATTCCTTTATTAGGCAAAAATTTGTTCGTATTGCTGAGCTTTAAAGCCCAGATGATATTGACCATCAACCACTAAAATCGGACGTTTAATCATCGCGGGTTGTTCCACGAGAAGTGGCATCGCGCTCGTTTCGTCAAGTGTCTCTTTTTGCTCTGCACTCAGTTGACGGTAAGTGGTTCCGCGTTTGTTGAGGACATTTTCCCAGCCAAGCTGAGAGCAAAATGTGCTCACCATTTCGGCATCAACCCCTTGTTTGCGGTAGTCATGAAATTGATATTCAATCTCCTGGCTTTCGAGCCACTTTTTAGCTTTTTTGATCGTATCGCAATTGGCAATGCCGTACATAGTAATGGCCATAATCATCCTTTATCTACACTGATGTTTTTATTGTCTCAGCATCCTAACAGGAAGCGCTTAAGGAGACAAAATACACGCCAAAGTTTTTATTTGATCGAAAATTAACAGCAAATACCCCTACCGAATGGAGTGTTATTGATCAAACGCAACACATGGCAAGGCAAAACAGAAATAATAACTTTGGAGATCTTTAGGGAGGTATCAATGGAGTTGAGTCCTGTTTTTGCCAGGCGTCTATATCTGGCGTTGTTAGTCGAAAATCTGGAGCGGCCAAATGTGCCGAAACTGATTGAACAAACGGGGTGGCCACGTCGTACCATTCAAGATGTCATCAAGGCCCTTCCGGGAATTGGTATCGAATTGATGTTTATTCAAGACGGGCGACGCCACAACGATGGGTATTATCAATTATCTGATTGGGGGCCGTTTGACAGCCAGTGGGTGAGTGAACGCCAGTCCGATATTGCGGCGACGTTGGGCTTTCATGCTTAACGTCGTATATCCAGTTTCAGTATAAAAAGTCAGCCTTGGGCTGACTTTTTCTTTTCTACAACGGCGATTTTTTTGCCCTCACAAACCTACAAAGCCATGTTGCAAAGCTGACAATGTCGCAAATAGAGCGAACAATGGCGATAGCGACTATTTCTAAGTTTATGATTTTTATCTATTAATTTTTTGGTGTGAATTTCGCACACAAGGTCCATGAGTCTTATTTAACTTTAAGGAGAAAGACCATGGCAATTCGTCAATGTGCGATTTATGGAAAAGGTGGTATCGGTAAATCAACCACAACTCAAAACTTAGTAGCAGCGCTCGCTGAACTTGGCAAAAAAGTCATGATCGTCGGCTGTGACCCAAAAGCAGATTCAACACGTTTGATCCTGCACTCTAAAGCGCAAAGCACCATTATGGAAATGGCGGCAGAACAAGGTTCTGTTGAGGATATTGAGCTTGAAGACGTGCTTAAAGTCGGATACGGCGATGTTCGTTGCGTGGAGTCAGGCGGTCCTGAGCCAGGTGTGGGTTGTGCCGGTCGTGGTGTTATTACCGCAATCAACTTCCTAGAAGAAGAAGGTGCGTATGAAGATGACCTCGACTTCGTGTTCTACGACGTATTGGGTGACGTTGTATGTGGTGGTTTCGCGATGCCAATTCGTGAAAACAAAGCGCAAGAAATCTACATCGTTTGTTCTGGTGAGATGATGGCAATGTACGCCGCAAATAACATTTCAAAAGGGATTTGTAAGTATGCCGCTACCGGTGGTGTTCGTCTTGCTGGTCTTATTTGTAACTCTCGTAATACAGACCGTGAGGATGAATTGATTGAAGCACTGGCTGAGAAAATCGGTACTCAAATGATCCACTTCGTTCCACGTGACAACATTGTTCAACGTGCTGAAATTCGCCGTATGACAGTGATTGAGTATGACCCAACCTGCAAACAAGCCGATGAATATCGCACCCTTGCGAAGAAAATCATCGACAACGAATTGTTTGTGATTCCAGAGCCATCAACCATGGATGAACTGGAAGAGCTATTGATGGAATTCGGCATCATTGATGAAGAAGATGAATCCATCATCGGTAAAACCGCCAGTGAAGAAGCAGTGGCATAACTTCAGCGCACTGGCGTTGACCTGATATACAACGATATCTGGAGGCAAGGATGTCAATGAATAAGCAAGAGACCCAAGCGATCATTGATGAGGTGTTGGAGGTCTATCCTGAGGTAGCTCGCGAAGACCGACAAAAGCACTTAACCGTCAATGACCCTTCAAGCGAAGGCAGCAAATGTATCACCTCTAACCGTAAATCATTACCGGGCGTAATGACCGTCCGTGGCTGTGCGTATGCAGGCTCGAAAGGGGTAGTGTGGGGGCCAGTAAAAGATATGATTCATATCTCTCATGGTCCGATTGGATGCGGTCAATACTCACGTGCAGGCCGTCGTAACTATTATGTGGGCCATACTGGTATCGACAGTTTTGGCACCATGAACTTCACCACTGATTTCCAAGAGCGTGACATCGTATTTGGTGGTGACAAAAAACTCTCGGCAGCATTGGATGAGCTGAATGAGTTATTTCCTTTGGTCAAAGGCTATTCCGTGCAATCGGAATGTCCGGTGGGTTTGATCGGGGATGATATCGAAGCGGTAGCTCGTACCAAGTCAAAAGAGTTGGAGAAAAAAGTGGTGCCTGTCCGCTGTGAAGGCTTCCGCGGTGTTTCTCAGTCACTGGGTCACCACATTGCGAACGATACCATTCGTGACTATGTACTTGATGCTCCTGACAGTGTCGAGTTTGAAACCACAGATTATGATGTCGCGATTATTGGTGACTACAACATCGGTGGCGATGCTTGGTCTTCTCGTATCATTCTCGAAGACATGGGGCTGCGCGTGGTCGCTCAATGGTCTGGTGACGGCACGTTGCCGGAAATGGAAGCGACACCGAAAGTCAAACTCAACTTGGTGCACTGTTACCGTTCGATGAACTACATCGTGCGTTATATGGAAGAAAAGCATGGCGTGCCATGGGTGGAATACAACCTGTTTGGTCCCACCAAAATTGTTGAATCTATGCGTAAGATAGCGGCGATGTTTGATGAAAAAATTCAAACCCAAACCGAAGAAGTCATCAAGCGTTATGAACAGCAATGGAATGCGGTGATTGAGAAGTATCGACCACGTCTTGAAGGCAAAAAAGTCATGCTTTATGTCGGTGGTTTGCGTCCGCGTCACATCATTGGTGCGTACGAAGATTTGGGCATGGAAATCGTCGGCGCTGGGTATGAGTTCGCGCACAACGATGACTACGTCAAAACCGTTCCAGAAATGAAAGACGCCACGTTGTTGATGGATGATGCTTCAAGCTATGAATTGGAAGAGTTTGTCAAAAAACTCAACCCTGATTTGATTGGCTCGGGTGTCAAAGAGAAGTACGTCTTCCAAAAAATGGGCTTCCCATTCCGTCAAATGCACAGCTGGGATTACTCAGGCCCTTATCACGGGGTCGATGGCTTTGCGATTTTTGCTCGCGATATGGACTTAACACTCAACAACCCTTGCTGGAACAAGATGAAAGCGCCTTGGCTTGTTGAAAAGGAATCTGACGTTGAATTAGCGCAAACCGCTTAAGAGACACGGAAGTAATTGACCGAACCATCGTTCACGCATGAGTGGCATGGTAGGAGAAACGTTATGACTCAAGATGTAGATGCAATAAAACCAGGTTTCCCACTGTTTAATCAGTCGGAATACCAAGAGATGATTGCTAAGAAGCAATCAGGTTTTGAACAACATGTGGATGAAGCCAAAGTTAAAGAAGTCTTCGATTGGACCACCACAGAAGAGTACAAGGAACTGAATTTTAAACGCAAGCACGTCACCATTGACCCTGCGAAAGCGTGTCAGCCACTAGGGAGCGTGCTGTGTGCCCTCGGATTTGAAAATACCCTGCCTTATGTACACGGCTCTCAAGGTTGTGTGGCGTATTTTCGAACCTACTTTAATCGTCACTTCAAAGAGCCGGTCGCTTGTGTGTCTGACTCAATGACGGAAGATGCGGCGGTATTTGGTGGTCAGAAAAACATGTTTGCTGGCCTGCAGAATGCTTATGCCTTGTACAAGCCTGAAATGATCGCAGTGTCCACCACCTGTATGGCGGAAGTGATTGGTGATGACTTGAATGCCTTTATCGGTAATGCCAAAAAAGAAGGGTATATTCCAGAAGATATCCCGACGCCATTTGCGCATACGCCAAGCTTTGTCGGCAGCCATGTCGCGGGCTGGGATGGCATGCTGGAAGGGGTTCTACGTTATTTCACCTTAAACGAAAAAGATCAAAACCAAGCTGGCAGTAATAACTCGATCAACATTGTTCCTGGCTTTGAAACCTATCTTGGTAACTACCGGGTTATTAAGCGCATGATGGAAGAAATGGGCGTTGAATACACCATGCTCTGTGACCCATCAGAAGTGCTTGATACGCCAGCTGATGGCGAATATCGCATGTACGCTGGTGGCACGAAAGTGGAAGATGTCAAACAAGCGCCAAATGCGAAAGCGACCTTGTTCTTGCAGCCTGATCAATCAGTGAAAAGCAGCAAGTTCATCAAAACCACTTGGGAGCAAGATGTGCCGGATGTCCACATTCCAATGGGATTGGATTGGACTGATGAGTTCGTAATGAAAGTGGCTGAAATCTCAGGTCAAGAGATTCCAGAATCGATTGTCAAAGAGCGCGGACGTTTGGTGGATATGATGACGGACTCGCACACTTGGTTACATGGGGTCTCGATTTCACTGTATGGCGATCCAGATTACTTGCTTGGCATGGTGAAATTCCTGTCTGAACTCGGCTGTGAAGTGAAACATGTCCTTTGTCATAACGCCAATAAACGCTGGCGTAAGAAAATGGAAGCGTTGTGCGCAGAGTCGCCATACACCAAAGATGCACAAGTGTTTATTGGTAAAGATTTATGGCATTTCCGCTCACTGATGTTTACCGAAAAACCGGATCTGATGATTGGTAACTCTTACGGTAAGTTCATCGAACGCGACACCTTTGCCAAAGGCCCAGAGTTTGAAGTTCCGTTGGTTCGAATTGGTTTCCCAATTTTTGACCGTCACCATCTGCACCGTGAAACCACGCTCGGGTATGAAGGCGGAATGTACATTCTCAAGACCTTGGTCAATGAAGTCCTCACTAAGCTTGACCGTGATACCAAAGTGATGGGTGTCACTGACTACGGCTTCGATTTGGTTCGATAACCTGATAGGCAGACCAGTACCGATTCGATGTGGTGCTGGTCTGCCATGCTTAGGAGAGCATCTTTATGGCAAATGTCATGATTCAGTATACCGAGCAAGGACGCTTGTCTTTGTACCTTGCAAAGAAAGATTTGGAAGAACATATCACCCGGGTTGAATTTGAAAGCGACGACAAATGGGGAGGCGAAATTGAGCTGGCGAATGGTGCCGCTTATTACGTTGACCCCGGCGCCAAACCCAGCTTTCCAATTTCGGTTCGAGCGCGGCGCCTTCGAGCGGCCGTTTAGCTAGGTGATAACAAGGAGGTCATCATGGATTCCATTGCGCTAAATGAGCATGTTGCGCTGCGCATCGGTCTTGCCGCAAAAGCATTAAAAGGGGTTGAGGTTAAATCTCTACTTGCGCTGTTAACCACCAATTTAGGTACGCCTTTAAGCGAAGAGAAATTAACGTCGTTGAGTCCGAAAAAATGGCGCTCAATGGCAGCCAAGCTTAGCAATGATTTTAGTCGCTATGACTTAGATAATGCTTATGCTGTGCTGTCGAGCCTCACAATTGGTGAAACAGATGAACCGACCATCAGCGACTATCAGCCGCTCAGTGAGCCGAGTTTAACGGTCGCCATCACCTCTAACCGTGAGCAACAACTCGATGGGCACTTTGGATCCTGTTTACGTATTTTGGTCTATCAGGTAAGTCAAAATACGCATCAACTGGTCGATGTTCGAAGTGTGAATACTCAGTTGAAAGGGGAAGAACGTTCGGTGTATTTGGTGTCATTACTGGAAGGATGTGATCTGCTGTTCACGCTTTCTATTGGCGGCCCTGCGGCAGCCAAAGTCACACGTGCGGGCGTTCATCCCGTTAAAGTAAAAGCGCCTTGTGCCAGTCAAATCCAATTAGAGGAGTTATCGGCCGTGTTGGCCAATAACCCACCTAAATGGCTCGCCAACAAACTGGCTCCGGCGATCCCTGCCTAATTATTAACTTGTGAATTGTCCTTTTGTCATTTCAGCCTGTGTCAGCAGGCTTTTTTTTGTCTGCTTTATGACAAATTGTCACCTTAAACCCCATAAATCATCATCTACTTTCAATAAAAACATAGAGTTAGAGGTTGGGTCGTGAATTGCAAGAGCAAAGAATGACTAGCAAAGGAGCGGCAAGTATGAAACAGAAAGAGATTCAAGAGCTGCAAAATGAGCCTGCCTGTGAGCACAATGATGGCAATAAGCAGGGATGTTCTCGTCCAACCCCAGGAGCAACAGCAGGAGGCTGCAGCTTTGATGGGGCTCAGATCAGCCTATTACCGATCGCCGATGTCGGCCACTTAGTCCATGGGCCGATCGCCTGTGCGGGAAACAGTTGGGACAATCGTGGGACGCGCGCTACCGCCAATAACCTATTTCGCTTTGGCTTTACTACTGACCTTAACGAGCAAGACGTAATCATGGGCCGAGCAGAGAAACGCTTGCTGCATGCAATTAAAGAGCTGATTGAAAATCACAATCCGCCAGCGGTGTTTGTGTATGTCACCTGTGTCCCCGCCCTTGAAGGTAATGATGTCGATGCCATTTGTCAGTTGGCAGAGCAGCGCTGGAATATCCCTGTGATTGCCATTGATGCAGCCGGTTTTTATGGCAGTAAAAACCTTGGCAACCGCATTGCTGGAGAGGTGATGGTTGAGCGTGTCGTTGGGACAGCAGAGCCTCCGGAAAAACCGCCGATGGCGCATGATCCTTGCCGTAAGGTGCACGATATCGTGTTGATCGGTGAGTACAACATTGCCGGCGAGTTCTGGCATGTGTCGCCGCTGTTTGAAGAGGTGGGGGTTCGAGTGTTGTGCTGCTTAGCCGGCGATACTCAATTTCATCAGATACAAACCATGCATCGCGCCGAGGCGGCGATGGTCGTCTGTTCACGTGCACAAATCAATGTCGCTCGTAAGCTGAATGAAAAATGGAATATTCCGTGGTTTGAGGGCAGTTTCTACGGCATTGAAGATACCTCCAATGCGCTGCGCGAGTTTGCGCGCTTGCTGGGCGACGCGCAGTTGACTCAGCATGTTGAGCAGGTCATCGCGCGCGAAGAGCAACGTGTTCGCGCCGAATTGGCACCTTATAAAGCGGTGTTACAAGGTAAAAAGGCTTTGCTGTATACCGGGGGAGTGAAATCTTGGTCTGTGGTTTCGGCGCTGCAAGAACTGGGTATTGAAGTGGTGGCGACTGGCACCAAAAAATCCACCCAAGCGGACAAAGCGCGGATTCAAACCATCATGGGCGATGATGCCTTAATGCTCGATGAAGGCGGGGCGCGTAACTTACTTGATGTCGCGTACAATCATAACGCGGACATTATGATTGCTGGTGGACGTAACATGTACACGGCACTGAAAGCCAAAATGCCCTTTTTAGACATCAACCAAGAGCGAGAGCATGCTTACGCAGGGTATGAGGGCATGATCACCTTAGCCAAAGAGCTGAAACGGACCTTGACTAGCCCGATTTGGCGTCACGTCAACAGCATTCCCGTCTGGCGGCAAACTCGCGACGACGTTGTGCTCAATATGCTTAAAGTGCAATTTTGTATGAAGGAGTCGATGTAATGACCGAGATTCGTACCTTAACCGATGCTCTGGTGACTCAGCCGCTGAAAACCAGCCAGCCGACAGGGGCAACTTTGGCGGCAATGGGCTTTGATTCAACCATTCCCTTGATGCACGGCTCACAGGGGTGTAGCGCGTTTGCCAAAGTGTATCTTATTCAGCATTTACGTGAGCCTATTCCGTTGCAAAACAGTGCGGTTGACCAAGTTGCAGCAGTGATGGGCGCCGATGATAACTTAATTCAAGCGCTGCACACCTTAGCCACTAAATATCATCCGCAGTGCATCGCGGTATTCACCACCGGCCTGACTGAAATGCAGGGCAGCGATATTCAGCGTGCCGTAAAAATGTTCAAGCAGCAGTACCCACAATTTTTAGGGATTGAGGTTGTCCCTGTTGCAACGCCAGATTTTAAAGGGAGTTTGGAAACCGGATACGCGCGTTTTGTGGATGCCATCGTGCGTCAATGCGCCGACGCGAACCCGCGTCACAAGCAGGCGAATTTGGTCAATGTGTTGTGTTCCTCGGCGGTGACGAGTGCCGATATTGATTTAATTCGTCGTTATCTGGATGCATTTGATTTAGAAGGTATATTTCTTCCTGATCTCTCAGAATCACTCGACGGTCATCTTGACCAAGCGGACTTTAGCCCAACCTCGACAGGCGGCACCACGCTTGAGCAGGTGCATCGCGTTTCAAGCGCGGCCTTGACGCTGGTGATTGGTGAGTCGATGTACGGCACCGCAAAGTGGTTAAAGCAGAGCTTTCACATTGATTACTTATGTTGTGGTCTAGGGATGGGGCTGCAAGCCACCGATCATCTGCTCGATGGTTTGGCACATTTGAGTGGTAAGCCTGTTCCACTGTGGTTTGAGCGTGAACGTAAACGTCTCCAAGATGCAATGCTTGACACTCACTTTGTACTTAGCGGTAGCCTAGTGGCGATTGCTGCTGAGCCAGATTTAGCCCAAGGCTACATTCAGTTGCTGCAAGAAGTCGGCGCGGAACTGCCCTTGGTGGTCACCACGTCTGCGGCCAAGCTCTTTCAGCGCTATTTGCTTGATAACGTGGTGGTTGGGGATTTATCGGTTGTCAGTCAACAACTTGAGAGTATTGATGTGGTGGTGGGCAACTCCCACTGCGCGCAAATTTGCGAGCCGCAAGTGCCGGTGATTCGCGCGGGTTATCCCTGTTACGATCACTTTGGCAATATGGATATTTTGCAGTTTGGTTATGAGGGCGCTCGTGCTCGGCTTTATGCCTTCGCCAATGCACTTTTGCGCAATCAACACCATGAAGTCGAGCCGCATATCAGCCAATACTATTTTTCAGCCGATAAGGTGGTGCCAGTATGACAGTGCGCAAGCTTCATCTCGAGACCGCGTCCGATGCGCCGTTTAACCCGGTACTGAAAGTGGCGTTTGCGACCCATTCACGGCTGATGATTGATGAGCATTTCGGTCATGCGCGAACGTTTCTTATCTATGGTGTCGATTACTCCGGGCACCAACTGCTGGATGCGGTGGAATTCACCGATGAATTAGCTCAGGGGCACAATCGTTTGCCAGATAAAATCAATTTGCTTAAAGAGTGTGATGCGGTGTTTTGTAATGCGTGTGGCGCTTCAGCGCTGCGCCAGTTATTGGCAAAACAGATCTTCCCGATCCGAGTGGATGAGGGGGTGTCGATCAGTGAGTCTCTGCAGCAAATTGGCCAAGAACTTAACCAAAAACCAGCTGGATGGATGACGCGCGCGCTCAAAAGTGAACAGCGTGGCGACGACTCATCGAGCTACCTAGATAGCTTGCTCGACGAACCTTGGTGAGCGGCAAATTTACATCCCAATATGGAAGCAATGAGAAGGAGAGAATTATGGATAATGTCGTGGGGTACACCCGAGGAGGGAGTGAGTGGAAGCCACATTTTATTGATGGGCTTGATGAAGAATGCTGCATCGGCTGTGGTCGCTGTTTTAAAGTCTGTTCTCGTGACGTGTTCGATTTAATTGAAGCCGACATGGACGATGATGACGAAGACGATGTGATGATGGTTATGACGATTAAAAATGGTGATGATTGTATCGGTTGTCAGGCTTGCGCCAGTGTGTGCAGCAAAAAATGTCACTCATTTACTGCCTAGTCACTACCTCACTTTAACGTACAAACGCCGCTTTATGCGGCGTTTGTCGTCTTTTCATCAACAAACTGTCGCTTTTCCGACAATTGTCAGTTCAGAGGCTTGTTGTTTTTGTGACATTAAATCCAACAATTGCTTATTTAATAACAAGTTAAATTCTATGCATAGGCTGGATTGCTCCTTGCAGCGGAGTAAGAACATTACAAGAGCAAGCAAATGATTTGTTCTGCACGACACCCAAGGAGAGCTTATGTGGGATTATTCGGAAAAAGTGAAGCAGCACTTCTTTAACCCAAATAACGCAAAGGTGGTCGAACACGCCAATGCGAAAGGAGACGTAGGATCAATCAGTTGTGGCGATGCGTTAAGCCTCACACTGAAAGTTAACCCAGACACCGATGTAATTGAAGATGCGGGTTTTCAAACCTTTGGCTGTGGTAGCGCGATTGCGTCATCCTCAGCATTGACCACGATTATCATTGGTAAAACGCTTGATGAAGCGAAAAAAGTCACCAACCAAGAAATTGCTGATTATTTAGATGGTTTACCACCAGAAAAAATGCACTGTTCGGTGATGGGAATGGAAGCGCTGGAGGCGGCGATTGCGGACTATCGCGGTGAAACGCTTGATGATCACCATGAAGAAGGCGAGCTTATTTGTAAGTGCTTTGCTATTGACGATGTATTGATTCGTAAAGTGGTGGCTGAAAACAACCTAACCACCTTAGAACAAGTGGTGAACTACACCAAAGCGGGTGGCGGCTGTTCGTCTTGCCATGAAAAAATTGAGCTGGTGTTGGAAGATTGCCTTGCTCAGGCAAGCGCAGCGCCAAAGGCCAAGCCCGTTGCTCGTAATATCGACGTGACGACACTGCCCACCAGTGCGCAAACCCAAGAGCAGCTTGATAGCGAATTAGCGATTATCCACGAAGTGATTGACACCGCACGTCCTGCGATTCAAGCCGATGGCGGCGATATTGAATTTGTCGATTTTGAAAATGACATGCTGTTTATCACATTGCGTGGTGCATGTACGGGATGTGGTCTTGCTGGCATGACGGTTCATGGCATTGAAAGCAAAATCAGCCTCAAGCTAAAACGCTCGATTACCGTGTATCCAGTGCAAGTCGAAGATAAGAAAGAGGGGGCTTATCATGCCTAATCATAATGCTGATTTTAGCTATCTGGACAACAATGCGACGACGCGTATTGACCCTCGAGTGCTTGATACCATGATTCCGTACCTGGATGAGTTTTATGGTAACCCTTCTTCCATCCACCAAGTCGGGGCTCAAGTGGGTAAAGCACTAGAAACGGCGCGTGAGCAAGTGCAAGCCTTGCTTGGGGCGCAATATGCCTCAGAAATTGTCTTCACTTCTTCAGCGACTGAAGCCACCGCGACCGCCATTTATTCAGCGCTTGAAGCACAGCCAGACCGTAAAGAGATCATCACGACGGTAGTCGAACATCCAGCGACGTTATCTTTGTGCCAATACCTTGAGCGAAAAGGCTACACCATTCATTGGATTGGTGTTGATAAACAAGGCCGAATTGATCTTGAGGCATTTGAGGATGCGCTAAGTGAACGCGTTGCGGTGATGTCGGTGATGTGGGCCAATAACGAAACTGGCACTTTATTTCCGGTCGAATTAATGGCGAAACAAGCCAGAGGGTTTGGGATTCAAGTGCATGTGGATGCGGTTCAAGTGACTGGAAAAATGCCGTACTCCATCGCCAATACATCAATTGATATGGTGTCTATTTCCGGTCATAAGTTTCATGCTCCCAAAGGCGTTGGCGCGCTATATTTACGCCGCGGAACACGCTTTCGTCCGTTGCTGCGCGGTGGACATCAAGAGCGCGGACGCCGCGCAGGAACGGAAAACGCAGCATCGGTTATCGGGCTTGGTAAAGCCGCTGAGCTTGCGATGGAATCGATGCAAAACAACACCGCATCGATTCAGACCATGCGTGACCGCCTAGAGCGTGAGTTACTGAACGCGATCCCACACAGCTTTATTACGGGCGATGTGGAAAATCGAGTACCGAATACCACCAATATTGCGGTCGAGTTTGTTGAAGGTGAGGCGCTGTTGCTGTTGCTTAATCAAAGCGGGATCGCGGCGTCATCTGGCTCGGCATGTACCTCCGGGTCTCTAGAACCTTCCCACGTCATGCGGGCGATGGACATTCCGTTTACTGCAGCTCACGGCACCCTGCGTTTCTCTTTGTCTAAGTTTACCACTGAGCAAGATATTGACCGCGTCATTGCCGCCCTGCCACCGATAGTCGAACGCTTACGTACCTTGTCACCCTATTGGGATAACGAGCGACAACAAGGGGATTTGCAATCATTTGAACCCGTTTACGGCTAATCATGGGCTGGTGTACACCAAGTCTGTTTGAGAGATAACTTCGAAGATTTGCGTTCAGGCATCACTCAACGCACATTCGATACAAATGGAGGAGCGCATTATGGATAAGGCGTTATTACAACATGGAGAGTTTTCTGACCTACGTGAAGTGGTGATCAACGATACCACGCTCAGAGATGGCGAACAGAGCCCTGGCGTCGCGTTTCGCTTGGAAGAAAAAGTACAACTCGCCACTCAGTTGAGTGCCGCAGGGGTCGGTGAGCTAGAAATTGGTATTCCTGCGATGGGTGACCATGAGCGTCAAACCATGCTTGCGGTTCGAGATACGGTGAAAGAAAGCCAATTGATGGGCTGGGGGCGGATGTCGATGGATGACCTCAATGCCAGTCTCAATCTCGGGTTAGATTGGATTAACTTGTCGATTCCGGCCTCTCGCCAACAGCAGAAACATAAACTGGGGTTAACTTTGGGCCAAGTATTGGCGCGCATCGATTATGTGGTGCGCTCTGCTGTACAGCATGGATTTAAAGTATCCGTGGGCTTTGAAGATGCCTCGCGTGCTGAAATGTCTGACATGTTGTTTATGGCTGACATGGCGCAAGTTGCTGGCGCAAGCCGAATGCGTTTTGCGGATACGCTCGGTGTTCTAGACCCATTTGAAACCTTTAGCCGCGTGCATCACCTCGTTTCTCACGCCAGTATTCAATGGGAGATGCACGCGCACAATGACTTAGGCATGGCCACCGCCAATTCTTTAGCGGCGATTCAAGCTGGGGTTCATTCCGTCAACACCACGTTAATTGGGCTGGGGGAACGCGCGGGTAACGCCCCCCTTGAGGAAGTCTGTGTGGCGACGTCGGTGATGCGTCACGCAAGAACGGGCGTCGCGCTTGATAAGCTTCCAGCCCTCTGCTCTTTGGCAAAACAACTTTCAGGCTTGCAGCTCGCTGGGCATAAATCGATTGTCGGCGATAACGTCTTTACGCATGAATCTGGCATTCACGTGGATGGGTTGCTGAAAGATCCCGCTAACTATCAAGGCTTTGCTCCAGAGTTGGTAGGACGGCATCACCAAATGGTGCTGGGGAAACATTCTGGGCGTAAAGCGGTGATTGAGCTGCTGCATCAGCGTGGAATCTCGGTCAGTGACGAGCAGCAGCCTCGATTTTTGGAAGCGTTGCGGTGCTGGAGTGAAGCGAACAAGCGGATTCCTTCTGACGCGGAGTTATGTCAATTGCTAGAGCAAGCCGTTGCCGTTGCGTAAAGGAGCATAAGTTATGGATGACATCGTTGATCTAGAAACCATCGATGATCTGCTGTCGATAGAGGATTTTTTTGATTATTTTGGGGTGGGATACGACCCCAAAATCATGAACAAGCAACGGGTTCCTTTACTGCGCTTGTTCCAAGCTATGTTACCTGACGATGGCCACGCACTGACTTATCGTCAATATCAACAAGCCCTTATCAAAGCCTATTGTGGCGCAATTAAAGGTGACTCGGCCCCGGCGCTAGCCATGCGCTGCGGCGGATGCCATGACTGCGAACCTTCAGAGGAGGGCGCTTGTGGATGAGGAGATGATTCGCTTCGATATTGGCGATGAAGTACGTGTCGTGCGGGATATTCGCAATGATGGCTCGGTGTATGGAAAAGAAAAAGGGGAATTATTGATTGAAGCTGGAGCCGTGGGCGTTGTGAGAAGCATCGGCTACTTTCTTCAAGATCAAGTGATTTACCAAGTCTACTTTCCTGAGCTGGATCGCTCGATTGGCGTGCGTAACAAGGAAGTCATCGATGCACAATTGACTTGGCAGCCCAACCCTTTTTATCGCACAGAGCAGGTCACGCTGAATCAGAGTTTGGCACATCAGGGCGAGGTTTTTGCCGATAAAGGTCAGCAAGTCGAAGTGGTCGACTTTGAGCGCGACCTTGCCAGCGGCAAAGTCAAAGTCCAGGTGCTTATCAATCAGTTTTGGGTTTGGTTGGATTTGCAGGCGATCCGCAAGCTTGATTCCGCCGATATTCCCTTTCAGTAATGCAATGAGGTAGAGCATGAATACCACCATCAACAATAACGAGGAAGAGTTTACCTTACAGCGTCAACAATATTTGCTGATTAAACTCGCGCTCGACCAATTTGGGGTTAACCCAGACCAG
This sequence comes from Vibrio sp. AK197, assembly GCF_053903115.1. Lineage (NCBI taxonomy): Bacteria > Pseudomonadati > Pseudomonadota > Gammaproteobacteria > Vibrionales > Vibrionaceae > Vibrio > Vibrio sp. AK197. The sequence continues at coordinate 794,785 of NZ_CP096430.1, forward strand.
TTGAGCCGCAGCGAATACAGTAAACTCATGGTCGATGCCAAAGCGCTGTCAGATATTCAGAATTTGATTTGCCATAGTCCGGAATCGGCACTGATTTACATCAGCGACCATCAAGTCGAAGAGGCGATTGCGAAGTTAATCGAACAAAGTGGTGACGCAACGCAGTTTCAGCTAACCATGAATAAACACCGTTTAACGCGCACCAGCATTAAAGCCTGTCTTCAAGAAGACTTGCTGTGTGAACAAGTGCTAGCCAATGTTTCCGCCAATGTTCCAGCCATGGATATGAATATGGCGCGTCAATACTATTTTAAAAATCTGGCGAAATTCTCACGCTCACGGATGTGGAAAATCAGCCATATTTTGATCACGGTGAATAACGATTTTAGTGAGAACACTCGTCCGGTCGTGCAAAGTCGTATTAAAAAGCTGTACCGCGAGGCGACGGTGGACAACTTTGGTCAATTGGCTTTGAAAAACTCAGAGTGTCCGAGTGCGCTGGAAGGCGGAGAGCTTGGCTGGTGCGAGGCGGGGAAACTGTTTGGCGAAATCGAAGCAGTGCTGCAATGGTTGCCAAAGCAGATCGTCAGTGCACCGATTGAAACGGAAGCTGGTTTCCATTTGGTGGTTTGTCATGAAGAGAAAGCAGCACGGGTGGCAAGCTTTGAAGAAGCATTGCCTTCGATTGAACAGCTTCACAATGAGCGAGCGCAGCGTTACTTACAAAAGCAATGGATAGAAAATATTCGCCGTCGCAGTCAAAGTGCGATTAAGTAAGCATAGCGATCGTGAATGATCGCTGTGCCTGCACCGATCTGATTGAGCTTGTCCTTATCGGCTACACTGAGATAAGTCTCTTGGTGATAAGGTGATACAGTATGTGGCGAGCGTGGGTTCTCGGTTGGCTGATTGGAGTTAGTGCCAGTGTTAGTGCGGCGCAAGAGGTGGTTTACCCCAATTTATCTGGGTTAGGGACGGGTAGCCTTGGTTATGCTGCCTTAACACTGGCATTGGAAAAATCGGGGCAAGATTACCAAGTACGGTTTGATAGCCGTGAAGTGACCGCGACTCGCATGCAATTAATGCTCGAGCAGGGAGAAATTGATGTGATGGATGGGGGGTACTTACCGCAAGTGGCTGATCGCTTTGACATCATTTATCGTCCGATTGATATGGGGATTAGCGGTTGGCGAGTGTTTATTGTGCACCGCGATAATGCTGAACGACTCGCGAGCGTGAAGACGTTAGAACAGCTTAAAGCCTTTGTACTCGGGCAGGGCAACGGCTGGAACGACGTTGATATTCTTCGACATGCCGGGCTAACGGTGATCACCACCGCCAAATTAAATAATTTGATCAGCATGATGGAAGTCAAACGCTTTGATTTGTTGCCATTAGGCGCGAATGAAGCTTATCAGCTTCTGCAGCAATTCACGTCACAAGACAGTGCGTTACAAGTGGATGACGCGATAACGTTAGTGTATCCATTCGGGCGTTTTTTCTATGTGAGAAAAGATCGACTCAAACTGAAACAGGCGATTGAACAAGGATTGGATAGGGCATTAGAGGATGGCAGTCTAATGTCATTACTGCAATCGCATCCTTTTTCCCGTAATGCATTTGAGCGCGCGAATCTGAATCAGCGACAACCTATTTACATTGAAACGCCCAATCTTACCAAGCAGTTTAAAGCCATTGAGGATAAATGGTGGTATCACCCAGATTTGATAGAGTGAGAAAAGGATGCGCTATCAATGGGGGAATTCGATGTTGCCGAGCCGATAGCGTATCAATATTGACGGCCTTAAATCATGTCATGTTTTGGTAGCATGGTTTCTAAGACGTTTTTGCGCCCCAGTTGGTGAATCACCACTGCGGCGATGTGGGCCAATACGATGAAGGTTAATCCGATACAGGCTGCGCGGTGCATGATCAAGAAAAAATGATTAATTGCTGTGTCTGTAATCAGATTGGGAATTTGAAATAGCCAGAAAAAGCGATAGGGTTTTTCGAGCATTAAAAAACCACTAAAGAACACCACAAACATGGCAAAATAAATCAATGCATGTGTCATCTTCGCCAAGCTTCTTTGGTGTCTAGCCAGTTCGTAGCTACGCACCGGTTCGATTCGAAAATATTTCCACACAAAGCGAGCGACAAACAACGCCGCACCTATGGTCGCTAGTGACATATTGACTTCCGACAGAAAGGCGTGAACTGGAATGTTGTCTTCAAACCAATGCATACCAAACCCGGCGATGGTGGCATAGATGATCACCGCCGCCATGACCCAATGAAAGAAGCGACTGAGCGCATCGTAATATTCTATTCTCATATACTCATCACATACCGAATTTGGGCTTTTTACTAAGTGATAGCCCTCTTTATTGTATGGGTATAGTGTTTGAGTTTTCTTCTCCGTTCATTAGGAAATTGACAGGATTTCGTTATAAGAATGTGTGGTGTGCTACATCACGATAGGCAACGATTAGAGCAGATTCTGTCATACATTGAGCTGGCTTTTATCTTACGTTAGAGTTAATTCACCAAGTCCATATTGGTTGCGTGAAATAACGTGTATCAAGACAAGAGAAGGAAGGTTTTATGAAAGCATTAACGCTAACTCAACCGGGTGGTTTAGATAACATTACACTGAGTAAGATTTCAGACCCCGGCTCGCCAGGTGCTGGCGAAATTCGAGTTGCCATCAAAGCGAGCTCTCTCAACTTCCATGATTTACTGGTGGCTAACGGCACGGTGCCAACAGAAGCCGAGCGTATTTTGATGTCTGATGGGGCAGGTGTGGTCGAAGCCGTCGGTGAGGGTGTCACTGAGTTTGCCGTGGGTGATAATGTCGTGTCGACATTCTTTCCTAACTGGGAAGCGGGTAAACCGTTTGCTGGTGTTGGACACTTTGCGCATACGCCAGGTGATGGCGCTCAAGGCATGGCGGCTGAATACGTCGTTCGCCCTGTGAGTGCGTTTACTCACGCTCCAAAAGGTTGGAGCCATGCCGAATCGGCAACCATTACAACGGCGGCGTTAACTGCATGGCGAGCGTTGGTGGTTGACGGACAACTGAAAGCGGGGGAAACCGTTCTTACATTGGGTACTGGTGGCGTCTCCATCGCAGCGATTCAATTAGCTAAGGCGATGGGGGCTCGCGTGATTGCGACATCCTCATCTGAGGATAAATTGGCTAAGGTCAAAGCGTTAGGCGCTGATGCAGTCATTAACTATAAAACGCATCCGGAGTGGTCACAGCAGGTTATCGAGCTGACGGCGGGTCAGGGCGTTGACCATGTGGTTGAGGTGGGAGGGCCAGGTACCCTGGCACAATCCATTCAATCAGTTAAAGTGGGTGGTCACATTGCATTGATTGGTGTTTTAACGGGCGTTCAAGGGGATGTGCCAACCTCGGTTCTTATGGCGAAACAAGCACGTCTTCAAGGATTGATTGTAGCAAGCCGTCAAGACCAGCAAGAGTTTATTCGTGCGCTGGAACAAACTAATATCCGCCCAGTCATTGACACCACTTTCTCATTTGATCAATTAGCGCAGGCGTTTGAACATCAACAAGCGGGCAAACACTTCGGTAAAGTGTGTGTTGAGTGGTAATTAAGTACCAATAAGGTTTGTCATCCTTATTGTTTGTTTAGAATTGAAACCAAGCGTTTTTAAAGCGCTTGGTTTTTTTATGCTACAACATAACCAAATATCAACTTAAAGTAGTATATTTTAATTGTTACTAATTTTTTTATCAGTATTGATCCTGCGCACTTCATATTACAATACGCGCGGTCGCATAGAACTATGGGACGCTATACGATTATTGATGTTTTACCTTGATGAGCATGTTATGGCGCAGTGAGCACGGTCAAAAAGAAGTGGTTGAATTTCGTTAGGTAAATGTTCTTCTCTTTCACACCTTGGTCTATGATTTTTAAGAGTAAAAAATGAAGGTAAATGGGCGTGCTCAAGCAAAAGTACTTCTCTGCAAACTCAGTGATTTCTGCTATTACCTGGCTGATTGTCACGATGATGATGATCGTGGCAATCTTAGTGATCTCATTTTTATCTGTCCTTGATGGACGTACGATTGATGACACCCATGATCGCGTATCCATTGCTTTTAATTATGAAAAAAGTGCGTTATTGAAACTCAATATTGAGTATTCCTATTGGGATCGCGGTTATGAAAAAACAGTTAAAAACCCTTCACCAGAATGGCGATACGATACCTATCAAAAATATTTGGTTCCTGCATACGAACTGAGTTTTATCACCTTGATACACCCTGACAACAGGGTCGAATTGCTAGGTCAACAAGCGAGCGAACAAGGTTATGATTCGGCGAGTATTCAGCCGCTATTCTCTTCTGCGATAAAAGATAAAGTCGAACTGCTTAATAGTCGTAATCAATCGCTGATGAATAAAGCGTTTTTTTCCCTATTTGATGGTTCTACTTATTTGGTTAGCGTAGAGCCCTTTCGCCACGAGAAAACCGGAGCTTTTGTCGATGGCACGCATTTAGTCTTAGCTAAGCAAATCGATGCTGAGTATCTATCTAAATTAACCAAACAGTTCAAGTTGCCTACGTTATCGCTCGTTAGATCAGATAGTTACGATGCCTATTATGAACTGGAGGGGATCGGCCAGAGTTTGCCAACCGCCAATCTTTATTGGTCGATTGAGCGTATGACGAATCAGCTTGTTCCAGCCATTTTAGCTATTCTGGGTGTCTTCTTAATCATCACGATTGTCCTCGCTCGCGTGTTGCTTAATAAAGATTTACACGACATTGTCGAATATCAAACCGAGCTATATTCGGCAGCGATGACCGATTCTCTCACTGGCGTCGCCAATCGCCGTTATTTTCTTGAGTTTGGTAATAAGTCACTGTTGGTGAGTGTGGTTCAGAAGAAACCGCTTACCGTATTAGTTCTTGATTTAGACCACTTCAAAAAGATTAACGATCGGTATGGGCATCCTATTGGTGACGCGGCACTTCGCCATTTCTGTGAGACTTGCCAAAAGTATGTTCGCCATTCGGATCTCATCGGTCGTGTTGGAGGGGAAGAGTTTGCGATTGCCTTGCCACACACTGGGCTTGAGCAGAGTCTAAAGCTGGCGGAAGAGCTGCGCGTTATGGTCAGCGAATCGCAACTTGAAATTGAAGGCCATCAGTTACATCTTTCAGTCAGTATTGGTGCGGCAACCTTAGACAATCACTCCTCGTTTGAAGAGCTATTAGCCGATGCCGATCAGGCGCTATATCAGGCCAAAAAATCGGGGCGGAATCGAGTCGAAAAGCTGGGGTGACCATCGGCTATTTTTCAGGCTGACTATCTGGTGTGTGGAAGCTTAATAATAACTGAATGAGCCAATTGAGCTTGGGTTCGGTCGCTTTGAGTTTGTGCCAGTACAACTTGATTTGAAAGTCCGGAATCGGCATCGGCGGCGAAAGATAACGTAATGCGCATTTATCGCCTAAGCTTTGCGCATAGATAAGCGGTAAGGCTAGAAAATATTCGGTCCCTTTCAATAGGTATGGAGCACTAAGAACGCTGGGTAGAGCAATGGCCACTCGGCGTTTTTTATTGAGTTTGGCAAGCGTGCGATCAACAATTCCTTGCGATTCATTCCAAGGTGTCACCAAAACATGTGAATAGCTGAGGTAGTGGTCAAGATCTAATGTTTGTTGATTGCGCAAAATAGGGTGATTCTCATCCATTGCAATGCAGTAAGGCCCACGATAATACACCGCGTTATCTATTGAATTGGATTGTTCAATGTCATGGTCAAACCCTAGTGCAAGGTCAATCTCGCCAGACTCAAGTTGTTGTGACGGAATTCTGTGCTCTCCTTGAATCACGCGAATCTTAATATTGGGGTAGTGATTCGCTAAATACGTCGTCAATGTTGGCATCACCACCCAGGTGATGAAGTCGGTAGCGCAAATGACGAATTGATGCTCACCAACATCTGGATTAAAGCTGACGGAAGTTTGTAACCCGTCTTGAAGCAGGCTCATCGCAGGAAGTACGGATTGAGCCAAACGCTCTGCATTCTGTGTCGCTACCATATTCTGGTTCACGCGAATAAATAACTCATCATCAAGACGTTCACGGAGACGCGCTAAACTGTGGCTGCATGCCGACTGGCTGATGTTAAGCTGTTGCGCAGCCCTATTTACTGAGCGAGTGGTGTAAACGTAGTAAAAAACTTTGAGCAAATTCAGGTCGAGATTCTCAATTTTCATTATGAACCTTGTGCAGTTATCACGTGCAAATAATGCACTTAAATCATGTCGCTACTCCTTATATACTGCGAATCAACATGAAAACACAAGGGAAGTTAACGATGAATATCAGACCAGCAACGGCTGATGACGCTGGAACCATCTTCGGGTTTATCAAAGAATTGGCGGAATATGAACAAGCATTAGAATGTGTCGAAGCATCACAACAAGATATTATTGATAGTCTGTTTACTGAGCAAGCCACGGCGAAGGCTTTGATTTGCGAACACCATGGGCAAGCGATTGGCTACGCGGTGTACTTTTTCAACTATTCTACCTGGCTTGGGAAAAATGGTCTCTATTTGGAAGACCTTTATGTTACTCCTGCCCATCGTGGAGTGGGGGCGGGCAAAAGCCTCATGCAGTTTCTCGCTAAGCTCGCTGTTGAGCAACATTGTGGGCGTTTCGAGTGGTCGGTTTTGGATTGGAATCAGCCTGCAATTGATTTCTACCAGTATATTGGCGCCAAAGAGCAATCGGAGTGGCGAACTTACCGCTTAACGGGTGAGGCGTTATTCAAGTTTGCTGAGGGTTAGTGGAAATGTTGTGCCAAGTCTCTTATTGACGCCAGAGGCTTTGGTTTGTATGAGATTCATGGTTTCGCCATGAACCTCATCGAGGAAGGCATTACTTTTTGTGTTCATCAAGATAAGACTACACAAAACATTCCTTAAAACTGCTGCATTGACTGCAGTTGGGAGCCTTACATAAATAATCCCCCCCTCGTTCACACAACTGTTTATAGAAATAGCGTTTCCAGCGCATATTGTTGACGTTACCAGCGTGCAGGATGGGAAAATAGAAAGCAATCAATTTGCCGAGAGTAGGGCGTTCATTCAACCCTAAGCTTTGCCATAAGTGATAAGAACTCATACTGGCATTAGCCAGCACCCAAGCCACTTCCTTATACCATCGTAAATCGGTATCAGCATGTTCGATCAGTAGGTAGTACAAATCATCACGCTCCGCGCTCCGAGCTTCGATGAGATCAGCAAATAACTGCTGAGTTTGTTGGTGCAGCGCTTTTTGCTGCTCGCTCACTTCAAAAATACCCACATCGAGCATTTGATTTTTTAAGGTGTTGAATACCGCGTGGTCAAGCCCCATCGCCGGAGGTAGCGCGCTGCGTCCGGTGATAAAGCCGCCAATCAGCGCTTTCCAGATTTTTTGTTCACGATAGCGATAATCACTGATTTCAGTGACAGAGCAAAGTTGAGTTCCCATACTTCCTCCTTGAAGCTTGGTTGTTGAGCCGCGGGGTAAGATGACTTTATTTCCCCATGGCATGCTGGGCGCGAAGTGAATCAAAAAAAGGCCTCAGTGAGGCGATGGGCGCTAAGCTGCCTTTAGGATTCAGTGGCTTTCCTTGAAACAATATGGCTTCTTCAACGGGGCAAATGCTGGCACATTGCTTATCGTCATACAGCCCAACACAACCATTACAGCGTTTGCGGTGAATCGCGAATAATGGCCCTTCTTCCTCATCGACTCGCTTATAAATGGCTTTGTTAGGGCAGACACTGTGGCAAGCGTGGCAACCCGTACATAAATCGGTGATGGTCATATCCATATTTTTGCTCCTTGCTTATCCTGCTTGCTGATGAGTGGGGTCACTGGCTTGATTCATTTGTTCATCGGCAATGATGCCAAGCGCTTGTTCGACGTGCATATACGCCAAATCGACATTGGGTTTAACGCCATGTTCTTCGAGCGATTTCCAAGGGGTAATACCAATGCGCACACACAGTAATTCTGCACAGTCACTCAGCCCTTCAAACAGCGTTGTGCTTTCTTCATCATCACGGCATTCACTTTCACCGTGGCAATACTGCTTGGCTTGACGATGTTCAACAAAACGGATGTCATTACCTTCAATATCATAGATATCAAACCCTGTGGCGTGACCAAAATGGGTATCAATCACTTGGCTACCTTTAGTGGCGACAGCAACCCGATAAAGATTGTTATTCTCTGTGGATTTTGAACTGCAGCCGCCGCTGCCTGATTCGGTTAATGTCCCTACGGCATCAGCACGGCATTGTTGGCAATGGCTCATCTGCGGCATTGTCAGGGAGGATGCTGATCGTGCTGAGGCGATTTGCTCTTCATTGGGCCCTTTCACGTGGTTTAAACCATAAAAAGTGCCGTGCTCAGGTTCAGAAATCAGCGGCATGATGTTATGCAAAAACGCGCCGTGTTTTTTCAGCTCTTCGGACAGCGCCGAGATGTGGTGGTCATTGATACCCGGAATAAGTACCGTGTTGACCTTGACCAATAACCCAGCTTCACACGCGAGTTTTAAGCCCAGCAGTTGGCGCTTAAGCAAAATAAGCGCGGCTTCAAAACCGTAGTGGCGCTGGTGGTTGTAATAAATCCACGGATAAATACGTGCGCCAATATGCGGGTCGACAGCATTAATGGTGATGGTGAGGTGGTCCACGCCAATCTCTTTTAGTGCGTCGACGTAGTCGGCAAGCATCAAACCGTTGGTGGAGATACACAGCTTGATACTAGGGTCGGCCTTTTGAATTAAGCGTAATGTGGCAAAGGTTTGTTGGGGATTTGCCAGAGCATCTCCGGGACCGGCAATTCCAACAACGGTTAAATTGGGCATTCTTTGCTTAATGCTATGAAAACGTGCAAGACCTGCGATGGGTTCCAGAAGGTTGGAGACCACACCAGGACGGGACTCGTTACTGCAATCGAACTTACGGTTGCAGTAGTTGCACTGAATATTACACGCCGGCGCCACGGGTAGGTGAATACGAGCAAATTGTGAGGCATTCTTTGAATAGCAGGGATGATCTTCAATGCGTTTCTGAGTATCTCGACCAATAAAATGTTTGATTTTGTTATTTGGTTGAGTGGTTTCTATGTTCATAGGGCTTCCTTACCAAGTTACATCACTCCATAGAGGGGCTACTGCAAGCGCTGTGCCTCGAGGGTTTTTAATAAATAATCAATAAAAACAAAATATTAGTAATTTAAACCCGTGTGTTATTGGTACCAATCGAACGGAGTTGTCGTAAAGTGGACAAAGCGTGATGCATCACTGACAAAAGTGGCCTGTTTGATTGTCGGTGAAGGATAAAATCGACAAGCCATAAAAAAGCGGACGAAAATGCGCTGATTCTCGTCCGCGTTGGTTGATGAAAAGTATTAGAGCTGCTTGACCTCAATATTCATGGTTTGAATGCGATAGGCAATTTGTCTTGGTGTCATATTGAGTAGCCTAGCAGCTTTGGCTTTAACCCAGCCACTTTGCTCCAACGCCTCTATGACGCGAGCGCGTTCATCTTGGTCATCTTCAAGGTTTTTACCGCCGTAGCCGTTGCTGCGTAGCAGCGGATTTGGAGCAATGGGGGGCGGTGACATGTAATGGGGCTGTGGTTGCTCGGTCATAGGAGCGCCGCCGCCAAATTTAGGCACGCTAGAGAGTTGAATGAGCTGATCATCTATCACGCCATCAGCGCTCAAAATTGCGGCTCGTTCAATGGTGTTTTCCAGTTCGCGTACATTGCCTGGCCATGCGTAATTCATGATTTTATTGAGTGCGCTGTCTTTGAGTTCCAGAGTTCGGCTTTGCACCCCTGAGAGTTTCTCCAACATAAACTGAATCAGCTCTGGCACATCCTCCATCCGCTCACGAAGCGGCGGAACCACAATTGGCATTACGTTTAATCGATAATAAATATCTTCACGAAAATTACCGGCAATCACTTCGTTTTCTAGTGAGCGGTTCGTGGCTGCGATGATTCGAACATCGACCATGATCGGCTCGCTACCACCCACGCGGTCAAAGGTTTTTTCCTGTAATACCCTTAATAATTTGGCTTGAAACGCCGGGCTGGTTTCTCCGATTTCATCGAGAAAAATGGTGCCACCATTGGCGAGTTCAAACCGTCCTTTACGTTGGCTGACTGCGCCAGTAAAGGCGCCTTTTTCATGACCAAATAATTCCGATTCCAACAAATTATCCGGCAGAGCGGCGCAGTTTAATTTGATAAAAGGACGATTGGCGCGTGGTGAGTTGTAGTGAATCGCGTTAGCGATCACTTCTTTACCTGTGCCCGATTCGCCGCGGATTAAAATGGTTGAATCCCAGCGAGAGACTAATCGAATTTGATCGAAAATTTCTCGCATTGCTTTGGTATGACCAACCAGACATTGGAAGCCATAATCTTTACGGACTTTACGCCGCAAACCATCTCGTTCGTTGACCAGCTTTTTCTTCTCAGATTGAATGTTGTACGCCAGTTGAATATTGACGGTAATCAGATTGGCAATCATCTCTAAAAAATGGTGCAGGGAACGAACTTGGCTTTCAGAGTGTGTTTCCGGTTGCGCACATAAGGCGCCAATGACTTTCTTATCGACGCTTTTTAAAGGCACGCAGATAAAGGGTTTGTCGTAGTCGTAAATTTCCAGCTTGTCAGTGAAGCGAGCGTCACTGCCGAGATTCATGAGAACAATGGCATCACCTTGTTCAAACACGGCGCCGATAATGCCTTCGCCTTGCTTGTAGGAGATGCCTTTTCGTTTCCTCTCTTCAACGCCGGGTGCATGAAAGGATTCAACCAGCATGATGTCTCGCACAGGATCTTTTATGGTTAGCACTCCACCATGCAGGTGGCACTCTTCGTGAAGGATTTTGAGCGCCGCAGGAAACGTATGGCGATAATCCAAACTTTGATTTAAGTGGGTGCTTATTTTGTACAAAGTGGCAAGAAGGTTGCCTTCCTTGAGTTTGGTGTCCGTCGAACTGTACATTACTTCACCTCACTGATCATCGGTAAAGTTAGAGTGATTTTGGCACCGCCGAGTAACTCACTGTCACTGATGGCTATAACGCCATGGTGATCATTGACCACCTGCTGAACAATGGACATGCCCACGCCGCGGCAGCCGCTGTGCGTGGCGGATTTGGTGCTGTAAAACGGTTCAAAGATTTTGTTTTTGTCTTCTTCGGGAATGCCACGCCCGCTGTCTTCAATCACGATGGTGACTTCATCGGTGGTTGAATCGGTAGATAGGCGAATGGCACGTTCATTAGGATTCGCCTTCGCTATCTCATCAATCGCGTTATCAATCAGTTGGTTAATCGCCAGTAGCAGTCGCGAAGGGATGGCATTCAGTGAGTTAACGTTAGGCTGTAAATTTAAATCACAACCAATATAGGTTTTAAGCATGCGATCGGTTGAAATCGAGCAGGCGTCACGTACCACTTGGTTAATATTGGTGGTTTGATAGGGTTCATTTGCGCGCTCAGGAATGGCGTGTTGAATATACTGCAGGGCATCAAATCCTTGAGCGATGGCATCGCCCATCATATCAAGCCCGGTACATGCGTGATTACGGTTACGCAAAATACCGACAGCTGAATCAATCACGTTAAGGGGCACTTGCAATTGATGGATGGTTGCCATCAAAACTTCTTGCATGCTGTGGACGTGCTTACTTTCCGCCGTGAGGAGTTGAATGGTGCTAATCCGCCGCTCTTCAATAAAGCGTTTTTCTTTGGTGCGGTCGTTAATAACAACAATTGCATGTGCCGAACCATGGTCGGAAAAAAAGTGTTCAGTTTCGCCGTGGGATAGCGTGATCGGTTCTACCGCACACTCAAACCAGCGATATTCCCCTTTATCTCGACATTCGACTTCAAAGCGTGAGCGTTGAAAACTAAAGGCTGGCGCAGATTGTGGAATCGGCACGCCGTTTACGACCTTCACGGTTTTTTCCATTCGCTCGGAAGCGTTAAGCCTACCACGATGCATGCGTTTGGGAATGCTGTGGATTAAGGTTTCGCTGATGCTCTCAGTGAGTTGTGCCATAAGCGATTGATAAAGGCTACCTTCGCCAATTTGTTGCTTTAGGCCACTGTTTGAAAATACCACATCCAGTTTGTCATTGAGCATCAAAAACGACATGGGCGCCGCATTGAGGATGGTTTCAAAAATCGAGTTCTGATTGGATAATTGTTGATTGTCCGTGAACTGCTCGGTGACATCTTCATGGATAGCATAAAAGCCTAAATGCTCGCTGTTAGAGATAGGAAACACCGAGAGATCAGCGATATAGATGTCACCATTTTTCTTTCTATTGATTAAGTTACCGCGCCACTTTTTACCGCTCTTAATCGTTTCCCACAGGTTTTGATAGATTTCTGGAGGGGTACGTTTGTAGGACAGAATGGAGCAATTTTTCCCAAGTAGCTCGGATTCACTGTAGCCAGTCAGGCGTGTGAAGTTCTGATTCAAGGCGCGAATACAGCCTTGTTTGTCGGTTACCAGCAAGGCCGAAGGCATTTCTTCAATGATGTCGTTGAGTAGTGCCGGGTGTATCTCGGTTGCGAGCCGTTGAAATGCTGAATTTTCCATGAGAACTCCCTGTTTTCATTTACAAACTTAATCCGCTGGTTAATCACTAAGCAGAATTCGTTCCCATGTGCATAAAACCTTGTTTTATATATGGGATTATTCAAGGGTCTCTTGATCCAACGCAATTCTGAATGGCGATCACAGCGCAAATTGTCACCTTTGTGACAATTTGTCGCGTCCAACTGCGGTGAAATAGGCTCTAAAAACCATCGAATTGCGCTTAATGTCTTTATACGTGATGCATTTTGGGGCATTGGCACTCTTCATGCACCATCGCCTATCAATACACAAAAGGTGGTCAACACCTGTTTTGAATTGATGTGGAAGCATGGAGTAAAAGATTATGGATGATTGGGTTCTGTTGGTCAGTGCTGCGTTTGTGAATAACGTGGTGTTGGCTAAGTTTTTAGGGTTATGTCCGTTCATGGGAGTCTCGAAGAATCTCTCTAGTGCCCTCGGAATGGGGTTTGCGACCATGTTCGTGATCACCATCGCTGCCATCGCCTCTTGGCTTTTTGAGCACTGGGTGCTGCGTCCGTTAGATCTTCAAGTACTGCGTATTGTGTCCTTCATCGTCGTCATCGCTTCGGTGGTTCAAGTCACCGAACTCTACATTCAGAAAAATAGCCCAGCGCTGTATCAGGCCTTGGGGGTGTTTCTTCCATTGATCACGACCAACTGTGCGGTGCTGGGAGTGGCGTTACTCGTGGTGCAAGAAGATTACGGCTTTTTTCGTACCATCATGTTCGCCCTTGGGTCTTCGATTGGTTTCACTGTGGTGATCGTCGTGTTTGCGGGTTTGCGTAATCAACTCAAATTGAGCCGAGTTCCGGCGGCGCTTCAAGGAAACCCGATTGCGTTTATTACCGCTGGCTTGTTGTCGATGGCGTTTATGGGGTTTGCGGGGATGGCATAAAGCCACTCAGCTAGAGGAGATAACACAATGATTTTTATTATTTTTGTAGTACTTGGCTCGCTGATTGGTTTAGGGCTTGGTGTCGCATCAAGACGCTTTGCCGTCGAGGGCGATCCGTTAGTAGATGAAATTGAAGCGCTGTTGCCCGGAGGTCAATGCGGACAATGCGGTAAAGCCGGTTGTCGTCAAGCGGCGGAAGCGATGGTGAATGGAGAGATGGGCGTCGACGGCTGCCCACCAGCAAGTGGCGCATTTCGCAGTGCCGCCGCGAAGGTATTGGGCATCTCCATGAGCAGCGATGATCAAGACATCATCTGGTTAGCCAAAGTCGATGAAAGCCACTGCACTGGGTGCACACGCTGTTTTAAAGCGTGTCCTTACGACGCGATTGTGGGTGCTACCAAGCAAGTTCATACCGTGGTGAGTGATGTGTGCACAGGATGCAAATTGTGCGCTGACACGTGTCCTCAAGGTTGCATTGAAATGTATTCACCTCAGATGGTCGCGAACCGCTGGTTCTGGCCAAAACCAATTGAAGCGAGAGGGTAATTATTATGATGTCTGTGGATCCCAAAACGACGTTTTTTCGCCCTTTCCGTGGCGGCGTTCATCCTCGTTCTTATAAATCGCTAACCGCGAGACGTTCAAGTCAACGCAGCGTATTGATGCCAGAGAAGCTGTATTTTTCATTACAACTCCCAAATGGTGCGATGCTCAAGCCATTGGTGGCGGTGGGCGATGTCGTGACCAAAGGCCAAAAGATTGCCGAAGGCACCAGCCCGATGTTGGCACCGCTTCATAGTTCAGCCAATGGACAGGTAGTGGACATTACCTCCCACATTACCGCTCATCCGGGTAAGCTCAAAAGCCCAACCATTGTCGTTGCCACCAGTAATGATTTGAGTTGGAGCCGTGACTATCACTCTCGCTCTATTGCCTCACTCACCGCCGATGAGGTGATTAACGCAATCCTCGAAGCTGGAATTGTTGGGCTTGGTGGGGCGGGGTTTCCTACCGGAATGAAAGCCAAGTTTGCACGTCAAAGTCAGGTCGAAACGTTGGTAATTAATGGCGGTGAGTGTGAACCCTATTTAACGTGTGACGACCGGCTCATGCAGGAGCAAAGCGCACAAATTATTGCTGGTATTCGTTTATTGATGATCGCCACTGGCGCCAAACGCGCATTGGTTGGCATTGAAGACAATAAGCCGCTGAGTCTAGAAACTATGACGAATGCGGCGTCTGAAGATCCAGAGATTGAAGTGCATTCTGTTCCCTCTCTCTATCCGATGGGATCTGAGCGCCATTTGATTAAAGCACTGACCGGAGAGCAAGTCCCACTGGGTGGGCTGGCCAGTGATATCGGCATTTTGGTTAATAACGTGGCGACGGCGCATGCCATATATCAAGCTTTACGTTACGGACGACCTCTGGTCTCACGTTTGATCACGGTATCAGGCAAAGGCATCAGCCAGCCATGTAATGTGGAAGTACCACTTGGGACGCGTGTGCGTGATGTTATCGCGTTTTGCGGTGGTTTAACCATGGATTGTGAACGGCTAATTTTCGGTGGCCCGATGATGGGCCAAGTGGTGACCGATCTCGATATTCCGGTGGGTAAAACGGTTGGCGGGATTTTGGCTTTGACCTCGGAAGAAATTGGCGATTGCGATTCTAAAGAGTGTATTCGCTGTGGTCAGTGTGTGCGAGCCTGCCCCATGGGGCTAATGCCCTTTATGATCGCCGCTAATACTCGTGCTTCGGAATTTGAAAAAGCCGAAGAACTTGGTGTTAAGCACTGCTTGTCGTGCGGCGCATGCAGCTATATTTGCCCATCTCATTTGCCGCTTGTTCAGTATTTTCAGCATGCGAAAGGTGTTCTAAATCAACGCTCATCTGCGGTGCAACGCGCCGAACGAGCTAAACAGTTGGCAACGGCGAAAACCGCACGCTTAGAAGAGGAAGCTCGCGCTAAACAAGCGGCTAAAGAAGCGAAAGCAAAAGCCAAGGGCAAAGCGCGCGGTAGTCGCCGCAGTGCGCGTAAGGCCGAAACGGCCAAGGAAGGTGATGTATGATTAACTTTAAACCTGCTGCCGGGCCTTATGCCCATACCGAAAACTCGTCGACACGCATTATGTACCAAGTGGTGTTGGCACTGTTGCCCGCGACCATTTTTGGCGGCGTGCGGTTTGGGCCGTCTGCATTTGTTGTGGTACTGACGTGTGTGCTGGCGTGTGTTGGCTGTGAACTTGCCTGCCTATTGCTGCAAAAGCGTAAATTAAGTCACTGTTTGGATGGATCGGCGATTTTAACGGGTTTGATTTTAGCCATGAGTTTACCGCCCCAATTTCCGGTGTCATTGTCGATTATCGGCGCTGCGTTTGCGATTGTGGTTGGTAAACAAGCCTATGGGGGTTTAGGCCAAAACCTGTTTAACCCAGCGATGCTTGCTCGAGTCTTTCTGCTTATTTGCTTTCCTGTTGAGATGACGCAGTGGATTGCGCCGATTGTGGATGTCGAGAGTGTGCATCAATGGATGCAGTTTGATGGTGTTAGCGCGGCGACAGTTCTAAGTAAAACGCTAGACAGCGCACCAACCGTGGATCTGTTAACCGGACATCAAGCCGGGAGTATGGGAGAAACGAATGCCATTCTATTGCTGTTTGGCGGCTGTTATCTACTCTATCGTGGGATCATTACCTGGACTATCCCAGTCACTTTTATGCTGGGGATTCTCATTCCTGCATCCATTGCTTACCTTATTGATCCACAAAGTTTTCTTGCCCCTTACACTCATGTATTTAGCGGTGGGGCGATGCTGTGTGCGTTTTTTATTGCGACCGATTTGGTGACCTCACCGACAAGCAACAAAGGGCAAGCCATCTATGGCTTAGGTTGTGGTTGTCTGGTGTGGCTAATTCGCAGTGTTGGCAGTTATCCCGAAGGTGTCGCGTTTGCAATTCTGATCATGAATGCGGTGAGTCCATTGATTGATTACTACATTCAGCCAGTACTGTTCGGGCGCAAACAGGCACAAGCCTTAGGTAAGGAGAAATAGCATGCAGTGGTTCGAGACGTTAAAAGACAACCGTGACCAATTACCTTACCAAAGCTTGTTTTTGGGTGGGCTGTTTGGGGCGGTGACGCTGCTGCTGATTTTTGCGGCGCACTATACCGCACCAATCATCGATTTGGTTAACCTCAACGAACAAAAAGCGGCGGTTGCCGAAGTGTTGCCAAATGTGCACGTCAGTGCTGATTTGTTTGATCATGCCGAGTCGATAGAGGTCGACGGAGAGGAGTACCAATTTCTTACGGTAAACGACGAGCAGGGCAATATCGCTTATCAAGTGATTACCTCGCAAGTTGAAGGTTACAGCGGCGAAATTAAATTTATGTTGGGCGTTAGCAGTGACGGTGTCATTGAGCAAGTAAGAGTGCTGAGTCACAGTGAAACTCCTGGACTTGGCGACAAAATTGAAAAGATCAAAACCGATTGGATCACCAGTTTTCACGCTCACTCGCTTGAAAACACGCCGATTTGGGCGGTGCAAAAAGATGGCGGCGAGTTTGCGCAATTCAGTGGTGCCACCATTACTCCACGAGCGGTAGTGAAAGGGATTCATGCCGCGCTTCAGGCGCAACAAGTCTATTTGAAAAAACGTGCACCACAAACCGAGACAGGGAGGGAGTAATCATGGCGCAGCAAGATTCAACGTTTGATCTGATTCGCCGCGGCCTGTGGGATAACAACATTGTGCTTAGCCAATGTTTGGCGTTATGTCCGCTGCTTGCGGTGACCAATGGAGCCACCAACGGGCTTGGCCTCGGTCTTGCGACCACCGCGGTGATGGTGGTGTCCAACTTACTTTCATCATTGAGCAAATCTTACATTAGCCGAGCGATTCGTATTCCGGTCAATGTGCTGATCATCGCCAGCCTCGTCACCATGACAGACTTGATGCTCAATGCGTATTTGCATCCATTGCATAAGGTTCTGGGATTATTTATTCCGCTGATCGTGACCAACTGCGCCATTCTTGGCCGCGTCGAGTCATTTGCATCGAAAACCTCGCCGATTCCTGCGGTGATCGATGGCTTCTCTATGGGGGTTGGTTTTACTTGGGTTCTGGTGGTACTCGGTGGAGTTCGAGAAATTATTGGTACTGGGAAACTCTTCGACAACGCCAGTTTGTTACTAGGTGATGCGTTTCATTTTCTCGAAATTACCGTGATAGAGGATTATCGAGGTTTATTGATTGCCATTTTACCGCCCGGAGGGTTTTTAGTACTTGGGGCGATGTTGATGCTCAAGCAAAAAGGAAGCTTGTGGCTAAAAGCTCGCGAACAAATAAAACAACAGGCACAGATTCGTGGAGGCGCTCATGAAAGTTAGTGTGGTTTATGCGCTGCCCAAAGAACAAGTGTGGATGGATGTGATGACTGACGATAGCGCAACTGTGCTTTCTGCGATCACTCAATCCAACATCATTCGTCTATTCCCAGACATCGATTTAGAAAATCAAAAAGTTGGCGTGTTTGGCAAAGTATGTCGATTAGATACCCCGCTGAAAGAGGGCGATCGCGTAGAAATCTATCGCGCGATTACTTGGAAAGAAGACGATGACGATGAGGACGACGACGATTTGTAAGCTTTACGACAATATGCCATGAGCGTTGTCATTATTGTCGTAATTCATTGCTATTTATTCATTTATTTTCAATGGCTTGTAGTTGGTTTGTCTTTTGCATTTTAGTTTGAGTAGCCCTGTATTGTCAGGATTTATAGACAGTTTGTCGCAACATCAAGGAGTGAGATATGGCTCAAATAGGAATATTTTTTGGTACTGATACCGGAAGTACACGCAAAGTTGCCAAAATGATTCAGCAAAAATTAGGTGATGTGGCGGCTAAGCCACTGAATGTGAATCGTATTGAAGCATCAGCATTTGATGAATACGATAAGTTGATTCTTGGTACACCTACTCTTGGATCTGGTTTGTTACCCGGTATCGAAGCGGACTGTGAAATGGAAAGCTGGGCGGAGTTTGTCGAAGCGAATCCTGAACTCGATTTGGAAGGCAAAACCGTGGCTTTGTTTGGACTGGGCGATCAGGTCTCTTATCCCGACGAATTTGTGGATGGGCTTGGCGAGTTGTATGACTATGTCATTGAAGCTGGCGCGAACGTGATTGGTAGTTGGCCTACCGATGGTTATGAGTTTAATGAGTCTGGCGCGGTCGATGAAGACAAGTTTGTCGGTTTGGTCATTGATAAAGACAACCAAAGTAGCCTCAGTGAAGAACGCGTTGCGCATTGGGTTGAGCAAATCTCCTCACAATTTGGGCTGTAAGCTAAAGCTAGGTTTGTGGGCCAAAAAGCAGTTGATAATGGTGAATAACTCGTTGGCATAGAGTTTTTATAAGAACAGAGTATCGGTCACGGTGCATAGGGAAACCTCTGCACCGTGTTTTTTTGCAGCGCTTCTATGATTGACTCTAACATGGGTGAAGAGTCCGTTTTATCTCAATTTGTCCTAGTGTTTTTATGTTCAATTGGGTAGTTTTAGGTTTTTATCCAAAAATAGAAAACACAGTGCGGTACGGGTTAGAACAATACGATCATCATGGCTTTCTTAAAGCCCCGATTTGGTTATGGTTAGGCTGGTTATTTTTAGCCAAAGCATGGGTAGTGTTTGTGGTTGCAGGCGCAAGCCGCCAAAGCGGAAGTGATATTCTGGCGGTGGTTTATGCCGACCATCGGTTTTTATATTTCGGCCTGGCATTAGGGTTACCGAGCCTTATTCTGATGTGGCTGATTAACTTACGAAAACCTGATCGGTTGAAGCTCAACCGTTTTGTCGCAATGGGCCGCACCATTACCTTGTTTTCGATTGCGGCACAATGGATACAAACTAGCTACCAAGTCGTATTGACTCATGGCGCGTTTCATTGGTCAAACGCATTAACGCTGGTGATTTTGTCTTGGTTCGCGATGTATGTATATCGCAGTCGCACCGTTGCTGATAGTTTGCGTACACCTAAGTTTGCATAGAACAACGCACCTTGTGGCGAGATGTGTGTCGGTTGTGTCTGAATTGAACCGAGTGCTGATCGTCATCAAAACCAAATACTAAAAAGCCTCTACACTGGGCAGTCATATAATAAGAACCGAATGAGGGCACCACCATGTCTCAACCTCAAAGTGCAATTTTGCCTGAAGCAGGCCCGTTTGCACTGTACACATTATTAAAAGTTAAACAAAACGCAGCCAAAGTGCTTGCAGAGCTCCAAGCATTACCCACGCTGGTTGATACCACAAACAATCAGCAACCAGGAGCGCAACTCACGTTATCGGTGGCGTTCAGTCATGGATTCTGGCAGCAGCTGGAAACAGCGACGCCACCTGAATTAGTGGCCTTTACGCCATTGGGGGAAGGGCAAGCCAGCACACCAAGTACAGACGTCGATATACTGATTCATTGTCATTCCATTCGTCATGACTTGCTGTTTTATGTGTTACGTAAGTTTATGGAAGTGGTGGCGGAAGAGGTGACAATTGTCGATGAAACTTATGGCTTCCGTTATTTGGATGCCCGTGACATGACCGATTTTGTAGATGGGACCGAGAACCCCAAAGCGGAGGCGCGTCAAGAAGTCGCCATTGTACCTGAAGGCGAATTTGCTGGCGGCAGTTATGTGATGGTTCAGCGTTTTGTTCATAATTTACCTGCGTGGAACCGATTAAACGTTTCTGCCCAAGAGAAGGTGATTGGTCGGACTAAGCCTGATTCTGTCGAGCTAGATAATGTCCCGGCGGCGTCACATGTCGGCCGAGTCGATATTAAAGAAGAGGGCAAAGGGCTGAAAATTGTGCGCCACAGTCTGCCTTATGGTTCGGTAAGTGGTGAACATGGCCTGCTGTTTATTGCTTATTGCAACACGCTACACAACTTCTCTGTCATGTTAGACAGCATGTACGGCGTGACCGATGGCAAAACCGATCAACTTCTACGCTTCACGCAAGCGCAGACGGGCGCGTATTTCTTTGCGCCATCGGCTACCATGCTCAGTGAACTAACACTCAAAGCCTAACGGTTTGAGCCTCTCTCTTCAGAGCCGAGCGAAATGCTCGGCTTTTTTGTAGGTGCGTATTGATCAAAGAATGTGTTCACGTTGAATTTGGCCTAAAGAATTTGGTTCTGGTACCGATATAAATGCATTCGTTTAATTTGGAGCGACGGCAAGATGTCGATCACTGTTAATACCAATGTGCCAGCAATGACTGCCCAACGCCATCTTGGCAAGGCGACAGAATTGTTGAATCAATCTCTGGAGCGGTTGTCTTCAGGGAGCCGGATTAATAGTGCAAAAGACGATGCCGCGGGGCTACAAATATCAAACCGGCTTGAATCGCAAATGCGTGGTTTGGACGTAGCAGTGCGTAATGCCAATGATGGTATATCCATCATGCAGACCGCTGAAGGTGCGATGCAAGAAAGTACCCACATTTTGCAGCGCATGCGTGATTTGTCTCTGCAATCCGCTAACGGGTCAAACAGCGCAGCTGAACGCCAAGCATTGCAGGAAGAAATGGGCGCTTTGAACGATGAATTGAACAGAATTGCCGAAACGACCTCTTTTGGTGGGCGAAAACTGCTCAATGGTTCGTTTGGCAGTGCCTCATTTCAGATCGGGGCAAGTTCTGGTGAAGCGGTGCAACTGTCGTTGGCGAACCTGCGTTCCGATACCTTAGATATGGGCGGCTTTAGTTATGTAGCGGCTGGTAAAGCTGATGCCTCTTGGCAAGTTGGTCAGGGACAAAATAACCTCAATATCAGTTATACCGATGCGACGGGGCAGCAACAAACCATCCAAATCCAAGCAAAAGCCGGCGATGATATCGAAGAGTTGGCTACGTATATTAACGGTCAAACCGATAAAGTCTCAGCATCGGTTAATGATGATGGTCAATTGCAAATCTTTATGGCAGGTAAAGAGACCTCGGGAACATTATCGTTTTCA
Organism: Vibrio sp. AK197; assembly: GCF_053903115.1. NCBI lineage: Bacteria > Pseudomonadati > Pseudomonadota > Gammaproteobacteria > Vibrionales > Vibrionaceae > Vibrio > Vibrio sp. AK197. Next base: position 816,403 of record NZ_CP096430.1, read on the forward strand.
GGTGGATTAGCCAGTCAGCTGCAAATGAATCTCGCGGGCTACGAAGCGGTCGATGACCTCAATATTACCGATGTTGGCGGTGCTCAGCGTGCGGTGTCGGTTATTGATACTGCACTGCAATTTGTCGATAGCCACCGGGCGGATTTAGGGGCGATGCAAAATCGCTTTAGCCACGCCATCAATAACTTATCAAATGTAAACGAGAATCTTGCGGCGTCCAAGGGACGAATAAAAGATACCGATTACGCCAAAGAAACCACGCAGATGATCAAGCAACAGATTCTGCAACAGGTGAGCACCTCTATTCTTGCTCAAGCGAAACAGCAGCCAAACTTGGCACTGACTTTACTTGGCTAGAGCACAGAAAATCGTTATCGGCGTTGCTTCGCTGGACTTTAGCAAAAAAAAGTGATTTTTTGTGTTTTATTGATGCTTCATCACTATTTATTGGCGAAAGCGAGTTTTTTTAAGAAATTCGAAAAAAAATTCTAAAGGTTTAAAACCCGGCGCCGTTAAAAAAAGTAACTTTGAGAGAACTACTTGGTTTTCCGAGACGTCGGAAACCGGAAACATCGGAAAATCAATTGGAGAAATCACCATGGCAGTGAATGTAAATACAAACGTATCAGCAATGACAGCACAGCGTTACTTAAACAGCGCTAACAATGCACAACAAACTTCAATGGAACGTCTATCTTCAGGCTTCAAAATTAACAGCGCTAAAGATGACGCAGCGGGTCTACAAATTTCGAACCGCTTGAATGTGCAAAGCCGCGGTCTTGATGTTGCAGTACGAAACGCAAATGATGGTATCTCAATCGCTCAAACCGCTGAAGGTGCGATGAACGAAACCACCAATATTCTGCAACGTATGCGTGACCTATCGCTACAATCAGCGAACGGTTCAAACTCAAAATCAGAGCGTGTGGCAATTCAAGAAGAAGTAACCGCTCTAAACGATGAACTTAACCGTATTGCAGAAACTACATCATTCGGTGGTAACAAGCTACTTAACGGTACATTCGGTACTAAATCGTTCCAAATCGGTGCTGATAACGGTGAAGCGGTTATGCTATCACTTAGCGATATGCGCTCAGACAACGTCGGTATGGGTGGTAAAGCTTATCACGCAGCGGAAGGTAAAGATAAAGACTGGACTGTACAAGAAGGTTCTAACGACCTAACGGTAACCTTGACCGATAAACAAGGTGAAGAGCAAACCATCAATATTTCTGCTAAAGCAGGCGATGATATTGAAGAGTTGGCGACTTACATCAACGGTCAAACCGATATGGTTAAAGCGTCAGTTAACGAAGATGGTCAGCTACAAATGTTTGCTGCGGAGAGCAAAGTGACGGGTGATGTTGCGTTCTCTGGTGGTCTTGCAAGTGAACTGAGCTTTGGTCCTGCTCAAGACGTTACCGTCGATAACATCAATGTAACGACAGTGGGTGGCGCGCAAGAGTCTGTCGCGATTATCGACTCAGCACTGAAATATGTTGATAGTAACCGTGCAGAGCTAGGTGCTTTCCAAAACCGCTTCAACCACGCTATCAGCAACTTAGACAACATTAACGAAAACGTGAACGCTTCGAAGAGCCGTATCAAAGATACCGACTTCGCGAAAGAAACAACGGCACTAACCAAGTCGCAAATTCTTTCTCAAGCATCAAGTTCTGTTTTGGCTCAGGCGAAACAGGCGCCTCAAGCCGCATTGAGCTTGCTAGGTTAATCACGGATTCATCTCAAAAAATCCAGCTTCGGCTGGATTTTTTTTGCCTGCGATTTGGTGATTCCATCGAGGAAATAGACAAACGATATACTGTTAAATCGATCACATAATTTCGCTCTTGAATAAAAAAACAGCAATTATCGTGTTTTTTTTCTAAAGCTTCCGTTTAGGGGGCCGTTAAAGGATTGAGAGAAATGAGATGCGCTGAAGTGAGGTGAGAGACACGAAAGCGCATCACCCTTAAATGCCAAAGGAGATCGATATGGCAATTAACGTTAACACCAATGTGTCGGCGATGACCGCACAGCGCTATCTAAATGGTGCTGCTGATGGTATGCAAAAGTCGATGGAGCGTTTGTCTTCGGGTTATAAAATTAATAGCGCCAAAGACGATGCTGCAGGTCTACAAATATCCAACCGTTTAACGTCGCAAAGTAATGGTCTAAACATGGCTGTGAAAAACGCGAATGATGGTATCTCTATTGCACAAACTGCAGAAGGTGCAATGAACGAGACCACCAATATCCTTCAACGCATGCGTGACTTGTCACTGCAATCTTCTAATGGCTCAAACTCAAAGTCTGAACGAGTGGCGATCCAAGAAGAGGTAACCGCGTTGAATGATGAGTTGAATCGTATTGCAGAAACCACGTCGTTTGGTGGTAACAAATTGCTTAATGGTTCGTTTGGTAATAAGTCTTTCCAAATTGGCGCAAGTTCTGGTGAAGCCGTGATGCTCTCTATGGGCAACATGCGTTCAGATACCGCCGATATGGGCGGTCAGGCTTATGTGGCTGCTGAAGGAAAAGCACCGGATTGGTCTGTTTCTGAAGGCAGTACGGATTTCACCTTGAGCTACACTAATAAAGAAGGTGAACAGCAAGAGCTCACGATTAACGCGAAAGCAGGTGATGATATTGAGCAGCTTGCGACATACATCAATGGTCAAAGCTCTGACATCAAAGCATCGGTAGGGGAAGAAGGTAAATTGCAACTGTTTGCATCTTCTCAGCAGGTGGATGGTGAAGTTACGATTGGTGGTTCGCTAGGCTCTGAAATTGGCTTTGGTGCGGCGCAAGATGTGACAGTGGCGGATGTCGATGTGACTTCTGTCGCTGGCTCGCAAATGGCGGTTTCCGTCATTGATGGTGCGTTGAAAGCTGTGGATAGCCAACGGGCGGAACTGGGGGCATTCCAGAACCGTTTTGGTCATGCTATCAGCAACTTAGATAACATCAATGAGAACGTGAATGCATCACGTAGCCGAATCAAAGATACTGACTATGCAAAAGAAACGACGCAAATGACGAAGTCGCAAATTTTGCAACAAGCCAGTACCTCTGTTCTGGCGCAAGCGAAGCAATCACCATCGGCAGCTCTAAGCTTATTAGGTTAATCGATAGGTTCTTATTGAGCTTATTGGGACAAGCGATATTTATGTTGCAGACCTAAAAGGTGGAAGGGAGATTGTTATGGAACTACCGTCCTACACATCGAACGTCCAGCCTTACGGCTCACAAAGTGGCACTAAAATTGCTTCTAAATACGATAATGCCCAGAGTGTGTCTTCGCAAAATGAAGGAAATGCGTTAAGAGAGGTGGCTGAACAGGCAACCCAATCTGTAGACCAAGCGATCGAGCGTACACAAATGCGCGAGAGGTTAAACAGAGAGGAGCGCCAAAAACTGGTAGAGCAGATGAACGAATTTATTTCATCCATCAATACCGGGTTATCTTTTCGAGTCGACGAAGAGTCGGGGAGAGAAGTGGTCACCATCTACGAAGCGCAAACTGGCGATATTATTCGCCAGATACCGGATGAAGAGATGCTGGAAGTGTTACGACGCTTACGAGTTCAAACCGCCCGCTATTCATCAGGGTTGGTGAATGACAAAGTGTAAATCGTTGAAAGTTTGAGGTAATTTGAATGAGTCTAGGCCCTATAGGGATGAATTCTGGCATGGATATCAATTCCATGGTCAGCAAAATTGTTGAGGCAGAGCGGCTTCCAAAGCAGCAACGCATCAACAATGAGCAGACTAAAATTGATTCCAATATCAGTGCCTATGGGCGACTCAGGGAGTCGCTGGACACAATGAGAAATCTCATGACGAATTTTCGTCAGGAGAAAGCGTTTGCTGCTCGACGTGTTGAAACGAGCAATGACGGTGTTGTGTCCGCGACCGCAACAACGGAAGCGATCGCTGGTCGATATGCTATCGATGTGTTGCAGCTTGCTCAAAGTCATAAAGTGGCGTCCGACGTATTACCGGAGGACGCCAAATTTGGACCCGGAAAGCTGCAAATTTCTATGGGTGAACGCGATTTTACCGTCGATGTTCGCAACAATTCTCGTTTGATTGATATCGTGCGTGGTATCAACAACAGCAATTCAAACCCTGGCGTCCGAGCCTCTGTGATTAATGATATGCAGGGACCCCGGCTCATCGTTGCCGCCAACTTACCCGGTGAAGACAACCAAGTTGGTATTCGTGTTGATGCAGCAAAAGGCGATAACCTCAACCGTTTCGAATACAAAACCCTTGAGCAGCGAGTACGTGATTTAGAAAAAGCTCGTAATCAGGCTCAAGAGCTGTTGGCTCCGCTGTCACCAGAGGAGCAAAAAGTTGCCGATGAGATAGCCAACCGCAATGTTGAAGCGGCAAAATCTGCCGATCAACAACTGGCGAGCAGTGCTGAACAGGCTGCTTTGCAGACTGACCCGACAGCGGGCAGTGAAATGTCAGAGTCAGCATTGGCTGCGGCGGCGAAAGCAGGCACCGAAGCGAATCGCTATCTTAAGCCTGAAGAAAGAATTCCTGGCTGGACAGAAACCGCGTCAGGTACATTACTCGATTCATACCAAGAGCCAGAACCTGAACTCGACGAAAAAGCGTTAGAAAAATCGCAGCAAGTACCAGGATGGACCAATACCGCCTCTGGGACACTCACAGATTCTTATGTCACGCCTCAAGAAGCGCAACAAGCGTTAGAAGTTCAACTTGAAGCGGAGCGTGATGCGATCAACCGTGCAATTAAGGCTGGAGATTTAACCGAGGAAGAGGCAAAACAAGCGGTAAGAGCTCAACTTCCTGAAGAGCAGCGGGCTTATCTAGAGCGTGTGGATAAAGCCAAGCAAGACCTCGATTCAGCCCAAGACGCCTTTGATGCCTACCAAGGTATGATTCAGGTTCAAGCTGGGCAAAACTCGGAAGTGTTGCTGGATGGCATTGCTAAACTATCGAGCAATAATAATGTCATCGAAGATGCTATAGAAGGGGTAAATTTAACCCTGAAAGGCAAAACCGATCCGAATCAGCCTGCATCAGAAATTGATGTCGAATACGATCGTGAAGGAGTACGCCAAGATATTGAGCAATTTGTCGCGTCTTATAACCAATTCCACCAAGTAGCGAAAGAGTTAGGCGGTGTTGATCCGCGTACTGGCGCTGCTGGGCCTTTGGCGGGAGACAGCGTTGTTCGTAGCGCCGAATCACGTTTAAAAACGGTGCTTTCAACCTCAATTGACACAGCGCCGCCGGACCTTAAAAGTTTGACTGAATTTGGGATTACCACGACTCGACGTGGTGACCTCGAAATCAACTACAATATGTTGAATAAGCAGCTCAACAATAACTTTACCAAGATGGCCGACTTCTTTGGTGGGAACCAAGGTTTTGCCAAACAGGTGGAGGATGCGATTCAGAGCATGACTGGAGTAACAGGCTCGATTCGAACCCGCGAACGTAGCATGGTGGAACGTAACCACCGCTTACAGGATGAGCAGGCGAATTTAGACCGTCGTATGGAGTCGATAGAGCAGCGGACACACGCCAAATTCTCGGCGATGCAAGATGCGACCAGTAAAATGCAGTCGCAACTTGCGGGGATGATGAATGCCCTTGGATAAAGAATTTGAGCAGAAGTTGGTTCAATTAGGTGATCTTGATCACGATTTAATGAACTATCTTATGAGTAAAGACGTTAATACTGAAGAAATCGTCGTACTCGTCGATACAAGGGAACAGTTATTGCAATCATTGTTCAATATGGTTGAGCAGTCTCCAGACTATGCGAAGCATCCAAAATGGCATGCAGCAGTTCAAGAGACGCAGCGTATTGTTGAACTGATGCAATCCAAGACCGAAGAATTGAGCTTGGCGTTACAAAAGTATCGCTATGGTAAAAAGTCGGTTCAGCAGTACAAAAAGTTTTTATAGGAAAGAGGATAATTATGCGTGGTTCGTTACAGGCTTATAAAAAGGTATCAGTAGATAGCCAGCTCAGTGCGGCCTCTCCGCATAAGATTGTTCAAATGCTGATGGCAGGTGCGATTGAACGCCTTATTCAGGGAAAAGCGGCCATGGAGCAGGGCAATATTCCTGTAAAAGGTGAGCGCTTGGGTAAAGCCTTGGATATTATTATCAGCTTAAGAAGTTGTCTTTCGATGGATGATGGCGGAGATATTGCGCAAAATCTTGATCAGCTTTATGAGTTCATGATTACTCAAATTACCGCAGCGAACCATCAGAACAATCCTGACTATATTGATGACGTGATCGATATTATCCGTGAAATTAAGTCCGCTTGGGATCAAATTCCCAACGAATTTCATAATTTGACCGCCTCGGATGTAGGAGCGTAGGAAATATCTGACCTATACGCCTGAATTTTGCAGAATTTTTGTCCGGTTTGGATTAAAAGTCACATCAAATGACGGCTTGGTTGCCATATTTTTTATAATCCCTAGAATAAGAGCCACTATTAGCCTAGTGGCTTTTTTTGTTGCTGATATTTGTAAGTAATGTCTATAGTTAGAATTAATTAGAGAGTAAATTACAAAGTTTCAGTCACCGCGTTTCAGACTAAGGCGATCATTCTCACCTATGCAAGGTTTAGCAAAACTACTTGTGATTGAAGACAGCGCTCAGGCGCGCATCAATCTCAGTAATATCTTAGAATTTGTTGGAGAGCAGTGCGAAGCGATTCATTCTGATCAAATCAATGACATTGATTGGTCACAATTTTGGGCGGGATGCATTATTGGCTCTTTGCAAGGTGGTCAACTCACCGCAGAGTTGAGTGAAAAGTTATTTACTGCCAATCATATTCCTATCTTGATTGCAGGTAAGCATCAGTATCCTGTTGATGAACATACAAATTATGTTGGTGAACTCGAGTTCCCACTCAACTACCCTCAATTGAGCGAAGCGCTGCGTCACTGCAAAGAATTTCTTGGTCGCAAAGGCATCAATATTGTTGCATCTGCACGTAAAAATACCTTGTTCCGCAGTTTGGTTGGGCAAAGTATTGGTATTCAAGATGTCCGACATCTCATCGAGCAAGTTTCTTCTTCAGAAGCCAACGTTTTAATTTTGGGTGAATCGGGCACCGGTAAAGAAGTGGTCGCTCGCAATATTCACTATCATTCACCACGTCGAGGTGGCCCGTTCGTCCCGATTAACTGCGGCGCAATTCCACCTGATCTGCTTGAAAGCGAACTTTTTGGTCATGAAAAAGGGGCGTTTACTGGGGCCATCACCTCAAGAAAAGGTCGTTTTGAATTGGCTGAAGGGGGCACGCTGTTTCTTGATGAAATTGGCGATATGCCAATGCCGATGCAAGTTAAATTGCTACGTGTACTTCAAGAGCGCTGCTTTGAGCGCGTTGGTGGCAACACCACGATTAAGGTCAATGTTCGTGTGATAGCGGCGACTCACCGCAACCTCGAAGATATGATTGGGGATGCGTCATTCCGCGAAGACCTCTATTACCGACTCAACGTATTTCCCATCGAGACGCCAGCTTTACGTGAACGTCGAGAAGATATTCCGCTGCTACTTCAAGAGTTAATGACTCGAATGGAAGCCGAAGGCTCTCAGCCGATTTGCTTTACCCCTCGGGCCATCAATTCTTTGATGGAGCACAATTGGCCTGGCAATGTTCGAGAGCTGGCTAATTTGGTCGAACGGATGATTATTCTTTATCCAAATAGTTTGGTTGACGTGAATCATCTACCGACGAAATATCGTTACAGCGATATTCCTGAGTTTCAACCGGAATACCGTGACACCAATACGGTTGAAGAAGAAGAGCGTGCTGCGCTACACGATATTTTTTCAAGTGATTTTAGTTTGGAAAGTGTCGATAATCTTGAAGATAACTTGAGTAGTGCTCCTCAAGCCTTGCCTTCTGAGGGGATCAACCTCAAAGAGATGCTCTCTGAACTTGAGATCAATATGATTAACCAAGCACTTGATGCGCAAGGCGGTATCGTTGCGCGAGCGGCAGATATGCTTGGGATGCGTCGTACGACGCTGGTTGAGAAAATGCGGAAGTATAATATTCAGCGTTAGGCGCGAATGTTAATAGAATGGCATCTGTCAAAAAACTGACCAATACATAACTAATTGATAAATATAAAAAATAGGCTGGCGTGCTTTTTGCATTCCAGCCTATTGTAGTTTTATTGGCAGAAATACGACATGCAACCGACTCCATCCCCAGAACAAGCAATTCCTCTTGGCTCCCTAGAAGAGCAGGTGGAACGTTATCAACAAGTCATTGAAGTGATGCCAGCAGGGGTAATCTTGCTGGATACTCAAGGCATGGTACATGAAGCGAATCCAGAAGCGCAGCGCTTGCTGGAAGTGCCTCTGGTGGGCGAAAAATGGTTTTCGATTATTCAGCAGGTATTTGCACCGCGTGAAGATGATGGTCACGAGATCTCATTACGAAATGGACGTAAAGTGCGTTTGGCGATTTCGGCTTCTGCGACGGGGCAACTTATATTGATCACTGATCTTACTGAAACCCGTTTATTGCAGTCACGAATCAGTGATTTACAGCGTTTATCCTCAATTGGACGAATGGTGGCATCGCTGGCTCATCAAGTCAGAACGCCGTTATCGAGTGCGATGCTATATGCATCAAACCTCGCTGCGCCGAACCTACCCAGTGCAACGAAAGATCGTTTTCAAACCAAGCTAATGGATCGTCTTTACGACTTGGAGAAGCAAGTAAACGATATGTTGCTGTTCGCAAAAGGTGGCGATAACAAGGTCGTTAAGCCTTTTACCGTTCAAGAGTTAGCAGATGAATTTTCGCCAATGGTTGAGGCGGCTGTGAAAAACAACCAAATTGATTATGAATTGACGTTAGAGAATGCTGACGTGAGTTTACTTGGCAATGCGAATGCGGTGGCATCGGCATTGAGTAACTTAGTGATGAATGCAATTCAAATTGCAGGCAAAGGCTCGCAAGTCGATGTGTTCTTTCGTGTCGTGGATGGGGAATTACGCATTTCGGTTCAAGACAGTGGGCCTGGTGTTCCTCAAGAGATACAACACAAAATTATGGAACCATTTTTTACTACACGTTCACAAGGTACAGGTCTTGGACTCGCGGTAGTACAAATGGTTTGTCGCGCACATGATGGCCGCTTGGAGCTTTACTCCGAGCAAGGCGAAGGTGCTTGTTTCACAGTGTGTATGCCTATCGAGCGTAATACACAAGCCACACTAGAAATGACAACTGGAGAATGATGATGGCTCAAAGTAAAGTCTTAATCGTTGAAGATGATGAAGGTCTACGTGAAGCGCTGGTGGATACGCTCGCTTTAGCTGGCTACGAGTGGTTAGAAGCGGACAGCGCGGAAGATGCGTTGATTAAGCTGAAGTCAGAAAATGTCGATATCGTAGTTTCTGATGTCCAGATGGCTGGCATGGGTGGATTAGCGTTGCAGCGTAATATCAAACAACACTGGCCAAATTTGCCCGTATTGCTAATGACCGCCTACGCCAATATTGAAGATGCCGTGAGCGCGATGAAAGAAGGCGCAATTGATTACATGGCGAAACCATTTGCTCCTGAAGTGCTACTGAATATGGTCAGTCGCTATGCGCCAGTGAAATCAGATGACAACGGTGATGCCGTGGTTGCGGATGAAAAAAGCATCAAGCTATTGGCACTGGCTGACAAAGTGGCCAAGACCGATGCCAATGTCATGATCTTAGGGCCAAGTGGTTCGGGTAAAGAGGTGATGTCACGCTACATTCACAACGCCTCCAATCGTAAAGACGGTCCTTTTGTCGCCATCAACTGTGCGGCTATTCCTGACAATATGCTAGAAGCGACCTTATTTGGTTATGAGAAAGGGGCTTTCACTGGTGCAGTACAAGCGTGTCCGGGGAAATTTGAACAGGCTCAAGGAGGCACCATTTTGCTTGATGAGATCAGCGAAATGGACCTCAACCTTCAAGCTAAACTGTTGCGTGTTCTTCAAGAACGTGAAGTAGAACGCTTAGGTGGGCGCAAAAGTATCCAGCTTGATGTTCGAGTGTTGGCGACCAGTAACCGTGACTTGAAGCAATATGTTCAAGAAGGTAATTTCCGTGAAGATTTATACTATCGCCTAAACGTTTTCCCAATCTCATGGCCTGCGCTTAAAGACCGCGCCGGAGACATCGCTCCGTTAGCAAAACATCTTGTAGAGCGCCACTGTCAAAAATTAGGCATGCCAATGCCCGAGATGGCCGATGGTGCCATTCGTAAACTTTTGAGCTACCCATGGCCAGGGAATGTTCGTGAATTAGATAACGTTGTTCAACGTGCGCTGATTCTGAGTGAAAACGGCAACATCAACGATGAGCATATTCTTTTAGAAGGGGTGGATTGGCAGGATGCAGGAAGCTTACAACAAGCGGTAGAAACAGGGCATGTGGCTACGCCGCATGTTGCTCCGGTCGCAGAAGAGCTGGATTGGCAGGCAAGCCTGAACAATGCGGCAGGTCTCGGGAGCGAACTCCGAGATCAAGAATATGCCATCATTCTTGAGACCTTGGTTCAATGTAATGGACGTCGCAAAGAAATGGCAGAGAAGTTAGGTATCAGCCCACGCACGCTTCGATATAAACTGGCGAAAATGCGTGATGCGGGTATCGAAATTCCCGGTTAATCACATTGTTTAGTATAACTTTTGAGATGGCATGCTAATTGCTCCATAAGTTTAGTGAGTGATAATTTGTCAAAGAGTTGACGTCTGAGGTAGTGATGAGAATTGACGGTTTTCAAAGTGAAATGCAAGCCATGATGATGGAAGCGACAGGGACAAAAACGTCCCCGACCGGACAACAAGTTGCCAATGATTTTGGTGACATGCTATCTCGTGCCATCAACAACGTGAACGGTTTACAAAAAACATCAGGAGATTTGCAAATGCGCTTTGATCGCGGAGATGAAGATGTGTCTTTGTCTGATGTGATGATTGCTCGAAACAAATCTAGCGTCGCTTTTGAAGCGACCATTCAAGTACGTAACAAGCTTGTTGAAGCGTACAAAGAACTGATGAACATGCCGGTTTAATTTAGGTACTACGTGTGGCAGAGCAAAATCCATCTACCGATCTAACGGTGACCGAACCAGAAACTGGAACCGCGGTTGCGGCGTCTTCTGACGTCGAACTTGAGGAGCAAAATCCAGATCTTGGTGAGAAAAGTTCATCACGCTTTGATATGGCCGTGGGTGATCTCGACCTAATGCGTCAAGTCGTGTTGGTGATTTCTATTTCGATCTGTGTTGCCTTGATCGTCATGTTGTTTTTCTGGGTTAGAGCACCAGAAATGCGTCCGCTGGGTGCTTATGAAACGGAAGAGTTGATTCCCGTTCTCGATCATCTTGACCAGCAAAAAATTGATTACCACTTAGATGGTAACACCATCTTAGTTCCTTCATCCGATTACAACAGCATCAAGCTCGATATGGTTCGTGCTGGGCTGAATACTGAAAAGCAGGCCGGTGACGACATTCTGCTTCAAGACATGGGCTTTGGTGTTTCACAACGCTTAGAACAGGAACGTCTCAAACTGAGCCGCGAGAGACAACTGTCAAAAGCGATCGAAGAGATGAAACAAGTGCGTAAGGCGCGTGTATTGCTTGCCCTACCAAAACAGAGTGTTTTCGTTCGCCATAATCAAGAAGCGTCGGCGTCCGTCTTTTTAACCTTGCGTATGGGGGCTTCTCTTAAGCAAGAAGAAGTTGATTCGATAGTCGATATGGTGGCCAGTGCGGTTCCAGGCATGAAACCAACTCGTATCACGGTGACAGATCAACATGGCCGCTTGCTCAGTTCAGGCTCACAAGATCCTGCCTCCGCAGCACGTCGTAAAGAGCATGAGTTGGAACGTAAACAAGAGCAGGCGTTGCGTGAGAAAATTGATTCTGTCCTCATTCCGGTTATAGGACTGGGTAACTACACAGCGCAAGTCGATGTGGAATTGGATTTCAGTGCCATTGAACAAACGCGTAAGCAGTTTGATCCGAATACACCATCGACGCGCAGCGAATATACGCTTGAAGACTATAATAACGGTAATGTGGTCGCAGGTGTTCCCGGTGCGCTCAGTAATCAGCCTCCGGCGGATGCCTCGATTCCACAAGATGTCGCGCAAATGAAAGACGGTTCATTGATGGGCCAAGGATCTGTGCATAAAGAAGCAACACGTAACTTTGAGCTCGATACCACCATCAGTCATGAGCGTCGTCAAACCGGGATTATAAATCGTCAAACGGTTGCGGTGGCCATCAAAGACCGCGCGATCGTTAACCCAGAAACAGGGGAAACCACTTATCAACCTTTGTCTGATGCTCAACTGAACAGTATTCGACAATTGTTAGTGGGTGCTGTCGGCTTTAGTGAACAACGTGGTGATTTGCTGAATGTGCTGAGTATGCAGTTTGCTGAACCTGAAATGGAACAAGTTCAAGACTTGCCAATATGGGAAAACCCGAACTTCAACGATTGGGTACGTTGGTTAGCCAGTGCGTTAGTCATTATTGTGGTTATTCTTGTCTTGGTTCGCCCAGCGATGAAGAAACTGCTTAATCCTGCAGCGGATGACGATGACCAAATGTACGGTCCTGATGGGTTACCAATTGGTGCTGATGGTGAAACTAGCCTGATTGGCAGTGACATTGAAGGTGGGGATTTATTCGAGTTTGGCTCGACCATTGATCTACCAAACTTGCATAAAGATGAAGATGTGCTGAAAGCAGTAAGAGCCTTGGTGGCGAATGAACCTGAACTCGCAGCACAAGTAGTGAAGAATTGGATGACAGATGCCTAACGAAATCGTACCTCAAGGCCAAGATGGCGAAGAAGATGAAAACTTGGTGGATATCTCGACCATTCCGGGCGAGGAACGTGCTGCCATTCTGCTATTGAGCCTCAACGAAGAAGATGCGGCGGGAATTATTCGCCATCTCGAGCCGAAACAGGTTCAGAGAGTCGGTAGTGCAATGGCTAAGGCGAAAGACCTGAGCCAAGGTAAAGTCAGCTCTGTCCATCGTGCATTTCTCGAAGATATCCAGAAATACACCAACATCGGTATGGGCAGTGAAGACTTCATGCGTAATGCGCTGGTTGCCGCCTTGGGTGAAGACAAAGCCAATAACTTGGTTGACCAAATCTTATTGGGTACTGGCTCAAAAGGATTGGATTCTCTGAAATGGATGGATCCACGTCAGGTCGCTAGCATCATCCTTAATGAACACCCACAGATTCAGACCATCGTACTGTCCTACTTGGAACCGGATCAATCTGCAGAAATTTTGTCGCAATTTGCTGAGCGTGACCGTCTGGACTTAATGATGCGTATCGCCAACCTTGAGGAAGTTCAACCGTCCGCTTTGGCAGAGTTGAACGAAATCATGGAGAAACAGTTTGCCGGTCAGGCAGGTGCCCAAGCGGCCAAAATTGGTGGCTTGAAAGCTGCAGCCGAGATCATGAACTACATGGACAACAACGTCGAAGGCATTCTGATGGATCAGATTCGCGACCAAGACGAAGACATGGCAACGCAAATTCAAGATCTGATGTTTGTGTTCGAAAACCTCAACGAAGTCGACGACCAAGGCATTCAGAAATTACTGCGCGATGTCCCGCAGGACGTCTTGCAGCGTGCGCTTAAAGGTGCCGATGACACCTTGCGTGAGAAGATCTTCAAGAATATGTCTAAACGTGCTGCTGAGATGATGCGTGATGATCTTGAGGCAATGCCGCCGATTAAAGTATCCGATGTCGAAGCCGCGCAGAAAGAGATCTTGGCCATTGCCCGTCGTATGGCAGACAGTGGCGAGTTGATGCTTTCTGGTGGTGCGGACGAGTTCTTGTAATGAGACAGCGCTTAGCTCGCAGCGCAGAATAAGAAACATTAGGTAATCAAATGACGGTTGAAAGAAAACGCGGTTTCTTACGTATTGATGATGACACAGTCGTCGATAAACCTCAGAAATGGGGTCTGCCTGACTATGGCTCAGAAACACGTAAGAAAGCAAAAGAAACCGCGCTCAACTATGACCCAAGCTGGGCACCTGATTTTTCGGAGCCTGCAGAGCCAGAACCGATAGAATTGACAGAAGAGCAAATCGAACTGATCAAGCAGCAAGCGTATCAGGATGGATTGCATCAAGGTCAAGAGGCCGGGTTTAAACAGGGCTATGATAAAGGCAAAGAGCAAGGTTTTGCTGAAGGCCATCAAGAAGGTTTGGAAGCGGGTAAAATTGAAGGTGTCGCTGCGGGGCAAGAGTTTATTCAAGAACAAGTGAAGACGTTCATCAACCTAGCGAACCAGTTTGCACAGCCTCTTGAGCTTATGAATGCTCAGGTTGAAAAGCAACTTGTCGATATGGTGCTGACTCTGGTCAAAGAAGTGGTGCATGTGGAAGTGCAAACGAATCCACAATTCATTCTTGATACGATTAAACAAGCGGTGGAGATTTTACCCATCGCCGGACACGCCATCACTCTAAAACTCCATCCTGATGACGTAGACATCATTCGTTCCTCGTTTAGTGAAGAAGATTTAGGTATCCGTAATTGGACGCTGAATAGCGAGCCTGCACTCAATCGAGGTGATGTAGAAATTGAGGCGGGAGAGTCGAGCGTGAACTATCGCATTGAAGACCGCATTCGCTCGGTTATTCAAAGCTTTTGCGGTGTTAATCGTCATCATCAAGGTGGTGAATAATGTTAGCTCTCGCCGAACGCCTTAGTCACTATAAATCCGAGAACTTAACTTGCCGCCCGGTTGCCTCAGGCAAACTGGTGCGCGTTGTCGGCTTAACGCTTGAAGCCACAGGGTGCCGAGCACCGATTGGCAGCTTATGTAAAGTCGAAACCATGAATGGTGATATGGAAGCCGAAGTGGTGGGTTTTGCTGGCGATCGTTTGTTCTTGATGCCGAGCGAACAGATTGTGGGTGTGTTACCTGGCGCCAAAGTCACCCCTGTAACCGAAGAGGCGGGCTTGCCTGTCGGTATGGAGCTTCTTGGCCGTGTGATTGATGGTGTTGGGAATCCTCTTGATGGGCTTGGGCCGATTTACACCGATAAACGAACTTCGTTTCATGTCGATCCAATTAACCCATTAGCCCGTAAACCGATCAGCGAGCCGTTGGATGTCGGTATCAAAGCGATTAATGGTTTGCTGACGGTGGGTAAAGGTCAGCGTATTGGCCTGTTTGCCGGTTCTGGTGTCGGTAAATCGGTGACACTGGGAATGATGACTCGAGGAACCAATGCTCAAGTTGTGGTGGTTGGGTTAATCGGTGAGCGTGGACGAGAAGTTAAAGAATTTATTGAAGAAATTTTGGGCGTTGATGGACGTCAGCGTTCAGTCGTGGTGGCAGCGCCAGCCGATGCTTCGCCCTTAATGCGTCTCAAAGGTTGTCAAACGGCGTTGACCATTGCTGAGTATTTTCGTGATCAAGGGCTTGATGTCTTATTGCTGCTGGATTCATTGACCCGCTTCGCCCAAGCGCAGCGTGAAATCGCCTTATCCGTTGGTGAACCGCCAGCGACCAAAGGGTACCCACCATCGGTATTTGCAAAGCTGCCCGCATTGGTTGAGCGGGCAGGCAATGGTGATGAAAATCAAGGCTCTATTACCGCTTTCTTTACTGTCTTAACCGAAGGCGATGATCTACAAGACCCGATAGCCGATGCATCACGAGCCATCTTAGATGGGCATGTGGTGTTGTCTCGCGAAATGGCCGATGCTGGCCATTATCCAGCGATTGATGTTGAGAAGTCAGTGAGCCGGGTGATGCCACAAATCACCTCTGAAGAGCACATGTTGATGTCTAAAGCGGTCCGCCAAGTGCTTTCTGTGTGCCGTAAAAATCAAGATTTAGTCTCTATTGGTGCTTATAAACCGGGAGCCGATCCGGCAATTGACAGTGCCTTTACGTTAAAGCCGAAATTGGATGAGTACTTACAGCAAGGCATGAAAGAGAGTGTGCCTTATGATATGTGCGTCAATATGCTGAAGAATATGTTAGGAGGCTAATAAGCAATGGATAATGCATTAGAGTTTCTCCTCGAACAGTCTAAAGAACATGAAAACCAAGCCGTCATGGCGCTGGGGCAAGCGCGTACTGAGTTGGACAATTACTATCAGCAGTTGTCCCAAATTGAAAACTATCGCCTAGATTATTGTCAGCAGTTAGTGGAGCGTGGGCAATCGGGATTGACCGCCAGTCAATACGCTCACCTCAATCGTTTTTTAACGTCTTTGGATGAAACGCTCGCAAAGCAGAAGCAAGCGGAAAGTCATTTTAAGCAGCAAGTCGATAATAGCGAGCAGCATTGGCTGGAAGCGCGTAAGCAGCGCCGCTCCTATGAGTGGTTAATGGAAAAGAAACAAACCGAAAAGCAACGCCTTCAGGAAAAGCGAGAGCAGAAAATGATGGATGAATTCTCTACGTTGCAGTTTGCCCGCCGCAAAATCCAACTTGATGATTTGCCTTAAAATTCTCTCGTAATTCATAACTGGCTCGTATATTGCTTTATTAAAGAATTATTTGTGTTTGTTGAATTGCGTAAGTGGCGCCTATGAATATAAATCTCATGCCAACCTCAGAGAGCAGTAAGTTGGCAAAATCTTCATCAGAACAAGAAGTTACAACTCATGATCCCCATGAGCATGAAGGCTTTTTTGCCAAATTGATGTCGCTGGTTTCTGGCGAACCTTCAAGTGAAACAAAGGTTGCAGAGTCTTCCGGTCACAGTGGAGAAGTCGTGACCGAAGAGGCTAGTGCTGAAGCGGAGGGTGTTGACATCGATGTCGCCAAGGGCGAGATCTCTGCCGATGCCTTGAAAACAAATAGCGAAGAAGCTCCCGTGCTAGAAGGCGAAGACTCCGAGCTAGCATTGCTTGAGCAGGGCAAAACGGCTGCACCGGATCAAAAGCGACAAAGTAGCGATGACGTCGATAAGATTATTTCTGAAAGCGATGAATTATTAGCGCGTTTAGGGGAAGCCAATCAAGCGCTGCAAACACAAAGTGGCAAGAGTTTGCCTCCTGAACAGTTAGAAGACACCGAATTGGCTGACCAAGAGCTTGCTACACAACAAGCTATGCAGCAAGCTCGAACCACTGATTTGAGCACTGAGCCTTCGTCGCCGCAGGATGTGGCACAAGTGAGTCAGACAGCCGATTCAGCCAATTCTGACTTACAAAATACTGCACAAGCCTTGCCTGACGATCAACAAGTCGATTCAATAACACCGGCAGAGGGTGACGAGCTGATATCTCAGCACATTGTCTGGGGTGCGAGTGATGAAGCTAAAATGAGCAAAGATCTTAGCGTAAGTAAAGACATCCCTGTAAAAGCCGCAACGCAAACACAGGTGGCGAATTCGGTTGCACAGGCTCTGAATAGCGCGCCTCAGGCCACGGTAAACGATAAAACGGTTGTGCCTTCAGCTGCTGCCGCACCGGGTAGTGCTGAACTTAATGCCGCTCAACTGCTCGTCGGACAAAACGCAAAAGGTGGCGAAAAAACCGACGTTGAGGGCTTAAAAGCGGCTTTAAACGCGTCAATCGGGGCGAGCGTGAGTAAAAATGCGCAGGCTGAGAAACTCGCAAGTACACTTGGGCAAGGGCAAGACGAAAGCTTTGCTCAGCAACTCGCTCACGCGACTGGCCACCAAGGACAATCTCAAAGTATTAATCCTTTGGCTCGAAACGAGCAGGTTCAAGCGCAGGCACCACTTGTTTTACAACGTGATATGGCGGGTGAGCAACTGGCTGAACGCGTTCAAGTTATGTTGTCAAAGAACCTCAAAAACATCGATATTCGTTTGGATCCACCTGAACTTGGCCGCTTACACATTCGCATGAACATGAACGGCGATGGCGCCAGTGTTCAGTTTACCGTGGCTAATCCTCAGGCGCGCGACATGATTGAACAATCCATGCCGCGCCTTCGAGAGATGCTCGCGCAGCAAGGGGTACAATTAAGTGATACCTCGGTGCAGCAGCAGAGTTCAGGGCAACAGCAAAGCCATTATGCCCAAGGTGGGGATGGACAAGACGCTCAGAATTCCGGTAGCGCAGCTTCTCTCAGTGACGAAAATATTGACGCTAATGTCAAAGTTGATGTCAATGTCGCGACAAAGCGTGATGGAATCAGTTATTACGCTTAAACTATAAAAAACGAAACAAATAGAGAACGTTATGGCGGACGAACAGTTAGAACAAGATGCTCCGAAAGGAAAAGGTAAACTGCTGATCATTATTATTGCTGTCGTTGTGTTACTGCTCGGCGGTGGTGGTGCTGCCTTTTTCCTAATGGGGTCGGATGATGCGGCCAGTGAGGAAAGCGGCGCTGAGGCTCAACAAGTCGTCACATCTTCAGAGCCTGTTTCTTATGTGAATATTGCGCAGCCGTTTATTTTCAACGTGACAGGTGATAAACGAGATCGCTTAGTTCAGATTAAAGTGCAATTAATGGTTCGCGGTTCGGAGAATCAGAATTTGGCGGGTTACCATTCGCCATTGATCGAGAGTTCACTGTTAGCAACGTTCGCTTCAGCTACGGTTGATCAGTTGCGGACCACGACAGGTCGAGTCGAACTGCGTGATAAAGCAACCGAAGATATTAAAGCGAGTCTGACTCGTGCAGTAGGAAAGCCGGTGATCGAACGGGTTTTATTTACTGATTTTGTAATCCAATAGGTGACGCGTGACCGATTTATTAAGTCAAGACGAGATTGATGCGCTGCTGCACGGCGTCGATGACGTCGATGAGGCCGAAGACAGCACTACCGAGGAAGATGCTTCCGCGGTCAGTTTCGACTTCTCTTCACAAGACCGCATTGTGCGCGGTCGCATGCCGACACTTGAACTGATCAATGAACGTTTTGCACGTCATTTACGGATCAGTTTGTTTAATATGCTTCGAAAAACCGCCGAAGTGTCGATCAACGGCGTGCAAATGATGAAGTTTGGTGAATACCAAAATACACTTTATGTCCCAACCAGTTTGAATATGGTGCGCTTTCGACCCCTTAAAGGAACAGCACTTATCACCATGGAAGCACGTTTAGTGTTCATTTTGGTGGAAAACTTTTTTGGTGGTGATGGGCGTTTTCATGCACGTATCGAGGGACGAGAATTTACGCCAACCGAGCGTCGTATTATTCAGTTGCTTCTGAAAATTGTTTTTGAAGATTATAAAGAAGCGTGGGCGCCTGTGATGGGGGTTGAGTTCGAATATCTTGATTCGGAAGTTAACCCGAGTATGGCCAACATCGTTTCTCCAACTGAAGTGATTGTTGTCAGTTCGTTTCATGTTGAAGTCGACGGCGGCGGCGGTGATTTTCATGTGGTGATGCCATACTCTATGGTAGAACCGATCCGTGAGCTTTTGGATGCTGGTGTTCAATCAGACAAAATGGAAACGGACGTTCGTTGGAGTAGTGCACTGCGTGACGAAATCATGGATGTTCCAGTGAACTTTCGCGTTAACTTGCTTGAGCAAGACATTTCGTTGCGCGATTTAATGGAACTTCGTCCCGGTGACATTATTCCGATTCATATGCCAGAGCACGCGACTATGTTTGTGGAAGAGCTACCCACATATCGCGTTAAGATGGGACGCTCAGGTGAAAATGCCGCGATTCAGATTTCTGAACGCATTCGCCGGCCCGATGTAGTGAAAACGGATATCGCCTTTTTAGGCAAAGATGTGATTTCTGATTTCGAAGATGACGAAGGCGAAATCGAAGATTAACCACAAGATGAGAAATAACACTCAATAGGTAACAGAGTATGGAACCCAGTGACGACCAAAAACTAGCTGACGAATGGGCAGCCGCTTTAGGCGAAGACCCAAGTGCGCCAGATATGGATACCGATGAGGTCATGGCCGCACAGCTCGATGAATTAAAAGATACTTCTTCGCCGATTTCTGAAGATGAGCGCCGCAAACTGGATACAATTCTTGATATTCCGGTCACCATCTCAATGGAAGTCGGACGCTCACAAATTAGTATTCGTAACCTTTTACAACTTAACCAAGGCTCTGTGGTTGAGCTTGAGCGCTTGGCCGGTGAATCACTAGACGTTTTGGTTAATGGTACGTTGATCGCGCATGGTGAAGTGGTGGTGGTCAATGACAAATTTGGTATTCGACTAACGGATGTGATCAGTCAAACTGAGCGAATCAAGAAGTTAAGGTAAGTTATGAAGTTAGTTTGGCTGAGTCCGTTATCATTGTTGCCCAATATGGCTTGGGCCATTGAGGAATCAAGAGCGGCGCAATTGGATTGGGCGACGACATTTGGGTCGCTGATCATGGTGGTGGCGGTCATTTTAGTGTTGGCTTGGCTGCTCAAACGCATGCGTCTACCTGCGATAAGCCATCAAAAAGGCTTGAACATCGTTCGTCAAATTGCCGTCGGAACCAAAGAGCGTATTGTGATTGTACAAGCGGGCGAAGAGCAGTTTTTGGTCGGTGTGACCAGTCAGTCGATTCAACTCATTTCAAAGCTAGAGAAACCACTGTCTCAGGAGGAGCTGGAAACCAGTCCGTTTGCCAATCAACTGACTCAGCTGTTGAAAAAGAATGCCAAATAGAAACTTACTGTTTAGCATGGTGCTGATGGCCATGCTTTGTCTTTTTTCGCCTTGGAGTATGGCGCAA
Source organism: Vibrio sp. AK197 (assembly GCF_053903115.1). Classification (NCBI taxonomy): domain Bacteria; kingdom Pseudomonadati; phylum Pseudomonadota; class Gammaproteobacteria; order Vibrionales; family Vibrionaceae; genus Vibrio; species Vibrio sp. AK197. The sequence continues at coordinate 837,121 of NZ_CP096430.1, forward strand.
GAAGAGTTAGATACCCCAATACCCGCCAACACCACTGGCGCTGAAAATGTCACCGTCAGTGCGATGAATCAAGAAAATGGCGCCGCACGCACGATTTCAACCAGTACGATCTCTGGCGGTGGTGCAGGGATTCCTGCGTTTACGATGACGACCAACGAAGATGGCAGTGAAGATTACTCGATCAATCTGCAAATTTTAGCCTTAATGACCATGCTGGGCTTTTTGCCGGCAATGGTTATTCTGATGACGTCATTTACGCGTATCGTAGTTGTGATGTCGATTTTGCGTCAAGCTATGGGCTTGCAGCAAACGCCATCGAACCAAGTGATCATTGGTATCGCCATCTTCTTAACTTTCTTCATTATGTCTCCAGTACTAAGCCAAATTAACGACCAGGCGGTTCAGCCATATCTTAATGAGCAGATTTCAGCGCGCCAAGCCTTTGATAATGCACAAGGCCCTATGCGAGAATTTATGCTCAAACAGACGCGAGTGAAGGATTTGGAAACGTTCGTCAATATTGCGGGTTCTGATGCGCAAAATCCGGAAGATGTCTCCATGGCGGTGCTGATTCCGGCGTTCATTACGTCCGAGTTAAAAACGGCGTTCCAGATAGGCTTCATGCTATTTTTGCCGTTTTTGATCATTGACTTAGTTGTTGCTTCGGTATTGATGGCGATGGGTATGATGATGTTGTCGCCAATGATCGTGTCGTTACCCTTTAAACTGATGTTGTTTGTCCTTGTTGATGGTTGGAACCTGATTCTGTCAACGCTGGCAGGCAGCTTTGCAATGTAGGGAGAATGTATGACTCCTGAAATGTTCGTTGAACTATTTCGAGAAGCACTGTGGATGGTGCTCTTGATGGTATGCGCGATCATCGTGCCAAGCTTGTTGATAGGCTTGGTTGTGGCAATCTTTCAAGCTGCGACATCCATTAACGAACAAACTTTAAGCTTTCTACCGCGTTTGATCGTCACGTTACTGGCGTTGATGATGTTTGCTCACTGGATGACACAAACGCTGATGGACTTCTTCTATGGCATGATTGAACGCTTGCCACAGGTGCTTTACTAGGAGCCCCTATGGAGTATCCAACCAGCGTTGTTCTTGATTGGATCGCCAATTACTTTTGGCCTTATGTGCGCGTTTCTTCAATGCTGATGGTGATGTCGGTGACGGGCGCGCGCTTTGTTTCGACTCGTATTCGTCTGTACCTAGGACTGGCCATCACTCTGGCCATTATGCCGGCGATTCCTGCGGTTCCCCAAAACATTGAATTGTTATCCTTTCAGGGCTTTATGGTGCTGCTAGAGCAGATCATCATCGGTGTAGCGATGGGCACCATCACGCAATTCATGGTTCAAACGTTTGTTATTCTTGGTCAGATACTCGGCATGCAATCAAGCTTAGGTTTTGCGTCAATGGTTGATCCCGCCAACGGCCAAAATACACCACTGCTTGGTCAATTGTTTATGTTTTTGGTGACGCTGTTTTTTCTCGCCACCGATGGGCACCTTAAAATGATCAGCTTAGTGGCGCTCAGTTTTCAGTCATTACCCATCGGCAGTGGTAGTTTGAATGCGATTGATTTTCGTGAGCTGGCATTGTGGCTTGGCATTATGTTTAAAGTCGCGCTGAGTATGTCGTTGTCTGGCATTATTGCGCTACTGACCATCAATTTGTCATTCGGTGTGATGACCCGAGCGGCCCCTCAACTTAACATTTTCTCCTTGGGTTTTGCCTTTGCCTTGATGATCGGTTTGTTACTGTGTTGGTATATTTTGTCTGGGTTGTATGGACACTACCAACTGTTTTGGCCTGAGGTGGAGGGGCAAGTTTGTCGCTTCATTCGTTTGGATTGCTAGGAGGCTGAAATGGCAGAATCAGACGGTCAAGAACGCACCGAAGACGCCACGCCCAAGCGCTTGCAACAGGCTCGAGAAAAAGGGCAGGTTGCAAGGTCAAAAGAATTAGCCTCGGTGTCAGTATTAGTCGTCGGTGCCATCTCATTAATGTGGTTTGGTGATGCACTGGCCAATGGTTTATTTCAAGTCATGGGGCGGCTCTTTACGCTTAGCCGCGAAGAGATTTTTGATGTTCCTAAACTGTTCGATATTGTACTTGGCGCGTTAGGCAGTTTGATTCTGCCACTTTTACTGATACTGGTTACTTTGTTTGTCGCTGCTACGATTGGCGCTGCCGGAGTCGGGGGGATCAGTTTCTCGATGGAAGCCGCACGGCCCAAGCTGTCGAAAATGAATCCGTTAAGTGGCTTAAAGCGCATGCTAGGTATGCAAAGCTGGGTTGAATTGATTAAATCCATACTCAAAGTCGCGTTGGTGTCGGGGGTGGCGTTTTATTTGATCAATGCCGCTAAAGCCGATCTGTTTCAACTTAGCATGGACGTTTTTCCACAAAACATTTTCCACGCTCTGGATATTTTACTCAACTTTGTTTTGCTTATTAGCTGCTCGTTGCTGGTGGTCGTGGCGATTGATATTCCCTTCCAAATTTGGCAACACGCGAATCAACTGAAAATGACCAAGCAAGAAGTCAAAGATGAGTATAAAGAAACCGAAGGTAAGCCTGAGGTGAAAGGTCGAATTCGCATGTTGCAACGTGAAGCAGCCCAGCGGCGTATGATGGCTGACGTACCACAAGCGGACGTTATTGTGACGAACCCGGAACACTTTTCGGTTGCACTACGTTATAAGCATGACTCAGACCGAGCGCCAGTGGTTGTGGCTAAAGGGATAGATCATATTGCATTGAAAATCCGTGAGGTGGCACGGGAGCATGATATTTATGTGATTCCAGCGCCTCCTCTGGCACGGGCGCTTTATCATACCACTGAACTTGAACAAGAGATCCCTGACGGGTTGTTTACCGCAGTGGCGCAAATCCTCGCTTATGTTTTCCAATTAAAGCAGTACCGTAAACGTGGCGGGCAACGACCCAAACTGAAAGCCGAAGAATTGCCGATCCCGCCAGATTTACGACACTAAGTGCTTACTTCTCCGGAATGGATAGCAGTACCAGTAGTGCGCCGTTGCCACCGAACTCCAACGGCGCTTGGTGGAATGCCATGACATCTGGGTGCTGTGCCAGCCAAAGTGGTGTCTGCTGTTTCAAAATGTGCTTACCAATACCGTGCTGCACACACGCACAATGGATACCGTTGCGCACGCAATAGGTGATCATCGCCCCGAGTTCACGTTTTGCTTCCACTTGGGTCATACCATGCATGTCTAAAAACACATCCGGAACATACACACCACGGCGTAAGCGTTTGACTTCATAGTGAGAAACGCCATCTCGAGCATAACGGGTTGGGCCGTCATCGCTTAAATGAGGGACAAACTCATCTGAGAAGTAAAACTCGCTATCACTCGACTCACGCTGCGTACGCATACGTTCTTTCTGTTTAGTATTTCTTTTTGGCTGCTGGACTATGGTATCCTGTTGCAACTTTTTGACGCCTTGCATCGCTTCCTTGAATAAGGAGAAATCGTCATCTAAATGGGAGTCTTTATCGCTCATTGGATGGTATCAACGGTTTAATCAAATCAAGTTAGCGGTATTGTAGCGCTTTTCGGAGGCAATTTTGGATAAGATTTTTATTGAAGAAGCAGTTTCAGAACTTCATACGCTTCAAGATATGATTCGCTGGACGGTGAGCCGTTTTAACGCCGCGAATCTTTTCTACGGTCAAGGGACCGATAACGCTTGGGACGAAGCGGTTCAGCTTATCCTTCCAACACTCTATTTGCCGATAGATGTCCCTCCGCATGTATTGAATTCTCGTCTAACCAGCAGTGAGCGTTTGCGCATTGTTGAACGTGTTATTCGTCGTATTAACGAAAAAACGCCGACTGCTTACCTCACCAACAAAGCGTGGTTCTGCGGTTTAGAGTTTTTCGTCGATGAGCGCGTGTTGGTGCCACGTTCGCCGATTGGTGAGTTGATTCAGAACCAATTTCATCCGTGGTTGGTTGAAGAGCCAGCAAGAATTATGGATATGTGTACGGGGAGCGGTTGTATTGCGATTGCTTGCGCGCACGCTTTCCCTGATGCAGAAGTAGACGCAATTGACATCTCACCCGGTGCGCTTGAGGTCGCAGAGCAAAACATTCAAGATCATGGTATGGAGCAGCAAGTGTTCCCAATTCGCTCTGATTTATTCCGTGACCTGGCCCAAGATAAATACGATCTTATCGTCACTAACCCGCCTTATGTTGACGAAGAAGACATGAACAGTTTGCCAGAAGAGTTCACCCATGAGCCCGAGCTTGGTCTTGCTGCTGGTACTGATGGCTTGAAATTGGTGCGTCGTATCTTAGCGAATGCGCCTGATTATTTGACCGACAACGGAGTCTTGATCTGCGAAGTCGGTAACTCAATGGTACATATGATGGAGCAATATCCAGAAATTCCGTTTACTTGGGTCGATTTTGAAAACGGCGGACATGGTGTATTTATGCTCACTCGTGAACAATTGGTGGCTTGTGCTGCAGAATTCTCAATTTACAAAGATTAAACGATAGCCGCTCGCGGTTCAAAAATAGAATGCCAGCAATCCGCTGGCATTTTTTTATCACAAATGAATGTGGATTTGATCGATTTTAGGGCTTTACATCAAAACCTAATCAAGCGAGTATGAAAACACGAACAATGGAACGCACGGATGATAGTGAAGGGCTCACTATCCCGCGAATTTGAGGAACTAATGGCAGGAAATAGCATCGGACAACATTTTCGAGTAACCACTTTTGGCGAAAGTCACGGCATCGCATTAGGATGTATTGTCGACGGTTGTCCTCCCGGCTTAGAGATCAGCGAAAGCGATCTACAGACTGACCTTGACCGACGCAGACCCGGTACTTCTCGTTATACCACGCAGCGTCGTGAACCTGATGAAGTGAAAATTCTCTCTGGCGTCTTTGAGGGAAAAACCACAGGCACCTCGATTGGGTTATTGATCGAAAATACCGATCAACGCTCAAAAGATTATTCCGAGATTAAAGATAAGTTCCGTCCGGGTCATGCGGACTACACCTATCATCAAAAATACGGTATTCGTGATTATCGTGGTGGTGGTCGTTCGTCAGCGCGTGAAACCGCGATGCGTGTTGCCGCAGGTGCCATTGCGAAAAAATATCTCAAGCAGGAATTTGGGATCGAAATTCGCGCTTACCTGTCGCAAATGGGTGATGTAACCATTGATAAAGTCGATTGGGATGAAATTGAGAACAACGCGTTTTTCTGTCCTGATGTCGATAAAGTCGAGCAATTTGACCAGTTGATCCGTGACTTGAAAAAGCAAGGTGATTCGATTGGTGCCAAAATTCAGGTTGTCGCAACCCAAGTTCCAGTGGGGCTCGGAGAGCCGGTATTTGATCGTTTGGATGCCGATATCGCGCACGCACTGATGAGCATTAATGCGGTGAAAGGCGTTGAAATCGGTGATGGTTTCGATGTCGTTCAACAAAAAGGCAGTGAGCACCGCGATACGCTGAGCCCAGAAGGGTTTGGTAGTAATCATGCTGGTGGTATTTTGGGCGGGATTTCCACAGGGCAAGATATTGTTGCGAATATTGCTCTTAAACCCACGTCGAGTATTACCGTTCCGGGTAAAACCATTACCAAACAGGGTGAACAGACGGAACTGATTACTAAAGGTCGTCATGATCCTTGTGTGGGTATTCGCGCAGTGCCGATTGCAGAAGCGATGTTGGCCATCGTAGTGATGGATCACTTGCTTCGTCACCGTGGACAGAATTTTGGGGTTGAAACGGCAACACCAAAAATCTGATCAACAAATTAGCATCATAAACAAAAACGCCTTCCAGCTGATGAAGGCGTTTTTTGCATTAATGGGCTGATGTTTCTGATTCCAAATGGAAATTAGGTAGGCGCCATTTAAAACGGACTGCCGCCATACGCAATAAGTAACCCACTGTTAACGTGATAACGGTGGCATAAGGCTGAGTCACGTCACCGTTTAGCAGTGAAAGGTATAAAATGGAAGAGAGAGCGGAAATAGACGCATATAACTCTTCATGCAATACCAAGGGTGTTTGCCGACACATTAAATCTCGTAACAGCCCTCCAAATACGCCTGTAATCAGTGCTGAGACGACACAGATAACCGGGTGAAGCCCCATTTCTAGCGCGATGCGTGTTCCTATAATACTAAATACGATAAGCCCTAGTGCATCCAGACGGATAAACACGCCCTTAAATTTGATGACCCACTTAGCGATACCGGTCGTTAAGATCCCCGCGATACACGTAATGACTAAATATTCAGGATGCTTAACCCAGCCAAGAGGATAGTGACCCAGTAGAATATCACGAACGGTTCCTCCACCAATTGCAGTAGCACTCGCAACCAACATCACACCAAACCAATCCATTTTTCTGCGGCCTGCGCTCAGTGCGCCAGTCATCGCCTCGGCAGTTATGCCGATGATGTAAAGAGAGCTAAGTAACATAAATACTAAGTGACCAAGGTTGTAGGCGTCGATGACGAGTTAAACGCAACGCGAGTGGAAAGAAGAGAGGCGAGTATAGAGAGTTGAGGATTAATTGACGACGTGAATCCAAGGTAAGCGGGCATAATCAGTAAACTCTGACAGAGTTTCTCATTGTTACGCTCCTCTTTACCTGTCGCGATAAAAAAGCGAAAATGCGCGCCATTGATTGACGCATAGGCTTGCTTGAATGACACATCACTATCAAGATTTGATGACTATTTTTAATCGTACGTTTTTTGATGATTACAATACCAAACTTGAATTGGGTGGTGATGAACCTATTTATCTTCCGGCCGACCAACAGACGCCATACCATCGCATTGTCTTTGCTCATGGTTATTATGCATCAGCGCTGCATGAGATCAGCCATTGGTGTGTTGCTGGCCCGCAGCGCCGCTTGCTCGAAGACTTTGGCTACTGGTATGAGCCTGATGGCAGAACGCAAGCTAAGCAGGAAGAGTTTGAAAAGGTTGAAGTGCGTCCTCAAGCGTATGAGTGGATTTTGTCAGCCAGTGCTGGCTTTCCTTTTAATGTCAGTTGTGACAACCTACACGGCGATTTTGAACCGGATCGCTTAAGCTTTTTTGCCAAAGTGCATCAAGAAGTCATGAATATTTTGGATTCGGGTTTGCCACCTCGTGTCCAACAACTTTCTACAGCTCTCCGTCAGTTTTATGACATTCCAGAACTGCGCCGTGAAGATTTTTGTGTGAAGTGACAACTTTGTTTCAAGTAACAAGAGATAATGATGATTATAGAATTTGAAGAGCAACTCCTTGAGCTGATTGACCAACGTATCGCATCGGCGTCAGATGACGAACTGTTTGCGGGCGGTTATCTGCGTGGCCACATTTCACTGTCAGCAGCGGCATGTGAAGAAGCGGGAGAAACAGATATTCAAGTTTTGAAATCGCGTATTGAAGCGAGCCTTGATGAGGCGCGCAGTGAGTTATCGCCAGCCGATCGCACTATCGTAAATGATCTATGGCAGCAGTTGGTGGCTGAGGTATAACACCGCCGGTGTGCGTGTCGTTAGCTCGGTTATTCAAATTTTTTGAACTTAACCTTTGAATTTTTATGCTTGTTGCCAAGCTTTAAGTTTCTTATTCTGTCATTACTCCCCAATAATAAGGAAAAAGATGATGAAAATTATTGCTTTCGGTGCATCAAATAGTTCAACGTCAATCAATAAAGCGCTCGCAACTTATACGGCTAATTTGGTCGAAGGTGCAGAAGTCAAAGTATTAGACATCAATGACTTCAAAGTGCCTATGTTTAGTGAAGATCTAGAAAAAGAGATTGGCAAATCAGAAGGCGCACAAGCATTTCTGCGCGAAATTGGTGAAGCGGACGCATTGGTTATCTCTTTTGCTGAACACAACGGCCACTACACAGCAGCGTACAAAAACTTGTTTGACTGGGCATCACGTATTGAACGTGCCGTCTATCAAGACAAACCTGCAGTTTACTTAGGTACATCACCAGGCCCTAGCGGTGCGCAATCTGTATTGGCAGCGGCACAAGGGTCAGCGTCATTCTTTGGTGGTAACGTAAAAGCGACGGTATCTGTTCCTAACTTCTATGATGTGTTTAATGTTGAAGAAGGCGTTGTCAGCAACGATGCAGTCAATGCAGAACTAAAACAAGCGGTAACAGCATTGATGCTGTAAGCACCACGCTTGATTGGATTAAAAGGCCTTACTCAGTAAGGCCTTTTTTGTTGTCATAATCTAGTGAACCGATTCGCCCATTTCTTGTTGGTACTTGGCCGCTAAGTCTTGCTTCTGTTCATCACCAATCACTTTACCAGCCATTTGGAAAATATGCTGTTCTTCCTCTTCTAGATGGTGAAGAACTTGGTGCTGAAGGGATTTCATGTGAGTCAACCAAGCGGGTGAATCAAAATCCGTCTCGTCGATTTGAGCTAAGATCTTATCAATTGAGTGATGCTCAGAAATACCGTGGCGACTCATATCGATCGTCGAATCTTTTTTAATCAGTGGAATATAGAAGTTACGTTCTTCTGCTTCAGCGTGGAGTTGTAACTCTTGTTTCAGCTGAGCATAAAACTCTCGACGAGATTTACTATCACCACTGGTTTTTAGCAAAGCATCCATCAATAGACGTTGCTTCTCATGGCTTTCTCGTAGTGCGTCAAATATGTTATTCATCATTCACCTCTCTATTATTCGACTCTTAGACTTTGGACATTATTGATGGGCGAGCGTGTTAACGTCGCCCCATGGCGCCAAAGCCCATCACCAATGCGATGATAAATAGAACAACAAAGATGTAGAAAAGTACTTTCGCAATGCCCGCAGCCACGCCTGCGATACCAGTGAAACCCAGTGCTCCGGAAATAAGAGCGACGACTAAAAATATCAGCATCCACTTCAGCATGTTGCATCTCCTTAGGATAATGATTGAGTGTGTGACTTTCCTATTGCGATGATTGTGCCAATTTTTAACTCATTGATTATTATTGTTTTTATTTTTCTTGGGCACGGTTGTTGCAAAAATGCTATGAATTAATTACCGATGGAAATGTAAGAAATATCTGAGAAAGGGGCGGTGCAAAACGTATTTTTTGCACCGCAACAAGCACCTAGAGTCGGCAAGGCTTATTTTACCGCTTTGCCTTTACGTAACTTTCTTACCCACATACGGCTCGGGTGCAGAGCTTCGAGGCAATCGACTGGCAGAGGAAGTGGATCACCACAAATTTGCGATGCCAGAACTTCACTCATCAGTGGCGCTGAACTTAACCCACGAGAACCTAGACCTAACAAACAGAAGAGGTTTGGGTAATTGCTGACGTCACTTACCTGCGTTTCATCGGCGGATGCAAGGTGTTGGTATTGATTAAGTATTTGCGCCATATTGCCCACTGCGCCCACGAAAGGCAGATGGTCACGGCTTACGCAGCGGACTCCCTGACGCGACAGATTGCCACTGACATCCACTTGTTGTGGCCATGTTACCCCGGGGAGACAGTCGGTAAGCCTTTGTGCATTGTGTTGCTGCGCATCGGGATCGAATTGGTTGTCGATGTGAGTTCGGTCATAACTTGCGCCAATGCAATGGTGTTGATTGTTGGGATTGCATGGCGTCATGTAACCATCATAGCAAAGTACGGTTTTAAGCTGGTTTAATGTCTGGGTGGTTGGTATATGGCTGACTTGACCTTTCACCTTTGCGAGCGGCAGAGGCTGCGTTTGTTCAAAACGGTCAAACTCGTGGCCGTTCGCCACGACAACGACTTGATGAGTGAATTGACCTTGTGAGGTTACCAGTTGCCATTGGGAGGACTGCCAGTTGAGCGAATCAACGCGATGTTCGTAATGCGCTGTAAACAAGTCGCTTTGTTCAAGCCACTTAATGAGCCCTTGCGTCAATTGAGCGGGGGACAACCACCCACCCAGCGGGTACGAAAGGCTGGTACATTGCGTGTCCAAGCCGACAGTATGCTGTGTTTGCTGTGGGTCAAGAAAGGAAACTAGCTGTGGGTCAAAATCAGCGTGTGCAAGAGGCTCTAACTTGTTCGAGGATTTTTCGTCCCACAGCAATTGGCAGACGCCAGACCACTGATGATCAAATGCAAATTGAGTCGCTAATTGATTGACCAGTTGACGCGCAAAGACAAATCCAGGAGCAAAAATACGTGAGACACCTTGATGCTCGGCATTTAACAATGGGTAAATCGCACCTTGGCGATTTCCTGACGCGCCTTGAGCTGGATGAGCGTCCTGGCAATAGAGCGTGACGCGTTTACCGCGCTGAACCAACTGTTTAGCTAACATGGCACTGGCGATCCCTCCGCCAATAATCGCAATATCCTCGCAGTCTTGGGCGCTCGGTCTTGCAAACCAAGGTTTGTGATTACTCGGCGCTTGTCGCTCACTAAGGTGTCCGGCAATCATTTCTCGTTTGGTGCCGAACCCTTTGACTTTCTTCATATCAAAGCCAGCGTCAATTAAACCTCGTCGTACAAAACCTGCGGCGGTAAACGTGGCACAGGTACCGTCTTGTTTCGCCAGTTTTGCCATCCCATCAAACAGGGTTTGATTCCACATTTCGGGATTTTTACTGGGAGCAAAGCCATCTAAGAACCACGCATCAACGAGCCCTTGGTGTGGTGTTGGAACTAAAGGCATGCAATCTTTAATATCACCAAACCATAAATCTAGGGTGACCGCGCCATCTGCGAGAACAATACGCTGGCATTCAGGTACAGCGAGCGGATAGTGAGATTGAAGCTGCTGAGCATAGTCAGCCAATTCTGGCCATGCTTGGTGTGCTTTAATTAAGTCATCAATGTTTAGTGGATACTTTTCAAAGCTGATGAAATGGAGCTCTTTTAATGGCGCATTTGGATTTTGCCGTCTAAATTCATCAAACCACTGCCATGCAGCAAGAAAGTTGAGCCCGGTTCCAAATCCAGTTTCGGCGATCACAAAGCGCCGATGTTGAAACTCATGCCAACGTTGAGGAAGGTGGTTTTGGGTGAGAAACACATAGCGTGTCTCTTCCAAGCCGTTAACGTTAGAAAAATAAACGTCATCGAACTGGTCGGAAACAGGGGTACCGGCGTCATTCCACTCGAGTTGAGCGTGGTTTATGGTTGTCATAGTGTCTGATAACTGTGAATATGGAAAATAATTTGGAAGGATTGTACGAATTTCTGGGAAAGCTGACCACTTTTCCAACCCTTCTTAGTTATTATCAAACAGAATTTTGAATTATAGGATTGTCACATGAAACGAGTCGTAATCACCGGTATGGGTATTGTTTCTAGTATCGGTAACAACGTCGAAGAAGTTCTAGCGTCTCTTAAAGCGGGTAAATCTGGTATCACTGCATCAGAGCAGTTCAAGGAAGTCGGTCTACGTTCGCAAGTTTGGGGAGATCTGAAAATCAACCCAGCAGAACACATCGATCGCAAGCAGATGCGCTTTATGGGTGATGCGGCTGCGTATGCATACCTATCCATGCAACAAGCGATTGCAGATGCGGGTTTGAGTGAAGATCAAGTATCAAACGAGCGCACAGGTATTGTCGCAGGTTCGGGTGGCGCGTCTTCTCTAAACCAAGTGAATGCCGTTGATATTTTGCGTGAAAAAGGCGTAAAACGTGTCGGGCCTTACATGGTGCCACGTACGATGTCATCAACCGTCTCTGCATGTCTTGCTACGCCATTTAAAATTCGCGGCGTGAACTACTCAATGAGTTCGGCTTGTGCCACTTCTGCGCACTGTATTGGTCACGCAGCTGAGCTTATTCAATTAGGTAAGCAAGATATCGTGTTTGCAGGCGGCGGTGAAGAACTGGATTGGTCACTGACGATGATGTTTGACGCTATGGGCGCACTATCGACTAAGTATAATGATTCACCGGACAAAGCGTCTCGAACTTACGATGCTGACCGCGATGGTTTCGTTATCTCTGGTGGCGGCGGTATGGTCGTGGTTGAGGAGCTTGAGCACGCTTTGGCTCGCGGCGCGACTATTTACGGTGAAATCGTCGGTTACGGCGCAACGTCTGATGGTTATGATATGGTCGCTCCATCAGGTGAAGGTGCGGTACGTTGTATGAAGATGGCGATGCAAGATGTGGACGGCGTCGATTATGTCAACACTCACGGTACTTCAACCCCTGTTGGTGATGTCAAAGAGTTAGGCGCGATTCAAGAAGTGTTTGGTGGCAATAGCCCTGCAATTTCTGCAACGAAAGCAATGACTGGCCACGCACTGGGTGCGGCGGGTGTTCACGAAGCGATTTATTCTACATTGATGCTGCACAACAACTTTATTGCATCAAGTATTAACGTTGAAAACTTGGATACTGCAGCAGAAGGATTGGACATTGTAACGGCCACTCGCGAAGCGGAGTTGAATACCGTAATGTCAAATAGCTTTGGCTTTGGTGGTACTAACGCTACGTTGGTGATCAAGAAATACCAAGCGTAAATCTGTTTTGCTTGCAATAAGCAGCTCAATTTCCAGACTTGATTGGCTAAGCTGATCGGACAGACGCAGACTCTGACCCATGGAGAGCGGGTCAGGATCCTTTTGTTCTGGAATATTACCCGGCCATTGTGTCGGGTATTTTTATATATGGATTATCCAGACTTTTCTCTCGACACTGATTAGGCTTTTTTGCACAATCGTCACACCTTTTTGAATAGTGAACCAATATGAAAATCCTGATTGATGAAAACATGCCTTACGCGCAGCAATTGTTTAGCCAGCTGGGTGAAGTGATTTTAAAACCGGGTCGCCACCTTACGGCTGATGATTTAGTTGATGTTGACGCTCTGATGATTCGCTCTGTAACGAAAGTTAATGAATCACTGCTGAGTAAGGCAAATAAGCTCAAATTTGTTGGTACGGCAACCGCGGGTATGGACCATGTTGATCAGGCTTTGCTGGCCGAAAAAGGCATCTTTTTTACTGCCGCACCAGGATGCAACAAAGTTGGTGTAGCGGAATACGTAGTCAGTGTCATGCTGGTATTGGCACAGCAACAGGGGTTTTCTATATTTGATAAAACCGTCGGAATTATTGGTGCTGGCCAAGTGGGGAGTTATCTCGAACAGTGCCTTAAGGGTTTAGGGCTTAAAGTGCTAATTAACGATCCACCGAAACAACAACAAGGTGACGAGCGTCTATTTACCCCACTAAACCAACTGCTTGAAAAAGCCGATATCATCACTGTTCACACGCCAATTACCCGTGATGGTGACCACCCCACGCATCATCTATTTGACCAAGCTACCCTTGATGCATTGCGGTCTGACCAAATTTTAATCAACGCTGCGCGCGGTCCTATCATCGATAATCAAGCGCTGAAGCAACGTCTAGCGAAACAAGACGGGTTTACAGCCGCCCTTGATGTTTTTGAATTTGAACCAGAAGTTGATATGGAACTGCTGCCTCTGTTAGCATTCGCCACCCCGCACGTTGCTGGGTATGGATTAGAAGGTAAAGCGCGTGGAACGACGATGATCTTTAATAGCTACTGTCAGTTTCTTGAGCGAGATTTATCGGCAAGTGCGAGCGAACTGTTGCCAACGGCACCAGTCCCATACATCGCTCTCGATCGCGCTTGGGATGAAGCAACGCTGCATAATCTGACTCAGCTGGTTTATGATGTACGTAAAGATGATGCACTATTTCGACGAGAAATCCATAAACCCGGTTCGTTTGACCAGATGCGTAAGCAATATTGGGATAGACGAGAATACAGTGCAGTTCAATTAGCGGGTGATGAAACGTGTAATCTTTCACCACTCGACAAACTCGGTTTTCAGGTTGAGGTAAACAAATGAGCCAACAATTTAATGTCGCCATTTTCGGTGCGACTGGCGCCGTCGGTGAGACAATCCTAGAAGTACTAAAAGAGCGTGAATTTCCGGTTGGTGAGTTGTTCCTTTTAGCCAGTGAGCGTAGCGAAGGTAAAACCTACCGTTTTAACGGTAAAACGATTCAGGTACAAAATGTAGAAGATTTTGACTGGACACAAGCGCATATTGGTCTGTTTTCTGCTGGTGCTGCGTTGTCTGAACAATGGGCACCGATAGCGGCAGAAGCGGGGGTGGTTGTTATCGACAATACCTCACAGTTTCGGTACGACTACGATGTACCACTTGTCGTTCCTGAAGTTAATCCCGAAGCGATTGCTGAGTTTCGCAACCGTAATATTATTGCCAATCCTAATTGTTCGACGATCCAAATGCTGGTGGCTTTGAAACCGATTCAGGATGCCGTTGGCATAGAACGCATTAACGTTTCTACATACCAATCTGTATCGGGAGCAGGTAAAGCGGGCATTGATGAATTGGCAGGTCAAACGGCGAAGTTACTTAATGGTTTGCCTGCGGAGTCTGAGCAGTTTTCACAACAGATTGCGTTTAACTGTTTACCACAAATCGATCAGTTCATGGACAACGGCTACACCAAAGAAGAGATGAAAATGGTGTGGGAGACACAAAAGATTTTTAATGATGCGTCGATTACCGTAAACCCTACTTGTGTTCGCGTTCCGGTTTTTTATGGTCACGCTGAAGCAGTACACCTTGAAACACGTGCACCGATTGACGCTCAAGAAGTTATCCAACTACTTGAACAAACTGACGGAGTGGACGTTTTCCACGGTGAAGATTTTCCTACCCAAGTTCGCGATGCAGGTGGTAAAGATACCGTCATGGTTGGACGAATTCGTAATGATATTAGCCACCACAGTGGTATCAACCTATGGGTTGTGGCCGATAATGTGCGAAAAGGTGCGGCGACGAATGCGGTGCAAATCGCTGAAGTGCTGATTCGCGATTACTACTAAGGTTTATAGAATGCCCCAGCCTAAAAACTGGGGCTTTTTTATACACCTTGTAAGGAACTGCACAAATATTGTGTGAGATTACTGCGATTATTGCGTTTGACACACATTTTTTGGCTTACAACCTATAGTTTTAAAGTGGTTATCCGATATATTTGTTAGATCCGTGTTTTAACTTTTTGTAGCACACAGCTTGAGCTTTTTTATGCGTCGATTTTTTATACGTTTACTATTGCCCATTGCACTAGTAGCCGTGACTCAGACTTCATTCGTTAGTGCAGAGAGTATTCGTTTAAAAGGACCGAATGGTGAAATTCAAAATTCGCCGCAATTTGCCGATCCTGTCATCAGAAATAACAATAACGAACCTTCCCGTTTTTTTGGCCCCACAACGGGCTCTGACACGCTTTGGA
Source organism: Vibrio sp. AK197 (assembly GCF_053903115.1). Lineage (NCBI taxonomy): Bacteria > Pseudomonadati > Pseudomonadota > Gammaproteobacteria > Vibrionales > Vibrionaceae > Vibrio > Vibrio sp. AK197. Next base: position 852,407 of record NZ_CP096430.1, read on the forward strand.
GTATTGCCACTCGTCTAAGACCTTCTAATGATGTCACTGTTCAACAAACGTTATTGGCGATTTTTAATCTCAACCCGAGGGCGTTTGAAAATCAAAACATTCATAACTTGTTACCGGGTAGTACGCTTCGAGTTCCTTCACTGGCTCAGGTAAGAGGCACATCTAACCAAGAAGCCGTTGCGATTTTGGCAGCGCATCAAGCCAAGTTGAATGGTACGAATGCGCGTTTAACGCCTCAACCTGCCACTCCAACAAGTCCTAGTTCTCGCATTCCTGTTGCTGTGCCGACACCGAGTGAGCCTGCGACCAGCGAAGCCCCAGAAGTCACTCCCGAACCTCAATCGCAGCCTTCGATGCCAGCGGATGCACCTGAGTCTCAGCCAAGCCAAGAGCAGCAAATCGCTGAACAAGAAACCCAAGGTCAGGTTAATCAATTAGAAAACCAACTGGCTTCTTCTGAAGATGAGTTACTGGCACTTGAAGAGAAGAACCATAAGCTGCGCTTAATGCTGGCGAATGTACAGTCAGAAGTTGATGTACTTAAAGATGAGTTAAATGATGAAAATCGAATTCGAAATGAAGTCGAAAAGCTACTGAGCCAAGAGCGTGAACGTTTAGCCAAAGAGCAACAAATGGCGCCATCAGAGATGGATCAGTTACTCTCTAACCCATTTGTACTGGGCGCTCTCGCAATCATTCCTGGACTATTAATTGGCCTGCTCGTGGTGTCGCTGCTTAGTCGCCGTAACAAGAAAGACGAACAAGGTGAGCAGCAAGCGCAAACCCAACCAGAACCTGTAATGCCGATCATTCCAGAGCAAATGAATGATGAAGTCGACGACGATCTGGTTCTCGATGATGATCTCTTCAGTGACTCAAGCGATGATGAAGAGTTGCTATTTAGTGATGAGATGGATCTTGATGGCGATACGGACGAGCCAGAAGCAGAGACAGGGGAGAATGCTGAAGATGATATTTTCGCCGATCTGGATGACAACGATCTTGATTTCAATCTAGAAGATGAAGACGGCGAAGACCCATTTGCAGGTATTGGTGATGACGGTGACCTAGATACAGAGCTTGCTGATAGCGTTAGCTCAAATGGTATTAGTGTAAATGGTGAAGAGAAAGCCCTCGGTCTCGAAGAGATGGAAAAGGCGCTCGATGACGTCGCGAATGGTACCGACAGTGATGATTTCGACCTCTCTGATGATGAATCTCTCAGTGAGGATGATATCGACTCGCTACTTGAAGACAATGAAAGTCTAGACAGCGACGAGATTGATCAATCAATGCTTGATGATTTGTTATCTGACGCCGTAGATGACGAAGACGATTTTGACCTAAGCAGTGACGACGAGCTGCTTGCTCCGGAGCAGCAAGCATTGTCTGATGAACCTCAGTTAGCCTCAGATAGCGATATAGACGATATCTTTGCACAGATGGAAACTCAATCGACGCTTGATGAGTTGGAAGAGAGTGCTGATGAACTGTCTGCTGACGATGAAGCGCAATTGCTTGATGAGTTGCTCGATGATGACGAAGATACCCCAGACTTTGACCTTGCCGAAGATCAAACTCTTGACGAAGCATTAGACCCAGAAGACCAATTAGATTGGGATGAAAGCAGCACGGATTTACTCGACGAGCTGCTTGAAAGCGCAGATGATGATGAGGCGTTTGATACCGACTCAACGGCGATGCTCGACGAGTTACTTGATGATGATGCCCCCGTTGACGATGAGCAACAGGAGCATGTGAGTGATGAATTAGACGAACTAGAAAGCGCGCTGTTTGATGAAGAGTTGTCGTCTGAAGATGATCTTGATGATGCTGAAGCGACAGAGTTGTTTGATGAGTTGCTTGAAATTGAAAAACAAGCGCAATCTGAACAAGGGAGTGATGAAGGCGCACAGGATGATGAGCCTGCGCTGACGGAAGAAACCCAACCCGACTTTTCTCGTGATGAGTTTGTTGATGATTTAATGAAAGTTGCGCCAGAGGCGGATCCTCTGCTTGATGAGCTTTCCGAAGATGAGACTCAGCAACCATCATCCGATGAGTTGAATGAAACGCTTGACGACAACGACCTCGAACAAAACACTGAAGAGCCAGAGCCAGAGCCAGAGCCAGAGCCAGAGCCAGAGCCAGAGCCAGAGCCAGAGCCAGAGCCAGAGCCAGAGCCAGAGCCAGAGCCAGAGCCAGAGCCAGAGCCAGAGCCAGAGCCAGAGCCAGAGCCAGAGCCAGAGCCAGAGCCAGAGCCAGAGCCAGAGCCAGAGCCAGAGCCAGAGCCAGAGCCAGAGCCAGAGCCAGAGCCAGAGCCAGAGCCAGAGCCAGAGCCAGAGCCAGAGCCAGAGCCAGAGCCAGAGCCAGAGCCAGAGCCAGAGCCAGAGCCAGAGCCAGAGCCAGAGCCAGAGCCAGAGCCAGAGCCAGAGCCAGAGCCAGAGCCAGAGCCAGAGCCAGAGCCAGAGCCAGAGCCAGAGCCAGAGCCAGAGCCAGAGCCAGAGCCAGAGCCAGAGCCAAAATCAGAACCTCAGTCTGACCTATCTGAGCTGGAAAATGAGCCAGTATCGGATGTGGCTGGGCAGTCGGACAACCAAGAGGACGCAGCAAGTGAGATTGAGGAGCCAGAGCTTTCTGATCAGCAGGCGCTATCTGAGGATGATCTGTCTCCGATTGATGTCGACGATGAGCCGAATGTCCAGTCTCAGGAAAGTCAGGATGAGACAGACATTGAGCCGTCTGAGTTATCGGAAGAAGCTGATGTTCAATCAACCAAGAGTGACGTTGAGCCGAGTGAGTTAGAACCGTCTGCAACTCAAGATCAACAGGCGTCAACTGATGCCGAGGAATTCGAATCGCCATCATCTGAGTCGTCAGGCGACAGTGATGATGAATTTGAGTTTGACCCTCAAATCGAGGGTGAGGACACTCTTGCAGAAGCAGAAGCAGAAGCAGAAGCAGAAGCAGAAGCAGAAGCAGAAGCAGAAGCAGAAGCAGAAGCAGAAGCAGAAGCAGAAGCAGAAGCAGAAGCAGAAGCAGAAGCAGAAGCAGAAGCACCTCGTCCAGAGCCAGTCGCCAACGAATTCGGTACACCACAAGATGAAGATTGGGAGTTTGATGATGCACCTGAATCGCCTTTCGCTGAAAAGCTTGAGGACGCGCCGCAATCAGCCCCAGAAACCACATCTGATATTGAACAAAATTCCGATGCGTCAAGTGAAGAGCCAGACGCGCCGCAAAGCGCCGTGGAAGAAGAGTTTGACTTTGACGATCTTGAACTGCCTGAGTACGGCGAAGAGCAAGCCTTAGCCGAAGCGGGTGAGCCAGAACAGGACGCGTCAAGTGCAGAGCCAGACGCGCCGCAAAGCGCGGCGGAAGATGAGTTGGATTTTGACGATCTTGAACTGCCTGAGTACGGCGAAGAGCAAGCTTTAGCCGATGCCGATGAGCCAGAGCAGGATGCGTCAAGTGCAGAGCCGGAAGCGCCGCTAAGCACCGAAGAAGATGAGTTTGACGTTGATCTTGAGTTGCCTGAGTACGGCGAAGAGCAAGCCTTAGCCGATGCCGATGAGCCAGAACAGGACGCGCCAAGTGCAGAGCCAGAGGCGCCGCAAAGCCCTGAGGAAGATGAGTTTGATTTTGACGATCTTGAACTGCCTGAGTACGGTGAAGAACAAGCCTTAGCCGATGAGCTAGATACGGACACGCCAAGTGCAGAGACAGACGCGCCGCAAAGCGCCGAGGAAGATGAGTTTGACGTTGACGATCTTGAGCTGCCTGAGTACGGCGAAGAGCAAGCCTTAGCCGATGCAGGTGAGCCAGAACAGGACACGCCAAGTACAGAGCCAGACGCGCCGCAAAGCGCCGAGGAAGATGAGTTTGACGTTGACGACCTTGAGCTGCCTGAGTACGGCGAAGAGCAAGCCTTAGCCGATGCAGGTGAGCCAGAACAGGACACGTCAAGTACAGAGCCAGACGCGCCGCAAAGCGCCGAGGAAGATGAGTTTGATTTTGACGATCTTGAGCTGCCTGAGTACGGCGAAGAGCAAGCCTTAGCCGATGCCGGTGAGCCAAAGCAGGATGCGCCAAGTGCAGAGCCAGAGGCGCCGCAAAGCGCGGCGGAAGATGAGTTTGATGTTGACGATCTTGAGCTGCCTGAGTACGGGGAAGAGCAAGCCTTAGCTGATGCCGGTGAGACAGATCAGGACGCGCCAAGTGCAGAGCCAGACGCGGCGCAAAGCGCGGCGGAAGATGAGTTTGATTTTGACGATCTTGAGCTGCCTGAGTACGGCGAAGAGCAAGCCTTAGCCGATGCCGATGAGCCAGATCAGGACACGCCAAGTGCAGAGCCCGACGCGCCACAAAGCGCGGCGGAAGATGAGTTTGGTTTTGACGACCTTGAACTGCCTGAGTATGGGGAAGAGCAAGCCTTAACCGATGCCGATGAGCCAGATCAGGACACGCCAAGTACAGAGTCAGACGCGCCGCCATCAGAAATAAAGCCTGAGAATGTCGAGCAGCATAATGAACGTCGGCAGCCAGTCGAAAACTACGACGAACAAACCTTCAACGAGCTACTGAAAGAAGAAACACCCTCGAAGCACTCGTTTGACTTTAATCGTCCTATGGATGATGAAATTTCTGATAGCGCAGGCATGGATCTCGATGCGATGTTAGAAGTTGGGGGTGAGGACTGGAATGGTTTTAACTTATCGCCGGAGCAGCAAGCTGAAATTCCTGATGAGATACCAGAAGAAGAACAAGGTATCTGGAACGATGATGAACTGTCAGAGCCGCAAGCGACAGATGAAGACTGGGGCGTTCAAGATGATCTCCCGTCAGTTGAAGCGGATACCAAAGGCTACCGCACCATCGATGAACTGATGGCTGAAGTCGAAGAGGCTGAAAAGGACTCGATGCTAACGGATGACGATCTGAAGCTGGATGTCGGTTTAAATGACTTCCCAGACGTGATTGGTGATATCGGTGATAATACCGATGTCGATGCGAACTCTGAGGCCGCGGGTAAGTTGGATTTAGCCAAAATCTACATTGAAATGAACGATCCTCAAGGTGCGATTAAGCTTCTCGAAGAAGCAATTGTGGATGGAAGTGATAGCATTCGCCGCGAGGCGAAAAATCTAATAGATGCGATTCATGGCCGTTAATCTGAGTTGAATAAGGGGGCGAGAAGCCCCCTTATCATTAGCGCCGAGAACGTATATACTTCTCGGCCCAATTTTCAGTGAGATGTAGCAAATGAAGATAGCGTTAGGCATTGAATACAACGGAGCACACTATTTTGGCTGGCAACGTCAGCGTGACGTGAACAGCGTACAACAAGAGCTTGAAAAGGCGCTGACCATAGTGGCCAATCATCCCGTTGAAGTGCAATGTGCCGGACGAACGGATGCCGGTGTGCATGGCACCGGACAAGTGGTGCATTTTGAGACTAACGCATCTCGGAAAATGGCGGCGTGGACGATGGGAGTCAACGCCAATATGCCATCAGATATTGCCGTTCGTTGGGCTGTAGACGTTGACGATGAATTCCACGCTCGTTTCTCTGCAACGGCCCGCCGTTACCGCTACATTATTTATAACAGTGCATTAAGGCCCGGCATATTAAACGATGGCGTCAGCCATTATCACGGAGAGCTTAATGTGGAACGCATGCATCAGGCTGGACAATATTTGTTGGGCGAAAATGACTTTACATCATTTCGTGCTGTACACTGTCAGTCTCGAAGCCCATGGCGCAATGTCATGCATTTAAATGTGACTCGTCATGGTGATTATGTGGTGGTCGATATCAAAGCAAATGCGTTCGTCCATCATATGGTCAGAAATATCGTTGGTAGTCTTATCGTCGTCGGGCGTGGAGAACAAGCGCCTGAGTGGATAGAGTGGTTACTGCATCAAAAAGATAGAAAACTCGCTGGCGCGACAGCGAAAGCAGGTGGACTATATTTAGTTGATGTGGATTACCCGGAACATTTTGGTTTACCTGAAGTGCCTATTGGCCCGCTATTTTTACCAGATAACCTGAACTAATTTGGGGATAAATGTCTGAGTTAATAGTGGTTGAGATATCAATACAGGAAATAGGTACAACCAGTTTTTTGTCCACACTTGGCTGTTTATATGCTTTAATTCTCCACGCGTAAATTCAGAATTTTTATCTCTCGATCGCCGAGAGAGAATTAAGAGAAAAGGTCTTCCATGAGTTGGCTTGAAAAGATTTTAGAGAAAAGCAACATTGTTAGTTCACGTAAAGCGTCCATCCCTGAAGGTGTTTGGACTAAATGTACCTCCTGTGAACAGGTGCTTTACTATGCGGAGCTAGAACGTAACCTTGAGGTGTGCCCGAAATGTGGTCACCACATGCGTATGAAAGCCCGCCGTCGTTTAGAAGCCTTTTTGGACGAAGCGAATCGTGTTGAGTTAGCCGACGAACTCGAGCCGCAAGATAAGCTGAAATTCAAAGACTCTAAGCGTTATAAAGACCGTATCTCTGCTGCTCAAAAGAGCAGTGGTGAGAAAGACGCCTTGGTTGTGATGAAAGGGGAACTTCACGGTTTGCCTGTCGTTGCCTGCGCCTTTGAATTCTCCTTTATGGGCGGATCTATGGGCTCAGTTGTTGGCGCACGTTTCGTGCGCGCTGTTGAAGCGGCCATTGAGCAAAAAAGCGGTTTGGTTTGTTTCTCTGCCAGTGGCGGTGCGCGAATGCAAGAAGCTTTGATGTCATTGATGCAAATGGCGAAAACCAGTGCGGCACTTGAGCGTTTGTCTGAGAAAGGCCTACCGTTTATTTCGGTGATGACCGACCCTACAATGGGTGGTGTTTCGGCAAGCTTGGCGATGCTGGGCGATATCAATATCGGTGAACCTAAAGCCCTTATTGGCTTTGCAGGACGCCGAGTTATCGAGCAAACAGTGCGCGAAGATTTACCGGAAGGTTTCCAACGCAGTGAGTTCCTGCTTGAGCATGGTGCGATTGATATGATTGTCGATCGTCGTGAGATGCGTCAGCGTGTTGCCGGTCTATTGGCAAAATTGACCGCCCATGAGTCACCTTTGGTAGTTTCTGTGAACGATTCTCCAAATGAAGCGCCTTACACTGTACCAGAAGCTGACGAAAAAGGTTAAAGTAGACCCTAACGACACAGCCCGCAGATTTCGGTTATTAGTTAGATGAGTCAAACCCTTATACGTCCTCAAGCCACATCCTCCCTTGCGATGTGGCTTGATTATTTAAATACTATTCATTCCTCCGCCATTGATCTCGGCCTTGACCGTGTCTCTCAAGTTGCCCAGCGCGCTGAACTTACTAAACCGGCCCCCTGTGTTATTACCGTTGCAGGTACTAATGGTAAAGGTTCAACATGTGCGTTAATGGAAGCGATTTTGCTTGATGCTGGCTATAAGGTTGGTGTCTACAGTTCCCCCCACTTAATTCGCTATAACGAGAGAGTTCGCATTAATGGCCAAGATGCCGATGATCAAGCGCATATTGACGCGTTTGACTATGTTGAGCATCAACGCGGTGATATTTCTCTTAGCTTATTTGAATTCGGTACTTTGGCTGCGCTTCGTCTTTTTCAACAGCAGAAGGTTGAGGTGGTATTGCTTGAGGTTGGACTCGGGGGGCGCCTTGATGCGACCAATGTGGTTGATCATGATGTTTCCGTTATTACCAGCTTAGCCATCGATCACGTCGATTGGTTGGGCAGTGACATCAATGTCATTGGTTTTGAGAAAGCGGGCATTTTTCGAAGTGGTAAACCGGCGATTTGCGGACAGCCGCAAGCGCCTGGAACCGTAGCAGCACATGCCGACGATATTGGCGCAGATTTGCATCAAGTTGGTATCCAGTACAACTATCAGCAGATTGACGAACAGACTTGGCAATGGAACAGTGGTCCTTATCAACTTGATGCTTTGCCTGTTCCTCAGTTACCACTGCCTAATGCAGCCACGGCGTTGATGGCGCTGGGGAGTACAGGTTTAGAAATCAGTGATATTAATATCGTTAATGGCTTAAAAAATGCTCGTTTGGCTGGGCGTATGCAGGTTGTTCAGCATGAGCCCGTTGTTCTATTTGACGTTGCCCATAACCCACACTCAGCGCAATATTTAGCGGATAAAATTACGCAGCAGTATCCAGGCCGTAAGGTGCGGATGGTCATTGCGATGCTCCACGATAAAGACATCGCATCAACGCTTGAAGCGTTAAAGCCCATTGCTTCTTACTGGTATGTTTCTTCTTTAACCGGGCCTAGAGCGGCGAAAGCGAGTGAGTTGTGTGAACATCTCGATGATGACTTCATCGCTTTTGCAAAGCCAGTAACGGCTTTTAAAGCAGCGTTGACAAATGCGAGCAGTGACGACGTCATAATCGTCGCCGGTTCGTTCCATACTGTTGGTGAAATTCTTGAATACTGGCAGCAACAAGGAGAATAAATGGCGAGTAAGTTTCAAAATCGATTGGTTGGAACGATTGTTCTGGTTGCTATCGGTGTGATCGTATTGCCTGATATTTTGGATGGCCAAAAAACACATTATCAGGAAGATTTAGACAGTATTCCAATTAAGCCAGAGGTTGCCCAAAATAAAAATTTTGATGTCTTAGAGCCTGAAGAGGATACCAATGAACTGCCTCCTAGTCCGGTGTCGGCGACGGTAAAAGCACCGTCAACAGAATCAAGTTCGACGCCAGAGCAGGTTACACAGAAAAAGCCGCAAGAGCCACTTGAGGTTGAAGTGAAAGAGGTACCAGAGCGCAATGAGTACAAAGACAGCGCTTGGATCATTCAACTGATGGCACTAAAAAATGCGGACAATGCACAAACTCTCATCGAAGATCTACAGAAACGAGGGTATCAAGCTCATACCAAGTTGGAAAATGGCTATACCCGAGTGATCATAGGCCCTGATGTTTCAAAGACTAAGCTCGAACGACAAATTTCCGAATTGGAGAAAATTACCGGTTCCAAAGGTCGATTGCTTAAATTTAATCCACTAAATCCATAAGAAAACGTTTGCGTCAGCATTTTTTCTGTTAAAATGCGCGCCAACTTAAGATGTAGATAGACATGAATTGGTTAGATATTGTCATTTTGAGTGTGATCGGCCTATCGGCTTTGATCAGTTTAGTACGTGGCTTCGCGAAAGAGGCTTTGTCATTGGTGATTTGGTTTGGGGCATTTTTTATTGCCAGCCAGTATTACGCGAAACTCGCGGTATATTTCTCCAATATCCAAGACGAACTCATTCGCAACGCAGCAGCAATCGCTGCTTTGTTTGTTGCCACGTTAATTGTAGGAGCTATCGTTAATTATGTGATAGCTCAGCTTGTACAAAAAACAGGCTTGTCCGGAACGGACAGAGTACTCGGCGTTGTGTTCGGTGCTTTAAGAGGTATTTTGATTGTCTCTGCGGCTTTGTTTTTTATGGATGCGTTTACAACGTTTCCTGATACAGTGTGGTGGAAAGGATCGCAATTGGTGCCTGAGTTCAGCCGTATCATTGCACCGTTTTTTGAACACTTACAAGCAACATCTAGTTTCCTATCTGGCGCGATTTAGCGCGCCAGAAATGTCGAAAATCGAGGGTTAGGACATGTGTGGTATTGTCGGAATTGTGGGCACAACGCCTGTAAACCAGTCTATCTATGATGCGTTGACAGTGTTACAGCATCGTGGCCAAGACGCTGCGGGTATTTGTACCATAGATAGCAATCGTTTTCGTCTGCGAAAGGCGAACGGTTTAGTCAAGGATGTCTTTGAAGCTAAACACATGCAGCGCTTGCAAGGTACCGTTGGAATAGGGCATGTGCGCTACCCAACTGCAGGGAGTTCGAGCGCCTCAGAAGCGCAACCTTTCTACGTAAACTCTCCTTTCGGTATCACCCTCGCTCACAACGGTAACCTCACTAACGCTCAAGAAGTTCGCCAAAAACTGTTTGATAAAGACCGTCGCCACATTAACACGACCTCAGATTCTGAGGTGCTGCTGAATGTGCTAGCGCACGAAATTGATACAGTGAAAGGTAATGTTACAGCGGAAGATGTGTTTCGTGCGGTCACCAGTGTTCACCGTACTATTCGTGGTGCGTATGCCGTCAGTGCGATGATCATTGGTCATGGAATGGTGGCATTTCGTGATCCCAATGGCATTCGTCCATTGTGTCTTGGTAAGCGAGAAGTCAACGGTAGCTTTGAGTATATGGTGGCTTCGGAGTCGGTAGCACTTGATGCTGTCGGATTCGATTTCATGCGTGATATCGCGCCAGGCGAAGCAGTGTATGTCACCTTTGAAGGTGAGCTGTTTACTCAACAATGCGCTGATAACCCATCACTGAATCCATGCATCTTTGAATTTGTTTATTTTGCACGTCCTGATTCGTTTATCGATAAAATTTCGGTTTACAGTGCGCGTGTAGAGATGGGTAAAAAGCTTGGTGATCGTATTTCTAATGATTTCGCTCATCTTGATATTGACGTGGTCATCCCGATCCCTGAAACGTCATGTGATATTGCGCTGCAAATCGCGCAAGCGATTGATAAACCGTACCGCCAAGGTTTCGTCAAGAACCGTTACGTTGGACGTACCTTTATTATGCCGGGGCAGCAACAGCGTAAGAAATCGGTTCGCCGTAAATTGAACGCGATCCGTTCCGAGTTCAAAGACAAGAACGTATTGTTGGTTGATGACTCCATTGTTCGTGGCACAACGTCTGAGCAGATCATTGAGATGGCGAGGGATTCTGGCGCGAAGAAGGTCTTTATGGTCTCTGCAGCCCCAGAAATTCGCTTCCCGAACGTTTATGGTATCGACATGCCAAGCGCTAACGAGTTGATCGCTCATGGGCGTGACAGTGAGGCGATTTGTAAGCAAATTGGTGCCGATGAGCTTATTTTCCAAACCTTAGACGATTTGGTGGATGCAGTTGGAATGGGCAACCGTGATATTGCGAAATTTGAAACCTCTGTGTTTAACGGTGAATACGTCACTGGCGATATTGATCAGCAGTACCTTGATTTTCTTGAATCCTTACGCAACGATGATTCCAAGTTGGAGCGTGAAATTCTGCAAGAAATTGCGAGTTTAGAACTCTATAACGAAGGTGCATAACCTGACTTAGCCAATAAAAAAGGCTTCCAATGATGGAAGCCTTTTTTGTCGCTGTATCGACTTAAAACGCCGGGCGCTTAAACTGGCTCAGAATAAACATGGCCGCTGCTGAAAGTACCACAGAAGGCCCGGCGGGGGTGTCCCAGTGCCAAGACATGCTAATCCCTCCAAACACCGCAAGAACCCCAATCAGAGAGGCAAACAGCGCCATAGTTTCTGGGCTGGATGCAAAGCGTCTAGCGGTTGCTGCAGGAATGATTAAAAGTGAAGTCATGATCAATGCGCCCACAAACTTCATTCCTATGGCGATAACCAACCCCATGAGTAGCATGAGAATCAGCCGCATCAGATCAATGTTGTGACCTTCTATTGCTGCCAACTCCTCGTTAACGGTTGTAGAAAGTAACGGGCGCCAAAAGGCAAACAGGATGGCGCCAACCACAGCCACGCCAAGATAGATAAAGCTTAAGTCATGGCTTGTCACGGCAAGGAGATCACCAAATAAGTAACTCATTAAATCGATACGGACATCATCTAAGAAGCTAACAGCCACTAATCCAAGAGATAATGCACTGTGGGCGAGTATGCCGAGCAAGGTATCCGTCGCGACGACTAATTGCTTTTGCAGGCCAACCAAAATGAGCGCTAAACCTAAGCAGCAAACAATTAACGCTAGGTAGAGATTCACATCAAGGAGAAAGCCGAGGGAAATGCCAAGTAGTGAGGCATGCGCTAATGTATCGCCAAAATAAGCCATTTTTCGCCACACAACAAAAGATCCAAGTGGCCCAGCAATCAACGCGATGCCGATGCCAGCAAAAATGGCAGGAAGTAAAAATTCAATCATGATGATGGCCGTGTAAATGATGAGAGCATTGTTGGGCGTCACCTTTCACTGGTTGACCCGCTAAGTCATGGTGATGGTGATCGTGCTGATGGTGATAAAACGCTAACGTCTCATGACGAGCTTGCCCAAATAGTGCGATGTATTGAGGGTGCTTAGTAATATCATCTGGTGCTCCAGAGCAGCAAATATGATGATGTAAACACACCACATGATCGGTTTTGGCCATAACAAGATGTAGGTCATGAGAGACCATAAAAACGCCACAATTAAAGCGATAACGAAGGGTGTTAATTAAATCATAGAGATCCATCTGCCCTTGAATATCCACACCTTGAGCAGGTTCATCAAGGACTAACAGATCAGGGCGACGAAGTAAGGCACGCGCGAGTAGCACCCGTTGGTTTTCGCCGCCTGACAGTGAATGCATATTGGCATTATGAAGATGTTCAGCCCCAACCAACTTTAACGCAGACGTCAGCTCCTGGTCGCTATATTTTCCAGCAAGGCGCAAAAAACGGCTGACGTTGAGCGGCAGAGTTTCGTTTAACTTTAGCTTCTGGGGCACATAACCAATGCGCAGACCTTTACTGCGGACGACTTGACCTTGAAAACGGGTTTGTAACCCAAGAAGAACTTTTACTAACGTTGATTTACCAGCCCCATTGGGGCCGATTAGCGTCGTGATCTTTCCGCGTTCAAGTTCTAGGCTGACATTATCTAAAACCGTTTTATCAGCGAAACGGACTTGAATATTCTTTAGCTCGACTAATGTCGACATGGTGATAACTCACTTGCTAATTGATGATGTTATAATATAACATTTAGACTTTGCTATCGCTATATTACCGTAATGAGATTTTTATGAGACGGATATTTTTATTGATCGTCACGAGCCTACTGGGCACACAGGTGGCTTATGCCCAACAGGTATTAACCAGTTTTAAACCGATTCAAATGATCACTCAGGAACTCACAAAGAATGTGACTGAACCCGATGTATTGCTGGCGGCGAATACCTCACCCCATGATTATGCATTACGTCCGTCGGATGTGAAAAGAATAAATCACGCGGATTTAGTGATTTGGTTTGGGCCAGCCCTTGAGCCATTCTTGAGTAAAACGCTAGAAAATCGAGGAAATACGTTTACCATCAGTGAGGTTCCTCATCTCGATTTGCTTGAATTCGAGCATCATGATGAACACGAACACGAACACGAACACGAACACGAACACGAACATGGAGATGGGCATGATCATGGTCGCTTTAACCCGCATTTTTGGTTAGGCCATGAACAAACGCTCACGATGGCTCGTGCATTAACGGCTAAACTTATCAGCATAGATTCAACGCATAGCGAGCAGTATCAGAAAAACTTGGCTGAGTTTGAAGACAACCTAAATCAGACATTTGCTGAGATTGACCTTAAGCTAGAGCCTGTGCGTGAAAAAGGGTATTACGTTTTCCATGATGCTTATGAATATTTTGAGAAAGATCATCAGTTAAATAATCTAGGTCACTTTACTGTTTCGCCTGAGCGTAAGCCCGGCGCAAAAACGCTCATTTCCATTCGTAATGCATTAAGCAGCAGTAATGCGCAGTGTGTCTTTGCAGAACCTCAGTTCACGCCTGCGATTGTTGAGTCTGTTGTGCGTGGCACTCAGGCGAGAATCGGCACGCTCGACCCGATAGGCACAGAGATAAACATTGCAGATGGCAGTTACTTTGTATTTCTTGATTCTCTTGCCAATCACTTTAATGACTGTTTAAGCCAGTAAGTTAGGAGGCTTAGTTGCGATAAAAAGCACTAAGCCTTTTCTATGTGACCAACGCTAAAAAAGCCAGTATTTAAGCTGACAACCTACCACGAATAAAGTACAAAAGAAGATAATTATCAGTGCAAAAAAATACCATTCGGTAATGAGTGCACGTTATTTTGTGGGTGAGGGCATCGAGCTTGTTGCGAGTTTTTGGTTTGCTGTGCGGATTTTTATTATGCTTCGCGAGTCAAGCAGCGCAGCATGTTTTTTATCCGTTGCCTTCTCAGCACCGAGGGAAAGTTGTGGTTGCCAACCAATTGTTCCTCGGCCCTTCTGGCGGTATTTGGTTACATGATGCCAAGTATCGTATCAAAGTTTTTGATGGCGTTGGCGTGCTTCCTGAGAATGGTTCTGTGTTCGATGTCGCTACCGCTCACCTCACTTATCAAAACCACGCTTTTTGGACCTTCGTCGGTAATGAGGTCTATCGTCTTCTTCCCGGACGAGAGCGTCAGCCAGAGTTCAATCTTACCCCAGGCAGTGAAATTACGCAGATCGGTGCCTCGCAAGGGTATTTGTGGCTGACCGATCAGTCACAGTTTTACGCTTACCACATCGAGACTCAAGTACTTGATGTCTATCCACTCTCGAGAATATATCAATACAATCAAGCGTTGAATGTTGTCATCAATGATGCCCAACATATCGATGGAGAATGGGTGTTAGCGACCAATGCTGGTGTATATATCTCACGGTCGAATGGGTTTCGTTATGTAAGCGCATCGAATAAGCGGCCGGTATCACAATTGTTTTTCTCTAAAACGCGTCGTGAGTTATTGGTTGGGAGTGATAACGGCGCTTTAGTGATTGATGTTGATTCGGGTAGTGATGAACCCGTAGAACGTATTGGTCATGGGCAAGTCACTGCCATGATCGAATCTGATGGCGCGTATTGGATAGGAAGCGATAAAGGGCTCTATCTTTATTCCGTGTTCACTGAGCAAACCGATTATTTAAAGGGGGACACGCACCAAGGGCACCAATTACGCGGTGAACATATCTATGCGTTACTCAATGATCATCAGGGTGGTATCTGGGTATCGACAGAATTTGGTGTGCAATACCACTCATTGTTTGGCGATCAATTCAAACGCTACTCTCAGCCAGTGTTTGATGAAGCTCAGCATCAGCTTACCCCTGAAATGATATCGCTAGCGCAGACCAAAGGTCACTACTGGTTTTTGTCGGATAGTGGTTTACATCAACTCAAACATAGCGGGCAACAGGCTAAAACGTTCTACTCTGGGAAAGTGTTCGATTATGCTGAAGATGAACAATGGTTATGGTTAGCGACATCACAAGGTGTCAAAGTCGTTGATGCCGACAGTGGCGTGTTGAACACACAGCGAAACCTACCGTCCCTGCTGAGAGATAAGCCGACTCACTTGATCGAAATAACGTCTACGGGCGATGTCCTTGGTGTGACAGAAAGTGTGTTATGGCGTTATCAGCTTGAGACAGGGGCACTTAAACAATGGCATCTTTCTCAGCTCAACCCTCAATCTTTACAGGCAGGGCGGTGGCAATTGTTTGCGGCGCAAGATGGCACGGTGGTGTTAAGTGGCGATAGCGCTATTTCTGTTATTCGTGGAGAGACGGTGCATACCATCAAGGGTTCTCAAAAAATTGGTCGTATTAGCCAGTGGGTCAATATTAGTGAGCATCAACTCTGGGCTGTTGGCCATTATGGTATTTATCAGCTGGATACACAGCAGCTTTCTTTGTCTGACGTGATGATGCCAGCAGAAGGGGTGATGCCCCAATGTGTCGTGCGTAACCAAGATGGTTTATGGCTGAGCTCTTCGTTTGGGCTTAGTCGTTATGATATGTCTGGGCAGCTGCTTGCCCATTACTCGGCACCTTTTGGTGTTATTCATAACGAGTTTTTACCGAGTGCTTGTGTGAATGCGGTCGATGACCAGCGTGATATTTTATTCGCTACTCAGACCGGTGTTATGCGAGTGAGTACTTATCCATTGGTCACGCAAAGCGTACCTCAGCCAAAGCTCATCATTAGCCAAATGACGATCAACCAAAACCAAGATTATTTTGGTGGATTAATTGATAGTCCTGTTCGTCTCCGGCTGGGGGATTCGGTCAGCCTACGAGTTGGTGGATTACCTCAGTTAAACAGCGCGAACTTGGAGTACCGTTTAACCGACCAACAAGCGTGGCAACCGCTCAATAGCAACTTGCTAACGCTTAGTCACTTAACGCCAGCTAATTATCAACTGAGTGTGCGCTATTTATTACCTAATGGCGTTGTATCTGATGAGGTTAGTGTCAGTTTGTTTGTGGTGGAGCCATGGTATTTCAAACGTGTTGTCATTATCGGCGCGGTTACTTTAGGGCTCGCACTACTCGCGGTTGGTTTCTACTGGCGTAGCCGAGTCGCCGCCGCTAACCATCGGCGGATGCAGGCCGAGGTGGCACGTAAAACTCAGCATTTAATGCACAAAGATAGAGAGCTGTTAGCGCAAAATCAGCAGTTAAAAAAGCAGCTTCAGGTGAGGAAGGTGCTGTTGTCAGAATTACTGGCGCGCATGAAGCTACGGTTGTCCAAACAAGTGTGGCGCGCGACCAGTAGTGACGATATTGAGCATATTATTAAACGCATGACGCTCGAGTTGGAATTGCTTGAAAATACGCGTAGTGACGTACAAGGCGAAAAAGCGGCGTTTGACTTAGTGACGATTGTTAAAACTGCCTTGAGTGTATGGCACGAAGAAATACAGCGCCATGCTATTGCCATTACCCTTGAGCATTCAGAGAATGAGCCAGTATGGATTATGCTCAAGGCCTTTACGTTAGACCAAGTTTTAAGTGGGCTCATCAATAATCTACTGCGTCGATGTTATCAAAAGCAATCTGTGACTGTAAAAATTGAGCAGGATATCGAGGCTCAGTGTGTGCGGTTAAGTTTCTATGACCAAGGCAGAGGCATTGATGAATTAGACTCGACTCCGACGGATTGGGAGGGACTACGTGACCAAGTTATGGTTAGTGGTGGAAGCCTGAAGATATACAGTTCCGATGAACGTAATATCATTGAGTTAAGCTGGGGGCTCGCGACTATTTTTGACGAAATTGACGTTGCTGATGACGTGAATTCCAATTTTGACGTTGCGACTGAGCAAGACTCCCCTTGGCTGGAACAAGTACAATATCTTATTGCCCAGCATTACTCCGATCCTGAGTTTACTACCGTGATGGCGGCGAAGCTGCTGTATGTTTCTGAGCGAAGCCTTCAGCGTCGATTCAAGCAACTGAGCGGCAGAACGTTCAAAGATGTGTTAAATGAAACTCGGCTTAACCACGCTTGTCAATTACTCCTCGATGGCGAACGGGTTTCTGAAGTTGCGTTCGCGTGCGGTTACAACGACCCTTCCTATTTCAGTCAGCGCTTTAAGGCACAGTTTGGTGTCTCTCCTTCCCAATTTGTCGAAAACCAAGAAGTGCTATAAACCTTTCTAGTACTTGCTGGATATCCCTTCACTCCAACACATCTTTCTTATGGCCATATGGATGACACGATGTTTTATCTATATCAAGGTCGGGCTCTATTTAGTAACAAGAGAGAATGGTGGTATCAGTTCGTAGTGCAATAAAGGCTTTCTGAAAGGGAAATAGGAAAGGGAAAAAATGTCGTGGTATAGCCGGGGGACTATACCACGGGTACCAAGGATACCTTCGCTTGCTGCCGGAGTGATGTGGATACATCACCTCTGGAATTAAATAGGAAACCACTTGGCCTCCACGAGAATGACTATAAGAAGTTGTAAGGAATGAACGTATAAATTTAACGCCAGCGTGACATAAGAAAAACGACATATTCATAATGCATTGTTTTTGTTTGTCTTTTTTGATGTTTGGTAATTTTGTTTTGTGATTTTGGTTTACCAACCAGTAACACAGGATAAGATTTGACGAATTTAACGTTAGTCATTTTGACGTAAATAACGGTCTAATTTTGCAAAGTTTGATTTTGGACAAGACCCTGCTGTTTAAATGGTCATATTCTTAATAAGAATCCTTCTCATTAGCTATTGGAAATCCGTTTATGAAGCTATCCCAACTGTCACCGGGCGAATCGGCCGTCATTTGTGGTTTTGCTCAGATGACAAGCGATGTGCGCAAAAAATTGATGATTATGGGCATGCTGCCCGATACCAACGTGACCGTTCTGCGTAAAGCGCCGTTTGGTGATCCGCTTCAGGTACAGGTTCGCGGTGTGTCATTAGCGCTACGCAATGCGATAGCGGAACAAATCGATGTTGAGGTGGTGTAATGGATTATCAATTACTGACCGTCGGTAACCCGAACTGTGGTAAAACCACGTTGTTTAATGGATTGACCGGAGCCAAACAGCAAGTTGGAAACTGGGCAGGGGTGACGGTCGAGAAAAAAACCGGGCGCTTTCATCAAGGCGGGGATGATTTTCAAATTACGGACTTGCCGGGGATTTACGCGTTGGATAGCGGTAATGATGCCAATAGTATCGATGAGTCCATCGCGTCTAGAGCGGTGTTAACTCATCCTGCTAACTTGATTGTGAACGTTGTTGACGCTACCTGTCTAGAGCGCAGTTTATATATGACATTGCAGCTACGCGAGTTGGGACGTCCCATGATTGTCGTGCTCAATAAAATGGACGCCTTAAAGCGCGAGCGCCAAGTACTGGATGTTTCCGGTCTTGAACAAGCATTAGGGTGTCCGGTGCTTTCCCTTTCAGCTAATGATCGCGCGCAGGTCCAACGCTTTAAGAGCAAGCTACATAAAATCATCGTTCAAGGTGTGACTCTCAGTGAGTTGGCGCTCGACTATCATGATGATTTTGAATACGCGGCGAATAACTTAAAGTCTCTGTTTGTTGGCCAGATCTCCAGTGCGCGTGCGCTTGCTATTCGTGCCCTTGAAAATGACAGCTTAGTTCTCAACGGGTTACTTCAACCACAGCGAGATATTGTCCAATCTCAGCGTAAGCAACTTCAATTGGATGTCGATCTCCATGTAGCGGATGTCAAATTTAGCTACATACATCAGGTGCTGAAAGTGGTTCGTCGAGAGCAAGGTAAAGCCAGCTATAACTTGACTGAGCGTGTTGATAGTGTGGTACTCAATAAGTGGGTTGGCGTGCCGTTCTTCTTTTTGGTTATGTACCTCATGTTTATGTTTGCTATTAATATCGGCAGCGCTTTTATCGACTTTTTCGACATTGGTGTCGGGGCTCTCCTAGTCGATGGTGGACATTATTTGCTCGATGAGCACCTTCCTGTATGGCTAGTGACGCTATTGGCCGACGGTATCGGTGGAGGGATCCAAACCGTAGCAACGTTTGTTCCGGTTATTGCTTGTTTGTATCTGTTCTTAGCCGTTATCGAAAGTTCAGGCTATATGTCTCGAGCAGCGTTTGTACTCGATAAAGTAATGCAAAAAATTGGTCTTCCCGGTAAAGCGTTTGTTCCACTGGTTTTGGGATTTGGTTGTAACGTCCCTGCGATTATGGCAACGCGGACTTTGGACCAAGAGCGCGAACGTAAATTGGCGGCATCAATGGCACCATTTATGTCTTGTGGTGCTCGCTTACCGGTGTATGCGCTTTTTGCCGCTGCGTTTTTCCCCAGCAGTGGTCAAAATGTTGTGTTTGCCTTGTATTTACTTGGTATTTTGGCTGCAGTATTTACCGGTCTTGTTCTCAAGAAAACACTGTACCCAGGCTCGAGTGACAGCTTGATAATGGAAATGCCAAATTATGAGTTTCCAACATTACAAAATGTATTAATCAAAACGTGGCAAAAGCTTAAACGCTTTATGCTGGGCGCGGGTAAGACCATCGTTATCGTGGTGACCATTCTGAGCTTCTTAAATTCACTGGGAGTTGATGGCAGTTTTGGTAATGAGGATACGAATAAATCCGTTTTGTCACGTGCCGCTCAAGTCGTCACGCCGGTACTTTCACCGATTGGTGTTGAGTCTGATAACTGGCCTGCAACTGTCGGTGTGATTACGGGAATATTTGCGAAAGAAGCCGTTGTTGGGACGCTAAACAACTTATACGCACCAGATGATGCTGCGGATGATGGCGAGTTCGATTTAGCGGCGAGCTTAAGCGAAGCGGTCATGTCTATACCGGATAATTTGGTTGCGTTGAGTTTTTCTGACCCTCTAGGGATTGAAGTGGGAGATTTGAGTAACACCGATTCAGTGGCAGAGGATCAGCAAGTTAACGCTTCTATTTTTGGTAACTTGCAGCACTATTTTAGCGGCGGACATGCAGCGTTTTCTTATTTAGTCTTTATTTTGCTCTACACGCCATGCGTTGCGGCAATGGGCGCATATGTGCGTGAATTTGGCGCTAAATTTGCGCGCTTTATTGCAGTGTGGACTATGGGGCTTGCCTATGCAGGGGCGACACTGTACTACCAGCTATCGCAGTTGACTACCCACCCGCTATCAAGTGGCCTTTGGGTGATTGGAATCGTTGCAGCGAGCGGTGCAATTTTCTGGTGGATGAAGCGCCAAGGGCTCCGTGCTGCTCAACACTTTGAGGCACAAACAGTATGATTCTGAGTGAGTTAAAGCAATATATCCTTGAGCATCACGGCGCAAGTAGCAAACAATTAGCGAAGCGGTTCGGTCTGTCAGAAGATGGCGTGGATGCCATGCTGAGTGTTTGGATTCGTAAAGGTCAAATATCTAAAATGGTGGATACTAACCGCGATCAGCGAGTGACTAACGTTCGATATGTGGTTAACCCAAGTCATGGGTTGTCATTAACGGTAACGATGTAAGTTTACTCAAAAAAAGCAGCATGTTAATGCTGCTTTTTTATCATCAAGGCACCGAGAATTGTCACGCTGTTTGGAAAGTTTCATTCTGAGCCAAAGCGCGCTGCATTGTTAACGTCAACTCGGTTTGCTTTTCATCGCTGCGAAATACACCTGAAGTATTTCCCCACACAGGACCAGGCCAAGCGATGTCTGTTTTGAAGCGTGCAATATGGTGGATGTGCAACTGAGGCACCATATTTCCAAGTGCGCCAAAGTTGAGCTTATCTGGCGAAAACTGCGTTTCTAGCGCTTCAAATACGGATTGTGACTCAAGCAGGAATTGCTGCTGATCGCAGATGGGCAGATGATGCAACTCTTTTAAATCACTGCGCTGAGGAACTAAAATGATCCAAGGCACAGATTGGTCTTTGTGCAGTAAAACCATACAAAGCGGAAAGTGACCAACAACAGTGGTGTCTTTGACCAATTGAGGATGAAGTTCAAAACTCATGGTTATTTCTCACAATGTCGAATAGAAAAAGGTTGGCGATGAGCCAACCTTTAACTGAGTGTTACATGCGCTCTAGCGTATTAATGCCAAGCAGCGATAGCCCTTTTTGGATGGTTTTGGCTGTCAAGGCTGCGAGCTTCATACGGCTTTGCTTTGTTTCTTCGTCATTGGCAGCTAGAATTGGGCAGGCTTCATAGAAGCTTGAGAACTGGCCAGCCAACTCAAATAGGTAAGCACACATGATGTGTGGTTGACCTTCACGAGCAACGGATTGAACCGCTTCTTCAAACTGCAGCAATTTGGCAACCAAGGCTTTTTCTTTGTCTTCACTGATGTGAATTGAGCCTTGTAAGTTATCCATTGCAACGCCCGCTTTGGCGAAGATAGATGAAACACGTGTAAATGCATACTGCATGTAAGGCGCAGTATTGCCTTCAAATGCCAACATGTTATCCCAATCAAACACGTAGTCCGTTGTACGGTTTTTCGATAGGTCGGCATATTTTACTGCAGCCATTGCCACTGTTTTGGCGATGTTCTCTTTCTCGTTCGCATCAAGATCAGAGTTTTTCGATTCGATTAGCTGAGCGGCGCGTTCTTCGGCTTCATCCAACAAATCAACCAAACGAACGGTACCACCTGCGCGTGTCTTGAAAGGGCGGCCATCTTTACCCAACATCATTCCAAACGCGTGGTGTTCCAATGCCACATCTTCTGGCACATAGCCCGCTTTACGGACGATGGTCCATGCTTGCATCAAGTGCTGATGTTGGCGAGAGTCAATAAAGTAAAGCACACGGTCAGCGCCAAGTGTTTCATAGCGATACTTGGCACAGGCAATATCGGTGGTGGTATAAAGGAAAGCGCCGTCGCGTTTTTGCACGATAACACCCATTGGGTCGCCATCTTTGTTTTTGTATTCATCAAGGAATACAACTTGTGCACCGTCATCTTCTACGGCTAAACCTTTCTGCTTCAGGTCTGCAACGATGCCAGGTAGCATGTCGTTATACATGCTCTCACCCATTACGTTATCACGAGTAAGAGAAACGTTGAGACGGTCGTAGTTACGCTGGTTTTGCATCATTGTGATGTCGACCAGTTTCTTCCACATTTGACCACAATATGCATCGCCGCCTTGCAGTTTAACTACATAGCTGCGAGCTTTTTCTGCGAATGCTTCATCTTCGTCATAAAGTTTTTTCGATTCACGATAGAAAGCTTCAAGATCAGACAGCTCCATAGAAACTTCATTGCCTGACTCTTGCTCGATTCGCTCTAAATTCGCAATCAACATACCGAACTGAGTGCCCCAGTCGCCAATGTGGTTGGCGCGAATCACATTATGTCCAAGGAATTCTAAAGTACGGACGACGGCATCACCAATGATGGTCGAGCGTAAATGTCCGACGTGCATTTCTTTGGCTACATTCGGTGCAGAGTAATCGGCAACGATCGTCTTAGGCGCGTCTAGTGCTACCCCAAGTCGTTCATCGTTTAATGCCGTTTCAGCTTGCTGAGCGAGGAACTCTGTGCTCAGGAAAATATTAATAAAGCCGGGCCCAGCAATTTCAGTTTTGCTTGCAATGCCGTCAAGATCTAAAACATCCAAGACTTTTTGCGCAAACTCTCGCGGATTGGTACCTAGTTTTTTCGCGACGCCCATGATGCCGTTAGCCTGGTAATCACCAAACTGAGGTTTTGCTGATTGGCGAACAGCAGCAGGACTGCCTTCTGGCGCGCCAGCGGCTACAAGAGCCTGAGATACTTTATCGTTAATAAGTGCTTGGATATTCACACGTGCATCCTTCAATTCTTGGGAATTGTTTCTATTATACATTGGACATTAATTTTATTCAGATCGCAGAATATTCATCTGTTTAATGTGCATGTATATTTTGTTTATGTTCGAAAAAATGGCGCTCATAATATCAATATTTTTGCGCGGTATACAGGGCGTAAAAACGGATTTTTTCTACTTTTCCTGATTAACTTGCTAGTATTGCGCCCAAATCAGTGGATTGGAAACACAATGATGACAATGACGCTTCACCAGCAACAGCTTACGCCTTCGCAGATGAACGCAAATCTAGCGCCATTTATAAGCAAAATTAACACGCTGTGCGACTTGCTTGGACTCGACTTAACCTGCTACCAAGCTGACCATATCGCGTTGAGAATTAATGATTCAAGTTTAGCCCGTCAGGCGCACGAAGCATGGGCGAGTCAAGGGCAAGTCATTTCCCAAGCGGTGATCAATGGCCGACCGATCATCGTGATGAAATTTGATAGCCCACTGTCCGCCGATTCTTGGTCGATTGAGTGTTTGGAATTGCCTTACCCTGCGACTGGAAAAATCTACCCCCAGCAAGGTTGGGAGCACATTGAGTTTGTGGTGCCTTCCAAGGCTCAGAGTGTTGACGACTATTTGCAGGAGATATTGACCCTTTTCCCTGTACTCGCTGAGCGTTGGGCTCAGCTTGAAGAGCTTAATGTGAAAGTCAAATTATCAAGTCCGCAAGGGGAAGGGGAACGATTGGCTAACCCAACGATAGCATTCAAACATCAAGGCGTATGCATCAAACTTCATCCATACGCCTTGAGTGAGATAGTCGCTTCTGAACAAAGCTAACCAAGTTCGGTATCTTTGGGACGCAGTTGGAACTCTTCAATCGAGCCGATTTCATGGCCCAAAGAGAGTTTTTCTGCGTCTTGATGGGCTTTTCCTTGGGTATGCATAATTAAGCGATTTGCTGTTCTAGGCTTTAATATATTGACGACAAAGCGAATCATATCACTGCGTGTTAAAGATTTTAGCTCCTCTAACACGCGCTCTCGTTGATCGAAATTGATATCTTTATTGCCAATGGCAACCCAAAAGCGCTGCGCTCGACCTCTGAGTGTGGTGTCCGGTGTAGCAATTTGATTCCATAGCCCCCGTTTACTGCTGTGCCATTGATACTCATTAAGTTCCAATAGAACCAAATAAAAGGCATTGAGATATTCGTCTATCGAGCGAATTAAGTCAGTCGGCGCGGCATTGGGGGACTGAACATAGAGCACCAAGCCTGGGTGACGGTTTAATGGCAAGTTACCCGTTCCAACCATGTAGCCTAGTTGCTGCTTGGTTCGAATCTCGTGAAAGAAGGTGGCCGACATCAAATGATTGGCCAGAGAATAGAGCGCAATATCCCTAGGTTCACTGGTTGGGCATTGATAATAGACCACGATGGCGGAATCTTCTTGAGCGCATTCCACTTCTTTTTGGAACGTGCCGCTGTCACCAAGCATGATCAGTGGTCGTAAAGATTCCTCATAAGTTTGGTTCTCTACTCGTAATGCATCTTTTAAGGTATCACCCAGTGCTTTCGCATCATTTTTGGTCCAATCGCCATACACAAACATCTCAACATGCAGTTCACTAAGAATATGCGAGACAAAGTCAGGAAGCTCCTCAACGTCTATGGCTTCCAGTGCGGTGACCAAATCGGCGTAAGGGGGATTATTAGGCTGTAAAATACCCGTCATGGCATTAAAAAGTTGTGAAATTGGGCGGTCTTGTGCTGAATTTCGCCAATTTCGCAAGAGTTGTGTTTTGATGCTGTCAAAGCGTTCTTGACTGAACTCGCGCCGTGCGAAGCGGGCAAGAATCATTTTCATCAACTCCGATTGTTTAGCACTAAACCCCGAGAGAGTAAGGGTCACTCCGCCTTGATGTGCATACATGTTGTAGCCCATCCCCGCAATTTCAGCTTGGTAAGTTTCCTTGGCTAATGAGTCTAAAAACATTTCCACACATAGCCGAGTTTTGACGATGTTCTTAACGTTCGCTACCGCGTGTGGACTATCAATGGCCACAAACACCACGCCTTTGGGGACGCGAAATTCATCATCTTGCATGTGCCAAAGGGTGAAGCCGGGAAGTTGTTCGACAATCTCTGGTGTCTGCTGCTCGCGTTCAACAGGATTGGGATCAAGTTGATAGCTGATAAATGGATTTTGTGGCGGCAGCTCAAAATCAAACGGGAGGTTTGGAGCCAGAAAACGTGACTTTTGTTCGTCACTAAAAGGTGTAATCGAGTAGGGGGTAAAGTACCAATCCGCTTGTTTGTCGTGTTCAAAGCCTTTTGCAACTAAGGTGGCACGCAAATTACTCGGAGTGAAATACCCTAGCAATTCTTTAAGTAATGCTTCTTGGTAGCCAGCCATCATATAATCGCCGTATATAATATCTTGTGGCGCGTAGTGCTGCATGTTGATCACGAGGTGGCTGACTAAATCGAGCGGGCGTGTCGGTTCTTGAAAGCGAAATGCTGATTCAAGTACCGCTTGTTTTTCGGTATATCGCCACTCATCGAAGCCTTGCTCTTCAATTAAATTCAGATACTGAAATACCGCTTGAATAATCTCTTCGACATGCTCAAGGCCTTGAGTTGTCAGCGTGCAGCTAATGGTAAATTCTCGATAGTTACTTCCGCTCACGCCACCGCCAGCGGATAATGACACTATCCAACCCTGCTTTTTGAGCTCAAGCATTAAACTGTGTTCACCTTCATAACCCAGTAAGTGAGCGAAATAAGACAGCGGTTTGGTTTGATAGTACTTATCCATACCGGGAAAAGTAAACGTTAAGATAAGCTTACGAATTTCTTTGCTCGGTTCGACATAAACGAACTCACCACATGCATCACCGCGTTTATAGTTGGTGATAACCTCTTTACCTGCGTGGTGTTGGTTTACGATTAAGCTAAACCTATCTTCGACCCAATGCTCAAGCTCATCTAACGATTGAGGCCCAATGACAGTGAGAGTCATGATATCGGCGGAGTAGTGGGTTTCATGGAAATCCACAATTTCATCGCGAATGCTTTGGCCATCGCGATCGCCTAGGGTATCTAAATTACCGACTGAAAACTTCGCAAACGGGTGCTCAGGATTCACGGTTTCTTTATGAACTTGATAGAGGCGTCTCGAGTCATCTTTGAGCTTGAGTTTGTATTCTGATTCTACGGCTTGCCGCTCTTTATCGAGCGCTTCTTCGTTAAACAAAGGCGCGATGAAAAACTGACTAAAGCGATCGAGGGCTTTTTCAAATGCTGATGGACTGACATCGAAGAAGAAGCAGGTGTGCTCGGTCCCGGTCCACGCATTGTTCGTCCCGCCATGTTGAGAAATAAAATTTTGGAAGTCGCCCACTTTTGGGTATTTCTCGGTGCCCAGAAACAGCATGTGTTCAAGATAGTGGGCTAAACCTTGGCGTTCTATAGGATCGTCAAAGTGACCGACATTGACGGCAAGCGCTGCCGCACTTTTTTGTGCGTCTTCGTTTTGAATGATTAATGCGCGTAACCCATTGGGTAGGGTTAAATAGCGATAATGATTGGAATCATTAGGACTTAGATGCACTGTGGCTCTCCGCTTGGATGTAATCTTCTAAGTATGAGCTTGGAACGTCATGACTGCAAAGACAGTTTGGTCGCAAAAGTGACTCGTTTGCGGTTTTGGCTTATTTCTTTTAGTTATCCGTAGAAAGGAATCGTTCTCAGAAGATTTCTTTTACTATCAGTAGATTGTTAAGAAAGTCGACGTCTTTAGCAAGGTTCTTGATATAATTATTGTTAGTTTCTGCTTTTTTTTTCGTATCAAACTGGCATGATGGCGCGCTGTCATAAGCTGTAGATAGACAAACTTAGGAAATGTTATGAAGATCTTTATTATGCGTCATGGAGAGGCGGTGCAATTTGCTCTGAGCGACGCAGAAAGAGCGTTGACTGAGCGGGGCCAAAGTGCATCCATCGCCGTGGCAAGAGCGAGTAATGAGCAAGGCGTTAAACAGTTTGATTTGGTGCTAGTGAGTCCTTACGTTCGCGCCCAACAAACATGGAATGCGATCGCTCAATATTTTGAGGCCGATAAGGTTGAAACCAGCGAAGACATTACGCCTTATGGTGACTCTGAGCAGGTGTTTGACTATCTGCAGGCTCGAATCGACGTTGATAGCCTTGAATCGGTATTAATCGTCTCTCATCTCCCTTTAGTCGGGTATCTTACTGCCGAATTCGTCACCGATATTACCCCTCCTATGTTTTCGACATCCGGGTTAACCTGCATCGATTACGATCACAGTACCCAACGCGGAGAGATCGTTTGGAGCCTGAACCCTTAAGATTGGCTGGGGAGTTAGGCTCCCCTTAGCCAGTTTTTTGACATTATTGCTGGACTAAAAATTGCATACGTACACTAAGTCTTTCATTACTCTGAAATAACCAGTAACACGTATGAAGTTCTCTTTGCCTTTTATCGACAAGCTTCCTCCGATCCCTCAGCGCGCGATGCCTGCGGTCGGTGCGCCAGTGATGGTGCTAGCCACGTTGGCGATGGTGGTTTTGCCCATCCCTGCTTTTTTGCTCGATTTATTCTTCACGTTCAACATTGCATTGGCAATGGTTGTGTTACTGGTGACAGTCTATACGCGCCGTCCCCTCGATTTTGCTGCGTTTCCTACCGTCCTGCTGATCGCCACTCTACTTCGACTTGCACTGAACGTTGCATCAACTCGTGTTGTGTTGCTGTACGGGCATGAAGGTGAAGGGGCTGCGGGTAACGTTATCGAAGCGTTCGGTAACGTGGTGATTGGCGGTAACTATGCGGTTGGTTTGGTCGTATTCTTGATTCTTATGATCATCAACTTCATGGTCGTGACTAAAGGTGCTGGACGGATTTCAGAGGTCAGTGCTCGCTTCACGCTTGACGCCTTGCCGGGTAAACAAATGGCAATCGATGCCGATTTAAACGCCGGACTTATCGATCAAGAGCAAGCGCGTACACGGCGACAAGAAGTCACCAAAGAAGCAGACTTCTATGGTTCTATGGACGGTGCGTCAAAATTTGTTAAAGGGGATGCCATTGCCGGTATCCTGATTTTGTTCATCAATATCATCGGCGGTTTGTCCATTGGTATGGGGCAATATGACCTTGGTTTTGGCGAAGCTATTGAAATCTATACTTTACTGACCATCGGTGATGGTTTGGTCGCACAAATCCCGTCACTCCTGCTTTCCATTGGCGCTGCGATTATGGTCACGCGTCAAAATACTGATGAGGACATGGGGCAGCAGGTGGTTTTCCAACTGTTTGACAACCCTAAAGCCTTGATGATCACCGCAAGCATTCTGACAGTTATGGGCTTGGTTCCGGGTATGCCTCATTTCGCGTTCTTACTGCTCGCGTTTCTTGCTGGTGGCGGCGCTTATCTTATGCGTCGTAAGCAGCAAAAAGCAGCAGAGGAGGCGAAACTACCATCGGCGCCAGAAGGCGAGGTGGCAGCACCCAAAGAACTCTCTTGGGATGATGTTCAGCCGGTGGACATTATTGGACTTGAAGTCGGGTATCGTTTGATTCCACTCGTGGATCGCGACCAAGGCGGCGAACTTCTGGAGCGAGTAAAAGGGGTACGTAAAAAGCTGTCACAAGATTTCGGTTTCTTGATTCCGGCAGTGCATATTCGCGATAACCTCGAGCTAACGCCAAATAGCTATCGAATTACTTTGATGGGAGTGGCCGTCGGTGAGGCCGAGATTCGACCAGACCAAGAATTGGCGATTAATCCCGGCCAAGTTTACGGCATGATTGAAGGTGAACAAACTATCGATCCAGCATTTGGTCTAGAAGCGATTTGGATTCGTGAAGATCAACGTGAACACGCCCAAGCGCTTGGCTATACCGTAGTTGACTCCGCAACGGTTCTCGCCACTCATCTTAGCCAATTATTGACGAATAACGCATCGCAACTCATTGGTCATGAAGAAGTGCAGAATCTGCTCGAAATGCTCAGTCGTTCAGCACCGAAATTGGTGGAAGGCTTTGTTCCTGATCAGTTGGCCCTCGGCGCGGTGGTGAAAGTATTACAAAACCTACTCAATGAAAGCGTACCGATCCGCGATATTCGAACCATCATCCAAACGTTGGCCGAGTACTCGAGTAAGAGTCAAGAACCTGACATCTTGACCGCTGCAGTTCGTATTTCGCTTAAGCGATTAATTGTTCAGGAAATCAATGGGATAGAGCCAGAGTTACCAGTGATTACTTTGATTCCTGAGCTGGAACAGATATTGCATCAAACCATGCAAGCGTCAGGCGGTGAATCTGCGGGGATTGAACCAGGTCTTGCTGAGCGACTTCAGATGTCTCTCAGCCAAGCCACTCAGGAACAAGAACTGAAAGGTGAGCCTGCGGTATTATTAACTTCTGGAGTGTTGCGGTCGACATTGGCGAAATTTGTGAAAAACACCATTCCGTCATTGCGAGTGCTTTCTTATCAAGAAATTCCAGACGAAAAGCAGATAAGAATAGTTCAAGCTGTGGGCAACTGATTCTGACCACTTTTTATTAACGGATACCGAATTTGAAGATTAAACGATTTTTTGCCAAAGACATGCGTGGAGCCTTACTTCAAGTTAAAGAAGAACTTGGAGCGGATGCGGTGATCATGTCTAATAAAAAAGTGGCGGGTGGCGTTGAAATCGTGGCGGCGGTTGATGGCGAACCAGCGCCTGCACGCAGTTCTAATCAAGGCTACAGTTCAAAGCCGCGTCATAATCCTGACTACCAAGCTGCGAACGCGTCTTCACCACGTCAGTTAGCTGAAGATCGCGTGAGTTTGCAGTCATCTTCAGGGGCGGGAGAAAGCAATGGCTCGATGACCAAACGCTTTGCGAACATGCTAAAGCAGTACAGCCAAACTGCTGCCGAGCCAGAAACCAGTGCGAGTGAAGAGCAGGACTCTTTGACGGCGTTTTTGCGCCGCCAGTCAGAAGCGCGAACCCAGCGTTCAAGCCAAATTCAACTGAAAGAAGATTCACCTCTCGCCAAACTTATTGCTGAAGATCGCCGAGTAGAAAAACAGCCACCGCGTCTTGACCCTAGTCGCTATGAGCGTCAGCGACATGAACAGCCAGAGTACAACCATCAAGATCTTGACGAAATGAAAGAAGAAATGACTTCAATTCGTCGCTTACTTGAACATCAAGTCTCTGGGTTAATGTGGCAAGAAGTTGAACGCCGCGAACCTCTGCGAGCAATGCTGATTAAGCGTTTGCAGCGCATGGGCGTTTCTGAAGACTTAGCAGACCAATTAGCGTGCTATATCCCTGAAGACACTGCGCCTGCGAAAGCGTGGAAAGCTCTGCTTGGTTTGGTGTCTGATCAAATTCCCATTACTCGCCAAGATATTCTAAAAAGAGGCGGCGTCGTGGCGTTACTCGGCCCGACGGGTGTAGGAAAAACGACGACGATCGCCAAACTCGCCGCGCGTGCGGCGATGGAGTTTGGCTCTGACAATGTTGCGTTGGTTACCACGGATACCTACCGTATCGGTGCCCATGAGCAATTGGCGATTTATGGAAAAATTATGGGGTGTCCAGTCCGAGTTGCTAAAGATTCCAATGAGTTAGCCGATGTAATATATCAATTACGTCATCGACGCTTGGTTTTAGTCGACACGGCGGGTATGGGGCAGCGTGATGTTAGGCTGTCTGAACAGCTCGATACCCTAATGCAAGAGAGTGGTGAAGTGATTCACAGCTATCTTGTACTTCCTGCAACGGCGCAGCGACAAGTGCTGCAGGAAACTATTGATCACTTTAAACGGATTCCACTTTCAGGCTGCATTATGACTAAGCTGGACGAGTCACTTAGCCTTGGTGAATTTTTGAGTGTTGTTGTCCAAAACGCACTGCCGGTAGCCTACATAGCAAACGGGCAACGAGTGCCTGAAGATATCGTGATTGCTCAGCCAAAATACATGGTAGCAAAAGCTAATGAACTGCTGGAGAAATCGACTGAAAACGAACCTCACTACTGGAGTAGTGAGTCGGAAGGGTTCTAGGCGGTAAACAATTATGACAGAGAATATGATACAAGACCAAGCAAGTGGCCTACGCCGCTTAACACAGCCTTCATTGACTAAAGTGATTGCAGTTACTGGTGGCAAAGGTGGTGTCGGTAAATCTAATGTTGCATTAGGTCTCGCCATTTGTATGGCCCGTCAGGGTAAAAAAGTCATGGTTTTGGATGCCGACTTAGGGCTTGCCAATGTTGACGTAATGCTGGGTATTCGTCCTAAGCGCAATTTAGGTCACGTTTTGGCTGGTGAGTGTGAACTCAAAGATGCCATTGTTGAAGGCCCTCATGGCATTCGCATTATTCCTGCGACATCAGGGACTCAATCAATGACTGAGCTCAGTCATGCTCAGCATGTGGGGTTGATTCGAGCGTTCGGCAGCCTGGAAGAAGAGATGGACGTACTGATCGTAGATACCGCTGCCGGTATCTCAGACATGGTCATCAGTTTCTCACGTGCAGCTCAAGATGTCATGGTTGTGGTCTGCGATGAGCCGACGTCAATTACCGATGCGTATGCATTAATTAAACTTTTGAGTAAAGAACATCAGGTACAAAGGTTTAAAATTGTTGCTAACATGGTAAGAAGCTACCGTGAAGGCCGAGAATTGTTTGCGAAGTTGACCTTAGTCACAGAACGCTTTTTGAATGTGAGCTTAGAGCTCGTCGCCTGTATACCTTTAGATGATAAAGTTAGGCAAGCCGTTAAAAAACAGAAAATCGTTGTCGATGCTTTTCCTCGCTCTCCTGCTGCTTTAGCATTGAGCTCGTTAGCAAATAAAGCACTCACTTGGCCAATTCCTAAGACACCGAGTGGACATTTAGAGTTTTTTGTTGAACGTTTATTAAATCGATCCGTGACTGTAGAGGAACCGTTTGGTGAATAAGGCACTGACCTACGACCAATATGCCAACCAGAATAGCCAGAGAGCTTTTCTCGAAAAGTACTCGACTCTGGTAAAACGAATTGCTCACCATTTACTTGGTCGGCTTCCGCCGAGTGTTCAGGTAGAAGACCTTATACAAGCGGGAATGATCGGCCTTTTAGAAGCGCAGAAGAACTATGATGGCAGTAAAGGCGCCAGCTTTGAAACTTATGCGGGCATTCGAATTCGTGGTGCCATGTTGGACGATATTCGTAAGGGGGACTGGGTCCCTCGTTCTGTTCATCGTCATAATCGAGAAATTAGCCAAGCGATCGCTAATTTAGAAAATGAGCTCAATCGTGACCCGACTGACGCCGAAGTGGCGAAGCATTTGGGTATGGATTTGAGCGAGTATCATACGGTGCTTTCGGACATTAACTGTTCACGTTTGGTCGGTATCGAAGATCTTGGTGTGTCTGATGATGTGATCTCCTCCCCAGATGATGAAGATGAAAATACGCCTTTTAGTGGTGTAGCCGATGAATATTTCCGCAAAGCTTTGATAAATTCGATAAAATCCTTGCCAGAACGTGAAGCTTTGGTACTTTCGCTCTATTATGATGAAGAGTTAAACTTAAAAGAAATCGGTGAAGTCATTGGTGTGAGCGAATCTCGCGTGAGCCAAATACTTAGCCAATCAATGCAGCGTCTACGCACAAAGTTAAGTGCATGGACAAATAATGACTAGTGCACTGATATCCCGTACTCAGTGGAGGCAATTTTGAATACAAATATGAAGATCCTTATTGTTGATGATTTTTCAACAATGCGTCGTATCGTTAAAAATCTACTGCGTGATTTAGGATTCAATAATACCCAAGAAGCAGACGATGGTCTTACCGCGTTGCCAATGCTTAAAAAAGGCGATTTTGACTTTGTTGTCACTGACTGGAACATGCCTGGCATGCAGGGTATTGACCTACTAAAACACATTCGTGCGGATGAAGAACTGAAACATCTTCCTGTTCTTATGATCACGGCAGAAGCCAAACGTGAGCAAATTATTGAAGCAGCTCAAGCTGGCGTGAACGGATATATTGTTAAGCCTTTTACAGCGGCTACGCTTAAAGAAAAACTAGACAAAATATTTGAACGTTTATAGTTCGTTAGTTTTACTTTAATTATTAGACGTTAAAGGGCTGAATCAGGATGATTTCATTAGAACAAGCAAGGCAACTTGTTGAGCTGCTCGAAAACGAAAAGCAGCAAGAGGCAAACATTCTCTTCAACACCATCCATGAGCAGACTTCTGAAATGATGCTCCAGGAAATCGGTGAGCTGACTCGCGATCTTCACGAGTCGATTAAACAATTCAGTCTCGATGACCGAATGAGTGTGATTGCCAATGACGAGATTCCTGATGCTAAGGACCGTCTTCAATACGTGATTGATAAGACCGAAGTCGCGGCAAGTAAGACCATGGACGCTGTTGATCGTTGTATGCCAATGGCGGATAACCTTCACGAGAGCTTGTTACAAGTTCGTCCCCAGTGGAACGAACTGATGCGTGGCAAGATAGAATTAGCTGAATTTAAAGCGCTCTGCCATCGAATTGACGACTTGCTTGGTCAGGTTGAAGGCAACAGCTCTGAGTTACGCGGTCAGCTTACTGAAATATTGATGGCACAGGATTTTCAAGACCTTACGGGGCAGATCATTCAACGAGTGATCACGCTGGTCAATGAGGTTGAAACAAGACTGGTCGAGATATTAACGGTATTTACAGCTGATAAGCGAGAAGGTGCAAATAATAACAAAGCATCCATCGACCCTGAGGGACCAATTCTAAACCCTCACGAAAGAGAAGATGCGGTTTCATCACAAGACGAAGTCGATGACTTACTTTCTAGTCTTGGGTTTTAGGGGTAACGTATGAGCTACGATTTAGACGAAGACATTCTACAGGATTTTTTAGTTGAAGCGGGGGAGATCCTCGATCTGCTATCAGAACAGTTGGTTGAACTTGAAAATAACCCAGAAGATAGAGATTTACTCAACGCAATTTTCCGAGGCTTCCACACCGTTAAGGGTGGTGCAGGCTTCTTGGCTCTAAGTGAACTGGTTGATACTTGCCACGGCGCAGAAAACGTTTTCGACACTTTACGTAATGGTCAGCGAGCGGTAACGGCCGATTTGATGGATACCATGCTAAGGGCCCTCGATACGGTCAATTCACAGTTCGCAGCGGTACAAGAACGTGATCCCATTGAAGCAGCTGATCCAGCATTGTTAGAAGAACTTCATCAGCTTAGCCGTCCTCAATCAGAGGATGAGAGTGCACCTGAAGCAGCTGCGCCGCCACCTCCTGAACCTGTTATTGAAGAGCCTGTCGTTGAGGTTCCTGAGCCAACAAAACCCGAAGCATCAACGAATATTTCCGCAGAGTCTGTCGACGATATCACAGAAGATGAATTCGAAAAGCTATTGGATGAATTACATGGTGCTGGTGGCGCACCTGGTAAAGTAGATGGTAAGCCAGAGCCAAGTCAACCAACGAGTAGCACTGCGTCCTCATCTGATGACATTACCGACGATGAATTTGAAAAGCTGCTTGATGAGTTACATGGCGCAGGAGGCGCACCAGGGAAGAACGTAGAACAACCCTCTGCGCCGGAAACGCCGCCAGCAAGCTCTGCGAAAACCAGTGATCAACCCGCGTCTGCTGGGGCGGGTGACAGCGATTTAATGACCGATGAGGAATTTGAAAAGCTACTTGATGAGTTACATGGCTCTGGTAAAGGTCCTTCTATAGAAGAGCTTGAAATGGCAACGCGTCCGGCAACAGCTCCGGCTGCGGCATCTTCAGCCGCGCCTGAAGTGAAGCCTCAACCTCAGATGACACCGCAAGTGGAGCCGGAAGAGCAAACGCCAGTACCAGCGAAAAAAGAAGCCGCGACACCAGCCGCTAAAAAGCCTCAAGCTGAAGCGACTGTCCGTGTCGATACCTCCACTTTAGATACCATTATGAATATGGTCGGTGAGTTGGTATTGGTCCGTAACCGCCTATTAAGCCTTGGGCTCAATAGCAATGACGAGGAAATGTCGAAAGCAGTCTCCAACCTCGATGTCGTCACGGCCGACTTGCAAGGCGCGGTGATGAAAACGCGTATGCAACCAATCAAAAAAGTGTTTGGACGTTTTCCTCGAGTTGTACGAGATTTGGCGCGCAGCCTCAAGAAAGATATTGCTTTAGAAATGCGCGGCGAAGACACAGACCTTGATAAAAATTTAGTCGAAGCACTGGCCGACCCATTGATTCACTTGGTTCGTAACTCGGTTGATCACGGCATAGAGATGCCCGATGACCGAGCGGCGGCGGGTAAACCACGTCAAGGTAAAGTGATTTTGTCTGCGGCGCAAGAAGGTGACCATATTCAGTTAGCTATCGTTGACGATGGTGGTGGTATGGATCCGGATAAGTTGCGTGGTATTGCGGTTAAACGTGGAATGATGGACGAAGACGCAGCCTCAAGGCTGACCGACAAAGAGTGCTTCAACCTGATCTTTATGCCTGGGTTCTCGAGTAAAGAGAAAATTTCAGATATCTCTGGCCGTGGTGTTGGTATGGACGTGGTAAAAACGGCCATTAATACACTCAATGGCTCGATTGATATTGACTCAGAGCTGGGTAAAGGAACCAAGATTACGATTAAAGTTCCATTAACGTTGGCTATTCTCCCAACCTTAATGGTTGGTGTGGCTAAGAACCCATTCGCCTTACCACTTGCAAGTGTTAATGAAATCTTTCACCTCGATTTGAGTAAGACCAATGTCGTTGATGGACAATTGACGATTATTGTTCGTAATAAGTCGATTCCGCTTTTCTATCTCCAAGATTGGTTAGCGCCTAAAGCGACGAAAGGTGAGAGACGCTCAGGACATGGTCATGTAGTGATTGTGCAGTTGGGCAGTCAACGCGTCGGTTTTGTTGTGGATACATTGATCGGTCAAGAAGAAGTTGTGATTAAGCCGCTTGATAACCTATTACAAGGTACGCCGGGCATGGCTGGTGCAACGATCACCAGTGACGGCCATATTGCTCTGATTCTTGATGTTCCAGACTTACTTAAACGTTATGCTGCGGCATCACGTATTTAACTCCCGTGGAGATAAACAAGGACACCTATGGCGATCAGAGTATTAGTTGTAGACGATTCTAGCTTTTTCCGTAGAAGGGTAAGTGAAATTATTAATTCGGAAACACGTCTAGAAGTCATTGATGTGGCGACGAATGGTAAAGAAGCGGTAGAGAAGGCTGCGACACTAAAGCCTGATGTCATTACGATGGATATCGAAATGCCGGTTATGGATGGGATTACAGCTGTGCGTGAAATCATGGCAAAAAATCCGATCCCTATTTTGATGTTTTCGTCACTGACTCACGATGGCGCGAAAGCGACCCTTGATGCACTTGATGCGGGGGCACTTGATTTCCTGCCGAAGAAGTTTGAAGACATTGCTCGTAACCGCGATGAGGCAGTGACTTTGCTTCAGCAGCGCGTGCTTCAAATTGCGGCGAAACGCGGCATGCTACGCCGTACAGTAGTGGCAAAAAATGAAGCGCCGGCGACATCAGCGCGTCGCTCGACGTCACCTATTGGCCGCGCCTCTCGCTCGGTGGCATCACCCGTTGCCGCTGCACGATTTAAATCCACAGGGAAAAAGTATCAATTAACCGCTATCGGCACTTCAACGGGAGGGCCGGTTGCGCTTCAAAAAATATTAACCAAACTTCCTGCGAATTACCCATTGCCTATCGTGCTGATTCAGCACATGCCTGCGACCTTTACTGCGGCTTTTGCAAGCCGATTAAACAGCTTATGCAAAATTGAAGTAAAGGAAGCTCAAGATGGCGATATTTTGCGACCAGGGGTCGCTTATCTAGCGCCAGGTGGTAAACAAATGATGATTGACGGTCGCCCCGGATCTGCAAAGCTACGGATTATCGATGGGGGAGAGCGCATGAATTATAAGCCATGTGTGGATGTGACTTTTGGCAGTGCCGCCAAAGTTTATGCAGATAAAGTATTGTCTATGGTACTGACCGGAATGGGAGCTGATGGGCGTGAAGGCGCTCGTATGCTTAAGAATGCCGGCGCGACCATTTGGGCCCAGGATGAAGAGAGTTGTGTTGTGTATGGCATGCCTCAAGCTGTCGCCAAAGCGGGCATTTCTAGTGAAGATTTACCTCTAGACCGAATCGCAGAGCGAATCTTAGTCGAAGTCGGTTTGGCGTAGAGGGGCGGCAATGATTGTTTGGAGTGTTGCGAATCAAAAAGGTGGTGTCGGTAAAACCACAACGACGATTACCTTGGCTGGACTGCTAAGCCAGCAAGGAAAGCGAGTGTTATTGGTGGACACCGACCCTCACGGCTCATTAACCACGTATCTTGGCTATGACTCTGATGGCGTACCATCCAGTTTGTTTGACCTTTTTCAGCTTAAAGAGTTTGATGCCACGACAGTGAGCCCTTTAGTCATGGAAACGGACGTTGAAGGTATTGATCTCATTCCTGCTCATATGTCGCTGGCGACTCTGGACCGCGTTATGGGGAATCGCAGTGGTATGGGCCTGATTTTAAAACGTGCCCTGCTGGCGATTCGCGAGCGCTATGATTATGTGCTGATTGACTGCCCGCCCATTCTAGGGGTGATGATGGTCAATGCTTTAGCGGCCAGTGATAGAATTCTGATTCCCGTTCAAACCGAATTTTTGGCGATGAAAGGTTTAGAACGTATGGTCCGAACCTTGTCCATTATGCAGAAATCTCGGAATAAATCGTTCAAAGTGACCATTGTTCCAACGATGTATGACAAGCGTACTCGGGCCTCGTTACAGACTTTGCAGCAGCTTAAAAAGGACTATCCAAATAAAGTGTGGACATCCGCAGTGCCTATTGACACCAAGTTCCGTGATGCCAGTTTGAAACACTTGCCAGTTTCACATTTTGCTCCGGGCAGTCGTGGGGTTTTTGCTTATAAACAATTACTTCTGTATCTCGAGAGGTTAGCGTTAGATGAGTCGTAGCCTGCTATCGAGCGAACAAGCTCTGGATGATTATTTTTCAGCATTGCTTGACGATGAATTTGAACTTGCAGAGGAGGCGACCGAACCTCAACTGCAGCCCAAGCCTTTGTTGCAGCCGATAGACAACAAAAGTTATTACTCTGTTGCTGAGCCTGAGAGTGATTTACCGAATCTCAATGACGTAGAACGTTTACTCAAGCAATTAGAAACGGTTAATCCGGTTGAAGAGTTACAACTGGAAGAGGTTTTGGAGAGTAATACAGATCAAATTGCGACGGAGCAAGCGACGGTTGAAAATCTTGACACTCATGAAGTGATTGATGAAATTCAAGATTGGGATATATCAGAGCTCGAACCAGAATCGATTCAAACTGATATTGAGCCAGCGGTAGCGATAGAAACCACCACTGAGTTAGAGGTCGAGAGTGTCGAAGAGGATATACCAGCAATAGAGGTAGAGGAAGAGCCTCTTACTCAGCCTGAATACACCGTACCCGACATTGACTTTGAAACCCAGCGCTTTGTCGAACCAGAACCCAGTATAGAACCAGAAGTTGCAGTTGAAGTTGAGTTGGAGACGCAAGTTGACGACCCATTACAAGCGTGGAATTCCACGGAGCGAGTGAATGACTTTCAAGTGCTATATTTTGAGGTAAACGCTGTGACATTTGCTGTTCCATTGGATGAGCTTGGTGGCATTCACCAAATGGCGGAGTTAAGTCATTTGATTGGTCGTCCGAAATGGTATCTTGGCTTACAAAGCAGCCGTGAGTCTCAAATTGACGTTGTCGATACCGCTCGCTGGGTGATGGCAGAAAAACTCACAGACGAAGAGTACAAAGAAAATTACCAGTATATCGTAATGCTAGGTGATAGCTCTTGGGGGCTAGCTAGCTCTCAATTGATGGGGACTGAAACGTTGGACCCTGATAAAGTTCGCTGGCGTAAAACAGCAGGTAAACGCCCTTGGCTTGCCGGTATGGTCAAAGAAAAAATGTGCGCTTTGATACATGTTGAAGCATTGGTAGCTATGCTTAAAGCTGGGCTTGATGTAAAAGCATTAGATAAATAATACATTTATGCCGAAATCGGCTTAGAGAGGAATAGGTATGTCTCAAGCGAGTGAAGTAGAAGTAAGAAAAGACACGTCAAATGACGAAGTGCTTCAGTGGGTGACGTTCCAACTAGAAGAAGAAACTTACGGTATTAACGTGATGCAAGTACGTGAAGTACTGCGTTACACTGAAATTGCACCAGTACCAGGTGCTCCTGATTATGTTCTCGGCATTATCAATCTACGTGGTAACGTGGTTACGGTGATTGATACACGTGCACGCTTCGGATTGATGGAAGGCGAAATTACTGATAATACACGCATTATCGTCATTGAGTCAGAGCATCAAGTGATCGGTATTTTGGTTGATAGCGTTGCTGAAGTCGTATACCTTCGTTCATCTGAAATTGACACAACACCAAGTGTTGGTACTGATGAAAGTGCTAAATTTATTCAAGGCGTGAGTAATCGTGATGGACAGCTATTGATTCTTGTTGATCTCAATAAGCTGTTAACTGATGAAGAATGGGATGAAATGGCTCATCTGTAATGAGTATTGATGTATTGATGTCGCCTCCAGTATTGACTGGAGCGTTACTACTGGTTTGGTTATTGTTAACCGTATGGATTTTGCGAATCAAGCGCGCTCAACGTCTATCGAGCGACCACTTTCGTCAGCAAAATCGCACGCTAGAAAAAGAGCTTCAGAAATCCACTAAACAGTTACTAGAGCTTCGTTCGGTGATGGTGGGCTTGGGGCAGCAAATCAGTGAGCAACAAGATATCATTCAACATCTCAACGATCGTTTAACCGAGTTAGAAAACGCCGATGGTGATGGACGCTTATACTCGCGAGCAACCAAAATGGTTCAGCTTGGCGCAGACATTGATGAACTGATTCAAGAGTGTGAATTGCCAAAAGCTGAGGCTGAACTCATGTTGTCTTTGCAAAAGAAATTAGCGGGCAAGGAAAAAATTCCTCCGTTATCTGGGCAAGATGATATGCCTCGTCGGCGACAACCGGCTAAACGGCGATCGTAACTCATCAAAAAAAGGATGCTTTGGCATCCTTTTTTGTTAGTTAAAAAACCTACTCACAAAGGGGTAAATTGCCAGTGCAAAGCGTCAAATTAACAGTTTCTTACGTAGTTTCGTGACTTTTCAGTCACTAATTTTGTTTCGTCAAAAGTCGGCTGTGGTAGTATTACTCTACAGTTTTTTCTAGAAGATTTACGATGTTAGAAGTTAGAAACCTTACAGCGATTCGAGATGAACGGGAACTCTTCACCGATTTATCCTTTACGGTTTCTCGCGGTGAGTTAGTTCAAATTGAAGGTCGTAATGGGACAGGAAAAACTACCTTACTCAGAATGATTACGGGGCTGGGTGAGCAAGATGAAGGGGACATCTTGTGGAATCAAGAGAAAATTCAGCAACAGCGTGAAGAGTTCCATCAAGAATTGCTGTTTCTTGGTCATCATACTGGGGTCAAACGAGAGTTAACCGCCTATGAGAATTTGCGCTTTTATTTAGTCATGCATCGCCAACAACCGCAACAATCGGCCATCTACGACGCGTTAATGAAGGTCGGGCTGGCAGGTCGCGAAGATGTTCCTGTGGGGCAGTTATCTGCTGGGCAGCAGCGCCGCGTAGCATTGGCAAGGTTATGGTTAAGCCATCAAACACTTTGGATTCTGGATGAACCTTTGACGGCTATCGATAAACAAGGCGTCAAAGTTTTAGAAGCATTGTTTTTGCAGCATGTTGAACAAGGCGGTATGGTGATCTTAACGACTCACCAAGATCTGTTTATCGATAATCCCATTCTCCGTAGAATTAAGTTAGGTGTTTAATCATGATCAATATGATGAGCGTAATTCGACGTGAGTTATTAATCGCCTTTCGGCGCCAAGCGGATGTCTTTAATCCATTGTGGTTTTTTATTATCGTCATCACTTTGTTCCCACTCAGTATTGGCCCTGATCCTAACCTTTTGACTCGTATTTCCGCTGGTATTGTTTGGGTTGCCGCATTATTAGCTGCACTTTTATCGCTTGAGCGATTATTTCGCGATGATTTTCAAGACGGTTCCTTGGAACAAATGATGCTCATGCCTGTCCCATTACCCGTTGTCGTCATTGCAAAAGTGTTTGCTCACTGGCTCTTGACTGGTTTGCCATTGATTCTCATCAGCCCGCTCCTTGCGGTCTTGCTGTCCCTAGATTTCAATACCTGGTTAGCGGTTGTACTTACCCTGTTGTTAGGGACCCCTACACTAAGTTTTATTGGGGCGATAGGTGTTGCCCTGACAGTCGGATTGCAAAAAGGCGGGGTGTTATTGAGCCTTTTAGTGCTGCCTTTATACATCCCTGTGTTGATATTCGCGACCTCGACAAT
Organism: Vibrio sp. AK197; assembly: GCF_053903115.1. NCBI lineage: Bacteria > Pseudomonadati > Pseudomonadota > Gammaproteobacteria > Vibrionales > Vibrionaceae > Vibrio > Vibrio sp. AK197. The sequence continues at coordinate 893,797 of NZ_CP096430.1, forward strand.
TGATGCGGCATCATTGTCGATGGCATACAGCGGTCAGTTGGCGATTCTTGGCGCAATGTTAGTAGCTGCCATTACTTTGACGCCTTTCGCGATTTCAGCTGCGCTGAGGGTTAGTGTTAACTGAATGAGTCGGGTGTGTGTTTTACTCGATAGCGCGGCAATGCCCAAACTATAAGTTGCGAAGCAACAAAGAATAATGATTACTGAAAGTAAATGAGAGAATAACAATGTGGAAATGGCTTCACCCTTATGCCAAGCCAGAAAATACGTACCATCTCTGTGGGCGTCTTTTACCCTGGTTTTCAATTTTGGCTTTAGGGCTACTCGTCGTTGGAACCGGGTGGGGGTTAGCATTTGCTCCATCCGATTACCAACAAGGTGACAGTTTTCGAATCATCTATATTCATGTTCCCGCTGCAATTTGGTCAATGGGGATATACCTTTCTATGGCGATCGCCGCGTTTATCGGTTTAGTGTGGCAGCTTAAGTTGTCGAATATGGCGGCACTAGCCATGGCTCCGATTGGTGCGGTCTACACGTTTGTTGCGTTGGTTACTGGCGCGGTGTGGGGAAAACCGATGTGGGGAACTTGGTGGGTGTGGGATGCACGTTTAACCTCGGAACTGATCCTTCTATTCCTTTATCTTGGTGTTATTGCGCTTTATCACGCTTTTGATGACGCAAAAACGGCAGAGAAAGCCGCAGGTATTCTCGCGATAGTTGGCGTCGTCAACTTACCCATTATCCATTTCTCCGTTGAATGGTGGAATACCCTGCACCAAGGTGCCACCATTACCAAATTTGAAAAACCATCAATTTCCGGCGATATGTTGTGGCCTTTACTGATTGAAATTTTGGGCTTTGCCTTCTTTTTTGCCGCACTCACCATGATACGGCTACGTAATGAAATAGTGCGTAAAGAGAGTCATCGGCCTTGGGTACTGGCGTTGGCGACAGGCAACTACACCACTCACAAAGAGGGATAAAAGATGCACTTTGATTCTTTCCAACAATTCCTACAAATGGGTGGCTACGCAGCGTATGTCTGGAGCGCGTTTGGTATTACCTTTGCTTCGATGCTGATCTTGCTATGGAGCAGTCTGCGACAGAGTCAAAAGCTGATGCAAGACGTGAGAAATCGTGTTGAGCGTCAAGCTCGAATTGATGCAGCAAAACAGATGGAGAATACCCTATGAATCCAAGACGTAAAAAAAGGCTCGGTATTGTTGTTGCCGTGCTGCTGGGGATTTCACTGACTGTCGGGTTGATGCTCTACGCATTAAGCCAGAATATGGATCTATTTTACACACCTACCGAACTGGTTAACGGTAAGCCTGATGGAACCAAACCTGAAGTTGGGCAGCGGTTACGTATCGGCGGTATGGTGGTCGATGGCTCAGTGAAGCGTGACCCCAACTCGTTACGTGTCAGCTTTTTACTCGAGGACCGAGGCCCTCAAGTAACCGTTGTCTATGATGGCATTCTTCCCGATTTGTTCCGCGAAGGGCAGGGTATTGTCGCTCAAGGCGTGTTAAAAAACGCGACGACGGTGGAAGCATTCGAAGTGTTGGCAAAACATGATGAGGAATATATGCCACCAGAGGTTGCAGAAGCGATGCAGAAAAATCATCAACCTATGGATTATAGCCAACAGCAGTTGCAAGGGAGTGAACAATGATTGTCGAGATAGGTCATTTTGCGTTAATTCTTTCCCTCTCTCTCGCAATCTTATTGAGTATTCTCCCTTTGTGGGGCGCAAGCCGAGACAACACAATGCTGATGAATAGCGCTCGTCCGCTGTCGTGGGGAATGTTCTCGCTATTGGCGTTCTCATTTGCGGTTTTGCTCTGGGCGTTCTATACCAATGATTTTACCGTTCAATACGTAGCCGCTAACTCGACGAGCGCGCTGCCATGGTATTACCGGCTAACCGCCGTTTGGGGCGCTCACGAAGGCTCGCTTTTATTGTGGGTGCTGATTCAAGCTGGCTGGACGGTCGCGGTTGCCTCCTTTAGCCGAGGAATGCCTCAAGAGTCTGTTGCCCGTGTACTCAGTGTTATGGGGATGATAAGCGTTGGCTTTTTGTTGTTTATCATCGTTACTTCCAACCCATTTACTCGCACTCTACCGTACTTTCCTGTTGATGGTCGCGATCTCAATCCGTTACTGCAAGATCCAGGGTTAATTATTCATCCGCCAATGCTATATATGGGTTACGTTGGCTTCTCAGTTGCTTTTGCTTTTGCTATTGCTTCTTTGATGACGGGACGACTTGACACTGCATGGGCTCGTTGGTCTCGTCCATGGACGACAGCAGCCTGGATGTTCCTAACTGTTGGTATTGCACTTGGTTCTTGGTGGGCGTACTACGAACTCGGCTGGGGGGGATGGTGGTTCTGGGATCCGGTGGAAAACGCGTCCTTTATGCCCTGGTTAGCAGGTACCGCACTGATGCATTCGTTAGCCGTTACTGAGAAACGCGGAACGTTTAAAGCTTGGACAGTACTTCTCGCGATTTCAGCCTTTTCGCTGAGTTTATTGGGGACATTTTTAGTCCGTTCCGGCATTTTGGTTTCTGTGCATGCTTTTGCCTCTGATCCATCCCGAGGCATGTTTATTTTAGCGTTCTTAGTGTTGGTGATTGGTGGCTCGCTGCTACTGTTTGCCTTAAAAGGTGCTCAAGTCAGAGTTCGAGGTAATTTCGAATTACTCTCCCGAGAAAATGGCCTACTGGCCAACAATATCTTACTGATTGCGGCGCTGGTTGTTGTTCTGGTCGGTACGTTACTGCCGCTCGTACACAAACAGTTAGGGCTTGGCTCAGTATCCATTGGTGCGCCATTTTTTAATACCTTGTTTGCTTGGTTAATGATTCCATTTGCATTTTTACTGGGTATTGGCCCTTTGATTCGTTGGAAGCGAGAACAGTTGTCGACTTTGGTAAAACCCATGTTGGTCTCGGGAATCTTGTCGTTAGCCATCGCTGCGGGTTGCATTGCCCTTTTTGCTGACCGCTTTCAGTTTATGGCGTATCTAGGTTGGGTGATGTCACTATGGATCATCACTTTGCTGAGCTATGAAATCTGGCAGCGTGCGACTCATCGTCATCCGTTCGCTGTAGGAATTAAGAAGCTTCAACGTAGCCATTGGTCAATGGTATTGGGGCACCTTGGACTTGCTGTTACTGTGATAGGTATTGCGATGGTGCAAAACTACAGCATTGAACGCGATGTGCGCTTAGCGCCTGGAGAACACTTTCAATTGCAGGGCTACGATTTATATTTTTCAGGATTACGTGACAAAGACGGCCCGAACTACGACGGTTATATCGCCGATTTTGAGTTGACGCGCAATGGCCAGTTTGTCAATACGCTGCATGCGGAAAAACGCTTTTATCGTACCGCGCGTTCGATGATGACAGAAGCCGCGATTGACCGCTCTATTACCCGTGATTTTTACATTGCCATGGGTGAGCAGTTGGATGATAACCAGTCGTGGGCTGTGCGTGTCTATTACAAACCATTCGTTCGATGGATTTGGGTTGGTGGTCTGTTCATGGCCATCGGCGGCGCATTAGCCATTAGCGATAAACGCTATCGCTTTAGAAAGAGCGCAAAGGAGGCGTTATGAACAAAAAAATTCTTTTTATTCCTCTTGTTGCGTTTTTAGCTTTGGTCATTGTTTTTGTTACTCAGTTAGCGCGTAACTCAGAGGGGGATGATCCAACCAAACTCGAGTCTGTGTTGGTAGGAAAAGCGGTCCCGAGTTTTGAACTCGAGGATTTGGCGGAACCCGGCAAGCAGTACGACCAAGCTATTTTCAAGGGGGAGCCTCTGCTGCTTAATGTCTGGGCAACGTGGTGTCCAACATGTTATGCCGAGCATCAATATTTGAACAAGCTTTCTGATCAAGGCGTGAAAATTATAGGGTTAAACTATAAAGATCAGCGTGATAAGGCAGTGACTTGGCTCAATAATTTGGGTAATCCTTATTTGATTAGCCTGTTTGATGGGGATGGCATGCTAGGGCTGGATCTTGGTGTTTATGGCGCTCCTGAAACCTTCTTAATTGATGCTGAAGGCGTCATTCGTTATCGTCATGTTGGCGATGTTAATCCCAGTAATTGGCAAAAAACGCTTGAGCCGATTTACCAGCAAATGGTCAAGGAGGCGAAACAATGATCCATAAGTTACTTGTGGTGCTTGCTGTCGTTTGCTTACCCATGGCTGCGCAGGCTGCAATTGAAGTTTATGATTTTGATACTCCACAGCAAGAAACTCAGTTTCAGGAGCTCAGTAATACACTACGCTGCCCTAAGTGCCAAAATAACAGCATTGCCGATTCAAATGCAGAACTTGCACAAGACTTAAGGCAAAAAGTGTTTGAAATGACGAAGCAAGGTAAGTCAAAGCAGGAAATTATTGACTATATGACGGCACGTTACGGCAATTTTGTTACCTATAACCCTCCTTTTACTATCGCGACATCGATCTTATGGCTTGGGCCATTGTGTGTCGTGTTGTTTGGTTTTGGTTTTATTATTGTGCGTAGCCGTAAACGTTCGTTGAAAAATTCGCCATCACCATCATGGGATAGCGAAAAAGAAGCACGTCTGAAAGCGCTTCTTGAACAAGAAAAACCAAGCAAGACCAGTAAGCAGGACGAGGAGTCGACGTCATGATGTATTTTTGGGTTGCTTCACTGGTTCTGATTGTAATCTGTGCGGTGTTTATTTTTCTTCCTGCCTTAAAGCGTCGAGAGAATAACGATCAAGTATTACGTGATGAACTTAATAAAGCGTTTTACAAAGATAGGCTTAGCGAGCTTAAAGAAGAATCAAATGAAGGGCTTGTTGAAGACCAACAAGACTTAATTAACGATTTAAAGCAATCACTGCTTGATGATATTCCTAGTGATAAACTCCAGCAGCGACAACAAGCATTATCACCTTGGTTGATTTTAGTCCCTTCTGTGCTTTTGATGGGGGTACTCTCTTATGCGCTTTATGCGCATTTTGGCTCCGCCCAACAGGTGAAAGCGTGGCAAGACGTGACCAATAACCTGCCTGAACTTTCAAAGAAACTCATGCAGCAAGATGGCGCAGTACTCACTGATCAAGAGATGCAAGACTTGACGTTAGGATTACGCACTCGTCTTCACTATAACCCTGAAGACGCAACGGGTTGGATGTTACTGGGGCGAATCGGGCTCGCGAATCGAGATACAGGGACATCTGTCGGGGCGATGAAAAAAGCCTATGATTTGAAACCGGATGATCAGGATATCCAACTTGGTTATGCGCAAGCACTGATGCTGTCTCAAGATGAGGCTGACCAAGACGTGGCGCGCAACCTGTTACTACAGCTGACTAAGCAAGATTATGTCGATATTCGAGTCTTTTCGCTACTGGCTTTTGACGCCTACGAGCGACAAGATTTTGCTTCTGCCATCAAATACTGGGGCGTGATGCAGCAAATGATTGGCCCGAATGACCAACGTTACGAGATGCTGACTCGCAGTATTGACAATGCGAAGCAGCAAATGTCTGGTCCAACGGCTAACCAGGCTTCAGTGAAAGTGACGATCAATCTCGATGATGCTGTGGTGTTAGATCCCAATGCGGTGTTAATTGTTTCTGTACACCATGCGAATGGTTCGCCGATGCCTGTGGCCGCTGCTCGTTATCCGGTATCTTCGTTCCCGTTAACCGTAGAGCTTGATGACCGCAATAGCATGCTTGAAAGTAGTAAGCTATCAGACCTTGATTCACTCATGGTTCGTGTGCGTCTTGACAGCGATGGAAACGTGGCAACGAAGCAAGGGGACTGGTTTGGCGAGAGTAAAGTCGTTAAAATTGACGAGCCTGTTAATATCACGATAAATCAGCAATATCCTTAATCTATACTTTGGGATAGATAAAGGCTGGTGTCGACCAGCCTTTTTTATGGACATGATCAAATGAAGAAAAACTTAATGACATGGTTGTCATTGTGCTTGAGCTTACTTTTAGCTGGGTGTGCATCAAATCCGAACGAGTCGGATGTGTCTGAAAATGACCCTTTTGAAGGCTTTAATCGCACAATGTGGACGTTAAACTACGATTATCTGGACCCGTACTTTGTTCGCCCAGTATCGTTGGCGTATGTTGATTACACGCCTAGCCCTGTACGCACTGGTATTTCAAATTTTCTAAGTAACTTAGATGAGCCAGCCAGTATCATTAATAACCTGATTATGGGTAATGGTCGTAAAGCTCTGGATCATTTCAACCGATTTTGGATCAACTCGACTTTTGGCTTGTTAGGTTTGATTGATATTGCCTCGGAAGCAGGCATAAACAAGCATGATGAAAAAAGCTTTGGAGATGCGGTTGGTCACTATGGAGTAGGGAATGGTCCTTACGTAATGGTGCCTGGCTATGGTCCGTGGACGGTGCGTGAAACGGCAGACTTTGCGGATGAAATGTACGCGCCACTTTCTTACCTTAATATTTGGGCCAGCATCGGTAAGTGGGCATTTGAAGGAATGGAAACGCGAGCCCAGTTAGTAAATCAAGAATCGATGCTGGATGATTCCCCGGATCCGTACTCTTTAACACGCGATGTCTATATTCAGCGCCGAGATTATCAAGCAGAGGTTGAGCGAGACACCTATAATCCGCAAGAAGAAGCGGAGTTAGATTCCTACCTTGATGAATATTAAACAAAAGGCCTGATTTCTCAATCAGGCCTTTTTAATGCAGTTAGCGAACGTTAGAACACATAATTGGCTTGCAGGCCAAAGATGATGATATTGCCCGAAACACCGCCCACGAATTGACCACCAATGGCTTCTGCTGCGTCATCGGATGCATACCCGCGAGACTCAACAATATGGGCTTCTTTGGTATAGACGAAAGTCGCACCAGCGTCCACGGTCAATTGTTTATTGACGGCGTAACTGGCTCCAAAGCTAAACCAAGTACGATCGATCTCCGGAATGGTAATTGTACGGTTTTTATCGTTGACGGCAGAGGTGTCGTAAGCTAAACCAGAACGTAATGTCAGTGCTTTGCTCACGGTATAGGTGGTGCCGACAGCAAAGCGATAGCTATCACGCCAATTTTCTACTTTGACGGTTTGATTTCCTAGAGTATCCAAATCAGCGACTAATTGATCGAAAGAGCTCCAATCTGTCCAATTAAAACTCGTGTGCACGGCCCAGCGCTCTGTTAACTGGTGAAATGTCGCGAATTCAGCAGTGGCTGGTAATGTAATGTCCATCGCGCCTGAATCACGAAGAGGTGAAGGCAGTCCAAATGCTGCGCCTTCCGCATAGCCCGCAAGCGTTAAGTCTACTGCGGACTTATACGCGATACCGATACGATGGTTTGGGTTAATTTTCCATGCTGCACCTATTTGCCATCCTAGGGCAGTGTCATCACCTTCCATGTATTTTAATGTGGTGCCACCCAACGAGCCGCCAAAGTGGCCTTCGCCAGTAATGTAACGTAAGCCACCGCCTAAGCTGATATCTGGTGTTAGTTGATAACCTAGGTTTAGGTTGGCTTCCATAGTTTCCACTTTGGCTTTATTACCAAAATGTGAGGCGGCGAAGTCGTTGCCTAAATCAGTGATCATCCCGTAGTTAGTGCCAAATGCTAAACCAACGTACAACTGGTCATTGTACTGATGGGAGAGATATAAATTGGGGACCACAGCATCATTGACGTAATCATCCGATGTCGCCTCAATGCTTCCAGCGACTTCTCCGTCAACATCGACATTGGGGTTGATATAAACGCCCCCAACTGAGATCTGGGTACCTGTTAAGTAGGTGAGCATTGCTGGGTTTCGCCATTGTGCACTGGCGTTATCTGCCATTGCAGCTTCGCCAGCGTACGCTCGACCTAAACCTGTTGCAGAATATTCGGCAAGTTGAAAGCCGGCTGCTTGAGTAAAAGGCGAGACACTAACTAGTCCAAAAGATAGAGAAAGGGTAAGAAAGGATTTGTTTGTTTTCATTAAATGTTCGCTGAAAGAATTAAATAAGAAACGAAAAGTTTAAGGGTTGAGTAATTACTTTAAAAACAAAAAACACGAAAATCGTATTATTTGGGATAAGTATCTATAAATTATAACGATATGGAGATTTAATTCTGCATGTTATAAGAGCGTTTCAAATATTGAGCGAACGTCTGTACGGTGTATCGGAATAAAAATAAACCAGATTAATTTAGCTTGGTAAACTTAAGTGTTAAAAAAGGGAGCTCTGGCTCCCTTTTTATCGTGTTGATTTCAGCTCGAGGTTAGAACGAGCGGCTGTATTGCAAACCAACAAGAACCGCATCAGCGCGCGTGGTTGCGGTTAGAACCGTACCTGCTGAGTCTTCAGTGACGGCGATATCTTCACCAATTAGGTAGGTGAAGCCAAAGTCGATGTTTGACGCGCTATCAACATTGTAGGTAAAACCTGCTGAAAGCCATTGACGATCGGAGTCAGGTACAGAGATTGAGCGAACATTGTCTTGAGCACTGGTGTCATACATATAGCCAGCACGTAATGTCCAATCGCTGTTTAGGTAGTAAGTACCACCGATTGAGTAGTGCCAACCATCTTGCCACTCGTACGCTTTAGTGTACTTGCTAGAACCTTGTAGAGCAGCAAGTTGAGTCGCGATCGGTGATTTCGTTGCATCAAGGTTGTCGATTTCGATATTGTCAAAATCACCCCAACCGATCCACTGAATGCTGTAGTGAACCGCAAATTGGGTATTGTCAATTTTGTGGTAGCCCGAGAATTCTGCAATATCAGGTAATGGCAGAGTAATTTCTTGTCCTTCATCGTCTTTGGCTGTGAACTCTGGGCTGTAGCGGTACGCTAAGCCAAAACGATTGTTCTCATCGAATTCATAAACCGCACCAACGTTAAAGCCAAACGCCCAACCATCAGCGCCATCGACATCGACAAGAGGTGTTCCTTGAGATGTTACAGGGGCGCCACCAAAGTAATTGGTGTTGATCGCGGTAGATAGTGTGGAACTCGCGTAACGCTGGAAGGTTCCTTGACCGTAAATCGCATCAAGGCCTAAGCCAACACTAAGGTGCTCGTTTGCGCGGTATGAACCTGCGAGGCCAAGGTTGAAACTTTTCACATCGGTAGTGCCGCCATATTCAGAAGCGACATAGCTGCTTGAGAATTCGGTTTTAGTACCAAAGTTTGTGTATGCGTTCACACCCCAAGCAAACTTATCGTTAACTGGAACGATTAAGTGAATGTTGGGTGCAATCGAAGTGCCGCCAACATCATCGGTATCACCCACAACACCAGGTACACCGTTGTATGTCGCATCCTTCACTTCAATCATGGTGGTAATGCTTTCAAAACCCAGTGACAGTGACATTTTGTCAAACAGTGCCATTGCAGCTGGGTTACGAGCCATGACCGAGGCGTTATCTGCAATGACAGCGTCACCAGCGAATGCTCGGCCGAGACCTGTTGCAGATTGAGCGTTGAGTTGGAAACCCGCCGCCATTGCTTGTTGCGTGGAGAGCGCGATAGTGGCTGCTAGCAGCGTTTTTTTAAACAGACGCGTCTTGTTCATTGTGCTTATTCCTTTTTTATTGTTCCGTCTCTAATGGACGATATTTTCTGAGTAAAAACTCAGTTGTGGCTGATCCTAGTGTTTAATATAAAAGATAGAAATCCGACCATCGTCTAATTTGTAGTTAAAATTATCGAAATGACGCACAACATACAGGAATATGTCGGAAAAGACTGATTTTTAGAGTTAAAGCTCTATTTAAGGAAGAGCAGCCAGCTCACTCAAAAAAGTGAGCCGGCTTCAATCAATTCATGGGCTGAATGATGGGTAGGACTTTTTTCACAATTTTCGATATGTTTTCTTGTGGTTCGCCGACGATGATTAAGCTGGCATTGTCGAGGGGTTCAACCATGCCTTTCATTCCATCTTTGTCAAAGTGTTCGACTTTGCCACTCGGGATGGACACCAAAAACAAAGTGACTTTGCCTTTTTCTCCGGCAAAGACCATGTGAACCGCATTGGCGCTGCCAAATCCACAATGATTCAAATAGTAAACGTGATAAGGAAACTCGCCATTCAATTGAGTAGAAAATGGCTGCATTTTCGCGTTGATTTGTATTTCACTCGCTTGTTCATCGATATGTTCAACAAAGTTTTGTTCATTGCGAACATGGTGAATCGCCATATCCGAAAGGCTAGCGTAAGCGGGAGCGACGACTACGTTGTGCCACTGTATTTGTCCAAACAATAGGCCGACAACAAAAGCAATCGATGCCGCCATGGCTAACATCTTGCGCGAAAAGCCTCGAGCATCGCTAGTGGGTTGCTCTCGGCTTTGCTGAAATAGAATACGATCAGCCAGATCATCCGCGACATCGACTTTCATCGCTTGCTCTATTGTGGCGTCAAGTTCCAGCAGTTCCTCGGCAAATTGGGCATTGGCCTCATTGTCTTTTATCGCTTGATTCAGTTCGCGGTCACGTGATTTAGGGTCGGACATAATGCGGCGACGAAATTCTAAATCATCCATTATATTGTCCTCTTTGTTGATTCACGGTGTCTAATCGTTCCTTTAACTGATTACGGGCTCGAAATAAGCGAGTCATGACCGTGTTTTTATTGAGTTCGAGTATGTCAGCGATTTCCTCACCGCTAAAGCCGGCGACTACCTGCAAAAATAGAGGTTCCCGATACTCGATGTCTAATTGCATAATTTGCTGCTGAACCCACTGTGATTGATGATGAGCATCGTCACTGATTTTGACCTCGTGACTTACATCATCGATATCAACCAAATCTAATTGCTTACGTTCAAAGCGGCGTGCGTTCTCACGTCGTAAGATAGTGATAAGCCACGCTTTTGCCGATTTCTCGTCGAGTAGGCTATCGAGAGATTTCCAAGCGCGTAAGCAGGTTTCTTGCACCAAATCTTCAGCAACGGTTTTGTCGTGGCACAGCCAGTAGGCGTACCGATAAAGATCGCGGTGATAGGCGCGTACCAGGGCTTCGTATTTTTTTTGCTTTTTCATATCCGAGTTGACCGGATTGATTGGCTTTTTCTTTCGAAAAAAAGAAATCATTGTTAAGACGTCTTTTTGAGGTTATCGATATCACGCAAGTCTATGGCTTAACCTCGGAAATGCTACATAAAATGCGTCAATGTTAGACTTTGGTATAGGTTTGCGGAGCTTTTAACAGCTTGGTTACCTGCAATAGTGCGCATAAGTCGTAAGATGGTCGATAATTCGACGCAAACTTGATCTAATTCAATAATCATCGATTTAGGTCAGTTATAGTAACCCTGTCATCTCGTTGGTTCGTTCCAACATGTTGAGCAAGATGACACTTCCTTTTGAAGGCTGACTTTACTTTCTCCTAATCAGGAAACTGATTTTTTCAATTGGCGTAAGTTAATTGCTTTATACATTCCAACCACACGACTTCGTGTGGTTTTTTTTGCTTTTGATTTACCTATCTCCATTTCAATAATGCGTTTTATCTTCTGATTTCTGAAGCAGGTATGAATCAATCCTGACTTAGTTAGGGTTTGCTTGTGTTATCACGTTTATTTAAACAGGCGTTTGACCGTTTTAACAACTTCGTTACAATGGCTTGAGGTCAGACCTGTTGGTTTAAGGAGATAAAATGGGCAAGCAGGAATTGAAAACCCGGTCAGGGGAGCGCGTTGCTATTGTTGCCGGATTGCGCACGCCTTTTGCTCGTCAAAGTACGGCTTTTCGCGCGGTTCCCGCGGTAGATTTGGGCAAAATGGTGGTCAGTGAGCTGTTAGCTCGTACGGAGATTGATCCCAAATTAATCGAGCAAGTTGTCTTTGGTCAAGTGGTACAAATGCCTGAAGCGCCAAACATTGCTCGTGAAATAGTACTCGGAACGGGAATGAATATCCATACCGATGCCTATAGTGTTACTCGTGCTTGTGCGACAAGTTTTCAATCTGCGGTTAACGTGGCGGAAAGTATCATGGCAGGCACGATTGACATCGGTATTGCTGGTGGTGCCGATTCTTCTTCCGTGCTGCCAATCGGTGTCTCTAAAAAGCTGGCTGCCAACTTATTGGCGCTCAGCAAAACCAAAACGCTTGGTCAAAAGCTCAAAATCATCAAAACATTAAATCTTAAAGACTTGATGCCTGTACCGCCTGCGGTGGCAGAGTATTCTACTGGGCTGTCAATGGGACAGACCGCAGAGCAAATGGCAAAAAGTTATGCCATTAGTCGCCAAGAGCAGGATGCGCTGGCACATCGTTCCCATACGCTAGCCGCTCAGGCTTGGGCTGATGGAGTCATAGATGCCCAAGTAATGACTGCGTTTCCTGAACCTTACAAAGAGTGGATTCATCAAGACAACAATATTCGTAAGGACTCAACCCTTGAAGGGTACGCTAAGTTACGCCCAGCCTTTGACCGTAAATATGGCTCGGTAACAGCGGCAAATAGTACGCCATTAACTGACGGCGCTGGCGCGATACTCATGATGCGTGAGGGACGAGCCAAAGAGCTAGGTCTCGATATCCTTGGTTATCTTCGATCATACGCTTTTTCGGCGATTGGTGTTGAAAAAGACATGTTGATGGGGCCTTCTTACGCAACGCCCGTCGCACTCGAACGTGCAGGAATCGCATTAAACGATTTAGATTTAATAGATATGCATGAAGCGTTTGCGGCTCAGACGCTTGCTAACGTTAAGATGTTCGCCAGCCCAGAGTTTGCTAAACGCGAGCTAGGGCGCAGCCAGGCCATTGGTGAGATCGACATGGATAAATTTAATGTGCTGGGTGGTTCGATTGCTTACGGACACCCATTTGCCGCCACTGGTGCACGTATGATGATGCAAACATTACATGAATTGAAACGCCGCGGAGGTGGGTTGGCACTTAACACGGCATGTGCTGCTGGCGGTTTAGGTGCTGCAATGGTACTGGAGGTAGAATAATGACAACCAATAATGCATTTACTCTCACCATTGATGACGACAATCTGGCTTGGCTAGCGATTGATGTGCCCGGCGAAAAAATGAATACGCTGCAAGCCGCATTTGTTGAGCAGATGTCAGATATTCTTGAGCAGCTGAATCAGCAATCGCAGCTCAAAGGGCTGATTGTACACTCTCTTAAGCCAGATAACTTTGTCGCCGGCGCTGATGTTCGTATGCTTGACGCTTGCAAAAATGCGGCGCAAGCCAGCGAACTTGCAGCGCAAGGACAAACGATGTTTCAAGCGCTGTCTGAACTTCCTTACCCAGTCGTGGCGGCCATTCATGGGCCTTGCCTAGGTGGCGGCCTGGAATTAGCGCTGGCGTGTGATTACCGCGTGTGCACCGATTCAACGATTACGCGCATTGGTTTACCCGAAGTCCAGTTGGGATTACTTCCAGGGTCCGGTGGGACACAGCGTTTACCTCGTTTGATTGGTTTACTGCCAGCAATGGATATGATTTTAACGGGGAAACAACTTCGCGCACCAAGAGCGAAAAAGCTGGGGGTTGTCGATGACTGTGTGCCAGAGAGTATCCTTTTGGATGTTGCCAAGCGTTGGACCGAGAAAGGCAAAAAAGGCGCAAAGCATCGAGTGCCAACCAAAGAGAAGTTAATCTCAAGAACTGGGCTTGGGCGTCGCGTTATTTTTGATCAAGCGGCTAAGAAAACCCATAGTAAAACTCGCGGCAATTACCCTGCAACCGATGCGATATTAGAAGTGATTCGGTACGGCTTAGAGCATGGTATTGAACGAGGTCTTAAACTCGAGTCAGAACGATTTGGCGAGCTTGTGATGACGCCTGAATCAAAAGCCTTGCGGTCGATTTTCTTTGCGACGACAGAAATGAAAAAAGAGCAGGGCAGTGACGCTAAGCCAAAAACGATTCAGCGTGTGGGTGTACTCGGTGGTGGTTTGATGGGGGCTGGGATAAGTCATGTGACAGTGAGCAAAGCCAAGCTTCCGGTACGCGTCAAAGATGTCAGCAATGACGGGGTATTGAACGCGCTGCGTTATAACCATCAACTGTTTGAAAAACAACGTAAGCGCCGAATTTTACGCCGAGCAGAGCAACAAGCCAATATGCTGAAATTGGCGGGTGGCACGGATTTTACTAGCTTTCAACATCTTGATGTGGTGGTTGAAGCGGTATTTGAAGATCTCGCTCTTAAGCAACAAATGGTTGCAGACATTGAGCAATATGGCCGTAAAGATACAGTGTTTGCGACGAATACTTCTTCCTTGCCGATTGGTCAAATTGCTGAGAAAGCACAACGGCCTGAGAACGTCGTTGGCCTGCACTATTTTAGTCCGGTCGAAAAAATGCCGTTGGTTGAAGTGATTCCGCACCAAACTACATCTGAAGAAACCATTTCTACGGTTGTGTCACTGGCGAAAAAGCAAGGAAAAACGCCGATCGTGGTCAAGGATAAAGCGGGCTTTTATGTTAACCGAATTCTTGTGCCTTACATGAATGAAGCGGCGCAAGTATTGATGGCTGGCGAACCGGTAGAACATGTCGACAAGGCACTGCTTGATTTTGGTTTTCCTGTTGGACCAATCAGTTTACTGGATGAAGTCGGTATTGATGTCGGCGCGAAAATTATGCCTATTTTGGTCAAAGAGCTGGGGGCCCGATTCCAAGGCCCAAATGTGTTCGATACGTTGCTCGGGGATAACCGCAAAGGCCGTAAAAGCGGCAAAGGTTTCTATTTATACAAAGGCAAGAAGAAACAAGTCGATAAAAGCGTATATAAATTGCTGAGTTTAACGCCAGAGTCCAATATGAAGGGGCAAGATATCGCGCTACGTTGTGTCTTACCTATGCTCAATGAAGCGGTACGTTGTTTGGATGAAGGTATTATCCGTAGCCCACGTGACGGAGATATCGGCGCTATTTTCGGGATTGGTTTCCCTCCTTTCCTAGGGGGGCCATTCCGTTATATGGATCAACTCGGCATTAAGAACTTGGTAGAAATCATGAATCAGCATGTTCAAAAGTATGGTGACCGTTTCGCGCCATGTGATGGCTTATTGACTCGCGCCGGGCTCGACCAACGTTTCTACGATTAAGTGCTTAGAATGTGATGCAAAAACCGAAAAGGCGAACAGTGGTTCGCCTTTTTTGTACCACGAGTTTATGATAAGACTTCTCATTTATAGCCAACAATAAGGACAAACTCATGGATGCTTTAGAACTATTACTCGGGCGACGTTCTGTGGGAAAACTGTCGGCACCAGCGCCTGAAGGCAAAGTATTAGAAAATATTATTCGCGCCGGTCTGAGAGCCCCAGATCATGGTGGCCTTACACCATGGCGTTTTGTTATAGCCCAAGGGTCTGGCCTCAACAAATTGGCCACTATTTTGTCGCAAGCCGCGATCGCAAATCAAAGCGAGGAAGCGGTGGTAGAAAAGATGCGCCATGCGCCATTTCGTGCGCCTATGGTGATCACCGTGATTGCCAAGGTAACGGAACATCCTAAAGTCCCAGCCATTGAACAACATATCTCAGCGGGTTGCGCTGTACAAGCGATGCAAATGGCGGCGGTTGCGCAAGGTTTCCAAGGCTTCTGGCGTTCAGGCAATATCATGTTTGACGCCAATGTGCATCAAGCATTTGGGCTAAGTGGAGAAGATCAAATAGTAGGTTTTCTTTACCTTGGCACGCCAAATTTTGAACCCATGAAAGCGCCGGAGAGAAAACTGGGTGATTTTGTTGAGTATTTGTAGAAAGGAAGGAATAAAGACAGTTAGCGAAAAAGGGGGCTAACTTCGCCCCTTTTTCTCACAATCCACGATCAGTGGATATGATATTCAATAACAAAATCAATAAATAAACGCACTTTTTCCGGCAAGTGGTCTTTATGATTGTAAAGCATATAAATATCTCTTGGGTTGGCACTCCAATCACCTAAGACTTGGACTAGGCTGCCGTCTTTAATGAATTCCTGAATCATAACATCTGGCATGAGTGTAATGCCTAGGCCGGAAGAACAAGCACGACGAACCACGTTTAGCGTGTTGGCCTGAAAGCGACCTTGGTCATTATTGACCACGGTTTCACCATTACTGTTGGTCAACTGCCATTTGAGTAGGGGACGACCTTTAAGCAAGTTATGGTGATGCAACTCTTCGGCGTGTTTAGGCATTGGGTGCGTCTTGAGATATTCTGGGCTAGCAACCAATATGTCTTTGACTGAATTGATTTTTCTTGCAATAAGGCTGGAGTCACGCTGTGGACCGACTCGAAAAATCACATCCCATTCAGTGGGATCCAGTTGGTCTGCATGGTCACTGGTGGTAAGTTCAATGTTGATGTCAGGGAACTGATGCATGAATTCATTAAACATTGGCATCATCATTCGTTTGGTTAAGTTCGATGGAGCCGAAATGCGAATTTTACCCGCAGCGCCACGACACTCATCTGTAATCTCCTCTGCGGTCATCGACAAGCGTTGTAGCAATGGAGAGCACTCTTTAAAAAATCGTTCGCCAGCTTCTGTTAAAGACAGTTTTCGAGCATGGCGGTTGAGCAATCTGAGGTTAAGCGAATCTTCTAGCGCTTGGATTCGCCGCGTAATTGTAGCGACTGGAATGAGTGTTTTACGAGAAGTAGCAGTGTAACTGCCATTTTCGACAACCAGTCTGAATAAATTGAGATCATCTAATTTCATTAGTTGGGGGTGCATTGTTTTATTAATTCAGAGTAATTTATATGTATATCAAATGTTGAAGCTTGAGTCACATCAACAAGTTCTCTGATTTAGGACATTTCATATATCTAGTGTTTTTGATCAAGCCAAGGTGGAAGATTTGTATAAAGCAACTTTCACGACTAAATTTAGAGAAGTTTATAAAATGTGCCGAAAGCAAATAATAAAAATACCTTCGGAATTTTAGTGAGGCGAAAGTGATGCATAACAAAGTATGCAATTTACCGGCGGATGAGCCCTTTGCACCTGCCGAAGAGCAAAAGCTCATTATGTTAGTGGATGATGACCCGATTTTTCGTAACGTCACCAAAAATTTTCTTACTGCTCAAGGATATAAAGTTGTTGAAGCTGAAGATGGTCTCGATGGGCTCAAGCGGCTGCGCGAATGCGTTCCTGACTTAATCCTTTGTGACTTATCGATGCCAGTACTTGATGGCTTGGAGTTCGTGGAAGAAGTGAGCTTGGAGTATCCGTCCCTGCCAACCATCGTGGTTTCAGCCACAGAAGATATCTCGGATGTCGCTAAAGCGCTGCGCTTTGGCATCAAAGATTTTTTACCAAAGCCAATCAGTGATCATCGCAATTTGGCCAACTCAATTGAAAATACGTTAGATGACTCTTTTGACCGTCTTTCTGAGCAGCGCGATTTTGCCACCCAATGGTTTCGAGTTGATAATGGCGACGTACCAGAAGAGCGGGAGCTGCATTGGCACCTTAAGTACCTAAAAAAGAACCCTAATGCCGCCAAAGAACTACTTCATGCTCTGCTGCCAGAAGCAGATTCATCACAAGGTGTATGGAAGGTTAACTATCGTTTGCTGCAATCAACTGACATGATGCCAATGGTGTTTGATTACGCTTGGTTGATGAACGGCCAGTTGGCGTTTTACTTGGTTGACTCAGGCAGCCATGAGACGGATGGTGCGTCCACCACATTGTTGGTCAGAGCTCTGTTCCATGATTATTTGCGTCAGCTTAAGAACTTCAGCGCCGATTTAAAGGATCTCGCCTATTTGATTGAGAAAGGCCTGACGTGTTCAAGCTCAGTGAATCCCGTTAAAGCGCTGTTTGGATTGGTCGATGTTTCAGCTGGAACCATGTCGATTTTGCCGGCAGGTTTAGAATCTCAGTGGTCAAATGATCAGCTAACTCAACATATTGCCGCTGGCGTTGATTTAGGGGAAAACTGCGTGAAAAACTTTATGACGAAAGATCTACCGGTTGGTCAGCAATGTCGTTTGTCTTTAAGTCGTTTAGGCTCTTCAAGTTTTTCATTGGATATTGTGCAAGATACACAGCCCAAGCAATAATGCTTCGCTTCGCAGAATGGCAATAACCACAAAGATTGTCAGTGTTTGAGCTGAGTGGTTTGCCGTATAGTCTCCGGTTATACAAACTAACAGCATTTGGTTAACGTTAAGTTAACCAAATGCGTCGAGTACAACTTAACCGAGACGAAGATAATGGCGGACAAAGATTTTAAAGAACCTTATAATATTCTCTACTTTTTAGGATTTATCCTTGCCTTGTTAATTCCCACTTTGCCGGCAACACTAACCTGGATTCGAGTGTTCAACGGCTATCAGGGATTTTAAGTATCAACCTGGGAGCTTACCATCACTGTTCGTCGTTATTGTTATAATGTGGTTGGTGGGCTCTGTGTTGGTTTAGGCATTCTTGGTGCTGTGTTGCCCTTGTTGCCGACCACCCCCTTTATCCTCCTTGCCAGTGCTTGTTTCATGCGTGGTAGTCCCCGTTTTCATCACTGGATAATACATCATCCCACGTTTGGCACTTTCATCCGTGACTGGCAAGAAAAACGAGCCTTACGTCGCTCAGCAAAACATAGAGCCATGGCGCTCATTGTTCTTAGTTTTACCGTATCTATTTATTTTTCTCCTTTTTTGTGGTTAAAAATTGCGCTGTTGATTTTCGCAATCGTTTTACTACTTTGGTTTGTGCAATTACCTGTGATTGAGCACCTTGCTGATGACGAAGAAAATCACTAAGATTGCAGGGAAGTGTGCCCACTCTTCGAGTGGGCGTTTGTTTTTCTATCATACCAAAAGCATGTTTGACGGAAGTGAAATATCGATTTAGGTGTGAGTTGACGCTGATGGTCATCGCTAATCAAAGATGACAAGTCGCAAATTGAAGTAATAAAACTATGACAACTGAAACCATCTCTTTGATCAAAGCAAGTATCAAAAGTATCCCTGATTATCCAAAGCCAGGCATCCTATTTCGTGATGTCACTAGCCTAATGGAAGACGCAAAAGCGTACCAAGCCACGATTCAAGTGCTGGTCGACAAATACAAAGATATGGGCTTCACCAAAGTCGTGGGAACTGAAGCTCGCGGTTTCTTATTTGGTGCGCCTTTGGCACTGGAATTAGGTATTGGTTTTGTACCAGTGCGTAAACCCGGTAAATTACCACGTGCGACTATCGCTCAGACTTACGACTTGGAATACGGTACGGATACGCTGGAAATCCATACTGATGCAATCAAAGAGGGCGATAAAGTTCTTATGGTCGATGATTTGCTGGCCACCGGTGGTACCATAGAAGCAACAACCCAATTGATTCGCCAACTAGGCGGAGAAGTTGACCATGCAGCGTTTGTTATTAACCTTCCTGAAATTGGGGGTGACAAGCGTCTGGAAGCTTTAGGCCTGAACGTTTACAGTATCTGTGAATTTGAAGGACATTAATCGGATATTTTAATGAGTTATTTAGCCTTAGCGCGCAAATGGAGACCCACTAAGTTCAATGAAGTGGTGGGTCAAAGTCATGTTTTAACTGCTCTAGAAAATGCTCTGGCACAAAATCGCTTACATCATGCGTATCTGTTTAGTGGGACTCGTGGTGTCGGCAAAACGACGATTGGTCGGTTATTTGCTAAAGGGCTGAACTGTGAGACGGGGATTACCGCAACGCCGTGCGGAGAATGTGACACCTGTAAAGAGATCGACCAAGGTCGTTTTGTCGACCTACTCGAAATTGATGCGGCATCACGCACTAAGGTTGAAGATACTCGCGAACTGCTGGATAACGTCCAATATAAGCCGGCTCGAGGGCGCTTTAAAGTCTACCTGATTGACGAAGTTCACATGCTCTCACGCCACAGTTTTAATGCCTTGCTTAAAACCTTGGAAGAGCCGCCTGAATACGTCAAATTTTTATTGGCGACGACGGATCCACAAAAGTTGCCTGTTACGATCTTGTCTCGTTGTCTGCAGTTCCACCTTAAACCTATCACCGTTGATGCAATTCATCAGCAGTTAGAGCATGTACTGCAGCAAGAACAGCTCTCTGCAGAAAGCCAAGCGCTTGGGATGATTGCTCACGCAGCTGATGGCAGTATGCGTGATGCGTTAAGCCTTGCAGACCAAGCCATTGCCATAGGTAATGGGGCTGTCGGCAAAGACACCGTCAGTCATATGTTAGGAACCCTAGATACTGATCAAGCTATCTATTTACTTGAAGCAATTAGTACTAAACAACCGACGTCCGTAATGACCAGTATTGAAGGACTGGCTCAAAATGGCGTTGAATGGGATGGGTTACTGAAGCAACTGGCCGTGCAGCTACACCGTATTGCTATGTACCAAGCTTTGCCATCGACTCTCGATAAAACCCAACCTGATAGCGAGCGAATTGAGTTGTTAGCTCAAGCGATCGCTCCGGAAAATGTCCAGCTTTACTATCAGATCGCATTGAAAGGCAGAGAAGATTTACCTTTCTCGCCAACAGAACGCGTTGGCCTTGAGATGTGTTTGCTTCGCATGTTGGCGTTTGCTCCGGTGCAAACCAATGCGGCGAATGTGGTCACGACCCAGAAGCAAGACGTTGCGCCTCAGCCCGTTTCTCAAGCTGCGCCACCAGTGTCTAATCCGGTCACTGCAACTCCTGAACGGCAATCTGAGCCATCGACGGAGACCACTGAACGTGATGATCAGCAAGTCATGGATGAGTATTCTCACCAGTCTATTCCGACGCAGGCTTATGAACCGCAATATGACCAGCCTGCGGGGGCGCAAGAGACAGAACCCACTCCATCACAGACACAGCCGTCGTCACAACCTGCGACATCTAATCTAGGTGGGCTGCGCCATCAATTACGCTCGCAACGCAAAGGGTTAGCTCAAAAGCCAGGGACTGATCCAAAAAAGCCTAAAGCGGCATCTGCCAAACCTCAGTCGGTTCTCGAACGTGTCGTACAAAAGCACGGCTCAAGTTCTGCACAGCGGATGTCGCCACAAGAGAGTGAATCGATGACGGCAACGGTTGAAAGTGATGAGCCTTATCGCTGGATGCCAACTCAGCCGCTGGCTGAAAAACAGACGCGTAAAGAGCTGACGCCAACCATGATAAAAAGTGCGTTGGAACATGAAAAGACGCCTGAAATGACGCAAAAGTTAGTGGAAGAGTCGGTCAATCAAGATAGTTGGGCGGCATTAATTCAAACACTGACGATTCCAAAACTGGTTGAGCAATTAGCATTAAACTCTTCGTTTGCTCAGAGCGAATCTTCGGTAGTTCTTACCTTGCGCCCAAATCAGGCCCATTTAAATACAGAACGTGCGCAAAGTGAGTTGTTATCAGCGCTTAATCAAGCTTTGGGGTACGAATGTCACCTTAGTGTCGAAATCGGCGAGGCTGGACAAACCCCACTAGAGTTAAGAGATAAGCTATATCAATCTAAGTTAGAGCAGGCGTTCCAGAGTTTAGAGCAAGACACCATTATTCAATTTATTGAGCAACGTTTTGCGGCTGAATTGGATAAAAATAGCGTAAGACCTGTCTAATCATTTGTGGGGTTGAAATTATCCAATGTCGACCCCATAACCTTTTTCAATAGCGAACAAAACCAGAGAGACAAACATGTTTGGTAAAGGCGGTATGGGTAATTTGATGAAGCAAGCCCAGCAAATGCAAGAGCAAATGCAAAAGCTTCAAGAAGAAATCGCAAATATGGAAGTAACCGGTGAGTCGGGTGCAGGTCTTGTTAAAGTGACTATTACTGGTAGCCACAGTGTTCGTCGCGTTGACATCGATGAAAGCTTGATGGAAGACGACAAAGAAATGCTTGAAGATCTTGTAGCTGCGGCATTCAATGATGCAGCTCGTCGTATTGAAGAGACTCAAAAAGAGAAAATGGCGGGCGTGACTGGCGGAATGCAGCTTCCACCAGGCATGAAAATGCCGTTCTAATTTGACAGCTGAGAACGATTAATGCGTACCAGTCATATGCTGGAGCATTTGATGGAGGCCTTACGTTGCTTGCCTGGGGTTGGACCCAAGTCAGCACAGCGTATGGCCTTTCATTTGTTACAGCGCGACAGAAAAGGCGGTCTTCAACTGGCTGAAGCATTAAGTCAAGCCATGACCGAAGTAGGGCATTGTCAGGAGTGCCGAACTTTCACTGAGCTGGAAGTTTGTCATATCTGTAGTAACCCAAAACGTCAAGAAAATGGGCTTATTTGCGTCGTAGAGAGCCCTGCGGATATTGCGGCGGTAGAAGCTACGGGTCAGTATTCAGGCCGTTATTTTGTATTGATGGGGCACCTTTCGCCACTTGATGGGATTGGGCCGAGCGATATTGGCTTGGATGTTCTGGATTACCGTTTACGTCGTGGTGATATCCAAGAAGTGATTTTGGCCACCAATCCAACGGTAGAAGGTGAAGCAACAGCGCATTATATTGCCGAGTTGTGTAAAGAGCACCATGTGTCAGCGAGTCGCATTGCTCATGGTGTTCCTGTTGGTGGCGAGCTGGAGTTGGTCGATGGCACCACGCTCTCGCATTCCCTGCTTGGTCGTCAGATGCTCAAATAGCCGATGCTGCTATCGAAAAATTAAAAGCCCGCGAATGCGGGCTTTTCTGTATTTAAATCACAGCATGTCTCGGGTTAGGGCTGCCCGCAATAACTCGATACATCACCGCGCCAACGATTCCCCCGATAATCGGTGCCAACCAGAAAATCCAAAGTTGAGAGGTCGCCCAATCACCCACGTAAATCGCCACTGCAGTGCTACGAGCTGGGTTGACGGAGGTATTACTTACTGGAATGCTGATTAAGTGAATTAAAGTTAAGCAGAGGCCAATCGCAATAGGAGCAAAGCCTTGTGGTGCTCGTTCGTCGGTTGCGCCCATGATGACGATCAAAAACATCATTGTCATGACGATTTCTGTGATGACAACGGCAGAGAAAGAGTACTGACCTGGAGAATGCATACCATATCCATTTGCAGCAAAACCCGAGCCTGCGACATCAAACCCGACCTGTCCTGAAGCGATGAGATAAAGTATGCCCCCCGCAATTATCCCACCTATCACTTGGGCAATAACGTAAGGGAGGATCTCACGACCATCAAAGCGTCCACCTGCCCATAGGCCGATAGTGACTGCTGGATTAAGGTGGCACCCTGAAATGTGACCGATTGCAAAAGCCATGGTAAGTACCGTCAAACCGAAAGCGAGTGCAACGCCCAGTAATCCGATACCAACCTCTGGAAATCCTGCCGCTAACACTGCGCTACCACAACCGCCTAGCACTAACCAAAAGGTGCCAAATGCTTCTGCTAAATATTTGTTCATATGCCAATACCCATTCAATTTAATGAAGACTGGCTGAAACATAGAGGATAACCACATTGAATGCATGGTTCAAAACTGCAACACAGTGAACTCACTGGCTCATAACGGTATGCTGTCTTGTTTTTGTGGCGATTTGCGTAAGAAACGTATTACGTTAACTGCTCAAGCTCAGTGATAATCGTAAGGGCTTGTTGGTTGCTAGTGCCACAAATACTGGGACATGGCTTAAAATCAGCACACACTTTTGGTCTATCTGGGTGACCAAACAGTTGGCAAAGATTGTTATCATCAAGCTGGATACAGCGTTGACCTGCAGGTTTGCCGTTTGGCATGCCTGGAATGGCGGATGAAATACTGGGAGCGATGCAGCATGCGCCACAACCAAGGCGACAATCCATAATAATATCCATGATGAAATTGGGCGGCGATGGTATCAAAAAATTGAGTGTGAGACAGCTCAAATTTTATCCTTGAAGTTTTTTAGCGACAGCGGTATAAACGCTTCCCTTCAAGACAAGCAATCATAAAGGCAAGTAGTAATGACGACTCCATTTTGGCAGAGCAAAACATTAGAACAGATGACAGAAGCAGAGTGGGAATCACTGTGTGACGGTTGTGGTAAATGTTGTTTGCATAAGTTGATGGATGAGGACACGGATGAGGTGTATTACACCAACGTGGCTTGTAGTTTACTCGATGACCAAACTTGTTCTTGCAAAGATTATCCGAATCGATTTGAATCGGGTGAAGAGTGCTTAAAACTGACGCGTGATAAGATTGCAGAATTCCACTGGTTACCCGACACGTGTGCTTATCGGCTTTTGGCGGATGGCCAAACTCTCCCCGAGTGGCACCCGCTGATTACAGGCTCTAAGAAAGCGATGCATGAGGCGCAAGAGAGCGTTCGTAATAAGGTCGTGTATGAAATTGATGTGATTGATTGGGAAGACCACTTGATCAATCATCCCCATCGTTAAGAATAAAGGCTGCTTTTTGGTGCCTTTATTCTTGTTTTTCGCTAAAACCTAGCTCAATTTGACGCTTTAGTACCTTTGTTTTGTGTAAGTCTTCCAACTGTTTTAAGACATCAAGGCGCTGCTCAGTGAGGTTTTGGTAGTGTAGCTTTTGAGTCGTATTGCAATGTACCAATGGTGGTAATTGCTTGAGCTCGTTGGATAATAGAAAAAGTTGATTACGTAGCCATTGTTCTTGGTCACAGGGACGAGAAGTAAAATGCGATAACAAAGAGCGTTCTATAGGCAGATTTTCGTCGTTCTTATCTTGCTTGAGGTTGTTAGATTGCTTAGCGGCTTTTGTTTGTATGTGGTATCGGCTGCCAATAGCAAAGCTGAAGACTGATGCAATAGACAATATCAGCGCGGTTGGCATTAAGTTACTTGAAGCGAACTCGTGAGCGTGAAGAAGGAGAGGAACAAGGGTTGCCAATAACAAAACGAGCGCGCCAACATTTGCCAATTTAAAAGAAATAAAGCGGCGTTTCACTGCAGATTCTCATCAAAGGTTTATGCAGCAATGATGCTATCTATCTTTTACTTCGACAAATCACGCTTGCTATCATCAAAACAAAAAATATTAATCAAACCAGAGCGTTTAACTTAGGCGATAGCCAGTATGATGCCACCAATGGTTGCCGCTGCGGAAAAAAATTGCCCCGCAGAGTAGGAACCATCCTCTTCCTCTTTCATTTTATCTGGGTGCTCCATCCCTAAAGCGCCATGAGCAAAAGATTCTACCTTATCACCCACGGTTTCTTCTGCTTGTGCATCATGCTTGCTTTCTTTTTCGATGGCCTGAAGTGCTGCGAGCAGAGCTTTACCTTCATCTGATAGCGTGACCTTATTGTGGTCGACGCGTAGCGGAGTGGTCGCTGGGTCAGAAGAGGGCGTTGCCTTTTGAGCTTTCGCCTGCTGAGGTGGAAGCGCTTGCGTCGACTCTATACCTACAGGATTCATACTCATCTCCTTATAACATCACCAATACTGTATCGGCGTTAGTGAGAGAAACTTGTGCAAAATTTCACAAAATTGTTTAAAAAATGACAAAGCAAAAAGCGCGCCTAAACCTAATGTTGACGGCTTTTAAGGCGCTTTTAATTATAAATTTGCGTTAACTTATTGTTTATTAAAGTGAGTAATTGGGTCGTCTTGGTTTGCAAGGTGAGATGTATCGAGCGTGGTTGGGGGGAAAGGGGATAAATATTGCCGCTGCCACTTATTTGACTAAGCGCAGCGGTGAGAGTTTTAGACTACTTTTTTTCGGTAAACACGCAGCATAAAATCGGCTTCACAATGGAAATCGATAGCCGTCTGCAGCTGCTCGCGGAGTGCATCACTGGCTTTCCAAGCAAAAGGGGTCATTTGTAATAAATCAAAGGCTGCGCCGTTATTGAGTTCCATCGGATAATGAAGGTGCTGCTCCGCTTCAAGCTCAAAACCATCCAGTTTCTCTGGTGTCTCATCATGTAAGCGAACACTCGAATAAATCTGTTCTCTAAGCTGATAGAGGTGCCGCGCCGCAGGGGTTACCGTTATCACCACGCCGTGGGTATTTAAGCACCGACTGAGTTCGGGGGCTTTACAAGGAGCATAAATACGCACAATCGCATCAAGACTCTGATCAGCAAAAGGTAAGCGATGACTTGAGGCGACAGAAAATTCGCACTGAGGGTAGCGTTTCGCCGCTGAGCGTATTGCCGTTTTAGAGATGTCTAAACCAAATGTACGCAGCTGTGGGTGCTTCTCGCTGAGAGTTTGGTGAATTTGAGCGGTGTAGTAGCCTTCACCACACCCGATATCGAGAACAGCTCGTGACTCCGTGGCTAATGATGCTCGAAGTAATTGCGCGACTTGTTCACGCATCGGTTGGTAGTGGTGACCTTCAAGAAATCGACGTCTAGCTTGCATCATCTGTTTATTATCACCCGGGTCTTTTGAACGTTTATGGTGAGCCGGCATGAGATTGACATAGCCTTCCTTAGCGACATCAAATTGATGGTTGTTGTCACAGCGATAGCTGCGATCATCAAGTGTCAGCGGCTGAAGGCATAGAGGGCATTGATACACGAAAAAGCACCGAGTGATAAGTGATAAAAACAGGTCGCGATTCTATCAATATTCACATGGGTTAGCCATCTCAATACCTAAGTCCAGTCAGCTTAATATCGAGATGGCTATGGCAGGCTAGTGGAAGAAACTCACTTGCTGTTTCAGTGCTTTGGCTTGCAACTGCAAACTGGTGGCACTTGTTGATGTTTGTGCGCTAATTTCTCCACTTTCGTGATTTAATTCACTGATTTGCGTCGTGTTTTGAGCAATCTCCTGTGAAACTTGAGCTTGCTCCTCACAGGTTGCTGCGATGGTCTCAGCTTGTGATGCGATAGATTGCACATCATCAGTAATGGATTCTAACGCGCCGCCGGCTTGGTGAGCTTTCTCTAAAACATGGTTAGCCCGCGACTGACTGTGATTCATCATCTCTACCGCTTGGCTGGTTGACCCTTTGAGTTTTTCGATAATACTCACCACGTCTTGAACCGAGGTTTGAGTGCGGTGTGCGAGGGTTCTCACTTCGTCGGCGACGACGGCAAATCCTCGGCCTTGCTCTCCGGCTCGCGCGGCTTCAATGGCCGCGTTCAGCGCCAGTAAGTTGGTTTGTTCTGCGATCTCATTGATCATGTCTGTCACGGTTTGGATACTTTGGCTGTCTTCGCTGACTTGATGAATAACTTGCGCAGATTGATCGAGCTGAGAATTCAGTTCTGCGACATCAATACAGACATCTTCGACAACCTTGAGTCCAGTTTGGGAGTTACCGTTGGCTTGTCGTACATTTTCAGCAATGGTTTCAACTTGCTGCGCGACGGACTGCGCCGAAGTGGCCATTTCCTCAATCGCGGTGACCACTTGATCAACTTGCTCCTGTTGACGGTTCGACTGCGCTAGGTTGCGTTCGGCGTCTTCTGCCATATTGGTCGCATTGGTATCGACATCATCACTGGTACGGCGAATGTCCGTGACTAAATGATTCAATTGGTTTGCCATATGAGCGACCCCATAGGTGAGGTTGGCAATTTCATTTTTAGATGAGGCCTCGCCACCAGCCACAGCAAGGCTGACTTCACCTTCACTCAATCGCTGCATATAGCCACTCAGTGTGGTTAAAGGTTTCAAGGTACGATTCAAAATGACGCTGAGCAAAATAAACGTAACTGCACCAATCGATAGCGCAATCCAGGTGATCAGTTTGAGTAATGCTTGGCTGCCTTTCGTCACTTCTTCAACGAAGGTTCCGCCAAGCAGTTTCCAGTTCCATCCTGGTACTTCAGCATAAATCAGGTACTTTTCACCAATATGACCCTGGTATTCATATGGATAACGAATCAAGCCACTTGGTTGTTCAAAGATAGAAGCGAACGGCTTATTCCCATCATGGTCTGGAACGTCTATGATCGAAGGGCCACTTTCTTTATGGGTCGGGTGAAGCAAATAGTGGCCGAGATTGTCTTTTTCGTTATCAACGATGATCGTATAACCACTATCGCCCCACTGAATTTCAGCGAGGGATTTGAACAGATCTTGAGTCGCCTTGTTCACGGATAAACCGATAAACGAGATAGCAAAGATCTCACCACGCGCATTTTTAATCGGGGCATAGTAGGTAATATAACGTTTACCAAACAGTTTTACTTGTGCATGGTAAGGCTGCCCAGCGCTAAGGGTATTATAGCCAGGGTGCTGGTTATCTAAATAGGTCCCCACCACGCGCTCTCCCGATGGGTTCTTCAGTGAGGTTGAGATACGCATAAAACGATCACCTTGACGAGCAAACAAGGTGGCAACAGCGCCAGTGTCACGCGTAAATTGGTCAACAATTTGAGTGCTGCCGATAAGGCTAGTGCCACCTTTGGTTAGGTCTGGAATCTCATGGCCGTGGAAAAAGCGTGAGTCATTACTTTCTTGAAGGCCTGACAGGTAGCTATGGCGGAACGTCGATTCGAGCTCATTGGCGTTATTCAGGTAGGCATCGTATTGGCCTGAAATCGCTTTGGCTAATGCATTGACCTTAGACTGGTGCTCTATAAAGGTGGAGTCAAGCAACTGCTGAGAAGCGCTTCGGTAGACGAGTGTGGCGATGCAAGTAAATGCAACAAGTAAACACAAGGTGATAACGAGCTTAAGTTGAAATCCTACGCTCTGATTTTTATATCTATTCATCATCTTTAGTCCTAGACGGCAGAGTTTATGCACTGTTATGCACTTTATTTATGTTTGAAGTTGCCGATGGTACAAAGATTTATAAATAGGAAACTTGATTCGTGTTAACGAAAGGGTGAATTTAAAATTTAACTATTGGCTTAATTGGTCGGCCGCACCCCAAACAGAAGCTGAAGTTTGAAGTGCGGTGTAAACTCAAGCAGTGATAGGCGTAATGGTCGTGATAAGCTGATGGCTTTCACCAGCAGCGACGAGTTGTCCGCTTTCTAAGCTAGGGCTAAATACGGTGGACTCAACACATAGCATCGTCTGGTAACCGTTGTCATTCATATCGGCCATAGCAGAAGCGCCTTCTTTCCAAGGGTTCCACATCACAGCAGCATTATGGCCTTGGTTTTCAACTTTCAACGTACGCTCATAGCCTTTATCTTCAACATGTATTGCAGCGCTCGGCTGAGTATAGATTCGGTCAATGGCATGGCTAAGTACAAGTTCAGAGTCGCCTTGGCAGGTTTTGCCATCTTGCAATTTATCGATGTAGTTTGGCCCCATTCCTGACGTTGTCACTGAGGTAATATCAGACACATTAAGATAAGTGTGCAGCGCTGCGGAGAATGGCCATGCGACTTCACTCGGGTTGTGCATATCTAGAGTGATCTTGAGTTGGTCACCCACTTCGACATATAGCTTGAGCTCAAATTGGTGTGGCCAGATATCTCGAGTCTGCTGTGAATCGTTTAAGCCCAGGCAAACGACGACACCATTTTCATTTTCTCGGTGCTCGATGAGTTGCCATTCGCTGGTACGAGCAAAACCATGAGAAGGGGAGGCAAGACCACCAAACCATGGCCAGCAGACGGGCACTCCGCCGCGAATAGCGGCTTTGCCGTCAAGGATTGCTGCCTCGCTCATCCAAATGACGTCAGGTTGGTCGCTTGGTTGGTAAGACATAACATGACCACCATGCAGAGCGATTGCCGCACGAGCTTTGCCACTGATGATACGGACTATCTTAAGTGCATCTTTTTCAATAATCGATACCGTATCGGAAAGTACCGATAGGGCAGGGAGAGAATATAAATCCATGATTGTCTCCTAGGCGGAGGTCCTAGGCACCGCCTTGCAACGCGGCAAAGCTTGTGTGTGTTCGGACCGTAATCCAAATGAATTCCAGTTATCCACGCGTGGGTTATATTGGAATACAAAAAAGGCGACTCGAGAGCCGCCTTTTACAAAAATCTTCGCTAAAAGCTTACATTATTTAGAGATGTGAGCAACTAGGTCTAGAACTTTGTTTGAGTAACCGATTTCGTTGTCGTACCAAGATACAACTTTAACGAATTTGTCAGTTAGTGCGATACCTGCTTTAGCATCAAATACTGAAGTGCAAGTTTCGCCGATGAAGTCTTGAGAAACAACTGCGTCTTCAGTGTAACCTAGAACGCCTTTTAGTTCGCCTTCAGAAGCTTCTTTCATTGCTTTACAGATGTCTTCGTAAGAAGCGCCGTTTACTAGGTTAACAGTTAGGTCAACAACAGAAACGTTAGCAGTTGGTACGCGGAAAGCCATACCAGTTAGTTTGCCGTTTACTTCTGGAAGTACAACGCCTACCGCTTTAGCAGCACCAGTTGAAGATGGGATGATGTTTTGAGAAGCACCACGACCACCACGCCAGTCTTTTGCAGAAGGACCATCTACAGTTTTTTGAGTTGCCGTAGTTGCGTGAACTGTTGTCATAAGACCAGATTCGATACCGAACTTGTCGTTAAGAACTTTAGCGATAGGTGCAAGACAGTTAGTAGTACAAGAAGCGTTAGAAACGATATCTTGGCCAGCGTAAGTGTCGAAGTTTACACCGTTAACGAACATTGGAGTTGCGTCTTTAGAAGGACCAGTAAGAACAACTTTCTTCGCACCTGCAGTGATGTGTTTACGTGCAGTTTCGTCAGTTAGGAAGATACCAGTTGCTTCAGCAACAACGTCAACACCGATTGCGTCCCATTTAAGGTCTTCAGGGTTGCGCTCTGCAGTAACACGTACAGTTTTACCGTTAACGATTAGGTTACCACCTTCAACTTCAACAGTACCGTTGAAACGGCCGTGAGTTGAATCGTACTTAAGCATGTACGCCATGTAATCTACGTCGATAAGGTCGTTGATACCTACAACTTCGATGTCGTTACGTTCTTGTGCTGCACGGAATACGAAACGGCCGATACGGCCAAAACCGTTAATACCTACTTTGATAGTCATTATAGTTGCTCCACAACTTAATTTCTGATTAAAGATAACTGGTAGTAAAATTACAGAACCCAGCAAAAATCTGCAACAGATAATCAGACTTAACTTGTTTAAAGTCAAAAAAAAGCGACGCTTTCTTTCACAATTGTTAGCAGTTGGTTATCTTTTGAGCTTAATGCGAGATAAACTGTACGCCAGTCTAAATAAGGGGCAGGTTGGCGTTACCCAACCAGGCAAAATCCACCCACCCTGTTATGGGGTGAAAGTATGTGCTACAAAGGGTAAGCTTAGCAAGTTTTTCCCTAAAAAAGTGAATATAAAAAGTGAGAATGAGGAGAATGTCCGCTGTGGAACATGACGAAAATAAAGTCGTAAAGTCAGACGCAGAGTGGCGTGAGCAGTTATCTGAAGAACAATATCGCGTGTGTCGTGAGCATGGTACAGAAGCGCCCTATAGTGGTACGTTGTTGCACAATAAAGAAACAGGTGTGTATTCATGCACTTGTTGTCATACGCCACTTTTCTCATCAAACGATAAATACGATTCAGGATGTGGTTGGCCGAGTTTTGACCAGCCGATTAACCCAGAAGCGATTCACTACCTAGAAGATCGAAGTCACGGAATGGTCAGAACTGAGATCCGATGCGCAGTTTGTGATAGCCACCTAGGTCACGTTTTTCCTGATGGTCCGCCAACAACCGGAGAACGGTTTTGTGTTAACTCAGTGTCGTTAACTTTCAACAATCCAACAAAAAACGGCGAATAATTCGCCGCTTGTTGTTTGTTCCTTTCATTCGTAGGTATGAGTTTAATACGGAACTAAACTACGCCTAAAGCGCCCGGATTTCAGGGCGCTTTCTACTTCTGCCGCCATATCATCAAGTTGATCATATTTTGCATCATTGAAGCCGTACAGTAGTTGGAGTTGGCGCTTGGGCACGAGGGGGACATCGTATTCACTTGCGACTTGCGTCCAGATATAGGCGGCTTCTTTGTTTTGAACATGATAATAGATGCTAGCCAGTGATTTCACTGCTTCGACGTTGACGTTATCGCCAGTGGAAAGTTCAAGAGAGCGGTTGAGCAGTTCAATGGTCTTTTGCTTGTCACGGTTGGTGTAATACGTGGCTAACGCGTATTGCATTTCAGCCGTATCAAGCTCTGGAGAACCTTCCATTTGTAGGAATGCACGTCTGGCGTGTTCGTCACCAAGTTGGCTCCACAAAAAGTACAATGTTTGAGGCTGCTGTGAACTGCGCAGCTCCATTACGATGCGTTCTTGTTCATTGCCGGAGTGAACGAGAGCATTGAAACGTTTTTGGCGTAACTCTGTTTGGTCAATGGTTTGGATTTGCGAGGCCAGTTCGAGGCACTTTCGGTATTCCATTAAGAATTTGTACTCATCGATTTTATTGGCTTCGCTTGGGTTTTTCATCACTTCAAAACGATGCCAAATGAGGTCGGTTCTTGGAATGCGGCATTGACCATCATTCATATTCAGTTTCTCGCAGCGCAGTGCCGGGTTATCGGTGCACAACTGCTCTGTATTCTTTCTACCTTCAAAACATCCGCCGAGCGCCAGAGCTGATGCGGCGATTAACACGATTTTTATATAGTTCATAATGAATGCTTGTGATCAGTTACACTTATTTTCTGGGCCAACCTTGACTCACTTCTTCAGCTGGTTATGTTTGAGCCAAAGTCAAAAGCAAGGAAACCATCATGGATGTTGAGCAGCTAATTAACTCCATTACTCCGGAAGTTTATGAGCGTTTAGTTTACG
The DNA here is from genome assembly GCF_053903115.1 of Vibrio sp. AK197. NCBI lineage: Bacteria > Pseudomonadati > Pseudomonadota > Gammaproteobacteria > Vibrionales > Vibrionaceae > Vibrio > Vibrio sp. AK197. The sequence goes on from NZ_CP096430.1 coordinate 926,391, forward strand.
CTGTAGAAACAGGCACATGGCCTGAGGGTACTCCACTTTCCCAACAGCAGCGAGATTCCTGTATGCAAGCTGTGATGTTGTATCAATCTAAGCATAATTCACAAGCTCAACATATGACAATTGGCCAAGGTGGCGATGTTGTTTTTAAGTCTAAAGCCGAATTAAAAAAACAGTTCCAATCGGATCAAGGCGACATCATGCGGGTGAATCCTAATCTCGATTCGTAACTTTTGAGTGAAAAACAAAAAAACCAGCCCTATGGCTGGTTTTTTTTAACCGAATAGCAGAACAATCTCTGTAGGAATTTACTGTGAAAAATCGCGTTTTTACGGTTTCTTTGATGAGTTATAGGCTCATTTCACCGCGTAAGACTTGCTGCATCTGATCTTTAATCTGTTCATAGCTCAAGTTTTGGCTCAGCAAATAATGCAGTTTGGCTAACGCCGCCTCATGAGTCATGTCATAACCGCTAATCACCCCCGCTTCAGCGAGTGCACATCCGGTGGCGTAACCGCCCATGTTGACTTTACCCGCCAAACATTGAGTCAAATTGACCACGATGACGCCACGCTCAGACGCTTCTTTAAGGTGGCCGAGCAATTCAGGGTTCTGTGGTGCGTTACCAACCCCAAAGGTGAGTAAAATCATGGCATTGACGGGTTGTCGTAATGTATTTCGAATCACTTCGTGCGAAATGCCTGGATACATAGTGATGACACCAATGGGCTGCGGTGTAATGGTATGGACTTTAAAGTCACCCTGCGGCTTTTTATCTACTTCGATGTCTTTACTAACTTGAATATGAATTCCGGCTTCAAGCAAAGGCGACAAATTGGGTGAGGTGAACGCATTAAAACCGTCAGCATGAGATTTAGTACTGCGGTTGCCACGCATCAATTTATTATTGAAGAACAATGTGACTTCATTGATTGGGTAATTCGCAGCAATATGTAAAGCATTCAATAGATTGGCTTGACCATCTGACCGAAGTTCAGCAAGAGGGATCTGTGAACCCGTCACAATTACCGGCTTGCCGAGATTTTCCAGCATGAAAGACAATGCAGAAGCGGTATAGGCCATGGTATCGGTGCCGTGCAAAATCACGAAGCCATCATATTTGTCATAGTTGGCTCGAATGTCGTCAGCAATTTGCTGCCAATCCGCAGGCGTCATATCGGATGAGTCAATCAGGGGGTCATACTCATGGATGGTATAATCGGGCATCTCTTCGCGATGAAATTCGGGCATGCCCGCCAGTTGTTTGTCCATAAAGCCAGCAACGGGAATATAGCCGTTATTCGACTTTTGCATGCCAATAGTGCCGCCAGTGTAGGCGATATAAATATGTTTTTTTGCCATTGCTGCGAGTCATATTTGTTAGGGGGAACAGAAGCGGCGATTATAACTGATTCTTAGCCAAGAAAAAGGGGCAGCGTTGATTACGCTACCCCATATCATACCAGTTTGGATAATTCGCGTTGAACTACTCAACCTGACAAGGCAAACAAAACGCGTACTGTCCCTTAGGGTCGTTAAATTGAGCCAATAAACTTGAGTCTGCGACCAATTGCTTGGCTGCGGGTTGCCAAGCCCCTGGTAGCATTGACGTCATATCGATACCTAGGGCCGCGTTGGTTTCAGAGAAGAAGTCTTTAAAGAACTGTTCTGCGGGTGTTAGAGGCTCTTCTACCCAATACAGGTTGTAATCATCAAGCGAGGCTAGTTGTGCGGCAGCATCGATAGCGTCATCGAAGTCACCGATTTGATCAACTAAGCCATATTGCATGGCATCTTGGCCTGTCCATACTCGGCCTTGCGCGACACTATCGACTTTTTCAAGTGACATATCACGGTTCTGGCCGACCAAGCTGATAAAACGGTTGTAACCGTGTTCTATCGCTAACTGGATAGCTTGAGATGCGCCTTCGGTTAACCCTTGAGTGACACCAACGTTTGAAAATGGTGTGGTGCCGACGCCGTCAGTATAAATGCCCAGTTTATTCAGTCCTTTTTCAAATGTAGTAATCACACTAAAGATACCAATCGAACCGGTTAACGTTGTCGGCTGAGCGATGATTTTGTCTGCGCCCATTGAAATCCAGTACCCACCTGATGCCGCAAGGCTCGACATGGAGACAACTACCGGTTTTCCAGCGGCTTTTATTGCCTCAATTTCATTGCGAATGATTTCTGAGGCAAAGGCGCTACCACCTGGGCTATCAACTCGCAAGACGACAGCTTTGACTTTGTCGTCAGTGCGAGCTTGACGCAACAAGGAAGACAATGTGTCGCCACCAATGCGACCGCGAGGCTGTTCGCCGTCCATGATGGCACCACTTGCGACAACAACGGCCACATCATCTTCGCTCGAATCAAAGCTTGGATGCATTCGCGACTGATACTTGTAATAGCTGACAGCGTTATAACTGTCTTGCCCATCACTACCAAACGCTTCGATCATCGCTTGGCGCACCTCTTGACGGGTGGCTAATTGGTCAACCAGCCCCAATTGCTTCGACAAGGCGCCGACATCACCTTTGACCGATTTAAGCTGCTCCAGAAACTCGTCCATGCTCGGATTTAATACTTGGCTATCGATTTGACGATTGGTGGCCACATCATCGACATAGGCACTCCACATTTGACCAACCCAGCGAGAGGCTGATTGCTTTGCTGGCTCCGACATATCATCGCGGATAAAAGGTTCAATGGCCGATTTATAGGTACCAACTCGGAAGATGTGAGTACTAACATCAAGCTTTTCGAGCAGAGTTTTATAGTATAGGGAATAGGCTTTGTAGCCTTTGAGCATCACTGCGCCATCAGGGGCGAGGAAGATTTTGTCTGCGTAACTCGCCAAATAGTACTGACTTTGGTTATAAAAGTCGCCAGCGGCAAAGACAGGTTTTCCACTGGCTTTAAACTCATTAATCGCTTTAGCAATGTAACGCAGTTTGGTTAAGTTCGTTTCGGGCATATCCTGTAGCGATAAGACGAGACCGGTAATGGTTTTGTCATCTTTGGCTTGGCGAATGGTATTGACGACATCAAATAAGACATTCTCTTTTGGCATTTCTTGCCCAAATAGCGAGCCAGTTACTGAATCGAGCGGATTGACATAAGTAGATTGTTCAACAATAGGGCCAGATAAATTAAGCACTAACGCAGAAGAGGTGGTTGGAACCGCTGGGGTTGGGGATTCAGCAGAGGTATACAGGAAGTAAATCGCTGCAATGCTCGCAAGGAAAATCAGGTTTATTAAAGTAATACGTATAAATGAGATGACTTTCCAAATGCCCTTGAAAATCAGGCCAATTATTTTGAATATTTTTTTCATTCTATCTCCGCTGTAACCATTCCGGTACGCTGTCTTATAAATGGAGCTAAGACCAACTAATCGATGATATCCTACTTAAACAAGTATATTCGAACAATAGGGAGTTGATCGCTGTTACAGAAATGTAAACACTTGTTTGATTTTTGTTTAACCCGGCAATATTCTGGTCAGACCATAAATATAAAAATAGCGATGTCTGCCATGTACCCAAATCTACTTCAGCCTTTAGACCTCGGCTTTACCCAATTGAAAAACCGCGTTCTGATGGGCTCTATGCACACTGGTTTAGAAGAAGACAAAGCAGGTCTTCACAAGCTTGCCGCCTTTTATCAAGAACGAGTTAAAGGTGGTGTTGGCTTGATCGTTACCGGTGGGTTCTCGCCTAATCTGCGTGGACGATTACACCCATTTAGCGCCGAATTTAGTAAGCCTAAGCATGCACAAGCGCATCAAGTTGTGACTGATGCGGTTCATGAGCATGGGGGGAAAATCGCGTTACAACTTTTGCACGCAGGTCGCTATGCGATGCATCCGTTTTCACAAAGTGCATCCGCCATTAAGGCACCGATCGCCCGTTTTGCTCCTAGTGAAATGAGTGTGAGACAAATCAAAAGCACGATTTCTGATTTCGCAACCAGTGCAAAATTGGCGCAAAGTGCTGGTTATGATGGTGTTGAAGTGATGGGCTCTGAAGGGTACTTAATCAACCAGTTTATCTGTAAGCGAACCAACGTGCGTTATGATGAGTGGGGTGGCGAGTACCAAAATCGCATTCGTTTTCCGCTTGAAATTGTCAAAGCCATCCGAGCTGAGGTGGGTAAGCAGTTCATCATTATTTTTCGGTTATCCATGCTGGATCTGGTGGAAGAAGGTAGCAGTTTTCAAGAGGTGGTTGAGTTAGCCAAGGCATTAGAAAAGGCAGGAGTGACCATCATCAATACGGGGATAGGTTGGCACGAAGCACGTATCCCGACCATTGCAACCCAAGTTCCGCGTGGGGCGTTTAGTTGGGTTACCGAACAAGTCAAACCGCATGTGAATGTTCCTATTGTGACCTGCAACCGTATCAATACACCGGAGGACGCAGAACGTATCTTGGCTTCTGGCCAAGCAGACATGGTTTCCATGGCGCGCCCGTTACTGGCTGATCCTCATTTCGTGTTAAAAGCAGAACAGCAGCAGCCGAAGCTGATTAATACTTGTATTGGCTGTAATCAAGCGTGTTTAGATAACGTGTTTAAAGGTCAGCGCGCCACTTGTATGGTGAACCCGTACGCATGTTACGAAACTGAGCTAACTCTTGAAGCGGCAAGCCAGTCACAGGTTGTCGCTGTCGTTGGTGCGGGACCTGCTGGTCTAGCTTGTGCGACCACATTAGCTGAGCGCGGTTATCAAGTTGATTTATTTGATCGGGCAGATAGGATTGGCGGCCAATTTCGTTTAGCAATGCAAATTCCGGGTAAAGAAGAGTTTCGTGAGACGATTCGTTATTTTGCTAATCGCATCGAGCAAACCGGTGTACGTTTGCATCTCGACACGGAAGTGAATGCTGACATGTTGCGTGATTATGACCACATCGTCATGGCAACAGGCGTGACACCTCGTGAGATTCAAATCGACGGGCTTGAAAACTCACCCAAAGTGATTGATTACCAAACCTTAATCAAGGAGAAAACCCCCGTCGGCGACAAAATTGCGATCATTGGCGCTGGTGGAATTGGCGTGGATGTTGCCAGTATGATCACCGAACCCAACGAGCATCAACTCGATGATTGGTTGTATGAGTGGGGAATAGATAAAACGCTCACTCATCCAGGCGGTTTGTATCCATACCCAGATGAAGCCAGTGATAAGCAAGTATGGTTACTACAACGTCGCAAAGGGCGTGTGGGGAAAGGGCCAGGTAAAACCACAGGCTGGATTCATAAGCGCACGTTAGAAAAGCGGGGTGTGCATCTATTGGGAGGTGTGGAGTATCAAAAAATCGACCAGCACGGATTGCACCTTGTTCAAAATGGTAAGGCTCAATGCTTAGACGTTGACACTATAGTGATTTGTGCAGGGCAAGAGTCGGTGCGCAGTTTTGAACATCGCTGGGATGAATTTGGCGAGAAGCTACACGTGATTGGCGGTGCGGATTACGCTGGTGAGCTTGACGCAGTGCGTGCTATACGTCAAGGCGTGGAACTTGCGTTGAATTTGTAATTAAAAAGGCCGCTACCTTTCAGGCGCGGCCTTTCTTTTGTCTCATGATGTCAGATTACAAAATAACGGTTTTGTTGCCTGAAACGAATACATGATCATCAACAACCTTGCTTAACGCTTTGCTTAACACACTTTTTTCTACATCTCGTCCGGCTTGAGCCATGTCAGAGGCACTAAAGTTATGGTCCACAGGGATGACGTCTTGCTTAATGATTGGGCCTTCATCGAGATCGTTGGTCACGAAGTGAGCAGTCGCGCCGATGATTTTTACACCGCGATCGTAAGCTTGCTGATACGGTCTCGCACCGATGAAAGCGGGTAAGAAACTGTGGTGAATATTAATGATTTTGTGGGGATATTGACCAACGAAATCAGCGGTGAGAACACGCATGTATTTTGCGAGCACCAAATAGTCAGCTTGATATTGGTTGATGACATCCAGCATTTTTGCTTCATGTTCTTGGCGGTTTAAGCCTTCATGAGACACAAAGTGGTAGGGAATATCAAAACGTTCGGTTAACTGGCGTAAATTATCGTAATTACCAACTACCGCCGCTACGTCTACATCTAAGCTGCCATCGTATGTCTTCATCAAAATATCGCCAAGGCAATGGGCTTCCTTGGTGACTAAGATAACAATTTTTTTGCGAGCTGAGTCTACCAAGCGGCGTGTGGTGCAGGCTGGAAGCGCGTCATCAAGATCGGCGAGAAAGGCGTGATCATTGAATTCACCCTCCAGCTCAGTGCGCATAAAAAACTGGCCAGTCGGGTTGTCTACGAACTCATTGTTATGAATGATGTTGAGTTTGTGTTGGTAACAGATGCTGGTAATTTTTGAAATCAATCCTGGGGCGTCTGTGCAATGAGTGAGTAGTGTTTTCTTTTCCATGGATACGATACTTCCGTGCGCGGTTCTTATTATAAGCTTGGGCTGTATAAGGGTTATTTAGAGTAGCCTTAACAATTAAACTAATATTGCTAAGGTTTCAAGACATAATCACAGGTAATCGTTTGCCTGCTTGGTTGTGAGGCAGTCATCCGTTGTTAGATGAGTATGATAGCGTATGTTATCGGGTCAAGTTATCGGGTCATGGTTGACAATTGGCATCGCGACTTGTGGCTAAACCTGACATAATTGCCGCTCTGTTTTTCATGGTTTGAGTTTGATGATCGAAAAAGTATTCTCTGCGCAGGGGGCATTGGGTAACGCCATTCCGGGCTTTCAGCCTCGCCAAGCGCAAGTTGATATGGCAACCGCCGTCGCTGACGCTATTAAAAACCAAGGCCAAGTTGTGGTAGAAGCGGGGACGGGTACAGGCAAAACGTTTGCGTATCTGGTGCCGGCTTTACTCAGTGGAAAAAAAGTCATCATCAGTACTGGCTCGAAAAACCTTCAAGAGCAGCTTTATCATCGTGATCTTCCTCTGATGACTGACGCTTTAGGTTTTCATGGAAAAGTCTCGCTATTAAAGGGGCGGTCCAATTATCTGTGTCTGGACCGTCTCAGTCGTCAGATGGTTGAGAGTCATAATAACAGTGCAGACCCTACGTTACTCAGCCAGTTAGTCAAAGTTCGCGCTTGGACTTCCGAAACCAAAACTGGCGATTTGGGCGAATGTGATGCGATAGCCGAAGACAGCCCGATCATCCCAACCATAACCTCAACCAATGATAATTGCTTAGGAAAAGAGTGTCCGAGTTACACCGATTGCTATGTACTCAAAGCTCGTAAAAAGGCGATGGACGCGGAAGTGGTGGTGGTCAACCACCATCTGTTTTTAGCAGATTTGGCGATCAAGGAAACCGGGTTTGGTGAGCTAATTCCCGAAGCAGATGTGTTCATTTTTGATGAAGCTCATCAGTTACCTGATATTGCGAGTCAATACTTCGGACAATCGGTTTCAAGTCGGCAAATTCAAGAATTGGCCAAAGACATCGAGATCAGCTACCGCACCGAAGCCAAGGACATGCGTCAGCTGCAAAAGATTGCTGAGAAGTTGGTACAGTCGGCCATGGATTTACGCATTATTCTTGGTGATACCGGTTTTCGAGGCAATTGGCGTGATGCGATAGCTTCCCCAACGATTGCTCGGGAGATGGAGCGGCTAACTGAAGCCTTGGATTTTGCCATTGATGTGCTCAAATTAGCGCTAGGTCGTAGCCAACTACTTGATGCGGCTTTTGAACGGGCCAATTTGATTAAGTCGCGGATTGATCGAGTTTGCGATGTCTCCATCACTGGGTATTCGTATTGGTTTGATACGACACCGCGTCACTTTAGCTTACACATTACGCCGCTATCGGTATCGGATAAATTCCACGAGCAAATGGAGATCAAGCAAGGCGCTTGGATATTTACCTCAGCAACCTTAGCGGTCAATGATGACTTTGGGCATTTCACTTCGCGTTTGGGCATTAAACCTGCGAGTCAAATGTCTCTGCCAAGCCCATTTGATTATCAAAACCAAGCTCGGTTGTGTGTCCCACGTTACCTACCTGAACCGAATAGTCAGGGGCTTGCAGACAAATTAGTGCGTATGTTGGCGCCAATTATTGAGCAAAACCAAGGGCGCTGCTTCTTTTTGTGTACGTCACACAGTATGATGCGCGACCTTGGTGAGCGTTTTCGAGAGCAGCTAACTATTCCAGTGTTAATGCAAGGTGAAACCAGCAAACAAAAGACCCTGTCTGAATTTATGGAATTGGGTAATGCGCTGCTGGTGGCAACGGGTGCATTTTGGGAAGGCATCGATGTTAGAGGTGACGCGCTGAGCTGTGTTATTATCGATAAATTGCCCTTTACCGCACCGGATGACCCGCTGCTTAAAGCTCGTATTGAAGATTGTCGTCTGCGTGGCGGTGATCCGTTTGCCCAAGTGCAGCTTCCGGATGCAGTCATCACATTGAAGCAAGGCGTAGGACGCCTAATTCGAGATAAAAAGGATTCTGGCGCATTGATTATTTGCGATAACCGATTGGTCACTCGTGAATACGGAGGCATTTTTCTCGCGAGTTTGCCGCCGATTCCGCGAACTCGAGACTTAGAGAACATTAAACAGTTCTTACATACAATTTCACAACCATCAACACAAGAATATTGAGAGTGGCATGAGCGTAAAAATCCTAGCCTTAGATACATCAACAGAGAACTGTTCAGTTGCGCTGTTGATTGATGATCGTATTTATAGTCGTAGTGAGGTTGCTCCTCGAGACCATACAAAAAAAGTATTACCTATGGTCGATGAAGTGCTTAAAGAAGCCGATATCCAACTTAATGATCTTGACGCTTTGGCTTTTGGTCGCGGTCCTGGCAGTTTTACCGGTGTCCGCATTGGTATCGGTATTGCACAAGGTTTAGCGTTTGGTGCCGACTTACCCATGATTGGCGTTTCAACGCTTAAAGCGATGGCGCAAGCCTGCTACCGCGTTTCTGGAGCGACGGATGTCGTGAGCGCGATTGATGCGCGAATGGGTGAGGTATATTGGGGGCGATTTGCTCGTCAAGCGGATGGTCATTGGCAAGAGGTTGACGGCGAAGCCGTGGTTGCCCCGCAAACATTAGTTGACGCAAGCAGTAGTGATGACAAAAACTGGGTCAGCGCGGGTACAGGTTGGCAGACCTATGCCAACGAATTGGCTGCACTCCCGTATACCGTTACTGCGGGAGAGATTGAGTTTCCCGATGCGCAAGATATTGTGCAATTGGCTAAACTTGAATGGGAACAAGGTCATACTGTTTCTGTCGAAGAGTCCAGCCCGGTTTATCTTCGTGATAATGTGACATGGAAAAAATTGCCTGGGCGTGAGTAATTTCCAGCTGAGGTGAGCAATGGGCGTTAATGCGATACTTGGAGTGATATGGTTTCTTTAAATGGATTACCACCGGCGGCGATACCGGGTTCAAATAAAGCCCAGAAATCCACGAATAAGCGTAAATCGCCTGCAAAGACGCCTATTGGTGAACCGAGTAAAGTTGCGAACGCCGTTGCGAACACGATTCGTCATGTGCAAGAGAGCGACATCCACCGAGCTCAAGTCGAATATGATCTGCCAGAAGGCAGTGGTCGCAGAGCGATGGAAAAGTACATGGATGTGATGAATCAAGCACGCCGGGAGGAACTTACTCAACTTCTCGGCGTCGATATCTATATCTAGATAAATTTTAGAGAGGCGATATGTCGATTCGTGGTATTAGTCGTTATCTGTTGATGATGAGCTCTCTGTTGATGATTTCAGCTTGCGCATCGTTACCCCAAGAGCTTGAAACTCAAAACCCTGCGGTTGTCACTGATTTCCAAACCTGGCAAGCCAACCCGAATGACCAACAAGAAGTTCGTCTTGGTGGCGTCATTGCAAACATTTCTAACCTTAGTGATAAGACACGCCTTGAAATCGTCAATATGCCAATAGGAAACGCGGGTAAGCCTATGCTCAGCCATGAACCCAAAGGGCGTTTTGTGGCTTACGTTCAAGGGTTTCTCGATCCGGTTACCTACAGCGAAGGGCGTTTAATTACGGTACTGGGTGATTCTGCGGGAACGGAGGAGGGGAGTGTTGATAAATACCAGCATCAGTTTCCTGTTGTGAATGCACGCGCTTATCATTTATGGCGGGTTGAGGAACGCGTCATTATTAATGACATCGACCCTTTCTATCCTTGCTATGGCTTTAATTGCCGTGTTTGGCGTCATCCCATTTCCGGGAACAGTGGTCGAGTGATACAAGAAGTCAAATAAATGCTCGTCGAAAAGCAATACTCTATCGCTTCTGGTCAACTGGCGACGATAGAGTTTGGTGATTGTCAGTCAGCTGAAGTCTCGGTGGTTTTTTTGCACGGCTGGTTGGACAACGCGGCAAGCTTTTTCTCTGTAATGGAGGCGTTGTCAGCGCAGAGTGCCTCAATTTATGGGTGTGCCGTGGATTTCCCCGGGCATGGTCTATCTAGCCCCAAAACCCCCCATTCCTATTACCCTTTTCACGACTATATCGACGATATTTTCCAACTTCTGTCCAAAATATCGCCAAATAAGCTGATTTTAGTCGGTCATTCTCTTGGTGCTTTAGTAGCAAGTTGCTATAGTGCCGCCTTTCCTGACCAAGTTGCGGGTTTGGTGCAAATTGAAGGCGCAGGACCACTGTCTGAATCTGCGGAGCATGGTGTGACGCGATTACGGCAAGGTGTGATGAGTCGTCAACGGCTACGACGGAAACCAGTACGCTATTTTTCATCGTTAGAGCACATGATTGAACGTCGTGCGCAAATTAATGATCTGCCCAAGCCGCTTATTGAACCGATTGTCGCTCGAGGCGCTCTGCAGGAAGAATCAGGTTGGCGTTGGCGCCACGATATTGCACTGCAAGCGGACTCTTTGTATCGCATGTCCGATGCGCAGGCGGCCGAAATTAATTCGGCCATCTCCTGCCCAAATTTAATTATTCTCGGCGATCAAGGCTATCCGCATCTGAGAAAAAAAGCTCAGGCGAAGGAATGTTTTGGTGAAGTGATGACGGTCAAAGGTGGCCATCATTGCCATTTACAGCAGCCATTTAGAGTTTCTAGTCTAATCTTTGGCTTGGTTAACAAAATTTAAACAAGTGTTTGAGTGTTTCGTGCTCATGCACTCGGGCTATGGTGTAATTAGCCTGTTAATAATAAGCGCGCAAAGCGCAATATGGCGAACCCTTTGCCTATGACGAGGAGTATTACTGTGGAGAAACCTTGGTTATCACGTTATCCAAGTGACGTACCTGAAATGATCGATCCCGATCAGTACCCATCTTTAGTCGAGATGTTTGAACAGTCGGTACATAAGTTTGCTGACCAGCCGGCGTTCATCAATATGGGCACGGTAATGACTTATCGTAAGCTAGAAGAGCGCAGCCGCGCTTTTGCCGCCTATCTGCAGAATGAACTTAAACTTAAAAAGGGTGATCGTGTTGCCCTGATGATGCCGAATTTACTTCAATACCCTGTGGCGCTATTTGGGGTATTGCGTGCAGGCTTGATTGCCGTCAATGTTAACCCGCTTTACACACCGCGTGAGCTCGAGCACCAACTTAATGACGCCAGTGCAACCGCGATCGTCATTGTTTCAAATTTTGCCAATACACTTGAGCAAATTGTCGAAAATACGCAAGTTAAACATGTTGTATTAACGAGTCTTGGGCAAATGCTGCCGCGGGCGAAAGGTACGGTGGTCGACTTTGTCGTCAAATACATTAAAGGCATGGTCCCTAAATATGATTTGCCTGGGGCTATTTCAATGCGAAAAGCGATTCGCAAAGGGCGCAGGCTACAATATGTGAAGCCCTTTATGTCGGGTGAAGACATTGCCTTTTTGCAATACACCGGAGGCACGACTGGCGTAGCGAAAGGCGCTATTCTCACTCACCGCAATATGATTGCTAACGTGCTCCAAGCGAAAGGTGCATACGGGCCGGTGCTCTCTGAGGGACGTGAAATGGTGGTTACTGCGCTGCCGCTGTATCATGTGTTTGCATTGACCGTAAACTGCTTGCTGTTTATTGAAATGGGCGCTCGCAACTTATTGATTACCAACCCTCGTGATATTCCTGGGTTTGTCAAAGAGCTACAAAATAACGACTTCACCGCAATCACTGGGGTGAACACATTGTTCAATGCTCTCGTCCATAATGAAGATTTCCATGAGTTAGATTTCAGTAATCTCAAACTGTCAGTCGGTGGGGGGATGGCTGTGCAACGTGGTGTTGCTGAACAATGGAAAAAGGTGACGGGCATTCATCTATTGGAAGGCTATGGTCTAACCGAGTGTGCGCCTTTAGTGACTGGCAACCCGTATGATTTAACCGATTATACAGGAGCGATTGGCTTGCCTGTGCCTTCTACCGAGGTTCGTATTGTCGATGACGAAGGTCAGGTGTTACCGAATAGCGAAATCGGGGAGCTTCAAGTTCGAGGACCACAAGTGATGCAGGGGTATTGGCAGCGTCCCGAAGCGACGCGTGAAGTTATCGATCACGATGGCTGGCTGTCAACCGGTGACATCGTTAAGTTTGATGATCAAGGTCTATTGCATATCGTTGACCGCAAGAAAGACATGATTTTAGTCTCAGGGTTTAATGTTTATCCTAATGAAATCGAAGACGTTGTAGCGCTACATGGTAAAGTTCTGGAAGTGGCTGCCATTGGCCAGCCGCACGATGTTTCAGGTGAAGTGGTCAAAATTTACGTGGTGAAACGCGACCCAAGTTTGACGAAAGATGAGATCATTACTCACTGTCGTCAACACTTAACGGGTTACAAAGTACCTAAACTTATCGAATTTAAAGAAGAACTGCCCAAAACTAATGTGGGTAAAATCTTGCGCCGTGTATTGCGTGAAGAAAACGATGAGAAACTTAAACAGGCAAGTTGAAGCACGAGAAAGCCTGATTGAATAGTGTTAAGATGCCGACATAACTCGTCGGCATCTTTGTTTTTGCTGACTCAGAAACAGAGAGAGATAAGTGAACTATCAAATTATTACTCAAGAGTCCGACCTGCAACGCGTATGCCACGCGGCGCGTGGTAAAAATGCCATCGCTCTGGATACCGAGTTTGTACGCACACGTACTTTTTATCCGCAACTCGGCCTGATTCAGCTCTATGATGGCGAAAATGTGTCGTTGATCGATCCTTTAGAGATTGCCGACATGTCACCCTTTGTTGAACTACTTGAAGACACGAATGTGATCAAAGTACTGCATGCATGCGGTGAAGATTTGGAAGTGTTTAAACACAGTTTCAGCGCAGTTCCTAAGCCCATGCTCGACACGCAAATTATGGCGGCATTTCTTGGTCAAGGGTTATCAACGGGGTTTGCCAGTTTAGTGAACAGTTATCTTGATATTGAATTAGATAAAAGTGAGTCACGAACGGATTGGCTTGCTCGTCCACTAAGTGTAAAACAGCTTGAGTACGCAGCAGCGGATGTTTATTACTTGCTACCCATCTTTGGGTTTTTGTTCAAACAGGTGAGTGAGGCGGGTTGGTTAGAGGCGTCAATGCAAGAAAGCCAGCGCATGATTGATAAACGCGATGTTCAGCCTGAGCCAGAAAAAGCGTATCTTGATATAAAAGGGGCTTGGCAGTTAAAACCGAAACAACTTGCTGTGCTTAAGCCATTAGCGGAATGGCGTTATCGAGAAGCGGTGCGCCGTGATTTGGCGTTGAACTTTGTATTTCGTGAGAATGAGCTACTGACCATTGCTCGCCATGGATTGCAAACAAAACAGGCCATGGAGCAAGAGGGGTTAGATGGACGAGCCATTAACCGCCATAGTGCGAAACTCATCAGTCTGGTTAAGCAGGCGAAACAAACACCTGAATCAGACTACCCAGAGAAGATAGAGCGTTTAATGGACCTGCCAGGCTATAAGCAGATGATGGCTAAGCTCAAAGAGCAAGTGGTTGCAGTTTCGAAAGAGACAGGATTAGCCACAGAGTTTTTGGCGTCGAAAAAGCAATTGAATCAATTTATTCAGTGGAGCTGGAAGCTTGACCAAAACACTCAACAGATGCCGGACGTGATGCAAGGCTGGCGGGCATCATTGCTTGGCCCTAAACTGATGAGTTGCATTGCTTAGTTATTGAAACCAATAAAAAAGGCTTCCCAGTGGAAGCCTTTTTTTTGCACTAAACGTTATTTAGCCAGCAAGAATATCGGTTGCCACTTTGTAGCTTGGATCTTCTTTTACGTTAATTTCAACTAAGCTACCTGCTTTATCGAGTAACGCACGGCAATCTTGGCTTAGGTGACGAAGATGAAGTGTTTTACCTAGTGCGGTATAACGCTCAGCCAAGGTCTCAATCGCTTCGATGGCCGAGTGATCAGCAACACGTGAGTTTGCGAAATCCACGATCACATCTTGTGGATCGTTTTGAGCATCAAACAGCTCCAAGAAGTTAGCGGCAGAGCCAAAGAAAATTGGGCCGTTAATCTTGTAGACTTTGCTACCTTCTTCATCCAAATTGCTGCTCGCATAAATATGTTTTGCATGTTCCCAAGCAAACATCAGGGCGGAGACAATCACGCCGACGGCGACCGCAATCGCGAGATCCGTCATGACGGTAACCACGGTCACTAACACAATGACGAAAAAGTCTTGCTTTGGTACGCGGCGTGCCAGTTTAAAGGTGGCCCATTCAAAGGTACCAATCACCACCATGAACATTACGCCAACGAGTGCCGCGAGTGGAATCATTTCAATCAGCGCTGAAGCAAATAAGATGAATACCAGCAGCATCACGGCTGCCACAACACCTGATAAGCGTCCACGACCACCAGAGTTCACGTTGATCATAGACTGGCCAATCATCGCACAGCCACCCATGGCACCAAACATTGAACAGGTGACGTTTGCTAAACCTTGGCCAACACATTCACGGTTCGATTGACCACGAGTGTTCGTCATTTCATCCAACACCGTCAACGTTAACAGAGACTCAATCAAACCGATCGCAGCGAGAATCACAGCATAAGGCAGCACGATTTGCAGTGTTTCCCAGCTAAAAGGAACGTCAGGCATAGCAAATGTCGGCAAGGTACCCGCAAGGGTTGCGTTCATATCACCTGACATTGTACGCAGGAAATCGACCACCGTACGCGTTTCCAGATTAAGACCTTGAACTAATAGGGTGACGAAGACAATAGCAACCAAGGAGGATGGCACCGCAGTGGTTAGCTTGGGTAAAAAGTGAATAATCGCCATGGTCAGCGCAACTAAACCAAGCATTAGCATCATTTGATCTTGTGGTAGCCATGCCAATGTGCCATCTAAAGTTGGTACTTTAAACTGACCGAGTTGGGCTAGGAAAATCACAATGGCTAAGCCATTTACAAAGCCTATCATCACAGGATGTGGCACCATGCGAATAAATTTACCGAGCTTGAATAGACCGGCGGTGATTTGCAGTAAACCAGCGAGCAAAATCGTTGCAAACAGGTATTGGATCCCATGTTCTGCGACCAAGCTAACCATCACAACGGCCATTGCGCCAGTTGCACCAGAAATCATGCCTGGACGTCCACCAAAAATAGCGGTCACCAAACCAACGATAAATGCTGCGTAAAGCCCCACCATAGGGTCGACGCCAGCAACAAAAGCAAAAGCAACGGCCTCAGGAACCAGCGCAAGCGCGACAGTCAGACCTGAAAGCACGTCGTTTTTGACTGAATGTTTAGAAAATTGAGGGAATTCAAACATAGGTGTTTAGTATCAGCCTTATAAGTAAAAAGGGTCTGAATAGGAGTTTGGACCATTACCGAAAAATGTTGTACCCACTTGTGCTATTTAGTGCAAAAACGCGATAACAACAAAAGGATAGAAGGGGACGGTAATTTAAAAACTCACTCTCAGAGCGAGAGGCGGATGCTACAGAAAAGTGTGATTGAGTTCAATGTTGAACTAAATTTCATCAGCTTTTTGTGAGCAAAGTGTTACTAGAGAATAAAAAAACAGCCCCCGAAGGAGCTGCTTTTAATCCGAGACTGTTTAGTCGCTGGTTTTGGCCATCACCGCGCCTGCTTGGCTAGTCGCAAACTGACTGCCTGCGCCACGAGAGGCATAGCGCTCTGAACGGAACTCGGCGGCAACAATTGTAATCTCTTTGAGTTCATTGTTGCCTGGTGCTTTGGCCATTGGTGCAGCAGCGTGCCCCTTGAAGGCTGGTTTGCTTACTACCGCAGGTTCAGGCTGATTGCTCGCGACCACGTCCTCTTGCTTCGATTCTGTTGTCTCGACCACGTCCGCTTGAGTTTCAATCGCTTGTACGATTGGCGCTGGTTCACCATCTGCTAATAAAGCAGGCTCAGCTTCCTGACCTTGAGGTTCTGCCTGTTCAGCAACACTCACTTCAGCTGGAATCGGAGTATCGTTAACCTGAACTTCTGTCGTTACCGGCTCTTTAGACACCACTTGTTGTTGAGCCGTGTCCAATGTTTGTGGCTCAGTCACCGGTGCTTCAATCACTTTTTGGCTTGGGATAATCACTTTACCCATCGCCATTTCTGGACAAGCAACACCACCAACCACGGTTACGGGTGTTTCGTTTTGCGACGCTTTCTTCTCAGGCTTTTTCGCTAGGTCGTAACGCGGCATCACTTTACCCATTGCCATTTCTGGAGAGGCAACACCGCCTTTACGCAGACGGAAAGGATTTGGACGGCGGTCGCGACCACGACGACGACGTTGACCACTTGCTCGTAAATGGCGAGGGGAGCGGCGGTTGCGACGTTGTTTGCTTGTTTCTTGGGTAGCCTCTTCTGTCGCTTGCTCAGTCGTTTGAGCTTGTTCAACAACGGCTTCAGCTTGAACTTCCTGCTGAGCTGCTTGCTCTTGGCTCTGTATACGCACTTGTTTGGTCAGTTTACGCTGTTGACGGCGTTCTTTGACTTTAACGGTTTTCTCTTCCGCTTTTGCTGGCTTATCTGCAGCTTTCGGTTTGTCTTTAACCTGAGCTTCAGCCGCAAGTTTTAGACCTTCCTCAGCTACTTTGCTCGCTTTTGCATCATCATTGCGTTTGTTGCGACGATCTTGCTGTTTCTTGCGATTTTGCGGTTTATTGCTGTTGGCTTTCTCCGCAACATTTTTCTCATCTTGAGCGTTTTCATTACGTGCTTTTTGCGGCTTATCACGATTGTTATCGCGCTTGCTGTTGTCACGGTTATTACGACGCTGTTGATTATTGTTGCGACGATTGCGGTTGTTATTGCGGTTGTTGCGATTTTGACTGTCTGTTGATTTCTCTTCAGTTGTCGTTTCTTTGCTGACTTCCGCTTTCTCTGCTTCAGCAGGATCCGCAAACATTTTTCCAAGTGCTTTAAATAAGCGGCCAAACAATCCTGGCTTGGTCTCGGTTGCTTGTGTTTGTTCTGCTGCAGGCGTGCTTGCTTCTGCTTTGACTGGTGCAGACGGCGCTGGTGCCGACTGTGCTGGCGCAGCAAAGCCTTTTAAAACGGGTTCTTCAAGACGCTTTGGACGACCTTCGTTGTCTGAGCTGTCTTTACCTTCGACCTCTTTCATTTCCTCAATACGTTGTGGTAGGAGGTAAGAAAGGAGATCAAACTCTTCGCCCTCACGAATACGGATCACATCGAAATGTGGTGTTTCCATATCGGAATTTGGAACGACTGTAATCTTCACATCTTGAATACGTTCGATGTGATTAACCGAGCGGCGTTTCTCATTGAGCAGGTATGAGGCAATGGGCACCGGCACAACCGCTAAAACTTGAGCTGTGTTGTCTTTCAGCGCTTCTTCTTCGATGAGACGTAAAACTGACAGCGCAAGTGATTCGTTGTCACGAACAACCCCAGTGCCTGTACAACGAGGACAAATATGATGGCTTGCTTCTGCCAATGATGGACTTAAGCGTTGGCGAGACATTTCGAGCAGGCCAAAGCGAGAAATTCGCCCAATTTGAACGCGAGCACGGTCTAAACGAACGGCTTCACGTAAGCGGTTTTCGACTTCACGTTGATGGCGTACTGGTGTCATATCGATAAAGTCGATCACAACCAAGCCACCTAGGTCACGTAGACGTAATTGGCGTGCAATTTCATCTGCTGCTTCAAGGTTGGTATTAAGGGCTGTTTCCTCGATGTCCCCGCCTTTTGTTGCACGTGCCGAGTTGATATCGATTGATGTCAATGCTTCGGTTGGGTCGATAACAATCGAACCACCAGAAGGCAGACGCACTTCGCGTTGGAAAGCGGATTCAATTTGACTTTCAATTTGATAATGACTGAACAGTGGGACTTCACCATCGTACTTTTTGACTCGATTAACAAAGTCAGGGCGAACTAAGCTGATGTGCTCAAGTGCGCGCTCATAGATGGTATTACTGTCGATAAGAATCTCACCGATATCGCGACGCAAGTAGTCACGAATAGCTCGCACGATGACATTGCTTTCTTGGTGAATCAGGAATGGCGCCGGATTTGAGTCGGCAGCTTCTTTGATCGCACCCCAGTGGTTAAGCAGAACGTTTAAATCCCACTCAAGCTCTTCAGCACTCTTACCCACGCCCGCAGTACGAACGATTAAGCCCATACCTTGTGGCAATTCTAGTGTGCTTAGTGCTGCTTTAAGTTGAGTGCGTTCATCACCTTCGATACGGCGTGAAATGCCGCCCGCACGAGGATTGTTTGGCATAAGGACTAAGTAACTGCCCGCTAAAGAGATGAACGTCGTTAGTGCAGCGCCTTTGCTGCCACGTTCTTCTTTTTCAACTTGAACAATGACTTCTTGACCTTCGCTCAACACCTCTTTGATGCTAGGACGACCTTGATATGTATAACCTTGAGGGAAGTATTCACGGGCAATTTCTTTAAGAGGAAGGAAACCGTGTCTTTCTGCGCCGTAATCGACAAATGCCGCTTCTAGACTTGGTTCAATGCGAGTGATACGTCCTTTGTAAATATTCGCTTTCTTTGATTCGTGACCAGGGCTTTCGATATCTAGATCGAAAAGCTTTTGGCCGTCGACCAAAGCAACACGCAACTCTTCTTTTTGAGTTGCGTTTATCAACATTCTTTTCATTTAAAATCTCGTTATATTTCTTCGTTTTATGTTTTTGCTGCTTGTGTCGCGTTCACGGTGCCAGATCCCATGGCTTTATCGGTACAGCCTCCCGGCTGGAGGGATGCTCTTGGGGCACTTCAGTCTTCACAAGCGTAACGTTTGCTTGTGAACCGCAATCGGCGGAAAATACTCTTAATCATGAATACGCGATGAGTAGGGCAACAAACAACCAACAACTGAAATGTCTTACGCCATATGCGGCATTCAAAGTTATCAGTAAAAATACTCATTATTTTGCTCAAAAACGCTTCACTTTTTATTAAATGCAAGTAAAGCATCCATTGCAGGTGTGAACTATAGCAGTACCCGTTACAGTCAGCAATCTGCATTGTTCTCTATCTTAAAAAAAAGTCAATTTCATGTTTTTTAAGTTTCTGTTTTAAAATTAATTTTAGTGGAAAATTCGAGTTTTAAATCTAAGTTGGTGAAAATGTGTTCGTATTAATTGTCAGTTCACATCAAACTGAGAAAACAACAGCCCTTAAAACGATAAAATGTGAAATCACGCAGCGGTGGATGGTAGAATAGCGTCATGAGTGAAATTAGAACCCAAGTCCAGTTCGTCGATATTGACGCTGATATGGCTGGCCAGCGAGTTGACAACTTTTTGCGCAACCAGTTGAAAAGTATACCCAAGAGCATGATTTATCGAATCTTGCGCAAGGGGGAAGTGCGGGTGAATAAAAAGCGCGTCAAGGCAGAATATAAGCTTCAGTCTGGTGACGTGGTAAGAATTCCCCCGGTAACCGTAACCGAAAAATCCCAAGAGGACGTCGCGCCGAGCACAAAGCTGAACAAGGTGGCGGAACTTGAGAGTAAAATCATTTATGAAGATGAGCATTTATTGATTTTAAATAAACCGTCGGGCACTGCGGTGCATGGCGGAAGTGGTTTAAAATTTGGCGCTATTGAAGCCCTAAGAGCTCTAAGGCCTGAGGCTCGCTTCTTGGAACTGGTACATCGTATTGATCGGGATACTTCAGGTATTTTGTTGGTCGCTAAAAAACGCTCCGCGCTGCGTCACTTACAAGCACAATTTCGTGATAAGACGGTCAATAAATACTACTTCGCTTTGGTGATGGGGAAGTGGAAGCCGAGTTGCAAAGTGATTAATGCACCGCTGCTGAAAAACGAAGTGAACAGTATTGTTCGAGTGAACCCCAAAGGTAAGCCTTCTGAAACTCGGTTTAAGATTCTTGAGTCATTTGAGCAAGCGACATTTATCCAAGCAAGTCCTATTACTGGGCGGACACACCAAATTCGTGTACACACTCAGTATGCCGGGCATCCGATTGCTTGGGATGATCGTTATGGTGATAGACGCTTTGATGCTTACACCGGAAAAGTAGGACTTGATCGGCTATTTCTTCACGCGGCGAATATTCGATTTGTTCACCCTAAGAGTGAACAATCGATGGAAATTAATGCGCCTATGGAGCCGAAACTTGAGCAAGTGCTCGCTGGTTTGAGAGATGCTTAAACTAGGTTGTCGGTGGTGAGTACCTCGACGCCTTGCTTTTCCAAAAGATGGATTAAATCGATCAAAGGTAAGCCAATCAAGGTGTTGGGGTCTTTACCCTCTAAGCGTTCAAATAAGGCAATGCCGAGTCCTTCACTTTTAAAGCTGCCTGCACAATAAAATGGCTGTTCTTTGTCAACATAATGTTCAATAGCTTGCTGACTGAGGGTTTTGAAGTGTACAACAAACGTGTCTAGGCAAACGTCGGTTTCACCTGTTGTGGTGTTGTGCAGCGCGAGGCCAGTGTAGAAAGTGATGGATTGACCACTTTGCTCTGAGAGCTGTTTTATTGCGTTCTCGCGCGTCAACGGTTTACCGATAATTTGACCATTAATGACACACACTTGATCACTGCCAATGACTAAGCAGCCTGTTGGTTGCTGACAAGACTGAGCTTTGGTTTGTGCCAAACGCATCACCAGTTGTTGTGGTGTTTCATTCATCAATGGCGTTTCATCGCAATCGGGCTTAGCGCAACTAAAAGGCAGCGTTAATTTCTCTAGTAAGCTTTTACGAAATGGCGATGTTGAGGCTAAAACAAGTTGGTATTGAGGCATTTTTAGTTACAATCGTCTTAAATTTGGCTAAGCATAAACGATCACTTTTTGATTACGCCAGACATGGTTGGCAAAAGGAAAAAAACTCTAAGTTTTTCACCTTTTTCTTTGACTCAAATAGAATTGGAAGATAGAATTCGCGCCCTATGCAAAAGGTAAAAATACCGCGAACGGTTGATCCCGGCCGCGCTGCGCAAAAGCGACTTGATTATGATGGTATCATTCAAGCTAGCTTGCTGAAGCGCTTACAGGACTCGGTCGAAGGCGTTAAACGCGACGCTCAAGTGCAATTGTCATTTGGGTTAGATGAACAGCAGCTCGTTGTTATCTCTGGTAAAGCTAACATCGAAGTTGATTTAGAGTGTCAACGCTGTAATGAAACTTTCGCACATGAGTGCGACGTCCAATTTACTTACACACCAAATAAAGGTGCAAAGAGTGAAGAGGAAGCCCCGGAAGAGTACGATTTGGTAGATCTGAACGAGTACGGTGAAGTGGATTTAATACAGTTGATTGAAGACGAGTTCATTCTAAACTTACCCCAAATCCCAATGCATGATGAAGCGGATTGTAGCGTTGATTCAGATAATATGGTGTTTGGCGAACTTCCTGAAGAAGTTGTAGAAGAGAAGCCAAATCCATTTGATGTTTTAAAAAGCTTGAAGAAGTAATTTTTTAAGTTCTTACATAGGAGTAGGGTCCATGGCCGTACAAAAAAACCGTAAAACCCGTTCTAAGCGTGGTATGCGTCGTTCACACGATGCGTTAACTACAGCAGCTCTATCTGTTGATGCAACGTCAGGTGAAACTCACCTACGTCACAACGTGACTGCTGAAGGTTACTACCGCGGCAAGAAGGTTATCAACAAGTAAGGTTGACCTTTGCAAAATATAACCGTTGCACTTGATGCAATGGGCGGGGATTTCGGTCCTCGCGTTACAGTGCCTGCCGCCGTGCAGGCACTGTCGCATTTCCCAGAGCTCAAAGTGAACCTCATAGGTGATCGGAACTCGATCACATCTCAATTGTCCTACCTTGGTCATCAGCCGAATGCTCGTTTGAGTATTACCCACACTGACCGAGTGATTTCAAATACAGAAAAACCTTCCCTCGCGTTAAGAAATAGTGCTGGTAGTTCAATGGGGACCGCCATTGAATTGGTCGCCGATGGCAAAGCGGATGCTTGTGTCAGTGGTGGAAATACGGGCGCTTTAATGGCACTGTCACGTTTCCGACTAAAATTACTTCCAGGTATTGAACGTCCTGCTTTGGTTTCGGCATTGCCGACCGCCAGTGGCAAAAAAACATGGATGCTAGATCTTGGGGCCAATGTCTCAAGTGATTCAGATTCTTTGTTTCAATTTGCTGTGATGGGCAGTGCTTTAGTGGAAGAATTGATCGGCAGGGCACCGCGAGTCGCCATTTTAAATATTGGCGCAGAAGAGATAAAAGGTAACGATCTTGTGAAGCGCTGTGCAGAGATGCTAAGCCAAACACACGAAGTGAACTTTATCGGGTATATAGAGGGGAATCAGTTACTTCACGATGCTGCTGACGTTGTCGTGTGCGACGGTTTTGTTGGTAATGTCTGCTTAAAGACCTGTGAAGGGACTGCCCAACTATTTATCGAAAAGTTGAAAGAGAGGATGATGGCCTCGTCGATAAAGGGCTGGATTGCAAGAAAATTGTTTTCTGGGTTATTTAATGAACTAAAAACACTGAACCCCGACCAGTATAACGGCGCAAGTTTGCTAGGATTGCGCGGCATCGTCATAAAAAGCCACGGAAGTGCTGATGTAGAGGCTATCGTCAATGCTATTGGCGAAGCCATACACGAGGTCAAACGACAAGTACCCAGCCGTATAAGCGATCGTTTGGAAGCGGTTTTACTCGAGAGGCATTATTAGTCTTCATGTATAGCAAAATTTTAGGTACTGGCAGCTACCTGCCATCTCAAGTGCGTACGAATGCAGACTTAGAGAAAATGGTAGATACGAGCGATGAGTGGATCGTAACCCGCACTGGTATCAAAGAGCGTCGTATTGCTGCTGAAAACGAAACAGTGGCGGATATGGGCGCTTTAGCGGCTGAAAATGCGATTGAAATGGCCGGTATCAATAAAGAAGACATCGACCTCATCATTGTTGCTACGACCAGTAGCAGCCACTCATTTCCTTCTTCCGCATGTCAAGTTCAAGCCAAACTTGACATCAAAGGCTGTCCCGCATTCGATTTAGCAGCAGCGTGCTCTGGTTTCATTTACGGTTTATCCGTCGCTGACCAACACATAAAATCGGGGATGTGCAAACACGTACTTGTCATTGGTTCAGATTCTTTATCAAAAACTTGTGACCCGACAGATCGCTCTACTATCATCTTGTTCGGTGATGGCGCAGGTGCGGTTGTCTTAGGCCCAAGTGAAGAACCCGGCATTTTGTCGACCCACGTGTATGCAGATGGTCGATTTGGCGAACTTTTAAGTCTGGAGCAACCAGCACGCGGCGAACACGCGGATCAATGGCTGCACATGGCCGGTAATGAAGTGTTTAAAGTCGCGGTGACACAATTGTCTAAGCTGGTGAAAGACACGTTAGATGCCAACGGTATGCATAAGTCTGAACTGGATTGGCTGGTACCCCACCAAGCTAATTATCGTATTATTTCCGCGACAGCGAAGAAATTGTCGATGTCTCTAGACCAAGTTGTTATTACGCTTGATAAGCATGGTAATACGTCTGCAGCCACCGTTCCAACGGCGTTGGATGAAGCGGTTCGCGATGGTCGAATTAAGCGCGGACAGACACTATTGCTTGAAGCATTTGGTGGCGGCTTCACTTGGGGCTCGGCACTGGTTAAGTTCTAAGCTGTCTAAAGAATTCATAACTTAAGATGCACAACGAGGTGCATCTTATTCTTTCTGACTTTGTCTAAAGGAAAAACACATGAGCAAGTTTGCTATCGTATTTCCCGGTCAAGGTTCTCAAGCAGTAGGTATGCTTGCTGAACTTGGCGAACAGTATGATGTAGTGAAACAAACCTTCGCAGAAGCGTCTGATGCATTAGGTTATGATCTATGGGCTTTGGTTCAAAATGGCCCAGCAGAAGATCTTAATCAGACATTCCGCACTCAGCCAGCATTGCTCGCATCTTCGGTGGCGATCTGGCGCGTATGGCAATCATTAGGGCTAGCACAACCCGAGAACCTAGCAGGTCATAGCCTAGGTGAGTATTCAGCTCTGGTATGTGCGGGTGTGATTGACTTTAAACAAGCGATTAAACTGGTTGAACTTCGTGGTCAACTGATGCAAGAAGCCGTACCTGCGGGGACGGGCGCTATGTACGCAATTATTGGTCTTGCTGATGATGCGATCGTCAAAGCATGTGAAGAAGCTGCGCAAGGCGATGTTGTGTCTCCGGTTAACTTTAACTCTCCGGGTCAAGTTGTGATTGCTGGCAGCAAAGATGCGGTTGAACGCGCGGGTGCGTTATGTAAAGAAGCGGGTGCAAAACGAGCACTTCCGCTACCTGTTTCTGTGCCTTCGCATTGTGCCTTGATGAAACCTGCTGCGGATAAACTTGCTGTTGCGCTAGATGATATTGAATTCAATACGCCTGCGCTTCCTGTGATCAACAACGTCGATGTGGCGGCAGAAACGGATCCTGCAAAAATTAAAGATGCGCTTGTTCGTCAACTTTACAATCCAGTACGCTGGACAGAGAGCGTTGAGAAAATGGGCGAGCAAGGTGTCGAGTCGTTGCTTGAATTCGGCCCAGGTAAAGTACTGACCGGTTTAACCAAGCGTATCGTGAAAACATTAAGCGGTGCAGCTGTAAACGACGTGGCTTCTTTAGAAGCGGCGAAGTAAAGAAAGGAAAACAAGATAATGATGAACCTAGAAGGCAAAGTTGCTTTAGTCACTGGTGCTAGTCGTGGTATCGGTCGTTCGATCGCTGAGTTGCTGGTTGAACGTGGTGCAACGGTTATTGGTACAGCAACCTCTGAAAACGGTGCCAATGCAATCAGTGAATATCTTGGTAGCAACGGTAAAGGCCTTGCCTTAAACGTGACTGAGATCGATTCTGTGGAATCAGTGTTGAAAACTATCAACGATGAGTTTGGTTCAATCGACATTCTCGTGAATAATGCAGGTATCACTCGCGATAACCTATTGATGCGAATGAAAGACGATGAATGGACAGACATCATAGACACGAATTTGACGTCTATCTTCCGTTTATCAAAAGCCGTATTACGCGGCATGATGAAAAAACGTAGCGGTCGCATTATCAATGTTGGTTCTGTGGTCGGTACTATGGGGAACGCGGGTCAAACTAACTACGCTGCGGCGAAAGCGGGTGTAATTGGTTTTACTAAGTCAATGGCACGAGAAGTTGCTTCTCGTGGGGTAACTGTCAACACTGTTGCTCCTGGCTTTATCGAGACAGACATGACGAAAGCGTTGAACGACGAGCAGCGTGCTGCTACGTTGTCTCAAGTCCCTGCGGGTCGTTTAGGCGATCCTCGCGAAATCGCATCAGCTGTTGCGTTTTTAGCATCACCAGAGGCGGCATACATCACTGGTGAAACTCTGCATGTCAATGGCGGCATGTACATGGTTTAGTGCTCAACGTTACCGCAGAGGGCTTAGTTTTTTCACATTGGCAAAATATCGCCTATAGTGTGAGAGTAAAAAACAACTTCTGCGCAACATTTGTGCATGATTTAAGTCAAAAATGTATTGAATTTCGGTAAAAATCGCGAAATTGTGGTTTGACCAGCAAGGACCCCCTTGCAACTTTCAATAGTTCGAATAAACTACGGAAACATCGCATTGAGCGAAATCTGTAAAGGAAAAGAAAATGAGCAACATCGAAGAACGCGTAAAGAAAATCATTGTTGAACAGCTAGGTGTAGACGAAGCAGAAGTTAAAAACGAAGCTTCATTTGTTGATGATCTAGGTGCTGATTCTCTAGACACTGTTGAACTAGTAATGGCTCTAGAAGAAGAATTCGACACTGAGATTCCAGACGAAGAAGCTGAGAAAATCACTACTGTTCAAGCTGCAATTGATTACGTAAACAGCGCTCAGTAATCTCTCTCCCAGGCGGCCTTCTGGCCGCCTGTGTTTTATCTTCTCTACCTCTCATAAAACAACTTCAATTCCGGAGAATAGAATCGTGTCCAAGCGTCGTGTTGTTGTCACTGGCATGGGTATGTTGTCACCGGTAGGCAACACTGTAGAATCATCTTGGAAAGCCCTGCTAGCTGGTCAAAGTGGTATCGTGAATATCGATCATTTTGACACTACTAATTTTTCAACTCGCTTTGCAGGTTTAGTCAAAGACTTTAACTGCGAAGAGTACATGTCTAAAAAAGACGCCCGCAAGATGGATTTGTTTATCCAATACGGTATTGCGGCGGGTCTTCAAGCTCTTGATGACTCTGGCTTAGAAGTGACTGAAGAAAATGCAGCCCGCATCGGTGTTGCAATTGGTTCAGGCATTGGTGGCTTAGATCTTATCGAAAACGGTCACAAGGCATTAGTCGAGAAGGGTCCACGTAAAGTCAGCCCATTTTTCGTACCTTCAACCATCGTAAACATGGTTGCTGGTAATCTCTCTATTATGCGTGGACTTCGCGGTCCAAACATTGCTATCTCTACTGCGTGTACCACGGGTCTTCATAACATTGGTCATGCAGCGCGAATGATCGCTTACGGCGATTGTGAAGCGATGGTAGCTGGCGGTGCTGAAAAAGCATCAACGCCTCTTGGTATGGCAGGATTTGGCGCAGCGAAAGCACTATCGACTCGTAACGATGAGCCAACCAAAGCCTCTCGCCCTTGGGATAAAGACCGTGATGGTTTTGTGCTTGGTGATGGCGCTGGCGTTATCGTATTAGAAGAATACGAACATGCGAAAGCGCGTGGTGCGAAAATTTACGCTGAATTGGTTGGTTTTGGTATGTCAGGTGATGCTTATCATATGACGTCTCCAAGTGAAGACGGTTCAGGTGGAGCACTAGCGATGGAAGCGGCGATGCGTGATGCGGGCCTTTCTGGCGAACAGATCGGTTATGTCAATGCGCATGGTACATCAACGCCAGCAGGAGATGTGGCGGAAATCAAAGGCATCAAACGTGCTCTTGGTGAAGCTGGTTCGAAGCAGGTATTGGTGTCTTCAACAAAATCAATGACGGGCCACCTATTGGGTGCGGCAGGTTCTGTTGAATCGATCATCACGATTATGTCTCTGGTTGATCAAGTGGTTCCACCAACCATCAACTTAGATAACCCAGAAGAAGGGTTAGAGATTGACTTAGTGCCAAATCAAGCACGTAAGGTAGAAGGCATGGAGTACGCTCTATGTAACTCTTTCGGCTTTGGCGGCACCAACGGTTCATTGATCTTTAAAAAGATTTAACCGGGTCATCGAGTTTGTATGTTAAAAACGGCTTAGTGCTTCACTGCATTGAGCCGTTTTTTTATCGAAAGGAGTCAGTAGTGTTTTGGGTTAATGGTGTTGAAAGCGATTTAGTGGCGAGAACTGACCGTTCATTTCAATACGGTGATGGGTGCTTTACCACAATTCTGATGCGTGATGGCAAGCCTGAGTTTTGGCAGCATCATGTGGAACGCATGGATCGCAGCCTCAATCAATTATCGATTCCCTCACCAAACTGGACTCAAGTGGCCGATTGGGTTCGTATGGCAGCAATGCCTGAATCTGTCGCAGGGATCAAAATTCATATTAGTCGAGGTGAGGGTGGAAGAGGCTATAGCCCTACTCAAGTTCACTCTCCTAGTGTTACAATCAGCGCTTTTGCATTTCCGGATCATTATAAAGTATTACGTCATCAGGGTATGCATCTTGGCGTTTGTCGCCAGCGACTTGGGCTCAACCCAATGCTTGCTGGGCTAAAACACAATAATCGCTTGGAACAGGTTCTTCTCAAGGGAGAAATTGACCAGCAAGGGCTTGTGGACGGCGTTGCTCTCGATATAGAAGGGTATGTGGTTGAAACCACGATGGCCAACTTGTTTTGGCGCCACGCGGATAAATGGTTCACCCCAGCTTTGGATTTTGCCGGTGTTGCTGGTGTAATGAGGCGTAATGTGCTCGATCAATTGAGAGCAGAACAACAATGCGTGGAACAGGGCCGATACCCACTCTCTCACCTTGAGCAAAGTGATGAGATCTTTATGACGAATGCGATCTTAGGTATTGCCCCCGTGCTTTCTTTGGGAGAGATACACTATACCGCCGGAAATCAAACTAGACGTCTTCAGGAGCATTTTAAGTCGTGCTAAAAAAGCTATTTATAATTGGGTTGGCTACTCTCATTCTAGTCATTGGCGCTTATGTTTACGTTACCCAAAAAGTAACGCAATACGTTTCACAGCCTGTTCAAGTTCAACAGCCACAACTGTTTACTGTAAAGCAAGGAACGAGCTTAAATTTGGTGCTCAATCAACTTGAAAATAGTCAACTTATTGAGCATCAGTTTTACGCCAAGCTGTTACGCTTTCAATATCCGCAGCTAACCGCAATTAAAGCGGGTACTTATCAGTTAAAGCCTAGTATGGATCTTCAGCAGGCACTTGAACTGTTTATTTCAGGAAAAGAGCATCAGTTCGCGATCACCTTTGTTGAAGGTAGCCAGTTTAAAGAATGGCAACAGGGGCTAGAGTCTGCGGAGCATCTAAAACACGTGACGGATGGCATGTCTCAGCAAGAGATAGCCAAGGCGCTCGGCATCGAGCACGGGAATCTTGAAGGTTTATTTTTAGCCGAAACGTATCACTACACCGTTGGAACATCGGATCTGGATATTCTTAAACGTGCGCACCAAAAATTGCAAACTATCTTAGATAGTTCTTGGCAGAGCAAGCAACAGGATTTACCGTTAGAATCGCCATACGAGGCATTGATTCTCGCATCAATCATTGAAAAAGAAACGGCGATTGAATCTGAGCGCCACCGTGTTGCCTCCGTGTTTATTAATCGTTTGAAACGTAGAATGCGCTTGCAAACAGACCCAACGGTGATTTACGGGATGGGCGATAAATACACAGGCAATATTCGAAAAAAAGATTTACGGACACCGACGCCATATAACACCTATGTGATTTCTGGTTTACCGCCGACGCCAATTGCGATGCCAGGAAAAGCATCAATAGAAGCTGCGTTGAACCCAGAGCAGAGCGACTATCTGTATTTTGTCGCTAGCGGTAATGGAGGGCATGTTTTTTCCAAAACACTGACCCAGCACAACCGAGCAGTTCGTGCTTATCTGAAAGTATTAAGAAGTCAAAAATGAAATCAGCAAAGTTTATCGTTGTAGAAGGCTTAGAAGGCGCAGGCAAAAGCACTGCGATTGAAGCTATCGTAGCAACCCTAAAACAACACAAGATTGAAAATATCACTAATACCCGTGAACCTGGCGGCACCGTGCTGGCTGAAAAGATGCGTGCATTAGTGAAAGAAGAGCATGCCGGAGAAGCATTGCAGGATATGAGCGAGTTGCTACTGATGTATGCAGCGCGCGTGCAATTGGTCGAAACAGTGATTAAGCCAGCGCTGGCAAGTGGAACTTGGGTAGTGGGAGATCGCCACGATATGTCATCTCAAGCCTATCAGGGGGGCGGTCGGCAGATTTCACCACAAACCATGCAAGCACTTAAAAACACCATTCTCGGTGAGTTTAAGCCTGACTTTACATTGTATCTCGATATTGACCCTCGTATTGGGCTTGAGCGAGCGCGTGGACGCGGAGAACTCGATCGTATCGAGAAAATGGATATCAGCTTTTTTGAACGTACTCGAACACGTTATTTGGAGCTTGCAGAGCAAGATAGCAGTGTTGTCGTAGTGAATGCTGGGTTGTCGATTGGCGAAGTGACAGAGCAGATTCACAACGCGTTGAACAATTGGTTGGAGCAACTCTAACATGGAGATGTGGTACCCTTGGCTCGATCCTGTTTGGCATCAGTGGCAAAAAAACTTGGAGTCTGGACGTTTTTCCAATGCCAGTTTATTGATCGCAGAATCCGGTATGGGCGCAGAGTGGGTCATCGAGCGCGTCAGCCAAGCGTTGATGTGCAGCAACTATAATTCCGAGCCATGCGGGTTTTGCCACAGTTGCCAATTGATGAAGTCCAATACTCATCCAGATTTTCATCGTATCGAGCCAGAAAAAGAAGGGAAATCAATTTCTGTCGACCAAATTCGCCAATGTAACCGCTTTGCTCAAGAGTCATCGCAACTTTCCGGGACTCGGGTGATCGTCATTTCTCCCGCCGACGCGATGAATGAATCGGCGGCCAACGCATTACTAAAAACCTTAGAAACGCCCAGCGAGCATTGTGTGTTCTTACTGTTGGCACATCAGTCACAGCGTTTATTGCCAACAATCATCAGTCGATGTCAACAATGGCATATTGCGCCTCCTTCTGCCAATGAGCTCGGAGGATGGTTATCAGCAACATTAGGGCATACGGTTGGCGAACATGTGCCGCATATTAATGGCTTATCCCCGTTAAAAACTCGGCAATTTATCGAGCAAAAACGCGAGAGTGAGTATCAGGCAATCTGCGCAATGCTGATAAATCTAGTGGCAGGAGATTCTTCACAACTCATTGAATTGGCGAAAAAAATTTCCTCTGAGGGGACAGAAAGCTTAGCATGGCTTTGGTACTTATTAGTCGACGCGCAAAAAGTCCTGTTTTCTATTCATGAAGCGCATTGTTCACCGCAAGCTTCTGAATTGGCAAATCAAGCCTCTTATGATCTGCTCTATACTCAAAGCAAAGCACTAGAAGCGTTGATAAAACAACTCAATATACATACAGGGCTGAATAAGGAGCTGATGATTATCAATTGGTTAACAAAATTTGAAGGGGAAGCATGTTTGTAGATTCACACTGCCATCTTGATAAGCTCGACTATCAAGATATCCATAATGATATAGCCGATGTCGTGGCGAAAGCGAAAGCGGCGAATGTCACGGAACTTTTATCTGTGGGCGTGACGTTAGATAGTTTTCCCAGCATGTTGGCGATGATCGAGCCATTTGATAACATTTATGCCTCGTGTGGCGTGCATCCTCTTGATGTTAAAAGTGATTTTGCGCTTGATACACTGCATCAGTATGCCAAACATCCACGCGTGGTGGCAATTGGTGAGACGGGGTTAGATTATCATTACGAACCAGAAACAGCTGATTTACAGAAGCTACGTTTTCAGCAACAAGTGGAACTCGCCGTCGAGCTTAATAAGCCATTGATCATTCACACACGAAATGCGCGTCAGGATACGTTGGATATCCTCAAGCAAGGTGGCGCAGAGAAGTGTGGCGGGGTTATTCACTGTTTTACCGAGGATCTTGCCTTTGCTAAGGCTGCGATGGAGCTTGGTTTTTATATTTCTATATCTGGCATCGTCACGTTTAAGCAGGCGACGGAGCTAAAAGATGTGGTGAAATCTCTGCCGTTAGATCGCTTACTCATTGAAACGGATTCACCCTATTTGGCACCGGTGCCTCATCGTGGAAAACAGAATCAACCGGCCTATGTTGTCGAGGTTGCTGCTTATATTGCTCAGTTGAAATCGGTTTCTATGAATGAAGTTGCTGAAAAGACGACACAAAACTTCAGAAATCTTTTTTTACGGTAAAAAATAAATTAAGCACAAAAAGGAGACAATTCGTCTCCTTTTTTTAATTTCCATGAACTTAAGCACATTGTTTGTTCAAGTGGTAGGGCGGTTTTGGTATCAGTGGCTAAAATTAGCACAAATGATAATTTTGTTAAAAAAATAACAAAGTCGTCTATTTTGTTTACCCATCGAAATTAATCGATGAAGATAAAAAATCTTTTAAAAACAATAGACTGTATTGTTGAAATCCATTTCACAATCGCTGAGGGACTGTGATCTGTCACTTAGTTTGAAACTTATTTTTCTAAGTCGCTAGAAAGTTTGTCGAGCATCAAGATATATTTAGAGCCGGAAAATATACTCTTACAAGTAGTTACATTTTCTGTGGGTGCTAACCTAAAGGCCATGGGGGTGTGCCGTTAGTTACCCATACAATTCTAATAACTTTATCAGGAGCATAAATCTATGAAAGGTTTCTTTAGTAAACTTTCACAATCTATCATGCTACCGATAGCTCTGTTGCCAGCTGCCGGTATTATGCTAGGTATCGGGGGTAGTTTTACTAACCCCGCAATGATCGAAGCGTACAATGTTGGTGTGCTACAAGATGGTACAGCGCTAAATAGCTTCCTACAAATTATGACTGCCGCTGGTGGTATCGTATTCGCTAACCTTCCTGTTATGTTCGCATTGGCGATTGCAGTTGGTTTTGCTCGTGCGGAAAAAGGTGCTGCTGCTCTGGCTGCGCTAATTTCTTACCTAGTAATGAACGTTGCGATTGCTAAGACACTGGTTGTTGGTGGCATGATTGATGCCGATACAAACACTGTTGTGCTCATGGGCAGCCACTACTCAGGTATCCTGTCTTCTGCTCTAGGTATCGATAACACACTAAGTATGGGTGTATTTGGTGGCCTAATTGCTGGTGCAATCACTGTTATCCTTCACAACAAATACCATGATGCAAAACTACCTGACTACCTAGGTTTCTTTGGTGGTTCTCGTTTCGTTCCAATCATCAGCGCATTTGCAGCATTGTTCTACGGCATCGTTCTAACCTTTATCTGGCCTTTCTTTGGTGCTGCATTTGGCGCAATCGGTATGGCTCTAGGTGAACTACGTGCTTCTGGCCTAGGCTACATTGCTTCATTTATTTTTGGTATTATTGAACGTTCATTGATTCCTGTAGGTCTTCACCACGTGTTCTACTTGCCACTATGGCAAACAGAGATCGGTGGTACTGCTGAGATCGCAGGTGAAGTTGTGAAAGGAACTCAAAACATCTTCTTCGCTTCTCTAGCGACAGGTGATTTCTCACAATTTACTGCAACTAACTTTATGACTGGTAAGTTCCCATTCATGATGTTCGGTCTACCAGCTGCCGCTTACGCAATGTACTCTCTAGCTGACACTGAAAACAAAAAAGCCGCTGGTGGTCTATTGTTCTCAGTTGCGCTAACTGCGTTCCTAACCGGTATCACTGAACCAATTGAGTTCACCTTCCTATTCTTGTCTCCAGCACTTTACTACGCACTACACGTGCCTCTAGCAGGTCTATCATTCTTGCTGATGGACGTACTGGGTGTAAAAGTGGGTATGACATTCAGTGGCGGCTTCATCGACTTTAGCTTGTTTGGTGTGCTACCAGGTGTGACCGGTGCAAATAACCACTGGTACTTTATCCCACTTGTTGGTATCGCATACGCATTTATTTACTTCTTCCTATTCCGTTGGTACATCCTGAAATTTGATGTTAAGACTCCAGGTCGTAAAGGCAGTGCTGTAGCGGTTGTATCTAAACAAGATTACCGTAATGCTAAATCTGGTTCAGCGGGTGGTGATGACTCTAAAGCCGTTGCTATGATCGAAGCACTCGGTGGCGAAGAGAACATCGTTGACGTTGACGCATGTATTACACGTCTACGTATCACTGTAAAAGACGGTAACCTAGTTAAGGACAACGATTACTGGACTCAAGAGCTAGGTGCTCGTGGTCTTGTGAAAGTGGGTGACACTGGTATCCAAGCTATCTACGGTGCTGAAGCTGCAGGCTACAAAGCTCAGATTAACTCTAAACTTGGTAAGTAATGAGTATCGGAGAAAAATTTAAACGTACAGGAGCATTTGTTATCGACTTATCGATAGCCAAAATGTTTACCCAAGTGCTGGTCGGCGCCGTGATGGCTATCATGAGCGTCGGCGTTAAAAGTGGGGGCTTAGTTGAATCCCTCAATTTAAACGACCCAGCGGCGCTGCCATTACTTTTAGCGCTATACGTTTTTATTTTGATGCTCTTTATTGGCATTTATGTTGGTTATCATTGGGTGTGTTATCGATTCCTTAGCAACTCTTTAGCGCGTTATTTCTTACGTTTAAAAGTCGTGGCTCTAGAAGACGAAACCC
The DNA here is from genome assembly GCF_053903115.1 of Vibrio sp. AK197. NCBI lineage: Bacteria > Pseudomonadati > Pseudomonadota > Gammaproteobacteria > Vibrionales > Vibrionaceae > Vibrio > Vibrio sp. AK197. The sequence goes on from NZ_CP096430.1 coordinate 960,675, forward strand.
AACCCGTAACGATCAATACCTATTTAACACGAGAGTTCTACAAAATTTGTTTGAGCATTTGTACTTTAGGTATTTATCCCGCGTATAGCGCAGCGCAGTACTACACATTTTCTCGTTTGCCATACCATGACAAGAAAATGCAAGCGACAGTAACGCTAAACTAAACGCTCGAGAAACCAGCACTAAATGAATAAAAGCCGACGTAATAATACGTCGGCTTTTTTATGTCTGGTGATTTCATGATGTTTTTATCGGTTACTTACATAAGACTGACATTAATCGCGTCAATGAGTTTTAGAGTTTAGTGGTTTCGATTATTGAGTAATAAAAAAGGTAAGGAGCAAAATGAGAAGTTTAAAAAGTGCAGGGATTTTATTCGCATGCTTTAGTTCATTCTCTGTGGCGACCCAAGCGCAGACTCAAGATTCATCACTTGCTGTGGGCCTCGCTGTAGATCAGCAGCTAAGCGCGGTTGTAGAGCTCAATAGAACCATGCGGTTCATTGTGGGTAATGACGGTGTCGCTTTTGACTATCTCTTCGCTCAAGGCGATTTAGACACTCAATACCCACTGACCTGGTATGTGGGTGGTGGTGCTTGGGCTGAATGGGATGATGACTTCGGTGCTCGTCTTCCTATCGGCATCAACTGGAGCTTACCGCATAACTGGGAAGTGTACGGTCAAGTGCAGCCTGAGTTGGACCTACATAGTGATGTCGAACTGCAAATTGGCGCTGCTGCGGGTATCAAGTATCGCTTCTAATTTTCTTTTCACTATTTTTTATTCAAATAAAAAGCCGACCTTTAAGGTCGGCTTTTTGCTAGGTAATGATAAGCCTTGTATTACTTTTTCATTGCACGGCGAATACAAACTGCAGCGCCGCCCCAAGTAATACCAAGTCCGATAATCATCATAATGATTGCGCTTGTTGTCATCGTTAGTACTCCTTACGACTCGTTACATTGACTAGAACACTACCGACGAACAAGATAGCGATGATGGCCCAACCGAGGGTAAGGTCATAGCCACCGTAGCCTTCAGTAAGCAGAGTATGGACTTTAGTCGATAGAATCACAGCAAGAATGATTGGTGTTACCACAAGAAGGCATACATCAAACCAGTAGCTCACACGAAAGTCTGAAATCGCGTTTACGTATTCACGGACTTCAGGGATTTTACGCAGTAGCCATGCCATAAGTAGAATTTCAATCAATCCGCCAGCCACGATGCCAATGTTATTTGCAAAGTGGTCAACAAGGTCGAGCAGCAATAATCCGCCGTTAGTGGCAAACGCCATGGAAATAACAAAGCCAACACCAATCACGATATTCGCGGCTTTCTTACGGCTCCACTTTGTCTTATCGATGACTGCCGATGTGACCGCTTCCATAATAGAAATATGGGAGCTCAAACCCGCAACGACAAGTGCAAAGAAGAACAGTGGACCAAGGATGTACGGCGCAGGTAGCAAGTTGATTGCTGCAGGTAGCGTAACGAAGGCCAAGCCAACACCAGCAGAAACGACGTCTGTCAGTTCTTTACCTTGTTCTTGAGCCATATAACCCAAGACAGAGAAGATCATAATGCCTGAAAGGATAGAGAAACCACAGTTTAGCAACACGGTCATAAATGCGTTGTTGGTGATGTCTGATTTCTCTGGCAAGTAGCTTGAGTATGCGAGCATGATGGCAAAGCCAATACTCAGGGTGAAGAAAATTTGCCCATAAGCTGCAGCCCACACTTTAACGTCCCAGATTTTGCTGAAATCAGGTTCGAACATGTAGTTGACGCCATCCAATGCTCCTGGCAAAAAGGCCATGCGTGCAATCAGCAGGATTACCATAACAAATAGCACAGGCATCATGACTTTTGAGGCACGCTCAATGCCTGCTTTTACACCACCAACGATCGCAAGATAGGTGATCGCCCAAGCAATCAACATGGTGCCGGCAATTTTCCATTGAATGTCACCAAGGTTGGTTGGTGAGTTATCACCGAGTTTTAAATACTCGCTAAAGAAGAATCCGTTAGTATCGGTTCCCCAATCTTGAGTAAATGACATCGAAAAATACGAAATTGCCCAGCCGATAACAGCAACATAGTAGACGGCAATAATCGCAGCAATGCCAACCTGGAACCAGCCAAGCCATTCAAATTTTTGGTGGATTCGACTAAGAGTTTTTGGTGCTGAGCCACGGTACTTTTGGCCCATGCTAAACTCAAGAATCATAAAAGGTATGCCGGCTGTGATCATGGCAAATAGATAAGGGATGAAGAACGCTCCGCCCCCATTTTCATAGGCCATATATGGGAAACGCCAAATGTTTCCTAAACCAATTGCAGATCCTACGGCAGCTAGGATAAATCCAGCACGGGATCCCCATTGTTCTCGCTTCATTGTTAACTCCTTACAACTCCCTGAGGTATGAAGCTTCTTTAATCATCGTGACCTTTAATGCTCGCTAAGATCCATCAATTTCTTAGCTTAGCTAGATAGCACCCAAGTGCTATATCTTCTAATTAATGAGCAGTATGTGGTTTATTATTTTGATTGATTAATGAAAACTCAGAATTTTATTCTTAATTGTGCAATGTGTGTCTGCGAATACTGAAATATTCAGCTACGCATAAGCGGGAAGACTACCGATTAATCACTTTGAAAGCAATAGAATCTAAAATGGATAACATCATGACTTTGAAGGGTAGTGTGTTGATTTTTAGCCGTCATATGGATAATTGAACTGATATTTTTGATGTTTGTAGTTTATGGTTTTATCTATTCTTTTATTACTAGAGATATATTTATTAGATAAAAGTAAGAGACAAACACTGATTAATCTCTGCATACTAGTATATTGAAATGTAAAGTTGTTTATTTTTCAAACATTTCATTCTGTAAAATGACAGGCGGATTATTAGTTCTTTCGTTTCATACTAGGTGCTTGAAGTTCATTATTTATCCTCATAATCTGTGATGATTACTCCAGACTTATACGGGTAATCAAAGTATAAATTGAACAATGTTTTCGAGTCTGTTATTACTTTGTTACATCTGATTGGAGGTATTTATGCAAAATAATCTAAAGTTTGCTTTAGCAATCGTCGCCGTTGCCTATCTGGTTATTTTTGGTTTTGGTTTAACTGCCATCGGCTCCTAAGCATGGTGGTAGCAAAATGAACAATAGTGGTGTTATTACTCACACTGCTACCACGTTAGATATCGACAAATTTCAAAAATACACTGGTGGAAAAAATGCTTTAGTCGCTCAAGGTGGCGGCCAGCGTGGTATTTTTACTGCCGGTGTGCTGGATGCTTTTCTTCTTTCTAACTTTGACCCCTTTGACGAGTTTTATGGCACTTCCGCTGGTGCTCTTAACCTCTGTGCATTTCTTTGTCGTCAAAGTGGGTTAGCTCGCTCTTTTATCACTGAATTGACCACTGACCCTCAGTTTTTTCATCTGTTCAGTTATATCCGTCGAAAGCAGTACCTCGATTTAGATTGGGCCTTGAATAAGATTTGTGAGTATCCCTATAAACTCGATATTGATATGGGACGCCGTGTACTTGGAAAGCGTCGTGCAATGGCGGCTGTGACGGACAGTGCGACAATGCTTGATGCGTATTTGCCGATGCTCGGTGACAATTGGTTTAAAGCATTAATTGCATCTTGTGCTATTCCTCGCTTGTATCATCAACCGGTGGAGGTTGACGGTAAGCTGTATGTGGATGGCGGCGTTTCAGCGTCGATTCCCGTTCAAGAGGCTTGGCGACAAAACGCCCGTTTAATCGTTGCGATACGTACTGAAAGTGAAACGCTGGGGCAAGAGAAGCAACTTGCTTCATTAGAAACGACCGAAGTCGAGCGTTTTCGAGAACTTGAATGGTTTAGAGAATCCTTTTCTTCTATTCAAGGGCATTGGCAGCAGCGCTTTAGTAAGTGGAAATCAGATTGGAATAACTTTTTCTTTCAGCAAATTGAGCGTTCAAAAGAGCAGAAGAAGAGCCAAGGTTTGATTGAACCTATGAATGGTGGCCGATGGTTATTTGGCGCTGATGATATCTATCGAATGAGCCATCTACTTGGCGATAAGTTTGATGCCGGGCTCGCAGATATGTTGATGGTTCATTATCAAACCTATTCGCTTACTGAAGAATTTTTACGTGAGCCACCAGACGATTGTTTTATCGTGCAAATTCGCCCAGCAGAGCCACTAAAATCAACGTCACTGTTGAGTAAGCCTGATGATTTAATCCATGATTATGAATTAGGCTTAAACGCGGGATACCAATTTGTGGATACGTATTTAAGTGTGAAATCATAATCTCAGTCCATGTCAAAAAAGGCCACTTATGTGGCCTTTTTTATCGTCAGAACTAAATGTCACTACCGCCTCCAACCGGTAAAATACGCATGCAATTGGTACTACCTTCGACATCCATGATATCGCCTTGGGTGATGATCACCATATCGCCATATTGCAGCAGCTTCAGCTTCTCTAAGGTATTTATCGCCGCATTAGCGACTTCAATACCATTTTCGTTTTTACTATCGAAGAAAATAGGCGTCACGCCACGATATAGAGCGCAGCGATTGAGCGCCGTGTCATTCTTGGAGAGTGCGAAAATCGGTAAAAATGAATTCAAGCGCGAGGTCATTACTGCTGTGCGTCCTGATTCGGTGAGGTTGATGATCGCCTTTATGCCTTCCATGTGGTTTGCGGCATAAATGGTGGCCATCGAGGTTGTCTCTTCTGCGGTCGCAAATATGGTATTAATACGATAGGTCTGTTGATCATACTCCATGGTTTTTTCTGCGCCGACACATACGTCGGCCATGTAACGCACGGTCTCAACGGGGTATTTACCCGCGGCAGTTTCTCCAGAGAGCATAACGGCGTCAGTGCCATCGAGTACGGCGTTTGCCACGTCCATTACTTCAGCGCGAGTAGGCATCGGATTTTCCATCATGGATTCCATCATTTGCGTCGCCGTGATAACGATGCGGTTGAGCTCTTTTGAACGACGGATAAGCTTTTTCTGGACACCAATTAATTCTGGGTCGCCAATTTCAACCCCTAAGTCACCACGTGCCACCATGATCGCATCAGACGCGCGAATGATATCGTCGATATTTTCTTGATTGGCGACGGTTTCGGCTCGTTCAACTTTAGCGACCAATTTGGTGTCGAGCCCGGCGTCTCGTGCTAATCGACGAGCATAGAGCATGTCAGCGCCATTACGAGGAAATGAGACGGCAAGATATTCGACTTTGAGCTCGGCAGCGAGCAGAATATCGCTTTTGTCTTTTTCTGTTAACGCATCCGCTGAAAGGCCGCCGCCTTTCTTGTTGATGCCTTTGTTGTTTGACAGATACCCGCCAACCATCACATGGGTATGAACTTTACATCCGTCGACTTGAGTGACTTTAAGCTGCACTCGTCCATCATCAAGCAGTAAGATGTCGCCTGCACTCACGTCATTGGGCAAGTTTTTATAATCAAGGCCAACCGCTTCTTGGTGTCCATCTCCGGGAGGTAATTCGCTATCTAGCGTAAATTTGTCGCCAACGCCCAGAAGGATTTTGCCATCGCAAAAGGTTGAGATGCGAATTTTCGGGCCTTGAAGATCGCCAAGAATAGCGACATGAGTGCCAAGGCGCGCTGCGATGTTTCTGACTTGAATAACGCGCTGTCGGTGGTCATCGGCGCTGCCGTGAGAGAAGTTCATTCTCACTACATTGGCGCCGGCGACAATCATCGACTCCAATATCCCTTCGCCGTCTGTTGAGGGGCCAAGGGTTGTGACTATCTTGGTTTTTCTTAAAGCAGAAATCATAGCAAGATCCTTGTTAGAAATGTTTAGTAAGTATATGCACTCAGGATGAAATTGCTGCAGCCTAACGTATAAACTTCAGAGCCGTATCAAGAAAAATGGAATTCTATTTCAATATTACTATCTTGTTGTTTTTTGCCGAGATTTGACGTAACGCTCAATACTGAATATTTATGCGTGATGCTTGTCACGGCAATTTATCAAATCGCTTCACAATTAGTTCGCAAAGTAAAAAAATTGCTGAGTGTCGTTTTTTGGAGTGTAGTATGTACATGGCTCAACCTGGTCATATTGACCATATAAAGCAGGTCAACGCTGGCCGTGTATATAAATTGATCGATCAAAAAGGACCGATATCTCGCATTGACTTGTCAAAGCTGAGTGAACTTGCGCCAGCCAGTATTACCAAAATCACTCGCGAACTCATCGACGCTCACCTCATCCATGAAACCAGTGTTCAAGAAGCGTTAACTCGTGGTCGTCCGGCCGTTGGTCTAAAGGTGAATAACGAGGGCTGGCAGTTTCTTTCCATGCGTCTTGGTCGTGGTTACCTGACTCTTGCTTTGCATGAGCTGGGGGGCGATGTGCTGATCGACACCAAAATCGATATTCACGAAATTGATCAAGAAGATGTGCTTGCTCGATTACTGCATGAGATTGACGAGTTTTTCCAAACTTACGCCGATCAGCTTGATCGCGTTACCAGTATTGCCATCACGTTACCGGGGTTGGTTAACTCAGAGCAGGGCGTCGTGCTGCAGATGCCACACTATAACGTGCATAATCTCGCACTCGGGGCCGAAATTTTTCAAGCAACAGGCTTGCCTGTATTTATCGCCAACGACACTCGAGCGTGGGCGTTAGCGGAAAAGTTATTTGGTCACTCACAAGACAACGATAATTCGATCCTGATTTCGATTCACCATGGTTTGGGCGCGGGGATTGTGCTTGATGGTCGCGTGTTGCAAGGTCGGCACGGAAATATTGGCGAGCTTGGTCATATCCAAATCGATCCTAACGGAAAGCCCTGCCATTGCGGCAACCGTGGCTGTTTAGAAACCGTGGCCAGTTCTCAGGCGATTCGCGATGAAGTGAGCGAACGGATTGCAAATGGTGAAAGTTCGATTTTGGCCGAGGTTGAAGAGATTTCGGTCGAAGATATTTGTGACGCGGCGATCAATGGCGATCCGCTTGCCATTGATGTGATAGAGAAACTTGGTCACTATTTAGGTTCGGCAATCGCCATTGTGATTAACCTATTTAATCCTGAAAAAATTCTGATTGGCGGTGTGATTAACCAAGCCAAAAATATTCTCTATCCGGCAATTCAGCGCTGTATTGAGACGCAGAGTCTCCCGGTTTACCACCAAGATCTTGAGCTGGTAGAATCGCGATTTTATAAGCAGGCAACCATGACGGGGGCGGCGTTAATTAAACAGGCGCTCTATGATGGTCAACTGTTGATGAAAGTCATTGAAGGCTAGTAAAGCGCTTCATCTCTTGTGTTTTCTCTCCTTATTTATCTTTTTCAAGTTATAATCATAAAACTAAACCAATTGTGTAATACTGTGCCTAAAAGTTAATCCTTTTGGTTGTCTGCCGATAAAGAGGCGGGCAGAGTAGATAGCCTAGCGTTATTTCTACTGGTATTGCCTAGCGTTTGTCTCGCGATAATAAGGTGCACGCACTTGATTATCGGTTTTAGTTCCACCATGAAGAGTTGAGAAGTTTATGTCCGGAGTCTTAAATACGGTTGACCAAAGAACCAACCTAGTGGGTGAGAACCGACTGGAGCTGTTGTTATTTGGTTTGAACAGTCGGCAATTATTTGCGATTAACGTGTTTAAGGTCAGAGAGGTGATTAAAGTTCCTCCAATGACCAAATTGCCAGGCTCACATCATCACATATGTGGTGTGGCTTCTTTGCGTGGTCAATCTGTGCCTGTCATTGATTTGCGTGGCGCGATTGGTTTTCCGCCTTCACGTCTAGAAAATCAGGAACACAATCTGATTATCACCGAGTATAACCGCACTGTGCAGGGCTTTTTGGTTGGACAGGTACGCAATATCGTCAATACCGCGTGGACAGAAATTCAGCCGCCGCCGAAAACCGCTGGTCGTGCAAACTATCTCACGGCGATCACTCAGGTCAAAGAGGGTGATAAGAAAGAGATTGTTGAGATCATTGATGTCGAAAAAGTGCTGGCTGAAATCGTTCATTACGATGTGTCGATTTCAAAAGAAGTGCTGGATGAACAGTTACTTGATGAAATGCACGGGCGAAAAGTCTTAATTGTGGATGACTCTTCAACAGCACGTGGTCAAGTTCGAGGTACTCTCTCTCAGCTTGGTTTAGAGATTATTGAATGTCGTGATGGGTTAGAAGCACTGACACTGTTAAAAACTTGGTGTGACCAAGGAAAAGATGTCAACAAAGAGCTACTGCAAGTGATCACCGATGCGGAAATGCCAGAAATGGACGGCTACAAATTGACGCACGAAATTCGCAATGATGCTCGGATGAAGGATCTGCATATTACTCTTAATACATCCCTTAGCGGCAGCTTCAACGAAGCCATGGTGAAAAAAGTGGGTTGTGACCGGTTTATTTCCAAATTCCAGCCAGATTTGCTGGTGGAGGTCGCTCAAGAGCGTTTACGTCAGGTGTTAGGTAAAGCGTAATCGTTGAGGTTATGATCGTTAAAAGCCAGCATATTGCTGGCTTTTTTGGTTTCTGGACGGGTTAATGAAAGTCTCGAGAGCGGGCTTGTAATCCCTGCAGTTTATCCGTTAAATCGATAAGTCGCCCAGCGATAATATGAATCACATCCCCTTCTTTTTCTAGAATGCCTTTGACCATTAACACTTTTGCGGTCAGAAAGGCGTGCTTTTGCGCTCTGGCCGTCGCACTCCATACCACCACATTGATGTTGCCTGTATCATCTTCTAAGGTCAGAAATGTCACACCTGCTGCGCTGCCTGGTGATTGGCGCCCTGTTACAACGCCAACAATGGTCACTAAGCTGCGGTGGGGCTTCTCGCCCAATGCTTGCTGACGAGTAAAAGGGCTGAGCATGCCAGCTTGGTCAAGCAGCGTAATCGGATGAAACTCCAGAGAGAGGCCTGTCGCTGCGTAATCCTCAATTAAATTATGCATGGCTGAAGGTTGATGAGCTAAAACAGGGATTTCTTCATGTTGCTTTTGAAAAAGAGGCAGCTCATTGAGCGAGTCCATCATCGCCCAACGAGTTTGAAATCGGTTGTGAGTTAGAGCACGCATGGCGTTGGCTGAAGCTAGTTTCTCTAACTCCTGACGACTGAGGCCTATGTTTTTTAACTGATTAATCGACTGAAAGCCCGGCTGAGGTCTCGCCTTTAATAGCCGGTTGGCGGCATCAAACGAGAATCCTTTGACAAGCCGTAGCCCAAGACGGATTGCCCAGAGGTTGTGATGCTGTACGACGTGATGATCATAACCGGAATGATTAACACAGACGTCAAGAACCGTCAGTCCGTGGCGTTTTGCGTCTTGGAGAAGCTGTGAGGCACTGTAGAATCCCATGGGCAAGCTGTTGAGCAGCGACGTATAAAAAGCATGAGGATAGTGGTATTTCAGCCATGCTGAACAATAAGCGAGTACGGCAAAAGACGCCGAGTGACTTTCAGGGAAACCATACTCACCAAATCCACAAATTTGATCATACAAGCGTTCAGCAAAGGCTTGTTCGTAGCCGCGTGCTTTCATGCCATCAATCAGTTTGTGTTTGAATTTTCCTAATTGCCCGGTTTTTTTCCATGACGCCATTGCGCGGCGTAGTTGATCAGCCTCGCCGCCGCTAAACCCGGCGGCAACCATGGCAAGCTTGATCACTTGCTCCTGAAAAATCGGGACCCCCATTGTACGGCCTAACACCGCTTCGACTTCTGGAGATGGATAGGTTTCTTGTTCCTCACCACTACGCCGTTTTAAGAATGGATGCACCATATCCCCTTGAATTGGACCTGGGCGGACAATGGCTATTTGAATCACCAAATCATAATATTTGGCAGGTCTCAACCTTGGCAGCATGCTCATTTGTGCCCGTGACTCAATCTGAAAAACGCCAACCGTATCGGCGTTTTGAATCATTTGATAGACCTCTTGATCGTCTTGTAGGCGTGTAATATCTGCAATCGACAAACGGCGTTGGTGATGATGTTCAATGATCTCAAAGCATTTACGTATCGCCGTCAGCATGCCGAGCGCTAAGACATCGACTTTTAATAGTCCTAGGCTTTCAAGATCGTCTTTATCCCATTGAATCACAGTGCGATCGACCATGGCAGCGTTCTCTACCGGAACCAGTTCATACAGCGGGCCAGAAGAGATGACAAAACCTCCAACATGTTGAGAAAGGTGGCGAGGAAAGCCCAATATTTCATTAACCAAAGTAATAAATTGTTGGCCTTTGAGTGAGTCAGGCTGTAGACCGAGTTCAACAATTTGTCCTTGCCAGCCGGAGCCTTTATCGCGGCGATTGACGTTTTTAATAAAGTAATCGAGCTGTGTTTCTTCAATGCCTAACGCTTTGCCCACATCACGAACTGCGCTTTTAAATCGATAAGAAATCACGGTAGCAGCGAGGGCTGCTCGTTCACGACCATATTTTTGATAAATATACTGAATGACTTCTTCGCGACGTTCATGCTCAAAGTCGACGTCAATATCTGGTGGTTCCGCTCGTTCGCGGCTAATAAACCGCTCAAACAAAACGGTAATTTGTCTGGGATCAACGGAGGTGATTTCTAGGCAGTAGCAAACAATTGAGTTCGCTGCAGAGCCTCGGCCCTGATAAAGGATTCCCTGCTGTTTCGCAAACATAACGATGTCGTGAATCGTGAGAAAATAAAATGCGTAATCGAGATCTTCAATCAGAGCCAGCTCGGCATGGATAGTTTCGTCGATATGAGCTGGTATCCCTTCGGGAAAGCGTAATTGCTTGCCTTGCTCGACGAGTGTGCGCAGATAACTCATCGGTGTTTCCCCTTTAGGTAATAGCTCACTTGGGTATTCATAGTGCAACTCTTTAAGGGAGAACTGGCAACGTTCGGCTATGCGCACACTTTCTGTTAACCATTGCCTTTCAAAAAGCGTTTTTAACTTCTTTTGACTACGCAGTGAGCGCTCAGTGTTGGAGAGAAGTTTAGAGCCTAACTGTTCGATGGCCTGCCCATGTTTAATGGCGGTTAAGGTATGCTGTAAAGGTAAACGAGTTGCGGTATGCATTAAGACACCGCCGCATGCGGTGATCGGTATACTCAGCTGTGTAGATAGCATCTTACAATGCTCGATATAGCGATGCTCGCCTGCGGTGAGGTGACGTTGAAGCCCTAGCCACAAGCGCTGTTTGTGGTGTTTTAGCAGCCATTCTCCCCAATAGTGATCTTGAGAATGGCCACATGGTAACCATAGGATCAGACTTTGTTTGAGGGACATAATATCCCATTCAGAAAGTTGGTAATGGCCTTTTTCTGAGCGGCGCCGAGCGTTGGTGATCATACGGCACAATTCGGCATAAGCGGCTTGGTTAGGGCATAGCATGATGAATTGACACTCTGGGTTGAGTTTAAAGTAGCTACCAATAATCAGTTGCGTGCTGAGATTGTGATCCTTGATAGCGCTATAAGCTCTAACCACTCCGGCGACCGAACATTCATCTGTAATTGCGAGAGAGTGATAACGTAAAAAGTCAGCTTGAAGAATCAGTTCTTCAGCGTGAGAGGCCCCGGTGAGAAACGAAAAGTTACTTTGACAAAACAGTTCAGCGTATTTCATACCGCACTCTTAACTAAATTGTCCATGAACAAACCACTGCTGTTGTGGTGTTCTGAATACCCATAGCCACTGACCTTGATCACTACGAGCAATAAAATAGTCTCGAGTGATTTCATCATTATCCCACCAACCTGTGAGCAGTCGCTCTGGGCCATGTATTAAGCGAACTTTGTTGTGTAATGGGCGTGGGGTGTCGTAGATAAAACAAGGACGCAAAGCGGTGTGTTTCTCTATTGATGGCATTTTTTGCGTCGGTTCACATAGCCGATGGGTATGCTCAGGGCGAGGATCATCGGTGTAGAGAACCTTTTGCACGCGTTGGCGTCCGAGTTTGGCTTGCAGAGCACTAATTAGCTCTAGGGATGTTTGCCGCCCTTGCTGACCTGCAAAAAGGTCGGTATCTAGGCTATCTCGCTCTGCTGCTCTCAGTACGCTAAGCGTAAGCTCTTGAACGGGGGCATCCAGTATGAGTGATTCCATCGTGAGTTGACACAGACGTAGCCAAGCACTGGCTAAGTAATCTCCGCTTGCAGACGTAAAGTAAACCTGGCTGGTGGTGTTATCCCGTTGGTGTAGCGTAAGTTGTAGCTCATAAGCGACTTGATCACGCAGTTTTAAAAAGGCTTCAAGTTGATGAAGTAGGCGTGATAAGGGCTTTTCTAACCATTGAATGTTTTCGATATCAAACAGTAAAATCAAATGGCGGCTAAAGGATTGCGGTGGGTGATAATACTCCACCGGGTGTTTAAATTGACCCAGAAGTCGACCGACATAATTAACTAAATCAATATCAAAACGTCTTGCCAGTTCGGGCATCGGTAGGGCAAGCAACTGTTGAATGGTTTCAATACCGATGCGTTGTAACGATTCTATGTGTTTCTCTGCCAGCTCTGATGCGATGAGTGGGTGCTGTTGAATCCAATGCAATAGCTGGCTTTTGTCATCCGTTATGTGGTTTTTATTCGATTTAGCCAGCATGATCGCCGCTAAAGGTGAAAATCCAGTCGAATATTGATAGCCAAGCTGTAAGTGCTGAAGGTGACGTTCAATGGTTTGCCAATAAGAGGTGAGCCCACCATAAAGAGATAACATATTGGTGACGTTCAGCAGCAGGCCTTGCGGCGGAAATAAACTGATATCGGATGTGACGTTATATAGCCACTGTGCGATTTCAAGCAATGCGTGTTCTTCGATCTCGGGGTCATAAGGGTGAACTTGCAACTCATGACAGATCGCGGCTGCGCTACCAAGGCCTGCGCCTGGTGTTAGCCCTTGTTGCTTCGCCGCTTGATTGATTTGCACTAAGCGATGGGTCTGTGGGTCAACAACGGCTAAAGGCGTTTGCTGGTGGTCGCAAAACAGTTTGTCTAACTGTAAGTTGGGAAAATGCAAATAGAGCCACAATGCCATAATTATCCCTGACGTTGAAAAGGAAAGGGGACAACAACAGATTGGCGCTCTTTTACCGCAAGATCAGGCCAATAACTCCGCATATCGATATCAAATTGACCATGTTGCCAGCCCCCTTTACGTTTGTTGATACGAACGCTGATCCCATACTCTGTCGGCGAGAGAGCCAAACTCAAATTAACCGGTAGTGAGAGTGAATGCGCTTGCTGATTGCGAAAAACAAATTGCAAACACTGCCCGGTTTCACTAGCAACTTGTAAGCGCCGGGCTTGGTGTATTTCTAACTGTTGAGGCCACAAGAAGAGGTGGCTGCACGCGCCACTTTTTGCACATTGCTCGGCGGCCCATAATGCATGTTGTTCAGTCTGTGGTTGTATGATCAGCAGTCGATCGGCATCGATGCCTTCTGCCGCGAGCTGTTGGGAGGACAACATACCCGGCGGTTGAATAAATACAATTAACCGTGATTGTTCGCATAATTGTGAGCGAATCTGTGGCAATAGTAGCCTCAGCTCGCCAATTCCGGAGATGGATTGAATCTCGACCACACCACAGGTAGGAAAGCCGCCGCTTAATTGGCTATCGAGAATGTCAAACCCCGTTGAGACAAATTGGTGTTCAACTGGCGTGTTTGAGCCCTGCCATAACCATTGTTTATGCTTTAAGTGTTCAACGAGTTCGTGCATAGTCAATACTCAAAAATACTGTATTTATATACAGTATAATCAATCGTAATCTCGTCGCAAGTGCTATCATCAGGGCTGAAATGAAAAACGCCTTACTCATTGAGCAAGGCGTTGATTTTTAAATAATTGGTTAGAGTTATTTTTTCGGCTGCGCATCAATGCACTGGCCATGCACGTTTTGACTCTCTGGTGCCATTAAATAGGTGTAAAGCGGAATGATATCTTCTGGTGTTTTCAAGCTGTTAGGGTCTTCGGCGGGAAAGGCTGAAGCACGCATACTGGTTCGTGTTCCACCTGGGTTGATGGCATTGACGCGAATCTCTGTGTCGCTTAGCTCATCTGCAAGCACCTGCATCATTCCTTCAGTGGCAAACTTAGAAATGGCATACGTTCCCCAAAAGGCACGGCCAACATGGCCCACGGTTGAAGAGGTGAAAACTAAACGACCTTGAGGGGACTGCTTAAGAAGCGGTAGGAGTGCTTGTGTCATGAGAAATTGTGCTTTGACGTTAATTTGCATTACGTCGTCATACACCTCTTCCTCAATCTGATCGAGAGGGCTTAATACCCCAAGAATGCTAGCGTTATGCAATACGCCATCTAAACGACCAAATTGACCTTCAATGGTATCGACCATATCAAGGTAATGTTGCTTGGTTGCCCCTTGCATATCGAGTGGAATAATGGCGGGTTGTGGATAGCCTGCGGCGATAATCTCGTCGTAGGTTTGTTCCAGCTTTTTGACGGTGCGGCCAAGCAAAATCACCGTTGCTCCATGTTTGGCATAATCTATCGCCGCTTGTTTTCCGATGCCCGCGCCTGCGCCGGTCACCAGAATAACTTTCTCTTTGAGGGCATCTGCAGAAACTGAATAATCCACGGTTTTCGTCCTTAATGTTATGTTCTACTTTAAGTCATCGTCACAAGATGGTTACAATACAGCAAATCGCATATGAGGGGATAACACATTGGAATTTTTGTTAGATTATGGCTTGTTTCTAGCCAAGATTGTGACTGTCGTAGTGGCACTGCTTGCGATTTTAGTTATCGTGAAAGCAGTCGGTGGGCGTCACAGCGCAGCCAAAGGCGAACTAGAAGTCACCAATTTGACAGAGCAACATAAACACACTGTTGAGCATATGGAGCATCATTTGCACGACGATGCGTTTATTAAAGCGCGCCATAAGGCGGAGAAGAAAGACGAGAAGAATAAAAATAAACAGCGTGGTAAGCAGATTAAAAAAGCCGCCAAAGAAGGGGAGCTTGATACCGGACGTGACCCACATCTGTTTGTCTTAGATTTTAAAGGCAGTATTGACGCTAAAGAAGTCGCGTCATTGCGTGAAGAGGTCACGGCGATTTTGGCGGTAGCTCGTGATGGGGATGAAGTCTTACTGCGTTTAGAGTCCGGCGGCGGTATGGTTCATGGCTATGGTTTAGCGTCTTCACAGCTTGATCGCTTAAAAAATGCAGGCTTACCATTGACGATTTCTGTGGATAAAGTCGCAGCAAGCGGTGGTTACATGATGGCGTGTATTGCCGATAAAATTGTCTCTGCACCGTTTGCGATTGTGGGATCAATTGGCGTGATTGCTCAGTTGCCAAACTTCCACAAGCTTTTGAAAAAGCATGATATTGAATTTGAGCAACTGACTGCGGGTGAGTTTAAACGCACTTTAACCATGTTTGGTGAAAATACCGACAAAGCGCGTGATAAATTCAAACAAGAACTGGAAGAAACGCACGGCCTGTTCAAAGACTTTATTCGGGAACACCGTCCTCAACTTGAGCTTGATAACGTGGCTACGGGTGAACACTGGTTTGGTACACAAGCGAAAGCGCTCGGTTTGGTCGACGAAATTAAAACCTCTGATGATTTGGTGGTTGAAGCGTGTAAAGAGAAAACCGTATTAGCGATTCATTACGCTGAGAAGAAAACGCTGAAAAATAAGCTTGCTGGTGTTGCGGGTGAAGCAGCAGATAGCGTGCTATTGAAGCTCATTAGCCGTGGTCAGCGTCCCATCGTGTAAGTTTGGATGAGCAAAAATGCCTGAGTGTACTCAGGCATTTTTTTTATCTGCAGATTGTCGACAGACAATGGACTCGCCATAACCGAGTAATAAACCAGAAATCGTGCCTGCAAGGTGTGATTCGATCGCCACCCGCGCGCCAATCATTGCACTCGTGGTTTCAGAAGCGCCGACAAATTGCTCCCATAAAATTTTTCCCACTAGGCCCGCGACCAATAACCAACTGCTTTGACGACCATGAAGGGCTTCCTTGAGCGCGCCATAAGCAAACAAGCCATGTAACGCTCCTGATAAGCCCACATACAAGGTCATATCGCTGGCAAAGTTACCGATACCAACGGCAATCGAGCAGACTGCGAGTGTCAACAGAAGCGATTTGCTCGACGGAGAGAAAATCGAACTGATGATCCATAAACCGGCGAGATTCATCCCTAGATGGGTATAATTGGTGTGGGTGAAGTTTCCTGTTAGTATCCGCCACCATTGGCCATCGATAATGGCGCTTCTATCCCATACACTTAAACTGTGCATAGGCTCGAATTGCAGGCCTAAGCACAGTAAACTGATGACGAATAACAGCAGGTAAAGATTCACAGTATGTCTCGATATTGTTCTGAATGTGGTAAATCACGCAAAGCGTGTATTTGTCCGTGGATAGAAAGCCTATCATCGAATGTGGAATTGGTCATCCTTCAACATACCAGTGAACAGCACCGGCCAATGGGTACAGCGCGAATTTTGTCGCTGTCTTTATCATCATGTCGTTGCTGGGTGGGCGAGGATTTCTCTCAACATACGGCGTTAAATGCTTTACTTCGAGAACCGGATGTTGACCACTATGTGCTCTATCCGGCGCCCGACTCTGTCAGTATTGAAGCGCTGCCTTCAACGCAATTTACTAGGCGGCGCCAACGAGTGATTCTCCTTGATGGTACTTGGAAAAAAGCCTACAAAATGTGGCAATTAGCGACCAATTTGCATTCGCTCCCAAGCATACATTTACCTGAGCATTTACAAGGTGAGTACCGTATTCGTAAAGCGCCGAACGAGAATAGCCTCTCCACTGTTGAGGCGGGATATCACCTGCTCTCACTGCTCGAGCCTCAGCGAAATTTTTCGCCGTTATTAACCCCTTTCCGCAAGATGATAGATTTTCAGATTGCTCACATGCCCGATGGGGTATATCAAAACAACTACCTAAAGCAATAGAGTTGTGAGCCTGTGCCACGTTATTCTCTCGTTATCCGCGTTTTGTTTTCGAGCAGACTATAATCAAATCAAACACATGGCTTGCGATTTTTAATACTAGATGGCTATAATGTGCACTGTCGGTTTCGCCGACGCTTCGTATAACCCCATTAATATGGTTTGGGGGTCTCTACCTGGAGCCGTAAATTCCAGATTACGAAGAGTTAAGTGCACAGCGCTTTTCTCTTTGTATGTTTGTTACTTTTTGCGGTAGAGAAAAGCGCTTGTCCAATATCATTCATGGAGAGGAGACAAGCGTGAATCACACTTCTTTTATTCAGCAACTTCCGAAAGTTGAACTTCACCTTCATATTGAAGGCTCTCTAGAGCCAGAAATGATGTTTGAACTGGCTCAACGTAATCACATCGCGTTACCTTATGATTCACCACAAGCGGTGAAAGAGGCGTATCAATTCCATAATCTACAATCGTTTTTGGATATCTATTATCAAGGCGCCAATGTATTAATTCATGAGCAAGATTTTTATGATCTAACGTGGGCGTATTTACTGCGCTGCCAGCAAGATAATGTCATTCATACCGAAATCTTTTTTGACCCGCAAACCCACACCGAACGGGGTATCGCTTTTGACACGGTTGTGAATGGTATCTACAAAGCACTGCAGGACGGTGAGAAGCAACTGGGGATCAGTAGTCAACTTATTATGTGTTTCTTACGTCATTTGGATGAAGACAGTGCGTTTGCAACACTTGAATTAGCGTTGCCACATAAAGATAAAATTGTTGGTGTCGGTTTGGATTCTTCTGAGCTAGGTCATCCGCCAGAGAAGTTTCAGCGCGTATTTGAAAAAGCATTAGCGGAAGGTTTCTTAACTGTGGCTCATGCTGGTGAAGAAGGGCCTGTGTCGAATATTTATAACAGCTTATCTTTGTTGAAAACCACACGTATTGACCATGGCGTACGTTGCGTTGATGACCCACAACTGGTGCAGCAGTTAGCCGAGCAACGCATTCCACTGACGGTTTGTCCATTGTCTAATCTTAAGCTTAAGGTGTTTGAAACCATGGATGAGCACAATATTGTTGAGCTCTTGCGCCAAGGTTTATGTGTCACCATCAATTCAGACGACCCATCGTATTTCGGCGGCTATATGACGGATAACTTTCTTGCTGTCGCCAATGCTCATAGCATGACGAAACAAGAGTTAGCGCAGTTTACCCTCAATGCGATTGAAGCCAGTTTTGTGGATGAAACACATAAGCAGCGTATGGTTGATAAGGTCAATGCCGTATTGACGGCTGCGAGCTAAAGGTCAGTTAGATAAAAAACGGAGCCATTGGGCTCCGTTTTTTATGAAAGGACAATTCACGACTGGATACGAACCACTTTTAGAAAGCGCTTGGGATAGCCACTGTTGTAGTAATCGGTTTCGGTGACGCCAAAGTGGCGCTTGGATGACGAGCTATGAATAAAGTGCAGTTTGCCTTTGCCTACTTGGGTAATAATGCCCGCGTGACCAGGACGGCGAGTACTAGGGTCAGTGCCTGTAAAAACGATTAAATCGCCGACTTTCGCTTGAGTAATCGGCACCGCTTGATCGAACATGGTTGGGTAGGAGGCTGTGGTTCGTGGCACATCAATATCAAAATGACGATAGACATATTGAATATAACCAGAGCAATCAAAGCCTTTGGGAGAGGTACCTCCCCACACATAACGGGTGCCTAGATATTGACGAGCATACGACACTAACGCGCGTTGTTGCTGTGATTGAGGCGATGCGTATAAAGATAACGTTTGAGGCGCTTGCGCAGTGGTGTTACTGGCAGAGCTACAGGCTGACAGTAAGCACAGCGATGAAAGCAGCAGTGTTGAGTGTTTCATAGTTGTCTGGTGTGTTTTATAAAATCGAATTCAATGTAACATGTCGTTCTGTAACTGGCTAACCTGAGTGTTAAATTTGACACAGCCTTTACTCAGTAAGGCCTAATGTGTGACTGGTCACTCACTACAATGTGAATCGCTCCCTAGCTACTGACAAAAAAGAGGGAAGCGCATGCTTCCCTCTTGAGTCGGTTAGGTGGACTTAATAATTTAATGAATGACGTTTTTCAAACACGGCCACAGACCACGCGGGAACATTGACGAAACCGGATGCCGAAACACTGGCTTGAGCGCCGTTGTAGGCAATCGAATCACTGCCGGCAGCGCTTTGAATGCTGGATAGCTGGTAATCGCTGGCATCAAAGCCGGCAAAATCCTCCAAAGCGTCAGGGCTGGCATTTAGTACCACCAATACACCATCGCGCTCCGCATCAATGTTTGCGTCGTACAAAGCCGCACTATTATCAATACTCATCACGATAAGTCCGGGTGTTTGCTCACTGCCGGTATTGTGAAATTGAACCCGCTCAATGATGTCACTCCCATAACCGAGCGTGAACAAACCTGAGCTACTGCGTAGCGCGACGAGCTCTTGGAAATAGTGATCCATTGCATCAATGTCGGCAGCTTGCGGCGTGGCGTTTTCACCCGCTTGCGTCAGGATATTTTCAATCAGTGCCCAGTTCGCACTGTCCTTATCTTCTCGAGGAAGGCCGACATTCCAGTTATTGGTCTGCTTGGTGAAGTCGACATAGTTATACCAATCACCGGAATCGTAAGAGTCACGCTGCATGGATTTAGAACGGAGTAATTCACTCCCCATGTGGATAAAAGGCACGCCTTGACCCAGTAATGAGGTGGCTAAAGAGACCGCTTGCATACGAACACGAGTTTCTATCGATTGCTCGTAACCAATCTTATATTGGTTATTATCCCAAAGGGTTTGATTATCGTGCTTTGACACGTAGTTTTGAATTTCCCAAGCATCCTCAGCATAGCCTGCGGGTTGCCCGTTATAGTCGAGCTCTTGGCCCGTAATATGGGTATCAGTGCTATCTATCATTGGGAAGGCTTTGAGGTTACCAGCCATACCAAGACGTACGAGATCGGCGGAATGAAGCGCACTTGCTTTAACACTATCACTTTGCGTATTGAGATCATTGACGGCCACATACGCACCGTTACCAAAGCCCTGGTTTTGACGGATGGTGTCACCTTCATCAAATGGGCCGCCGCCACGTACGGCATCGCGTAAACGGTCAGAGAAGGAACCAATACCTGTACCGCCAAGGTTCGCTTGAGTGGCTTGTACGAACATACGGTCGTTTTCTACCTCACCAAAGTTCCAGCCTTCACCGTAGAAATACACGCTTGGGTTTTCGGCTTGAGCTGCCGCGAGAGTATGTTGAATTTGCGTCAGTGGATGGTGGCCCATTAAGTCCCAGCGGAACGCATCAATTTTGTAATCACGCGTCCAGGTAGCAATAGAGTCATCAATCAACTTGGCAAACATTTTATGCTCAGGGGCGGTGTTCGAACAGCAGGTCGAGTTTTCTACCACACCGGAGATTTCATTTAAGCGTTGATAGTACCAAGGCACAATGCGATCAAGTACTGATTTATCTGCCACGCCCGCTTCATTGGTGTGGTTATAAACCACATCCATAACCACATTCATGCCGATGTCCTGCTTAATGGACATCACCATCTGGCGGAACTCGCGAATTCGCGTCATGCTGTCGGCATCGCTGGCATAAGAACCTTCTGGTACCGTGTAATGGTAAGGGTCGTAACCCCAGTTATAACCATCGACATCGCGAACATAGCCGTTAAGGCGTTGAATAATCGCGTTACTGGAACTGTCTTGCGCTTTGAGGCTGGCAAATACCTCTGCCAGCGTATCGGCGCTTGAGCAGTAATTGCCAAGGTCGCTGTCACTGCTGACATCGCTATTGAGTTCACACAGCTTGCTAAATGGCGCATCAATATTGGCGACTTGGTCCGGATCTTCATTGATGGTGGCGATATCGAACGCTGGCAACAGATGTAAGTGCGTCACACCAGCGGTGGAAAGTGCTTTGAGATGTTCTACTGGCACACTGTCAGTTTGGCTAAAGGCGGCGTATTTGCCACGAGCTGCGGGAGCGGTAGATTCATCACGTGACGAAAAATCGCGAATATGCGCTTCGTAAATCACCATTTTGGCTGGATTATCTTGGCTGTGTGGTGCACTGACATTATCCCAATTCGCGGGTTTAAGTTCTGCGCGAGACAGATCTACCACTTGGCTCAATTCCGAGTTCATTGACAGACTCAGAGAGTAAGGGTCGGTGACTTGATAGGTTTCTAGTTTATCAGTGGCTGGGTGATATACCGTGACTTGGTAACGGTAGTAATCTCCATGTACCAAGGCGGTATTCTCGACCACCCAGCTACCCGACGCGCTATCAAAGTTCATGGCAATCGGGGTCATGGCATTTTTGTCGCTATCAAATGGGATTAAACTTACCGATTGCGCAGTGGGTGCCCATAAACGAAAGCTCGTGGTGTCATCACCATTGATGATTGCGCCGTAGCTGAGCGTGGTCGCGACGTCTGCATATAACGCGTCGAGTGCACTGGCCGTTTGCACTTCGGTGGCCAGTATTGTCCCCGAGGCATCACTGGCCACGGCAATCAGTTGGCCTTTCAAGAGATCATTTAAACTCATGGTTGAGTTAGCAAAGTCAAAATCAAAACCTATAAAATCACTACTAAGCTGAGGTTTTTCTGTTTGCCAGTTGGCTGCGGTTTGCTGCGTTGAACGAATGGAAAAATCTGCGTTTTCGACTTGTTTGGTTTGTGGGTTAAACGCCAGCATCGCGTCGGGTGAATAGTATAAGGTTACCGATGTCGCGTCTTTGCTATTTATCAGCAATACGTTGTCATCGGCAAAGATGGCACTGGCGCCAGAGAGTTCCACTTGGTTACTTGGCTTATGGGCGAGAGGTTGGTAATACACTTTATCAGTGCCCTTAAAAACGAAACCGATATTGCCGATGGCGGTTGTGTTGTCGAATTCAAATTTTAGGTCAGCGGTTTGATAATCGCCATTACTGCTATTCGTGGCGATCATGTTAACGCAGTTATCGGTGCCATTGACCGGAATATCCCAGTACAGACCGTAAGTCTCGCTTTGTCCCGTTGGCGCAATGCCTGGCCATGAGGTGTCTGTGTCCGCAAAGTTATCGCAGGTCTCGTTGTTCCAAATATGCAGAGTGAAAAATGCGTCATCACCATCAGGAGTATTGAAATAGACACGCGCTGTATTGGCGGGAATGTCACTGGTGGCGATAAGTTCTGGATAGACGGCTTGTACTCCCTCTTGGGTATAGACCGAATTGTCGTCGCCTACTTGAGTTAGGTCGAGGCGCGCATCGTAGTCACCAAGTGGCTTTTCTTGATCGATTCTCGGAATGAAATTAATGCATTGTGTTGCTTCATCGGCGTACTCAAGCTCCCAATAAGCACCAAATTGACTGTCAATCCCGTCAGGCGTAAGCCCAGTCGACCAGTCTGAAGCATTAGGGTCATCACCGACATACGCCGCGCAGTTGTCATTATTCCAGACATAAAGGGAGGCGCCATTATAGGCACCGCTGCCATTGTCACGCGCTGCAATGTCACCATTGGCTTTGTAATACACCTTTACGCTGGCAGTGGTCGTTGGTGGTTGAAGTGTTTCATTGTCATCAGTATCGGAATTACAGCCAAGCAGCAAAAGCGGCGTCATCAAAGGGATTAAGGCTTTGGCGGTGGCAGATAAATAAAATGGTCTCACGTCGATTTTCCTTATCGTGTTGTTATCAAGTTTATTGTTTTGAATGTGCTACAAACGGAAATCGTTATGTTCAAGCCTGAAGGCTTAACGCAAAAATACTAATCAGGATGGAGGCTGACAGATTGTGAGAGGTTTCATTAAAGATTTTTCACTCTGTTAAAAAACGCTTAAGAGCTAGGCGTGTCACGTTCTGTAGGGGAAGACGGAAGAGGACGCTGTTACAAAAATAATAATCACTGAAAACTTTGTTTTGAAAAGGATAATTCTAGCTGATGGTTGGGCAGAGGGACGCTGTCGTGGGGTCTACAATTAACGGGTCAGATCACAGGCTTTATTTCTATCGAAAATTAAGGTGAGTATTCAGGTCGAATCTCGGTCACAATTTGACCGAGATGTTAGATGAGATCTTATGATAACGGCACGTTATGCGGCGCTAAACAACTGCTGGTGGAGGCGCTGTGCATGGATGTCGGTCATGGCAGCGATGTAGTCGCAGATAATTCGCATGCGTTGAGATTCACTGTCCGCTGCTCGCCATTTCAGACGAGGTTGTTCTGGTAGCAAACGTTCGGCATTAGAGCTTAACGCGTCAAATAAATCCATAATGATTTGTTGTCCGCGATATTCGACAACTTGAATCTCAGGAATTTGAATCACTTTCTGACTTACAAATTGTTTGAACACTTCGAGGGCGTCAGCCATATGTGGCTCTAAATATGCGTTGAAAGCCAGTAAATCACTATCAAAAGGGGCATCGACCGGTTTTACGCTAATGCTGGTCAATAGGGCATTGACGATTCCGCCAATGGCATCCTTACGTTGGTGATGTTTACCGGAAAACAACATGTCACTGATCGAGTCGATATGCTGTTCAAACCATGGGGCTCCGATATCGACTAACTTAGCCGCGCCGTGCTCTTGCCATTGCCCACGGTTAACGAGGCCCATAACTATTGCGTCTTCCAAATCATGTACGCCATAAGCAATATCATCCGCTAATTCCATGATTGAGCAGTCGAGTGATTTAAACCGAGTGCTACTATGAGCCGTTGAGGCCAGTGGGTTGGGGAGCAGCTCGCTGATGCGCTGTTTATCGCCATCAGTTAAAGGTTCGAGAACCCAGTCAAATACTTGCCTATCAATATCATACAAACCTTTCGCTGGGGCCCATTGCTGCGGGTTTAAATGGCGTTGGTGAGCGAGGGCTTGAGGTTGAATTTCAGCGCGGGTTTGACTCAGTAGCGCGGGGTATTTGATTAACCCAAGCAGTGAGCGCCGAGTTAGATTCATACCGTGATGTTCAGTATAGGGCTCAAGCAACGTGACGATGCGAAAAGTCTGCGCATTACCTTCAAAACCGCCATGTTCGCGCATCATATAGTTGAGGGCGATTTCTCCCCCGTGACCATAAGGCGGATGCCCAATATCGTGGGCCAAACACAAAGAATCAATCAAGCTATCGCTTGGCAGCAACGTACGAAACTCTGGCTGCTTCTTCTTTATTTGAGCCACAATCCCGGTGCCAAGTTGTGATGCCTCGAGAGAGTGGGTTAAACGAGTTCGGTGAAAGTCGCTATCTGCAGCCCCATGGACTTGAGTTTTCGATTGCAGGCGACGAAAGGCAGCCGAGTGCAGAATACGCGCTCGGTCACGGTGATAAGGACTACGGTGATCATCGCGGCGAATTTTATGTTCATCATCGTGGCGTGATTGCCATAAAGGGTTAATCTCGAACGTCACTCAATTCTCCTTATGTGATGGGCTCAATGCTTAACTGATCTCATCAAGTGATAACTCAAAGCTTGGGGCAAAGGTATTGAGAAAGTAATCCATCTCATCACTCCAACGCTCTTTTAATGTTACATCCAAGCGCTTTTTCGCTAGAGCATATTCATGATTGCCCGCGCTCAGTTCTTCTAAACATTTCAAATACGCACATATGGTGTCGGCTTGTTTGACGATGTCTGCGTCCTGAGGGTCAGCTTGCTTCGCGATTAAAAACGGCGCAAAGTCATCTTGAAACTCTTGAGGCAACATTGAGAGCAATTTGTGCTCGGCTGCCGCTTCAATCTTTTTGTATTCTTTGGCGATGTCGGGATTATAGTATTTCACAGGCGTCGGCAGATCGCCGGTCAGTACTTCGCTGCTATCATGGTACATCGCCAAAATAGCAATGCGCTCAGGGTTGAGTTCACCGTTAAACTTTTTGTTCTTAATCAGCGCCAGTGCATGGGCAACAAAAGCGACCTGCAAACTGTGTTCTGAGACATTTTCTTTGGAAATTGAGCGCATCAAGGGCCAGCGTTGAATCAGTTTCATACGGGCAAGGTGAGCAAAAAAATGACTTTCTTTCATGATAATCGGCGTCCTTGAAATTGAATGCATCATAGTGACAACAGCCGTTTCGGCATCAATGGTCATTTTGTTCTAAACGAAAATGGGCGCATCAGGTTATAACCAAGATGCGCCCATTTAGCCTAACACGTTAAGTTACTGACGATAAGTCGCTAAAAAGCGCTCAAAGCGGCTTATCGCGACTTCAAGATCTTCGACGTGCGGCAAGGTGACGATGCGGAAGTGATCCGGTTTGGGCCAGTTAAAGCCTGTACCTTGCACCAACAGCACTTTCTCCTGAACTAAGAAGTCGAATACCATCTTTTGGTCATCAACAATGTTGTATTTCTTGGTATCAATTTTTGGGAATAGATACATCGCCCCTTTGGGTTTAACACAGGAGACGCCCGGGATCTGATTAATCATTTCCCATGCTTTGTCACGCTGTTCTAACAGACGACCGCCCGGCAGAATTAATTCATTGATGCTTTGATACCCTCCAAGGGCGGTTTGAATCGCATGCTGCATGGGCACATTGGCACAAAGACGCATTGACGCCAAAATATCGAGCCCCGCAATGTACTTTTGTGCCAGATGTTTTGGCCCAGTTAAGAACATCCATCCGCTGCGAAAGCCGCAAACACGGTAGGCTTTTGATAGACCGTTAAAGGTCATGACCAACACATCTTCAGTCAATGACGCAAGTGGTGTGTGGGTAGCGCCATCGTAGAGAATTTTATCGTAGATTTCGTCGGCAAAAATGATCAAGTTATGCTGACGAGCAATTTCGATGACGTCCAATAAGAAGTCTCGGCTGTATACTGCGCCTGTGGGGTTATTCGGGTTGATTAAGACAATGCCACGTGTGTTTGGAGTAATCTTCTTTTTAATGTCATCAAGATCAGGATACCAATCCGATTCTTCATCACACATGTAATGCACCGCATTGCCCCCAGATAACGCGACCGAAGCGGTCCACAGAGGGTAGTCAGGAGCAGGGACCAGCATTTCGTCGCCGTTATTGAGTAGGGCTTGCATCGCCATGACGATCAACTCAGAAACGCCATTACCGACATAAACATCTTCTACATCTAACGAACGTATCCCTTTACGTTGATAGTGTTGAACGACAGCTTTACGCGCAGAGTAAATGCCTTTTGAGTCAACATATCCTTGTGAGGTTGGAAAATTACGGATGACGTCGACCAAGATTTCGTCCGGGGCGTCAAAACCAAATGGGGCGGGATTCCCGATATTCAGTTTTAGTATTTTATGCCCTTCCTCTTCCATACGTTTAGCATGTTTGAGTACAGGTCCTCTAATGTCATAGCAGACATTATCGAGTTTTGACGACATCCCGATATTTTGCATTGCTCTACCTGTTATATTGCTGAATTTACTTTATTAAGCTACACCAAAAAGAGTATTTTTAGAATAAAAATCTGAATCAAGTCATTATTTTTTAGAATATAAATGGTTTTATTATCTAGGTGGTAAATAAAACCTGCGTAATAGCCTTGATTTGCAAAGGGTCTATTAATAGAGTAATCATCTTATCTTGTTAAAGTGCAAAGCATACGAGGTTGACTTGCCTTACTTTTATCAAGCGGTCAGTGCACTGATTCAGCGAATTGAACGAGCCAGTGTTGGCGCCAATCGCCTAATTCAAAACATTGAACAGACGCCAGATTTCTCATTTATTGATTGGCTCGATGCCCAACCCATCTTTCCTAAATTTTATTGGCAGTCGCGTGATGGTCGAGAAACTGTTGCAGCATTAGGTCAGTTACATACCTTCACCACGCCGTTACCCGCTTATGCCATTTTGGCGGAAGGGCAGCGTGTTTGGGGAGGACGATCGTTTGATGGGCAAACCGAAAAAAACCGCCGCTGCATGGCCTCATTTTTCTTTTTACCTCAGATAGAATTAATCAGCCGTGATGGTGAATGCTTTTTGGCCGTCAACTTAACTTCGGATTTTGAACGGACACTAGATGGCCTACGTCAATTAAGGTTTGAGCTGAGTTCAGCGCCATTACAAGCCAGTGAAGTGCTCAGTGTCACTCATATTCCAAACCAACCGCAATGGCGTGAACTCGTCGGGCAAGTACTGGATGGCATAGAGCAGCAACAATTTAAAAAAGTTGTGCTAGCGAGAAAAACCAGTCTAGAACTCAAATCACCGATTCGTGCGGCGCAGTTGCTTAAAGCGAGCATAGAAAGAAATCGTGACAGCTTTCATTTTTTAATGGCGCTGGACGATAAATTGAGCTTCCTTGGTTCTACGCCAGAGCGTTTATACCAGCGGCAAGGAACAGAGCTCTATACCGAAGCGTTAGCGGGAACCATTGGTCGCGATGCCGATCTGGAGCGCGATACACAACTGGCGAATTGGCTCACTCAAGACAGTAAAAATGTCAATGAAAACCAGTACGTGGTGGATGACATTATTGAACGCTTAACGCCTCATGCCATTGATATCGATGTTGAGTCGCAACTGCAGTTGGTTAAACTGCGTCAAGTTCAACATCTTAAACGTAACATTCATGCGACGTTAAAGCATGGCGTAAACGGCGTACAACTGCTTAGTGCATTGCAGCCTACCGCTGCTGTGGCGGGTTTGCCGCGTGACGCTTCTATGGCGTTTATTCACCAGCATGAGCCTTTTGCTCGTGGCTGGTACGCAGGTTCCATGGGCTACATTAGTCACACTGAAGCGCAGCTTTGTGTGGCGATTCGTAGCGCATTAGTGGTGGATAACCAAGTGCAGTTATTTGCTGGCGCAGGCATTGTTCCCGGCTCGGTAGCCGAACATGAATGGCAGGAGCTCGATAATAAAACATCAACGTTGCTGTCATTGATTACAGAGCCTGACTATGTTGGAGAGCCTTCATGAGTGGAGAGCAAGCGACTTTAAATCGAATTTGGGCCAAGACGTTATTGGAAGAGTTGGCACGTTCGGGCGTTCGTGATGTTTGCTTGGCGCCAGGATCACGTTCAACCCCCCTAGCACTGGAAGCCAATGCCAACCCTAAGCTGACGTTGCATACGCATTTTGATGAGCGCGGTCTGGGCTTTTTAGCTCTGGGTTTGGCGAAGAGTGCGCAGCAAGCTGTGGCGGTGATTGTCACATCCGGAACCGCAGTAGCCAACTTATTGCCAGCGGTCGCCGAATCCGGATTAACGCGCGAAAAGCTCGTATTATTGACTTCAGACAGACCCGTTGAGTTGGTCGGCTGTGGCGCCAACCAAGCCATTAATCAGACCGATATATTTTCGTCACATGTCACCGGCGCTTTATGTCTTCCAAGCCCGACCACACAAGTCAGCCTCAATTGGTTACTGACGTCGGTTGATGACCTGGTGCATCGTCAGTCTCGAGAAGGCGGTGCTATCCATATTAATTGCCCTTATCCCGAGCCATTATATTCTCGCCATGAGCAGGAGTACTTTAGTGATTATGTAAAGGCGGTCGAGCGTTGGCAGCAAAGCGGAGCTGCTTATAGTTGCCAACAGATCGCCGCAGCAAAGGCGCCGCAATGGTCGAGTGATTACGTCCACCGCCGCGGCGTGATAGTTGTCGGCAGTGTGACGTTGACGCAAGGCATACAGGCGTGCGAACTGGCGAAAAAACTCGGCTGGCCAATACTTTGTGACCCGCAAAGTGGCGTTGGTAGTGAGTGGGGGCATTTTGATTTGTGGCTACAACACGCTCACGCTCGCCAGCAGTTGAGTGAGGCGGAAGTGGTGTTACAACTGGGTAGTCGCATCGTCTCTAAGCGCCTAACGCATTGGCTCGCCGAGCAAATGACGCAGCGTCACTGTGAGTACATATATGTCGCGCCAGAACTAGAACGCAATAACCCCTCTCACTTAGCGCAAGCGCATATCGTTGCTAACATTGAACCGTGGATTAAACAGGCCATTTTGGCACTTTCACGTTATGAAAAACCGGTTCAGCAAGGGTGGGCCGATGAGCTGAAATCCCTTTCCCATGATATTGGACATATGGCGCGTTTGTCGCTGTGTACTGAGCGTGAACTCAGTGAAATTGCGGTGGCTTTAAAAGCCACAGAGCTTGAAAAAGACACCTTAGTGTTTGTCGGTAACAGCCTCTTTGTCCGTTTACTTGATATGTTTACGGTTTGGCCTGGCATGTCGGTATACAGCAATCGCGGCGCATCGGGGATTGATGGTTTGATTGCTACAGCAGCGGGTGTTCAGCGTCACCAAAAACAGCCTATGGTGATGTTTGTGGGTGATACGTCGCTGCTTTACGATCTGAATTCATTGGCACTAATGCGCCACCCTCCACAACCCGTCGTCGTGGTGGTGCTTAACAATGATGGCGGCGCGATATTTGATTTGTTGCCAGTGCCTGATGAGCAGCGCCAAGCGCTATATCAAATGCCGCATGGGATGACATTTGAGCATGCCGCTCAGCAATTTGGTTTAGCTTATTGTCGCCCTGAAACGGTCTCTCATTATCAAAGTGCTGTGGATAGGCATCTTTACCACGGAGAGGGCACGTTATTGCTTGAGGTGATGACTCCGCCTCAACAAGCTGCACAGCAGATACACCAACTGATGAGCCAGATTGATGCTTTATAGTCATTTTCAATGCGCTCAACCCGGGCAGCCTGTTGCCGTATTTCTACATGGCCTCTTAGGGAGTAGTGACGATTGGCAAACGAGCCTTAACCAGTTGGCAACGACCAATAAATTAACGATTGATCTTCCCGGTCATGGACAGAGCCAAGCGGTTGCGTGCGAGGGTTTTGACCACTGTTGTCAATTGATACAACAAGCGATTTTGCAACATGTTTCGCCGCAAACACCCGTTGCGCTCGTTGGGTATTCTTTGGGCGCTCGTCTTGTGATGTATGGCGTGGCATTTGAGCGTTTTTCGCGCTTAAACCTTCAGCTTTTACTTTTAGAAGGGGGCAACTTCGGGCTCAAAACTGATCAGCAGCGAGAGGAACGCTGGCGCAATGACAAAGCGTGGGCTAAGCGTTTTGAAGGCGAACCCATTGAACAGGTTTTAAACGACTGGTACCAGCAACCGGTATTTAGTTCATTAAACCATGAGCAAAGACAAATCTTGGTTGCGAAACGGAGTGCTAACCTAGGCGTCTGTATTGCAAACATGCTTTGTTGTACCTCATTAGCGAAACAACCGAATTTATTGACACAACTGCAAAGCATTTCTATTGCAGCACATTATATTTGTGGCATAAAAGACAAGAAATTCTCTGCAATGGCAGAGCAAAGTGGTCTGTCTTATAGCCAAGTGGCGAACGCTGGCCATAATGTTCATCAAGAACAACCTCGTGCGTTTGCCCATCTGATTTTTCAACATCTTCAAGCTATTTCTTCATCGAGCTTGAACCAGACAAGAGAATAACCATGGCACAAACAGTCGGTATCACAGAAGAAGAACTTTACGCGCCCGTTGAATGGGTTGATCATAGCTCAGATTATCAAGATATTTATTTTCACAAGTCGCCTGACGGTATTGCCAAAATCACCATTGCTCGTCCTCAAGTCCGTAACGCTTTCCGTCCTCAAACAGTGAAAGAGATGATTCAAGCTTTGGCGGATGCGCGCTATGATGAACAGGTTGGTGCGATTATTTTAACCGGACTGGGTGAAGATGCGTTTTGTTCTGGTGGTGATCAGAAAATTCGCGGTGACTACGGCGGTTACCAAGATGATTCGGGCACCCATCATCTAAATGTCCTCGATTTTCAGCGTCAGATTCGTACGTGCCCTAAACCTGTGATTGCTTCCGTAGCTGGTTGGGCGGTTGGTGGCGGGCATGTATTACACATGATGTGTGATTTGACCATCGCAGCAGAGAACGCAAAATTTGGTCAAACAGGGCCAAAGGTCGGGTCGTTTGATGGCGGCTGGGGCGCGTCTTATATGGCGCGCATTGTTGGTCAAAAGAAAGCGCGTGAGATTTGGTTCCTATGCCGCTTTTATGACGCCAAAGAAGCTCTTGAAATGGGCTTGGTCAACACGGTTGTCGCACTGGAAGATTTAGAGAAAGAAACGGTACGTTGGTGCCGTGAAACATTGCAACATAGCCCAATGGCGATTCGCTGTTTGAAAGCGGCATTGAACGCAGATTGTGATGGACAGGCAGGGTTACAAGAACTCGCAGGGAATGCGACGATGATGTTCTATATGACCGATGAAGGCCAAGAAGGGCGCAATGCCTTTAATGAGAAACGTCGTCCAGATTTCAATAAGTTCCCTCGTAACCCTTAAGCTAGGTAGACACAAACCTTTACAACCATAAATTGAACCGTGACCGCTTTGTTGCTCTAATCAACTTACAAGGGAAACGGTTCGTTTAACGGGTAGGAACAGAGATGAAATCAGCTAAACTCTACC
Organism: Vibrio sp. AK197; assembly: GCF_053903115.1. NCBI lineage: Bacteria > Pseudomonadati > Pseudomonadota > Gammaproteobacteria > Vibrionales > Vibrionaceae > Vibrio > Vibrio sp. AK197. Next base: position 992,096 of record NZ_CP096430.1, read on the forward strand.
GTTATCGATTACCGATGGATAGCGGAGTGATTCTTCGAGACACACGGCTCGAGGAACGTGTCGGTTACGTTGTTGAATTGACACAAGATGGCGATGTCGGCCGAGGTGAAATAGCGCCTTTACCGGGGTTTAGCCAAGAAAGCTTAGAGCAAGCGGGTATTCAGGCCCAAGAGATGGCAGAGCTTTGGGTACGAGGTGATGACTTAGATTTAGAGTCAATGCACCCTAGTGTGGCGTTTGGGTTGTCGATGGCGATGCTTGAGTTGGAACAAGGGCTGCCGCTTGATGGCAGCTATCGCAGTGCGCCATTGTGTTATGGTGATGCCGATGACTTAATACCGGTACTGAGTACGCTGTCAGGGGAGTGCGTCGCTAAGATTAAAGTGGGGCTTTACGAACCTATTCGTGACGGTATGTTAGTCAATGTGCTGCTTGAGGCGGTGCCTAAGTTGATGCTGCGCCTTGATGCGAATCGAGCATGGACGCTAGAAAAAGCGCAAAAATTTGCCAGTTACATCACGCCTTCACGTCGTCAACGTATTGCGTTTATCGAAGAGCCGTGTAAAAGCCCAGGAGATAGCTTAAGTTTCGCTATAAATACCGGCATTGCGATCGCTTGGGATGAAACCCTGCAGGAAGCGGTACGTGATGAAGAGTTTAGCTTAGAAGATCTCACCGGCGTAAAAACGATTGTTATCAAACCGACGCTGATTGGTTCGGTACTGCGTTGTATCACTTTAATAAAACGTTCGCGTGATTTAGGCATTCAGCCCATCATTAGCTCTAGCCTTGAATCCAGCTTGGGCTTGAACCAACTCGCTCGCTTGTCGAAATGGTTATTGCCTAATGTCACTCCGGGGCTGGATACCGCGCAGCTGTTTCAGGCTCAGCTTGAGGTGCCGTGGCCTAATAGCCCACTCCCAGTTTGTGCGCTCAATGAACAAGAGTTACTTTGGCAATCTTAATGCAACCTCAGCAAAATCCTTTCGAATTTTGGGCATCACAACGTGGTGATGCCTGCGCATTAGTGACGCCCAATGAGCGCATCAGTTGGCAGCAGTTAGCTGGGCATGTAAGCAGTATTGCCAGGCAACTAGCAGAGCAAGGTGTCACAGCAGGCAGTGTGGTGACCTTAGTCGGGAAAGACTCACAGCAAATGCTGTGGTATTTACTTGGCGCTATGCATCTTGGCGCGATTACGGCGCTCACCATGCCCCAACCTAAGTCACTACTAAAGGATAAACTCGACGCTTTGTATAAGCATGACCAGGCGCAGTGGCGCTGGTTAGATGCCAACGCAGAACGTGAGGCGCAGCTGTGTTCCACATTACAGCCATTGCTATGGACGGACTCATTACCTCACGTGACGTCTAATTATTGTCTTGATGCACTCGCTACGATCGTCTTTACGTCAGGCTCTACGGGGCGTCCGAAAGCGGTGGCGCACAGTCACGCTCAGCATTTTGCGTCCGCCAACGGTCTATTGCAAAAGTTTGCTTTTACCTGCGATGATACTTGGCTACTCAGTTTACCGATTTACCACGTCTCGGGTTTGTCGATCATTTATCGTTGGCTGGCAGCAGGGGGCTGCCTGAAATTAGCTTCAGGCGACTTACATCAAGATATTCAGGATGCGACGCACGCCTCTTTGGTTCCCACCCAGCTTCAGCGCTTACTGACAAGCTCAACCCCTCTCAAGTTAACCCATGTTTTGCTTGGTGGCGGGCATATACCAACAGAGCTGGCTGAGCGGGCGAATGCATTGGGCGTTCAAACTTGGATAGGGTACGGCATGACAGAGGCGGCCTCGACCATCAGTGCAAAAGCGGTGGATGGGCAAACGGGTGTTGGTGATGTGCTGCCAAATCGCCAAGTGAAAATTGAGGGTAATCATATCTTTATCGGTGGTGATACGTTAGCCAGCGGCTACTATTTCCAAGGCACGCTCCGCTCACTTCGTTCAGACAGCGGTTGGTTTGCCAGCGGCGACCTCGGAAAGTGGCAAGCAAATCAGCTGCATATTATTGGTCGCGCCGATAATCTGTTTATCTCTGGCGGCGAGAATATACATTGTGAGGAAGTTGAAGCCGCGCTGGTTGGGTTTCCCAAGGTGTTGCAAGCTTTTGTTGTTCCAATTGAAAGTGAAGAGTTTGGAGCGCGCCCGGTTGCGATTCTTGATGCGGCATCATTACCACCGCGAGATAAACTTGAAGCGTGGTTACATCATCATTTGGTAAAATTTAAATGGCCGGACCATTACTTTTTGATGCCAGAGGCTCTGAAGCAAAGTGGCATTAAGGTTTCTCGTCAGGCGCTTAAGCAGTGGCTTAACGAAACAACCGAGTTTGAAGTTATTTCTTAGTTCAAAAATGAATTTGTACCAATATAACTTGTATTCATAATAAGCGTATATATTAGCTTGTTATGGGTATAAGAAATGAAATGGGCGATAGTCACTGCGATCGTATTACAACTTGTCTTAGCCAGTTTGACGCAAGGCTTACCGCGTTCTTTGGCTGAGCTAAGTGGGTTTGTATTACTTTTAGCCATCGTACTTGAGCGCCAGTTTTCAGGTAAAACAGCCCGTTAATTTTAACGGCTCAACCGAGCATAATCCAAGCCAGTGAACTGAGCGATACACTGACCCATAGCCCCACTCCGAGCACTAGAGGCTTAACGCCCGCGCCCCGCATCTTTTCCACCGAAATACCACAGCCAATCAAAAACAAGCAGATGATCAACGCGCGTTTTGAAACGGAAAATATACTTTGATACAACGTTGAGAATTGTGGCCATTGATCACTTACGATGATCGCCAGCGCATAAAAAGCGATAAAGTATGGGAGCACCCATTTTTTTCTATGGCTTCGAAATAACACGGCACTGATCAGAGCCACTGGGATGATCCACAGGGCGCGTGTCAGCTTTAATGTCGTCGCTGTGGTTAGGGCTTGCTCGCCATAAGCTGATGCGGCGCCGACGACGGAAGAGGTATCGTGAATGGCGACTGCAGCCCAAGTGCCAAATTCAAGTTGAGACATGCCTAAAGCATGACCGATGACCGGGAATACAAACAGCGCGACAGAATTGAGAATAAACACCGTCGCTAAGGCCAGCCCCATTTGATCGTCCTTCGCATTGATGGCAGGGGCGACGGCTGCGATAGCGCTCCCTCCACAAATCGCCGTACCCGCAGAGATAAGGTAGCCTGTCCGTGATTCTAACTTAAGCCATTGGCTCATAAAGTAACCGAGAATCAGTGTGCCTGTGATAGAGATGAGAATTAAGCCAATACTGTCAGTGGTAACCGTTAGAGCTTGCTGCAAGGGAACGCCAAAGCCTAGCCCAATGATTGAGTAACTAAGCAGCTTTTTGGTAATAGCGGTGACGGGAATACGCGCTGGTACTTGCTGGGTTACAGAGAGTAAAAAACCGATTAATAGTGCAGATGGCGAACTGGCGTAGGGCGTGAGGCAATAGGCTAACGCTAAGAGAAAAGGAATGAATTTAATATTATTCGCCATAAGTGACACTCGCATCAAAGAGGAAGTAAGTGTAACAATGTGGCGTTAATATAAAATCTGATAATTCTGAACCAGCGTTCAGATAAACTGAACGCTGGTGTTGTTCTACAATCAGTGACTTTATCGCCAGTCACCACGCAAGGCCGCAACCTTGTACTGCATGACGCTGGTGGTCGCCTGACTAGAATCGACTGGCTGACCGGCCTCGATTTCAACTTGTGAACGGCGAAGCCTTGGGCAACCGCAACAAGCAGAGCCGTTTTTACGGCTAAAGTAGCTACCCCATAACCCTTTGATGGCGATTGGAATTACTGGTACTGGGCTGCGTTTAAGAATGATATCCATGCCGCGCATAAAGGGATGAACCTCGCCATCAGGCGTCAGTCGACCCTCTGGGAAAATACACACAATATGACCTTGATGGAGTGCTTCTTCGACTTGGGAAAACGCTCGGCGAATCGAACTTTGGCGCTTGGCCGAAATTGGAATAACGCCAGCACGTTTTAAGAAACGGCGAATCGGGGGATAATTGGCGTAATCCTCTTCCATCACAAAACGAATCAGACGCGGGCAAACGGCACTCAACATCAGCGCATCCATATAACTGACATGATTACACACCAGCAGCGCACCGCCTTTTTCTGGAAGGTGATGCAGGTTTTTGTGTTTTACCCGGTAGAGGGTATGAGTTAACACCCACACCAGCAAGCGAACGACAAACATTGGGACGCTAAAAAAGAGCAGAGCGGTGACCACCAAATTCAGCCCGGCAAGTAACAAGAAGAGCTGTGGAATAGATAACCCAATGACACTCAAGCAGAGAATGCCAAATACCGCGCTCATCACCATAAACAGCGAGTTATAAATATTTAAAGCCGCCACGACTTGCGCGCGTTCGGTTTCTTTCGAGCGATACTGCATCAGCGCGTATAAAGGAACGATGAAAACGCCCCCAGATGCTCCGAGTAGCAATAAGTAGGCAAACACAGGCCACAATGTGCTGTCACTAATAAACTGCGCAAAACTTGTGTAACTGGGTACATGTTCGGGAACGGATGCCGCCATCAACCCACCGAATAAGGTTATACCAAGGCTTCCAAGCGGTACGACGCCGATTTCAATTCGGTGATTGGAAATTTTATCACAGGCCAAAGACCCGACGGCGACGCCAACGGAGAACAGGGCAAGCAAAAACGAAACCGCGCTTTCACTGCCATGCAGATACAATTTAGTAAAGTTTGGAAATTGGGTTAAATAGGTCGCACCAAGAAACCAAAACCAACTGATTGCCATCAATGACCAAAAGACTGCTCGGTCTGATTTTGCAATGCTCAAGGTTTGACGCGTTTGCGCGATAGGACGCCATTTAAAGTCAATGTCAGGTGCACTGGCTGGCGCTTTTGGGATCTGTCGACTGGCGATATAACCAAGCAGCGAAAACAAAACCACCGCGCCTGCGGCAATATATTGTGCATAGTGCGCCGAAGCAATAACCCCAGCCCCAAGCGTCCCTAGCAGTATCGCGAGAAATGTGCCTGTCTCGACAAGTGCATTACCGGGAACCAGTTCCTTTTCTCCTAACTGTTGAGGGAGAAGGGCATACTTAACCGGGCCAAAAAAGGCGGATTGGGTTCCCATCAAAAAGAGTAAGAGAAGCAAAATGACATAGCTTTCGGTTAAAAAGCCAATGGCACCAAGCAGCATAATTCCAATCTCTGCGAGCTTAACTTTTCGAATAAATCCGGATTTTTCGTATTTGTCTGCCAGTACACCTGCAGACGCTGAAAACAAAAAGAATGGCAGGATAAATAACCCAGCTGCAAGATTGATAAATAGGTTACTGGACATCGACAAAGCCTCTGCGCTTGCAAAGGCAACGAAAAGAAGTAAAACGTTTTTAAAAATATTGTCGTTAAAGGCACCAAGAAACTGAGTAATAAAATACGGCAGAAAGCGGCGCTGGGTAAGAAGAGAGGGTTTTGATTCCGCCATGATGCGTTACCAATGTCGCAGGTAGTTAGACAGCAAATTTTCGATTAGCTCTTTGCCATTAATTGGCTCAGCCGCAAAAAATTTATCATCAACGCTGAGTAGCGTAATTCCATGAACACCAGACCATAGCACGCGACTCGCTTTGAGTACTTCTTGCTCTGAGTGCGACGGACCGAGCATACGTAACAAGCCTTCCAACATATTGGTCATATTTTCAATGCGATTTGCTTGCCACTCTGGCAATTGATCACCATTCATATTGTGTTCAAAAATCAGTTGCCAACGGTAGGGGTGCTTTTTCGCGAAATCATGGTAACAATAAGCGAGTTCATATAAAGCAACGCTTGGGTCGGTTTGCTTTGAGGTGACTTTTTGGGCTTCCTTGGCTAATTCGTCGACAGTTTGTGCAACAACATGTAACAACAACAAGTTGTAATTCCCAAATACATTAACCAAAGTGCTGGGGACGTAGCCAATCATATTTGCTACTTTACGCAGACTCAGTTCGTGGTAGGAGTGAGAATTCAAAAAAGTTTTTACCGTATTAAGTGTCAGAGCGATCAACTCTTCCCTTGTGTGATCGTTTCTTCTAGCCATGATCCCAAGTCATTAATGAACAATGTTCAATATAGTAAAGAGCAGCGGATACAAGCGTCAACCAATTCGCTTTATTATTTGCAATATTCTGATACATCTATCTAAGAATCCCCGGTTTTATTCCATCAACTAACTGGCTATGATGTCGATGAACCTGCTCTATTCTGAAGGAATTACATGAAACGTCTTTTTTCTTTTGTCGCACTGCTTATGATTGCAGTGGTATCTGTCCCACATGCTGAAGCAAGGAAACTTGGTGGTGGGAAAAGCTTTGGTAAAGCGTTTAAAACCGCGCCTGCACCTAAGCAGTCTGCGCAAAATACCAGTACTTTAGGTAACAATAAAGCGGCTACAAATTCAACATCAGGGAAGAGAGGTCTGATGGGCGGTCTGCTTGGCGGCTTATTAGCAGGTGGTTTGTTGGCTGCGTTCTTTGGCGGCGCATTTGAAGGTATTCAGTTTATGGATATCCTTATCATCGGTTTGATCGCGTTCTTCATCTTCAGAATGATGCGAGGCACATTAGCGGCGAAGCAGAGCAGTATGAATCAGCAGCAGCCTGCTTTTGGTGGTGCGCAGCGTCAATATGAGCAGCCAAATGTGCACAATTTTGAGCAACCTGCAGGTTCTGCAAGCACAGGCTTTGGCGCACAAACCGATGTTCCCCACAACTACCCACCAGGGTTTGATCAAGCGGCTTTTATCAATGGGTCTCGCGAACACTACCGAATTTTGCAGGGAGCGTGGAACTACAATCAGCTTGAGACACTAGAAGAATATATGTCGCCAAGTCTGTTTGAAGAACTGAAACAAGAGCGAGCAAAATTGGATGGTGAGCAGCACACTGACGTTATGTATGTGGACGCAGAAATTGTCCGTGCAGATTATGACGCGAATAAAGCGCAGTTAAGCTTGCAATTTACCGGACGTTACGCTGATAAAGTCGAAGGTATTGAAGAAGATATCACCGATGTGTGGCATTTAGAGCGTGATTTAACCGTGCCAAATGCACCATGGTTGATTGTTGGCATTCAAGGCTAATCGCGCAAGGCCTAACGTTTATAAAGCCTCGCTGATGCGAGGCTTTTTTATGTTCCAGACTACCGATGGCGGTGTTCAACCGTTATGATGGAATGATAAATACATCATCAAAAGGAAGTAACGTGCCTGACTTTAAATATCAACAACTATCTCAACAGCAGCAGGACCAACTCGACGCAGCGGTATTTCGCCGTTTACTCGCGCATCTTGATGACAATAAGGATGTACAAAACATAGACTTAATGATCTTGGCGGGTTTCTGCCGAAATTGCTTCAGCAAGTGGTATCAAGCGGAAGCGGAGAGTCAAGGTCTCGGCCTCGACCTTGATGACGCACGAGAGCGCGTGTACGGCATGACTTACGACGAGTGGAAACAAAACCATCAGCCGCCAGCAACCCCTGAGCAGTTAGCGGCCTACGAAGCAAAACAAAACCGATAGTCACTGTCGCTGGCGAAAGATATTGGCATTGATGATTTCCAATATATCATCAATGCCAAAATAAAAATCATAACGCAATTTATATCTTAGTTAGTTTTATATTATATAATGCATATAAAAGTTTAATTAATTAATATTTCTTCCTTCCTCCTTTATTATTGTTTTATATTCTTTGCGTAGTTGATGTTCCTTATATTATGAATTAGATGTAAACGAATGTTCATTTCCCATTTTCTTCACCTCTAAACGATATCTTTTTGAATGTTGGGATATAGTTGGACCAATACTTAAATGTGTAGGCCTCTATAAGAAAAAGCGTGTTGAGGGTTGTTAGGCCCTAAGGGGTATAGCCGATAGTGGTCATACTCATAAAGTCTTGCTTGGGGTTAATAATATATAGCTAAATTAAACTAGACGCTTGGATAAGCTCTGGTTAACTATTGAATTTATATTAATGTATTTTATTTTTGTTCGTTTTGAAAATTAATTCTTAATATCTGGAATATCGTTCTAATTGAATTTGTCGTGTTTTAAATTTAATTTATAAATGCTGTGATGGTTAATTATTGTATTTTATTGGCCAGCATGTTTATGAATAAAAGAAATATAAAAGTCGATACGCTAAGAGGTTTGGCGTGTATATTATTAGTTGCGTTTCATGTCATTGGAAGTGATGCGAGTAATGGTTTGAGGGTCGACACCGGATGGTACCGAGAAATCAACGATACCTTTGCCTATATACGTATGCCTCTTTTTACTTTCATCTCAGGGGTTGTGTATGCATATCGCCCTTTCAATGGAGATTTTGGGCGTTTCTTAAGCGGCAAGTTTAAGCGCGTGTTGGTTCCGATGCTGACACTGGGGACTCTGTTTGCCATTGTCCAATCTGCAACACCTGGTACCAATGGCGGCTATTTTAACTGGAAGCTTTTGCATATTATTCCAGTGGCACACTTTTGGTTTGTTGAAGCGATTTTCATCATTTTTGCGATTGTCTCTGTATTGGAGTATCTGCGCTTGCTCTCTAAACCAGTGACTTTTTTTCTGGTATTCCTCGCGGCGGCAGCGGTATTTTTATCTCATGTCACGATCTCATATTTCTCCTTACAAGGCGTCGCTTATCTCATGCCGTATTTTTTAACTGGCCTTGCGGTGCAGCGTTTTGGGATTCTTAGTAAAATTCCACCGCTGATGGGTGGTGTAATGGCTCTGGCTGTTGTGCTGTATTTAGTCTCAATCATGCTCGGTTACTTTGAGCTTGAAGGCCGATTGTCGTTGCAGGCGCTCATCTGTGGCATGGTGTTTTGTGTGGGGGCTCTGACTTTAGGCGCTGAAAATACGGCGCTGGCGAGAATTGGTTATTTCTCCTTTACCATTTATCTACTGCACGTGTTCTTTACGTCTGCCGTTCGAATTCTGATGCATAAGTTGGGAATCTATAATCTTGATTTGGTGTTTTTACTGGCCCTATTCGCAGGCGTGTTTGGACCAATTATTGCGGAATTAGTACTCGATGGGACGAACGTTACGCGCCAATACTTGCTCGGCAAACGTAAGGTCGAGCAGCAACAGTTGTGGTTCAGTTCTCGGTTTTTGTCGAAATCCTAATTATTTACTCGATTTGAATGAGAGGCTTTAGCGGTGATAAGTCAATCAAAGGTTGGTGCATCATCGCTTTTTTATTGCCAAACAAACGTAAGTTAAACTCAGATTGAGTGATCAAGGTGTGGATGTCGATTAATCGAGTGAGCGCATAAAAGCGACTAACGTATTGTTGTGACTCGATCGGCAGAGGTAAGCGTGCAAACTGGCGAGTGTTACTTTGGCCGATGGCACGCATCACTCGACCTTCTCCCGCGTTATAAGCGGCGAGAGTCAGAGATAAATCTTGGTCGAACTTACGATACAAGAAACGTAAATAGCTTAAAGCCGCTTTTGTACTGAGTTCTGGGTCGAGCCGCTGGTCGTGGGTTGGGGTCACCTTTAGGCCAAAGCGTTTGGCGGTCGCTGGCATTAATTGCCATAAGCCGGCGGCTTGCGCATGAGACACTGCATTCCTGTTTAGGGAGGATTCGAGCATCGGCAGCAGCAGTAACTCTTGGGGCAAAGATTGCGCTTTTAGCTGGTGTGAGACGCGGGTTAAAAAGGGCGAGTACTGGCGCAACCGCTGAGTAATTTGCGTGTGGTAAGGCAGGAATCGCTGATAGGCACGTTCTATATCTGGTGACGAAGGGAAGTTTGCCGCGTGTGCCCAAGGAGAGAGCAGAGTCATGACGACCCAAAACCATTTTAACGCGGCGTTAGGCTTAATTACCAAATATTGTGCTCTTGATAAGTATGCTGCTCGGGCTGAAAGATCGGCTTTATCAGTTCGTGAAATGACGCCGAACTTTGGCCATTTTCATAGTTAAGTTGCTGACAGCGCTTGACCAAGCTTTGTAATTTCGCCCATTGCTTGAGAATACCCGGCTTAATAGGGGCGGGCAGTGCGTGCAGCAAGCGGTTAGCACCTTGCTCGTTGGCAGGTAAATGCAGCTGCTTCATGCATTGAGTGCGAGTATTCGCCGATTGGCCCAAAGCATCAAGAATAGGGTTAACTTGGCGAAGGTTAGTATCCAACGCTTCGCCATTAAATTGCAGGTATAAAGGTTTTTGAGCTTCAAGCAATTGTGCGAGCTGCTGATAGCGCTCGATATCTGCTCTGATCGTTCCGACAAACTGCTGCGCAAGACGTGTTTTACTTGAGTTCATGGTCGTCTCCATTACCTTTGTACCAATTGGAATTATGATTCGTGACCAGTGTGAAATTGCATGATGGCGTGAGATAACGCCTTAGTGTCTAACTTGAGTTCACCTTTCACCAACGCATCTTTCACTTTTTCAACTTTCGCCATATCCACATCGGGGAGCGAGGCCATTGCGGCTTGCGCGCGATCGATCGCTGCAGTATTTACATTCATCGCCGATTGCGGAGCTGACTTCGCTTCTGGCGTACTTTGTACGTTTGATCGCGACTGGTTGAAACTGGTTTGAGGGACGTGACCGCCCGAAACTTTGTCAATTTTCATGTGTCGTCTTACTTAATTTAGCCATTGTTACCATTAATAAACGACTTAGGTATTAACAATATTAAATGGGATCGAGGATTTTGATGCGAAAGTTGTTTATTTTTATTAATACACGACTCAAGCATCGAATGACGACCCATAAAAATCAAAAATGATACCTTCAGTCAAATTTTTAATTTTGACATCAGAACTGGGTATGGACTTCATTGATACCTGTGACCACGGCACGGATAACCTTTTGTGAACGGCTATTTTGCACGTCGATTTGGTCGCCTTCTCGTCCTTCTTCCAGTGCAACGCCTTTGGTGCTTGCCTGAAATCCATCTTGCGCAGCAATAATCACCACTTCATTGCCTTTTTCCACCCATGCTGGGGCGACGATAAAGCGTGGGCTTAGAATTTGCCCAGTACGAACTTGGCGATGGGCTTCTTTACCTGCGGCTTGTTCAAGATGAGTAAACACCGATGTTTCTCGAGTCAAAGTCTGAGTTTTAAGCTGTAACGAATTGATATTAACCGTCTCTCCGCGGCGAATCACACTTTTGGCAACCACCACCGGCATGGTAATCGCGGCTTTGATCGTCACATTAATTTTCCACGAGGAAGGCGATTGCTCGCAACTGACTAGGCGCTTGAGGCGGCCGACCGGCATGCTCTGATTATCTCTGCCTGTGACTTGCAGTGGTACTGTGCATTTGGGGAGGTGCTTAGCGGCGCCCGGTATCCAAAAATCAAACTCAGTACGATAGCGCGGCCAGTCGCGAAACTCCGCCATTTCAGCCACTTCTTGGTTTAATGACTCACGCACAGCTTGTTCGATGGCGCTTTCTGTCATGTGAGGCTGAGCGTATACCTGCCATGTCATCAAACTCAAACCCGTGGCAAGCCCCCAGCTTAACCATGTGGAAATTGGCGCTTTCCTCTTCACATTTTTTGCTTCCGTAATGCGGAAGTTTGGTTTCCCTATTTGTTTGTAAAGCATTGAATATAAAGCCTTTTATTTATGGCATGTATCTTGTTTGTCTTGTTTAGTCTTGACGCCGAATGATAAAGGAACAACCGAATGGCGATTAATTTTGAAAATGCGTTGGGTGTCCATCCCGAAGCTCTAAACTTTCGTGTTCAGCGTACCAAAGTCTTAGCCGGTAACCTAGCGAATGTGGATACTCCGGGATACTTAGCCAAAGATTTGAGCTTTGACACTGTGATGAACCAAATGGCGACTCATGGCGTGAATCCACCGGTGCCCAAGCTTGATGTATCAGCCAAATACTCGGTTCCTTATCAAAACAGCAAGACCGGAAACACCGTGGAATTGGGCGTTGAACAAGCTAAGTTCACTCAAAACAACATGGACTTTCAAACTAGCCTGACATTTCTCAATATGAAATTCAACGGCTTATCTAAAGCGATTGAAGGACGTTAATCATGCCTTTTACTGACATATATTCGACCGCCGGATCCGCGATGACCGCGCAAACTGTCCGCTTAAATACCGTGGCCAGTAACTTGGCGAATGCGGACTCTGTTGCCGCCAATCCGGACGATGCCTATCGCGCACTCAAGCCTGTATTCGCGACGGTGTATAACAAAACCAAACTTGCCGCTGGCGACAACTTGTACCCGGGCGCGGAAGTTCGAGTGCTTGACGTGGTGCAATCTAAGGGCCCTGCGGAAAAGCGCTTTGAACCTGGAAACCCGCTTGCAGATAACGATGGCTACGTTTACTACCCAGACATTGACGTGGTGGCAGAAATGGCAGACATGATGTCTGCCACGCGCAGTTTTGAAACTAACGCAGAAGTGCTATCAAACGTGAAAAGCATGCAGCAAGGCCTGCTTCGACTAGGCCAAGGAAGTTAACCATGATTGACCAACTTAGTCCGTCAATGACGGATGCGACGGAAGCCAACACCCAAGCCGCGCAACAGCAAGTAAAAGCGAACGGTGCCGACGATAAAAACAGCAAAGAGTCGATGAAGAACGAATTCATCAGCTTGATGGTTGCTCAGATTCAAAATCAAGATCCTCTGAACCCGATGGACGGTACTCAATACGTCAGCCAACTTGCTCAGTTCTCTCAAGTTGAAAGCATGGAAAACATGGCGTCGATGATGCAAAACAGCAATGTTCGCCTCGATAACATGCAAGTGCTTTCTACTGCTGGCTTGGTGGGGCAAACCGTTTATGTCAACAGTAATGAATTCGAGCTTGGCTCTGACCCTCAAAAGGGCAAAGTCGAGTTGGAACAAGATGCCAGTCAACTTAATTTGCTGGTCACGGACCAATTCGGTCAAACCAGCAAAGTCGCGCTCGGCCCAAATAAGGCCGGCGACGTAGCGTTCAGTATTGATCCTCAAAAACTGGGTCTAAGCCCAGGTCAGTATCAGGTCAGTGTTGAAGTGGCAGAAAATCAGCCACAACCGGCCATTATGCTGGCTGGCAAGGTTGATCAAGTTCAAGTGCCAAGCAGCGGCACCAACGCAGGATCAACTTTGGTCAATATTCAAGGTGTAGGAAGCGTTCCTTTCTACAACATCGCCCAATTCGGTGCTTAATCGTTAAGGAAATCAGAGGTTAATTATGAGTTTTAACATTGCTCTCAGTGGATTGGACGCAACCAACACTGAACTAAATACCATCAGTCACAACATTGCGAACTCGGCAACCACAGGTTATCGCGGTGCGCGTACCGAATTCTCCGCGGTGTATAACGGCTTTCAACCCGGTGGTGTGGAAGTGTCTGGTATTACACAAAACTTTGACAAGACAGGGTCCATTACCGGAACTGGGCGTTCGTTGGATGTTGCGATTAACGGCAAAGGCTTCTTTGTTACTAAAAGCAGCTCTGGTGAAGTGTTGTATTCACGCTCTGGCGCGCTTAACAAAGATAAAGATAATTTCATTGTCAATGATACTGGCGCGCGTATGCAAGGTTACAACGTCGATGGTGACAACACCTTGCAAACAGGGGCCGTCACTGATTTGCGTTTGAATACCGGGTCTTTGGCGGCGAGGGCGACAGACCGTATCGGTTTTGTGGCTAACTTTGATGCCAGCGCCAATGAAGTCAATCAGCTAGCAAACCCGTTTGACCCCAATGATCCAAATTCCTTTAACTCTTCTTATACCTCGCAAGTGTATGACTCGCTCGGTAATACCCACACTGTGACCCAGTACTTTACCAAGACGGCTCCCAACACGTGGGAAGTCAATGTTCAAGTCGATGGCTCGGTGGATCCAGTCGCGACTCAAGAAGTGGAATTCAATGAAGATGGTACGTTAGCCGCACCACAAGGCGCGTATGCAATCAGCTTTCCTGCTGCGGGTGCTGAAGACATGAATATTGATATCAGCATTGATGGTAGTACCCAGTTTGGCGCTGAATTTGGTGTCAGTACCAACAACCCAAATGGTTATACCGCAGGTGATTTGGCCGGTATTCGTATCGAAGGTAACGGCATGCTCTACGCCACTTACACCAATGGTGAATCCCAGCTTCAGGGTCAGGTCGTGTTAGCAAACTTTGCCAACCCTCAAGGTCTTGGCAAAGTCAGCGGCACCGCTTGGACTCAGAGCTACTCGTCGGGGGCACCGATTGTTGGCGCGCCAAGCACGGGGACATTGGGTGATTTAACTCCTGGTGCACTTGAAAGCTCAAACGTTGATTTGACCAGCGAGTTGGTCAGTCTAATGACCACGCAGCGTAACTATCAAGCCAACGCCAAGTCAATCTCGACCGAAGACAAGCTGACTCAAGCTTTGTTTAACGCGATTTAACGAGTTGAGTTATGGATAGCTTTTTATACACAGCAACCTCTGGAGCCAGTCGCGTACTTAAAGCGCAGCAAGTGCACTCAAACAACTTATCAAATGCGGATACCGCCGGTTTTCGCGCTGATATGGAAAGGCTAAACAGTGTGCCATTGCAAGGGTCTGGATTTGACGGACGCACCATGGTTGTCACCAACTCGGCAGCCACTCGCTACGATTCTGGGGACATTACGAAAACGGGGCGTCCATTGGATGTGGCGATTCTTGGCGAAGGTTTCTTCGCCGTAGAAACACCCAATGGGGAAGAGGCATATACCCGCGCAGGGAATATCGCGGTTGATGTTAACGGCGCGTTGAGCATTAACGGTTTTGCGCTGATTGGTGAAAACGGCCCTATGGTGCTTCCGGAATATCAGAAAGTGGAAGTCAGCGAGCGTGGGGTTATCTCCATCACGCCTCCGGGCGGCGGGGCTGAAGTGCAAGTTGGTGCGATGAAACTGGTTCGCCCTGAACCTAATGAGTTGCAAAAGCAGAGTGACAGTTTGTTGCACACGGTCAATGGTGGCGTGCTAGACGCTGACGAAACGGTGCAGATTGCCTCTGAACACGTTGAAGGCAGTAACGTGTCAGCCATTGATGAACTGCTCAATGTGATGTCGTTGACACGCAACTTTGAAATGCAAGTCCGGATGATGAAAGCCGCAGAAACGTTGGCGCAAGCCGGTAACAAAATGATGAGCGCGAGATAAGCGACCGCTTACTAAAGGAGTAACACATGCACTCAGCACTTTGGGTCAGTAAAACGGGGATGGCCGCTCAAGATTCAAAAATGACGGCAATCTCAAATAACTTAGCAAACGTGAATACGGTCGGCTTTAAGCGTGACCGAGTCATGTTTGAAGACTTGTTCTACAGCATTCAGCGCCAGCCAGGCGCCCAGGTCGATCAGGTCAATCAATTGCCATCCGGCGTTCAGCTAGGTAGTGGTGTACGCGTGGTTGGCACAGAGAAAGTCTTCACGCAGGGCAACACACAAAATACCAGTCAAAACTTGGATCTCGCAGTAATGGGGCAAGGTTTTTTCCAAATCGAAAACTCCGATGGGCAAATTATGTACAGCCGTAATGGCCAGTTTCAGGTCAACGCAGAAGGCTTGATGGTCAATGCGCAGGGCCTACCTTTACAACCGCAGATTCAAATCCCAGACGATGCACACTCTGTTTCCATCGGCAGCGACGGCACCGTGAGTATCACCACGGCAGACGACCCTGCGCCGCAGCAAATTGGTCAAATCACGTTGGCGCGCTTTATCAACCCAGCGGGCTTGGAAGCGCTTGGGGGTAACTTGTTCCGCGAGTCGGCGGCGAGTGGACCTGCCGACGAATTGATTGCGGGAACGGACGGCGCAGGCACCATTAAGCAAGGCACACTGGAAGGCTCCAACGTTCAAGTCGTTGAAGAGATGGTGGATATGATCACCACTCAGCGTGCTTATGAGATGAATGCGAAAGTCGTTTCAGCGGCAGATGACATGCTCAAGTTTGTCGCTCAGTCAATGTAAGGATAGTCATGTTCAAAAAGGATAGAAGTCTGCACTGGCTCACAAGAGGATGGGTTGTTGCATCATTACTCGTCACCTTAACTGGGTGTATTGGGCGTCCGCCGTTTTTTCCGCCGGAAGCTACGCACCGTACCCAGCCAAAAGCGACGCTTCTAAATGGAACCAACCCAGAGCCTAAGCTTGCGTCAACTGACGAAGAGGCTTTGCCGTATCCTGGTGACCCGCGTTTTGCACCGCCAGACCTGACTTTACAAGTGCCACAGGCGAAGTCAGGTAGCCTTTATCGTCCTAAATACAACATGACTTTATTTCAAGATCGCCGCGCGTATCGCGTTGGCGATATGTTGACGGTGAAATTGGTGGAAGAGAGCCAAGCGAGCAAAAATGCCAACCGTCAACTGGATAAATCGGTCAATCTTGATATCGGTGAGCCGGATTTTATCGGCAAAACCTTAGATAAAATGGCGGCCTCAGCAGACGGTAGCGTCAGCACTGGAGGCACTGAAAGCAGTACTCAAAGTGCATCGATTGATGCGGTGATTACGGTCACCGTGCATGAGGTATTACCGAACGGACTGCTGCGCATCAATGGTGAGAAATGGATGCACCTCACGCAAGGCGATGAATACCTTCGCTTAACTGGATACGTTCGCCCCGAAGATATAGACCGCCAAAACCAAGTGCCATCACAGCGTGTTGGCGATGCTCGCATTACCTATTCAGGTCGTGGCGGCATTGCTGAACGTAACTCCAATGGATGGATGACTCAATTCTTCAAGAGCCGATGGATGCCTTTCTAATGAAACCAATACACTCTTTTTATTCAACATTGCTTTTGCTGCTCTCGGCGTGTTTTCTTCACACCGCCAAAGCGGAAGTAGAAATTCCTATTATGGACCTGGTCGATGTACAAGGTATTCGTGAAAACCAACTGGTGGGCTATGGCTTAGTCGTTGGCCTGGCCGGTAATGGTGACCGTAACCAAGTGAGCTTTACCTCACAGTCAGTAACTAACATGTTGCGCCAGTTTGGGGTTCAGCTTGATGGTAACTCAGACCCCAAATTGCGTAACGTTGCTTCGGTCAGTGTGACGGCAACCGTCGACCCGATGGCGGGTCTTGGTCAAAAAATTGATGTGGTTGTCTCCTCCATTGGTGATGCCAAGAGCCTACGTGGTGGTACGCTGCTGTTGACTCCGCTGCGCGGTATTGATGGTGAAGTTTATGCGGTCGCACAAGGCAATGTGGTGGTTGGCGGTGTGTCGGCGCAAGGGCAAAGTGGCTCTAGCGTTTCAATTAACGTGACCACCGCAGGCCGTGTGCCTGGCGGGGCGACATTAGAAAAAGAAATTGCCTCAGATTTTAACCAACAGCCGACCATTACTTTAAATCTGCGCAAGCCAAGTTTCACGACCGCGAAGAACATTTCACGAATAATCAACAATACGTTTGGCCCAGAAGTGGCGACCGCCATCAACCAATCTCGGGTTGAAATGCGCGCACCGGAAGACACTCAGCAGCGCGTTGTCATGATGTCGATGCTAGAAGAGATGTCAGTGGTCGAAGGACGCAAACCTGCCCGTGTGGTCTTTAACGCCCGCACTGGCACGATTGTGATAGGTAAAAATGTCAAAATTGGCGAAGCCGCTGTCAGCCACGGTAACTTAACCGTACGAATTACAGAAACGCCGCAAGTCAGCCAGCCAAACCCCATGAGCGGCGGACAAACCACGGTTGTGCCACGTACTGAAATTGGCATTGAAGAGGAACAAGCAAAAATGATGGTATGGCCGTTGGGCACTGAGCTCGACACCATCGTCAGTGCCGTGAACAGCTTAGGCGCAACGCCCACCGATTTAATGTCTATCTTGCAAGCGTTGCATCAAGCGGGTGCACTCAATGCCGAGTTGGTGGTTATTTAAGGAGACGAGGATGAATTTAGACAGCGTAAACAATCAAGCTCAATTAACCTCGCTTCTCTATCAAGACAGCAAAGGGTTAGAGAACATTAAGCACGCAGCAGATCAGCGCGAAGCTTTGAAAACGGTGTCCGGCCAGTTTGAAGCCATGTTTTTACAACTGGTATTGCGTCGTATGCGTGCGGGCAGCGATGCTATTGCCGATAAAGACAGTCCATTTTCCAGCCAGCAACAAGGCGTATTTCGCGATATGTATGATGGCCAATTGGCGATGGAAATGTCGAAAAAGCAAGGCTCTGGTATTGCTGAAATGTTAGTTAAACAACTGAGTCCAGCGGTTCAAGATCCCAACCTTGAGCAAGCGAGCAATGTGATTTCGGCGCAAGATCTGTTTAATTCAACGTCTGTGGAACCCGTATCACATCCTGACGACTTGGCGGCAAACCGAGTTAACGCCAGCGGTGAAGTGGTCACCTTATCTAAAAAGGCTACCGGCGCGTTGCATAACAATGCGTTTGCTCAGCCACTGATTAGGAAAATGGAGCTGTAACTGAGATGAATTTGGTAAATATTGGACTATCTGGCCTCAATGCGAACCGCGTCGCGTTAGATGTGACCGCGCAAAACGTCTCGAACGTCAACACTCCGGGATATACGCGCCAGCAAGCAATGATGGCAACAGTCGGTGGTGTGAAAGATAATAATCTCGATCCGGGAGCGGGGGTGGAAGTGACCAACATACGCCGAGTGACAGACCAATTTCTGGTCAAACAGATGTGGTCAACCAACAGTAATGCGTCCTATGCATCGCACTACACCACCAACATGAGTCAGATGGAAAACACGCTTGGCGCGGACGGTTTTAGTATTTCTTCCGGCCTAGACTCTTTGTATGCCGCGCTGCATGACGCCACCTCCAAACCTGAGTCGATTCCACTGCGTCAACAGATTCGTAATGAAGCCGAAGCGATTTCTCGCCGCTTTAATACACTCAACCAAGCTTTGTATAGCCAGCATAAAGACATGCATGATCAGCGTAACGCGGCGGTCGCGAACGCGAATACATTGCTTGTGAATATTGCCGATATCAACAAGCAGATCGCCGAATCAAGTGGTACTGGGGGCAACCCTGCTCAACTTCTTGATAAGCGTGATGAATTGATTAACCAACTGTCAGAGTTGATTGAAATTAAAACCTCGGATCAGCACGACGGCACCACACAGGTGACTCTGGTTTCAGGCCAACCGTTAGTGATTGGCGGAGAATACGGAACGATTCGCGCGGTTCCTCGTGACGATGACTCCTATTTAGCACAGATGGAAGTCGATTTTGATAAACAAACCTTTGCGGTGACCAGTGCCTTAGGCGGCTCGTTAGGCGCGATCAACGATTATCAAAATGAAGTGCTCAAACCGTATATGGTTGCGCTCGATGATATGGCGGCTGGGTTAGCCGACATGTTCAATGGCGAGCTTGCCAAAGGTATCGACTTAAATGGTCAGCCTGGGCAAGCACTGTTTCGTTATGACCCCGAACACCCGGCATCAAGCCTAGACATCACCACGATTACACCGGAGCAACTGGCGTTATCCGGTGATGGAAACCCAGGTAACAGTGATGTGTTGGCGAACCTGATCAGCTTAAGTAACCGCCCGGTGAGTGTTGGGCGTTTTGGCAACGTATCAATCAATGACGCTTTTACTGCGATTGTCGGTGAAACGGCAATAAAAGGGCGTCAGGCGGAATCGGACTATCAAGCGAAAACGGCGATGAGCGAGCAAGCTGTCGCAGCGCGCGATAACATTGCGGCGGTTAATAGTGATGAAGAAGCGTCAAATTTGATGACGTTTTCTAACGCGCACAACGCCAACATGAAAGTGATCAGCACTGCCAACAATCTTTTCGACACTGTACTGCAGCTATTTTAAGGAAGATAAATGAGAATTAGCGACACTCAATTTAGTAAGACCATGCTGCAAAGCCTAGACCACAACAACGCCGGTTTAGGGAAAGTGATGCAAGAGATGGCCACTGGCGATCGTTTGACAAAATTGTCTGACGACCCAATGGCGACCATCAAACTCCTCAACCTTGATCGAGAAGGCAGCGCCATTACCCAATACAAAACCAATATCGCGAATGTGAAAACGACGCTATCGAGTCAAGAAGTGTATTTGGATTCGGTAAACGAAAGTTTAAAGCATATGCGTGAATTGGTGCTGTGGGGCTCAAACGGCACAATGAACGAAGATGATCGCCAAGGTATCGTGACTGAACTCTACAGCTTACGTGATGCGATGGCGTCGTCGTTTAATGCGCAAGATGAAGAAGGGCACTATCTGTTTTCGGGCACCAAAAGTAATGAACCGCCCTTAGTGATTCAAAATGGCAAGTATGTCGTGCAGGGGAACAATGATAAGCGCGTGGTCACGGTTGCCAAAGGTGTCACTATGGAGTCAAACATGACGGCTCAAGACGTGTTAGATCTCAATGGAACCAGCGATGTTTTCAATATGGTTGATGGACTAATTGCTGAATTTCAAAACCCGAGTCCAAATTTTAGACCCAAAGTCGAGCAAGCATTGCACAGCGTTGATGGAACAATGAATAATGTGTTGGCAGCAATAACAGAAATGGGTGGCCGCCACAACAACCTCGATTTGATGGACAGCGCCCACGCCGACAATAAATTGTTTGTCGATAAGATCACCAGCGATATCTCCGCTTTGGATTATGGTGAAGCCTCGGTGCGACTGAATAACTTCATGGCCGCGCTGCAAGCGACCCAAGCAAGCTATGTGAAAATCGACGATCTGTCTCTGTTTGACCGTCTATAACGAACGGGCTGCGCGTGACGTAGCCGTTCGTTTTTATCATTAAAGGAACTTTTCATATGGCATTGAGCACGGTTGAAGTCAGACCGCATAGTATAAAACTGACTGGCCAGGAACAGCCGGTCATCACTTCCGCTCGTTCTTCCGATTCTGCAATTCGTCCCGCACCAACTCAAGGGCAAGGTAAAGCTGCGCCGCCGTCATCTTATTCTGTATCTAGCATCATGCTCTCTCAAGGGCAGCAAAATGCGACGGCAGTACAAATTGCCAACAAATCGCTGCAGTTTGTGGGTAAAGAGCTAGGGCATATCAAGCGCGCGCTTTCTCAAGCGTTAACCCAAGGAGACGTGCCAGTTGCAGAGCTCGGCGAACGTTTAGAACAATCAAAGAAACGCATTATTAACGAACTTGATGGCGCTCGCTACGATGGCAAACGGGTGATCGATAATGAACTTCAAGTCAAGTTAGACAGCGCCGATATGCGTCGCTTTATTGTCCCTGGCTTAAATGTGAACCGCTTAAGTGAGCGTCCAGAAGAGATTCGGCTGGATTTTCCTCAGGGCCGTTCCGTCATGATTCAGTTTGATGGTCAATCGGATGGCCAGCGTTTGGTCAAGCAGATCGATCGCATCTTAATTCCACTGGGTATGCGCGCTTCACTTCATGATGATGGGTCGGTCGTCTTTGAAACCGATGAGCGCACCTATAAGCAGATGCAAAATAAGGTCATGGTGACTGGAGAAGGCCATCGCTTTCCTGCGGGGCAGGCCAACCTGTTTACCGTTAAACCGCAGCCAGAAGGTATTTCAGAGCTAGGCTTTAACCTTGCCTCACGAGATGGCATTAAGCGCACCATCGCTCGGGTCAATCAGCATCTGCAGCAAGTACAAAAAAGCCTCGAACACGCACGAGAATTCAGCAGTGACTTAACGGTTAAAATGGATTCCATCCAAAACCAAGGCAAAGTGCTGTCAACGGATGAGGTTAACCAAGCGCTTGATACGTTTGTTGATTCCTCGGGTGAGTTTACTTCAACGTACAAAGCGTTGAATGCTCAGGCGAACTTACGTCGTCACTCGGTGGTGGCATTGCTGAAGTAACGTTAGTTGTTGGTGACCACCATGATCGAAACGCTCTTGACCACAAGGGCGTTTTTTTTGCTTTTTGGTTGTAGACTCCGCCGAGTAAGTAATTGCTCACTTTAAAGGGGGCACGAACGGGTTACGGAAGCTGCACTAAGCGGTATTTCAGTTCATCAATTTGCGGCGCGTTACCATTCGCGTCAAGCAGCGTCAGTTCATTGTTACCGACAAAGTATCGGTTCTGTTCACTCTTTTCTGCAAGCAGTTCTATCACGTTGCCATCGTTGCTCCATTCGATGGTGCCACTGGAGATAATAGGCGATTTGTCACTGCCGACATACACCTTTTGAATGACGTAGGTATCGTTTGGATTGACGGTTAATGTGGTTTCTACGCCATTGCAGTCTACACACGGTAAGATGCCTTCATACACGCCATGCGTTGCAGTCGGCAGCAAAGCCGCGTGATTGGCTTTTTGTGACTCTATGGTATTGGTTGTAGGTTCAGGCGGAAGTTTATATTGATCCTCTTCGACTTGAGGCGAAGGTGGGAGTGTACGTTCATGCTCATCTTGTCCTAAGTCGCATCCAACGAGTACCAGGGCTAAGGCAGAGACAGCAAACAGTGATTGATTCATAGAGATTCCCTCTTTTGGTGATTGATTCCGATTCACTTCAAACAAAATTAGTATTAACCAAACTAATGGATGAACCGTCAGTAGTAAGTAAGGGGAATGGCTGTCGCTGTCAGAGCTTTGTTAGTTATGATTGGTTAGAGATATGGATACAAAAAAACGCCAGCATTGGCTGACGTTTTTGTAGATAAGGCCGACTTTTGTGTCTTTTCGCGCCTTTTTATTGCTTTTTAAGCTGGTAGGCACTGGCGAGAGAACCTTCAATCACTTGGCCGTTGGCATCAAGCTGTCGCACACTGGACTCGGTAATTGCAAAGCGGTTGGGCGCGTCTTCTAGATTAGTGAGGCTAATGATATTACTGTCACTTTTCCAGTTTATATCGCCTTGGGTAACGGTCGCCGCTGCGTCTTTACCTTGATATATTTGCTTCAGGGTGTACGAACTATCGGCGTGTAACGTCAATGTCGTTTCAATCCCTTGGCAGTCAGCGCAGGGCAATACACCATGATATTGCCCTGGCCAATTTAGGCTTTCTCGAGGGGCAGTGATTACTTTCCCTCAGCCGCAGCCTTAACGTCATCGGACATTTCTGCTGCACTGTCAGAAGCGTCATCAAGCATGTCGCTGGTTGCGTTAGCGGCATCATCGGCGGTGTCATTCATCGCATCACCTGCATCTGACGCGGTATCGCTGATAGCATCGCCAGCATCCGACGCGGCATCTTTAGTGGCGTCATACGCATCAGACGCGCCGTCCGCGATAGAGTCACCGGCGTCGCTGGCGGCTTGTTTGGTATCATCGTAAGCATCAGAAACAGCGTTGCTTGCATCGCTCGCCATTTGTTTGCTGTTTGCGACGGCATTATCAGTCGCATCACTGATGTCTTGACCCATCTCTTGAGCTGATTGCTTCACTGAGTCGGTTGCATCAGATGCCATGGTTGCCAAGTCTTCAGTCTCTTTCTCGACTTTCTGTGCTGCATTTTCTGCTGCCGCTTTGACATCGTTAGCTTGTTGATTGTTATCACAGCCACTTAAAACGAGCGCTGCTGCAAGGGCTGATAGCGTGAAAATGTGCTTCTTCATAAATTGTTCCTTTCAATGTGAAACGAATCACGGTGTTCTTATGGTCTTATTATCGGTGGGATTTTACGACCCATCGTCAAAAAGATGTCATTGTTCACCGTCGGGTGTCAGGTATGTGTTATTAATTGAAAGGAAAAGGCTTTATTGACTCTATACCAAAAAGAAAAAGTACAAAAAGCAGATGAACGCCAATAAAGTGGCGGAAAGTGTCGGGTAAATGATGTAGGACTCGCGGCGTGATGTACGTTGAAAGCACAGAAAGCTCAGCAGAATGTTGTAAAACAGTACAAGACCACTAACGATGGTGCCCGCATTGAGTGACAAACTGGATAGACGAAACAAAAACAGTCCAAGGATCAAGTAATCAATCACGATAAGCCATAAAAAAGCTTTCTTAAGAATGTCATCTTGGCTATTAACGGAATAAGGCTGTGAAAAAGGCATGGCAAGCTCATCACTGTCTGGACAAAGGAAATAGGCCACCCACTTTGGAGTGGCACATCATAAAATTATCGTTGTACGTCTTATAAGATAATTAATTAACAGCGGGCTCTTCAGTCAGTGACTGTCGAATCACAGGCTGATTAAACTCAGCTTGCTGTTTCGCTTTAACCAACTCACTGTCTTGCTGGTTTCCAAACAAGTTTTCGAGCATTGTGGCGGCAGGGGTAGTGAGAACGAAAAGTTCAATTCGTCGGTTTTCACTCCCATCTGGGTCATCGGGATTAAGCAACGCTTTGTCCGACATACCTGTAACTTGTAATACGCGGTCCTCAGGCATTCCCCCATCGACTAAGGTTTTCCTCGCAACGTTAGCGCGATTGGTGGAAAGGTCCCAGTTTGAACGGAGGCTACGCTCGCGATTAAACGGCGTTGAATCTGTATGTCCACTCACAATCATTGGATTGTCGATATGGCTAAAAATGGGTGCCAACGCCAGCAGTAAATCTTCAAAGAAAGGCGTTAGCTCCGTACCTCCACGGCTAAACATGTGCTGCTTGTAGTCATCTTGCAGCACAATACGCAGCCCTTGTGGGGTCACCGTCACGTGGACATTATCTTGAGCGCTTATCTGTTTCATAACCTCATCAATCAATCTGGCAAGGGCGACAAGCTGTTCTTGAGTATCGAAACTGCCTGGAATCAACGAATCACTTTCAGGGCCCTCACCATTGCCGTTAAAAAATGAGGTTACAACATGAGAAGAGTCATCACGGCTCTGAACAGAAGATTGAGAGGCGAGATCAATGGGCGTAATGCTAGGCGAAGAATCAAAAGGATTGCCGTGGCTACTGTCAAACACACTGGCACTGTATAAGTTGGCCATGATTGCTTCACGCTCTTCTTTATTCACCACTTGCATAATCCACAGCACTAAGAAAAGGGCCATCAGTGCGATCATAAAATCCGCAAAGGCCACTTTCCAAGCGCCGCCGTGGTGCGACTCTTCGTGCTTCTTACTTGAGCGCTTAAAAACAACATGTTCTTGCTTTTGCATTAGGACTCCTGATCAGCTAACCATCTTTCCATTTCATCGAAGGTCGGCTTGATGTCGAGCTGGATGTGTTTACGTCCGGCATCGATAGAGAGCAGCGTTGGCTTCTTGGCAACATAGGCAACCAGCGTTGCACGCACACATTCATACGCACTCATATTACGTTTCACCCGTTGAGCCATGGCATTACTTGCGGGATCTAAACAGCAGTAACAACCAAAAATACCGATAAACGTGCCGACTAATGCCGCTGCAACGTGATAACCAATCAAGGCAATCGAGCCATCAATGGCTTGCATGGTGATGATGATCCCACCTACCGCGGCCAAAATACCAAAACCAGGAAGCGCTTCTGCCGTGCGTTGCATGGATTGTGATGGCAACATCAAGTCAGATTGAATGGCTTCGATCTCTTGCTCAAGCAAACCTTCAAGTTCATGAGGCGACATCTGGCCCATTGCCATTAAACGCAAATTATCGGCCACGAATGACACTAAACGAGGGTCGTCTTTAATCAGAGGGTAGCGTGCGAACACAGGGCTTTGGTCTGGATCTTCGATATGACGGTCAAGCGACTTAAAACCACCGCTACGAACGGTTTCTAACAGCACTTGCATCAAGCCCATCAGCTCCATGTAGTACTCTTTTTCGTTTTTCGGCTGAGACATCATCGCGCGCAGTTGACCGCGCATCTCTTTTAATACTTGAGGTGGGTTACCAATGATCAGCGAACCGATGGCCGCACCACCGATGATTAAGATTTCCGCAGGTTGCCAAATGGCGGCGAGCTTACCACCTGCCCACATGTAACCACCGAATACACACATTAATACGATGATAACACCGAGAAACTTTTGCATGAAAATAGCTCCTAAGAGGATAGATATTGATTAAGTTGTTTAAGGGCTTGCTTATGCAACTGACAAATTCGCGGCGGCGTGAGATCCAGCACCATCGCGATTTCATGAAGATTTAGTTCATGCTGATAGAACAGCGTAATAAGCAGTTGATCGCGCTTTGAAAGCTTATTGAGTGCCTTTTCGAGACTGCGTCGAATCGATTCGTGATTAATGCCATCGTATTGACCATCAACATGAGTCTCAGAGCCATTTTCAATCATCTGATCAAGGCTTTGCATGTCGCCGGCTAATGACGCTTTAAGACGCGAATAATAGTCTTGCTGATCGGTGCCTAGAGCTTCGATAATCTCGCTGTCATTGGGCTGACGCCCTAGCTTTCGAGTCAGATCACGAGTGATATCGTTGAGTTCATGAGCCTGCTGACGTGTTTTACGCGAACGCCAGTCAAGGCGGCGCAGCTCATCCAAAATAGACCCACGAATACGGCACACCGCGAAGGCAGGGAAGTTAGGATCTTCCACATTGCCATAGCGACGTCCCGCTTCCAGCAAACCAATTAAGCCGATTTGTTGCATGTCCGCGACGCTGCAGTGAGTTGTGGCATGAGCTCGAAGTTGGTTGACAACCCGTTTTACTAATTTTTGGTGCTGCATGAGCAGCTTATTTTCATCGATCGGCACAGAAGGAGACTGTATTTCCGTCTCCACGTCATAGCCTTCCTGATAGTGAATATCCAACATATGAGCCATTCCTTTTGATTACTGAACCACGTATTTGGTCAGCAAAACGTCATCAATCTCTCGAACGATGTCGGTTTTTTCAAATGCGAGTAAAACGGTCTGTTTTACTTCGTTTTCCAGTTCTTTAACCGCGCCTTCACGGTTGAGTGATTCGTAAGTTTTATTGTTGAATAGACGAAGTAATGCGTTACGAATCAATGGGGTGTAGTTATCCAAGTTCTCGATACGTTCTGGGTAGCGAGTTTCGATTGCCAGCTCAATCATCACAAAATGATTTTGTTTTTTGCCTTTAACACTCAGGACAACTTTGTCGAGAGGCAGGAACGCAGGGTCCTTACTTGGCTGAGAACTGCTGCTAAAGAATGAAGGCATCAACGAGCCGCCGTCGGCGCCATCCGATGATGCAGAATTCTTTAAGTACCAAGCACCGCCAAAAATGGTGCCTGCCGAGACCAGTAGGCTGGTAATGATCATCGCGGCAAACATGGCGATAAGTTGCTGTTTAGTCATGCCTTTTCCTCGTTATGCATTAAGCTTGCGTGTTGAGCCAGTGCTCAGAATAATTAGGGGAGAATGGATCGGACGCGTTGTCATTCTCACGCCGTGCGGCAAAAATGGTGGCGTCTTCTTCCTGTTGTGAAGGTTGACTGTTACCGCCCTCACCAGAGCTGACATTGACGTCGACATGCATAAAGTTTTGATCTTGCAATTCGCTTCGTAAGCGATCGGAAATTTGCATCAACGCTTCGCGTGTGACCGCCGTGTTACTGTGGATTTGCACGCTGAGTCGGTCACCTTCAACCCGCACCATCAAGTCCAATTTGCCAAGTTCTGGTGGGTCGAGACGAATCTTCGCCTCTTGCAAATTTTGTTGGGCTTGTAAGGTCACGCGGTCTTGAAGAACCTGCAGCATTTGCTCGCCCCATTTACCCGCTTGGGTATCGATGCGCATGCTGGCCCATTCGGTTCCCGTGGTCATGGCCGCTGGGTTTGCATTGCTCGCGCCATGAGACGGCGCAGCAGGCGAGCCGGTCCCAAGCGCAGCAGACAATGCTGACGCGGCGTTACTGCTTAGTGCATTGCCTTCAACACTGGCGGAGGCTAGTTTAATCAGGTTACTGTCAACCGGACTTGCATCGAGTTTGCTGTTGGCTTGAAGCTGGGCCATCAGCTGGCTATTGGCTAACGCACCCTCGTTTAACGATGAGCTTGCGGCGCCGTAGCTTGCAAGAGGGTTTGTTTGGCTCGCTTGCAATTTGGCGAGTGGGTCAAATTTCCCACCACTCAGTTCTTGCATCGCAAGGCTATTTGAACCTGACGCTTTTAGCGGTTGCTGCGCAGCGTCATGATTGGCGGCTAATTGAGCGATGAGTGCGACCAGTTCTTCGGCGCTTTGCGACTGTTGCGGTGTGTCTGACGCGTCATTTTGCGCGTGAGTACTGCCGTCATTAACGCTTTGCGCTGATGCGTCACCGTCGGTTTTATTTTCTTTATTAAGCGCGAACTTATCGTGTTTGTCAGACGACTTATCGACGTTGCTGCTGCGTGCGTCATGAACCTTCGCGGTCTGTTGTGAATCGGACGCCGACTTAGCAGGCGGCGTCGCGAGTGATGCGGCTTGAACCATCTTAATACCCCATGGTCGTCGCAAGTTGGTAAGCTAAAGCACGTTCTTGCTGCGCGCTGACCAACTCGAGTTCGCCCTTAAGTTCTGCGGTGGCACTGGCGAGGTAGCGGTATGCTGCTTCGTGTACGGCCTTAGTGCGAGAAATCTCAGGGGCTAACAGTGGATCATCTAGGAACATTTGGTGGCTTTCGAGTAGCTCACGAAGTTCCATATCGTAGCGTTGCAATGCTTTCCAATCTTGCAATTTTGTTGCTACCTGTATCCGCCTTGAAAGGTGGCGGAATCGCTCTGGCGATACCTTGTTATGCATAGCTGCCAAAATTCATCCATCCTTCTCTTATGTTGGTCATCACACGTTCCACGTTGGTCAAACGTTCATCACTGTTCTGAACGCTCGCTTGGTACAGTTCAACCTGGCAAAACTCATAAAGCTGATGGAGACTTTCGGCAATTTCTCCGCCGTTCTCTTCATCTAGCGCGCTGTCGAGACCAATCAAAATATTCATACATTTATTGATGGCGGCGCCTTTTTCTGCCAAACGTCCTGCACTCATGTGTCCACGAATGCGCTCAATTTCGTCGAGCAGGCCGTTGATGAGCATAACGACAAGTTGATGTGGGTTAGCTGCGGCCGCTTGGGCATCAAGATCGACTTGCTGATAAGAGTCGTAGCCTGAATCCATTAACATAATGCTTCTCCTTGGGGTCGATTAAGCGAACAGGGTCTGGGTCTTTTCCATCTGTTTGCTTAACTTGTCCATTTGGGTAAATTGTTTAAGGTAGCGATCGTAGACAAGGTCATATTTACGCTCGAGGCCGGCCTGTTTTTGATCTATGCGACTGATGTTTTGTTGCAGGGCGTCTTTACGCGACTTGAACAGACCATCAGAAAACTGCAAATAAGGTTTAACCAGTGATTCCACAGAATCGAGTAGGGCGCCGTGACCGTTAAACATCGCTTCAACTTGAGCGCTGTTATTACGTTGGGCTTCCAAGAATTTGTTGCTATCGAGCTGCATGGTGCCGCTTCGATTGATGCTGATCCCGACTTCAGTGAGGAGTCGACCGTTGTATTGATTGCGCACCACACGGTTTAGTTGGCTTTCAAATGACTGCAGGGTTGGATCACTGGCCAGCGCCCCGCGTTTTACTTCTTCGCCATCGCCGACGGCTGTGCTTTTGTCGATGGTCGACATTAAGCTGTTGTAGGCATCCACAAACCCTTGAACTTGCTCCGTTGTTGCTTCTTCATCTGGAGAGACATTAATCACGAGTGGGCGGTCTGTAGGCTTTTGCGCCTGAGAAACGGTTAAGTCGACGCCTTGAATTGCATCAGTAAACGTGTTGGTGTCACTGGTGAGCTTGAGCCCGCTGTTTTTAGCGCCAAGCCAAATCACCGCGTCAGAGGGGGTCGACAGTTCTTGAGTTTGAGCGAACGCTTGATTAAACCAAGGCTGTTGTACACCACTGGTTGTAAGTGAAATTTTGCTGTCAGCACCAGTGTCGGTGCTGGATAGCATAAAATGGGTTTCTCCGTTAGAGCGCAATAATGTTGCGTTGATACCCGGGTTATCGCTGCTGTTGTTGATTTTAGAAATCAGTTCAGAGAGGCTCGCTTGGCCGGTTTGATCTTTATTCAGTGACGCTAAATCCAGTGTCATGGTCTTTTCGCCAACAGTAAGGTTTAATTGACCGGCAACGGGAATCTGGGTTTGCGGGTCAATATCTTTCGGCATATTGACGGCTAACTGATGTCCGGACGCGATGCTTTCGACAAACACTTGATAATTGCCCGTAGCCGCACCTGGGTTAGTGCTTGCGGAAACAAAGCCTTCTTGCGAAACCGTAGTACCATTTTTGACGATACTGTTATTCATCCCGTTCATATTGTTAACGGTCTGTCTAAATTCGCGAATTTTACCTTCCACATCCCCCAATTCATTTAATTGAGTTTTATACGAATCGGCTTGAGTTTTATAACGGTCTTGAAATGGCTTTACATCATAGGTAGCCATTTGTTGCGCCATTGAAGTTGGGTCTATTGAACTCATCCGTTCGCTCCTGTGAATAATCAGTGTTTCGCATGATTACGATTGAATATTCAAATTAGCAACTTATATGCCATTTAAATAAACATTAAAAATCATTAAGTTATGGTGTTTTTGAATGCAAAGAGGAAGTGTTGTTTCCTCTGTTTTTTATTCCGCTTTCCTCGCGAAAAATACAGACACCATCAACTAAATAAAGCGACAAATAATAGGAGTAATTAAGTGAATGAAATACGATGAAGGGACTTGTTAAAGCCAATGTGATGATGATTCAAAAAAAGAACTGAGCGTGGTAGAAAAGATATTTCTTCGTTGATTTATGTTTGCTTAAAATAAAAAAACCGAGTGTCAAAGGCGAACACTCGGGCTTTAAATTGTCTCTGGTAAAAATAACAGACCATTTGAAATCAAATGATCTGTTGATTGTCAGCAGGAGACAAAAATATGCAAGATAGAGATTGTTATCTTCAATACCACTTAGCGAAGTAGAGAGATAGCCATTGATGGAATCTGGTTGGTTTGAGTTAAAACCGTAGTACCAGCTTGCATCAACATTTGGTTCTTTGTCATGTTTGAAGACTCTACTGCGAAGTCAGCATCCGTGATACGGCCTTTCGCTGCAGCAGTGTTTTCAGAGATGTTCGCCAAGTTATTGATAGTGTGTTCTAGACGGTTCATGTTTGCACCGAGTTTAGAACGTACTGTGTTCACTGTGTCGAACAGACCGTTGATAACGTCAACTTGGCCGTTTGCTGCTTCGTTTGAATCCAACTCACCAACGGTAGAGAAGTCAACACCACCTAGCTGGTCAGAAAGGTCGAACGTCAACGTTTCGTTTGCAGAGGTACCGATTTGGAAGTCGATAGCATCGTCAAGTTTACCGTCTTTCAACAGTTTCATGCCCGCACCGTAAGACGTTTCTTCTAGGATACGAGTCGCTTCTTTCGCTAGCTCTTGGTATTCAGAGTCTAGTGCTTTAAGTTCTGCTTCACCGTTTGTTCCGTTCGCTGCTTGCGTAGCAAGGTCTTTCATACGGTAAGAAACGTTGGTTAGCTCTTCGAGTGCACCATCGGCAGTTTGAAGCATTGAGATTGCATCTTGAGAGTTGCGCATTGCAACAGACATACTGCGGTTTTGAGCTTCAAGTTTGTTCGAGATAGTCAAGCCAGCAGCGTCATCCTTTGAAGAGTTGATGCGTAGACCGGTACTCAAACGTTCCATTGCTGTATCGAGTTTGCCGTTTGTGTTGTTCAGAGTGTTTTGAGTAACTAGCGAAGCGTAGTTAGTGTGCATTGATAAAGCCATTCAAGTCTCCTTGGTTTTCACTATACAGGCTCTGGGATAAACCCTTTGTTCACTAACTAGAGGCGGTTGCGGTTTGAAAATGATTAATAAAAATTTGAGTTTTTTTTAAAATGCCCGTTTTTTGTGGTTTAGATTCCATAAAAAGCGGGCATTTGGTCGTTTATTGGCAAAATTAACATTACCAAACTTCGTTATCTTCATCGCTGAATGCTTTAAAAGACATTGAGGTTGGAATATCACTGAAGTAGCCAAAATAGTAACTTGCGCCTAAAAGTCGATATTGGTTCAATTCGGCTTGGGTACCCACGCGGCTTGCGACCCATGGGAAGTGGTAGCGTTTAAAAAAGCGAATAAGCGGTAGGAGTGCTGCGCGGTCTTCTTTATTTTCTAAGGTGCCGGAGAGTTTTAAGGCGTGAGGTTTGTAGTAAGTGATGAGGGTGTAGTCTTTGTCTTTCGAAGAGATTTCAAACCAAACGGCGTACGCTCTCTCTTTGAAATCCTCTATGAGCTTATCAATAAAGCCCGTTCGTGCCATCGACATTGGAATTTGTAGCGATGGTACTAAATGGCTAAAGGCATGAGCGCTAAACCTCATCACATGGTCGATAAATACCTGACCATGCTCCCAGAGCAGGGCATCAAGTCGTATGGGCACCACCACGTTACTGATTAAGTCTGGATGGAACGTCTCGAGCTGGAACTGAGTTTGACGCAGTGCCAGGTATAAGCTGTAAAGATCAAGGCAGTATGACATCTCATCAGAGAGATCAAATTGATACACACTCTGTTCGTTCTGGCTACCAAAGCGTAAGGTCAGGTGTTGAAATTCCACCTCACCACTTTGTGTTGCACGGATCGCTTGGCAAGCATGACGAATATCATTTTTTTCAAAAGCATCAAACACAAGCTGATCATCATCAGTGACGATGTACTCCTCCATCAGCTTGTGAATCTTTTGATACAAAGATCGGTAATTTGATAAATTATCCAAGGTTACCCACCACGTTTATCTGTTTGTTTTCTGGTATTTCGTTATAGGACAGCACCGCCAATCCTTGGGCAAAGGTTCTTGAGTAGCGGGCCAGTAACGGTCGAAGCTGAGGCATGACCAATAAAATCGGTGCAAAACCACGCTGTTTAAGCTGCTGCTTAATCAAAGGCAGGTTTTGCTGCAATTGGCTTAATATGTTCGGCTCGATCGGGAAACTATCCAAAGACACGTTACCATTACTTTGGGCTTGCTGCAGCGACGCCATTAACATTTGTTCTAAATCGTCTGCCAAAGCATAGACATTTAGTTCATCTCGTTGCCCTGCGATTAGGTTAACGATGGTTCTGCGAAGCGCACAGCGTACGTCTGCGGCAATTAAAATTGGGTCCTTGGAACGTTCGGTGGACTCTAGCATGGTATTGGCAATGGTGCGAATATCTTTGAGAGGAACTTGGTCAATCAAAAGTTGACGATAGACCTTGAGCTGCTGCGAAGCATTGAGCGCTGCGCCCAGCGCTTCAGAGAGTTTCGGTGCTTGCTGCGCCAAGCGTTGATTCATCGCATCAACGTCATCGTGGTTAAACAGTTCCGACAGATTGGTTTTCATTACTTTGCTTATGTGAGTGCTCACTACGGTGGCATCATCGACCACTTGATAGCCCATATTCAGCGCCTTGGCTTTATCTTGGTATTGAATCCATACCGCAGGTAATTGATACGCAGGGTCACTTCCTAAAATCCCGTCAATTTCACCATAAGTTTCGCCGACGGCGATCGCCATCAAACGTTCAGGCTCGATAAACCCATGTTCGATGACTTCACCGTTGAGCGCGATGGTGTACTGATTTGGCTTGAGATTTAAGTTATCGTTAATGCGCACTTCTGGTAATAGAAAGCCAACTTGTTCAGACAAGTTTCGTCTTAAGCCGCGGATACGTTGGCTCAATGGTGCACCTTGGTCTTTGTTCACCAAGTGAACCAATCGATAACCCAGTGACAACGCAAGGCTGTGGACATGAGGTAGGTCATCCCAGCTTAGCGGAGTATTGTCATCGTGTTGCATTGCGTGGCTAAGCGCTTCCACTTCATCCAGCTGGGGATCTTGAGCCACTTTCTTATTTTGCCGCCAACCTGCAAACCCGAGTGCAGCTGCAAAGGCAAAAAACGCCAAATGTGGCATGCCAGGAACCAGACCAATCACCAGCATGATGACCGCAACTGTAAACAGAGTAGCCGGCGTGGCAAGCAGCTGCTTATGCATGGTTTCCGACATACCGCTATCGGTATCATTGATACGAGTCACGATAATCGCAGCGGCTGTTGCCAACAACAGTGAAGGAATCTGCGCGACTAAGCCGTCACCAATGGTTAATAGAGCGTAGGTTTTAAACGCTTCTGA
Source organism: Vibrio sp. AK197 (assembly GCF_053903115.1). Taxonomy (NCBI): domain Bacteria; kingdom Pseudomonadati; phylum Pseudomonadota; class Gammaproteobacteria; order Vibrionales; family Vibrionaceae; genus Vibrio; species Vibrio sp. AK197. The sequence goes on from NZ_CP096430.1 coordinate 1,026,113, forward strand.
TGCTGGTAAGCCATGGGAAAATACGCCAATGGAAATACCGCCGAGAATGTTGATGAACAGAATCATCAAACCGGCGACGGCGTCACCGCGTACAAACTTGGAAGCACCGTCCATGGAGCCGTGAAAGTCTGCTTCATTGGCGACTTCTTTACGGCGCTGTCGTGCGCTCTCTTGATCAATCAGGCCCGCGTTTAAGTCCGCATCGATCGCCATCTGTTTACCTGGTAAGGCATCAAGAGTGAAACGCGCTGATACTTCCGAAATGCGCTCGCCACCTTTGGTGATCACCACGAAGTTAATGATCATTAAGATGACAAACACCACCATACCGACCACATAGTTTCCGCCGATCACCACTTCACCGAAGGCTTGAATCACTTTACCCGCGGAGTCACCGCCATTATGACCTTCCAGCAATACAATACGTGTTGAGGCAACGTTAAGCGTTAACCGTAGTAGGGTAGCAACCAAGAGAATGGTTGGGAAAATTGAAAAATCGAGTGGGCGTTTGGCGGTGGTACTGACGAGCAGCACTAAAATCGCCAAAACAATGTTAAAGGTGAATAACGCATCCAATAACAGAGGTGGCAATGGCAAAATAACCATCGCTAATACCATCAATAGCACTAATGGTATGCCAAGATAGCCTTTACCCGATGACTGGAGTTGTTTAAACCAATTCAGCATGATGTATGTCCGTCCTTCGTGTCGTGCTGTGCAAAATTAATGTTGCAAATTTTTCGGAATCTTGAAGCTTGGCAAAGGCATTGGGCGCTTTGCTTTGCCAATACGAAAATCTTTAAGTTGGATGATGTAAGTTAGAATGTGCGCCACCGCGATATACAACTGACTTGGAATCGCCTGCTCAATGGCGGTGGTGTGGTAAATGGCACGAGTTAGCGGTGGTGACGTGACAACTTCAACTCCACTTTGCCGTGCAATACGCTGAATGTGCATCGCGGTTTCATCCACACCTTTGGCGACCACAAACGGCGCCTCTGAGAGTTCAGGGTCATATTTAAGCGCCACTGCATAGTGGGTCGGGTTGGTGATCACCACGTCTGCTTTAGGGACCATTTTCTCTATTTTACGCCGCGCAAATTGCTGTTGAATCTGGCGTACGCGCTGCTTGATTTCTGGACGACCTTCATTATTTTTGTGCTCTTCTTTGACCTCTTGTTTGGTCATTTTGAGCTCTTTAAGGTGCTCCCAACGCTGATAAGGAATATCGATAAAACCAAACAGCAGCAATGCCAATCCCATCAGCAATAGACCTTCAAATAGAATTTTTAATACCACATAGACGCCTTGACTAAGGGGCAGACGCTGCATGCCTAATAGTGGTTGAAGGTGGTTGTTGAGGTAGCCGTATAACACGCCACACACGACGGCAATTTTGAGCGAGGATTTGATCAGTTCAACCAGTGATCGTGTGGAGAAAATTCGCTTGATACCGCTAATAGGATTGAGCTTATTGAATTTTGGTTGAACATTCGCCGGACGAAAAATCCAACCGCCGATGACCAACGTACTGGCGATGGTGACAATCACAATCACAATAAACAGCGGCAAGAGCGTTTCCATCATAATGCCCAAACTGTTACCGAGGTGTTCAATCATCATGTTGGGTTGTGATAGCTCTTGCTTGGTGAGCGCCATGTTGAATTGAAATACCCCCTTAATATTGCCCCACACCAGTTGAAACTGGCTGTAGAAAAAAACCGCCACACCGAGGAAAATCACCGCTGTCGTGAAGTCTTTGGCGCGAGGCACTTGCCCCTCCTGACGCGCTTTGCGGATTTTCTGGGGGGTGGCCTGCTCGGTTTTATCCTGAGAAGAACTCTGTTCGCTCATACGCCTCCCAATATAAAGGTGTTGAGGTAATTTAATGCGTCGTGAACCAGCATGGTGTAGCGGGCGGGCACACCAGAAATCGAAATCAGCACAGCAAATAAACCGAGCAGCATGGTCATCGGAAAACCCAGGGCGTAAACGTTCAAGCTTGGCGCGGCGCGGTTCATGATCCCGAAACTAATGTTGGTTAACAGCATGGAAACAATTGCTGGTAGAGCCAGCGCCAATGAGGAACTAAACATCCAGCCAAAGATCGACAAGATACCCTTAAACGAGAGTTCACTAAGCCCAGACCCCACAGGCCACGCGCGAAAGCTTTGTACGATGATGTCGATCACCAGCAGGTGACCTTCCAATGAAAGAAACAGTAAGGTGGCAAAAATCAGAAAGATACGTCCTAAAATCGCCACAGACATGCCGTTCACCGGGTCATTCATCATTGCCATACCCAGGCCCATCTGCAAAGAGACAATCTGGCCGAGCATGGTGAAAATGGTAAACAACATGTGAATGATGAGACCGAACATCAAGCCCCAAATGATTTGCTCAAATGCCAAAAACAGCGAGCTCAGAGAAAATAGGTCGACGGCTGGCATCACTGGCATCAGCGGCGCTGCAACCACGGCGAGTGAAAATGCCAGAAGCGTACGAACCCAGAGTGGAATTAAAGAGTCACCAAAAAAAGGCATTGATAAGAATACGGCACCAATGCGAAAAAAAGGCCACCAATATTGGCCAAGCCAACTTGATAGCTGCGCAAAGGTGACCTCCATCAGCCAATCATCCCGGGAATGTTGTAAAACAGGTAAGCAAAGAGATCCATGATCTTCTCAAGCATCCAGTGTCCGGCGAAAATGACCATCAACAGGGTCACAAGCAGACGGGGAAGAAAGCTCAGTGTTTGTTCATTGATTTGAGTGGCAGCTTGGAATACTGCGATACCGAGGCCCACAATCAGGCCCGGCACCACCAATACCGCCACAATCGAAATAATCAGCCACACGGCGTTAGAAAACAGGGTGACGGTCATCTCTGGGGTCATAAAGCGCTCCTTGCTTATCCGAAACTGGCGGTTAGAGTACCGACGGTCATTGCCCAGCCATCAACTAAGACGAACACCACCAGTTTGAAAGGCAGTGATACAATCAGTGGTGAGAGCATCATCATCCCCATTGCCATGAGCACGCTGGCGACCACCAAGTCGATGATCAGAAAAGGAATAAACAACATAAATCCAATCTGAAAGGCGGTTTTGAGTTCGCTGATGACAAATGCAGGAAGAATCACCGCGAACGAAATATCGTCGACGTTTTGGTCGACCGGTTCGTTAGCGATGCGCAGCATCTGCTCAAGTGAGGTTTGGTGGGTTTGTGCCAACATGAATTCACGCATCGGTTTTTCAGCGATGGAAAACGCGTCCATCAACGTAATCTCACCATTGTCATAAGGAACGAATGCATGTTCGTAAATATCTGACCAAACTGGTCGCATTATGAGAAGTGAGAGCGTTAAAGCGATGCCCACTAACACGCGGTTCGGTGGGCTCGATTGCAAGCCAAGTGCTTGGCGCAAAATCGCCAAAACGACAATAATACGCGTGAAACTGGTGGCCATTAACACAAAGGCTGGAATGAAACTCAGCGCGGTCATTAACAGCAAAATTTGCAACTTCACGCTGTACTCTTGATCGGAACTTCCGTCAGAGACGGTAAACAGCGTTAAGCCTCCGTCATCAGCCCAAGAGGCGGCAGAAAACAGGACAGAAAGGAGCAGCGCTGGCAATAGCCAGCTTAACGAGCGCGCGCGTTTGGTCATAACAATACTCGCTACTCGCCCATCGACGTCAATGCAGAATCTAATACATCAATTAAACGCAGCCCGTATTTATCATTGACTACCACCACTTCTGCGTGGCCCATCAAAGAACCGTTGACTTTGACGTCCAATGGCTCGCCGTTCAGTTTATCCAATTCAATCACGCTGCCTTCGCCCGCTTTCATCAGATCGCCAAGTGGGATCTCTTTGCTGGCTACTTCGAGCGTCACCGTGACTGGAATATGTTTGAAAAAGCTGAGATCGCGCTCTGGAATTGTTGGCTCAATCTCTTTTTCTTCAATCGGCGGGGTGCTGTCTTGCTCTTCAAAATCTTCAAGATCAAAATCATCGAAATTTAACGCATCGCTTTCAAAGGGAACATCCGATTTAAATTCCGCTGCTGATTCTGGTGTTGCTTCTGCAGCCATTTCTGGAGTCGTTTCATTTGCCATGGTGTTTTCAGCTTGCTCCGGTGTGTCACTCATCACTGAGAATCCTTATCGTCGTTGAAAATCAAAACTAATTGCCCGTCCTGATCCGCGACGCGGCCAGAGAATAGGTGTTGAGTCCCGATACTAACTGGCGCTTTGGCAAGCAGCTCGATCGGTAAAATATCGTTAGGTTGCAGCGTTAACACATCACTTAACGCTAAGGTTTTTTTACTAAGTAGTACGTTGACTTTGACAGGGGTTGCCGTCAGAGATCTATTGAACAGTGCGCCAAGATCTTTTCTCGGTTGCAACTCCAACTCTTCGACCAAGGTGTGGACGAACAGACTGTCGAGCTCGACATAAAACTCATAGTATTTTTCATCCAGCGTCAGCGTTAAAACCGTTTTAATGCCAACGCCATGGCTTGGTTCAAAGTGGGTGGTTTTCCAGGTTTTTTCTGGTGCTACCCAGCCACTGATGTATTTGCCAAGACGTTCTTGAAATCGAAAATCACTGCTGGTTAGGGGAACGTCGGCGCGATCCACACTTGCACCATAGAAACGGTCGGACAGTTTTAGCAATAACTCAGGTGCCGTATACACATAGATGTGCCCGCCAGCGTCATGACGTAGCGTCGAGGTTTTATTTTGAGCTAACTCACTGGATGCAAGCATGTGTAAATTCATTTGCTGCAGTGTCACGTTTACTTGGTCTGTCTTTAACCAATTCTGTAATTGGTGAGTCAGCCCATGACACATATCCATCATGATAGCTTCTAATTTTTCTCGAATTACATTAATCGGCTTACCAAGAAGCTCGACGTTTAGTGCTTGTAATTCTTGCTCTGATTGATCCGACGTTGGATGAGTTATTGGCATTTATATTTTACCGTTTCTTTGTAATACGAAACTAATTAAACAATTTGGACTCTAGTCTATACAGAGATTAATGATTGTTTTTAGCTTCTGTTTTTAAGTTTGTGAAGTTAGTTCGAATGTTGGTTTTAATATATATTGGGGGCTTCAAAAGAATTTAGAAACGGAGTAGCTTCGAGTCAGAATTATTATTAATAGAAGAGTATTTGCTTTTCTTTTTGATATAAAAATGACCAGTTTTGAACAAAGAGTGATATTGATTCTAAAATGTATATGTTGTTTTTTATCAGGTAGTTACTTTGGGTGTTGTCCTTAAGTTGTCTATTTTGGTCAGTTCGCTTTGAATGAAGGTTGCAATATGATTATGTATGCCAACAAAGTTACTTTCATGGCATATTTTTATAGCTCAGTAATGTCAGTGAAAAGTAAAAAAAAGAAATTTGAACCAAGGTTTAATTTTTATTTTTCTGCCATTTTTATGCTTTTGCCTATTTTTTCTTCATTGGCTCGAGCAGATAATGTGATTCAGGTTCCAATGGATTTGGCTGAATGGGATTTTAGACAAGAACATTTGGAATGCACGCTCTTTCATAAAGAAGAGTCGGTCGGGGAAATCTATTTTCATGCAATTACAAACCGTCAAGTTACTTTAGAGTTGGACGTGAATAATAAAGCCATTTTTGGAAACAACGCCCAATTATTTAAATTGGCTCCCCCTTGGATGCCAAGTAAGAAAGATTTTATTTCTGAAGGCTTTCTTGAACCAAGATCGAATAAAATTAAATTTCGACGCGGAGTAGGAGAATTAATTCATTCTGTCGAAAGGGGGAACTGGATTAATATCGAGTTGAGCAATGACCCCGCACTTCCTTTAGCTGATATTCGGCTACCTGCGATTCGCTTTAAACCAAGCTACGACCAATTCACGCGGTGTCAGTCCGCTTTGCCTGATATCTCTTATGCGCAAGCGCGAGATACACGATTGTATTTCGATATCGGTCAAGAAGATCTGACAGAGAAACAACGTCAAAACCTCAAGGCTCTCTCCAGTTTTATTCAAGCCGATGACACGGTCACCAAAGTGTTGGTGGACGGTCATACCGATAATGTCGGTGCCAGTGTGACCAATTTACAAGTGTCACGTGTTCGCGCCCAAGCTGTAGAGAAGATGCTGAATGATTATGGTGTACCCGAACAAATGATAGAAGTTCGTGCTCACGGCTCGCGCTACCCAATCGCCAATAACAACAGTTCGATCGGCAAGGCGCAGAATCGACGAGTCAGCATTCGACTGGTAAGAAACAATGAGCCAGTGGTTTTTGAGCAATCCATCGAAGATAACACAGGGAAGGTTCAATAATGGCTAGTACAGATATCCTTTTGGTCGAACCCAATGAACATCATGCAGAGACGATCAAATCGATCTTAATCCAGGCGGGTTATCGTGTCCGTCATGCTCGTACTGGGCGTAGTGCGCTGCTTGAAGCAAAAGCGGCGATCACGCTCGTCAGTTCAACATTACCCGATATGGGAATGCGTGAGTGGGTGGCGTGTCATCATCGTCAAGGACAAAAGAGCTCAACCATTGCCATTGTTGACCAAGAAGAAGGCATTTTGGCTGCCGATACAATGAAATCGGGCGCAACAGACTACTTAGTTCGACCTTTTGAAGCCAAACAGTTACTCAATTTAATTCGCCGTGTTGAAGCGCTCGATAAGCCGATGGCGAATTTTGTTGCCGAGTCTTGGCGCAGTAAACAAGTCCTGCAACTGGCCCACCGCGCGGCGTGCACTAACGCGAGTGTACTTATCACTGGCGAGTCCGGCACCGGCAAAGAGGTACTGGCACGCTACGTTCATGAACAATCCCCTCGTCATGACGGGCCGTTTGTGGCAGTAAACTGTGCGGCGATTCCTGAAACCATGTTGGAAGCTGTGTTGTTTGGGCATGTGAAAGGGGCCTTTACTGGCGCGACGTCTTCGCAAAGCGGTAAGTTTGAAGAAGCCAATGGGGGCACGATTCTGCTTGATGAAATTGGCGAGATGTCACCGGGCGTACAAGCCAAATTATTGCGTGTCCTTCAAGAACGAGAAGTGGAGCGTGTGGGAAGCCATAAAGCGATTAAGCTCGATATTCGAGTGATTGCTGCCACCAACAAAGATCTACGAGTGGAAGTGCAAAAAGGCCAATTTCGTGAAGATCTTTACTACCGCTTGGATGTGCTGCCGCTGCATTGGCCGCCATTGCGAGAACGTAAAGAAGACATTCTCCCGATCAGTCACTTCTTCATCGAAAAATATCAAGACAAAAGCCAGTGTCACCTGTCGCAAGATGCGCAAGTTGCGCTTAGCCAATATAACTGGCCAGGCAACATTCGCGAGTTAGAGAACGTGATTCAACGAGCGTTAGTGATGCGCCATGGCGACTACATCACCGCGCAAGATTTGATGCTACCTATTGAAATCCAAAGCCCTGCAATGGAAGTCAAAAGCCATGAAAGCTTTGGGCATGTCGAAGCCAAGAAACAAGCTGAGTTCAACTTCATTCTCGACAAGCTTCGCCAATACGGTGGTAACCGCACAAAAACGGCGAACGCGCTCGGCGTATCAACACGCGCACTGCGCTATAAGTTGGCCGCGATGCGTGAACAAGGTATCGATTTACAGTCAGTCCTAGGCTCAGCCGCCTAAAGGAGAGAAACACTATGGATAATTTTAATACAAACCCACTCTCAGCTGAGCAGCTGATGTTGGCAAAAATGGACGCGATGAGCGTACGTGCCACACCAGAATTTATGGTGAGCCAAAACCCGTTAGACGTGCAGGAAGTGAAACTGAATCAACCGATGACATTTTCAAACGCATTAACCAGCGTGCTTAACGTGGTCAATGAACACCAGTCCATCGCTAGTACGGCGATGACCGATGTTGAAACCGGTAAAAGTGACGATTTGGTTGGGGCGATGGTCGCGAGCCAAAAAGCGAGCCTGTCTTTTGATGCTTTGCTGCAAGTTCGCAACAAAGTCGTGGGCGCATTTGACGATATCATGAAGATGCCGGTGTAAAACATGTCTGACTTATCTACTCAAATTACAACCACCCCGTTACCTGCGACACCTACCCCTGTTTCACCGAATTTGGGCTCTGAGTCGATGACTCAGGTGACCAACAAAATTAAACAGCTGTGGTCGAGTAGCCAGCGTAACTTAGTGCTTTCTGCGGTGATGGCGGCGATCGTTGCCGCGATTATTGTTGTCGTGCTGTGGAGCTCTTCGCAAAGCTATCGTCCACTGTATGGTCAGCAAGAACGTTTCGATATCGGCGAAGTCGTATCGGTGTTGGAGACCGAAGGCGTTCGTTACCGTTTGCAGGAACAAAATGGCCAAGTACTGGTTCCGGAAGGTGAAGTTGCACGCATTCGTATGCTATTGGCTGCGAAAGGCGTCAAGGCTAAGCTTCCTACAGGTTTAGATTCTCTGGGCGAAGACAGCTCGCTAGGTACCAGCCAATTTATGGAGACTGCACGCTATCGACACGGCTTAGAAGGGGAGTTAGTCCGTACTATCATTTCACTTAATGCAGTGACGAATGCTCGTGTGCATCTTGCGATTCCACGCCAGACCTTATTTGTACGTCAAAATGGCGAACGCCCATCGGCATCAGTCATGCTTGAGCTTAAGCCAGGGCAAGATCTTAAACCAGATCAAGTGGAAGCGATCATCAACTTGGTGGTCGGAAGCGTGACCGGAATGGCCGTTGAGCACGTGTCAGTGGTTGACCAATACGGGCGTTTGCTCAGTGCCGATGTTGGCTCAGAAACATCAGGTAAAGTGAATGCCAAGTTCTTGGAATACCAAAAAGATGTTGAGAAACAAATCATTCAGCGCGCTGCAGATATGCTGACGCCGATTGTCGGCCCGAGTAACTTTCGCGTTCAGGTTGCCGCAGATCTTGATTTTAGCCGCGTTGAAGAGACCCAAGAAGTGGTTGATAACAACCCAGTGGTACGTAACGAACACACGATTCAGAACAACTCCGTTGACCAAATTGCCCTTGGCGTTCCTGGTTCATTAAGTAATGAGCCGCCAGTGACGGGTGAGCGCCCAACCGATGACAGCGAAAACACCAACTCGCGTAACGAAGTAAATCGTCAATACGCAGTGGGCAGCAGTATTCGTAAAACTCAATACCAGCAAGGCCAGATCCGTAAGATCAACGTTTCTGTGTTGCTAAACCGTGAAGCGGCGCCAAACGGTGACGCGTGGACAGATGCTGAACGTACCGAGATTCAAACGATGCTCAGTGACGCGGTCGGCATTAACGCCGAGCGTGGCGATAGCATCAGCTTGATGAGCTTTAACTTCACGCCGGTAGAAATCGAAGCGCCGATGGAAATTCCATGGTGGCAAGATCCAACCGTGCAGCAGCCGTTGCGTTACGTTATTGGTGGTCTGCTTGGATTGGCGATGATCTTCTTTGTTCTGCGTCCACTGATCATGCACCTGACAGGCGCGGATCGCCGAGAGCAAGAGCTCGAAGCACAAGAAGATATCGATCAAGAAGATTACGAATTGCAAACTCGTGAAGAGCGCGAACGTGAGGAAAACCTTAACCGGCGCTTGTCAGAGAAGGGCATCAGTTCCTCGACATCTGGATTGGATGTCAGTAATGAAATGCTGCCTGCACCAGGCTCTCCACTCGAAATTCAATTGAAACACCTCACACTCATTGCGGACGAAGAGCCAGAGCGCGTCGCCGAAGTATTGAAACAATGGGTGAATGTAAACGAGCACAGCGAAGAAGACGGACAAACAGATGCAGAATCAGACGCTTAAACCAGTAGAGCAAACCGCACTCGTCTTGCTTGGCATGGGCGAAGATGCCGCGGCGAAAGTATTACGTCACTTTAGCCGTGATGAAACCCAGCGCGTAACCAAAGCGATGGCAAAATTAAACGGCATTAAAAGTGACAATGCCAAAGTGGTGATTCAGCGCTTTTTTGAAGACTTTAGTGAGCAAAGTGGTATTCGTGGTGCATCGAAGAATTACCTGCGAAACACATTGCGTAAAGCGCTGGGCAACGATCTCGCCAAAGGGTTACTTAACGACCTTTATGGTGATGAAATTCGCAATAATATGCAGCGACTTCAATGGGTTGATGCTGAGATGTTGGCGAAATTTATCAGTCAGGAACACCCGCAAATGCAGGCGATTTTTCTCGCTTATTTGCCGTCAGAAACCTCATCGTTGGTCCTTAAGCAATTGCCTTCTGACTATCACGATGAGTTGTTGTTCCGAATCGCGCGCTTACAGGATATTGATCACCAAGTCGCCACTGACCTCAATGATTTGATTGAGCGCTGCATTGAAAATATCTCGATTACCCAAAGCGCACCCGTTTCAGGTGTTAAACAAGTGGCTGATATTATCAACCGCTATGACGGTGACCGCGCAATGCTGATGGAAATGCTGCGTCTACAAGACGAGGAAATTGTCGGTCAAATCGAGCAGAACATGTTTGACTTTATGGTTCTCGGTCGCCAGCGCGAAGAAACGATGGACCGCTTGGTGCAGCAAGTACCGCTCGAACTGTGGGCCGTTGCGCTTAAAGGCGCAGAAATTTCGCTACAGCAAGCGATTAAACGCTCTATGCCACAACGTATGGTTAAGTCGTTGGAAGATGACATGCAGCTGCGCGGTGCGGTGGCACTTAGCCGCGTTGAGCAGGCTCGCCAAGAGATCATGCAGATTGTCCGCGAACTGTCTGATGCGGGTGAAATCGAATTGCTGCTCTATCAAGAGCCGACTGTGGAGTAATCGCCATGGGGGAGAAGAATTTGCGATTACCCAATAGTGGATATCGAATACATCGCTTTCCACCGCTAGCCCAGCCAAGTGTGGAAGAGCAAGCGGCGGAAGTCGTTAACGGAAAAGAGACTCAAGCTAATATTCAGCGTCAGCTGGAAGCGGGTTTTAAACAGGGGTTGAATCAAGGCCATGAAGAAGGTTTGCGTCAAGGTATGGCGCAAGGTATGCAACAAGGCCTAGCCGAAGGGCAAAAAGAGGGGTTCCAAAAAGGGTTTATGTCTGGCGAGCAGTCCGGCAAGCAGACTTTTTTGGACGCTACGAAGCCAGTTAACGAGCTGTTTCAAACCTTATCTCGCTGGCAAAAAGAGCGTGAACAGCAGCAACGCCACATTATCTGCGAGTTGGTTCAGAAAGTGGCCCAGCAGGTTATTCGCGCCGAGTTGACCTTGATGCCCCAGCAGATCCTATCTCTGGTTGACGAAACCTTGCACGCAATGCCCGGTAAATCTGAACAAGTGACGGTGCACTTAAACCCACAAGATTTGGATCGTATTCGCCAAGTGAATGCAGAGTTGCCGAAAGAGTGGCGTTTAGTGCCGAACCCAGACTTACCCGTGGGGGGATGTCATTTGGAAACCGAACACGCCGAAGCCGATGCGAGCTGTGACTCGCGGTTAGAAGCGTGCATGGATAATGTGAAACAGCATCTATTGGATGAAACGACCGTGCCTTCTGTCACCGACCCAGAGATGACGTCACAAGTGGATATTGACGCTGAGGCGCAGCCTCAGGTGACACAGCAGGAGGTGTCTGAGTGAGCCAGGATGGCATGAATTCTCAATTAACTGACCGCTTAAACGATGCATTAGCTTCACTGGATTCTGTCCCCGTTGCGCGAGTAACGGGGCGTCTTGTTAAAGTGAACGGGTTAATGCTTCAGGCGGTCGGTTGCCGTTTTAAGCTCGAACAACGTTGCCTGGTCGAAACCGCGGAAGGCGACATGATTGAAGCGCAGGTGGTAGGTTTTGACCACACCATCGCTTATTTAATGCCGATTCGCCGTCTTGGCGGGCTGTTCGCCGGGGCCAAAGTGGTGCCACTTGATGGTGACAGCACGGTGCTTATTAGTCATCAATGGCTCGGACGCGTCGTCAATGGACTCGGTGAACCGTTTGATGACGGCCCTGCCTTTAAAGGTGGCGATCGCGTTTCGCTCGAACCTCGTGCCATCAACCCTCTAAAGCGCCGCCCGGTCGATACACCGTTAGATGTTGGAGTGCGCGCCATTAATGGCTTGCTCACCGTCGGAAAAGGCCAACGCATTGGCCTGATGGCCGGCAGTGGAGTAGGTAAAAGTATTTTGATGGGAATGATCACGCAAAATACCGAAGCGGATGTTATTGTGGTGGGGCTAATTGGTGAACGTGGGCGAGAAGTGCGCGAATTTGTTGAGCGTAATTTATCGCCCGAGGCACGCAAAAAAGCGATTATGATCGTTGCGCCAGCCGATGAATCGCCACTGATGCGTCTGCGTGCAACGCTACTTTGTCACCGTGTGGCCGAGTATTTCCGTGATCAAGGCAAAGACGTATTGCTGCTTATGGACTCGCTGACCCGCTACGCCATGGCGCAGCGTGAAATTGCCTTGTCGTTAGGCGAGCCGCCAGCTTCTCGTGGTTACCCGCCATCCGTGTTCAGTATTTTACCTCAGTTACTTGAACGTGCCGGAAACAGCGACAACCAACAAGGCAGCCTGACGGCGATTTATACCGTGTTAGCGGAAGGCGATGACCAACAAGACCCAGTGGTTGACTCGGCGCGCGCGATTTTAGATGGGCATGTGGTGCTGTCTCGCCAATTAGCGGAACAAGGTCATTATCCGGCGATTGACATCAATGCCTCAATAAGCCGCTGTATGTCGGCGTGTACCCAAGAGGTGCATACCACGGTGTCCAATCAGTTTCGTCAACTGTATTCGAACTACTTGCAGGTCAAGGAGTTGCTGCCATTGGGTGGGTATCAGCCAGGGCAAGATCCAGAGCTAGATCGCTCAGTACAAATGTACCCGCAGATGAAAGCCTTTCTCCAGCAGTCGGCAAATGAAGCGGTCGATTATCGAACCAGTCTGACTGAGCTCGCTCAGCTTTTTCAAACGCTTTAGGATATCAACCGAATGGACTCAAAAATTCAAGCTGTGGGTAAATTGCATCAGGTAGAAGAAAAGCGTCGTGATGATGTTGGGCTTCAGCTAGACGCGATGCGTAAGCAAAACCAACATCTTCAGCATCAAATGCAAATGCTCAATGACCTTAAACTGCATACTGGAGAATCGGCTTTTCGCACTCCAGTGTTAAACAGTGCCGCGTTGATGAACTTAAACCATGTTGACGAGATGCTGCAAAAGTTATTGGTGCATCACCGCCAGGAGCAGGCGGTGATGGAAGCCGAATGTCTCTCGGTGCAAAAACAATTAGAAGATAAGCACGCTCGCGTTAAAGGTTTAGAAAGTGTGCTTGAACGTTGGCAAAAAAAACAAAATTACGAGCGCGCCAAGCGAGAGCAGAAGCTGATTGAAGATATTATCAACTCCCGTCTTAAACAGCGCGACGTGCTGTGATGGGATGAATTACCCCAATGCATTGAGCGTTGCTGTGCGCTGAAAATCATCTAACTGCTGGCGATAAGGCTCAATATCACCAATGTGGCTCGCAACCCATTCGGGGTTAAAGTAAGTATCAAGATAACGCTCACCGCTGTCACACAGCAAGGTGACAATAGAGCCGCGCTCGCCGCGCTTCGCCATCTCGCTGGCCAGTTGTAGCGCGCCATAAACGTTGGTGCCCGTTGATGCGCCAACCTTACGCCCCAGTAATTGTTCTAACCAATAAACGGTGGCGATACTGGCTCTGTCTTCAACGGTTCGCATCTCATCAACCACACTCGCAATAAAACTAGGTTCCACACGTGGTCGACCGATTCCTTCAATTTTACTGCCGCTATTTAAGGTTAGGCGAGCATCTCCGCTACGATAAAAATCATGGAACACCGAGTTGAGAGGATCAACCACACATAGCTTACTGGCATGTTTTTGATAACGAATAAAGCGGCCAATGGTCGCGGAGGTTCCTCCCGTACCGGCGCTCATCACAACCCAACTTGGTACAGGGAAACGCTCAAGTTGCATCTGGTCAAAAATCGCATTGGCGATATTGTTATTGCCGCGCCAATCTGTGGCACGTTCGGCATAAGTAAACTGGTCCATATAATGACCACCAAGTTCGCGCGCCAAGCGATGAGACTCGGCATAAATTTGATCGCCATGTTCGACCAAATGTGCTTTTCCGCCATAAAATTCAATTTGTTCAATTTTTTTACGTGCCGTACAGCTTGGCATTACGGCAATAAACGGTAAGCCAAGTAAGCGCGCAAAATAGGCCTCTGAAATGGCAGTGCTGCCCGAAGATGATTCGATAATGGGCGTATTCGGACCAATCCAGCCGTTGCAAATGGCATACAAAAACAGCGAACGTGCCAGGCGATGTTTGAGTGAGCCGGTTGGGTGAGTACTCTCATCTTTTAGATAAATATCGATATCAGGCAAGCAAGGCAAATCTAGTTTTAATAAGTGAGTATCTGCCGAGCGTTGGTAATCGGCTTCAATGGTTTGAACGGCATCATTCATCCATTTATGGTCACGGCACATGATCTTTCCTCGATTCGATTTGAAACATGACGATAGAAATAATGTATCTGTGAATGAAGAGAAAAGCTTTGCAAAAATACCTATTATTACGCTTAAATGGAGAAAATTATTCTCCTAATGTTAGGTTTAGAAGAAATGGAAGTAGAGCGTTTATCATTGGATGCCACTGACCGAGCACTGCTCGCACTGCTGCAGCAAGATGGCACGTTATCACTCAGTGATTTGGCTGAGAAAGTGAATCTGACGACAACCCCATGCTGGAAGCGCTTAAAGAAGCTTGAAGAGAGCGGCGTGATAGAGAAGCGCGTTGCACTGCTGAGCCCTGAAAAAGTGGATCTTGCGTTTACTGCATTCGTCATGATTAAAACCTGTGATCATTCACATGATTGGTATCACCATTTTGTTGAGGTAGTGAGTGAGTTTCCCGAGGTGATGGAGTTCTATCGTATGGCAGGGGAGTTTGACTATATGATGAAAGTCCAAGTCAAAGATATGGCGTGTTTTGATCTGTTTTACAAAAAGTTGGTTAACTCAGTCCAAGGTTTATCTGATGTGACTTCAACTTTTGCCATGGAACCTCTCAAATACACCACAGCATTGCCATTGGTGCCTTAATCCGTGGCTCAGCACAATCGCTGAGCCAGACTCTTGGAGTGTTATGATTTAAAGCGCATCACACCTTCTTGAACAGCGGTTGCGACTAAATCGCCCTGACGGTTGTATATTTCACCGCGTACTAAACCACGCGTATTGCTGGCGGTCGGGCTTTCAATCACGTACAGCAGCCAGTCATCCATCTTAAATGGGCGATGGAACCAAATGGAGTGGTCAATGGTCGCAACTTGGAATTTTGGCGTCATTAAGGTCACTTGGTGTGGATGCAGTGCGGTGACTAAGAAGCCCCAATCTGAGGCATAGCCCAGTAAGTATTGATGAATTAACTGGTCATCAGGCATTTCACCGTTGGCGCGAATCCACAAATATTGCTTTGGCTCTGCTTTCTCTGGCTTGAGAGGATTGACCACGGTGACAGGCCGCATTTCAATTGGCTTCTCACCACAGAATATTTTTCTTACTGCATCGGGGAGAAGGTGAGCAATTTGCTCTGCAAGCTGAGATTCAGAAGCAAAATTTTCAGGGCCTGGAATGTCTGGCATGGTGTTTTGGTGTTCAAATCCAGGGGCATCACCGTGATAGGAGGCGGTTAAGTAGAAAATCGGGCGACCGTTTTGTATCGCTTTCACGCGGCGTGTGCTGAAACTTTTCCCATCACGTAAGTTTTCAACGTCATAAATAATCGGTTTTTCAGGGTCACCTGGATATAAAAAGTAACTATGGAAAGAATGCACAGTGCGATCGTCTGCGACGGTATAACGTGCCGCAGAAAGGGCTTGACCGATAACTTGACCACCGTATACCTGAGGTAAACCAAGGTTTTCACTCTGTCCACGAAACAGGCCTTTTTCCAGTCTTTCTAACTGCAACAGGTTCAATAAGTCGTCTAACGGCTTACCCATAATTGTTCCTCACTGATTTTCTGACATTTAACGTGCTGAGGTTAACATAAATCGCTGGAAACGCTATGCAAAGTCAAGATTGTGTTGGGAGGTTAAATTACTGTCAAACCCTTGCTGCGTCTCATGACAATGACTCAGGAGCTTCATATACTGCTTTTTAATGATTAAGAATTAGAGAGGCGTTATGAAAAAGACGTTCAAAGCAGTTATATCAATTGTGCTAGGCTTGACCCTGATTGGTTGTCAAACTTCCGATAGTGAAACCGCCATGAATAAAGTGGAAAGTATTAATGGTAGCTTAATGTACCGCGAGCGTTTCGCGCTGCCTGATGATGCGGTCGTCACCGTAACTTTATCAGACGTCTCTTTAGCAGATGCGCCGGCCAAAATTCTCACCTCCCAACAGTTTGAAACGCGTGGTGCGCAAGTGCCTTTTAATTTTGAGCTTTTGTATGATCAAAGCCAAATTGATAGCCGCCACACGTATACCGTCAGTGCGCGGATTGAGGTGAACGGACGCTTACGTTTTATTACCGATACTCGCTACCCGGTGATTACCGATGATCGAGAAACCGAAAAAGTGAATTTGCAACTGATCGGTGTTAAAGGTTAATCGTAACGATACCGAACGGAATAATGAAACGGGACTCATTCGTTGGTTTATCTATTCGATGTCAGGATTTTCCGAATTTTCCCGTCCTCCAATAAAGAATGAGTGACTATTTCTTTGTCATCATGATTTAAAATGCCCTGTGCACGTAATGTGGCGCAGGGCATTTTTGTTTGTGGCTTACCGCTAGCGCTAGGCGCAGAGACAAAACCATGCGCTAAGGATGCCACCGGTAGGTGGTTAAATTCACTTTACCACTTGCGCTTACCGCAACCCCATCGGCGAGCAGTTCTCGGCGCTGGCGTATTAAATCTTCTCCCTTTAACGAAATTTTCCCTTGGCTATTGAGCACTCGAAACCAAGGTAATTTGCTGCCCTCAGGCAAGTTGCCCAGAGCCTTTCCCACCTGCCTTGCGTAGCCTGGATACCCGGCCAATTTGGCCACTTCACCATAAGTGATGACTTTACCGGATGGGATTTGTTGAATAACAGCAAAGATTTGCGCCAAAAATTGATCCATACTTAAAACGTCCTAATTCATTTTTACCAAGGAACGGATGCTTCCATTCACTCGGTACGCTGCGCGATAGGCGGTGGAGATTCACTCTAGGTTGAATGAATCTTAACACCCTAAGTTGAGACACAGAATACCCATCGACGCAACGGATAGCGTCTGAGTGAAGTAAGAGCAAATAAAAGAGGGAAGGGCATGCTACTATCCACGTTTCAATTTATCGTCACTGCGCTATTGGCCATCGCTTGTGCGCGCTCGTTTAGTTTAAGTGAGGGAGAGGTGCCGCTGTTGGCGCTGATGATCCCGGCGCTATGGTTATTACCTAAAGCGAAAGTATCAGGGTTTGCTCTGCTTGGGGCGATGGGGGTGTTTGCGTTGACGCTGCCTGACCAGCCAGTCACCTTATCCGTGGTGGTATGGAGTGTTTTTCCGCTACTAATGGTGATGTTTTCAGCGCGCAGTAATACGGTTGTGGTGGTGGTTTCCTCCATGGTGGTAATGACGCTTTGGATTGGCGTAATGGCGACTCAAGCAAACGGTAAGTTGGAAGGTAGCGCGTTACTTTCTCTCATTCAGCTTTTTTGTGTGGTGGTCGCTTGGTGGTCTTCTCGCCACTGGCAACCAACCCAAAACCGTCGCTGGTGGGCGCTTCTTTTACTTCTGCCTCTGTGGGTATCTCAGTGGTATTACGCGGTGGTTCTGGCTTTATCGATTACTGTGATGTTTGCTGTGATGGAGCTTTTAAGCCGTGCCAAAAGTGAGCAGGTTGATTGGGGCAGTTTAATGTGTTGGACACTGCCAACGGTAGCTTTTGCATCCTTGATGGTGATTCCTGATACCGAGGTGCCTGATCCCGTGTTTGTCATTTGGCTGTGCCTGCTCGCGACGGCGTGGATGACAGACTATCTGATCTCAGAAGATGAAGAGAGTGATGAGTATTAGCTCGGTTTGTTTAAATGCTAATCAGTTGGGCAGAGTTCGAGTAATTTATTGCGCTCACCCCTTGCAATGCGAAGTGGGATAATGAATAATCCTCCCACTCTTTGGCGTTAAGCGCTTAAGAAACAGAATCTATGGAGGCCCTGGTCCTCCCGCAACAATAGCATGTGAACTCGGTCAGGTCCGGAAGGAAGCAGCCGCAGCGTGTGACTTGTGTGCCGGGATGTGGCTGGGGTCTCCACCCCTTCAAAGCCTACAATTTATTGTAGGCTTTTTTATTCCTTTTATTTTTATATCACTCTATTCGCTAATAGCGTTGTTAGGCTAGCGATATCTTTAATTCACGATGACATATTTAAGATTGTGTTTTTAATGTTTACTGATGGAATAACAAGCTCAACATCTGAGTGGGGTTATCTTTAAATGTTTATTGGTAACCCTATGATTGATAACGCAATAAAATATAATCAAGAAATGAATATCTATTGTGGGTATATCGTGTATAGTAGCGATAGCTCAAGCAATGAGTTATTGATTAAATATTTAGTTCAAGATCTTCTCAGTTTTTCGATTTAATTCCTTCATCTTTATCCTGTGATAGCTTTTTCTTTATTCCTTATTTAGTCACTTTATTTAGGCCTAATTAAGCGAATAAGATATATGTCAAATACAAAAATTGCTTTAGTAACATACATTAATAAAAAGCTTTGGACTTAAAAATCTCGGGCTGGCTACGAAGAACCGTTTGTTTTCTCGCTATCAATCGTGAAGGCTTCAAAACATCCGTGAAAGGTCAGAAATGCCCTCAGGACAAAGCTCGCTATCATGGCTCATCGTTAAATACCACCTTTATCTCCTCCAGTTCAGTTGTCACCTTTAACACATGGCGAAGGTTTCATGCGTGAAAACTATCTTCTCTCCAATGCCATCGACATGGCCTCATTTTTAGCTTTATCAGTGCAGACTGCTTAGTGAAATGAAAAGCGATGGAGAAAGAGTTTGGAGGCGGTACATCTCTTGAGTAAGAGTGAAGGAAAGGGCGGGTATATTTTTGAGCACAAGAAAAAACTGCGTATAAGGTTCAGATAGAAATGAGAAAACCAGTAAGAAAATCGAATAAAAAAATACAAAAAAATAACTTTGAAGAGCGATTTGCTCTTATGGTAGCAGAGTACCATAAAGCGAAAGAAGTTCTTGATTCAATGGAAGAAGGCTCTTCAGAGTATCTTATGCAGAAAAAAGTATGTGATAAGCTATTTGCGAATGCAGAACGGTATATTAACAAAAAGTAATATCGACACTGGTTTACGTCACTTTGATAAAAATCCCCTAGCGACATTGTGTTCTCTAGGGGATTTTTTTGGTGCTGATTCACTCAGTTTAAAAACTGTAATTGATGGTAAGTTGGGCGCTCATTGGTTCACCGTAGCGGACGGATTTCCAGATGAGCCAGGTGTCTATGGGATGAATACGTTTCTTGGCGCACTACTGCAAAAATCTAGCGAACTTGGTGACGAGAGTTATCCATCAACTTATATGTCGCATTTAGTGGCGCTGTTAGGCTATGAGATCGCGAGTTTAGAAGAACTCCCTCTAGGGTTACCGTTACCGTTAGACCGCCGGGCTCGCAATATTGCCGATCAACTAATGAAATGCCCATCAAGCGAGTTAACCCAAGAACAGTTAGCCTCTCACTGGGGAGTCAGTGTTCGAACCTTAAGTCGCATTTTTATTAAACAGACGGGGATGACATTCAGTCAATGGCGTCAGCAATCGAAAATCATTACATCGTTAAAGTTGATTCAAGAAGGTTTAACGATTGCTGAAGTGGCAGAACGTAGCGGCTACAGCAACGTCAGCGCCTATATTGAAGCGTTTCGTCAGCGGTTTGGTGAAACGCCAGGCAAGTTCCAATCTAAAGCGTTGTAACGTTGGTGTAAGTTTTAAGTTTGATACTGTGGGTGGTTGAATAGGGCGGTCAGTCCGTGAGCCAGAGTTACCCGCCAGCTAAAATAGTCATGTCCGCACGCCACTTCTTCAAACGTGACTCGGTAGCCGCGTGTTTTCAGCGCGCTGAACAGTTTTCGATTGGTTTCAAGAATTTCATAAGATTTTGGCTTTATTTCAAATAGACCTGCATTCATGTAGATGTCTATCGGCTGTGTCGGCTCTTGTATGATGATATCCGCAAACCAGTGCTCCGGTTTGGTGGCTGCTTGAGGTGACGTTTGTGGCGCCCACCAAAAAGACCCAGACTGGCTAAGCACTTTGCCAAACTGTTCGGGGTATTTATACGCGATGTATAACGAGGCTAAGCCGCCAAAGCTTGAGCCGGACAAAATCGTATTTTTCGCATCCGGGCGGATATTAAGGCTTTCGCACAGCCATGGTTTAAATTCGGTGGCGAGGAAGTTGGCAAACGCGGCATTGGGCGTCAGTTCTTGAGCGCGCAACTTGGGGCTTGGCGTATCGATAAACACGGCCCGCATCGGTGGAATTCGCCCCTGTGCAATTAAGTTATCCAAAATGACAGGAGTCGGTACTTTACTGAGATATTCACTGCCATCAAATGAAATCAGCAACGGTGAGCTTGCATCGAGGGGGTATTTAGTGTGTGGCTGATACAAATGCACAGTGCGAGTATTATTTAACTGCTGACTGTAGTATTGAAGCTCTTTGACGCTGCCTTTGGGGGCGCGATGTTCTTCAATTGTCGAATCACTGGGGGCTTGGGATAAGGCTAATGTCGACGCAGAGCCAAACAAAGCGTCACCGTGGTTAAATTGAGGCTGGTGGTTTTTGGGGTCAACCTTAATGGTCGAAAAGGCCGCGAGATACTGCTCCGTCCAATTATTGTCGGCTAGCTGAGGTACATTCACCGCAATGCGGTATGAAAAGCGGCTGCTATTTGGTATCTCATAACTCTTAAACCAGATATTACTATTTGGAATTTGTGCCAATTGTACTTGGCCATCATATGGCGCTCCCAAAACCAGCACATTTTTCGTCGAGGTGTCACCTTGATAGAGAAACGTGACAATGGTGTTATTGCCATCGCTTTCTTCAATTAGTGGGGTGCCACGTTTATCCATCAGGGTCCAAAACGTTGTCTCGGCGATGGCATCATGTTGGGCGATCCGCTGCGCGGTACGAAACAGTAGTGGGCTAATGATCGTGTGCTTGGGAGATAGGTATTGGTCATTTTTGAGTGGTACTGCGTGCAAGGCAATGGTCACACAAGTGTGGACTTCAGGCTGCGGTACGAGATGAAAGATATAATGATCAGCATGGTCAAGATACAAAAAAACTTCAGCTTCTTGTTCACCATTTTGTATTAATTGGCGAACCGTACTGCCGGAACTATCAGTGACGTAAATCGCTTGGATAGGGTTATCACTCACAATCGACCCACGGAAATAGCTAGGAGCATCGATGTATTGTTTCCATTGAGAATGCGTTGTGATCGTGAAGTGTTGATGCATTTCTACCGCCGTTATCCAATAAGAGCTATCACAGAACAAACCGTGAGTCAGAAAGTGGTGCGTTTATCCAAAGAGCCGCCATTATCAAGAAAATACCGATGGTTGTCATTGATAACTGCCGTTTGGGGCCTATCGACGACAAAACCTTCGGCATCGATTGCTATCGAAGACGACATGGCTCAGGCCAAGCCACACTAGGTATTGCTTGTTGAATACCAGACGGCAGTTTCTCGCGATAAGAGACCGACTCATTTAGATCTATACGACACAAATGCTCAATTCAATAAGCGTTGAGCACGCGGTTATTGTGTTGGTCACTCTGACATTAGTGGACCTCACAGGTGGCAGAGACCGAGTTTACGGCACTGTGGCACGAAAAAATTCGTGTAAGTTAGCACGAGGAAAGCGCCCTTGAATCTCGATGGTTCTGTTAAAAATTAACCTGTTTTTCAATTAAGAAAACTTATATTTTTCTCGAATTTATTGACTAAACTCAATGAATGCGTTTAGCTCCTTACTCCTGATAACAAAAAACAAACACAGGATCTTATTTATCGTGATATCGGTGAAGATGAAAACGTCATTCTAGCCGCTTACCCCCGCATAGGAATGACGCTTAGTTACCCCATTTTTGGTCGATATCCAATTCACTATTATTACGGAGATATTCTTCTATGGAATATACAGCATTAAGCAACAACCTTAAGATGCCTATGGCTGGCTTTGGTGTTTTTCAGGTAACCGACAAAGAAGAGTGTAAAGAATCCGTCCTTGCAGCGATTCGCACTGGTTACCGTCTAATTGATACCGCGGCAGTGTATGGCAACGAAGATGCCGTTGGTGAAGCTGTACGTGAAGCGATTGAAGAGGGGCTTTGTACTCGTGAAGAGTTGTTTATTACGTCAAAACTCTGGGTGCAAGATATGGCTAATTACGATATGGCCAAAGCGGCGATTGATGCATCTTTGAAAAAATCAGGATTAGAGTATTTTGATCTTTACCTATTGCACCAAGCGATGAAAGATTACTTCAGTGCGTGGCGTGCTCTTGAGGATGCTTACGAAGAAGGCAAACTTAAAGCGATTGGTGTCTCAAACTTCTATGCGCATGTATTGGCGAATTTCTGTGAAACCGTCAGAATTACTCCAATGGTTAACCAAGTAGAATTGCATCCTTACTTTGCTCAGCCTGCTGCGCTTGAGACCATGAAGCACTATAACGTTCAACCGGAAGCATGGGCGCCACTGGGTGGCGGTCGTTATCAACCTTTTGAAGATGAAATGCTTCAAGGCATTGCCGCAGCACATGGTAAAAGTGTGGCGCAAGTGATTCTTCGTTGGAACGTACAACGCGGTGTGACTGTAATTCCTAAGTCAACCAAACAGCATCGAATTGAAGAAAACTATGCGATTTGGGACTTCTCTTTAACGGATGAAGAGATGGAACAGATCACCTCTCTAGATCTAGGCTACGTAGGCCCAGCGGTTAAGCACTTTGACCCAGAGTTTGTTCGTGGTTGCCTCAGCGTTAAAATTCACGAATAACCTTGCTGTTGATTTGATGCGTTGATCAAATCTCTTTCGCCCCTAGCTAAGCCTAGGGGCGATCGACCTCTTCTCTATTTTCCTTTATCAGAACCACTCAACTCAGTTTTAGTTTTCCACCTTGGTAATGAAATGCTGAAATAATCATCATTTTTGTCAATTAAAACAACTATATCAGCAATGTCAGAGAGCGATGATATTCACGCTTTTCAACAAGCAATTTGTCAGTTTTAGTTAAACTGAATTTTTGCTCCCAATCATTGTTTGTTTCTCTGGGCATTTGGTTTCATTCATTCTAATTATTTGTGTTGTCAATCTTTTATAAGAAATTTATAGCATATGGTGTATCTATAAATTAATCGCAAAGAAAACACAAATAGGTAAAAGGAATGAAGACACTAAATCAACGAACTATGAAGTCATTAGCGCTTGCCGTTTCAATGATGGCTGGCAGCGCCATGGCGAGTGTTCCAGCACTCAGCGTCAGTGGGAATCAGATTCTTAGTGGTGGTGAAGTCACCAGTTTTGCTGGTAACAGCTTTTTCTGGAGTAATACAGGATGGGAACAGGAGAAAATGTACAACGCCAATGTGGTGAAGTGGCTAAAGGATGATTGGAAGTCTTCCATTGTTCGAGTTGCGATTGGCGCTGATAACAACGGTTCTTACCTCGAAGATCCTAATGGTAACTTAGCGCGCGCATACACGGTGATTGATGCGGCGATTGAAAATGATATGTATGTGATTATCGATTTTCATACCCACCATGGCGAAGATAAAAAAGCCTCAGCTATCGCATTTTTTGAGCAGATGGCAACCCGCTATGGTGATAATAACAACGTTATCTATGAGATTTATAATGAACCACTGGCGGTGAGTTGGTCAAACGTCATTAAGCCGTACGCTCAAGATGTGATCTCGGCTATTCGTGCCATTGACCCTGATAACTTGATTGTTGTGGGTACGCCAAACTGGTCACAAGACGTTGATGTCGCCTCGCAAGATCCTATCAGCGGAACAAACATCGCGTATTCTCTGCATTTCTATGCGGGTACGCATGGTCAATTTTTGCGTGATAAAGCGGCAACGGCCCTTAATAATGGTATTCCGTTGATGGTGACGGAGTGGGGCGCGGTGAATGCTGACGGAAATGGCGGCGTGGCACAAAACAGCGTTGATCAGTGGGTTGAGTTCTTAAAAACCAACAACATCACCAACCTCAACTGGGCGGTGAGCGACAAAAATGAAGGCGCGTCAATCATCAAGCCTGGGGTTAATCCGCAAGGTAATTGGTCAGCCAGTGACCTCACCGCGTCAGGGAGTTACGTCAAGAACATTATTGCCAACTGGGGAACTGAAGTTGAAGCCGGCGATGATGATACTGGCGCAGACACAGGGGAAGATTCATCGAATGATGGCTCTTCAGATTCCGGCTCAAATGATGACAGCGGCTCGAATACGCCGAGCTCCGTCACTTGTGAGCACGTGATTACGTCCAGTTGGCCAGGAGGTTTCCAAGGCGCCATTCGTATTACCAACCATGGAAACAACCCGATCAATGGCTGGAATGTAAACTGGTCTTACGGCGACGGCACAACCATTACACAGAGTTGGGGCTCAAACTTATCTGGTTCATATCACGCGAGTAATTTAGTATGGAACGCGACCATTGCGCCTGAGCAAAGCGTTGAAGTCGGCTTTATTGGCAACGGAAACGGTGATGCTTCCGCCGTGACTGGGGATGTGTGTCAGTAAGCTTCAATTGACGTAATAAAGCCGCGCAAGTCGCGGCTTTTTCGTGGTTGTTGCTATATTCGCTTCGGCGCTTCTCTTGGTGGCGACTTGCGGAGTACAAGCCTTATTTGTGGCCAACAATCAACATGCTAATAAAGCGTGAACCAATCAAAGTTCGGATTGCCGACGGTGATGTCTATGCTCAAGGAGTGAAGCCCCGCCGGTAGAAAGAGGCGAGATTGGCGCTGCGTCCAGTAATATGAGCAACCCGTCGCCCACAGTGGGATCGTCATTTGTTGCTCTCCATCGACTGATACCGTGATTTCTGAATACTCTTTGCCAGAGTAACTAAAGAGTAGAGAGTAATCTTCTGAATGTTCGGTATTAATTTGGAATGTGAGCTGCTTTTTGGTCGCTTGAATATCAGAAAATAGCTGGGTTTCAACCACAGGGCCCGTTGAGCTTACACGATGCTTAAAACCTCGTAGTGAGCGAGCATATTCAGCTTGTAATACACTGGGCAGCAGGGTGTAGTCATCGTGATGTTGAATACCTTGATATAGCTTTCCTAACGTTGACCAATAACCGGGCGCATCCAGCAGATCAACATAGGGCCAAGCCGA
Organism: Vibrio sp. AK197; assembly: GCF_053903115.1. NCBI lineage: Bacteria > Pseudomonadati > Pseudomonadota > Gammaproteobacteria > Vibrionales > Vibrionaceae > Vibrio > Vibrio sp. AK197. The sequence goes on from NZ_CP096430.1 coordinate 1,051,561, forward strand.
TGAACTGTGAGTGCTACGCCCGACAAACCATGCGTATCGAAAGACTTGTTGGCTATTATCCATCCAGCGTACGATATCAGCCATGTAATCCATTTGCTGCTCTAAGGTTTCAGTTTGCCCTGGAGCATCGAAATTCCATTCTGTTATCCATACCGGCTTACCATAACGCTGATAAAAGTGATTAATATACTGTTTGAGTGCGTCAGGGTCAGCCATATAAGCATGAACGGCGATGTAATCAACTTGGCAATCTGAGCACGCTTCAAAGAAAGCATCGAGATATTCAAATGGGTTACCATCATCGTCGGTGTTGGGAATATCAACGTCACCAGGGCTGTAGTTCACGGCGGGGCTGACAAGTTGTAAGCCATAATCGCTGGCGATCGTTTCAAGTCGAGGCCATAAATCAGCGGCTTGCTGGGGCGTTAAGTTAGCTTGATCGACAAAGTTTGGCTCATTAAACCCCAGTAGATATTGCACACTTGGATGTCCATCGAGGTAGTTTCTTAACCATGCTTCATTGAAATCGCCGTTCAGCGCCATAGGAACAAATTCAACCCCTTGGTTACTTGGCGCGCGATCTTTGATATACGTCGGTTCGCTACTCCAGTTATACCACCATGAAATTCGATGTTTCATGATGCTCAAATCTTCTTCAAATAGCTGTGTTGTGGCGATGCCGCGTTTAATTGTCTGGCTATAAGCCGGTGTGATATGGACAAAAGCCACGCTGATCATCAGTACTAAATAAGTTAATATTTTCATTATTACCTACATTAAATGTACTGTTATAGCATGATGCTTTTTTGTTATGTGATGGTGGTGTAAGCAAACTTTATATTTGACGTTTTGTTCAGGATTGGTGATCAATTTTTGGATCGAAATCTAAATTTGTATTGCCTATAACACGTGTGATGGATGACCACTTTTTAGTTATAAGGTTTGAGCACGCTTTTTAATTAATCTGTCAATGGGGCTTATTGCTGATAATAATCCTGATATTTTGATCTGATTTATTATTTATCAGCCTTTGTTTGTAAAATTAATGTCAATTTTTAGAAAGTTTAGTGTCGATTTGAGCCAATAAAATCCCTTTCTTATTGATTTTGTTATTAATTTTATGGGTTTTGTTTCATATTTATTCTGAGGTTGCTTGGTTTTAACTTTATGTTTTTATTGAGGTTTATTTTAATTTAGTGCGGGCTTGTTGCTAATTTGAACAGCGGAGTGGTTAATGTTTTACCACTGTCAATTACCTACCATCTCGATATAGCATAATAAACAGCTCATTATTTAGAATGAGTTATTTTTAAAGTTTATCATGTTTTAAAATGACGCAATTGAGGTAACAAAGTGACTAGGTTTTCTTTATCTTTGTCTGTATTAAGTACTGCGTTGTTGGGGATGTCGCCCTATATTTCTCAGGCTGCAACTAGCAATGAACAAAATACAATCGATGCTCGCAAGCAATATGAGCAAAACAAAGAGCAAATAACACACGCCAGTGAATATATTAATCGCAATCAGTCGCAGGGAGAGCGCCAAACTTTGCTTCAAGTAGAATCAAAGCACAGCGATGCGATAAACGTAAAAGTGGAGGGAAACAATGACAAATAAGTTGGTGTTAAGCGGTAGCGTCGCCGCTTTGAGTCTATTAACTGCTTCCGTTTCTGCAGCATCTTCCCAAGAGTCTTCCGGTTATTATCAGGGGCGCTCTTGGGCAGATGTTGAAGCGAAAGTGAGTTCGATTCTCGATAACATGTCCCAATCGGAAAAATATCAATTTATCCGCGTTGATGACGGGCACATGATTCCGACGAATCATCGCTTCGGTATTGAAGGCACGGTTGCTTATGACTCGACGATGGGCGTATATGTCAATAAGGAAATTTTTGGTGCTAGTTACCCTTCGCAAACGATGCTGGCTGCCACATGGAATATTCAGCGTGCTAAGCAGTTGGGTAAAGCGCTCGGGTATGAAACGCGGATAGCTGGTGGTGAGCAATTGCTATCACCTGTGGTGAATTTATATCGTACGCCGCTTAATGGCCGCGCGGCAGAGTCGGTGTGTGGTGAAGATCCTTATTTATGTTCGGTTATGGCGCCTGCGATCACCAACGGTATTCAAGTTCAAGGTGTTCAGGCGGGTGCGAAACACTTGGTAGCCAATGAGCAGGATGCAAACAGACAAAACCTAGATGTGCGGGTAGATGAACGCACTTTGCGTGAAATGTATCTCGTTCCTTTTGAGTCTTTGGTTAAAAACGCTGATATTGCTGCGTTGATGTGCGGGTTTAACAAAGTGAATGGTGATTACGCCTGTGAGAACCACCATGTCATTACCGATATCGTCAAAGGTGAATGGGGCTATCAGGGTTTTGTATTGTCCGACTTCAACTCAGTAAAAAATAGTTTTGAAGGTGCATGGGCGGGGACGGATCTCGATATGCCATCGGGTCTCAAATTCACCGAGAATGAACTTCAACCTTACGTTAATAGCGGTCAACTGCATCAAGATGTGATTGATGACAAAGTGAAGCGTAATTTACGCGCCTTAGTGCGTTATGGGTTTGATGAAAGAACCTTCTACGCTCAATCGCTTGATCACCCAGAATATGGGCAAGAAGCGGCGCTGCAAACCGCGCGAGAAGGTATTGTATTGCTGAAAAACCACTCTCGTTACCAAGGGCAAATTTTACCTTTGGATAAATCTGCGCGGATCGCGGTCGTTGGTAATGCGGCGCAACAAGCACCAAGTTCGCCGTTTGGTACAGCCAACTCAGATGCGAAAAATGGTTATGTTTCAGAACTGGCAGGATTAAAACAGCTCAACGTAAATCCTGACAATGTGACCTTTATTGATAGCATGTCGCTGAATCCGAGCAAAGTGCAGTTCCTGCAGCCTTCTTGTATGAGCGATGATACTGATTGTGCCCCCGGTGTGACGGTTGAATATTACAACAATAACGATTTTGCTGGTACTCCAAGCCTGATTCGTCGTGAACTTGGCGTCAACTTCAATTGGGCAACGATGACCAATGACGTGACAAACCCTTGTACACAAGCGGGTTTTGAGGCAACGGGTATTGATTGTAGCGCCGTTCCTGAAGATGCCGCTGATGGCTCACGCCAGCTGACTGAGATTAACCCACAAAACGGTGCGTTTTCCGTTCGCGTTGTCGGTTCAATTCGTCCGGTTACCACGGGGCCACAAGTACTTAAAGTCCGGGCTGATGGTGCATTTAAAGTGTTCCTTGATGATCAGTTGATGATGGAAAGTGACGGCGTCCCTCGCGCTCAAGATGTACCGAATGCGGTGCCTGTGACCGTTAAAACACCGCGCCTAAAAGCCGGTAAGCTTTACAACGTTCGAGTTGAGTACCAGCGTCAGAACCGTTTCCAAGTTGACCTTGGCGGTTTGAATGGGCTTCAGTTCAGTTGGGCGGCGTTAAATCCACCTCAAGATATTGATCAATATGATGCGGTTATCGCGGTTGTCGGTCGTAACTATGAGTACGAAGGCGAAGGTATGGATCCAAGCTACGACTTGCCGGATCAGCAGCAAGTTATGTTGAAAAAACTGACCAAAGCCAATGCCAATACGGTGGTTGTGATGCACGGCGGCGGTGGCATGAATATGATGCCATGGAACAAGAAAGCGGCGGGTGTATTGCATGCTTTCTATAGCGGTCAATTTGGTGGTCAAGCGCTGGCTGAAATCCTGTACGGTGATGTGAATCCATCGGGTCGATTACCCATTTCGTTGGATAAAAAGTTCAAATTTAACCCAAGCTACCCGTCATATCATGATCGTGATGCGTACGTCGGTGATGATGCAAAAACCTCAATGACTTACTCAGAAGGGTTATTCTTGGGTTATCGAGGTTATCTAGAGAGTAAGCATAAACCATTGTATCCATTCGGTTTCGGCCTCTCATACACTGACTTTAACTATTCGGGTTTGACGCTTAGTGACCGTAACGTGAAAGAAGGCACCATGTATGCGACGTTTTCAGTGACCAACACCGGAACAAGAGCTGGATACGCGGTACCTCAGTTATACATCGCTCCTAAGAATGCTCAGGTTGAACGTCCTAAGCGTGAGTTGAAAGGTTTTGATAAAGTGTATTTAGAGGCTGGCGAAACCAAGCAAGTGACGATTGCGCTCAATGCTCGCTCGTTTGCTCACTACGTGCAAAAAACCGATAGCTGGGACGTCGACAAAGGTAATTATAAGATCTTGATTGGCGATAGTGCTCAGAACATGTTGCTGCGTAAAACGATGCATGCCAAGCATGAAATTGTGATGAGAACCAGTGATTCCAACCCGCTCGCGAAACCGGTTCAAGATGCGGTTAAAGTCGCTAAATCGGAATCCTACTTCTTTTAACCTTTTGGCTCGATGTTTATTTGAGTCGAACATGTAGGAAACCAAAAAGCCTAACTCTTAATGAGTTAGGCTTTTTTATTCGTAGTGAGCTGCGCTTTGGGTTTGCTGTAACTAGGTTTTATGTAGTTAAGTTTGCTGTAACACTGGCGAAAGTCGCAAGTTCAGATCCCCAAAGTGTTTCGAGGATTAATCACGGTCAATCGCAAAAGCAGACCATGCTTGACGTGTTGGCATGACTTCAACACGGTTGATGTTGATGTGATCCGGCAGCGTGGCGATATAAAACATCTGCTCAGCGATATCTTCGGCACTGAGCGGTGTGGTGCCGTTGTACAGGTTGTCTGAGGCCTGTTGGTCACCTTTGGTGCGAACCAAAGTGAACTCGGTTTCAGCAATGCCAGGGGCAAGGTCGGTGACGCGAACGCCAGTGCCTTGCAAATCACAGCGCAGGTTATAGCTGAACTGTTTGACAAAGGCCTTACTCGCACCGTAGACATGGCTGCCAGGATAGGGCCATTGACCAGCAATCGAACCGACGTTCAGAATCGTGGCGCCAGCTCCGGTTTCAATTAAACGTGGCAACAGTGCGTGAGTAACATTCACCAACCCTTTGATGTTGGTATCAATCATCGTGTGCCAATCTTTGAGCTCAACCTGCGGGGCACCTTGAGGCGCGAGCGCGAGGCCTGCGTTATTGAGCAGAAGTTTGACTTGGGCAAACTCAGCAGGTAACTCTGCAACCGCTTGTTGTACAGCCTCTTCATCACGTACGTCCAGCTGAATGATATGCACCGGGACATCAGTCAGCTCTTCTTTAAGTTCGATAAGACGCTCCATACGGCGCCCTGATAGAACCAATGACCAACCATCTTGAGCAAAGCGACGCGCAGCCGCTCGACCAAAGCCTGAGGTCGCACCAGTAATAAAAGCGATGTTGTTCTTCATCATAAGTTCCTTCTATCTATCAAATCTATACGCACTGATGCCGCAGCGATAAGCGTATTCATCAGTGGTGAAAGGGGAAATTCGATCACTGCCGCCGTTTCTCTAGGATGACCAAAGTAGCAGAGATCGCAGTCAGTACATAACGCCCATATTTGCATATTAATTGCTGTTAAACAAAGTAAACCTATTAATGAAATCAATAGGCTGGCGCTAAAACGGCCAATCAACGCAAGTGATAAGTGTCGATGAGCAGATGGAAATAGGGGTACTTTAATCGACCCGCGTTATCTCCCCATAGAGCCAGTTCCCGCTTGGTCATGAGTCAGATAAGCTGACACATCGCTTTTCTCAAACTGACTCTATCACCTTGAGGTTGTTTATCGTCAAGATGGCGCTATCAGCTTTGCACTGACGGTTTTAGAGTTATTCAAGGAGAGCAATATGGGCGAGTTATCGCAAAGTGGCATCAAACCGATTCTTAACCAAGATGTGATTGATTTGGATAAATCAGTCTTCCATTCATGGTCGATCCAAGAGTCAGCACAACCGGTGGTGATTGCGGGTGGACTTGGGTCAATAATGTGGGATTTTGAAGGTAAAGAATATATCGATTTTAGTAGCCAATTAGTGAATACCAACATTGGCCATCAACATCCTAAAGTGATTGATGCATTAAAAGCGCAGGCTGAAACTCTGGTGACGGTTGCGCCAGCAACGGCGAACTACACACGAGGCCTCGCTGCGCAGCGTATTTTGTCCCATGCCCCTGATAAATTTACCAAGGTGTTCTTTACCAACGCGGGTGCGGATGCCAATGAAAATGCGATTCGAATGGCGAGACAGTTTACTGGACGTGACAAAGTGCTTTCTGCTTACCGTTCTTATCATGGCAATACCGGTACGGCGATCGCGGCCACCGGTGACTTTCGTCGCATGCCAAATGAGTACAGTCGTGGTCATGTGCATTTCTTTAATCCTTATCTTTACCGCACTGAATTTGATGCCAACACGGAGGAGGAAGAGTGCCAGCGAGCTCTTTCGCATCTTAAACGCACTATTGAATGCGAAGGTTCTCACACGATTGCGGCCATCATCTTGGAAACCATTCCCGGAACAGCTGGGTTGTTGATCCCGCCCAAAGGCTATCTGCAAGGCGTACGTGAATTGGCGACGAAGTATGGTATTCAACTGATCTTTGATGAAGTGATGATGGGCTTTGGGCGTACAGGCCGTTGGTTTGCCTTTGAGCATTTTGACGTTGTACCGGATTTAGTCACTTTTGCCAAAGGTGTGAACTCAGGTTACGTGCCAGTAGGTGGTGTGCTGGTCAACAGTGACATCGTGGAGTATTTCAAACATCATATGTTTATGGGCGGTTTGACCTATTCTGGGCACCCACTGGCCATGGCAACGATAGTTGCAGCGATTGATGCGATGGAAGAAGAAGGCATTATTGGCCATGCCGACCGAGTGGGAAATCAAGTTCTTGGCCCGATGTTATTAAAACTCAAAGAGCAGCATTCGGTGATAGGTGAGATTCGCGGCTTAGGTATGTTCTGGGCTTTGGAATTAGTTGAAGATGCTGAAAGCCGGGAGCCTCTGTGTGATAGCAAGATGGCCAAGCTTAAGACAAGTTTGATTGAGAAGGGGCTGCTGTCGTTTATTGTCAATAATCGCCTTCACGTGGTGCCCCCTTTGGTGATACGCGCTGACGAAATAGAGCGAGGTGTGGCGATCATTGAAGAGTGTTTAACTCTGATCGACTAACCGACGATGGGGGAACTCGACGCCCAAGATTCACGTTTGGATCTTGGGCGTTTTTGATCGGCAAGGCGTTATTCCTGCGCCATGGCTTTGGCTAATTGAGCGATTCCGGGTTCAATGAGATCTTTATCAATGGCGTGAAAGCCTAAGCGAAAGTAGTGGTTAGGATGCACCGATAAGCTGTTATCTGGGTCAGGCATAAAGTGGGAGTATCCAGTTTCAATTAACACGCCAAATTGCGCAGCGCGTGAGGCCAGATGTTGGCTATTCATACCTTGTGGTGTTTGTAACCACAGCGCATTCGCAAGCTCTTTTTTGGCTAAGCGCTGGCAGTGCGGAATATAGCGCTGCGCCGCTTGGTCGATCAACTGCCAACGCTGACGAGTTTGTTCACGAAACTTACGTAGATAGCTGTCATAGTAACCTTGAGTGATAAAGTGGGTCATCTCCATTTGCACGCGGCTCGGTGGATGGCGATACATAAGACGACGCAGAGACCGAAGTTCATAGATAAGCTCTTCTGGGGCAACGATGTACCCAAGACGAAGACCAGGTGCCAGCAGCTTAGAAAAACTGCTGACGTATATCACTCGGTTGTTTTTATCCAGAGCTTTAAGCGCCGCTTTAGGATGCGGCTCAAAGTTACTCTCAGAATCGTAGTCATCTTCAATAATGATCGCGTCTTGTTGCTGTGCCCGTTGCAGTAACTGATGACGTCGTTGATCGCTCATGGTGACACCGGTAGGCGCTTGATGGCTCGGCGTGACATAAAAATAGTCACAAAGCCGAGAAAGGGGGTTAAGCATCATGCCATCGGTATCGACTTGATGCGGATGAAGTACCGCACCGGCGAGGTCAAAAATGTTATTGGCCTCTTTATACCCTGGGTTTTCAACGCCAACTCGGGATTGCTTGTCCATGAGTAGTTGCGCCAACATAAACAGCGCATTTTGTGAGCCAAGTGTAATCATAATTTCATCGCTACTGACGTGAATGCCCCGCTGGGGCAAAACGCGAGTGCGAATTTGCTCGATTAACTGCTCATCGTCTTTATCTACTTTGTCACACAACCAACGGTGATCATGGGGGTCAGCCATCACTTTACGTGAGGCTTCTCGCCACTGACTCAATGGGAAGTCGTTAATATAGGGCTGACCATAAATAAATGGGTATTGGTAGCCACTCCAATGGGATGGTTTCACCACCCTCTGATATTGGCTGGTGTGTATTTTTAATTTTTCGCCCCAATTTGGTGCGCCTGATGATACGGTGTGGGGAGTTTCTTGTTTGAAATCTTGTGGGACAAGATGTGAGTCAAATGGATGATTTGCGTCGTGATACTTTTCTGCCAAGTAGTAACCGCTGCGCGGTTTACTGATGAGATAGCCATTATCAAGCAAGCTTTCATAAACCAGTGAGACAGTATTGCGAGAAACCTTTAATTGGCTGGACAGTTTTCGGCATGAGGGAAGCGCTTGGTCTGGAGGAAAAATGCCATCAAGAATGGCTTTGACAAGGTACTCTCTTACTTGCTCTTGAAGGCTGCGTTTATCATCAAATTCAATAAAGCAGTTGTGATTGATCGTCATTTCCCTTAGTGCTCCCTTTGCGTTTATCTATCCGTGATGTGGCAAATTGCATACAAACAAATGCATAAAGCACGCCATTTCAATAGCTTCCATAAACATGAGTGGTAAAGCTGTCCCATCGAGTAATTTAAATTGGCTCTACGCAGTTTTTCGGCGGGTCTCTAAAGTAAAACCTGTTATTCATCAGTCAAAGGATAAGACTATGCAACGCAAACTTACGATCAAGAAATGGGTGATGTCATTAACTGCAACAGCAGTCGTGAGCTTGTCTGGCTTGGCTCAAGCCGAAAATTTAGCCGAGATAGAACAGAAAGGGTTTATGACCGTTGCCACTGAGGACAACTATTCCCCCTTTAACTTCATTGCAAAAGGTCAGCCTGAAGGCATCAATAAGGATTTGCTGGAAGAGCTACGCCAATACGCTGAGTTTGACGTCAAGCAGGAGATCTTGCCTTGGACTGGGCTGTTAGCCGCTGTGTCTGCGGGTCAATATGATATTGCTTTGACGGGAGCCATCATTACCGATGGTCGCCTAAACAGCTTTGATTTCACGCCACCGGTTGCCTCGGCGCAGCACTTTTTTGTCACCAGAGCTGGCGACGACAGCATCAAAACCATCGCTGATTTGGACGGAAAAACGGTCGGTTTGCAAGCGGGGAGTGCATTACTTGAACGTTTGCCGGAGCTGAAAACCATGCTTGAAGAGCAGGGCAAGTCACTGGGGAAAGTGGTGCAATACCAATCTTACCCAGAAGCGTATGCAGATTTGGCCAATGGCCGCGTTGATTACGTGATCAATAGCGTGGTGTCCGTCAATGAGATTGTGAAATCGAAACCTAATGTGTTTAAAAAAGGATTGGCGGTTTCAGGGCCAGGGTTTGTCAGCTGGCCTGTACCGAAAGGCAACACAGAGCTGCTTGAGTTTCTGACCGGATTCTTCCAACACTTAAAAGACACCGGGCGTATGGCGCAGCTGCAACAGAAGTGGTTTGGTGAATCGTTTGACCAACTGCCAACAGAAGCCATCATCTCTGTGAAGCAGTACCATCAACTTACGGCGGTGAAATAACGTCAATCGCTTGATGGGTAATCGCTGTGGTTGCCCATCGAGCGGTGCTTAGGAGTGTACAGAGATAACACCTACCAAGGATGGTCAAAGAATATGGATTCTTACGCATGGATACAGTTAGCTGAAGGGGCCTGGGCAACGGCTTGGATTTCTCTGGTGTCGATAGCGCTAGGCGTTTCAATTGGGTTGGTGATTGCGATCGTACGAATGCTAAAGCTACCTGTGATTGACTCGCTATTAGGAGTGTATGTCAGTTGGGCTCGGGCGACCCCTTTGGTAACGCTCGCACTGTTTATTTTCCTGTCTTTTCCTTCATTTGGCATTCAACTGGATAAAAATCTTTCTGCGATTTTAGCGCTCACGCTTAATACTGCTGCGTTTAACGCTGAAATTTGGCGTAACGCGTTTTTAAACTTCTCACGCGGTCAACTTGAAGCTGCAGAAGCGATGGGGATGCGACGGTTTACGTATTTTCGCCGCATTATGTTTCCACAAATGGTGATGGTGAGTTTGCCTGCTCTGATTAATGAGATGTCGTTTTTGATCAAAGGCAGCCCTGCAATCGCGGTGATTGGTGTCGTCGATTTAACTCGTGTTACCAACCGTATTTCGGCGGTAACGTATGAGCCGCTCACGCCAATCTTATGCGCAGCGGTTATCTATATGTTGATCATCGGTTTGCTGGTGAAAGCACAGACTTACGCTGAGCGTAAGGTCCAATACCTGAAATAACGTCGGTGAGTCTCGGCGTTCGAAAGCAGGATGAACGTGCGAACTGGCTGAAAAACAAGGATGAACTATGTCAGAGTGGGAAATAATTTGGCAGCAAAAAGAGGTCTTTCTCTCAGGGTTTACTAGCACGGCATCGCTGTTTTTAGTGTCATCGACCATCGCGATTATCTTGGGCGTTGGTTTACTGTATCTTCTTGAAAATACGCAGCGAGGCATCAGTGCGACGTTACGTGCGGTGATTAACATGATGCGCGCGTTACCGTTTTTGATTTTGGCGTATTTACTGTATTACGGTTTACCTCAACTGGGTATCCGTATGGAAGCGATGACCGTGGGTTTTGTGTCACTCAGCCTTTATCACGGCGCGTATTTTTGTGAGATATTTCGAGGGTCGCGCAATGGGTTAGAGCATGGTTTGGTGGAAGCCGCGCAGGCATGCGGCTTTACGCGCTACAAAACGTTTACTCGCATCATCATGCCGAACGTGTTTCTAAAGTCGGTTCCTTTGATGGCCAACCAACTGATTATCTGCCTCAAAGATACCGCCTTTTTGAGCATCATTACGGTGCTTGATATTACGGCGGCGGCCAATAGTGTGCAGTCAATGTACTTCATCCCACTCAAAGCCTTTGTGATTGCGATTGGCTTATATTGGCTGATTAGTATTGCCATTGAGCGGTTATCTCATTACTTAATGATCAAAGTTGAACGAAGAGGGCTGAGTCATGCTTAATCCATCCCCCGAGCACATTATTAAAATCGATCGTTTGTCGAAGCAGTTCGACGGTATTGAAGTTCTACGCGATATTAATCTCACGATTAAAAAGGGTGAAGTCGTGAGTATTCTAGGGTCTTCTGGCTCTGGGAAGTCGACCTTATTACGCTGCATGAATTGGCTTGAGCAACCTGAGCGTGGCGTGATTTATCTAGGGGAAGACCGTATTGATAAAAACCCATTGACCAATAAACCCCTTAAACATAAAGAGCTTGCCAAGCTGCGAGAACGCATCGGTATGGTTTTTCAAAGCTTCAATTTGTGGCCACATTTAACCGTGCTACAAAATGTAATGGAATCTCTAGTCCATGTGAAGAAGATGGCAAAAGCGGAGGCGAGAACCATCGCCGAGAAGCAATTAGAGAAAGTGGGAATGTCCCACAAGCTCAATGTCTATCCCAATATGCTGTCTGGTGGTCAAAAACAACGCGTCGCCATTGCTCGCTCTTTGGCTATGGAGCCAGAAGTCATTTTATTTGATGAGCCGACCTCGGCTTTAGACCCTGAGCTGGTGGAAGAAGTGTTGACGGTGATGCAAACCTTGTCGAAAGAGGGCTATACCATGGTGGTGGTGACGCATGAGATGGAGTTTGCTCGAATGGTCTCGGATCAAGTGGTGTTTTTGGAAAAAGGCATCTTGATTGAAAAGAGTGATCCAGAGAAATTTTTCACCAACCCAGATTCGCCAAGAGTTCGTCAGTTTTTAAATATTAGTGAGTAAGCTTGAACGGATAGGCATGAACTTCGCGCTGGCGGAAACCGCAATATGTTGGTCTACCTCAAGGCTTGCTGACATAAAGTAAACGCTTCGCCTTTTTTCTATGAGTTCGCCACGAATGGCGATTCGATCACCAACCATAATGGGCGAGTGGTAGCGCGTGTTGAGCTCTGCCGTGAAGGCAGGGAGTTGCCGACGCAGCAAGCAGTGCGTCATGGCGGCATCGAGCAACGTACTGGCTAACCCGCCATGGAGTAAGCCATTGTAACCTTGATGATGCTTTGCAACGATAAACTCGCCGGAGACAACACCGCTTTGTTCATTCAGGCTAAACTCAACGGCCAAGCCCCACGGATTGCTTAAGCTGCATGCAAAGCAATGCTCATGCAGCTTAAGCATTGCGTTATCTTGCTCTAATGATGATCGCATCCATGCTTTCCTTGGTGGTGATGGGCCTCGCATGACTGACGGTGACAGCTAGATGAAGCGGTATGACTGCAACACTCACCTTGGCTTTGCTTTGTTTGATACTGAATGGATGGTCTTCCCTGTGAGCGTTCACTGAGTACAGGGTAGTGGGCAAGCTGATTTAATAACTCTGAAATCGCCTGGTTTCGCTGGTTTACCTGTTTAATGTTGATACCATTTTCAAGCAATTTTCCAAGCATTCTCTCCCCAATATTTTTCACCAGTATCGTCGCCACTTTGTATTCGGTGAACCGTTCGACCAGTTGATGTTTGCCGCTGCAGCCAGACTCAATAGCGGGGTTGTCAAATTGAGTGATGAGGTCACCAAACTCATCGTAGATTGCAAAGTAAGACGCTTTGGTAAAGTGACTGGCTAAGTTGGAATCCTGTAGTGGTAAGGCAATGCGCATAGATATCTCCATAAACTTTATTGGCATATGCTAAATATATGCTCATTTATAGCATATGCCAATAATTGAGAGTGGCGCAAATTAGGTTAAATGCCGTCCATTTGACTTGGGTCAAGCGAAACTGAATTTAATCCTGAGTATGGAGCATGAGAGCTTTGCCATGAATCAGGCAGTCACTCACTTTGTGGCGTGCGGATTTCACTAGGTTGGCTAAGGTTTGTCTTGAGATACCCATTATCGCCGCTGCTTGCAGTTGCTGCATCCCTTGATGATCAACGAGACGTAGCGCTTCAAACTCATCGAGCTCTAAAAAAACTTGTTCAAGCTGCTTCATGGGTATGCCGTTGGGCTTAAAGCAGCTGTCTGCTGGTGTGCCACAGATAACACGTGGAATTTTTGGGCGTCCCAAAGTCACTCCTTGAGTATTTTTGGTTGAAGGTTTGCGACAAAATGACCAGCGCTGAATTTAGCACATATCCACAGAGAAATCTGTGTGGGATAGGAAGCGTAAAAAGAGCCACCGAATGGTGGCTCTTCAAGATGGGTTATTGTTACCAAGCGTAGCTGACGGAGGCGTTAAATGAGCGGCCTGGGTTGTAAAAATCAGCTGTACCTGAGCCAACAACATGTTGCTCATCGGTAAGGTTATGTACGTTAACCGATAGGCTGGCATCTTTGGTAAAGCGGTAAGCAAAGGCGGCATCTAGTAAGGTTGCGGCTTCGCTCTTTTTAGTATTTTCAGCATTAAAATAGTAGCTGCCGATATAACGCGCGCCTAGGCCGACATCCATGGTTTTATTCGGTAGTGTGTAGTAACCCCATAGTGATGCACTGTGATTTGGCGTTTCGGTAAATTCGTTGTCTTCAATTGAGACGACCGTTGCCGCTGGCGTGTATTGAGTAATACTACCACTGACCACTTCTGACTCCATGTAAGCGTAGTTACCTGTTAGGTTAAAGTCTTCAGTGAGTTCGGCTTTGAATTCTAAATCGAGACCGCGAACCCGCGTTTTACCGACGGTTTCTTGCTCAATATCGCCATTACTTTTAACCACCGCCATGGTGACATCATCTTTTTTAAGGTCGTAAACGGCAGCAGAAAACAGGCCATTGAAACTGGTTGGGGCGTATTTCACGCCGAATTCTAACTGCTCACCGCGCTCAGGTGTTACACCAATGGTTGGCGGTGCAACGGATTCCACTTGGCTGATATAGGTCGACCACTCGTCGCTCACCTTGTACGTCAATGCCGCGCGAAATGAGGTTTCGGAGAAATCATCGCTGCTCCTTGCGCTAGATAGAATATTATTATCAGAGAGATCTAGATAATCATGACGCACGCCGAAGGTTAAAATATAACGGTCATCGAGCGAAAGGTTCTGCTGCAAAAAGATAGACGTTGTCTTGTAGTCGCGGTCATTGTTGGCATAAGCCGGTACTGAAAGACTTCCTGTGCTGTTGACTGGGTTAGCAACATCAATCGGCGAGACTCCGCCACTTCCATCAGTGTATAAAGAAGACGTTTGGGTAGAGGCATCACGGTATTCCAAGCCGACTAGGGTACTGCTATCTACACGCTCAAAACTGGTGTCGTATTGCAGTACGGTATTGCCAATCAGTTCTTCTGCTGAAGTTTCACTACCAAGGTAGGCACGATCAACAACGGTACCTGTGCGACCTTCATTGTCACTAATATACAGATAGCCATAGTCATCATCTAAATCGCTGTAACGGACATTGGCGCTGAGCTTCAACCCATTTTCAAAGTAGTGGGCCAGCTGCGCGCTGATATTGGTACGTTCCACATCATGTTGGTTGTGGTTTGGATCGCCAAAGTAGTCGCTTCGGTCGTACTCTTTGTCAAACGGATAACCACCACTGTTTGCGGTGCCATCACGGTTAAGGTAATCAACAAGCAGTGTCGCTGTGGTATCTAATGACGGCTGCCAAGTCAGGCCAGCAAGAATCATATGCGCGTCATTTTTTGAATGGTCATACTCTAAATCACTGTCTTGGACTTTTGCAGTGAGGCGGTAGGCGAAAGTTTCATCTTGATTTAATGTGTCACCGAAATCGACTCCCAGCTGTTTGTGATCGAACGAGCCGTAAGAGACATAACTGTTACCAAAACGCTCGAACTTTGGTTTCTTACTAACGAAATTCACTGAACCGCCGGGTTCTGCTGGGCCAAATAGGGTCGAGTTACCGCCGCGAATGACTTCGACACGCTCATAAGCGTATGGGTCTTCGCGCACGCTGCGCATCGAACCAAGCGTCATGCCATCACGATAGGTTGTGGCGTTGTAACCACGAATTTTAAAGTAATCATTGCGATCATCCGTGCCGTAATAATCGGTTAGGATGCCTGCAGAATACTGCAGCACTTCTTCGGTGGTGGTGGCATTACGTTGGGCGATCTCTTTCTCTGTCATCACAGAGATTAAGGCTGGCGTATCTGCAACACTGGTGGCGACTTTACCGCCGACCCAAAGCTCTTTGGCGACAGTGGTATCGGCATCGTTAGCATAATTTTGGCCGTAAACGGTGATCGCGTTGACGCGATACGAATCGTTTTGGTCGCTGGTGGTTTGGTCTTGTGAATAAGCGAGCCCTGAATAGGCCAAAATGGGTAGGCACCAAAGCAACTTGTGGGCTGTACTTTCAGATGTGTTGACGCGAGACGCGTCGCTGCGGAAATTATCCATGTTAATCAATCCTACACTGCAAAATTTATTGTGGTTCATATCGAACGCAAAGATTTAGTTATCTATCTGATTTTCTTATTGATATAAGTTGGTGCTGATTAGCAACCTGTTTCATTGGTTGACCATTTTGAGCATAAACGTAAGTAAGCTTTTGTGCGTGACGAACGGACATAAAGTACTAACTGCGGTATTATGATGATTGTTTGCTGCGCAGTGTGTTTAATGTGCCGCCTCTTAGAGGACGAGAAAGCGGGTTACGCTGATTTTGTCCTCCAATAAACTTTTATAAAGTCTAACCTTGAAACGAAACGATAATGCTTCGTATTTGTAGTTAATTAAATTGATATATAGTTATCAACCGATGCCTATTGAGTACTAATCCTATGGAGTTACGTCATTTAAAGTATTTTTTAGCGGTCGCTGAAACGCAAAATATTCGTTCAGCCGCGCAAAAAGTACATGTCACTCAACCTGCTATTTCACGAAAAATCAAAGAATTAGAAAGTGAGTTGGGTGTGCAGCTGTTTGATCGCTTACCCAAAGGGCTGTGTCTTAACCGCGCCGGTAAGGTTTACCAAAAGCAGCTTGGTGCGATTATTCGTCAAATTGAAGATGCGAACGCAAAAGTACGCCAGTTCGCGCAAACTGAGTATGGGACGTTAGCGCTGGGCTCGCCGGATTTTGTTTTATTAGAAGGCCCCGCGGCACACGCTCTTCAGCAGTTTCGCCGCGACAACAGCGACATTGACCTTGAGGTTTTTTCCGATACGCCAATGGTGTTGCTGAAGCGATTAGAATTAGAGCAGGTTGATGGGGTATTTGGTTACTTTATGCCACCACTAGAAGACCAGTACGCTGTTGAGGCGGTGACACAAGACAAATTGGTTGTCGCGTTTCCAAAACGCTGGCGCGACAAGTTATCGAAGACGATGACCATCGACCAGCTCAATCAATTGCCTGCGGTTCGTTTAACCAAAAGTGCTGATCCCCATTATTTTGAATGGCAGGAAGCGCTATTCCACGATATTGGTTGGGCGCCCAAACGTACCCAATGGGCTCATGGTGAGAGCACGGTGCTTGGATTAGTCGCGGCCGAAAGTGGCATTGCGATCGTCAATGAACGCCATTTTCTACGCCAATCTGACAGCATTGATTATATGCCGCTTGATATACTGCCAAACGATATCACGCTTAATTTTATCTATAAACAGCATTCAGATAACCCGGCATTAAACCTGTTTTTACAATGTCTTAGCCAGCCAGTGCCATAAGCTACGAACGGAAACTCGTGTTTACCGCTGAACGCCGCCACTTTGTTCCTTATTTCAAACACACGGCAACGTTCATGAAGGATTAATCTGAGCGAGGCAGCAAACTACGATTTTCTCCGACCACCTGCATAATCACATTGACCAGTTCTTGAGCGGCCTTCGATAGCGGCCGCTTTTGGGCAACCATCAAGCCAATATCACGAAACAGACGCTCTTTAATCGGAATCAAACACACATCATTGCGTTCAAACATTAATTTCATGGAGGACGGAACTACGCTGACGCCCAGATCACAAGCCACCATCCCGAGAATGGTTGATTGATAGATCGCGGTTTGAACGGGCTCCATGGGAACCGACGTCATTGAAAAGCCTTGCTCCATCAAATTGCGCATACTGGTGCCGGTTTTCATGGCGATAAACGGGCTTTGTACGATTTCATGCCAACTGACTTCACTGTATTCGGCGAGAGGGTGACGAGGCGAGCAGACAAAGTACAGGTAATCTTTGTAAATCGGCGAGAAGATAATGTCCTCGACTTGGCGGGGCATGGCACCAATGCCAAAGTCAATATCACCATTGATCACTTGCTGGTAGATCGGCTCATCACTCTCTTCTAAATACTCTAATGTGACTTTAGGATGTTGGCGCTGGAACTCGGCCATAGCCGCCGGAATCAAGCTTGCTCCGACTGTCAGGAGCGCAGCAAAACTCACACGGCCGGTGTGACCATCGGCCAAACTATGCATATCACGTAGTGCACTTTCTAATCGCGTCAAAATGCGTTCGGCGGCGGGCAAAAAGGTTTGACCTGCCTCGGTTAACACGACCCGTCTTGTGGTTCTTTCAAACAGCTTGATGCGCAAAGTATGTTCAAGCTGACGAATCTGATGACTCAACGAAGGTTGGGTCATATGCAACAATTCTGCGGCTTCAGTAAAGCTTCCCAGTTGAGCTACTCGTATAAACGATTGAATTTGGCGAGCATTTATATTCATAAATAATCTCTATAAATGGATAGGTTATTCAAATTTATCTTATCAATAGTGTGAGCTAGTATCATCACACTTTAGTCGTTTATTTTAGGGAATGAGAGATGTTGAAGCAGGTAATGGATTTATATGAATTGCTGGATAGCCCAAGCGCGAGTGGCGAAGTGGTTAAAAACTACTTGTGTGAGCAAGGCGCCAAGGCGGAGCAGATCGAAATCCATCGTCTAACCTCTGATAAAGGGGCGAGTGATTTTGTTAAAGTTCGTATTCCTGGAACTCAAGGAAAAACCGTGGGAGGCACAGCGCCAACACTGGGCATCATTGGCCGTTTAGGCGGGATCGGTGCGCGTCCTGAGTTAACAGGCTTTGTCTCTGATGGTGATGGCGCACTCGCGGCAATGGCCGCTGCGGCAAAAATTGCACGTATGGCGAACCTGGGTGATCAATTACCTGGCGACGTGATCATTACCACGCACATCTGCCCGGATGCCCCTACGCGTGAACATCATCCAGTCCCTTTCATGGATTCGCCGATAACGATGGAAGATACATGGGAGCACGAAGTGGATGCTGACATGGATGCGATTCTTTCCATTGATACCACCAAGGGTAACCGAATTATGAATTACCGTGGTGTCGCCATCTCTCCAACTGTATGCCAAGGCTATATTCTTAAAGTGAGCGAAACCGCAGTCAATGTACTAGAGCGTGTGACTGGACAAGCGGCTCATGTATTTCCTTTAAGCCAGCAAGATATTACGCCTTATGGCAATACGCTGTATCACATTAACAGCATTCTACAGCCAAGCGTGGTGACTGATGCGCCAGTAATTGGTGTCGCGTTATCGACCGCAGTACCTGTTGCTGGCTGTGCCACGGGCGCAAGTCACGAAGTGGACATTGAACAAGCGGCACGCTTTTCAATTGAAGTGGCAAAAGACCTCGGGAATGGGTTATGCCAGTTTGTTGATGCTGAGGAGTTTGTGGAAATCAAACAGCGCTATGGCAACTTGCAACACTTCCAAACGCAAGGTCAAACCGCATGAGTATTTTAAGGCCAACCCTTGGGATTGTGACCATAGGTCAAGCACCGAGAGTGGACTTGCACGATGACTTGAGCGTGTTGCTCGGTGATGGCGTAAGGCTTTCAGAGATGGGGGCCCTTGATGGCCTCACTCTCGAGATGATTGAACAGCGCTATCCGATTATGCCTGGCGACTATGTTCTGGTGTCAAGAATGCAAGATGGTCAACAGGTGCGTATTGGTGAGTCATCGTTAACCCCGCTACTTGTCGCAGCGGTTGAGCGAATGAAGCGCCAAAAGCCAGATCTCATCGTGGTGCTATGCACTGGCGATTTACCTGAGTTTAGTCATGATTCCTCCATTTTAGTGCTATCGCCAAAGCGGATGGTACAGCACTTCTTTTCCAGTTTAGGTGATGAACTGGATCTGACGGTTATGTCGCCCGATGAAGCGCAAGTGGAACAAACCAAAGCCCGGTGGAGAGACAACGGCTACCAGGTTAACTGCGTGGTGGGGTCTCCCTATTTAGAGGATGGCAGCCGAGCGACGGGGGCTATGCAGGCGCGTGAGCTGAAAGGTTCACTCATGTATCTCGATTGCATGGGATACAGCTTAGCGCAGTGTAAGCAAGTCTCTGAAATATCAGGCAAGAATGTCATCACGCCAAGACAAATTATTTTCAACACCGTGAAATTGCTGCTCAGCCAAAACAGCTAGTTTCACCCAAGGACAATGTCGATAAGGATTATTATGCAAAGTAATGCTAAACCTGCTCAAAATCAGGCACCGCCGAAGAGCCCACACCCGAAGTTTTTTGTACCCACTCAGTTGATTTTTAACGTTGTGATCGCTGTACTGGGTGCGATTATTGGTATGGAGTTAATTACACGTATCGGTATCACACCCAATACATCGATCATTGGTGCGCTGATTGCGATTTTGCTCTCCTACATTCCTCTTAAATTGTTTAATCGTTTTAAACGACTAGAGAGCCAAACGCTGGTTCAAACCTCGATTTCTGGTGCTACGTTCTCTGCCGCGAATGGGTTACTTCTACCCTTAGCAATTCCGTTTTTGATGGGGCAAAGTGACATGCTCACGCCGATGCTGATTGGTGCGGCGCTCGCTGTTGTCACAGACGCTTCGATTCTTTATTTCTCTTTTGACAGCAAACTGTTTAGTGCGCGTGGTGCGTGGCCTCCTGGTTTTGCGACGGCTGAGGCATTAAAGGCCGCCGCGAGCAAAGGGAAAAATACGGTCTTGCTGCTGGTTGGTATGGTGAGCGGTGCGGTTGGTAAAAGCTTCGGTATTCCGATGGACATGCTGGGTATTACCTGGATTTCAAATGCGTTTGCGTTAGCCGCCTTGGGTGTTGGACTTTTACTACGTGGTTATTCTGTGGATCTTTTTGGTATTGATATCAATGAGATGTACATTCCTCACGGTATTATGATCGGGGCCGGTATGATGGCGCTTATTCAGATCATCACCCTGATCCGTAGTGACAAGAACACATCACAACAGGTGGATAGTGAGCAAGGTGATGACGCGTCAGAACCTTCAAAAGCTCAGCGTCCCACACGTTCAGCGTTACAAATGAAAGTGGCAATGATCAGTGGTTTCACCGTTTACCTTTCTATTAGCCTAGTGCTGGCATTGGCGACGGGAATTTATACCGATATGGGTATTGGTATGCTCATCGGCTGGTTGGTGTTTGCCGCTGTCGCCGCGATGGCTTCAGAGCTCATTGTCGGTATTGCGGCCATGCATTCAGGCTGGTTCCCCTCGTTTGCCACTGGTCTTATTTTCTTAGTACTTGGCATGTTGATTGGCTTTCCAAATGAAGCACTGGGTATCTTAGTCGCCTTTACGGTATCCACTGGGCCTGCATTTGCTGATATGGCTTATGACTTGAAATCGGGCTGGGTTATTCGTGATAACGGTCAAGATGAAGAGTATGAACTGGAAGGTCGTCGTCAACAGTACTTCGCGGAATTGTTTAGCTTTGGTGTGGCGATTCTGGTGGTTGCGTTTGCTTACCAGTACTACTTTAACCAAGATCTCGTTCCGCCAGTTGCGCGTGTTTATGTTGCCACGATTGAAGCGGGAACAGACCATAATGTTGCCTTGTTGCTGGTAATTTGGGCATTGGTTGGCGGCGTCATTCAGTTCCTCGGTGGCATCTCACGTCAAATTGGCGTATTACTCGCAACCGGGTTGTTGATTACTTCACCAACCGCTGGAATTATGATTTTCGTCGGCCTGGCAATTCGCTATTTGGTGGTTAAACGCTATGGCCAAGAAGGGTTAAAGCCGCTGTATGTGTTAGGTGCGGGGGCGATTTCCGGTTCAGCGCTGTATAGCTTCTTCTCATCGACACTCAAGCTGGGTTCGAAAAACTAATTGGAGATAACGATGAAACTACTGTTGTGTAGCAGTTCAAGCTACAAAGACACGGGGTATCTGACGCATACCGAAGATACGATGCGCCAGTTTATAAGCCGTATAGAACCTAGCATTACCCAAGCGTTATTTATTCCTTACGCTGGAGTGACGAACAGTTACGATCAATATTTACAGCGAGTGACTCCGCATTTCGCTGGGTTAGGGATTGATCTGCTGGGTCTTCATCAGGTGGACGACCCACGTCAAGCGTTAGCCGATGCACAGCTGATCATTGTAGGCGGAGGTAATACCTTCGCTCTATTGAGCCGTCTTCAGCAGCAGGGGTTGCTTGAAGTGATTAGAGAGCAAGTGGCAGCGGGTACACCTTATATTGGTTGGAGTGCAGGTTCAAACCTAGCAGGAATGCGCATCAGCACCACCAATGATATGCCAATTGTTGAACCTCAAGACTTCAACGCCCTTGGCTTGGTGCCGTTTTTGATCAACCCGCATTTTATTAGTGGGCAGATTGCGGGTCATAATGGCGAAAGCCGTGAGCAACGTTTGGCCGAATTTATGATTATGAACCCGACAGATTCAGTCGTTGCGATACATGAAGGAAGTGCCCTTATTCGTGATGGTGACACCTTGTCTCTGCTGGGCGACGATGATGGGCATTTATTTTTGGGCGGCGAGCAATCGAGTATTGCGCGCGGGCGATGTGATGCCCTATTAGGAGCTAAATAACCATGGTTTCTAAAGTAGGGGTATTACGTGTCGTAAGCTCTGAAGACCAAGACTTTTTGGAGTGTCACCAGCGGTTGATGGAACAAGTGTGCCCCGGAAAACAGTGGGAGTCTCGCTGTCTTCCTGAGCAACCCAATGGCATTCATGATCCCCAAACATTTGCTGAGGCGCTGCCGAAGATTCTATTTCTAGGGACCACTTGGCAACGTGATATTGATGTTCTAGTGGTGAGCTGTGCCGCAGACCCTGGGGTTGGAAAGTTGAGGGAACTGCTTAATATTCCGGTGATCGGCGCAGGAGAAGCTTGCTGCAAAATGGCTCGCCAATATGGCAATGTGATTGGCATATTGGGTATCGAACCCGAGCAGCCTGTGACGTTCACTCGAGCGCTTCAAGGATGTAAAACCTTATATCTTCGTCCGGATAACGTGCATTGCACTCACGATATTCATAGTGATCAAGGGCGAGCATCAATCGTTGCCGCCGCACTTGAGTTACAGCGAAAAGGCGCTCAAGTAATCGCTCTGGCTTGCACTGGCATGGCGACGACAGATGTGGTTAGTTTATTAGCTCCGCATTGTGAATTGCCCGTCATTAACCCGGTAATGGCAGCGGGAGAGCTATTGGCGCTACGATACCCTAACTAAATGTAGAGCCATCTTGAATTGAAGCGCCCATTTTGATGGGCGTTTTTCTGTGTCTCAAAATTGTGACATCGCTTCAGCTTTGTCATGATCTTTATATTAAATGATAAAACCATCAAAAGTAGTATAAATCTGTTGAATCAATTGCTATAAAAGGGCTAGGTTTGTCAAAGTGCTGAACAATTGCATTAAAAAGTTGAGTTGTCGTTAGGGTTATTGCGAGCCTAAGTTAATGCGAAAACAGTGCATAGATGTGAATCATTCTCTGTGGGTACCTCAATATGCGCTTGCGCAGTTTACTATTGCTGATCGTCGTTATTCTCTCTCTTCCCTGGGCCGCGGTTGGGGTTACTTCTGCGGCTCAATCGATATACCTTTCCGATGTGAGCTACTTTCGAGAGTCACTTAAAACGCCTTTGTCGATGTTACAAGCCTATGAGCGTTTTGAGCACCAGAAAAACGTGAACACCACGCAGCATCGACTGCTTACGTTTGGTATTAATGATGACGCGATTTGGGTACGGCTTAAGATTAATAATCTCAATCCACACCCTGAGATGCGGCGATTAATTGCTGCGCAAACATGGACCGACTACCTCGACGTGTATCTGATAAGCCCGCAGCAACCAATAGAGCATTGGTATGTGGGTGACCGCCAAGAGGCGGGGCCCCATTTACTGCCTGAAGTCGGCTATGTGTTTAATTTCCACGTGCCACCCGGACAAACAGAGCTGCTGATTCGCGCGCAAAGCAAGGATCCTCTGGTTCTGCCTCTTGAGCTAGAAAGCGTACAACACGCAAGGCAATCTGACGCTATCGACCATGTGATGTCAGGATTGTTGTTTGGAGTGTTGATGACCTTAGTCGGCTACAACATCATACTTTACTTGACGCTAAAGCAATTGGATTCACTGTTTTATAGTTTGTACATCAGCTGCTTTGTGATCTTGAATTTTGCTTATAGTGGTTACGCGTTTGCTTGGGTTTATCCACATTTACCGCTAGTCCAAAATTATTCGATCCTTTTATTCATGGTTCTTCATGGTGTATTTGGGCTTATTTTTGTCTCTCAGTTTTTACAGCTTCCTTCTCGTAGGCCACTATTAGCCAGTATTATTCGCGTTTATAATAGTGTCGGTGTGATTGCGATTGCTGGTTTCATCATGGCACGAATGCAACTTTATAGCGCACTGCTGGCTTTTTGTTTCTTATCGCTCACTTCGATATTGATGATCGTGGTGGGTATTTGGAACTTGGGTAAAGTCAGAGATTCACAATACTTTCTATTGGCGGTGCTGTGCAGCATGATTGGTGTGCTGATTACTGCGATGTCAGTGTGGGGTGTCATTCCGTTTACCTATTATAGCTATCATGCGGCAACGTATGGTGTGGTGTGTGAAGCGGCGATTTTAGCCGTGGTGCTGGCCAATAGATTAAAACGCATTGAACGCGAGCGGATCGCAACCAAGTATTTATCCTCTTATGACCCATTGACTAAGCTGCTCAATCGCCGTGGTTTTGTCGAGAAAAGCAATAAGATTCTTGAGCATAAAGTGTTTGCGACTCAGCCGTTAAGCCTTGCGATCATTGATGTTGATTATTTTAAAGTCATCAATGATACCCACGGGCATCAAATTGGAGATTTAGCCCTGTCGCATCTATCGCAGTTACTTAAACGTCACACTGAAGCGCAAGATGTGGTCGCGCGCTGGGGCGGTGAAGAGTTTGTGGTGCTATTTCCAAACACGGATTTTGCCCAGACTTATACCGACGCGGAGCATTTGCGTGCTGTGATTGAAACCTCACCGCTAATCTTAGATGACAGAAGTGTTTCAATGACGGCAAGTTTCGGCTTAGCGACTCGCGACCCGCATGAAAGCATAGAGTCTTTGTTGGCCCGCGCTGATCAGCATCTGTACGCTGCGAAAAGTCAGGGCCGCAACTGTGTGCAGCCACAGCCCAGTATGCATACAGCGCCACTTATTGATTAATGTTGGGTGAGTGCGACACCATTTCTTCCGTGGTCAATAATGGTACTCGTGTCGACAGCGCGTTCAGCGCAATGTTATGCAGCATTTCATCGACGGTGGTGCAGCACTCTTTGAGAATGGACATTTGATATTTTTCCGCGGTTTTTGAAAGCGCCGTATGAGTAATACAATTCTGCGTCATCATCCCAGCAACAAAGACGCTTTGCACTTCTAATTGAGTGAGCACCGCATCTAACTCTGTTTGCCAAAAACTATCCGCCGAGTGTTTTGTAATAATAACCGAGTCAGGGCTTACCGCTAATAAGCGAGAATGGAGCTTAACGCCTTCACTATTAGCCACAAAAAACGGGGCATGCTCACTTTGTGCGATATGTTGAACCACAATCACCTCCATTGCGTTTTGCTGAGCTGTCTCGATAGCCTGCAGGATATTGTTTAACGTTGCATCGCTATTCCAAAGTGGATAGTTGCCGTTTGGGAAGTAGTCATTTTGAATATCAATGACGATCAGTGCCTGTTTTGTCATATTGTAATCCTCTTGTTTGTTCGCTGCTTAGTATCGAGGGTTGGACGGAAGTTTTTTAGAGGCTAAAATGACATAAAAGAAGCCAAAAACGACAAGGTGGTCAATTTGTCACACGTCATTAACGTCGCGATTGTCAGTTGTAGCAATGCATTAAAGTCAGCGGTTTTTGGCTTAGAAGAGATGTTTTTGTTAGCCAATCGAATGCTCAACGATTTAGGCAACGAAGTGGTTTTTCAGCCAAAAATTATCAGTGAAACCGAGCTGGCGTCTTCTCGGTTTCACGTGATCATATTACCGCCGAGTGTGAATGTACCAAGTGAAGAGCAACAAACGGCGATAGGGTCTTCTCTCAGGCAGCAATATCAATCCGGTGCGATCATTACAGCGGCTTGCGCCGGGGTATTTCTGTTGGCGGCAAGTGGGTTGGCTGGGAATCGCGAAGTAACGACTCATTGGGCGCTAGCGGAGATTTTCAAACGCCAATTCCCAACCACGAAACTCAATACCAACAAGATTGTGATAAACCACCAAGACGTGATGACCGCTGGCGGAATGATGTCGTGGTTGGATTTGGGGTTTGAGATCATTGCCAAGTACACGTCAAGTCAGGTGGTAAGGCAACTGGGGAAGACTTTAGTGGTCGATACTGCGCCCCGCAAGCAAAGCTTTTATCAGCAATTTGTACCCGATAAATCCCATGGAGATGAAGCGATTTTGAATATTCAACAGTATATTAATCTTCGTTATCATGAGCCGTTAGAGGTTAGGGCGCTGGCTCAATATGCCAATATGACGGAACGTACTATGCAGCGCCGGTTTCTTAAAGCAACGGGGTACTCTCCCAATCAGTACCTGCAACGATTGAGAATTCAAAAAGTATGTGAGTTGTTGGAATCCACACAAAGCGCCTTTGAGTCAATTGTGTATCAAGTGGGATATACGGATATTAGCGCTTGCCGAAAAGTGTTTATTAAAGTGATGGGATTAACGCCAAGAGAGTTTCGTCAGCGCTTTAGTGAATGACTGGCTAAAACACTAAAAAGCCACTCTGTTGAGTGGCTTTTTTTAAACTAAGCGATTTTCTGGATTTCAAATTGGTTACTTGGGGTGACAATCTCATCTTGACCAGCAATGGTCATCAGTTCCCAAGAGCCACGTTGCTGCGTGACTTTTAATACGCCATAAACGGCGTTATTGGTGTGCTGAAAGGCCTCCACGGCAGACATCCCTTTCACTAAACACGCAGTGAAGATCGCGCTGATCAAATCACCGACGCCGACAGGGGCACGCTCAAACTCGATCTCCGGTCTTTGCAGCAAGTAACAGCCATTTTCTGTGGCTAAAATCGTGGTGAATACGCCATCTGAGACTGAGTGAAGGTGTTTCACTAATACGACTTTAGGGCCGAGTGTCATGGCTTTTTGGCATGCGGTAATGGCTTGTTCCACGTTGTTGATTTCTATCCCAGTGAACTGGGTTAGCTCAAATTGATTGGGTACGATGACATCGGCAACGGGCATCAGGTTCTCAATTAACTGCTCAGCGACACCATCAGAAACGATACAGCCTTTTTTGGGATCCCCCATGACTGGGTCACAAACATACAAACAAGATGGGCTTTCTACCTTGATTTGGTTAACCGCTTCAGCGACCGCAAGGCATTGCTCTGCACTTCCTTGGTAACCAGAAATCACCGCCTGACAGTGCGCCAATTGATCAATATTCGCTAAGCCTTTAATCAAGGTACGGATATCTTCTGAGTCAAACGCCTTGCCAGTAAAACCTTGGGTGTATTGGGTATGATTAGAAAATTGAACCGTGTGGATCGGCCAAGCTTCAATTCCCATTCTTTGAATAGGAAATACGGCGGAGCTGTTTCCAGCATGTCCGAATACAACGTGACTTTGGATAGATAGAATTCCGTTCATGACTGTCTCTATAGGTAATACGATAAACTGATGATCTAAAGGGCGTAAGGCGCGGCTTGAGGTCACTTAAAATACAGGCAAACGCTAGGGTGTCAAACACTATCTTAAAACACGCAATATGCTTAATGAACATTAAGGGACATAGAAGCGGATGATTGTGGTGTTGCTATGAAAGTCGTCAGCGCGTTGCTCATCCTATTCTAACTTTTTCCTTTGCTATCGTCATGCCACTTCCTCGGATGACATTAAACAACGGCGCTTGAAATATAAATGACACGTTTACTCGATAACGTATGCGTGCGAATAGTGAGAGTCCAAGCGTTAGGGTGCAAAGCAGCGAGTATGACGAAGTATAAAAATCCGTTGGATAGCCGAATTATAAAAATGCTACAAAATCATGGCTTGATTAAAAAAGAGGCGCAGGCCTATCTAAAACAGCATATTTATAAGCTTGAGCCAAATGAGATAGCAAAAATCAAAAACTACTCGACACATTTTGGTCTAAACGCAAAACAAAAATTGGTGGACGAAATCCTAGAACTGCGGCGAGAAGTACTGATTTCTAAACTTAATCACTATGAAGTAAATCACTCATAATTCTGTCATTTTTATATTGTAGCTTGGTGATGAGCAGAAAGTTTGAGGCAAACTATCGCCCCAAATTTCTACTGTCCTTGTACATGTGCATATTCGTTTGCGCCTAATTCATTAGGCGCTTTTTTTATTCAGCCATGTCGCGACATCTAATCAATTCGTTTTTGGCGCAGAGAATGGAGAGTGAGTAGTGTTGTCACTGCCATCACGGCGCCTGTCGCCCACATATTTGAACGAATACCGAGGTGGTCAATGAAGGTTCCACTGAATGACGCGCCAACGATAGCTGCAATTTGCAGGGATGCGGAATACAGCCCGCCAGCACTTTCAGCAGCGTCCGGTAGGGCCCGGGTAATCCATGTTGACCATATAATTGGCAGTACCGCACCAAAAAAGCCCCAACAGGCAATCAAGAGATAAGCCAGCATCGGATAGTGGGGGCCTCCCAGTAAAGCCAGTGCGACGATAACCATGGCGACAGGCATACCAACCATAATCTGCTTGAGCGCGCGCTGCGCTAGCACACCGGCAAATGTCGCGCCCATAAAGCTAGCAATACCAAACAACACCCAAGAGATAGAAATTTGCTCAATGTTAAAGTTCAAGTAGGTTTCCATGTATGGACGCATGTAAATATAGAGCATTTGGTTACCGGTAAAACTGAGCAGCATGGCGATAAACGCAAGCTTAATCCCCGGACGAGCAAGGATTTTACGCATTCCGTTATTATGCGTTTGTCCTTCACTGGCCACTGAGGGCAGGGTTATCCATTGCAGTAGCAGCACCAAGATTGCCATCGCGCCTACGGCGATGAACACGATACGCCAACCAAATTTATCACCCAGAAAGCTGCCGAGTGGCGCGGCGGCGACCAGTGCGAGCGAGACGCCAGAGAAGATAATCGAAAACGCTGACGCGACGCGGTGAGCGGGGACGAGCTTCATGGTCACGGCGGTCAGAATGGCCCAAAAGCCACCAATCGCCACGCCGAGTAAAACTCGCGCAAGTAATAAAAACCAAAAGGACGTCGCCGAGGCGGTGACAAAACACGAGAGGATCAGAAGGCTTGAAAAGCCGAGAATCAGTGTTCGGCGATCACTGTTTTTTAATAGCGAGGGGACAACTAACCCTGAGAACATGGCTAACGCAGCAGTTGTTGAGATCATTTGTCCGGCAACGCCAGTCGATATATTTAACTCCTGAGCCATTTGGGTCAGTAAGCTGACAGGCAAAAGCTCTGCTGAAATCAGTGATGCCACTCCGAGCATCATGGCGAAAATAGCCCACCAATTGGTTTGATTTGCTGACTCAGGCGTTTGTTCTATGGATTGCTCACTGGACACACTCATTGAATAAAAATCACTCCGTTGTGATAGGTTAAAAATATCAACGTAGAGCATTATTCTAATGAGATTTTTGTGGTCTATGTTTGCCTAATATTGCGTGTTGTTTACCCCTTTGTGCTTTTTAAACTTGTGAAGCGTTTAGTGATTGACTGAAAAAGAGGAAGAAAGAGTTTGCGATTGTTCAGTAACACACTGAGAGCTCATGAGCGAGTAAGGCGTCGAAAATGCCTTGGGAATCCCCAAAAAGACTAACGCCAGCAATAAGCACCAATACAGAATCAATAATGAATGCCGAGAAATTACCATAATACCTCCTAGGCGTGTGTAATAGCCCCTTTGCTGTTTAATTTAGGCGTGCCTTTAGCGGATAGAGCGTGATGTAGGTAGCTTGCCGAACAATTTCATACTAACGATTAGCGTAACTAGGTAAGGGGAGGGTAACACGCCGGCTTGGCTGGGGCGGCGTGTTGCTTAACTCTTTATTTGTGCTTCCTAACTAACCATTTGTAGACATCTGAGTTGGCGTAAGCCGTTTCCCATGAGGCATCATGATCGCCGCCTTCAATTTCCGTGTAACGAAGGAGCGCTGTTGAGCCGCCTGAGCGAATAATGGCATCGACCATATCTCGGCTATATTGCACATCGGTCACTGGGTCGGAATCACCAGCAAATACCCAAGTTGGAATTTGATTGATGATTTTGGCTTGAGAGGGATCAGCGCTACCGGCAATGGGTAAGGCAGCAGCGAAAAACATCGGACGCTGCATCATTGCATTCCAAACGCCTTGCCCACCACGAGAGAGCCCAGTGATATAGATTCGTTTTGGGTCGATATGTTGGTTTTGCTCGAGCATGTGGTCGATCAAGTGGAGCAGAGCGGTCATCGAAGGTGTTGAGGGCGTGGATGGAAAGTCGTAAGGCTCAAGCGTTGTCGAAGCCCAGCGCATTGGTTTTGGCGTTTGCGGAGCAAGCACCATAGCGGGTTGAATGGCTTGGTTCTTTGAACTGGCAAAGTATTGAGGACCAAAACCAGTACCTTGATACATTTGCGCTTGATTATCGGTTCCAGCTTCACCGCTACCATGCAGGTGAATAATTAATGGAAGTGCTCCTTTCGAGTCTGGGGTATACAGCTGGTAGGGTAAACTGAAGTTGCCGTCGTCGTAGTGGCCTTGAGTCCAATTGGCGATAGCAAAAGGGGAAGCCAGAACTAGGGTGGCAGACGTGAACAGTAACGGAAAAGTTTTCATAGCTTAACTCTTTGTATTTATTATTAAATGACACGAATTGCAAACCCTAGCATAATGAGTGAAACCCAAGCGAGTTCACGCTCACAACTCACTGGTTTTTGACGGTTTATTGGCACTTAAACATTCTGGTGACGCGGCGCCTAAGGATAAACGCGTTCCGTTTAGTACAATAGTTTCGAAAAAATAAGTGCTTATCCATAAAACTAACTATTTACTGCTATTCTGTTTATTAACGAGAGCTTAATACAGAAGACGAAATGCTGCTGACGCGGAACTTTCCAAAACTCATCTTAATCCTCATTTCTTTTGGCATAGTCATTCTTGTCACCGATTTCCTGACGCAAAAATATCTGTTTTCTAATCAAGTGGAGACGGTGGCGCTCAGCAATGCCGTTAAACGTAGCCAAGAACGTGAAGGAATGCTACTCACTTTCTTTGAGCGCTCAGCCAATACGCTTAATGCGATAAGACAAAGCAATAGCTTTAAACAATTTTTTATCGGCCAACCATCGTCTAAGCAAGCAGTCGAAGGGATGATGTTGGCCATCGCTCGCAGTCAAAATGACATTATGAAAGCGCGTTATATTGACGAAAATGGGCGTGAAGTGGTGCGTATTGAGCGTGAAAATCTGGGAAGACCAGCACAAGTGGTCAATGACGCTCAGCTGCAGGAAAAAGATCATCGTTACTTTTTTTATGAATCAATCAATCGCCCTGCAAACCAAATTTGGTTTTCAGATATTGACTTAAATATGGAACATGGCGCTATCGAGCAGCCGTACAAACCGACGTTTCGCGCTGTGCTACCTCTGAACATTGACGGGCAATTTAAAGGCATATTGATCATCAATTATTTTATGCAGCCTTTGCTCGATACGTTTGCCAACACCTCGCTATACCATATCATTTTGGCGGATATCGCTGGTGAAACCCTCATTCATTATGATTCAGCTCGTAATTGGAGCCGTTTTTCAGGAGGGGAAAAACTGAAGAAAGATTTCGCCGAGTGGGACGCGATAACACAGAAAACTGAGTACAAATCGCAACGCTTTTTTGCTCGTCACCTCGATTTGCCGATGGAACAAAAGCTGATTCTGATTATGTCACTGAACAGTGAATACTTGGCCTATCAAGAAACACTGTTCTCTAGAGGATTAGTGTACGCCACAGGCGTTACTTTATTAATCACCGCACTGTTTGGGTTGGTGTTTGCCCAGATATTGAATAAGTTTTTTGTCAATTATGAAACTCAGTCCGAGTATATCGAAGCACTTACTGGCCTGAACAATCAGATTCATTCGTTGCTTGAAAAAAACTCACTGTATATGGAAATGGCCAGTGATGGGATTCATATATTGAATCAGCAGGGGGACGTCGTGGTATGTAGCCAAGCGTTTGCCGATATGCTTGGCTATAGCCGCGAAGAGGCGCTTAAGCTTAATGTTCGTGATTGGGAAGTCCAGCTTGGCCCAGATGATATTGATATGGCGATGAAGTCATTCACAGAAGAACCGAAAAGCTTTGAAACACAACATCGCCGTAAGGATGGCGTTATCATTGATGTTGAAGTGAATGTGAAGTGGTTTAAAGCTGGGGATGGCGACTTATTCTATGCTTCTTCCCGAGACATTACCCAGCGTAAGGCGATGGAAATCGAGCTGCACAGATTGGCGACCACGGATTTCCTCACTGAGCTACCAACGCGGCGCATTTTCTTTGAGCAACTTGGCATTGAGCTTGAGCGGTATCATCGTTACCGGCACCCTGTCTCGGTGGTGATGCTCGATTTAGACCACTTTAAAACCATTAATGATAGCTACGGACACGGCGTCGGGGATGAAGTGCTGAAACAGCTTGCTCAGGTTTTGTTTCAAGAAATCCGCAAAGTGGACATTGCCGCCCGTATTGGTGGCGAAGAGTTTGCGCTCATACTCACTGGCGCAGATAAAGATAAAGCCATGGTTTGCCTAGAGAGAATTCAGAGCCGTATCGCGCAAAGTCATGTAGCAGTAGGTAACAAGCGTGTTACCTATACCATCAGCCTCGGAATCACTGAAGTTCATGATCAAGACAGCGATGTTGACCAAATTGTTGAGCGGGCAGATAAAGCGCTCTATCAAGCCAAACGACTGGGACGAAACCGTGTTGAAGTCGATCAATCAGAGCGGATTAGCTAAGTCATCATGTTATTACGGACAGATTAATCTTGTTGCATGTGATGCTTTTCAACCAGTGACGCAAAAATGCCGTTGTCTTTAATTATCGCAAGGCCGCGGTTGAAATCTTCGACGAGCTTTCCGTGGTTGGGGTTGTGTTGGCCAAAGGCAACGTGTAATGGATAGCTTTTGTAGGCTGGTTTTAGCAGCTTAGTAGCGTGAGACGGTAATGTTTCTTTGATGGTTTGATAATTATAATTGAACACTTCTTTTGGCGTAATGATCGCATCGAGCCGTTTTGCATACAGCTTGCGAATATTTTGAGCTTCGTTGGTGACTGGCGATACCCGCACTCCATCTTGACGTAAATCTTCGGCAGACAGTGATCCACGGAGTACTCCGACCGTCAGATTGTTTAAGTGATGGATGTCCTGAGAAGATTGCATTGGATGTTCTGCTAAGGTAATCAACATCTCTTTTACTTCCCATACGAGATGAGAAAACGTCAGATACTGTTCGCGTTCTGTGTTTTTATAAATCGCAATCACACCATCGACTTTCCCTTCTTTGGCTTCTTGCAAGGCGCGAAGCCAAGGTCGAAACCGAATCGTCACGTCATACCCCATATGAGAGAACGCTTGGCTTGTGACTTCAGACATAAACCCTAGCTCAGGTAAATGTCGCCCCGTATACGGCGCCCACTCCAGAGTCGAGAGTTCAATCGATGGTTGGTTCGATAGTGCGCGGCTTGGCAGCAGAAGACCCACGACCAGTAACCACAAAAGGCTATGCTGACGAATAGACATAACGTATTGACTCGCTTTGAATTTATTTCACGCTTTATGAGTATAGGTGCGCTTTCAATAACCAGCGAGTCAAACGAGGTGATTAGGCCAGCCGAGCGCCATTGGCTAATGGCTTGTCAACGCTGGCTAATACCACAGAGCCATCGGCTTGGTGTAACCCTGTCACTAAGCATTCCGACATAAAGGGCCCTATCTGCTTGGGTGGGAAGTTGACCACGGCCAATACTTGTTTACCGACCAAGTCTTGAGGGCCATAAAGATCGGTAATTTGGGCACTGGTCTTTTTAATCCCAATTTGAGGGCCAAAGTCGACGTGCAGTTTGTACGCCGGACGCCGAGCTTCGGGAAACGGCTGCGCCTGAACAATCGTTCCTGCACGAATATCGACTTTCTGAAAGTCGCTCCACTGTAATGAATTCATGTTGTGTCCTAAGTAAGTTAAAGGTTGTTATTGTTGGCCGTAGAGCGGATATTGACCTCGTTCAACCGCCTCGTTATGGTAAGTGCTTTTCGCTCTACCAAAAGGGGCTACCAAAAGGAATTCACATTGCGCCCACGTATCACCATTCGTAGCTATCAACCTGTTTCGAAAGGTCATGAACACAATCACCATCAGGTTTTAATCCCTTTGCAAGGGGAAATCGCGCTCACCGTGGCCAAGCGTTATTTTGTCGCCAAATATGGCGACTGTGTGTTGATTCCCGCAGGTTGCCATCATCAGTTTCAAGCTCGCCAAGACTTTCGATTTTTAGTGATTGATAGCCCTGAATTACCGCATCCGTTGCTTGATCACATTGACGCTGCGATCAAACTGGATGCGCCAGCGCTTCATTACATTGCTTATATTGAAACGCAGCTTGGGACGCAAATTGCGCCAACTATCGAGCAAAATATTGTGTCTCTTCTTTTCGCTTTGCTTGAAAACCAAAAGCCGAGTAACAAGCTCGATAATCGCATCGCGAAAGTCCTCTCTGCACTTGAGCAAGAGATTGCCCAATCGCATTCGATAGAACATTTAGCCCGCATTGCTTGTTTAAGTAGCACCCAATTTAAATGGCTATTCAAACAGCAGTTGGCGATGACACCGATGCAATACCTCACCAAAATTCGCATGCAGCAGGCGAAGGTATTGCTGACCAATACGGATTTGCCCATCACACTGGTGGCTGAACGTGTCGGCTATGCAAGTTCGAGCGCATTTACAAGGCGTTTCCTGACGTATTATGGGCAAGCACCAAAACATTACCGCCATCGACAAAACCAGACTATAACCTGAGCTGGACGGTAAAAGTTGACCGAAAAGGCGTACTTATTGCCTGAAAAGACGGAGACTTAGCGCTAGTTAATAACCAATTGCACTTGATAGTAATTATCATTATTATCAGCGACGTTGGTATTTAATGGATAAAAAGGTATGTCGGTGTGCGAGTCTTGAAACACAAAATGCTCCGTTGTTTGGCTGGGATTTCTCTTATGCTTATTTCGCTGATGAGCCAAGCCACTTCTCTGCAGGTCTCGCATGCCATGGGGCAAACAAACCTCGATAAGCCCGCTCAGCGAGTTGTGACTCTGTTTCAAGGGGCGACCGATTCGCTGGTGGCACTGGGGATTCAACCCGTGGGAGTGGTTGACTCTTGGACCGAAAAGCCGACGTATCATTACTTGCGACCTTCACTTGAAGGTGTGACTCACCTCGGGTTAGAAACTCAGCCGAATCTTGAAGATATTGCCGCACTCAAACCTGATGTGATTATCGGCGCTCGCGCTCGACATGAAAAAATCTACGCCCAATTGAAGAAAATTGCGCCAACGGTGATGACAGACAATGTATACGATTTTGAGCAGACGCTGTCTTTAGCGGCAAAAGTGACGGCAACTGAGGCTAAAGCTCAACAGCTTTGGCAAACTTGGCAGCAGAGGGTGGCAGACTTTCGTCAACAGATTAAACACAAAAGCAACGGCTGGCCGCTGTCTGCTTCCATTCTTGATGTTCGTGCTGACCATCTTCGAATTTATTTAAACAACAGCTTTGCGGGCTCGGTATTGGGTTCGATTGGCTTCCAGTTTCCCATTCGTCATAACGACACATGGGGCATGAAAATTAAGACCAAAGAGTCGTTACCTAGCATCAATGCGGACGTCTTTTTCGTGATAAGCCACGGTAATCAGCCGGCGGTGCAACAAAATTATCGAGCTTGGCGCAGCCATCCCCTTTGGCAGGTACTTAAAGCGCCGCGAACCCAACAAGTTTATGAGGTTAACCAAGTCGCTTGGTTACTGTCTGGTGGGATTTTGGGGGCGAACTTAATGCTTGATGAACTCACCGAGATTTATCAGCTGCCGAAAGGTGAGCAATAATGGCTGCGATGCATGCCCAACTTTTTATCCGTTACGGCGTATTGGTGTTATCAGTACTGATTTGTGTTGGCGCCTTTGTTACTAGCCTCGCCTTGGGTCAGTATTCAGTATCATTGCAAGATGTGTGGCTAGCATTTTGGCACCCAGACCCAAGCGCCATAGAGCACGTGATAGTCACCACTATACGCTTATCACGTTCTGTGGTTGCCGTTTCGGTGGGCGCCGCGCTTGCCGTAGCAGGGGTGTTAATGCAAACCTTGACGCGCAATCCATTAGCATCCCCAGCGATTTTTGGTGTCAATGCCGGCGCCGTATTTTTTATCGTCCTCGCGTCGCAGTGGTTTGCGATGAGCGCCATGAGTGACTTAGTGTGGATTGCGTTTTTAGGTGCAGCAGTGGCGGGAGCCTTGGTTTATACCTTGGGTAATATGGGGCGCGACGCTCAATCGCCAGTGCGAATGGTCTTGGCGGGCGCTGCTGTCACGGCGTTATTTATGGCATTTACTCAAGGACTCCTGGTTGTTGGTCAAGAGGGGGTTGATAGTGTTTTATTTTGGGTTGCTGGGTCCGTCTCGGGGCGTGAATTAGACGTTATTACGCCTGTGTTGCCGTACCTTTTGGGAGTGATGCTCGCTGCGCTGTTTTTAGCCCCTCACATGAATATCTTGCTCTCGGGCGATGATGTCGCCACCGGTTTGGGAGTGAACACCACTTTGCTGAAGGCGGCATTAAGTGTGTTGGTGATCATATTGGCCGGCGCTTCCATCAGTATGGCGGGAAATATTGGGTTTATTGGTTTGGTGGTTCCGCATATGGCGCGAGCCGTTGTCGGCAATGATCACAAATGGTTGCTGCTACTTAGCGCGATATGGGGGGCGAGTTTACTCTTGATCGCGGATGTGGCTGGGCGACTGATGATTGCGCCGCAAGAAGTACCGATCGGCGTTATGACCGCGTTAATTGGCACGCCATTTTTTATCTATCTCGCCAGAAAAGGAAAGCGTGATGCCTAAACAATGGATATATCGCAGCCGTTTGGGATCGTTTAGTCTGCCAGTGTCATCACTGCTGATGCTCATGGGATTATTAATCCTCACCGCGCTCATCAGCATGCTGTCGTTATCGGCGGGATCCACTTGGTTGCTGCCGAGTGAAGTGATCAATGCTTTGATGCATTCTTCCTCACAGGCGCAATCGCTGGTGGTGGAAACGCTGCGCTTACCTCGGGTGATTATGGGCCTGATGGTTGGAGCGGGTCTAGGTTGTTCTGGGCTTATATTGCAGTCGGTGATTCGCAATCCGCTGGCTTCACCGGATGTCGTGGGAATTACTTCTGGCGCCTCCGCCGCGGCGGTGTGTTTCTTGAGCTTTTTCCAATTGAGTTTGAGTATGGCCTGGTTGCCGCTGTTTGCTATTATCGGCGCCGTCTTTGCTGCAAGCTTGGTGTATCTTTTGGCTTGGCGTGGCGGCGTGACGCCAATGCGCATGATTTTGGTCGGTATTGGTATCTCAGCAGCGATGAGTGCGGTGACCACTTTTATGTTGGCTACGGGTTCGGTGTCTGGCAGTTTGGCTGCGTACATTTGGCTCACAGGCAGTATTTATGGAGCGAATTGGCAAGATGTTCAAGCCCTGCTGCCATGGCTACTGGTTTCCTTGCCTTGCGCTTTACTGTTTACGCGCAGCATTAACGCGCAGGAACTTGGCGATAACATCGCTACCGGACTGGGGATCTCAATCCAAAAGCTGCGCATGATATTGGTTGCTCTCAGTGTATTACTGGCGGCACCCGTCGTTGCTTACGCGGGTGCAGTTGGGTTTGTTGGGCTTATTGCGCCGCATATTGCGCGGCGTTTAGTTACTCGCGGTTTTGGACTATTGATGCCAGCCAGTGCATTGGTTGGAGGAATTCTGGTTGTACTCGCTGATTTATGCGCTCGTATGTTGTTTCAGCCTTTGGATATTCCTGCTGGGGTCTTTGTTTCTGCCATTGGCGCGCCATTTTTCCTTTATTTACTGTTTCGTCAACGCTTTTAAATATGGTCATCATTAAGGGATATTCATCATGACAACCAAACCTTCGAGCCCACTGGCGACCAAAGAACTGGTGCTGGGATACCAGCAAACGACCATCATTCAGTCTCTGGATTTAAATATCGAACCCAACCAAATTACGGTCTTGGTGGGCGCCAATGGGTGTGGTAAGTCGACGTTATTGAAATCGATGGCAAGGCTGCTGACGCCACTTTCTGGCGATATCTTTCTCAATCAACAAAACTTGCACCAAATCCCAGGTAAACAGGTTGCACGCCAACTGGCGATCTTGCCGCAAGGGCCGATTGCCCCCGAAGGGTTGAGCGTTGAACAGTTGGTTCGTCAAGGGCGCTATCCTCATCAAAGTTGGTTACAAAGTTGGACAGAACATGACGAGCAGTTAGTGCAGCAGGCATTAAAAGCAACCAACATGCTGGCGCTTTCTCATCGCGCTGTAGAAACGTTGTCAGGTGGTCAGCGACAACGCGCTTGGATCGCCATGGCGCTTGCTCAGCAAACCGACGTTTTGCTATTGGATGAGCCTACCACATATCTCGATCTGACCCACCAAATCGAAATTTTAGACTTGCTGTTTGAGCTCAATCGCACCCAGAAGACCACTATTGTCATGGTGCTCCACGATCTTAATTTGGCGTGTCGCTATGCTCATCAAATGGTTGCGGTGAAAGACGGAGAAGTGTTTCGTCAAGGCCCGCCCGAAGAGATTTTAGATGTCGATATGGTCAAAGCAGTATTCGATATGGACTGTCATTTAACGCAAGATCCTTTGTTTGGAACGCCAATGTGCGTACCCAAAGGCAAAGGCCGCAAGCTCAGCCACGTCTAATATGATGCACCAATTCACACGAGACGAATGGCAAAAGCTTTCAACCTTTGGCCTTAAGCCATGGCAAGCGCGTGATGCGCGGTGGTCGACGCATGCTTCGCACCTATTGAATTCGCAACATGCGCTGGAGATTTTAGAATCGATTTGTCCTGAATTAGGGGCGCCGACATTGGCGGTCACCGCATCGCTGGTGATTAAGCGCAGCGCGTTTTTATTGCTCGCGCCGACACTGTATGCAATGTCGGTATTCAATAAAGGCATTAATGGTCATATTGAGAACTGCAGTTTTGAGTATCAACTGCAACACCGGCTTTGGCGCTCCGGCTTACCTATCTTGGAGACGGCGATATTCCCCTTGCAAGGATGTCGCCGCCAATGGCGCGAGGCGCTATTAAAACAGGTGTTTGCTCACCATTTGACGCCATTAGTGACTCACTTTCATCGCTTAACAGGGATTTCCACGCGTATTTTATGGGAAAACGTCGCGGTGAGAGTCTTTAGCATCTATGAGCGGCGCATTTTGCCGGCGGTTGATGGGCATGATCGCGATCAGGCTGAAGCGGATTTCGCGTTTATTGTCGATGCGCACAATCACACTATTTTTGGGCTTGAAGAAAACCCACTGACGCGTTTTTATCGGCCAAAGCGCCAGTACATTGAGCATGCTGAGCCTGTACGCATGCGACGCACATGTTGCTATTATTACCAAGCGACGCAACCTGCCGAGTACTGTTCTACTTGTCCGCTGCTTTTGAAGAAAAATCCGAAAGGCTGACATAAAAAACGCACGGTCATGGCCGTGCGTTTTACGCCTGGTTCCAGTGAACCGATTAGAAGTTGAGGCTATACGCCAAGCTTACCGTGCGTCCGCGACCTTTAAAGTAGAAGTCGTCGTTCTTGTAGGCACTTTGCGAATAGTAAGTGAAGTAATCTTCGTTGAGCAGGTTAGCGATGGAGACGCTTAGCTTACCGACGGGTAATTGATAACCGACTGAAGCGTCAACTAAGGTGTAACCATCAAACTCAAGTTCTTCATCATCAAAGCTTCGGTCAAAGGCATGATTGGCTTGCAACATAGAAGACAGCGTTTCGTTCCATCGCGCTGTCCACGCAACACGTAGACGGTTTGGTGGAATGGAAGCGCCAGACAGTTTGGTATCGACAGAGCCATCACCATCAGTATCCGATTTCCCTTGAATGTATGAGTAGCCGATATCCATTGTGTGGGCAGGATTGATACGCCACGCCAGGGATGTTTCAACACCATGAATCTCTTTCTTCTCGCGCTTAACGGTATACAGCCCATTATTTTCTTCAATGCGGCTGCCTAAATCAGAATTGGATTCATAGTAACTGATTTCAAAATCAACACTTTGGTTATTAAAGCGCAAACCGCCTTCGTAGTTGTCTGTTACAATCGGTGAGAGGTCGATCAGATCATCAACATCTTCGCCTGTGGTGCTCACGCCACGAAGTACGCGACCTACGTCAGGCATGCCAAAACCTTGAGAATAGTTGGCAAACACGCTGACTTCAGGTGTTAAGTGATAAACGGCGCCGGCGTTATACACGGTTTCATCGAAATCCGGTTTTCCACCTTGTACGGTCACGCCATTACGCGCCGCGACGGTTTGGTACGTATCGATATCCAGCACTGCGTGTTCATAACGTACTCCCGCTTGAAGAGAAAGTGATTCAATGGGTGTCAACTCAAGCTGCAGAAACGGCGCGTAGTTATCGTACGTGGTTTCTGGTACATAGCTGCGATTGGTTAAAATCAATTGTTGGCTGGTGGTATCTCGCAATAAATCTAGCCCAGTTGAGACTTTGAGTTTGTCATCAAACAATCCGCTTTTCGACAGCAACAACTTCGCGCCAAACTTCTCGGACTCGTTTTGTGATTGGTCGTAGATGGTGTCCGGTGTGCTAGGGTACTGAAAGCTTGAGGACGTTGTGGCGCCATAGCGACCCGTAAAATCTTGGTAGAAGGTTTGCACGTTGAGCTTCATGCCTGCGAGATCGCGGTCGGTGTACACCAGATTGACAGTTTGAACCTTATTATAGGGGGCTTTTCCCTCAGGAGCCCCTTTGACTGAAGAGGTGGCAATGCCATTGTCTCGGTCACCGCTGACACTCACAAAGTTTTGTTGGCCTTTGAGCTGGTAACGATTGTAAGAGAATTGAAGGTCACGGTCGTCATCAAGCCAGTAACCTAACTTAACAAATGCATCGTAGCTTTTTGAGTCCATAATATCGCCGCGAACGGTCGCCGCACCGATGTAGTCGCCATCAGAGTCAAGGTATACGCCTTGTTGTTCGCCGACGAACCCCACGAGATAATCGAAATCGTCGGTTGCGCCTTGAGCTTGATAGTTGATC
Organism: Vibrio sp. AK197; assembly: GCF_053903115.1. Taxonomy (NCBI): domain Bacteria; kingdom Pseudomonadati; phylum Pseudomonadota; class Gammaproteobacteria; order Vibrionales; family Vibrionaceae; genus Vibrio; species Vibrio sp. AK197. Next base: position 1,092,403 of record NZ_CP096430.1, read on the forward strand.
TTATACGACATGGTATCGCTGTCGATGTTCTCTGTCGCCGAGGTTGTCTGCAGGCTAATATGTTGCTTTAAAGGTTGGGCGCTGCTGTTGGATTTGGTAATAAAGTTGATGATGCCGCCTGTCGCCCCTAAGCCGTGAATGGCACTGGCACCGTGAATCACCTCAATACGTTCCACCATTGAGAGATCAATGGTATGTGCAGAACGACTGCCTTCACGTAACGGGTTAGATTGAGGCACGCCATCAATCATATAAAGTACCGAGCGACCACGAAATGTTTGGCTGCTGTTATTGAGTTTTTGAGTATTCGGCGAATAGCTTGGCAGCAGGTTGGATAAAACTTGTGAACTATCCGTAGTAAAGGCCAGTTGCTGCTCAATTTGTTCACGAGAAATCACGGTAACAACTTGAGGTGTGTTGGCTTTAATTGAATCGGTTCGGCTTGATGCGATCACGACGATATCGGCATCATCGTCTTCAGCGATGGCAAATGGCGACGCAACAGCACAAGCCAGTGGCGTTAAAATAAATAAACGAGCGGCAGATTTTGAAAGTGACATTAGACTCTCCTTGTAAATTTATGTAAATGATAATGTAAACGATAACTAATATCATCAATAGATTTTAACAAGACGAAACTAAACACTTATAACTAAGAACATTTATGAATACTGGAAGACGAGTGCAAAGCGTATTGATACACCAAGACACCCAGCTTAGGGGGAGAGAAATACTAGGGCTTGGCAGGAGCGAGCAGAATCATCAGCTCTTCGTTGTTTTCGACAAGTGATAGAATAGAACATTCGTCTAACTCACTGAGAAACGCCACTTTCGCTTGTTCGATTTTATTTTTTAGTCGGCAGGCTGAGGTGATGCTACAAAACTCTGGAGAGCAATTAATCAAATTCAGTGGCTCAATGTCGCGCATCAGTTTACCCACATAAATCTGTTCTGCGGGCATTTTAAGTCGTATTCCACCATGACGCCCGCGAATGGTTTCTAAGTAATCAAGCTGAGCCAGTTTGTTGACGATTTTCATCATATGACTGCGTTGAACACCAAGCAACTCAGTAATTTCGCTGATATTGGTCAGCCGTTCATCATTAAGAGAAGCGACATAAATCAGCGTTCGGAGTGCGTAGTCAGTAAAACTTGTCAGTTGCATAATGAAACCTATCGCGCAAAGAACATGAGTGTAATTCATAACGCCATATTAAGGTACAATTTGCCAAATTAAGGTTGTAAAACTATGGCACAGGTTGCGCATATCGTACTGATAACACTCGGCATTTTCATGCTGTTGTTGCAAGGTCAGAGACGCAGAAAGATAAAAAGAGCGCCTTGCTTAACAAGGCGCTAAAAGGCGTGGATAAATGGATTAACGGTAACTGTAAAGGTACTCAGCCATCATTTCTGCGTTGGCCGGAGTGGCGGTTTCAAAGCCGTAATAGTCGCCATAAGTGGGACGAAGCGCATCGGTTGCACGCTTGGCAATTTCATCGTACCAAGTGGGTAGCATAACGGTGTGGGCATTGATCTTATCGGGATCCACACCGTATCCAAACGGTACTTCGCCCATTGCTTTACCAACTGCGGCCTTTAAGTCTGAGATGAATTTCAGGTGAAATGCAAAGTCGGCATGAGACCCAACGTTGCCGTGCCCCCCGTTAAAGTAATCCCAATCGAGGGCATTGGCGGTGTTCAAATTATCGACTAGAAACGTGAAACGCTCTGAGCCAGCAAAGTTCCAAAACGGGGGCTGGTCGGCGTTAAGCAAATCTGGGGCGTGCAAGACCCGTTCATTCACCAACAACCAAGCAGCGTGATCGTCGGTATGAGCGGCGTGTTCAAAGCCGTGAAGCTCAACGTCTAAGTTTTCAAATTTGAACTTGCCATCAGGCCATGGAATGACTTTGGTCGGGCGCGGAAGATGGCTGCCCAGTAGCTGCATTTTTTCGGCAGTCGCTTGCGATGCAATGATCTCAGGAGTTTGGCTTTGTGTGGTTTTTAGCATCTCTAGCAGTGGGCCTGTGGCCGCTAGGTGATCCGCGTGATCGTGTGAATAGACGATGGCAGTGATCGGCTTGTCGGTAACCGAGCGAATCGATTCTAAGATCGGTTCAGCGCGTTGTTCCAGTGGATCAAACAGTAATACACCTTGGTCACCAACATAAAAAATGGTGGCGTAAAACCCTGATTCATACCAGTAAGTCCGGTCAGTCAAACGTTGCAAAACGTAAGGCGTTTTCATATTAAGTTGAAAGAGGTTGGCCACTTTTTCGCCCGGTTGTAGCGCTTTAGTACTTGAGGCTTGGACATAACTTGCGCCAACGGTTGAAGGTGCTTCAGGTATCGCACTGCTGGTGGAAGAACAGGCGGCTAATAAACCAATAGCAAGAGTCGAATAAGCCAAACGATGAAGTTTTAACATAATAATTCCCTTAAAATTTTTTACTTTTTAGTGTGGGTCACTGTATACAGCCAAGGGCGTTTGATAAATTCCACTTCAGTAAATTGATTATTGCGTGAGATGAGATAATGGACCGACTAACTGCGGCAAAAGTGTTTATAGAGATCGCTGAGCAGGGGAGTTTGACCAAAGCTGCGGAGCATTTAAATATGTCGACGGCAATGGTCAGCCGTTATCTTGCGGCGATAGAACAGTGGTTTGGTGCCCGGCTGTTGCATCGCACCACACGTAAGGTGAGTTTGACTGATGCGGGTGTTGCAACGTTACCGGCATGTAAGAAAATGCTATTAGCGGTAGAGGATGCCAAGAACATCGCTATGGAGCGTAGCCAAGAGCCTGTTGGCGTGCTCAGAGTCGCCTCATCAGGATCGTTTGCCGACGCACAACTCACTCAGGCCTTGGTGGAGTTTCAACACCGTTATCCGAAGATAGAGATCATTTTATCGGTAGGGCACAACCATGCTAATTTGGTAAAAGATCGGCTTGATTTAGCGATTAAAATTACCAATACGTTGGATCCAACATTAATTGCTCGGCCACTAGCGATGTGTCATTCGGTATTGTGTGCCTCGCCAGACTATGTTGCGAAGCACGGCAAACCGAGTAGCTTGGATGATCTGCAGAATCACTACTGTATTACCCATGTGGCAGGGAACCATCGGCATTATCGGTTTATTCAGAATCAGAGTTTGGTTGAGGTTCCGGTGAAGGGGTATTTTCAAAGCAATGAAACCGACGCCGTGTGCCGAGCGGTGTTGTGCGGCGCTGGGATAGGCATGCTACCGACTTTTTATATCGGAGAGCAGATTAAACAAGGTAAATTGATTCCTTTGTTAACCCATGAGCAACCGGAGATTTTAGGTATTCACGCGGTGTATTTGTCTCGCGAACATCAGCCTCTGAATTTACGTTTGTTGGTTGATTTTTTGGTCGAGCGCTTTGGCGGTACGGTCTCGCCTTGGGATAGAAAGCTTAATGCTGACTTACGTATCGCCAGTTGAGATAAGCCATGATGCCAGCACCGTCTGCAGGGCTGGCATGCACAGTTAGCCTAAATGAGGCAGAACGTATTGCCCCATTTCTTCAATCACCTCTTGGGCCGGACGGCGAGACGGTTTTAGGTTTAATGCGATGTGGTTTACTCCGAGTTCTTGGTGCGACAGCAAGCGCTCAATAAGCGCATTACGACCAATACGAACCACGTTATAAAATCGTTGGTACGGCGCATCAGGATTCGCATCTAAATCAAAGAAGGTCGCGTAACCATAGTGAGGCGCAGGTTTATCCTCGGCGGCGATGTTCAGCGAGGCAATGATATCGCGTATCGCACTTTCATCATCCACTGACCATATCCAAGCATCAACATTATTGGCTAACCACTCAATCGGCTGGCGAGAGCGACCTACTGCCATAATCGGGATCCGCTTATTCACCGGTTTTGGGTGCAAATCTAAACTGCCTGCAAGCTGACCATAGTGCTTAGAATGAAAGCGTGGAAAGCTTTGTTGGTGCAGAGTATTGATCATCTCCACCGACTCTCGATACATTTCTCCGCGTTTATCAAAGTCTTTGCCAAAGGCTGGGTACTCGACCGGACGATCCCCCGTTGATACGCCAAGCACAAAACGTCCATTGGTCAGCAAATCTACTGACGCCGCTTGTTTGGCAACCGCAATTGGGTCACGCAGAGGTAAAATGGCGCCAGCTGTACCTAGGGTGATCGACTGAGTTACAGCGGAAAGGTATCCAGCATAGACAAATGGGTCGATGATCTGCGCGGCGTCCCCAAAGTTAGGATCATAAAATGGCACATCACGTAGCCAAATACTGGCAAATCCAGCGTCTTCCGCCAGTTTTGCGATATCTTGATGGTGTGCCAAGTTCGGAAAGGGCGTATTTGGGTACGCTTCTAGTGGGGTCAATAGCCCGACACTCAGTTTTTTATCGGCAAAGACGCGTGAAAAGCTTGCCGGCTGAGAAGAAGCATCGTTCATAACCGTGGCTCCTATATTGTAGTGTGGATAAACGTGACGCGATTAGGCTTGCTCTGGCCAAACGACATCTAATTCTGTATAGGCGATTCGCCACTCTCCGTTGACCCGAACGTACTGATCTTCGTAGCGGCCCAACAGCAAAAAGGGATGCTGGTTTGCTTCACGGTCAGTAACGAAGTCCAACAAATAGCAACTGCCCTGCGCTTGGTTTTCTCCGGTGATGGTGATCTCATGGTTGGTCACGGCATGCACAAAAGGAAAGTGCTGACGGCCTTGGCTATCAAAGCTCTGATAAGCATCGGCAAGCCCTTGTTTTATCGCTTCAAGCCCTTTCATTGAACCTACGGTGACTTTGACTTCTGCGTCTTCAGTGAAGACTTCGCCCATACGCTCGGCTTGCCCACCATCGAGTAGTTGGCTATAGCGTAGGCGCAAAGCGCGAATCTCTTCACGGTCTAAGAGTTGATGAATACGTTGATTGATATCAGTCATGTTGAGCCTCGTTGTTTGGCGATTTTTATTGATAGAGGCTATTGTATTGACTTGTTTAAAAATGATAATACAGTTTAAATTCCATTTATTTCATCCTTGGGTTCTATAATGAAAATAATCGAAACGCAATTTTCCGGAGTCGTTGAGTTTGTTGAAACCTTGCGAACCGGCTCATTTACAGCGGCGGGGGAGCGTTTAGGGTTGACGGGCTCTGCTGTTGGTAAAAGTGTCACGCGACTCGAAAAGAAGCTGGGCACCAAGTTATTGCACCGCACAACGCGCAGCTTAACCCCGACTCCAGAAGGTCAACATTTCTTTGATGGCTGGATTGGCATATTGGATGAGATTGAAAGCTTAGAACAAGGCGTGGTGGCCGGGAGCAGCCAGGTGTCTGGGCGAATGAACATTCACTTACCGGCTGCGTTTGGACGTCGACATGTGATGCCGATTTTATCGCGTCTGGCCAAGCAGCATCCTAATCTTGATCTCTCAGTGAGCTTTAGCGAGCGGCGGGTTAACTTAATTGATGAAGGCGTTGATCTCGTGGTCCGTATTGGCACGTTAGAAGATGACGCAGATTTGGTGGCCCGCTGTCTAGGCCGCCAGCGACTTGTCGTGTGTGCCAGCCCAGATTATCTAGCCGCGAAAGGCATTCCAAAGCAGCCTGCTGAGCTTACCGAACATGATTGTATTATTGGTAGCCGCCGCAGCTCTCAACCTGCTTGGTTATTTCGCAATGCTAATGGTGATGTTTTTTCTCAAGTGATTCGAGCTCGTTATGATTACAGTGATGGTGATGCCATGGTCAACGCTGCTTTAGATGGGATTGGGATTTCTCAGTTGCCAACTTGGCTGGTGCATCAACATCTTTCAAGTGGTGCGTTAGTTGCGGTGCTTGAAGAGTACGCCGGTGCCGAAATGCCGATTCATGCTGTATGGCCGCGTTCGCGGTATTTAAAACCGCGTCAACGTTTAGTGATTGATGCACTGCTTGAGGATGCTCGCAGGCCGACGTCCGTCTACTCCATGTAGCCTCATCATCCCTCATTTTTGCATAAGCTAACGCCGTTTGGCGTTAGCTCGTTCTTTTAGCCGGTTTTATTTTTTAATTTACTTATATTTCAATGGATTAATTTGGTAAATCGGTTTCTTTATTTTGAATTTTCTGTTGATTTGATAAATTTGAAAGCCAAGACAAAAATGGTATGAATTTTAGTTAACTAATTGAATTATTTGGTTATTTGTATTTTTCTGTTTGTTCATTTCACTCCTGTTCTTTCGTGTTAATCATTCGCCTTATCAATAAATTGTTTGTGATTATCTTCACGGATTCATTTTTAACCGCTTTAAGGGAAACCGATTTCCCTTTAGTTTAAATACCGAAAGGAGCTCCTACCTGAAATAACAATAAAACATGATTAGGATACCGACGTGGACTACCAACATTTTGCCAAAACCTTGCTGCCTCTCGTGGGCGGAAAACAAAATATTAACGCGTTAACGCATTGTGCTACACGGCTGCGCTTTACGTTAAACGATCATTCCAAAGCGAATAAACCTGCGCTTAAAGACCTAGAGGGCATCCTAAGCGTGGTTGAAAGCGGTGGCCAATTTCAGGTCATCATTGGTAATCAGGTTTCGTATGTGCATGAAGCGTTGCAAGCGTTGTTGAATGAGCAACAGACCGAACCGCTCGACTCCGGCGATGAGACTCCGACGGCGTCGAAGGACAAACCAAATGTTTCCGTGGTGGGGCAGGTGTTTGAATTTATTTCTGGCAGTTTGTCACCCTTGATTGGTGCACTAGCCGGTGCCGGAATGCTAAAAGCATTGTTGTCTATCTTAGCGATGCTGCATTGGCTAGAAAAAACGGATTCTACCTACTTAATTCTTTCGGCGGCAGCCAATGCGGTGTTTTATTTCCTACCTATTTTGCTTGGAATCACGGCCGCAACCAAATTGGGAGCGAATGGTTTTGTCGGGGGCACTATAGGCGCTGCATTGTTAGAACCTAACTTTACGGGGCTGATTGACAAACCTGCGGACTTTTTGGGTTTACCTGTTCTGGCTATCAATTATTCCTCCAGCGTGTTTCCGATCTTCTTTGCTGTTGCTGTATTGGCTTTGGTCGAAAAAGGCATGAAAAAAGTGTGTCCCAAAGACATTCAAATGTTCATGGTCCCGATGGTGAGTTTGTTGGTGGTCGTGCCCATTACGATGTTAATTTTTGGTCCATTCGGCGTGTATTTAGGTAACTGGATTGCTGACGGTTTGAACTGGTTGATTGCACATAGCAGTATTCTTACCGGTGCTGTGGTGGGTGGTTCGATGATGTTCTTGGTTTTATTTGGACTGCACTGGGGCATTGTTCCCATCATCATCGCCAATATTGGCTTAGGCGGCGACCCGATAGCCGCAATGTGGGCGCCTTGTACTTTTGCACAAATCGGCGTGGCAACAGCGCTATGGGTGCGCAGTAAAGATAAAAATATCAAAGCCATTGCTGGGCCGGCGGCAATGTCAGGTTTCCTCGCGGGGGTCACCGAACCCATTATTTACGGTTTGATTATGCGCTTTCGAAAAACGATTCCTGTGGTTGTCATTGCTGGTGCGATTGGTGGTGCGTTTGAAGCAACATTTAACGTCAAAATGGTTGGCTTTGCCTTTCATAGTTTACCGGGCATTCCACTGTTTGAGCCTATCCCGACTTACGTCGTTGGCATCGTTATCGGTTTTGGGTTGGCGTTTGTTGGGACATTTTTGATGTATCGGGATAGTTCGGTGGCATCCACACCACAAACCACAAATGTGACCTCATAATTCACTGATATCAAGCTGGTAAGAGTGCCGTGTTCTATGCTTCGCCACTCTTACCCCAATCATAAAGCATGGAGTTTCGCATTGAGTAAAGGGGTTACCTTTAGTCGCTAGTAAACATCATTAAATTTGAGGAGAAATTTGTCATGAGTTTTCGTTTTCCCGATTCTTTCCTATGGGGTGGTGCCGTCGCCGCGAACCAAGTTGAAGGTGCGCATGTGAGTGATGGCAAGGGGCTATCGACGTCCGATGTTCAGCCCAAGGGAGCGTTTGGTGAACCCGTGACGCGTCAGCCTGGGGATTTTAATATCAAAGACATCGGCATTGATTTTTATCACCGTTACCCTCAGGACATTGCTTTATTCGCTGAAATGGGGTTTACCACGTTACGTTTATCCATTGCTTGGACGAGAATTTTTCCAAACGGCAATGATGCTGAGCCAAATGAAGCAGGGCTTGCGTATTACGATAAACTGTTGGATGAGTTGGAAAAGCATAACATTACGCCACTGCTGACGCTATCTCACTATGAAATGCCCGTACACCTCGCCAATGAGTATCAAGGGTGGGCTAGTCGTGAAGTCATTCCAATGTTTGAAAAATATGCTCGCGTGGTCTTTGAGCGCTTCGGGCATCGCGTTAAACATTGGCTGACGTTTAATGAAATTAACGTGACATTACATCAGCCCTTTACTGGCGCTGGATTACCACGTGATATCGATGAGCAGACTCGTTATCAAGCGATTCACCACCAGTTGGTCGCGAGTGCCAAAGCGGTTAAGGCCTGTCACGAGCTTATCCCTGATGCCAAGATCGGCAACATGATTTTAGGTGCCGTGCTTTATCCATTGACCTGCCATCCTAACGATATGATGAAAACGCTACAGCAAAACCGTGAATGGTTAATGTTTGGCGATATTCAGGTGCGTGGGTACTACCCAAGTTATATGGCGCGTAAATTCAAAGACATGGGTATTGAACTCACTATCACTGAGGAAGACAAACAAGCTCTCAAAGAAACGGTCGATTTTGTGTCCTTTAGTTATTACATGAGTGGCTGCGCGAGCGCCGATCCTGAAATCGCCGACACAGCCGATGCCAATATGTTGCAAATGGTCCCTAATCCGCACCTTAAAGCATCGGAGTGGGGATGGCAGATTGATCCCGTCGGGCTGCGTTACTTGCTGAATTTTCTTTACGATCGTTACCAACTGCCGCTGTTCATTGTTGAAAATGGATTGGGCGCGAAGGACATGAAGAATGCGAATGGTGACATTGAAGATGATTATCGCATCGATTTCATCAACGATCACCTCTATCAAGTGGGTGAAGCGATTCAAGACGGGGTTGAGGTGATGGGCTATACCTCATGGGGCCCTATTGACCTTATCAGTGCGTCTACCGCGCAAATGTCGAAACGCTATGGCTTTATTTATGTAGACCGCGACGACCAAGGTAATGGCACGCTTGAGCGTACACCGAAGAAAAGCTTTGCCTGGTATCAATCGGTGATTCAATCACAAGGTGAAGCACTTAAATCCCCTCAGTAGGAGGTGAAAGAATCAGCCAGTTGTGACTGCCTACAACGGGCTAATCATAAGGGATTGTTGCTTGTGGTCCTCAATCCCTTACTCCATGCATCGGCATGGTCTCTGTACCCCCAAACCGTTGAACGTTCCCTTCATATCTCTCCTGAATATGAAGCGGATTCGTTCGACCTAAAAACAATAAAACAAATGGTAATACGATGAAAAATAATAAAATAGCGAACCCAACTCGACGCCTCCACTTTGGTTTGTCTGCGATAGCTTTTAGTGTGGCGTTGACCCACACTTGTTTGGCTGCCGACGGCCTTGGGTCGAAACCGTTACCTGAATTCACTCAGTATGACAACAGCGATACGGTGTATTCTGGCTATTTTCGCGGAGGATGGTCCACGGCGAATAATGGCGCACCGCAGCAATACGCGATTGGCTCTTTGGGGCGCTTAGGAAATGGATATACCTTTGCCGGTTGGTATGATTTGCAAGTCGCACATCGGGTTTATCATCAAGACGACCGAATGGTGAAAGCGGTGGCGATGATCGATGGGAATGTTGGTCAGGAGCACGGCTGGGAAGGGTTTGGCTTTGATAATCAAAGCTCGTTGCAGTTTTCTGATCTATACGTTGAAACCCAAGGGTTTGTTCCTGGCCTTCCTGATGCTGCGCTATGGGTCGGGCGCCATAAACAAGCTGACTATGAAATTCAGTTGCTTGACTGGAAAGGCTATAAAGGGACCGCTGGTGGCGGTGTCGGATTAGATAATATTAAAGTAGGAACATCAACACTTGGCATTTCATTGCTGAGGGAAGACTTTGATGCAAGCCGCACTGAGGTTGACCATTCGTATGTTGATACAGATGGCGTAACCCATGACGTTACCACCACTAGTGAGCAAACGCTCAACACTAATGCCGTGGATATTCGATTTAAGGGCTGGAAACTCAGTGATACGCTTTCGGTTGATTTTTATACTAAATATCAACTACCGAATAGTGAAAGCGAGGTTGAAGATTTAGTGGGTTATGAGGTTGGTGATGCGTTAAGCTCGGTCTTGATGCTAAATCAAAACTTCTCGCAAGGTGGCTTTGCCCAGTATGGTGTGCATTTCGCCACCAATTCTATCGCCAGTACGTTTGGCAGCATTGATGGTCCCAATCCTGATTATGCGCTCAACGACAGCAAAGGTGCTACAGCACTGCGCTTATTCTCGCAAGGGGAGAGCTATTGGTTTGATCACAATGTGATTATGGCGCATGCCTTGGTTTTGACGCACGGACAAGATTTGTATACGTATGTTAGTGATAGCAACAAAGCGGATGTAGATGTCAGCAGCTTACGCGCCGTAGTCCGTCCGGCCTATATTTGGGACCAATACAATCAGACGGGCATCGAACTTGGCTACTTTGATCAGCGCAACAAATACGCTGGGGATACGTATCAAGAGAGTGGCTATAAAGTGACAGCATTTCATACGTTTAAAGTCGCAACCAGTATGTTGCGTTCTCGTCCCGAAATTCGTTTTTACGCGAATTACATGCAGAGTCTAGACAACGAGGTGTCAAACTTTCGCTTTGCTAGAGGAGAAGATGACCAGTTAAGTGTCGGTGTACAAGCTGATATTTGGTGGTAATTGAAAAGCTTAACGTAGGGATAAGCCGCTTAATGTTGAGCGGCTTTTGTCTTTCAATATAATGATCAATTCAAAGCTTGAACCGAATCTCGAATCACTAATTCTCCAACCAGTGAGCGAGTATTGGATTCAGGTTCATTGGTTTTCATGTGCTCAAACAGCAAATGTGCGGCGTTGGAAATGACTTCATCGACAGGCATTGCAATTGACGACAAGGGCGGATCGATAAAATCATCGACATCATCGTTATCCAATCCAAACACAGAAACTTGTTTCGGAACGTCAATGCCATGCTCTCGCAGCGCTTTCATCGCGCCAATCGCCATAGCATCGTTAAAGCAACACAGAGCAGTAAATGGTTCTTGACGCTGAATGAGTTGTTTACAGGATTCGTAACCGCCTGAATAGTGGCAGTTGGCACTCTCGATAATTAAATAAGGATTAACCTCAGCTCCTGACTCAAGACACGCTTGCTGATAGCCCTGAAGACGGGCTCTTGACGTTTGCAGGTTGAGTTGACCCGTAATATAACCGATTCTCTGATGGCCTTGTGAAATCAAATAATCTACCGCTAAACGAGCGGTCGCAGTATGGTCAAACCAAACGCAGTGGTCGGGCTTATTAGGTAAGTGGGCGTTGAGCACCACAAGCGGAATAGGCAGGTCATCAATCACCGATTCAAGACGTGCGACAACGTCGGTATTCTCGATTTGAGAGCTTTTATAATACAAAATGCCATCGCAGCGACGATCGACCAATTTGTGGATTGACTGAATACCGCTTTCAATATCGTTGCCATCAACCTGCGTAATCATCAAAAACTTACCGGCTTGATTGGCGAGTTCCTGCGCCATATTGATCAAGCGCGTAATGTATTGAGACATGTTGTAACCACGTGGAATGATTAGGCCAATCGTGTCAGTGGTTTGCTTGGTTAGTGACTGGGCAAGGAGGTTAGGGCGATAATCGAGCGCCTTAACGGCGTCATGGACCGCTTTTTTGGTCGCATCAGATACACGTCCAGTGCCATTTAACACTTTAGATACCGTCGATTTGGATACACCAACTCGGCGAGCAACATCCTGTATTGTTGCCATGATTTCTCGGTCTCAAACAAAACTAATCAACGGGTTAATGTAATGTAATCATCAGGAAAATACAATTTGCATATCACGAATAATGATTTAATTTTTAACGATTTTTGCGCCACTTTAGCTTTACTTCGCGTCTGTTTATGGTAAATGCGAACAGTTAGGCACTACTGCTTGGTTTATGAGCGTTGAACAACCGCAGCCAAGCGATAAAACAATGGCTTTACCATCGTCAGTTTATTCGGTAAAAGAGTGTACTTGCTAATAAATACATTAAAAGATAATTAGTTATGCTAATTAATGGAGTCACGGATGGCGAAACGAAACCTCAATGATCTGCTCTACTTTGCGCATGTTGCTCGGGCTAAAAGTTTCACTCGCGCTGCGGCTCAATTGGGTCTCACGCAGTCAGCGCTCAGCCAAGCCATGAGCAATTTGGAAGAACATCTTGGCATACGCCTACTTACTCGAACCACACGTAGCGTCTCTACAACACCGGCGGGTGAGCGGCTGTTAGAGTCGATTGGCACGCGCTTGGATGAAATGGAAATGGCGCTGGATGCGCTGACTGAAATGCGTGATAAACCCGCTGGCACAGTGCGTATTACCTGTGGCGGTGGTGTGGTTAATGAAATCCTGTTGCCGAAGTTGGAGAAGTTATTAAAAGAGTATCCTGATATCAAAGTTGAATTTGATATTAACTATGGCTTTCGCGACATTGTTGCTGACCGATTTGACGCGGGTATTCGGCTTGGCGACACCATAGACAAAGATATGATCGCTGTGCCGATCGGCCCGAAAATGCGCATGGCAGCGGTGGCTTCACCGGAGTACTTTGCAAAAAACGGCAAACCGCAAACATTGGAGCATCTTGCCGAGCATAACTGCATTAACATGCGATTTCCGACGCATGACAGTCTCTATGTTTGGGAGTTTGACCGCGATGGCAAAGAATACAATGTTCGTGTTGATGGGCAATTGACGTTCAATACCACCACTGCGATGATCGACGCTGCCAAACGAGGGCTGGGTATTGCGTTCGTACCGCAAGGTGAGATTCACGCAGAACTGGACAGTGGGGAGTTAGTGGCTGTTCTCGAAGAATGGTGTGATCCATTTGATGGCTATTACCTTTATTATCCAAGCCGGCGTCAGCCATCCCCGGCATTTTCTTTGATTCGTGACGCATTAAAGATTCACTACGAGTAGCCAGCGTCATCGGTGGATGAAGAGCGTAAGCCCCACGACTGAACGTCGCGGGGCGTGAATGTTAAACCGCCATACCGGCGAGGTAGCCTTCTTCGACCGCCTCCATTGCTTTTCTGACTTGCAGCGCGTCCCCGATGGTAATGACCTCTGGCACCGACTTTTTCAGTTCGCTTTCAATCACTGAAACCGGGCGTGAGCCAATGGCCATCACAACAGAATCGATGCCCTCAAGCCGGCGCGGGTTGCCCTTGGCATCAACCACCGTTACAGAGTCTGGCGCGATTGATTGGACTTGGGTGTTGGTGTGAATCGCGACATCGTGGGCGCGCAGGTCCTTCAATAGATAGTGCTTTGTGGCGTGTGGCGTACCGACAAAAATATCGTCATTCATCTCGATAATCGAAACTCGGCGCCCATGATTCGCTAAGTGCGCTGCGGTTTCTGACCCAACCAGACCGCCGCCAATCACCACCACGTTATGGCCAGTCTCTGCGCTGCCCTGCAACACATCATTGGCATTCAATACATGTGCTAGGTCTTTCCCCTCAATATTGGGGACAAACGGCAGGGCACCAGTGGCGAGAATCACGGAGTCTGGTTGTATCGCTTCAATCAATTGTGGGGTAAGCGTGGTGTTGAGGTGAATCACCACCCCTAATGCGTTGAGTTGATGGACTTGCCATACAGTGAACGAACTGAGCTCTTCTTTGGTTGGAGGAATGGCCGCAAGCGCCCATTGCCCGCCGAGTTTGCTATGTTTTTCAAAAAGCTCAACGTGATGGCCTCGTTTGGCAGCAACGATCGCCGCTTCCATGCCGGCTATTCCACCACCGACGATAACCACTTTTTTTGATTGCTCGGCAGGTGTGAGTTGACGCTCCGACTCATGGCCCGTCACTGGGTTGACCAAACATTTGATGGGCAGTTGCTGCGCGTTGCGCTGTATACAGCCTTGCAAGCAGCCAATGCAGCGAATGATATCGTCAAATTGTCCGGCTTGTGCTTTATTGGGTAAGTGTGGGTCGGCCAGCGAACTGCGTCCCATAGACACCATATCGGCTTGTTTGGCGCGAATCACGGATTCAGCAATCAGCGGATCATTAATTCTTCCCACCGCGATGACGGGAATATCGACCACTTTTTTGAGTTCTTCACTGATGTTTGCACTCCACGCATGGCCGACTGCGGTCGGTGGAATGATCGCTTCGGTACTAGCGTAAACCCCGTTCGAGGCATGAATCAAATTGATCCCAGCGTCTTCCAAAAGCATCGCGACGACTTTGTTGTCCTCTGTGGTTAATCCGCCTTCAACGAACTCATTGACCGACATGCGGTAGATGAGAGGGTAGTCATTTCCCACTTTAGCGCGAATATTGGCAATGATTTCCAGTGCAAAGCGTGCGCGATTTAAAATTGTACCGCCATATTGGTCGGTTCGTTTGTTGGAGAACGGAGACATAAATTGGTTGACCAAGTAACCGTGTGCGCCGTGAATTTCTACCGCATCAAAGCCCGCTTTTTTGGCGCGTAATGCGGTGTCACCAAACTGTTCGACAAGCTCGTTAATCTCCTCGACGGTTAATTCGCGAGGCATCGCATTGACCACCGGATCCGGAATGGCGGACGGGGCAACCGGCTGTACACCGGTGATGTCAGCGCTGGTTTCACGTCCAGCATGGTAGATTTGCGCTGCGATTTTTGCACCGTGAGCATGAACGCGAGTGGTTAACGCTCGGTGGCTATCAATTTGCTCATCCAACCACAAGCCCGGCAATCTGATAAAGCCACCTGCTTGTGGGTTTATTTTGTAGTCTTCGACAATAATGAGGCCCCAACCACCGCGGGCTTTTTCTTCGTGGTACGCGATAAATTGTTCGGTACAGTGCCCATTTTCGGCTGCGTAGTTAGAAACCATCGGTGGGACTACAAAGCGGTTTTTTACCACCATATTGCCAATCGTAATTGGTTCAAAAACTTTTTTTAACATAGTGTGCTCACTTAGAAATTAATAGTAATAATCAAATTAGAAATGTGTTTATTAATATCAACTTAGAATATTGGTTAGGGCTGAGTTTCGATGGATTTTAGGGCGTAATCTTATTCAAATCCACGTTGTGAATGTGGAAAATAATCGTGTGGTTGGTTAGGGTTGTGTAACAAGTTTGAGCAAAGAAATAACGTGAAAATATCAATTAATTCAGAAAACAATAAGTTATTGCATCGTGATTATTTTGTATTTTTAACAAATGATTTTGATTATAGAAATAAATTCTCAAGTGTTTGGATTTAACCGTTATATTTAAATTTCTTTTTCCATAAAGAGACGCCGGTTTGAACCAAAAAAGAGCCAATTATCGGCTCTTTTTAGATATGTGATTGGAAAACGGGAGGCCAGATTCATTCGATGGCGACATTCAGAATGCTCAGATAGCGTTGTCGATTGTGTTGAACGCTTAGATGTGTGGCAGGCATATCTTGGTCATTCCATTCGTCAATAAATAAAATAGGCAGTGTGGTTAACTGATTTTCTGATAGTGCGTTGAGAGCCTGTGAAAACGGTTCTTGTGCTTTGAGGTTTACAGTGCTTTCTAGGCCCGTAGTTTGGCGCGTTTGATGATGAAGATAGAGTAGATGCGCGCGCAGAGATTCGATGCGATTGAGATTAAAGGAAGGAGTAAAACGTTGGTCAGGGTTGGGATGTATCGGCGTCTTTTGGATAAAACGAAAGCGTGCGTTGTTGTGTTGGTCAAATTCGACTTCGGTTTGATAATCAATCACGGCCCCGATTAAACGCTGGTTATGATCAAGGGCTTGATAGCGCACGCTCATGGTTATTTTTGCACTGTATTGGTCGAGTGATTCAAATTGGAATGTGTCGATAAAGTGTGCACTGATTTCATCGGGAACGGATTTTAGCCAAGCCTTTAAACTTGGCAAATTGTTGGCCAGTACGTGCGAGCCTGCGTGGACCAGACGAATATTATCACTAAACAGAGTTAAATGCGTATCGAGCGTTTCTGTTTTCCCTTCAAAATAAGCAAACCATCGATGAGCAATATCTTTTGCGGAATAAAATTGAGCTGAATTCATGACTTTTCCTAAATAATATGTTTTTTGAATGGTTATTTTACCTTTTTGATTTAACGTGATTATGGAAATTATGGCTCAAGTGATAGGAAGTGAAGCTGGTTTATTCTCCCGAACCATTCCATCAATAATGTTGGTAAGCCGTTAGGTGAATAAAACAAACCAACTTATTGAGAAAGTCATATGCCCAACAATACACACGTAAAATTATCTTTATTAGACTTGGTGACCATCGGTGAGGGAGCGACCGTCAGTGATGCGATTCATTCAAGTACCCAATTGGCGATAGCAGCCGAAAAAGCAGGGTTTCATCGATTCTGGGTCGCAGAACACCACAACCTACGCGATATTGGGAGTGCGGCAACGTCGGTGATTTTGAGTCATATCGGCGCAAAAACGCAGTCCATTCGTTTAGGCTCTGGTGGCGTGATGCTGCCTAACCACGCGCCGTTGTTGGTTGCGGAGCAATTTGGAACCCTTGAATCTCTTTATCCTGGGCGTATTGATTTAGGGTTAGGACGCGCGCCAGGCACGGATTCTAGTACCATGCGTGCTTTGCGCCGTGATACCACGGCAAGAGGGCTGGATTTTCCCGAGATGCTTGATGAATTACAGTCGTATTTTCGAGTGGCAAAACCGGGTCAACATGTTAAAGCGATACCGGGCGAAGGGCTAAATGTGCCTTTGTGGCTACTTGGCTCAAGTACGTTCAGCGCCCAGTTAGCGGCGCAAAAGGGATTACCTTTTGCTTTTGCGTCTCACTTTGCGCCCGATGCCATGTTGCACGCGATTGATATTTACCGAACGCATTTTAAACCGTCACCACAGCTTGAGAAACCGTATGTGATTATTTGTGTCAATGCGGTCGCAGCGCAAAGCCAAAAACAAGCCGAGTTCTTAGCCACCACTGAACTGCAGAAGTTCCATAACCTTGGACGTGGCGTAGAAACCTTGTTGCCAAAACCGGTCGAGAATATGGATGAGGTGTGGAGCCCTGGGGCCAAGCAACAAATTCTAAGCCAGTTAAGAGAATCGTTATGGGGAACGCCAGACGCCGTTTGCCGAGGTATTGATTCTCTGGTTGAACGAACAGGCGCTGACGAAATCATGATTAACTCATGGATTCACGACCCACAGCTTCGTATTCAATCTCATGAATTGATTGCGCAAGCTTGGTTTAGTGAGGAGGCGTAAATGCATAACTTGCTGTCTCCACTGTCACTTAAAGGGTTACCTTTGGCAAATCGCGTTGTGATGGCGCCAATGACCAGAGCGCGCTCACCACAAAGGATACCTGATGAACTCACCGCGACGTACTATCGCCAGCGAGCCAGCGCAGGGTTATTGATTACCGAAGGCGTTCCGGTTTCAGAGCAGGGAACTGGGTATTTATACACGCCGGGAATTTATCGTGGTGAACAAGTGAGTGCTTGGAAAGCCGTTACCGATAATGTCCATGCGGAGCAGGGCAAAATTGTTGCGCAGTTATGGCATGTGGGGCGTGTCTCTCATCGGAGTATTCAGCCTAATGCGCAGCCACCAGTAAGTAGTGTTGCACTGGCAGGCGGTCAGGCCTTTGCCTACGATGCGCAGGGTAATCCGGGTAATATCCCTGCCAGTGAACCGCAAGCGCTGGATGAGAGTGGAATTGCGGATATTGTTGACCAGTTTCGCGTCGCGGCGCGCCATGCGATGCAAGCTGGGTTTGATGGCGTTGAAATCCATGCGGCCAATGGCTATTTGCTTGAGCAGTTTATCAACCCGAAGCTCAATACACGTGATGATCGCTATGGAGGGCAAAGCTTGGAAAGTCGCAGCCGTTTTACGCTTGAGGTTGTCGATGCGGTTTGCGCAGAAATCGGTGCGGAAAAAGTGGGCATTCGTTTGTCTCCTTATAATCAGATAGGAGATATGCCGCTGTTTGATGATACGCCGCAAACCTATTTATACCTTGCGGAGCAGTTGAATCAGCGTGATATCGCGTATATTCATCTCGCCTTAACCGAAAAGGTCCATCAAACATCACTGTTATCAGATTTTCGTGAGCGTTGGCATGGAGCGTTGATTCTGGCTGGGGGGATATCCGCTGAACAAGCCGAAGAGATGATTAAACACAACCAAGCGGATCTGATTGCTTTTGGTAGCGCGTTTATTTCTAACCCTGACTTGGTGGAGCGTATTGCTAATGGTTGGCCGTGGGCACCAGTGAAACGCAGTTCTTTTTATGGTGGAGGCAGTGAAGGGTACGTGGATTACCCGCGATATGAGCCATAAGGGCTGAGACGGTTGTCTGACGTTCAAATGAAGAGCCACATTAAGTGGCTCTTTTTGTGGTTGACTATTTTTCTTAGCAGGTCTTTAAGCCGTTGTGCGACCAATATCAAACGCAGGAATATTTTGCTCACTAAACCAACCTGTTCGGTAGTCGGTCCAGCATACGCGCCACTGCCCATCTGTGCCTTTACGTACTCGCAACTGATAATGGGCACCGTAAATAGGATCGCCGTTTTCAGACACTGGTCTTTCTGGGATGATTCGTGCCACAATCATTTTGGCATGTTGTCCATCGCCTTCATCTTCAATACGCACGATACGAGCAAAGTGTTGCCATACGGCCGCCAAATGACGGAAATTTTTCAAAAGACTGATGACTTGATCATAGCCGCTAAAATTGCCAGCGGGCGCAAAGCCGCCTTCAATGTCTTGAGTGTACGTGGTGGCTAAAAGGCCGATGTCATTTTGATCAACCGCGAATGAATATCGCGCATAGAGTTCAGCCAGTGCTTGCGGTAAATCGTATGCAACCGGTGCATTGGGCATTAAAGCCCAGGGAGAGTGCACCTCGCTGATCAAGACGGGTGGCTCTTTGGCTAAATCCCAGCCTTGCTCATTTGGCGTATTTTTCCAATGTGACATTAGCTCTGGTGCGCCGTGTGACCAGTTTACTTGTAAGCGAATTTTCTCAATAACCCAACCTGTTGTTTCACGGCGAAAATGCATGACTAATGCACTTCCAAATAGGAAATACTGAGGGCGGTTTTGCGCCATCGCAAATAAGTACATGCTGCAGACGGCTTGGTCTTGCTCGACAGCGATATAATGATTGGATGTTTGACCATACAGCGTACCACTTGCTGTGTCGTGTTTAATCGCATTTAGCGCTTGTTGAGGGCCGTGCCAGCGCCCGTGTTGGTGGCTAATTAATTCAAGATCGCTGGCAAGCGCGGGTTGGATGGCTGTTGACTCACCGGTGAGCCAAAAATCGGCAAACCGATCCATGAGGTCACGAAGTGCTGAGCGGTCTGAAGTTAAACTCATGATTATTTTCTCCTAAACAGGTTTCTTTGGCCGTCTTCGTCAGAGACGTACGCCAAAGCCCATTTTATTCACTTCGTTTTGATTGATAATCGGGGTGCAGAGACGGTCATCTCAGCCTGAGGTTCCAGAATGAAACCGGGTAAACCTAGAGAGTGAGAAAATATTGAGCATAAAAAAGGGTGGAAACTCCACCCTTTAAGCATAGTGATAAAACGGCGTTTAGCGACGAAGGTGATCTTTAAGATATTGATTTGCTTTGGTGATGATCGCTTCGGCATCTGCGGGTTGGTCGTGCTCAACCACAAACCAACGGGCATGAGCGCGCTCAGCGGCAGGAAGGACTTCATCCCAAGCCATAATGCCGTCACCCACAACAGTAAAGTTACGCTCATCATCGTGAGTACCAATACCCGAGTTATCTTTCACGTGGATACTGAATAAACGGTGGCGCAGCTTTTTGATAAATTGCGCTGGGTCTTGCCCACCACGAGATACCCATGCGGCATCCAATTCAATTTTCAGGTTACGTGCGTGCGAGGCACTGATAATCCATTCAAGGGCTGTTTTGCCATGGAACTTCTTCATCTCAAAATCGTGGTTGTGGTACGCCAAGGTCATGCCATTGCGGCGCAGTGTTTGACCGATCTGGTCTAACTCTTGACCAAGTTCACGCCAGCCGCGAGCTGAATCTGGACGTTCTTCTGCTGGTAGCCAAGGCATAATGATGACGTCATTATCGACCGCTTTGTTGAAAGTGATCACGGTTTGGAGATCATTACGTAACGCTTCAAGTTGAACGTGTGCCGCCATCGCATCGAGGTCGTACTCGTTGAGTAGGCGGTTGAGTTCATAACTGTCAACATCGTGCGTACCGACCAATTCCACAGCATGAAAGCCTGCGCGCTGAGCCATCGCAAATTGCTCTTCTAGGCTGCCTTGATCGCGCAAGGTGTACATCTGAACGGCGATGTTTTCTTGCTGGTGATGGTCGTGTTTTGGGTGAGCACTAACCACAGCCGTTGCCATAACGCCTAGAGTGAGTGCACCGGCTTTAACCCAATTTTTTAGTTTGAACATGTTTAGTCTCCGTTTACAGGCCAAGCAAGCGGCGGTTTAGGTCGCCTTGCTGAGTACCTGAGGCAAAATCATCAAATGCTTTTTGTGTTTTATTTATGAGGTGACGCTGAATAAATTCCGCGCCTTCAGTGGCACCTTGATCGGAATCTTTCAGGCAGCATTCCCATTCGAGCACTGCCCAGCCTTGAAAGCCATACTGCGTTAATTTACTGAAAATCTGGACAAAATCAATTTGTCCATCGCCCAGAGAGCGGAATCGCCCAGCACGGTCTACCCAACTGGAATAGCCGCTGTATACGCCTTGCGACGCGGTAGGTCGAAACTCTGCATCCTTAACATGAAAGGCCTTGATTCGATGGTGGTAACGGTCAATAAACCCAAGATAATCCATGCCTTGCAAAAGCATATGGCTTGGATCATAAAGAATATTGGCTCGAGGATGGTGATTGACGCTTTCTAAAAAGCGTTCAAAACTGCGCCCATCGAACAAATCTTCGCCCGGGTGGAGTTCATAACAGACATCAACGCCGCAGCGTTCAAATTCATCAAGAATCGGTTTCCAACGAGCCGCAAGCTCTGCAAAACCATCTTCAACTAAGCGGGGTGGACGCTGTGGCCATGGATAAACATAAGGCCACAACAGCGAACCAGAGAAGGTCGCATGGGCAGTGAGACCTAAGTTTGCTGACGCTTTCGCCGCGAGCTTAAGTTGCTCGGTTGCCCACACGGTACGCGCTTGAGAATCGCCTTGCACCTCAGAGGGTGCAAATTGATCCATCAACTCATCGTAAGCTGGGTGAACCGCCACCAATTGGCCTTGAATATGTGTCGACAGTTCACTGAGCTCTAGGCCAAAGTTGGCAAGTGTTGCTTGAAACTGCTGACAATAATCCACGTCATTGGCGGCGCGTTCTAAGTCAAAGATTTCTGGGTTAAGAGTGGGCATTTGTACTGCTTTATAGCCCTTTTTCGACGCCCAATCAGCAAGGCCTTCCAATGTGTTAAAAGGCGCCTCGTCGGAAATAAACTGAGCGAGGAAAATAGCGGGTCCTTGAATTTGATTCATAATGACTTACCTACCGAAAATTGTGAAAAAAGTTAAGCGCTAGCTTGTTGTGTAGCTGGGCTACGTTTCTCTCTGAAAAATAGAATGAACAGCAGAGCGACTCCGCCTGCGAACATTGCGGGTAACCACCAGAAACTCGCCCAGTTCTCCGCCGTTAAATGAGTGCTGCCTTGAAGGAACTGGTTATAAACCATGCCGGCGACCTGAGCACCAACCAACATACCAATACCGTAAGTGACTAACACTAAGAGACCTTGAGCTTGACCACGGTTGCTGTCATCACACTGTTTGTCGATGTAGATTTGCCCAGTGACAAAGAAGAAGTCGTAGCAAACACCATGCAAAGCGATGCCAATCATGATCATCCACATGACGGAATCGGGTGCACTCATCGCAAATAGGGCGTAACGCAGTACCCATGCAAGCATGCCGACAACCAACATCCACTTCACACCCAAACGGCGGAAGAATAACGGCATCAATAGCATAAATAGCAGTTCAGAAAACTGACCAAGTGTTTGAATTCCAGCGATATTGTCCATTTCCATAGAACTTAGGAACAACTGAGTGAAGTTATAGTAAGCCGCTAATGGAATACAGATAAGGAATGAGGCCAAAATGAATACAAAGAACGCAGGGCTTGCTAGCTCTTTCAATACATTCAAACCTGAAATTTCACTAAAGGTGGTTTTCTTGCTCGATGAAGCGGGCTTGGTGTCCGGCAACATAAAGCTGTAGATACCTAAAATCGCACTCGCCGTGGCGGCGGTATAAAGTGGCATGGCGGTTTGTTCTGCCGCGACATCGAACATGCCACCTAGGCCGAAACTGATAAACAGACCCGCAACAATCCAACCGATGGTGCCAAACACACGAATGGTCGGGAATTGTTTCTCTTGGTCGTCAATGTTGCGAAACGCCAGTGAGTTAGACAAGCCAAGTGTTGGCATGTAGGCCAAGTTATAGGCCAGTAGCATGACAATAAACAGCGTTGGATTTTCTATGGTGTGCGGCGCAATAAATAGGAATACAGCGCCAATCAGGTGCAGCACCCCGAGTACTTTTTGGGTTGAAAAGTACTTATCGGCAATTAAACCAATAAAGAATGGCGCAATGACTGCGGCCAGTGGGTTTACTGTGTACGGCCAGTGCGTCAAGTCACTCATACCGACTTGAGACATATAAACCGCAATAGACGTGTACCAAGCGCCCCAGATGAAGAATTGTAAAAACATCATGGCGCGAAGGCGTGGCAGAATGAATTTGTTATTGTTCATAATATTATCCATATCGTTTTTTTAATGTAGGGATGTTTCACGAAACGGTGTGTATCAGTTAATCAATCGATATCCAGCGCTTCTCCCTGGTTGAAGTCAGTGCAGCGTCGATCAATTTCGCAGCACGAGCTCCATCATCAAAGGTGGGTAATCCTTGCGGATTACCGCCTAAAATCGTGTCGTAAAAATCGCGCATAAATGCGTCAAAACAGTGGCTGTACCCTTGGGCGTGGCCTGCAGGGGTGAGCGATAGCCGTTTTTGCTCAGCGCTACCTTGGGTCGGGTCGCGAACCAGCAAAGTGCGAGCTTCTCGTGTGCTGACCCAAAGTTTCTCAGGATTTTCTTGATCAAATTCCACGCTGTTATTACTGCCATCGATTTCAAACCACAGGCGGTTTTTGCGTCCTGCCGAGACTTGGCTGACGGTCAGTGTCGCTGGTGTATTCTTATCTGTAATCAGCAGCAAGTTGGCTATGTCTTCGGTGGTGACAGCCGCGCGTTCGTTGCTTTCTTCCGTAGCGCCCGCTTTATCGCTAAAGGTTTCGGTTGCGTTAGTCGAACGCTCTTTTTGCGCTGTGTGGAAATGGCCGGTTAAGTCGGTAAAGCGCTCACCAGTCACCCACTCTATGAGATCGCACCAGTGACTACCAATGTCAGCAAAGGCACGTGAAGCGCCACCTTGTTTTGGATCGACGCGCCAGTTGTTATCACTTTGGTCCAACAGCCAATCTTGCAGGTAGCTGCCATGAATCAGATGAAGTAGGCCGATTTCGCCACTTTGAATACGAGCACGTGCTTCACGCACCATCGGGTGATAGCGGTAGACGAAAGGTACGCCCGTCACGCAGTTTTTCTCTGCGGCGAGTGCTTGCAGCTCCAACGCATCTTCGAGGTTGGTGGCCAGAGGTTTCTCACAAATCACATGTTTGTTAGCGTTAAGCGCTTTTTTGGCCATTTCAAAATGGAAGATATTTGGTGTGCAGACGTGTACGACGTCCACTTGCTCACTGGCCAGTGCTTGGTCTAAGTCGTCGAAAACTTGAACGCCCCATTGCTCTGCGATCTCGGCAGCGCGAGTAGGATTGGCATCGACCAGTCCAAGTACATTGACGCCAGCCGCTTGTAGAGATCGGAAGTGCACGTTGGCAATCATGCCGGTTCCGATGATGACTGCATTAAGACTTGATCGCTTCATAGTCTGCTCCGTTTTGTATATTGATGTAACATTACATTGTGTTACATACGGTAGGGCAAAATCTGACAGGAAGGAACTATAAGACAAGATCTTTAGGTGTGTTTTATGCCCTCAATCACAATCCAAATACACAGTGAGAGTTGGATCACAGTCGATAAATCAAGGCCAAAAGTAGAGTGTCTATGAAATCCGTGTTACATTCGTTTCATTGTTAGTTGAAGAGGTGAAAGCGAATTCATGCGTCCATCTGTCGCCGATGTGGCCAAATATGCCGGTGTCTCCACGGCCACTGTGTCTCGAGTACTGAATGACAGTCAGTCGATTCGCCCCCAAACCAGAGAAAAAGTTCAAAACGCAATCAAAGCCTTGGGATATCAGTTACCAGAAAGTAATCCCGTGATGCGTCTAAATGGCACCAAGTTGATTATGGTGTTAGTGCCTAACATCGAAAACCCATTTTACAGCGGCATTGTAAATGGCATTGAAGCGGCTGCCCGTGAGTATAATTACTCGGTGATCTTGACCAATACCCAAGGAACGAGCTGGGTTGAGCTGAAGTACCTAGATATGCTGGATGAGAAGCAGGTCGCGGGCGTCATTAGCCTGGATCCGATGATGGCGCAGCTTGAATTGCCTGAGCGCATTGTCCATTTGCCTTGGGTGGCATGTTCCGAATATGTGCCTGGTTCGCAAGTCGGCTACGTCAGTATTGACCATAAACAGGCGGCGAAAGATGCGGTTTTGTATCTGGTGTCTAAAGGTCACAAGCGCATCGGGTTGGTCAATTCAGACGAGCGTTATATTTACGCTCAGCAGCGTCGAGAAGGATACATCAGTGCCATGGAAAGCGCAGGGTTACCGATTGAAGAGGGGTATATCCAATCGATGGGGGGCATTGATTATCCGTTGGGTGAATTAGCCGCCCGCCGTTTGATGACGTTAACCTCGCCGCCAACCGCGATTTTCTCAGTATCGGATACACTGGCGATTGGTGTTATGAAAGCGGTTTTTCGTATGGGAAAAAGTGTGCCCAACGATGTTGCGGTCATTGGTTTTGATGACATTCCTCTATCGGATATGTTTGAACCTTCGTTGACCACCATCCAACAACCGACGTTTGAAATGGGCCAAGCGGCGATGAAAATGCTGGTTCAGCGCATGGACGGCAAAGCGGTGTCTTCTAAAATTATTCACCATTCGCTTATTGTTCGTCACTCCGCGTAACATTAATCAATAAGCTGCGTCAATTCTCAACTTATTCACTGAGCTTATCGCTATGCTATAGGGAGGGTTCGGTGAATATGATTTCTTTGTGTTTTGTGATGGTCCTAATGTAACGTTACATCATTCGTTACATTAGGTTGCCGAGCAAATTGGAATTCATTATATTTCTGTTTAATCGCTTATTTTATTTTAAGATCGACGCAGTCGAGCGCGTCTTACAGGAGGAGAAATGCCAAATCAATTTGCTTTGGTTGGGGATATAGGAGGGACGAACGCTCGTCTCGCATTGTGTGATTTACAAACCGGCGCACTGAGTGAGGCTAAGACTTACTCTGGTGCCGAGTACGATTCACTCGAAGCCGTGATTCGCGACTACTGTTCAAATAGCAGTGAACCTATTAATACTGCGTGTATCGCGATTGCTTGCCCGGTTACCGAAGACTGGGTTTCGATGACTAACCACACATGGGAATTTTCGATCAGTGAACTCAAAGCGAATCTTGGGTTTGAAGCGCTAGAGGTTATTAATGATTTCACGGCGGTCTCGCTCGCGATTCCAGTGTTGCCAATTGATGAGTGTTTACAAATTGGCGGTGGTGAACCACAAGCCAATAAACCTGTCGCTGTGTATGGTGCCGGAACAGGACTTGGTGTGGCACAACTGATTCATGGTGGCGGTCTATGGCATAGCATTCCCGGTGAGGGAGGACATGTGGATTTACCGACATGCACACCTGAAGAAGACGCGCTATTGGTTCATTTACGTGAAAAATTTGGTCGTGTATCAGCAGAGCGTTGCTTGTCTGGGCAAGGGCTTGTCAATATTTATCAGTTTATTGCGACCTATGCGGGTAACCAACCGCAAGATCTCGAACCAAAACAGATTACCGAGCAGGCGTTAAATCACACATGCAAAGATTGTGAGCGTACATTGCAATTGTTTTGCGTGTTAATGGGTCGATTTGGTGGCAATTTGGCGCTGACGACAGGGGCATTTGGTGGAGTATATATCGCCGGTGGCATTGTTCCTCGCTTTAAAGAGTTTTTCCTTAAATCTGGTTTTCGCGCTGCTTTTGAAGATAAAGGTCGATTTAAAGATTACTTGCAGCAGATCCCTGTGTATTTAATTTCCGGAAACGAACCGGGCTTATTGGGCGCGGGAACCTATTTACGTCAAACCTTAGGCTATACAGTTTCATAATTTTTAGTTCATATAATTAAGTATTTGTTAAATATAACGTAAGCCGCTTTTAAAGCGGCTTAATTTTTTAAACACAACATAAATAATAAAACTATCACTATATTATCGCGCTAAAATATGATTTTTATGTATTTAATATACATCGGAAAAATTAATTTCCATCCGATACATAACGACGTACTTTTAATTTTTAAACTCACCTTTTTTATTGATATAGAAATGACGTAATCATAACTCCATATTGTTATTGAGATTTTTGGGTTTGCCTGAGGTCAAAATTACATTCTTCCTATTTACTAGACGGTAATTGTTTCTAAGATTCATATAATTATTCAATGGCTTTATAGCCAGTAATTAACTCACAAAATGAGAGAAGAAGATGGATCAAATAATTATTGGGGCTCAAGACCCTAGGGATATTCCTGTTTTTACTTCTGGCAGTGCATATTTTGACAACGGTAATCTTTATGAAATGGTCGATGATTTTAGTTTAGTCATTCGTAATGAAGGTGAATGGAATCAGTCAGGTTATAAAAATATCACAGTCAATTCTGACAGTACGTATGTTTACGTGGATAATTTTGTTGATGTTACGGTATCGGGTGACTACGACCGTTTATACCTTAATTATGCCAAACGTGGTGATATTGAAGCCCATGAACTGACGTTTATTACGCCGTACAGCAATGGTGGCGCATGGAGTAATATGTTCGATGTGCAAGGGGATGACTCTGCAAATGTGTTGACCTTTACACGAGGGTTTACGGGGTTGGAAGACGGTTGGCACAGTGATTACGACAGTACAACTTCACAGTGGACTGAGTTCGTGGTGGATTTAGCGGCAGGGGATGATGTGTTTGTCTATGACATTGACCCAAGTGCAAACTCGCAGCAAGTACGCTCTGTCGATGGTGGAAGTGGTTGGGATGTCCTTAAGTTGCAGGGTGACTCTGACGATCTGAGCTTTAGTAACATCGAATATGTTGAAACGTTTGACAATACATTGTTTATCGATAACAACGTGCTGGCGAATAACGTTGCGCAGAGCTGGGGTGGGTTAGTGGTTAACGGCAATGTTGCGGTGACCTCTGAGGTCGATACCATGCAAGTTAGCTCACTCAGTGATGACGCCATTGAAGCGATCGACCAATATTTCTATGCAACCGCCAATCATGAATATACGCCTAATGCCAGTACGCAAGGTGTTCATCCATCATTGGTGACCCTGACCATAGGGGAAAAGAGTTATACCCTGCTTTTGGATACAGATAAACTCGACATAGCCAGTGATAATGTGGTTTACCGTGAATCTGGCACGATAGACCAAGATCGCGAGTTTAACCTTGAGCTTGGCAGTGATGACGATACCTTCGTCTATGATCTTGAAGTCAGCTGGTATGAAGATCCAAGCGATGCAGCGCAGTATGTGCACCATTACCTTGATGGTGGTGAGCAGCAAGGGGATTTTGACCAGTTGCTGATAGAACAAGATCCACAAGTTCTTGAATTTAGTAACTTTGAATACGTCGAGTACGCTGGCGAACTTGAGTTTACGACACAAACCTTAGCCAGTAACGGCTCAGATCTTGGTTTGATCGTCAATGGGCAAGTGAACTTTAGTGATGCTATAGACGATTTACAAGTGAATGAATTGAGCAGCGCTGAGCAACAGTGGCTTGAAGACGTTGGGCATTATGATGACAACATGTCTGAATTGGTACTGACGATTGATGATTCAAGTTATACACTGCTGATGAATAATGAAGATTTAAGTTACGGCGTCACGGTTTAGTTTGGCCTGATAATCTCGACGACGGATAACAAATAATATTCTGAAAGACAGCCGTCTTCGAGGCGGCTTCATATCGATGCTCTTGATCGGCAAAGAAGCGTAGTCGTTCGCCTGCCTTTAAATGATGCCACTGCTGATCAAAGTAGAGTTTAAGTTCACCCTCTAGCACCACAATATGTTCAATCACTCCGGTGATATGGGCAGACGAGTGCTGCTGGTGGTGTTGAGTTAAGGTAATTTCAAACATTTCTATCCCGCTGTCCGCCTGATAAGGGAACAAGGTTTTCACCTGCATGTTAGGATCGTCAGGGAAGGTGGTCTCACTGGATAGCAACTCGGGCTGGGCGGCAAAAAACGCCGAGAATGAAGTGTCTAATCCGCTGGCAATCTTCCATAAAATGGAGATAGTAGGGCTGGATTCTTGACGCTCTATTTGACCAAGCATTGCTTTGGAAACCCCGGTTAATCTCGCCGTTGCATCAAGGCTTAATCCTTTCTTCTGACGCTGCGCTTTTAAATGATTAGCGATTTGTATTTTGAATACCGACTCATCCGCCACGGAAAACTCCCGAATTTTGTTTGCTCAATAGCCTAAATGTTTCTTGTGCGTTATAACGCACGGTGCTAGTCTGCTGGTTGTGCGTTATGACGCACAATGATGGTAACACAGTTAAGGAAAAACCATGCTTAAATCGCTCTTTAATCTTGGTCACATCTCGGCAGGCTTTACCGCAGTATTGGTGGGATACACCAGTTCCGTGGTGATTATTATCCAAGCGGCCAGTGCCGCAGGTGCTTCGCCAAGCCAGATTGAGAGCTGGTTACTGGCTCTGGGGCTGGCCATGGGGGTGAGCTCAATCGGCTTTTCATGGTGGTTTAAAAAGCCAGTGTTAACTGCGTGGTCGACACCTGGGGCAGCGATGCTGGTCACTGCGGTTGGTGATTACAGCTTAAATGAAGCGATAGGCGCCTTTATGGTGTGTGGGCTGATGATTGTAATTACGGGCTTAATATCGCCTCTAAGCCGAGCGATAGAACGAATTCCCGCGCAGCTTGGCACCGCGATGTTAGGTGCTATTCTGCTGCCTTTTTGTCTTCGTGCTTTTGAACCCTTAGCGACGAGTCCGGTCATTTTCACTGCCATGTTGGTGAGTTATTTGATTGCTAAGCATTTGATTCCGCGCTATGCGATGTTGACCTTACTGATTGTTGGTGTGGTGTGCGCTGCGTCAGTCGGCAGTTTTTCTCAGCCTGTGTTTTCCGTATCGATAGCAACTCCGCAATGGTTTCCTGCGCATATAGATTTATCGGCAGTGATTAACTTGGCGCTGCCTCTATATGTGATTACTATGCTATCGCAAAACTTACCTGGGGTGGCGATGATGAAGAGTTATCGTTACGATGTTGCCGTCAAGCCACTGCTGACCGGAACAGGACTGTGTAATATTTTGTTTGCTCCGTTTGGCGGCTTCAGTGTCAACCTTGCGGCGATTTCTGCAGCAATTTGTATGAATGAAGCGGTGGATAGCGATAAACAACAGCGTTATCGCGCTGCGATTTGGGCGGGTGTCTTTTACCTAATTGCGGGCGTGTTTGCATCAACGGTTGTCGCACTGTTTTTGGCTTTGCCGCAACAAGTATCTCATATTCTTGCAGGGCTGGCGCTGCTTGGTACCTTAATGATGTGTCTGCAGACGGCGTTTCATGATGTTGATTACCGAGAGCCAGCACTACTGACATTTCTCGTCACTCTTTCTGGTGTCAATTTCGCTGGCGTCAGCGCTACGTTGTGGGGGTTGCTGATAGGCCTCGTGTATTTACAAGTGACGCGCAGCCTGACACGCTCTAGGTCGACACTTTAAGAAATAGGAGCCCATCTGGGCTCCAAGGAGTGGTTAACGCTGAGGGGTGATTGTCGCAGTAACCCCGGTATCCGTATATGACACGCTCACATCATAGGAATTACCCTGTACGTCAGTGGCGCTGACCGAGGTAAACTCACCCGTTAAGAAACGCGCTGAAAGGATCGAATAGCTTGTCTGTGCACTAAGGATTGGGACACGCAATTGCAGCGACCCTCCATTCAGATAAATACGATTTTCTGCTTGCAGTGAGGCATTATTATCTACATTCAATGCTAAGATGCCTGACTGCTGAACATAATCAGCAACGGTGACGCCAGAACCAGACGATGTGTTATCAATGGTCAATTGTCCATCTTGCAGATAAACCGTGCCGTCTCCGAGCGCATGTGTTGATCCAGCGATTAATTCGCC
Organism: Vibrio sp. AK197; assembly: GCF_053903115.1. Taxonomy (NCBI): domain Bacteria; kingdom Pseudomonadati; phylum Pseudomonadota; class Gammaproteobacteria; order Vibrionales; family Vibrionaceae; genus Vibrio; species Vibrio sp. AK197. The sequence continues at coordinate 1,123,164 of NZ_CP096430.1, forward strand.
ACCTTCAATAATTGTCCCACCTTGGTAACTATTGTCTCCCGATAGCGTCAACTGCCCGCTGCCTCGCTTAGTCAGTATGCCTTGACCACGAATGTCGTTACGCCACTCATCGCTGGCTGAAAATCCGCCTTGGCTTGCATCCATATCGACAAAGACATCGCCATTAAACGCGCCATAGCCATCAGAAGCCATCACTAAGTCAAGGCGTCCCCAGCCACGGGATTGGTTAATCACCGGATAATTGGAATTAATCTCGGTCGTTGCCAAAACCGCTCGGCGCTGAGCATCATCGAGATAGGGAAAGCGTGAAGCGATTAAAATCTCTGCGCCCTTAGGTACTTGCGGCGCCACACTGGGCTCGGCTAAAGGTTTAAATCCGTAGGTTAGCGCGTTGCGATAGCGTGCTTTCATCGCATCATGGTCAACGTAGCGCTGAGCTTCGAGTTCAGAGACATCACTGTGTGCATAGCTGTTTACGTCACTAAACCCTTGCTGTTGAGCTTTGTCAAAGAAGTAATCATAAGCTTGCTCGACAGCCGAGTTCGCAACATCGGGGTTGGCATTTAGCGCAGCAGCAGTGACCGCGGTGCCCATAATGCGCCCGCCAATCACATCTAAAGGCGAGTGCATGCCTGCAACAATACGGTTGGTGCCAAGGTCAACCGCGCGCGCCGCCATCTCTGCAAAGCGTTGTGGAATTGCATACGCTAGTCCTAAGCCGCGGTCGACCGCTTCAGTGGTGTGACCGCTGGGAAAACCACCATCTTTAGCACGGCCCGACACCCAGTTGTCGCCGTCGCTGGCTGAATAATTCGAGCTAAAGGAGCCATCGCTATTGTCGGTGTAGAGCGTGCGTCCTGCACAGCGTAAACCAATAATCGGCGAAACCAGAGGTTGCTGAGGAAAATCATAAAATTTCGCCGAAGAAGAACCATCAAGATTGTGGCAGTCGAGTTGAGTTACATCATTGATATCGCTAAAACTTGCTACTGAGTAGTCTTGTTCAATGCGCCATGGTCTTGGCGATTCAAAATGATATTTCGGCGCTTCAGTTGAAGCCCCAAAGTCACGAATAATATCCAGTAGAGCCACCACATTATCAAGCTCATAGCCATGCTGGCCATAGTTGCTACCCCCTGAGCCTAAATCATCATTCATTAAGTGATTGGCGTCGAAGATATCAATGGGCTGACCATCGACCAAAACCTCGGTCCCATCTTGGTTGGTGGAATAGGGCGAGTGAGCATTGGCCCCAGTTCGGTAGTCATTGGCCAACGCACCGAGCCCAGACGTAATACTAAAGCCTTTTTGGCGCTGATCATCAAGATAGGCGAAGACTTGTTCAGTCTGACGACTGCGGTCGACATCCGGTGAGGACTGTCCTGGGCGAGTAAGCGTATTAACGTAGTCAAAATTGTAGTGCCAAATCTCACTGTTTAAGGTGGTTTCACCACCAAAATGAAGCTGTAGTGCTAGGTTGGTACTGTTGGTCGCCCCTCCACTGATGCCAGTATAGGTTTCGTATCCGTCAGCGATCGCTGCGGTATTGGAACCTGTACTGGACCAAGTGGCATCTCCCACCGACCAAATCGCATTGAACCCACTAAGAATTTGCAAGATAGGGTTTACTTGCTCATTGTAGGCAACGATATTTCCCTTGAAGTTGGTCACCGGAATGTCGCCGTCAACCACAGTAGCTCCAGAGATTTCAGGTGTTGGTACCTGCTGCTGATAACCAAGCCCTTGGGGTAAGGTCGGCTGCTCAATGGTGTCTTCGCTATTGCAAGCGGTCAAAAGGGCGAGGGTTAACGTGGTGAGCGTAAACGTACGCAAGTGGGGTGAGTGTGTCATAACGTGTGAGTTTCCTTACCTCAGTGTTAACAATCCTGTGGCGTTGAGCACAGGTGAGTGAGGGCAGGAAATTAGCAACCGAGCGTGACGCTTACGTGACAGCTAAATGAAGCTTTTCTGATGTCACAAAAATATTACTCATTGTTTTTAAACAACTTTATGATTTAGGTTTCATACTGTGGATTGAAATCACAATGAGGCTGATTGAGCCCCTTTTTAAAGTAAGAGTGTCGAGCGCAAAAAAGCCTTTGCTCACAACGAACAAAGGCTTTTGATTTAAGGATAAAAGAGAGACTTAGGCAATATCAAAGCGATCCGCGTTCATCACTTTTGTCCAAGCAGCGACGAAATCATGTACAAATTTCTCTTGGTTGTCGTCTTGTGCATACACTTCCGCGTAAGCACGTAAAATCGAGTTCGAACCAAACACAAGGTCAACACGAGTCGCGGTCCACTTGGCTTCGCCAGTTTTGCGGTCACAGATGTCATAACTGTTGCGGCCTGTTGGCTTCCAGGTGTACATCATGTCGGTTAAATTAACGAAGAAGTCATTGCTCAAAGTTCCCACGCGATCCGTAAATACGCCATGCGTACTGCCGCCGTGGTTGGTGCCTAGTACACGCATGCCACCAATTAGTACTGTCATTTCTGGAGCGGTTAGTCCCATTAATTGTGCGCGGTCGAGCAGCATTTCTTCTGGCTTAACGGTGTAATGCGCTTTTTGCCAGTTACGGAAGCCGTCAGCAAGAGGTTCAAGGACATCAAATGAATCAACGTCAGTTTGCTCTTGAGTTGCATCACCACGTCCAGGAGCAAAAGGCACGTCTACAGTGACCCCTGCAGCTTTGGCAGCTTGCTCAACCCCAAAGTTACCAGCGAGAACAATGGTATCGGCGACGCTGATATTTTCTTCTGCGGCAATCTTTTCGAGAACACTCAGAACTCGGTTTAGACGCTCAGGTTCGTTTCCTTGCCAATCTCTTTGTGGAGCTAGTCGAATGCGAGCTCCGTTGGCACCGCCGCGAGCATCGGACTGACGGAATGTACGTGCACTGTCCCAAGCCGTAGAAATCATATCGGCAGGGCTTAAGCCACTGGCTGCAATTTTGGCTTTAACCGCCGATACATCGTAGTCGCTGCGACCTGCTGGGACAGGATCTTGCCAAATCAAATCTTCAGCTGGAACATCAGGGCCAACATAGCGAGATTTAGGGCCTAAATCGCGGTGGGTAAGTTTAAACCAAGCACGAGCGAACACATCTTCAAAATAGGCCTGATCTTTATAAAAACGCTCGGCAATTTTACGGTATTCAGGGTCGACTTTGAGCGCCATGTCTGCATCGGTCATCATTGGGTTATGACGAATCGAGTCATCTTCGACATCCACGGGTTTATCTTGCTCAGCAATATCTACAGGTTCCCACTGCCAAGCACCTGCTGGGCTTTTTTTCAATTCCCATTCATGTTCAAGCAGCATTTTAAAGAAACCACCATCCCATTGTGTTGGGTGGGTTGTCCACGCACCTTCTAATCCACTGGTAACAGTGTCTCGACCAATGCCTCGAGACTTATGATTATTCCAACCAAGGCCTTGTTCATCGAGATCAGCGGCTTCTGGATCAGGACCAACTTCCGATGCGTCACCGTTACCATGAGTTTTGCCCACAGTATGGCCGCCAGCCGTTAGAGCGACGGTTTCTTCATCGTTCATTGCCATACGTGCAAAGGTTTCACGCATGTCAGCCGCGGTTTTCAATGGGTCAGGATTGCCGTCAACACCTTCAGGGTTAACATAAATTAAGCCCATCATTACCGCTGCCAGAGGGTTTTCTAAATCACGCTTGCCTGAATAACGCGTGCCTTCGCTGCCGCTTGGCGCCAACCACTCTTTTTCTGAGCCCCAATAGGTGTCTTTTTCTGGGTGCCAGATATCTTCACGTCCAAACGCGAATCCAAAGGTTTTCAGTCCCATCGATTCATAAGCCATGTTACCCGCTAGGATCATCAAGTCAGCCCAGCTAATTTTGTTGCCATACTTACGTTTGATAGGCCAAAGCAGACGACGAGCTTTATCTAGGTTGGCGTTGTCAGGCCAAGAGTTAAGTGGAGCAAAACGTTGGTTGCCTGTTGAGCCGCCCCCGCGACCATCAGCAGTGCGATAGCTGCCCGCTGAGTGCCAAGCCATGCGGATCATTAAGCCACCATAATGTCCCCAGTCCGCAGGCCACCATTCTTGGCTGTCGGTCATCAGGGCTTTTAGGTCATTTTTTAGCGCTTCAACATCCAGCTTTTTCAGCTCTTGATGATAGTTGAAGTCAGCGCCAAAGGGATTCGTTTTAGAATCATGTTGGTGCAGGATGTCGAGATTCAGTGATTTTGGCCACCAATCCATAACCGACTGATCAGACGAGGTCATACTGCCATGCATGACAGGGCATTTGCCTCCAGAGTGATTGTCTTGATTTGCCATGTTCTAACTCCTTTCCTACATTTCGAGGTATTTTTTTCATTGTTAACGACTATTTAACACGTTGTCTTTACTATGCATTTTGACTAGAAATATAGACTAGATTACTGCCTATGATTTGAAATGAATTTTAGGCGAGAAGTTAACTTTACTCACACTGTTTTAAGCTATTGTATTGATTGCAAGTGCCTATCAAAAAATAATGAATATGGGTTTTCACTTATTAATTAATACTCTAATCAATTGATCGGGTTTTTTAACAATTTCAGACCAGTTGATTAATATCGTGTGTAAACCGAAATTGTAAATAGAGTGTTGTGAGTGTTTTGACGGTGGATTTTTTAGGTTGATACGTATTTAAAATACAATGCTTGAGTGAATGTAGGCAAAGACAAGAATGGCTGTGGGCAATGATTTCTTAGCAAGCCAGTTAGAAGCTCATAGAGTTTGGCAGCTTACCTAATAAGCTGCCAAGTTGAGCGATGTGATTAATGAGCAAATTGGGCAACCGCATCAGACACCGGGGTGTCACCGGAAGTCAGTTCCAAAATCAAATGATGTACCGAGGGTTTATCAATTATCTCAGCTAGGCATAACGCCACATCATCGCGGCTCACAACGCCATAAGGAATTGCCAAACCGAGATTCACTCGGCCTTTGCCAGCATCATCACTTAACGTACCAGGTCGCAGAATAATCCAATCCAGTGACGAGTGGGCGAGGTACACGTCTGCCGCTTTTTTCACTTTCATATAGTTTTCAAAGGTTTCAGAAATTTGGCGTCCGCGTCCTGATTCGGGAAATGCTGAAACCAACATAAAGCGTTTGACTCCTGCTTTCATCGCCGCGTCAACACTAAGCTCAAGGCCTCGACCATCGATTGCATTGGTCATTTCCTCACCGCCTTTGCCCCCAGCGCCAGCACTGAAAACAACCGTATCAATCCCCGCGAATTTTTCTGCCAGTTCTGTCTCTTCAAGTTCGGTTAGGTTACCAAAAACAGGTTGCGCCCCTAGGCTCTCTAATTCTTGGGTTTGTTCAGGATTTCGATATAGCGTTTTTACTTGGTGGTTACGTTTGACCAGTTCTGCTGTTAAGCGTTTCCCCACTTTACCTGCGCCACCAACAATGAATACATTACTCATTTCAATACCTCCTGATGTGTGTTGTTACTACTAACCTTGCATCTGTGAGTTCTACAATCAAGGGCTTGACAAAATTTTGATATAAGAAAAGTACAAATGGGCAGGCGAAAGAATCTATTTTTATTTTGGCGGTTATTTTTTCATGTGAATAAATAGCGGTTGCTTGCTGACCACAAAAGCTTCAGAATAGCGGGCTTTTTCCCGCGCGGCGATCGGTGGCGTGAGGAAACTTTTATTCATTTTACTGAGAATCAAATATGGGTTTTACCTCCTTAGGTCTTTCTGCTCCAATCCTTAAAGCTATTCAAGAAAAAGGGTACGACACACCGTCCCCCATTCAAGCGCAGGCCATACCTGCAGTGTTAGACGGCAAGGATGTCATGGCTGCAGCTCAGACTGGGACGGGGAAAACCGCAGGCTTTACTCTGCCAATTCTTGAGCGCCTCAGCGACGGCCCTCGCGTTCGTGGTAATCAGGTGAGGGCGTTAATTCTTACGCCGACACGTGAATTGGCGGCGCAAATTCAAGAAAACGTGGAGCTGTATAGCCGCCATTTACGTTTGTCTAACGCTGTGGTGTTCGGTGGCGTAAAAATTAATCCTCAGATGCTACGTTTACGCAAAGGCACAGATATCCTAGTGGCAACGCCAGGACGTTTGATGGATCTCTATCAGCAAAATGCGGTCAAGTTTGACCAACTAGAGGTGCTGGTATTGGATGAAGCGGATCGTATGCTGGATATGGGATTTATTCGCGATATCCGTAAAATATTACAGTTGCTACCCGCAAAGCGCCAAAACTTGCTATTTTCAGCCACGTTTTCTGATGACATTCGTGCGCTCGCAAAAGGTTTGGTTAATAACCCAGTTGAAATTTCAGTTAGCCCAGCAAACTCTGCTGCGCGTACCGTCGAGCAAAGTATTTATCCAGCCGATGTAAAAAAGAAAGCGCCGATGCTGGCAAAGCTGATCAAAGACGGCGATTGGCGACAAGTTTTGGTGTTTACGCGCACTAAACATGGCGCTAACCGCCTTGCGACCTATTTAAATGACGACGGCTTAAGCGCAGCGGCGATCCATGGTAACAAAAGCCAAGGGGCGCGAACCAAAGCGCTCGCTAATTTTAAATCTGGTGAGATTCGAGTATTGGTTGCAACAGATATTGCCGCGCGTGGTATTGATATTCCACAGTTGCCTCAAGTTGTTAACTATGAATTACCGAATGTAGCCGAAGATTATGTGCACCGTATTGGGCGTACTGGCCGTGCGGGAGAAGTCGGTAAAGCGATTTCGTTGGTTTGCGCGGCGGAAGCGGCAGATCTATTTGGCATTGAGCGTTTAATTCAGCAGGTGCTACCGCGAGAAGAGCTCGACGGTTACAAGCCAACGAACACGCTTCCTGAGTCAAAATTGGATACGCGGCCTATTAAGCCTAAAAAACCGAAAAAGCCGAAGAAACCAAAAGCAGATAATGCTGCGCATGAGAACTCTCAAGAGAAAGCATCGAAGTCAGGGGCGCGTAAATCTTCTGGCGCTCGTCAAGGGCGAAAGCCGCAGGGGAGTGGCAATTCGTCTCGAGCACACGCGAAAGAGGGCGGTCAAACTGGAGTGAAAAAACCAAATGGACAACGTCGTCGCCGCTCTGTACCAAAAGCTGAGTAGTCGATGTTTTAATGAAACACATAAAGCGAACGGAGTACGCTCGCTTTATGTGTTCAACAAAATAACGCTTATTTAAGCCGCTAGGTGATAGGCGAGATCGTCAACATCCATCAGTAACGTGTAGCTGTCATCGTTATAGAATACGGTCACTGCCTCGAAGTCATCGCTGTCTAAATTGGTATTGTCGAATAAAGCTTGCTGCGCATTGCTGAGTTCATCGACGAATATGCCGTGAATATCCTCTAAAAGATCAACGCTACCGTTAACGATTAAGCCATCGTCCGCTGACGCATTATTAGCGAGCAGTGTCTGGTCAAGCTTGAGGTCACCATCGAATTGCACATCAATATATTCGAAATCGCTGAAGTCTAGGTATTCGGGAGACAGTTCGAAAGCAACAGTATCAAAGCCTTCTCCGCCATCAAGAACAAAATGAAAGGAATTAATCCAGTTCATGTCATCATATACGTCAATCGATACATTATAATTTACGTAGTCATCTGCTTCAGAAAACTGATAATCGAAGGAGCGACAGTAGTAATAATTATCGTAAGATGCATCAAGACGATAGTTGATGGTGTTTGTATGAAATTCAAAATTACTTAGTTCAGTCAACACTGTATATTGAGTTCCTTGGTACGTTAGGGAAAGTTCAACTGGGTCGGTGAAAGTATCTAAGTCTTCGTTGGGATCATCATAATAGTAGCCACCGACATATTCTCCATAATCGATGGCATATAATCCCTCTAAGGGAGAGTACTGATCCAATAAGTGAATAGTTGCATGATCAAATTGTGGGGTTGCTTCTGCTTTGCCAATAATACTCAACCATCCTGAAGAACTGTTATTCGCTAAGGTGTCTTCTGTTAAGGTGAGTGTCTCGCTGGTCATGTTGTAAACTTTTTCAAAGTTTTGGAATTCAAGCCCATTTATGTCATCTTCCAACCTTAGCACGTCGATACCCGCTCCAGCATCGATAATACGTTCAATATCATTATTGGCTCTATGAGCTAACCCATAGTAAGCACGATCATCTGAGCTGCCCATGTCGATCGAGACCTCTAGCCACTGAGTGCTTTCAAAATCGTAAGAATCCCAAAGACCAAAGCCTTTTAGATAGAAATAATCAGCCCATATTCCACTAGCGTAATCGATGGTGTAAGGGAAATGGAAGTTTGCATAATCAATATCCGACTCTTTCATAAAAAGAGTGTATTCTCCCTCATGTTCATCGTAATAAGGAAAAGCATTATCACCAGTATAGAGGTTGACAGCCACAATTTCGCTGGAGTCATAGCCACTCTGTTCAATGTGTGCCCGTTGTACGTCGGTGAGCTCTCTAATCGACATGCTCGTTAGGTCAAAATCTTCAGAAAGCGCGACTTGCCCATTCACGATTAGCCCATTGTCTAAAGCGCCATTATTTTCCAAATCGGTTTGCGTTAACGTTAAGGTTTCACCTTCCTCGAGCTCAATATATTCAAAGTTAACAAAATCAATATCTGAGTTGTCACTGCTAAGGATTAAGCTATCGAATCCATCTCCACCATCGACAAACCGTTGCTGATTACTGCTGGCGGCTTCATTTAAATCGTATTCAAAGATGTCATTACCGAGCGCTAAGTCGACATTAAATTCGGTCCATTTGGAGGAGCTAGGATCGGAACTGGCAGCCATGCTAAATGCGACATGATCATCGCCAGCCCCCATCGTGACGTTATAAAGGTTACTCCAGTGATCGTTGTTTGAGTATGGGGTAGCGAATAGGCTGATGCCTTCTTGGGCGTCACTAAGATCAATGGTCGCGCGTTTTGCTTGATTAAGCAGTATATAGTCGTAACTACCACCGAGAATAGCGACATCGACGAAATCCGTTACCGACAAACTGACGTAATCGCCGTCTCTAATCGCGACTTCTTTGATGTCTTCAGAGTCCCAACCCGCGAGATTATCTATTTCAAGGTTGGTGTAGTTATAAAGGTGCGTGGCGACAACGTCTTCCTCATAGTAACTGCCTTGGTCGACAGGAAGTTCGGTCCCGTTTCTGACGGTCAGCTTAGCCGCCGAACCGTATCCTTTGCTATTGCTGTTACCGACAATAATTTGTGTCATGGAAAGTTCCTCTTTCGTTCGAGTAGTGTTAGTTGACTGTCAGGGTTGTGTGAGGAGCATATCCATAGAAAACCCATGCTGGCTTTAGGGATAAGAGGATTTGGTACTTTTATAATACTGCGTATTTTCTCGATCAGATGATTGAAGTTGGGATCAATAGCATGACGGTTTAACCATTTTTAAAATGCAAAAAATTGGGTAGATCTTTTGTGTTTATGTAATCAAATAACTGATTTATAAGTAATAAATTTCTCATTTTACTATCAACGCCGTGATCAAAGGGCCTAGTCGTTGTTTGCCACTAACTGATAAGAGACAACATGCTTATTGGCTGGGAAAAGCCAATTAATTTATAAAATATAAATTGTACGATTAAGGCTCGTCGGATGAGAATGTCAGCAGTAGCCCAGTAATGGGGACATTGACATATGGTTTTTTATATATATGATTTTCCATATATGTATATTGAACTACGCTAAAACCATGAACCCATTATCCGTCTATAAGGCAATGGCTGATGAAACCCGGCTCAAATCTCTGTTGCTGATCTATCTAAAGCGAGAGCTTTGCGTGTGTGACCTCATGCATGGTTTAACGCTGAGCCAACCCAAAGTTTCCCGTCATTTAGCCGAGTTACGAAAGTCAGGCTTAGTCAGCACCGACCGACGCGGCAAATGGGTTTATTATCAGTTGAATGACGCTTTGCCTAATTGGGTGCTCACTGTCATTGAAGCGACAGTGTCCGGTCATCCTGAACTGATAGAACAAGAACTGGTGTTGGTGGCTAATTCAAACTGCTAGCCAGTATTGGTACCACTGAACGTAATAGAGAGCGTTATGAATCCATCTCAATCCAGCGAAGTGAAAACCGCTGCCGAAAAAATGAGTTTTCTCGATCGAAATCTAACCTTGTGGATCTTTCTGGCAATGGCGCTTGGCGTCGGTATTGGGGTGCTTTTTCCTCAGGTCGCGGAGTGGAATGAACAGCTTTCGGTCGGCTCGACAAATATACCTTTGGCGATTGGTCTGATTTTGATGATGTACCCACCGCTGGCGAAAGTGAATTACAGCTTGCTTGGTGAAGTGACGCGCGACAAACGGGCAATCACTTTATCACTGGTGATGAATTGGCTCGTTGGGCCGGTTTTAATGTTTGTTCTCGCGATCGTATTTTTGCGCGACCAACCTGGCTATATGGTTGGCTTGATACTAATTGGATTGGCGCGCTGTATTGCCATGGTCTTGGTATGGAATGATATTAGCGGAGGCAGTAAAGAATATGGGGCGACTTTAGTTGCGCTCAACAGTGCGTTTCAGATTATCACCTACAGCTTTATGGCATGGCTATTTATTACTGTTTTGCCGCCTTATTTTGGTCTTCAGGGGTTTGAAGTCGATATCACGATTATCGATATAGCGAAAAGTGTTTTGATTTACCTAGGGATTCCATTTTTGGCGGGCTTTTTGAGCCGTAAATGGTTGGTTGCGATGAAAGGCGAGCAGTGGTATAGCAATGTGTTCATCCCTTTTATTTCTCCGATCACATTGATTGCGCTTTTAGCGACCATTGTGCTGATGTTCAGCCTGAAAGGGGAGATGATTATACAACTGCCGTTTGATGTATTGCGTATTGCTGTGCCGCTGATCATTTACTTTATGTTGATGTTCTTTGCGAGTTTCTTTATTGGTAAAAAAATGGGCCTTCCTTACGCACAAAATGCATCGATTGCCTTTACTTCTTCAGGCAATAACTTTGAATTGGCGATTGCGGTCTCGATAGCGGTGTTTGGGCTTAACTCTGATCAAGCATTTGCTGGTGTTATTGGCCCGTTAGTTGAAGTTCCGGTGTTGATTGCTTTGGTGAATGTAGCGTTAAGAATGAAGCGAAAATATTACTCATAATTAGGTTACGAGACGAGACAAAAAGCGGCGGTTGCCGCTTTTTTTATGCCCTCAGAAAATTCTGATACAGATGAAAGTTTTGTGACAATTTGAGTTTTAGGATTGACCTTATCCACGTTATTTTTAATATATACGCATATCCATATATAAGGATGATTATGTTACCTCACCAATTCTTTAAATTACTGGCTGATGAAACACGCGTGCGCTGTTTATTAGTGATCGCCCGTGAACATCAAGTGTGTGTTCGAGAGCTGACGCAAGCACTGGATACCAGCCAGCCTAAGGTTTCGCGTCATCTCGCTCAGCTTCGAGCTAGTGGGGTGGTGGTGGATGTTCGACAAGGCCAATGGGTTTTTTATCGCTTATCCGAGCACCTACCTGGTTGGATGCGTAAACAGATTCAGGGGTTGGTGGAGTCGAACTGCTTAAAACAAGAATACCAACAAGATATTCAGCGCTTGGCGGCTATGACGTCACGGCCGCAGTGTTGTGTTTAAAGGAAAAATTATGCCTATTAAAGTCGGAATAAATGGTTTTGGTCGTATTGGTCGTTTGGCGCTTCGCGCGGCATTTGATTGGCCAGAAATAGAATTTGTACAAATTAATGATGTGGCTGGTGACGCTCAGACATTAGCTCATTTGCTAGAGTTTGACTCGGTTCAGGGGCGTTGGCATCACGCGGTCAGTGCCAGTGAGAACCAAATCCTGGTTGATGGCAAATCTCTGCGTACGACCCAAGAAAAGGCGATTGCGGATGTTGATTGGTCCGGCTGTGATGTGGTGATTGAAGCCACGGGCGTTCATCGTAAGGCGGAATTTCTAAACCAATATATTGCACAGGGCGTTAAGCGAGTAGTGGTCTCAGCGCCAGTGAAAGAACCGGGCATTGCCAATATCGTCGTGGGAGTGAATGACCATATTTTTGACCCTGCAACGCATAAAATTGTGACGGCAGCCTCCTGTACTACAAATTGCATTGCACCTGTGGTTAAGGTTATCCACGAAAAACTGGGTATCGAACAGTCTTCGTTTACGACTATCCATGACTTAACAAATACTCAGACAATTTTGGATGCGCCACATAAAGATCTTCGACGCGCTCGAGCTTGTGGGATGAGTTTAATTCCGACAACAACGGGGTCTGCCAAAGCGATCGTCGAAATCTTCCCAGACTTGAAAGACCGAATTAATGGACACGCCGTTCGAGTCCCTCTTGCCAATGCCTCACTCACTGACATCATTTTTGATGTTAAACGTGATACGACCGCTGAGGAAGTTAATCAGCTTTTGAAAGAAGCGTCGGAGAATGAACTCAAAGGGATTTTGGGGTTTGAAAGCCGTCCGCTTGTTTCTATCGATTATCGCGGAGACCAACGTTCGACGATTGTTGATGCGTTATCAACCATGGTGGTCGGAAAGCGTATGGTGAAAATTTATGCTTGGTATGACAATGAGATGGGGTACGCAACACGTACTGCAGAGCTGGTTCGTCAAGTCGGTTTAGCTTAGGAGAACAAGATAATGCATCCAACATGGGAGCTGCCGTTAGAGCAGGAAAGTGCCCTGATTTTAACGCCTTGCCCAGGCACCAAAGATGTCGGCCTTGCGCAGAGTATCGCTCAGCTTAAACAGCAAGGTGTTCGCGTCGTAGTGACCGCGCTTAGCCAACAAGAAATGGATGAAAAAGGTGTTTCATCCTTAGCTGATGAAGTGGAAAGCGCGGGGTTACAATGGCTTCATGCGCCGATTGAAGATGACTGCGCGCCAGATGAGGCGTTTACCAAGCGCTGGCGGCATATTGCTCCCGTTATACACGGTGCATTGAGTCAGGGCGGAAAAGTCGCATTGCACTGTATGGGCGGCTCGGGACGAACTGGCTTATTGGCCGCACATGTGTTGCTGGAAAAAGGTTGGGCACTTGACGAGATAATCAATCAAGTTCAAGCGCTACGTCCGGGCGCGTTCACTAAAACGATACAATTAGAGTATATTCGCCAACAGGCGAGCAAGTCGTAATGCAGTTAAAGCCGCGGAATGCGGCTTTGTTCTAGGGCGTGAATTTATGTGGTCTCAACTTGATCAAAACCTGCGCCAGTACATGCTGGTGACGTTTAATTATTGGAACTTTACCGTCACTGACGGTGCGCTACGAATGTTGGTGGTGCTCTATTTTTATGATTTGGGCTACTCGACGTTAGCCATCGCGTCTTTATTTTTGTTCTACGAGTTCTTTGGTGTCGTGACAAATTTAATTGGCGGTTGGTTAGGTGCCAGGCTCGGCCTGAACCGCACCATGAATATTGGCCTTGGAATGCAAATCGTTGCGTTGCTGATGTTGGCGGTGCCGCCAAGCTGGTTGACAGTCGCATGGGTTATGGCCGCTCAGGCGCTGTCAGGGATCGCCAAAGATCTCAATAAAATGAGCGCCAAAAGCGCGATTAAAACCTTGGTACCAGCCAATGCTCAAGGCGCACTCTACAAGTGGATAGCCATTCTTACTGGCTCAAAAAACGCCCTAAAAGGCGCCGGGTTCTTTTTAGGCGGCGCATTGCTCACATTGGTGGGCTTTCAATACGCGGTCATGTTAATGGCTGGCGTTTTGCTACTGGTGTTTATCGGCAGCGTCATGAGTTTGAAATCGGAACTGGGCAAATCAAAGACCAAGCCAAAATTTTCGGAGATTTTTTCCAAGTCATCGAGTGTTAATATCTTGTCTGCGGCGAGAATGTTTCTTTTCGGTGCAAGAGATGTTTGGTTTGTGATTGCATTACCGATTTATCTTGGCTCTGTCTTTGGTTGGAATCACAGTGCAGTCGGCGGGTTTCTCGCGTTGTGGGTAATTGGTTATGGGGTGGTTCAAGGTCTTGCCCCGAAGATTACAAGGCGTGCGGCAGGGCAACTTCCTGATGGTAAGCATGCGCTCGGTTGGGCTGCGTTACTGGCGGCGATAACGGCGGTGATTGCCTATAGTGTGCAAAGTGGTTGGTATCCTGAGTTGATTATCATCGCTGGGCTGCTGTTCTTTGGCGCCGTATTTGCTGTTAATTCATCTTTGCACTCTTATTTGATTGTCAGCTACGCCAAAGATGATGGAGTCTCTCTGGATGTCGGTTTTTATTACATGGCCAATGCCATGGGGCGTTTGATTGGTACAGTGCTATCGGGATGGGTTTATCAGGTCTCAGGCTTGGCGGCGTGTTTGTGGGTTTCGTTTGCCTTTTTGGTGCTGACTACGATAATTTCACTCGGCTTACCGAGGCACCCAGGCGCTGTGGCATCGACTTAACACGGTATGTTCGAATAAAAAAGGCGCTATCAAATAGCGCCTTTTTATTTTCTTTTTGCTGTCGTGAGCTTTTTGCCATCCGAGCTTTGTGTTGTCCTGATGTGTTTTTACACACGAGAACGAAACATCATCACTGCATTACAGCTGAGTCATAAAAGTACCTTGTGGCGTCACAGGTAGGTACTTTTTGTAGAAGTTTTGATAGGCCTGATTTGGGTCAAGGTCTGCAAATAACTCTGGGTACATGGCTTTGGCGTAGAATTGAATCATGGCACCGTCAATAATAGTTCGACACGCGCCATGGTATGCCGCGTACATTCGATTATTTTTAACCGCTGAAATCGATGACCAGCCCACACGCTGCTTAAAGCCGGCTAATCGCTGCTTGGCGGTTTTTTCTTCCACGCCTTGTCCCATTAGCATGGAATCATCAGCGCTGCCCGTTTCGTACCCCGTCATCACGATGACTTGTGGATCGGCGGCGATAATCATTTCTGGGTTGAGTTTACCCCACCATTCAACGTAAGGCGCAGAGATATTGTCTCCCCCCGCCATCGTTGCGATAGCGCCCCACATGTTTTTGCCAAAGGTATAACCAATTTCGTTGACGCCTGCCGCACCGTATTCACTGTAAATGCGAGGTTTAGGTAGGTTGGCTTTCGTTAAACGGCGACTGATCATCTCGACATTTTGTTGGTATTCTTTGGCTATCTTTTCTGCGCGTTGTTGTTGGCCAGTAATCACGCCAATAAGCTTCGTGCTCTGCACGTGGCGCTCGACTGTTTGCGCATTGTAATCAACAACCACAACAGGAATGCCAGCTTGTTCTAGGCGTTTGACATCCGTATCTAGCGCTTTGTATTGCCAGTCAGCTAACATGATCAAATCAGGGTTTAAACTAATGACTTTTTCGACCGAAAATGTATTGGTATCGACTCGGCCAATGCCTGGAATTTTATCCAAAGATGGACGGTGTTCAACGTAAAGATCCCAGTTCGCTGAGCGCGCTTGCCAGATGTATTTCGACATGCCAACCACATGGTCATACGCAGCTTCTGTTCCAATTGCCATGTAATCTTCAGGGTAAAAACCCACCACGGCGCGTTGAGCGGGGGCATCAAACGTTACTTCTCGACCGAGTACGTCCGTTACTGTCGTCATTTGCGCATAAGTCAATGAGCTAAAAGTGAGCGCAGCCACGCTCAACAGTGTTTTGTACATGTAATAAACCCTTATATGTAGTACTTAGTAAACAAAAGAGTGCTCCCACTCTGTGCGCGCTGATTATAAGTTTGTTATTAAAAATAATGCAAACAATAATCATTCTTAAGTTATAGTTTTGATAACTAATATTCATTCTCAATTGTATGTGATAGGATTTTGCGACTTGCGACGCCGAGTGGTGAAATCATGAACACTAAGTGCGTTTAAGCGTAGAGTAATTGGTTAACAGTGGTTCAGGAAATGCAGTCCTCAATATTATTACAAGTAATTGAAAAGCAAAGAAAAAGTGAGAAAAAACGCCTGTGGGTTATCGGTCTTTTTGGCGCGATATTATGCCTTTCATTTATTCTCGATATTATGACTGGCCCTTCCATGCTCGATGCGGGAAAAGTGCTCAATGCACTGTTTGAGTTTATTGGTTTGCCGTTTGAAGTTGACCGCTCAACCATGGTTATTGTTACCAACTTACGTTTACCTATTGCACTCATGGCCATTGTGGTTGGTGGATCGCTGGGCGTTGGTGGTGCCGAAATGCAAACGCTCCTTAATAATCCTATGGCCAGTCCTTACACATTAGGAATGGCCGCCGCCGCCGGTTTTGGTGCTGCCATTATGTTGTATATTGGTTCACTCGGAATGAGTAGCCTGTATGCCGTTCCGATTGGCGCGTTTTTATGTTGTATGTTGTCAGCCTGCTTCCTATTTGCCCTCGCGTCGATGCGCCATATCAGCTCTGGACAATTAATTCTGGCGGGTATTGCACTGCTGTTTTTGTTTCAGTCGTTACTTTCTTTAGTCCAATTTATTTCTTCCCCAGAACTGAGTCAGCAAATTCTGTTTTGGTTGTTTGGCAGCTTGCTGAAGACAACCTGGACCAATTTGTTGATTACTGCGGTTGTCGTGATCGGTGGTTTTGTATTGTTACTGCAAGATTCGTGGAAGTTAACGGCGCTGCGGATGGGCGAAGAGCGGGCTAAAAGTGTTGGCGTCAACGTTACTCGTTTACGCTTAAAAACCTTATTCATTGTTGCGGTAATGACAGCGACGGTCACCAGTTTTGTCGGAATTATTGGTTTTATCGGCATTGTTGCGCCGAATATCGCGAAAATTTTGGTGGGTGAAGACCAGCGCTTTTTCTTGCCGTTGTCGTTTTTAATTGGCGCCTTTTTATTGTCTGCGGCGTCAGTTCTGTCGAAAACCATTGTTCCGGGCGCTTTGTTTCCGATAGGGATTGTGACTGCGATCATCGGTGTTCCATTTTTCTTTTGGCTGATCATAGCGAAGCGAGGTTAAGCATGCTTAGTGTTAACAATTTAAATGTTAGCATCGGTGAATTGACGTTAGCGCGTGATGTCAGTTTTGAACTGAAACCGGGGCAAGTGACGGCAATTCTTGGTCCGAATGGCACGGGGAAAAGTACGTTACTTAAAACACTGTTTGGAGAGATTAGCGTTGATAGTGGAACGATTACTCATGGCAGCGATACGTTAACGGGCAAATCGCTGGCGAAATGGCGTAGTCGTTTTGGTTATATGCCTCAGGATATTCATTTTGATATCAGCCTAACCGTGATTGAAGTTGTGTTGCTTGGGCAGATTGATGCGCTGAGTTTACGTGTTGATGAAGTCATGCTTCAGCAAGCGCTGGTGATTCTCGAAAGTATGGGGTTATCTGCGCTGGCAAATCGTGATATTCGCACCCTCAGTGGTGGGCAATGCCAAATGATTTTATTTGCTCAAGCGTTGATGCGACGCCCACAAATTATGATGTTGGACGAGCCGGTTAGTGCGCTCGATCTTCATCATCAACATCTGCTACTTGATCATCTACGAACTCAAACTCGCAATGAACACTACATTACCATCATGGTGTTGCATGACTTAAACCTTGCAGCGCAGTACGCTGATAACTTATTAGTGTTAAAGCAAGGCGAACTGGTGACGTCGGGCGAGCCAAAACAGATTATGACGGCAGAACTGGTGCAAGAGATTTATAATGTTGATGCCAAGGTTTTTACCGATGAAAGTGGCGTACCGTTTGTACGCACGGTTCGTTCACAGTCTGCCGCGTAGCTCACGGGGAACAAAAAAGGAAAGCCACGGCTTTCCTTTTTTATTGTTATCCTTAAACCCCATCCTTGGGCGGTGGTGATTGTTTATTGAGGGCTAAATCAGCGCTTCTTCGGCTCTTAGTGTTAGCACTTCATAACCGGTTGCGGTGACTAATACCGTGTGCTCAGTTTGCGCAGAAAGCTTTTTGTCACGCGTGACAACCGTCCAACCATCTCGTTTGGTTTTCGTCTTTGCTGTGCCTTGGTTGATCATTGGCTCGATGGTGAAGGTCATACCCTCGCGCAGCGTCATTCCTTGATGGGGCATTCCGTAGTGGAGCACCTGCGGCGCTTCGTGCATCTCGCGGCCGATACCGTGCCCACAATATTCGCGCACCACACTGTAGCCATGTTTTTCGGCAAAATGTTGAATGGCGTAACCAATATCGCCCAATGTGGCCCCGGGTTTAACCTGCTTGATGCCTTCCCACATCGCTTGATAGGTGGCGTCAACTAAGGCGCTGGCCAAGGGCGGCGCTTCCGGCATCACGTACATTTTACTGGAGTCAGCGATAAAGCCGTCTTTTTCAAGTGTGATATCGAGGTTGATGATGTCCTTGGCTTTAATGGTCTGGGTTTCACTCGGCACACCGTGACATACCACCTCGTTGAGAGAGCTATTTAACACGTATTGATAACCATATTGTCCTTTGCTTGCAGGACGCGCTTGAAGCTCGTTGACAATGAAGTCCTCGACTTGGTTATTAATCTCCATGGTGGTTAACCCAGGTTTAACGTAGTTATCCAACATGGCAAACACTTGCGCGAGTAGCTTACCTGACTGGCGCATTAATTCGATTTCTTCTAAGGATTTAATGGTCACAGGATTAGTCATTCATCGCCTCTTGAGCGGTCATTACTTTGTCAATATTGACGTCTGCCGACTTCATTAAATCCGCCATGATTTGATTAAAGCTGAGCTCAGGGTTGAGCTCAGCCAGCATGCCCATTTTGATCCAAAATTCAGCTTGTGAATTGATAGAACGCGACATGACCGAGCTCGCTTTCCGCAGCTCTTCATGTAACTGTTCAGAGATCTTAACGATGCCCATAATATATCTTTTATATACAAAACGTATACGAAGTGTATCTTTTTGTTATCCAGCGTCAAGTTAGATTATGAGACAAGTGGTAAGTAAGGAAAAAGAGCGCCTAAACATCGAGGCGCAAACAGAGAAAAGTGTTTAGCTGTGGAATGATAGGTCTATGTAACTATCGAGATTTTTTACGAAGGCAGATCTCGTCGCGATCACTGGCTGTCATATAAAACTCTGTTTGTGCCATGTTGAAGTCTAAAAAAGCCGGGCATAGAGCCCGGCAAGGATGTCATCTTTAAGAGGAAGTGAGGAGTTACCACTTAAAGATTTCAATCGATTTATTCAGTGTTCGCGCGATGCCAGTCAGTTGCTGCGCGCTTTGATGATTGTTGTCGGTAAGTTCCATGGTGGATTTGGCCAAATCATTGATCTCGACTACGTTTGAACCAATTTCCGAAGCAACATGGCTTTGTTCTTCGACGGCGGCTGCTATTTGAGTATTCATATCTTCAATCAGTGCCACCGAGGTCTGAATCTCTTGCAGAGCTTGGTTGGCAAGGTCAGATTTTTCTGAGGTTGTTTGCGCGTCTTTCATATTCACTTGCATCATCTCAACCGAACGACTGGCCTCGGCTTGCAAGCGATGAATGGTCTCTTGAATCACCGTGGTACTCTCTTTGGTTTGATTGGCCAAGCTACGAACTTCATCGGCCACCACAGCGAAGCCACGCCCGTGCTCGCCCGCCCGTGCGGCTTCAATGGCCGCATTCAAAGCGAGTAAGTTGGTTTGTTCTGAAATGCCATCAATGACCTCAAGAATTTGCCCTATGCTTTGAGTTTCTTTCTCTAGTTCAAGGTTAACATTAACCACCGCTTCAATGCCCGTTACCAGTTCTCGAATGCTTTGGTTCATGTCACTCACTAAATTCATCCCTTGTTCTGAGTAACCATTGGCGCCTTTCGCCGAGTCAGACGCTTTAAGTGCATGGCGAGCCACTTCATCCACAGACGCTGACATTTCATTCATCGCCGTCGCTGCTTGTTCAAGTTGAACCATTTGTGATTCAGAACTGGTTTTCACTTGTTCCGAGCTTTGGGACATCTGTGTCGATGAGCTATTGATATCCTCTGAGGCCGATTGGATGTGCTTAATGGTCTCTTTGAGTTGTGTGACCATGGTGAGTGTTGCGGCTAAAATGCCAGTTTCGTTGCCACGCGCGGTACCCGCAAGCGACAGATCACCGCCGGCGACTTTACGCACGATATCTTCAATTTGTGTCGGTTCACCGCCTATCGGTCGATACATTAATCGGTCAACCAGTAGGTAGGTCACAATGAGAGACACCAAAATAGCAATAACCGCCAACCATGAGCTATTTGACAGGTTATCCGCAGACGCGGCATCAATATTATCAATGCTTTCCCAGCTCCAGATATTCCAGTCCAAGTCTTGGGAAATCGCATTGACAACAAAGTAACTTTTGCCTTGATAAACGTACTCATGGCCTGCGCCATTCTGCTGGCGATAAGTCGCAAACGATGGGCGCAGCTCGTAAAGGTTCTGACCAATATCATCGGCATGTTTCGATGACAGAATGTAACCGTCGGCGCGGCTAACGAAAATTTGGTTTGATTCGGTTAATGACTCTAGATAAGAGGTAATACCGTCGAGCGCGATATTGGCGCCCATGATGCCGACAATCTTACCATCACGAAGCACAGGCTCGACCAACGACATGATGATTTTACCCGATGAGGCTTTGTAAGGCGTTGTAATTACGTCTGTTTCTCCTGACATAATACGTGTAAACCATTCGCGACCTGCGGCTTTGGCGTTGAAATCGGCAATTTCACCGAAGTTGCGATAGGTGGTGCCATCCGCAGTAGCAAAGAATGACGCCACGATATCGTACTCCGACTCTAAGAACGCAATTTTTTGTTTTAACTGGTCAACGTTCAAATTCCCGTCTTTATCGATATCAACTGCGTTTGCCGCCATTTTTAACAAATCAAAATTACGCAGCATTCTTTGTTCTGCACTGGCGGCGATCAAAGAGGCTTGGAGCGATAATTTGTCGGTATAGTTGTTGGTAGAAGATGCATTGAAAGAGTTATAGCCAATAGCCACGATGATAACGATGACGAGGGAACATAGGGCTCCTATCGACAAGATGATTTTGTTCTTCGCACTCATAAATCAACCTTAGAATCTAGTGAGAGTGTTTTGTTATTTGAGAGATTAAGGGAAGGTCAACGGTGTGCTCTGTGAAAGAGAACGTGAAGGCCGCAAACAGACATTAATCCTCATCATTTATGCTGACTTGTCTTCTCACTATAAAGTATGAGATTTGGTGCTGCTTTAGGCATTTGCACAAACGAAAGGGGGGATTGGCATGAGAAATTTGGACAAATGGATAAAAATATTTTTCTATCGATATAAGTTATAGTTATATCATTACGGTTGCATATCTTATCCTTATGATTTGTAAAGGTTTTATCTCTATTTTGAGACAAATTGACTGGGTTAAGCCTACGCAAAGTATTAGTCGGCGAAATAGACGATGATGCACATATGACGGTCAAAATGTGTGAGTTGTGTGATGTTGGTTCAAGGGTTTTAGGGTGAAACCGCGCTCAATAGGGTGTTGACTCTATCTTTAGCCTACGAAGCGCGGTCAAAGCGTGTCGATCAATGATGATGTAGTGAATCGATAATGCTTAAAAATAGACGACTGGCGGTATCGATTAGCGCATCAGGGAAGTCGTAATCTGGATTATGTAACTGCGGGTGATCCTCTCCGCTACCGATACAAAATAGAGCGCCCGGCCAGCGTTTGAGAAATTCTGCAAAGTCTTCGGACCAGCGCATGGGCTCTTTGAGTTCGCTGACAGTCAGGCCCAGTTCATTCGCCTGTTGCTTTACGATGTGGTAGTGCTCAGTGTCATTGACCGCGGCGATAAAAGGCTCATGCCAATTTAATTTAACTTGCAGGTGGCTCGACCTTTGAATTTGTTCAATCTTATCTTGGATGGCCAATTTCATATTGGTAAAGGTAGGATTATGGTCACTGCGCAGGGTTGCCAGTATTTTCGCGTCACCAGGTGCGACGCCAAACACATGTTCGCCGAGTTGAACATGTGCAACGGTCACTAAGCTAAATGCATCGGGATAACGCGCTGGTAAGGTGCGAAGAAATTGCACCAATTCGATCATCACGTCTGTGGGGTTAATCCCATTCTCTGGGTTGGCGGCATGTGACGTTTTACCGATCAGTTCTATTTGTACCCCCGTCGACGCACAAGCAAAGGTCTGCGGTTTGATAATAACGTGATGAAGTGGGTAGCCGGGCAAATTGTGATAGGCAAAGGTATGATCGATGGTTACATTTTTTAATGCGGGGTGTTCGAGCATCGCGATGGCACCCGTACCGACTTCTTCCGCTGGTTGAAACAGCAAAATGACGCGCCCATTGCGTGGCGGTGTAGTCGTCAACGCTTCTGCAACTTTGAGTAGTGAGGTGCTGTGGCCATCGTGCCCGCACGCGTGCATGACACCAGGGTGGCGAGAAATATGATGGTGTATGGCTTTTTCTTCAATTGGCAGCGCATCGAAGTCAGCACGGAATAATGTCGTTGGCCCCGATTTTTGCCCTTCGATAATACATATTACGCCATGGCCGCCAACGCCGGTTATTGGAGATAAACCAAATGCGTTGAGCTGAGTCGCTATTAGTGTGGCAGTGTTGAATTCATTCTCGGAAAGTTCGGGATATTGGTGAAGGTGGCGTCGAAAGGCAATCGCATCAAAAGTCGTTGGTTTACTGGTCGTTGCGGTCATAAGTCATCCTTAACTTAACATCGGCACGTAGGTTGTTAAGTCCAACTTACTACGTTACTTCGCATGTTGCCAAGAGGTGAACGCCATTTGAAACCGAAGAAGGCGCCACTTTGGGCGCCTTTCGATTAAGGTTTTAGTGTTATTTCGCGGTAATGACCGACATAACCAGCTTTCCACCTTCGCGAACTGGACCATCTTCTTTGGCGCCAAGCGTGTATTCAAATACGCCGGTCTTCATTCCTCCGGCTTCGCCGTGAAGCATTAACATCAACATCTCACCGGATTTAACCGGCTCGGTAAGAATGGCGGTGACATCACTGTTATTGCCTTTTTTAACAGGAGAGTAGCCAACCACAGGCCCGGGTTTCATATTACTGTCAGTACGGTGAACTACCATCCAACCGTTGTCCGCGGCCATAATCATTTTCGCGCTTACGGTACCGCCAGAAACGTCTTGATCCATGCCTTTAACACTGAGATGGTGCCCGGCCCAAGCGAGCGATGACGTGGCACTAAGTAGGGCGGTAAGACTCGCGATTTTGAGGGTACGTGTAAGAGTATTTTTCATAATCATTTCCTGCTGCAGAGTAATCCTAATTGTTGTTTTCGTTAGCGTTACAACTGACCAACTTATTAATAATACGCAGTGTGAGAAAATTGGTTCATTCGATTTAATGAAGAAACAAGCTAAAAAATAAACTTTTTTATCTTAGGGCAATTTTTGTTATGCAATTCATAGACTAAGAAAAATCTACTAATTATTCGCTAAATAAAAATATTTTTAATTTAATTAGAGCTTGTCAAAGCAATAAAATTCGACTGTCGCACCATTAGTGTTCAATGCGAAAGAGGGTCACCTATTTCGCGTTAAAGTGGGTTATAACCGATAACAAAATTGAAGTTGCATCTATGTCAGTGACGGTTACTATGTATTTTTAGATGTCTATACGTCTAATTTTAAGTGGTTATGGAGGATGTATGAAGCAAGCAAAAGCAGCGTTAAAGGTAGTGATCGCATTGGCGGTTGCAATGGGTTTGACCGCATGTGGTGAAAAACAAGATGACGCAACGATTAAAGTTGGCGCAACGGTAGGGCCACACGCACAAGTGGTCGAAGCTGCCGCTAAAGAGGCGCAAAAACAAGGATTGAATGTTGAAGTGGTTGAGTTTTCTGATTTCATTACGCCAAATGCAGCGCTCGCTGATGGCAGTATTGATATGAACAGCTATCAACATTTGCCATTCTTGCAAAACTACAATAGCAATAACGGGTCGAACTTGGTCTCGATGGGGCAATCGATTCTGATGCGAATGGGGATTTATTCCAACAAACACCAAGCGTTAGATGCACTTCCTGATGAAGCACGTATTGCTATTCCTAATGATCCAACCAATGGTGGTCGCGGCCTATTGCTACTGCAAGAGGCAAATCTTATTAAACTGCGTGATGATGTGGGCTTTAAGGCGACACTGAATGATGTGGTGGAAAATCCGAAAAACCTAGAAATCATTGAGATCGATGCTGCGCAACTACCCCGCACACTGGATGATGTGGATGCTGCGGCAATTACGATGAACTACGTCATGTCTGCTGGGCTTGATCCGAAAAAGCAAGGCATTTATTTAGAGCCAAAAGACGCACCACTCGCGGTCATGGTGATCGCTGCTCGTGAGGAAGATAAAGACAAAGACGCCTACAAAAAGTTTGTTGAAATCTATCAATCGCAAGCGGTACGTCAATATATTGATGACACCTTTAAAGGGACGATTGAAGCGGCATTCTAAGACGAATTCACGTACAAAAAAAGCGCTTTGGACTGTGTGCCAAGGCGCTTTTTCGTTTATGGCAAGCTTTAGTAATCCACTTTTCCTCGCAGAGATTTGGTGGTTCCAGTACGCTTTTTACGCTCGACTCGCTTGATTTGCGAATTACGGCTTGGCTTAGTGGGCTTGCGTCTTTTAACTTCAACCATGGCACTTAAAATAAGCTCTTTGAGGCGGTTGAGGGCATCTTCTCGGTTTTGTTCTTGAGTTCGGAACGATTGCGCTTTAATCACAACCACTCCGTCTTTGGTAATACGGTTGTCTTGCAGCGCCAGTAAACGCTGTTTATAAACATCAGGCAGCGTGGAACGTCGAATGTCAAAGCGCAGGTGAATCGCCGTCGCGACCTTATTCACATTTTGCCCACCACTTCCCATCGAGCGAATGGCTGAAAGTTCGATCTCCCAGTCTGCGAGCTGAACATTATTGGATATTACTAGCATCTCTTTCTCTTCACTGCATTATTTAATGGTGGTTGGTTTTCTACTCGGTTGAAAGTCGCTATGTTTTCAGTGTGTTGGACGTTTGTCAATTTAACCCGGTTTTTAAGTGGCATGGGACGTTCAGGCGTGACTTGTTCACCATTCTGTTTTAGTCCTTTTTATCCGCTGACATATTGTTACAATAGCGCTCCTTTATCGATTGCTGGTCACATTTTGACCTATGGAACTGTTTTGAACACAAATAACGCGGAATTTTCTTCTTTGTCGTTAAAACCTGAATTATTGACGACCTTAACGGATTTGGGGTTTACCTCTATGACGCCGATCCAAGAGGCAAGTTTACCGGCTATTTTGCAAGGTAAAGATGTTTTAGCACAGGCGAAAACCGGGTCAGGTAAAACTGCGGCGTTTGGTTTGGGATTGTTGCATCACCTTAATGTGAAACGCTTTCGTGTCCAATCAATGGTTCTGTGTCCAACACGGGAACTGGCGGATCAGGTAGCAAAAGAACTGCGCCGATTTGCGCGTGGGATTCATAATATAAAAATTCTTACTTTGTGTGGTGGGACACCCGTTGGGCCTCAAATTGGTTCTTTGGAGCACGGCGCG
Source organism: Vibrio sp. AK197 (assembly GCF_053903115.1). NCBI lineage: Bacteria > Pseudomonadati > Pseudomonadota > Gammaproteobacteria > Vibrionales > Vibrionaceae > Vibrio > Vibrio sp. AK197. The sequence continues at coordinate 1,148,676 of NZ_CP096430.1, forward strand.
CATATTATCGTTGGGACACCGGGGCGCGTGCTCGATCACTTACAAAAAGGCCGTTTAAACCTCGATAATTTAAACCAACTTGTGCTTGATGAAGCGGATCGTATGTTGGAAATGGGCTTCAGTCGTGACCTTGAGCAAATCAGTCAATTTATGCCTGTTGAGCGTCAAAGCCTACTGTTTAGCGCGACTTTCCCGGAACCCATTGCCGAGCTTGCGCGCGCAATGATGAAAGAGCCAGTTAACGTCCAGCTTAAAGATAAGCACGATAATCTCAGTATTACCCAGCGCTTCTATGCGGTTACCGACGCAGACAGTCGTCGCCAAGCAACGCGATTGCTATTGCTAAAGCATCGCCCGCAAAGTGCGGTCATCTTTTGTAACACCAAGCGTGAAGCACAAGATGTTGCTGATGAGTTAGAACACCAGGGCTTTAGCGTCAAAGCGCTGCACGGTGATTTGGACCAGCGTCAGCGTGACCAAGCCTTGGTACAGTTTGCATTAAAAAGTATTTCTATCCTAGTGGCGACGGACGTGGCTGCGCGAGGTTTGGATATTGATGCGTTGGATCTTGTGATTAACTACGATATGGCGCATGAACCTGAAGTGCATGTTCATCGTGTTGGGCGTACGGGACGCGCTGGTTCACAAGGCATTGCCGCCAGTCTGGTTGGGCACAATGATGGCATGCGTTTGGCTCTACTTGAAGATCGTTTCGGTCCACAATCGATGAGTACATTGCCGAATGAAGGCAGTGTCGATACAGCGCCGTTGGTTGCTGAGATGGCGTGTATTCGTATCGAAGGGGGTAAGAAACACAAGCTGCGGCCTGGTGATATTTTGGGAGCATTGACTGCAGGTAAAGTAATTGCGGGCAGTGACGTCGGCAAAATTCAAATTCAAGATATCTGGTCTTATGTTGCGGTGCAGCGACGCGTTGTGAAACAGGCGGCGCGTATTCTTAGCGAAGGTAAGCTTAAAGGGAAATCGTTTCGAGCATGGGCGATGAAAAACTAAGTGGTATGATGGTCATCACACTTATTGTTAAAGGGTTAGCGTAAAAGCTAACCCTTTTTTACAGTTTCAATCACAAAGCTAAGCACCAAAAAGGTTAGGCTGCACGTTTTTAGTGAAATGAAATAATGATAATTAGTATAAAGTGCGGCCTTTGTTGGATTTTTGTAGTGACTCATCTCGGTCTTTATTGATTTTGTAAAACGACATAAATAGTCGGTTTGGTTATTGCATGTCGATGCTTTTCGTACTAGTCCCTTAGGGAAGCCCCTAGGAATTAGAGGATGAACGGATAAGGAGTTACCGTTGATTATTGGCGTTCTATTTAGTCTTCTCGCCTCTGTGTTATTTGCGAGCTTATGTTACTACAGTGTATTTTTGCCTCCCTTAGATGGATTTGCGGTGGCTGGATGGCGTACGCTCGGAACGCTTGTGATCTTAACCTTGTCGCTTTTGTGCTTAAAACAAGGACGAGTGTTTATTCGACAACTCAAACAGATTCTTGACCATCGCACCCAGTTAATCATCCTCGTAGCATGCAGTTTATTAATGATGGTGCAGGTTTGGTTATTTGGTTGGGCGCCAATGAATCATCAGGGTCAAGCGCTGGCGATGGGCTATTTTCTTATGCCGCTATCGATGGTCATCACGGGGCGGTTCGTCTTTGGGGAAAACTTGTCTCGTCTGCAAATTATTGCCTTGGCGTTGGCTTGTATTGGCGTAGCCGCAGAATTGACGCTAAATGGCGGATTATCTTGGGTCTCGCTGTTGGTTATGTTGGGGTATCCTCCTTATTTCGTTCTTAAGCGCAAACTCGGGCTGAATGCTCTGCACGGTATGTTAGCGGAACATCTGTTTATGATGCCGATCGCGCTCGGTGTACTCAGTCAGAAGAACTGGAATTGGAGCTATTATGACACCTTAGGTTGGCATGCTTGGATCACGATTGCTGGCTTAGGACTATTAGGCAGTTTTGCATTACTGAGTTTTTTGGCCGCCAGCCACCGCTTGCCAATGTCATTATTTGGTATGCTCGGCTACGTAGAGCCTGTGTTGCTGTTTTGGGTAGCATTGATGCTGGGCGAGTCGTTTAGCGATGGGGATTGGCTAACGTTTATTCCTATTTGGTTGGCTGTACTGTGTTTGGCGCTCAACGGTTGGTTGGCGTTTCGCCAGCGGCGCTCAACGTTACCAACTCAAAAGCCTATTAGCGTTTGAATATGGTTATGGCTTACGTCGGGTCAGCCATCGCTCATCGGTGGCAACGCGCTGTCGAAAGTTTAACAATAGGCATCATAAGCGACCACTTGGTTTCGGCCTGAACACTTCGCGTTGTGCATGGCTTTCTCTGCATTTGACAGTGCTGTCTCCGCACTGATGGCATTGCTCAGTGTGGCGCAGCCAATCGAGACAGTAACGGCGCCGTAGGCCTCGGTGACGCCTTCGATTTGAAGCGCTTCAATAGCAGCTCGAAGCTTTTCTGCTAACACTAATGCACCATTTGGTGTCTTTACTTCAATAAGTAGTGCGAATTCTTCGCTGCCGTAACGACATAAAATGTCGGTTTCTCGGCAGTTTGTCTTAAGAGTTTTCGCGATGCGTTTTCGCAGTTCATTTCCGGTTTGACGCCCCAGTTTTTGATTAAAAATGGCGAAGTGATCTATGTCGATCACCAGAAAGCACAAAGCGTGTTGATAGCGACGCTGCCGTGTTACTGCAGTTTGTAGTTTGCGGCTAAATGCCGCCCGGCTAAGCAGTTGAGTTAACCGATCTTTGTTCTCTGATTGCCGCTGTTTACGTTCGGTAAGGCGGCGCTTACGATCGGCGCGATCTTGAATTAATACGCCAATACCGATTAAAGCGATGACAAACCAACTCACCGCAACAACAAAAGCACTGATCAAACTCTTAATAGGGGAGTGCATGAATGATTGAACAACCAGCAGACCCAATATAAACGCAAATAAGTAACTGCCCACCATTTGAGCTCGAGCAACTCGACTCGCGATATGAGAAGAGAGTAACACACGAACGATGCCCTGATTAGCATTGGCCAAAAGTGCACTGAGTGAGAGGATAATCCCTAAGGTAGTGGTAATAAACGACATCTCTCCAAACAGGGACGGTACTCCGTAGGCATAACCGGTAATGGCTGTCATCGGTATCGACAACGCGCTAAAACTGAGTAATTGAGAGGCAATTCGAAATCGATAGAGGCGACACAAAGTAGCAATGGCAACCGCTTCAAGCATTAGGGCCGTGTTTAACCCCATAATATTGGTTTGCCCCTGTTGATCCTCGATGGTGTAATCGTGAATAAATAGAGTCAGAAGCTTCGCATTATTGGTGAAAAAGAGGACGTCAACAATGCGAATGCTCACCAATAATAAACTGATGTACGCACAAAGCATAACCAGCAGAGGCTGCTTTTTGATTGAGCTAAATAAACAGATCGCGAGTAACACGCCAACCACCGCGGTCAGGGGATTGGTTGCAGGACCATTTGCTATGGGGCGGTACAGCGCGTCTAATTCGAGTAAGTAGCCAGCAACGCTCGTCCCGGATAGCAGCAATACGACTAATGCTAGCGTTTGACTAAGTGTGACTGACGCGCGGGTGTTTGATAGGAGGCCAAACCATTTTGTTGTTAAAGCCAAAGTTTATACCTGTTGAACGAACTGACTAGTCTATAGAGTAGTTCAACCGGTAATAGAAGGTCAATTTACATGCCACTGTTCCCTAAAACACTGATCACAAAATGGTTTCGTCATTACTCATCTCATTTTAAAATCGCACTTTCATCCTCATTGTTACGGCATGGATGGGCGATTAAGTACATACGAAGTTGACTTAGTGCTTGGTTAAGCCGCTTGAGATCGCAACCATAGCAGATACGAAGGTGCCCTTCGCCGCCTTGACCAAAGGCCTCGCCTGGAGCGACACCTACTTTCGATTTTTCAATCATTTGCAAAATATAGGGCTGGCTATTGTCACCCAGTCCTTCAATTTTTAGAAAGGCATAAAAGGTCGCTGGCATGTCATATAAAGTTGTGCCCGGAATATCACTCAACCACTTGAGGACTAACGCCCTCGCTTGAGTGTACCGTTCACGGCTTTGTTCAATAAAGGATTCGCCTTGAGTGACGGCTGCCAGCCCGCCAGCTTGAACAAATCCAGGCGCACACGAAACATTATATTCAATCAACTTAGTGACGGTTGGTGTGATGGATTTCGGCAGTGTTAGCCAGCCAAGTCGCCAACCGGTCATACTCCACGCTTTTGAGAAACTGTTACACACAATGATGGGGTCAGACTCTTTCATGAACTGACAAAACGACGGGGCACTTTCAGCTTCATAGGTGTGGCGCGCATAGACCTCATCGGCAATGATCCAAACATGATGGGTGCGAGCAAATTGGCAAATTGCCTCGACTTCCTGTTGGCTGGCACACCAACCTGTTGGATTGGCAGGGCTGTTAATGATGATTGCTTTTGCGTCTTTGGCTTGGCTAAACAACGCGTCTAAGTCGAGTTCAAAGCGATTATCCACCTGAATTAGTGGATGCTGAACCACCTCAGCGCCAAGCAGTTCAGGGACGGCAAATAGCGTCGGGAAGACAGGTGTGATCACCACCACTTTGTCGCCAGCGCTAATACACGTTTGCGCGGCCAACATAATCGCATTGGTGCCTGAAACGGTGACCACAATGTTGTTTTCATCAAATGGGGTGTGATAGAGACGACGTTGATAATCGGCCAAAGCGCGGCGAAGTGCTGGTGCACCATTGTTTGGCGTATAACGAGTGTCACCTTGGCTCAGGCTGTCACTGGCGGCTTGGCGAATAAACTCAGGGGTTGGAATATCCGACTCCCCAAACCAAAGTGGCGTAACATCAGGTTGAGTCATACCAAAATTGGCGATGGTTCGAATTGAGGACTCTTTGAGCTGTGCCGCTATCGGGCTTAACTGGACGCCTGCGCCGTATTCCATGTCTTTTAATCTCCCTGTCAGTCATGGTGATGCAGTCAATGCTGCCTCATCTACTATCTCACCTTTTTTTTCTGAGGTTAACCATTTACTTGGCTAGTTTTTCTGCAAGTTGAGTATGGTTATCACCGTTTTATCGGTATTTCCTGGTGGTGTTTCATGGCGAATTAGCCCTTTTTTCACTCGGTAGCTACCTGATGTATTAACAAAACTACTCTTTCGCTTGGTTGTCGCCCAGTGCTGAATGTGATGATTTAAAAGCAACAGACACGCACATAGTTCAGGGAAGAATATATGAATCAAGTCTACTACCTTTGGTTACGCTTGAGTCGCTTGTTATTGGTGTTGGTGGGATTGTCGGTGATCATCTTTGTCGTTGCCCGCCTTATTCCTGGGGATCCTGCTCGAATCGCGCTAGGACCACTTGCAACGCCGGAGCAGGTAGAAGCGTTACGACTTAAAATGGGCTTAGACCATTCACTGCTTATCCAATATTTTGATTACATGATGAATGTGTTTCGCGGTGATATGGGAGAGTCAACCATCACCAATCAACCCGTTCTTCTCGATATCACACAAGCGCTACCCGCCACCCTTGAGTTAGTGTTGGTTGCGGTGATGTTTACCGCGTTGATTGGTATGCCTTTGGGGATTGTTGCCGCGTATCGTCCAAACGGCTGGTTTGATCAACTGTCGCGTATTTTTTCTTTAGTCGGGGTGGTCACCCCGTCCTTTTTACTGGCGCTGGTTTTGCAGTTAATCGCAAGCCTCGGTTGGTTTGGCTTACCGGTCACCGAGCGTTTGTCATCCTCATTGACATTCTCTGCGGATTTTTCCGGCTTACTGCTTATTGATAGTGTTCTGCAAGGCCGTTTTGATGTGTTTATCGATGCCTTACAACATATTTTGCTGCCTGCGATAGCGTTATCGGCTGCTGGGATTGGCCAAGTAATGCGCATTACTCGTTCCTCAATGATTGAGTTTAGTCACCGAGACCATGTTGAGACTCTGCGGGCATGTGGTGTCTCCAAGCGGGTGGTCAATTTTAAATATTTGCTCCGTCTGAGTGCCTCAGCACCACTCACTATTTTAGGCCTCGAGTTCGCTTCGCTGATTGGTAACGCCTTTGTCGTTGAGATGGTCTTTTCTTGGCCAGGCGTCGCCAGTTATGGTGTGCGGTCCATTTTGCACAAAGACTTTAATGCTGTGATTGGCGTGGTGCTGGTTTCTGGGGTGTTCTTCATTGTCGCCAACTTAATGATCGACTTTGTCATTGGTCTTGTTGACCCTCGCGTTAAGCTAAAAGGAGCGTAATATGATAACCAAACACCGTTCTTATCTACCTCACGGCGCGCAAGAATTTACGCCATCAAGTGCGAACAAACAGTACTCTAACTTCGGTAAGGCGTGGTATCGATTTAGCCGAAACCCAACCGCAGTGATTGGTTTAACCATCGTCGCTAGTGTGATTTTAATGGCGATATTCGCGCCGCTGATCGCGCCATACCCTGAACATGCCGGCAGTTTTGTTAACTTTCGTGATCGTCACTCGGCCCCTGATTTTAGCTACTGGATGGGAACCGACAACATCGGCCGCGACATCTTAACGCGCGTCATTTATGGTTATCGCATCTCTCTTAGTTTGGTCGTTGGGGTTCTCGCGCTTTCGGTTCCGGTTGGGGTGCTGCTAGGGATTGTCGCTGCTTATGCCGGTGGCTGGGTTGAGCAGCTGATTATGCGCTTTAACGATATGTTACTTGCGGTTCCGCCTCTGGCACTGGCACTGGCTATTACCTCTATTTTGGAACCAAATTTAACCAACGCCATGATTGCCATCGCTAGCCTATGGTGGAACTGGCACTGCCGATTAGTCTACCGCTTAGCCAAAAGTATTGTCACCGAAGATTTTATCGAAGCCGCACGTTTATCTGGTGCGAGCCATTGGCATATTGTCGTCAAAGAAATTCTGCCGAACTGCGTTGCCGCCATTAGTGTGAAAACGACGCTGGATGCTGGGTTCGTTATTTTGTTCGGCGCAACCTTGAGCTTTCTAGGGCTAGGCGTTCAACCGCCAACGCCGGATCTCGGTACCATGGTTTCGACGGGGGCGAGTTACCTTCCCGAATACTGGTGGGAAGCGATTATGCCTGGCCTTGCGATTTTATACGCCATTCTCGGGTTTAACTTATTGGGCGACGGCCTACGCGACTTTTTTGATGTAGAGGTATAAGTAGTATGCAGCCTTTAGTTGAAATTAATGATTTTAGTTTGGCGTTTCGCGTGTATGGCGGTACTCGTCAAGTCTTGCATCATCTATCGATGGAGATTTATCCCGGAGAGCGGGTTGCCTTAATTGGTGAATCTGGCTCAGGGAAAAGTGTCACCAGTAAAATGTTAATGGGGACACTCAACGAGGGTCAAATTCAGATCCTGGGCGGGGACATCCACGTTGAAGGGCAATCCCTGCTGAATATGGCAGTGAATCAGCGTGAAGGGCTGAAAGGCACGGTGATGTCTATGATTCAGCAAGACCCGCAAACGTCATTTAATCCGGTGTTTAAAATCAGTACCCATCTCAATGACATCATGCAGTTTGTGGAACGGACCACTGGCGTTCGCCGCAGCAAAGCGCAACGTAAAGCACATATTTGTCGCGTTCTTGAAAAAGTCAAACTACCGGACGTGGAGCGCGTTTATCACGCCTATCCTTGGCAATTATCGGGTGGCATGCGTCAGCGAGTATTGATTGCAATGGCGCTGCTGCACCCAACTAAATTACTGATTGCGGATGAACCGGGCACCGCGCTGGATGTCACCACCCAAGATGAAATTATCAAATTAATCAATCAACTGGTGAAAGAGGAACAACTTGCTCTGTTGATGATTACCCATAACCTAGGTGTGGTAAGAAAAACGGCGGATCGCGTTTATGTAATGCAGCATGGACGCATCGTCGAGCACGGTTATGTTGACACGATTTTTCAATCAGCTCAGCACTCTTACACTCAAAGGTTGTTTGATTCCGTCCCACGCTTATACAGTGATGAGCAGCCATCTCAACGCGACTCTAAGCCGCAAACATTGGTGCATTTTGTTGAAACCAGTAAAACATTTCACGGCAAAAAGGATTGGCGTGGTCGAGTCACTCAGTCGGTGAATGCGGTTAAGCCGCTCAACCTGACAATCCATCGCGGCGACAGTTTTGGTCTAGCGGGGGAGTCTGGCTCAGGTAAGACGACATTGGCAAGAATGTTGATGGGCATTATCGACAGCAGTGATGGCAACATCATGGTTGAATCTAAGCCATTGGCAACCTGGCGTGCGGACAAAGCCAACCGCCACAGTATTCAAATGGTGCATCAAAACCCGGCGGCGTCATTGAATCCTAGACGTACGATCGCTCAAACGCTGGCCGTACCATTGCAGTTTATTGGCAATTCAAAACGCCGCGCGCAGGAGATAAAACGGCTGCTTGATCTGGTAGAGCTGCCTGAAGAGTACGCGCAGATGTACCCATCAAGCTTGTCTGGCGGGCAAAAGCAGCGTGTGGCTATCGCACGTGCGCTGGCGGCGAATCCGACCATCATGGTGCTGGATGAACCCACGTCTGCATTGGACGTCTCTGTGCAAAAAAGTGTTATCGAGCTTTTGAAAAAGCTTCAACGCGATCTGGGCTTAACGTATCTATTTATCTCCCACGACCTGAGCTTAATGCGCCATTTCTGTAATCGCGTTGCTGTGATGTATCGCGGCGAGTTGCTGGAAGTCGGGGAAACTCAAGCTCTGTTTGCTGAGCCGACGCATAACTACACACGAGCCTTGATTCGCGCCATTCCAGTGATCAGTGAAGATGAAGAACGTCATAAACCGTATTTAAGTGATGCTGATGCGCAAGCGGTGTTGCAATCAGCATAAGAACAAGGAGTTACGATGAAATCCAATTATCGGATAGGAATTGATGTTGGCGGCACCAATACGGATGCGGTCATCATGCAAAATGATACGGTTTTAGCGGCGACCAAACAGCCAACGACCTCGGATGTCACCTCTGGGATCGAAAACGCGCTCAACGCAGTATTGAAAGCCTCGGGTATTGATAGCCAAGCGATCAGTGCGGTCATGATTGGGACTACCCATTTTACCAATGCGGTCGTGGAACGTAAGCATCTGCAAAAAACCGCAGTGATTCGAGTGTGTTTGCCTGCGACGCTCAGTGTGCCTCCGTTTTCTGATTGGCCGCAAGATATTCAGACCATGGTTGATGGCGGTTGCTACTTAGTCAAAGGTGGCTATGAGTTTGACGGGCGATTGATTAACCCGCTCGATGAACAACACATTCGTCAAATTGCGCTGGAGTTAAAGCACAACCAAGTCAATGCAGTAGCGATTAGCTGCGTATTTAGCCCGGTTAACGATGATACGGAATATCGTGTACGCACCTTAATTAATGAGCTTCATCCTGAGTGTGATGTGGTGTTGTCGTGCGAAGTTGGACGTATTGGACTTCTGGAGCGTGAAAACGCAGCGATCTTAAATGCGAGTTTGCGTCAACTTAGCCGCAAAACAGTGACTGCCTTTGGTCAAGCTCTGTCGGTATGTGGCTTGAGTTGTCCGTTTTTCATTACCCAAAATGATGGCACCTTGATGAGCGCGGATTTCGTTGAGCGTTACCCGGTTTTGACCTTTGCCAGTGGCCCAACCAACTCGATGCGCGGCGCGGTATTCCTATCCGGAGAGCAAGACGCAATTGTGGTCGATATTGGCGGAACGACCACCGATGTGGGGCTGGTACAGCAAGGATTTCCACGCCAAGCGGCAATGTCTGTCAATGTTGGCGGCGTGCGCACCAACTTTCGCATGCCTGATATGGTCAGCGTTGGCCTGGGGGGGGGAAGTCTGGTTCGAGACAGCGCGAATGGCATCACCATCGGCCCTGATAGTGTCGGTTACCAAATCAGTGAACGGGCTTGGGTGTTTGGTGGACAAGAACTGACCGCGACGGATATTGCGGTGGCAAGCGGTCGTGCGCAAGTTGGTGAGGCAAGTCATGTCGCTGACCTAGATGCCAATAAAGTCATGGAATCTCTAGGCATCATTGATGAGATTATTGTGGATGTGGTTGAAAAGAACCGCTTATCGGCAGCCAAAATCCCGGTGATTGTTGTCGGGGGAGGTTCTGTGCTTGCCGCGGAACAAATTGGTGACCTCGACACTATTCGTCCTAATCATTTTTCTGTCGCTAACGCCGTCGGCGCTGCCATTGCTCAAGTGAGTGGTGAAGTCGACCGCATTTTTAGCCTCGCTGATATCTCCCGCGAGCAAGCGTTAGAGCACGCCAAGCAAGCTGCAAGTGACAAAGCGATTGAAGCGGGAGCGAAAGCCGAGACGATTTCCTTGGTTGATCAAGAAGATGTTCCGCTAGCTTATCTGCCGGGTAATGCAACGCGCATTCGAGTCAAAGTCGTCGGTGAATTGGAGTTTTAAGATGCAAGAATTAACAGAAAAAGATATCGAAGCGATTGAGATCGGCGCTGGGATTTTGGGCACTGGAGGCGGTGGCAACCCTTACTACGGCAAGTTACATGCTTTGGCAGAAATGCGTCAAGGTGCGAAAGTGAGACTCGTGAGTCTTGGCGAATTAGATGATGATGCCTTAGTGATTTCCGTTGGCAATATAGGTGCTCCGGCGGTGTCGATGGAAAAAATTTGTGAAGGCCGAGAGATCGTGCGAGCGATTCAAGCACTTGAAGAAGAAGTGGGTCGTAAAGTTGATGCGATCATTGCGGTTGAAATCGGCGGAGCGAATGGAATTCGCCCTGCAGCCATCGCTGCGCACATGGATTTACCGCTGGTGGACGGTGATGGTATGGGCCGTGCTTTTCCTGAAATGCAGATGACCACCTTTAGTATTTACGGTCATTGCAGCATGCCGGCGGCCATGTCTGATGCCCATGGCAATACAGTAATCTTTAAACACTTAGTCGATGAATTTTGGCTTGAACGGTTGGCTCGCAGCTGCGTGGTTCAAATGGGCGCGGGAGCCGGAATGGTTGAAGCACCGATGAGTGGTCGCTTTGTTAAGCAATATGCGGTGCCAGGTACGGTAACACAAGCCCGTAACTTGGGGCGCGCTGTTCTGGAGGCGAATAAAGCCAATGTGAACCCAATTGAACAGATTTGTCGTCAAGAAAACGGTCAAGTTCTGTTTGAAGGGAAGATCGTCGATTTAGAGCGCAAGATGGCGGCAGGTTTCACTCGCGGCAATTTATCGCTGGAGGGCATTGCGACGTTTAATGGCCAGCAAGCCAGTGTCGATATTCAAAACGAAAATTTGATTTTCCGCATTGGTGGTGAAGTCAAATGCAGCGTGCCGGATCTTATCATCATTTTAGATATTGAAACGGGGCATGCGATTACCACGGAAGTTTTGCGCTACGGGCAAAAAGTGGCGGTACTGGGTATTCCTTGTCATCCGCTATTGCGCTCAAGCCGTGCGCTGGAAGTGGTTGGGCCAAAAGCATTTGGTTATTCCGATGTGATTTACCAACCATTTGAACAAGTTTAATCAAAAGGGAATTGTATTATGAACTATAAACCTCTTGTGACATTGATGTCGGGTCTGATGTTGGCACAGCCTGCACTGGCCGAAAACTACGATGATTTAACCGCAACGCTCAACGTGATTCAGATTGTCGGCACGATTGATCCCGCGAAAATCAGCGATTACACCGAATACTTGATGGCGGTGAACCTGTATGACGGTTTAACGACCGCAGATTCGACAGGGGCGATTAAACCGTTACTGGCGAAAGATTGGCAAGCCAGCGAAGATGGCAAAACCTTTACCTTTCATCTGCGCGAAGATGCCACATTCCAAAATGGCAACCCCATTGAAGCGGAAGATGTTGTGTACTCTGTTCAGCGTTTAATGACGATAAATCAGGGGCCGTCTAGCTTCTTCACTCCTTTTCTGGATGCCGATGGTGTCAGCGCCATTGATAAGCATACTGTTGAATTTAAGCTCAAAACGTCTTCGTCAGCTTTTCTGGCGATGACGCCACTGCTATTTGTGATCGACAAAGACGTTGCGCAGGAGCACAGTGAAGGCGGTGAGTGGTCAGAGACTTACCTTGCCAGTCATCCTCTGGGTTCAGGCCCGTATGAACTCAGCCAGTGGCAACGTGGTAGCCGAGTCATTTTACAGCGCAACCATGACTACTTTGCGGGGTTCCCTGAGAATCCGCTTGAAAAAGTACGCGTGTTGATCACCAAAGATGAATCGACGATCAAAGCCTTAGCTAACAAGGGTGAATTGGACTTCAGCAGTATTTATCAAGCCAATGAAACCCTTGCCGCCATCGACAAAATTGATGGTTACCATATTCAAAACATGGGCACGGCAACGGGCTATTACATCAAATTCAATAATCAGTTAGCGCCGACAGATGATGTGAACATTCGTAAGGCGATTGCGCTGTCTATTGATTATGACTTGGTCAACAGCGAGTTACACCCCGGTGATCCCATGTCAGGCCCATTAGCGGCGCTGTTTAAGGATGCATTTTTAGATGAGCTTGAAGCGCCGCATATGGACCTTGCCAAAGCGGCTGACTACGTCAAGCAATCAAAATATGCAGGGGGACGCATTCCGCTCACTCTGGGTTATGTGGCGGGCTCTGCGTATGAAGAGGAAATCTCTTTGATGATGCAAGCTAACCTGCAAAGCATTGGTTTTGACGTCAAGCTACAAGCCGACCCTTGGAGCCGAATTACTGAGATTGCAGCCAAACCGGAGACGACACCTAACGTCAACCAAATTTTCTTTGGGCCGACCTATTCGTCACCCCTGTCGGTATTTTATAACCAGTATTCGTCTCAATCGGCAGGATCATGGGCTTCTATGTCGTGGCTTAATGACCAGCAAGTCGATCAGTGGATCACTCAGGCGAGTGAAGAACTCGATAGTGACAAACGTAATGCTATCTACAAAAAGATTCAGCGTTACTTGGTGGATAACCAAGTTGATGCGTTCCTGCAAACCACACGTTACCGCATGGTCATCAATGACTGTTTGACGGACATGCAGTACGTGCCCATCCAAGGGTTTTACTATGACTTTTCTAAGTATAACTGGTTGTGTCGTCCTAACCGCAAGTAAGCGTTATGGCGAGAAGTTAGGCTCTTAATTGAGCCACGGTGAATGGTCAAGAGGCTAGTTGTGGGCTGAAACATTCACCGTTACTTCAAATTATTCCTTTCCTGTTATTTGATCCAGTTTTTGGATTTCGCCAGCGCCAATAAGGCCTGGCGGTTTTTTATTTGGTGCTGTTTAAACAAGTTTTTAAGATGGAACTTCACGGTACTCTCGCTAATACCACAATACTGAGCGATTTGTTTATTTGATAATCCTTCTGCTAACCGTTGAACAATTTGTAATTGTTTGGCGCTCAATTCTTCTATCTCGACATTACTGTTCAAGGCTTGATGACGTTGTTGCCATGCTTTGACCGCTGCTTCTAATGGGGTATTCACATGACGGTGTTTGTCTTTTTTCCAAAGCCATTGTGTCGCAGCGTGAAACCAATCGCTTTCTAACAACGCTGGAAACCATAAATCGAGACGATAACAACGTACGATCAGTTCCTGAAGAGGCGCTTGTAGCTGAGCATATTCACGTTTGAACCAGCGGAGTTTTATAATCTGAAGTTGGTTGGCGATTTCAATCCAAGGATAAGAAGAGAGGGGGTTATCCGTGATTGTTGCCGCGCGTTTTTGTTGATGAATGCATAACATACCCACTTGGTTTCTCAGGGTTAACCATTGATATAGCTCTTGTAAGTTTCCCGTAATGATTTGGGGTGACGTCATTGTGTGATTGGTCAATTTATCCAAGTATTTTTGGCCATCAACCCAGCGCTGTTGCTGCTGCAAGATCAGTACTCGCAGCAAAGTAAACAGGGTGTGACCACTATCGTCGGCAAAGCAAACCAAAAACTCATAATGTAATTCATCGAGAAGCTGGTAGGCGTTGTCCATCGAGTGCTCAAATAATTGAGTAAACAGGCCAAATGAATGGAACTGAATCAGAAAGTCCGGCCAAACTTCAGAATGCTTGCGCAATGTCGCCACCTTTTCCCACTGCAATATCGCTGGCTGAATGTGGCCGCTCATGAGCAAATAGAGACCATTGGCTAAATCGATAAAGTTATGTTCGTAACTTAAGGTGCGTCGATAGCTCACGCGATTTAGCGCCCGTTCCGCTTGTGTAATGTGAGCGTGAGCTTTGGTTGGGTAACCCATGCGTAGGTCGAAGCGCGCTTTATTGAAGTAACAGTAAAAGATCAGGTAGGGGATATCGTACTTCTTGGCCAGAGCCAGTTCTTTGTCTTGATAAACCGCGGCTTGAAACCATTCTCCTTGATTCGAGTAACTGACAGACGTCGAACTGTAATAACTCATCAGGGCGCCATGATGGTCGGCAAAGGAGCTCTCTATCGCCTGCTGGCGGTCAACTTGCAACTGCTCTGTGGTTGAAGAAAAATAGACCTTTTGCTTACTTTTTATCAGGTTAACGATGCCTCTTTGCTGAGGGGAATCGAGCCATACCGGGTTATCCAGAGGTAAGCTCTCAATGAAGTGCTGCGCCTCTATCGATTGATGGGATTTTAAAAGCGCCAACATTTTTGCCCACGCCAATTGCAACTCTTGCTTTAGCATCATTTCGGGAAAGAGGTTTAGCACCTGTTCCAGTTCTTGATACCCGTGATAATAGCCGTACATCCCGCCACCGTTGTCTTTGAACCAACGCATGGCGAGGTCGAAATTGCTCGATTGAACTGCGGTTTGAATCGCTTCAATACGCTGCCCTGCAAGGTGATGATGTTTTGAAACTAAGCGCATCGCACCTTGGTAAAGCCTTAACTCATTACCAGCGATCCGCTGGAGAACAGAGCGAAGGTATGGGACGCCAAGGCGCATTTCGCCGAGGCTATTGAGCTGGATCAGCGGTGCCACGGATTCAATATTAAGTTGCTGGTGATTGATGCTGTTATGATTAAGCGTTGGACAAAATGCCAACGCGACCAGCAGTTGCTGTTGGTGAAACGGCAACTGCGGCAGAATACGAGTTTGGACGAAATCATACCATGAGTCTTGAAACCGCTCGGCTTTGATGTCATTCCAGTTCGCCACCAATACGGGCCACCCCGCTGTTTGTAGCCAGATCTCAGTGGCATCTTGGTTTGGGTGCCAAGTTTGAATTTCATATTCAGACATAAACAGTTGGTGCTGCTCGATAATGCTGACTTTTTGATAAAGCAGAGCGGATGACAGCCATTGGTTGGCACCAACCCAACTTGCTGTCATATACAGAGTTTGACCACGCGCTTCGAGTTCGGGAAGCTGGTCAATCACTTGTTGAAAGTGTTGCTGAAAACTGCCGCTCACCGGATCCCAAAACAATTCACACCCCAGAGAATGCTGCTCAGGTTGCGGTAAGCTGGTGCGCAGCTCTTGGCCAAGATAATCGGCCAGTTGTTTTAAAACGACGGATTTTCCACTCCCGGGAAGCCCGTTGAGAATCACAATGGGTGTTTTGATTGCGGCGAGTTGATGGATCAAAGAGAGCCTAGGCTGCATGGGTGTTGTGTTCCTTGTTACGAATAACCACCTTAATGCCAAGGTACCATGAAGCGTGTGTCTGAAAACAGAGTTAAGCCGATAAATTACCGGTTAATTGCTACTTTGGGATGTGGTAATGCCTGGTGCTTTGGTTGTTATGATGGGGAGTAAGCGTCAAACGACGCTTACGGTATAGATTGAATCGATGGTGTTAATCAATTTGTGATAATAGCCAATCTTTTACCTCATCGAGTAAAGTGGCGTATTGTGGGTAAGCGTTAATTACGTCATCAAAGCGATTACTGATGGCATGCTGTTGATAACTTTGCCCTTGCAGTGAGGCCGCGAGCTTTTCTATTGGGGTCGGGTCGAGCGCATCTGTAAATATCGTGGCTTGTTGAATGCTGCCTTTTTCGACATCAAGATACACATCAACGCCCCCCCAACTAAAGCGCTCATCGAGACGATGGTTAAACGGCGGTGTTTGGCCAAAGTTCCAGTCCCAACTGCTTTGCAGGGCAAATTTGTCTTCAAAGCCGGGCAAGTTGGTAAAGTGCTGAGGTGAAATCACTTCCGGAATGACGTCTTGCTGGTAGTAGTCGCTGTAAGCGGCGATCATCGCTTGGCAAACGTTTTGGTGGGTGATGTCCGGTTTGATGGTATTCAGGTTAATCACTCGTGATTTAACCGACGTAATGCCTTTGGCTTGGAGCTTTTTCGGATCCGGATTTAGGTAGTCTGCCAAGCGGCTTAAGTCAGCACTAAGCAGTAGGGTGCCATGGTGAAAGCCGCGATCGATGGTCTCGCGATACGCTGAACCAGAGAACTTCTTAATGCTGTCTTGCTCTTCCAATACTAAGTCGTTGCGACCATTTTCGACCCCGTTAATACCAATGCGTCTGAGTGCATTGAGCACGATGGAGGTTGACACACTTTTATCATATTCTGGTTTTCCCGCCATAAACGTGAAATTAGTATTGCCAAGGTCATGAAACACCGCCCCCCCTCCGGTTTGCCTGCGTGCCAGTTTGACCTTGTCTTGAGCCATTTTATCGGTTTTACATTCGCGCCAAGGGTTCTGCGCACGTCCAATAACAACGGTATCGGCGTTGCGCCATAAAAACAGAACACGTTGATTGGCAGGCATTGAGCGAAAAATAGTGTCTTCAACGGCTAAGTTGAACCAAGGGTCCGTCGAGTCTGAGATTAAAATGCGGGTTGTCTTCATCACGATACGTTATGGCGTTTAACAATGCGCCTATCTTACTGACACTGATAAAGAAAAACGAGCCATTTGGCCCGTTTTTACCGGATATATCGCTACAGGTCTGCTTGTTTGAGCTCGGCCAGTATCTCAAGGGCATGCAGTCTATCTTGCTGATCATAAAGATCGTTAGTAAAGATAAATTCATCGACGCCGAGTTCGCGGACAAACATCTCTAAACGATGTTGGATGGTCGCAGGGCCGCCACTCACCGACAAGCTCAGGAAGTTTTGTTCGATGTACTCTTGCTCTTGTGTACTCCATAGGCCGCTCATGCTTTCAACGGGCGGTTTCATCCACAGCTCTTGCCCACGAATCAGAGCTAAAATCCGCTGTTTCGATGTTGTTCCTAGATACTCGGCTTGCTCGTCGCTGTCAGCGGCAACCAAAGGCAAGCCGACCATGACATAAGGCTTATCAAGGACGTCAGATGCTTGAAACTCTCGACGATATAACTCAATAGCATCGTAGAGGAAGCGAGGAGCAAAATGCCCCGCAAAGACATATGGCAGGCCTTTACGTGCTGCTAGGCGGGCACTGAATAGGCTTGATCCCAACAGCCAAATAGGTACGTTCGAGCCTTCTCCAGGAAATGCGCGAACGGGTTGTTTGCCTTGATAAGGGCCAAGTAAACGCTGTAGCTCGCTCACTTCTTCTGGAAATTTATCCGCTCGCCGCTCATCACGATTGAGCGCTCGGCTAGTGATTTGATCGCTGCCAGGTGCCCGCCCAAGGCCAAGATCAATACGTCCAGGGTAGAGGCTTTCAAGTGTACCAAATTGTTCTGCAACCACTAGAGGAGGGTGGTTTGGTAGCATAATCCCCCCTGCGCCGACACGAATATTTTCTGTCGCGGCAGCAACTTGACCTATCAGTACAGACGTTGCTGCGCTGGCAATACCTGGCATGTTGTGGTGCTCTGCAAACCAGAAACGATTAAATCCTAGTTTGTCAGCATGTTGGGCATAACGCAGGCTCTGCTTTAGCGTTTCTCCAACGCTCGAACCTTCACGGATAGGTGCTAGCTCGAGAAGAGAGAAAGGAATATCGGACAGTAAAGCCATGGCGTCTCCTAGTGAACATCTTATAGGGTGAACGATCTAAATCGTATATCGCTCATTATTGAAAAGCACTCAGTAGGGGGAAGTCAAATGCGATTACGCTCGAGCATAGAGGAAAATCGTCTAAGTCGGTGGTACTGAGGGTGGCGGAAGCTGTGATGGCGAAAATTGATTTAGATCATAAAAGCCAGAAGATAAGTGGGGGAAAGCGCGCCTTCATAATATTCCATTTTGTGATTCTAACTTGTAACAAATTATTCAACTTTATCGTAATTTTCTTACGTGATTATGTTGACCTGGGTCACACTTATTGCCATAATTTTGACCAAGGACACATAAATCAACATGAGGGTTAGATCATGAGTTCACAATTAGCAGCAAGTATTAGCGTTCCAGCATCACGCAACGAAGGTAAATCAAAATTCGCTACAGTAGCACGCGAGTTAGCTATGGTCGTGACATTTTGGGCTGTCGCCGCAACATTCACCGCAGTTATGGCGTTTACCTGGGTTAACTAAGTCAATCACAACCAACAACCTCAATCGTTTGATAACTAGCAGGCGTAATCGACCACAAACACGGTCATTGACGTTACGTAATGAAATTACACATTTGAACGATAATAACGATAGGTTGTGATTTTAGTCTCTCTGAGTATTCGTTCTTCGACCGACATTTATGCCACTCGGCGAAGAACCTACTCAGACCGTAATAGCTTCCTTGATTTCTATTTCTTACTCTATCCCTGTCAGACATTATGTTCATTGCGACTTGTCGTCGTGAGTGACTCTGCTTTGTGCTGTTGGCAAATGACTTTTTCACTCAAAAGTTAAAAGTGTTGTACGCTTTGTGTAGAGCATTTATCAACGGGCTTTGAGTATGTGGTCATTATTCACGTCATTACGATTGTCCAATCACTGGCTTTTAAGCGCGTTAAGTTGCGTTGTTGTCTGCTTTCCTGCGGTTACCGATAGCAAAGAACCCAAAGAACCTTTGATTGTCACTTATCGCTCGGCGGAAAGTGTTAATGACAAGCGGTATGATTATGATTTGGCGGTACTTCAGCTAGCATTAGAAAAAACCATTGATGAATATGGAGAGTTTCGCCTTGAGCCTAGTGGGCCGATGAATTATGCGCGAGCCATCCACTTGGTTGAAAAAAACCAACGGGCTAACTTTTTTATCAAACTTAGCTATGAACAGAGTTTGCCTCAAACCATGAATTTTGTCGGCTTTCCGATTGATCTTGGTATTGTGGGTTACCGAGTCTGCTTCATTTCGCCAACCGCTAAAGCGCAGCTGCCTGAAAAACTTGAACTGAGTGATATTAAAGCGCTGCGTCATGGGCAAGGTAGAGGCTGGGCTGACGTTGGCATATTGCGCGCAAATGGGTTTGAGGTATTTGAAAACAGCAGTTATGAAGGGCTGTTTCTGATGGTGGCTAACAATCGAGTCGATCTTTTTTGTCGCGGGGCCAATGAACTTTACCAAGAATATCAATCTCATGCGTCTCTTAGCGGCATAGAGATTGATCAGCAGTTTGTTCTCTACTATCCGCTGCCACGATTTTTTTATACTCACAAAGCGAATACGCTCGCTTTAGAGAGAGTAAGCAAAGGACTTAAGAAAGCTTTTCAA
Organism: Vibrio sp. AK197; assembly: GCF_053903115.1. Taxonomy (NCBI): domain Bacteria; kingdom Pseudomonadati; phylum Pseudomonadota; class Gammaproteobacteria; order Vibrionales; family Vibrionaceae; genus Vibrio; species Vibrio sp. AK197. The sequence goes on from NZ_CP096430.1 coordinate 1,168,258, forward strand.
GATGGGTCAATTCAAACGCTTTGGCGCCAAGCTTATGGGGCAAGCCTCGATTTTGCAGCCCTTGAAGCACGACAGTTGTTTCCTTTGACCAATCCTAATCTTCAGCAGCTGGAAAGCGAATACTTCAAGTACTTTTATCAGCCAGACGCTTTTAAGCGATAAGTTCAGTGAACGCTGCAAAGCGCAATTTCATTCTATTTTCCTTTTTCCGAGATTTTTATACTTACTCTGACAGTGAAAATGAAAAGGAATGTTATGCAATTTGATACTAAATTTGCGATTGTTGTTGCTGATGACCTACCGACGTGGCAAAAGTTGAATGTTGTGAGCTTTTTGTCGGGAGGCGTGACCCAAACTCCGCAAGTGACAACAGGGCAAACTTATTGTGATGCGTCTGGACAGGGGTATTTGCCGCTTTGCGTTCAGCCGATCATCGTACTAAAAGCCAACAGAGATAAGTTATCGACCTTTGTTCAGCGAGCGAATCGCCAGCAAGTGGACACGGCGATTTTTATTGATGACATGTTCCAATCTGGACACGATGAAGCGAACCGGAAAACGGTATATCAATATGAGACGTCGCAGCTACCGCTGGTGGGTATCGCAATGTTTGGTGACAAGAAACTGGTGGATAAAGTGTTTAAAGGCGCAAAACTACACGATTAGCCCACCTTCACAACATTTAAAACGCACGATAAGCAAAGAGAGATTAGAGCCTTGGCGATATTTCTCTTTGCTTGTTGCTGCCAGTACCCTCTTCATCAGTCAACTTGGAAGACTCGAATCACCACCGCATTAGCGCCTTTTATCGGCGTAATCGTGCCGGTAAAAACCCGTTTATTTAACCAGTCGTATTGGCCGATAGGCGCCTTAAAGGTTGGTGTGGTTCTAATGTAAGGAAACTCGCCGGCCCCTGCATCTCTTGATGCAAGCCCGGTATTATGGATGATGATGTTTTGTCCGTCTTCGGTTTGAATGCTGTACAACGCATCAATTTCTAACACGTCGTCAGGCCGCTGCAGTTGCCAATCAGCGCCGCCAGCAAGCACCGTACCCGAGATATTTTTACCTTGAAAGTATCCGCCCGTAATCGGGACATAACGCCTCACGCCACTGTCACTTTCACCAATTTCCACTGAAGCATCGAGTTTGACAACTAATGTCATCACTTCAAAGGTTTTTGGTGGCTCAACGCGTTTGGGAAGTTGATGAGCGGCAATATCGACATCGATGGTTTTCATTGGGGGCGGTGATTCTGGTTGCGCCCAAAGCGGGTTACTGATGGCGACAAGAACAAACAATAAATTGGCTCGAATACGTTTTAGCATAACTACTATCGCTCCATTGACAGGGGGGCTCTCCGCTTGAGTGCGGAGAGCGACTAAGTCGTTACTAACTACTGTAAAGGATTGGCTATTTGGTGAATATGTCGATTCTTGCGCCATACCATGACCTTTATTGCCCAAGTTAACGGTCATTACTTTGCTGAGTGGCGTCGACAACAATCAGTTCCACGCCATGTCGTTCCATCTGCATCGCGAGGTTTTCAGGTGGTCTTTGATCGGTAACAACAAAATCAATGTCTGACCATGAGCAAGATTGAAACATTAATTGGGTATTAAATTTACTGCTTTCGGCAATGCAGATCACTTGAGTTGACTGAGCGGCCATCGCCCGTTTCAGTTCGGCATCGGTTTCTAAATCGGTGGTGATGCCGGTTTCACTGAGCGCACTAACGCCAATAAAGGCTTTATTGGCTTGGTATTTCCCAATTTGTTGAGTGGTGATATTGCCGACAATCGCATGAGAAAAATCGTCGAACATCCCTCCGAGAATACACTTCTTAATCTGAGATTTGTCACTAAGCTCATTCAAACTCTCCAGTGAGTTAGTGATGACGCTCGAAGGCAGATCAAGATAGTGTGCAAGGGCTGCGCAGGTGGTGCCCGCATCAAGGAAGACGATGTCATGTTGTTTAATCAACGAAGCGCCATAAGCCGCCAGTGACTGTTTCACCGGATCGTTTTTTGAGCGCTGTTTGTAGGAAAGCGTGACTTTTTTATCATCAAGGATCGCCCCGCCTCGAATTCTCAATATTCCCGGATAATCCGCGAGCTTAACGAGATCACGGCGAGCGGAATCGTAGGAAATGTCGTAGGTGTGACAAATCTCTTCAATGGTAATTTTTCCTTGGCTTTTGATGTGTGCTTCAATCGCAATTAAACGTTCTTCTTGGGTCATATCATCAGCGTGTTCAGCGTCTACGTTGAAAGCCAGTCTACCTCATTCTCCATTATTAAACACTTGTATTCGCGTATAATCACTTATAAGCATGATGACAATACAGCGCATTAAAGCGGCGAATAATCCTTGTTTGGCTTGAATGTGCGTAAGTAACAGTGCAATATTTGGTTTTTGTCACATTAAATAATGGGTAAATTTAAGTGTTATAGCCGATTGGTAAGTGGTTGTAAGTCTAATCGCTTAACTGACATCAGGTGTTGCACTTAAAGTGACCAAGATGACAACTGATAGGTTGTGTTTAACGAACTGAGAATGAAGTGTTATGACGGTTGCTCCTATAAAAACGGCGGTTATTGGCTATGGCTTTTCCGCCAAAACTTTCCATATTCCTTTTGTCGATACGCTGGCTGAGTTTGAGTTGGCTGCAATCAGCACCAGTAACGGTGATGCAGTGGCTGCAGACTGGCCAAGCGCGCAGCATTACGCGAGTGCGTCGGAATTACTGACGCACTCCGACGCTGAATTAGTGATTATTACCGCGCCCAATGACGTGCATTTTGAGTTAGCAAAACAAGCCATTGAAAATGGTAAACATGTGATCATTGAAAAGCCGTTTGTCACTCGAGTTGAAGACGGAGAGGCACTGATTGCCCTTGCTCAAAAACATAACCGAGTGTTGAGTGTGTATCACAATCGTCGTTGGGATGGCGATTTTTTAACCGCGAAAAAGCTGATTCAAGAGCAACAGATTGGTGAGATTCGACATTTTGAATCGCATTTTGACCGCTTTCGCCCGCAAGTACGTCAACGCTGGCGTGAACAAGCTACCGACGGCGGAGGTATTCTGTTTGATTTAGGCTCGCACTTAATCGACCAAGTTCTCGAATTATTTGGTGTCCCTGAGGCGGTTACAGCGCAATGTAAGATGATGCGCGAAGGCTCAACTAATGTTGACTATTTCGATGTAACGCTGCATTACTCAAGCCATGTTGCCATTGTTCATGGTGACTTATTCAGTGCAGGACCAAACAAGCGATTTACGCTTAAAGGCACGCAAGGCAGCTTCGAAAAATATGGTCTCGATCCTCAAGAAGGTCGTTTAATTGATGGGGTAGCTCCGAGTGATTCATCATGGGCGGACGAAACGTCTGATAGCTATGGGCGTTTATACCGCGCAGAAAATAGCGAAATTGTTGCCACTGAGCGCGGTGGTTACCAGCACTACTTTCAAAAAATGGCGCAGGCCATTCGTAGCAACGGGCAGCCACCAGTCAGTGCTGAAGACGCGCTATGGAACATTAAGCTGATTGAGTTAGCGATGGAGAGTCAGCGTCTTGGCCAAACCATCGCAGTTAAACAAGTGGAGGAAGCGAATTGATGGCTAACGATATGCTCACCAAACTGCTTGCTCAAGAGGCAGAGTTGCAGCTTACGCAGTTTAATCATGACATTGCCTGGCAACTGGGCTGTGCCCTAAAACTCGCGGCAGAGGAACGTGGCGCTGCCGTGACGATAGAAATCTACGCCTTTGAGCAAGTTCTGTTTAGTTACGCGATGGCAGGGACAAGTCGAGATAATCAAGATTGGGCTCGTCGCAAGCGTCAATCCGTGCTGCGTTATGGGCATAGTTCTTACTATCTAGGGCAATACAATGCGTCAAAGCATCGGGAATTTGAATCGCAGCCTCATATTGATCCTCGTGAATATTGTGCCCATGGTGGTGCGTTTCCGATTCGGATCCAAGGTAGCGGTTTGATTGGTGTCATTACTGTATCGGGTTTACCCCAGGAAGAAGATCATAATATGGTCGTCACAGCGCTGAGTCAGCACATCAAGGCGATACCATCATCGTGATTTAAAATCAATGCAGAGAAATTAATCATCAGCATCATATTCGTGACTTTGCAAATCCAAAGGTAAGGTTCACAATCAGTGATACTCGTGTATACAAGGAGTTATGTCATGACAAAAATTTCTCGCTGCATCAGTGCAGCTCTGTTTGCGGCGGCGATGGCGCAAGCGCCGCTCAGTTACGCTAAGTACGAACCGAACCTGATTACTCAACAAGCGGGCGGTTACGCGGTACAAGTCGGTGACGTTCGAGTCACGGCGTTAAACGATGGTACGGTGCCACAAGATGCGAAAAACTTGCTACGTAACGTCACGCAACAGGAAATCGATAAGCAACTGGCGTACAACTTTCAAAGTAATCCCGTTGAAGGCTCAATCAATGCCTACCTCATTCAGATGCCTGAACATACCATTTTAGTGGATACCGGGGCAGGGCAGATGTTTGGTCCCGGTAAGGGCGGAAAGGTCATGAGCGATTTAGCTGCGTTAGGTATTAAACCCGGTGATATCACGGATGTCTTGATTACCCACTCACATTCTGACCATACCGGTGGTTTGATTAAAGACGGTAAACCTGCGTTTAACAACGCAACGGTTTATGTGGGTAAGCCTGATATCGATTTCTTCTTTGACGATGAAAAGATGAAAAACTCGCCATACGGCCAAGGTTACTTTGACGGTGCTCGTAAGACCCTCAAGCCTTACCTTGATGCGGGAAAAGTGAAAACCTTTGAAGGCTCTCAAGAAGTCTTACCGGGGATCACTGCCACGGTCCATCCGGGCCATACTCCGGGGGCCGCGTTTTACCGTTTAGATAGCCAAGATGACAGCATCACGTTTATTGGTGACATCATCCATATTGCCTCGGTGCAATTTGCCGATCCTAAGGTCACGATCATCTATGACCAAAATCAGTCTAAAGCGCAATCGGTGCGTAGCAAAGCGTTTGCTGAATTCGCCAAACAAGGTGAACTGGTTGCCGGGCCGCATCTCGCGTTTCCGGGTATTGGACATCTGCGCAGCGATGGGAATGGTTATGATTGGGTCCCTATTGACTATGTGAATCGCGCGGATAGCGGTCAATAAACGTTAAAAAGGGCTCTGTTGAGCCCTTTAACTTTACCATTGATGGTTGTCAGGTTTGAGGGTACTTCGCGCTTAAAACGTGTAGTTAACCGACACCCAGTAATTGCGTCCCGATGTACGTAGCTCGCGAGGCCGAGTTTCACTGGTTTTCGGGCAAATCAATGCCTGTTGCTCATTATCGCTTTTGACTACTTATCTCCGCGCGTTTCCTTTGTTAATGATGGTTGACCTGAATGTTTGATCTTTAGGCCATCAATATCATCCTATGTCTTTTTCTGTTACAGTCCGCGCTGCGCGAAGCTGTATTGGGAGAATAAATGAAATTACTGTACTGGTTGAATGAATGGCTATCTCTGTCCTGCCAGCAACAGCAATCCCAACTTCCTCACTATGGACACGCCTTACTTGATACTGTTTTTGTCAAGTATGAGCTTGTGGATATCGATAAACCGTTACTGTTTATTTTTTCTCCTTCAGGCAGTGATGTTCAGCAACAAGACCTCCATCCGGACTTTGAGCCTTGGGGGTATCATTTCGCTCAGCAACAGCAGGTCAACGTCATTGCTTTTCAGCATCTGGGTAAAAGTAATTGGTTTCGTAGCCCGAGTTTGATCGCCTTCCTCGAACAGTTGTCGCCTTTACTCACTCCTTTTAAGTGTCGTTTAGGGTATGGCTTGAGCCGAGGTGGTTTTGCGGTGGGGGCATTTAGCGATTTACTCATGCTGGACCATGTTCTGCTGTTTTCTCCGGTTAGCACAAAAAATAAACATCTCGTGCCATGGGATGACAGGCCAAGCACGGAGCTAGCCCAGCAGTTTGACTGGCGTGGGGATTATCATGATCGTAACCTTGGTTCGGCTTTAGGTTATGTCATTTATGACCCGACCAATGACATCGATAGGTGGCATGCGGAGCGCTTTTCTCAACTTACACACATACAGGTTGAGGGGATGGGGCATGGCGTAGACCCCAGTGATTTAAATAAATTAGGCTTTTATAACCATTTGGCCGCGCAGTTTATTCAGCATCAAACCCTTGATGTTGGCGAACTGCGTCAACAAGCCAAAGTTCGGTTTTTACAAGAGGACTGACCGTGAATCTTCATCGCCAATGAAGAGGACGACATACAACACACGACATTATTAGCACAATTGCTTTGCGGCAATTTAGATGGAGGACTCATGAAGTTACTGTATTGGCTGGACGAGTGGCTCGCGCTTGATAAAGACGCGCAGCAAAGCCAGCTACCTATGTCCGGGGAGGATTTACTTGATGATGTATTCGTTAAGTATCAGTTTGTTGATCTCAATAAACCCTTGCTGCTTACCTTTTCACCCGCCGGCACCAATATACAGAAACAGGATTTAGATTCGAATTTCTCGCCTTGGGGCTATCGATTGGCCACCAAGCAGAACGTCAACATCATCGCTTTTCAACATATGGGGAAAAGCAATTGGTTTCGTAGTCGCAATTTAATTTTCTTTTTGGAGCAGTTAGCCACCTTGATAACCCCCTTTGAATCGCGTCTAGGCTACGGCTTAAGCCGTGGCGGTTTTGCGGTCGGCGCCTTTGCTAAATTGCTTCAGTTAGATCAAGTGCTATTGTTCCATCCAGTGAGTACCAAAAATAAAACCATCGCGCCATGGGATGATCGCCCGAGTACTGACTTAGCTCAGCAGTTTGACTGGGAAGGGGATTACCACGATTTAGATTTAGGGAATGCCAAGGGCTACATTATTTATGATCCGACCAATCATATTGACCGCTCGCATGCGAAACGCTACGCCCAACTTACGCATCTCAGAGTCTTTGGGATGGGGCATGGCACTCACGCAACCTACCTGAGCAAGTTTGGATTTTATAAGCAGGTCGCGGTCGATTTTATTCGCAACCAACACATCGACATTGCTCAGTTCCGCCATCAAACCAAAACCTTGCGTTTAAAAGAAGATTATTATCAACGCCTTAATCACGCCAACGCCGATTCTTCGCACCGTTTAGGGCTATTGAGTACCGCTCATAAAGTACTTAAAGAAGAGAAAAAAGCGCACGTCAAAGAACATCAGACCAGTATCGACATTCAGCCGCTTATTGATATCGCCTCAAAGCATCAAGAGCAGAATCCGCAAGATGCTAAGCAGTTGTTGGAAGTGGCTCAGCAAATCGCGCCTGACGAACCTAGGATTGAACGTAAACTCCAACAATTAGCTTAGCCGAGGTTGGATTGCGATATTGAGTTGGATTGCGATATTGAATAGTCAGTGAAGGGCTTTGGCCCTTTTGAATCTATTTGGCGAAATAATTGCAGTGTATTCAATCTGATTAGAGGTAGTAATTGTTTTACTCATGGAGTAGCATGCTCGACCCTTTTTTGATCGCAGGAGTCATCGATGTCTATTGGTTTTGATTTTGGAACAGCAAATTGTTCGGTGGCTCACATGGATGATCAAACGCCAGTGCTTCTGGCGCTTGAAAATGACCAAGCCTATATCCCATCAACGCTCGCTGCGCCAACCCGTGACAGCGTGTCCGAGCATTTGTTTCGTCATCGACATATTGAGCCAAATGGCGAGGTCGGCGAACGTTTGCTTCGTCGCTCGATAGCATTGAATCGTGAAGAAGATATTGATCTTCAAGCTGAAGACGTGGCTTTTGGCCATGCGGCGCTGGATGTTTACTTGAGTGATCCTCAAGAAACGTACTATGTGAAGTCACCAAAATCGTTTCTTGGCGCGATGGGGCTGCACGATATTCAGCTCGCATTTTTCGAGGACCTGGTCTGCGCGATGATGGCAAATATCAAATCGCAGATCGCACTAAGTGGCGTTGATAGCGCAAATGTGGTCATCGGCAGACCAATCAACTTTCAAGGGCGTGGCGGAGAGGATTCGAACCGTCAAGCTGAGGCGATTTTACGTAGCGCTGCCCGGCGCGTGGGATTTCGTCATATTGAGTTTCAATTTGAGCCCGTTGCTGCTGGCTTGGAATATGAGTCCACCTTAACTCAAGACAAAACCGTGTTGGTGGTCGATATTGGCGGTGGGACAACCGACTGTTCCTTGATTCAAATGGGGCCAACTTGGCGCCACAAAGACCAGCGCCAAGCCAGCCTTATTGCGCATAGTGGCCAACGCGTTGGCGGGAACGATTTGGATATTCACTTAGCGTTTAAACAGCTGATGTATCCGTTTGGGTACAAAAGCCAAACCCTTTCAGGGCTTGAGATGCCAATGACGCAATTTTGGAACCCGATTGCGATTAACGATGTCACGGCGCAGCAAAGCTTCTATGCGCGCGAGAACTTGAAAGATCTCAAACACATGTATAAAAACGCGGCTCAACCGGAAAAGTTGGCGCGCTTACTGACGGTCTACCATGAAACGCTGGGCCATCGTGTGGTTAAAAATGCCGAAGACATCAAAATTGCGCTTTCTGAGCATCCGCAAGTGACGACGCAACTGGATATTGTGTCCGACCAAGTCTCATTAACGGTTGAGCGCGAAGCGATGTTAGAAGCGATTGATGCACCAAAGCGAAAAATGATGAGCTTGGTGGAAGAGGCGCTTGCTCAAGGCGGAGTTAAACCAGATGCCGTCTATATGACAGGCGGTTCGGCGCGCTCACCAATTTTACGTAGCGCCGTAGAGCAACTGCTTCCAGACGTGCCTGTGGTGAGCGGTAGCTACTTTGGGTCGGTGACGGCAGGGCTTGCACGCTGGTCAAAACTTTGTTTTGGCTAAGCATTGTGGGCCAGGTGCTCAGAACTGCGAATCGTGTGAGAAGTTTGTTAGAGCGCGTCTCACCCAGTTGTACTACCGCGATGATTTGATAAAGTGTGATCTTATCCTCGTTTGTTTGTCTATTTGTGAGCTCAATTAATGCGCAAAGCGTTTAAGTTCTTTTTCAATTCAATGCTGATTTTGGCTGGGTTATTTTGGCTTTCATCGTGCAGTATGTTCAATGAACCGCCGTATCAGTCAGACAGCATGACATCGGTTATCATCAAAGATAGTCACATTAACGAGGCCAGTGGCCTTACGCGCTCACGCCGAGATAAAAATGTCTTGTGGGTGAATAACGACAGTGGTAACGCCGCAGAAATCTATGCAATTAATCCACAAGGTGAGCGTCTGGCAACGGTCACGATTCCTGATATTGATTTGGAATGGTTGGATTGGGAAGACATGGCGTCGTTTGAAATGGACGGTAAAGCTTACCTGATGATTGCGGATGTGGGTGACAATTTTGAAAGTCACTGGCAATACCATTTGTATTTTATCGAGGAGCCGGATCTTTCCCAATATCAAAAAGGTGAAAAGTTCGAACTTAAACCAGAGTGGGTCATGCGCTTTATGTATGAAGATGGCCCGCGTGATTGTGAAGCCGTTGCGGTGGACGAAAAGCATGGCAAGATTTTACTGCTCACCAAACGAAATGACCCACCTGTGCTGTACCGTTTACCGCTGAAGAAGATAAGAGCGACAAAAGCCAAACGTATGGGAGAAGTGAAACCCATGCCGATGCCCAAAGAGCGTCATTACCGCATTGTGGATTTTTTGGATTATACCAAGATGCCGACCGCGATGGATATTGCGCCAGATGGCTCGGGGATTGTGGTGCTCACTTATGGTAATGCCTTTTACTTTCCGACCAATGGCGTGGAAGACGATTGGCTAAGTGTGCTGAACTCCACGCCGAAAACCATTGAGTTACCGCCGTTAAAGCAAGCTGAGGCGATTGGTTTTGACCACAGCGGCCAACATGTGTTTGTTACTGGCGAGCGCCGGCCCACGCCGTTGCTAAATATCAATATTTCTTCGCTGATTGACACCGCGTCCGATGAATAAAAAAGAGCATCCTAGGGGATGCTCTTTTTTTGGTCACTATCTGGATTCAATGGGACGCGGCGCTGGTTTCCACCAACTGACACTCACAAAGGTGACTAAACCGGTAATCAGTGTAGGAACAATTGCGTGCACTCCGCCCATGTCAGGCTTAGTGACCATTAAAACAATGTAGCAGCCAAGCCCAATAACCATCGAGCTTAGTGCGCCTGCCGCCGAGGCTCTTTTCCAATACAAGCCAAGAACTAATGGCCATAAGAATACGGCCTGCAACCCCCCTAGCGCCATGAGATTGAGCCAAATGATCATCTCCGGCGGGTTGGTTGCTGCAAAAAATACCAGCAAGGCAAAAATCCCGGTAATCCATAATGAGAGGCGGTTGAGTTTGCTGTCGGCTTTGTGCTGCTCAGCGGCCCGTGGATTAATGTAGTTGATGTATAAGTCTTTCAGTAATGTTGCTGAAGCTTGGATCAATAATGAGTCGATGGTTGACATGATAGCCGCCATCGGCCCCGCCAGAAAGACGCCAGCGACCACAGGCGATAACACGGTGATCATCAGCGTTGGCATAATCTGGTCTGGGCTATCGATATCGGGCACAATCGCGCGCCCAAGAGCGCCCGCAGTGTGTGTGCCAAACATTAATATAGCAATCACAACCGTGCTGATGACCATACCTTTATGTAAGGAAGGGCTGTCTTTATAAGACATACAGCGCACCGCAGCATGGGGAAGTCCAATGACCCCAAAGCAGACCAAAACCCAGAAGCTGAGCATAAATGGCTGACTCAAAAATTGATTCGGGCCGTACGGGGTCACTAGTGCGGGGTCAATGGCGTGCATTTTGGTGACCAGTTCACCGATACCGCCGCCCACATGAATAATGCCGTACAGCAGGAGTAGCGTACCAATCACCATCATAATACCTTGAATAGTGTCAGTGAGGACGACGGCGCGAAAGCCGCCAATGGTGGTATATAAACCTACGGTACATGCAAAAATCAATAAACTCGCCTGATACGGTAAGCCTGTGACGGTTTGCAATAGCCGTGCACCGCCAACAAATTGAACCACCATCGTGCCAAAAAACGCCAGCAGTAGGGCGAGCGAGGCAAAGATCACCACGTTACGATTCTTAAAGCGTGCATAAAGAATGTCGTTTAACGTCAGAGCGTTGTGCCGACGCGCTTCAATCGCAAACTTTTTACCCAGCACCCCAAGCGTGAGCCAAGTGGCGGGCAGTTGAATCATGGCCAATAATACCCAGCCAAGGCCCATTTTATAAGCCGCGCCAGGGCCTCCAATAAAGCTACTTGCACTGGCGTAGGTGGCCGCGAGGGTCATTGCCAAGACAAAACCACCCATACTGCGATTGCCAACAAAGTACTCGCTTAAAAATTTTCCAGATTGCTGATGGCGACGAGTAAAAAACGCCACGGCAAAGACGCCCAGTACGTACAGTACCAGCGGTATCAGAATTTGAATGTTCATAGGCTTAGTCGTCTTGAATGTCGTCGAGAGGAAGATCACGATAGAGGTATTTGACCATCAAGCCACACAGCACAGTAAATAGCGCAGGCCCAATGATACATGACAGTAAAAACCATAATGGCATCCCCCAATAGAGGGTTGGCAAACTGGTGTCCTCAACGGGCGCAGAAAATTGATAGGCGCTGAGATACCACCAAACAAAATATCCGAGTGCCAGAACGATAGCCCAGATAGCCTCGCGATGTGCTTGGCGATAAACCATGTCTCGCTGGTTCATGAAGTTCTCCCGACGTAAAGCTCATTGTGAAGCACAAGGAGTCCAGTGACCTGCACTTTACAATGAGTATGAAAAATTGGCGTGATGATACCAAAGATGGCACCCAGTTTTCCTGAAAATTCGCATTTAATGAATTTATTCAATAAGTTTTATGACGAAGAAGGGTAAAATACCTCGAGATTTAGGTGTCTAAAATCGGCTACCGGCGCGATACACGCCCAAGGTCAGCCGCGATATAAAGAGGAATCATGGAAAGGTTAGATTGCGACCGAATGTTTATCGCGGTCAAAGAGTTGGGCAGTTTTACCGCCGCAGCGAAACGCATGGGAAGCAGTAGCGGACAAGCTTCAAAGATGATTTCTCGACTAGAAAACGAACTCGGCGTGCAACTGTTTAAGCGCAGTACGCGGGCGGTGACCGTCACCGATGTTGGCGATGCGTACTATCAGCGGATTAAGCCAATTATTGAAGATCTCGATGCGCTGAATGATTCAATTCGTACTGCTTCAAAGGAGCCGTCTGGACGACTGCGCATCTCAGTGCCGTCGAGCTTTGGTCGTAATCAATTGACACCGCCGCTGCTTGCTTTTGCGCAGCAATATCCGCACATCGCTCTGGATGTCAATCTTGCTGATCGCCCTGTGAGTATTGTCGACGAAGGTTATGACTTAGCACTGCGTATTGGTATTTTACGTGATAGCAGCTTAATTGCCCGTAAGCTGTGTGATATTCGCGTGGTGACGGTGGCGGCGCCAAGTTATCTTTCTTACGCGGCGGGTATAAAACACTGGCAGGATCTGCCAAATCATCAATGCATTATTGATACTAATTTTGAAAGCCCCTATCACTGGCCCTATGCGGACTCAAATGGCGAATTGTGCGAGGTTAACGTGCATGGGAGATTGCAATTTTCCAATGCAGAGGTGTGCTTACAAGCGGCTTGTGAAGGGCTGGGCGTAGCGCGCTTACCGAGTTTTGTTGCGGGCCAAGCATTAAAGCATGGGCAGCTCGTCACCATACTTAATGATTTTGAACCTGACCCCATCGGGCTTTTTGCACTGTACCCCCCATCAAAACATCTTGCCCAAACCTCGCGTATTTTAATCGACTATTTAGTCGCTCATTTTGCTGGTCAGCCTGAGTGGGATACAGGATGGTAATTTCTTCCATAATGGAAGTAAACATCCTCAAAAGCGGGGGATAATAATCATTATGGAAGTAGGCTAAAGTCTCTTTGTCGCAGCCGAGTAATGGAGAGAGATTATGTTAGTCAATGGTGTTTGGACCAAAGAATGGGATCCTGTGCAAGCCACCGATAAACAAGGTGGATTTGTGCGTCAAACTTCCTCGTTTCGCAATTGGATTACGCCAGATGGTTCACCGGGCATCACCGGAGAAGGTGGCTTTAAAGCGGAAGCTGACCGCTACCATCTGTATGTTGCCTTGATCTGCCCTTGGGCTTCGCGCACATTGATTGCTCGTAAACTCAAAGGCTTGGAGAATATTATCTCGGTTTCAGTGGTTGAACCTGCGTTACTCGATGAGGGCTGGCATTTTGGTGACTACCCTGGTTCAGATCTCGACCCAATCAATCACGCAACGTGGATGCATCAAATCTACACTCAGGTAGATCCTCACTTTACAGGCCGCGCGACGGTGCCCGTTTTATGGGACAAGAAGACGCAAACCATCGTCAATAATGAATCGGCAGACATCGTTCGTATGTTTAACTTTGGTTTCGGTGAGTTGGCCAGTTCAGAGTACGATTTATATCCACAGCAACTGAGCGCTGAACTTGAGCCTTTAACCAAACGTATTTACGATAAGTTGAATAATGGTGTGTATCGTGCGGGCTTTGCGACCACACAAATTGCATACGAACAAGCGTATGAGGATGTGTTTGAGACACTTGATGAGCTTGAAAAACGTTTGAGTGATGAGCGCCCTTATTTGATGGGATCACAGCTCACTGAAGCGGATATTCGTTTGTTCGTCACGTTAGTGCGTTTTGATGTCGCTTATCACGGCATTTTTAAATGTAATAAACAGCGAATTGGTGATTATCATTACCTCGATCTGTTTTTAAAACGCATGCTAGACGTGCCAGGTATTCGGGAAACCGTGAATATCGACCACATTAAACGCGGTTACTATGCGATCAAGGCATTAAATCCCACTCGTATTGTGCCCGAAGGGCCAGACATGTCACGTTACGGGCTTTAGGAGAGCGCAAATTATGGCAAAAAATATCGTTATTTTTCTGCATGGAGTCGGTAGCCGAGGAAGCCATCTTGAGCCGATTCTCGATTACTGGAAGAGCAAGATGCCCGAGGTTATTTTCGCGGCGCCTAATGCGCCTTTTCCCTTTGCGGGAGGAGGTGATGGGTTTGAGTGGTTTAGCCTAAATGCGATCAGTGAGCAAAACCGACCTCAACGAGTCCTTGAAGCGCGCGAGCACTTTGACAATACACTGAACCAAGTTTTGGCTGAGCATGGCGCTTCGTTTGAGCACGATCATGTCCTTTTGGTCGGCTTTTCCCAAGGTTCCATCATGACGCTGGACGTATTGGCAAGTGGTCGTTTGAATGTGGCTGGTGCGGTGGCTTTTTCTGGGCGCTTTGCCTCTGTAGAGCCCTATACGCCACGCACAGGAACGCCACTTCTACTGGTTCATGGTAAAAGTGATGGCGTAATTTCCTGGCATGAGAGTGAAAACAGTGCCCAGGCGTTTAAGCAACTCGGGCTCAAAGTCGACACTCTCTACGAAGAAGGGCTTGAGCATACCGTGTCGCAGCAAGGCGCGGATCGCGCTGCGGCGTTTATTGCTAACGTATTTTCAAGTTAATTCGATTTTATGGTAATACGAATAAAGCAGGCAAAGTGATGCCTGCTTTTTGTCTGTCGATTAAGAGGAAGACGTTAAAACGCTGTGGCGACGAGGTGCAAGACGCAGAATCAGGGCCAGCAATCCACACCCTGCGGCAAATAATGTAACGCCACTCCAGTGTGTATCGCTATACAGGTAACTGGCAATAAAACTTCCGAGCGACATGCCAATAAATAGCCCGACAATTAAAATCGCGTTCACCCGACTTAATGCTTCGGGGGCCGCTGCGTAAATCAGCGCTTGGTTGGAGATGAGTGACATCTGAAACCCCAAGTCAAAGACTATGGTTAATAAAACTAATAATCCTAATTCGACGCTAAAGCTTATCGGAAATTGATGAATAGCGAACATGCCGCTAAAGGCGAAAAATACCAAAATAGCGCCAATTTTCGTCAGCCTCAGAGGGCCAATACTATCCGATAGCTTGCCAAATTTAGGCGCCATTAAGACACCCATCGCACCCGCAATACCGAACAAACCGGCGATGCCCGAGCCAAGCTCAAGTGGAGAATCTTTGAGCATTAAAGAGAGGGTGGTCCAGAACGCGCTGAATCCCATTGCCAGCAACCCTTGAGTGAAGGTCGAAAGCCGAACCGATGCATGTTGGACAAACAGCTTACCTAGGGAGCCCAGTAACCGAGGATAACTGATATCACTTGTGGGTTTGGTGCTTGGTAGCTGTGTAAACAGTAGGACACTAATTATCAGCATTGCACCGGCGGCACAATAAAATACCGCTCGCCATCCTGCCAATTCACTGATTGCGCCACTGAGTACGCGAGAAAGTAGAATACCACCGAGCAGGCCAGTCATGATGGTACCAACAATGTGTCCCCGTCGCTGCTCATCGCCAAGCACAGCAGCAAAAGGCACCACATCTTGCGCTAAGGTCGCGGTTAACCCCATCAAAAAGCTGGCAATAAGTAAGGCATTGAGATTACTCGCTGCCCCCGTCAGTAATAATGCTAAAAACAGGGCCAGCGCCTTAATCACAATGACTTTCTTGCGATCATATTTGTCGCCTAATGGATTAATTAGCAGCATTCCCAATGCGTATCCCATTTGTGTGAGCGTAGGGAGATTGCCAACTTGCTGCGCACTGACATTAAGATCAACCATCAATTCACTCAGAAGAGGCTGCGCGTAATAGAGTGAAGCCACTGCCAAGCCAGAGGTAAAGGCAAGTAACCACACAATTGTCGATGACAGTGGATTTTGGTTATTTGTATGACGTATAGCATTGTTCATAAAGGAAGGTTCCTAATAGTCGCTTGCTAATGAGTTTGACCGCATAACGCTTGCTCGGGAAGAGGCATAGTGAGAACATCTGTTATACGTACTGCGTATAAAGGTGAATCTGATGGCGAATGGTAATTTTGATCGTGTTGAGTTAATGCGAACCTTTGTTCGCATCGTTGAATCAGGCAGCTTATCGGCAGCGGCTACGCAGCTCATGACAACCCAGCCGACAATCAGTCGCCGTTTAAAAGCGTTAGAAGTCTCTATTGGTGGCAAGTTGATTCATCGAACAACCCATCAATTGAAACTCACCGAGCTGGGGGAGCAATATTATTCTGGTGCCCGTCAATTACTGGCCAATTGGGATGCGTTTGAATCGGATGTTACGGGCGCGGTGGTGACGCCTGAAGGACGGCTCAGAGTCATGGCGCCTCATGCTTTTGGGCAAGAAGCGTTGATCAAACCACTGAGCGAATTTATGCATCAGTATCCGAAATTAAGTGTTGAGTGGCAGCTTCACGATGACCGAAGCTTAACGGACTTTATTGCCCATGACATCGACTGTGCGATCCAAGTTGGTGAGGTCAAAGATGACAATTTAGTGGCGATTCGAATTGCTGAGGTACCAAGAATTGTGGTCGCAAAGCCTGGGTTCGTTGAGGGGGTCGATGACTTAGCGTGGAATCCTGACTATCTGCAAGCGTATCCATGGTTGGCACTGCAAACCTTTTATCGCAATCATTTACGTCTAACTCATATTCAAACCGGAGAGCAGCGAGAGCTCGAGTTTAGCCCTCGATTTCTTACTGACAGCTTGTATGCCCTGCGCAGTGCTGCGCTCCATGGCGTAGGAGTCGCGGTCGGTTCTCAATGGCTGCTGAGCAAAGATATTCGTGAAGGGCAGCTTGTCAACTTATTACCGCAATGGCGCGCCGACCCTTTACCTGTCTACGTGGTGTATCCCTATGCCAACTTTTACCCGGCGAAACTGACGGCTTTTGTGAGCTTTATTCGAGAGCATATGGCGCAAGTCATTCAGGGCTTAACGCAATCCTAGGATTGTGATTTTTGCAAATCTCGTTATGATAAACTTCACAGTTGCAAATAATTATCAATAGAATTTACAAGGATTTAAAGTGAGCACTTTTCAATCTGAAAGCGATTTAGACGAGGTTTATCCCCAACCGCACCCGCTAGCAAAAAGCAAAGCCATTAGCTTTATTGACCCTCATAGCGAAACATTCATTAACCATAGCCCTCTAGCGATGGTGTCTAGTGTCGATGAAAGTGGCTTTCCGGATGTTTCTCCTCGTGGTGGGAAACCTGGCTTTGTTAAAGTGCTTGATAAGCATACCCTCGCTTTTGCTGACAGTGCAGGCAACAATCGCTTAGATACTTATCGTAATTTAGTGAAGCAGCCGCAGGTGGGTATCCTATTCACTATTCCTGGCATAGAAGAAGTATTGCGAGTGAAAGGAAGTGTCAGTTTGTCGCGTGATCCTGAGGTGTTAGAAGCGTTTGCTGAAAAAGGGAAGCCCGCCAAGTTGGTGGTGATGATCAGCGTAAAAGAGCTGTTCTTCCACTGCGCAAAAGCCCTTATGTTGGCAAAACCTTGGGACAGCGAAACGCATGTTGACCGTGATGTACTGCCGTCTTTATTGCAAATTATCAAAGATCAGCAGGCGTTAGCCACCTCTGAGTAAATCTAACGCGGTGATAATCAAGACATAAAAAAAGACGCATTAAGCGTCTTTTTTGTTTATCAGCGACGGATTATCCGCGCTTGGACTCTAAGGCATATTTACCCGGGCCAAGAAGTAAAATAGCGATCGCTGAGAATAGGTAAACACCAATGCCTTCGGCAGCCCATGCGCCGACTTTATCCACGGCAAAGAGGTCACCGCCATGCATTAAGAAAATCACCATCACGGCTGTACCGATGATGATAATCGCACCTATGCGAGTGAATAGACCAAGAATCAGTAAAATAGGTGCAACGACTTCGCCAAGGTAAACACCATAGGCGATAAAAGCGGGCAGGCCATGTTGTTCTAACAATCCTTGAATGAAGGTCGTACCACCGTAAATTTTATGGATACCATGAAGTAAAAACATAACACCGAAACTTACACGCAAAATCAGTTTACCTAAGTCTTCGTTGTCAAATGTTGTGTCGATAAAGTGAAGTAGTGCTTTCATGCGCAGTCGCCTTATAGATTCGTTTTATGATAATGAAACGCGATGTAAATGTGATGTCTTATTAGTTTTTAATATAAAATGGTTTCAACACGTTACGGGTTGATTAGAATCAACATAACGATAATAACGTGCTTGAAATTTTAATT
Source organism: Vibrio sp. AK197 (assembly GCF_053903115.1). Taxonomy (NCBI): domain Bacteria; kingdom Pseudomonadati; phylum Pseudomonadota; class Gammaproteobacteria; order Vibrionales; family Vibrionaceae; genus Vibrio; species Vibrio sp. AK197. The sequence goes on from NZ_CP096430.1 coordinate 1,186,522, forward strand.
TGTGGAATCTTGTTATCAGATAAATAGGGTCGCTTTCTGTTTTTAGTTTGCGGCCAAGTTAAGGGAGGAATGAATTGATTACACGACAAGTGGCATCGAGCAGCAATCAGCAATCTCTACGTACTAATCAGTGTGGCGTATGGTTTTAAGCGGCGATCTAATGTCATGAGCGTGTATATAAAACTTTATGCTTAGGAATAAAAGCAAACTGCGTCTATCTTCTAAATAGACGCGAATTTGGGAACCACATATGCTTGCGCAAACAGCACTCGCTTTAGCATCAATTATTGTCTGTATTTTCGGATTGGTTGGAATTCAACTTATCCATGAGCCCAAAGGCCAACGCCGGGCAAAACCATTTTTCAGCGGTTTTTTTCTCACTGGTATGGTCAGTGCCTACCTGTTTGGCAACCTTTCCGGTGATTCAACCACACTTTATGAAGTGGAATTGGTCGCCGTTACCGCGATTCATCAATGGCTCTTCCTTCTTGGTTTAGCGATCCGTTTTGCCAGCCGCCACGTGGAACGTTTATGTTACGTGCTCGCTTTTGCGTTTGCGCTACTTTATGCTTTTGGTTTGCCCTCCACCATTATCACCATTTGTTTCTCTATTCTTACTTCGCTAGTGGCTATCGCGATTTTGGTGATGCGGCGCCCAGCCCCGAATTCTGCAGATATCTGTTTAGCGTTAACTGTACTGCTTTCGTTTAGCTTGTCTTTGTTTGATATTGCCAGCGGAACACAAAGGCTGTCGTTTTTGGACATGGAAATGGACGATTTCATTTTGCACTTGGTGTTTGTGCCTGCGGTCATTTGTGGTCAGAGTATTTTCTTGTTGGCGAGTTACATGATCGATAATAACCGTAACCTGATGCGTTTGGCGCAAAAAGACAGTTTAACCAATATGCTTAACCGCCGAGCCTTTTACGAACAATTGAATCAATACTATCAAGAGTTAAAGGAGTCGCATGGACAAGGTGCGATCATCATTGCTGATATTGATTTTTTCAAAAAAATCAATGATACCTATGGGCATGAAGCGGGCGACCAAGGGCTTCTGCATTTTGAAAGTATTATCAGCCAGTCGATTCGGGATAGTGACATTGCTGCGCGCTACGGTGGTGAAGAGTTTGTGATTTTTCTGCCTGGAGCTGATCTCCCCAAAGCACTTGAAGTGGCTGAACGAATGCGTTTGCGCTGTGAAACCAGCTATTTCAATTACAAAGATTACACCATTAAGTTCACATCAAGCTTTGGCGTGGCAGAGTGCTTGTTTTCTGCTCAGCCTGACGCGACCGTCGCGATGGCCGATAAAGCCTTGTATGAAGCGAAAACCAGTGGCCGGAATCGCGTTTGTTATTTGCAGTTATAAAAACGCTTCGTGTCATCACGAAGCGTTTTCTCCGCTGAAACGCGCCGTTAAGCGGATTTGAATTGAGGGATAATGTGCTCGCCGTACTTGGCGATGATATTCTCTTCGTCGCCGTTGTCTAAATAGATATTAAATTGCGTTACGCCTGACTCTTCAAGCTGTTTGATTTTCGAAATATGCTGGTCGACTTCGCCAAGAACGGAGAAACTTTCAATGATCTCATCAGTGATGAAATCGAGATATGGGTTATCGCTTTGTCCGTGTTTGGAATAGTCGTAACCTTTACGCTGTTCAATGTAGTCTGTCAGACTTTTCGGAACTAAGCCGGAATCCGTACCATACTTCTCAACAATATCAGCGACATGGTTGCCAACCATGGCCGGGAACCAACGTGTTTTGTCTAAGCACTGTTGCTGGGTACCAAAATAGGCTGGGGCAGCGGCTTGAATTTTAAAGTTGCTCATGTCGCGTCCCTGCGCTTGACCCGCCGCTATGGCTTGGTCTGCAAACCATTTGACCAATTGGGGTTCGCCAATTTGCAAAATGAGCCCATCGCCCACTTCGCCCGCGGTCGCCAATGCTTTAGGGCCATACGCGGCAATCCAAACCGGAAGATCGTAGCCATCGGCCCATGGCAGTTTCACTGGGTTTTCACACTCGCCGTAAGTGACTTCTTCACCTTTGACCATGGCTTTCACTTTACGTGTGAACTCAGCGACTCTGGCAAGTGGCGCTGGCTTTTTCCCCATAACGCGCATGGAGGAGTCCCCCCGGCCAAGGCCAATATCAATACGTCCTTCACTTTGCGCCGCCAAACTGCCGTATAGGCTTGCAGCGAGAGACCAGTCACGAATGTTTGGGTTTGTGACACATGGACCAAAGCGCATTGTTTTGGTGTGTTCCATACACATCGCCATGGCGACGAACGACTCACGCCAAAGAATGTGAGAATCATAGAACCAGCAGTAATCAAAGCCAGCTTCTTCGGCCTGACGTACTAGGTTTCTTGCTCGGTTTGGGCTAACAAAGCCTTTAAAGGTAATACCAAATTCCATTTGTGTGTTCCTTCTTAAATCTATGAGTTCATTAATGAATTGGTGGAGCAATCGTGATGCCCGCGTGGCTAAACGGCACATCTTTAGAGATATTGAGGCGAATCAAAATCGAGGTCATCGCTTCGATGCAGCGCGCGCTTTCTGCTAGCCCTGCATTATAGGTTTTCACGTCAAGTTGATTGATAACTGCCATGACCTTTTTCTTGGCATCTAACTGATTGCCGCAGACTAAAATGTCGCAGTTAATCGGGCGCGATAAATCATTTAATGTTGTGGCAGAAACATTGTGCAAAGCACCGACAACCGGGATAGCATCGCCGAGTAGTGCTTGTGCCTCTTCTGTTGCTGAACCTTGTTCGGGCATCGCCATTTTTTTAGGATTACCAGGGGCGAGCGGCACGACAATATCAACCAAAATTTTGCCAGTGAGCTGCGTTTTGATGGCATCTAGGGTGGCGTTGTGCGCCGCATAAGGAACGGACAAAATGACGATGTCACCTGCGTGCTCCACGGCTGCATTATTTTCAAGGCCAATAATTTCGGCACTGCCAACGGCGAGCTGACGATTTAACTCTTGCGCGCACAGCTCGGCACTTTCTTGGCTTCGTGAGCCAATCACCACCGGGATGCCAGCGGTAGCAAATCGCAGGGCTAATCCTTTACCTTGCGGGCCTGTTCCGCCAAGAATGGCGATAGAAGTCGAATGGGTCATCGAAAAAGATCCTCTTGTTTCGGACGAATAATTTGAGAAATATGGCTGTGTTGGGGTGTCCAGTCTAAGCCGCGAAAGATCATCACTGGGCATTTGGCGTCTTTGTCCATCAAAAGCCCCGATGCCGCCGCTAATTCATCAGCGAAAGCCGGCGCCGTAACCTTGAGTGGGCGACCCCACGCATCGTTTTCACCAAACAGAGTTTTAATGGTGGGCACATTCGCCACGCCAATGGCGACATTGGTTTGCCCCATACGCCAAGGGCGCCCAAAGGTGTCGCTGATCACCAACCCGAGCTCAGTGTGATAGTAGTCTTCAAGTTCGGTGCAAAGCTGCTGTGCGCTGCTGTCTGGGTCATCGGGCAGGGTGATAAGTCGTCCAGGGCGATCCGCGTTTGATTCATCGACTGCAGCGTTGGCACAGATAAAACCAAGTTTGTGCTCGGCAATGATGATGCCTTCGTCTTGATTTGGGCGTTTAATATGGCGCAGGATTCGTGAGGATTGTCGTAGGATCACTTCGACTTTTCGTGGGTCTTTATTGACTTCACGAGCAAGTGTCATCGCCTCGTCAGTCGGAGTAACATCGTCCAAATCATACATGGCCCCCTCGCACTTGGAGACCGCTTTATGCGCGATCACCAAGATATCCCCACGTTGTAAAGATTCACCTTGTGCCGTTAAGGCGTTGATAATTTCTGCGCCAAGCGCCATACCCGGCGTAAAGTCGGGGAGGTTATTGACCGCAAACATGGCCATAGAGCGAGTTTGGGAGGCGGATTCCTCAAGATAAGCCAGTTCACTCATAGCAAAACTCCTTGGCTTGGGTGGGTTGATACCAATATTGCAGGTCAGCACTGACATCAATATCGAGACTCAATTTCTCGAGTGTTAGCCGTTTCACGCTCAAGCCATTTTGATGAGCCTGTGCGAGGTGGCGCATGGATGACTGAATGCCAAAACTGGGAGAGATCGCATTGGGCGGCGTGGTCATTAACGCGTTGGTCCCGCCATCTTTTGCTGCGGCAATCACTACTTGCGCATCACTGAATCCGAGTTCAATCAAATAACGAATCTCAAGAGGGTCAAGGTGGCCAATATCGGCAGGTAAAATCAGTTGGCTATCGAAGCCGGCGTTCAGGCTCCATTGTGAGGCTTGCTCAAGTGCATGATTGAGCCCTTGCTCTCCTTGCTCTCCTTGCTCGATGAGTACGGTTGCGCCCATTTTCTCGGCTATTTGCGCGATATAGCGGTCTTCCGTGACGACCAAAATGGGCGTTTTAGGGTGTTGAACGGCTAAGAATTGCAGCGTATTCCGAAACAAGGTTAAGGCCAAAGCCTCGCGCTGCTCAACACTTAACACGGGTTTAAGCCGCTGTTTGGCGCGTGATAAGCCTTTCATCGGGATGACGATATTGAGTGATTTTGTCATGCGCAGGCCCTGCTATTTTTATACGGTAACTTGAATGCATCACAGGCTCGTTCAACGATATGACTCATTACCTCGATGCGGCTTGGGCGTTCGGTCATCAGCGTGGGGGTACAAATCACCGCTGTACCGAGCTTTTCAATGGTGGGTTTGAGATGTTGGTCTTGCTCATCAATGATCAGAAGGTCAATTAACCCCTCGTAATACTGAGCAATGCCAAGAGAATCAGCGCGCAGATCCATCTCTTGCATCATTTTAGCGGCAGGACCTTTTACCGCTTGGCCGCCAATTAGAGGAGAGATGGCAAGCACAAGGGCAGTGCTGCTTTCCAGCGCACTACGAATACCCGGAATGGCCAGAATTGCGCCGATACTAAGCAGCGGATTGCTGGGGGCAATAACAATGATTTCCGCGTTTGCAATCGCCTCTAGCGCTTCTGGTGTTGGTTTAGCAAGGTGAGCATTGTGATAGCACACTTGCTTGATTTTAGGTATGCAGCGCTCGGCAACAAAATAGTTTTGAAAATCCAGCCAACCGAGTTCAGTATCCAGTTGAGTGGGCACTTTATCGTCGGTTGGCAGCAAAATTGGAATATCGACACCGTAGCCTCGGGCCACGGCTCGGGCAATATCACTGGCTCGAACGCCCGCTTGGCGCTGGACGCTGCGATAGATATGAGTGGCAAAGTCTAAATCACCCAAATGCATCCAAGTGTCACATCCTAACTGTTGCAGTTGTGACAACACGCGGTTTGAGTCTCCTTTTAATCCCCAGCCTTGCTCGCGATCAATGGCATCGGACAAGGTATAGGTGAGGGTATCAATATCGGGTGACACCCATAGCCCGTGAAAGCGTTGGTCATCACCGATATTGCCAATAATTTTAAGTCCTTCGCGGTAATCGCTATAAGCAAGGCCTTCTGCCGCTTTTGCGCCTCCGACTCCCCCGGCGATGAGTGTAATGGCGGGGCTGCTCATACTGTGGCTCCAAAATGAGCGATTTCCTGAGCGGGAAGACGAACTGAGCTTGCGTTTTCCAGCGGGTAGGCTTTAAGGACCTCATAGCGAGTATTACGCTGAACTGCATTGAGGCCCGCTTGATGAATCATTTCGACCATATCTTCTGGGAAGACTTCTTGCCCATTTTCTCCGCCCGCCGAGCGCGAGATGCTTTCGTTCATCAGTGTCCCACCTAAATCATTGGCGCCGCAGCGTAGCATTTGCGAGGCGTCGGCATGGCCAAGTTTGACCCATGAAGCTTGGATATTGTTTATCTCCCCTTGGAACATGATTCGTGCAACGGCATGCATTTTGAAGTTTTCTTCGCGGCTCGGTCCTGGGCGACATTGCGCTGGATTCTCGTTAAACAATTTGGTTTTGTAATGAATAAAACCCAGTGGAACAAACTCCGTAAAGCCACCGGTTTGACGTTGAATATTACGCAAAATATTCATGTGCGCTGCCCACTGTTTGGGAGAGTCGATGTGCCCATACATAATGGTGGCGGTGGTTTTGATTCCGACCTGATGCGCCGTTGTGATGATCTCAACCCACTCTTCGGTACTGAGTTTGTTGTGCGTTAGTTGTAAGCGAACATCGACATCTAAAATTTCTGCTGCCGTACCAGGCATGGTATCTAAGCCACACGCTTTCAAATCGGTTAAAAACTCGTGGTACGACACATTGGCTTTACGAGCGCCATACCAAATCTCAAAGGGTGAGAAAGCATGAATATGCATTTTAGGAAGCACCGCTTTGATGCCCAAAACGATGTCACGATAGAAATTGGCACTCATTTTGGGATGCAAACCGCCTTGAATACATACCTCGGTGGCTCCTTTGTCCCATGCTTCTTGTGCGCGTTCTACCACTTCTTGAATTGAAATAAATTCCGCTTCTGCATCTTTTATGGGTTTTGAGAAGTTACAGAATTTACATGCCATGTAGCATACGTTGGTAAAGTTGATATTACGCGTAATGACAAAGCTACCTGTATCAGGGCAGTGACGTTGACGCACGATATCTGCGACAGTCAATAAGGCTTGATAGTCGTGGTTTTGTGCCGAGAACAGGGTCTCTGCTTGCTGCTCTGAAATCGCTACGCCATCCAATGCTTGTTGCAAAATAGGGGCAATGTGCGAGGAGAGGTGTTGCCACTGGATATCGTCTCGATGAGAGGCGGTTGAAATCATTCCTTGATTTAAAAACATGATGTACTCCTTAACTGAAATCACAAATGACATTGCTGCGCGGCCAGTCCGTTATGGGCCGAGAGGGCAGATAAGCGAGTGGCGATGTCCCGGTCTAGATATTGACTGGGTTGATTGAGGTAGGCGGGATATACCGTCAATCGCTCTTTTAATCCATGACCTGCTCGTGCGCAGGTTTGAGCGAGCTGCTCGATTTGCGGCCAAGCACGTTCTGGATTGATGAAATCACGCGTTAGCGGGGAAATACCGCCCCAATCATTGATGCCGGCCTCTAAATAGTCCTGATGATCCTGCTCGAGATTGGGCGGCGCTTGTAAGCTAATGCTTGGGTCCAAAATAAGACGAGCGGCAGCCAGGGTAAGCAACATCTCTTGGCGAGTCGGCTCACAAGCGTTGGCCATTCCGGTGCCGGGTTTAGCGCGAAAATTCTGAATAATAACTTCTTGAATATGCCCATACTGTTGATGAATACGATTGATGGCATACAGGCTATCGATGCGGCTTTGCCAATCTTCCCCAATACCAATCAACAAGCCAGTTGTGAAAGGGATATCCAGTTTGCCGGCGGCAATGAGGGTATCTAGGCGGCGCTGCGGCGTTTTATCTGGGCAACCATGGTGGGCTTGACCACGTTGCATCAATTTATCGGTGAGACTTTCAAGCATCATACCCATTGAGCCAGCAACGGGACGCAGCATCTTAAGCTCGTCATAGCTGAGGGCTCCCGCGTTAATATGCGGCACTAAAAGGCTGCTGTCTAATACCAGCTGAGCCATGTCGCGAAGGTAGTCAAGGGTAGTGCGGTAGCCTTGCTGTGACAGCTTATCGCGTGCGAGTTGATAACGTTTTTCTGGGCGCTCTCCCAAACTAAAAAGAGCCTCTTTGCATCCCATGGTTTGACCTTTTACGACGGTACTCAGGACTTCATTAGGGGTCATCAAGTGCGCTTGCCCTGAATCGGGCGTTTTCACAAAGGTACAATAGCGACATGTATCGCGGCACATGTTGGTCAGCGGGATAAACACTTTTCGTGAATAAGTCAGAGTTGTCCCCCAATGGGTATCGCGAATCACACGAGCTTGTTTGAGTAACTGCTGCTGTTGCTCAGGCGAAGCAAAGGGCAGTTGGTAAGCATCATCTTGGCTTAATGTGGTCATAACTCAATCCTTTGAGAAGCAGCAAATCCGTATGCGGCAAAGTTTTACCAATTGGTATAATTTTATTGTTAGCATGATTTTTACCATTTGGTAAAGTTAAAAAATGCATGTTTATTTTGGTGCTTTTATGGATCAAATTGGTGCTAAAAGTAACGAAAATGAAGGGAAGTGAGTGGAATTTGGTTCCATGCAAAATGAAGGCAAACCCACACTGAGAGTAGGTTTGAAAGCGATGGTTGATGGTGTTTTTTTGTACTTAGTGATTTAAAAATAAACCATGACGCCGATCACACTATGCAACCGATTACTGACGTTATGAACTCAGTAAAAAAATTATTTTGCGCCATTTTGGTGAGTTTTATGAATTTTTAATTGGACTTGGGAGCCACAATGCCGCGTAGAATCATTTGAGTAAGAAATTCGGTGGCATTGGCAAAGTCGTTATCATCAAGCTGATGTTTACTCATGACCAAGTGAATTTGCGCAGAGAAGTCAGCGTAAGTCTGGGTTGCCGCCCAAATCGAGAAAAACAAATGCTCAGGCTCAAAACAACGCAGGTAACCGTTGTCAATCCACTCGCGTACCAACTCGATATCACGTTCAAACAGAGGCTTGAGGTTTTGTTGTAGGTAAGGTTTGATCATCGGTGCGCCTGAAATAATCTCTTGGGCGAACACTTTCGATGCGTCAGGATAATCCTGAGAAAGTTTTAATTTGCCGCGAATGTAGTTGGCAATCACGGTTTCTGGTGACCGGCTTTGGTCATCACTGAACGACATGCTTTCCAGCCACAAATTGACGATGTTTTGCAGGACGGTGCGATAAAGGATTTCTTTGGACGAAAAATAATAAATGACATTCTGCTTGGAAATGCCAATTTGTTTAGCAATTCGGTCCATTGACGCTCCACGATAACCAAACTCGGCGAAGACCTGCTCAGCACCACGCAGAATTCTCTGCTCCATTGCAATACGATTGGCTGATGGGACCCCCGATTTGGTTCGACGCGAATTTGCAGGCAGAGAGGCAGAAGAGTTATCCATAGGTACATCCAACATCTAGATAATTTTTGTTTGTTCTAAGGCGCGAAGAAACTGTTGTACTAACCGCGTCGGCTTAGGTGACTTTCGGTGAATGGCCGTGAACTCGCAGTGATATGCAAACTTAGGATTATTCACCTGACACAGCATACCACCTTGTACCAGAGATTGGGCGAAATGATCGGGCAAAAATCCGAGGTAGCGTCCAGAACCAATCAATGTCGCGATGCCTTCTTGGTCTGTGGACCCGGCGTGTTTGATTAAGCCAAGGCGTTGACCGGTTTCCATATTAGGGCTACTGAAACTCAATCCTGCGTATGGCTGAGCGAGTACCTCCTCATCACTGACTGCCGTTCGTCGTTCAAAAAAATCATGCCCCTTGCCGCAGTACAAGTGCATCTGTTCCCCAAACAGCGGCGTGTAATGCAAGCTCGCAGAGCGGCGGTGGGGCGGAATGATGCCAACGTGATATTCGCCTTCCAGTACGCCTTTTTCGATTTCATTGACTGGAACCACATGAATCTCTATCAATACGTCCGGTGCTTGCTCCACGTAACGAGCGATGGCTTCATTGACGCGGCATTCGGGGTTGGTGATGGTTTTATCAAACATGGCGATCACCAACCGACCTTTTAAAGTTTGATGCAAATCGTTGACTTGATGGCGAAAATCTTCCAGAGATTTGACCAAACGTTTGGCAGCATCGTAGATGTTTTCCCCTTCACTGGTTAGAGAAAATCCGGCTCTTCCTCGATGGCACAGCACTAAACCAAGTCGTGTTTCCAAATCTTTTAAATGTCGACTGATGGTCGAGCGGCCAATGTTCAGCTCCATCTCTGCGGCACTCAAACCGCCGCACTCAACGACGGCCATAAAGACTCGCAGCAGGCGAATATCGGCGTCGGTTAACTGTCCTAGTAGTGCTTTCATTGTTTCATAAACATCAATCTTTGATTCGATAAAATGTAATTTATCAAACAAAAAAACTTGCATAAAGTGATTTTAAGCCGAGGAAACGGCGCTAAACAGCGAAGGAGCTAGGAAGCCATGGAAACACAAGTCACGCAGAAAGGACTCGATGCGTACTGGATGCCGTATACGTCCAACCGCCAATTCAAGGCGGATCCGCGTATGATTGTCGGGGCGAAAGGTGCGTATTACATTGATGATAAAGGCCGTGAGATCTTTGATGGATTGTCCGGGTTGTGGACCTGCGGAATGGGGCACAATCATCCCGAAATTGTTCAAGCTGTGGGCAAACAACTTAGTGAATTAGATTACGCGCCTGCGTTTCAATATGGTCACCCCAAGGCCTTTGAATTGGCGGAGCGATTAACCGAATTAACACCGCAAGGTCTTAACCGTATTTTTTACGTAAATTCAGGCTCAGAGGCGACCGATACCGCAACCAAAATCGCGCGTGCCTATTGGCGTGTCAATGGTCAGCCGACCAAAACGCGCATCATTGGCCGAGCAAAGGGGTACCACGGAGCCAGTTGGGGTGGGATTAGTTATGGTGGCATTGGCGGCAATCGTAAAATTTGGGGTCAAGCCATGGAAGCGGATCACTTGCCTCACACTTGGCAACCTTCTCAAGCTTTTTCTCAAGGCATGCCCAAAACCGGCGCAGAGCTCGCTGATGAGTTACTCGAACTGATTGCGCTGCACGATGCTTCAAATATCGCGGCGGTCATTGTTGAACCAATGTCAGGGTCTGCGGGCGTTATTGTTCCCCCCGAAGGGTATCTGCAGCGCCTTCGCGAACTATGCAGCCAGCACAACATTTTACTGATTTTTGATGAAGTGATCACCGGCTTTGGTCGTACAGGTAACTATTTTGCTTCACAAACTTTTGGAGTAACACCGGACATGATTTGTTCAGCCAAACAGATCACCAACGGCACCGTGCCGATGGGGGCGGTGATGGTTCAAGACGACATCTATCAGGCGTATATGGCAGCAGCTGGCGCGGCCCACAATATTGAGCTGCCTCATGGCTATACCTACTCCGGCCATCCAGTGGCCTGCGCGGCAGCGTTAGCAACATTAGATTTACTTGAAAAACATCAATTTATTCCTCGTGTTGCGGAATTGTCTCCACATTTCGAGCGCGCGATCCATACCTTGAAAGGCGCTCAGCACGTTGTCGACATTCGAAACTTTGGTTTTGCTGCGGGTATTTCGATTGCGCATCGTGATGGAGACCCTGCAATCCGACCATTTGAGATCGCTCAGAAGCTTTGGCAAAGCGGGTTTTATGTGCGCTACGGCGGAGACACCATTCAACTTGGCTTGCCGTTTTGTACTGAACTTAATGAGATGGATCGTTTGGTGGACGCGATAGGAGACGCTATCAACAGTGTCTCGTGACCATCAAAGGTACATGGTTTGGGTGGGTAATGAGCTAACGTGTTACCCGCAACAGAGTGAGTTAATCGTTCATTGGCATTGTGCTTGATACCGACAATGCATAACAACTAGGAAGAATATTATTATGAACCAAGGAATTGGTCATCTGATCAATGGCGAACTTTTGCATGACAGTGTCACAACTCAGCCTATTTATAACCCGGCGACGGGGAAAGAGTGCGGTCAACTGCCGATGGCCAGTCGAGCAGTAGTTGAGCAAGCGTTATCTGCCGCCAAACAAGCCTATCCCAGCTGGGCAGCAACACCGCCATCAGCGCGGGCGCAAGTCATGTATCGATTTAAAGAGTTACTGGTCCAGCACCAAGATAAAATTTGTCAATTGATCACGCTTGAGCATGGCAAAGTGCTCAGTGATGCCAAGGGCGAACTGGCGCGTGGGATTGAAAATGTCGAGTATGCGTGTGGCATTCCTGAATTACTCAAGGGGGAGCACAGCCGCAATGTCGGAACCAATATTGACGCTTGGAGTGAGTTTCAACCCCTTGGAGTCGTAGTCGGGATTACGCCATTTAACTTTCCGGCGATGGTGCCTTTGTGGATGTGGCCATCTGCCGTGATGTGTGGCAACAGTTTTATTTTAAAACCGTCAGAACGAGATCCAAGTTCGGTGCTTTATATTGTCGAATTAGCCCATCAAGCCGGGCTGCCCAAAGGCGTGCTTAACGTTGTTCATGGCGGGGTGGATGTCGTCAATCAGCTCATTGACGCTCCCGAAGTGCAGGCGGTGAGTTTTGTTGGGTCAACCCCGATTGCCGAAGCCATATACCAGCGTAGCGCTGAGCAAGGAAAACGTTGTCAGGCTCTGGGCGGAGCCAAAAATCACGCTGTGGTGATGCCAGATGCGGATTTGGATATGGTGACTAACGCGTTAATGGGGGCGGCGTTTGGGTCTTGCGGTCAACGTTGTATGGCTATCTCCGTCGCCGTCACCGTTGGTGATCACGTTGCCGATGCCTTAATTCGTCAGCTGACGCCAAAAATCGAAGCGTTACAAGTGGGCCCGGGTACTGATGAAAGTAATGAAATGGGGCCAATCATCACCGCTGCTCAGAAGCAAAAAGTCATTGATTACATCGATGAAGCGTGTGCGCAAGGCGCCTCTTTGCGGGTAGACGGTCGCACCAAAACTGTGCCCGATTATGAGTCAGGGTACTTTTTAGGCGGCACTCTATTTGACAATGTCACGCCAGAAATGACGATTTATCAACAGGAAGTTTTTGGGCCGGTGCTTGTTGTCGTCAGGGTTAACACGCTAGAGCAAGCGATAGAACTTATTAACCAGCATGAATATGGGAATGGAACCTGCATATTTACTCGTGACGGAGAAGCAGGACGCTTCTTCTCAAATTATGTGATGGTTGGCATGGTAGGGATAAATGTGCCGTTACCTGTTCCAGTTTCTTACCACAGTTTTGGTGGTTGGAAACGCTCTCTGTTTGGCGATCTTCATGCCTACGGACCGGATTCGGTACGTTTTTACACTCGGCGCAAAGCCATTACCCAACGTTGGCCATCTCGGGGAGTGAAAGACGGCACGCAATTTTCTTTCCCAAGCTATTCCGAGGAATAGCACGCAATCTGGCGAGTCCGAACAGAACTCAATCAATGAGTCGGCGGCGCAGCCAGAATTTTTTTGCTCTTGAGTTTTACCATTTGGTAAATCGAGGGCCCTTACTTCGAGAATGTGCGTATTGGTCCCGGGTGAGCTGCTGTACCCAGCTCGGGGGGGAACGAACGGAAAACTCCGATTCGAACAGAAATAAAAGGATGTTATATGCAAGATTTACGAGTTAACGGAACGCGACTTTGGGATAGCCTAATGGAGATGGCCCAATTTGGCTTAACGGAAAAGGGCGGTTGTAATCGCTTAGCGGCGACGGAGCTAGATGGTAAGGCACGTGACCTATTTGTTCAGTGGTGTGAGGCGTGCGGTTGCACGGTGAGCTATGACTGCTTTGGTAATATCTTTGCGCGCCGAGAAGGCAAAAATAACGATTTGCCAGCGGTTGCGACCGGAAGTCACCTAGATACTCAGCCGACGGGCGGTAAGTTTGATGGCGTATTTGGCGTACTGGCTGGGGTAGAAGTGCTGCGCACGCTGCATGAAAACAATGTTGAAACCGAAACGCCAATGGAATTTACCGTTTGGACCAATGAGGAAGGCTCTCGTTTCCAACCTGCGATGCAAGGTTCGGGGGTGTACGTTGGGCGTTTTGACCTTGAAACAGAGCTTAATAAAACTGATGTCAACGGTATTCGCCTGAAAGATGAACTAGAGAAAATTGGTTATCTGGGCGAAGCTCAGCCTGGCAGCCGTCACTTTGGTGCTTTTTTTGAAACGCATATCGAGCAAGGGCCAATTCTTGAAGATCAACAGAAGACCATTGGTGTTGTGCGCTTAGGGCAAGGCATTCGCTGGTACAACGTCACCATTAAAGGCCAAGAAGCCCACTCAGGAACCACGCCGATGTACCTGCGCAATGATGCTATGGTGGCCAGTGCGAAAATTATGGCTGAAGTGGGAGCCATCGCGCACCGTTATGACAACGGTCTCGGCACCGTTGGCTTCGTGCAAGTATACCCCAATTCACGCAATGTCATACCCGGCGAAGTGACGTTTAGCGTCGACCTACGTAACCCCAACCCTGATGTGCTCAAAGAGATGGATGAGGTTTTTCAATCCTACTGCCAAAGCGTCGCCGCAGAGCGCAATATCAGCGTCGATATCGATCATTTCTGGTACTTCGCGCCAGTCGAATTTAGCGCTTCAGACGATGTCAAAAAGGCGACCGATGAACTTGGCTATTCCAATATGGATATCTACGCCGGTGCAGGTCACGATGCCTGTTATATGGCAGACCTTGTGCCAACAGGCATGATTTTCACACCTTGTGAAAATGGTATCAGTCACAACGAAATTGAAAACACCGCACCTGAGGAATGTGAAGCGGGAGCAAATGTGTTGCTGCATACCATGTTGGCCGCCAGCAAACGGATTGCTGAGCAACAAGAAACGCTTTGCGAGTCTGCAAGCTGATCACTGATGCAAATGAAATGACTCAATTGGATGAGGAAACGATCATGGATACCAAAATACAAAAAGTGGGTGATTTTTATGAGCTCGATGTCGGGCAGGATTTAACCCAAAGTAAAAATTTCAATGATGATTTGGCACCCACTAAAATCAAAGAACGCACATGGAGTAAATACAACGTGGCCGCGCTGTGGGTCGGCATGTCGATTTGCGTGCCCACTTACACCTTGGGTGGCGTATTGACTGCCTATTTCGGATTATCAGTACTTGAAGCCTTGTTTACGATTCTTATCGCTAACCTTGTGGTACTGATTCCTTTAACCTTGAATGCCTTCGCAGGGACGAAATATGGTTTGCCTTTTCCGGTACTGCTACGCTCTTCGTTTGGCATTTTTGGCTCTAATGTACCGTGTCTGATTCGCGGTTTGGTTGCATGCGGCTGGTTTGGAATTCAAACCATGTTCGGTGGCTTAGCCATACACTTGATGTTGTCAGAAATCTCGTCAGGCTGGCAAAGCCTTGGCGGTGCGGGGGAAGTTTATGGCTTCTTTATTTTCTGGGCGCTGAACATTGGGGTGGTGCTAAAAGGGTCTGAATCCATTAAGTGGCTTGAAACACTGGCAGCCCCGTTACTGCTTGCGGTTGGGGTTGGCCTTATGATTTGGGCAAGTGGTCATGTGTCGGTGGGAGAATTGTTGGCAACGCCTGCAAGCCGTCCTGAAGACGCGGGCTTTGCCAGTTACTTCTTCGCTGGGTTGACGGCTATGGTTGGGTTCTGGGCGACACTTTCGCTAAACATTCCAGACTTTAGCCGATATGCTAAATCACAAAAAGATCAAGTGGTTGGGCAAATTTTGGGCTTACCGTTGACCATGTTTTTCTTTGCCGCGCTTGGCGTGGTGTTAACCGCAGCCTCTGAGCCGCTGTTTGGGCAAACCATCTCTGACCCCATCACCTTAATTGGCCAAATTGATAGTCCGTTTTGGGTCTTTGTGGCCATGGTCTTGATTGTGATCGCCACATTGTCTACGAATACGGCGGCCAACGTTGTCTCGCCAACCAACGACTTCCAAAACATTGCACCTAAATACATTAATCACACGCGTGGCGTTTTACTGACTGGCGTGATTGGTATTTTGCTGATGAGTTGGGAGTTGATTAAGAAAATGGGCTGGGTTGAATCGGATGTCAGTGTTGAAGCCATGTACTCCAATTGGCTTCTTGGCTATTCAAGCTTACTTGGCCCCATTGCTGGGATCATGATTGTTGACTATTTCCTAGTGAAGAAGCAGCAGTTAGATGTCATTGCACTGTACAAAGAAGACGCGTATCCGGCGATTAATGTGGCTGGCTTTGTTGCATTCTTTGTCCCTGTGCTGTTTACCATCATGGCGATCAGCTTTGATGTGATGACTTGGTTTTATAACTATGGCTGGTTTACCGGCGTCGCCTCAGGCGCGGTCATTTACTACCTTGTGTCACAAGTACAAACCCAGCCGGTGATGTCGACATCAGGCTTTAAAAAAGCATAAACATGGATGAAAAAGCGAATAGGCACATCGCGCCTATTCGCTCAAAGAGGGAACACAATGAAACTACTCATTCAAGGCGGCACAGTCGTCACTCATGATCAAACCTATGTTGCCGATGTCTATTGCGTCGATGGCAAAATTGAACAAATTGGATTGGATCTCAACATTGGCGAAGTCGATGACGTGGTGGACGCCACCGGTAAGTTAATCATGCCAGGTGGTATTGATCCTCATACTCACATGCAATTGCCATTTATGGGAACCGTTGCTGCTGATGATTTTTCTTCAGGCACAGCCGCGGCGCTGGCTGGTGGCACCACGACGATCATCGATTTCGTGATTCCCGCGCCGCAGCAACCATTAATGGAAGCCTACCACCAGTGGCGTGACTGGGCAGAAAAAGCGCAATGTAACTACTCATTCCATGTGGCCATTACTTGGTGGGATGATTCTGTGCACGCCGATATGAAAACCCTTGTGGAAGACTATGGTGTTAACAGCTTCAAGCACTTTATGGCTTATAAAAATGCCATGATGGCCACGGATGATATCTTAGTGAATAGCTTTAGTCGTTGCTTGGAACTGGGGGCTATCCCAACGGTACATGCTGAAAATGGTGAGTTGGTTTATCACCTTCAACAGCAACTGATGGAAAAGGGGATCACTGGCCCTGAAGCGCATCCAATGTCACGACCAGCCAAAGTGGAAGGCGAAGCGGCAAGCCGCGCGATCAATATTGCGGGCACGCTGGGTGCGCCGATCTATTTGGTGCATGTGTCGGTAGAAGACTCGGTTGAAGCGATTAAGTACGCAAAAAATAATGGCCAAATAGTGTTTGGTGAATGCCTTGCGGGTCATTTAGTGGTGGATGATAGCGTGTATCAATCCAAAGATTGGGATGTGGCTGCCGCGCATGTGATGAGCCCGCCGTTTCGTCCCAAAAAGCACCAAGAGGCGCTGTGGAATGGGCTACAAAGCGGCGTTCTGCAAACTACCGCAACCGACCACTGTGCCTTTTGTGCGGAACAAAAAGCGATGGGGAAAGACGATTTTACCAAAATTCCCAATGGCACCGCAGGTGTGGAAGAGCGTTTGATGGTGTTGTGGGAAAAAGGGGTGAATCAAGGCCGTTTAACACCGAATGAGTTTGTGGCAATCACTTCGGCTAACACTGCGAAAATCTTCAATCTTTTTCCAAGTAAAGGCAGCATTACGGTAGGTGCAGATGCCGATCTCGTGGTTTGGGATCCTAATGCTCAAAAAACCATTTCTAGCCAAACCCATTACTCGAAAATCGAACACTCGATCTTTGAGGGTATGACCGTCAACGGAATGCCGGATACCACGATTTGTGCAGGTAAAATTGCATGGCAACAAGGTTCACTCAAAACCGCACCGGGTGATGGTCAATATGTTAAACGCAGCCCGTATGCCGGTTATTATCAAAGTCAACTTAAGCGTAATGAGTTGGCTGAACCTCACGCGGTCGAGCGTTAATTTCCTCCCTGTGACTATGTAGAGATACGAATTCTTTATCTCGCCCGATGCTTGTGATAGGCATCGGGTCTTTTTGCTGTTTGCAATTTTTCTCTGCGATTGGTTAATCTCTCGGCGCTGTTTCAATTTCTTTGACCTAGAACAGGTTGGGCATGGCCTCTTCAAGCTAAAAAGTTAATGAAACTTAAGTCTTTTTTCTAAACTCTGATACTCAAAAATCACGCAAGCTGACAGTGTGAGCGGCTCGTCATATTGCAACGCTAAGATTGAGTTCGCAGTGGCAAAAGCTAGTATTAATCTGGTGGACCAGAGGGAAGGAAATTACGTGGAATTAGAGATTTATCAAGTTGATGCGTTTACTAGCCACGCATTTAAAGGAAACCCTGCAGCGGTATGCATTACGGAAAATGGGCTCGATGAGGCGCTGATGCTGAAAATTGCCAGTGAAATGGCGGTGTCAGAAACCGCGTTTTTGTCGCTCAGTGATTGGCGTTTACGATGGTTCACGCCGCAAACCGAAGTGGCGCTTTGTGGCCATGGCACTCTCGCGACTGCGCATGTTTTGCGTAAGAAGGGATTGGCGCATGAAGGCGATATTTTGGCCTTTCATACTCAATCCGGCATCCTCAATGCAACGATTTTAAGTGATGCGATTGAGCTGGATTTTCCTACTCCCCACCTTGTTCAGTGTGTTAACCCTGATCCGGCGTTGTTAGGCGCGCTGGGTTTGACACGCTCACAGGTTGTTGATAGCTATAGCTTTGAAAGTAAATTGATGCTGGTTGTTGAACGTTCGGAAACGGTACATGCCATCGCTCCTAATTATGAACAGCTAAAGCAATTAAAAGGTCGAGGCGTGGTGGTTTCGGCTCAGTCAGAGCAGCCAGAGACGGATATTGTTTCGCGCTATTTTGCGCCCTGGGTTGGCGTTAATGAAGATTACGTGACTGGTTCTGCGCATTGCGCCTTAGCCGCATATTGGTCAGAAAAGCTGAATAAAGCAGTACTTTGTGGTTATCAGGCCTCTTCTCGCGGTGGTGTCATCAATATGGAACTGCAGGGTAATCGACGCATCAAATTAAGTGGGCAAGCGGTGATTGTTGTGCATGGAAAATTGTTGATCCCACCGAGTGATCGCTAGGTGCTATGCGTTTTGTGCATAGAGTAAATGTCAAAGTTTCATTTTTTTCATGTTTTAGCTATGACTACAATTGCCGTGGTTAAACTTTATCGAATTACACACGTCATCTCATGACGATATGGAGAACAGAATGTTTAATGCTCTGATTTTAAACCAAGAAGATAAACGTACCATTGCAAATGTTGAGCAGATCGAGACTGCGCAATTACCCGAAGGTGATGTGTTAGTTGAAGTTGATTACTCATCACTCAATTATAAAGATGGTTTGGCGGTTACCGGAAAAGGAAAAATCATTCGTCAATTCCCGATGGTGCCTGGCATCGACTTTACCGGGACTGTCGTCGAGTCAGCGAATGAACGTTATCAAGCCGGTGACCAAGTGGTCCTTACCGGTTGGGGCGTTGGTGAAAATCACTGGGGCGGCATGGCGCAAAAGGCACGTGTAAAATCAGAGTGGTTAGTCCCTTTAACTGAAAAACTCAATGGCAAACAAGCGATGATGGTCGGAACGGCCGGATTTACCGCCATGCTATGTGTTCAAGCCATCCTTGATGCGGGCATCACCCCCGATGCAGGTGAGATCTTAGTGACAGGTGCGAGTGGCGGTGTGGGCTCTGTCGCAGTTACCTTACTCAACGAATTGGGTTATCAAGTTGCGGCAGTAACAGGGCGCGCGGCTGAAAATGGACCACTGCTTGAACAACTTGGCGCCAAACGCGTGATTGAGCGCAGTGAATTTGAAGAGCCTGCACGTCCGCTTGAAAAGCAAGTTTGGGCTGGTGCTATCGATACGGTGGGCAGCAAAGTCTTGGCGAAAGTTCTTGCACAGATGGATTACAACAGCACCGTCGCTGCCTGTGGTTTGGCGGGTGGCTTTGATTTACCGACAACCGTGATGCCTTTTATTTTGCGTAACGTACGTTTACAGGGCGGATTCCGTGAATTGTCCTTATGAGAAGCGTGTTGCGGCGTGGGATAAGCTGGCTTCTCTGTTACCGGCAAGCTATTTCCAGCAGGCTTGTTCTGAAATTACGTTAGAGCAAGTTCCTACATTTGCTGAATCGATCACTCAAGGCCAAGTAACCGGACGTGTGGTGATCAAGTTATAATCTGGCTAGATTAAACCAGTAAAAAGCCATGGTATCCTAATGCCATGGCTTTTTATCCGTCATCAAATCAAGTTTCTAATCCCATATCTTCAATGCGCTTTGCAATCAAACGCCCACACTCCTGACTCAGGGTTTTTCGAAGCCACGCTTGGGCTGGTGAATGGTCGCAGCGTGGATGCCAAATCATCGAATAGTCAAACGCCGAGAAATCAAACGGCAGTGGTTTTACCACTAATCCGTAACGTTCGCCGACCAAGTAAGCTAAGTCGGCAGGGACAGTAATGATCAGTGGCATCGTTTCAACTATCGCCAGTGCCGTTTCCAAATGATAAGCGCGAAGTACCATGCGTCGTGAGGGCTGTGTCGCTAGGGCATTATCGATTAATGCTTTGACACCATCACTGATGGCAATCATCGCATGCGGATACGATAAATAGTCATCAAGAGTCATGGCTTGGTTGGCGATAGGATGCTGCTTTGATACCAGACACATGACACCAACGCGGCCTAAAAACTCACTACGTAATGGCGCGACTTGTAGTGTTGGGCGACAAATCGCTAGATCAGCTCCTTCATGGCTGAGTTGTTCAGCAAGCTTGTTATGGCGAAGTGGAATCAGTTCAAGGGACAGGTGGGGAGCCTCTTGATAAATTCGAGGTAGAGCAAAAGGCAGTATAGTTTGCATCGCATAATCGGTCGTGGCGACTTTGAAGGTTTGACTGCATGTCTTGGGATCGAATTCGTTTGGTGACAGTAAACCGAGAATTGACTCCAGCGGTTGTTGCATTGCTTGATTGATCTCTAACGCTTTTTGGGTGGCAACTAGGCGCTGGCCTTGACGAGTAAATAACGGGTCATCTAACAACTCGCGTAGTCTCGCGAGTACTCGGCTCATTGCAGACTGACTTAGGTTTAAACGCTCGGCTGCTCGGCTGACACTGCATTCTTCAATCAGTACCCTTAGTGCTACAAGCAAATTTAAATCGCGGCGATAGATATCTTCAAGTTTCATGACGGCTTTACGGCTGGGATGATGTACGCAGTGTAACCAATTTCTCGACCAAGCGAGTAGTGTTTATGAATGAAGGTTATTCGTTAATTCGATATCTATTATAAATAATTGGAAGTTTTTGAATAACGCAGGCTCGCGTAGTATAGCTGTCATCATTTTAGGTGTGTAAGCACCAAACGATAAAGCGAAGAAATGAAAAGCGGCTGACGCTTCTATCCTTGTGATTGCTCACGATGCACGTTAAGTGATTCATCGTTGTGGATGGCATTTTAGTCATTAAATTTGAAGAATAAAGAGGTGTTTATGTCGGCTCTATTTGAACCGTTTACATTAAAGTCTGTCACTCTGAAGAACCGCATCGCGGTGCCGCCTATGTGCCAATATAGTGCTGAAGATGGCTTGGTCAATGACTGGCACCAAGTGCATTATGCGGGTTTAGCCCGTGGTGGAGCAGGTTTAGTGATTGTTGAAGCGACAGCCGTATCACCAGAAGGGCGCATTTCGCCTAACTGTTTAGGACTGTGGAATGAAGAACAAGCCAAAGGCTTGGCAACGATTGCTCAATCAATTAAAGATAATGGCAGCGTACCGGGTATTCAAATTGGTCATGCGGGTCGTAAAGCAAGCGCAAATGCTCCATGGAAAGGCGATGATCATATTGACTCTGCCGATCCTCAAGGCTGGGATACTATTTCCCCATCGGCTGTTGCATTTGGTGCCAATCTACCTAAACAGCCAAAAGCGATGACCGTTGAGGATATTCAACGTGTTAAACACGATTTTGTTCAAGCGGCGATTCGTGCTCGTGACGCGGGCTTTGAGTGGTTAGAATTGCATTTCGCCCACGGCTACTTGGCGCAAAGCTTTTTCTCCGTTCATGCCAACCAGCGTGATGACCAATATGGTGGTAGCCCAGAAGGTCGTGGTCGTTTCTTACTTGAAACATTAGAAGCTGTGCGCGAGGTATGGCCTGAAGAGTTGCCATTAACTGCACGTTTTGGGGTGATTGAATTTGATGGACGTGATGAAGAAACATTGCAGGAAGCCATTGAATTAACCAAACAGATGAAGCAGCGCGGGCTCGACATGCTGAGTGTTAGCATGGGATTCTCGACTCCGGACGCACAAATTCCTTGGGGGCCAGCATTTTTAGCCCCTATCGCAGAACGTGTTCGCAAGGAAACCGGGTTACCAGTAGCCTCAGCATGGGGCATTGATAAGCCGCAAGACTCAGAACGTGTTGTGGCAGAGCAGCAGCTTGATGTTGTCATGATTGGGCGTGCGTATTTGGCGGATCCTCATTGGACTTACCGTGTTGCCAAACAGTTAGGTATTGAGAAACCATCGTGGACATTACCTGCGCCATATGCACACTGGTTAGAGCGTTACGCGTTAGCCGATTAATGCGCAGCGTATGCTAGTATAAAAGCCCGGCCAAAGAGCCGGGCTTTTACTTTAATGATGTTGAGTAGCCAGAACTTTATTATGAATTTACTTCATCGCGACCTGAATTTACTGTTGATTTTTCATGTGCTTTATCAGGAGCAAAATGCATCTCGAGCGGCTGAAATACTTGCTATCAGCCAACCTGCGCTGAGTCATAAACTGAATAAACTTCGCCATGAGTGGAACGACAGTTTATTTGTTAAAGCGCCTCGCGGGTTAACACCAACGCCAAAGGCTCACTCCATCGCGAAGCAGATTAATCAATTGGTGCCCAACCTTGAGCGTTTTTATTCTGCTCACATTGAGCCGCATTTTGAACAACGTGATGACCGCATCTATATCTACACGACTGATTACATCGAGCAGCTTCTCTTTCCTCCTTTGCTGTGCCGAATTCGAAAATGTGCACCCAATGTGACGGTGATTACGCGTAACACGCGAGGCGCTTTACCGAGAACCGAATTAGAAAAAGGGCAATGTGATCTCGCCATTGCGGGCTTTTTTAAGCAGCTACCCGATACTTTTCGTCAGCAATCATTAATGAATCAACCGTTTGTGGTTTTAGCCAATACCCAGAATCAACATATTCGTGACGAGCTTGATTTGGAAAGTTATTTAGCCAGTGAGCACCTAGTGACTACGTTAACTGGGGATCTTAATGGTGTGATTGACCAGCAGCTCAATCAACTTGGTCGCCAGCGCCGAATTATGGCCGGATTGTCGAGCTTTCTTGTTCCCAGCCAGATTATTGCTGACGGTGAATGCCCGAATCTAGTGGTGACCTGTTTACAGAGTTTGGCAAAGCAGGCTGTCGAACGAGAGCCTAAACGCTTAGTCATACATGAGTTGCCGCTAGAAATTCCCACCGCGACCATTTCTCAAGTGTGGCACGAGCGAACGCATGCTGACCCACTGCGCAAATGGCTGCGTGAGCAAATCAAAGACATTTTGAGCTGCGTGTAAAGCGCGCTTCAATTACCCACATGAGTTGATATTTCCATATTCATCGCGATTAGTGTATTCGTTCACATATTCAGCAATTTATGAACAGGACGAAAAAGCCGTGTCTATTATTAAACTTAAGAGTGATACCTCGAAGTTTGTAATCGACCGAATGTGCTTGGAGTCGCCATGAAAAGAGATTTTTTACATCTTGCCTCGATAGTCCGCTCAGTGCTTGTCGTACTGGGCGGGCTGTTATTTCCCTTACATGTTCACGCAAAGTTTATCGCGGTATCAGTGAGTGCCGAAGATAACTTTCGGAATTTGATCACAGCAAGTATTGAAGCCACGGTCGACCGCCGCGGTGATGAAATCTACATTGATTCCGCCTCTGGGGATTTTGATATCCAATATAAACAGGTGCAGCGCTATGTCGACGTTGGGGCCGACGCGATTATTGTATTATCGGCAGGAAACCAGGAGCAAAACTTAAAGTTACTCGAGTTCGCTAAGCAAGTGCCCATAGTGTTTGTCAATGTTGAGCCACTAAAGGATTTAAACGCTCTGCCTGACAACAGCGTTTATGTCGGTTCGAATGAAGAGCAGTCAGGCACGATGGAGATGGAAGAATTAGCCCGACTAGCGGGGTATGAAGGAAATGTGGCGCTATTGATTGGTGAGCCAAACCATCCTGCGGCCAAGGTCCGAACTCAAGATGTCAAAAATGTTTTGGCCAAATACCCCAATATGAATTTGGTCAAAAGCGAAACGGCCAATTGGCAGCGCAACCAAGCGTATAAGTTAGTTACCGAGTGGGTGAAAGAAGGGGTTGATTTTAAAGTACTGGTGGCGAACAACGATGAAATGATCCTGGGTGGGATTATGGCACTTAAAGACGCGGGTCAGAATCCTAAACCTTATTTAACCGGCGGAATTGATGCCACGGCGGACGCGTTACTGGAGATGCAAGCGGGCAACTTGGACGTCACTGTACTTCAAGACGCAGAGAGCCAAGGTGTGTCTGCTGTCGAGGCCGCTTATCGACTTATGAATGGAACGCAACGCGAGAAAACCGTATGGATTCCGTTTCGTTTAGTGACACCAGAAAACTACCAACAGTTCATGAAGTAATGGGTGGTTCATTCCCTTATCGAGTGGTCCAGTTTGATATATTGAGGATGCATTTATGTCTTTAGTTCAAAGAATTGTCGGTGGATTTTTGATCCTGCTGTTGGCGCTTCTTACCATTGTCATTGTTAGCTATGTTTCGATCTCCAAAATTCAGGAGGACTTGAATCAGGTTACCCATGAGACGCTGCCCGTTTCACAGCGAGCCAATAACATTAAAATTGATGTTTTACAGCAAAATGAGCGCGTAATGTCGATTTTTAGTGTGTCGAATCCTGAGGTTGTTGATGAGTTAGAGTCCGAGTTTAAGGATTTTAATCAGCAAGTGACGCAAACCTTAGCGTCGATACCAACACATGTTATTGAATCCAATTCGGTGCTCAAAACTGAACTGGCGATGATACAAAAGGTGAGGGCGGCGTATGTCGAACAGGCGAATCAGCTGTTCAATTTGCAGCGCAGTGATCTTGAGGTGAACGCTGAAATTAATGCTCAGTTGAGGATCATGAGCAACATTGAACGTCGGCTCACTTACTATCTTAACAAATATTCGAAACGCGCTTATTTAGGGCAAGACTTTACGTTGACGATGCAAGGTCTTGACCGTGAAGTAAAACAAGTGCTCACGGCTTTCAACAGTTACTTGGTCAATGGGAATCCGCAGGCTTTAGTTAACGGTATTGAAGGGATGGATGTGGTGATTGAGAAACGCTTCCAACAGATTCAACAAATTGACGGTGATATTGGAAAGCTATTTAGCCTGATGTTAGTGCCACTGCTGAGTGAGCTACGTGATGATGATGGCTTATACAAACTTTATTTGCTTGATGATAAAAACAACAAACAGATTGCTGAGCTTTTAGTTCAGACCAAGCAAAGCATCGATTCGCTTCTCACATCGGTCAATAAGTTTGTTGATCAATCTCGCGGTATCGTCCAGCAAGCACAGACCAACACCGATGGTAATATTGGTGTGATTAAAAAAACCACAATCACCGTTAGCGCTATCGCACTTGCGATCGCGATTATTCTGCCGCTATGGATTGCAACATGGATTCGCAAAATGCTCGGTCAGTTCCGTGAAGCACTGATGACCATGACGAAAGGGGATTTGAGTGTCGAGTTTGAGCATTCGGCGAAAAATGAATTTGGAGAGTTGGGCGGCTATTTGAATAATCTCGCTGAAAATCTACGTAATGTATTTAGCTCACTTAATATCTCAGCAGGTGAATTGACCGATGTCGCCGATCGTAACGCACAAATCAGTGACAGCACCACTCAAGCGGTGTCGCATCAGCGGCATTTGCTTGAAACGACAGCGTCAGCGATGACGGAAATGGAATGTTCGGTTGCCGAAGTGGCGCAGCGAGCACAAGATACAATGATGGCCGCTGAGCAGGCGAATGAGCAGGTAACCGAGGTTGGGGTCAGCATTAAACAGGCGATCAGTAATATTAAAGAACAAGCGGAGCAGATAGAAAAAACGTCGAAAACAGCGATTGAGCTGAATGAATATGGCCGCAAAATAGATAGCATTATCGAAACGATTCAAGATATCGCGGAGCAGACAAATTTACTTGCGCTTAACGCGGCGATAGAAGCAGCTAGAGCGGGTGAGCAAGGAAGAGGGTTTGCCGTGGTGGCAGATGAGGTGCGAAACTTGGCGAGTCGAACCAAAAAGTCAACCGAAGAAATCCAAAACATGATTGAGATAATGCAACGATTAATTCAAGCGGTTGTCGAGACTATTAATGTTAACGTCAGCAAGAACGAATCGAATGTGGCGGTGGCAGAGCAAGCAGGTGATGGTCTGACTCGCATGAGTAAAGTCATTGGTGAAATCGTCGAAATGAATATGCAGATTGCTACGGCTACCGATGAACAAAGCACCACAGCTAGAGAGATCAGTGCCAGTGTTGTGCATATTAGCGACTCGGCAGAGCAAACCGCTGAAGGAGCGAAAGAAAATACACAGTCGAGTCAAAGCTTGAAAGAGCAATCCATCAAACAGCGCCAGCTAATCGATCAATTTAAGGTGTAAATTATATATACGCTTAAGCGCATCGCCTCAGGGTAATTAACTCAGAGGCGATGATGTACCCTTTGTCGATGTCTCACTTAATTCTTTAAAGAACAGCATTATATATACCGAGTGGTACTAAAGTTTAAATTCGTAAACTTTAGTACCGTTCGCTCTTCTATCCCTCAACGCGTTTTTTACGTCATTCAGACTTTTCGTATATAGCTTAAGGTTATGTACCGACATTAAATTCTTGCTATCTGGTTATAATTAGATAATTAAGCTAGGTATATGACGGCAAAATGGTGGGAAAGCAAACGGGATTTTTTGCTCAAAATGTGCACGTTTTGGTTTTTTTATGACGACCAAAATCACATAAAAACCGCAATTATACGCAACTTGTTAGGTGATGGAATTCACGTTTTTACTGTATTTTCAACATCTATCGCGTGAAATGTTCGCTTAGTGTTAGAGGTAGTGGTAGATTTGTCGATCGTTATTTAGCACAGAATGCTACAAACTAGTCGTTCGCTAGATAATCAGGCACGTCTCTCTATCTGCAATGGATTACATATTCTGATTCACTGCAAAATATCGATATTTCGATATTAATGACTGAGTAGTTACATTGGATGAAGAATTATCCCATTTCTTGCTACATATTTATGGCAAATTGCTCCAATGATTGCTAATGTGTGCCGCAATCTTTGTAGGGTTTTAGAGTTTTCTGCTTACTTTTTGAGCTAAATAAATCTAAATCACTGACCGTTCTAGTGAACCTGCAAAGAAGTCATGGATGCAAAATTAAAACTCGGAGTTTTACGCATGTATAAAAACAAAATCACCACAGCACTTCTTCTTGGTGCTGGTCTTGCAGTGGCCTCTACGGCTTCTTACGCTGCGAATGTTCCCGCTGGTACTAAATTAGCAAAAGCGCAAGAACTTGTTCGTGGTAACGGTACTGAAGTCGCTTCTATTGATCCTCATAAAACTGAGGGTGTTCCAGAATCAAACGTTATTCGTGATCTGTTAGAAGGTCTGGTTAACCAAGATGCTAACGGTAATACCATTCCAGGTGTTGCTGAAAGCTGGGAAACTAAGGACAACAAATCTTTCATTTTCCATCTTCGTAGCGATGCGAAATGGTCAAATGGCGATCCTGTGACCGCTGAAGATTTCGTTTATAGCTTTAAGCGTGCTGTTGATCCTGCAACGGCTTCTCCATACTCGTGGTATCTTGAAATGACGACGATGGTGAACGCTGCAGATATCATTGCAGGGAAAAAAGACAAAGAGACTCTGGGTGTTAAAGCACTGGACGCTCACACGCTACAAATTGATTTAGAAACAGCCGTACCATACTTCGTTAAGATGATGGGTCACACGACTGTTAAACCTGTTCACAAAGCGACTGTTGAAAAATGGGGCGATGAGTGGACTAAACCTGAGCATTTCGTAGGCAACGGTGCGTTCGTTCTTGATAACTGGGTTGTCAACGAGCGTATGGTTCTTAAACGTAACCCTAATTACTGGGATAACGAGCACACGGTATTGGATCAGGTGACTTACCTGCCAATCGAAAACCAAGTGTCTGAAATGAACCGTTTCCTATCAGGTGAAATTCAAATCACTAACGAATTACCGCTTGAGCACTTCAAACGTCTGAAAAAAGAGCATCCTGAATCAGTACATGTACAGGGTAACCTATGTACTTACTACTACGGCTTCAACAACCGTAAAGCGCCTTTTGACGATGTTCGTGTTCGTAAAGCGCTTTCTTACGCCATTGACCGTGACATCATCACTGGTGCGATTCTAGGTCAAGGTCAAAAACCGGCTTACTTCCTGACTCCGGAAATCACAGCTGGATTTAACCCTGATATGCCTGCATACGGCAAGATGACTCAAAAAGAGCGTATTGCTGAAGCGAAGAAATTGCTAGCGGAAGCAGGTTTTGATAAGTCAAACCCTCTTCACTTCACGTTGCTTTACAACACATCTGAAAACCACAAGAAAATTGCTACGGCAATCCAGTCTATGTGGAAAAAATCACTTGGTGTTGATATCTCTCTTGAAAACCAAGAGTGGAAAACATTCCTAGATACTCGTCGTGATGGTAACTACGATGTGACTCGTGCCGGTTGGTGTGGTGACTACAACGAAGCGTCTACTTTCCTATCGTTGATGCAATCGAACAATGCGTCAAACGACCAGAAGTACCATAGCGCTGAGTATGACGCAGTGATGGAAAAAGCAATGAACTCAACTTCAGATGACGAGCGTTCTGCGCTTTACACTGAAGCTGAAAAACTGCTTGCTCGCGATATGCCTATCGCGCCAGTTTACCAATACGTTAAGTCTCGCCTAGTTTCACCAACCGTTGGTGGCTATCCTGCGAACAACGCAGAAGATAAGATCTACGCTAAAGATCTTTACATCATCGCGAAATAAGTAATAACCAGCGAAAATAAATATAATATTCAGACACTGCATGTGGCGACACATGCAGCGTCTTTCTACTTTTAAATAATAGTCACAGACTGAAAGAGTGAGTTTATGCTTAAGTTCATAGCAAAACGGATATTTGAAGCGATCCCAACCTTGTTGGTGCTGATTACCATATCCTTCTTTCTTATGCGCTTCGCGCCAGGTAACCCATTTTCAAGTGAGCGACCATTACCTCCAGAAGTAATGGCGAACATTAATGCTAAGTATGGTTTAGATAAACCTGTATCCGAGCAATACATTACATATCTAACCAATATTTTGCATGGTGATTTTGGACCTTCCTTCAAATACAAAGATTACTCAGTGAACGAGCTCATTTCGAGTGCGCTTCCTGTGTCTGCAAAAGTGGGCTTTGCTGCCTTTATCTTTACCGTCATTATGGGGGTATCTGTGGGCACCATTGCCGCATTGCGGCAAAACACTTGGGTGGATTACACGATAATGTCAACGGCCATGCTTGGGGTGGTCATGCCTTCCTTTGTGTTAGCGCCAGTACTGATCTACATATTCTCGATTAATATGGGGTGGTTCCCAGCAGGGGGCTGGCTTGATGGTTCATTCAAGTACATGGCACTGCCTGTTGTCGCAATGTCTCTGCTTTATGTCGCGACTTTTGCCCGAATTACTCGTGGTTCGATGATTGAAACATTGAACAGTAACTTTATTCGTACGGCTCGTGCTAAAGGTCTTAGCTACCCATATATCGTGGTTAAGCATGCACTTAAGCCGGCACTACTTCCTGTTGTTTCTTACATGGGCCCAGCGTTCGTCGGTATTATTACTGGCTCGGTTGTGGTTGAAACGATTTTTGGTCTTCCGGGTATCGGTAAGCTGTTTGTCAATGCAGCATTTAACCGTGATTACTCGCTAGTAATGGGCGTGACCATTTTAATTGGTTTCCTCTTCATTCTATTCAATGCCGTTGTCGATATTTTGCTGGCAATGATTGATCCAAAAATTCGCTACTAACAGGAAGTCGGTTATGTTGACGAAAAAAGAAAACTTGGACGCGGTTGAAAAGTTCTCAGAAAACCTTGAGATAGAAGGCCGCAGCCTATGGCAAGACGCTCGTATTCGCTTTATGCGTAACAAAGCGGCAATGGCGAGTCTCGCTATTCTATTTATTATGACAATGGCGGTCATCTTCCTGCCAATGTTATCTCAATACACTTATGACGATACTGACTGGTATGCGATGCATGCAGCGCCGTCGATGGAGCACTTGTTTGGTACTGACGCACTAGGTCGAGACCTGTTTGTTCGTACGCTGGTGGGCGGTCGTATTTCCTTGATGGTGGGTGTCATGGGCGCGCTGGTTGCGGTGCTTATTGGAACCCTTTATGGTGCGGCCTCTGGCTTTATTGGTGGTCGTACTGACCGTATCATGATGCGCATATTAGAAATTTTATATGCGGTACCATTCATGTTCCTCGTGATTGTACTGGTCACGTTTTTTGGACGTAATATCTTCCTTATTTTTGTGGCGATCGGCGCGATTGCATGGCTCGATATGGCACGAATCGTTCGTGGTCAAACTCTAAGCTTACGTAGCAAAGAATTTATCGAAGCCGCCCACGTTTGTGGTGTCAGCCAATGGAATATCATTACAAAACACATTGTTCCAAACGTGCTTGGTATTGTAGCAGTGTACTCTACGCTGTTGATTCCAAGCATGATTCTAACGGAATCATTCCTTTCATTCCTAGGTCTTGGTGTTCAAGAGCCGATGACAAGTTGGGGCGCACTTCTGCAAGAAGGTTCTCAAACAATGGAAGTGGCGATTTGGCAGCTAACTTTCCCTGCTGCATTTATGGTCGTGACTCTATTCTGCTTCAACTACGTTGGTGATGGTCTGCGTGACGCACTCGATCCAAAAGACCGATAAATAAAAACAGCAAGATTAAGGAAGCAATGATGAGTTTATTAGATGTCAAAGATTTGCGGGTCGAATTCACCACACAAGATGGAATTGTCACCGCAGTAAACGATTTGAACTTCTCGCTAAACCAAGGTGAAACCTTAGGTATTGTTGGTGAGTCAGGTTCAGGTAAGTCTCAAACCGTATTTGCGATTATGGGACTATTGGCGAAAAACGGGATTATTTCTGGTAGCGCCAAATTTGAAGGCAAGGAAATTCTTAACCTGCCTGAGAAAGCATTGAATAAAGTACGCGCAGAGCAAATCGCGATGATCTTCCAAGATCCTATGACGTCACTGAATCCTTACATGAAGGTGAGTGACCAATTGATGGAAGTATTGATGCTGCATAAAGGCGTCAGCAAAGCGGAAGCGTTTGAAGAATCAGTACGCATGCTTGAAGCGGTTAAAATTCCCGAGGCTCGTAAACGTATTACGATGTACCCACATGAGTTTTCAGGCGGTATGCGCCAGCGTGTAATGATTGCGATGGCGTTATTGTGCCGTCCCAAACTGCTGATTGCTGATGAACCGACAACCGCGCTCGATGTGACGGTTCAAGCACAGATTATGGATTTGCTTAATGAACTGAAAGACGAGTTCAATACCGCTATTATCATGATCACTCACGACTTAGGTGTGGTGGCAGGCTCATGCGACAAAGTGCTGGTAATGTATGCGGGCCGTACGATGGAGTACGGTACGGTTGATGATATTTTCTATAACCCAAGCCACCCTTATGCGGAAGGTCTTCTCAAGGCGATTCCTCGTCTTGATACCGAAGGGGATATCTTGCCAACCATTCCAGGTAACCCACCGAACTTATTGCGTTTACCAACAGGGTGCCCTTACCAAGAACGTTGCCATCGAGTTATGGACCGTTGTAAGCGCGAAACGCCGATTTTGACTCCATTTGAAAATGGCCGTCAACGTGCATGTTTTTCTGATTGGGAGACTTGGAACAAATGAGTACAGATAAAAAAGTCTTGCTAGACGTTAAAGATCTTAAAGTTCATTTTAGTATTGCGTCTAAGTCTGCTTGGCCTTTCTCAAAGCCGTCGAAATTGAAAGCGGTTGATGGCGTAGACATTCGCCTTTTTGAAGGTGAAACGCTCGGCGTGGTGGGTGAGTCAGGTTGTGGTAAATCGACATTCGCTCGCGCTATCATTGGCTTGGTTGAAGCGACTGATGGAGAAGTGGTTTGGCTTGGCCAAGACGTCACTAAAATGCGTGATGTTCAGCGCCGTGAAACACGCAAAGATATGCAGATGATTTTCCAAGATCCTCTCGCTTCTCTGAACCCGCGTATGACGATTGGTGATATCATCGCTGAACCGTTGAAGACTTTTTACCCAGAATTGTCGAAAACGGAAGTGAAAGACCGTGTTAAAGAGATGATGGCGAAAGTCGGCCTGTTACCTAACGTGATTAACCGCTATCCGCATGAATTCTCGGGTGGTCAATGTCAGCGTATCGGTATTGCGCGAGCATTGATTCTTAATCCAAAGATGATCATCTGTGATGAACCCGTATCGGCACTTGATGTGTCGATTCAGGCTCAGGTGGTTAACTTATTGAAAGAGATTCAACAAGAGCTTGGGTTATCTTTGGTGTTTATTGCGCATGACTTGTCGGTCGTCAAACATATCTCTGACCGTGTATTGGTGATGTATCTCGGTAATGCGGTTGAGATGGGAGAAGCAGAGGAACTGTTTGCGGATCCAAAACATCCCTATACTCGCGCTTTGATGTCAGCGGTTCCAATTCCCGATCCGAAAATTGAACGCGGTAAACAAATTGAGATGTTGGAAGGTGACTTACCATCACCAATTAATCCACCATCGGGTTGTGTATTTAGAACTCGCTGTCCGAAAGCGACAGCAGAGTGTGCGCAGCAGCGTCCAACCATTAAAGGTACTGATGTTCATTCAGTATCCTGTTTACACGTTGAAGTGTAAAACGTCATTCAGCCTGTGACGGGCTTAAGCGCGGTATCCTTTGGAACCGCGCTTTTTTTATGCTGTAAGTTCATGAAATATAAAGTAACACCTATACTTTTACCGATTGTTGTACTTTAGTTAACTGAATCACAAGATTCATGGTTATTGGTACAGAAAGGAATTAAGAGAAGATGGGAGTTCACTCACCGCTTAGACAAACCTTTAACTCGTTAGCATTTTTTATGCTGATTCTTTTGTGTTTTAACGTGTGGGTTCCTCGCTCCAACCTCGTTTTACTTTATGACATTAAACGATTTTATGTTATCGGTTTGCTCGCTGTCTTAGCGTTGATTCTCATAGTCTCGTTTCGAGAAAGACATGCACTCATGACGCGGTTTTTTAGCCTTTCTAGCCCCGTAAAGCTTACTCTGATGGGGTTTTGCTTATTTTCACTGATTCCAACTTTATTGGCTCAATATCCGGTAAGCGCTTGGACGCAATGGCTTTATTTACTGGGGCTTATCGTATTAATCGGCTATTTTTCTCTTTATCTATCAACGGAACCGCCTTTTTTCTTTCGTCTGATTATTATTTTGAATGGGCTGCTTTTTTTAAGCGTTGCGGTCGGTTTTTTTTACCGTTTGTCACTTTCATTACCCGTCGATAAGAATACCTTTGTTGGTTTCTCAAACCCTAGGTTTATCAGCCAGGTGCAAGTTTGGCTATACATGCCACTTGCATACTTAATACTGACTTACTGGCCGCGCCATCGTCGTGGTGGTTACGGGTTATTTTTCGTGTTGGCCGTCAGCTTCTCTTTGTGTTTCACCTTAGATGCGAGAGGCGCATTGCTGGCTGTTAATTTTGGTTTCCTATGTATGACAATTGTTGACCGAGCACATCGTAAGCAATGGTTTAAAATGTGGTTTACTGGGTTAACTGCTGGCCTAGCGATTTCATTGGTGTTTTTTAACCCGCTACCTTCCTATATTTTGGATATTCCTTATGAGGACCTGCAGGTTAGAACGTCGAGTTCTGGACGCATTGCGTTGTGGTTAGAGTCTTTAGAGAGCTTGTCATTTTGGGGAAAAGGCGGCGGCTTTTTTGTTTGTCAGCCGTTTGCTTTTGGTCGTCCTCATAATGCGGTATTAAACATATGGATCCATTGGGGGGTGTTATCGCTGCTATCATGCTTTGCGTTGGTGTGGTTGTTGATTAAAAAAATTTGGTGTTGTCGTTCAGTACGAACCAAAGCGCTAGGTGTCAATTTGCTTGTCGGGCTTTCATACAGTTTAGTGTCGGGAGTATTAGATTCTGCGTTAAGCCAGTTTGCCGCTGTCCTTTCTACGGCTATGTTTTGGGCAAGCCTTTCCCGGTCTGAATATCAAAGCTCCCGGTTTCGCGCCGCGCGACATAGCGTATTAATTGTGGTTATGCTGCTCGTTTTGGTGGCGGTTAGTTACCGAGCATATTTAAGAATAGAGCAGTATCCGATTGAGGTTTCAAATGACCAGATTAAAGAGTTGCGTTTTAAAACCCAATTTTGGGGAGGGTACAATTGTATCGAGTCGCCGAATCAGCCTTAGTCGCTTCCATTTTCTTTACCTTCAAGTTTTTTGAATGACTAGACCAAATTGTTCCGGTGTTGTCATCAAAGGGGAGTTTTACAATGAGTTATCAATAAATAGTAAGCAATTTACGGGTAGGTGAAGTATGGGTAAATTAGTTGAAGGAGTATGGCACGACGTTTGGTACGATACGAAGTCCAGTGGTGGTAAGTTCGTGCGTGAAGACGCCGGATTTCGTGATTGGGTAAAAAATAGCCCTGACGCAACATTTCAACCGGAGTCTGGCCGTTATCACCTTTATGTCTCCCTTGCGTGCCCTTGGGCGCATCGAACCCTGATTTTCCGCAAGCTCAAAGGCTTAGAGTCACACATTGATGTGACGGTTGTCTGCCCTGATATGTTAAGTGAAGGTTGGACGATGGGGCTACCAGAGCCTTTATTTGGCCACACGAAAATGCACCAGATTTACACGCAAGCCAAGCCTGATTACAGCGGCCGCGTGACTGTACCAGTGCTTTGGGATAAGAAGACCAACACGATTGTGAGCAATGAGTCGTCTGAAATCATTCGCATGTTTAACTCAGAATTTAATGAGCTCACCGGTAATACGGAAGACTACTATCCAGAAGCATTGCGTCCGGTCATTGACCACTGGAATGAATACATCTACCCCAATATTAACAACGGGGTGTACCGCTGTGGATTTGCCACGACACAGGATGCCTATGAAGAAGCCTACGATAGCCTGTTTGAGGCGTTAGATAAGGTAGAGGCGCATTTGGCAACGCATCGTTATCTCGCGGGAACACAGGTCACTGAAGCCGATTGGCGTCTCTTTACAACGCTTGTTCGTTTTGACCCAGTATATGTGGGGCACTTTAAGTGCAACAAGAAGCGCATTGCTGATTACCCAAACCTTAACGGGTATCTAAAAGAGCTGTATCAGTGGCAAGGGGTTGAAGAAACCGTTGATTTTTACCACATCAAACGTCACTACTATTTCAGCCATACCGGAATTAACCCAACGCAAGTTGTGCCTAAAGGCCCTGCGTTGGATTTAATGAGCCCACATGGGCGTGATGAGATTACCGCTTAATCAAAGAGCCGCAAAAGCGGCTCTTTTTTTGTTTAGTTAGCGGACCAAGAATAGGTCGTGGTAAAGAAATACAGTGCCGGATTATGGTAGTGGCCGTTTAACGATTCCGTGAGGTCACTTACTTCCGATGAGTCGATGAATACGCCAGTAAAAGCAAATCCAAGCGTGCGGCCGCCGCTCAGCGCATAGTCAATACCTGTCCCGATGCGGATAGCGCCGCCAGTTGGGATGGTGACGTCTCCGTTGTATTGATGTTTAAACATGCTGGTATCGTAGGCTACCCCTGCATTCCACTTAATGTTTGGATTGACGGTAAATTGTGTGCCAAAAGCAATTTGGTAGGTATCTTGAAATTTATCATTTGAAGAATAATCACTCCAATCCTGCCAGTTTAAGTTACCCATGATCGCCAATTGGTCGTTAACTCGGTGATAGGCACTAAAGGCAATTTGTTGTGGGCTGATTGCGCCGCTGTTGGTACTGAAATCAAGATCAAGAGGGGCAATATTGCCCGATAGCTTGAAATCAAATTCAGCTTTTGATGTATAGGCAAGGCCTAGGCGCGTATTACTGCTTGGTTCAAATAATACGCCGAGTTTCGCGTTGTAGGCGACGTCAGTATCATCGACATCTGAGCTCAGAATTGGACCTTTTGCTTCAAAGGTACCGTAGTGAAGTCCCAGTCCTGCTCCTAATGACCATTGTTCATTTAGGCGATAAGAAGCCGAAGGTTGAAGCACAACACTCTGTGTTTTACCTTCTGAAATCGGGAAATTATCATATTCCAACCCCATTCCATAGTTGCCGTACAAGCCGACACCTAGGGTCAGTTGTTCATCAATCTGCTGACTATAAAACGCTGAGCCCATTGGCACAAAACCAATCACATTTCCTGCATCACGACCACTGTTCATTTCATAGGTTGCATCACCATATAAACCTTGTAGTCCGCCAGTAAAGGAGCGCCCTTTAAGATGGCTCAGCCCGGCAGGATTGGTTGCTAGTACTGAGGCATCCTGAGCTCGGGCAGCATTGCCTGCTGAGGCAAAGCCAACATCACTGTTCGCCAGTTCATAAAGATAGAGGCCTGCTGCTTGAGTTGATGAACATAAAATCACTGACGAGGATAGGGTTGCTTTGATAATTTTATTCATTGTTATGCGCTTCTGTTAGAGAAAGGACCGAATTTTAAGAAACTCCTGTGCAGAAAATTTTGACTAAGAACAGGTTGTAATCTCTTGTTATGTAGGAGAAATCTGCAAATTGTTCAGAGTTGTCATTTCTAACTCGTTGTTTCTTTAACAACTATAGAGTGGATTGTATGAGTCACGCTGGAGATACAGGAAAAATCATTCGATCTGTTGAGGATATTATTGAGTGAGTAACCCCCTCGAAGGAGTTTTGTGTTCCGCGCTTAGAACCAATGGAAGGGGAATAAAAAAGCCACTGTAATGACAGTGGCTTGATAATGACAACTGGCGTTGACGCTTTATTTGTTTTCGGCTTGGGCCGCTTGAATCGCGGTCAATGCGATAGTGTAAACAATATCGTCAACCAATGCGCCGCGAGACAAGTCGTTGACTGGCTTACGCATACCTTGCAGCATTGGGCCAATTGACACAAGATCCGCACTACGTTGTACCGCTTTGTACGTTGTGTTACCTGTGTTGAGGTCAGGGAATACAAATACAGTCGCTTTACCCGCAACTGGAGAGTTTGGCGCTTTAGATTTAGCAACGTTCTCCATGATTGCCGCATCGTACTGAAGTGGGCCGTCAATGATAAGATCCGGACGTTTTTCTTGAGCGATACGTGTTGCTTCACGTACTTTATCTACGTCAGCACCTTTACCTGATTCGCCGGTTGAGTAAGAAATCATGGCAACACGTGGATCGATACCGAATGCCGCTGCAGATTCTGCAGATTGAATCGCGATTTCCGCCAATTGCTCTGCGTTTGGATCTGGGTTGATCGCACAGTCACCGTATACCAATACTTGGTCAGGGAGCAGCATGAAGAAAATCGAAGAAACGATTGACGTATTCGGGGCTGTTTTGATGATCTGGAATGGAGGTACGATAGTATTTGCCGTGGTATGAACCGCGCCAGACACCAGACCGTCAACTTCATTCGCTTCTAGCATCATTGTGCCAAGGAATACTGAATCTTCCAGTTTTTCACGAGCAACAACTTCAGTCATGCCTTTCGCACCGCGAAGTTCAACCAAGCGTGGCACGTATTGCTCACGTACAGCCGCTGAATCGATGATTTCAATGCCAGCGCCTAGGGTAACGCCTTGTTGCTCAGCAACACGCTTAATTTCGGCAGGGTTACCGAGAAGCACACAAGTCGCGATACCGCGCTCGGCACAGATAGCCGCCGCTTTTACTGTACGTGGCTCATCACCTTCAGGAAGAATGATGCGTTTGCCTGCTTTACGTGCAAATTCAGTTAATTGGTAACGGAACGCTGGTGGGCTTAGGCGACGAGATTTTTCAAAGCCTTCAGTTAGAGAGTCAATCCAGTTGCCGTCAATATGACTTGCGACGTGCTCGTTAACGAATTCAATACGTTCTTTATCATTCGCAGGAACTTCTAAGCTAAAGCTTTGCAAGTTCAAAGACGTTTGCCAAGTATTACCTTGCGCTTTGAAAATTGGCAAGCCAGATTCAAATGCCGGTTTACAAAGATCAACGATCTCTTTTGGCATATCGTAACCACCTGTCAGAAGGATGGCACCGATTTCTACACCGTTCATTGAAGCAAGTGCTGCCGCAACAATCACGTCAGGGCGGTCAGCTGAAGTCACCAGCAGTGAACCTGGTTTGAAGTGTTCAATCATGTGCGGTAGAGAACGAGCACAGAAAGTGATGCTCTTAATACGACGCGTATTGATATCACCTTGGTTAACCACTTCAGCGTTTAAATGCTTGGCCATGTCGATAGCACGAGTCGCAATGAGGTCAATACTCCACGGCACACAACCTAGAACGCGAATTGGGCTTGAGTTAAAGATTTGCATTACTTCAAGCTGGTTTTGAGTTGCGCTGTCGGCATCATCAAAGATTTCAGATAAGTCAGGGCGGGTGCGTCCTGCATCATCGACTGGCGCGTTCAGTTTGTTGATGATGACACCTGAAATATTTTTATTCTTGGTGCCGCCATAGTTTGAACAAGCGACTTCAATACGCTCTTTAAGCTGTGAAGGGTTGTCAGTACCTGGGGTTGCAACCAATACAATTTCAGCGCCAAGTGTTGCGGCAATTTCTGCGTTTACACTGTTTGCGAAAGGATGTTTACGAGTAGGAACCAAACCTTCAATCAAGGTGACTTCAGATTCTTGGTTGATCTGGTTGTAACGCTCAACAACGGTTTCCAAAAGCTCGTCCATCTTGTCGCTGCTGATAAGGTTATCAACCACAGACATTGGCATTGGCTCGCCAATTTTGATGGTGCTGTTTGCTGCAACGATCGTAGATGTTAGATCTGGTTGATCACCACCGCTACGAGGTTGAGAAACAGGTTTGTAGAAAGAGACTTTAACGCCTTTGCGCTCCATCGCGCGAAGAACACCCATACTGACACTAGTAAGACCAACACCAGCGCTAGTAGGGATAAGCATAATAGTACGGGACATTAGCAGAGTACCTTTAACTATTGAATTAAAGCTCAACTTCTTATTCCTGGGCTTCAGTGGAATAGAAAATGAGCCCTGAAGTTTTTTCTAAGATTAGAAAGAAAACTGGCTAGCCGATGGCTAGCCAGTAAAGTCATTAAAGACCAGCTAGGCTTGCTGTATCTTCGGCAATGACGAGTTCTTCGTTAGTAGACACGACCATTGCAGGAATGCGGCTGTTAGCCGTAGTAATTGTACCTTCACCACCAAAGCGTGCTTTAAGGTTGGCTTCGCCATCCACTTCGATACCAAAGATACCAAGACGGTTAAGAACCATCTCACGAATTGGTGCTGAGTTTTCACCAATACCGCCAGTAAAGACGATCGCATCTAAGCGGCCTTCTAGAGACGCCGTGTAGCCAGCCACATATTTTGCTAAGCGGTGGCAGAATACGTCCATTGCACGAGTTGCTTCTTCTTTTTCGCCATAGTTGTCTTCAACAAAACGACAGTCTGAAGTCACTTCAGTTAATCCTTGCAGACCAGATTCTTTGGTCAACATGGTGTTGATTTCTGCAACCGAGTAACCTAGTGCGTCATGAAGGTGGAAAACGATAGCTGGGTCAATATCACCACAACGG
Source organism: Vibrio sp. AK197 (assembly GCF_053903115.1). Taxonomy (NCBI): domain Bacteria; kingdom Pseudomonadati; phylum Pseudomonadota; class Gammaproteobacteria; order Vibrionales; family Vibrionaceae; genus Vibrio; species Vibrio sp. AK197. The sequence continues at coordinate 1,226,072 of NZ_CP096430.1, forward strand.
GTACCCATCACCAAGCCTTCGAGCGGTGTTAGGCCCATAGAAGTATCAACCGATTGACCATTTTTCACTGCACACACTGATGCGCCGTTACCTAGGTGACAGTTGATGATGTTGACTTCTTCAACTGGCTTATCAAGCAGTTTGGCGATTTCGCGGGTGATGAATAGGTGAGAAGTACCGTGCATGCCGTAGCGACGAATACCATTCTCTTTATACAGCTTGTAAGGTAGCGCGTATAAGTATGACTCTTCAGGCATCGTTTGGTGGAAAGCCGTATCAAACACAGCAACGTTTTTCAGTGTAGGGAATGATTTTTGAGCAGCTTTGATACCGATGATGTGCGCTGGGTTATGAAGAGGCGCGAGTGTTGCACAGTCTTCAATGCCTTTAATAACGTCATCAGTGATCAGTGCTGACTTAGTGAATTTCTCACCACCGTGAACAACACGGTGACCGATAGCTTTTAATTGCTCTGCCAGCTCAGGCTTAGAAGCAAGAATAGTTTCAACGATGAAAGAAAGTGCTTCATCGTGTGCAGCACCATCACCAAGCTGTGCTTCGTGTTTGCCGTCCAGTTTCCACTTAATGCGCGCTTCTGGAAGGTGTAGACATTCGGCAAGTCCGGTGAGATGCTCTTCGCCGTTGTCAGCATCTACAATCGCGAACTTGAGTGATGAACTACCGCAGTTTAAAACTAAAACTAGCTTAGACATGTGTTACTACCTGTTATTCGTCTGATAAAAATCAGTAAGTATTAAAAATCTTCACAAGAATATAGCCGAACTCACTAAGAGTGCGAACTTATCTTGGTCAATAAACTTGCCATTTCCGTTTGTTGAGACGTTGCTTTACCATCAAGGCAACTTGTGCAATCCTTGCAAAATTCCTATCAAAGTTGCCTATTTTGTAAATAACGGCAACAATGGTATTGAGGGTTCGCAAAGGATAGCGATAATCAGCAAATATAACAAAAAAAATTTGAAATTATATTAACTTTTATCAAGTTTTTACGCTTTAAGTTGAAAGATTAAACTAAATTTTAGCGGTCGAGGCGTAACGCTGGAGTAAGGGGATACCATGAGTAATAAAGTTGGATTAGTGCATAATCTAAGAGATGGACAGAAGTACATGGATATCTGGCCGATGCGTAAAGAGCTCACGCCTATTTTTCCTGAGCAACGCATCATTAAAGCAACCCGTTTTGCCACTAAATCAATGCCCGCCATTGCGGCAATTAGTGTTCTGACACAGATGGTGTTCAATAACTATCAATCGATGCCGCAAACAGTGGTGATTGCGTTATTTGCTATTAGTTTACCGATTCAAGGGTTTTGGTGGCTTGGTAATCGCGCCAACACGCAGTTACCGCCGTCTCTTGCGGGTTGGTATCGTGAGTTACACCAAAAGATAGTTGAAAGTGGTGGGGCTTTAGAGCCGATTAAAAGCAAGCCTCGCTACAAAGAACTGGCCAAAGTGCTCAACCGCGCTTTTCGCCAATTGGACAAGTCGGCTCTTGATCGCTGGTTTTAGAAAGTGTCTAGTTTGATATTGAAAAAAAAGCTCCCCTTGCTGGGAGCTTTTTTTTATTTGATCGAGTAAAGGGTTAATCAGAAACGGCCATTGCGTGTTTAGGATCAACATATTCAAGGTCAAATGCTTGAGCGACTTCTTTACATGTGACTTTGCCATCAATGACATTCAGTCCTTTCAACAGCCCCTCATCTTGAAGTAGGGCGTTTTTATAGCCATGGTTCGCGAGCTTAACAATATAAGGTAAGGTGGCATTGTTTAATGCAAAAGTGGACGTTCGCGCTACCGCCCCTGGCATATTGGCAACACAGTAATGCACCACATCATCGACAATATAAGTTGGGTCGGCGTGAGTCGTCGCGTGAGAGGTTTCAAAACAGCCCCCTTGGTCAATGGCGACATCGACAACAGCAGAACCTGGTTTCATGTTTGCGATGTGCTGCTTAGTGACTAATTTTGGGGCGGCAGCGCCCGGAATCAGAACCGCACCAATGACTAAATCCGCTTCGGTGACATGCTTTTCAACGGCATCCTCAGTCGAATAGACAACTTTGGCACGACCTTGAAACTCTTCATCTAGTTTACGAAGTGTATCGACGTTACGATCCAAAATAGTGACATCGGCTCTTAAGCCAACCGCCATCCGCGCTGCATTGGCGCCCACAACACCGCCTCCGAGAATGACAACTTTAGCAGGCTCAACCCCTGGTACACCGCCGATCAACAGCCCTTGGCCACCATGTGATTTCTCCAAAGTTTGTGCACCTGCTTGAATAGACATTCGACCCGCAACCTCAGACATTGGTGCTAATAGTGGCAAGCGACCCATATTATCTGTTACAGTCTCATAGGCGATGCAGACTGCTTTGCTCTTGATTAGCTCCTCAGTTTGTGGAAAATCTGGTGCTAAGTGCAAATACGTAAATAAAATTTGCCCTTCTTTGAGCATGGCGCGTTCAGTAGCCTGAGGTTCTTTGACCTTCACAATCATATCTGCTTTCGTAAAAACGTCAGCAGCAGTAGGAAGAATGGATGCCCCTACAGCGATGTAATCATCGTCTGAAAAACCGATGCCCACACCGGCATTAGTTTCTACAAAAATTTGGTGACCATGCGAAATAAGTTCGCGAACGCTAGCTGGGATCATTCCCACACGGTATTCGTGGTTTTTGATTTCCTTTGGAACGCCAATGATCATCCTGACTCCTTATTTTTATTTGGTTGTATTAACTATGTTTTGGGTGTTGATATCGAATTTAAATCTAGTATAGGATTAAGTTTGAGAAATTTGATGCTGAATATTGAATAGTTGTAGTATATATTTTTGCAAGGAAGTAATAAGGTGGAATAAAAAATGGCAGACAACAATAAGAAGCCGTCCAAGGATTTAGACCGTATCGATCGCAATATTCTTAACGAATTGCAAAAAGATGGTCGCATTTCAAACGTAGAACTTTCTAAGCGCGTTGGGCTATCTCCAACCCCGTGTTTAGAGCGTGTGCGCCGTCTTGAGCGTCAAGGGTACATTACTGGATATACCGCTCTTCTAAACCCACAATATTTAGATGCCTCACTTTTGGTGTTTGTTGAAATTACACTTAACCGTGGTGCGCCAGATGTGTTTGAACAGTTCAATACTGCGGTTCAAAACCTAGACGACATTCAAGAATGTCATCTCGTTTCTGGTGATTTCGACTATCTATTAAAGACACGTGTATCGGATATGGGCGCCTACCGTAAACTGCTAGGCGACACATTGCTGCGCTTACCTGGTGTGAATGACACTCGAACTTACGTAGTAATGGAAGAAGTGAAGCAAACGAATCAATTGGTTATAAAAACACGATAGAAACGCTAACGCTTTGAATCCTTTTCCAGATTCTGACGTTAGTTAATTGGGTTTTTGACATCAATATGGTTAAATCGGTAGTCCGAGACGACGTTGTCGCTCGGACTATTTTTATACATTAAGCTTTTATTTTTATAGTTAAGTTGGTTATGTTCAAAGAGAACAAAAGTAAAGTAGAAACAATCATTAAAACGGGTGAAGAGTCTTCCTCTTCGCGCTTGAGCGGAACGCAGCGGTTGAGAGAGTGTGCGCTGATTGTCGCCGTGCTTTTTTCGATTCTGCTTGCTGTTTCACTCGTTACTTATAGCCCAGCAGATCCTTCTTGGTCTCAAACTGCGTGGGGTGTGGATATTGAAAATGCAGGTGGTATTGTCGGCGCTTGGATTGCGGATACTCTGTTTTTCACTTTTGGTTCTTTAGCTTACCCGATACCCGTTATTCTAACATGCGCGGCATGGGTATTGTTCCGTAAGCGTGATGAAGACGAACCGCTTAACTTAATGCTTTGGGGCACTCGGCTTTTAGGGCTGTGCGTTCTAATCTTAACCAGTTGTGGTCTTGCAGATATCAACTTCGATGATATCTGGTATTTCTCTTCAGGCGGTGTGATTGGTGATGTACTCACCAGCCTTGCACTGCCCACACTTAACGTGTTGGGTACAACCCTAGTTCTGCTTTTCATGTGGGGGGCAGGGTTTACGCTGCTCACAGGTATTTCTTGGCTGGATATTGTTGATGGGCTTGGCAGTTTAAGCCTGCGCCTCATGACTGGCCTGTTAAACAAACTGCGTGGTCGTCAAGATGAAACCCTTGAGCCTTCACTGACCTCAACCATTGCTGAGCGCAAAACACTGACCGCGGAAGATTTTGTCGCCTCACGTGATGTCGATGCTCAAACGCATTCTGAGCCTTCGCCGCTCGCCAGTGAAACAGCGGCGGATGAGCCTGTAAACGATGAACCACCACAAGCGCGTCGTTTCAATATTCATGTCCCTGATTCACGTAGCGACGATCCGCTTATGGCCCCGACTGCGTCATCAGAACCTACGCCAGAGCCGATGTACATCGCGCAAGAAGATGAAGATACGTTTGATGCTGATGAACGAGAGCGTCAGTTAGGCGCAACCATTGAACAGTTAGAAGCCGCTGCGAAAACGGGCGAGCACAATCATGAACAGGCAACGTCGTCTGTAGCGATTGAGCAAGCGTCTTATTCAACGTCCGCAGCTCATTCAAGTAATGATGAAGATGAAGATTTGCAAACGGATGAGCTGCCTTGGCAAGTGGATGTTGAAGAGCAAGATACGCCAGCATTAAGTGAAGAGCAGTGGTCACAGATCAGCCAAGACATTACGCCGGAGTCTGAACCTAGTTTCTCGAGTTTTGAGATTGATGAGCAAGAGAATGACGTTTCAACGGCACCTGCGATGGAGAACGACGATCAAGATGCGGACGTTGAAGCGTTTCAAGATATTGTTAATCAGGCGCAAGCGACGCAGGCCGCTCAACAAAACCCATTCTTAGCCAAAAAAGAAGAGATTTTACCAAAACCGGCTGAGCCAATGCCGACGTTAGAGCTGCTCTATCATCCCGAGAAACGTGAAAACTTTATCGACCGCGATGCATTGGAAGATATTGCTCGTTTAGTGGAAGCTAAGCTGGCAGATTATAAGATTAAAGCGCGTGTGGTTGATATTTTCCCTGGGCCGGTCATCACCCGTTTTGAGCTCGACCTTGCTCCTGGGGTCAAAGTGAGCCGAATTTCTGGCTTATCAATGGATTTGGCTCGCTCGCTGTCAGCGATGGCGGTTCGTGTTGTCGAAGTCATACCTGGTAAGCCTTATGTGGGGCTAGAATTGCCGAACATGAGCCGTCAGACCGTGTATTTATCTGATGTTATTGCTAGCTCTCAGTTTAAGGACGCAAAATCCCCCACCACGGTTGTGCTTGGACAAGATATTGCGGGTGACGCTGTTGTTGCTGACTTGGCGAAAATGCCTCATGTACTGGTGGCGGGTACCACTGGATCGGGTAAGTCGGTTGGGGTGAACGTAATGATCCTCAGCATGCTATACAAATCGACACCAGAAGATGTTCGCTTCATCATGATTGACCCGAAAATGCTTGAGCTATCGGTTTATGAAGGCATCCCTCATTTGCTATCAGAAGTGGTCACCGATATGAAAGATGCCTCCAATGCATTACGTTGGTGTGTCGGTGAAATGGAGCGCCGTTATAAGCTAATGTCAGCGCTTGGGGTACGTAATATCAAAGGCTTTAATGACAAGCTGAAAATGGCGGCGGAAGCTGGTCATCCAATTCACGACCCATTATGGCAGCCAGGTGATAGCATGGACGAAGAGGCGCCACTGCTTGAGAAACTGCCGTATATCGTCGTGATTGTTGATGAATTTGCCGATTTGATGATGGTGGTTGGTAAGAAAGTTGAAGAGTTGATTGCTCGTCTGGCTCAAAAGGCGCGTGCGGCCGGGATTCATCTCATTCTCGCCACTCAGCGCCCATCGGTGGATGTCATCACTGGCTTAATTAAAGCCAATATTCCGACTCGAGTTGCCTTTACGGTTTCGACTAAGACTGACTCACGAACCATTCTTGATCAAGGCGGCGCGGAGTCGCTACTTGGAATGGGGGATATGCTGTATCTACCTCCAGGCTCTAGCCATACGGTTCGAGTGCATGGTGCGTTTGCTTCGGATGATGATGTGCATGCCGTGGTTAACAACTGGAAAGCGCGTGGTAAACCGAACTATATCGACGAAATTACTAACGGTGAGCAAAGCCCTGAAACGTTACTACCTGGCGAGAAAATGGAGTCAGATGAAGACGTTGATCCGCTGTTTGATCAAGTGGTTGAGCATGTCGTCGAATCAAGACGAGGGTCAGTATCAGGCGTTCAGCGCCGCTTTAAGATAGGTTATAACCGCGCCGCACGAATCGTGGAGCAGCTGGAAGCTCAGGGGATTGTTAGTGCCCCAGGGCATAATGGGAATCGAGAAGTCATCGCCCCGAAGCCGAATCGCGATATGAATTAACCCAATAAAAAAATCCCCGCATTAAGCGGGGATTTTTTTATCGTACCGTCATTACGATTTTGATTTGGTAAATTGCGAGATCAAAATGATAGCGAATGCGACTAAATTGCCCGCAAAGATAATGACCAACCACTGTGGCATAGACAAGGTCAGAAATTGCCATACGATTTTGCTGCAGTCGCCGTAGGCTTCAAACATCCATGGCATCCATTTATTCAGTGGCAGCCAGCTGGGTAAAGACACGAATACATCGCAAGTTGCGAAAGGAGATGGGTTAAATTGGTATTCGACATGCTGCATCGCAAGAGTTAGGCCTTTATATGCACTCACTCCCCAACCCAGCAGCCCAAGCCAGCGAAAGATGGGATTGTTTGGTGCTATGAGGCCGAGAACGGCTGCGCCGCCAATACCGACCATCGCAATACGTTCATAAATACACATCACACACGGAGCGAGCATTAAAACATGCTGAAAAAACAGCGCGCAAGCTTCAAAGAAAATCACGAACAGTAGCAGTAATAGCCAAGACAGCCGTCGAGTAGAAAAGGTTTTTATTGTTGTTAAAAGATTCACTTCATTGATCCTTATAAAAAAAGCTCTGAGTTATCAGAGCTTTTTATCTAGAAATAGTTTCGGGTGCAAACGAATTTTTAGTGTCCGCTACCAGAAATTGGTGAGCTAGGTTCCATTACCACATCGCTTATCCAGCCTAAGTCATACATCGCTGCTGAAAGTGGTTCAAGAAAGAACATAATCCCAGCCAGACCCGTCAGTGTTAATACAATGGTGTAGGGCAGCGCCATCAGCACCATACGGCCGTAGGACAGGCGGATCAACGGAGCGAGCGTTGAGGTCAGTAAGAACAAGAAGGCCGCTTGGCCATTCGGTGTCGCGACTGAAGGTAGGTTCGTCCCCGTATTGATCGCAACGGCGAGCATATCGAACTGTTCGCGTGAGATGATGCCTTCATTAAGCGCGGTTTTCACCTCGTTAATGTAAACCGTACCGACGAACACATTATCCGAAACCATGGAAAGTACCCCGTTGGCTAGGTAGAACAGAGCTAACTGAGCGCCGTCGTCTTCGATGTGTAATACCGAGTCGATAACGGGTTTGAACAATCCTTGGTCGATGATAACGGCAACAATCGAGAAAAATACCGCTAGCAGTGCTGTGAAAGGCAGTGCCTCTTCGAACGCTTTACCTAATGCATGTTCTTCGGTAATACCGGTAAAGGTGGTGGCAAGAATGATGACAGACAAGCCAATCAAACCGACGGCGGCAAGGTGTAAAGCCAGTGCGACAATGAGCCAGACTGCAATGAAGCCTTGTGCCCACAACTTAGCGACATCCTGATTGGTGCGTTTTTCGGTTTGCTGATTATCAAACTCTTCCAATATCGCGCGCACATTAGCAGGTAGCTGTGCACCGTAACCGAAGACTTTGAACTTTTCGACCAGTACGCAAGTGGCGATACCTAGTATAAACACCGGCAGTGTAATGGGGGCCATGCGTAAAATGAACTCACCAAATAGCCAATTGGCTTGATCGGCGATGATCAAGTTTTGCGGTTCGCCAACCATGGTTGTGACTCCGCCAAGCGCCGTACCAACACCAGCATGCATCAGCAAAGAGCGTAAAAACGCGCGATAGTTTTCTAAATCTTCTCGTGTTAATTCAGTGAAATGCTCATCTTGGGTATGATCGTGATCGGGCGCCGTACCGCGTCCGGAAGCGACCTTATGGTAAATCGAGTAGAAGCCAACAGCGACACTAATGACAACCGCGATGACGGTCAGCGCATCTAAAAATGCGGACAAAAATGCGGCGGCAAAGCAGAAGGCGACAGACAGCAGAACTTTTGAGCGGATGCCAAGCAAAATCTTGGTAAAGATAAACAGCAGCAGCTGTTTCATGAAGTAAATACCCGCTACCATAAACACCAATAGCAGTAACACTTCTATATTGGCGACAAGCTCATGTTTCACATGTTCAGGACTCGTCATCCCAATAGCAATCGCCTCAATCGCTAACAATCCACCTGGCTGAAGTGGGTAGCATTTTAACGCCATTGCTAAGGTAAAGATAAATTCTGCGACCAAAACCCATCCGGCAAGAAATGGGTCAACAAGGAAGAAAAGAATGGGGTTGAGCACCAAGAAAACAATGATGGCAACTTTATACCAGTCTGGTGCTTTGCCAAGAAAGTTTTTAACTAGGGCATTCCCGAAAGATATCGGCATTTGGACTACTCTTTATGTTGTTTTAATCTAGAGGTGAAGCGCTTGAATTATATTGATGTGGGCTATCTGACTTGCGGGAATGATTTGGTAAAACGACAAGTACGTATTCCTTGTGGTCTTGCCAAGCCATCCTTTGAGAAGACAAGCACTCATACTTAGGAGTTACTCTACTCTCCACAGCCATTTAGTCAACGATTGGTTAAATGAATCGTTGATTTATGGGATTTTTTGTTGAAAAACGCGATCAAAGTGGTATTCAGAATATCAACGCAATGTTGTTTCATTGTTTTAAGGTTGGTTGTCTTTTGTTAATGTTATGCATTTTTAGCACTAAACTCGTCTCTATATTGACACGTAATGAATATATAGATTGATTTTTGAGCGTCTGGGCCCGGATCAAGCCTGAGTCTGCCATTTCATTCAACGCAGGCCAATAATTTGGGTGAATATGGGTTGGTTAGTGAAGATTTCTTCACTACGTGAGTGAGCACTGTGTGCTTGAGCCCAAGTTTCACGGGCGTTAATTTCCTGTACCCTGTAACTAGTGGTATGATGAGTCACATTAGACCCAAATAACGAATAAATTGGATTAAAAACTAAATGGTCATTAAGGCAAAAAGCCCTGCGGGATTCGCAGAGAAGTATATTATAGAAAGTATTTGGAAAGGGCGTTTTCCTCCAGGTTCCATTTTACCAGCAGAGCGTGAGCTTTCCGAGCTCATTGGTGTCACTCGTACAACCTTAAGGGAAGTGTTGCAGCGTCTTGCTCGTGATGGATGGTTGACAATTCAGCATGGTAAGCCGACGAAGGTGAACCAATTTATGGAGACCTCAGGTCTGCATATCCTAGATACATTGATGACACTCGATGCCGAAAATGCGACCTCCATTGTCGAAGATCTGTTAGCTGCTCGCACCAACATCAGTCCCATTTTCATGAGTTATGCATTCAAGCTAAATAAAGAGCATGCAGAGCGCACGATCATCACCGTAATTGAGTCTTGTGAAACTCTGCTTGGCGCAGAGTCTTGGGATGCGTTTATGGCATCTTCACCTTATGCAGAGAAGATTCAACAGCATGTGAAAGATGATGGTGAGAAAGACGAATTGGTACGCGAAGCTAACTTGATCGCAAGAACCTTCAATTTCTACGATTACATGTTATTTCAAAGACTTGCATTTCATTCCGGAAACCAAATTTATGGTTTGATCTTTAACGGCATTAAAAAGCTGTATGATCGTGTCGGCAGTTATTACTTCTCTAATCCAGAGTCGCGTAAATTGGCATTGCAGTTTTATCGTGACTTATTGGATGTGTGTAAAGCAGGTAACCGTGATCAAGTTGCCGTTGTGGTACGTCAATATGGTATGCACAGTGCGCAAATTTGGAATGAGATGAAAAAGAGCTTACCAACCAGCTTTACTGAAGACGATAGCTAATACGGTGTTTATCGAAGGTCACAAAAAAGCCCCTGTTTAAAGGGGCTTTTTACTTTACGCAGGATTTAGCAATCGTCTTCTGACCCGCCAGCCGCTTTGAACCAATCGCAAAGATGCTGTTTCAAATTTTTCAATTCCTCAGGCCCAATTAATGCTAACCCCAAGTCTTCAGCGCGCGTGATGTCGTTATAGCGCAGTGGACGAAAACTGACGAGCATTGCGCGAGCTTGCAGCCCACCCAATAAGTCGCGTAGTGACTCCAACTTATACAGCGTGTCATCGCCATCATCACGCATGCCTTTGGTCTTACACTCAATAATATGCAGCTTGTTATTGACGACAGAGGCAACGTCTAATTCATTGCGGACTTCGCGATCGCCAAGCGTACGATATACCTGAACATTCAGTGAACGGTCTTGAATCGTCGGTAAATCTTCTTGGATCTGCTTGACCGTGCTATGCACGAGCGTTTCAAGCCATTCCCCATTTGAAAAGCGACGAGCATCTTCGTTGGCAAACGTCAGTATACCATCCTGATATGTGGCTATTTTGGCTTCAACAAGGTCATCTATTAGCATCGCTAACTCGCGATAGCCTTGCTGCTTTTCAGACAGTTCTACATCTAACTTGTGTTCTTTGCGGCAGGTAGTGGCGAGGTAGTTTAGCGTTGCAAGGCCAGGCCCTAATTCTAAAGCGTTACTTGCCCAGCTCTCGCCGAGCTGATAGAGCTTCTGATCAAGCTGTGGTGAAATCTCATGTTCACAGAATTCACCTCGCGCACCGAAGATCGTGAGGTAGTCCGAGATCGTGATATGGTCTTCGACTTGAACTTCTTGCTTACCGTCAGGGTAGAGCCAACATAAGCTGTCGGTGCTTGGTTCAACGACGAAAATGTCCCAGTGATACGAACGAAATACCTCATAAATCGACAATAAACGATGTCGCAATCCACAGCTCGCATTAAGTTTAACTTCTTCCTCGCCGCGGTTTTTCAACTCCTTGGCTAAGTGATCAACGGCGGTTTTTAGTTGGGAGGTGTTGGCTCGAATCGGTATCTCAAAAAATTCGGAGGTGATGTCGCGCTGCTTTAAAACTGTATCTAAACGCTGGTACATAACGTGTTGCGTACTATCGCCGATAAAAATGATGTGACGACTCACGGTACGTTTATCAAACAGGGGAGTGATTAAACGGATAGGATCCGAGTCTATGATGCCTACATGAACTGCCATATGATTTCCTCATGTATGGCTTGCAAAAATGAAGAGTCTTGAAAAGTGGGCAAGCCTTATACATTGATATAATGACATGCATCCCAAAAAACAAGGGCGACTTTCAATGAAAGTCGCCCGAGCTCAATAATTTACAGGGATTTTACAATTTGAAACGATGGACCAATTCACCTTGTTGATTGGCCATTTCTGTGAGTTGCACATTGGTGTGTGCAATATCTGCCATGGCTTGATAGCTCGTACTGGCGATGGTGTTGATCTCCTCAATGTTTCTGGCGATGTCTGAGGTTGTTTCACTCTGCTCCGCCGCGGCTTGGGAAATATGACCACTCATTTGGCTGATTTCGATGATCAGTGCCTGTATCTCTTCCATTGCGTTATTAGCGAGCGCCGCTTGCTCGACGGATAATGTCATATCCTGCATACAGCTCTCTATCACTTGGCTTGCGGTGGTGGAACTGGTTTGGAGATTACTGATCATATCTTCGACTTCCGTTGTTGAGTCGGTAGTCCTTTTGGCAAGTACACGGACTTCATCGGCGACGACGGCGAACCCTCGTCCTTGTTCTCCGGCACGTGCTGCCTCAATGGCCGCGTTGAGAGCTAATAAATTGGTTTGTTCAGCAATATTTCGAATCACGTCCAAAATAGTACCGATTTTACCACTCATCACTTTAAGCTCAGCAACCGCTTCAACCGAATGCGTGAGGCGGCTTTCTAATTGGTGAATGGTGGTGATGTTTTCGTTCATCACTTTACGCCCAGAGTCAGAAGCGGTTTCTACTCGTTCAACCATTTGCTGCGAGCTTTGTGCGTTGTTGGCCACTTCTTGTACCGAATGGGCCATCTCTGTCATGGCCGTCGCCACATTGGCTGTTTGTTCTCGTTGTTGGTTAAGCTGCGCTTGCGCGTTATTGGACGTCACTTGATTGTGATTGGCTGTGGACGTTAAGTCATCCGACGCGCTGTTTAATTTAACCAGTATATTGTGCAGATTATCCGCTAACGAGTTAATGTGATGACTTAAGCGGCTAAACTCATTGTTGTAACGAATTTCAATGCGCTGAGTCATATCGCCTTGCGTGAGGCTTTCGAGTGTAGCAAGAATGCGTGTTAACGGCTCTCGTACACTGTGCGCGATATGGTAACCGATGCCTGCTGCAAGTAAGGCAACCACCAAACCAATGGTGACAGCCTTAATCAAACCGCTGTTGTAGACTTGCTCGGCATCTTGCAAGGCTTGATTTAAGCCGTTTTCAGCTTCGGTGCTGAAGGTTTCGAGCAACAACATGGTGTTATCTACTTCGTTCGCGAGATTAGTGATGTTGTCATACAAAGCCGATTTTGCACTGAGGTAGTCATGATGTTGATCAAGCACGCCACCTTTCTGACCGATGTCGCGAGTAAACTGTTCGACTTGGTCATCAAAGGCGTCTTTTAACTCGGGTAACTGCGCGGTCAGGCCGCGATAGGCGTAATTTAAATGAGTGACGGCCTTTTTGTTTTTGGCGACGGCATTCGACACAAACTCAGTGTCACTGCTGGCGAGTGCATCAGAGGTAATACTTTCAGCTTCTTTTAGTTTAATGAAGTAGCTCTTTGCCATGATCTTTACAGAGATGCTTGATTGCCCGTCGACATATTCTTTCATTCCCACACTAAGTGATGAGGTTAAACGCTGAAAATCACGAGTTGATTGCTGAACTTGCGCTTGTGCATCAAACATGGCTTGGTAATTTGCCATTGCTTTTTCTGCTTCAGAAAAATAGCGCGCCTTGCCTTCTTCGAGTGCCGTCATTTGTTCGACCAGAGCCGGATGGTTGCTGCTGGCGTTTTTTAAATTATTGAGGGCATCACTGTAACGTTGCTCGGCCTGCGCGAACTGCTCTTGCATCTCTGCCATCCGCTGTTTACTTTGCGTCGTCAGAAAATCCTTAAAATACTTGTCGGCGCTAAGGAGTTTAACGCTGGTCTCATTCGAGAGGGAAACTAAGGGCAAAGAGCTTTTTGATACCGAGGTAAAATTACTTTGAATCATCTGCATGCTGCGCATCATTAAAAATGTGGTAATGGCAAACATGACTATGATCAGTGCAAAACCGGCGTACATCCGCCGTATCACTGAACCTTGCATAAATCTCTCCCTTATTCACGTGGCAAAAATATGATCTGTTTAAAAAAAGTTAACAGAAACAGCATCATGATATTTCAGGTGAGACGCGCATTTTATGACGCACAATACAAAAATAGTTTAGTTAAGGGACTGAATTCTTAATCTGTTAACCTCACTCTGTTTTTATTGAGCTTTCTATGCCCTTGCCGCATACTCAGTGGAATTAGGTCGTTTCGCATAATCTCTATCAGTTGGAGGAACCATGACTGAAGAAACCATTTTTAGTAAAATTATTCGTAAAGAAATTCCCGCCGATATCGTCTACCAAGATGACTTAGTGACTGCATTTCGTGATATTAATCCCCGCGCTCCAAGTCATATTTTGATCATTCCCAACAAACATATTCCGACGGCAAATGACGTAACGACTGAAGATGAACTTGCTCTTGGTCGCCTATTTACTGTGGCGAAAAAATTGGCTAAAGAAGAGGGCATTGACGAAAACGGCTACCGTTTGATCGTCAACTGTAACGCTCACGGCGGTCAAGAGGTCTATCACATTCATATGCATTTGTTGGGCGGCCAACCGCTTGGGCCTATGCTATTAAGCTAAACTATTTCTTTGTGTAATGGTCTTACGCCAGTATTGGAGGCATGGGTCGCGACTTATGCCTGTTTGTCTGAACTATTTGATAGGAGAGTGAAGTGCGCTATCGCATTCAACTCGTACTGGCAATGGTTAGCACAACGTTACTGACCTCTTGTGCTAACTTCTCTGCAGGTAATCTTTTTAGTCACTACAGTGCGCAGCAGCGTGACCTCTATCAATCGGTCAAATCTGGTCAATATCAAAAAGCCAAGCAGGCGCTTGGTGATGATGTGGCCGGGGCGATTCTGGATAATTTCGAACAAGGGCGTGTTGCGATTCTTAACCAAGATTACGCACAAGGCCGCCAATTTCTCGACCAAAGCGATCAAGCGGTTCGAGAGCAGCAAGATAAAGCAACCATATCCATTTCTGAGTCGGCAATCAGTGCCGGCTCACTTGCAACTAATGATAACCTCAATATTTATCGCCCTGCGGATTATGAGCTTGGTTTTTTGCATCTCTATTTAGGTTTAACCTACGTCTATGACAATGATTTGCAAGGCGCGTTAGTGGAAATGCGCCGTGCGAACCAAATTCAAGAGCAAGCCCGTAAAACGCGAGAAGCAGAGTTAGAAGCGGCGCAAGATAAGATGCAATCGCAAGGCCTAAGTCCAAATCTTGGGAGCATTTTGGCCAATTACCCGGATGCGGGCAAAACACTTCAAGCAGTGCAAAATGGGTATCTGCTCTATCTCTCTGCGCTCTTGTATGAAGCGTCGGGTGACTTGAATGGTGCGTACGTGGATTATCGGCGTGCATTAGCCGTTTCCGCCGATAATTCTGATGTTGCTATGGCAACCATGCGTGTTGCCAAGCGTCTTGGAATGGATCAAGACTTGCTCAAGCTCCGCCAACGCTATGGTGACGTTGAACCGCTGCGTTCGACACAAAGCCGAGTTATCATCATTGAAGAGCAGGGCGTAGTTGATGCGTTACAAGGCTGGAAACAGGCTTTACCTATCTTTGACAGCAAACGAGGAACAGCTTGGTATACTTTAGCACTTCCTTACTACCCAAAGGTAGGCGATGAAACGTTTGTGCCGATGACGTTAAATGGAGATCAAGTGGAGAGTTCTCAGTTGGCGGATGTCGATAATATGGCCTCCCATGATTTGTCTGAGCGCATGCCAAGCATTATCTTACGACAAGCGTTACGTGTTGTTACCAAAGAGCAATTACGCCGTCAAGCGGCGAAAGATGATGTCGGGAATTTGCTATTTAATGTGTGGAATACGCTCACCGAGCAACCGGACACACGAAGTTGGTTAACATTGCCAGCACGTGCAAATAGCGCCACCATTAATGTTGAGTCTGGTACGCAGACACTCAATATTGGTGAAAAAACATATTCGTTTGATGTAGAAGCGGGTCGAACGGTATTGGTTTGGCTCTCTCGCCAAGGTAGCAATGCGACCGTTTGGCATAAACAACTAGGAAGGCTGTAATGAAAAAATGGTTATTAGTGACATTTGCTGCGCTGACTCTCAGTGCGTGTGCCGATAATACTGCAGGGCTGAGAATTGATGGTGCCACTCAAACGGTATTATTTGGTGACAAC
Source organism: Vibrio sp. AK197 (assembly GCF_053903115.1). NCBI lineage: Bacteria > Pseudomonadati > Pseudomonadota > Gammaproteobacteria > Vibrionales > Vibrionaceae > Vibrio > Vibrio sp. AK197. The sequence continues at coordinate 1,241,739 of NZ_CP096430.1, forward strand.
GTGTTGGGCTCGCGTCTAAAAATTGACCACATTACCACGCAAGATGTGAATGGCAGAACTCGTGGAATCGTTCGGCTTGCAAGTCAATACAAGGGCGATCAACATATTCAATACCGTTTCTATTGGTATGATGACCAAGGCTTGGAAGTGAATTTGAAACAAGGCCCTTGGCGTCAAGCGGTAGTGCGTGGTATGGAAACTATCGCGATATCTGAAGTGTCTATCAACCCTCAAGGGACACAGTTCCGTGTACAAATCCGTGAACTGGACAACTAACTTTTGGTCTAATGTTCTTAGACCTTCATTAAAATAGTAATCGAATTGGTAAATGAGGAACCAATAATGAACAAAAGTCTTCTTGCTTTACTGGGCTTAGCAGTGGTTTTAGGTGGTTGTTCAAATACAGTCAGCTATGGTGATGCGCAAGCGGTTGAAACGACAACAATTGATTTCGGTTCAACCGATTTACAAAAAATTGCCGCCGATATGGTCGACAGCATGATGGCCTCCGGGTCGGTCGCGGCGATTACCCAAAACAACCGCCCAATCGTTTTTGTTGAGAGCATCAAAAATAAAACCAGTGAACACATTGATACGGAATCCATTACCGATAGCATCAGCACTAAGCTGTTGAACTCTGGTAAATTCCGTTTTGTCGACATGAATCGCGTTGAATCTGTTCGTGAGCAACTAAACTTTCAAAACAACGATGAGTTGGTGAATCAAAGCACGGCGATCCAATTTGGTAAAATGGTGGGAGCACAGTACATGCTCTACGGTAATTTATCGAGCATTGCCAAAACGGCGGGCAGCGATAAAGACGTTTACTACAAAATGACTATGCGTTTAATGGATCTGCAAACCGGTCTAATCGAATGGGCGGATGAAACTGAAATTCGTAAGCAAGGCTCTAAAAGTTTTCTTGGCTTATAATCGCTGATTAACGTTAAGCGTGAAGGAGGAGTAATGGCTCGCATGTCTTGGCAAGAGGCTTGTCATCTTGATGAGTCACTGGCTTCCCTTGATACCTTCTTCACTTTGCCCCCCGCGTACGCACAGACGTTGACCGGGGGGTTGACGAATCGTTGCTGGAAAATCGTTCTCTCCGACCAACAAGCTTATGTTTGGCGGCCTAGCACGCTGATCACTCAAGCATTCTCTATTTCTCGTGTCCAAGAATATCAAATCCTCAAAGCCATTGAGCAGACCCAACTTGGGCCAAAACCGATTTATTTAAACAGTGCAGGTTTGTTGGTTGAATGGATTGAAGGCAAAGCGCTCACGCATGACCTTGGGTTTGATTCATTACTTAAGAGCTTGGTCAAAGTGCATCTGTGCAGTGTCGAACGGATGCCGACCGCACCATTTAATTATACGGCTCGAGTCGATCATTACTGGATGAGCCTAGAGAGCCATTACAAAGTGGAGCCCTACCTATCTATTTATCAGCGCTGGCGATCACAGCCAAATTTGACTCATGTTGGAATCGCGTTATGCCATTTTGATTTAGCGGGTTATAACATGATTGATACCGAGTTAGGTCATCGAATTATCGATTGGGAATACGCAGGTATTGCCGATCCAAGATTGGATCTCGCATTGTGCATTGATATTTGCCAAGAAAAGCCGCTTGAAGCCGTGTTTCGCTATTGCCAACTGCGCAATATTGTCGAGGTGGATGACTGGGTTGATGGCGTTCAAGCTTGGCTACCTCGAGTGACGATGATGGCATTGCTTTGGTACTTACTGGCTCACCAATTATGGGGTGATGAACAATACCTTACCCAAGCGCAGCAACTTGTTGAAAGTTTTGATGAGTGATCATTTTTTGAGAATCGAGAGAGAGAATGCAGACTGCTCAGGTTTAAAACCTTAGCTTTCATGGTAGATTAATAGGACAAAAATCGGGGGCACCATGATTATTTACTTACACGGATTCGATAGCACCAGTCCTGGCAACCACGAAAAGGTGATGCAGTTGCAGTTCATTGATGAAGACGTCAGGTTTATTAACTACAGCACATTGCATCCCAAGCATGATATGCAGCACTTGCTGAAAGAAGTCGACAAGGCGATAGAGTTATCGGATGACACCTCACCACTGATTTGCGGCGTCGGATTAGGCGGATATTGGTCGGAGCGCATTGGTTTTCTGTGTGGCATTAAGCAGGTCATTTTTAATCCAAACTTGCACCCACAACACAATATGGAAGGGCGAATTGATCGTCCCGAAGAATATGACGATATCGCCACTAAATGTGTGACTAATTTTCGAGACAACAATAAAGGTCAGTGTATGGTGATTTTGTCAAAAAATGACGAAATTCGCGATAACTCTGATGTGGCACAGGAATTGTCACCTTATTATCCGGTTGTATGGGACGAACAAGAGACACATAAGTTTAAAAAGATCTCTCATCATCTACAGGCAATAAAGGCCTTTAAGCAGCAAAATTGATTATTATCGAGCTTAAAAAGCAGCATGTGAAAACACGCTGCTTTTTTTATGTTTTTGAAACGGTGTTTTTGTAATTTTAACCTGAGAAAATTTGTTTCAATATTTCATTTATCGACGTCATTCTTAGGTTGCACGGTCGGTTTTGACCTATATAATGACAATCCTAAATTTATTTGATAAATGTCAAGAAAAATTGAGAGCGAGCGAAGAACGCCGCCCCAAAAATGTCAGGTTGAGCACAGAGTTAGGCAAGCTTACGCGCGAAGAATAAACAACGAATAAACCCTCATCGCAATCTGCCTTGAACCGATGCTATGACGCAGCCTTAACGAATTTTATCGGGACGATTTATCGGCCTGAAACATGTTTATTCATTTTATGAGGATTGTTGTTTTGACAAAAATTGTAGTTGTTGGCGGTGGTGCCGGTGGTTTGGAGCTCGCGACCAAGCTAGGCCGAACCTTAGCCCGTAAGGGGAGAGCGCAAGTAACGTTAGTCGATAAAAATTCAAGCCACTTGTGGAAGCCGTTACTGCACGAAGTGGCAACTGGCTCGCTGGACGAAGGTGTGGATGCGCTCAGCTATCGTGCTCATGCGAAAAATCATCACTTCGATTTTCACCTTGGTTCGTTATGTGGCATCGACCGTGAACGTAAAGTGATTAAACTGGCAGAACTGACGGACGATGAGGGTGAATTGCTCATGCCGGCACGTGAAGTCGACTATGACATGTTAGTGCTTTCAATTGGTTCAACATCAAACGACTTTAATACGCCAGGAGTACGAGAGAATTGTATTTTCCTCGACAGCCCGGATCAGGCGCATCGCTTCCGTAGCGAAATGAACAATGAGTTCCTCAAGTTACACGTCAAGAATGGTCATGGCACCGTCGATATTGCGATTGTGGGTGGTGGTGCGACAGGTGTGGAGCTGTCCGCAGAGCTTCACAATGCTGTGCAAGCACTACAAACTTATGGGTTTGGCGACCTTGACTCCAGTAAGTTGAACGTCAATCTTGTCGAAGCTGGTGAGCGCATTCTTCCTGCGTTGCCAACTCGCATCTCTTCAGCTGCGCATCAAGAATTAGTCAAATTGGGCGTTAATGTACGTACTTCGACCATGGTGACTTGCGCAGACAGCGAAGGGTTAACCACGAAAGAGGGCGAGAAGATTCCAGCGCAGCTCATGGTTTGGGCGGCAGGGATTAAAGCGCCAGATTTTATGAAAGACTTTGGCGGTTTAGAGACTAACCGCATCAATCAATTGGTTGTGACGCCGACGCTGCAAACGACTCGCGATGAAAACATTTTTGTGATCGGCGATTTGGCACAATGTGAGCAAGCGGACGGTAAATTTGTACCACCACGCGCTCAAGCGGCTCACCAGATGGCGAGTCGAGCATTCAGTAATATTGTGGCTAAGTTGAGTGGCCGTGACATGAAGCCTTATGTGTATAAAGACCATGGTTCATTGGTTTCTCTTAGCCGCTTCTCTACCGTTGGTAGCTTAATGGGCAACCTCACTAAAGGCTCAATGATGGTTGAGGGGCGTATCGCCCGTGTGGTGTATATTTCATTATACCGAATGCACCAGATGGCGTTACATGGCATGTTTAAAACGGCGCTAATCATGTTGATGGGACGGATTAACCGAGTGCTACGACCGAACTTGAAACTGCATTAAGTTGGTCAACGTTATGACGAAAAAAAGAGCCTATTGATAGGCTCTTTTTTTTATCTACGTTAGCTTGGGATTATGGCGTAAACCATGCCATCGCGTGGCTGCTTGTTAAAGAGGTAACGATTACGTGCTAAGGCTTCAAATTCAGCGCCACAACGCTTGGCGATGATTTGACTCGGTTGATTCTCAGGATCACAGACAATTTCTAATCGACTCAGTTTTAACTGACCAAAGCAGAATTCAGTTAAGGCTTCAACGGCTTCTTTAGCATAACCCTGAAGCTGAAACTCATCGGCTATCCAATAGCCGATACTTGCCATATTAAAGGTATGATAAAACTCATTAATAGCGACCATGCCGAGCAGTTGGTCATCACAACGGCGGAATACGCCGAATCCAAAAGCGCTGGATTTTACCCAGTTCAATCGCGTAGAGACAATAAAATGTTCCGCGTCGAGAGCAGTGAAGTTTGGTACACACCAATCGACCCAGCGATGTAAGCTTGGCGATAACGCAACGCAGGCTTGGAGCTGTTCGCTGTGCGCTGAGTCGATCAATTTTAGACACAGTCTCGGCGTGACAATTTGATAATCAGGGCTCATCCGTCACCTATAGAAATGCCCTCTAGATGAGGGCATTACGGGTTATTCTTGCTCGGCAACTTTACGTACTTGAATGATAACACCAAGCAGAGGATGGTCGAGGTAATGAGTCTCGCCACTTCGCATTCGGCGTTTTTGTTCCATGCGGTAAGCTTTCAAGAAGCGCTGCTCTTTGACGATAGGCGAGACATCTTCCATCAATCCGACCTGAACTGTGTCATCTTGAGCTTGGTCGGTTGATGCATCTTCAGGGGCTAAATCAAGTTCCTTCTCTTCAAGCGTCACATTACGAACACTTGGCTCATTGAGATCGAGCTGGAGATCAGCATACAAATAGTGCTCAACATAGACTTGGAATTTGCCATCTAACTCATAAACAGGCCCATTGACGCTTTGCTCTGTCACACCGTCGATGACTTCATTACCTTGATTTTCACGTGGTGAGCCGTCTGCGGTAAATTGCTCAGAAAAGTCACGTCCTGCGCGGATATGGAAGATAGGTGACGCGTAGCGACCGCCATCACCTTGTCGCCATGCCTTGTGAAACAAAACCTGAAAACCCGCGTGCGCGTCGAGTTGCTGCTCTTGCGGGTTGAGCTGATATTGTGAAGCAGGAAGTAACTGTGCCCCTTGGCTGTTTACATAACTTTCGTCATTGAGGCTGCCTGCCTTGCTCATATCAATCTTAGGCAATTCATTTGGCCAAGATTCTGTTGTCTGCTCGGCATCAACTGCGCGTTTAAAAATGATCACTTCTACATCGAATTGGCGCTGTGCCCAAGATGGCAAAGCGACAAAGAAAAGTAAGAGTGGTATCAGCTTTTTCATTACAACTCCGTAATTCGGTTTAAGCCTAGATTTGTTGCTTTCATAATCAGCTTGCTGGAAGTAAATTTTGTTGGAACTCATTAAGCATGTCGTTGACAAAATCAAGACGCTGACGACGGTCTACTAATGGTACCCCAAACTTAAACTTGGTTGGTCCTTCCATCGCAAATTTTTGTGGCTGAGATTGCAATAGTTTAACCAAAAACGCCGGATTAATGTCAGCGTCAGGATAGAACTCAATGTAGCCACCTTTTTCATGTGCTTCAATTTTCTTCACTTTTATCTGAGCAGCATTAATTTTTAAGCTAGCGATAGATAACAAGTTTTTGGTTGCATCAGGCAATAAACCGAAGCGGTCGATGAGTTCGACTTTGAGCTCTTCTAGCTGTTCATGGCTCGTGACACTAGCGATTTGCTTATACATCGATAATCGAGTGTTGATGTCAGGAATATAATCTTCAGGTAGCAAGGCTGGAAGCCGCAGCTCCACTTCCGTTTGCTCGCGCAGTAAATCGTCTAAAGACGGCTCTTTACCTTCTTTCAATGCTTCTACCGCTTGTTCCAGCATTTCCATGTAAAGCGTAAAACCAACCGATTGAATTTGGCCGCTTTGTTCATCGCCGAGCAGCTCACCGGCGCCTCGAATTTCTAGGTCATGCGTTGCGAGGGTAAAGCCAGCACCGAGGTCTTCGAGTGACGCAATGGCGTCAAGGCGTTTAATCGCGTCCTTAGTTAACGCTTTTGGATGCGGCGTTAACAGATAAGCATAAGCCTGATGGTGCGACCGACCGACGCGCCCCCGTAATTGGTGTAACTGAGCCAGCCCCAGTCTGTCGGCGCGATCCATGATGATGGTGTTCGCCGTTGGCACATCAATCCCGGTTTCAATAATTGTGGTACACACTAGCAAGTTGAAGCGTTGATGGTAAAAATCGTTCATGATTTTCTCAAGTTCACGTTCACGCATTTGCCCATGAGCGACTGTCATCCTTGCTTCTGGGATCAGTGCGGCCAAGTCTTGAGCCACTTTATCGATAGTTTCCACTTGGTTATGAAGGAAATAAACTTGTCCACCACGCATAATTTCGCGCAATACCGCTTCACGAATAACACTCTCTTCACGCTGACGTACAAAGGTTTTTATGGCTAAACGACGTGCTGGTGGCGTGGAAATGATCGATAAATCACGCATTCCACTCATCGCCATATTAAGCGTGCGAGGTATTGGTGTGGCGGTTAAGGTCAAAATGTCGACATCCGCGCGCATGGCTTTCATTTTTTCTTTTTGTCGAACACCAAAGCGATGTTCTTCATCGACAATCAAAAGGCCCAAATCTTTGAACTGAATATCGCTTGATAGCAGTTTATGCGTACCAACGACAAGATCGACTTTACCTTCGGCAATGTCTTCCATAATCTGCTTTTGTTCTTTGGCCGACTTGAAGCGCGACAGTACCTCCACGCGGATCGGTAAGTTAGCAAATCGGTCCCGAAAGTTTTCGAAGTGCTGCTGAGCAAGCAAGGTGGTTGGCACTAACACCGCCACTTGTTTTTCGTTGTCAGTCGCTAAAAACGCGGCGCGCATTGCCACCTCGGTTTTACCAAAGCCCACGTCGCCACATACTAATCGATCCATGGCTTTCGGCTGACACATATCCGATAGCACTGCGTTAATAGCCGTGTTTTGATCATCCGTTTCCTCAAATGGAAAACCCGATTTAAAGGTCGCGTACTGGCCGCGGTCGAGCGCAAATTGATAGCCAGGTTTCAATTCACGTTTCGCGTAGACATCCAAAAGCTCTGCCGCAACATCGCGCACTTTTTCAGCCGCGCGTCGACGAGCTTTGGTCCATGCTTCGCCACCAAGCTTATGTAACGGCGCGCCATCTTCAGCGCCGCCAGAGTAACGACTGATCAAGTTTAGCGACGCTACCGGCACATATAGCTTGGCTTCGTCTTGATATTCCAGTGTCACATACTCGGTCGTCATGCCTCCAGCTTCCAGCGTTTGAAGGCCAATATAACGTCCAATACCGTGGTCGATATGAACGACCGGTTGCCCAGGCTTGAGTTCCGCAAGATTGCGTATTACCGCGTCACTGTTGGTTGCTCTACGATCTTTTTTACGACGTTGAATGACTCGGTCGCCAAGCAGATCACTTTCACAGACCAAAGCAACATTATGTTCGGTATCAATAAACCCGTGTTCACTAGAGCCAATGATCAGCGTGCGTGTCGCTTTGCTTTCTAGCGCTTCATAAAAATGCTGATGAGCGGTGGGTTTTAATTTAAGGGGCTGCAGCAATTCTAGCAGAGCTTCACGTCTACCTTCGGACTCGACGGAAAAGATGATTTTCCCTGAGAAGGTTTCAGTAAAATGCCTTAACGCCGCTAAAGGCTCTTGCTTTTGTGGCTGCGCGGCGAGTTCTGGTAGTGGGGCGATATTCGGGTTTGTGCGTCCTTGCTTTTCAGCCACTTTATCTACCGATAAAAAGCCTTGTGGAAGCTGTTTGCAGTAGGTGAACAACTCTTCTTTACTTAGCCACAGCTCTTGAGGAGGCAATAACGGACGCAAAGGGTCGACTTTCCTTTGGTCATAACGATAGTGAACGTCATTGAGAAAAGTATCGATAGCGCTCTCGATATCGCCGACACTGAGTAACTGGCTATCATCAGCGATGTAATCAAACAGCGTTTCGGTATGTTCAAAGAACAGAGGCTGCCAATATTCGATACCAGCAGGCCAGGTCCCTTTTGATACTTGCATATAGACCGATTCTGGTTCGCGGCGCGCATCAAAGCGTTGACGCCAGCGAATTCGAAAATCTTCAATGGCCGCTTCGGTTGATGGAAACTCATGGGCAGGAAGCAGACGAATTTCAGTGATGTCTTCGATTGAGCGTTGAGTATCTGGGTCAAAGGTACGAATCGTATCGATTTCATCATCAAAGAAATCGATACGATACGGTGCCTGACTGCCCATTGGATAAAGGTCCAAAATTGAACCGCGACTGGCGTATTCTCCAGGACTGAAGACTTGGTCAACGTGGCGATAACCCGAAACTTCCAGCTGCATTCTGAGCTTTTCCAGCGAGAACAGATCCCCTGATTTGACCATCAAGGTGTGCTGCATGAGAAAATCTCTAGGAGACTGTCTTTGTAGCAACGTATTCACTGGAACAATAGTAATACCATTGGTCTGGGTTGGCAGCTGATAAAGCTTAGCAATACGCTCGGAAATAATTTCTTGATGAGGGGAGAAGTTATCATAAGGCAGCGTTTCCCAGTCCGGGAACACGCTGACCGGTTGGTGACTAAACTGTTCAATTTCTTGTTGCAGTTTAATGGCCGTTTGCGGATCTGGGACCGCTAACAATGTATGGCTACTATGCTGATTCGCAAGTTCTGCAATAGCAAGGGCAAGACTCGCCCCTTGTAGGTTTCCAACGTATTTTTTGTCACCGGGCTTTGTTGGGTTGACCAGGTGAAGAAGAGAAGCGCTTGTCATGAGTAACTATTGATTATTTTCTCGGTCAAGTGAGCGTTGACGTAATAGCTTTTGCTGCTGGTTTAACGCCGCTTTGATCAGTAAATCCTGATCGGCATCACGAAGTAGCTGATATTTCACTGTAATGTCGAAGCCTTGTTCTTGGGCTTGGCATTCTACCACGCTGGCGTAGCAATATATTGCAGCAGCCGGATGTTCTAAAAACAGTTTTATACGAACGTACTGTCCATCATTAAGTGATGCAGGGGATAGAAATGTGCATTGGCTGGCGCCAAAAGCACTGGTGATCGTACGATAGGTTGGGTCATCCTGCTGTGAAAGCAAAAACGTCAGTAATAAGTTGAGTTTTGAATTTTGAGTGTCAAGCAAGTTAATCACATGCTTAAAATCAGAATTATTGAGTTCTTTACGCGCGCTGTCGTTCAGCATATCAAGGTGACTAAACTCGCTGGCAACGATAAAAGGCGCAGGAATCTCGGATTCAAATATTGGGTAAGAAGGCAGCGATGATCCTTCAGGCAGAGGTTCTGCATTGATGGTAAGTTGATGGTGAACGGTAAAATATTCTTGTTCTGTCATGGCTGAGTTCCTTCTTAATCTTGTCTGATTATCGTCATACCAGCCAACTAATCAAGGTATGTCATTGTTAAACACACATTTTAACGTCTAATTAGCAATTTAGGGCTACAACCAAAGCAGATTAATCGTTACAGTAACGCATCAGTTTTCTATGGTTGGTGTTATGTTTCATCCCATTTCTGTTTTTGTCGGCTTACGTTATTTGCGTGGACGGTCTGGGGATAGGTTTAGTCGCTTCGTCTCTTATATGTCAACCGCAGGTATTACGATCGGTGTGATGGCGTTAGTGACGGTTCTTTCGGTTATGAACGGTTTTGAATCGCAGTTAAAAGGACGAATCTTAGGCGTCCTGCCTCAAGCGGTGATTTCCCAAACGCAGGGCAAAACCGAGCGCAGCGACCAAGCCCCAGAATTTATTCAACAGCTTTCTACGGCGGCAAAGCCGCAACCCATCGTTGAGAGTGAAGCCGTGATTCAAAGCCACTCTCAGCTCAGCGCCGGGTTGTTAGTTGGAATTGATCCCAAGCCCAATGATCCGATTGCCGAGCACCTTATTGCGGGAAAGTTATCGTCGCTTGAATCGAGTGAATACAATGTGTTCATTGGCTATGCGCTCTCTCGCTCTTTAGGGGTGTCGATTGGGGATAAAGTCCGCTTAATGGTCACCAGCGCCAGCCAATTTACACCATTAGGGCGTATTCCAAGCCAGCGTATTTTTACCGTCTCTGGGATTTATAACACGGGTTCGGATATCGACAGCCAGTTGATCATCACCCACATTCAAGATGCAGGTAGGTTGCTGCGCTTCAGTCGCGATACGATGACTGGGTGGCGACTGTTTTTTGATGATCCGTTCGTGGTTGGTGACATCGCCAATCGTCCTCTCCCAGATGGGTGGCAGTGGCGTGACTGGCGCGATCAACGTGGTGAATTATTCCAAGCAGTACGTATGGAAAAAAATATGATGGGTCTGATGCTGGGGCTGATAGTCGGCGTCGCAGCATTTAATATTATATCAGCGCTGATTATGGTGGTGATGGAAAAGCAATCTGAAGTGGCTATTCTCAAAACTCAAGGTATGAAAGATCGACAAGTGCTGGCGATTTTTATGGTACAAGGCGCAAGTAGTGGGGTTATTGGTGCGCTGGTTGGCGGTGCGCTAGGCGTTGCGCTTGCACTGAATTTAAACGCTATTTTATCAAGCATGGGGGTTGCTCTGTTTGCGGGTGGAGGTTCTCTCCCTGTTCACGTTGAACCTATGCAGATCCTTGTGGTTGTCGTGTTGGCAATCAGCTTAAGTTTACTTGCAACACTCTTTCCATCCTATCGAGCGTCTTCTGTTCATCCTGCCGAGGCTTTACGTTATGAATAACCTTCTTCAATGCCAAAATGTTTGTAAAACTTATCGTGAAGGTGGGTTAGATACACAAGTGCTCAAAGGCGTCAGTTTCGACTTAAATAGCGGAGAGTTAGCGTCGATCATCGGCACGTCCGGGTCAGGTAAAAGCACCCTGCTGCATATTCTAGGAGCGCTTGATGAAGCTTCTGAGGGGCAAGTGTTATTTCTTGGTAATGAACTTTCAAAGTTATCTTCGAATAAGCAAGCGCAATTACGTAACCGCCATTTAGGCTTTGTGTATCAGTTCCATCATCTGCTTTCCGATTTCAGTGCGATTGAAAATGTTGCAATGCCGTTACTGATTGGTGGCGAAAAGGCGAATGTGGCCAAAGGTAAATCCAAAGCTTTACTCGATAAAGTCGGACTAACGCACCGTATGGAACATCGTCCAGCCGAGCTTTCGGGAGGAGAGCGACAGCGTGTTGCGATCGCCAGAGCGCTAGTCAATAGCCCTGATTTGGTATTGGCTGATGAGCCAACGGGTAACTTAGATCACAAAACGGCACTGGCGATTTATGACTTGATGCGCGAGCTAAACCGAGAGTCGGGAACCGCTTTTTTGGTGGTAACCCATGATGGTGAGCTTGCCGGCAAGATGGACCGTCAACTGCACATGCAAGATGGGCTGCTGATTAACGTGGAGGCGGGTTAATTGTTTTCGTCATTATCTCTGTTTATCGGTAAACGCTTTAGCCGCGCTAAACGGCGCAATAAAATGGTGTCGTTTATCTCTTTATCTTCAACGATCGGTATTGCGGTGGGGGTTGCGGTGATCATTATTGGTCTCTCTGCAATGAATGGATTTGAGCGTGAGCTAAAAAATCGAGTGTTGTCGGTCGTGCCGCATGGAGAGTTTGAAGGGGTTCGAGCTCCGATAGAGTCTTGGCAACGTTTGGCTAAACAAGCGGAAAGCCATCCTCGCGTACTCGCGGCAGCGCCTTATGTGCGGTTTACCGCATTGGCGGAAAAGGGCAGCAATTTGAAAGCCATTGAGGTTCGTGGAATTGATAAGGCACTAGAGCCAAATGTCTCTCATTTAATCGACTTTATTGATAAAGATGCCTGGCAAGCGTTTCAGCCTGGTGAGCAACAAGTGATTTTGGGCCGCGGTGTTGCTCGGCAGTTAGCTGTGCATAAAAATGACTACATTACGCTCATGATTCCCGAAGAGGGGAGTTCCTCACGAGTTCAGGCACCGCGCCGAGTCCGTGTTAAGGTGGCGGGCTTTTTGACGTTGAATGGTCAAATTGACCACAACCTTATTTTGTTACCGCTTGCGGATGCTCAAAGTTACAGTCGTCTTGGTGACGCTGTCACGGGTGTGTCAATTAAAGTCGATCGCGTCCTTGATGCTACTTCGATTGTACGTGAGGTCGGGAATACGCTGAATGAGTATGTCTATCTTAGGAGCTGGCAGCAGAAATTTGGTTTCCTGTATCGCGATATTCAGCTAGTTAGAACCATTATTTATTTGGTGATGGTATTGGTTATCGGTGTAGCGAGTTTTAATATTGTCTCAACATTAATGATGGCGGTGAAAGACCGCGCCTCGGAAATAGCAATTCTTCGTACGATGGGCGCTAAAGATGGACTCATTAAACGGATATTTGTCTGGCAAGGCGTGTTTTCTGGCGTACTTGGTAGCTGCTTTGGCAGCATTGCCGGGGTGCTGATTGCGCTTAATTTGACGTCACTGATTAAAGGCTTGGAAAACCTGATTGGTCATCATTTTCTATCTGGTGATATCTATTTTGTTGATTTTCTCCCCTCTCAAGTAGTGACAAGCGATGTCATTATGGTCTCGGGGACAGCGATTATCCTAAGTCTCCTAGCAACGTGGTATCCAGCCTCTAGGGCGAGTAAGCTCAATCCAGCGACCGTACTGAGTGCGAAATAAAGCTCGGTTGTTGTTTGAGCACAACGGCAATAAAAAAGCCCCACTCGGGGCTTTTTTATTGCGTGAATTTTATCAGTTACATTTCACTGTGGTTTGACTCGTAACTTAAGGTTTTATACTGGGAGGGATATTCAAACCAAGCTATTTTAATTTTCTTTGTTGCCAACTGCGAACCACGGAATAACGCCATAACCCCTTAATGCCAAAATAACCGATCATTGCTGAGGCGATACCACAGATTAAGCACCCAAGTAAAAAGGGCGGGCCTATCGTGCTCATCTGATTACAAATGAAATCCCAAGACAGTTCAAAGTGAAAGCGTTGTGGTGGAACATGAAGGATCTTGGCGCCGACTTTGTAAGCAAAATAAAACAGGACGGGCATCGTTATTGGATTACTGACCCAAACCAACGCCACCGATAAGGGAAGGTTGACGCCACATAGAATGGCTAAGCCAGCAGATAAAATCATCTGGCTCGGAAGAGGAACAAACGCCATGAACAGCCCAACGGCAAATGCCCCAGCCGCCGAGCGACGGTTTAAGCACCATAAGTTGGGATTGTATAAAACGTTGCCAAATACTTTTAGCGCTTTTTGGCGCTTAATGGTTTCAGGATTTGGCATAAAACGTTTAATGAACTTTCTTGGCATAGCGTTCTATGACTCTCTTGTTTAATTATTGGACGCTGATATCTTGCTCAGTTGTCATCATCTCCGCTCCTTATTGGCGCTGGATGCCAAATGAAGAGTGGATTATGGTTGGCGCCGCTTGGTTGTTCGTTAGCCAAAAGGTATCTCAATTGCGATGGACACGCGGTTGTTGCATCGCGTTAGTGATTATCTTAACTCATGGTGCCATCGCAAAATTACAGATGAAATCGCTTTTTCTATCAGGCTCGAATATTACCATAACTGGTGAGGTTGACAGCCTTTTTACGCAAATAAGTCACGGCTTTGAAGGAACATTGGTGTTAAGATCAATCAATGGTCAAAATGTCACCAGGTTTTTAAGGCCCAAAATTCAGTTGATATCGCCGGTTGCGCTTTCTTATGGTGATGTCATTCATACCAAAGTTACTTTAAAGCGGATTATTGGCCGTTTAAACCAAGCTGGGTATGATAAAGAAGCGCACTTTTTTGCCGAAGGTCTCATGGCGCGAGCATCTTTGGCTAAAGACGCCCGTTTCCGCATTGAGCATTTTTCATCACTTAAACGCTATTTGATAACAACGGTCGCCGATCACACCAAATCGCTGCCCAGCCAACCCCTCATCTTAGCGCTCTCTTTTGGTCTTAAAAGCGATATTTCACACCAAACATGGCAACAACTAAAAGCAAGTGGTTTAAGTCACTTACTCGCCATTTCTGGTTTGCATATTGGGATTGCTTTTGGGGTTGGATGGGCGCTTGGTAGCCTGCTTTTACGATGTTCGCCACGTTGTCACTTGTTACCCATGCTTTTTGCTATAAGTCTAGCGTATTTCTATGCTTGGCTTGCAGGATTAACCTTGCCAACACAGCGCGCATTGATCATGTGTTTGCTGTTGAGTGTCCTGATGTTTTTTCGTTGGCGACTTGCCATTGGTTTCAAATGGTTAGTCACGCTAGTGGTTGTACTGGCGTTGAATCCGTTTTCAACGCTGAGCGCCGGTTTTTGGCTGTCTTTTTCTGCTGTTGCGGCGATCTTTCTATTTTTGAATCAAGATAAGTGCGCCGTCACCCGCAACAGGGCCCATCATCGATTTGGGGCTTTGGTTAAATTACAACTCTGGCTGACGCTATTTATGCTGCCGTTAAGTGTCATGTGGTTTCAGGGGATAAGCTTATTAAGCCCTGTTTATAACTTGATATTTGTGGGATTGTTTAGCCTTATCATCGTACCTGGCATTCTCCTGTCGGTGCTGCTTAGTGCGGTTACAGGAAGCAACCACGTCATATGGCAAATACTAGATGCGTTGCTCAATGTGGTTGTTACCGCGATTGGCTATGCCGATATCGGATGGGTTCGTGTTTCTCCTCATGTCTTCGGAATTGTCGCGGTGTTATTAGTTCTGGTATTGGTGTGGCGACTTTTATCGGTGAAGTTTCGTCTATGGGGCATTGCGGCTGCATTTGGCGTGAGTCTCACTCTAACAGGAGAGCGAAATCCGCCGAATTGGCGGGTTGATATCTTGGACGTTGGTCATGGGTTAGCGGTTATCATTGAGCAGCAGGGCAGCGCTTATGTTTACGATACTGGCAATGCTTGGCTCACGGGCAGCTTTGCACAAGATGTGATAATGCCAATACTACGCCAAAGAGGTATCAGCCAGTTAGAGGGCTTTATTGTGAGTCATCTTGATGCTGACCACGCTGCCGGGAAATCAGACGTTGAGCGATTCTTCGCGCCTAAACTAAAACTCGCTAGTCAAAAGTTGCCGGGCTATCAAGAGTGCGTACAGGGTCGAACATGGCGATGGAAAACGCTCACCTTTGAAATATTATGGCCTCAACGCTTGGTCGACAGGGCGTACAATGCTCACTCATGCGTAATTCGGATATCGGATGGCACGCATAGTGTATTGATCCCAGGTGACGTGAGTGCGATTGCCGAGTGGCTTATCGCGCGTCAATCAAATTTAAAAAGTGATGTTGTCATTGTGCCGCATCATGGTAGTCGGACGTCTTCAACCATTGGTTTTGTTCGTGGTGTGTCCGCTGAGTTGGCTGTTGCGTCACTAGAAAAAGACGGGCGCTGGTCTTTACCTGCTCAAGAAGTCGTCAAGCGTTACCATCAACAAGGAACAAAATGGCTTGATACAGGGGAAAGCGGGCAGATAAGTTTAGATTTCTATTCAAATTATTGGAAAGCCAATCAGTTAAGAGCGATACAAGGGCAAGTGTGGTATAGGCAGATGCTGCGGAACGGAGTAGAATAGTCGCAAATTTTTAAACAATATATCTTCTATGTCATTAAACAAAGACGAAACCACAGGTAAAACTTTTGGTCGTTTATGGACGTACATTCGTTTATTTAAATCTGGTTTGATTGTTGCTGTCATCGCATTGATCATTAATGCCGCTGCCGATACCTATATGGTCTCGTTGCTAAAACCTTTGCTCGATGAAGGTTTTGGTTCTACTGAATCTGATTTTCTTAAAGTCCTCCCGATTATCATTTTTGTCATGATGCTGGTACGTGGCTTGAGCGGTTTCGTTTCTACCTATTGTTTAAGCTGGGTATCCGGTAACGTTGTGATGTTGATGCGGCGTAAGCTTTTTAACCAGTTCATGCATATGCCAGTCTCCTATTTTGATAAAGAATCGACAGGTGGGCTACTTTCTCGTATTACGTATGATTCCGAGCAGGTGGCAGGGGCCACGAGTAAAGCGTTGGTCAGCATCGTTCGTGAGGGGGCAAGCATCATTGGCTTACTGGTATTGATGTTCTGGAACAGCTGGCAGTTATCACTGGTGCTATTTATTGTTGCGCCTATCGTCGCCGTTGCGATTCGAGTAGTGTCAAAACGTTTTCGTAAAATTTCTCGCAACATGCAACAAAGTATGGGGCACGTAACCTCTTCAGCAGAACAGATGCTCAAAGGTCACAAAGTCGTATTGAGTTATGGTGGGCATAATGTTGAACGGGAGCGTTTCGACCGTGTGAGTAACCAAATGCGTCAACACTCGATGAAGTTGGTTGCGGCTCAGGCAATTGCTAACCCGGTGATTCAAGTTATTGCGTCTCTTGCATTGGTTGCAGTTCTGTTCTTGGCTAGCTTTGATTCGATTCGTAGTGAGTTGACACCGGGAACCTTCACGGTAATTTTCTCCGCAATGTTTGGTTTGATGCGCCCATTGAAAGCGCTCACCAATGTAACGTCAGATTTTCAACGAGGTATGGCTGCAAGCCAGACGTTATTTGGATTGATGGATTTAGAGGTAGAAAAAGACAGCGGCGAACGCGTGGTAGAGAAAGTCAAAGGCGATGTTGAAGTTAAAGATGTCACCTTTACCTATCAAGGAAACGAAAAGCCGGCGCTATCTCACGTGAGTTTTAAGATCCCTGCAGGAAAAACTGTGGCGTTAGTGGGCCGTTCCGGCTCAGGTAAAAGTACCATTGCGAACTTGTTTACGCGTTTTTACGATGTAGACTCTGGGGAAATTTTTCTTGATGGTCATGATGTTCGGGAATATAAGCTCAATAACTTGCGCTCGCACTTTGCGTTGGTTTCGCAAAATGTACATTTGTTTAATGATACGATTGCTAATAACATCGCCTATGCCGCGACTGAGAAATACACGCGTGAACAGATAGAAAAAGCAGCAGAACTTGCGTACGCGATGGATTTCATCAACAAAATGGAGCAGGGTATAGACACGGTTATCGGTGAAAACGGTGCGAGTTTATCAGGTGGTCAACGGCAACGTATCGCGATTGCTCGCGCCTTATTACGAGATGCTCCAGTTCTGATTCTTGATGAAGCTACCTCAGCACTTGATACAGAGTCTGAGAAGGCGATTCAATCCGCGCTTGATGAACTGCAGAAAAATAAAACGGTGTTAGTGATTGCACACCGATTATCAACGATAGAACAAGCTGATGAAATTCTTGTTGTAGACGATGGTGAAATCGTCGAGCGCGGTAATCATCAGCAGTTACTCGCTGAAGATGGCGCTTATGCTCAGTTACATCGAATTCAGTTTGGTGGCTGATCGTGGTTGAAAAGATTTGGTTTGAAAATCATCCGTTAAAATACCTTCTTTGGCCACTATTGTGGCCATTGAGCCGTTTGTTTACCCGTATTGCTCTGTCCCGTAGAAATGACTACAACAGCGGCAAAAAGGTAGCTTATAAAGCGCCTGTGCCTGTTATCGTCGTCGGTAACATCACTGCTGGTGGTAACGGGAAAACCCCCGTCGTTATTTGGTTAGTGGAAAAACTTCAGGCTAAGGGGCTAAAACCTGGGGTGGTTTCAAGAGGTTATGGCGCTAAGGCTCCGGCTTACCCTTTACTGGTTGAGGCACATACGCCGACGTCATACTGTGGTGATGAACCCAAGCTCATTTTTAAACGAACGGGAGCCCCCGTTGCTGTTGATCCTGTGCGGTCCAATGCGGTGAAATCTTTGCTTGAGCAGAAGGTCGATGTCATTATTACAGACGATGGCCTTCAGCACTACGCACTAAAGCGAGATATTGAGTTGGTGGTTGTTGATGGCAAGCGCCGGTTTGGTAATCAGCAAGCGATTCCTCTGGGTCCGCTGCGTGAGCCTTTGTCACGGCTTGAAGAAGTGGACTTTGTGATCACCAATGGTGGGATCGCAAAGGAAAATGAAGTCAGTATGTCGCTGTCGCCAAGCCTTGCGGTTAACTTAAGTAATGGGCAGCGAATGCCAGTGAGTCAACTTAAAGAGTTGGTGGCGATTGCGGGTATTGGACACCCTCCGAGGTTTTTTCATACGCTAGAAAAACTCGGTTCGACGCCTGTTCTGACTAAAGGTTTTGCCGACCACCAAGCATTTGATAAGGAAGAGTTAGAGCAACTCGCTCACCATGGTCAACATTTAATGATGACTGAAAAAGACGCCGTAAAATGCGCTGAATTTGCGCAAGACAATTGGTGGTATTTACCCGTTTCAGCCAATTTTAACCCAATGGATGAATTGCGCATTTTGAATAGAATTGAAGAGGTTATAGGAAGTTATGGATCACCGTCTGCTTGAGATTGTTGCTTGTCCCGTATGTAAAGGTAAACTCACTTTTGACAAAGTTAATCAGGAGCTTATTTGTAAACTTGACCGCCTTGCATATCCAATAAAAGAAGGTATCCCCGTGTTGCTTGAATTTGAAGCTCGCACTATGTCAATCGAAGAGGGGCGCTAATGTCATTCACGGTTGTGATTCCAGCACGCTATCAGTCTTCCCGTCTACCAGGTAAACCGCTCGCTGATATTTGTGGTAAGCCGATGATTCAGTGGGTGTATGAGCAGGCTATCCAAGCGGGCGCGGAAAAAGTCGTTGTCGCCACAGACGATGACCGAGTGAACGCTGCAGTGCAAGCGTTTGGCGGTGAGGTCTGTATGACATTATCTAGCCATCAATCGGGCACGGAGCGCTTGGCCGAAGTCGTAAAGAAAATGGCGATTCCTGACGATCATATTATCGTCAATGTTCAAGGTGACGAGCCGCTTATTCCTCCTTCAAATATCAAGCAAGTGGCAGATAATTTGGCTGGCAGTCAAGCGCCAATGGCGACCTTGGCCGTTGAAATTGAACATGCTGACGAAGTGTTTAATCCTAACGCGGTCAAAGTTGTCACTGACCGCGATGGTTATGCATTGTATTTTAGTCGAGCAACGATTCCTTGGGATCGTGATGGTTTCTCATCTCAAGAGCCCGAGATAAAAACGCCATTGCTACGCCATGTAGGCATTTATGCATATCGTGCTGGGTTTATTAATCAATATGTTAACTGGCCTGCATCAACGTTGGAGACGATTGAATCTCTTGAGCAGCTGCGCGTACTTTGGTACGGAGAACGGATTCACGTTGATGTGGCAAAAGAAGCGCCTCCTGCGGGTGTTGATACACCAGAAGATTTGGCTGCGGTCATTGAAATAGTAAAAAGCAGAGGTTAGCGGGCCTGTGTTAACAATTGATAAGAAAAGAGCGCCAGACGGCGCTCTTTTTCGTTAAGGTCTTGTCACTAAGGGGAAGTGTGATGGGGTTGCGTCTCATGTTTAGAGGGACATACACCGATCACTTCACGTCGACCCGTTTCCTTCACTTCTTCCAGTTTTACATCAAATCCCCAGAGCCTATGTAGATGCTTGAGCACTTCATGAAAGCTGTCATCAAGGGGGATTCTATCGTGAGGAACATATTGCAGCGTTAGTGAGCGGTCGCCACGTACGTCCACGTTGTAGACTTGAATATTGGGTTCCAAATTACTTAAGTTATATTGGGAAGCGAGTTTCTCGCGAATAGTGCGATAGCCCATTTCGTCATGGATGGCACTGACTTCGATAAAGTTTTTATGATCATCATCGACAATAGAAAAAAGCTTAAAGTCACGCATTACCTTTGGTGATAGGTATTGGCTGATAAAACTTTCATCTTTAAAGTTATGCATCGCGAAATGTAGCGTATCGAGCCAATTGGATCCGGCTATTTCTGGAAACCACTCGCGGTCTTCATCAGTGGGCTCTTCGCACATACGGCGAATGTCTCTGAACATGGCAAACCCTAGGGCATAAGGATTGATGCCACTAAAATAGGGGCTGTTATATGGTGGTTGAGCCACGACACTGGTATGGCTGTGTAGGAACTCGAGAATAAACTTATCGGAAACGATACCTTCGTCATACAAATGGTTGAGAATTGTATAGTGCCAGAACGTCGCCCAACCCTCGTTCATTACTTGAGTTTGCTTTTGTGGATAAAAATATTGGCTGATTTTTCTGACGATTCGAACCACTTCGCGCTGCCAAGATTCGAGTAGTGGCGCATTCTTTTCAATGAAATAAAGAATGTTCTCCTGAGGTTCTGAAGGGAAGTGAATTTGCTGCTCTTCCGCTTTTGTTTTCGATTTTGGTACCGTGCGCCAAAGCTCGTTAACTTGGGATTGAAGGTATGCTTCTCGTTGTTCTTGACGAGCTTTTTCCTCCGCGATGGAAATTTTTTCGGGACGTTTATATCGATCCACACCAAAATTCATCAGTGCGTGGCAGGAGTCAAGTAACTCTTCTACCTCATTAACACCGTATTTTTGTTCACATTCGGCTAAATAGTTTTTGGCAAACAGCAAGTAGTCGATGATCGAACCTGCGTCTGTCCAGGCTTGGAATAAGTAGTTACCTTTGAAAAATGAATTGTGCCCATAACAAGCATGAGCCATTACCAGTGCTTGCATCGTAACGGTATTTTCTTCCATAAGATAAGCAATACACGGGTCTGAGTTAATGACGATCTCATAGGCAAGCCCCATTTGCCCGTGTTTGTAGCCCTGTTCGGTTTGGATAAACTTCTTACCGAATGACCAATGGTTGTAATTGATCGGCATACCGATACTTGAGTATGCATCCATCATTTGTTCAGAGGTGATGACTTCGATTTGATTTGGATAGGTATCCAGTCGATATTCGCTCGCAACCCGCTTAATTTCGGTGTGGTAGCGTTCTAAAAGATCAAATGTCCAATCCGGCCCATCAGGAAGTAACTTGCTGTTCGCCTTGGTCCGCTGGCGAGTTTTTGCTGTCATAATCCTATCTCCCTATGCGGTTTCCTTTTTAAACAACTCCCTAAAGACAGGGAAGATGTCTTCAACGGCACGAATGTTTTTCATCGCAAAGTTATCGAATGCGGGTGCCAATTTTTCATATTCGTGCCAAAGCGTTTGATGAGAACGTTTTGTTATTTCAATATATGAGTAGTATTGACAGCTCGGTAACAAATTCTCTACCAGTAGCTCTCGACAGCGGGGGGAATCATCAGCCCAGTTGTCGCCATCAGAGGCTTGGGCTGCATAGATATTCCATTGATCAAGTGGATAACGTTCACGAACGATATCATTCATTAACTTAAGTGCACTGGAAACAATGGTCCCGCCTGTTTCTTGCGAATAGAAAAACTCATGTTCGTCCACTTCTTTCGCTTGGGTGTGGTGACGAATAAAGACGACTTCGACATTTTCGTAGGTGCGTGTCAAAAACAGATACAACAAAACATAAAAACGTTTTGCGATGTCTTTGGTTGCTTGATCCATTGATCCTGAGACATCCATCAAGCAAAACATGACGGCTTGGCTTGATGGAATAGGGCGCTTCTCGTAATTTTTAAAACGCAGATCAAAGGTATCAATAAACGGAACACTTTTGATCTTATCTCTGAGCTCTTGAATTTCCGCTTTAAGCCGTTTTTCCTCCAGAAGTTGAGCCGGTTCACTGTTCTTGATTCGCTCTAGTTCTTCCTCAAGCTCATTCATAAGGCGCTTTTTCCCTGCTGTCATCGCTGTACGACGAGCAAGGGATTGTTGTAATGACCGAACAATAGCAATATTGGAGGGCACGCCAGCAGTTTGATAACCTGCACGGTGCGTTTTCCATTCGGTGATACGATTTATTTGATTTTTTTCAAGGTTAGGCAGCTCTAGATCTTCGAACAGAATATCGAGATACTCATCCTTAGAAATTTGAAATACAAATTCATCTTCACCCTCTCCATCAGGGCTGGCATCGCCTTCACCTGCGCCACCACCTTGACCGCCACCTTTCGGACGTTCAATTTTGTCTCCGCGAATAAATTGGTCATTACCAGGGTGTACTCGCTCTTTTAAGCCTCCTTTGCCTTGATGGAAGACGGGCTCATTGATATCTCTTGATGGAATTGCGACATCTTCACCTGTATCGGTGTTGGTGATTGAGCGGCGATTGACCGCATCAGCCACCGACTCTTTAATCTTTTCTTTATGACGACGTAAGAAGCGCTGTCTGTTGACTGCGCTTTTATTCTTACCATTTAATCGTCGATCGATAAATTGCGCCATGAGTTACCCCTTATCAACATCAAACGTAGAGGAGGGCTCCTTTAAGAAGCCTCTCCTTGATTAGGGTCAGTCTTAAGAAGATTTACGCACGCGTAAATACCACTCAGACAACAACCTCACTTGTTTCTCTGTATAGCCTTTCTCCATCATACGAGCGACAAAATCGTCGTGTTTTCTTTGGTCTTCTGAGGAGGTTTTGGTGTTGAAGGAAATAACCGGCAACAGCTCTTCGGTGTTGGAAAACATTTTCTTCTCAATCACAGTGCGAAGTTTCTCGTAGCTGGTCCAAACTGGGTTTTTGCCGTTATTATTGGCGCGAGCACGTAATACAAAATTAACGATTTCATTACGGAAATCTTTTGGATTACTAATGCCTGCTGTTTTCTCAATTTTTTCCAATTCACTGTTGAGCGCTGAGCGGTCAAATAGCTGCCCAGTTTCAGGATCACGGTATTCTTGATCTTGAATCCAAAAATCGGCATAGGTGACATAACGGTCAAAGATATTTTGACCGTACTCAGAATAAGATTCTAAGTATGCGGTTTGAATCTCTTTGCCAATAAATTCAACGTAACGCGGAACCAAGTAACCTTTTAAGAATTCTAGATATCGTTCTGAAGTCTCTTGTGGAAATTGTTCACGCTCAATTTGTTGTTCAATGACGTAGAACAAATGAACAGGGTTTGCAGCAACTTCGGTTTGATCAAAGTTAAATACCCGCGACAAAATTTTGAACGCGAAACGCGTTGAAAGCCCCGCCATACCTTCATCGACACCGGCATAGTCACGGTATTCCTGATAGCTTTTTGCTTTAGGGTCCGTATCTTTGAGTGTTTCACCGTCGTATACCCGCATTTTAGAGTAAATCGATGAGTTTTCAGGATCTTTCAAGCGCGACAAAATACTGAATTGTGACAACAGTTCGAGCGTGCTTGGTGAGCAGGGCGCTTGGCTAAGCTCGGAGTGGTCGAGCAGTTTTTGGTAAATCTTAATTTCTTCTGAAACACGAAGACAATAAGGGACCTTAACGATATACACACGGTCCAAGAAGGCTTCGTTGTTTTTGTTATTTTTAAATGTTTGCCATTCTGACTCATTCGAGTGAGCCAAAATCATGCCATCAAATGGTAATGCTGATAAACCCTCAGTACCGTTGTAGTTGCCCTCTTGAGTGGCGGTAAGTAAAGGGTGAAGTACTTTGATCGGCGCTTTGAACATCTCAACGAATTCCATCAGCCCTTGGTTTGCTTTACACAAAGCACCTGAGTAGCTATAGGCATCTGGATCGTCTTGAGAGTAATGTTCGAGCATACGAATATCGACTTTACCGACCAGCGATGAAATGTCTTGGTTATTTTCATCACCCGGTTCAGTTTTGGCGATGGCAACTTGGTCGAGAATGGACGGTCTTACTTTGACCACTTTGAATTTGCTAATATCACCGCCAAATTCGTGCAGTCGCTTCGCCGCCCAAGGTGACATAATTGAGCGTAAATACCGTTTATCGATGCCATATTCTTGTTTAAGGAGTTCGCCGTCTTCGTTGACGTCAAACAGACAGAATGGATGGTCATTGACAGGGCTACGTTGCCCGTTGGCTGATAACACATAAATAGGAACTTGCTGCATTAAGGCTTTTAGCTTTTCAGCTAAAGATGATTTACCGCCCCCGACAGGGCCAAGCAAGTAAAGAATTTGTTTACGTTCTTCGAGACCCTGAGCGGCATGCTTCAAGTAAGAAACGATCTGTTCGATGGCTTCTTCCATGCCGTAGAAATCTTTGAACGTATCATACCGAGAAATAACTCGGTTTGAGAATATACGGCTTAATCTAGAATCTTGAGCCGTATCAATAAGTTTTGGCTCTCCTATAGCCATTAATAGCCGTTCTGCTGCGTTGGCGTAAGCACTTTTATCGTCTTTGCAAAGCGCTAAGAACTCTTGAAGCGATAGCTCCTCGTCTTTCGCGGCTTCGTAGCGTGCTTGGAAATGGTCGAAAATACTCATAATGAATTCCCCTCTGAACTTGTCTTACGACAATCAACCCGCATTGAATTGCAAATCCTTTATATTAAAGACTAGTTGGTTTTATGAATTTTGCTTAAAAAAGATATGTTTATTTACAAAGCGTGAGGGGGCTACCGGATTCAAAAAGTCGTAAAAAATCGAATTTTTGATGGTTATATGTTGGTATTTGACGGAAATGTGTTGTGGATTTGGCCTAACTGCAAGATTATTCGTTGAAATTTAGCGCAAATAAAGAAAAACAAAGGTCGCTTGTTTTTGCGACCTTTGCGACAGAAAAAACATGAGTTAAGCGTTGAATATTTGCTGAAATTCAGACGGTGATAAATGATACTGACGTGGGCAGTTTCTCCAACACGTTAACATACGGCTGTATTTTTCTAGCATCGGAGTTTGGCTATTAAAGTGATGGTCGCCTTTATCGAATTGAGGATATAACCCTTCTGAATCAATCAGGAAACGAACGTAATGAACAAGATGAGCTTCAGTGGCGATATCAAAGCCTAAGAAAGTCAAACGACGTTTATCAACTTCTTTTTGTGCTGTGTCTGCGAGCATGTTGTAAGACTCTTGCATCGCATGGTACATCTCCATGATATCGATCACTTTGCGGCAGTCATCTTCTTTGATACAACCGAAGTCTTTCATAATTTCGCGCATTTGCAGTTCATAACCACGTTCAACAATGTTTTGTAGACGCTGATATTTTTCTTTGCTCTCTGGATTGAGCTGAGACATCAAAAAGTATTGGTTTGACAGAATCAAACGTTGAGCATTTGTCATTTCCATGGGGACCTCACAATCGAAAATCTAAAGAATTCGTTATGAATCTAGAGTAGCTTTTGCCGACAATAGGAAACATGATCTCAACACATGTTTTGTTGTAAAAATGCCTTGAAAGTGAAATTTTGGGTCAGTCGTTGTGATAATGATTATAAATATAATCTTTATCCGAAAAAGCACGTAACCATTGAGGCTGAAAGACCGACAACAAAGTCACCGCCATACCGTTAAGTAACGCTTCTGGAAAAGCCAATAAGGGAAGGAAAATCAGATAGTTGTTTTGTATGTCATTCCAGGTATGGTTTTGTATGCCAAGGTGGTACAAGCTGATAGTCAATAGATGCAAGCTTCCAGTTAACGCGCCATTGATAAAACCGGCGACGAAAATGAAAACAAAAATGTTCCTCGGTAGCCATCGATAACTGGCAGTGAACACTATATGGCTAATAATGATGGGAAGTAGGCATGAAAGCGCCAGATAATCGGCAAGAGCGCTCCAATTGAGGTTACCAACCAGGGCCAAAATCAAGCTGACTGGAATCGTCAATAAAAAGGCAACTTTCCAGCCATACATCAATGTGAGAGTCGTCAAAGCTAAAAAGTGAATATTTAATCCGGGCTTAATACCCGCCTGTGCCGACCAAAGCAAAAACAGGCATAGCATGACAGCATACGTCAGATGTTGGAATTGACGTTCTTCAACAAATTTTGGCCAAAAAACACTCGCGATATCTCTGCGCGCAACCCATAACGCAATCACGACCAATATCACCATGATTGTTTGTAACAAGAGCATTGGTTCTTCCTATAAAAATGCCAATCCATATATGATATAGATTGGCATGAATCGCGAGTTTAGCCGAAAAAATAATCAGTATTTCACATTAGGATGATACTGTTTTAGAACGGCAACGATCTTTTCCATCGTTGCTTTGGGCGGTGGCTCAACGCCTTCAAGTGGGTATTCAAGTCCAAGAGCCTCCCATTTGTGTGCACCCAATTTATGGTAGGGAAGCAATTCAATTTTTTCGATGTTACTCATATCCTTAATAAAATCACCAAGCAAATGGGCGGACTCTTCATCGTCGGTGTAGCCAGGTACAATGACATAGCGAATCCATGTGGTTTGATTTATTTTTTGCAAATAGCGAGCAAAATCCAATGTTCTACGATTCGATACGCCCACGAGATCTTGGTGGATTTCATCTTTGAGATGCTTGAGATCTAACATCACTAAATCGGTTGCGGCTAAAACTTCATCAATCACATCGGTATGCTTACGAATATAGCCGTTGGTATCAAGGCAAGTGTGCATTCCTTCAGCTTGCGCGGCTCGAAAGAAGTCACGAACAAACTCGGGTTGCAGCATGGCTTCGCCACCGGAGCAAGTAATTCCGCCCCCAGAGGCTTTCATAAAGTGACGATAGCTTTTCGCTTCATTAATGATCTCTTCAACCGTAATTTCTTTACCACCATGAGTGTCCCAAGTATCTCGGTTATGGCAGTACATACAGCGCATAAGGCAGCCCTGCATAAAAACAATAAAGCGAATTCCAGGTCCGTCTACTGTTCCGCATGACTCAAAAGAATGGATACGACCAGTTGTTGACATGAGCTCATCTCTTATAAGAAGTTTACGAGGTATTTTATTATAAATTGTAAGGATTAAATAGCACTTGTCGTTTCACAGCTTAGAAAAATGATTCACGAATTATCCCCTTAATCACTTTTTGTGTGGTATAAAAACCGAACAACTAATAAAAAAGCATCAAGCAAGAACGAAATGGATAGCACAGGAAGTACTAGATGTTCATCTATATGATGATTAAGGATTTTTCATGCATATGCTTGCACTCTCTCAGAAACAAAAAACTGGGGTGTTCCTAGTTATTCTGACTTTAGGTTTTGTAATTTTAGGGGTTTTCACTGCTTCACGGTTGAATGGCTTAAGCCACCAATATGAACTCAGTGCAAATGTTTCACAAGGCACCGTTTCTTTACTGCAGTTACAAAGTGATATTCTCATTTTGGCCAGCCAACTCAAATCTGTGACGAATGAGCAACTGGATGACACCAAACAGAGTATTGCGGATATCGCGAAAGCCGTTACAGTCGATGCCCAGTTTCTCCAAAGGGTTTCCTTGGCGGATTTTGCTGCACAGTTGACCAAGAGCGTTGATCAATTTGAACAGGCAGTTTCTCCTTGGTTATCACTAAAAAGTGAATTAGGTTTTTCTGTTGACTCAGGGAAGCTTGGTGAGCTTAAAAGGCTCGCTTCAGTGATTGAAAGTAAGATAGCGGAAACCGGAATGGTGACGATAAACTCTGACTTTCAAGCGATGATCAAGGCACAGCAAACTTATTTACTCCAGCCTAACGAGCAAAACTTAACATTATTTAATCGTGCATTGGCGGGGTTTGTGACGATGTCCAACACTTACGCGATGCTGGATTTATACCAACAAGAGATTGACCAATTTAAGTCTACTTTTGAACGCGTCAGTGTCCTTTCACAGCAGGTTGAAGCCTCCGAACAGCAAATGCTGTCAACTGAGTCACAAATGAAAGCGGTGGTGGCTAATGCCAGCCAAGCGCTTGAAACACTCAGTCATTCCTATACTGATGTTGCACAGCAAGACGCTCAACACACGGTATGGTCGGTGTTATTCGCATGTGCGGTGTTGGCTGTGTTTGCCGTCACTTCTTCAGCGCTGCTGGGGGCGCAGCAAAGACGAGCGCTGCTGCAAACCAACCAAGTTATGCAAGCTGTGTCTGCTGGAGATTTGTCGCAGCGTATGGTCGTTGGCAGAAATTCGAAAGATGAATTTAATCAGCTTGCGCTCACCATTAACACCAGTTGTGAGAAGTTAGGTCAGTTAGTTCATCAAGTTCAAGACAGCAGTAGCGCACTTTCAGACAACGCGTCAGAACTTAATGCGGGGCTTGATCGTTTATCAAAAGGCCAATCTGAGTTGCTAGGGCAAAGCCAAATGCTGGCATCTGCCACCGAGCAGGTGAGTGTGACCACTCAAGAAGTCTCTGGCTCGCTTGAGTTTGTAGCTGAAATCAGCCGTAGCTCGACATTAGCGGCTAATGATGGCTCCCAAATTATCGCTACGGCAATTCAGTCGATTGAAGACATTGGGCAGGTTCTTGAATCCGCAGCGGCGCATATTAGCCAACTTGAAGAAGCATCAAGTAAAATTGATTCGGTGATGGACATCATTAATGGTGTGGCAGAGCAGACCAATTTGTTAGCGTTAAACGCGGCGATTGAAGCGGCAAGAGCTGGAGAACAAGGCAGAGGGTTTGCAGTGGTCGCAGATGAAGTCCGCAGTTTGGCGGTACGTACGGTTAGCGCCGTGGAAGACATATCAGGCACCGTTGACCAGATGAAAAATGAAAGCGCGGCCGTGATTGAGGCAATAAGCCAGTCCGAGCGGTCAATGATGTTGGGCCGCGAACGTGGACAAGCGGCAATGTCGGCCATGAGTGGAATAACAGAAAAAGCCGATGAGGCTGCACAAAAAACGCAGGATATTTTTGATGCCATTAAAGAGCTCGCATCAACGAGCCAATCAATGGCAGATAATATGACTCAAATTTCGAGTGCAATGCAAACGCTAGGCGAAAATAATAGCCAATTGAAGGCGGTGAGTGATTTGGTCAATCATCGTTCGAGTGGCTTGAGTGATGATTGCCAGAAATTTATTGTCTAACTAGAAAAATGCAAAGACAGATAAGCTACCGGTTCCGTATATATGGTCGGTAGCTTGTTGATATTCGGCTGTTTTCGCGGTGGTGGTAAAGCTCGCGCCAAAGCGAGAGTTATACCATGCAATCCCTAACACCGCGGTCGCTTGCCAAGGTTCAACGGAGACATTGTAAATTGCGGGGTCAGTCACATCAGGGGTGTTTTCAATCTCAGGGCGGTCGCCTTCGATGGTTAAATCGTTGAATCTATAACGCGCTTCAATACCCGCAAACGCAAACCAGCCTTGAGTAGAATCACCAATCATTCCAGCCTGAAAAGGGTGCTCAGCACTAATGTTGGCAGATCCCATGTTATGGAGTAAATCGCTTCCCCAGCGAAGCATCAATCCCGTCGCGATATCACTTCGAAAGTTGCCGAGATTGATATTCGACACATTCGATATTTCCCAATCAGAATTAAGTGTCATTGCGCCTCGCTGTATATTCAGATGATGTTGGTAACCGATGCTGCCTGCGACTTGGCTTTCTATTTGGTAATCCCAGCCATTCGGATCGTCTGATCCAGTGATGCCGTGCACGATATTTTGTGCTTTATCGGCGTAAGAGTGCTCTCCGGTGACGCCAAGCGTCAGATTGATTTTCTGTGCTCGCTCAGAACTTAAACTGATGTAATTTAATTCGGAATGAAAGAATCCCGCATAAGGGCGATCATTGGCGAGTGGTTCAGTCGCTTCTATATCGGAAGGGGTCCAGATTTTATGCGCGATCTTTACTTCCCATTTGTCGAA
The DNA here is from genome assembly GCF_053903115.1 of Vibrio sp. AK197. Lineage (NCBI taxonomy): Bacteria > Pseudomonadati > Pseudomonadota > Gammaproteobacteria > Vibrionales > Vibrionaceae > Vibrio > Vibrio sp. AK197. The sequence goes on from NZ_CP096430.1 coordinate 1,271,526, forward strand.
TGACTCTTCTCCCCAATACGATAAGCTTAAAGGCTGTAACCAAGAGTAGGGTTCTATCTTCGCCGACGTATAAGAAAGGAAAATGCCATTGGTATAATCTTGATCAACGCCGTAGATACCATCGTTATCCAGAGAAAAGGTCAGCGTGCTAAGTGATGAAGCGAAGGTCGATGCACTCAATAAAAGCAGAGGAAAAACGGAAAGTATGCGCATAAGGGCCATGAGATTAAACAAAGAGGCCTTTATCTTAAAAGATATTCAATAAAATGCAGTGAAGTCAGCGTGAATTTAGGCTCAAGGTTGCACTGAATTTATCATCAGCTAACTCTGACATACTGGCAATAAAAAGCCCCACACTAGGCGGGGCTTTAAAACTTAGCAGTGAATCTTATAGAGATTCAGTGAAAGTACGTGCGATAACGTCTTGTTGCTGCTCTGTAGTCAAAGAGTTGAAGCGAACAGCGTAACCTGATACACGGATAGTCAATTGAGGGTATTTCTCTGGGTGCTCAACTGCATCAAGTAGTGTTTCACGGTTTAGAACGTTCACGTTCAAGTGTTGACCACCTTCAATACCAGACTCGTGGTGGAAGTAACCATCCATTAGACCAGCAAGGTTTGAACGTTGGCTATCTTCTTCTTTACCTAGTGCGTTAGGTACGATAGAGAAGGTGTAAGAGATACCATCTTGAGCGTCAGCAAATGGTAGTTTACCAACTGAAGTCAATGATGCTACTGCACCTTTCTCATCGCGACCGTGCATTGGGTTTGCACCTGGTGCGAATGGAGAGCCTGCGCGACGACCGTCAGGTGTGTTACCTGTTTTCTTACCATATACCACGTTAGAAGTGATAGTTAGGATAGATTGAGTCGGAATCGCATCGCGGTAAGTTTTCAGCTCACGAATCTTGTTCATAAATGTAGTCACAAGTTCACATGCGATGTCATCAACGCGTGGGTCGTTGTTACCAAATTTAGGGAAATCGCCTTCGATTTCGAAGTCGATTGCTAGACCGTCTTCGTCACGAACTGGTTTCACTTTTGCGTATTTGATTGCAGATAGAGAGTCAGCTGCAACAGATAGACCAGCGATACCACAAGCCATTGTACGTTTCACGTCACGGTCGTGTAGAGCCATTAGAGACGCTTCGTAGCTGTATTTGTCATGCATGAAGTGGATAGAGTTCAACGCAGTCACGTATTGTTTTGCTAACCAATCCATGAAGTGGTCCATTTTTTCCCACAACTCGTCGTAATCTAGGTATTCACCCGAGATTTTGTCCATTTTTGGACCGACTTGGATTTTCAGTTTCTCATCCACACCACCGTTGATGGTGTAAAGCATGGTTTTCGCCAAGTTTGCACGAGCACCGAAAAACTGCATTTGTTTACCAACGACCATTGGTGATACACAACATGCGATAGCGTAGTCGTCAGAGTTCATGTCTGGACGCATTAGGTCATCGTTTTCATACTGGATAGATGAAGTATCGATAGACACTTTTGCACAGAAGCGTTTGAAGCCTTCAGGTAGTTGCTCAGACCAAAGAACAGTGATGTTTGGCTCTGGAGAAGGACCCATAGTGTATAGGCTGTTTAGGAAACGGAAGTTAGTGCGGCTAACTAGCGTACGTCCGTCAAGACCCATACCACCCATTGATTCTGTTGCCCAGATTGGGTCGCCAGAGAACAACTCATCGTATTCAGGAGTACGTAGGAAACGAACCATACGTAGTTTCATCACGAAGTGGTCGATCATTTCTTGAGCTTGAGCTTCAGTCAGTTTACCTGCTGCGATATCACGCTCAATGAAGATGTCTAGGAAAGTCGAAGTACGACCTAGAGACATGGCTGCGCCGTTTTGAGATTTAACTGCTGCTAGGTAGCCGAAGTAAGTCCATTGGATTGCTTCTTGTGCTGTTTCAGCAGGGCGAGAGATGTCACAACCGTATTTCGCTGCCATCTCTTTGATTTGACCTAGAGCGCGGTGTTGCTCTGCAATTTCTTCACGAAGTTGCATGGTCATTTGTAGATCTTCGCCGTTTTCAAATTTCTCTTGAAGAGAAGTGAATTGAGCAAATTTGTCTTTCATCAGGAAGTCGATACCGTAAAGCGCGATACGACGGTAGTCACCGATGATACGGCCACGACCGTAAGCATCTGGAAGACCAGTTAGAACGCCTGATTTACGACATTTCATGATGTCAGGAGTGTAGATGTCGAACACGCCTTGGTTGTGTGTTTTACGGTATTCAGTGAAGATTTTTTTCACTTCTGGGTCTAGCTCGCGGTCGTACGCTTTGCAAGAACCCTCAACCATACGGATACCACCGTTAGGGATGATTGCACGTTTTAGCGGTGCTTCAGTTTGAAGACCAACAATTGTTTCAAGGTCTTTATTGATGTAACCCGCATCGTGAGCAGTGATGGTAGAAATAACAGAAGTATCGAAATCAACAGGTGCGTGAGTCGCGTTTTCCTGTTTGATGCCTTCCATTACTTTAGCCCAAAGCGTATTAGTTGCTTCAGTACCTTCAGAAACTAGGAAAGATTCGTCACCTTCATAAGGTGTATAGTTTTTTTGAATGAAATCACGAACGTTGACTTCGTTTTGCCAGTCACCTGCTGCAAAACCTTCCCAAGCTTTAGCAAATTGCTCTGCCATGACATACCTACCTTTTTAGTAGAAAAAACCCATACTGCAATGCTGTTGAGCCAGCATCCTTAATCGAATAAGACCAGTACACTCTTAGTAAATAACAATATCTATAGATTCAACTGCGTGATTAAAGCTATACATCTTGTTACTCGGAATTCACCGTTAGTTTCGTAGGAAACCTCTTGCTTGACTCTTACGTTAGACTAAAAAAAATCTACAAACCTTAAACTAAATCAATAAAATTCGAAAAAACGCATAATCTTGAGTAAAAAATAGTCGATCAAATAAAAAAAAGGGTAGCGACATGCGCTACCCTCGATATTTCTCGTTACAGCCAAGCTTTTATACCGTATTGGGTGTCCAGCATACCTACCGCAAGCATAGCAACCAGACAGATGATCAGTACACCACCCGGGATGACGATTTTATCGACAAACGATAGTTTAGAAGCACGTTCTTTATCCCCAATTAAGCCATTGTTATCTAAGAGCATTGTTAATGCCCAAGCCAAAACAGGGTTAACAACTGCTGCGCCAAAGATACAGATACCGGCCGCTTGTGAGTCTTTGGTATCACGAACCATCTGCATACCCGCTTCAAGAAGCGGTAAGAAAACGCCAACCAGAAGAGCAACACGCATTACTGGAGGCCATACGGCAACATCCATAGGGAAGCCGAGGATCGCAATGATCATCACTAAAAGACCAAGAATGATGGCACCACCAGGGATTGGACGCTTCGCGATCGCCGCAGGGATCATGTATGTACCCCAAGAAGAGGTGATGTTACCACCACCGACAGCGGTACCGACCATTTGACGAATTGAACACATGGTCATCGTGTCATCGACATCCATCAATACCTTGTCAGTATTTTTCGGATAGTTCATCTCTTGGAAAATACGGTGCCCAAGGAAATCAGGTGACCACATAGCCACAGCTAAAATCGCAAAGGGTAGAGAGGCAATGAAATGTTGAAGTGTTGGGAGTCCCAATTGCCAGCCTTGTTCTGTGCTTCCCCACCAGTATGCGGGGTTAAGGTTTGGCAGACCCATATGGGTTTCAAATTGAAGATCAAACCCAGCGCCAGCAAGTAACGCAATGATTAATCCTACGAATGCACACACAGGAATTGCGAGCCAGCGTAACCCCAGTTTCGCCAAAATTGCGTAGACCACAATGTTGATACCCAAAACCACTAGGCCTATGTAACCTAAGCTTCCTGCGGCAACTTCTGCCGATTGTAAGCCGGTCGCCCAAGTTTGGATTGAGGTGATTTGACTCATCGTTCCGGTAAAACCGAGGAAAATCAACAAACCGCCAGCGGTACCTTGGGATGTAAGATTCACCAGCTTTGAGCCACCTTTAAAGTAGCTGAGCAATAAACCAAAAATACCGAGTAGAATCGCAAGTGCTAATGGGTGAGCGCCTGCAAGAGCGATAGAACCAATCAATGGAATCATTGGGCCGTGGTTACCCGCTAGGTTCGCTCGAGGGTTAATAAAGCCAGAGGCTAATACACAGAATAGTAGTGCAGGGATAAGCATTTCAACACGCGCGACTTCGATAGCGAAATCTTTACCAAGGTTGATATGGTCCCAAGCTTGGGTTAAGCCATCAGCCCAAGACATCATCACCGCAGAATACATGGCGATGATACCAATGGTTCCAGCGAGTGCTGGTACTAAATCTTCAAGTTCAAAACGGAAGTCACGGCCGGGTAGGTTAAGCCCAAATCGGCGTGGCTTCATTATTTGTAACTCATGGTCCAGATAGTCTGAGCGACTGGCAAATTCAGAAGCTGGGCGATGGAGTTCGCTATAGCTTTTGCTATCGATATCCGAATCAGAGTGCGGTTGTTTGACTGCGTCTGACATAGATTCCCTCTTTATTACACAAAGTGATTTATTCTTATGGGTAATGGATTGTGTTGCGTTAAACCACCGCCCAGTATTTTTTACTGCATGAAACTCAGATTAATTTTGATCTCTAGCACGATCTATACGTGGTTGCATAAATTTGTTCGAGGTCAAATAAAATCTCGTTTTGAAGACAAAGTTCTATGGTGGCGAGTTTAGCTTGGCTCCCGTAAAGGGTGATTGATTTAGATCACTTTAAGTTTGAATGTGAAATAAAACTACAAACTAAGCCACTCATAACCACTTATCTGATATTTAAGATGAAATATTTTTTCATAATGTGAGTTTTCATAGATAACGTAGGCGACCGATCTGCAACATTTATACATCACACATGCAATCATTGAACTGGATCTTGTTTTTACCATAATCTCATGGCTTAACGATGAGGCTTGAAAGTGAGCTGACTGTTAAATATGCATGAAAACTAGCATAATAAGCTGACTAGTGATTTTTTAATCGCATTATGTGACTGAATATTTTCCACTTTTAGGTTAATAATTTGTTGCATGTTGTTTTTGGTAGTGATAATTTGATTAGCAGCTTTGGAACGGAAGCCAAGCAATGAATGAAAATATAGGGAGCAATAGCGCATGAATGATGTACCCGCGCTGAACATCAAAGATCTACATAAAACCTTTGGCCAAAATGAAGTGCTGAAAGGCATCTCTTTAGAAGCCCACAAAGGCGACGTCATTTCCATTATTGGCTCTTCTGGTTCCGGTAAGAGCACTTTTCTACGTTGTATTAATCTTCTTGAAACTCCGACGGCGGGTGATATTTGGGTCAACGGCGAGTTGATTGAAATGAAAGCTAACCGTCAAGGCGATGCTATCCCTGTTAATGAAAAACAAGTGCAGCGAATCCGTTCTCGCTTAGCCATGGTGTTTCAAGGCTTTAATCTGTGGTCACACATGACCGTGCTCGAGAACGTCATTGAAGCGCCTGTTCATGTTTTGGGTGTCCCTAAAAAGCAAGCGATTGAAAAAGCAGAACAACTACTGAATAAAGTGGGTCTGTTTGAGCGTAAAGATTATTACCCAGGTCACTTATCTGGAGGGCAACAACAACGGGCTGCGATTGCTCGTGCGTTAGCGGTTGACCCAGAAGTCATGCTATTTGATGAACCCACCTCGGCACTGGATCCAGAATTGGTCGGTGAGGTGCTTGGTGTGATGCGTGATTTGGCTGAAGAAGGGCGTACCATGCTGGTCGTGACCCATGAAATGGCGTTTGCTCGTGATGTGTCCAATCATGTGATGTTCTTACATCAGGGCAAAGTCGAAGAGCAGGGCGACCCGAAAAAGCTGTTCTCTCAACCAGAATCAAAACGCTTGAAGCAGTTTATTTCGTCTATCTATTAATTGAATCGATTTAGGCAGGTGTCATACGATACTTGCTTAAACAGATAACACTATCTGAACACAACAAAATCTAACAAAACAAAAATACAATCACAGGAGTATGGAAATGAAAAAGTGGTTAGTTGTTGCAGCTTTGGCTGCTACCGCAGCAACAGGTGTCGCTAAAGCTAAGGATTGGAAAACAGTCCGCTTTGGTATTGAAGGGGCATATCCTCCATTCAGCTGGACAGAAGCGGATGGCTCACTGAAAGGTTTTGACGTCGACATGGCCAATGCGCTTTGTGAACAGATGGAAGTGACCTGTAAAATTGTTCCACAAGATTGGGACGGTATTATTCCTTCTCTACTTGCACGTAAATACGATGCCATCATCGCTGCGATGTCGATTACTGAAGAGCGTAAGAAAAAAGTCGACTTTACGAACAAGTATGCGCTTATTCCAAATAAGTTTATTGCCAAGAAAGGCGCTGGTCTTGATTTCAATAATCTCGACGGTGTGAAAATTGGGGTTCAACGCGCAACAACACACGATAAATACCTGACAGATAACTATGGCGACAAAGTCGACATCGTACGTTACGGTTCTTTTGATGACGCGTATCTTGACCTTGCGAATGGCCGAATTGAAGCGGTACTTGGTGATGCATCTGCTCTTGAAGAGGGTGTATTGAACAAAGATGGCGGTAAAGACTACGAGTTCGTGGGTCCCTCGCTGACGGATCCAAAGTGGTTTGGTGATGGCTTTGGTATCGCGGTTCGTAAACAAGATAAAGATCTTACCGCCAAGCTGAATGATGCGATTGCTGCATTGCGTCAAAATGGCGAATACCAAAAAATTCAAGCGAAATACTTTAACTACGATGTATACGGTGACTAATTACACGTAACATCGTCATCATGGCCATTGATGGTCACACATCAATGGCCTTTCTTTTTTGAGTTGAGAAACTGGAACTCATTTATGCTGGATTTACATGGATATGAAGCCTCCATTTTAAAAGGGGCACTCCTGACGATTGAAGTAGCTGTATTATCGCTGGTTTTGGCCATGGTTTTAGGCATGTTGGGTGCATTAGCCAAGCTCTCTAACTATCGAACACTGCGCTCTGTCGCGACTATTTACACCACGATTATTCGAGGTATCCCAGATTTAGTTCTGATGATGCTGATCTTTTTTGGTGGACAAATTCTCTTAAACAACTCTCTCTATTCGATCAACGAATGGTTAAATAATTGGTTCGCTTCCAGTGACCCAAATCATGAATGGACTTCCTACTTACCAGATTATATTGACGTCAGCCCGTTTTCGGCTGGGGTTTTGACTATTGGTTTTATCTTTGGCGCCTATATGGCAGAAACTTTTCGTGGCGCCATTATGGCGGTGGATAAAGGGGAACTTGAAGCCGGCAAAGCTTATGGCATGAGTGGGTTTCTGGCCTTTCGCCGTATTTTGCTGCCGCAAATGATTCGTCACGCACTGCCTGGTTTTGGTAACAATTGGCTTGTGTTGCTCAAAACGACGGCTTTGGTCTCCATTATTGGCCTTGAAGATATGGTCCGTATTAGCTCTTTGGCTGCGGGTTCAACCAAGATGCCATTTACCTTTTATATGACGGTTGCCGTGATCTTCTTATTTTTTACCAGTGTATCGACGGGGCTACTTAAACTTGTTGAACGCAAATTTACGATTCACACGAGGTAGGAAACGATGGACTTTTCATTAATAGTTGAAAGCTTTCCTGTCTATTTAAGCGGTTTATGGACCACTGTCTGGCTGGTGGGCTTATCGTTATTGATTGGTATTTTTGTCGCGATCCCTCTTGCCTTAGCCCGCAATAGTCACTTTTTGTTATTACGCTGGCCTAGCTGGGCATTTATTTACTTTTTCCGTGGTACGCCTTTATTGGTGCAACTTTATTTAATCTATTACGGAATGGATCAGTTCTTTCCAGTCAAAGATACGCTCTGGGAAAACGCTTGGTTTTGCGCGCTGGTTTCTTTTGTATTGAATACAGCGGCTTATACTGCGGAAATTATCCGCGGGGCGATCAATGGGTTGCCGCGTGGAGAAGTCGAAGCGGCCAAAGCTTATGGCATGAGTTATTGGCAAACAATGCGTCGTATCGTTTTGCCTAGTGCACTACGCCGTGCGTTGCCTGCCTACAGTAATGAAGTGATTTTTATGCTTCACGGCAGTGCGGTTGCGGGAATCATTACCATCATGGATCTCACAGGGGCAGCGCGATTGGTGAATTCGCGCTATTACGCGCCGTTTGAATCATTTTTGACCGCGGGGCTATTTTATATGGGACTGACGTTCATTATTTTGTGGGTGTTTAAAAATGCAGAAAAACGTTTCCTCGCTTATTTAAAGCCGCGCAGTTAGTCTTCGTTGCAAATTAAAAAGGGCCTTGAAGGCCCTTTTTTCATTGAAGTCATGATTTAGATTATTGAGCAAATACACTCCAAATCGGCGCGTGGTCAGAAGGTTTCTCAATGCCTCGTAACTCGTAATCAATACCCGCTTGTTGGCACTTTTTCGCAAGGGAAGGGGTCGCTAATATCACATCGATCCGTAAGCCACGGTTATCATCAAAGCCACGAGAGCGATAATCAAACCATGAGAATTGGTCATCAACGCTTGGGTGCAAATTACGAAACGTATCTTCAAACCCCCAATCTAGTAGGTTTTTTAGCCATTCACGTTCTTCGGGCTGGAAAGAACATTTCCCAGTTTTCAGCCAGCGTTTGCGGTTGACTTCACCAATACCAATGTCTAAATCAATGGGGCTGATATTAATATCTCCCATTACGATAACTTGCTCGTCTTTGCTGTGGTATTGATTGAGATAGCCCATAAGGTCTTTATAAAATTGGCGCTTATAAGGGAATTTGGTCTCGTGGTGGATATTATCCCCCTGCGGAAAATAGCCATTGAGCACGGTAATTTTCTCGCCATTATCATCCTCAAACGTCGCCATGATCATGCGCTTTTGGTGTTCTTCAGTGTCGGTAGGAAAGCCTTTTTGCACTGTAATGGGTGTCTTTTTACACAGCATCGCCACGCCGTAATGCGCTTTTTGACCATGAAAATACACTTCATAGCCCATCGCTTTGACATCTTCCAGAGGAAATGCGTCATCGTGAACTTTGATCTCTTGTAGGCCAATAACATCCGGTTGATGTTTATCAATCAGTGCCTGTAATTGATGAAGGCGTGCTCGTAACCCGTTGATATTAAAACTAATGACTTTCATATTCTTTACTTTCCGTTATAAGCTTTGATTTGTGAAGATTTAATTATCTTTCGAAACTAATAGAGACCCGTGACTTTTTGAACGAACACATAATTAAACCAACAGTTTATCGTTTCGCTAATCTGATCACCAGTCGATAAGTATGTCTAATTAGTGGGTGAGGGTTCATTGCTCACCCTCCAATTCACTGTTATTACGAACTCCGGTGATAGACGACTTCCTCTTCATTCTTGTCATGATAAACGCTTATGTTAAAAATCTTAACAACCCTTTGATTTCAATGATCTACCATCAAGCTCTCAGTAGTACTGAGACACTAATTATTTGTACACCAAATAAAACAGAGGATGCTAGTTATGACAGAACATTTAGATGACATGTTGCCGCCCGTTGAATATATCAATGACGACTACAAAGGCTCAGGTAAGCTAACTGGCAAACGCGTTTTAATCACTGGTGGGGATAGCGGTATCGGACGAGCGGTGGCTTTACACATGGCGCGTGAAGGCGCAAAAGTCGCTATCGTTTATCATTCTGATGACGAGAGCGCTCGTGAGACACAAAAAGGCATTGAGGCCGAAGGTGCAGACGCTCTTATTTTGCAAGGGGACACCGCAAGTAGTGCGAGTTGCAAGCAGGCTGTGGAGGCGGTTGTTGCACAATGGGGCGGTGTTGATGTATTGGTCAACAATGCGGGTATGCAAAAACCGTATAACGATTTAACAGCAGTCAGTGATGAAGATTGGCAACAGCATTTTGACATCAATATGGCAGGTATTTTTTATGTCACTCGAGCGGCGTTAGAGCATATGAAGGAAGGCGACAGTATCATTAATACAACATCGGTGAACGCGTATGTCGGAAATGATGTATTAGTCCCTTATACGGCGACCAAAGGCGCTATCGTCAGTTATACTCGAGCGTTATCAAAGCAGCTATTGAATCGTGGTATTCGAGTCAACCAAGTGGCTCCAGGGCCTGTGGCGACAGAAATCCAAGAAGTCTTTAAAGATTTTGATAAAGACATTTTAGAATCAATGTCCTCGCCAATGGGACGTATAGGTCAGCCTCGTGAAATGGGGCCTGCGTATGTTTTTCTCGCGTGCCAAGATAGCAGTTTCATGACTGGGCAGACGTTACACCTCAATGGTGGGATGATCACTAACGGTTAAAATGTAGATGTTTGTATCTGCAGTTACTCAACTCCGAGGTCTAGCGCCACGTGAGAGAGTCAGTAAAACCAACACTGATAGTGCTGACGCTATCAGTGTTTTTCAGAAAACGGTAACCGCTAAGAGTATTTAGCACTTTTCTTGAAGTTGGTTCATGACTCTTCTAAGCGTCGGGTAGTTCCCTTGTTTTACTTGACTCACCCATACTTCACACTGCCCATAATCTCCTCGATATTCCCAAGTACCATCAAAACTGCGTCCCCCATCAATCATACTTTTAACCTCAGATTTGCTTTGATTGTTCAGCGATAAGCATTGTGTTGGGCCGCATCCCCAATAACGCATTTGTCCTGATGAATTACGGAACGTTTTGATGAACATTAAACCGCCCTCTGTGTAGTAATTAAAAGAATACGCGGTGGTCGTCATCAATAGCGATGAAGCAAAGAGTAAAGCCGTTAGGTATTTGTTTGGTTTCATTGTCACTAGCCCTTTTTCGTAGTTCATGAGCGTAAAGACTAGTCGATATATCAGCTTGGTATTGGCATCTAAGATGGGAGTTTTTTAGCGTGTTATAGGACTATTTCATCAGCCCTATGGTCTACGGATGGTTTTTAAACAAGAAATTGGAAACGCGTTGGTAATCTCTACGCCATCACTGAAATAATACAAAAGTTTAACTTTAGATTGATAATTAGTCGCAATATGGTGTAATAACTCTAACCAAGTTTGCAAAAAGGGATGTAGCATGCGAACCTTGTCTGTTCAATGGAAAATTATATTACTATCAGGCGCTTGCCTATTAATTACCTCTCTCTCGCTGATCGGATTTTCAGTATACAATGCGATAAGTAATCAACAAATAATCAAAACCAACAGTTCTCAGTCCGTAAAGCAAAAGTCTGAACAATTGGTGCAAACCACGGCGTTACTCAATGCCACCGAAATTTCTGAATACCTTAATGAAGCCCTGTATCGCGCCGAAATGCTAGCGGATGCGGCTTTGTTTCAAAAAACGAATTCCGAAGATAACTTTGGTGACAGTGAGACTCTGCGAACGGCACTTAATGACATTGTGAAAAACGCGGTCAGAAAATTTGACACCATTCAAGGTGCTTACATGGTGTTCAGACCCGATGAGCTTGACAGTGAAGATGCAAATTATGTGAGCGCCGAGTATGTAGGGTCGAATGAGACAGGGCGATTTGCACCGTATTGGCGTCATTCACAGAACGATGAAGTTGAAGCGCATGTATTGTCTGAGAGTGAACTATCTGATGGCAGTAATAGTGAGCGTTTTTATTGCCCATTAATTCGCAATACGACGTGCGTTAGTACACCACGTATCGTCGAGCAAGGAGATAGCCGCTATCTAACAACGTCTATCTCTGTGCCCATCATGCGCGACTACCTCGCCATGGGCTATTTTGGTATTGATCTTCGACTTGATACATTAACCGAGCTTGCTCAATCTTCTGATGCCAACCTCTTTGATGGGCAAGGCAAAATGAATATTGTCAGCCTCGATGGTTCGCTGATTGCCAGTGATGATCCTAATGCGGATATAGGTCAACCGTTTTCAAGTGACAATATCACGAATGATGATTTGGTCGACCTGTTATACGGCCAAGAGGTCATCACTCAATGGAGCGAAAATAATCAATGGCTGATGGTGTTTGCACCAATTACCATCGGCAACCAAAATTGGGGGATTTTGTTTGAAATGCCACGCTCTAGCGTACTGGCAGATGCAAATTCTCTTGATGTATTGATTGGCGAGCAAGTCTCTAAAGGTGTGACGACCGAAGTCTTCGCTGGCGGTATATTCGTTCTCATTGGCTTGGTGGTGATTGGATTTATGGCGGTTAGGCTCGTGAAACCCATTAAGCAAGTCGCGTTACGCTTGGAAGATATTGCTTCTGGAGAGGGGGATCTAACTCAGAGGCTTGATATCAAAAGCCAAGATGAAATTGGCCAGTTGGCATCAGGATTCAATGCTTTTCTGGATAAGCTTCAAGTCATCATTCGTGAAGTTGTCAACAACACCTATATGGTGGCTAGTACCACAGAGCAATCGTCGGTTGCTGCGCAACTTACGCGGCAAAGCAGTGATTCTCAGTTTAAGGAAGTTGATCTGGTCGCTACGGCGTCTGAAGAAATGACCCAAACTGCTACGTTAGTTGTTGAAAACGCAGGCAATGCTGTGAACGCCGCGCAAAAGGCTAATGAATCTGCGATGACAGGGCAAAAAGTGATTGAGCAGTCTGAATTGGAAATGCGCCGCCTGGTTGAAACCATGGATGCCGCGATTCCAATTGTTCAAGAACTTGCCAAAAGCAACGACAATATTACTGAGATGCTGAAAATGATCGAGGAAATCTCTGAGCAAACTAACTTGCTAGCGTTGAATGCTGCCATTGAAGCCGCTCGAGCGGGTGAGCAAGGTAGAGGCTTTGCGGTGGTAGCCGATGAAGTACGTAATCTCGCCAAGCGTACACAAGATTCAGTCGGAGATATTCGCCATGTGATTGAGCAGGTCCATACCGGCACTAACGACGTGGTCAATGTGATTCATGAAAGTAACGCGCTAGCCAATAATTCAGCAAGCCAAGTAAAAGTTGCCGTGGATGAGCTGCAACATGTATTTACGTCAATTGCTGCCATTACAGATATGAATACGCAAATATCAAAGGCAGCAGAAGAGCAGCAATCTGTGTCCACTGAGGTCAATTTGAGTGTGTCGAATATTCGTGACTTGAGTGCGCAAATTCTCTCTCAGGCGGAAGAGTCAGAAACGGTCAGTGGACAAATTAGTACCTTATCAGAGAAACAAAAGCAGTTAGTGAATCAATTTAAAGTGTGATGAGTCAGTGATTTGATAGAAAAGCCGCATTATGCGGCTTTTTTACATTGCGGTTGCTACGCGGAGGACGCTTAAAGCTCGTCCATGTACCAATATCCTTTATTGACTAATGTGTTTAATAGTTGCCAATGTTCTGCAGCCGGAGCTTGGGGAAGGTGGTGACGATTGTAATGCTCCAAGTTACACAGTAATGATAACTGAGACTGGATCTCTTCTGAAACGTCAAAGCGTTCACCGTTAATGTAGGCAACGGTTGGATGCGTGTCGTGATACAAGGTTTTTAATCCAGCGACCTTGTGCAGCTCTGAACCCTGAAATAGGTACTGCTGTATTTCTTGTTCACTCGACTCATCCTCTTCAGGAACAATATTTAACATATGACGTGATTGACTGAGCATGGAGCCCACAAATTTTCGCAGCAAGTCATCATCTTCGGTGGCCGCTTTGAGCATTGTGGTCAGCTTGGCTAAATGCTCTTGCTTGATCTCCCCAAAGCTTTGCTGTGCCTTCATGTCGGGTGCGTGTAAGTGAACATCACCAAGATCGTGCGCTAATACATAATCCGCAAAATTACTGAGTAGCTCCTGTTCTTTAGGTGAGCGGTAACCTATTGAATAGCTGAGGCTAGGGGTAAGTGTGTGACCCTCGTGGGGGAAACCGGCTGGAATGTAGAGAATGTCACCGGGCTCTAGCACATCGTCAATTTCTGCCTCAAACGATTTGATTTGTTTTAATGCATTGGCTTTAATGGTTTCTTGGTACTGACCCATGTCTTTAGGACCAACGCGCCAGCGACGCTGACCTTGTCCTTGAATAATGAATACATCATATTGATCAATGTGTGGGCCGACTCCGCCTTGTGGCGCGCTAAAACATACCATGACATCATCAAACAGCCATTGAGGAAGCTGCTTGAATGGCTCAACGAGTTGCGCCGCGCCTGGGTGCCAATGGTTCGCTGCTTGAACAACCAGTTGCCAGTGCGACTCGGCTAACTCACCAAAAAAGGACTCGTCAAAGGGGCCATGTTCGATCTTCCAGTTATGATTGTGATTAGAAATAAAGCGTGAATCAATTTCTTCTTCCAACGATAATCCGGCGAGCTCTTCCGCCGAAATCGGGTCCTCAAAGTTTGAAAAACCTTGACGAAGAATCGTTGGCTTTTTCTGCCAATAGTCGAGCATGAACTGCTCGAAGTTAAAGTTGAATTGATACATTTACTCTTGTTCCTGTATGAGTTTTTTTTCTAAGTCAGATTTTACGATATTGATTGCTGACAAAGCGGTATTGGTTGGAATGTCATTGGACTCGAGTAAATAGATAAGGTCGACCGCGAGTTTGATATCGTCTGGTGCGTTATCAAGGCTATTTGACGCACCGGTATTTGAAGTGGTTTTACAAGACATAACTACTGATTTCGTTCTCGATAGGTGATTTGATTTTCTAATTTTAGTTTAGCGGCTTGGCAACGTTTTAGACGCTGTTCTGTGGCAAGAAGCACTTGCTGGGCTTCTTGTTGCTGCCCCAACGAGCTATGGTTGAGCAAATATTCTTTTTCCATCACCATATCTTTTAAGCGTCGTTCCCATTCCTGATGCTGGGCAAGCTCTTGATATAATTTGTTTATGGGCTTTCTATAGTAGCTGCTGTGCTTAGGTTCACTCTTACGAATGGATGTTGTTGCAAGTTCTCGTTGGATCGCCCCAATTTGAGCGACCAGTCGCTCGGTAAGAAATTCAGCCCGTTCGGCGGTAAGAAGGTTGTTCTGGCTTTCACGTAGAATGGAGTCGTAGGTCGAGCGTGCTTCTTGAACACAGGGTGTTAACAGCCGAGCTTGACCTCGAAAAAGCCGTTCATCAAATAGCGGTAAATGATGTTCCCCTCGTTGTCTGTCAAGGGCAGCAGCTTGAATATCAAGCTGTTCTAACGTGTTCTTGAGCTGACTAAATTGACTCATAAATTGACAATCCATGCTTCATAAGCGAGTTTTATCGCCAAAATGCTCACAACAGTAATAAATACTGGGCGAATAAATTTCGCGCCAAATCGAATGGCTGAGTGCGCGCCGACAAAAGCGCCTGCCATTAAACATACGCCCATTGTTAAGCCTAGCATCCAATTAATATGGCCAAGAAGAGCGAAAGTCACCAAGGAGGTAAAATTACTGGTGAAATTCATGGCTTTGGATAAACCAGATGCCAAAAGAATATTGAGCTTATAGAGAGCCATGGAACTCACTGTCCAAAAAGCGCCTGTACCGGGGCCGGCTAATCCATCATAAAAGCCAATACTCAAGCCTTGAGCGTATTGTTTTTTATGAAATTTAGCACATTGCGGCGGTAGCACATTCGCGGCATTATGCGGCGTTTTATGAAAAATCGTATAGATAGCAGCGGCTAAGATAATTAACGGCAGGATCTTCTCGAGCCAGTCAGTGCTGATTGCATCAACAAACAGTGTGCCGAGCGTGGCACCAATCAATGTGGATATAAAAGCACGATACCAGCAACGAGGGTCGAATAATTTTTTACGATAATAAGTAAATGCTGCCGTTGAGGATGCAAACGTTGCCGCGAGCTTATTCGTTCCCAACGCGAGGTGAGGAGGAAGTCCCATGGATAATAGGGTAGGAACGGTTAACATTCCGCCGCCACCTGCGACGGCATCAATAAATCCAGCAATAAAGGCGACCAGTGCCAGCACCAACAGCAGTGTTGGCTCAAACATCTCCATAAATGTACTTCTATCTATTCTTTTTCAGTGAGTGGCATCGTGAGATAAACGTGAAAATTTGAGTCATTACTCACACAAAGGTTCAATATAGCAGCTAGTACTCGATATTTCGCTTGAATGGCGGCAGGGAGTCTAACAGTGCTTTACCGTATCTTTTACTGATAAGACGCCTGTCGAGGACGATGACTCTACCAGAATCTCTCTCTTTTCGCAGTAACCTACCGACAGATTGGATTAATTTTTTACTCGCTTCAGGCACAGCGATTTGCATAAATGGATTTCCACCTTTGGCCTGAATATATTCTGAGTGCGCTTGTTCGACCGGTGAAGTGGGTACTCCAAACGGTATTTTAGTGATAATCAGGTTTTCAAGTAGCTCTCCGGGTAAATCGAGGCCTTCAGAAAAGCTTCCTGTCCCAAATAGAATGCTGGTTTTGTGAATTTTTATAAGTTTTTTATGTTTATTGATAATTTCTTGGCGAGAAGATTCACCCTGAAGTTGTAAAGACCAGCCTTTTTTTGTGAATAGCATCGACAGTGCCTGCGCGGTTTTATTCATTTGCCAGTACGAGGCAAACAGCACCAAATTGGCTTTTCCTTCTTCTATTAGCTCAGGAAGTCGTTCAATGAGATGGTCAGTAAATTCGGGCATTTGTGGTTCGTACTGCATTTTGGGAATGTACAGCTCGGCTTGGTTTGGGTAGTCAAACGGTGAGGCTAGGGCGAGGAACTGAACGCCATCTTCCGCTTTATCACTGATGCCGGCTTGGCGACAGAAGAAGCTAAAGGAATTGAGTGCGCGAATGGTTGCGGAGGTTAATACTGCGCCAACGCAGCGACTCCAGAGTTGTTGGTCAAGTTGCCATCCAACTTCAAGTGGCGATACGTTGACAATAAAGTCACCTTCGCGTTCATCGCTCAATTCTAGCCACCTTGCAAGGGGGGCCCCCTTTTCTGGCTGTGGCTGAGCCATAAGTTGCCACACTTGTGCAAGGTTTTCCGTCCGTTGAATGTAAAATCCCAGCTCTGCTAATGCAGGTTCTGCAAGGCGATTTGCGATTTCGCCGTCCTTAACCCTCTCCGCAATAAGATCAGCGATTTTTGCCACTGATTGCGCGAGCTTATTTGACAGCTGCTTTAATTGCTTTGCTTCTTCTTCGAGCCAGGTGGGTAGTTCACCATGCTCAAAGCGATACGACTTATCGACAAATTGTGCTGGGTCAAAGCGTTTGGCGAGTTGACTCAGTGCTGGGATAAGTTCTTGCGCCGAATTTTGTAACTCGTTACGAAATCGGGCGACACGTTTTTCATCAGCCAGATTAGAGAATTTAGAAACGGATTGGTTGAGCTTTTCTAGCCAACTTGCCGCGCCTTTTAGGCTCGCGGCAGCAGACGAATGGTCACGAGCAACTTGAGGAAGATGGTGAGCTTCATCAAAGACATAAATAGTATTGTCAGGTTCGGGGAGTATCACGCCGCCACCTAAGCTTAAGTCTGACATCACGAGGCTATGATTGGCGATAATTACATCGACCTTATCCAGCTCAGAACGTGCCTTTTGAAAAGGGCATCCTCGGTGAGCTTGCATTGAGCCATTGCAGCTGTGCTTGTCACTGACCATCATTTGCCAAAGTTCATTACTGATAGGCTTTGGCCAAGAGTCTCGATCGCCGTCCCATTTACCTTCGGCAAGTTTCTCGTACATGGTTTTGAGCAAATCAATATCTTTCGCTTTCGGCTTGGTTTCAAACATCGCCATTTGACCGCCATCGACACCACTCGCCGCTGCTAATTTTTCTGCGCAGCAATAACGTTGGCGTCCTTTAGCAAGAATAAAGCTAAATTCAAAATCGGTGAGCCTTCTATATAGAGGCAGATCTTTATTGATGAGCTGTTCTTGTAATGCCACCGTGGCGGTAGAGATCACCACTTTGCGGTTATTGAAGCGAGCCACCGGGATGACCGACATCAAATAGGACAGCGATTTTCCAATGCCTGTTCCCGCTTCCGCCACCATGATGCGATTTGATTTGTGGTAACTGCCACACAATGTTTTGGTTATTTCCGCAACAAGATAGTTTTGTGCTCGACGAGGAATAAAGTTATCCAATTGATGTTGAAGGTTTTGATAACTTGTACGAATCGCTTTTTGAACTTTGCTGGTGGTCATGACGGGCCCTTTGAGTGAGTCGCGCGATGTTAGCACAGTTTGCTAAAACGTACCTAGCTCACGAAATAGAATCCTTTTCTTACAAACGGAGATCAACTTCACAAAAAAAAACTGAACCTTTAACAAGAGGGATTAATTTTAGTTTGTGAAAAATATATATCTCCAAAAAGTGGATTCTTGTGTTTAAATTGTCTTTAAAATGAAATTTTATCTATTTTATCAGGATTATATTCTGATGTTGTTTTTTGTGGTAGTTGCTGAATAAACTTTAGGGTTGGTTAGATATTGCTCTAAAAAAACACTAATTTATATGTAAGCTATTGATAATTAGATGTTTATTTATTTTTTATTATCTTTTTTTACAACATTTGACAGTTAGATGAATATTCTGCAATCTTAGCTGCAGATTTGTTGAGGCTGGTTCATAGGAGTTAACTCTCTGAGCCAACTTCAAAAAACAAAAAAGGGAACCGGATAAGGAATTCCCATATTAAGAAAAGGCAGTGGATTAAATTATGAAAAAAACACTATTAGCTATGGTTGTTGCAGCAACAGCCGCTGGTTCTGTTAATGCAGCAGAAATCTATAAAGGCGATGACGCAACAGTTGATTTTTACGGTCAACTTCGTCAACTAGTTACTCTATCTGACGTTGATAACGAAGATGACCTACGTATCGACAAAAGCTCGTCTCGTTGGGGTGTTAAAGTAGGTTACGACATCAACGAAGAATTTACTGCTGTTGGTAAAGCAGAAGTTTACGTTGAAGACTCAGGCCTTCGTCAACACTATGTAGGTTTTTCTTCTGACACATACGGTACTTTGACAGTTGGTCAACACCTACCGTTCTACGATGATGTTTACGGCGCTATCTACAACTGGCAGTTTGACTACACTCCATACCAAAATGGTTTGGGCGATACTTTCTGGCAAAAAAGCTCAATTGCTTACAGCTTAGAGAAAGACAACTTCTGGCTAAAAACTTCTCACAACCTATCTGAAAATGACGAAGACGCTCAAATGTCAGAACTTTTTGTAGGTACTTCTTTCGGTGATGTTTCTGTACACGTTGGTGGTGCTTATCAATCAGATAAAACTGGTCTAGATGGTTCAGACAGTTCTTCTGCTGTTAAGAAAGTTTCTAATGACTTTGATTCAACGTACGTTGAAGCGACTGCAGAATACGCGCTGTCTAATGGTGTTGTAGGTATTACTTACGCGTACAACAAAGCGGACGCTAACGATATTGATGCAACTCTTGAATCTGACAGCATCCACCTTGGTGGTAAATTCAAAGTAGCAGAGAAGACTTCTGTATACGCTCAGTACCAGTACTTTGATTTCGATCAAGATATCGACTCAACTACTAACGTAATGGTTGGTGCAGACTATCGTTTCTCTAGCTGGGCTGTTGCTTTCGTTGAATACAACTTCAACTCTCAAGAAGGTGAAGAAGACGCGAACAATGTTGCTCTAGGTGGACGTGTTTACTGGTAATCTACGCCTTTATTGATAGAATCAAAGCCCAGCATTTGCTGGGCTTTTTAGTAGGAGAAAATAAAATGTCTGTTTCTGGTTTTAAGTTTATCAATCAAACCATTCTCACTGGTTGTCTTTTTATCACTTCAACAGCGTACGCTTCTGTAACGTTGAATGTTCCTGAAGAAATAGACTTAAATGTAGTTAATCTTGAAAAAGCAGATGTGCAAGGTAGCCTTTTTGACTCAACAAAAACGATAGAATTACCTAATGGCACCAATCAAATCGCGTTCCGTTATATCAAGACATTTCTTTATCGAGAATCTAGCGAGAAAGTACATAGCCCTCTGATTGTCATGAAGTTTGATGCAAGTAATCAGGTTCTCGACTTTAAATTGCCAGAAGCTCGAGACGCGAATATGGCAGAGAAGCAGGTTAAAGGCTTTAATTGGACGTTATTGGACAGCAACACTGACCAAGCAATTGATGCTGTGGCTGATGAAGTTAAAGTAACGGGTGTCGTATTCGGTAAAGATTTTTTAGATGAAGTCGAGAGTTACAATAAAAAAGGTGGGAAAGCCGCTGTAGGTTTAACTTATGTAACGATTGATAATGGCCAGAACCAACCTTCGGTAACGCCGAAAACGCCAGTGAATAACCCTAGTGCTCAACCTCAATCTAAGCCTCAGGTTCAGAGTCTGAGTGCGCTGCAGCAGCAATATCTAAAAATGTCACAACAAGATCGCAAAGCCTTCTTGCAATGGGCTGTTTCTCAGTAGTTAGCCATTAATTGTATTTTTAATGCCAGTCATACACGACTGGCGTTTTGCTTTTCAGCGCTCTAGCATCTGTTGAGGCTTTTCTAATGCAGACGCGATGGCGTTGACCAGTTTGGTAATATGGTGCTTTTCACTAATAAAAGGTGGCATCATATAGATGAGTTTTCCAAACGGACGTATCCAAACCCCTTGCTCGACAAAGTGTTGCTGAATGACTTGCATATTGACTTTGTGATGCAGTTCCACCACACCTATCGCACCTAACCAGCGTGTTTCTTTCACTGCTTCAAAATGCTCAAGCGACGGTAAGGCCTCGCTAAACCAGGTTTCAATGTTTTTGGTTTGTATCTGCCATTGATTATTTTGCAAGATCGCCAAACTTTCCGATGCCACGGCGCAGGCTAAGGGGTTACCCATAAACGTGGGGCCATGCATAAAACATCCTGCTTCGCCTGAACAAACCGTATTGGCAACTTCTGAGGTGGTCAGTGTCGCGGCAAGCGTCATATAACCACCTGTCAGGGCTTTTCCAACACACATGATGTCGGGATTGATACCTGCATGCTCACAGGCAAACATCTTGCCAGTGCGGCCAAACCCAGTTGCAATCTCGTCAATGATGAGTAGCACCCCGTATTGATCGCAAAGCTCTCTTACTCGTTTTAAATAATTCGGATGATAAATGCGCATCCCTCCTGCACCTTGCACTATCGGTTCTAAGATGACAGCCGCGATATGAGAATGATATTGGGCAAGTTGGTGGCGAAAGTCATCGATGTCTTGTTTGTTCCAATCTTGGTTAAAACCAATGCTGGGTGATTTTGCAAATAGGTGCTTAGGAAGAAAACCTTTGTAGATCTTATGCATCGAATTATCAGGATCGGTCACCGACATGGCGGCAAAAGTATCGCCATGATAGCCATGTTTTAGCGTAAGAAACTGGCTCCGGTTTTCACCTTTTGCATGCCAATACTGCAGTGCCATTTTTAGCGCTACTTCGACCGAAACCGAGCCTGAGTCAGCCAGAAATACGTGCTTTAAGTTGCAAGGTGTAAGGGAGAGGAGAGACTTGCACAAACTAATAGCAGGCTCATGGGTGAGCCCGCCAAACATCACATGTGACATGCGCTCAATTTGCTGATGCGCAGCAGCGTTAAGACGAGGATGGTTATAACCATGAATCGCAGACCACCAAGACGACATGCCGTCGATTAACTGTTCTCCACTTTCTAACTCAATTTCGACGCCTGAGGCGCCTATTACAGGATAACAGGGCAGTGGCTCAAGGGTCGAGGTGTATGGGTGCCAGATATGCTGGCGGTCAAAATCTAAATTCATGGTTATTTTGTGACCTTGTGTAAACTTATTTATTTTTACAGTGTTGACAGTTTATCGTTCGGAGATAGACTAGCCAAGAAAATTCGCAAGAAATATAAGGAATTACTGTGGAAGTACGTCACAATTGGACCTCTGAGCAAGTCAAAAAATTAATGGCAATGCCTTTTATGGATTTGTTGTTTGAAGCTCAACAAGTGCATCGCCATTTTCATCGCCACAACTACGTACAAGTCAGTACCTTACTTTCTATTAAAACCGGAGCCTGTCCGGAAGATTGTAAGTATTGCCCCCAAAGTGCGCGTTACACGACGGAGATTGAAAAAGAACGTTTAATGGATGTTGAGCGTGTACTTGACGCCGCGAAAAAGGCTAAAAGCGCCGGTTCAACGCGCTTTTGCATGGGAGCCGCTTGGAAAAATCCTAAGCAGCGAGACATGCCCTATCTCAAGGAGATGATCAAAGGCGTTAAAGGGATGGGTTTGGAGACTTGCATGACCCTGGGTATGCTCTCTTCTGAGCAAGCTGCTGAGCTCGCGGATGCAGGCCTTGATTACTACAATCACAACCTTGATACTTCGCCTGAGTTCTACGGTAACATCATCACCACTCGGACATACCAAGATCGACTCGACACGTTATCTCATGTGAGAGAGGCCGGAATGAAAATTTGTTCTGGAGGCATAATTGGCATGGGAGAAAGTGACCATGACCGTGCGGGGCTATTGATGGAGTTGGCGAATCTTCCTGTTCACCCGGAAAGTGTACCGATTAACATGTTGGTCAAAGTAAAAGGTACGCCACTGGAAAAGGTGGATGATGTCGAGCCGTTTGATTTTATTCGCTTAATTGCTATTGCGCGAATTATGATGCCAAAATCCGCAGTCAGGCTGTCAGCTGGGCGCGAAAATATGAATGAGCAAATGCAGACTTTATGCTTTATGGCAGGCGCTAACTCTATTTTCTATGGCTGTAAATTGCTAACCACCCCAAACCCTTCAGAAGATAAAGACATGCAGTTATTTAAAAAGCTGGGTGTTAACACACATCAAGTTGCGCAAAAGCCGGATGAAATTCAAGAAAGTGAACTTCTCGACCAAGTTGTGAGTCAAGTGGCAGCACGTCCTACCAAAGACGATTTGTTTTATGATGCAAGCGTTTAGAACCCGTATCCGCTCGCAGCTTGAGCAGCGGAGAGAAAATCAATTAAATCGTCAGCTCAATGTAGTGACTCGTGGAAATCAACTGATGATTGAACAACATGGTGATCTCTGGGTTAATTTTTCTAGCAACAATTATTTAGGGCTGGCCAATGATTCATCGTTAATTGAGGCGTGGCAAAATGGGCTCACTTTGTTTGGTGCGGGTAGCAGTGCTTCTTCTTTGGTCACAGGCTTTTCAACTCCGCACCTTATGTTAGAGCACCAATTGTGTGACTGGTTAGGTTACGAGCGTGCTATTTTGTTTAATTCTGGCTTCAGTGCTAATCAAGCGATGCTGTTTACTTTACTCGAGAAGGGGGACCGCTTGCTGCAAGATAAGCTCAATCATGCTTCACTGATTGAAGCCGGTATGCTTTCTTCTGCGTCCATGACGCGCTTTAAACATAATGATGTGCAGGATTTAAACCGTAAACTGCACCGCGAAAATACGCCGGCGTTTATCGTTACAGAAGGCGTGTTTAGTATGGATGGCGATTGCGCGCCACTGTCCGACATCGCGTTGCAAATTCGTGACGGCGACTTATGGGCTGTGGATGATGCTCATGGTCTAGGCGTCATGGAAGGCGAGGGGCGTGGAAGCTGTGCAGCCGCTCAAGTGAAGCCAGATTTATTGATTGCAACGTTTGGAAAAGCGCTTGGAATGAGCGGTGCAGCCATCATGTGTAATGCTGAGTTAGGGGAGTATCTGACTCAGTGCGCGCGCCATCACGTCTATTCTACAGCGATGCCCCCAGCACAAGCTTACGCTCTATCACATGCCATTACCCTAGTTCAAACCCAGCAGTGGCGACGTGATCGTCTCGAGGAACTCAGTGCGCACTTTCATCACCGATTTCGCCAGTTTTCGGGATGTGTTGAAACGACAACTCCCATAAAACCAGTCATTTTAGGTGACGCTGAGTCGGCCCTCAATTGTGCACAATTTATGCGAGAAAATGGTCAATGGGTGAGTGCTATTCGCCCGCCCACGGTTGCGAAAGGTACCGCTCGAATACGCATCACCTTAACAGCACTTCATCAACCAACACATATCGATGCTTTGGCTGAAAAGTTTGAACAATGGATGGACGTTTATCATGGGTAATCCAGCAAAAATACTGCCGGCCTCTATGGGTAACAAAGAAGCGATCAGTGAAGCATTTGATAAAGCCGCGATGACGTATGATCGTCATGCTCAGTTTCAGCGCGATGTCGGTCATCGACTACTGGATTATCTGCCACAAGATTTAACGGGTAAAACGGTCCTCGATCTTGGCTGTGGCACCGGCTATTTTGCCAAGATTTTTCAGCAGCGTGGCGCCAACGTGGTGTGTGTTGACATGGCACCAAAGATGCTTGAGTTTGCTCGAGAACGCTGTGGTGACAAAGGCATGCAATATTTCGTGATGGATGCAGAACGGCTAAGTTTGAACGATGAAACGATAGATTATGTTTTCTCAAGCCTTGCATTGCAGTGGTGCTCTGATTTGTCCTATCCGTTTCAACATATTCGCCGAGTGTTGAAGCCTAATGGCAAAGCGCTGTTTTCGACTTTGCTCAAAGGGTCTTTGTTTGAGTTAAGTCGAGCTTGGTCAAAAGTTGATGAGTATCAACACGTCAACGATTTTGTGTCTAACATTCAGGTAAAAATTGCGTTAGCTCAAGCTCAGTGTGATCGCTATCACTTAGACTTTCCCATTATGACGATTTGGTATCCATCCGCATTTTCTTTAATGCATGATTTGAAGGGAATAGGCGCCAATCATGTCGTCGGTCGCTCGCAGGGGCTCACTGGTCGAAGTGCACTGCTTGCTGTTGAAAAAGCGTATAAAGAGTTTGAATCAAGTGATGGGCGAGTGCCTGCCACTTACCACGTATGTTTAGGGGTGATACATCGATGATAGATGCATTATTTGTTGCAGGTACGGATACAGATGTAGGAAAAACCGTCGCATCAAAGGCTATCCTTCAAGCCTTGGCGGCAAAAGATCTTAAAACAATTGGGTTTAAGCCAGTTGCTGCAGGCAGTGAATTCATTGAAGGTGAGATGAAAAATTCCGATGCGTTGCACTTACAATCGGTAGCGACGGTTGCTCGTGATTATAAGCAGGTCAACCCTTACACATTGGCGCTTCCAACATCACCACATATTGCGGCGCGTTATGAACACGAGATAATCGATTTTGACGTATTGAGTACCACATTAAGTGAGCACAAAGCCGCTGCCGATGTTGTGTTGGTTGAAGGGGCGGGAGGCTGGCGAGTCCCTGTTTCTGAGGATGAATATTTATCAACTTGGGTCCAAAAAGAACAGCTTCCGGTTATTCTTGTGGTTGGAATCAAACTGGGTTGTTTGAACCATGCTCTGCTAACTGCTGAAGCGATTGAAGCCGATGGGTTGACCATTGCTGGCTGGGTTGCTAATCGAATTAACCCAGGGACAGAACATTACGCAGAGATTATCAGTATGCTAGAGAAAAAGTTGCCGGCCCCTAAAATCGGAGAAATTCCTTATGTGCCAAGCGCCAAACGTAAAGAGTTAGGGCGCTTTATTGATATTAGCAAATTGATGTAATGCAAAAAAAGAGCTGCCAAATGGCAGCTCTTTTTAACGGCTTGGATTCTGTTATTTTTCGAGGTTGAATCCTAATAAAGCATGGTGCGACTCTGTCATAGTTTGATGAGACGGTTGGGGGTCTGAGAGTCCCAGTTGCTTTTTCGCTTCTTCTTCACTTAAGCCTAGGTGGCAGCACAGTAAATCTATCGCCATCTGATAGTTGTTTTGTTCTACCATGATACATTCCTTTTATTACCTGATTCTGTCTACAAAATCGACTATACCCGTTTTCAAAGGACTCACAATAAGACCAAAGTCTAATTCAATGCAAAGCGGTCGCTTTGGCGTTAGATAACTAATTGGTGTCAGTAAATAAATGTTGCAATTTATCGCTTAACCTTGTTTTAAAAAAACTTAGACTATATCTATAGAAGAAGTCTAAATAAGGTTAACAACCCGTTAATCTGAGATGTTTTATACCTAGTTCCCTTTGGAGTGGAAGAATGAAACGAGTTTTGCTGTTTTTAGCGACGAACCTAGCCGTGGTGTTCGTGCTGAGTATTGTTTTAAATATTGTCTACGCGACAACAGGCCTTCAGCCTGGAAGTCTCTCCGGTCTATTAGTTATGGCAGCGCTCTTTGGATTTGGTGGTTCATTCATTTCATTATTGATGTCCAAGAGCATGGCTTTACGCTCTGTTGGAGGGATGGTCATTGAAAGTCCACGCAACGAAACTGAGCACTGGCTAGTGCAAACCGTGTCTCGTCAAGCTCAACAAGCGGGTATTGGTATGCCGACTGTCGCTATTTATGATTCACCAGATATCAACGCTTTTGCCACCGGCGCCAAGCGAGATGACTCGTTAGTTGCCGTCTCTAGCGGGCTGCTGCATAACATGACTCGTGATGAGGCAGAAGCGGTCCTTGCCCATGAGGTCAGTCATATTGCTAATGGTGACATGGTAACGATGACGCTGTTACAGGGTGTGGTGAATACTTTTGTTATCTTTTTATCACGTGTGGTTGCTAATTTGGTGGCATCGAATAATCGTGATGAAGAAGGGGGCGGCACGAATTGGATGGTGTATTTTGCGATTTCAACAGTGTTGGAGTTGGTGTTTGGCTTCCTAGCGAGCTTCATCACAATGTGGTATAGCCGTCATCGGGAATTCCACGCTGATGCCGGATCTGCGCAATTGGTCGGTAAGCAAAAAATGATCGCAGCGCTCGAGCGATTAAAGATGAGCCAAGAGTCTCAGCTCGAAGGATCGATGATGGCGTTCGGTATTAACGGTAAGCGTTCTCTCACTGAACTTCTTATGAGCCACCCGCCCTTAGATAAACGCATCCAAGCGTTAAGAAATCTTTAGTAACATTTAATTAACTGAAAAGGCTTGGTTTTTACCAAGCCTTTTTTGATCCAGCTACCAATTATTTACGTAACAGATAAAAGTAACGAGAGTTAATCAGAGGGCGCTTGTCGTCCTTTGGTTTATCTCCTAGAGTCTTTGATAGTTGTACGTAGTTTATTTTTGTACAAGGTGGTAAGCATGGATATTAATGCCGTTGGTGACGTTTATAAACAGCTGAACAAGCATAATTTGGCTTCTCTAGAAACGGTATATCACCAAAATGTCATCTTTGAAGACGCCGCTCATCGTTTAGAAGGTTGGCAAAATTTGGCGCAGTATTTCACAACGTTGTATAAAAATGTCGAGCATTGCCAATTTGATATCAAAGAACAACATCAAGTCGGTGAAGATGGCTTTCTGACATGGACCATGGAACTTCAGCATCCTAAGTTGAAATCCGGTCAATTAATACGAGTTAAAGGTATTAGCCATATGAAGTTCCAAGATGGCAGGGTGATTTATCATCGGGATTATTTTGACCTAGGAGAGATGTTGTACGAACACTTGCCCGTTCTGGGTAAGGTCATCAAGGTGATCAAAGCGAGGTTAGGCCAATGAATCATGTTGTGATAACCGGAGCGACGTCGGGCATCGGTTGGCAGTTAGCTCGAGACTATGCTCAGCAGGGGTGGAGGGTGACTGCCTGCGGTCGCAATCAAGAGGCGCTTCATCAACTTGAGCAGTTCTCACCTCAAATCAAGTCGTTGCAATGTGATTTAACTCAACGCCAGCAGGTGATCGATTCGTTTTCTCACATTGACCCCAAGCCAAATTTATGGATTTTTAACGCCGGTGATTGTGAATATCTCGACGAAGGGATCGTCGATAGCCTGTTAATCGAGCGGGTCTTTTCAATTAACTTTCTCGGCCTCACTTACTGCCTTGAAGCGGCTCAGCCTCATTTTTATGCCGGCGTACAAGTGGGCGTCGTCGGCTCTATTGCCAGTGAATTAGCGTTACCTCGGGCTGGCGCTTATGGCGCCTCAAAAGCCGCCGTCAGTTATCTGGTTCGCTCTTTAAAGCTTGATTGGCAACCAAAAGGCATCCAAGTGTCGCTGATTTTTCCCGGATTCGTTAAAACGCCGCTCACCGATAAAAACGACTTTGACATGCCAATGATGATATCGGTCGAACAGGCTTCTCAATCGATACGTGTTGGTTTAGCTAAGGGGAAAGAAACCATCTACTTTCCTCGTCGTTTTACCGGTTTATTGCGCGTCATGACACTTTTGCCTTATCGCCTACAGCACGGATTAATTAACAAACTAATGGGCTCGAATAAATAAGGATAACAAGATGAGAATTGCCATTATAGGTTCGGGGATTTCAGGTCTCACATGCGGTTACTACTTACATAAGCGGCATCAGGTCACTGTGTTCGAAGCGGGGTCTTACGTTGGAGGACATACTGCGACCATTGATGTAGAGCATAAAGGGCAGCAGTATGCGGTCGACACCGGATTTATTGTGTACAACGATAAAACTTACCCCCATTTTATTGCTTTGATGGATGAGATTGGTGTTTCTGGAAAAGCCACAGAAATGAGTTTTAGTGTCACTAATGCCAAGCACGGGCTCGAATACAATGGCCATACCATTACGACATTATTTGCTCAAAAGCGGAATTGGCTCAACCCTAAATTCTATTCATTTATTTATGAAATTCTGCGCTTTAATAAATTGGCTAAACAAGCGACAAAAGACAACGACCACCACCAGACACTAGGCGCTTTTTTAGCGACGCATAAGTTCAGTGACTATTTTTGCGAAAACTACATTTTACCTATGGGAGCCGCGATTTGGTCATCCACGCTGGCCGATATGCGCGCTTTTCCGTTGCACTTTTTTACTCGATTTTTTCTCAACCATGGCTTGCTTGATATCGTCGACCGACCCCAATGGCGAGTGATTGAGGGTGGTTCACGAAACTACATCGGTCCGCTAACACAAGGCTTTTCCGATAATATTCGATTGAATTCTCCGGTGGATCGCGTGTGGCGTGACAATGTTGGCGTGCATATTGAAAGTAAAGGAAAGATAGAACACTTCGATGACGTTATCTTTGCATGTCATAGTGATCAAGCTTTAGGGTTATTGCAGGATGCATCGAATAACGAGAGGAACGTGCTTTCGCAGCTTAAGTATCAGAAAAATGAGGTAATTCTTCATAAAGATCAAGCGCTGTTGCCAAAACGCAAGGCCGCTTGGGCTGCATGGAATTATCGAATGTCGGGGAGCGAGGACGAATTTGATTCGAAACCAACGCTGACATACAACATGAATATATTGCAACATATTGATGCACCAGTGACCTTTTGTGTATCACTCAACAGTCGCCAGGCGATTGATGAAAGTAAGATTATTGCTGAATTTAGTTATGATCACCCCGTGTTTACGCAGCAGACACTCGATGCCCAACAGCAACGAGAAAAAATTAACGGACATCATGGGACTTGGTTCTGTGGCGCCTATTGGTATAACGGATTTCATGAAGATGGGGTTCGAAGTGCGCTAGATGTCGTACGTGAAATAGAACAAAAAGCCGTGACGCTGGATCACAAAGGAGCGGCTTGATGCAACACTCAGATGAAGCTGAAAGTTGGATAATGGATGGCAGTGTACGTCACAGAAGATTTATCCCGGTAGAGCATCAACTCAATGTGCCGCTGTTTATGCCATGCATCGATTTAGACCAAATAGATACCTTAGAGAAGCAAGTTTGGGGCTTTGGTCGTCGATGGTGGCATTGGGCACGATTCCGGCGAGAAGATTACGTGGGAGAAGGCGATCTTAAACAAGCGGTGCTGGACAAAGTGACCGATTTAACAGGAGAAACGTTTCAAGGCCGTGTCAAAGCCGTTATACATTTACGCTACTTGGGGTTGTATTTTAGTCCCGTCAATTTTTATTATGTTTACGATCACGAAGAAAATTGGCGCTACCTACTCGCGGAAGTGAGTAATACACCTTGGAACGAGCGGCACTATTACGTGGTACCGGCAGAGAAAGCCGATAATTTTATCCATGGCAAAGCATTTCACGTGTCGCCATTTAACCCTATCGATCAGCAGTACCAATGGCGTGTAAAACCATTATCTCTCGGTGTTAAGGTTCATTTGAGCTGCCAGCGTGGAGAAAAGCAGTTTGATGCGACTTTATCGATGAAGCCACATGCTTTTACCTCCAAAAATTTAATCAAAAAGCTGGTCAGAACGCCGCTCATGGCACTAAAAGTTGTCACTGGTATTTATTGGCATGCGTTAAAACTATGGGTTAAAGGTGCTCCGGTGTATTCACACCCCGGTTCGAATGATGATTCAAGCGCTGAGCAGAAAAAGAATAAGCAATAGGAGAGCTGGTATGTTGGAAACGCAAAGTGCAGCATTGGATTTTTCGCAAGCTTCAAAGGTTGAACAGACAGCCCGCAATTGGATTTTTCGCTACCTTGAGCAGATAGCCATTGGGCGGCTTACTGTTATAGAAACTTTTGGGGGTATTGATGACCGTGTACGAGTTTTTGGTCAGCAATCGTTAGAGCAGAGTCTTGATGCAAAGGTAGAGATTCACCATCCAAGCCTGTACGCCCGGTTTTTAAGAGGTGGCAGTGTCGCCGCCAGTGAAGCGTATATGGATGGGTGGTGGGACAGCCCTGATTTAACCGCTGTAATGAATCTCATGGCACAAAATCTTAATGCGCTTGATCAAATCGAGCAGCGTGTGAGCTGGTTTAGTAAGTTGGCGCTAAAATTAGGGCACTGGTTGAAACGTAATACCTTGGACAATTCCAAAAAGAATATCCATGCCCATTACGACTTAGGAAACTCGCTTTACGAAACGTTCCTCGATGAAAATATGCTTTACTCATCGGCTCTGTTTGCATCAGAGCAAGATACCCTTGAAGCGGCACAAATTCAAAAAATGGATAGGTTGTGCAAACAACTTGAGCTACAACCGACTGATCATGTTATTGAAATTGGTACGGGATGGGGGGCAATGGCCATCTACATGGCGCAGCAATACGGATGTCGAGTGACAACCACGACCATTTCTGATGAACAGTTTGCTTACGCACAGAGCAAAATTAATGCACTAGGTCTGAATGAAAAGATCACTTTATTGAAAAAAGACTATCGGCTCCTCGAAGGGCAGTTTGATAAATTGGTGTCGATCGAAATGATTGAGGCAGTCGGCAAAGCGTATTTGGACTCTTTTATTATCAAGTGTCGTCAATTGCTTAAGCCACAAGGTTTGATGGCGCTACAAGCCATCACTATTGTTGATTCCCGCTATGAAGAATACAGCCGTAATGTCGACTTTATCCAAAAATACATTTTCCCAGGTGGCTTTTTACCGTCAGTTTCTGCATTAACGTTTGCAACCGCTAAACAGACCGATTTAGTCGTGCGTAATTTGCATGATATGGGGTTGGATTACGCTAAAACCTTGCACCATTGGCATCAACGTTTTACGTTGCAGGAAAATAAAGTGCGAGAGTTAGGTTATGATGAGCGTTTTATTCGCATGTGGCGGTATTACTTTTGCTACTGTGAAGGTGGCTTTTTAGCACGTAGTATCAGTACCGTACAAATGACTTTCCAAGCTCGTTAAAGGAGTTGCTCCATGCGTTTGCTGACAATGTCAATTTGGTTTCAATTGCTTTGGTTTCTGGCGGTTATTGGCCAAGAGCAAACGCAGTGGTGGCTTATGTTATGTGTCATCGCTACCTACCTTTATGTGCTTTTAAAACAATCTATTCCATTAGAAAGGCTGTTTATACTCGGGTTTCTTGGTATTGCCGTTGATTGGATCAACATGCGTACTCATCTTCTGTCTTTTGATTCTGAATTTTTGCCCACTTGGTTAATTTCTCTTTGGTTCATTTTTGCTTGGTATGCGTATAACCTAGTGCCAGCGCTTAGACCTTTTTCTTCTTGGTTGTTGATCCCGATCGGCGGCCTGTTAGGAGCATCGAGTTATTTTGCTGGCTATAAGTTAGAGGCGGTTGCCTTACCCCATTCACTATCCGTGTCTTTGTCGGCACTGTTTATTGAATGGTCTCTTATCATGCTAGTGATTTTAAAGGTGATTTATCGTGAACAAAGGAGTATTCGCTAAGTTTGGTATCATACTTTGTGCCGTTTTCTTTATCGTACCGATAGCGCTTAGCTCGCCCCCGAGCATACAGAAAGACCGCAATAATATTGAGGGTTGGCAGGGCTGGCCCATGGTCGGTGAAGCTGAATTGTCGGTTTTTGTGTTTGATATTTATCGCTCAACGCTGTTCACTCCTTCAGGAAAATATCTACCTCAGGGGTTAAATGAACCTCTCGCTCTTTCTATTACTTATCTGCGAGACATATCCTCGACGAAGTTACTTGAGGCGACAGCAGAGCAGTGGCAAAAATTAGGTTTTAATCAACAACAAGTGTCAAGTTGGATACCCGTTCTTGAAGGCATCTTTCCAGATGTCGAGCCGGGAGACACATTGACCTATCTCTCCCAAGGCAAGTATGGGCATTTCATTTTTAAGCCCAAGAATCAAGCTCAAGAGTCCGTAGGGGACATTGATAATCAAGAGCTTAGCCAGGCCTTTTTATCGATTTGGTTATCTCCGAATACCACCTATCCCAAATTACGTAAACAGCTAATAGGAGAGCAAAAATGAGATTGTTGAAAGGCTTTTGGATTATCGTTGTCGCGACGCTTATAAGTGCATGTTCTGCAGACATCGACGAATATCAAACCCTAGCTCCGCGTTTCGATTTGTTCTCCTATTTTGATGGTGAAGTACACGCTTGGGGAATGGTTCAGGATTATCGCAACAAACAAGCGAGGCGGTTCACCGTTGTCATTGAGGGCAGCGTGAGAGGGGACACTCTGACTTTAAACGAGGACTTCACTTATGATGACGGTGAAACTGACAACCGGGTATGGACCATTAGTCGAGAAGGTGAAGGATATTACACTGGCTATGCGGACGATATTATTGGTGAGGCAAAAGGGCGAGAAGTCGGCAACGCGTTACAATGGAAATATGACTTTGAATTGGCGGTTGATGGCACTAACGTTGAAGTGACCTTTGATGATTGGCTCTATCGACAAGACAGTAAACGTGTTTTTAACCTAACGTCGATAACCAAATTGGGTGTTGAAGTTGGGCGAGTCACGCTGTTTTTTGAAAAGCAATAATTGACCGAAGAAAAAGGCTCTGCAGTGGAAGAGCCTTTTTAGTAGTAATAACGTGAGCGAGTAAGAAAATTACAGTTTGTCGGTTAACTCAATCGCTTGACCAATGTAATTTGCTGGCGTCATGAGTTTTAGACGCGCTTTCTCTTCTTCAGGGAGTGCTAGCCCATCAATGAATTGGCGCATTGCTTCACCATCAACACGTTTACCACGGGTAAGCTCTTTCAATTTTTCATAAGGCTTCTCGATGCCGTAACGACGCATTACGGTTTGAACTGGCTCAGCAAGCACTTCCCAGTTTTTATCAAGTTCCGCCAAAAGTGCCTCTCGGTTAACTTCTAACTTACTGATACCTTTAAGAGTCGAGGTGTATGCGATAACCGCATAGCCTACACCAACCCCTAGGTTACGAAGTACAGTCGAATCAGTTAGGTCGCGCTGCCAACGTGAGATAGGCAGTTTTTGCGCGAGGTGACCAAATACGGCGTTTGCAAGACCAAGATTACCTTCTGAGTTTTCAAAGTCGATCGGATTGACTTTATGCGGCATCGTTGACGAGCCAATTTCACCGGCGATGGTTTTTTGTTTGAAGTGTCCCAGTGCAATGTAGCCCCAGATATCACGGTCAAAATCAATGAGGATGGTGTTGAAGCGTGCAACGGCATCGAACAATTCAGCAATATAATCGTGTGGTTCGATTTGTGTGGTGTACGGGTTCCAAGTCACCTCAAGAGATTGGGTCACAAATTCTTCACTGAATTTGTGCCAATCAAGCTCAGGGTACGCAGAAAGATGCGCATTATAGTTACCGACCGCACCATTGATTTTCGCTAGAATCTCAATATTTTCGATCTGTTTATATTGGCGTTCCATACGGTAAGCAACGTTTGCCATCTCTTTACCCATGGTCGATGGTGAAGCTGGCTGACCGTGGGTCCGAGAAAGCAGTGGAATATCACGATATTCGACAGCCAATGCTTTGATGGCATCAATTAGTTTGCGAATCTCTGGAAGAATAACGTGTTCACGTGCTTCTTTTAACATTAAAGCGTGAGACGTGTTATTAATGTCTTCAGAAGTACATGCAAAATGGAAAAACTCATTCACTGCATGAAGCTCAGGAACGTCAGCTACTTTTTCTTTGAGAAAGTATTCAACCGCTTTGACGTCATGGTTTGTCGTACGTTCAATATCCTTGATACGCTGGGCATCTTGCTCAGAAAAATTGGCAGCCAAAGTGTCTAGAAATTGGTTTGCTTCTGCGCTGAACGCTGGCACTTCTGGAATTTCAGCAGTAGCCGCAAGCTTTTGTAACCAACGAATTTCAACGATAGTGCGGTATTTGAGCAGACCGTATTCACTGAAAATTTCGCGTAAAGCAATCGTCTTACTTCCATAACGGCCGTCTACTGGTGAAACAGCAGTCAATGCTGACAGTTCCATGATGTTCTCCTGAATTGAGTTTCTAAATTTCGTGAGCGTTATACCAATAACTTGAGTAATTGTCACGAAGATTGCGCAAACGTTTGCGTTAAATTTGTTTTCGTCAAAAAAAACAAGCTCGCGATGGACGCGAGCTTGCAGTTATAGCCTAGCTAAAAGAATCTGAGCCTGTTCGACCATTTTTTTACGGCCAAAAATCAAGTGACGGCGGCGCCCTCCCACTTGACGCCAAAGGACCGCGCTACGAATTCCAGATAAAAGCAGGGCGCGAACCTTATGCTGATTCGTTGTTTGCTGTAATACTGAAGGCGTACCTGTTACCTGAATTCTAGGTCCAATCGGGCTGATCACATCAAGGTACACGCTGGCAAGGTTGCTCAGCATTTGCTCGTCCATGAGGTCAAAGTGTTCGACTTGTCGTTCAAGCATTTGCAAACGATCGCCCAACTGAGACATCGCGTCATTACGACCCGCCAGTTTTCGCTCTAGTGCCATGAGGCTAATGATGTAACGCGTAATTTCGCTGCCTGACGGCGTGCTATCAATTCCTTTCACCAAGCATTCAAGCCCAAGCTTTAAATCTGACTCACGACCGTAAACGTTGAGTGTACTGCTTGGGTTGGTGTTGAGTACCGCTTTGAGTGAAGTTTCAAACGCACTGTCATCACAATGACCGTCTTTTGCTACTTGTTGAACAAGAGCGACTGCTTGGCAAATGCCAGCAAATGCAATGGTACGGTCATACAATGTGTTGGCCACGTAATCTACTCCTTAAATTTGTCGTCAAAAAAACTTATATACGCTGCTCAATGATACCACCACCCAGGCAGACATCATCGGCGTAAAATACCGCAGATTGTCCAGGTGTTACAGCCACTTGAGGCTCATCAAAGGTGACTTTGATGTTGTCCGCGTCGATTGGCGTAATGGTACAAGGAATATCCGTTTGACGATAGCGTGTTTTTACTGTGCAACGCATCGGTTCGGTCACGCTCTGGCGAGAAACCCAGTGCAGTTGTGACGCAATCAATCCATTTGACTTTAATAAAGGATGATCGGCACCTTGCACAGCAATTAATACATTGCGCTTCAGGTCTTTATCCGCAACATACCATGGTTCTTCATGGCCGCCGCCCCCTTTTTGGCCACCGATGTGTAAGCCTTTACGCTGCCCGAGAGTATGGTACATCAAACCTTGATGTTCACCGATGACGGTCCCTTCTGGTGTTTCAATTTTACCCGGCTGAGCTGGGAGATACCGAGATAAGAAATCGGTAAATTTGCGCTCACCAATAAAACAAATACCCGTAGAATCTTTCTTCTTCGCTGTGACTAAGCCTTGCTCTTCAGCGATACGTCGTACTTCGGGTTTTTCCAATTCACCGACGGGAAATAAGCTTCGAGCGATTTGCTGATGACTCAATGTATATAAGAAGTAGCTTTGGTCCTTATTGCCATCCAGGCCGCGTAACATTTGTGGCTGCTCACCATTCTCAGGAAAGGTTCGGCGAACGTAATGGCCCATGGCAATGTAATCTGCATCCAGCACTTCATCCGCGAACTCTAAGAACGCCTTAAATTTTATTTCTTTGTTACACAAGATATCTGGGTTTGGCGTTCTTCCCGCTTTATATTCTGCCAAGAAGTATTCAAATACGTTGTCCCAGTATTCGGCGGCAAAATTAATTGTGTGCAGATGGATGCCAAGTTTATCGCACACAGCCTGAGCATCAGCGAGATCTTCCGCTGCAGTACAATACTCTTCGTTATCATCCTCTTCCCAGTTCTTCATAAACAGGCCTTCTACTTGGTAGCCTTGTTGTTGAAGAAGATAGGCAGAGACAGATGAATCAACACCGCCCGACATGCCGACGATGACTTTCTTTTGGCTGTTATCAGACATTACTTAACACCACTTGATTTAACCGGACGCAGATTTTAACAGAAACCATTTGAAGGTGACAGATCTTGGACTCTAATCACACTTTTATTTGCTGAAAAAACTCTATGCTGCCATATCACACCCAGCTTGCTTGTGATAATTTGTCCACGAAATTCACAAAGAGTGTAAATAATGCAAGAACAATCTTTTATTGAAGAAGCAGAATTAATTGAAATTGTTGAAAATCAGTTGGCTGATGGCAATCCGGTAAAGACGAAAGAAACCTTAATGCGATTGATGATGACCGGAACAAGTCGTGAAGATGCCATCGCGATGATGGCCTGTGCGGTCTCGATTGAAGTTTTTGACGTGATGAAAAATGATGGCGAGTTTAATTTAAAGCGATATGCCGAACATTTAGATGAACTTCCAGACCTTTCTTTTATGGAAGGTGAATAAATTTATTGGCAATCGTTTGCTATACTTCCTTTTTATTGCCGCGCTAAATAGTGCGCGGTAGAATTCGGCTTCCTTCATTACCACAATCGAAACTCCGTTATGAAATTTCCTGGCCAACGTAAGTCCAAACACTATTTTCCTGTCCATGCTCGTGATCCACTCATCAGTCAGGCACAAGAAAGTAAAACCATGACACGTACCCATATTATTGGTATCGACCAAACGTTGGTCGATATTGAAGCCAAAGTGTGTACGGATTTGATAGAACGTTACGGTTTAAGTAAAGGCCATTCACTTGTTATTGATGATGATAAAGCGGAGTCTCTTTATAACGAATTGAAAGATAATGGTTTAATTACTAGTGAATATGCAGGTGGAACAATAGGGAATACCTTGCATAATTACTCTGTATTAGCGGATGACCGCTCAACATTATTAGGTGTCATGAGCCAAGATATAAAAATTGGCAGCTATGGTTATCGTTATTTATGTAATACATCAAGTCGAATGGATTTGAATTATTTACAAGGTGTTAATGGTGCTATTGGACGATGCTTTGCGTTAATTACAGAAGATGGCGAACGTACCTTTGCAATTAGTG
Organism: Vibrio sp. AK197; assembly: GCF_053903115.1. NCBI lineage: Bacteria > Pseudomonadati > Pseudomonadota > Gammaproteobacteria > Vibrionales > Vibrionaceae > Vibrio > Vibrio sp. AK197. The sequence continues at coordinate 1,308,996 of NZ_CP096430.1, forward strand.
AAGGGCAAATGAACCAATTGCATGCAGACAACATCCCGGAAAAGATTTTTGAAACGGCGTCGGCTTTGGTGTTAACCGCCTATTTGGTTCGTTGTAAAGAAGGCGATCCCATGCCTGTTGCAACGCAGCGCGCGATTGAATATGCCAAGAAATATGACGTGCCTGTGGTATTAACGTTAGGAACCAAGTTCGTTATTCAAGATGATCCTGAATTTTGGCAAAAGTTCTTAAAAGAACATATCTCCGTGGTTGCGATGAATGAAGATGAAGCGCAAGCATTAACGGGTGAGTCTGATCCACTTGCCGCTTCAGACAAAGCATTAGACTGGGTTGATCTGGTGCTCTGTACTGCTGGGCCTGTCGGCTTGTTTATGGCAGGTTATACAGAAGACACTGCTAAACGTGAAACGACACTGCCATTATTACCAGGCTGTATTGCCGAATTTAATCGTTATGAATTTAGCCGTCCGGTATTTAAAGCAGAGTGTGAAAATCCAATACGTGTCTATTCACATATTGCTCCATATATGGGTGGACCAGAAAAAATTAAAAATACGAATGGTGCAGGTGACGCAGCATTATCCGCGGTACTGCATGATATGGCTGCGAATAAATATCATAAAGAGAATGTGCCAAATTCTAGTAAGCATGCGCATACCTTTTTAACTTATTCTTCATTTTCACAAGTGTGCAAATATGCGAATAGGGCAAGTTATGAAGTTCTCGTTCAACATTCTCCCCGTTTATCTAAAGGGTTACCGGAACGTGAAGACAGCTTAGAAGAAGCATATTGGGAACGTTAATCGTTTATTGGATACAAAAAAGCCTGCAATATGCAGGCTTTTTTATAAATTAATTTTAATCACAACGGATTAATTTTTTTCGATAAGGAAATCGTCCAATGAGTTACCCGCATCTAAATGCGCTTGGATAGCTGATGGAGTACGACCTTGTCCTGTCCACGTTTTTTCTTGTCCATTTGCATCAACGTATTTGTATTTTGCTGGACGAGGAGTACGTTTAGACTTTGATTTTTTACTTTTTGTTTCACCAGATAATGCATCGATCAACGCCGTTACATCAATTCCGTCTTGAGCAATTTGCTCAGCAATAGCGGCAAGTTTTGCTTCTTGCTCTGCTTTTTCAGCAAGTTCTGCTTCTTCTTGTTCTTTACGTTCTTCAACAACAATAGTGAGTTTATCTAAAGCTTCTTCCAATTGCTCCATTGTTAAATCACGAGCAAAGGCACGAAGACTACGAATATTTAAAAGTGTTTTTGTCAGTTCCGACATTGTTCATACCTACTGAATTGAGTTTATATATAGATATTAATCTGCAAAGTTAACTAATACAATATTCTACTGTCAATAATATTTAAATTTTTTAGAGTTTGCAGATTTTGTGATCTCTATATCTGACTGCAATTGGGTTAATAAAGTTCAAAATATTGATTAGTAATTCTTCTATAATAGATATTTATCGAAAGCTATTTTACAAATATTTTGTTTAAAAATGTAATAATTAACCTTAGCGTAGATATTCAGAATTAATTCATTTGAATCTCTTGTTATGACATTTTACTCATAAACTTACGTGTTACATGCAATTTCTCTATTTAAATTGTGATTCGATACGTAAATCGGCTTTTGGGATGTTGTGTTGCAATAGCTCTCTAAATGAGTAAAATGGCCGCCACCTAATGCTCATGCAGGGTTGTATTGTGCTGTTTTTGACTAGCACTAAGGTATAATCTTTTGCATGAGCGGTAGAGGCGCGAACTGAAAGAGTCGCTGTTATTGGGGTGATGCCAATGAATAACAGTTAAAGGTCTTTTCGCCGAAGTCTATATCTTTATCAGGGATATAGGCTGGGGGTGCAGCGAATAGGTGCACCACTGCCATAGTCTATTATTTTAAAACTATGGAGCGCTACTGTAGGGTGTGGGTTCAGCATTCGCTTACCTTTCGCTTATTATCAACAATGACGTTTTGTTTTCATCTCGTATTGTCTGCAGTAGATCTCTAGCCAATCTAACTGGTTTTTGAAGATCATGAATTTAATTGATTTTGCTTCTTCGCCGATGTCCTTGTTGCCACCATTGGTTGCATTGAGCTTGGCGATTGTCACACGTCGTGTATTACTTTCTCTTGGAGTGGGGATTCTTTTAGGGGCGTTGTTGCTCACGGGATTCACACTTTCTTCTACCGCTCACTATGTCGGTACCACGGTGAAAGCCGTGTTCATCGAAGACGGTAGTATTAATAGCTGGAATATGAGTATAGTCGGTTTTCTGATTCTATTGGGAATGATGACGGCCTTGCTCGCATTGTCTGGCGGCACACGCGCTTTTGCTGCATGGGCTCAGTCACGAGTAAAAAGTAAACGCGGCTCAAAGCTGCTAGCAGCTTTTCTAGGCGTGTTTATTTTTATTGACGACTACTTTAACAGCTTGGCCGTTGGTGCGATTTCACGCCCAGTGACTGACCGCTTTTATGTTTCTCGCTCTAAACTGGCTTATATTCTTGACTCCACCGCCGCGCCAATGTGCGTCATCATGCCCGCATCTAGTTGGGGCGCTTACATCATGACCATCATCAGTGGCATTCTGGTTGCGCATGGCGTGACGGAATATTCAGCACTAGGTGCGTATTTACGTATTGTACCGATGAACTTCTACGCCATCTTTGCATTGCTTATGGTGTTTGCTGTCGCCTGGTTTGGTCTCGATATTGGTAAAATGCGCGAACACGAGATTTCTGCGTCTCAAGGGCGAGGATACGATAAAGAGAATGAAGTGAGTGAGGAAGCGCGCGATCTCACTGAAGAGCTTGATATTGTTGAAAGTGAAAATGGCAAAGTGTCGGACTTGGTGTTACCGATCGTCTTCCTTATTGTCGCGACAGTCATTGCCATGATGTACACCGGAGCGCAAGCTCTTGCCTCAGATGGGCTTGGCTTTAATATTTTGGGCGCATTTGAAAATACTGATGTCGGTACATCACTGATCTATGGTGGTGTTGTTGGTTTAGCCATCGCACTATTGACGGTGTTCAAGCAAAAAATCGCGCTAAATGCTATTTTACATACCCTCTGGGTCGGTGCGAAGTCCATGTTTGGTGCCATATTGATCTTGCTTTTTGCTTGGACGATAGGTTCCATTATTGGTGATATGAAAACCGGTAGCTACCTGTCGACACTTGCACAAGGAAATATTGGTACTCAATGGTTACCTGTGATTTTATTCCTGCTCTCTGGGTTAATGGCTTTTTCAACCGGCACCTCATGGGGAACGTTTGGCATCATGCTTCCTATCGCTGGTGATATGGCAGGTGCAACCGATGTTGCCATGATGCTACCAATGCTCAGTGCTGTATTAGCGGGGTCGGTTTTTGGCGATCATTGCTCACCGATTTCAGACACGACAATTTTATCGTCAACCGGTGCACGTTGTGATCACATTGATCATGTGTCCACTCAGTTGCCTTATGCATTATCCGTTGCGCTGATTTCATGTATTGGCTTTGTAGTTTTAGGTTTCTTTGGTTCACCAATGCTTGCACTAGCAGCGACATCCGTGGCGTTTATTGTTTTGTGCTTGGTACTTTCTGCGATGTCTAAGTCCAAAATGGCGAAATTAGAAGCTTTATAACTGTCTGATTTTAATCCTATTAGTGAAAGGTGCTTCGGCACCTTTTTAATTTGTATTATACAAATTAAAAAAAACGAAAATAAAAGGTTGAAAAAAAGGCCGAGCTTCGATAGTGTTGAACACAGTTCACAAAAACTCAAAAAGCCAAAGTAATTAAGTATGCGTAATTTCGTAATGAACATTCATCATCACCATCACCCAATCTAGTCTTTCGGGCGATGTACGCGTACCCGGGAGGCAGGACTCTCCCGGTGGTTGAAATCGAAGTGATTACAGATTCAAACCCTTGGGAGACAAACTTCCAAGGGTTTTTTAGTTTTTACTGATTTAAACTTTACTAAATTCTGCAAAGGAACCAATAAATGCAAACACAACAACGACTAAGAATTGCCATCCAGAAAAAAGGCCGCCTAAGTAAAGAGAGCCAAGCGCTACTCAAACAGTGCGGTGTGAAGTTTAACGTGATGGGTGAGCGTCTCGTCGTTCACGCTCAAAATATGCCGATTGATTTGCTATTGGTTCGTGATGACGACATTCCAGGTCTAATCATGGATGGCGTGGTTGACCTCGGCTTTATTGGTGAAAACGAGCTTGAAGAAGTTCGCCTAGAGCGTAAAGCACAAGGTGAACCTTGTGAGTTTGTTTCTCTGCGTCGTCTCGATTTTGGTGGTTGCCGTCTGTCTATCGCCATTAATAAAGACGAAGAGTACAACGGCCCTCAGGATCTCTCGGGCAAACGCATTGCAACCACTTACCCACAACTACTTAAAGCTTATATGGATAAGCAGGGCGTGCCGTTTTCGACTTGTATGCTTACGGGCTCAGTGGAAGTAGCGCCTCGCGCCGGGCTTGCTGATGCCATCGCTGACCTAGTATCAACAGGGGCGACTCTGGAAGCTAATGGACTAAAAGAAGCGGAAGTCATTTTCAAATCTAAAGCGACGCTCATTCAACGCATGGGCGAATTTGATGCCGATAAAACCGCGCTCATCAGCAAACTGCTTGTCCGTATGCAGGGCGTACAACAAGCAAAAGAATCGAAATACATTATGCTGCATGCACCGGTTGATAAACTGGAACAAGTGAAAGCATTGCTGCCAGGAGCTGAAGATCCAACCGTATTACCGCTCTCCGCTGAAAAACAAAAAGTTGCTGTACATTTAGTCAGCACCGAAAATCTATTTTGGGAAACCATGGAGCAACTTAAAGAGCTGGGTGCAAGCTCAATTCTAGTGTTGCCTATTGATAAGATGATGGAGTAGGGCGATGAGAACGGTAGTTTGGCAATCATTAAGCGAATCACAACAAGACTCAATCTTAGAGCGCCCGGCAATTACCGAAGGGGCGAATATAACGGCAGCGGTAGCTGACGTCATTACCCAGGTTCGCCAACACGGCGACCAAGCGCTCGCTGAGTTAACTGAGAAGTTCGACAAGGTAAAACCTGCATCGCTTCGCGTATCAAGCGAGGAGATTGAGCAAGCGTCAGAGCGTTTAAGTGACTCTATGCGTCAAGCGCTCGAGCAAGCTTACGCAAATATCGCAAAATTTCACAAAGCGCAAAAACCGCAGCCGATTAAAGTCGAAACTCAGCCGGGCGTGATGTGTGAACAAACCACGCGACCAATTCAAAAAGTGGGTTTGTATATCCCGGGAGGCAGTGCGCCACTTCCTTCCACCGTATTAATGCTGGGCGTACCAGCGAAAATCGCAGGCTGCCGTAAGGTGGTGCTGTGTTCTCCACCACCGATTGCCGATGAAATTCTCTACGTGGCGAAACTTTGCGGTATTGATGAGGTGTATAACGTGGGTGGTGGTCAAGCGATCGCAGCAATGGCTTATGGTACAGAGACCGTGAGTAAAGTCGATAAAATCTTTGGCCCTGGTAATGCTTATGTTACCGAAGCAAAGCGCCAAGTCAGTAATGATTTTCGCGGCGCAGCCATCGATATGCCCGCTGGCCCGTCAGAAGTCTTGGTTATTGCGGATGAGACAGCCACTCCCGACTTCATCGCGGCGGACTTATTAAGCCAAGCAGAACATGGGCCGGACTCACAAGTCGTGCTGGTAACGCCGTCACCGGTGATTGCTGATCAAGTGCGTGATGCTGTACAAACTCAGCTTGCGATGCTTTCTCGCGCGGACATCGCGCAAAAGGCGCTGGCATCGAGTTTGATTATTATTGCTGAATCATTACCGCAAGCTGTCTCCATCTCCAACTATTACGGTCCAGAACACTTGATTGTTCAAACCAAAAATCCTCGCGAATTGCTTCCTCTGCTGGATAATGCCGGTTCCATTTTCTTGGGGGATTGGTCTCCTGAATCGGCCGGGGATTATGCCTCTGGTACCAATCACGTATTGCCAACGTACGGCTATACACGGACTTATTCAAGCCTTGGCTTAGCTGACTTTTCCAAACGGATGACGGTTCAAGAACTTTCTGCTGATGGCTTGAAAAACTTAGCCCCAACCGTGGTGACCATGGCGGAAGCGGAAGGTTTGGATGCTCATAAACGTGCGGTAACCATTCGCGTAGAAAAACTGATGCAAGGAGAGGTGTGATGGAAAAGCTTGCTCGTAAACAAGTTCAGCAGCTGACGCCTTACTTATCAGCACGTCGCATTGGCGGCAGTGGTGATGTTTGGCTTAACGCCAATGAATCGCCCTTTGATAATGCCTATGTCGCAGATATTTCACGGCTAAATCGTTATAGTGAGTGTCAACCAAAGCCACTGATTGATGCTTATGCTGCTTATGCTGGCGTCAAACCAGAGCAGACATTGACCTCACGTGGTGCTGACGAAGGGATTGAGCTGTTAATTCGTGCTTACTGTGAACCCGGACAAGATGCGGTGCTCTATTGTCCGCCAACCTATGGTATGTACGCAATCAGCGCGGAAACTTTTGGTGTTGAGCGAAAAACAGTGCCACTGAACAGTGATTGGCAACTCGATCTCGCAGGGATTGAAGCACAGCTAGACAACGTTAAGTTAGTGTTTGTTTGTAGTCCGAATAATCCAACAGGCAATTTGGTCAAACGTGAAGACATCGTCACCTTGCTTGAAATGACGAAAGACAAAGCGATTGTGGTGATGGATGAAGCCTATATCGATTTTTGCCCTGAAGCTTCGACCGTCGATTTACTGAAAGAGTACGATAATTTAGCGATTTTACGCACCATGTCCAAAGCCTTTGCTTTAGCTGGGTTACGCTGCGGATTTACCTTAGCAAACCCTGACATTATTAATGTATTGCTAAAAGTCATTGCCCCTTATCCGGTTCCGATTCCAGTGGCTGATATTGCTCAGCAAGCGCTTTCTGCTCAAGGGTTGGAACGTGCAGCAAGTCAGGTTGCGGAATTGAACCAAAATCGTCAGTACCTTAGTAAAGCATTGTCCACAATTGAAGGGGTTACGGTGTGTGAAGGCTGGGGTAATTACCTGCTAGTGCTATTCGCAGATGGTGATGCTTTATTTAAAGCTGCGTGGGATAACGGCATGATTTTGCGCAACTCTCCGATTGAAAATGGAGTTCGCATCAGTATTGGTAATAAAACCGAGTGCGAAAAAGTCATTGGTTTTATTAAGAATTTTTATTTATAACCGACTAAACGTTATACGCTGAAGCTTCAGTGAAACTTAAAAGGATGTTCGAGTGAGCAAGCAACAAAAAATCCTATTTATCGACCGTGATGGCACCTTAATTGTCGAGCCTCCGGTGGATTTTCAAGTCGACCGTTTAGATAAGCTAAAACTAGAGCCGTATGTCATTCCGAGCCTCTTGACGCTGCAATCAGAAGGCTATCGCTTAGTGATGGTCACAAATCAAGACGGGTTAGGAACCGAAAGCTACCCACAAGCCGATTTCGATGCACCACATAATATGATGATGGAGATTTTCGAATCACAAGGCGTCAAATTCGATGATGTTCTTATTTGCCCGCACTTTGAACAAGATAACTGCAGCTGTCGTAAGCCTAAGCTTGGTTTAGTGAAAGAGTATCTTCAAGGTGGCAAAGTCGATTTCCAGCAGTCTGCGGTTATCGGTGACCGTGTCACGGATTTGCAGTTGGCTGAAAACATGGCGATTGAAGGTATTCAATATAACCCTCAAACCATGGGCTGGCGTGAGATTGTTAAGGCATTGACTGTCAATGCACGTGTTGCTGAGGTGGTGCGAACCACCAAAGAAACCGATATTCGCGTCAGCGTCAATCTCGATGAGCAGGGTGGAAATCAAATTCACACCGGGCTTGGCTTTTTTGACCATATGCTTGATCAAATTGCAACACATGGCGGTTTCCAACTGAGTTGCCAAGTGGAAGGTGATTTACATATAGATGATCACCATACTGTAGAGGACACCGCGTTGGCGCTTGGTCAGGCTTTGAAAGAGGCTCTGGGTGACAAGCGAGGTATTGGCCGCTTTGGTTTCAGCCTGCCTATGGATGAATGTCTTGCCCAGTGCGCACTTGATCTTTCAGGGCGTCCTTATTTGAAATTTGACGCTCAATTTGGCCGTGAACACGTTGGTGATTTTTCTACTGAGATGGTTGTGCACTTTTTCCGTTCATTAACCGATACGCTGGCGTGTACGTTGCACCTTTCTTCGGCTGGGGACAACGATCACCACATTATTGAAAGCTTGTTTAAATCATTTGGTCGCACACTGCGTCAAGCGATCAAAGTAGAAGGTAACGAACTGCCGAGCAGTAAAGGAGTGCTGTAATGAGCGAGCAAACTCAAAAAGTCGTTATTATTGATACTGGCTGCGCGAATGTTTCCTCGGTGAAGTTTGCCATTCAGCGTTTGGGTTATGACGTGGTGGTATCGCGTGATCCTGACTTGGTTCTTAGCGCTGATAAGCTGTTTTTACCAGGAGTAGGGACTGCCAGTGAGGCGATGCGTAACCTCGAAGAGCGCGGATTGATTGAGCTGGTTAAGCAGATCAAAAAACCAGTGCTGGGCATCTGTTTAGGTATGCAACTCCTTGGGCGTTTGTCAGAAGAGAAAACGCAAGCAAGCACAGAAGAAGTTCCATGCCTTGGCCTGTGTGATGGTGATGTCCGCATGATGGATACCGGCGATCTTCCATTACCGCATATGGGATGGAACACCTTAGTTGCATCGGCTGGTCACCCTTTGTTTAAAGATATTGAGCAAGGGGAATATTTCTACTTTGTTCACAGTTACGCCATGCCTGTTGGTGAGTATACGATTGCTGAATGCGATTACGGAAATGCTTTCACGGCAGCGGTACAAAGCGGTAACTTTTATGGAGTGCAATTTCACCCTGAGCGCTCTTCCAAAGCGGGTTCTAAACTCATTCAAAACTTTTTGGAATTATAAGGACATGGTTCAGTGATTATTCCAGCATTAGATTTAATCGAAGGCCAAGTCGTGCGTTTATATCAAGGCGATTATGGTCAAGTTACCGAATACAAAGTGAACCCGGCCGAGCAGTTCAATTTGTACCACCAAGCAGGAGCAAACTGGTTGCACCTAGTGGATTTGACGGGAGCTAAAGATACGACTGCACGTCAATTGGGTCTTATCGCGACGTTACTTGCTAGTACTCCGGCTAACATCCAAATTGGCGGTGGAGTGCGCAGTGAGCAAGATGTCATCGATCTTCTTGATGCCGGCGCACAGCGTGTGGTTGTTGGCTCAACAGCCGTTAAGCAGCCGGAACTCGTCAAAGGTTGGATGGAAAAATACGGCGCAGAAAAAATTGTGCTCGCATTGGACATCAATATTGATGCTCAGGGCGTACGTAACGTCGCCATCTCTGGTTGGCAAGAAGATTCCGGGGTAACAATAGAGGCTTTGCTTGATGACTACCTTACCGTGGGTCTCCAGCATGTCCTATGTACCGATATTTCTCGCGATGGCACATTAAACGGCTCAAACGTCGAATTGTATCGAGATTTATGCCAAGCCTACCCACAAGTGAAGTTTCAATCATCCGGGGGTATTGGCAGCTTACAAGATATCGCGGCACTTAAAGATACTGGTGTTTCTGGTGTGATTGTTGGCCGAGCTTTGCTCGATGGAAAATTTACCGCAGAGGAGGCGTTCGCATGTTGGCAAAACGCATAATTCCGTGTTTGGACGTTCGTGATGGTCAAGTGGTCAAAGGGGTACAATTTCGTAATCACGAAATCATAGGTGATATTGTGCCATTGGCCAAACGCTATGCAGAAGAAGGTGCGGACGAGCTAGTCTTTTATGACATCACGGCATCGAGTGATGGACGTGTGGTCGATAAAAGCTGGGTGTCACGTGTTGCTGAGGTGATTGATATTCCTTTTTGCGTCGCGGGTGGCATTAAAACGGCAGAAGATGCATCGCGTATTTTGGAGTTTGGCGCAGATAAGGTCTCGATTAACTCACCAGCGTTAGCCAACCCAGAATTGATTACCGAGTTGGCCGATAAATTTGGTGTGCAGTGTATTGTCGTCGGTATCGACTCTTATTTTGATAAAGAAACAGACCAATACCAAGTTTATCAATTTACAGGTGATGAAACGCGCACCAAAGCCACTCAATGGCAGACAGCAGATTGGGTAAAAGAAGTTCAAAAACGCGGTGCTGGAGAAATTGTCTTGAACATGATGAATCAGGATGGCGTGCGTAATGGTTACGATCTGAACCAATTAAATATGGTACGTGAGGTCTGTGGCGTTCCTTTGATTGCATCTGGCGGCGCTGGCGCAATGGAACACTTTACAGACGCGTTCCAACAAGCCAATGTTGACGGTGCCTTAGCGGCTTCCGTCTTTCATAAACAGATCATTAATATTGGTGAATTAAAACAGTACCTAAAACAACAGGGCGTCGAGGTAAGATTATGAGTGCAGAAGCGGTTGTAGAGGCACTGGAAGAACGAATTGATTGGGAAAAAGTGGACGGCTTAGTGCCTGCTATTGTTCAAGATTATCAGTCTAGCCAAGTGCTAATGATGGGCTACATGAACCCTGAAGCACTGAGTAAAACGCAGCAGACGGGCCAAGTTACTTTTTTCTCCCGTAGTAAGCAGCGTTTGTGGACTAAAGGTGAAACGTCGGGCAATGTGCTTGAACTAAAAAATATCTCCCTAGATTGTGACAACGACACGTTGCTAATTAAGGTTAATCCTGTCGGGCCGACTTGCCATACAGGGACCACAACCTGTTGGGATGCGGACAAACAGGATGAGTCACAAATGGTGTGGCTTCACCAATTGGAACAACTGCTTGGTGAGCGTAAAAATGCAGACCCTGAATCCTCTTATACTGCCAGTTTGTACGCCCGTGGCACCAAACGTATTTCGCAGAAAGTGGGCGAAGAAGGTGTTGAAGTCGCGCTTGCGGCAACGTCGGGTGACAAGGCGGAGGTCGTGAGCGAATCCGCTGATTTGATTTACCACCTTCTGGTGTTACTGCAAGATCAAGGGCTGTCAATGAATGACGTGATCAACAAGCTAAAAGAGCGTCACAAATAGAACGCTTGACACCTGTGGTAAACTAACAGGCATTGTTTGAAAAGCTGTGAGAAGTGATGTTCTTACGGCTTTTTTGCTTTTTATTGTCCACCAGTATTTTATATAGAGGTTTTTATATGGCAGGTCACAGTAAATGGGCGAATATTCGCCATCGCAAAGCCGCACAAGATGCCAAGCGCGGCAAAATCTTCACCAAATTAATTCGTGAGATCGTGGTTGCGGCAAAAGAGAGTGGCGGCGATGTTGAAAATAACCCTCGGCTACGCGCCGCTATTGATAAAGCGCTTTCCAACAACATGACACGCGATACCATCAATCGCGCCGTGTCTCGTGGCGCTGGTGGTGAAGGGGATGACAATATGGAAACCGTCATCTATGAAGGTTACGGCCCCGGTGGCACCGCCGTGATGGTGGAATGCATGACGGATAACCGCAATCGCACTGTGTCTGGTGTGCGGCATGCATTCTCTAAAGCGGGAGGCAACCTAGGGACAGACGGCAGCGTAAACTACTTATTTGATAAGAAAGGGGTGATCTCCTACGCGCCAGGCCTTAGTGAAGACGAAGTGATGGAAGTGGCTTTGGAAAGCGGCGCCGAGGATATTGAAACGGCAGAGGACGGTTCGATTGATGTTTACTCTGAGCCAGCCGAGTTTGGCATTGTTAAAGATGCGCTCGATAAGGCGGGTTTTGAGGCAGATAACGCTGAAGTGTCGTTGATTCCTTCAACTAAAGCCGAATTGGATGCGGATACTGCACCCAAGTTACTGCGTTTGATTGATGCACTTGAAGACCTTGATGATGTTCAAGAAGTTTACCATAACGGCGATATTTCTGACGAAGTGGCAGCAACACTTGAATAATCTAAGCCATCCTCAGCGGATAAACGCTGAGGATGATTAAAACGATCAGTCGTCTAGCAAATCAAAGTTATCGGCATAGCCTTTCGGCGGGGGAGCCCAGCCGCGCTCTGTGCGAGAGTGTTGGTCAGTATGTTCAAATGACATCTCATTACGAATACGCTCTTCAAGTTGAATAAACAGCTTGGCATAATTGTTGTCAAATCGTTCCTCTGAACCCGACTCCCCAAGCCAAGCTTGATACAGCTCATCAGATGAGGCTTTTTCCACTCGCTTGTAGGCGGTTTTTTGTTTCTCGACGGTAAACGGGTGTTGGCCGAGTTCCCGCAGCGCGATACCACCAATTTCTAACGCTGAATGGTAGGTTTCTAACTCAATGAAGTCTGCGCCAACTTGGCGAAGTCGATAGCTGTGTCCGCGGTCAAAGGCACGCGCTAACACTTTAATTTGAGGGTGGGCATGCTTTAAATATTTGACGAGATTAATGCTGTTTTCTCGGCTATCGATGGCGACCACGACCATTGCCGCTTCTTCGACACCAGCTTGTAACAACAGGTCTGGCCGTGTGGAATCGCCAAAATAGGCTTTGGTATTGATACGGCGTAGGTTATCAATTTGCGAAGCTTGATGGTCAAGCACGACAGTCTTAATACCGTTGGAGACCAGAATACGATTGACGATTTGCCCAAAGCGTCCGACACCAGCAATGATCACGGTGCCTTTTTCATCAATAGTGTCTGTTTCGCGGTCATTAGAAGCAGCCTGAAAACGTGGCATGATCATTTTTTCAAACACGATAAACAGTAACGGTGTGAAGAACATTGAAAGCGCGACCACCATAGATAACGTTTGGGCTAAATCATGAGGAAGGACGTGGTTTTGTTCGGAGAACGTGAGAAGAACAAAACCAAACTCACCCGCTTGCGCTAAGCTCAAGGCAAACAGCCATCGGTTACTGTGTTCGATTCTGAAAATAAAGCTTAACACCAGTAACACCAGTGCTTTGAGTAGCATCACGCCAATGGTCAGAGCCAAAATAGTAAAAAACTGGCCAAACAAAATATCAAAGTGAATGTTCGCCCCCACCGTGATAAAAAACAAGCCCAGCAATAACCCTTTAAATGGCTCAATATTGGATTCTAATTCGTGGCGAAACTCACTGTTGGCTAAAACCACACCCGCCAGAAAGGTTCCTAAAGCAGGCGAAAGGCCGACCAACCCCATCAGCGCTGCGATGCCCACAACCAGCATCAGTGCGGTGGCGGTAAAGATCTCTCTTACGCCAGAGCTGGCGACAAATTTAAGGAGTGGACGGCTTAAATAATGTCCTCCGACGACGATGGCAGCGATTGCAGCAGTCAACACTAAACCATAAGCCCAACTTGGCAAATCCGTGACTAAACTGATGTCAGAGTGATTCGCTTGCTCGCCAAGCGCGTTAGCCGATTCGACTAACTCAGGGATCGCTAACAGTGGGATAAATGCCAGCATTGGGATGACGGCAATGTCTTGAAATAGCAATACGGAAAACGCATTTTGCCCACCGATGGTTTTGGTTAGCCGTTTTTCATTGAAAGTTTGCAAGACAATAGCGGTAGAGGAGAGTGAGAAAATAAGTCCAACCGTCAGTGCCGTACTCCAACTTAGTCCCAAGGTGGAAGCGATAGCCATCACACCCAGCGTCGATAACAAGACTTGTAAGCCGCCCAGTCCCATCAAGCGGTTTCTCATCGCCCATAGGTGTTTCGGATCTAACTCAAGGCCGACTAAAAATAGCATCATTACCACGCCAAACTCGGCAAAATGTTGAATCGCTTCGGTTTCGTCACCGACAATACCAATCAATGGGCCTATCACCACGCCCGCCATCAAGTAACCAAGTACCGAACCAAGCCCAAAGCGCTTTGCAAGTGGCACTGCAATGACAGCGGCCAATAGATAAATAAACACTTGAATGAAATAACCTGTCATAACGCCTCCGATGGCAGGATTAAGTGCTCTACTTGGTGAGTCAATTTATCCAATTGTGCGGCTTGCTCGATATCCAAGCGGTCGTCTATTAACGCTTGTAATAACTGGCGATAGGTATCGACATGCTGATGAACCGATTGATCTTGGTAGGCTTTACGAGCATCGAACAAGGCAAAGGGCGGTAAATAACGCATTTTGGTCATACACGCCATCTGTTCAATGGGATAGAGCATCTGGCGAATGGTGAAATGATTGTACCCTTTGTCACCATAGGTTTGTTCTTTTCCGCCTGCGGTTAATGCGCACAGCAGTAACTTCCCTTGCAAAGCACGGCCATCTTGTCCGTAAGCAAATCCATACTCTAAAACTAAGTCTTGCCACTCTTTAAGAAGTGAAGGGGTTGAATACCAGTAAAGAGGAAATTGGAACACAATGACATCGTGCTCGAGCAAACGTTGCTGTTCAAGATCGATGTCGATATCGAAGTTTGGGTATTCATAGTAAAGATCAACCACGGTCACATTAGCCATGGCTTTCACTGCGCGAATCATCGGTGTATTGACTTCACTTCGGTGCTGAGAAGGGTGGGCATATAAGACTAAGACTTTTTTGTTTTTCATATTCAAGCGCCTAGCGGACGACGGAGCATGAAATAATAGTAAGAAGTTAATCGGATGGCGTCTACAGAAACTAAATGCGATTGCCCCATTATTCGGGAATCGCCCAATGAAAAGAGGCGTTGAATCAGCAGAATGTGCTATTCAAAAAACCAAAAGTAACTGTAGCCGACGATCAGCGCCGGAACTGAGGTGTAAACAGTGGCGACGAGTGCGGCTTTCGGTGCCATAGCAATCGCCGGGAAGAGCGCATCGCCATCGTTAGAAATTGCATTGGCGAGTTGGGTAGACATCGGCGCGGCGCCAGTGAGATAAAAGCTCGTGACTAGAATTTGTGGTCCACACCCTGGGAGCAGACCAATCAGGACACCAACCAAAGGCATCCACACTCCCCAGTCATTGAATAAAACCTGTAAGTTTAAATCCGCCAGTTGGGTTGTAAGGTCAAACACTAAAAAGGCCATCACGACCCAAGCCGTGACGAAATTGGTATCTTGCGCTGTCCGTTGCATGGGGTGTGAGATTCGAGGCTTACAGTCTTCGGATACCGTCGACTGGTAGCTTTTGATCTCCTTGGTTAAAGACCACAGCAATAAACTCACTACAAGGCAACCAGCGCCTACCCATTCAATAGTTTGAGCGGGCAATGCGAGTAGCTGATTAATATCAATTTGAAATGAACCAAGAAAAGCAACGATGCTGGCCGGAACAATCAGCCACTTCCAAAATGCGCCTTGCAAATTGATGGCTTTCGCTTCGAAGGCACTGTTTGCGTCTTGGTCGATGGGGGCTGCCACGTTCGCTGTTTTTGGGCGCATAAAATCATCATGGTGAATAAGATTAACCACCCAGCCGGAGAGACAGCCCACCACAACACCGAGGGCAATCACACCAAGTCCAACCTGAGGCTTACTGGCGAGGAGTAAGAATGCGGCATCGCCCATTGTGGCCGTGAGTACGGCAATAATAGCACCAAATCCGACTCGTCCACCGACAAACTGTGTCGTGACAATAATCGCGCCGCCACATCCAGGAAGTGCCCCTAAGAGCGCTGCGAATAGCACTTGGAAGTGGCGAGAATTTAAGTAAAGGTCGACAACGGTATTGCGCTGGCTAAAAAACTGCGACAGGTAGTGATACAGCGCCAATGTAAAGGCCACATAACTTGATACCGCCCAAAAAGCATCTGAGAGTGTATTGACAGCAATGGATTGAGTGGTGGGGGCAAGCAATAAAGCCATCAGCGTGCACGGCAGCAACATACGTTTGTAGCGCAACTCTAGTTGCGAAAAAAACGACCCATTCAATACCCACTGTGTCAGCTTTGCTGTCTGCATAAATAACCCGAAAGTGCCGAGACCATAGTTATAATATATGGTAATGAGAATCATTTGCAAATGAAATTGAATATTAAGTGGCTCGATATCACCAATTTCTTTGTTGTAAGCCATGACAAATTTTGCAGATAAGGTAAAGTAACGGTTTTTAAAATAGACCTATATTTTGTAGGTGTTTGGTAAGTAATTAGGAATTATAATGATTTTAGTTGTTGGACATAAAAACCCAGACAGCGACAGTATCTGTAGTGCATTGGTTACCGAAGCACTATTAACCGCGCGTGGTTTAGAAGCCAAAGCCGTTCGCCAAGGTGAACTTAATCGTGAAACGCAACATATCTTGGAGTGCGCAGGTGTTGATCAGCCAGAGCTTTGCACTCAAGTCGCGGGTAAGAAAGTATGGTTAGTCGATTATAGTGACGTCGCCCAAGCCCCGGATGATATTCAACACGCCGAGATTTTAGGCATTGTCGATCATCATCGCTTAGGCGACATCATGACCACCAACCCGCTTGAAGCATGGATTTGGCCTGTAGGATGCACTTGTACCATCCTATTTAACTTGCTTCAGTTAGAGAACGTAGCGATCACGCCATCGATGGCAACGCTAATGATGTCAGCCATTTTGTCTGATACCGTCGGTTTTGCTTCGCCAACGTGCACAGACAAAGACAAACAAGCCGTTGAGGCACTGGCCAAGTTAGCTAACGTTGATGATCTTGATGCCTTTATCAAAGCACTGTTGATTGCGAAAACCGACATCGAAGGGTTAAGCGCCGCTGAGTTGGTCGAGAAAGATCTTAAAGCGTATTCATTTAATGGACGTGATGTCGTTGTCGGTCAGATTGAACTGGCGACACTTGACCAAGTTGATAGCATGATTGATGCGCTTAATCAGGATTTACAACGCCGCTGCGACGAGCAAAACCTCGCGTTTGCTGCTGTGATGCTTACCGATATTACCAGCGCGCAAACACGGTTAATTTATACTGGGGAATGGGCGAGTAAGCTTGATAAACACCAGCATGAAGGCGTACTGATGATGGCAAATACGTTAAGTCGTAAAAAACAAGGCTGGCCTTGGTTACAAGCGCAGCTGGGCGAATAATACGTCTTGAGAAACAACAAGGGGCCGCGATGGCCCCTTTCTGTTTTATCCTTCAAACTCAATTTCATTTTGCGGCGAACCGAAAATAGGTAAACCGTCTTCAGACCAAAACACAGGCTGAATACAAGCGTGACGGTTTGGATCCCATAGAGGGTCTCCCTCAATGCCTTTATAGTTGCGCGCATGATAAATCATATAATCACGCTGGCCGTCTTTGCTGGTCGTAAAGCTATTGTGGCCAGGGCCATAGATGTGCTTCTCTTCATCGGTGACAAAAATCGGCGACAGCGCTTTGTGCCAATTGGAAGCGTCCAATAAGTCAGCATTTTCATCAATAGACAGTAACCCCATGCAATAACGTTCATCGGTTGCACTTGCTGAGTACGTTAGGTAGATACGTCCGTGACGATGTAAGACTGCTGGGCCTTCGTTGACCAAAAAGCCTTGCACTTCCCAATCAAATTCCGGTTTGGTTAATAGCACAGGTTCGCTTGACAAATGTGTTGGTGAATCCATCGTGGCGATATACAAGCAGGAGTTACCTGGAATCACCGCATCTTTCTGCGCCCAGATGTAATACCATTGACCGTTATGTTTATAACACGTGGCATCTAAACAAAAACTGGCGAGCCCGCTATCGACTTGAGTGGGTTCGCTCCATTGACCCTCTAACGGGTTATCGGCTTGAGTCGTGATGGCGTACATGCGATGCTGAAAAGCATTATCGACAATTTCACGGTTTGGCGCGGCGGCGAAATAGATAGCCCACGTGCCGTCAATATAGTGAATCTCTGGTGCCCAAATTAGGTCTGAATATGGCCCGCTACTGGGTTTGTGCCATACATCAACGATCTCATTGGTCGTGGCCAGCTCGGCCAAGTCTTGAGCGCGGCGAAGTTCAAGGCGATCATACTCAGGGACTGACGCCGTGAAATAGTAATAACCGTCGCTGTGCAAATACACAAATGGGTCTGCACGTTGTTCAATGAATGGGTTGGTTAAACTCATTGGGGCTCCTAGCCATGAAATCATGGTTTGTTTCTATAAAAGTAATTCCGACATTAAGTGGACTCTCGGCACACTAATTCACCTTCTATTTTCATCAAAAGCAGTTCAGGTGATGTCGGGGACAGCAAGGTTTCGACGGCGACACGGCCCATTTCATCGTAGGGAAGGTCGACCGACGAGAGAGAGGGCGTCAGTTGGCTGGCTAAAAGTTGGTTATCGTAGCCAATGACGGCGATATCCTCAGGAATCGTTAGGTTTGCGTGAGTAATGGCTTGGTATGCGCCTAAGGCCATTAAGTCGCTAGCACAAAAAATCGCATCCGGTCGAACGCGAGCGTTGAGCAGTGTTTGGGTTTCTAGATAGCTTTGTTTTACGGACCAGTTTCCTGGTTTGATCCAAGCTTCATTGATAGGAAGATCTGCATTGGTCATCGCTTGGCGAAATCCACGAAGGCGTTGAACAGAGGAGTCTGCCCAACTTTCACCCGTTATCATCGCAATGCGTTGATAACCGCTGTCAATCAGGTGTTGGGCCGCGTGGTAACCACCAAGAAAATCCGAGGTTACGACACTTGGAATGGTCGACGTTTTTGCGGTATGTGTGCAATTGAGCATTAATACGGGCAAAGAGGTGGGCAGCGCATCATCGATTTCAGTGGGTGTATTTAACGCGTAAATTAAACCATCAAAATTACCGTTTAAGATGGTCTCTAGCATGCAGGTTTTTAGCTCTTCGTTATCTTCGTAGTCAAAAACTGTCAAAATAGCGTCCAGTTCCCATGCACGTACTTTCGCAGCGCTAAGCGCATTAATGAAAGGGTCATGCATGTTCATGCTATTAACCAGTAGAGCGATGCGCCGATGTGATTGAGCGTGATAAATGTGGGCGCGCATTTTATAGCCCAACTCTTTCGCTTTATTGATCACTTTATCGCGAGTTTCTTGCGATATTTTCACGCTGTCAGAGCCGTTTAAAATAATTGATACGGTGGGTTGTGAAACGCCAACCGCAGTGGCGATATCTAACATTGTGACTTTTTTCTTACGCATAGCTCTACTTCTGTTAATCGTATTATATGAACATGGATTTAGAGGTTTGCGAGCATATCGTTGATGCGGCTTTCCGCATCCGCTAACGCTTCATCAACGGGTTTATTGCCCATGATTGCGGCAGCCAGTTCTTCGCCAATAATGTCTTGAATCGCCCATTGACGTTTAACGCCAGCAGGCAGTCCGCGGCCTGTCTGGGTGATCGACAGAATCTCTTGACGATGAGGAAGTGACAAGAATTGATCATCATCCAATACACTCGCAACGCTCGGTAAATGACCGGTACGCGACCATTCTATGTCATTGTCTGCAAAGAATTTAAATAGTTTTGCAATCGCGGCATCTTTTTCATCAGAGCGGCGTTGATTCGGTACAACCCAAGAGTGACCATCCACATAATGGGCTTTTGCGCCATCAAACAGCATCGGGTAGGGGGCAACATCATAGCTGTTGTACAGTGGGCTGCTTTCTTGGTGCGATTGTTCATCATAGGTACCAAGTAGCCAGTTACCATTGAGTAAGATTCCGCCCTGACCATTACTAAATGCTGAGACCGTAGCAGGGTAGTCCATATTTTTGGTCGTCAGGTTTTGCTCATAAATGGTCTTGAACAGATTGACGATGTTTTTGGCTTCTGGGGTTTGCAAAGAGATTTTGTTCGCATCATCAAAGAAGCCGCTGTTTTGCTGGAACATGTAGGTGTAGAACATGCGTGCATAGGCCGCGGTTTCATTGGATAAGATTTGAATGAAATACGGTTTGCCTGTGGCATCTTTAAACTGCTTTGCTTGAGCCAGTAATTCTTCTGGCGAGTTGGGCAAAATAGCGTTACCTGCGTCATCAACTAATTTGGCTTGTTTCATCAAGTCCATGTTGATGTGAAACAGCATGGTCCAAGTATCAATCGGCAGGCCATAGAAATGTCCTTCACGCGTCACGCCATTGGTGGCGGTTGGCGTAAACGTCGACTTATCAATGTTGGCTGTGGTCAGAAAGTCATCAATAGGCACGATTAAGTTACGTGATTGATAATCAGAGATAACCGAGTTATGCATGGTGACCACATCTGGCGGCGTACGTGATGCCATTTGCGCGGTGAGCTGATCATATCCTGGCCATTCTACGGTAGAGACATGCACTTCAATATCCGGATTTTCTTTGTCGAATTTATTGAGTAAGGTCGTCATGATGCCGCATTCACCGCTTGATGAAGCCACATCAGTCGATTGACCATACTCTGCTTCACACGCCCCAAAAAATCGCTGAATATTGAGGTCGGTTTTGGCTTGTACGGCGCCAGCAGAGAGCAAACAGCCGACTGCGAGTGACAGAGTTGATAAGTAGGTTTTCATAGCAAAGCCTTTTGTTATCGTTAATTTTTGCCTACCAGTGATGATAGGCATTCACGTTTTGGGTGCTCAAACAGCAGAGCGTGTTAATTATTATTTGCTTGTCATCATTGTTTGACTGCGCCGCCAGCAACGGCTGTCACAATGTGTTTTTGGAAGAAGATGTAAACCAAGATAATCGGAATCGCCGAGAAGATGGCTTGTGAACTCAAAAAGCCTAAGCCTTCACTTTGTGCAAAGTTGGTTTGCGACGAAGCGATACCAATGGTGATGGTATACATTGACTTATCGGTCGCAGAAATTAGCGGCCAGAAATAGTCATTCCACGATGTTAAGAAGGTCAAAATGGCCAATGTTGCCTGAGCTGGAACGGTCAATGGCAGTAAAACTTTCCAAAATATCTTAAATTTAGAGGCGTTATCCATGATTGCTGCTTCATCGATCTCTTTGGGGATTGCTTTAAAAAACTGAGTCATAAGGAACACGCCAAACGGCGCAGAAAGCCCAGGAAGAATTAAGCCTAAATAGGTGTTGTGCAGCTGAACTTCACTAAATAGCTGGTGGCGCGCAATGATTACCGCTTGTTCTGGGACAGCAAGTCCCATCAACACGATGACGAACAGGACTTTTTTGCATGGAAAGTCCAAGCGAGCAAAAGCGTATCCGGCCAATGACGATAGTACGAGTACCCCCAGTGTCATGCAGCCGGATACGACTAAACTGTTCATTAGCCATTGAAAGACCGACGAGTTGTGGAAAATATCCACGTAGTTTTGCAGCGTATACGGGAAGCGAAATACCGCATCCGTTCCAAGCATAAGTTCTTGGTTGTTTTTAAGACTTAACCCAACCATCCATAAAAATGGCGCCAGCATAATGAAAGACATCACGATGGTGAGCCACAAAATGGCTTTGGATGTTTTATGTTTATTTGGGTTATATGTATGAGTCTGAGGCTGGTCAGACGATGGCACGCGTGGTGCAGATGAAACTCTCATTTCGCTCATAATCCTTATCCCTTCTTACGGCTCATGGCAAATTGCGCAAGGGCGGCGATTAGAATAATCACAAACAATATTTGTGATGCAGCCGCAGCCATACCGATATCCCAGCGACGGAAGCCCGCGTCATATATGAACATGACAATCGAACGCGATGAGTTGTTGGGGCCTCCATTGGTCATCAATAGTGCCTGACCAAACAGTTGAAATTGCATGACAATTTCGATGATAGTCACCAATATGATGGTGCGAGTTATCGATGGCAGTGTAATACGGCGAAACGTCGTCCATTTACTGGCATTATCGAGTTGAGCCGCTTCGTACAGCTCTTTTGGAATCTGCTGTAACGCTGCAGTGAATAAAATCATCGGCAGACCGAGACACCACCAAATGGTGGCAATACCGATCGAGTGCAATGACCAATCTGGGCTAGATAAGAACGGAATCGGTTCAAGGTTAAACCAACGGAAAACCATCGCCATAAAGCCATCATTGGGGATAAAAATAATTCGCCAAATAAGAGTGACAACGGTGACCGATAGAATCGTCGATGCAAAGAAAATCCCGCGTAGCACATTGGCAGTGCGCGTTTGTTGGTTGAGCGCCAACGCAAGTAGCAGGCCGATAACCACCAAAATAGGCACAGTAAACAAGACGAAGTAACACGTATTCCAGACGGTTTGCAAAAAGATTTTATTGCTAAATAGGCGCTCGTAATTACTGAGCCCGACAAATTGCCCAGGACCAAATAAATCCACCTTTTGAAAGCTAAGATGAATACCCCAAACGAGTGGAATGGCAATCATGGTGACAAACACAAATAAGTAAGGGGTAACAAACAAAAAGTTCCCCCAACGCTCTCGAGCTGACCTCGCTTCCTGAATCATACTCGGCCTCCGTGGTAGGCACGGCCTTGTGAGTCAAACAAATGTATAGACTCAAGGTCAATGTTCAATCCAATCGCTTGGTTAAGTTCGATAAGCTCTTTACTGCTTGCTTCGGCGATGATCATTTGCCCGGTAGAGAGTTCAACGTAGACCAAGGTTCTGTCACCGAGACGTTCAATAAAGTTGACCACACCGGTGGCGTGGCAGCGAGCATCTGCAGCCGTCACGTAAATATCTTCAGCGCGAATACCCATTTCAAACTTATCATCAAATGGCAGGGCATCTGCACTGACTGTGGTTGCTAAAGGCTCAAATGGATCCACATGGATGAGTGCTCGGTCATGTTGTGAAACAAGACGCTCGACGGGTAAGAAGTTCATCGCAGGAGAGCCAACAAAACCCGCGACAAATTTACTCGCTGGGCGCTGATAGATTTCGATTGGCGTACCAATTTGTTCTATCTTGGTTTGATTGAGTACCACAATTCGGTCGGCCAATGTCATCGCTTCGACTTGATCGTGAGTCACGTAAATCATCGTTGCGTTGACGCGTTGGTGAAGTTGAGCCAATTCGATACGAGTTCGGCTGCGAAGCGCGGCATCCAAGTTTGACAGTGGCTCATCAAACAAAAAGGCGCTTGGCTCACGAACAATCGCTCGCCCAATCGCTACCCGTTGACGTTGCCCGCCCGACAATTCTGCCGGTTTGCGTTTCAGTAAATGTTCTATTTCTAAGATGCGCGATGCTTCGCCAACGCGCTTGTTGATCACTGCTTTTTCTGTACCTATGTTTTTTAAACCAAAGGTCATATTTTCTTCGACGGTCATGTGCGGATAAAGCGCATAACTTTGAAAAACCATAGAGATATTGCGACTGCCAGGGGCTAAGGTATCGAGACGATGGCCATCCATCCAAATTTCACCGTCGCTTAAATTCTCAAGTCCGGCAATCATGCGAAGTAGCGTCGATTTTCCACAGCCAGATGGACCAAGGAAAACGATAAATTCTCGTTCGTTGATATGGAAGGTAATGTCGTCTAAAACCTTTGAGCCATCAAACGCTTTGGTTAGATTTTTGATCTCAATTGATGAAGCCATAGGTTCTTCCTTGTTCGGTTCTTTGTAGGGTTTTTATGAGGTTTTATTGTTTTGAATAATACTATTACTAATAATATTAGCTGAGAATGGTTGTTATATAGAAAAGACAAATAGTTCACAAAACGAACGGCGAGGAATGGCGAATCTATCGGCTCAATCACAAATTGATGAAAGTCGACCATTGGGTTGATGGCTGAGTTTCATCAGTTCATAACTATGAGTGATAGTGCGGATGGCAAAGCGCCCAAGGACAGTGACTTGGGCGCGGTTTAATGTGGACGCTTATATGCTAAGGAGTAGGGGAAATGCTTATTTCACCATTGGTGCTTTATTGAAGTGGCTATCAATCATTCGTTGGGTAATAGGGTGCTGAGGGTTGGCTAATACTTCTGCTGTCGCACCGGCTTCCACCACTTTGCCTTCGTGCATCACCATCACTTTATCGGTGATGTGTTTAATCACTCCAATGTGCTGTGAAACATAGACAAAAGACACACCCATTTCTTCCTGTAGCTCTAAAAAGAGGTTAAGAATCTGCGAACGCATGGCCATATCGAGACCATTAAGGGCTTCGTCGGCAACGATGATCGATGGCTGAAGAATTAAAGCTCGAGCTAAGCACACACGCTGTTTTTGACCTGTGGCGAGCATTTGTGGATAAAAGTAAGCATGTTCAGGCAGCAAGCCCACTCGAAGTAAGGTCTCTTTGACCCGTTTCGTCCGGGCTTCGTGGCTCATACTGGTGTTTCGAATCAGTGGTCCTTCAAGGATTCGACCTATTTGAATTCGTGGATTGAGCGAAGTATTGGGATCTTGAAATATCATTCGAATCAGCTTACAACGTGTCGAATAATCTTTATGCTCAAGCAGCTCACCATTCACGCGAATCTCACCTGATGATGGCTCAATGACTCCCGCTAACATGCGTGCCACTGTTGATTTGCCAGAGCCATTTTGGCCAATGAAACCAATGGTTTGTCCAGCATCTAAGCTGAAATTGACGGGTTTGACTGCGTGATGAATTTGCTTACGAAATAAGCCGGGGCGGGTAATGAAATCTTTGGATAACCCCGCGACTTCTAACAGACTGCTCATACACCTTTCTCCGTTATGGCTTTATCGCTGACCGGCTTACTCTCTAGAGGCTTTTTACCCATGCCGCGTTTTTCAATCGCTTTTTTATCGCTAACTTTTTTGTCACTGACCTTCTTTTCAGTATTGAGAGGAAAATGACAGGCAAACTTATGATTTTTAATACGCTGAGTACGCGGGCTCTCCACACATTGGCGTTGAGCATAAGGGCAGCGTGGGCCTAGACGACAACCAATCGGCAGGTGCTGCAACGGTGGAATCGAGCCAGGCAGCGATTGTAGTTTCTGCTTATGAGGGATACTTTCGTCAAAGTCGGGCATCGCTTTGAGTAACGCCGCAGTATAAGGATGCTTAGGTTTTGCCATGATCTTTTTTGTGTCTGCCGATTCCACCGACTGCCCACAATACATAACCGTAATGCGGTTTGCCCATTGGGTGATGGTGGTTAAGTCATGTCCAACCAGCATAATTGTGGTGTTGTCGATCTGATTCATACGACTAAGCAAGCGCAAAATTTGCGATTGGGTGATTGGATCCAGGTCGTTCGTTGGCTCATCGGCGATCAAAAGTTTGGGTTTAGCCGCAATCGCCATTGCAATCATGACTTTTTGACATTCACCATCGGTTAACTCATACGGATAACTTTTCATGATGCGATGGTGATCTTTGATGCCCACTTTATGCAATAATCCTTTCGCTTGTTTCCGACGCCATTTAAAACGTTGCCACCACTTGCCAGCAAACGCGCGTGATGGAATGGATTCAATAAGCTGACGGCCCACTTCTTCCGAAGGGTCTAAACAGGTTGATGGCTCCTGGAAAATCATGGCGACGTCGCGAGCAATCACACGGCGGCGTTCGCGGGGAGTGAGCTGCAATAAATCAATGTTGCCTAGGCGCATGCGATCAGCCGACACGCGCCAGTTATCTTTCATCACGCCAACAATGGCTTTGGCAACCAAACTTTTGCCCGATCCAGACTCACCAACCAGCCCACGGATTTCGCCTTCGGTCATGGTTAGGCTCATTCGGTCAACCGCTTTCATCAAGCCTTGTGGGGTTTCAATTTCTATCGTCAGATGACGAATATCCAACAATGCCATTATTCGATTCCTGCGTTTAGCGCGCGTCTGACGCCTTCACCAACTAAATTGATGATAATTACGGTAAACATGATGGCGAGCCCCGGAAGCGTTACTGTCCACGGCGCTAAGTAAATAAGTTCAACAGAGTCACCGAGTATCGCTCCCCACTCGGTACTTGGGGCTTGGGCACCCAAACCCAAAAAACCAAGTGCAGTGATATCGAGTATGGCAATGGTTAAACCCAAGGTGATTTCTGAGGCAATGACCACCAAAATATTGGGGAAAATCGAGTTCCACAGTAGGTAGAGATCATTGGCGCCATCTAGGCGGGCGGCCATGATGTAATCTTTCTCTACTTCACGGTGCACGGCCAAATAGACCGAGCGAATGAAACGCGGAATCAGCGCAAGGCCTATCGCCAGTAAGATATTAAATTCCCCAAAGCCGAGGAAAGCGACAAAAATGATCGCCAGCAGCAATGAAGGAATAGACATTACCGTATCGAGCAGGTGGTTTAGCGTGCTCGACAGCAAGCCCTTGGTCATGCCCGCTAAAATGCCGATCGAACAACCCAGTAATGCTGCAACCGCGGTGATAATGACGGCGGCGCCAAAGGTTAGGCGTGAACCATCAATTAAACGCGACAAAATATCGCGGCCCAAGTCATCGGTGCCCAAAAAGTAATCGACGGTACCCGCAGGATTCCAAGATGGCGGCAGTAAAAGCTCACCTGACTGCATCTGCGGATCATTAGGAGCAATCCACGGTGCGGCAAGCGTGATCAGCACAATAAGGACTAAGCACCACAGCGCAAACATCGCCATGCTATTGGCACGATAGCTGCGCCAAAATCGCTCAAACTGAGTGGGAATATGCTCTTCCTGGTAAACACTATTTGTTAGCATACCATTCCTTTCTCACCAATGGGTTGATGATGGCGCCAATCAAATCGGAGAGTATGTTGGCGGTTAAAACCAGTGTGGCAACGACAATCACGCCCGCTTGAATCGAAACATAATCTTGGTTGGCTAAAGCATCAAGGAGCCAGCGTCCAATGCCGGGCCAGTTAAAAATCGACTCGGTCATAATCGCTAAGGTTATCATGGTCGACAGTTGAACCCCAATTTTAGGGATGATCGGCGGAATCGCGTTTCTAAGCACATGTTGAGTGACAATTTCGTACGTCGAGAGACCTTTAATACGCGCGGCGCGAATGTAGTTTTGACGCATCACTTCAGCAACTGCAGTTCGCATCTGACCAATCACTTGGGTGGTTGGCGTCAGTGCTAAAACCAGACACGGTAACATTAAATGTTCGATAACACTTTTTAACGCGTGGGCGCGGTATTCACCCTCGGAGATAAAGGCATCAATGATCGAAAAACCGGTGACGTGTTTGAAGTCGTAGAGGAGATCATAACGGCCAGAGACAGGAAAAACTTCGAATTTGAGTGAGAAGAACATGATCATCATCAGCGCAAACCAGAAGATGGGCGTCGAGTAACCGGACATCGAAATGAATGAAATAATATTATCAATCCATTTACCTTGCTTCATGCCGGCAATGGTACCAAGTGGAATGCCCACCAACAGCGACATAACAAACGCAATCAAACATAACTCAAGCGTTGCTGGAAAGACGACTTTGAGTTCGTCAACGATCGCCACGCCATTTTTATTCACGCCGAAATTTAGCTGCAGCAGTTCACCGAGGTAGCTTGACCAACCTTGCCAGAAGCCAATTTCATTCCAGTGTGAACTTGGGTCGAGTCGCAGCAAACTGAAACCGACCACGGTCAATATCAGCAAGGTGATAATAAACAGGTTAAAACGTCGAATAGCGTACAAAACCATTTATTTAACCCTCTCTACCAAATCAAACGGCTGAGCGTTGAAAGGGCTGACGCGGAAACCCGTTAGTGTTTTTGAATGGGCGCGAAATTGCATGCCGTGACTGAGTGGTATCACCGGAAAACTCTCGTTCAGTATGTTTTGAGCTTGTTTATACAAGTTAATGCGGTAACGCGTTTTATCGACTTCTAACGCGAGATCGAGTAGGAAATCAAAATCTGGGTTACACCAGACTGCAATATTAACGCCTGCGTTGTGTGAGTAACAAGAGAGCAGCGGGCGTAAAAAGTTATCTGGGTCGCCAGTATCGGCAATCCACCCAGTGAGATACAGGTCGCTATTGGTTTGCAGTGATTGCTGGCGGTCAAAACGGTCGTCTGTCACGATACGTAGCTGCACACCAACATCCGCAAGGTTTGATTGAATTAGCTCAGCAGTCTTTCTCGGGCTTGGGTTATAAGATCGAGGTTCCAAAGGCACAGACATTGTCAGCTCTAACCCTTGCTCATAACCTGCTTCACGCAGTAAACCAATTGCATAATTCCGGTCGTAGCGAATTTGGGTATTTTCACGTTGATAGGCCCAAGAATCGGGCGGAAGTAATGAATAGGCTTGAGTGCCGGTACCGTAGTACACCGAATCGAGAATGTTTTGACGATTAATGGCGTAGTTTAACGCCTTACGCACGCGAACATCATTGAGCGCAGGGTGTGAGGTATTAACCGCAATAAACGAAACGTTCATGGTTGGTTTGGCCGTCAATTCAATGTTATCACTGGCTTCAATGATCGGAATCTGGCTCGAAATCGGGGAACTCAGTACATCACACTCGTTACGCAGTAATTTCGCCAGTGTGCCAGTACCTCGGTGAGAAATATCAAACACCACTTGCTGCATCAAGGCAGGTTGTTTCCAATAGCGGTTGTGACGTTTGAGGCGAACTAAGTCGTTGGCTTGGTAATCTTCTAGATAGAAAGGCCCAGTGCCGACGGGTTTTTCATCAAGTTGCGGTTTTTCGTCGCGTAATTCCAATTGCGTCGCATACTCTTTGGAGAGAATGACGGCGTGGCTGGTCGCGATATTTGATAAAAAGCTGTTATCTGGGCGACTAAGTGTGAACTTAACTTGATGTTCAGATAGCGCTTCTACCTTGGTCACCAAATTTTGAAAATCAATGCCGTAAAACCAAGGGTAAGTGGCATTGCCAGTATGGTGGAAAGGATGATTTTCATCAATGATGCGTTTAAAGCTAAACACCACGTCATCGGCATTTAATGGACGAGTCGGCGTAAACCAGGCGGTGTGATGGAATTGCACGTTATTACGTAGGGTAAACGTATATTCAGTACCCGCATCATTCACTGTCCACTTAGTGGCAATATTGGGTTGTGGCTGATAAGACGTGGGATCGAGCACTAATAATGTATCGAAGAGTTGAGGGCTCAAGGTTTCCGATGTAATGCCACTGTCGACCAGTTGTGGATTAAAGGTTTCCGGACCAGCTTGGCCACAAAACACAAAGCCAGTTTTTCTGATTTCACTATGGTCAATCTCTTTACCACAACCAGCGAGCAAGCTAAGGCTAAAAATACTTAGCGTCAGTTTTACAAAAGCTTTCATAGAGAGCTCAAATTCATTTAAACAAGACATAAGGCATGAATTCCAGATGCCTTTGGATCAGAGTAATTTACCATTTTTGCTATTGTGAACCAAATGAAAAACGGAAAACCTTTTAGTTTAAGATAGGTTAGTGAGCTGATACTTTCTAATCATTCCGCGAAATTGATGGTAACTCAGTCCTAACAGCTCAGCCGCTTTACGCTGATTAAATTTGGCTTGTTGCATGGCATGTGTGAGTAACTCGATATCTTGTTCTGCTTGCCAAGTTTTGTAATCGATAGGAAATTCAAGCTTGCTGAGTGGCTGTTTGGGTTGTTCCACTTTTTGCTGTGGTGTTTGTTTGTCAGGGTGCCATTCCACCTCAAACGGATTGAATTGTAAGGTATCAATAGGCGTTTGTTGCTGACCGTGCTGATAGACCGCGCGCTCGATGACATTTTTTAGCTCACGCACATTGCCTGGCCAATGGTAACTGAGTAGGGCGTTTTGAGCGGAAAGCGAAAACCCAGCGAAATACTCTAATCCGATTTCTCGGCACATGCGAATGGCATAGTGTTCGGCAAGCAATAGAATATCTTCTGTGCGGTGGCGAAGTGGTGGTAATTGAATGACATCAAACGCTAAGCGGTCAAGCAGATCGGCGCGAAATTCGCCTTGGCTGGCCATTTCAGGCAAATTAGCATTGGTTGCACAAATAAGACGTACATTCGCGCTCATCGACTTATCACCGCCAACCCGCTCATATTCGCCGTATTCAATCACTCGAAGTAGTTTTTCCTGAACCAGCAATGGCGATGTAGCCAGCTCATCAAGAAAAAGAGAGCCTCCTTCTGCGCGTTCGAAGCGCCCTTTATGTTGACCTCGAGCGCCAGTAAATGCCCCTGACTCATGACCAAATAATTCCGAATCGATCAAACCTTCACTTAGGGTAGCGCAATTGAGAGAGATAAGAGGCTGGTCCCAACGTGCCGACAGATAATGAAGTCGCTGAGCAATCAACTCTTTTCCGGTGCCTCGTTCGCCAATGATCAAAACCGGGCGTTCAATAGCGGCCAGTTTTGAGACTTTATCAAGCACAGAGAGAAACGCCGGGGATTGCCCAATTAAATTCTGTTGCATTGCGCACCTTTAGAGTTGGTTAATTTCGCCTACTATCGGTTAAATTCATCACGCTTTCTGTCTGAGCACAAGACCCTATTTTTTAACTTATTGAATTGTATTGGATTTAATCTTGGCACGTTTGTTGATTAACCATACTCATCGAGCCGCAATTCGCGCTCACCAATTTTGTTAATAAAGGAGTGTCACATGGGCATTTTTTCTCGATTTACCGATATCATCAATTCCAACATTAGTGCGCTACTTGATAAAGCAGAAGACCCTGAAAAAATGATTCGTCTCATTATTCAGGAGATGGAAGATACCCTTGTTGAAGTAAGAACCAACTCTGCAAAAGCGATTGCTGATAAAAAAGAGCTGGCTCGCAAAGTCGAAGCAATTGAATCTCAAGTTGAGGAATGGCAGCAAAAAGCGACACTGGCATTGACCAAGCAAAGAGAAGATTTGGCTCGCGCAGCGCTGATTGAAAAGCAAAAATTACAAGATGTCCTCAAAGGTCTTCATACTGAGCAAACACTTGTCGAGGAAACGATAGAAAAATTGACCAGTGAAATCAGTAAGCTGGAAAGTAAAATTACCGAAACTCGCGCCAAGCAACAAGCACTCGCTATTCGTAATCAAGCGGCTTCAAATCGTCGGGATGTGCAAAAGCACCTGCACACTGCACGAACCAATGAAGCCATGGCAAAATTTGATCAGTACTCACGTAAAATTGATGAGTTAGAAGCTGAGGCAGATTTGTACTCCAATAGCGGTCAAGGTAAATCGCTCGACCAAGAGTTCGCTGAGCTTCAAGCGCAAGATGAGATTGAAAAAGAACTCGCAAAGCTTAAAGCGGATATGGAAAATAAGCAGCAATAAGGTCGTATGTAAACTCTCTGCCAATAATAACGGGCTCACTTGTGGGCTGTATAAGGAGCGATAAAAATGTCTTCGGTTTTGTTTTCCGGTCCATTGATTGTTTTTTTAATTTTCGTGGCCCCTTTGTGGTTAATTTTACACTATCGTAGCAAACGTAAAATGAGCCATAGCCTCTCTGGAGAAGAGCACGAGCGGTTAGATCAGTTAACGGAAAAGGCGCGAGGGTTGCAACAGCGCGTTGAAACCCTAGAGCGTATTTTAGATGCAGAATCGCCAAGCTGGAGGAATCGTTATGACTGATCTGTATCGCGATCCGGTGAATGGCAAACTGTCTGGGGTCTGCGCTGGGTTAGCCAATTTCTTTGGCATGGAAGTTTGGATTGTTCGTATATTGGTGATATCTGCGTTCTTGCTAGGGGGCAGTTTTCTGGTTGTCTTGGTCTACTTCGCGATGACGTTTATGCTGGAGAAGACCCCTCCAACGTATCAGAAAAATATCCAAACGGCACGTGAGCACACGCTTAAAAACAAGCCATGGCAATCGGGGCTTGGCGTCAGTGAGTTGCTCTCAACGTTGGAGCAAGATTTTGAGCAGATTGAACAGCGCGTAAAGACGATGGAAGCGTATGTGACGTCAGAATCGTTTAAGGTTAATCGCGAATTCAAAAATTTGTGATAGCGTCAAATTGGCGGTACGTTAAAATATTCGGCGCTGCGAGCGATAGGCTTAGCAGCGCCTTTGTATTTTTTGCGCCAATTCTGCTGACATTAGGACGAACATCATGACGGAGACAAACATTTGCGCATGGGCGCTTAATCACCCTCTAGAGCGAGAATATCATGATAGAGAGTGGGGCGTTCCCGTATATGATGATCGCACCTTGTTTGAGTTTGTGACACTTGAGGGAGCTCAAGCAGGGTTAAGCTGGATCACGATTCTTAAAAAGCGTGAAGGGTATCGTCAGGCCTTTCTTGATTATGATATTGCCCAACTGGCACAAAAAGGTGAGCACGATGTTGAAGTCATTATTGAGCAATTTGATGTTGTCAAACATCGCGGGAAAATTGCTTCGGTGTTTACTAATGCTAGGGCGACGCTCGAATTGATTCAAGAATATGGCTCACTCTCCAATGCATTGTGGCAATTTGTCGACAACCAACCGTTGATTAACCATTGGGAATCGATGTCTCAAGTGCCTGCATCAACACCCACCTCAAAAGCGATGAGCAAATTTTTAAAAAAGCGCGGTTTCAAATTTGTTGGTGAGACGATTTGCTATTCGTTAATGCAAGCCACTGGCATGGTGAATGATCACCTTATTGATTGCCCTAAAAAGCATCGCTAATTTGTTATTGAGATGGTAAGAAACAAAAAAGTCTGCCAACGGGCAGACTTTTTACTTCTCAAAAGACGCCGTTAAGAGGCGCTCGATTCTTTTTCAAGGATCACCGCGTTATAACGGCTTAGTCCAGCTTCAAGATCCGCGATGAGGTCATCCACATTTTCAAGCCCAATGTGTAGACGAATCAAGGTGCCTTCAAAGCCTGGGTTAGCGACTGTCCTCAGACTGTTGAAACTTTTGGGTTCGTTGGCCAAAATCAGGCTTTCAAACCCGCCCCAAGAGTAGCCCATACTGAAATGCTTCATACCGTCAAGCAATGCGGTGGTGGCGCGAGGTTCGCTGGTTTTCAATACAACGGAAAACAGCCCGTTACCGCCAGTAAAATCCCGTTCAAAAAATTCGTGACCGGGACAAGTGTCGAGCGCAGGGTGGCGCACATGGTCGACTTCAGGGCGCGTTTGTAGCCACTTGGCAATTTTCAAGCTGCTCTGCGCATGCTGCTGTAGGCGGATGTCCAGCGTGCGCAGCCCACGTAATCCTAAATACGCGTCATCAGGAGAAATACACTGGCCCATTAAGTAAGCTTGTTCACGCAGTTGATCCCAGTATTCACTGCTCGCAACAGCGGTTCCCAGCATGACATCGGAGTGACCGACAATATACTTGGTCGCTGCTTGAATCGAGATATCGACGCCATGATCAAACGGGGAAAAGTTCACCCCCGCAGCCCATGTATTATCCAACATGACAATAATGTCATTGTCGTGGGCGATACGTGAAAGAGTCGGAATATCCTGCACTTCCATTGTGATAGAGCCCGGTGATTCACAAAATAGGACTTTCGTGTTCGGCTGAATCAAGCTTTCAATATCAGCCCCTATCATCGGCGGGTAATAGGTGGTTTCGATACCCATTTTTTTAAGGATTTTTTCACAAAAATCACGAGTAGGCTCGTAACAGGTATCAGCCATTAAAATATGATCGCCAGACTCTACAAAAGCCAGTAGCGTATTGGAGATTGCCGCAGTGCCGCAAGGGAATAACGCGCATCCAGCGCCACCTTCAATCTCTGTCATCGCTTCTTGGAATGCGAAGTGGGTTGTCGTGCCGCGACGTCCATAAAAGAGGGTTTTATTCGCGCGGTTGATGGTTGCGTAATTTTTATCCGCGACCGTGTCAAAAACGACGGTAGACGCACGTTGTACGGGTGGGTTCACTCCGCCATGAGTCCATTTTTTGTTGCGGCCCGCAGTAATTAATTTGGTTTGTTTGTCTTGCGACATAAGCGTTCCTTGTCTTAACGTTATTGCTTATTTAAATCATGTGAACGCTTGAATATCAAGGGCAAAAAACGTTAACTGTACGTTTGTTAGCCTGTCAATTTCTTATATCTCAGATAAAAAAATACTGAATAAGGCGATTTAGACCAATAAATTACAATAATGGGTTAAAAAGATAGAAAACCCGTTCTAAGAAACGAGAATACAAGCTACGTTTCTGCCACTCAGTAAAATCAACACGGTATGACTGTTCGATATAGCTTTGTTGAAGTTCATACATTTCTTGCGTAAAGGTTTCGTCGTCAATGGCGAGCGTGAGCTCAAAGTTAAGCCACAAGCTTCTCATATCCATGTTGACGGTCCCAACTAAACAAAACTGGTGATCAATGACCACGGATTTAGTGTGCAGAAGGCCACCATAGAATTCATAGATTTTCACACCCGCTTGCATCAATTCAGTGTAAAACGCGCGAGATGCCCACTGCACCATCATTGAATCATTTTTATGGGGGATAATCAGTTCTACTTCGATGCCACGCTGCGCTGTCATTTTTAAGGTTTCAACTAAATCGGCGCTAGGGACAAAATAAGGTGTTGTGATACGGACCGATTCATTGGCTTGGTTGATGGCTAAGGTCAGGACTTGATGGATCAAGTATTCTGGCATTCCCGGGCCAGAAGGAACCACCTGAATTGGGTTTTGTACTTCTTCAGGTTCAACACTGCACTCAGGCAGAGAAGGTAACATACGCCGACCCGTTTCAACTTCCCAGTCCCAGCCATGGATCGCTGACATCACGTTGACGCTTGGGCCAGTGACTCGCACCATGATATCGACCCACTGACCAACACCAGAGTTTTGCTTGAAATAAGCCGGGTCGACCATATTCATAGAACCGGTGTAGGCGACGAGTTCATCAATGACGATGATCTTTCGATGCTGACGTAGATCAAGACGACGTAAGAAGATACGCCAAGGACTGACTTCTAACGCTTGCAATACCTCAATACCGGCATCACGCATCATGGTGTACCAAGGGCTTCGGAAAAAGCGAGGGCTGCCCGCAGAGTCGAGCAGTAATCGAACTTTTACCCCTCGTTTTGCTGCTTGAATCAGCGCCGTCGCCACGGAATCCGCAAGCCCTCCTGGGTGCCAGATATAAAACACCATCTGAATCGACGTTTGTGCGTTCTCAATATCATTGATCACCGAGTGCAAAATATCTTGTGGTGAGCTTTGCAGAGACAGTGTATTTCCACTTAATGCAGGTAGGCTTAATCTGTGATTACACAGTTGGTCAATTTTGTAGATATGCCGCCCCATGGTTTCAGGAGAGTGGGCGTTACAATCGTTAAGTTGGTTAAACCAGTGGCCAAAGGGCTCGAACATCTCTTTTGCACGTTCAGCGCGTTTTTTTCCAAGGTTCATTTCACCAAAGAGAAAATAGCAGATCACGCCCACAATCGGCAGGATGTAGATGATCATTAGCCAGGCGAGAGAGATGCTGACCGCTCGGCGCTTGAGTACCACTCTTAAAGTGACACCTGCAACCAGCAACCAGTAGACGACAATTCCGGCTAAGGTTAAGAAATGGTAGAACTTTTCCATTTGAAATCCTGGTCATTGGTTTGGAACGTAGATACTAAAACGAATTTGATACAAGAGGAACCGCCACGGCGCCAATATGCATGAAATTTAAATAAGAGATTAAATGTATATAACAAATAGAAAGGAGAAGGATGCGTTATGAGTGTTCAAAAAGGCAGCATTTAAAAGTAAAAATATTGTTCAAAACCAAAAAATATACCGTTTGGGCTTCCAATCCTAAACATAAACTGATTTACTTGCCACACTTCGCGGTAACCCCAAAATTCAGTTTTGTGTACACTTAATTTTACACTTAATTTTGGGAATGCAGAAAGCAAACACAACAGTGGTAATAGAACGATTATGGCAACAAATTCAAGAGAACACTTTTCAACGCGATTAGGGTTCATTATGGCAGCAGCAGGCTCTGCTGTTGGTTTAGGAAACGTTTGGGGTTTTCCGACAAAGGCGGCGAGCAACGGTGGCGCAGCATTTTTGGTGATCTACTTGGTGATGGTGTTTTTGCTCGCCTTTCCAATGTTGGTCGCAGAGTTAACGATTGGTCGTCATGGTCAGTCAAATCCCGTCGCTGCACTACGTAGTATCTGGACACGTAACCGAGCTGGCGCGACCTTTTTTGGCTTGATTGCTATGGTGACGGCGTCACTTCTTCTAAGCTTCTACTCCATTATTGCTGGTTGGCTCATGGGCTTTTCAGCAGCACCCACTTTTGAAGCGTTAGGTGTGACTTCGGTTTCCGAATGGTTAATCAACTTTGGGGATAGCCGTAATGTGTCACTGTCTGTGCTGTTTTCCCTATTAACCATTTACGTTGTGAAGAATGGCGTGGCTGATGGTATTGAAAAGTGGTCAACGCGTCTGATGCCGATGCTGTTTGCGCTGTTTGCAATTATGATTGTGTACATCTTTACGCAAGATGGTGCGGTTGAAGGTCTGAAAATGTACCTGATTCCTGATGTTTCACATATCACCGCACCTTTATTGGTTGATGCGCTAGGTCAAGCCTTCTTCTCACTCTCTCTCGGTGTTGGCTCGATGATTGCCTATGGCTCGTACTTGAAGAAAGAGGTGAATATTCCTAAAACAGCGGCACAAGTCGCGGCGATTGATACCGGTGTTGCCTTTGGGGCTGGGCTGTTGATTTTGCCTGCCATGTTTGTGGCCAAACACAATGGTGTTGAGATTTTTAATAACGCGGGCGAATTGATTAGCTCAAGTGATTTGGTCTTCCAAGTATTGCCTTCGATGTTTGATACCATGGGCAGTGCGGGTATTCTTATCGGTACGGTCTTTTTTATCTTAATGGTGATTGCTGCGCTGACATCATCGATTTCACTGCTTGAAGTCCCCGTGTCTTGTGCTCAAGATGAATTAAACATGACTCGTGGTAAAGCAACATGGCTTATCGGTGGTGTGATCATGCTGACCAGCATTGTGATTTCACTCAACTTTGGCGCGTTATTTAACTTTGTTGCGACCTTTACAACAGTCTACATGCAGCCGTTACTTGGCGCGGTTTGGGCTGTATTTGTTGGCTGGATCTGGCATCGTAACAATTTGCTGAATGAGATTAAGCAGGGCAATCCAGAGATCGAGCAAGGTCTGTTCTGGAAGATTTGGCCGTGGTATGTGCGCCTTGTATGCCCAGTTGCCATTGTTATGGTATTCGTATTTTCAATTCTATAACGATGACAGGTCTGAAAAGCCTCCTTTTAGGGGGCTTTTTGCGTTTCAGTCGCCGCGGTTTTCTGGTATTCGCTGTTTGAATCGGTATACTTTCGCCACCTAATTGGAGCGGCTTAATGTTTGACATCGTATATTCTCATTCCGACTTTGTTGTCATCAATAAACACCCGAATGTGTCTGTGCATAAGGATGACGGAGATACCGTACTGGTGTCTTCGGTGGCCAAAGCGGTTGAGTGCCAAAAGTTATATTTGGTTCACCGTTTGGATAAGATGACATCAGGCCTTTTGATCTTGGCTAAAAGTCATGACAGTGCCCGTCGTTTATCACAATTGTTTGCTGAGCGAAAAATTCAAAAGTTCTATTTGGCTATCGGAACGAAAAAGCCGAAGAAGAAGCAAGGTCTGATTCGCGGTGATATGGTGCGATCTCGTCGCTCAGCGTGGAAGTTGGTTGCGAGTACTGAGAACCCTGCAGTAACTCAGTTTTTGTCTGTCGCAGGAAGGCCCGGTGAGCGTGTATTTATCTGTAAGCCGCATACGGGTAAAACGCACCAGATTCGTGTTGCGCTCAATTCGCTCGGCTCTTCGATTGTTGGGGACCATATTTATTCGCCGTCAAGCCAAGCTGACCGTGGTTATCTTCATGCTTTTGCCCTGTGCTTCACGTATCAAGGGCAAGTTCTTGAGTTGGTGTGTGATCCAAGACATTACCAAGATTTTGGTCAGCAATGGCAGAGCACTGAAGTTAGCAGCGCGATAGACGCATGGTTGACGCCTTGGCAGCTCGACTGGCCCGCTTTGTAATCCATTCATTTTGATAGCTAACCGATAGTGCTATCTCTAAAAACAAGAGTAACGATTCATGCAAGCAAGCGCATTGCCCGTGTTTTTTGACTATTTAACCTCTCAGCTTGAGCACGCACCCGACGAGGTTCGCCGCCTTTTCCATGGACGAGGACGACGTTGGCCGGGGCTAGAACAGCTCACATGTGATTGGCTGCAGGGGCAATTAGTCATCTCACTATTTAAGCCCGTCGATGATGGGTTTCTCACCGAATTACAGCAAGGTGTTGAGCGTTTCACTCAACAAGAGTTGTGGTTACAAAAAGGCGGCCGCTGTGTGTTACTTCAACACCGTTATCAGGATGGAGCTCCTGCTCAGGTATTGTTTGGTGAGTTAGAAGAGGCACCTGTGGTCACTGAGAGCGGTTTACGCTATCAACTTAACTTGGGACGTAACCAAAATAGCGGGCTATTTCTGGATATGAGGTATGGGCGTGATTGGGTCCGCGGCCAAGCGCAGCATAAAAATGTGTTAAATCTCTTCGCCTATACCTGCGGTTTTTCTGTCGCAGCTATTGCTGGTGGTGCAGATAACGTCGTCAATGTTGATATGGCGAAATCATCACTATCAAGAGGGCGTGAAAACCATCGTCTCAATGGTCACAATCTGAATCAAGTGAAGTTCTTGGCGCATGATATCTTTAAATCTTGGGGAAAAATTAAAAAATCGGGTCCTTACGATCTGATTGTGATTGACCCACCATCGTTTCAAAAAGGAAGCTTTGCGCTGAGCAAAGATTATAAGCGTATATTGCGTCGATTACCTGAGTTATTGGCTGAGAAGGGGGAGGTATTAGCGTGTGTCAATTCACCCATGGTGAGCAGCGATTTTCTGATTGAAAGTATGCAGCAAGAAGCGCCGCAACTGCAGTTCATCGAGCGTTTGGATAATCCGCCAGAATTTGCTGATTTAGATTGTGAATCCGCCTTGAAAGCTCTGATTTTTAAATAAAAAAAGCCAGTCGAAAGACTGGCTTTTTTCCGCTAAGTATAAGCTGATTATTGACGTTCAAGCGTAAACATCTGATGTTCAAACCCTGCGGTACATTCGTACTGAAGCAAGTTTGCCCCATCGTCTGTTGACGCATTGAGTACATCTAAACACAGCTCACTGTTGCGGTTAATGATACGCCATTTGCCTGACCCTGCTGATTGGAAGCGGAACTGTTGATTCGCGCCGGCCCAGTATTCATAGAGCATAATATTTTCTCCATTGCTGGTTGACGAGTTATACACATCCAACGCTTGGTTTGGTGCATTTACCGGTGAAATGCGGTGCCAGATACCATCAACACTTGAGATATTGAATTTTTGGCAGTCGTTATTCAACCAGCCCCATTGTTGAACATTGGTACCGTTTTCAGTTCCGCAGTTTTCAACATCAATGGTTTTTCCACTATGAAGCGGTGTAATTTTGTACGTCCCATTGACAATACCGTTGTTGGTGGTGCCACAGCTTCCATTTGATACCGCTAACCCGGTATTCGCGCCCGCAGTTTGTGAAACAATGGTCGGTACACAACTGGCGTTATCTAACGAGTAGTTATAAGGAATCGAAATGGTTGTGGTTGAACTTGGGTTCGGGCCTGCGGGGTGAGAATCGTCACCAGGTGATGACCAAACCACATTATCCCAAATGTTGCCACTGACTTGCCAATAACCCATGTCATTGGTGTAGAAGGTACCAAGTGGATCTTTTGAGTCTTGCACATAGTTGTTTTCTGCGCGAATTCGGCCTCCGATACGAGGGTTCATACCAGAAGAGATCAACCCATTGTAGTAGTTGTTGTAGGAGTGTGCAGTCGCATGACGTAGCAGTGGGGTACGTGAATTGATATTTTCATAGTAGTTGTGATGGAAAGTGACAGGGCCATTGTTATCATCGCTATCACTTGAACCTACTAACCCGCCACGCCCAGAGTTGCGTAAAATACTGTAGGATAGGGTGACGTATTTGGTGTTGTTTTTCATATCGAACAACGCATCGTAGCCATCACTTTCACCGCCGCTTGCTTCAAGCGTGACATGATCAACCCAAACATTGCTGACATCTTTTTCCATGCCAATAGCGTCACCGCCATTCGATATTGGTGAGCCGGATTTTTTTACATTCCGAACATGGACATTTTGAATAATAATATTCGATGAATCACGAATATGGATGCCCAGTTGGTCGAATAAAGCGCCATTACCGACACCCAGCAGTGTAATATTACTGACTTCTTTTATTTCTATTTTATCTTCGGCGGTATTACAGCTATTACCGGAGACTTTACTGGTATTACTGTGATTAATTGTTCCTTCAACCTGAATAATAATTGGAGTATCACTGGAAGCACGATTACACAGTGCCTGGTGGATTTGAGTCCCGGTAGTGGCGTAAACCACATTCCCGCCAGCGCCGCCCGTTGTGCCGCCATTTTGAGTGGCGAAACCGTCAGCGAGTGCAGGTGTTGCCGCGAGAGAGACGGCAAGGGCAGTGAATTTTAAAGACATGGGTATGTGTCTATCTAATTGAATTATCATCATAAATCCTATTATATTGTTCTATAAATGATAAATCGGCCAACCAAGATGATACGACATCTTGACCATCATTTATTGTCGTTTCCGTTATTTGATTATTGCTATAAATGTGTTTGACGTTGTTAGTGGTTGTTCTATCTCCTTGTTAGTAAAACAGTGTGCGTTAAATATAGAAACCATGTTTCATATAAAAATACGCCGGACATAAAGATAGTTCAAAATAATGATCGTCAAATTGAACATATTTCACACAATTAACGAGATATAATTTTATTCTGATTAATTTGTCAGTGAATGATTTTATTTATTTGCGACTGCGCATCTTTTTAAGAAATGTCATACTGAGCTAGGATAGAAGTGATAAATATAAATAAAAAAGCCAGCAAAAATAGCTGGCTATATAAGTTAAACATCGATCTAAAATAATTGTTTAGCGTAAGGTGTTGAATCCAGAATAAATCCGAGTGGCTGTTGTAAACCAGCATGCGGTGGCAAACAGATAGGCGATAAACGCAAAATAATCAGGGAACAAACACATCATTACGAAGCAGGCGATGGTTTCGGTGCCTTCAGTTAGTCCTCCCATGTAGTAGAGAGATTTATTTTTATAAACGGGGTTTTCGATATTGCGCTTACTCGTCATCACCGCAAAGGCTAAAAAACTACTGCCAGTGCCAATAAATGCGAAAATAATGAATGCTCCAGCGACGGCATTGAGTTCAGGGTTGGCAACAACAAACCCGAACGGGACGAGTGAATAAAAGAGAAAATCCAAACTAATATCAAGAAAGCCGCCCGCATCAGTGACGCCTTGTCGCCGTGCTAACGCCCCATCGAGACCGTCACATAAACGATTGAGCACTATGATAATCAGCGCCAGTGTATATTGTTCTAACGCCAGAGCTGGAAATACCAAAAGACCAATGATGAAACCCGCCAACGTTACTTGGTTCGCGTTAAATCCGGCTTGGTCTAATAGACTCGCTCCCCAGTTCAAAGGCGCTTTAATCACCTTAATGCTATGCCTATCCAGCATTTTTAACCTCCCAAGGCCAAGTCATCAGTGGTTGAGACGGTGGAATGTCTTGCTGGTCATGAGTGACCATCACCGTAGGTATTGCGGCTTGCTGTAATTGTCCAAAGACCCAGTCTCTAAATTGGGTACGAAGGTCACTATCGAGCTGGCTAAATGGTTCATCAAGAAGCGCTAACTTTGGCTCGGAAAGCAACATCCTAAGTAAGCTTACTCGGGCGCGCTGGCCGCCCGATATTTGCTGCGGATAAGATTCTGCAAGCGATATTAAATCGAGTGCTTTCAATGTTTGCGTGGCACGATGTTTTCTCTGATGGCGTTTAATATTATTAGGCATCGCAAATGCTAA
Source organism: Vibrio sp. AK197 (assembly GCF_053903115.1). Lineage (NCBI taxonomy): Bacteria > Pseudomonadati > Pseudomonadota > Gammaproteobacteria > Vibrionales > Vibrionaceae > Vibrio > Vibrio sp. AK197. The sequence continues at coordinate 1,350,713 of NZ_CP096430.1, forward strand.
ATTTTCCCATACGTTAAGGTGGGGGAACAAAAGGTCATCTTGAAATAAAATTCCCACCTTACGTTGCTCTGCTGGAAGGGGAAGCAGATTCGTACCATTTAGTTCGATATGACCTTTGCATTCAAATTCAGGAGATAAATGGCCGGCAATCGCACTTAAAATGGTTGATTTTCCGCATCCGCTCGGCCCCATCAAAGAGAGTATTTGACCGGGTGAGACGTCAAAACTTAGGTTATGACACAGTGTTTGTTGGTTATTCGAATGGATGATATTGAGCTGGTGAACCTGGAACGTCATAACGAACAAGCATCCTTGTGTGCGGTGGATGTTTGGCTTGAAGCCACACCATGACCGCGATGACTGAGTAACAATGACAAGGCAAAAAATACGAGTGGTAATAAGCCTTGCCAGAGCGCGTATATTGCTGTGACCCTGCGATCAAAGCCGCTAGATAGTGCCACCGCTTCGGTGGTTATGGTGGTAATTCTTCCTGCGCCCAGTATGAGAGTCGGCAGGTATTGGGCAAGGCTAACGCTGGCTCCTAACGCCCAAGCATAGAGAATCGCCGCCTTCAATAATGGCATCTTTATAAATAAAAAAGTGTAAAAGCGAGATTTACCTAAGCTTAAAGCCATGTTTGAGAAATTCTCGTTGTAACTACGCCAAGGCCCGTCCAACGCAAGATAGACAAAGGGGAACACAAAAAATAGATGTGACCAAATTACCCAAAGATAGTAATGCTGAGCCCCAAGCCATAGCGTGGTCACTTGCATGCCAAGTAACAACGAAAGTTGTGGAAGTAGCATTGGAATAAGAAACAAATAACTCGGTAAATGCCAGCGTGAACGTAACCGATATTGCTGAGCAACCATGGCGAGAATTAATGCCAGCGTTGCCGAAATTGCGGCAATACTCAGGCTCGTAAACAGGGTCGGATACACCCCAAACCACTCGTTGACCCAAAATCGCTTGGTGAACTGTGACGGGATTAAGTCAGGAAAAGACCAGCGCTGCGCAACAATCCATACACTAAGTAGCGGAATGATGGCAATGCTGAGAGACGCGCACAGCGCCATCAATAGCTTTCCTGGTAGAGCAAGACCAAAGCGACCGGAGTATTGCCAGCGACGCCAGACTAGCGTAATGAGTTTTTCAACGGTGACCATTCCAACCATCACCCCACACAGCAGCACAAAAAGTACTACCGCGCCCGCGGCGGCCTGCGGTAAGTAATTCAGGTCCGGGTCGTTAAACCATTGCCAGACAACAACGGCAAACGTTGGTGACGCTACGGGGCCGAGAATCAAGCCTAAATCGACTACAGAGACGCCATAAGCGGCTACGGCAAACAAGGAAAATCGAATACGAGGCAGCCATTGAGGCAACACGGCTTTCCACCAAAATTGTACGGGCGTATACCCCATAGAGCGGCAGCTTTGAAATAATTTCGGCACATTCAGTTGCTGCAATATTGGAATGCTCATAAAGAGTAGAAACGGGACCTCTTTAAACATCAAGGCAATGGTTAACCCTAGAGCATTGGGATCTTGTATGAACGACGTTGCTTCTGAGGCATTTGGCGTGTACTCGAATAGGGCGTAAATGAAACGAGCAATAAACCCGGTAGGTGCAAATAAAAATGCGAAACCAATCGCGAAGGCAACGTGCGGAAGCGCGAGCAGAGGCGCCAACAGCTTTTCAATGTTGGGCCAGTATCGACTTAGCCACAGCGATTGCAAAATGGCAAAGCACAGTAGAAGAGCGCCGTAGGTGCTGACAATAGAGCTTATGATAGTGAGCAAAAGTGACTGAGTGACGCCAGGCCACTGCGTGATCTTCCAAAAGGCGTCAGTGCTTATTTGATCCATACCAATCGCAGGAATAAAGCCGAACGCTGCACTTAACACGCCGATAAAGCCAGGAGCAAGCGGCGCTAGGCAAAGCACAATCACCGTAATGTAGCCCAAATGCAGTATGAATGAGGGGCTGTTATATTTGCTCATTATTGACCGTAACGAGTTTTCCAAGCGGCTTCTAGCGCACCTTGCCAACTAGGATGTGGCTCGGGGATAGCTTTGAATAAACGTGTTTGATGTGCACTACCGGTTAAATACTTGGTCTCCAAAATGGATGGGTCTCCCCATACATTGAGGTTACCCTTACGCGATTGCGCTTCGGAACCCATCAAGAAATTAATTGCTACAAGCGCGCCCGCTTTAGCGTTAGCGTTCCAAGGAATCGCAAGAAAATGCACGTTAGTAAGCGCACCTGCTTGCATCGCATATGCGCGTGTACTTTTCGCTAATGTTCCATTCGCTTGTGCAGAATAAACCGCGTTTGGATTGAAAGTGATGGCGAGATCAATTTGGTTGTCGTCGAGCAATTGCATCGTTTGTGCGCTGCTGGTTGGAAATTGTTGACCTGAACGCCAAGCACTTAGGTGAAAGTCATCAAGATATTGCCAAAGTGGGGCGGTTACTTTTTCGAAATCGGCATCGCTGACGGGATGGGCCAGTTCTCGGGCATTATCGGTTAATTCAATGAGTAGTGCTTTTAGGAAGCTTGTGCCGTGAAACTCTGGAGGCTGAGGGTAGGTGACACGGTTTGGAAATGCTTTGGCATAGCTTAACAGTTCAGAAAATGACTGCGGAGGGTTATTCAAGCGTAATTCATCATAAATAAAGACTAACTGGCCAACGCCCCAAGGAGCTTCTAATTCCATGGTTGGCTCGGAGAAATCACTTTCTACAGGAAGGCTTTTATCGACGAATTGCCAATTAGGTAAAGTTTCAACAAACGGTCCGTAGAGCAGTTTGTTGTCTTTCATAGATTTGAAGTTCTCTCCGTTGATCCAAACCATGTCCACGCTACCTCCGGTGTTTTGACCAGCGGCTTTCTCTGCAATCAGACGGGTCGTGGTTTCTGAAATATCGGTTACTTTGACATGCTTGAGAGTAACGTTATAGCGACGCTTTAGCTGTTGGCTTACCCAGCGCATGTAGTTATTGATCTCCTGACTTCCGCCCCATGCATGAAAATAGACCGTCTGTCCTTTGGCTTGCTGAAGTGTCTCAGACCAATTTGTTTGCGCATATACAGAGAGGGAAAACAGGGATGTTGCAAGAAATATCAGCAGTCTTGTCATAATGGTTCCTAAAAATGAAGGTTATAAGTAGACAGACCGAATAAATCTGACTTTCTATTCATTATGACGGAAATTAATGACTTTGGTATGTTTCTGAAACATCTAGAAATAAAGCTGTGATGAGGGTAAAAAAGAACAAGGCAACCAGTGGCTGCCTTGTCGTCAATTATTTTAATTCACTCAATTTGTAAGTGAGTTGGTTTACATCGGTTTTCAAGGTTAATGTATCGGCAGTGAGCGTGACATCACTCCAGTTTTGCAAAGCTTGAGAAATCGCTTGCTCAAAATCCATCACATCACCAATACACATTTTCATTGTCATGCCCATTTTATCGATGCGAAATTGGTTGTCATTCAGTTCGGCTTGGCCGATGAAGTTATTACAGCCAGCACTTCCTGATGCTCGAAATCCTTCGCTGATCTCAAGGAAAGGACGTTGTTTAGGGTTTGCTGGTGTAAAATCTTGTCCATTAACGTTAACTAACTCCCAGCGGTGATTTTGCAGATCGGCTGCGGTAATTGCATCACTATTGTCATTACTTTTCATTTGAGAACATCCAACGACCAAAAGAGGAAGCGTGATTGTGGTAAGTAACGCTTTTGAACTAAGCTTCATATAAATTGACTCCAAAAAGTGGAATTATTAACTTTACACAGACTTAAACTCGATTCATTTAGTATATTTAATCGCGAACACTGTTTGTCAGCGTCGAGTCATACTTTACGAGAGTTCACTATGGAAGTGCTTGATTATATTTATATTCTTAATGGTTGTGGAACCGAAACATGCAGCAGCTAGAGTTTTTCTCCGTCCCTAGCCCTTGCGTCGGTGTCTGTACTGTGGATGAGAAAGGTTACTGTCAAGGGTGCATGCGCAAGCGTGAAGAGCGATTTGGATGGCTCGACATGACGCCGGATCAGCAGCGCCATGTAATTAAGTTATGTCAGCAGCGTTATAAGCGTAAAATGGCAAAAAATAAGTTAAAACCGGACCAAAAAACGTCAGCGATTGAACTCGATGATCCTCAACAAGACTTATTTTAATCCCCAACGGTCACTTACCCAACCGCCAATATGTTCGTCAAAGTGGCAACCCGCAAAACGCCGATTAAGCTCTACTTCTTGGCTGACGCCTTGAGGCTTATGATCCAATAAATCCTGAATATAAGCTGCCATCGGATCGCCGCTATGGAGCCGCTGCTGTTTTACTGCGACTTCTTTTATTAATTGTAGACGATACGAATTTGTGGCACGTTTCATATTTATGACCTCCCAGTGACAATACCTATAAAAAATTTAGGAATCGACGGATTTTTAGTCAACTGAGGTTTTCAGTTTTTAGTCAAAAAAACTGTGTAAAAGGGGGAAGGTAAACAGATTGTGAACAGAATTATTGGGTATCTCATTGTTTAGCATATAACTCACCATTTTGGTGAAATAATGACTGTCATAAAAAATTCATATTTCTCTTATCTCTTCGCTTGACCTTACCCCAAGGGAAAGGGCTAAGTTGGTCGTATAAACGTACTGTTAGGAGGTATTATGGGATGCTGCAATGAGCCACCTCGGGGTGGAAGTAACAACGTCAAGTTATTGGTAAAGTGCACCTTAATCTTTTTTGTCATTATCTTCGCCATCGCTTGGCTGTTTGGCTAATACGGCTTGTTGCTGACTGGTTTAACGTATACTGTTAGTTAAGTGAGTCATAACCAATTAGTGAGTAAGATAAGCGTTGGAGTCAATCATGGAAGGCACGGTGACCAAACAACGAAGAGCGTTTTTTCGTTTAAATTATCCTAAGCGCGCACGGCCAAACGTTAGAATTGATGGTGATCTTTATCATGTTAGTGAGGTGTCTGAGCAAGGTATTCGTGTCGTGATGAATCCAAGAGGGTTTTATCATGGTTTGACGTTAAAGGGTCGCCTCAATCTACATCAAGATAAGCAAATTGAAGTGCAAGGACAGGTGATACGCATGGAGGAGACTGAAGTCATTTTAAAGCTTGATCTTGGTCCTTCGTTTCGAGATATGGTCCAGGAACAGCGTTACTTGCGTCAGAATTACCCCGCGATATTTTCTCGAGTGAATCACCAACAGGTGTCCAAATAACCGTATCTTTTGGCGATTTGAACCAGTAAAAAGGCTACCTTCGGGTAGCCTTTTTTCGTACGTACAAGCCTGACATTATTGATTATCCATATTGCGTTTGCTTTTAGGAACGTAATTTAGAATAGAAATTGGCACAGGCTTTTTGGGCTCAAAGCCAGCAACGTCACGACGTTCAATAAGATGACCAAGACGGCTCTCAATCATGCATAAGTTCTTAAAGTTATCTTTTGAGACAAATGAGATTGCCTCACCTTTAGCATTGGCGCGCCCAGTACGGCCAATACGGTGAACATATTCATCCGCCGGGAAGGGCAAATCATAGTTGATAACACGAGATAACTCATCGATGTCGATGCCGCGTGCGGCCACGCCTGTCGCAATAAGGTATTGAATGCGTCCCTGCTTGAAATCGTCAAGTAGTTGAGTACGAACTGCTTGGCTGCGTCCACTGTGAAAAGCTTCTGCTTTAATTCCCCGTTTTTCTAGCTGGGTTGCTAGCTTGGCTGCACCGTGTTTCGTCTCGATAAAAATCAGCGCTTGATCCCATTGGTTCTCTTGGATCAAGTGGCTTAATAGTGCCGATTTTTTATCTTTGTCGACGGTAATTAACCACTGCTCAATATTGCTTTTTGAAGCTTGGTTGGCAGCGATACTAATTTCTTTGGGGTTGGGAATCGCTGATTTCGCAAGTTCACGAACTCGATGCGATAGCGTCGCGGAAAAGAGCAGGTGTTGTATGTCTTTTGGCAGGCGATCGAGGATACGATTTATGTCATCGATAAACCCCATGTCCAACATGCGATCCGCTTCGTCCATCACCAACATGTCGACTTCTTCAAAATACACTGCTCGTTTGGCGTACATATCAAGAAGCCGGCCAGGAGTAGCAACAAGCACGTCTACGCCATCGATCAATGCTTGCTTTTGCTGAGATTCATCGACGCCACCGTACATTGCCAGTGAGGTCAAATCCAGATGTTGGCTATAGTCTGCGATCTTTTGGTTCACTTGAATAGCGAGCTCGCGAGTTGGAACCAAAATTAATGCTCGAACACGTTTTTTCTTTTGAGTTTGCCCAGAGCTGAGTCTATCTAAAATAGGCAGCACAAAGCTTGCGGTTTTGCCTGTGCCTGTTTGCGCGGCAGCAATTAAATCATTCCCCTGCATAATCACAGGAATCGCTTTATTTTGAATATCTGTCGGCTGGGAATAACCGACGTCGGTAAGAGCAGTCAGAATGGCAGGGTTTAAGTTGAAGCTAGAAAATGACATCAGCGATCTCGAAATTGTTAGATGAAAGGCAGAGCAGGGCTGCAAGGCGCGGATTTTAACACAGTCAGTAGAGTAGGCGAATGAATTGTTAAATCGCCGCTATTCACTTAAGAGTAGCGGCTTTCGAGACAGCAACTAAACTGCAACGCTGTCATAGACAGGAATATGAGTGAGTTCCGTGACTTCATCTATGTATTGGCGTACCCGAGCAGGGAATTCAATGCCTTTAATCACCGTAAGGTTACGCAGTGTTGGATACGTTAAAATATCGTCGTAACTCAGAGAGTGACTTTTCTCTGAAGGTAAGGCCAGCCAGTCCACTTCTTTAAGTAGCTGATTGACTTGTTGTATATATTCTGCACTGTGCTCAAGTGCTTTTTCAAATGTCATTCCAATCATGGTGGATTTGTTTTTGGTGTACCAAGCTTTCGCTTCATCAGACTGAAATTCAGGGAGGTTAATTTTCATCCAACGCGGATGTACCAGTGGCCCCTCATAAGGACGAATTTTTTTCTTCCACGCATCAATGGTTGTCTCTTTACTCGCAGGGGCTAAGTGTGTTGTCGAATCGAGTGCGTCCAAATATGCAACGATATCTAAACTTTCCCCCATGTAGCTGCCATCTGGTTTTTGCAAAATGGGGACCATATTGGCACCGACTTTTTCAATACGGGCATCCACATCGTGGTTTTGCAGATAGTCGATAGCCACATCGAGTTTCTTATAATTCGCGGTCATCATTGCTCGAACACAGAAGGGGCAATGCTCAAATACGAACAGCTTCATGGGATCTCCTTAGTCATAGTTGACTTTACATCTTCATTGTCACGCTATCAGACCTAAAGAGTATGAGAAAGCGACTCAATCGAATATTTACTGTTTATCCCGACTTTGTGTCTGTTATTCGCTGCTATTGGCTCTTTTGGTGTTGACAGTTCATTATGAACTGTTCAATTATGAGCTATAACATCATATGGTCTATTTTGGGGTGTTGAATATGAATTCCTACATTTATACGCGATTGTCTCCACGTAATCGAAGTCATGAAATGCAATTGGCGCAGCTCAATGCTGCTTTGCCGGGCGCAACGCTGTTTGAAGATAAAGTAAGAGGAAATGTGCCAGCGTTTGAGCGACAAAGCTTTTCGCAATTACTGGAAACCCTCCAAGCGGGTGATACTCTTGCGGTGTGGTGGTTGAACGTTTTTGGGGCTGATTTTCGGCAAAGCAGTGACGTGGTTGAGCACCTTTTGAGTAAGGGGGTTAGGCTGATGACGCTCTGTGAACGTTTAACATTCGTTCCAAATTCGAGTGAAGCATCGGTGTTACTCTCTGTTTTAAAAGGGTATGCTCAGGTTGAACGTTTCCACCGCTTACATGCTGCAGAGCTTGGGCGCCAAGCATTAAAAGCGGATCCGCAAGCATGGAAAGACAAATTTCGCGGGCGTCCTGCAAATCGTGAAAAGCATCATCAGATCGCGACTCTGTTATTGGCGGGGCGGACGCTACAACAAGTAGCTGACGAAGTCGATGTCAGCTTGTCGACCGTCAAACGTGTAAAATCTCGAATTATCGAGCAAGATGATGAAGGGCAGTTACGTCTGCGTTCTAAACATCATCGAAAGAAATAGGCACTTCGGAGCGAGCCTATCGCTGGCATCGTTATGCTAAACATCAAGATTAAACCTTCTCATTTCTCAGGACCCTAATGACCCACATGATTCAAAAAAAGACCATCATTCTTGCCTGCCTCATCATCAGTGTCGGGCAATTAAGTATGGGTCTTGTTATGCCTTCACTCCCTTGGATCGCAAGAGACTTCAATATTAATCTCGACCAAGCGCAGTTACTGGTGAGTATCTATTTGCTCGGGTTTGGCCCATCACAATTTATTTATGGCCCCGTTTCTGATGCGCTTGGACGCAAAAAAGTGTTGCTGTTTGGCTTGATGGTGGCGGTAAGTGGGCTGGCTGTAGTGATCGCCTGCCAATCGTCATTTTCTGGTATGGTCGCCGGACGTTTTCTGCAAGGACTTGGTACCGGTTGCTGTGCCGTTTTAGCTCGTGCGTCGACACGAGACCGATATAACGGCGACGACTTGCCTGTGGCGATGTCTTACATCGCAATGGTTGCGTCGATTACACCACTATTTGCACCAGTCATTGGCGGCTTTATTAACGCACAATATGGCTGGTCAATGGTGTTTGTTTCATTGCTTGGGTATGTGGTGTTTGCATGGAGTATTATTGCTCTGCGTTTTGATGAAACCATGCGCGTGAAAAGTGCCATCCCCTCCGTGAAAAACATTACGAAACAATACGTCAGCTTAATCCGTTCAAGCTACTTTTTGAGTTTTGCGAGTATCAGTTGGCTTAACTTCAGTCTGATGATCACAACGGTTTCGGTTATGCCATTTATTATGCAAGATCAGATAGGGATGACTTCCGATGAATACGCGCTTTGGGCATTGATTCCGACCATGGGTATGCTGATTGGAACGTCAACTTGTAATCGTTTAAGGCCCCGTATTGGTACGCGAAACATGCTGATGTTTACTCCAGTCTTGCATGTGAGTTCTGCGATTTGGTTTTTCTTCTGCCCAAATGAGCCACTGTTTTTAATGATTGGACAGTTACTGATGATCCTCGGTAACGGAATCGCTCTTCCTTGTGCTCAAGCGATGGTGATGCTGCCTTATAAAAAGCAAGCCGGTGTTGCTGCAGCCTTGTCTGGAGGAGGGCAAATGATTGTGTCATCGATTGTCAGTATGACCTTAGTACAGCTCGGATTAAGCCAAGTGTGGCATTTATCGCTGGTCATTGTGCTATTTGCCGCAATCACGTTCACTAATATTCGTCGTGGATTCCAAGTACCACAACCACAGGTTGAAGTGGCATCGGCAAATTAAGTCGGGGTTGAGCAACTTTAGGTGCCATGGGATTGACAATTATTGCCCCCCATAAACGGTGAAACCCCAGAGGTGGTAAGTCTCTGGGGTTTCGAATTTTTAGATGTCTCGGTTGGTAAAGCCGATTATCTTATATGCAAAAGGCTGGATTTCTCCGTCTTATTCCTGGTAAAGGAATTAAGCGCGGATGAAGTCCATGTGCTCAACTTTTGGCTTGAACGCGTGACGTTGAACGTCTTGCGGCTTAACCTTCACTTCTGCACCGTCGATCACTAGAACGATACCTTCGTAGAACTCAGGCTTGTCCATTTGGTTAACGACGTCATCGTGGTTTAGAGCGATTGATACTGGCGCAGCCTCACCACCGTAAACGATAGCAGGGAATTGACCAGCGTGACGTAGGCGGCGGCTCGCACCTTTACCTAGCTCAGTACGTACTACTGCTTCAAATTTCATAGTATTACTCTCAAATTAGAAATCATAAGGTTATAGGAACAATGCGACCTTGTTCTCTATAGTAAAGTTTTGCAAGAAAGGGTTCTTACAAAACGAGCGCGGATACTAGCATTCAATGTTAATGAGAGCAAGAGCGTTGGCATGATTGTTATTGTTTTAACGAATTATTTCGCTAGAACTTGGTGGTTTTTGACGCTCTTTTACTGCGTTTGTGTGATGGTTGATGGCGCTGCAATGTTAAAATCGCTTTTACGCCACCAAGCTCGGCACACTCTAAAGTGAGATTTCCTCGGTAGCTGTGCGCCATTTCGCTGACGATATTTAGCCCAAGCCCACTACCAGGCGTCGACTCATCGAGACGAATGCCTCGCTTCAATGCTTGCTGACGCTGAGGTTCAGGAATCCCGGGGCCATCATCTTCAATCACAATACTGACGGTTTCACTATCGCTGGTTTGCTGATGCACCCGAATCAGCGATGCTGCCCATTTATAGCTGTTTTCGAGCAGGTTACCCAGCATTTCATTCAAGTCGTTTTCATCGACCGCAACCAAGGTTTCTGAATCAAGCTCATTGACTAAAGTGACACCGCGCATGGAGTACAGCTTATCAAATGCGGTCCCGATAGTATCTACGCTAAGTGATGGTGATGATTTAACCGAGAGAATATGTTTTGAGCCAGCCATTCGAGCTCGGCTCAAGTGATAATCAATCTGTTGTTGTATCTGTTGTAACGGCAGTTGCAGTTTTTCTTGATCTTGCTGATCAAGGGCTGCCACTTCATTACGTAACACGGAAATCGGAGTTTTGAGGGCGTGTGATAAGTTGCCGGCGTGATGGCGTGCTCTATCGAGCAACTCCTGATAATGAAACAACAGAGCATTGAGGTCAGAAATGACAGGAGCAATTTCTTGAGGGTATTCTTGATGCAAGTCGTTTTGCTCGCCAGCCCTGAGCTTGACAAGTTCTTTCTGCAACTTACGCAGTGGTGCTAAAGACCAATAGACTTGTACCCCCATGACCACGATTAAGCCAATAAACAACAAACCGAGTATGACCCATAATTGACCGCGTAGTTTGGCGATGGATTGACGAATTGGTTTTTCATCGATACCGATGGTGACTTGGACGGGCTCTCGATATTCGGGTAAATACAAGGTCTTTTCTATATGGATCAGCGGCTCATTGCGCGCGCCAAGCAAATTGTTTTTCAGAGGTTGAGACTCGATGGTTCGGTCCCAAAGTGACCGTGAGCGCAAGCGGTGATTGCCAGCCTCTATCGACCAATAAAGCCCGCTGTAAGGTCGTCGAAAGCGCGGGTCAGAAAGTTCGCTCAGCATCGCCAGTTGGCCTGTATTATTGGTTTCCAAATTAGCGGCTAGCTCGTCCATATAGATATTAAGCTGTGATTTGGTTTCATCGACCATATACGAATAGACTTGGGTCGGTATCACGACGCCCGCGGCGAGAATCATCGCGGATAGCCAAATCAACGCCGCCAACATCAAGCGGTTGCGAAGGCTTAGGTGTGTGAGAATGCGTGTGACCTTAGTTGGCATTCAACTGATACCCAAGTCCGCGAACGGTTTTGATCACCTGTGGTGCGATTTTCTTTCGAATACGACCGATAAATACCTCAATAGTATTGGAGTCGCGGTCAAAGTCTTGTTTGTAGATATGCTCGACCAGTTCAGTGCGTGAAATGACCTTATCGGCGTTATGCATAAAGTAGGCGACGACCTTGTATTCAAGGGCGGTTAAACTCACCGCGTGACCTTGCCACAGGACTTTGGATGTCCGTGTATCAAGGCTCAAATCACCGACTTGTAAAATCGGAGAGGCGTTACCCGATGCGCGGCGCAATTGGGCGCGAAGACGAGCAACCAATTCAAGCAGTTCAAAGGGTTTGGTGAGGTAATCGTCCGCGCCAGCGTTCAGCCCATCGATACGTTGAGTTAAGGTGTCACGTGCACTTAAGATAACGACAGGCGTGTTAATATTCTCATCTCGAATGCCTTTAAGGACGGTTAATCCGTCCAGTTTCGGTAAACCTAAGTCCAGAACAATCGCATCCCACTGTTCAGAGGTTGCGCGGTAAAGGGCATCAATGCCATCGATGGACAGTTCTGGCACCCAACCAGCGTCTTCGAGCGTTTCAATAATTTGTTCGCCAAGGCGAGGTTCATCTTCGACAACAAGAATTTTCATGCTTTATTTCTTTACTATGAATGGAAAAAGTATTTACTGAGCGTGGTTTATTCAGCAAGTTGAATCGGTTGAAATTTTAGAACACTTTTAAGGTCTCGACCTTTTAGCAGGCGCATCTCAAGCGTGGTAGCACTGTATTTTACTTGCACAATACGCCCATCGTGAATCAGCTTTAGCTCATAAATCCACTCGTCGTCATCTTCTTCAAGTTCAACTTTAATAATGCGACCAAAGAGGTCTTGTTCAACCTCGTTGTACAATTCAGAAAACGGACGAATTTTTCCTGCCTTAACCGCATCGTAAACGTCGTCTTGATCTTCATCGATGTCGACTTCCGTGCCTTGTTTATACACGTCATTCACCAGATCATGTCCATTTTTTTCTTCCGCGCTGGTGGCAGAAAACGCACAGAGATTGAGTGCGAGAAGGGTACACAGGGTAAATGAGCTAGGGCGTGGAATTCGAAGCATAAAGTTACCTTTGGTTAACTGTTTCATTCAGTCTACTATGCCTTGATGAATATAGACTGAATAGCCATGATATCGAAATTAACCATTTGTTTCATCTACGCTTACTTTCGGCACTATGTCGCTAAGCTAGGTCAATTCGTCAGAAAAGACTTTATCTCGCATTTTCCAAAATCGGCCGACTTTGCGCGCAATGACAAACTGAGGAGGGCGAAAACGGTGTTGGTTATCCACCACTTTGCTTGGAGAGGCGGCATCAAACGCCCGATGCTTATCAGCTAAGTGAGGACGAACAAATCGACTTTTAAATTCAGCTTTTTGCTTTTTGGTCGACAATGACCAAAACTCATGGACCTGCGCTTGGTTGTCGCCCATGTAGGTGACTTTAAGCTGGTTATTCCCTTTGTCTGACTTGTGGATCGTCAGCGACATCTCTAAACACTCGAACACCAGCGCATCTTTAAGATTCAGGGCGTCTTTAAGTTTTTTGTCTGGATCTACTAGGGTGGCATCACACTCATGGCAAATGCGCGCAGCGATGTCATTATCTGCACCGCACTCACCGCAATACTTGGCCCGAAAACGGTAGTTACAGTGTTCTCGTTCCCCGGTTTCCTCATCAGTAAAAAAGCCTTGGCATTTTCGACCAAAATGCTCGAGTAGGAAACCGTTGCTATCAAGCTTGCCCCAGAAGTTATTATTAAAACCACAGGCAGGGCACGGAATGGTGATAATTTCGCTGTCGGAGTCAGGTTTAGGAGCGCCGACTTCTGGTTGATAAAGATCGTAGCTGTTGCCAGCATAATCTAAGACTAAACAATCCGTTTTTCCCTCTGAAAGACGCAATCCGCGACCAACAATTTGTTGGTAAAGACTGATGGATTCTGTTGGTCTTAAAATGGCGATCAAGTCTACATGAGGCGCGTCAAAGCCGGTGGTTAATACCGACACATTGACTAAATATTTGGTCTCTCGGTTTTTAAAGCGTTGAATAATCGCATCACGCTCGAGAGTTGGAGTATCCCCAATCACTAACTCTGCTTGACCCGCAGGAAGCCGTTGATGAATCTCTTGTGCGTGGCGTACCGTTGCTGCAAAAACCATAACGCCCTGACGCTTTTCTGCCATTTCGACAACTTGGTCGATAATTTGCGGCGTGGCACGTTTGGCTTGGTCGATCACCATATCGAGTTCTGACTCTTTATAACGCCCGGTGTGATTCGGGGTGAGCTGTGAAAAGTCATAGCTGAGTACGGGAGTGTCGAGAATCTTTGCGGGGGTTAAAAAGCCTTCATCCAGCAAGTAGCGAATGGGTAACTCAAAAATACAGTCACGGAAAAACCTCGCATCTTCACTGCGAACTTGGCCTCGAGTATGGTATTGATAAATCCATCCCATGCCCAAGCGGTAAGGGGTAGCCGTTAAACCCAGTACTTTGATACCAGGATTAAGCTCTCGAAGATGGCTGATGACTTTTTGATAGCTACTGCCCTTATCATCCGGCACACGATGACATTCGTCGATCACCAACAAAGAGAATTGGTTTTTAAACGCATCAAGATTTCTGACGACTGACTGAACCGACGCGAACACGACTTGTTGTTCCGTCTCTTTGCGGCCTAGGCCGGCGGAAAAAATCCCCCCTTGCTGGCCATAGCCTTCATATTTAGCGTGGTTTTGTTCAACCAACTCTTTGACATGAGCCAAAACCAAGACGCGGCCTTTGGCTAAGCGTGCGAGCTCAGCGATGACTAAGCTCTTTCCCGCTCCGGTAGGAAGAACGATGACCGCCGGTGTGCTGTGCTGGCGAAAATAGTGCAAAACCGCTTTGACTGAATCGGCTTGATAAGGGCGTAAGGTGTACATAAATTCTGTGAAAGGGCTCAACTATTTAGTTTTAGATGTCTATAATACCGCAGCAAGCAGAGATGAGGTATTCATGCGTTTAGATAAATATTTGTGTGACGCACTAGGCGCGACACGTAAAGAAGCAACAAAAATCATCAAAAGTGGTGATGTTACGGTTAATGACCAAACGCAAAAAAGTGGCGCGTACAAGGTTGGCGAAGAAGACGTTGTCGAGTGGCAAGGTCGAGAGTTGAGCCAACCAGGGCCAAAATACATCATGCTATTTAAACCTCAAGGTTATGTTTGTTCACATGAAGATGGTTTCAACCATACCGCATTTGTATTGCTTGATGAAGCCAATACCAAAGATTTGCATTTTGCCGGACGCCTTGATGTCGATACCACCGGCTTGGTTTTGATTACTGATGACGGTAAATGGTCGCATCGTATTACGTCACCTAAACATAAATGCGAGAAAACCTATCGTGTTTGGTTAGTTGATCCTATCGAGTCTTCTTATATCGAACAATTTGAGCAAGGAATTGAGCTTCGAAATGAACGTGAGCTAACAAAACCAGCTCAGCTTGAAATCGTCGATGAGCAAGAGCACGAAGTGCTGCTCACTATCCATGAAGGTAAATATCACCAAGTGAAACGTATGTTTGCCGCGCTTGGAAACAAAGTTGAACACCTGCATCGTGAGCGAATCGGCGATATTATACTGGATGAAGCATTGGAGCCAGGTGAGTACCGTATGCTTAGCGAACAAGAAATCAATTCTGTTTGGAAATAAGCGTAAATAGAAATAATCATTCCTGTAGGAAATTCTTTATTTCCTAATAAGAACTAGTCTTTTGTCTATTTTTCAGTAAGCATAGCCGCACTACACTCAGTTCAGTACTAGAGCCATACCATGAAGCATGACCTCATCGGTCATGCTTTTTCGTCATATATAATTAGGAGTTTTATGCAGCCGCAGCCGTCAACCTCTTCCCAGAGGCCCCCGCTCACATTTTTACTTTTCATTATTTTAGGGGCTATCGGGACGTTAACACCATTTGCTATTGATATGTACTTACCTGCAATGCCTTCGATTGCGAGTGATCTCGGAGTGACGGCGGGGGATGTACAAATTACCTTAACCGCGTATACCGCAGGTTTTGCGATTGGTCAGTTAATTCACGGTCCACTGGCCGATAGTTTTGGCCGTCGTCCCGTATTGCTGCTTGGTGTTATCTTCTTTGGCATTGCGGCGGTCGTGAGTGCAACCACGCATGGCATTGAAGCGCTGACTATGGTGCGTGCAGCACAAGGTTTCTGCGGCGCCGCAGCGGCGGTGATTATTCAAGCAGTGGTTCGTGATATGTTTGAGCGCGAAGACTTTGCGCGTACCATGTCGTTTATCACTCTAGTCATCACGATTGCACCGCTGATCGCACCGATGATTGGGGGGCACGTTGCAGTGCTTCTGGGATGGCGGGCTATTTTTTGGTTTCTTGCTATTTTCGCCGTTGTGGTGGTGGCTATGGTGTTATGGAAGATTCCAGAAACATTGCCTGTCGAGCGCCGTCAACCTTTGCATCTTCTCACCACACTGCGTAATTATTCTAAGCTGGTTTCCAATCCGGTCGCGATGGGGCTGATGCTGTCAGGGGCCTTTTCATTTTCGGGGATGTTTGCGTTCTTAACGGCTGGCTCGTTCGTCTACATTGATATCTATGGTGTAAGACCGGAAAACTTTGGTTATCTGTTCGGGTTGAATATTGTTGCAATGATCATCATGACAACGCTGAATGGTCGTTTGGTTCGCAAGGTGGGCTCCCACGCGATGTTGCGTTTTGGTTTAACGGTTCAACTCATTGCCGGTTTAGGTTTACTCGCCTGCTGGGTATGGGGCTGGGGGTTATGGCAAACCGTAATGTTTGTTGTGATGTTCATCGGTACACTTTCAACCATCGGCAGTAACTCCATGGGGCTGTTATTAAGCGGCTATCCACATATTGCGGGTACGGCCTCATCATTGGCTGGCACATTACGTTTTGGTATGGGATCATTAATCGGTGTTGCAGTAGCGGCGATGCCATCGGGGGTTGTTTGGCCTATGCTGGTGGTCATGAGCTGCTGCTCTATTTTATCTGCTGCCTGCTATTGGATTTTTGGAAGAAAAGCATAATGACAACGTCATACAGTGAAGAGATTCAGCATGTGGTCAACTCGGCATTAAGTGAGTTGGCTGAAGAACATCGCTCGGGGAAATTGGCCAATGCGCCTGTTGCTAATAATCATTTTTTAGTGCGCTGGGTGACAAAAGCACTCAAGAACCAACGTTTTGCGCGCTGTGTTGGGGATGATTTGACGCGTTGGCAAAAAGCGGGTCGCTCTAAAGGAAATGACGCAGCGCTAATGACGGTATTTGAACGGATATCCGCATTCTATCGTCAGTTTTTCACTCAGCATACGAGTGAGCAGCCAATCAAAGACAGTGATATTGAAGCCTTTCTTGATCACATGGAATCTCTTGGGTGGGAGGTGTCGACGTCAGAACCTTTGGTCGGCGTAGGAAAAGTTCAGATCTACACGGACGGTCAGAACTCGCTAGCGCTATGTAGCGAGCAGTGTGACAACTGTTTTGATGGTGAAGACATGGTTAAGCCGATGAGTTGGTTTGTTCGTGGTCATCATGCTGGATTTGTTGAAGCGGCGACTCAAGCGGGCTTTATGGTCCACAAAATTACCGACTATAAGTCCAATGTTAAGTACCATGGAGAGTACAAAATATTCCCAGGTAATTTGGGGAATCAACTCCCAGAAATTCCCTTGAGCTTTACCGTGGATAAGTAACAAAATTGGGAATCGATAAGATTAAGGCCGCGACCAACATCGCGGCTTTTTTGTGCTAGAAAGCAATCAATAAGCGCACGTTCTTATTGCAAAAGGATCTATAGAGTCGATGTTTATAAAAAGATCGTTTTTATAAAAAAATGTTGCAAAGATTAAAATAAATTTGACTTGAACAAGGTTTGTCACAAGAGGATGATAGAAAAATGAGAGGTAGAACACGTGTTTACCACTTGATCCTCGGTATCAATGATAAATCACAGAAGAGAGGAAGTTTATGAGCAACAGCATTGCCTATTTTATTGCCGAAACGTTACAGCAAGCCGGTATTGAGCGAATTTGGGGAGTCACTGGAGACTCCTTGAATGGCATCAGTGATAGCTTAAGAAAGCTTGGTAGCATTGAATGGTTAGGAACAAGACATGAGGAAGTCGCTGCGTTTGCCGCCGGAGCGGAATCTCATGTTACGGGTAAGCTTTCCGTGTGCGCTGGATCTTGTGGTCCAGGTAATATGCACTTAATTAACGGCTTGTACGACTGTCACCGTAATAAAGTGCCAGTATTAGCGATTGCAGCGCATATCCCTTCTTCTGAGATTGGCAGTAACTATTTCCAAGAAACGCATCCCCAAGAACTGTTCAAAGAGTGCAGTGTATATTGTGAATTGGTTTCTAACCCTGAGCAAATGCCTTATATGTTAGAAACGGCGATGCGCCAAGCCATATTGAACAATGATGTGGCGGTGCTGGTTTTACCTGGGGATGTGGCATTGAAACCGATGCCAGAAGGCATCAAGCCGAAATGGAATGTCCCGAAACCCGCACTGTATACGCCCGAAATCTCTGATATCAAAGCGTTAGCAAGCGAGCTTAACAGCGGTAAAAAAATTACCATGTTGTGCGGAGCTGGCACCAAAGGCGCGCATGATGAGGTGGTCGCGCTCGCAGAAAAGTTACAAGCTCCAATCGTTCATGCAATGCGGGGCAAAGAATTTCTTGAATACGATAACCCTTATGACGTTGGGATGACTGGACTCATTGGATTTGCTTCTGGCTATCACGCCATGGGCGAGGCCGATACGTTATTAATGATTGGTACTAGCTTTCCTTATCGTGCGTTTTATCCCGACAAAGCCAAAGTATTGCAAATTGATCACTCACCAGCCTCCTTAGGTCGTCATACTCAAATTGACTTGGGAGTGGTTGGTGATACGAAGACAACCCTTCAACAATTACTGCCGTTGTTAGAGGGTGAACGGTCAGATCGTCATCTGAAAAATTGTGTTTCTAACTATCGTGAAGCGCGTAAAGACTTGGATGATTTGGCCAACGGTAAAACCGGTAACAACCTGATTCATCCTCAATATTTGGCGCGTTTACTGAGTGAACAAGCGAGTGACGACGCGATCTTTACGTGTGATGTGGGGACACCAACGGTATGGGCTGCTCGTTATCTTGAAATGAACGGCAAGCGCCGACTCATTGGTTCGTTTAACCATGGATCGATGGCGAACGCCATGTCGCAGGCGATGGGGGCTCAAGCGATTGATCGTCAACGTCAAGTGGTCGCAATGTGCGGTGATGGTGGTTTTTCGATGCTAATGGGGGATCTGCTGTCTCTTAAGCAACTGAACTTGCCAATTAAAATCGTGGTGTTCAATAATCGCTCTCTTGGGTTTGTGGCGATGGAGATGAAAGCCGGTGGTTATTTGTCTGATGATACCGATTTGGACAATCCAAGTTTTGCTAACATTGCTGAAGCGTGCGGTATTAAAGGCATCCATGTTGCGGATCCAAAGGCGCTTCCTGAAGCAATTTCAGAAACCATGGCGTATTCGGGACCCGTTGTTTTGGAAGTCGACACCGCAAAACAAGAGCTGGCGATGCCGCCGCAAATTAAGTTAGAGCATGCGAAAGGCTTTAGCATGTATATGATGAAAGCGATCATCAATGGGCGAGGCGACGAAATCGTCGAGTTAAGTAAAACCAATTGGTGGCGCCGTTAGACAGGCGATGGAAGAGATAAGAAAAGGCCGCGTTAGCGGCCTTTTCTTATTCTTGCTTTCCTTACAATCGCTCTGACCATTCCTTTAAAGATGAACAGGTGGGCTGGCATCATCACAAACCAGTAGAGTAACCCTGGAAAACCTTTTGGGTGCCACCAGGCGGTGACATTCAGCTCTCGTTTTGCACCATGATCAGTAATGGTAAATTCAAGTCGACCTAATCCCGGTCCTTTCATTCCGAAAAACAGGGATAAAAAAGCATTTTTTTTACAGCGAATCACTTTCCAAGAATCAATGTAGTCTCCGACCATGAGCTCCGGGCCGGGAGGTGAGCGCCGAACTGGCTTTCCACCGCCCGCAAGTACATCAAGCCACTCTCTAAGGCGCCACAATGGATTGGCGAAGAAATAGCCCTGCTCTTTACTGCCTATGGTTTCAATAACTTGCCACAGTTTTTGTGCACTGACATCGGTATGGATACTGGCACCTGCTTTTTTGGGGAAGTAACCAAATCCGGGTTGCCAGCGCTTTAGAGCGGCGGGGTCAAACCCCCAAACATCGCTGCGAACAAATTGTCCTTCCTGAATAATGCTAATTCGCACCATTTGCTCAAAACTCAACAGCTTTTGAGGATACTCACGGGTTATTTTTGACGTATCAGCAATAAAGTCATGTTCAAGGCCGGCAAGTAATGCTTTACCAATCGAGGAAGGAACGGAGGTAATTACGCTTAACCATTTCGAGGCAATCGAAGGTGTTAGCCAGCGTGTCGACCAAAGGCGAAAAGGGCGATAGGTTTGATCGCAAATCGCTTTAAATTGTTCGCGGTAACTAAGAACATCCGGCCCACCAACTTCGTATGTTTGATGCTGTGTTGGTCTGCGATGGCTAAGTGCTAACAGATAGTGGTTAAGGTTATCAAGTGCAATCGGGTTTGCTTTCGAATCGACCCATTTCGGGGCAATCAAAACCGGTAAGTTGTAAACAAAGTCGCGCATGATTTCAAAGGCGGCAGAGCCTGGGCCGATAATTACACCCGCTCGAAGTTCGGTCACAGGGACATGAGTTTGACGGATGATTTCTCCAGTTTTCCGGCGAGCCTCAAGGTGGTCGGAATGCCCGGTTTGTGGTTGAAGAGCACTTAAGTAAATGACATGTTTAACATTGCTGATGGCCAGTGCATCACGGACGTTTTCTGCTAACGATAATTCATACTCAATAAAGTCATGACCTTGAGCCATGCCATGGACTAAAAAATAAACCACATCGAACTTAGGAATAATCTCAGCGGTGCGCTTGGCATCGCTTAAGTCCAGAAATAAGTAGTCAAGCAATGGATGACGTTTGGTTCTTGCTTTTAAATAGTGTAATTGTCTGGCCGCGGCCGTGACGTGGTAACCCTCTTCAATCAATTGATGAAGTAGCTGCGAACCCACATAGCCAGAGGCGCCCAATACTAAGACTTTTTTCACCTTGCCCCCTGTGAATGTTCTAGTCGCTCTATAATCACTTACGTATAATGACACACCTCGTGTCTCTTCTCGACCAAGCTATTCAATTTTGGAGTCATTTTGTCTTTTCTTTCTCAGGTATTTGCCCACACTAAAGGCGAATTTTTACGACGCTTAATCGCGATAGCACTGCCAATCACTTTGCAAAGTATCATGTTTTCAAGTCGAGGACTGGTGGATGTGCTCATGCTTGGCCAATTGGGTGAGGCAGAGATCGCTGCGGTGGGCGTTGCGGCGCGCGCGACTTTTGTTACCACCATCATGTTGGTGGGAGTTACGACTGGTGGGGCGTTGCTCACTGCGCAATATTGGGGGGCGGCAAATCGACAAGGGGTGAGAGAAAGTACAGCATTAACTTGGTTGGTGACCATGCTTTTTGCAGCGTTAACGGTCATCATTTTCTTGCTATTTCCTAGCCAGATCATGGGACTCACGACCGATTCACAGCACGTCAATGAGCTCGGAAGTCTTTACTTGATGATTACCTCGGTCAGTATGTTTGCCGTGGGTTGCGTGGCGAGCATGGCTGTTGGACTGCGCGCTATGCATAAACCCGGTATCAGTACTTTCTTTAGTGGGATTGGTATCGGTTCAAATATTTTCCTTAACTGGATGTTGATTTTTGGTCACTTTGGATTTCCAGCACTGGGCATTCAAGGCGCTGCAATTGCAACGGTATTGAGTGGTATTATCGAAGTCGGATGCTTATTCGGTTACCTGTATGCGAAACAACATTTACTCGCCTTTAAATGGCCTGACGTTGTTGCCGTGTTGCGACTAGACCGAATCGTCCGATTTTTGCGTCTATCCTTACCCACCACCTTTAATTTTCTCGCGTGGTCAGGGGGGTTATTTGCCTACCATGCAATTATGGGACAGTCTGGTGTACAAGGTTTAGCGGCTTTGTCGGTGATGACCCCCGTTGAATCGATTTCGCTGAGTTTGTTGATAGGGATGTCTAATGCAGCAGCGGTGTTAGTGGGAAACCAACTCGGCGCGAAAAGTTACGACACTTTATACTATCAAGCGGCCGGCGTTGTATTTTTGAGTTTATTGGTCGCGATATGTGTTTCCATTCTGTTATTTTTCGGCCAGTCTTTGGTATTGGGAGCGTTTGGAGCGCTGACCTCCCAAACGCGTGAGTTAGCCGAGCAGTTTATTACGATTTTAAGCCTCGGCATTATTTTACGCGCGATCCCAATGACACTGATTGTCGGTATTTTACGCGCTGGTGGTGACGTCAAATTTTGCTTGTATCAAGACCTTGTGGCGCAATGGTGTATTGGCATTCCTTTGGCTGCGTTTTGCGCAGTGTATTTAGGGGTTGATTCGCAATGGATCTACCTGCTGTTTTTGACGGAGGAAGTGGTCAAATGGGGTGGGTCTATTCAGCGTATGCGTAGTCGAAAATGGATGCGGAATTTGATTGAATTAGGCGTTAATCAATAGATCGGTGAAATTCAGTGCATAGAGTGTGACGTTCCCGCCAAAACACTTTCTCCATCAAGCATTTTGGTGTAGGCTCACATACCCCTATCAATGAATGTGAGATGTTGAATGTTACAACTTAAAGATCTCTGTAAAGGCTACGTTGACGGTGGTGAATTCCATCCAGTTTTACAGGGCGCTGAGTTGTTATTGGAACGAGGTGAGCAAGTCGCGCTAATGGGGGAAAGTGGTTCGGGAAAAAGCACTTTGCTCAACATGATCGCTGGGCTTGATACCGTTGATTCTGGTGAGATCTTATTTCCAGACTTTGCCATGCATGATGCCGCTGAAACCAAGCGTACTGTGTATCGTAGAAATAACATCGGTCTTATTTTTCAGCAGTTTAATTTAATTCCAACTTTAAACATCGCAGATAACATTCGTTTTTGTCGTCAGTTAAAAGGGCTACCCGAAGACCAAGGTCTGTGGCGGCAAATACTTTCGGCGTTGAATCTGATGCCCTTACTCGGGCGTTATCCTGAAGAAGCCTCTGGTGGGCAGCAACAACGAGCGGCTATCGCTCGCGCGCTCTATATGGAGCCCCAAATCCTGCTAGCGGATGAGCCAACTGGAAGCTTGGATGAGCGTAATGCTGAAGCGGTGATGCGCTTGTTGACGTCGCTGACACGGCATCTTAATTGTACACTTTTACTGGTGACACACAGTGAACACGTCGCCCAGCATATGGAAGGATGCATTAAGCTTCAAGGAGGCGTATTGAATGTTGTGGCCCGTAGTTAAAGCACTGCTTGGTCATTATCGACGTTATCCCTTCCAAATTTTACTTGTGTGGTTAGGGTTAACGCTAGGCGTATCCCTTCTTGTTGGTGTCACCGCGATAAACCACCATGCTCGAGCCAGTTATGAGCATGGTGAGCGCTTGTTTTCAAACCCTCTCCCATATCGTATTCGCCCTAAACACAATATCAACAAAATTCCTCAAGGCTTCTATATCCAATTGAGAAGAGAGGGGTTTAAAGAGTGCGCGCCACTTGAAACTTTACGCCTGCATACCGAGCGTGGGCGAGATTTGCAATTAGTCGGCATCGATCCGGTTGCAATGATTGATCTGAAATCAGATAAAACGCTTGGTCAATTTTCGATTCTCGCATTGATGCACCCACCATATCCGGTGCTGATTAGTAAAGATCTTGCTAAGTACCTAGATGTCTCCTCAAATGATTTTATTAAACTTGATGATGGTCGAGAGCTTGGTCCTTTGTTGGTCGATAGCCAAGATTTGGTCAGTGGTACGCAAGTCGCCGCTGATATCTCGTTATTACGCCAACTAGAGCGCAGTGCTGGAATCTCTGTGATTGCGTGCAGTGAAATGTCGAGTGCGCGTTTGGCGCAGCTTGAATCTATTTTGCCAAATGGCATGTCAGTGACGCGTAGTTCTCGAGCCGAACTGGAGTCCTTGACTAAGGCCTTTCATGTCAATCTGACGGCGATGGGGATGTTGGCTTTTCTGGTGGGGTTATTTATCTTTTATCAGGCAATGTCACTTTCTTTTATTCAGCGTCAGCCACTGGTTGGTGCGCTGCGTCAAATGGGCGTGTCAGGTTGGCAATTAGCTCAAGCTCTGGTTCTAGAACTTCTGCTGCTTATCTTGGTCAGCTGGTTATGCGGCAATATCTTCGGGCTGCTGCTTGCCAATCAATTGATTCCAACAGTCTCGGAAAGTTTAAATGATTTGTATAGTGCCAATGTTGGGCTTTCGATCAACTGGAGCTGGTCAGCGAGCCTATACAGTTTATTAATGACCGTTATCGGCGCGGTTCTCGCTTGTACTTGGCCGTTGGTTCGTTTGCTGCGCACTCAACCGATACGTTTAAGCGCTCGTTTATCCTTGGTGCGTTTTGCTGGACACGAATTCTTTATCCAAGCTTTGTTTGCGACAGCGCTGTGTGTTGCCGCGATAGCCATTTACCAAGCGCCGAAAACTCAGCAGTCAGGTTTTGCCATTATCGCTCTGATGTTGATGAGCGCCGCATTATTTACGCCGTTCCTGATATGGAAAATATTTAACAGTCTGTCGTTTACGTTACGTTGGGTAAAAATACGTTGGTTTTTTGCTGATGCTGCCTCCAGTATGAGTTACCGCGGTGTTGCAACGATGGGGTTTATGCTAGCGATGGCGGCAAATATTGGTGTGGAAACCATGGTGAGCAGTTTCAGAGATACGACGGATAACTGGCTGAATCAGCGTCTCGCTGCGGACTTGTATGTTTATCCGAATACCAGCAACGCGGCACGAATGAGTGAGTGGTTGATCCATCAGCCGGATGTCGAGGCCGTATGGTGGCGCTGGGAGAAGGAAATTTCCAGTGGGACTGGCACCACTCAAGTCGTGAGCACTGGGGGCTCGGAAGGTGAGCTCGAAGCGTTGACGGTGAAACTCGGCATCCCTAATTATTGGTATCATTTACATCACACGCGCGGTTTGATGATCAGTGAATCAATGGCTATCAAGCAGGGGATTCGACCTGGAGATAGAATTAACCTGCCTGGAGCACTTGGCAATAACTGGTTGGTCGTGGGTGTATATTACGACTACGGAAACCCATACAACCAGATTCTACTATCACATCGTAATTGGCTTTATGCTTATGCGGGTAGCGGTAATGTGGCACTGGGTGTCATAGCCGGCCATAACGCGGATATTGAAAATTTAAAGCAACGCTTGTCGTCGGTCTTTAGGTTAAGCTCCGAGCGGCTCTTCGATAATAGTCGAATCCATACTCAAGCGATGCAGGTATTTGACCGCACGTTCTCGATAGCCGATACCTTAGGTAATATCACTCTAGTGATTGCCGTGTTTGGTATTTTCTTTGCGACTTTGGCCGGTGAGATCTCACGTCAGCGTCATACTGCAATGCTTCGCTGTTTAGGCATGTCTGGGAAAGAAATGATTTTAGCAGGCAGCATGCAACTGTTGCTGTTCGGCTTTGTGGCAACGGTGATTGCAATACCATTAGGCATCGGCTTGGCCAAATTAGTCGTGGATATCATCATTAAGCAATCATTCGGTTGGACGCTTGAATTGCAGTTTATTCCGAGTTCGTATTTATACACCAGTGTATTAGCGATGCTTTCCTTAGTGGTTGCGGGCGCAATTCCAGTGATTCGTTTAGCGAAAAACACCCCAATTAAGTTATTAAGAGACGCATTGTGATGAAGAAGAACTTCAAAGTATTAATGCTGATTGTTGTTGCTATCTGTGTTGGGACAGGCGCATCGGTATTATGGCTTTGTTGGCAACATGTTTCTCAGCCTAAGTTAACTTCGCTCAATGAGTTTGATTCGATATTAAGTGCGAATAGCCAATCCGTGTTTGAACCCGTGTTACCGGACTCTCCGGTTATTCTTCCTGAAGACTTCCGCTTTCACCAAGATTTTCAACAAGAGTGGTGGCATTTCTTTGCCAATGTGACTGATGAGAGAGGGCGAGAGTATGGTATTCAGTGGAGTTATCTACGGGTAGCGAGAGAAGAAGCAGAGCAGAGAGGATGGCTGAATCCTCAATTGTTTATTTCCTACATATCGATTGGTAGCCGAGAGAATAGTGTTCATGAGCAGCGAATCGCACGTGGCGGTGTTGGCCAAGCAGGAATGGAAAATCGACCGTTTCGGATTTGGTTAGATAACTGGAACTGGCGATCGTTAGGAAAGACTCCGTTTCCTGGACAGCTTCGAGCCAGTTCGGATAAGTTTGCGATCGACATGTTAGTAACTCCGGTTGGGCCATTTGTGCTTCCAGGCGAGCAAGGTTACGTCGTCAAAGACGACATGTTGCCGATTGCATCCTACAATTTCTCAGCGCCGTTTTTAAATGTGAACGGTAAGATGATGTTAGATGACGGAGAGCAAGTGACTGTTCGTGGCCATGGTTGGCTAAGCAAAGAGTGGGGCACAGGATTACTCGCGAGTCAGCATCAAGGCTGGGATTGGCTTGTGATTCCGCTTGATGAGACATCGACATTATCGGTTCATCGTTATCGCCGTGAAAGCCGTCAACCTTACTTGTCTGGCTACATAGCGACAAATGATGGTAAATATTGGGCGTTAGATGATTCGCAATTAACGCTCGAGCCTTTACTCCATAGTACGCTAGAGAACGGGCATTCTGTTCCTCTAGAGTGGGAGCTGCGAGTACCAAGGTTTGGTGTAAACGTTCGTGTTCGCCCTATTAATACCAATCAATGGCTGCCGTTTGTCGTGCCGTATTGGCAGGGGGCCATTGAAACGATTGGCAGTCATAATAGCCAAGGTTTCATGCAGCTTTACGGCTATTAATCATTATTTTTCGATAAAATTCATCATATTGGCTTGGACTAAGCTATTCTTCCTATACGTGTGTTCGTTATAGTTTTTACGTACATTCTCTTTCTACTTATCGGTAAAACCGAATTAAAACATCTAAACAAGCGATTTTTCCTTATGTCAGGTTATCGCTAAACTCACGACTTAGATTGTTGAATTTATATAACTATTTTTAAAAAGGGAGATTTCATGAACAACGTCATTCGCGATTTTTTCAAAATGGAGTCTGCGGGAGGCATTTTATTGGTTATCGCTGCTGCCATTGCAATGGTGATAGCCAACTCTCCTTTGAACGAGTGGTATCAGGGCGCGCTTCACACTTATATTTTCGGAATGTCCTTTTCTCACTGGATTAACGATGGTTTGATGGCCATTTTCTTTTTGTTAATTGGTTTGGAAGTTAAGCGTGAATTACTAGAAGGTGCACTGAAATCTAAAGAAACAGCGATATTTCCCGCGATAGCAGCTCTAGGGGGCATGCTCGCTCCGGCGCTTGTTTATGTTGCTTTTAATATCGGTGATCCCGAAGCCATTCAGGGCTGGGCAATACCAGCCGCTACAGATATCGCGTTTGCGCTGGGGATCATGGCGCTTCTTGGAAACCGCGTTCCAGTGAGTCTTAAGGTATTTTTACTCGCATTGGCGATCATTGATGACCTTGGGGTGATTGTGATTATCGCACTGTTTTACTCAAGCGATCTTTCAACGTTGGCACTGACGATTGGTTTTGTCATGACTGCGGTCCTGTTTATGCTTAATGCTAAGCGGGTGACCAAGTTGACACCTTATCTCATCGCTGGTGCCATTTTGTGGGTGGCCGTTCTTAAGTCTGGTGTGCATGCTACGCTAGCGGGAGTGGTGATTGGCTTTGCGATTCCACTGAAAGGACAAACAGAAAAAGACCATTCGCCATTAGAGCATCTAGAACATGCGCTGCATCCTTACGTGGCTTATGGCATTTTACCTTTGTTTGCTTTTGCCAATGCAGGTATTTCTCTCGCAGGTGTTTCTGTTGAAGGGCTAACATCAATGTTGCCGTTGGGTGTTGCGCTTGGTCTGTTTGTTGGTAAACCGCTGGGTATTTTCACCTTTAGCTTAGCGGCGGTGAAATTAGGAATAGCGAAGCTTCCAGAGGGCGTTAACTTTAAACAGATATTTGCAGTGTCGGTATTGTGTGGTATCGGATTTACCATGTCGATCTTTATTGCCTCACTAGCGTTTGGCGGTGACAACGTTCAATTTGATACTTATGCTCGATTGGGTATTCTGATGGGGTCAACCCTGGCCGCTGTTGTTGGTTATGTACTTCTTAGCCGGTCTCTGCCCAAAAAGTCTCAAGCGTAACGACGCTTATAGCCTACAAAAAAGCCCCAACGACTAGGGGCTTTTTTTTACGCTTGGTTCTTATAAAAAAATATTATTTTTCTTTGACGCTGAATATTGTCCATTCTTCAACAACTTGCTCTGTTAAGCCCACGACTGTTGCGGTAACTTTTCGGTTGACTGCATGTGAGGCTGGGTCATCACCTTCGGCTTCTAAACGCGTTTCACCGTAACCAACAATGCGAACTCGCTTTGGATCTATCTCATAAGAGAGCAATTTATCTTGTACAGCATTCGCTCGCTGTTTAGACAATGCCAAATTATAGTCTTGCTGTCCGACCTTACTGGCGTAGCCTTGAATTTCGATAGATGCGGAACGATAACTTTTTAAGAAGTCCGCCATGCTTTGTATTTGATTTGCAAACACAGGATTAATTTCATAAGAATCATGGGCAAATAGAATACGTAGCTGCCGCTCATCTTGTTCTCTGATACTTGCGCCACATCCGTCGTTGTCGACTAGGGCGCTTTCTGGTGTATCGGGACAGAAGTCTCGAGCGTTCACAACCCCATCTCGATCGTCATCTTGTAAGTCGGCAATCTGATTTGCAATAGGGGTATCAATATAATCGTATTTGTCTGCGCTGCATGCACTTAAAAAAAGTGATCCGGCGAGCGGCATAAGTAGCAGGGGGGTCATTTTCATATTCAGTACTCCACTCGTTCAGTCCACTCTTCCGGTATATCAACCAGCAGGGCATCCAGTAGGTTACCTGTCGCATTCATCACGCGATATTTCGCGTATTGCTCTGCGTAATGCGCATCCAAATAATCCTTGCGAGCTTCAAAAAGCTCGTTTTCAGTATTGAGTAAATCAAGCAACGTACGTTGCCCAATTTGATACTGTTTTTCATACGCAATGACCGTTTCAGAGGCGGAATCGACATGATCGCTGAGGAAGTTTTTTTGTTGCAAAGTTAAGTCAAGAGCACTCCAAGAAAGTCGTAAACTTTCTTCTACTTGGCGGTAGGCATTATCCCTTAAATCCTTAGATTTATTGAGTTGATATGCAGCGCGGTCTGACATGGCGTTATCGCTACCACCATTGTAGAGATTGAAACGCATACGAAGCATCGCTAGAGTTTCATCGCCTCGGCCTTCATCTCCACCTGCATCATCGCGCCATGTTTGACTCGCTTCGATAGAAAAGGTTGGGAAGAATGTACTTTTGGATTGTTTGTACTGGAATCGTGCAGAGTCAACATCGGTATTTGCGATACGAATTACCGGGTGATTGTCATAAGCATCGGAGATGGCATCTGTCAATGACAGCGGCAATTTTGATTCGTCTGCACGAGGGTAAATGAGCCCTAATGGCTCTTGCCCGACCAATCGACGAAACTGTGTATGGGTATCAAATAAATTATTTTGTGCCGCTAACAAGTTACCGTGAGCCTTTGCAATACGAGCTTCAACTTGTGACAGATCGGCTGTGGAGCCAATGCCTGATTCTGCTCGACGTTTAATGTCGCGATAAATATCTTTATGAACAGCAACATTACTTTCAGACAACGCGAGTATTTCTGTCGCTTTTACGGCTTCCAAGTAAATTTCAGTCACGCGAAGAGCGATATCTGAGGCATCCGCAAAAATTTGCCATCGCACTGATTCTGCTTCAGCCGCCGTTCGAGCCATGTCATGCCATGTCGATGAGCCATCCCAGATGAGCTGCGTTAAGCTAACCGATGCTTCTTTTCTTGTTAGATCGGTATCATCTCGACCCGTCACTGCCGGAGGGTCGATTCCCTCATAACCAATGCCGGCATCAACGTCTATTTGAGGAAGGTAAGCTCCGTTACTCGCATCATGTTCTTTCAGTGAACTCACGTAGTCATTAAAAATACCTTTTATCTCAGGGTTAGTTGCTAATGTAATAGCAACGGCTTGTTCCAGCGTTTGTGCGCTAGAGTGGGGTGTCAACACCACAGCGCAGCTCAGCAGTAGGGGATGTTTCCACTTCACAGCATTCTCCTTAATCACCGTTAAGGGCTACCTGCTTTTCACACGAAAGAAAATACGGCGGGTAACACTAAATTAGTCATAAGAAGCTTAGTTAATGAATGTAAAACTGAGAAGTTAGTTCAAATAAAAATATTCATATTAATTGACAGGTTGTGGCTTATCGTTAGCACTTTATTGTTATTCGTGTGGATCTGAGCGGTTTGGTCAACTAATTTTTTAGAAGTAAATAAAGTGCCATCAATGTGTCGCTGGCACCAACGTTGATCAACAAGGATAGACATTATGAACAGTGCCAATATCTCCCAAATTATGTTGGCGACGATAATTATCGACGTTAATGGGCAAATTCGTACACTCGCTGCAGGGGAACAACCACGGCCAGGAGAAGTGGTTTTTGACTTGGGTGAAGACTTAACGAACGGTAATAACATTGATGTGCAGTTGGTTGAACCTTCAGGTGAGAACGTTAATATCACCCTCGACAACGAAATCGCTCAGTTACTAGAACAAATTGAGGCAGGGGAAGACCCAACTCAAAACCCTGATCTTGCAACCGCCGCTGGTGGGCAAAACGGTTCTAGCCCAACCGCTTCTGGAGCGATTGAACGGACGGGTGCAGAAACATTAGCCACGACCTCATTCGATACTACGGGATTGGAATCTCAAGGATTGTCTGAGACACAAAGTTTAGCGCTTCTCGATCTTATCGGAGAAACGTTGATCACTTCGAGCGGCGACACAGTCATTAATTATTTTGAGAATTCGAGTGTTGACACAGTACTTGCGATAGTCGATTTAGCTGAGTTTGAAGGTATTGAACAAAGTTTCTCGCTGCAATTTGAAGCCGGTGACCCGCTTGCTGATTATTTTGTGATTAATGAAGCTGGGGAGATTCGCTTCACTCAAGCGGGCGTCGAGGCATTTACCAATGACTTTGAAGCAGGGCCAAATTCTCACGCATTGACCGTAACGGTCACCGCTGTAAATGGTCAGGAACAAACCGTTAATATAACGCTTCAAGAGCTCGATGTGAATGAAGCTCCTGTTTTCACTTTGCCGCAAGATGACAATGATAATGGCGGAGATGATAACAATGGGGAGACTGATAGCGAGTCGCCTGGCTTCGTGTTTGAATACAGCGAAAACTCATCAACTGACGACATCATAGGTCAAGTCGCCGCTTCTGACCCCGATGCGGGCGATTCGGTCACGTACTCGATTATTGACAATGTGGTGAATTCTGATGACGAACCATTATATGAAATCGATTCAATTACTGGGGAAATCAGTCTCACCCAGGCAGGCGTTGACGCATTTACTAATGATTTTGAAGATGTAGAGGGTAAAAATAACCATCAAATTTTGGTGGGGGCCTCCGATGGGGAGCTAACGACAGAAATCATTGTTAACCTGAATGAGAACGATGTAAATGAGGCGCCAACCTTTGTCGATAATGATGATGGAACCGTCAATGCCTATACGTTCGAGTACAATGAAAACTCGCTATATATTGATGATACGCCGAATGATGGTTTAAATGATAACAAGATAGGCCAAGTCATCGCTTCTGACCCCGATGCGGGCGATACGGTCACGTACTCGATTATTGAAAATGTGGTGAATTCTGATGACGAACCATTATATGAAATCGATTCAATTACTGGGGAAATCAGCCTCACCCAAGCAGGCGTTGACGCATTTACTAATGATTTTGAAGATGTAGAGGGTAACAATAACCATCAAATTTTGGTGGGGGCCTCCGATGGGGAGCTAACGACAGAGATCATCGTTAACCTGAATGAGAAGGATGTGAATGAGGCGCCAACCTTTGTCGATAATGATGATGGAACCGTCAATGCCTATACGTTCGAGTACAATGAAAAC
The DNA here is from genome assembly GCF_053903115.1 of Vibrio sp. AK197. Lineage (NCBI taxonomy): Bacteria > Pseudomonadati > Pseudomonadota > Gammaproteobacteria > Vibrionales > Vibrionaceae > Vibrio > Vibrio sp. AK197. The sequence continues at coordinate 1,382,519 of NZ_CP096430.1, forward strand.
TCGCTGTATGTTGATGAGACGCCTAATGATGGCTTAAATGATAACAAGATAGGCCAAGTCATCGCTTCTGACCCCGATGCGGGCGATTCGGTCACGTACTCGATTATTGACAATGTGGTGAATTCTGATGACGAGCCATTATATGAAATAGATTCGGAGACCGGGGAAATCAGTCTCACCCAGGCAGGCGTTGACGCATTTACTAATGATTTTGAAGATGTAGAGGGTAAAAATAACCATCAAATTTTGGTTGGGGCCTCCGATGGGGAGCTAACGACAGAGATCATCGTTAACCTGAATGAGAACGATGTGAATGAAGCTCCCATCTTTGTTGATGATAATGATGAAACCGTCAATGCCTATACGTTCGAGTACAATGAAAACTCGCTATATATTGATGATACGCCTAATGATGGCTTAAATGATAACAAGATAGGTCAAGTCATCGCTTCTGACCCCGATGCGGGCGATTCGGTCACGTATTCGATTATTGACAATGTGGTGAATTCTAATGATGAACCATTATATGAAATCGATGCAATTACTGGGGAAATCAGTCTCACTCAGGCAGGCGTTGACGCATTTACTAATGATTTTGAAGATGTAGAGGGTAACAACAACCATCAAATTTTGGTTGGGGCCTCCGATGGAGAGCTAACGACAGAGATCATCGTTAACCTGAATGAGAACGATGTAAATGAGGCGCCAACCTTTGTCGATAATGATGATGAAACCGTCAATGCCTATACGTTCGAGTACAATGAAAACTCGCTGTATGTTGATGATACGCCGAATGATGGCTTAAATGATAACAAGATAGGTCAAGTCATCGCTTCTGACCCCGATGCGGGCGATTCGGTCACGTATTCGATTATTGACAATGTTGTGAATTCTAATGATGAACCATTATATGAAATCGATTCAATTACTGGGGAAATCAGTCTCACCCAGGCAGGCGTTGACGCATTTACTAATGATTTTGAAGATGTAGAGGGTAAAAATAACCATCAAATTTTGGTTGGGGCCTCCGATGGGGAGCTAACGACAAATATCATCGTTAACCTGAATGAGAACGATGTGAATGAAGCCCCTATTGCTGAAGATTTTAGTGTGGATGTGGATATCGAAGCGTCAACACAAATTATCTTTGACTCTGATAATTCCGATTATGATTTTATCTCTGATGTGGAGGACGATATTTTAGAGAATCAGGTTATGGTTATGCTGACCTCGTTGCCGGATTACGGCACACTTTACTACACTGAGGGTGAAGTGACGAGAGAAATCACATCGGCAGATTTGTATTCAACGGACGGTTCTTTAGCCACACAATTTGACCCAAATTTTATTACCTATCAAATTGACGACTCAGACAAAGTTACCTTTGTGTTTGGTGATAATGGTACGTCGACTACTGGAGAATGGGGAGTCGCGACAGATGGAACGGACACAAAGAGAACTTTAGCCCTTTCCAATGGAAATGAAATTATGTTCTGGATCACTGATCAAAACGGTTCTCCAGATCACTTCGAGTTATACGAAAATAATAACGGGAATGATGGTTATGGTCTTGCCGATGATGATGGTAATGGTATCAATGGTAATGGTGGGAATGGCAACAGTGGGCACGAGACATTCCATATCGATCTTGGTGGTAACCCTATAGAAACGGTTGAGTTTGGTATTGATGGCCTAGGCGGTGGTCACAATGAAAATAGCGCTAACTCTGTTTTGGTAACCTATTACTTAGCCAGCGGTGCGACTGAAACAGTCGAGTATCAAAAAGATCCTGGAGATACAGGTAATAGCCAACTGTACTATGAGTTTAGTTATTCCTCTCCTGATGACCCGGTCATCTTTATGGAAATGATAGGCGATGGTGGCAACTGGGTTCTTAGATATTTAAGTGGAGAAGAAATACCGCCAAGTGAAACCAGTTTTGATTATGTTGCCGTCGATTCTGGACAAACTCAAACAGGTGACCCGTCTGATCCAACCAATGATGGTCCACAGCTGGTGAGCGAAGAAGCTACCGTGACGTTAAACAGTGGAGATAATACTTACAATATCGTGTTTGCTGCAAATGGTGATTCACTTAACGGACAACTCGGTAACGATGTTCTGGTGGGGGATGATCAAGCCAACGTGTTTGCTTGGCTTGATAGCACGTTAGATAATGGAAGAGATGTGATTGTTGATTTTGAATCTGGCAAAGACAAGCTCGATTTGCTTGATATTTTAAGTGATGGGGATGGGGCTGAAGATCTTGCCCAGATGCTAGTGACTAATCTCTCGGTAAATGGAGATAACGTTGAGTTAACCGTCGATAATAGTGGTGGAGATACTCAGACCATTGTATTTGAAGATGGTGCCACAATATTCAGCTCATATATATCAAACGATACGATTCAAGCTTCCGAGTTACTTGATAATATCTTAAAAGAGCCAAGTTAAGTAATTTATTGCATATAGACAGTTTACATTGCCGATAAATAAAAAAGCTCAACAGCGATGTTGAGCTTTTTTAATATTCAGACGTTTATAAATTTATAATATTTTTTTGTTGTCAGAACATTTCAATTTATGATAATTTCGCGCGTAATCTCGGACGTTGAATGTCGTAACGATTTCTGGGGGATACGCGTAGTGAACATTCGGGCTGATTGTGCCACTGCGTAGGGTAGGTATCGACAGAATACTTTTGTCGATAGACGGGATACTTAATGTCGCAAGATACGCGGCATGTGAATGGGAAACCCAACATTGAACTCACATAAACCACACTTAATAATCAGCTTCATTCCTCGACAATGCCCTGTTTTACAAAGCAGTAGCATAACCGAACCTTGATCTACTGATTCTCATAAAGTCATCCATTTGATGACGGTTTAGCTGTTTCTGCTATTTATTGGCAAACGGCTGATTTTATTATGTCTCATACTTAATGGCAGTCATTAAGGATGAGAAGGGTTTTTCTATTTCAAGGTAAAAGATAATGAGCACAGCCTTTGAAGTCGATAACAATATCGCGACCCCTTTTTCGTCTCAAATCCCAATCGTTGATGGGATTTATGATTTAACCCCTGATCAGGTGCTTTTAGATCAAGCTGAACACGAGTCTGAAGTTCGTTCATACCCACGCCGAATTCCGATTGCAATTAAGCAAGCGTATGGTGTGCTAGTTGAAGATACTCGTGGACAAGTGTTTTTGGACTGTTTAGCAGGCGCAGGTACGCTATCTCTGGGTTATAACCATCCAGAAATTAATCAAGCTCTGAAAGAGCAGTTAGATTCGGGACTGCCATATCAAACGTTGGATATCGCAACTGAAGTCAAAACTAAGTTTATTAAACAGGTGAAATCCTTCCTGTCTCCAGAGTTTGCTAAAGATTCAGCCATTCAGTTTTGTGGGCCTTCGGGCGCTGATGCAGTTGAAGCGGCTATTAAATTAGCGAAGCAAACGACAGGTCGTAACACCATGTTCGCATTTCGCGGTGCTTACCACGGAATGACCAATGGGACGATGGGGATGATGGGTAACCTGAGCACCAAATCACGCCGTACAGGTTTGATGTCTGATGTCCATTTTATGCCCTTTCCATATGATATTCGTTGTCCATTTGGTTTAGGTGGTGATGAAGGCGCTAAAGCCAGCATTCGTTATATCGACCGCCTGTTGAATGATGATGAATCTGGCATTATGAAGCCAGCAGCGATCATCGTAGAACCCGTGCAAGGTGAGGGTGGTGTGGTACCTGCGCCTGCATTTTGGTTACGTGAATTACGTCGCATTTGTGATGAACATGGCATTTTACTCATTTTTGATGAAATCCAATGTGGTGTGGGTAAAACGGGCTATAACTTTGCCTATGAAGAGTCAGGTATCCATCCTGATATTCTCTGCCTATCGAAAGCCATTGGTGGTGGTCTCCCAATGTCGATGTTGATCTTTAATAAGAAAGTCGACACATGGCGCCCTGGTGAGCACACTGGAACATTCCGTGGTAATCAGTTAGCCATGGTTTCTGGTGCTAAAGCGCTGGAAATCATCGAGCGTGACAAGCTTGTGGAACACGCGAACGTTGCTGGCCAGTACTTGCGTATGGGGCTTGAAAAGATTCAAGATGAAGTGGACTGTATTGCTGACGTACGTGGTAAAGGTTTGATGCTCGGCATTGAAATCAAAAAAACCAATGGTGAACGCAATAAGTTTGGTGAACCTGTTGCGGATGGTGAGTTGACACTGAACATCCAACGCTGCGCTTTAGAACGAGGGTTGATTGTGGAGAAAGGCGGGCGCGAGGGCGCGGTTATTCGCTTTTTGCCACCTATGATCATTTCTTTTGAACAAATTGACTTTGCGCTGCGCGTGTTCAAAGAAGCGATTCTAGCTGCGGGAGGAAACCTCGTAAAGAAGTCTCCTAATGCAAAGTGGAAAAAGCACTTTGTTCATACTGGTGAACATGGTGCGACGGAATTTTCTGCCGTGATGAACCACACCACTCAAACGCTAAAAGAATTGTTTGAGCAGGTAGAGAAACCCTACTCAGGTATGGATCCTAAACTGTTGGAAACGCAGATCAACGCTGTTTGTCTTGATGCCAGCAGCGATTGCTTAAAAAACGTGATTGACTCCACCAGTGAGTTGGTAGCGAAGAATGCGATATTTACTCAGCATCCCAATTGCATTGCTCATTTGCATACGCCGCCATTAATGCCGGCTATCGCGGCAGAAGCGATGATTGCAGCGCTCAACCAATCTATGGACTCGTGGGATCAAGCCTCTTCTGCAACCTACGTTGAACAGAAAGTCATTAACTGGTTGACGACGAAGTACCAGCTTGGCGCTGACGCCGACGGTGTATTTACCAGTGGCGGTACTCAAAGTAATCAGATGGGTTTGATGTTGGCTCGTGATTGGATTGCTGACACACTTTCGGGTCATTCCATTCAAAAGCTTGGGCTACCTGAATACGCTGATAAACTGCGCATAGTGTGCTCCGAAAAAGCGCATTTTACCGTGCAAAAATCCGCCTCTTGGATGGGGCTTGGAGAGCAAGCTGTTCTTACGGTACCAGTGAATGTCGATGGTACCGTGAAAGCTGAACACTTGGCGGATGTTGTTGCGACCGCAAAAGCGCAAGGATTGATTCCATTTGCCATTGTGGGTACCGCAGGCACCACTGATCACGGTGCGATTGATGATCTTAATGCGATCGCCGATATTGCCGCTGAGCATCAAATGTGGATGCACGTGGATGGCGCTTATGGCGGTGCATTGATATTAAGCCAACATAAAGAGCGTTTGGCGGGCATTGAACGTGCCGATTCAGTGAGTGTAGATTTCCATAAATTGTTCTATCAAACAATCAGTTGTGGCGCACTTTTGGTTAAGAATAAAACTGTGCTTAAGTTTTTGCTTCACCACGCTGATTATCTGAATCGTGAGCACGATGAACTGCCAAATTTAGTGGACAAGTCAATTGCGACAACCAAGCGTTTTGACGCATTAAAAGTGTTCATGACCATGCAGAGCGTCGGGCCTCATACGTTGGGAGAGATGTACGACCATCTCTTAAGCCAAACACAAGACGTGGCAAATTTGGTTCGTAACCATCAGGGTTTCGAATTATTGTCTGAGCCATCATTGTCCACGGTACTTTTCCGCTCAACGGTGACAACGACGGGGATGGATATCGACCAGTTAAACCAAAAAGTTCGAATTGAAGCCTTGGTTCGAGGAGTGGCAGTACTGGGTGAGACGACAGTTGATGGACACTCGGCGCTTAAGTTTACGATTTTGAATCCTTGCTTAACATTGGCAGACTTTGAAAAACTACTAACAGAAATTAACCAGCTAGCGGTTGAGCTAGCCGAATAAGGGAAAGAATAATGGCGATTCTTCAAATTGGTGCCGGTGGTGTCGGTTGGGTTGTTGCGCATAAAGCGGCGCAAAATAATGATGTTTTAGGTGATATTGTACTCGCATCTCGCACCGTGGCGAAATGTGAAAAAATCATTGAATCGATCCAGAACAAAAACAACTTAAAAGATCCATCGAAAAAACTCGAAGCTCGATCTGTTAATGCTGATGACGTCGAGGCACTGGTTGCTCTTATTAAAGAGGTTCAACCGGATTTAGTGATTAATGCAGGCCCTCCTTGGGTCAATATGTCGATTATGGAAGCGTGTTACCAAGCGAAAGTCTCCTATTTGGATACGTCGGTTGCGGTCGACCTTTGCTCTGAAGGTCAACAGGTTCCTCAAGCGTATGATTGGCAGTGGGGATACCGCGAAAAGTTCGAGCAAGCCGGTATTACTGGGATTCTTGGTGCTGGGTTCGATCCTGGTGTGGTTAGCGTATTTGCTGCCTATGCCGTGAAGCATTTGTTTGATGATATCGATACCATTGACGTGATGGACGTCAATGCGGGCGATCACGGCAAGAAGTTTGCGACCAACTTTGACCCTGAAACGAATATGTTAGAGATCCAAGGGGATTCTTTCTATTGGGATCATGGTGAATGGAAGCAAGTGCCTTGCCATTCGCGTATGCTAGAGTTTGACTTTCCGCTTGTTGGTAAACATAAAGTCTACTCAATGGCACACGATGAAGTACGTTCGATGAAAGAGTTTATTCCCGCCAAACGCATTGAGTTTTGGATGGGATTTGGTGATAAATACCTAAATTACTTTAACTGCATGCGTGATATCGGTTTGCTTAGCCCAGAACCACTAACGCTTCATGACGGTACCGTGGTTCAGCCATTACATGTATTGAAAGCCTTATTGCCTGATCCGACGTCGTTAGCGCCGGGTTATACGGGTAAAACCTGTATCGGGACTTGGGTTCAAGGGACAAAAGATGGCAAAGCGCGCAGCGTGTTCATCTATAACAATGCGGATCATGAAGTGGCGTACGAGGATGTCGAACATCAGGCGATTTCGTACACAACGGGTGTTCCCGCTATTACTGCAGCGCTTCAATTCTTCCGCGGTAAATGGGCGGATAAAGGTGTGTTCAACATGGAACAACTTGATCCTGACCCATTCCTTGAAACCATGCCGGAAATTGGTTTGGATTGGCATGTACAAGAACTTGAAGTCGGACAGCCGGACATTCAAATTCTTAAATAACGCGATACCAGCGACGACATCAATATCTCTAAGCCGATGCGAAAGTATCGGCTTTGTTCGATTTTAAATGGTTAATGACAATGCAAAAAAGCGAATTAAAAACGCCTTACTTCATGATCGATGAAGATAAGCTTATCGCCAACCTCAAAAAGGCCCAGCAGTTAAAAGACATATCCGGTGTGAAACTGGTTCTGGCCTTGAAATGCTTTTCGACTTGGGGCGTCTTTGACATCATCAAGCCTTATCTTGATGGTACAACCAGTAGTGGTCCTTATGAAGTCAAACTTGGGTACGAAACGTTTGGCGGAGAGACTCACGCTTACAGTGTGGGCTATAGCGAAGAAGACGTCCGTGAAGTCGCTGATATTTGTGACAAAATGATCTTTAATTCGCAGTCTCAATTGGCGGCTTATCGTCATATTATTGAAGGCAAAGCATCAGTCGGTTTACGGTTAAATCCGGGAGTGAGTTATGCTGGGCAAGATCTCGCTAACCCTGCGCGCCAGTTTTCACGTTTGGGCGTGCAAGCTGACCATATTGATGATGGCGTGTTTGATTCCATTGATGGCGTGATGTTTCACATGAACTGTGAGAACAAAGACGTCGATGCATTTATTACGTTGCTTGATGCTATCTCTGAGCGATTTGGTCAACACCTTGATAAATTGGACTGGGTCAGCTTAGGCGGCGGGGTCTTTTTCACCTGGCCAGATTACAATATCGAAAAGCTTGGCGCGGCATTGAAAACTTTCGCCGATAAACATGGTGTACAGCTTTACCTAGAACCAGGCGAGGCGATCATTACTAAAACGACTGATCTCGTGGTTACGGTTGTGGATATTGTCGAAAATGGTATGAAAACCGCGATTGTCGATTCGGCGACCGAAGCACACCGGTTGGATACGCTTATTTACAATGAACCTGCGTCTGTGTTGGAAGCCAGTGAGCAAGGGGATCATCAATACGTGATTGGCTCTTGTTCATGCTTAGCAGGGGACCAATTCTGTATCGCCAACTTTGAGCAAGAGCTAGAGATTGGTCAGAAGCTGCACCTTCTCGATAGTGCAGGTTACACCATGGTGAAACTCAATTGGTTTAATGGTTTGAAAATGCCTTCTGTGTATTGTGAACGCTCAAATGGTGATATTCAAAAACTGAACGAGTTTGATTATAGCGACTTCAAACGTTCTCTCTCTCAATGGTCGGTGAAGTAAATTATCGACAAATGATAAAAGAGCAGCAAAGCTGCTCTTTTTTTGATTCACCCGCTCTAAGATTCACGGTAAACCTTTACGGGTTATGATGCCGTATTACAAATTGAACTTGAGTAAACGCTCATCCAACTGCCGAGACAAACCCGCGAGTTTTTCACTTTCTTCAGCGAGGTAGCGTGCTGCTGAAGACATTTCTAATGCTGAATCATTGATACCACTTACGTTACGATTCATTTCTTCTGCAACAGAGCTTTGTTCTTCCGCAGCGGTGGCAATTTGTGTAGATTTATCACTGACGTGCTCTATGTGGCTGACAATCATAGATAGGTCCGTTCCTGCTCGTTCAGAGCGCTCGACACTGTCTTGCGCCAGAGACTGGCTTTTTTCCATCGCTTTAGCCGTCGTTAGTGCGAGCTGTTGTAACCGGTTTATCGTGGTTTGAATTTCATCTGTGGAGTGATGGGTTCGGCTCGCTAAGTTTCGAACCTCGTCAGCGACAACCGCAAAGCCACGTCCTTGCTCTCCGGCACGAGCGGCTTCGATGGCCGCGTTAAGTGCTAATAAATTTGTTTGCTCTGAAATTCCACTGATCACATTGGTGACTTCGCTGATTTCCATGACACCTTCTTTGAGCTTGTTGACTTGTTCGGAAGCATTAGAAAGTTCGTTAGAAAGCGCGCGAATGCTATCAACACTTGAGTGTACATCTCGATTACCAAGACCAGCTTCGCTGGTGGCTTCTTTGGTGTCTCGTGCGGTATCTTCGGCATGTTGTGCCACATCGGCAACGGTTGCACTCATTTCATTCATAGCGGTTGCTAATTGATTAAGCTGGTCTCTTTGGCTTGTGACTGAGGTACTGGTTTCTTCGGCTGAGCTAGCAATCCTTACCGCCGCTTCAGAAACTTCGGTGGCGGAGTGAACCGATTCAATTAACGCCTTACGAACCGATTCAACACTCGTATTGATACGCTCGGCTACAATGCCAATTTCATCCTTCCCTGTGATTGGTATCTTCGCAGTTAAATCGCCAGCTGCGATTTGCTTCATGGTGTGTTTGATCATTTCGAGTGGAACCGTGATTGTACGACTGATAAACACGCCGAGGATAGCCATTAAAATAACCAAGATAATGGTCACGATACCCATTTTTATGATTTGTTGGGTGATAGCCGCGTCGACGTCGTCAAGCAGCATGCCGCTGCCGAGTATCCACCCCCAAGGCGCAAAGCCTTTAACCAATGAGAGTTTATCGGCTGGTGTGCCTTTCGCGGTTTTCCATAGGTAAGTAAGCTTTCCTGACTGGCCGTTCTTTCCTTGGTTGACCATCTCTGCCCAAAAGCGTTCGCCGTTGTTGCCCATTTGTTTGCCTTCGAGCTCCGGTTTTATCGGATGGACAATAGCATGGCGCTGCTCATTAATGACAAAGACATAGTTTGATTTGTCATAGCGTAAAGCGGTGATCAGTGCCTTTGCTTGTTCTTTTGCTTCTGCAGGTGGGAGTGTTTTTTCCAGCAGTTGTATCTGTGACATCGTTGCGCTTAGTACGGCATCCAATCTTGCCTCGCGTTCTGCCAGCAGGCTATTTTTTAATGTCGTCGCGGCAATCGCGAGCAAAATGAGAGAGCCAATGATGCAAGCAACGAGCATCGTCGCGAGTTTATAACTCACACTTATATTTTTGAGCTTTAACATAGTGAAACCCTTAGCACCTTACCAACGTTGAGTTCATGGCTTGATATGGTTGTTATGCATGAACTTTCTATCCAACTTAAGTTTGGTTCACTATAACGATTCTGCGAGTTTTATATGCAACACTGTTAGCTGATTCAAAAGTTTAAGATAAAAAATGGGAAGCCAGTTGGCTTCCCATGCGAAATAGTGTGGGGGTAGGCGTACTTTAATTAAGCATCCAGCATCACTTTGGTATCTTCGCTCAAAGATTCAAGCTCTTTTACCACATCCTCAATTTTGACATTGGTTGGGATTTTGATCGCCATAGAGGCAGTAAAAAGACTTGAACTGACACCACCGCCACCGGCGAGAAACACTCGCTGGCAATCCATGTCGAGAATGTTGATTCCTTGGTTATCAAGGACGTGGGTTATTTCGTTGACGATACCTGCGCGATCATTGGCATCAATACGAATTTGGTAAATCACATCCGCATTATGGGCGTGAAGTTCGGTATTCGTGAATTGGACCAATAGGTCTGGCGTAGACTGAAATGCCTGTTTTACCGTCTCCTCATTGTGAGTTGGGAGTTCGACTTTAATTACGGCGGCAACTTGGTCATCAATAAAGTTGACTTTACTGATCAGCCATTTTCCTCCGTTTTCATGAGTAATTGCAGCCAATTGTTTAATTGTAGCGGGCGTTGCTTTTCCGGAGAAATTGACGATAAAAGTACTGTTCATGGTTGCCTCCTAACTGCGAGCAATTGCTGGTAGTTTGTGTTGACCTAAGTGTAGGATCTTAACGTAATTAACGTTTGATATAGGTCAATTTTTGGTATTAATCATGTTCGCAACAAGTTAATATTAAAAGTGAAACACAAAACAGCGGCAAAATTATACCGGAAGCATTGCGTTTGAAGAGGGGGGTTAAAAAGTAATTTTTAACTGGGCACCATAAAATACAGAATCGTATCGTGCGCCAGATTCTGCCGCGTAAGATGCTGCAGAGTGGTTTCCAAAGTAAGGCGTATTGACAAACTGAAACTCTGCGCTGCCACCCCAAGCGCTCGACACCCAGCCGTGAATGTGCCCAACCGGATTTAAGAAAAACAAACTAATATCGCCCATGGTCTCAGACCCCCAAACCTCACCACCTGACATAACAATGCTTTGTTCGGCCTCAAACATCATTTCTCCGACAACCGAGCCAAGAAATGGTGTGATGAAAATATCTTGCCAAGAAGGGACTTCTGCGAAGGCTTCTACACCGTATTCCCAAAAGAATGTGGACATGGTGGCTGAGTATAGAAATGATTCAAACTCATTAAACCCAGAGTGCCTCGCTGCGGTATAGTACACGCCGCCGAAGTAGGGGTGCATGACGTAGTTAAGGATGTGTTCATCTCTATCCCATACGGGGCCTTCGGTTACATGATCTTTCCACTTTTTACCCAATCCCTTAAGGCTTCGTGATTCTTTATCCCACTTAGTGATGGATTCTGGCAACAGTGTCATGGTCGCTGCGGTGACAACACTTAAACCGAGGATGGTGTAGGTTTGACCGAGTAAATAATCCCAATCTTTTTGATTGGATGCGTCGAGATATCTGGGCAGCGGCTTGGTGTCATCGAAGGTCAAAGCAGCCTGAGAGAGCATTAAGGCATGGTGATTGCTTGTATAATTAACCTCATCAATGGCGTAGCCATCTGGTAATAAATTCAAGTGTGATGATGGAGACGCTACCATCGTAAACGCTTGTTTGTTATTGTCCTGATAGGGTAATTCGCTGGTTAGGGGTGATAAACTGCTTACAGCGTAACTACAAGTAGAAAAACAGGTTATCAGAGCCGCGATGCTTTTTATATACACTCAACGCTCCATGATGTAGACCAGTAAAGATAAAATTATCCCATTAAAGATAGATGATTGGAAACAAACCACTGTTCCAAATAAGAAACACTAGTGCTGAAAATGGATAATTGCTAATAGTTTGATTTAGATTGACTTCGTCACGAGAAATCAATAACAAATTTCCACATAAGGAAACATATATGCTGAAAATAGCGATGCTCAGTACCGGCGAAGAAGTTCTTCACGGCGATATCGTTGATACCAATGCCTCTTGGTTGTCTGAACTGTTTTTTGAGTCCGGGTTTGAGTTAGTCAAACGTTCGACAGTCGGGGACCAAATGACGGCATTGGTCGAAGAGTTATTGATGCTAAGTTTTAATTCTGATGTGGTGATCGTAAATGGTGGGCTTGGACCGACGAGTGATGACTTGAGTGCGCAAGCGGCCGCTCTCGCTGCTGAAAAACCGCTTGTATTGCAAACCGATTGGCTAAAAAAACTTGAGGCGTTTTTTGCTGGTCGTGGCTTGCCGATGCCTGAGAGTAATAAAAAACAAGCCATGCTTCCTGAAGGCTCGGAAATGATCGATAACCCAATAGGAACGGCATGTGGGTTTAAATTGCGTTTGAATGAGTGTGACTTGTATTTTACGCCAGGTGTTCCGAGTGAATTTAAGCTCATGGTGGAAACACTGGTGTTGCCTGATATCCAAAAGCAGCATCCTGATAATGCAGGGCAAGAGTGCAGCCGCTTATATACCTTCGGCACTTCAGAATCTGCGCTCTCGGACAAATTGGATAAAGTCGAGTTACCCAAGGGGTATATGCTGGGCTATCGCTCTTACCTGCCGTTTATCCAAGTGAAGCTTTTTGGCCCCGCCAATGATCTAGAACGAAGAATTAAAGTACTGAACGTCATTTTTAAATTGATTGAGCAACACGTGGTCAGTGTTGATGAACCAATGATTGAGCACCTTGGTCTTTTGCTCACTGAGCGTCAGGCATCGGTCGCTGTGGCTGAGCAATCAACGAAAGGTTGGTTATCCAATTGGCTACATTCCAATGAAAATGCCAGTAAACTCTGCGCACATGGTTGGATTCTGGGTGACCATATTGATGTTGGAGAATCGGATAATGACCCGCTTGCAGCAATTTTTGCCTTAGCAGGGGCAACCAAAGATAAATGTTCTACCAATCTTGCTATCGCGACAGGTAAAGTCACCGATGGGCAGTTTTCAATAGGGCTTGCTGCACCAGAAGGCGAGTGGGGGCAAACATTGACCTTTAAACGTCGCTATAACGATGCAGAGCAGAAAGAAGTGATTTCTACTGTCGCTGGTGACATGTTGCGCCGTTACTTATCAGGAAAAGCCATGTTTGTACCTTACAGCTCACTCACTCGAGATAAGGAAATGTTTGTGCCAAGGCAAGTGCTCGAAAGTTAAATGTGTGCTTAGTGATAAAGCGTGATTTGTCAACTTTTCTATTTGGTGATATGAATAATAAGTGAATGATTATTGAGCTTATTTCGGGGGCTGTCTGGTATTTATTTCTTATGCCAAATCCGTCTATAGCTTAAATGAATGATTTTTAATGAAAGCATTCATTCAGTCTTATTTGTGCACTTTCTTTTCACGAAATTCGACTTAAACTGATATTTCGTAAAGCGTGGTGTCAAAGGAGACTGGCATGTTTCATCAATCAAAAATTGTAGTTTGTTACCAAATAGCTAAGCAAAAATTTGTTTTGGGAGAGGCAGTTGGCACAGAAAGTACCGATCTCATTTCGTTGTGGTGGAATGCGCCAGAAGAGCAAGACTTCACAGAATATAATGGTTACCTGCTTTCCTTATTTGACGATGATGGCCGAGCGATTGGTGAGAAGGCGGTGTCAGATTTAACGGCTGAGGCGTTTTTATCTGGGGGTTATATGACAAAAGCCAGCTAATGATGCTGGCTTTTTATTTGTGCATAATTATGCACTTTTTATCTTAAGTTTGTAGACGACATCTTCAAGTTCGATATCCGTTTTTGCCCGGCATATGCAGGGCAAAATTTCATCTTGTTGAGTGTAAGCCATTGCAAAACCAATGTACTCCACTTCGCCTGAAACGATACGACATTTACATGCGCCGCAATGTCCGTCCCGGCAGTTATATTCAGGCTCTAGCCCCGCTTTCTCCATAGTTTCAAGCAAGGTATCCGACGGGTTAGTCTGAATATGTGTGATACGATTGATCTTTATGTCAGGCATTACAGTTCAAAATCTCCAAAGTCATCAGCGCTGACTTCATTGTCGATTTGGCCAACAAGGTAAGAGCTGATTTCAGCCTCTTGTGGTGCAACTTGAACGTTGTCAGAAGACAACCAAGCGTTGATCCAAGGAATCGGATTCGATTTCGATTCAGGGTAGGCTGCAGGCAGTCCGACCGCTTGCATACGTACGTTAGTGATATATTCAACGTATTGGCTGAGAATATCTTTATTCAAGCCGATCATCGAACCGTCTTTAAACAAATATTCTGCCCACTCTTTTTCCTGCTCAGCGGCTTCTTTAAACAGATCAAAACAAGCGTCTTTACACTCTTCCGCGACTTGAATGAAAGAGAAGTCATCTTGACCGTTACGTAGCAGGTTAATCATGTGCTGAGTGCCTGTCAGGTGCAGCGCTTCATCACGAGCAATAAGCTTGATGATTTTCGCGTTACCTTCCATCAGTTCGCGTTCGGCAAAAGCAAAAGAACAAGCGAAGCTGACGTAAAAACGAATCGCTTCTAGGGCGTTTACCGACATCAAGCATAAATAAAGCTTTTTCTTAAGCTCGTGCAAAGTAACAGAAACCGTTTCACCGTTTAGGGTATGTGTCCCTTCACCGTAGCGGTGGTAGTCGTTTGTGGCTTGAATCAAGTCGTCATAAAAGTGCGCAATGTCTTTGGCACGCTTTAGAATATGATCATTCTCGACGATATCATCAAATACTACACCCGGATCGTTCACTATGTTACGAATGATGTGGGTGTATGAACGAGAGTGAATGGTCTCAGAGAATGACCAAGTTTCAATCCATGTTTCCACTTCAGGCAGTGAGACTAACGGCAGTAATGCAACGTTAGGGCTACGGCCCTGAATGGAGTCGAGCAGTGTTTGATACTTCAGGTTGGAGATGAAGATATGCTTCTCGTGATCCGGCAACTTGTTGTAGTCAATACGGTCACTTGATACATCGACTTCTTCTGGACGCCAAAAGAACGAAAGCTGTTTTTCAATCAGCTTTTCAAAAATTTCATATTTTTGTTGGTCGTAACGTGCCACGTTAACGGATTGACCAAGAAACATAGGTTCTTTGAGCTGGTCATTTTTATTTCTGTTGAAAGTACTGTAAGCCATTTGCCTCAATCCTTTAAGCCCCTTGAATTTTCAAGGGGCAGTCTATCTATTTTTACTGGAGGTGTATTAAGTCAGTGGTTAGATCTTACAACCGCCGCCTGCGCAATCGTCGTCTGCTGCTTCAACGGCATCTTTTTGGTCGTCTTGAGCACCATCACGAGTGTTATGGTAGTAAAGAGTCTTCACACCAAATTTATACGCAGTAAGAAGATCTTGGAGCAGTTTCTTCATCGGCACTTTGCCCGTTTCGTAACGGCTTGGATCGTAGTTGGTATTTGCAGAGATAGATTGGTCAACAAACTTCTGCATAATACCGACAAGATGCAAGTAGCCATCATTCGAGCCGATCTTCCATAGTAGTTCATAATTTTCTTTGTACTGCGCGTACTCAGGAACCACTTGCTTCAAAATACCATCTTTAGAGGCTTTAACTGACACATAACCACGAGGAGGCTCGATGCCATTGGTGGCATTGGAGATTTGTGATGATGTTTCAGATGGCATTAATGCGGTCAATGTTGAGTTACGCAGACCGTACTCCATGATCTCTTCGCGCAGTGCATCCCAATCGTAATGAAGCGGTTCATTACAAATCGAGTCTAAGTCCGCTTTGTAAGTATCGATCGGTAGTAGACCTTTCGCGTAGTTAGTCTCATGGAACGATGGGCAACGGCCTTGCTCTTTTGCCAGTTCAACCGACGCTTTAAGCAAGTAGTACTGCATTGCTTCAAATGTGCGGTGAGTGAGGCCATTTGCACTACCATCTGAGTATTTCACGCCATTTTTCGCTAAGTAGTAAGCGTAGTTAATCACACCGACACCCAATGTGCGGCGATTCATGGTTGAGCGGTACGCAGCGGGTAGCGGGTAGTCTTGATAATCTAAAAGGGCATCAAGTGCACGGACGACAAGATCGGACAGCTCTTCAAAATCATCGAGGGATTCAATTGCACCCAAGTTAAATGCAGACAAGGTGCACAGTGCGATTTCACCCGTTTCATCTTCAACATTGCTCAACGGCTTGGTTGGCAACGCAATTTCGAGACAAAGGTTTGATTGACGAACCGGTGCAACTGTTGAATCAAACGGACTGTGAGTATTACAGTGGTCAACGTTTTGGATGTAGATACGACCGGTTGACGCGCGCTCTTGCATCAGTAGTGAGAATAATTCAACGGCTTTAACGCTTTCTTTCTTGATCGATGGATCGTTTTCGTATTTCACATACAAACGCTCAAATTCTTCTTGGTCTTCAAAGAATGCATCGTAAAGCCCAGGCACATCTGATGGTGAGAATAGGGTAATGTTGCCGCCTTTGACTAAGCGGTTATACATGAGCTTATTCAGTTGAACACCATAGTCCATGTGGCGTACACGGTTTTCTTCTACACCGCGGTTGTTTTTAAGCACCAATAGCGACTGAACTTCGCCATGCCACATTGGGTAAAACACAGTGGCAGCACCACCGCGGACACCACCTTGAGAACAACATTTTACAGCGGTTTGGAAATATTTGTAAAAAGGGATACAGCCTGTGTGGAAGGCTTCACCGCCGCGAATTTCAGAGCCCAATGCGCGAATACGACCGGCATTGATACCGATACCTGCACGCTGTGATACGTAACGGACAATTGAACTTGCCGTTGCGTTAATCGAATCAAGGCTGTCACCACATTCAATCAATACACACGAGCTAAATTGACGTGTTGGCGTACGCACACCAGACATAATTGGCGTTGGAAGAGAAATCTTGAACGTCGATGCCGCATCATAGAAACGCTTGATGTATTCTAGTCGTGTCTCTTTTGGATATTTAGCGAACAAGCAAGCGGCCACCAGAATGTATAAGAACTGGGCACTTTCATAGATTTGTCCAGACACACGGTTTTGAACGAAGTATTTACCTTCTAGCTGTTTTACCGCAGCGTAAGAAAAGTTCAAATCGCGTTTGTGGTCAATGTGGCGATCAAGCTCTGCAAATTCCTGTGGCGTATAATCCTCAAGAAGGTGCTTATCGTATTTGCCCATATCAACAAGACGAGTAACGTGATCAAACAGAGCAGGCGGCTCATATTCGCCATACGCTTTCTTACGCAGATGAAAAACCGCAAGACGCGCCGCTAGATATTGGTAGTCTGGCGTATCCTCAGAGATAAGGTCTGCTGCAGATTTGATGATGGTTTCGTGGATATCAGAAGTGGTAATACCATCATAAAACTGGATGTGAGCTTTTAATTCGACTTGAGAGACTGAAACATTATCTAGGTCTTCTGCAGCCCATGTGATAACGCGATGGATCTTATCAAGATCGATTTTTTCTTTACGTCCATCACGCTTAGTGACGGTTAGTTGTTGGTTCATTCTGCTTCATTTCCCTAACAAAACTGATTAAAGCCGTGTTTTTATGTAATTCTTGTAAATTCTCTGGCGGCTTTGTGATCAAAGTGACTCAATGCTTTGTGTTGAAAACACAAGATATAGGGGTATCTCTGCTTTCGGGTTACAAGATAGTGCTATTGGCAGGCTATTTCAAGGTGAAGATCTTGAATGACTTGTGGATAAGTGACAAATTTAAAAAAAACAGTAAGTAGATACTAACCGATAACAAAAGGTGGCTGTAGGCGGGAGAATTTGGCATGTTTAATATTGTATTTTTCCTAACCAAGAACAAAAAAAAATTTCTTGATCTTTAAGTCAAAAGTCGCTCCCAAAAAGCGTTTAATTTTGCCTCAAAAAAAGTGGAACAGAGCGCACGAACTAACGTTTATAAACTAAAAAAGGCAATGGCTTTGTGCTATTGCCTTTTTATTGTACAGCCGTTCTAATTAAAGCTGCTTGAGAGTATGAACAATGTAGTTTACGTCGACTTTTTGACCTAACGAGTAAGTATCGGTCAGTGGGTTATAATGCAAACCTTTTATACCCATGGCATGAAGGTCTGCACGATCGACCATTTTTAATAGTTCGGAAGGCTTAAGAAACTTGTCATGATCATGTGTGCCTTCAGGGACAATCTTCAGCAATTTCTCGGCGCCGACAATCGCGAAAAGATACGATTTAAAGTTTCGGTTGAGGGTAGAGAAAAACACATGTCCACCGGGTTTAACCAAAGCAGAACATGCTTGAATAACCGATTCAGGATCAGGCACGTGTTCGATCATTTCCATGCAGGTCACCACATCATAGGCCTGCGGATTTTGAGCGGCATGTTCTTCGATTGTACTTTGGATATAGTCGAGCTTAGTTCCTGTTTCCAATGCGTGAAGTCTCGCAACCTCAAGCGGCTCTTTACCCATATCCAGTCCCGTGACGAGGGCGCCTTCTTTTGCCATACTTTCTGACAAAATGCCGCCGCCACACCCGACATCGAGCACTTTCTTGCCGAATAAGCCGTGAGCACGTTCTAGGACATAATTAAGACGCAGTGGGTTTATCTGATGTAAAGGCTTAAATTCTCCTTCGAGATCCCACCAACGTGAGGCCATGTCTTCGAATTTTTTGATCTCGCTTGGATCGACGTTCTTTGCTTGAGTCATATCTTCTACCTGGAGTAAAACCGCTTCCATGAAATTAAAACGCATTATACTCGTTAGGCGACCAGGCACCACTATTTGAAAAATTTTTGCTATTAATGGCTAAAATGTAACCATTTATCAGAGGGATAATTGGATAATGTGCAATTTGTCGTCAGTTGATTCACAACCAACCTCACAACCTGATAAAAGCGTAGGGAAAGTGATGCCGCACACCATAAATGTGTGTTATATTTTTGCACCTTAAACGTATTATATATACGAAACTATAGAGGGATATTGGCTCTATGAGCGATCTAGCTAGAGAGATCACGCCCGTCAACATTGAAGATGAGCTAAGAGGTTCGTACCTTGACTATGCGATGTCCGTTATCGTGGGTCGTGCTCTTCCTGATGTGCGTGATGGTCTAAAACCGGTGCATCGCCGCGTGTTGTTCGCGATGAATGTATTAGGTAACGATTGGAACAAAGCATATAAAAAATCAGCCCGTGTTGTCGGCGACGTAATCGGTAAATATCACCCCCACGGTGATAGTGCTGTGTACGACACCATCGTACGTATGGCTCAACCGTTCTCACTTCGTTATATGCTGGTCGACGGTCAAGGTAACTTCGGTTCCATCGATGGCGACTCCGCCGCGGCGATGCGTTATACCGAAGTTCGAATGGCAAAAATTGCCCACGAGTTGTTGGCTGACCTAGACAAAGAAACAGTCGACTATGTACCGAACTATGACGGTACTGAGCAAATTCCAGAAGTTCTTCCAACCAAAATTCCAAACCTATTGGTTAACGGTGCGTCCGGTATCGCAGTAGGTATGGCAACCAATATTCCACCTCATAACTTAGGTGAAGTCATTGATGGTTGCTTGGCATACATTGATAACGAAGATGTTACCATCGACGAGTTGATGGAATATATTCCGGGGCCGGATTTCCCGACCGCGGCGTTGATCAGTGGTCGTAAAGGTATCATTGACGCATACAAAACTGGCCGCGGCAAAGTTTACATGCGTTCAAAAGCGGACATCGAAACAGACAAGAATGGTCGTGAAACCATTATCGTTACCGAAATTCCTTATCAGGTAAACAAGGCTCGCTTGATTGAAAAAATCGCGGAACTTGTGAAAGACAAACGCGTTGAAGGCATCAGTGCTTTACGTGATGAATCTGATAAAGAAGGTATGCGCATTGTTATCGAATGTAAGCGTGATGCTGTCGGCGAAGTGGTTCTGAATAACCTCTACGCAAATACACAGTTGCAAACCACGTTTGGTATCAACATGGTTGCGCTGAATGATGGACAGCCTCAGCTGTTTAATCTAAAAGACATGCTGAAATGCTTCGTCGACCACCGTCGTGAAGTGGTGACTCGCCGTACTATTTTCGAATTGCGTAAAGCGCGTGAGCGTGCGCATATTCTTGAAGGCTTAGCCCTTGCGTTGGCCAACATTGATGAAATTATTGAACTGATTCGTCAAGCGCCAACCCCAGCAGAAGCCAAAGCGGGTTTGATTGCTCGCGGTTGGAACCTTGGTAACGTTGCTGCAATGCTTGAACGTGCTGGTACTGATGCTGCGCGTCCTGAGTGGTTAGAGCCAGAATATGGTATTCGTGACGGCCAATACTTCCTTACCGAACAACAAGCACAAGCGATTCTTGAGCTTCGTCTACACCGTTTAACTGGTCTAGAACATGAAAAAATCCTAGACGAATACAAGCAACTGTTGGATGAGATTGCAGAGCTAATGCACATTCTTGCCAGCACTGAGCGTTTGATGGAAGTCATTCGTGAAGAGCTTGAGTATATTCGAGACGGTTACGGTGATGCACGTCGTACAGAAATCACTGCTGCGACCCATGATATTGACTTAGAAGAGCTGATTGCTCGTGAGGACGTTGTCGTAACACTCTCTCACGAAGGTTACGTGAAATACCAATTACTGAGCGACTATGAATCTCAACGTCGCGGCGGTAAAGGTAAGAGCGCGACGCGCATGAAAGACGAAGATTACATTGAGCGCTTATTGGTGGCCAATACGCATGATAATATTCTTTGCTTCTCAACACGCGGTAAAACTTATCGTCTTAAAGTCTATCAATTACCACATGCAACGCGTACTGCGCGTGGTAAACCTATCGTTAATATTCTTCCTCTCGAAGAAAATGAACGTATTACCGCGATTCTTCGCGTAGACGAATACTCAGAAGATAAGTTTATCTTTATGGCGACCGCTGATGGTACTGTGAAGAAAACATCGCTCGACCAATTCGCTAATGTTCGTTCTAATGGACTGATTGCTTTGAACCTCCGTGATGAAGATTCATTGATTGGTGTGGATATCACCTCAGGTGAAAATGAAATCATGTTGTTCTCGAAAGCGGGTAAAGTTGTTCGCTTTAAAGAAGCAGAAGAGATTCCTGTGCTTAACGAAGATGGCACGCCTGTTCTTGATGAAGACGGTAATCCGGAAATCAAGTTCAAAGGTGTTCGTCCTATGGGACGTACCGCTTCAGGTGTTCGTGGTATGAAGCTTGCGGGAGACGATAAAGTGGTATCACTGATTGTTCCTGCCACTGAAGGCGATGTACTGACTGTGACTGAAAATGGTTACGGGAAGCGTACCGCGCTGGCTGAATATCCAACCAAAGGCCGTGGTACTCAAGGCGTCGTTTCTATCAAAGTCTCTGAACGTAACGGCAGTGTTGTTGGAGCGATTCAAGCGGACGAGGGTGATGAGTTTATGATGATCACCAACGCGGGTACATTAGTGCGAACTCGCGTTTCTGAAGTAAGCCAAGTTGGGCGTAATACGCAAGGCGTTACTTTGATTCGTACTGCTGAAGACGAAAAAGTGGTTGGCTTACAACGCATTGAAGAAGTCGAAGAGGCTGACCTTGAAGCGTTGGCAGAGGAGGGGAGCGAAGTTGAATCAGATGTTCAACAAGATGCCACTCAAACACCAGAGCAACCAACGCAACAAGATGACGACGCAGAAAGTGACGAAGAATAATCACGTCTAAAGTGTTTTCATTTTAAAAACCGAGCTTAACCGCTCGGTTTTTTTATGGCTCTAGAAACAAATAGAGAAAGCCGAGAGCGATTGAGGCATGTGCAGTTCGATAAAATAGGCTGATAAAGGATAAATACACCCACGTGTCTCATTGCTGCGGCACAAACTTTGATAGCGTATTAACCAACCTTAATCGGCAAGGAACACACATGTTGGATGACGTACTACTCACGTTATCTTGGATGCTGCTAGGAATGCTGTTTATTTACCCTTTTGCTGTCGCAGTACTTCAGGGCCTGAGTTACTCAAAACATCAAGTTCGTCAACGAAAGCGGGTAAAATACTTCAATTTTATCTTTCTGCTCTTATTTGTCGTGATATCCATCTTATATCTTGATGGGGCGATGATAGGCTACGGTTCAACAAATTATTATGCTTGGCTGACCACACCTTAGTCCTTTATCAGTGTTTAAATACAAAAAAACCGAGCGTTGGCCGCTCGGTTTTTTATATCTGTTGTTCATTCGCGCTGGCTAGCTTTTGTATTCAGATGTGGTAATACTGCCAATTTCCAGCATAGGCGCAACGTCATAATCTTCCGCATTCATCATAGAAGAAATTCTTTGCACTGATGATAGCAGCAGTGATTGCTCCCACTCTTCGAGCTTTTGGAAATTATTCACGAAGCTGTGTTGAAGTGGCAATGGTGCTTCTTCTAACAGTGTTCTACCTTTATCCGTCAAATGCGCATGAACTTTACGCTTATCCGTTTGGCTACGAATGCGCTGTACTAGCTCATTGCGCTCAAGCCTATCAAGAATCGTCGTGGCGGTTGCTTGGCTCATATTGGTGTTCTTTGATAACTCTTTAATGGTGACCTGACCAAGCTCACGAATTGAACGCATTAGGATCAACTGAGGCCCAGTCAACCCAGACTCTTTACTCAGTTTCTTCGAGTGTAGATCTATCGCTCTAATGATTTGGCGGATGGCGACCAAGACTTCTTCGTGTTTTTCCAAACTAATTTCCCAACGATTTTTGAGGTTGTATACAATGACTGACGCGAACATACCGGAAATTAACTGCCATTTAAAGTATAAATCGCAGTGATATTTAAGTGCTAACAAATTTTATTTTGACTACGAATAATTGAGCGTAAGTAAAAAGATTTGTATTCGAACCATATGGTTTAATATCCATCTAATTTATATGGTTAATATTTGTGCGCTTGAACCTAATTATTTAAGTTTTTTGGTTGTTTATTAATCATTTGCTGGATTATTAATTCATAAAATGTAAACTATCTGTCGAATTTGTATTCGGGCTCATCAATTTTATCATTGTTGAATGATTTTTGTACTAAACATTATTAGACGATATGACGAGTCACCAGGAAATGTTTATCAGAGAGGATGCATGACGAAAGGTATAGATAAGTACAGTATCGACAGTACCGACTACACAGTCGGTCAAGATAACGTACAAAAGTGGGGGTTTGATGTTCATAACCCTGTGTTTGGGATCAGTGCAGGTTTGATTGGCTTATTTTTATTAGCCGCGATGTTTCTCGACCCTCATGACACTAAAACCGCATTAGATGGCATTAAGTGGAGCATTATCGGTGCTTTTGATTGGTTGTTTATCTGGGCAGGGAATATCTTTGTAATTTTCTGTTTGGCGCTGATCGTATCGCCATTTGGTAAAATTCGACTTGGTGGCAAAGAGGCCACTGCCGATTTCTCTTTCATGTCATGGCTGGCGATGTTGTTCGCGGCGGGCATGGGTATCGGCTTGATGTTCTGGAGTGTTGCTGAGCCTGTTGCTTACTTCACAGGGTGGTATGAAACCCCTCTTAACGTAGAAGCGAACACACCGGAAGCTGCGAAGCTTGCTCTTGGCGCAACCATGTATCACTGGGGTCTTCACCCTTGGGCTATCTATGGCGTTGTTGCGTTATCTTTGGCATTTTTTGCTTATAACAAAGGCCTTCCACTCTCTATCCGTTCAATCTTTTACCCTATTTTAGGTGATAAAGCGTGGGGTTGGGCTGGCCATATTGTCGATATTCTGGCGGTTCTCGCGACACTGTTTGGCTTGGCAACATCATTGGGGCTTGGTGCACAACAAGCAGCCAGTGGTATTCACCACGTGTTTGGCTTGGACTCAGGTCTTGGTTTGCAAGTGATTGTTATTATTGGTGTGACTCTATTAGCCACGGTGTCTGTTATTCGTGGTCTTGATGGTGGTGTGAAAGTCATCAGTAACATCAACATGATCGTGGCATTCTTGCTTCTAGTGTTGGTTGCTCTTATTGGTTACGCTGTCACATTTGGATCTATTCCAACCACAATCACAGCGTATGTTGAAAATATTATTCCGCTAAGTAATCCACATGGCCGCGAAGACGAGGCATGGTTCCAAGGCTGGACGGTATTTTACTGGGCTTGGTGGATTTCATGGTCACCATTTGTTGGTACCTTTATCGCTCGCGTCTCAAAAGGTCGTACTGTTCGTGAATTCATGACAGCCGTACTGATTGTTCCAACGCTGGTAACGGTTGTCTGGATGTCGGTATTTGGCGGTTTAGCGATCGAACAAGTTGCTGATAAAGTCGGAGCTCTAGGAACTCAAGGCCTCACAGATGTTTCGCTTGCCATGTTTGAAATGTTTGATGTACTGCCTTACGGCGCGATTCTATCAACCATTGCCATTATCCTAGTGTTGGTATTCTTTATTACCTCTTCTGACTCGGGCTCTATGGTTATCGATAGTATTACTGCTGGCGGTAAAATGGATGCGCCTGTACCACAACGTATTTTCTGGGCGTTGATGGAAGGGGCGATTGCGATTGCCTTGCTATGGGTAGGTGGTACTGAAGCGATTCAAGCACTACAAGCCGGCGCGATTTCAACGGCATTGCCATTTACCTTTGTGCTGCTACTGATGTGTGTCAGTTTGATTAAAGGGATGAGCACCGAAGATCGCAGCTAAGCTGATCATGAAGATAAAAAAGGAGCCAATTGGCTCCTTTTTTTGTCGGTATATTAAGATAACGGAATGGTCACTATAACCAGAAGTTCTTCAATGGCTCTTGCTTGTCATAGTAATAAGCGATTTGTGCCTGCAGCAGTTCTGCGGTCGCAATTGCGTCCGTCAGAGCGTGATGTGGAGTATAAGCGGGCAAGCAATAACGTGTCCGGCTTTGACCTAATCGCACTGATTGAGGACGCTTTCCTTTGAGCCGATTAAGCAACCCGCCATTTACCTTCTTTTGAATCATACTTTCAAGAGCCAGCGTATCGACAACAGGAAATTCAATGCCTTCTTTCACGCGTGACTTTAGTGCTCGGTCGAGAAACTTTCGCTCAATCTGATTGTAATGAACCACTAAAATTTTACCGCTCATCTCTGCTAGCACATCTGCATAGATATCCTCAAAGTCCGGTGCATCCAAAATATCACTATGTGTAATCCCATGGATAACCACCGAGTCTTCTTCGAGTTGGCGACGAGGGCGCACTGTCCAGTGCTTGGCCTTATTTAAAAATATGCGATTTAATGTAAATGGCACGGTACCAATCGTCAGGATTTCATCTTCCTTGGCGTTGAGCCCGGTTGTCTCAAAATCCATTGCCAAAAAGACAACGTCTTCGATTGGCGTATCGCCAGCTTGAACTCCAGCTTGATAAAAGGATTGTAACTGAGGGTTTTTAACCAACTTCAGCTTTTGTTGAAACTTGTGCTCCCAATCAATCGCAGGAGAGGCGACGTGTCGTTTGAACATATTCGTTCTCTCTTACAATTTTTTACCCGCTTGATAGCGGTACTTTAAAAAGTTTTGTGCATTACTCAGGATCTGAAAGGCATCTTTGAGGTTGCGGCGTTCAAAATCAGACAGATGCTCTGGCTCGATATTGTTATCGGGTTCGATACTGTTTTCGACATCGTAAGCTTGGTGGCGAATACGTACCATAGAGATAAATTCAAGGGCATCGCGAATGTCTTCGGCTTTCCCTTTCGGTAAAATGCCCGCATCGATAATGTCATCGAGGCGTTCGAATGAGTTGCGCGAGCGAGAGCCAACTGCCAAAGCATGAACACGAATCAAATCGGCCAGTGGCGCAGTACCGCGACGTTTCAAGTTGATCGAGTTATTATGACGACCATCTTTTTCCATTACGAAGCTTTTAAAGAATCCGAGAGGTGGGGTTCGGTTGAGGGCATTGCGTGCCAAACAAGCCAAGAATCGGTTATTACGACGTGAACGGCGAACGATAAAACCATTCAGTTGCTCTGCCCATTTTAGGCGTCCGTATACCCCATCGAGATCAAAGAAGATAGACGCATTGAGTAAGGCTTTTGGATTCGGGTCATCAATCCAATCAGCGAAACATTCTTCCCATTCTCGGCGTGTCATACGCCAAGTTGGGTTGGTCGCCATGATATCACCGGTGCAATACGCATAGCCGCATTTATCTAACCCATCACAAATGATTTTGGAAAATTGTTCAAAATACTCGCCATGTTTTTCTGGGTCATAGCTGTCATCGAGAATAATGGCATTGTCTTGATCGGTCACCAGCAATTGCTCGTCTCGTCCCATTGAGCCAAGAGCAAGGAAGCAATATGGGATAGGCGCTGCGCCTAATTCTTCTTCGGCTAATTCAATGATGCGCTGCTTAAAACTGCGTCCGATCACCGACATCGCGCTGCCTACCATGTGCGAGTTCGCGTCTTCATTGACCAAACGGACGAAGCTGTCTTTGACCTGCTCGGAGAGTGCAGAAAGTTCTTCAATCGAATGCTGTTGGAAAATGCTGCTGACTAAAAGCAGTGAACTTTGTGATTCATAACGAACGATGTCACTGGTTTCAATAATACCGATCGGCTTTTTATTTTTCAGTACGGGTAAGTGGTGAACGTTATAGCGCAGCATTTTAAGCATGGCTTCATACACATACGCGTTGTGATCGAGGGAAAGCAGTTCAGTGGTCATCACTGAAGCGACTTCATCATGAGGGTCCAGACCTTGGGCTAATACGCGAGTACATAAATCTCGATCGGTGATAATACCAATCAGAGAGCTGCTGTCTTGCTCTTCGTCTTCCTCTATCTCTGGATCCATAACCAACAGCGCGGAAATGTTCTCTTCCGCCATTTTTATCGCTGAGTTTTGAATACTCTCATTTTTATCGATAAATGGTGCTTCTCGAGTGATCAAAGTGCGAACTTTTGAGGTCGTGAGATCATTCTCTTCTTGGGTGCTTGACACCGCTTGACGCAGGCGAGCGCTGTTTTCTACTTCGACATAGTCTGCGAATGAGTCGTGCTCTTCATACAGCTCTTGAAACACTTGTTCTGGAATGCAGTAAACGAGCGTGTCTTCAATTGCTTTTACGGGGAAGCGTACTTTGTTATTCGTTAATAACCCCATTTGTCCAAAGATAGCGCCTTGGTCGAGGCGGTTATACAACTCACCTTTACGTCGGTATACCTCAACCACGCCACTTCGAACCATGTAGAGATCAGTGATGTGATCGCCAAAGTGGATGATAGGGGTATCTTCTCTGAAGTATGAAATCTCAACATGACGAGTGACATTATCGAGGGTTTCATCGGGAAGCTCGTCAAAAGGCGGATACTGTGCGAGAAAATTTTTAATTTCAATCAGTTCAGCTTCCATATCTCTATTTCTCAGTTTGGGATGCAATCCCTCTATCTTACCTTAAGTTGATGATTTCTGCATGACGAGAAGCGCTAAATCCACACTCGAATGGAAGCTGCTGCAATGAAATCGGGTGAAATGATTAAATGTTAACTTTTAATGTTGGAAATGAGTTCAAAAATAATATTAAAAGCTTATATATCAATGAGTTTATACGGTAACATGCCATTCCCTAAATAAACGTTATGGTGTCCTGATAA
Organism: Vibrio sp. AK197; assembly: GCF_053903115.1. NCBI lineage: Bacteria > Pseudomonadati > Pseudomonadota > Gammaproteobacteria > Vibrionales > Vibrionaceae > Vibrio > Vibrio sp. AK197. Next base: position 1,410,252 of record NZ_CP096430.1, read on the forward strand.
AAATGAAAATCACTCTAAAGTCCAAGTTAATTGGGTCGAGTTTATTGGCGGTGGTGGCCATGGCCAGCGCGTTAACTTGGTTGGCGTCTCATCGTTTATACGAGCAGACTCAAGCGGCCATTTATAATCGAACAACAAGCTTAGCAAAAGCGACCGTTTCCAGTATTTCCGACTGGGTTGCTATCCGTGAATCGATTGCTCAATCATTTAATGACCATACCCAAGAAGCGGATGTGATTCCCTTTCTTCAACAATCGCGAAATGCGGGTGGTTTCGATGATATTTTCTTTGGAACAACACAAGGCGAGATGCTGCGCTCGCATCCAGAGCGTAATAGGGCGGGTTATGACCCAAGACAACGTCCTTGGTATCAAGATGCAAAATCGGCGGGTAAACAGATTATTACCACGGCTTATCAAGATGCGATCACCAATGCGCTTTTAATTACGATAGCCGAGCCAATTAACAAGCAAGGTCAGTTTATTGGTGTTGTGGGCGCAGATGTACTGATTGATCAGTTGGTGGAAGATGTGATTGCGCTTGATGCCGGTGTGAACGCCAACACCATGCTGATTGATGCGCAAAATGGTACGTTTCTCGCTCACCAAAATAGCGAACTTATCCTAAAACCTGTCAGTGAATTGTCGTCCAATCTTTCCATGCCCAATATTAAACAAGCGGCAACTGACTCTGTGCTAGAGAGCGTTGACGTCACTGGCGTCGAAAAGTTGATGCTGTTTAAGAAAGTGCCGAACACCGATTGGTACTTCGCCATTGAGTTGGATAAATCGACAGAGCTACAAAGCTTTTATCAGTTACTTAAAGGGCTGATCTTTACCGCGTCTATTATTGCTTTGGCCGTGTTTGGCTTGGTGTCATGGCTGGTTAATTTCCTATTTCGCGATTTAGGCCGCGTCTCTAAGGCATTGGAAGAAATCGCATCGGGTGACGGCGACTTAACTCAAACCATTACTCCGCGTTTTGATGATGAAGTCGGACAATTGGCGCGTAATTTTAATGTATTTGTTGAAAATATGCGTACGCTAGTTATGCAACTTCATTCTGTTGCGGGCGAGCTTTCTGAGCAGTCACGCGCCACCGCAAACCAAGCCAAAGAGCGTAGTGAGCGTATTGGGTTGCAACAAGACGAAATCAATATGGTGGCGACCGCCATTAATGAAATGTCAGCAGCGACTCATGAGATTGCCAATAACGCTGATAATGCCGCGCATTCGGCAACGCAAGCGGTATCGACATCGGTTAATGGCTCCGCGCAAGTGGGTCAAACTCAAGCGTCAATTCAAAACCTCGCGAAAGAAGTACAAATCGCCACGGATGTGATTCAAGAACTTAATGGGCATAGCCAGAGTATTAGTACGATTTTGGGCACCATCACTGATATCGCTGAACAAACCAATTTGCTGGCCTTAAATGCAGCAATTGAAGCCGCTCGTGCTGGTGAGCAAGGTCGAGGGTTTGCTGTTGTTGCGGATGAAGTTCGTGTCTTGAGCCAGCGAACTCATGCGTCAACGAAAGAGATCCAGACTATGATTGAGACGCTGCAATCCACGACGGGTAAAGCCGTGACCATCATGGATGATAGCCGCAATCTGGCCAACACTTCCGTTGCGGATGCTGAGCAAGCAGCACATAATTTGGAGCAGATTAAATCGGCGATTGAACTGATCAGCGATATGGCGACTCAGATCGCGACCGCGGCAGAGGAACAAGCCTCAGTGACTTCAGAAGTGACGCGCAATACACAAGGTATTCGTGACGTATCAAATGATCTCTCTGATGAAGCAGTGCAGGCTGCAGAGCAGGCAGGTAAACTCTCAGCACTGTCTGATCAATTGCATGGCCACATTCAGCGTTTTAAGTTATAAGCTGATAAGGTTACAGCAACAAAAAGCGCCACTTTTTAGTGGCGCTTTTTTTGATCAAGGCATGTTCTTAGTCAATCAAGCCATATTGCGCTTGTAGAATATCGATGATGTCCTGTTTTGGATTATTGCTCATCACGACGGGCTTTCCGGTGATTGTTTCCGCGATATCTGTATAAGTTTTTGACACCGCCATCAGTGCATCAAGCGGCAGTGCGTTGTCTCGTGCTAGCGCTTCACGCTCTGGCATTCTCTCTTTGTTGAGCAGAATATCTGGGTCAGGGAAATGATTAAGTAAGAACTGTCGGAATCCTTCTTTCGAGTTTTCAACGATCTTCCCTTCAGAGTAAGCTTTTTGATCCCACAGACGCGATGAGTCTGGCGTACCGACTTCGTCCATATAAATCAGTTTTTCTTGACCGCTACGGTCAGTGACATAGCCAAATTCAAATTTTGTATCAACGAAAATCTGACCCACTTGTTGAAGAGCATCACTGATAACGGTAAACCCGTCTTTAAGAAGCTTTTCGTAGTGAGCGATATCTTGTGGTGAAGCGAAGTTAAATGCGGAGTAATTTTCTTCAATGTTTTGGCGCGAAATATTGACATCATCGGCTTCAGGAACACCGGGAATACCTTTCAGAATGCCTTTAGTGGACGGAGTGATAAGTATCTCGGGCAGGGCTTTATCCTTCTCTAGTCCTTCAGGTAGCTTGATACCACAGAATTCGCGTTCGCCTTTTTCATATGCACGCCACATTGAGCCCGTGATGTATTGACGACAGATGGCTTCGATTTTTACTGGTTTGGCTTTTTGTACTATCCACACAAGAGGGTGGGGAATATCCAGTATATGACTATCCGCCAATCCATTTTGTTTAAAAAGGCTAAACCAATGGTTGGAAATAGCATTAAGCGCCGCGCCTTTTCCTGGAACGCCTTGAAGGTCGTTTTCACCATGCCAAATACAGTCAAATGCAGAAATTCGATCACTGATCACCATGATGGCCAACGGGGCATCATCTGGAACTGGGTAACCTTTTTCTTTGATCAGACGGCGGCTATCTTGCTCTGTTAGCCAGTAAACAGAGCGAACTTTCCCACTGTGAACGGGCTTATCGGTACGAATGGGAAGATCGTCATTGACGGCAAGAACTTGGTCAGCGAGGCTCATGAGGCATTCCTATGCTTAATTTCAAAACAACAGCGTAGAAGTGAAAGAAATCACTTAAATTTGAGAAGAATCATACCAGAAGATTTTGACACTTCCAGAGAAAAAGCAAACGTTTGCCTTGGCAATGAAAAATAGATACAAAAAAGCCTCTTCCGTAATACCAAAAGAGGCGAACAGACAGCTGTAATTCGGAGTGGTTAATGATATTGCGAGTGTTGTCCTTCAACGAAAAACAGTTCACACCCATAACGCTCTGCCATTTGAGTCAGCAGTTTTTGATTAATTAAATCGATATTCGTCGACGCAACTATCGCGCTGGCGTTTTGAGATTTAATGGCCTGTATGACGATTTCAATTTCCGACTTAGTTCGAGATGGCTTCATATGAATCACATTTTTGCAAAGTACGTTAAAAGCATTGAGCTGTTGGAGATCAGGGCGAGGGCATTCTGAAGTGAACAGTACCCATTGCTGCTGAGATAAGCCAGCAATGCGCTCCAATGTTCGGGCATCAATATCTAAAGGCTTTGTTGGTTGGGCAAGAACATTGTGTTTCGAATAAGTACGTGCTTTTAGTTGAATCATAATACTGTTCCTTCATGCATGCTGTATGTGCATACAGTATTACTGATCGACAACTGGATCAAGTCATATTTGTTGTTTTTTTATCCATGATGTTGGTGGTTATACGCGGTTTTTGTATTAAGTTGTTGAATAGTAGATAAAAGTAATCTTTTCTTTATGATGACATTGAGGCTGGTGAAATAGTCGGGTCTAGTGATGTAGACAAAGATTAGGCGGATATACAGTCGTCTACAGCGATCAAAAAAGCGCCCGCATAAGGCGCTTCTTGTTGTATAGAGAAAACCCCCAGCTAGGCTGGGGGTTCCGTAAAGCTTATAGCTATAAGTCAGTTATATAACCCCTTTCAATTTGATAAAAACGTCTTGTGGTCTGGCAACTGCAAGAGTTAATTAAGAATTGAAAGGGGGTCCCAATGGGGGACGAAAAGAGCTTAGCGCACACGCGCTGGAACTGTAAATACCACATAGTCTTTGCACCGAAATATAGAAGGCAAGTTTTCTACGGAGAAAAACGTAGAGCGATAGGTGAAATATTGAGGAAACTATGTGAATGGAAAAATGTGAACATTCTTGAAGCGGAATGTTGCGCGGATCATATCCACATGCTTTTAGAAATACCGCCCAAAATGAGTGTTTCAGGGTTTATGGGGTACTTGAAAGGCAAAAGTAGCCTAATGCTTTATGAACGATTCGGCGATTTGAAGTTTAAATATAGAAATCGAGAGTTTTGGTGCCGAGGTTATTATGTAGATACGGTAGGTAAGAATACGAGCAAGATACAAAATTACATCAAGCACCAATTAGAGCAGGATAAAATGGGAGAGCAATTATCGCTCCCGTATTCAGGTAGCCCGTTTACGGGCCGCAGGAAATAGTCATATGCAAATGTCAGATCACTACGCGCCTGCTAGGGCGCTGCCAGTAGGAGAGCCTTATAGGCGCATATGAAAAACCACCGGCTATGCCGGTGGATACTTTTTTTTTCAGCAAAAGGCTGTTATTGACGTATTGATTGCCGAGCTTGTTCACGTTCGCGTTGTTGTATTTCGCCAATATTAAACTGTCGAACGTCAAGCGTTGCAATACTGTTGCATTGTTCACATGAGTAGTGACACTTGCTATCAATATATTCGTGTTTGATTACTAGAGCGGGTTTTTTACACCAATCACAAACACCCTCAATCGTAAACATGTTATCTCCTCACCTGGTTTACAGTATGTAATCCTAGCGGCGCAAATTATTGCATAGCCTACGCACTAATGTTGAAATTTTGTTATGAAATGGGAGGGGTATCGATTGCTTTTCTCGTTGAAGCTATATCGCACATGACTTGGAATTAATAGTTTATATGTAACTACTTATTAACATGGGCCACAAGAATTTTTAATGCACTGTTTAAACGCTTCATTTCTTCATCACTGCCTTTTAAATCGGGGTGATAAATTTTACACAGCTGTTTATAGCGAGTTTTGAGCTGTTTTTCATCGGGTAAGTTTGCAAGGCGGTAGCCAAACATCGAAGCCGCAAGACCTAGTTTGTGATCACGGGTTTCTGTTTTTGGTGGCTGAGGAGTCGCTTCAAGCTTTTTAAATTGGCGAAAGAGTGTTTCTAGTTGACGCTTTTGTTGCTTGATTGTCGCATTTTGCTGGTCAATGTGTGCTTGCAATTGCTCAACATAATTAGCTGAAGCTTGGTCTTTTTGGTGCGTGAAGCGCTTCTTAACCAATAATAATAGAATTATCGCCAGCGCTGCCGCAAGAGCAATGATGGTATAAAGCATCCAACCATGGCTGGGGCTTATCTGATTTGCGTTCGTGGATGACTGTGTACTTTCTTCGATACTGTGCTCTCGCTCATTGATAGCAGCCAGTTGTTTTGCTCGCTGCTGGTTGAACTGTTGCTCCAATAACTGCGCATAGACATTGGCCGCCTGTTCATCAGTGTCTGCCGCAAGTTGATACCAAGCTTGAGCTAAAGATTCTGAAGCGATGGTTTGCCCTTCGGGAGAAAGGTAAAGTTCAGCAATTGCAATTTGCGCTTGGGTATTGCCCGTTACTGCCGATTTCAACAGCCAATAAAAACTTGAAGAAAATTCCATATTGTTGCTGGTGTTTAATGACAACTTGGCAAGGGCGAGGCTTGCTTGAAGGTGCCCATTTTGGGCTGCTTGAGTATACCAATAGCTGGCATCAGGAAGAGCGGACTCGTCGTTTGCATATCGCTGGGCGAGTTCAAATTGAGCTTGAGTATTATTTTGTTCTGCTTGTTGACGTAATGTCTCTAAATCTTCAGCGCCAGCGTGCAAAGGCGCTAGCAGTGCTAAACATAGAACGACGTTTTTGATGCTCAATCTTTATCTCCATGAATACAAAAATCGACCCAGTGAGGGCCGATTTATTTAAAACGATCTATCGATTATTTTAAAGGCAGGATTTGAATTTCAACCCGGCGGTTACATGCGCGTCCTGCAGATGTTTCATTGGTACAAATTGGGTAACGTTCACCATTACCGCGCGCAACGGCTCGGCCTGCTGCGACCCCTTGCGAAACCAGGTATGAACGAACCGATTCAGCGCGGCGCTCAGATAAGATTTGGTTGGTTGTGTCACTGCCTGTGCTATCGGTATGCCCATCGATGACTAAGCTCGTGTCTGGGTATTCCACCAAAATTCGAGCGACGCCACGAAGAGTGTTGTGAATAGAGGAATCGAGTTGATACGAGTTCGTTTGAAAGCCAATGCCATTTTCCATACGAAGTAATAGCTGATTTTCACCCACACGTTGTACTTGAACACCAGAATCAAGCAATTCTTTACGCAGTGCAGCTTCTTGCTGGTCAAAGTAGTAGCCGACACCACCGCCAATTGCTGCACCACCCGCTGCACCAATTAATGCACGGTTGCGGCGTTCTTTCGCGTCATCACCTGTGGCAAGGCCTGCTGCAATACCAGTAATGGCGCCAATCAAAGCTCCTTTAGTGGTTGAGTTGGTTTCATTTTCACCAGTGGTCGCATTTTGGCGCTGTGTCGCCTGACACCCTGTCAAAGCGATGGCAATGGCCAGCGCTGTGGTTAACTTTTTCACAAACACGTCTCCGTTAGTTAAAAAACGTTAGACAATAAACGTTGGATGGTCGCTGCTGTCAAATCAGGTAGTGGTGATTTGACTAAATGTTTACCGAGTGGGGATTTTTAAACCACTTGAGTCATTAGTTTAGATGCTTTTGTACACCTTGAATAATCACAACCACAACAATCTTGTTTTTCTTTCATGAAATCTGGGGGGAGGATCTCGTTATAAGACTCAGGCGCGGAGGTGAAAAGGGGGAGTGGGTTGTTGCCCGCGTTGTCTTACGGGCAAATCGTTAGGGTATCAATTAGCGGAGTAACTTTGGTGCCTGGGCACCATCGATTGGGCGACTGACGGAAACGGTGCGGCCTTTCTTAAGACCTTTCTCATAGTCAGCAGTGATGTTTTTCATCGCTTCTTTAAGCTGCTGCTTAAAGGTTTCACGGTCAATATTTTCAAACTCGCGGTCAATGTAACTGTCAATCTTTCTGGTCGACTCTTCATCGGGTGTGATAATCGGTAGTTTCTCTAAGGCGCCTTCAACCCAGCCTGATACAAACGAGTTGACTCGACGTGTCACCTCTGAGTTTGATGTGCCCGTCCCCGCAAAGCTATTGCGAAAACGTCCCGTTTGTTCGTTCATTTCTCGATAAATGATATCAAATGCAAACGCCGCAAAAATGGCACGGTCAGCTTCACCAATAAATTCTGTCCGCTTTAGCCCCTTGTGGTTAAGCAGTACAGCTTCAACGCCAAACTTGGTATTGATGCCGCGAATGACACGTAAAATAGTCGAGCTGATATTAGCGGGAAGAAGATGAGTTGATTGCGTCTTACCCATTTTAATGAACTCAATATCGTCTTTATCCAGGCCATACTTGACCATAAGACGATGAGCCATTTTGATTGCGTTTGCTGCTTCATTGACGTTTGCTGAGTTACCTAACTCCAAACATTTCGCAATTTTTTTGAGGGCTTTCTGTTTATCCATCGACGGCAAAAAAACTCTGTGATTGACAAAGTCGGCTATTTTAGCGCGTTCGAGGTAAAAACGAAATAATAGAAAAGGCTCGAGTGATGAATTTCATCCATAACTCGAGCGGAGTGTGACTTAAATACCTAATTCATCAAACAGATCATTGTCTGCGCTACCAGAAGTTTTTTCTTCCTGAGCGCGTTTACTGGATTCAGACATCTGCTGACGTGTGCGTTCTAAAATGCTATCTGGCGTTTCGTCTTCGGCGACATCAAACTCTTCTAACTGAATAAACTCTGTTTTATCCATCGCGAGTTCAAGATAAAAAATGTTGTTTTTCTCGGTAGAAAACGTCACGCGGCGTGCTTGAGGACGATCGAGATTGGTGTCCACAGAAAGAATCACTTGTTTGTTCAGTGACAACATTTTAGGTTGGTTCTGCGTAATGTTGGTTTGCAAATCTTTGCGCACTTTATTGGTGAAGTCGCCGACTAATTGGTTCATTAGTTCACCCAACACATCACCAACTTCATCAGACGTGTGGAGCACGGCTAACTCTTCTTCAGGCATCCCCATATTACGCATATAACTGGTGTAAAGCTCAAGGGCGGCTTTAGAGGTAAAGTTGATGACCACCAGCCCAGAAAACCCACCATCAAAAAGGACAAAACAGCCAAAATCAGGCTTTAAACTGGTTTTAGTAATCTTTTGCACCATCGCGGAGTAGGTGACGTTAGTCGCGGTGGCGGAGCTGAGTACGGTGGAGACGGACTGACATAGTTTTAAAAGAATGTCTTCGGTAGTGATGATTTTGTTTTTCTTCATTGATGATTCACTCATAAGATCCCATGGAATGCAGAGGTATAATACTTAAGTTTGGGTAACAATTGCGAGAACTTCCATTGTGCGCAGCAGATTCTGTTTTGATCACCTTTTTAAATGTTGTAAAGTGACGAAAATCAACAAAATTAATAATGATAACCCATTGCTGATAGGATCGGCGCAGTAAGGGGCAGGAAGCACATGTTACCAAGACTAGAATTACAAAATAACGTTGACCCGTTGGTGGTTAATTTCCTTCATGAACTTGAAGCTCAAGGATTTAGCGGCGACATTGAAACTCAATACGCCAGCCGTTTGGCCGTCGCGACAGACAACAGTGTCTATCAACAATTACCGCAAGCGGTCGTTCATCCTAAATCGACACAAGACGTCGCGCTAATTGGCCGTATTTCTTGTCGTGGAGATTACGAGCGCGTCACGTTTTCTCCGCGCGGTGGTGGTACAGGGACCAACGGACAATCCTTGACGAAGGGGATCGTGGTCGACTTGTCTCGCTATATGAATAACATTCTCGAAATTAACGAGCAAGAAGGCTGGGTTCGCGTTCAAACCGGGGTCATCAAGGATCAACTCAATGATGCGGTTCGTCCCTACGGCTATTTCTTTTCTCCTGACCTATCGACCAGTAACCGTGCAACGCTGGGTGGTATGATCAACACCGATGCGTCGGGACAAGGGTCGTTGAAATACGGTAAAACCTCTGACCATGTCCTCTCTCTGCAAGCGGTGTTTGCAGACGGCTCTATTTTGGAATCGGATTTATCTCACGGCTTACCTGAACAGGGTGAATATGCCTTTGACGCACTCAAGGTGACCGAACAGGTGTGCCGTGAAAAACGCCAGCAAATTATTGACAAATTCCCAGATTTAAACCGCTTCCTAACAGGATATGATTTAAAAAATGCGTTTGATGAACACAGCGATACCTTTGACATCACTCGAGTGTTATGTGGGTCGGAAGGCTCATTAGCGTTCATTACTGAAGCCAAGCTAAACCTAACGCCAATTCCTAAAGCGCGTTGCTTGGTGAATATTAAATACAACACCTTTGATTCCGCATTACGTAACGCACCTTTGATGGTCGAGGCGAAAGCGCTATCGGTTGAAACCGTCGATTCCAAAGTGCTCAATCTTGCCAAGCAAGACATTGTCTGGCACACCGTCAGTGATTTGATTACTGATGTTGCTGGACAAGAGATGTTGGGCATTAATATTGTCGAGTTTGCCGGTCAAGACCAAGCGGAAAATGCGCAGTTGGTTGCATCCCTTACTCAAAGCCTTGATGGCATGATGGCAAAAGGTGAGGCGGGTATCATTGGTTATCAAGTGTGTGACGACCTAGCGAGCATTAACCGTATCTACAACATGCGGAAAAAGGCGGTAGGCCTCTTAGGCGCGGCGAAAGGTCGAGCAAAGCCGGTTCCCTTTACCGAAGACACTTGCGTGCCGCCCGAAAATTTAGCGGATTTTATTGCAGAATTTCGTGAGCTCTTAGACTCAAAGCAGCTTGCTTATGGGATGTTTGGTCACGTTGATGCTGGAGTACTGCATGTACGTCCCGCGCTGGATCTGTGCGATCCTCAACAAGAAAAAATGATGCATGAAATTTCCGATCAAGTGGTTAAATTGGTCGCGAAATATGGCGGGTTGATGTGGGGAGAGCATGGCAAAGGCTACCGCTCAGAATATGGCCCAGAGTTTTTTGGTACAGAGCTGTTTAACGAACTGCGACGTGTAAAGGCGGCGTTTGACCCGCACAATAAAATGAACCCAGGAAAGATTTGTACGCCGCTCGACAGTGATTTTGAATTGGTCAAAGTATCCGATACCAAACGCGGCTATTTCGATCGCCAAATTGACGTTAAGGTCCGTGACAGCTTCAAACAGGCGATGGAGTGTAATGGTAATGGGCTGTGCTTTAACTACGATACCGCCTCACCCATGTGTCCATCGATGAAGGTGACCGCAGATCGTCGTCACTCGCCTAAAGGCCGTGCAGGGCTTGTGCGTGAATGGTTACGTCAACTTACCGAGCAGGGTATTGATATTCTCGATTTGGAACATCAAGCTCTGACATCATCAACCCCTGTCAAATCAATGATTGATCGTGTTCGTAACCGCTTCAACCGCAATAAAGAATATGACTTTTCTCACGAAGTCTACGAAGCAATGAATGGCTGTCTTGCCTGTAAAGCGTGCGCAAGCCAGTGTCCGATTAAAGTGGATGTGCCGAGTTTTCGGTCTCGTTTCTTAAATATTTATCACACTCGCTATCAACGCCCTGCAAAAGATTATTTAGTCGCGAATATTGAGACTATGTTGCCGATGATGGCCAAAGCGCCGCGCCTAGTGAATGGGGTAATTAAACATAAGTGGGTACAAAGCCTAACGGCATCGACAGTTGGATATGTGGATACGCCGCTGCTATCAACCCCTATTTTGGCAAAGCGAACCCGCAAGATAGAAGGGTTTGATTTACGCAAACTGTCGGCGTTATCGGAACAAGAGCGTGAACGGTATGTCTTGATTGTTCAAGACCCATTTACCACTTACTACGATGCGGATGTGGTTGAAGACTTTGTCAAACTGGTACAGCGCCTTGGTCATACACCGGTAATATTGCCGTTTAAACCGAATGGTAAAGCACAGCACATCAAAGGGTTCCTCAAGCAGTTTTCTGATACGGCAAAAACAACCGCCGCATTTTTAGAACAAGTTTCCGAGCTGAATATTCCAATGGTTGGAGTTGACCCAGCATTAGTGCTTTGTTACCGAGATGAGTACGCCGAGATTTTAGGTCCTGATCGCGGTGATTTTGAAGTTTTGTCCGTACATGAGTGGTTGCTGCCTCGGCTGAATTCTTTTACCGCCTCGAAAGTAAAACAAGATGAACCTTGGTACTTGCTCGGTCATTGTACAGAAAAAACGCGGATGCCGAATTCTGAAAAACAGTGGGGAGAAATTTTTACTCACTTTGGGGGGCGTTTAGAGTCGGTCCCTGTGGGGTGCTGTGGAATGGCAGGGACGTTTGGTCACGAAGTGGATAAGCTTCAGATGTCCAAAGATATTTATGCGCTAAGTTGGCGGCCTCGCCTTGACGACTTACCCAAAGAGCGCTGTTTGATCACAGGATACTCATGTCGAAGTCAGGTGAAACGCTTTGAGCATTATAAAGCGAAGCATCCATTGCAAGCTTTGCTGCACCTCGTGTAATTGGATTTTGTTCGCTACGATATATAGACCCGTCGTATGAGGCGGGTCGCTTGTTTTTCATGCTTGAATAGGAACACGGTGTTGAGAAAACTCGAATTGAAAGTCCCACCAGTTGCGGTATTTCTTATTCTTTTAGTGGCGATGGCTAAATCATCGGAATTGTTTCCTGACGCTTACTTACCGCTTCCTAAAACGGACTGGGTATTTATTGGTTGTTTGGTCATTGCTGTCATTCTTGCTTTCAGTAGCCTCTATCAATTTCGCAAAGCCAAGACCACCGTCAATCCGATAAAATTGCATAAGGTTTCTCAGCTGGTGGAGCACGGTGTGTTTTCAGTAACACGCAATCCGATGTATTTGTCGCTATTGACGACACTGTTTGGTGCAGCGTATTGGCTACAGAGCTGGGCAAGCATTGCTTGGTGCTGGGTGTTCATTTTGTATATGAATCGTTTTCAAATTATCCCTGAAGAGCGGTTTTTGGCGGCGCAGTATGGTGAGCGCTATGAGAAGTACAAGCAGAGAGTGAAACGTTGGTTACTTTGATTTTTGCCTGAGATTTCCATCTAGTTTGATATAAAAGGGCCTCGTTGAACGAGGCCTTTTCTTTGGTTTATACGCTGCTCGGTAACAGCTCTGCGGGCATCAGATGATTATGTATCGCTAATTTGAGCAGTTGGTTGGCGAGTTCAATATCAGGTGCAAAGTAGCGGTCTTTATCATAGAAAGGGACCTGCTCTCGCAGTATTTGCTTTGCTTCTTCTACGTGCACGGATGATTTATTTGGCGCGCGAAAATCGAGCCCTTGCGCTGATGCCAAATATTCTACGGACAAAATTCCTCGGGTATTTTCACCCATATCGCGCAAGCGTCTTGCGGCGAATGTCGCCATCGAGACGTGATCTTCTTGATTGGCAGAGGTGGGCAGGCTGTCGACCGAAGCTGGATGGGCGAGTGTTTTGTTCTCACTGGCAAGCGCCGCCGAGGTAACCTGAGCAATCATAAACCCGGAATTAACGCCGCCGTTATCCACTAAAAATGGTGGTAATTTACTCAACGCACTATCAATGAGCAGCGCCATACGGCGCTCAGATAAACTGCCGATTTCAGCAATGGCTAGGGCCAGGTTATCTGCAGCCATCGCGACCGGCTCTGCATGGAAGTTACCACCAGAAATGATGTGACCTTCATCGGCAAATACCAAAGGGTTATCTGACACGGAGTTGGCTTCCACGATTAAAACATCGGCCGCACTGCGGATTTGTTGTAAACATGCGCCCATGACCTGAGGTTGGCAACGCAGTGAATATGGGTCTTGCACTTTTTCACAGTCAGTGTGGGAGAGTCCAATCTCACTGTCTTCACCGAGTAAGTGTCGAAACGCGGCGGCGGCGTCTATTTGCCCCTGATGCCCGCGCACTTGATGAATTCGCGCATCGAAAGGACGCCGACTTCCAAGTGCGGCTTCCACCGACATCGCCCCGCATACGGTGGCAGATGCAAACAGGTCTTCGGCGCCAAATAGACCTTCAAGCGCAAATGCGGTAGATGCTTGAGTACCGTTGAGTAGGGCTAGCCCTTCCTTAGGAGCGAGAGTGATGGGTGACAAGCCAGCTATTTTGAGTGCGCTCAGACCAGAGATGATCTCTCCTTGATAACGAGCTTGCCCTTCACCTAATAAGATGGTGCTCATATGCGCCAGTGGAGCAAGGTCACCAGAGGCGCCAACTGACCCTTTTTGAGGTACACAAGGGTAGACCTCTGCGTTGACTAAGGTCATCAATGCGTTGATAACCTCAAGTCGAATACCGGAAAACCCTCGCGCTAAGCTATTAATTTTCAGTACCATCATCAAGCGCACCGTCTCATCGGCCATGAACTGACCAATCCCCGCTGCGTGAGAGAGCACAATACTTCGCTGCAGCGTCTCAAGATCGTGTGGTGCAATTTTGGTGTTTGCTAGTAAACCAAATCCCGTATTAATTCCGTAGACCGTTTTTCCTTCACTGATAACTTGATTGACGATGGATGTACTACGTTCAATCGCTGGAATCGCGTCAGGATCCAGAGTGAGTGTGACAGGAGAACGGCTGACTTGACGGAGTTCATGTAAGGTCAATTGACCCGGTTTTAAAGTTAAGTTCAGCATGCTGACTCCCTTCATCATAATGTGACTTGTACTGAGTAACGCCTGTTATTAACTATGAACTAAACACGTTGCGTTACTGAAAATAAGACTCGCTGGAGATACGCTCAAATCGGCCGTCAACAACCCGTGCGGCAAGTAGGGGAATGCCTTGCTGATAGCTGAGCTCCGCGGGAGATTGAATATTCCATATCGCAATATCAGCATCAAACCCTTCCCGTAATTGACCACGGCACTCGCTTTGGCCTATGGCTTTAGCGGCATGACATGTCACGCCGCGTAGGGCTTCTTCCGGTGTCAATCCAAACAGCGTGCAACCCATGTTCATCATCATTGTGAGATCGGCAAAAGGAGATGTACCTGGGTTCATGTCGGTCGCTAATGCCATGGGGACATCGTACTCTCGTAAGGCTTTAATCGGAGGTAATTGCTGTTCACGAAGAAAATAAAATGCCCCAGGTAATAATGTGGCAACCGTGCCCGATTGGGCGATGGCTTTGACCCCTTCAATGTCCAAGTATTCGATATGATCAACCGACACACCGTGATAACGGGCGGTTAACGCGCTTCCACCGAGGTTAGACAGTTGCTCTGTGTGGCCTTTAATCTTAAGGCCAAATTGTTGAGCACTTTTAAAAACGCGCTCGGTTTGTTCCAGGGTAAAACCAATGGATTCACAAAATACATCAACAGAGCAAGCCAGTTTCTGCTCGGCAACCGCCGGGATGATAACGTTACAAACATAGTCAATGTAATCATCAGCGCGTCCGGCATACTCTGGGGGGATTGCATGCGCGGCAAGTAACGTTGTCGACACCTTAATTGATCGGTAACTTTCCAGCGCTTTGGCTGCCTTAAGCATTTTTATTTCATCATCGAGAGTGAGTCCATAACCGGATTTGATTTCAACTGACGTGACCCCGCTGCGAATTAATCCATCGAGGCGGGGAAGCGCCAGTTCGATTAACTCTTGTTCAGTCGCACTTCGCGTTGCTTGAACCGTCGATAAGATACCGCCGCCTTGCTTTGCGATCTCTTGGTATGGGACGCCATTTAGACGCATTTCAAACTCGTTCGCACGACTTCCGGCAAAAATGAGATGGGTATGGCAGTCAATCAAACCTGGTGTGAGTAACTTGCCTGCACAATTGATGACTTTTAACGAATTATTTTCAGGAAGGAGGTGACTGATGGCAGAGATTTTGCCGTTAATGACGGTGATATTTTGGGGGGGCGAAACATCATAACCGGCTTTATTGGCCTGCATTGAAACCATTCGCGCGTTGGTGAGCACAAAGTCCATGTTATCCGCGAGTCCTGAAGATTTAAATGTATATACAATTATTGTCTCTATTACTCGTTAAGTGCAAGTGGCCCGTTAACAAAATGTGATCGTTCATAGGCGCTTGAAACGACACTGCCTAGTTGGGACGGTCTACGTAGTTGCAACGCTGACTTTAGAGCTCAGTTTATATTTTGTTCCCGGATGATAGAGAAGGGCTGAGCTGACCAATTTATCACCACTCCAAGTTCGGCGATTAAGCAACAGGCAAGGCTCATTCGCACCAAGACGCAATGCTCGGCGAACTTGCCCGTCGGGAACCACTGCTTCAACGGTATGTTCAATAGCGCTGAGTGGACAATTGGCCGATAAGTATTGGTTAGGTGTTTGCTGGGTAAAATCTTGGGATAGATAACCTGGAGCGTATTGAGCGTTTACCCAGCGTAGTTCAAGTTGAATCGGTCTTTCATCGGCGTAATGAATGATCTCACTATAATAGACCGTGCTACGTATCATTACTCCGAGTTTAATTGCTATCTCGTCATCAGCAACGAGTTTGGTCTGTTTGAGCACTTTATTGCTGTATTCTTGCCCTCGTTGCTGAACTTCTGCCGCGATATTCCGAATATCCAGCAACGGAGATTCCGCTTTATCATCCGGGGCACAAACAAAGGTTCCTGCTCGAGGTTTTCGTTGTAGCATTCCTTCTGCAACAAGATCCCGCACGGCTTTGTTGACCGTCATGCGGCTCACCGAAAATTGCTGGGTTAGCTCGAGTTCGGTTGGAATGCGATCGCCTGGTAACCATCGACCCGACGTAATGTTATCTAAGATATAGCGTTTGATCGTGAGATAACGCGGCGTTTGTGGCATAACGATTGCTCAGTAATGAATTGACTATACAAAACTGACACAAATAAGATGGAATTCAATCGAAATGTGCAAGTTTGCGTGACGAGGTCACATCGTCACACTCATCAATTACCTAAGCGATATCGGTAACCCAAGGTAAACGCAATGTCGGTACTATTATCGGCGTTGAACATATTTTCGATCATAGAAACTTCAAGTGCAGAGTGTTGCATATTGTAGCGATAACCCAGAACCCACTCGATAGCAAGCTTTGAAAATTCATCGTCGGCATAAGATAAACCTTGATAAATCATGCCCTGAACAATCAACTGATGGCGAACAGAAAAATCATATTGGTAACTCGCGCCACTCGACCATGCATTTTTACGAAACGGCAAATCCTGATA
The DNA here is from genome assembly GCF_053903115.1 of Vibrio sp. AK197. Lineage (NCBI taxonomy): Bacteria > Pseudomonadati > Pseudomonadota > Gammaproteobacteria > Vibrionales > Vibrionaceae > Vibrio > Vibrio sp. AK197. The sequence goes on from NZ_CP096430.1 coordinate 1,426,681, forward strand.
CTGCTTTTGATGATTGTGGTGCGTGGCAGACAGCATAAAATCGGCATGATGTGCACCATGGCGATAACTGTAGTTGAGTTGGGTGCCAAACTCGACGTCGTTTGATTGAAAGAGGCTCGCGTCGAAGTGATTGTAGTAAAGTGAACTACCGATAGAGAAGGCGTGGTTTTGATTGGCAAATAACAAATATTGCCCGTAAGCGGTGATGGCTTGGCTTAAGGTTTTACCACGAAAGTCACGCTGCTCAATACCGTAGTCAGGTAAATCCATGACAAAACGATCATTTTCGACATCATCACGACCGTTCTGACTTAAACCGACCAAATCATGGAAACCGATGGTTAAGCCATCAATATGATTGTTACCCGCATAATTCCATCGGTAGTTTAGACCAAACTTCCAATCCGGTGTTGCCTGCCAGAGACCACCAAACGCGATTTGATTTTGATAGTAATCCAGCTCGTAATCGGAATTGACCGCCCAGACACTGGCTGCGGTTCCATTGATATAGAGCTCAACGTCGTTTTTTGATTTTGGAAAGCTGGATTGCAACTGTGGAGAGAGGCTATTGGTTCGAAAAGGAGTCTGGGTATAGGTTTTTAACGGGCCATAATTATTGTCCGCGATAGACTCAGCACTGTGACCGAATGCTGGAAGCCACATCAACGATATTAAGAGATAGTGATACTTCATAAGCTACATCGAAAATAGGGGTTAGCTAGTCATAGTATAGTTAAATTATTTCGATGAAAATCACAAAAAAGAGGTAACTCATTGCTGAGTCACCTCTTTTTTGATTAAGCAGCAGATAAATGTGTGGTGATGTAAGGTTGCCACGCGTCTTGATACAAACGTTTAGATTCGCTTCTCATTTTGGCAATTTGTGCTAATTCAAATTCATTTGCTCGGCGTTTTTCTTTTGCGGCAATACGTTCAATCTTTTGGATCTGTTCGTAGAGGCGATGCTCAGGGCCGCTTTTTACATCCGCAATGGCTTTCAGGTGGAGCTGCACTTCGGCAATAATTTGGGTCTTAGGCAGTTGAACCAGTACATTGAGGTCACGATAACCAGATTGTGCTGGGTTTTTAAAGCGGTTTTTTACTTTGAGGATGGTGGTTTCACGGCTTAGCACTTCGTAAGCTTCCATTAAGCTTGGTACATCATCGGCAACTAATGTTGCTCGCGCGAGGTCAGTGATTCGGTCTGCACGGCCGCCCAGTTCGTGCTCAATTTTGTCGACAGAGCGTTGATAAGATTTTACGCCAGCAAAATGGGGCTGTGTATTGGTATGAAGCGCGGCACCTTTGCATAAGGTTTCTAACTCGGCTTGCGCTTGGTGTGCCTTGCTGTAGAGCACATCAAAATCATTGTAGGGTTGAATTGGGCTAATATGATGAGACTCAATTCCGTAAAGGCCGCTTAAATTGTGCCTGAACGTTTTGGAGCAAACTTGGTTTTGCTTTGTTTCAGGCCCATTTTCTTCCGGATTTAAACTTACCGTGGCCGCAAAAGCAGGGGCGCGACTTAAAACTAAAAGCATCAATGCGGTAGTGCGCAATAATAAACTCATACGCTCTCCTTAATTTGTTGTTGTTTTACTCAGAAAGTGGGTGACGAAAAGTTCGGTAAAACGCGACAAATCAAAGTCTACAGTTCAGTTATGGGGGTAATTGTCAGAGTTCCAAGAGTCTTAATTTAGCTAACGGTCAAAAGCTTGAATTAGATCTCAATTGTGCCTAAATTCCAATCAATTACGTGATCGAATCCTTAATTCTTTATCCAATATCCTATGTGATGAGAGTCAGTATAGAGCGGCTTTTATGAACCAAGTCTGAACGGCTTGTTTACCTATCGAAATTGATCTAATTCGTTTATTCTAATAGCCATAATAATCGGTAAACATAAGGAATCAGAATGCGAGATCCTGAGTTCTGGCATAGAAAGTGGGCATCTAACCAAATTGGCTTTCATCAAGACGATGTTCACCCCTTATTAATTCAATTTTGGCCTAAGCTTCAGCCAAAGCGCGAAGATAAAGTTTTGGTTCCACTGTGTGGTAAAAGTGAAGATTTGGTGTGGCTGGCCAGTAAACACAATGACGTGCAGGGGGTTGAGCTGAGTAACATCGCTGTCCGCTCTTTTTTTGCGGAGCACTTCTACACTCCGCTTGTGATTCCTGTGGACGCAAGGCATGAGCTCTATCAGTTTGATGAACTCTCGATTTATGTTGGCGACTTTTTTACCGCGCCAATTGAAAGCGTGGACATTATTTATGACCGTGCCGCGCTGGTGGCTTTGCCAAAGGAGATGCGAGTCGAGTATGCTGAGCGCATAAAACAGTCACTGAATCCAGGTGGCCGCGTTCTGTTAGTGACGTTGGATTATAACCAAGATGAAATGTCTGGCCCGCCATTTTCGGTCACCGAGCAAGAAGTGCGTGAACTGTTTCAAGGGTATACGATCACGCATTTGTATCGTGATGACGCCGATGACACACATCCTAAAATCGCCGATAAGGGCATGAGTCGCTTTGCTGAAGAAGTGTTCTTGATCGAATCATAATCAGCGATGTAAAAAGGCTTACCTTGAGGTAAGCCTTTTTATTGGAGGTGTATGGTGAAAACCGAATCAGTTGTAAATAACGTTAACGCTTTGAGCTGCTGCTACCGCATCGCTGATTGCGGTTTCTAGGTCGTCACGTTGTGTTACGACAACACCAAGGCGGCGTCGACCATCAATTTCTGGTTTACCAAACAGGCGTAACTGGGTTTTTGGTGACGCTAAAGCCTCATTGATACCGGAGAACTGAATATCACCGGAAGTGCCCTGACCAAGTATCACTGCGGAGGCGGAAGGGCCGTATTGAGTGATACTAGCAATCGGTAATCCAGTAAAGGCACGGACATGCAGAGCAAACTCTGAAAGATCTTGGGAAATAAGTGTGATAAGCCCGGTATCATGTGGGCGAGGTGAGACCTCGTTAAAAATGACAGTGTCACCTTTCACAAACAATTCAACACCAAATAAACCATAACCCCCCAATGCCGTGACGATTTTTTCAGCGGTTTCTTGAGCGGCTTGCTGCGCTTTTTCAGACATCATTTGTGGCTGCCAAGACTCGCGGTAATCGCCATCTTCTTGGCGATGGCCTATCGGGGCGCAGAAATGAACGCCATCGCTAGCACTGATGGTTAATTGCGTAATTTCATAGTCAAAGTCAATAAAGCCTTCGACGATAACTCGTCCTGCGCCACTGCGGCCGCCATCTTGTGCGTAATTCCACGCAGTTTCAATGTCTTGCTGTGTTTTAATCACACTTTGTCCTTTGCCTGATGAACTCATAACAGGCTTACAGACACACGGTAAGCCCACGTGTTCAACCGCCGCGACAAAGTCTTGGTAGTTATCCGCAAATTGATATGGCGAAGTGGTGAGGCCTAGCTCTTCAGCCGCTAAACGGCGAATTCCTTCACGGTTCATGGTCAGTAAAGTGGCTTTAGCCGAAGGCACGACATTCAGACCTGTCGCTTCGAGCTCAACCAATTTTGACGTCGCGATTGCTTCGATTTCAGGGACGACAAAGTCCGGCTTTTCAAGAGCAATAATTGCTTCAAGCGCTTCACCATCAAGCATGTTTAGAACGTGGCTACGATGGGCAACTTGCATTGCCGGGGCATCGGCATAGCGGTCACAGGCAATGACTTCTAGCCCAAGACGTTGACATTCTATCGCGACTTCTTTGCCTAATTCTCCAGAGCCTAAGAGCAAGACACGAGTGGCACTTTTTCGGGTTGCTGAACCAAACATAACAGCCTCAAATTGGTGTGTTTAACAATGTTTGGCTCGCATGATACGGAATTTTAATAAAAAAGCAAACGTTTGCGTGGTGGTGTAAAAGTGGACAAATTAAGAACTAAAGCACAGTTTTTAAACAAATAAGTTGGCGATTAGGGAATCCTTGATCTAACCCCAAGCCTGAAATCGGTCTTAGCGCGAGGATAGTAAACAGTATGAAGTTCGAGGAGTGTTTTCTCGGCGCAGTGACAATAACAAGGCTTTATTTACTATGCGATTATCCATCAAATACTGGCTACCTATTGTTATCCCTATTGTGGTGCTATGCCTCCCATTATCCGCGTTTCCTTTTAACGGCATTACCGTACTGCAACAGCGAGTTATCGCCATCTTTTTACTCGCGGCCTTATGTTGGGTGTTAGAGCCCATTCCAATTTACGCCACATCTGTGGTGATCATTCTTCTTGAATTGCTGATGCTATCTAATAAAGGGGTGGTGTTTTTACGCCTTGAGCAAGGGCAACCGCATTTCGGTCAGTTATTGGATTATCATGATGTGATGGCAACCTTTGCCAGCCCGATCATCATGCTGTTTTTAGGTGGTTTTTTTCTGGCGATGGCCGCGACCAAGTATCGCTTGGATGTTAACTTAGCGCGTGTTTTACTGCGACCATTCGGTCATAACCCGAAGTACGTGATGCTTGGACTGATGCTGATTACGGCTATCTTCTCGATGTTTATGTCCAATACGGCGACGACGGCGATGATGCTCTCAATTTTAACGCCGGTGATGGCGTTGTTCGCTCCCAAAGATCCTGGAAAAGTTGCGTTTGCTTTATGTATTCCTGTCGCAGCCAATATCGGCGGAATAGGGACACCGATTGGCACGCCTCCTAATGCCATCGCCCTTAAATATTTAGTCGGTGACAACTTAATTTCGTTTGGCGAGTGGATGGTGTTTGGCGTTCCTTTTGTGGTCGTGATGATGGCGTTGGCTTGGGGATTACTAAACAGTTTGTATCCAGCGAAACAGCGTAGCATTGAGCTCTCTATAAAGGGTAAGTTTCTTAAAACGCCCAAAGCGTACGTCGTTTATATTACCTTTGGTTTGACGATTTTATTGTGGCTAATGGGCGACTTACACGGCATGAATAGCTATACCATTGCTTTGATTCCCGTGGCAGTGTTTTCATTAACGGGTATCATCAATAAAGAAGACCTGAAAAAGATCTCTTGGGATGTTTTGTGGCTGGTCTCGGGTGGTATCGCACTTGGGCTTGCATTAGATCAAACCGGTTTAGCAAGCTTGGTCGTCAATAGCATTCCGTTTGATCAGTACTCGCCATATGTCGTGCTTTTTGGCGCAGCGTTATTGTGTTTATTGATGGCAAACTTTATGTCTCATACGGCAACCGCGAACTTGCTTATGCCCATCATGGCAGCGCTTGGCGCCTCAATGACCAGCCTTGCGCCGCTGGGCGGAGAAGTGACAATGATTTTAGTGGTGACCTTTGCGGCATCGCTGGGCATGTCACTGCCAATCAGTACGCCGCCCAATGCTCTTGCTCATGCCACGGGCCATATCGAGAGCCGGCAAATGGTCAAAGTAGGTGCAACACTAGGTTGTGTTGGTGTCGTGCTGAGTTTTGTTATGGTGTGGATTCTTCACGCCGTAGGCCACATCGGGTAAAGGTAGCGATGATGCAACCTAATCAACTCATTGAAGTGTATTTTTCCGATTCAAATCGGCAGCTCACCATTGCTAGTGGTCAACAGTTACTGGTGCAAGGTGGGTTTAATGATCGCCTCTATTATGTCATTGAGGGCGAACTCGATGGCTATTATTCCCACGATGATGACAGTGACATCAAAGTGTTCAGCGCGAGCAGCGGTGCGTTTATTGGTGTGCACAGTTTTTTCTCTCGAACTTGGATACCGTCTTCAAGTGTGGTCGCCAAGGTTGAGACAACGCTAGCGTGGATTGACCGCCATACTCAAGCTGTGGAAGAGCACAGCTGGGGGAAGCTAACCGAACAATTTATGCCCGTCATTGTACAAGAGCTTTCTCAGCGGCAAAGGCGTGCAACCCAAGAGGCCATTGCGAAAGAGCGAGCGTTACAGAAGCTTCATCTAGCTGAACAGATGACTACTTTGGGCCAGTTAGCCGCTGGGCTGGCGCATGAACTCAATAATGCGATAGGGGTTGTGAGCAGCAAAAGTCGCCAACTAGAAACGGTTATTCAGCAACTGCTTGAAGAAGCGCATCCTGATGAGGTGGAATATTATCAGCATGGACTGACACAAGGTCAGCGTTGCTCTTCATCTCAAGCGCGTCTGTTAGCCAATCAAATCGAAAACTATTGTGGTATTGAGCGTCGTCTGGCGAAACAGTTGGCGAAGGCACTACCGAATGGGGAATTATCACCACATTGGCTTGCTCAGCCAGAGCAAGCGGTGCGGTTCTGGCAAGTAGGACGAGATTTGCATGATCTGCACCTAGCCTCGAAACATGCAATTGGTATTGTTCAGTCAGTAAAGCAGTTAGGCAAAACGGAAATCAATCAAGAGGAGTGGGTGGACATTAATGACACCCTGAACAAAGCGACGGTACTACTGCAAAGCGATTTACGCAGGGTCGCGCTGAAAGTGCGGCCTGCGGAGTTACCCAAGTTTCAATGCTCTGAGACCGAATTAGTTCAGGTGTGGGTGAATATCATCAAAAATGCGTGTGATGCAATGCAAGAGACCGACAATCCGCAAATTTTGATTCAAACTCGAGTCGATAAGAGCAGAATATTGGTCACCATTGCTAATAACGGACCTGCGATGAATGAATCGGTACGCAGGCAAATTTTTCAGCCTAACTTCACGACGAAGAAAGGCGGATTGTCATTTGGGCTGGGGCTTGGCTTGGCAATCGTGAAACGGATAGTGACGGGATATGGTGGTTCGGTAGCAGTAAAAAGCGATAATCAGTACACCATTTTTCGAATTAAATTGCCGGTGGAGGAATGTTATGGAAAAGCTTAATGTCGTGTGTGTTGATGATCAGCGGGAAGTGCTCAGTGCGGTCGCACAGGATCTTGAAATGTTCTCTGATTGGTTGTCGATCGAAGAGTGCGAATCGGCTGGAGAGGCGTTAGCGTTTATGGATGAATTGGATGCTCAGGGAGAATATGTCGCGGTGCTGGTTTCTGATCATGTCATGCCTGAAAAAACAGGGATTCAATTGCTAACTGAAGTCGCACAAGATATTCGCTTTAAGCACACCAAAAAAGTATTACTTACCGGTCAAGCAACCCACTCTGATACCATTACGGCAATTAACGCCGCAGGCATTGATCATTATTTTGAGAAACCTTGGAATCCACAGCAGTTACAAAACGCGATCCGTACGTTGGTCTCGGAATATGTGTTTCAGCAAGGTTTTGATTATTTGGAATACCAGCAACATTTGGATTCAAACGTTGTGCTTAAGTATCTTAGAGAAATATGACGCGTAGTAGAAAGCAGTTAACACCATACAAGCGCAAAAAGCGCCAAGGCATCATTTTTAATCTTGTTGTCTGTGCAGTGAGTTATGGTTTTATTAAATTAGGCTGGTTGAGTTTAATTCCAGTATTTACCTGTGCGATAAGTTTTATCATGGCACTGTTTCATTCGATGTATTATTTCTTCAACTACGATGATGAAGAGGAATCGATAGAAACTTTTTTACAAAATGAAGTGTATATCACCTCAAATCGTAACCAGATGCCAGGTGAAAACACAGAGAATAGAGATAACCCTCATCCTAGGTGACAAACCCAAAGTGATACGGGCAAGTTATTGATGTGATCAATGAGTGCGCGGTGAGAAATCAGTATTAATATTGTGATTAACTCTAGTTTAGTTAATTTTTAGAATTACTTAGCAAATTTTAACGCTTTTGTAGCATTCGGGCGTAGCATAAACGTACGGCTTATTGTTAAACTGCATCCACATTAGTTTTGTTATGTGTCTGTGCATGAAGTACGATCCTAACCAATCGATTCAGATTCCAATTCAAGACCTGACCGTCGGCATGTTTGTCACTGCGATTGAAAACAATAAGCGGGTCAATCTGGCTAATGCGGGACGCGTTAGTCATCAGGCATCCATTAAACAATTAATCGAGCGTGGAATCCAATTTGCTTGGGTTGATGTCGCTTTGTCTGAAAAGGGGTGTCAGTTCCCTAAACCTAAACCCGTTCAACAAAGCTTTGATTCAACGTTGATGGCATCCACACCGTCAGCGTCCACAGCTGAGCCTGCAGAGCTACACCATCCCGTGGAAAGCAAGACTAGGCGTTTATTTAGCCGAGAAGCTAATCAAAAGCGAGCCACTAAGGTCATTGGTGAAGCACGCAAATTGGCTAAAAAACTCTTAAGCCAGACGTTTGATAGTAAACCGCTGCAATTAGATGAACTCAATCAGTGGGCGGATGAACTTATTGATAGCGTGATGGTGGATCCTGACGCGCTTCATTGTGTTTCAGCGCTACGCAATAAGGATACCTATCTTCTAGAACATTCCGTGAATGTGGCGTGTTTATTAGTGACCTTTGGCAAATATTTAGAGCTGGACACGCAAACGTTAAAACAGTTGGCGATTGGCGGAATCGTTCATGATATCGGCAAAATTAAGGTTGATAACGACATCTTGCACAAGCCGAGTAAGCTGACTCCACAAGAATTCGAGCACATGAAACTGCACCAAGTGTTTGCTCAAGATATGCTTAAGTCGATTAAAGGTCTTGGGCCTATTAGCCGTGATGTGTGTTTAATGCACCACGAAAAAATGAATGGCACAGGTTATCCCTTTGGTTTGAGCGGTGAGCAGTTACCTTTACATGGTAGAATGAGCAGTATCGTCGATATCTATGACGCGTTAACCGCAGATCGCTGTTACAAAAAAGCGATGAGTTCAGCGGAAGCTTTCAAAGTGCTATTGAGCTTGACGCCACACCACCTTGATAAAGAACTCGTATATAAATTCATCAACTGCATCGGCGTATATCCGGTGGGATCTGTGGTGGAGTTGAGTGATCAGCGTTTGGGGATTGTATGGGTGTCGAATGCTCATGAGCCGCTTAAACCGGAAGTGAAGTGCTTTTATTCTACTAAATACACTCGCTTTACCGAGGTAACTTACGTCGATTTGAAAAAGGTGCCATTGACTATTGGGCGCGCCATTTCACCAACCGGGCTGAATATCGACATGAGTCCATTTTATCACGTTTAGCGAGTCTATAAATGCAACAAAGGCGCGATTTACTCGCGCCTTTTTCGTCTGTTCGCTTAGCTTACAGCGATAAGTAGGCCAGCGTCGCATCAGGGTTAATGGCTTCTAAAGTCGATTGTGTGCACGCTAAATGACTTATTGTACCTGAAGACATTTCAACCAGCGCGCCAGCTTCAATCTCATCGAGAGATTGCTGGGCGATTAATAATTGCGCCAAGGCAACTTGGAGTGGCGGCAAGCTTGGATTAAACGCTGCGTTTTCCGCGTAAGCACCGGTAAAAATGCGCCCATTCTTAAGTTTTAGTGCGACACCACTTAAATTATGGGTGTATGGGGCGTGGCTTCGATTAAGTGCTGACAGGGCGTGTTGAATCAGAGGATCGCTATCTTGGCTAGTTAATTCGTGATTCACACTTGACATCAAACCCGCATCAATACCGAGGTCGCCCGGGCCAAATGAATCGGGCAAATACTCCTGCAGAGACATTGGATCTCGTTCTGGCAATTGGATCTGTAAGGTCTGAGAGGTGGTCAGTTCATTCATAAACTGTCGACAGTGACCACATGGGCTATAGTTGACGGTCACATCCTTTATACCTGTTTCACCTTTCATCCAAGCATGGCTAATGGCGCACTGCTCAGCATGAATGGTTTGTCCAAGCTGAACACCATCAAACTCGATGTTCGCACCAAAATAAATTTTACCCGATGTTCCGCGAGCTAACGCGCCAACATTAAATTTAGATAAAGGTGTATAGGCCAGAGCGGCCGCAAGTGGTAGCAACGCAAGGCGCAATTCATCATCCGCCAAACCTGTGATGGTTTGTAACTCAGCAAACTGCTCTGTCGATAATGTTGCATCGAAATCTCTATTTAAAAATATCGGTGCCAAAAAGTCTGAGACAACTTTGGGCATCTCTTGCAGCGCCTGTTCAATACGGCTTGTCATAATTGATCCTTTATCCTGCGTGAATCTTGGTCGATGCTTTGGGCTAAGACGAAGAAACATTTAATTAATATGGGTTATATATTCTAGGAATTACGCGCCACATTACGCCGATCAATATCACATAAAAAGATGAAACGTAGTGTTATGTTTCATTATTAGAGTGAGCTCACACATGTTATCGATTGCATTCTAACAATTGTTGATGGTGATCTCGTTGTTTGCTCTCAACCGTGCTTAGGTGCCTGCCAGCCATATGATGGCAGCAAAAAACGAAGGTGCGAGTATCGAAGTAATCACACCACACACGACCAGTGCCAGTGAGCTAAATGCCGCGTCTTGTGGATTTTTTTCTGCGCATGTCGCTGTCCCAAGAGCATGTGAAATGGTACCCATGGTCAATCCGCGCGCAACGGGATGACTGATGTTTAACAGTGTGTAAATCGGGTAGGCAATAATAGCGCCGAGCAAGCCGACAATCAGCACCAACATGGCCGCAATGGCCGGTTCACCGCCGAGATGACTTGCAACTTCCATTGCGATAGGCGTTGTGACGGATTTACCTAGTAACGCAGCAATCAGTTCAATATCCGCGTGCATCAGCAGGGCAATGCCACCAGCCGTAACCATAGACAGTACGCTGCCAACCGTACACGCTAACATGATTATGCGCCAGTTAGTTCGGATTTGCGGTAACTGTTCATACAGAGGATAAGCAAGGGCGACGACGGCAGGTTGCAATAAGAAACTGATGGATTGATTGTCAGCGTAGTAGGTCTCAAACGGTATATCCAATACCATCAATAATGGAATAAGTATTGCGATGCTGAGTAACAGCGGATTAAACAGTGGGTTGTTGATTCGCTTACTAAATTCACGAGTAGCAAAAAACACAATGAGCGTGACGAGTAACCACATTATTTTTCTCCTTTCCTCAGCATGCGATCGAGCATCAAACCCAGGACGACCAAGACAATCAGTGTGCCCCCCACGGCGCTTGCGAGAATCGGTAATGCATTATTGACCAGTACATCAAAGTGCTCCATTAAACCGACACTGATGGGGACAAAGAGCAAGATCATGTAGCGAATGAATAAATTGGCGCTTGGACGTACCCATTCAACAGGCACTAAACCACTTGCCATGAGGGCAAATAAGATCAGCATCCCGATGATACTGCCTGGTATTGCGGTACCCATCAGTTGTTGAATATTGGTTCCCGCAAGTAAGCAAAGAAGAATCAGTCCCATAGAGACTACATATTGGAGAATGTTTTTTATCATGGTGGAAGCAAAGAACTCGGTTAAATAGACATTAGAGTGACAGTGTCACTCTAAGAAACTAATTTTTCGACATACTGATAAACAGCTTTTAGGATTGCCATCTTGTGCTGATCACTCTCGTGTTCGTGCGCAAGGTTTTCCAAATGGAGCATGTAATCTTCAATGCGTGATTCAAAATAATCGCGGCAATGCATCGCCCATTTTTGTTGCTCAGATTCGTCGAGCGTCCATGGGTAATGGCGAGCACGATATCGGAATAAAAGTGGAGCAATTCGTGGGTCATTAAATGTTATATCCAACGCCGCTAAATTGTTCGGATCCGTTTGGCGAATAATCTCCATAGAGGCTTTATCCGCTGGCGAGAAGAAGTCCTTGTACAACTGAGTATCAACGTCAGTCTCATTTTGATATTCCCGTTCGACGCTGAACAGTTCACTGAGTTTCTCTCGCACCTGTGGATTTTGGCGTAAAAGCGCCAAGTTCTGTAAGCACTGCTCACGGTCGATACCAATGCGCTGAGCATTTTCAGCGGTTAAGGTTTTGGCTGGAGCAAGAATCGGGCACTTATTGAGATGAATGAGTTTTACTGGAACCGGCAGTTGCTCTGAGGATAAGTCAGTATGTTTCGTATAAAGACGCTCACGTAACTCGTCACTATCCAACGTTAACAATGGCGTGGGGTCTTTAGCGAGATCAACCACCACAACGGCGTTTTTATTCGTCGGATGCCAAACCACGGGGACAATCCAACTGGTGTACTGGCATTCGCGCCCAAGCATGCCAGAGACATGCATTAAAGGGGTCATGTTGACGATATCAACTAACTCGTTGAGTTTACGCTTGTGACGCATGGTTAAGAAATAGTCAAACAGTTTTGGCTGCGCGGCTTTCACTTTTTTGGCCATTTCGATCGTCGCGATGACATCCGCCATAGCGTCATGGGCATTAGCGTGTTCAATACCATTCGCAACGGAAAGGTGTTCGAGTTTAAAACTGGTAAAGCCGTCTTCATTCTCTGGCCAGTTGACGCCTTCAGGACGCAGCGCATGGCAAGCGCGTAATACATCCAACAAATCCCAACGAGAGTTACCGTTTTGCCAACTCCACGCGTAGGGATCGATGAAGTTGCGATAACAGGTGTAGCGAGTGACTTCATCATCAAAACGAATACTATTGTAGCCCAAGCTAGTGGTATTGGGCGTAGCCAGTTGTTCATGAATTCTGGCGATAAATTCGGGTTCTGGTAACCCTTCTTTTACGGTTTTTTGAGGTGTAATTCCAGTGATTAATGCGGCTTCTGGTGAAGGAAGGTAGTCCGAAGGCGGCTGACAATAAATCACAAGAGGTTCACCGATAATATTGAAGTCCATATCGGTGCGAACGCCAGCAAATTGCGATGGACGGTCTTTCGCCGGGCTTGTTCCCCACGTTTCGTAATCAAAAAAGAAAAACGTAGGTTGTTGCTCTTGATGCATATTGGAATACCAAAAATATTGAAGTCATCTATAACCAGTATTAGACCACTGCAATAAAGGCTTAGCAATGGACAAACCAAGATTACTTTCCCTTGGGTATTATGTTTCTTCTGCTCACACAAAACAGGGTGACTTTGTGATGCATTTCGGGGAGTTTACGCATTTACCAACACGACGCTTGCCAGAAATAACGTTTGTTATCGTAGATACGTGGAGTCACTGCTTATATTTTTTGAGGAGGTTTTTTATTTGAGCGTAATGGCGATGCGTAAACTAAACTCACTGTAAAGTTTAGCGATTGTGTCGATAGGTAACGTATCAATCGAGTACAGATGACTAACGATAACGTTTTGAAATTTTTGAAAAGAATCCAAAACAAATAGTTTATGAATCGGGTTGAATTATATAATTGTATGAATCGGAAATTAATTTATAAATAGCATGTGACAAACTAACGAATGGTGTTTAGAGTAATTGCATAATTAATAAATGACTAAATTAGATTCTCTTTTTATTTCGGTTTGATTTTTGGAAGGTTGTGATGTTTTTTAAGAAAAAAAATAGCAGTGATACTGAGCAAGCCACACGCTCTGACAGTATTTTGCATGCCATCAAGCTCAATATGGCGACGATAGAATTTGATCCTCAGGGAAATATTATCGAGGCCAATGAGCGATTTCTCAGCCTAATTGGGTATACAAGCACCGAAATCATCAATCAACATCACCGAATATTTTGTGAAAAGGATTACGTAAACTCCTCTCAATATAAAGCGTTTTGGGAGGCACTAAGACAAGGACACGCTCAACAAGGGACTTTCAAACGTGTCACTAAAGATGGCACTGCAGTGATGATCGAAGCGACCTATTTTCCCATTCGAGAAAATGACGTGGTGACCGGCGTCATGAAAATCGCCTCAGATGTCACTGGTAAGGCGATTGAAGCAAAAGGTCAAAGCGAATTGGTGACTGCGCTGAATCGCACTTTTGCGGTTATTGAATTTGAAATTGATGGCACGATTTTAAACGCCAACCAGAACTTTCTGGATGTCGTGGGGTATGAACTGAGTCAAATTAAAGGCAAGTCCCACCGTATGTTGTGTTTTGACGACTTTTATAAAGAGAACCCCGACTTTTGGAAACGATTAGCCAAAGGTGAAGCCTTTTCTGGTCGTTTCATGCGCCAATCTTCATATGGCGAGCAAGTGTGGATTCAAGCATCTTATTGTCCGATTTTTGATGAAAATGATCGCGTGTATAAAGTCGTCAAATTTGCATCGAACATTACAGAGGATGTTCAACGTGAGCAAAGTACGGCTGACGCTGCCTCGGTGGCCTACAGCACTTCGGTCGAGACATCCCAAGTGGCGTTAAACGGCAACAAAGCACTGCAAGATTCCGTAGTGTTGGCTGATAAAGTCATGAAAAGTATAGAAGAATCTCGTATATTGATTGCGCAATTGGTTGATCAGTCCAAAGACGTATCAGAAATCGTGAAAACGATTCAGGGCATCGCAGACCAAACCAACTTACTTGCCTTAAACGCGGCGATCGAAGCGGCGCGAGCCGGTGAGCAAGGCAGAGGTTTTGCTGTCGTGGCTGAAGAGGTGCGTAAACTGGCTCAGAGAACATCCACAGCCACGGAAGAGATTAATAATGTGGTGGGAAAAAATATCCAATTGACGGACAGCGTAACCAATTCAATGTCTGACGTATCGGCCTTTTCGAGTGATACTAATCAGCGAATCGTCGAAGTTTCATCGATCATGGATGAAATTTATCGTGGGGCTGAAAACGTCTCTTCTGCGGTCGGCAGTTTGAAACTCTAGCTGCGTAAGACGTTATTTCGTTACAAACAGTCATTTCGTTATAAACAAAGGGGGAGTCTCGATTGAGGCTCCCCCTTTGTTGGATAGCTCAAAGCAAATTGCGCTCTAAGAATCAATCATTCGTATGCTGATATTGGCTCAGCATATGCTTCATCTCTGGTGTCGTTAATAGGGTGACTCGTTTGCTGCTCGGTTGATACACACTATACAGCATGCTCTTAGCCACATGAGACGCGCGAATAGGACGTATTTTCTGAAGAGGGCCGATGAGCAAAGGCTTCAAAACGTTGAGTGTGACTAAGGTCAACCATTCGCTGCTTCTTGGTGAATCTCGAAGTCCAACTAGTGGCCCTGGGCGCGCAATAGTCAACTGTTCAAAGCCCATTTCTCGCAGCGCGAGTTCCATTTTCCCTTTACAACGTAGATAGTGAGACATCGAGCGTGATGATGCGCCTAAGCTTGAAACGACCGCTAATCTTTTGACCCCAATAACTTTCATTTCACGAGCAACTTGGCAGACTAAATCGTAATCGACCTTTTCCAGTCCTTGCTTTGAACCGGCTTGCTTGAGCGTCGTTCCTAAGCAGATAAACCCCAAGCTTGGCGGGGGTGTGTTTTCCTGCCAGTCAGTGATTTGTAACTTCGGCGAGACAAGAGGTTTCAGTTTTTGGCTTTGAAAAACCAGTGGCCTACGTGCCAATGCATAGACGTTTTTTATCGATGGCACGTCAAGAAGCTGTTTAATCAGTTCTGAACCCACTAAGCCTGAACCGCCTGCTACGATAACCGACGTGTGTTCTTCACTCATTGACTATCACCTCCCGCTTTTCGTGACTATTTTGAGTGACTCAGTGGCATCATGCCATTGGCCGGTAGCGATTTTCAATCTTTTGCTGATGGTGAGTTAGCATATCGCGAGTTACCCCTAAAGCAATAGGTTGTTATTTGGGTATCAACAGAACAAACAAGTGGCAATCAATCCATTTATCTCTTGGATGAGTCTAGTTAAGCCATTGATTCCGGTATAGACTGAAAACGATTTATCCAATGGTCAATACAAGGAAAGCAAGATGCATATAGATGTTTCACAGCAGAGTCCAAGTGACATTTATCATTTGATTACTCAAACTGTGGTACCTCGCCCCATTGCTTGGGTTCTCACTGACTCAGGAGAGCACAACTATAATTTGGCGCCTTTTTCCTATTTCACTCCAGTATCGAGTAATCCACCATTGCTGATGGTTTCCGTGGGCAAAAAGCCCAGTGGAGAAGTGAAGGATACGACCAAAAATGCATTAGCGACCAAGCATTTGGTTATACACATTGCGTCAGTAAAAAGTGCCGCTTTGGTTACCAACACGGCAGCGACCTTAGAGCATGGGCATTCTGAGGTAACAGAAAGCCAAATTGAGTTGGAACAATTTGCTGATTTTCCTCTACCTCGTGTTAAAGACTGTGCCGTCGCCTTTGGCTGTGAGTTGTATGAAGTTAAAGAGATTGGTGAGACGCCGCAAAGCCTGATTTTTTCGGAAATCAAAGCCATTTATATCAACCCTGAAGTGATAGATGAGGAAGCCAGTCGTTTGAAAATTGATGCACTTGCGCTCGATCCGCTTTCAAGGCTTGGTGGCGGAGAATACGCGACATTGGATTCCACATTTACAATCGAAAGACCGCAATAGGAGCATTGCATGTTAGAACAGTCGTACTCTGACGCAATTTGGCACCGGATTAACCAAAAAACAAAACCTCTCGGCGCGCTTGGCCAACTGGAATCGGTGGCTCATCAATTGGCGCTCATCGCCAGTCATAACCAAGGCGATGTTGCGACTCAGTTATCTTTGATAAAGCCGAGCGTTTGGGTTTTTGCTGGCGATCACGGCATTGCACAGGAAGGGGTGAGTATTGCGCCTAGTGCAGTGACTCGTCAGATGGTGATCAATTTTCTGAACGGTGGTGCGGCGATTAACTGTTTTGCTCGCGTCAATGATATTGAACTTAACGTTGTGGATACGGGCATTATTGAGCCGATTGATAACCCCCACCCGAACCTTATTGTTCAACGTTTAGGGGCTGGCACTGCCAATTTCTCTTTGCAGCCAGCGATGAGTCGAGAACAAGTCAATCAAGGCATTGAGTATGGACGCCAAATGATTGTGGATGCAGTCAAAAACGGCAGCGATATGGTGATGTTTGGTGAAATGGGCATTGGGAATACCAGTAGTGCATCGGCTATCTTTGCCGCATTGTCACTTGATAACGTTACCGAGTGTGTTGGTAGAGGGACGGGGATTACTCCTGAGCAGCTTGAGAAAAAAATTGAAGTGGTGGCGAAAGGCGTGGTGCGTTGCCAAGGTCAGCCAGTGCTTGACGTCTTAGCAGAAGTCGGCGGATTTGAAATTGTGCAAATGGTCGGAGCGTTTCTTGGTGCCCACCAGTCGAGAGTCCCAGTTGTCGTTGATGGGTTTATTACCAGCGTGGCCGCGTATTGCGCGACGTTAATTGCCCCTGACTGTCGCGAATACATGATTTTTGCTCATCAATCTCAGGAGCAGGGCCATAAACGGGTTTTGGAATTAATGAACGCTGAGCCATTGCTTGACTTGTCATTGCGTCTCGGTGAAGGCACGGGCGCTGCATTGGCGGTGTCGCTCATTAAAGGTGCGATCGAATTTTATAATCACATGGCAAGCTTTGAGGATGCTGGAGTCACGGTGTAATGCTCAACAAACTTCGTTACCAAGTTGAATTGTTTTGGCTTGCTCTGAGCTTTTTCTCGCGTATTCCAACGCCAGAATCCACGCCATACTCTGAAGAGCGTATGAATCGTGCGGGGCGCTACTTTCCCTTGGTGGGGATGTTACTTGGATGTTTGTGCACGCAAATTTATCATCTCGCCATTCAAGTTTTTTCGCCGGATGTGGCGATCTTTCTCACTATGGTTGCGAGTTTGTTGCTAACTGGCGCGTTTCATGAAGACGGCTTGGCTGATATGAGCGATGGTATCGGCGGTGGCATGACGCAAGAAAAGCGTTTGAGTATCATGAAAGACAGCCGTATCGGCACGTATGGCGCGAGTGCTTTGCTTATGGCACTGCTGGGTAAATATGTGTTGTTAAGTGATCTGGTTACCTTAGGCTCTCTATTACCGGTATGGATCGTCGCCTATACCCTTAGTAGAGCTGTGGCGATCTCACTCGTTTACTCGATGCCTTACGTTTCAGACCTTGATGCAAGCAAAAGTAAGCCTCTAGCTCATCGCCAGACCAAAACGGATTTGGCGGTGATTATACTGACGGGAGCTATTCCATGCTTGTTGTGGGATGTTGAATTGGCAGCGACGTTATTTGTCGTCGCCTTGGTATTTCGATGGTTATTTCAGTTTTGGCTGACCAAACGCTTGGGCGGTTTTACCGGTGATTGTTTGGGCGCGGCTCAACAAGTCATGGAACTTTTAATCTATTTAACGCTGCTTGTGGTACGTTAATACAGTGTAATCAAATCAATTTTAAGTCGATATAAATCGATAAATGGGGGCATGCTCCCATTAAGACAGATGAGACAAAAGGAAAAAGGATGAACGCACCAAGTTGGGATCTTTCCATCGCCTATCAAACCTTGGACGATGCAAAAATCGACCAAGATATTCAACTAATTACCCAGTGTATTGATGTGTTAAATCAGCATGTGGACAGTCGTCATTCTGTTCAGGTGATGCAAAACGCAGTCCAAACTCGTGAAGCTGCCGGTACCTTGTTATCGACGATCAATACGTTTGCCAGTTGCCACGCCTCAACCGATGCGGCGAATCATAAAGCCAAAGCGTTGACCGGCCGAGTCGCCAAGCTCAGTTCTCGACTTTCGCAAGCATACACACCCTATCAAGATGTCTTAGCAACAGCCGATGACTCATTTATCGAACAAGTGCTGGAACATGAAAGCGCCGATATTGCGGGACAGGGCTTTGTGATTGAGTGTTTACGTAAAAAAGCACAAACCAATCTCAGTGTAGAGCAAGAGCAATTATTGTCTGCAATGGAAGTGGATGGTCGTGATGCCTGGGGGCGTTTGTATGACAACCTCACAGGATCGCTGAGTGTTACGCTTAAATATGCCGATGGCAAACAAGAAACCATGGGATTCTCACAAGCGGCAAGTCTCCTTTACGGTACTGACTTTGAGCGCCAGCCACTGGCTTGGCGAGCGATTCAGGAAGCGATGAAAACGCATCAGGAGAGTTTTGCCGCTATTCTCAATGCGTTATCAGGTTGGCGCTTAACTGAGTATCAAAAACGTTCTTCCAAACAGTCAGTACATTTCCTTGACCCTAGCTTGCATCAAAGCCGTATCCAACCCGAAACGTTGCAAGCGATGATGCAATGTGCCAAATCCAACCGTCATGTTGGACAAAAGGCAGGAGAATTAATGGCACAGGTTCATGGTTTGAATGCCATGAAACCTTGGAATCATATGGCGGGTATGCCAAGCCTCACCGCTGAAGCGCCAGAACAGTATACCTTTGACGCCGCGATTGAGCTGATCAAAGCGGCGTTCTCCGATGTATCGCCCGACATGGCGAGTTTCGTTGAGTTGATGGTGGAAAATGGTTGGATTGACGCAGCGCCAACAGAAAATCGTCGGCTTGGCGCATACTGCACTAAGTTTGCCGCAACTCGCTCACCGCTTGTGTTTATGACTTGGGGCGGCAGCCGTTCGGACTTAATGACCTTGGCCCATGAATTAGGACACGCTTTTCATAATTGGGTAATGAAAGACATGCCATTATGTCAAACGCGTTATCCAATGACGTTGGCTGAAACGGCGTCTATTTTCGCTGAAACGATTGTTCGCGATTATTTACTGGGTAAAGCGCAAACTCGTGAACAAAAGCTCGAAATGCTGTGGGAAGAGTTGTCCTCGTGCTACGCCCTGATGGTTAACATACCGGTACGCTTTGAGTTTGAGCAGGCCTTTTATGCGCAACGTGAGCAAGGGGAGTTGTCTGCCGAGCAGTTGTGCGATCTAATGGGTGAAACATGGGCGGATTGGTACGGAGACTCAATGGATGAGGTTGATCCATACTTCTGGGCCAGTAAGCTGCATTTTAGTATTCCTGAAGTGAGTTTTTATAATTACCCATACCTGTTTGGTTATCTGTTCAGCTTAGGTGTTTATGCGCAGCGCGAAGCAAAAGGAAATCAATTCTATACAGATTACCTCAACTTATTGCGGGATACCGGTTCAATGATGGCAGAAGACGTGGTACAAAAACATTTGGGTATGGACTTAACGAAACCGGAGTTTTGGCAGCAGAGTATTGATCGTGTTAACGACAAAGTGACGCTGTTTGAACAGTTACTCAATCAGGAGTAAAGCCGTTTGATTGGGCGCTGTGGTCGTGTCAGTTTTTATAGCGGCGCCCAATAATAGAATCAAACATATGGGTTTTGCTTATTATTGAGCGTTCTATTTGTGAGCAAACAGCCAGAGCGACTCGATAAGTGAGATCGCAGCAACAGACTTTTCCATATATTTCCGTAACATACCGTCTGTGCAATAAAGGAGTAGCGCATGACAAAATCTCTGTTTCGCAAATCTTTTCTTTTTGACAGCTTAGATCTAAAACAAGAAATGCCAGCAGGTGAACAAGTCCTAGCATGTGGTACACGCTTAACCTTGCATCAGCGAGGTGTGCTGGAAGTGACACCAATGGCGATGACGGTCAATAGCAAAAATATCGTGATTTCGACGGGGATTCATGGTGACGAAACGGCGCCAATGGAGATCATCGATAAAATCATTGATGATATAGTGTCTGGATTCCAACCGATCCGACATCGTTGTTTGTTTTTAATCGCGCATCCGCAAGCCACAAACAAGCACGTTCGTTTTCTGGAAGAAAATCTCAACCGTTTGTTTGATGATAAAGCGCATGAAAGTAGCTTGGAACTCGATATCGCGGATGAGTTGAAATCTCATGTTACGCGGTTCTATCAAGGAACGCAGGAGGCGACACGCTGGCATTTAGACCTGCATTGTGCGATTCGCCTTTCCAAGCATTACAGTTTTGCGGTGAGCCCAAAAGTGCGCCATCCTGTACGTAGCTGTGACCTCATCAAATTTATCGAGAATGCACACATTGATGCGGTGATGTTCTCAAATGCACCAACAAGCACATTTAGCTGGTTTACAGCTGAACATTTTTCTGCGCAGGCGTTAACGCTGGAGCTCGGACGTGTTGCTCGTATTGGCGAAAATGATTTGGATAAATTAGTGGCCTTTGATCTGTCGCTGCGTGATCTGATTGCAGGGGCAAAATCGGATCATCTGCCGAAAAAAGCCACGATGTATCGTGTCAGCCGTACTTTAGTTCGTCTCAATCAAGACTTTGATTTTCTCTTTGATGATGAAGTCGAAAACTTTACTTCTTTTAAGCATGGTGAAGTCTTTGGACATGATGGTGACAAACCTTTGATGGCAAAGAACGAAGGTGAGGCGATCGTCTTTCCTAATCGCCACGTTGCGGTAGGTCAGCGCGCGGCATTGATGGTGTGCCCAGTTAAGATTCGTTTTGAAGATGGGCAAGTGGTTTACGATTAATCGATGCAGACTATCTATTTGAATGGCTTAGCGGTATCGTTAAGCCATTCTTTTTTCTAATCAACCATATTGCCCAATATGGTCAACCTATGAACTACAATCAGCTACTACTTCGCAAACATCGACGCTGGATTCTCGCCATTGGTTTGGCGACGCTGTGTTTGATTTTCTTTTCCGCTATTTACTTGATGGTGGGAGAGCTGTTTATTTCTCCCTTTCAAACCACGACTTCTTTAGAGCAACAGCTGGTGTTTCAATTGCGTTTACCTCGTTTGATTGCGGCGATTGTGATTGGTGCCGGGCTGGCGGTGTCCGGTGCGACGTTACAAGTGTTACTTGGCAACGTGTTAGCGGAGCCAGGAGTACTTGGCATTTCAGGCGGGGCCAGTGTGATGATGGTCGGGCTGCTGTTCTTTTTCCCGGTACTGGCAACGCCACTTGGGTTCATGTTTGCTGCCATGATTGGTTCGCTGGTGTTTACGTTCATTTTAGTGATGGTCGCTCGCCGTAAAGGGTTGACGACTGCGCGTCTGTTATTAATTGGAGTGGCGCTTGGAATATTAGCCAGCGCTATCGTGACATGGGCGTTTTATTTTAGTGATGATTTAAGCCTGCGCCAATTAATGTATTGGTTGATGGGAAGTATAGGCGGAGTCAGTTGGTCGCAACATGTTGTTTCACTGTTTATGTTACCTGTCGTGGTTTGGTTATGTTGGCAAGGCAGCCGCTTAGATAAATTAATGATGGGCGAGTTACACGCGAAACAGTTAGGGGTTGATATTGCAGCGGTTCGTTGGAAATTAATTTTTGCTGTTTCTCTTTTAGTGGGTGGAGCCGTGGCGTTAGGGGGTATGATAGGCTTTATCGGTCTTGTCATTCCTCATTTATTGAGAATGTCTTTGGGTAGTGAAAATAGATATTTGTTGCCGATTTCCGCGATCGCTGGCGCGGCATTTTTAGTTGCAGCCGATATCATTGCACGAGTTTCTCTCCAGTCTGCAGAGTTACCGTTAGGCGTTGTCACAACCTCAATTGGTGCGCCAATATTTATTTGGATGCTCGTCAAAAACCATCTTGATTAATAATACGCCATGTTATTTATAATTAGGATGACGTATTATTGTTCATGTTTAGGACGTTGTAATTCTTTTCTATATGTTTATATTAAGGGAAATTCTTTATATATAAAATTATGACAACGTAACCTTGATTAAAATATTTCATTAATTTGACAATGCCTTAGTATTTTGTGTTTTTAGTTTTCTATTTATTAGTTATTTATATTCATCCTTTGAAGCATTGTCACATATTAGTGAAAATGAAATTTATTAAATTGATCTGATTTTATTATTTCATAATATTCTCCCTTGAATTCAGAGAATGGGTTCAGGCTTAAATTAGGGGTTAAGGAACGCCGTATTAAATATTGGATATATCCTTAAAAAATATGCGGCATATTCTCCCAATAATAATTTATTAATGGAAATTAAAATGAAATATACAATGTCTAAGAAAACTTTTGCCCTAAGTGTGCTTTCTAGCTGCGTTGCGTTAGCCACTCAAGGTGCTTACGCGTCGGGTTTTGCTACAGAAAATGGTGGGACGACAGGGGGCGAGGGTGGCCAAGTTGTCTATGCGACAACCGGAACGCAAATTCACCAAGCACTCTGTAACCGCGCGAGTAGTGATACACCAATCATTATTCAAGTAGAAGGCACCATCAATCATTCTAATACCAGCAAAGTATCTGGCGATAGCTGTAACACCGCTGAAGATAAGATTGAGCTCAAAGAAATCAGTAATGTGTCGCTGATCGGTGTGGGTGAAGGCGCGTTATTTGATGAGCTAGGTATTCATATTCGTTCATCATCAAACATTATTATTCAAAACGTTCATGTCCGTAACGTGAAGAAGTCTGGTTCGCCGACTTCAAACGGGGGGGATGCGATTGGTTTAGAAAGTGATGTGCACAATGTGTGGGTTGACCACGTTACTCTTGAAGCAAGTGGCGGTGAATCAGATGGTTATGATGCGCTGTTTGACATGAAAAATGATTCAAAGTACGTCACACTTTCTTATAGCATCTTGCGTAATTCTGGACGTGGCGGCCTAGTTGGTTCTAGTGACAGCGATGATAACAATGGCCCAGTAACATTCCATCACAACTATTATGAAAACATTAATTCGCGTACGCCATTGCTCCGTCACGCGACCGCGCATGCTTATAACAACTACTACAATGGATTGATTTCCTCTGGGATGAACCCGCGTATTGGTGGGCAGATTAAAGCGGAAAACAACTACTTTAAAAACTCCCAAGATCCTATTGGTACATTCTATACCAACGACATGGGCTACTGGGATGTTAGCGGCAATACGTTTGACAACGTTGATTGGTCAAGCGAACAGTCCAAACGTCACCCCGCGGGGCCTGATCCGATTTCAACAACATCAATCAGCATTCCATATGATTATGCATTAGATGATGCTTCGTGTGTTCCAGACATCATTCTAGCGACTGCTGGTGCGAATACAGGATTGGCCGTTTCTGATGGTTCATGTGAGGTGTCTGCGCCTGAGCAGCCGACACCAACGGATCCAACTGATGGCAACGACGGTAGCGACAATGATGGTGATAATGGTGGCAATACAGGCGATCTTGGCAGTAACCTTGCTCTCAGTGCTGATGCTGATGGCAGCGACAAGTACAGTGGCACGAGCTACGGAAAAGTGATCGATGCAGATACATCGACATACTGGTCTCCGAAGCAGACCACCGGCACCATCAATATTAAAAAGCTGAATAGTGTTTACAATACGGTGCGAATTATTGAGCTTGCAGGTACAGAGGGAACCGTGACGTCTTGGTCATTGGTTAACCACGATACTGGTGTGACGTTAGCACAGGGTACGACAATTCCATCAGTGATTAGCTTTGATGCTGTCCGCGCATCTAAGCTGAGTTTTGTTATCCACTCAGCAAGTGACAGACCTCAAATTTCTGAGTTCGAAATTTACAATCAATAATTATTCACTGATTGGTTGAATATTTACAATGAAAGTCATTAGTGTTTTTACACTAATGACTTTTTATTTTTTCAGAAAGCCTTTAATTATAAGGAAATAATTAAATTTGGTGATAAAAATAAATGTTCGATTCACTTCATTCCATGTATGGATTCTGTGGTTGTTTATATTAATAAACGACAACAGATGTGATCTATCTCTCTCTATAAGTTGATTAGGCAATTTATTGTTGTTTTGGATCGAATTATGTTTACTTCACATATTTAAGAAAACCAATTTAATTTGGATTGATCAAAATAAAACCGCGGTTCATATTGTTAGGTATTGAGTTTTATATGTAATTCTGTGCTGAAAATAAAGGAGGGCTAGGTCACACAGTTATTTTATAAACGCTCCATTAAACACGAAAAGTGGAGTGAACTCGATAATCCAATATACGATGGAATAAAACATGATTATTACAAAAGCAAAGAAGCACTTAACTCTGTCTACGTTATCCGTGTGTATCGCTCTTGCTGCACAACCTGTTATCGCTAGTGGGTTTGATACTCAAAACGGCGGCACAACGGGAGGTGAAGGAGGGCAAGTTGTTTATGCGACCACAGGTACTGAAATTCATCAAGCTCTGTGTAATCGAGCAAGCAGCGACACGCCGATTATTATTCACGTCGAGGGCACGATTAATCACGGCAATACAAGCAAAGTATCAGGTGATAGCTGTAACACCGCTGAAGATAAAATTGAAATTAAGGAAGTGAGTAATATCTCTCTGATTGGTGTGGGCAACGGTGCTCTTTTTGATGAACTGGGTATTCATCTGCGCTCTGCATCAAACATCATCATTCAGAACGTTCACGTACGGAATGTGAAAAAGTCGGGCTCACCAACCTCAAACGGAGGTGATGCGATCGGAATGGAAAGCAACGTCTCGAACGTCTGGGTTGACCATGTCACTTTGGAAGCCAGTGGTGGCGAGAGCAAAGGCTATGATGCACTATTTGATATGAAGGCCAACACAAAATATGTGACGCTTTCCTACAGCATTCTACGTAATTCGGGGCGTGGCGGGCTTGTCGGCTCAAGTGACAGTGATAACAACAACGGCCCTGTTACCTTCCACCACAACTATTATGAAAATATTAACTCGCGCACACCGTTATTACGTCATGCCACGGCGCACGCATACAACAACTACTACAACGGTTTGATTTCCTCCGGGATGAACCCACGTATTGGTGGCCAAATGCGGGCAGAAAATAACTACTTCAAAGACTCCAAAGATCCTCTAGGCACTTTCTATACTGACGACATGGGATTTTGGCAAGTTAGCGGTAATATTTGGGATAATATTGATTGGTCAGAAGACGCCTCTAAGCTCCACCCTGCAGGGCCAGATCCAGTATCGACCACGAGTATTGCTATCCCTTATAGCTATCAGCTGGATGATGCGACCTGCGTACCAAGTGTTGTTCTTGCTTCGGCAGGTGCGAACACTGGTCTGGCGGTCTCTGACGGCAGTTGTAGTACTACTGAACCAGGTGATGGGGGTGATACCGGAAGCGGTGGAGACGGCGGTGATACAGGTGGTGGTGACACCGGTGGCGGCGATACTGGCGGCACGGGGGAATTAGGGACGAATTTAGCGTTGTCAGGTGATGCCGATGGTAGCTCTAAAGCCAGTGGCACCAGTTATGGCAATGTTATTGACGGTGATACTTCGACTTACTGGTCACCAAGTGGCACAACAGGAACCGTGAGTGTCAAACGCTTAACTTCAACATTTAACACCGTTCGAATCATTGAGCTCAGCGGAACAGAAGGCACAGTGACGTCTTGGACACTGGTGAATCATGATTCAGGTGCAACCCTAACGTCGGGCAGCAGTCTCAATGACGTGATTACGGTCGGCGATATTAATCCAGCGAAGATCAGTCTGGTGATTAATTCCGCGAGTGATGTGCCGAAAATTGCCGAATTTGAAGTTTACAACCAATAACCGTTTTATGGTTTATTGTACTAAGCCCACTCCTTGTGGGCTTTTTTCGTTAATACGACGTGTTAGCGTTTTCTCCGTATCGCGAATCGGGTAAGGTTAGGGCAGTTAACTGTTTGCGCGATATCTTTATGCTCACTATCCAAAGTCTTTGTGTTAAAACCCGTTTATTGCCTCTATCAATTGAGGCGCAGCGTGGCGACGTAATTCATATCCTGGGCCCCAATGGTAGCGGAAAAAGCACATTTTTATCGGCGGTCGCCGGTGTAATTGATTTTGAAGGAGACGTCTGGCTTGATGAAGACCATCTCAATGCGTTGTCGATTGAAGCATTAGCGGGCAGACGAGCCTATTTGACACAAAGTGGTAAACCGCCGTTTGACATCGGTGTGGCGCAATATCTATCGCTGTCGATGCCTGCGGGGGTAAATGCGCAAGATAAACACGTTGCAGAGGTTGTGGCTGAACTGTGTTCTCTACTCGAATTGGATGACAAATTGCATCGTTCGATTGCACAGCTGTCGGGTGGAGAGTGGCAACGCGTGCGATTAGCGGGTATCTGTCTCCAAGTTTGGCCATCACTCAACCCTTACGCCAAAATGCTGTTACTTGATGAACCTGCGGCGCCTCTCGATATCGGTCAAGAGTCCTTACTTTATCAATTAATCCAGCGTATGGCGGATATGGGGCTGGTGATTCTGATGGCCAATCATGATTTAAATCGCTCTTTGCGTTATGCCGATAAAGTCGTGCTGATTCGTGAGGGGGTCATGTTGGAATTTGGCGAAACAAAAATGGTGATGACATCAGAAAAGTTATCAACGCTGTTTGCTACTGATGTGCAACGTGTTGAGTTTAATGGAAAAAATGTCTTAGTGTTTGATTAATTCGGTGCACGATGCACTGTAATGGATCGCTGATTTTTTACGGCTTTTTAGGTGAAAATGCTAAACCCTTTAAAATCAGCAAGTTAAGTTTTTTAAAAAGTTGGCATGAGGTTAGCATTATAGAAAGTGATACATTCTCGTTCTTGTTAGGCTTTATGTCATTTCTTGACTATGACATTTACGCGCCACCCCGGTCTCCCTGAGGTGGCGCTTTTTTTATGCTTTTTCAATAGGTTACTATTTTGCTTTACGGTGGGTTCCACTCAAATTGTTATTGAGTTAAAGCCATTAAATCAGCAGGGCGATAGTAAACCGATTTTAGCACTTTGCCTTGACGGATAGTTTTCCCCTCAGCGACAAAATCTTGTGCACATTTCGCAATAATGTAATCGCCTTTTTGTACCGCCATCAGAGTGATGCCTTGTTGAGCGTAAAAGGCTTCTGTTTCCGCATACTCTTGTTCGCTGCGGCATACTTTACTCATATTACTTGAGTGTACTTCATCCCAGCATGGCACGAAGTCGATCCTGCGGTTTACTGCAACGTTGAGCAACAGATCAATCAGGTAACTGATCGCAAGATTATCTTCAACCTGACTTTGGCCCAAATGGACTAAACGACCCATTAGGACATACACGGTATCGACAATCGCATCAGCCTGCTCAACCTTAGAATCGGCCTCAGCTAATTCAGTTAACTCTTCGATAGCGAGCGAGGTATGCAACGTATCGCCTTTTTCATCGAGCGTACTTGGCGCTGCGACAGGGAGGTCAAAGGTAGAGCGAAACTCCGTAATGTCTTGATACAGATGGTCGTATAGTTCTTGAGTCAATTTTGATAGGTGCATTCGCTTAAATCCGAATTAGTTACAATGATCGCGTCATACTAGCAAAGCCAGCAAGCAGGCGCTATTCATCGACAGCAATTTATGCGCTGTCAACCAGCAAGCTATTCCTCTCGCACTATTGATGGCTATGATTTGAATAGATAGGGGAACAGCGCTTTACGCTGGGCTTCACTCAGTGACGACACACGTTCAATATTATTTTCGGGTATGGCTTCTGGGTCTGGGTAATGGCTTAACACTTTTTCCATACTGGCTTCGCGAATCAAATGGAAAATAGGATACGGCGAGCGGTTAGTCAGATTCTCGGGATCATCAGGTTGGCATCCTGCAAAACAGTAATCTGGATGAAAAGTCGCGACTTGATAAGTCCCTTCCCAGCCTTGCTGACGAATAATCGCTTCTACCCAGTCAATAAAAAGATTGTACTCGTAAAAATCACTCAGCATATTTGGAACCACAACCAATGTGGTATCCAGCTTATCACTGGGTATGTTATCGAGGTCAATGAACTGGGTGAGGATGTCTTCTAGCAGGCCTTCATCTGTGGACGCGTCGCTAACGAAGATACGAATCTGCTGGTTACGTTGCGGCTTAGCCGCAAATGGGCATAAGTTTAGGCCAATCACCACGTCTTCAAGCCAAGTATTTACCGTATCGGCGATGTTTTGATTTGAAGCAGAATGCGTAACAGGTTGTAGTTGCTGAGTCATAAATAAGCAGTTTTTAATGGATAGTTATAAAATGGTGACTGGCGTGCAGCATACCAAATTAAACCGTCTCTAGCTTGGCTTTTGTGCGATGTTTACTTTCCATACTTTTAAGTCGTAAGCAAAATGTAAATACTAAGGCGTACAGTACTAAACCTCCGCCGATCACACCGGACCAGCGCTGAACTTGCCAGCAGTAGATAAGAAAGAAACCGCCTAAGCTTCCACCGATGTAATAATGAACCAAATACAGTGCAGTGGCGGTGGCTTTAGCGTGCGTTGCCTTTTGGCTGACCCAAGCGTAAGCCAAGGTGTGAGTAAAAAAAGCGCCAAAGCTAATGAGCATGAGTCCAAGTAACATAGTCGGCAGCCACTCAAAATAAGCGATAAGCATACCACTAAGGCTGATACAAGCCCCAAGTAACATACCATTGAGCTGCGAATGACGCAGGCTCCAGCGCCCCGATAATTTTGAGCTCACTGTCCCACCCAAATAACATAAGAAAATTAAAGACGCTAAGCCGACGGGTAAATTATGGGGTTCCGCTACCAAGCGAAATCCCATCACAGAGTAGAGATTAACGAAGAGCGCGAAGTTGGCACCACCGATTAACATTGCCACCACGATCACCGGATTTTTCATGTGAGTGATCAGTGATCGATTGTGCGAACGCAGCATACCACGCTGAGGCGTGAAGTGACGCTGCGCAGGTAGAAGCCAAAACACCACAAGAATACCGACTAACGTAATCCCCATCATCATCATCACTGCAAAGTGCCAACCGAATGCATCGGTTAAGTTACCTCCCATGATTCGCCCGGTGATGCCGCCTAATGAGTTGGCTGCAATATAATTACCAATTGCTTGGCTAAAAGCTTTTGGTTCTAACTCTTCCGCCATATAAGCCACGGCAACAGAAGCAAAAGCGGCGATCGCAATCCCCATTAGCGCGCGGCAAACCACGATGATCCAGAATTGATTGGTAAGCAGCATTAACCCGCCAATCATTGGCATCGCAAAAAGCCCAATCAGCATGACTCTTCTGCGCCCGAAGGATTCAGAGCTTACCGCCCAAGGCACTAAGCTGACTGAGAGCGCCAACGTGGCCGCTGCGAATACCCAGTTAACCTGGGTTTCTGATAACGAAAAATGCGCCGCCATCGTCGGCAGCATCGGCTGAAAAAGGTAGAGGTTACAGAACACGAGAAATGAGCCGAGCGCTAAACTTAAGGTCACTTTGTGATATTCGCTACTGCCTAATGAAATCATACGGAGTCTCGGGGAAATAGGGGTTAAATAGTCTTTCTGTGAGCAAACTATCAATGTTCGCTGGATATATAAAATATATTAAAATTATCAGTTCGATATATTTTATATATAAGGTGTAAATTCATTGGAAAGTCGTCAACTTCGTCACTTTGTCGCGGTGGCAGAACATGGCAGCTTTACTGCCGCTGCAAAAGCACTACATATTGCTCAGCCGGCATTGAGCATTTCGATTAAAAAGTTCGAACAGCAGTTGGAGGTTGAACTGTTTCGTCGAGAGGATCGTCAAATTGCGTTGACCAATGAAGGGGTGACCTTATTTGAACATGCTAAACGAATTCTGCAGCAGTTAGACGATGCGCAACTTGCGGTGGACGAGCTTAAAGGACTGGAAAAAGGAGAGGTTAAATTAGGTGCACCCAGTATGATGGGATCTTATTTTTTTCCCGAAGTTCTGATGGCATTTAAGAGCCATTACCCAAACCTCAAGTTGACGCTCATTGATGCGGGAACACGTTCTATTCGGCAAATGCTGCTCGATGGTGAGCTTGATCTCGGGGTTATCGTCAGTGAAGATGTGATCGATGAACTTGAAACCGACCATCTACTCGAGGCCGAAATGGTGGCGGTAGTTGGGAAGCAGCACTCCCTTGCGGAGAAAAGCGTGATGGATTTTCAAACCTTTTTCGAACAAGAACTTGTTATGTTTAAGCCTGGCTATTTTCACCGTGAGTTCATTGAATCAAAAGCGAAAAAACACGGCTACAAAATGGATTTCTCATTTGAAACCAATTTGCTACCTATGATTTTAAGCATTGTTAAGCACGAATTTGCGATTACCTCGTTATTAACCTTGGTCACCGATAACGAACCGGAAGTGAAAGGCATCTCATTTGAGCAACCTGTCACATTCAACTTGGTATTGGCGTGGCGCAAGGATGGTTACTTATCAAAAGCAGATCAGACGTTTATCGAGTTTGTAAAACGCTATGTTTAAGATGTCTATTTTCCGCGATAAAGCTTATCGAAACTGGCAGGATTCCACCCAATCATAATTCGGTCACCGACTTTTAACACTGGCAGCGATCGTGCGCCAATCGCATCGAGCTCTTTACGACCACGCTGCATTTTGGCGTTACATAAACGATACTGAATCCCTTTACTGTCGAGATAGCGCTGCGCATCTTTACAATGAGCACACTTGTCTTTGATGTATAAAACCACGCGTTTCTTCTGCATTACGTCTGTTTTTTCCTATCTTATTGATTAATATTCACTTTATGGTTTATTGCTTTTAATTTAATACCGTTTGAAACCGACTAAAACCGAGGGTTTCTGACGAGTGTCGCCACTTTGTCGCCTCAATTTTCTAGCGGGTTTAGCTCTATAGCCTGGACTAAATGTTCGGGTGCGAAGTGGGCGTAAGTCATGGTTTGTTCAATGTTCTGGTGGCCAAGAATTCGCTGCAGAACCAGTATGTCTCCACCATTCATCATAAAATGGCTTGCGAACGTATGGCGAAGTATGTGGGTCGCTTGTCCGCTGGGGATCGCTTTTGGTAATGCCCGTTTCACACACTCCCACGCTGTATAGTATCGAACATTAAATACGATATGTTCGGACACCGCGTTTTCGATAATCTCGCGATGTAGATTCTTCGATATCGGTATACTGCGGTTCTTTTTACCTTTGGTGTCGGTAAAGGTCAATTTACAATTTGATATTTGGCTGTGCTTAAGTGCCAAAGCTTCACCAATACGAGCACCCGTTGCTAAACAAATCTTGCAGGCTATCAAAATCTGAGCTGCTTTTGGGCTGATATCGGTTCGAACAGCATCTAAAAACGGTGGTATAGCTTCTTTGCGTAAAAAGGCCATTTCTCGTTCTGATGTTTTAATCAACTCAATATCTTTGA
This sequence comes from Vibrio sp. AK197, assembly GCF_053903115.1. Taxonomy (NCBI): domain Bacteria; kingdom Pseudomonadati; phylum Pseudomonadota; class Gammaproteobacteria; order Vibrionales; family Vibrionaceae; genus Vibrio; species Vibrio sp. AK197. The sequence goes on from NZ_CP096430.1 coordinate 1,458,515, forward strand.
CAGGATTTTCTTGTTTCCATTCACCAATTTTGATCAGCCTGTTGAATAGGGACTTAAAAGTTTTGAGTTCAATATTATGAGTCGTCGCTGATACGGCGAGATCCTGTCGCGTTGGTTGAAGTCGAACGCGATTGGCGCGGTAGTTCAAATAGTCTGAAGCAGTCAGTTGGCTAGCGATCGGATTCCCAAGCATCTCAATGGTTTTGTTGAGTACTCGGTAACTTCTATGCCCAGTTTTTACTGTTTTCCCATGCATGAGCCACCAAGTGTCAAGGAGATCGCTTAAGCGGCGGTGATCGGTTTTTTCACCAAGCCAAGGTTTATCATGAACCTCGCGCATGATGAATTGCTCATAGGCCGTCGCTTCACCTTTGGTCGCAAAACGTTTACGAACGCGTTTACCTGTCCGCCCCTGAGGATAACACTCACAAAGCCATGGTTTTTTAGAGCTATCTTTTAAGTTTCGTATAGACATAGTAGAATATTTTATCTGTATATATATACAGTTTAATTCGTAGTAAAACGTTGAACAATGTTTATTATTGGTTTGGCTGCATGTGTGGCTTGATTTGTAATCTCTTAAGTGTGTGAGGGAATGGTAATTTATGATTAAGTCGGTAAAATGTGCCAGCTAATTTTTTTATGAGTGGTTCAAATGACAGTTAAAGCCATAGACTTATTTGCTGGCGCTGGTGGTTTTACACTTGCTGCACTTAGTGCAGGAGTTGATGTACTTGCGGCTATCGAATTTGATGAGCTTGCTGCTCGTACCTATAACGAAAACTTCATCAATAAGCGAAAACTAGATGTTGATTTAAGAGCAGGCCCAGAAGAAGGCGATATTAATAATGTCGAACCTTCAGAACTTAGAAAATCACTTGATATAGAACAAGGTGCTCTAGATCTCATTCTAGGAGGACCGCCATGTCAGGGATTTTCTACGCACCGAATAAAGAACGCTGGGGTTAATGATCCACGTAATGCGCTTTTATTAAGATATTTTGAGTTTGTAAATGAATTCAAACCAAAAGCATTCCTAGTGGAGAATGTGGCCGGACTCTTGTGGAAGCGTCATAAGGACTTTTTGAATAAATTTCTTTCACTAGCTAAAAAAGCTGGATATGAAATCAAGTATTGCGACATTTTAAATGCCAAGGACTATGGTGTTCCACAGAGTAGAAAACGCGTGTTTATCTACGGTATAAGAAAAGATCTGGATTCTAAGGGGATTACTTTTCCACCGAAGCCTACTCATTTCTCATTAGCTTCTGGAAAGCAGCCGACTTGGTTACCTGCGTCTTCTGTTTTTGAAAAACTCCCTTCGCATCTTTATCAAGTCTATTGGGATGAGTTTTTCAGCAAAGACAAAAAGTACGACAGAGAAAAGGTTTTTGAGTTACTTAGGTCGCTTCCATATGGAGAGGGTTTTAGAAAAGATGATTCTTGTAATATACACATGGAACCGACTTCTGTGATGAAAGAACGTTTTGCTGATACTCCACTTAACGGTAGTAGGGAGGATGCAGGAGAAAAGCATAGGCTAAAATGCCACTCGAATGGATACAAAGGCCATAAAGATGTCTATGGTCGCGTTTTAATTCACTTGCCAAGTAACACAATTACTACTGGATGTAATAATCCATCGAAAGGTCGTTTTGTTCACCCGTGGAAAAACCATGGAATGACCCTGCGCCATGCAGCAAGATTACAATCCTTCCCTGATTGGTTCGATTTTTATGGAAGTTCGACACAAAAGGCTCGGCAAATAGGTAATGCAGTTCCTCCAATGCTTGGAAAAATACTTATTAGTGACATATGCAGTAGATTGAAATGAATAAAGTGCCTACAATGTTAGGCACTTTTTTTTCAAATTTCAGTTTGTTAGGAATTATGAATGTCTAAGTCAGTTCCTTTCGTCACTAGGGCGAGAACTCTTGATCATCTTGGGCGAGAACAGATAGCAGATTGTCCAACAGCCATCTCTGAGTTGTGGAAAAACGCTTTTGATGCATATGCGAGGAACGTTTCTCTGCACATTATATCTGGTCGCTCGACTGTCGCTGCAATTGTTGATGATGGTCATGGTATGAACCAAGAAGAGTTCATCAATAAATGGTTAGTTGTTGGTACAGAGTCTAAGAAAACCAATACCGTAATCGATCCGGATGATAGAAATGGCCTAGATGAAAGACCAAAGCAAGGTCAAAAGGGTATAGGTAGACTGTCTTGTGCGATTATGGGCTCACTTCTTTTAATCGTTTCCAAGCGAAGAACAGACAAATTTGTTGCGTCTTTGGTTGACTGGCGGCTATTTGAAAACCCATATTTATATTTGCATGATATCCAGATTCCAGTAGAAGAATTTGATAGTCCAACTGAACTGCAAAGCGTACTACCAGGTATGTATGCGCAGTTATCCAGCAACTTATACGGTGATAATGAAGATAAAAACCGTACACAAAGAATTATTGAAGCTTGGGAAGCATTCTCTAAATTAGAAACTGACGAGCAAGAGAGTTCAGATCAGCTCGATCTACAATTTGAATATGAACAAGATGTCACGACTACTTATTCTCAAATTGCATACACATTAGAGAATGAGGTGTTCACCATTGAGCACTTTGAAAAATGGGATGTATGGAAAGGTTTAAACGATAGGGGGACCGCCCTATTTATATCTGAAGTTAATGATGATATTGAAGCTCAGCTATTGGACAATTCAACAGATAGTACGATAGTTCAAGCAAAGAGTAAGTTCTCTGAAACACTATCAAATTTTTCTGAATTGTTGGTTTCTAAAAACAAAACAATTTTCGATACCTATGAAGAGCTGGAAAGTATGGAGCCTTCTTTGAGGGAATTTTCCAGCAATGAATTTAATCATAAGGTATTGTTATGGAAGGATAGGGATAAGGATATTCTTATCGCATCTTCTCGTGAATTCTCATCTTTGGATTTTGATAAATGCGAACATCTACTCTCAGGGTATGTCAGTCATGACGGTGTATTTCGCGGTAAAATCAAGGCATTTGGGGAGCTTCGTGGTGATATAGAGATCTTACCCAATATAGCCATACCCAAACATGCTCGCAGTCGCGTGGGTGGCTTTTACATTACAGTTGCAAGTTATGAAAACTTAGAAAAAAACACAACATTAGATGGCCAAACATGGGCCTATCTTAATGAGGTTTCAGATAATTATTCTGGTTTCCTAGTATATAGAGATACACTACGTGTAATGCCATATGGTAGAGATGATAATGATTTCTTTGAAATAGAAGCAAGGCGTTCTAGAAATGCTGGTAAATATCATTATTCTAACCGAAATATATTTGGTCGCGTTGTAATATCAGGAGATGAAAATAAGAACTTAAGAGACAAGGCTGGGCGTGAAGGATTTATTGATAACAAAGCGGCTAAAGTTTTTAGAGATATTGTGAATAATATATTAGTTTCTACGTCAAATAGATATATTGGCCGTGAATCTGAACTTAGAAAAACATTACAACCCATACTTAATGCTGAGTTTGATGAAAGAAAAGCAAAGATAGAAAGAGATAAAAAAAAGAAGCTAGATCAAAAGCGGTTTATTAAGACTCTAATTTCCAATTACCCCAAGATTAATGAGTTACATGACGAAGTTAATGAATTTGTCACTAATTTTTTAAAATTGGAAGGTAAATATAGCTCTGAAGATTTAGAGTGTTTTTCAGAAAATATATCTGATTTCAAAATAGTCTTGAATAAACTAAAATTTTCAGGTGTACCAAACAGGCTAGGCGATAGTGAGAAAACTTACAGAGAGTTTAGAGATAAGTTTGTGGAAGTATCTCAGTGGCTTAATAATACACAACAATCAATAGATAGGCTTCAAGAAGATTTAAGCCCTAAATCTACGGTAGAGCTAATTGAGAACAGAATAAACTCAATTGTTAAATCCTATAGAAGAAATATCAATAGTCATATAAATTTCATTAGAAGTGAGTTTACATCAGAAATTGACCGTCTTACTAGGGTAACAAGTGGCCACCTTAGCGGAATTGAGTCTGATCTAAATAAGATTCGACATGAAGTTACTAATGATGCAATTAGTCTGCAACAAGGTTTCTCTGACGCGGAGAGGCGGTTTGATGAGTATAAGCTAGAAGTAGATACGATCTTCAGTGCATATTCGATTGCAATAGATAATTTAAAAAATGATATCGATTTGAATGCAATAGCTTCATATGATATGAACGAATTTGAGCAGTTGCAAAACGAAGTTATACGTTTAAATAGCCTTGCTCAACTTGGCATTACTGTAGAGATAATCAGCCATGAGCTGTCACACTTAGACTTAGCTATGTTTGATCGAATGGATTACCTTATTAATAATGATATGATGAGCAAGGAAGTTATTGCTATTAAGGAAACTTATGAAGGTATTTCTAGCAAATTTAAGTTTTTAGCTCCATTGCGCCTCTCAGGCACTAGGATAAAGGAAAAAATAACTGGTCATGATATAGAGCAATACTTGGATGAGTTTTTTAAAGGGTTGTTGAGTGATAGCAAAGTATCAATAGAGTTTAGTGAATCATTTAGGGCTATTACCTTAAGGGAAGAAAAGTCTAGAATTTTTCCTGTGTTTGTAAACCTAATTAATAACTCACGTTATTGGGTCTGTCAGAAATCAGATAACTTACGACAAATCTTAGTTGATTTTGTCGATGGTAAGGTCGTGATCTCAGATGATGGCCCTGGAGTAGATGTGGATGATGTTAAGAACCTATTCACAATATTTTTTACAAAGAAAGCTTCTGGAGGAAGAGGTATAGGTCTTTATTTGTGTAGAACAAATTTAACAGTAGGTGGCCACAAAATAGAATACATAACGGACAACGAAAAAAAGATCTTGCCTGGAGCAAATTTCGCAATTGATTTTAAAGGGTTAACTCATGGCTAATTTAGATAACTTGATTGAAGAGGTTTATATCAACCCCATACGTTCTGTATTAATAGTCGATGATGAGTTTGTCAGTTTAGATAAGATGATCGATTTCTCAGCTTCTCTTTATGAAGGTGATTCACCTGACACTGTTAAGTCTGAGTTAGATAACGAGTATCCCAATGGTTTGGATATGAGACGGGCACAAAACATGGTTTCGGCATTCCGTGATGAAAGAAGAAATTGGCTTTGTGATATTCATGATGGAAAAGATATTGTGTCAGGTGATACGGAAGAAAAAATAGCTAACCACTTGCACCAAAGCGATTTGCTTATTTTGGATTATAATCTGACCGCAGACCATACTGATGGGACTACAGCCCTATCTTTAATAAAAAAAATCTCTGAAAATACGCATTTCAATTTGATCGTGATATACACGAAAAGTTCTATAGTGGATACTTTTCATGAAGTTTTGTATAGCTTGACGAAAAAAGAACCATTATTGGATGAAAGACCCGATGCCATGATGATAATGGCTCTTGAGTTATGGAATGCCGAAGATTCTTCTATTGAAGATAGAATAAGTTCTTTATTTTCAAGTGTTAATTTTACTGAGGCAATAAATTGTTTTAAACGTAATTTAAAGATTAGCTCTTTGAGTTTCTATAGTCAGTTGGAAGAAATATTTCATGATAAACCAGACGATGTTCAATTAAGTATTGATGATTTGTTTTATTTAGGTCTTTATAGATCTTATGTCACTATAGGAGATAAACTTCTTGGTGAAGAACAGTTTTTTAACGAAGCATTTATTGATGGCGAAGTTAATTGGATTAAAAATAATCGTTTGTTTATAACTGTCGTCGATAAAAACGCTACAGAGCCTCAAAACCTACCAGACATGCTTTTACAAGCGCTATGCTCGTGGAATCCTAAACCATTACGATTACTAATGTCTAAGATTCGCACTGAATTAGATGGGCATGGTATTAGTTTTGAAGATGCTGCGTTATCTAATGATTATGTTCATGCCGGATGGTTGAGTGAGTTTGTAAGTGCAACTAGCGAAGAGTCTCGATGGGTAGCTAAGAAATCTATTCAGCAAGTGATGCTTTCACTTTCAGAGTCTTTGCAAAATAATATGATGAATTTTTCATCTGATTTGAAAGAGCAATTATCACAGTCGGCTATTCAAGATTTAGTTCGTAGTTATCACAAGCTAGATATCAATGACAATGATATAAAAATTAAGATGTCTAGTTACTTTAATGCTAATGCATGTAGCAAGGAGATTTCAGGAAATCAATTAAAAACAGGTCATGTAATAAATATTGGTAATGATTATTACCTTTGTTTAACTCCCGCTTGTGATCTAGTCCCATCGCAATCTAACGAATGGAAAAGAAAACTTGGTGACTTGATGCCAGTTAAATTGGTTCTTCTGCATAATGAGAGCAAAGTGTTTAATGGTTCCCCACACGCTCATAAGAAGCTCCTTCAGGATTTAAATTCTAATAACTATATTGTTCTTGATATCCAAGAAGAATTAAAAGGCTTTTCTTATATAGTTAATTCTAAGAGTAACCCTCAGTGGGAACAAGCATTTGTTGCGTCCAAAGGTGGGCTAGATTGGAGCGAAGAAAATACAGCGACGTTGACGTTAATTCGAATTGGGCTTGTTGGTGAGGAAGGTGAGGTGGGTACAAACTCTGACACTGGTGAAGTCACGTTGCCATATACATACAGCAAGGCAACAGTGGTTGGAGAGCTAAGATATGAGTATGCGATAAACTTGCTTCAAAAGTTTGGTATGTCTCAGTCTCGTGTTGGCCTAGATTTTGCTGAACTAAAACTTTAAAAATAGCGGCTATAAGCCGCTTTCTTTTTCTTTGATACGTTTTAGTAGCGTTGAAGCTTCGGCTTCACGACCTTTCCCAAAGTGCAGCATTCGATGGCAATTTGGGCAGATACCTGCGCAGTTTTCTACAGTGTCAGCACCGCCGTCTACGAGCGGCACAATATGATGAACCTCTAAGAATGGCCTATATTCTTCAGTCTCAAATGGTGCTTTTTGGTTACAGCACTCACACATACCGTTTGCACGGTTGAGAACCCAGGCTTTGACTTCCGGCGATCGAGCATAGCTTGTAGTGGTGGTTGTACTTGTTCTTGGTTTTGTATCACCTTTAGGCTTTTCTTGGTTTGGCTTTTTAGATGACTCTCTTACTTTAGCTTCAAACGACGCGGTACCTTCAAATGGTTTGTGTTCTATAGATGCAATAAGGCTCTCAATTAGTTCCACTTGTTGAGCAGTGATATTTCGTTTGGGTTTTAAGCCAGGGATCCATGCTCTTCCCGAAAGTTCGAACACGTAAGAAATGTTTTGCATTCGAAATTCGTAGGACTTGTGTCCTCGTTTATGACGTCTACTAAGCTCGCGGTATATTTGAGCTTTATTGAATTTTTCGCCTTTTCTGCTGAGTTCCAGTATTCTGAGATACTCGCGTACTGAGTCCTCCATTTCGGCATCGGACCAAGGGTTTCCATCCTTTAATCTAATCTCGAAGCCCAGGTTTTCAAATGTCGTAAAACAGGGGCTTTTCAAGCCAGCAGAGAAATGGTATGAGAGAACTTCAAATCCAAGCAGCTTAGTCATGGCTAAGCCAAAGATTGCTTTTGGTGGGTAAGGCTCTTCATCAACAATTAGGTCATAAGTTGAAGAATGAGAATACGTATTTACAGAGCTATTTTGTTTTAAGAATTGATTAGTAGCAGTAATTATATCGTCTCGCGTTAATGATTTAGCCAAACTTGTCAAACGAGAAATGGTTCCACTTTTATCAAAAGTTATGGCTTTATCCATTATTTCTGCTCTAACCCCACAGCTACGCGACCAATTACTTTTATATCTTCTTCTGATACTTCAACTGTAGATTTGCCAAACACGACTGCTAATTTGTTTGGTAAACGTTGAATGTGATTTATAGACAGTCGTCCATTCATATCAATCAAATACTCGCCGCTAACCGCATCATTCTGCTTTTTATCTATTAGAAAGCGTCCTTCATTGGTCTCAATTTCAATGGTATTGCTAGCATCTAGTTCCCAAGAATTGAAGATGCGTTGCGCGTATGGAATTTCCCCAGTTGGCAATAGTTGTCCATTTGAAAGACAGAAACTTTTAATCACTACTATGCCCAATTGGGGATTTTGCCCCTGTTGTTCTGGGGTAGATGAAATTACTGCTGATGACTTATTACTATCCCAAAAAGACTGGTGCAGATCAGCGAGTGGGTAATCCTTCGGGAGTATTAGTTCGTGAACAGGGATTCCTGTCCTCAAATGAATACGAACAACTAACTCATGTGAGTTTCTGTCGTGTGCATTCCATGTACTTATTGTTTGTCTACTTACATTAGTCGCGTCAGCGAGCTCTGCGAATGTAGACAAACCTAGAGCATCTTTCAAGGTTTGAGTAAATTCCTCACCTTTTAGGTACTCGAAAATTGATATTTTGTGTTGACTATCCATAAAAGTTGATCAATATTGTACTCGAAAATTGATTTCCTTGCTGAGCAAAGCCATAGGAAACCGATGAAGACAGACATAAAATCAAGGATATCACTATGTTAACTTACAAGATACCACCTCTAAGCCCCTATGTGACCTACGAAGAATACTCCCGTCTTACTGGCCTACCTATGGGCACCATCAAACAGTACGTGACAGAAGGTCGCGTCATCATCAAACCTAAAGATAAGCGCCGAGACAAGCCATTGATAAACATGGTTGCGATGCATGAATTAGCCGCCCGTGAAGCTATTGCTGTTTTGGGATAATTCATGTGCTTTTCCTCTCTTATACCGACTAAAAACTTACTGCCCACTTTGGCTTCATGTATTTGCGTGGGCAGTCATTTGCGTTCCTTCGTTTCTTTAAGGATTGTCAAACATGGACGAAAACAATGCCATGTACAGTTTACGTGAGCTCAAACAAAACGCGTTTGACGAAGCTTGCTGTGCATTTGCAACCAACCACAACATGTCTGAAGTCGCTCGAAAGATGGAAATGGGCGAGACGATGCTACGTAACAAACTAAACCCAGCTCAGCCGCACAAGTTGTATGCCATTGAGCTGGCATGGCTTTGTTATCACTCGGGTGACTACTCTATTCACAACGTTCTTTATAAGGACTTAGGAACGGTCACCGTTGCGCTACCGGAAAGCTCAGAAAAGAAGAACTTTATTGAGCGCACGTTAATGAACAGCGCTCTCGGTGGTGAGCTCTCTGGCGATGCAATGCAAATGTGCAGCGCAGAACGCTTACCTCGTTCAGTCAAAAATAAAACGTTAGCCAAGGCTCATGCCGCTCTGGGCAACCTCGTTTTAATGATTTCTGACCTTGAAAACCGCACCACCGGCGTGACCCCCATGCTTTCTATGGGAATGGACTTTGTCGTCAATGGTGCGCCGTTACCCGGCTTAGCTTAAGGAGTCACCATGAATAATCTAGCCATAGTTCAACCAGAAACCTTGCCGACAGCTCAAGAAAGCATTGCGGCTTGTAAATCGCTTTTCAACGGACGACATACTCGCGCCACGTTGAAGGGAATGTGGAACAAAATGCCGCCACGTTTTCGCGGAATGATTCTAATTGCTGGCGACCTTAAAGCGGCAGAACACGTTCGAGAGTTTGATAGCTTCACCGACTTGGAGCTCACCAAAATTCGTCGTGGTATGCAGTTAATAAAAGAAATGTCCGTCGAGTTTGATAGCAAACTGGGCGACGTTCGCCGCCTCAAGCATTACCAATTCAGTAATACCCATTAAACCTTGCCAACCTTTGCCCCTGTAACCGGGGCTTTTTTTCACCTTGATGTAGGAGTCTAGAAGTGAATAACACGATTACTGATATCGCATACAAAAGAGCGATCCTCGCCACACTAAGTAGTCTGACCGCGTTGGCTTTCGATAGCGCTGATATTGCGAGTATTCGAATTGAGTACTCGTCAAGCCTGCACTTAGTCAATGTGATCGTTTTCTCTCAGTTCACAACACATCGAATCAGCCATGCCGTCATGCTCGAAGCAGACAAAGCCCTGGAGGATTTGCTGAAAATAGAAGATGACCTAATCGACCTCATTGCTCAATACCGAGATCAAACGGAGGAAGCGTGATGCAATACGCCGCGATAACACTTTGTCCCGATGGCGGAATCGTTCGTCATGAAGAAACACAAGAAGTCGCCAATGTCCTTATTGGAGAATTCGATTCGCTGCAAGACGCGGTCAATCAAGCCTGTATGGTTCTGAATTGCAGTATCCTAAATCCAGCTGACTGCGGAATCATTAGTAAAGGTCACGGTAAAGGCGGGTTTATGTTGATGACTACGCAAGAACTTGTATCGGCATGACCCCCAGAGCTGAATCGACCGAAATCGAACTCTTTGACTTCCCATGGCAAGCCCCTTTAACACCTGTTGAAGCGGGCTGCTTGGCGTCTCGGTTTTCCTCTTACCAACCCGAGCCCGAAGACCTGTCTGTCATCGAACGTCAAATGTTTGAAGTAAACCCCCGCGATCATGAATGGCGCAAAAAGTTCTTTCAGGATGTGCCGATGTACTTAGCCAAGTATTTTGCCAAACGGTACATTGAGCTCTGTAAAAAGGCCGGCGCGAAAGTCGCAAATACATTTCTACGTCAAAAAATGGCACCGGCGACTGAGCGTGTCGGTTTAGTCATGCAGAAATACAAAGCACTACCAACGACACGCAAAGTGGCTTTATTGTCTAAAGAGCACGGTGAGGGTGAAAACTCATTTCATCCCGTGTTTTTTACAGAATATGGCCATCCAGAAGATATTGAACGCAAGCAAGCTTCGTTTGATTTTGAGCAAGCGGAAAAGCATCACAAGACAGTAAGAAATCGGATCCTTGCGGAGCTTGAGCAAGATGAATTGCGAGAAATGGCGTTCAAAATCGCTGAGATAGTGAATGCGCGTTTTCAAGTGATCAGTGGAAAAATTTCAAAGTTAGACGTTGAAGCCATCAACAAAACTTTGCCAATCAGTGAACACTATATACCGGAGGTCGATGGGTATGAGCAACTGGCTCAATTTGTCGAAGAATTCGGCATTAAAGCACCTCGCAAATACAAGAAGCAAAACGCACTCTCAGCGCTGAATGATATTTCACGCATGCTCAGCGACAAATGGTGGCTCGATAGGCTCGTGAAATCGCGCAAAATTATGCGTGAGCATCTGGCGATTGCGATGGGCCAAGTCTCTTCGAAAGCCTCACCATATGCTTCTTGGGACTGTGTTCGTGAGCACCAAGACCAACAAAAGCGCAATTGGGATTACATCAAGCAGCGTGAGCTTTTTGATGAAGAGACCGGTGAGCAAGCTGATCTGGCGGAGATGGTACTAAAGAGCGTCTCGAATCCTGCAATCCGCCGGCACGAACTGATGGTGCGTTGTCGTGGCTGTGAGGACATTGGTAACGAATTGGGCTTGCAAGGCTTGTTCCTGACGCTCACCACACCGTCTAAATATCATAACTCCTACAAAAAGGGCGGATTCATTGATCACTGGAATGGCGCCAGCCCCCGTGATGCGCAGTTGTACCTCAATAAGGTTTGGCAGCGTATCCGTGCCAAGTTAGGTCGTGACGGAATCCGTTGGTTTGGTGTTCGTGTCGCAGAGCCTCATCATGATGGTACGCCACACTGGCACCTGTTGATTTGGGTTAAACCGGAAGAGGTTATCCGAGTGCGTGACACCTTCATTTCCTACGCCACGCTCGAAGACCGCCACGAACTCCATCCAGAGCTTGAAAAAGAAAAGAAAAAGCCATTTCGAAAAGGGGCATACGTTGGCCCTATGGATTATCGGCCACGTTGCGACTTTGGCTTGATTGACCCAGAGAAAGGCACAGCGACAGGCTACATCGCCAAATACATTTCTAAGAATATTGACGGTTTTGCGATGGATGATGACGTCTCGGACGAGACCGGAAAATCCGTTAAAGACATGGCGAAAAACGTCAGTGCCTGGAAAAGCCGCTGGCGCATTCGCCAATTTCAATTCTTTGGTGGGGCACCCGTGACAACCTATCGTGAGTTGCGCCGCTTCGCCAACCACAACAAAAAAGCCTTTATGGACTACCTCTTTATGCAAGAGCGTGTCGACTTACTCACGATGTATTCGATGCTTCAACGTGAACTAGTAGGACCCATTAAGCCAAGCCGTTTAATCAGTAACAGAGAACTGATGGAGGTGATCGGCAATTGCTATCAGGCTCGAATTAAAGCCGGTGATGCCAGTGTGACCGACACGCTAAAAGCGGCCGATGAGGGCAACTGGCAAGGCTACATCATGGGGCAGGGCGGCCCATTCGTGAAACGCGATGATTTACTGATCGTGAATTCGTATGAAGTGCTGCCATTCGCTTCACCACACGGTGAAGAGGTCCGCAAAATCGAGGGCTTTAAAACACCAGAAACTACCATTAGAACTCGCCTTAGAGTCTGGACGATTCAAAAGAAATCAGAGTTGAGCGATGAAGCCGAAGCGTGTAACCAAGGGAGCGAAGCGACCGCAATTGGCGGCTTTGCCGCCTCTCGGAGTTCTGTCAATAACTGTACGGAGCCCTGCGAAGGTCAAGTCTGCGATCAGCTTAATCGGTTACTCAGTCCGAACCAAAAATTGGGTAAATCTCCACCTGTTTATGATGAGCCGGCTATTTCTGCATTACTCAAAGGCAGCAGTTTAAAAATTGATGAAGAGAAAAGTATTCAAATCCGCCCAGTGGAGGTAGATGAGTACGGTAATCGAAGACCCGCTCAGTTAGTCGAAGTTCGGAGAGATGTTTCCGATAGCCAAAATTGGACACACTTTGAAGGGTGGGATAAGGCTTTAGAAAATGTCGAAAGGAGTGAATACAGGCAGCCGAACTTATCCATATTTCCAGAGTTAGACACTGATTGGCCAATGACGGAGTAACGTATTTACCCACATCATTTTTATATCGCCATTTTCTAATGTAAAAGGACTAATTAATCCATAGTAGAAACCTGTATAGATATACAGTATATTACTGATGAGGTTGGTAAGGATATTGATATGTCAGACAAAAATGAATTATTCAAACAAGCACTAGAACTGGTGATCGATGGCGTTGCGTTAAGTGAAAGTGGTGCAGGAAGGTACATTGCAGGGCGCTATATACTCACTTTATTGATAGCTGATAACCCTGGACTCGTTGACGCCGAAAAAATAAAAGCCATTCAATCGATAATTGCAATGGCTGATGAGCAGGAAAGTCCAGCGTTTAAACTATAGCATCGATAGCTGGTGTTGAAGTTCTTTGCGTTGTTCTGGGGGTAAGGCTTGAACCATATTAAAGGCAAGTTGTGATGTCGTTTTCGCACTTGGGCTTAAAGTGTGACTATAAGTTAGGTTCATAACAAAGCTATGACCACATTCAGGTTCGCTACAAGAACAATATAAATCGGCATATTTAGAACTGATTCGGTTCGACTTTTGAATGCAACTTTTCGCGCCACACTCAGGGCAAAATACTCTCATTGGGCTACCTAATGCTTGCTGATTGACCGTTTAATATTACGCCATTTCACTGTGTTTTTGTACAGTTTTTTGAGGCAAAAAACGTCATTTTACCTACAATATCAGTGATTTTTTAAATGAAACCTAGTGTATATTTTATGGTTTGTTTTTATACAATAATGGACAAACTCATGGCTTTACTAGGTTATTGCGATATCAGTAATTTTAAGTTGACTCCAAAAAGCAAACACGCGGTGGCAGAAATACAAGATATCATGGATGCTGGTAACCTCATGGCTGGCGTGTTAGCGGCGACGCCGTTTTATTATATTTTTGGTTCGCCGGGCATCACGAATAGCCCTTTTGAAAAAATGATAACAATCAGAGAGCATGACTGGGAGCAACTTGGTCAATCTATGGCTTCTGTACCCAAGATTGTTAAAGGTCGTATTTATAAGGTTGCCGAGCCTATGACTTGGTCAACTAACGGACAAGAACGTAAGTTTTGGGAGTGTGTTTCAAATGCGTCATTATAAAGTACTTATCCTTCTAGCTTTATTAACGGGCTGCAGTAGCGAAGTGGATACTGAAAAACGTATCACCAATTGGGTCCAGAAAAGTGATCAGTGTGTCGCGGATGCTCGAGCGAGTGAATTCAGTTTTCCTAGTGATGAATGGTTTGATGCGCTTCCTTTAGAGCAAAAACGTAATGTTGTTGTTTATATTTACCAAGAAAGATTAACTAATTGTTTTGGGCCGGAAGCTCAGTCTTTGAAAACGGCGCTTGAGAAACATGACAACCAAACCTTGCTGAAGTTTTTCGATGGTTACGGAGCGTTTGAGGAGCCCGATGAAAGCCGTTTAGAAGGGGTGAACAAAGAAAAAGTAGCGATTTTTTCTAAGAACATTCCACTCTTTAACTTGGGGAAAGTAGGTCAGGAAATTCCTCTCTATGATTGATATAGAGGCGGTTAATAAATAGAAGATACTGATATAAATTAGACGGATAAATTCGAATGAATAAATTCATTTACTTCTTTATGTTTTTTTTATCATTTAAAGCATGGGCCTATCCTATGCAAGAACTATATGAAAAACTAGATATTACATCATTTAATAGTTCTTTAATGCCCATGATAGATTCTAAGCATGAATATAAAAATTTTAAAGATATCAATCAATTAGCTACTTCTATAACGGAGGATGAGATAATTATCGATAGTGAGTATTGGAAGTACTCTTTAAAAGTGATCAAGGTTAAAGGTTCTGATTTTTATGTTTGCTTCTCTGATAAAGCAAAAATGGGTTCCTATGATGCTCAATCACCTATGGTGCTCCGTAAATATAACGATATCTATATGGCTACGGCACGTAGAACAGCAGTTTGTGAAGAGTATGCTCGGTAAAAATATCATCGTGACTGGTAAAAGAGGCGGTTATTCCGCCTCTTTTGTTATTGTATCAAATTGAAGCTGCAGTGGTGGGCTACGCATGATTTCGGGGTCGCTGTTTACCTCATCCATAATGAGCTGACACACCGGAATGATCTCGTCCTTGGCGTACTCACTGCCAATTTTCGTCGGGTCACCTAAGCTGGTTGTCCCTTGTGGAATAATGCCGGCTTTACCCACAGGGAAGCGGTGACCCACTAAAATATCCTGGGCGGTAATGTTCTTAATTCGTTCAAACTCATCTTTCGTGGCAATGTCGCCAACGGGGATCAATTGAATCCCTTTCTCCCCGCCGTTGGGGATGTTGACAAACATGCTGCGAAAATTCCCCACGCCTTTTGAACTCGCAATCTTCTCTTTGAGCATTTGCTCGTCGTCATCGCTGAGGTTGGGGTCGGTGGCGTAAAAGATAAAGCCCATGTGCGCGCCGTTCTTGTAGTAGCGGCGACGAAATAGCGTGGCGTCTTTATTGAGTAAGCTGCTTTGCAAACTGCCTAGGTAATCGGGCAGACCATAAATCTGCTGTTGTAAATCTTCTTGAGGCAAGAAAATGATGTCTTTCGCTTTATAGGTGCGTTGAGTAAAGTCCCGTTCTAAGAGCGCAAAATCCCCATTTTTGCGGCGACGTAGGTACATACTCGGCAGCGGAAATAAACGCACCACACGGCCAAAGCCATCACGGATTTTAAGAAACGCCGCATCCCCAAAGGTGAAGTAGTTATTGCAAAAGGCTTGCACGTGCCGGCGCTTGGCGCCGCCTTTCACAAAGCGCGCTGCGACGTAATTGGCGCGCGCTTTTAATAGCGAGCCATGATAGGCATTCGCGCGTGAGGTTTCCGCGAGGCCCTGGCGAGAAATCGGTGGCTCCCAATAATCCTCGCCTTCGTTGTAATAGAGCTCCGAATACGAGGTCATCCAACTGTTGGAGTCGACGGCTTCAGGCGACGAATCGATATGGTAGGCTGACGTTGATGCGTCGCCAGGTTGGTATTGCGTTGTTAGTGTGTCGGTCATGCTGCAGTGGCCCAAGTTGATTTTGTTGGTTTGGCGTGGTCTAACGGCTCATTAATGATCGCGTGCGAGATGGCCCAGAACGCGTCGGCGTGTCCGGTGGTTTCGCTGCGCTCGGCTTTAAAGGTCATGGCGTTGCCACTTTGGGTCGGTACCCGTTTGATGGCCATGAACGCCATCGCGATGTCTTTGTGCTCGGCATCGAATTGCAGGCGCTTGGCCTCAACAATGTCGATCATCTTCATCACCAAACGGTTTTTGTTTTCGTTGCTGTAGTGAATCGCGTGGGCTTCTCGTGGATGGCGTTTGCTGATGAGGTCCCACACGCCGCCGCCAATACCGGTGGTATCGATGCCGATGTACGAGACTTTGTAGCGCTCAAACACTTTATCGATTTCCGCCACGTGGTATTGAAAGTTGAGTCCCTTCCAATAATGCTTTTCTAACACCCGAAACTTTTCGCCCGGAATCACGGGCGGCGCAATCACCACCAAACACGCGTTGTCTCGAGTGCGGCTTGGGTCGTAACCCAGCCACACTTCGCGCCGCGCAAAGGGCGATTTGGTTTTCGGTTTAAAGTCCTGCCACTGAGCCGAGTCCACCATGCCTTTTTCCAGGTCGGAGAACCGGAAGACGGAGAGGGCGCCATCGACAAAAATACACATAAAGAGGTTATCGAAATCGTCTTTACTGTATTCGTCCTGCAGCTCTTCAATATCAAATAAATCACAGCCGCCGGCTGCCGCATCCTCGATAGTGACGACGTAACGCCACTGTTTGTCTGGGCAGAGCACGCCGCCTTGGCGGTATTCATCAAAGGTCGGAAATTCAATGTTGGCGCGCGAGTCTTTGCCTTTACGCCATTGGTCACCGGTCCAAAACGGATACGCCTGGTGCATTTTCGATGACGGCGTTGAGAAATAAGTTTTGCGCCATTTCTTATGCGTGGCCATGGCTGAAGCAAGTTTGTTCAGCTCATCAAATTTCGGTATCCAAAAATATTCATCGACGTACACATGGCCATGATAACTTTGCGCGGTTTTGCTGTTGGTCGAGAGAAACCGCAGCTCGGCGCCATTAGACAAAATAATCGGGTTCCCACTGAGCTCAATGCCTAAGAACTCTTTGGCAATCGCGATGATGTAACTGCGAAACACTTCGGCCTGGGCGCGCGAGGCGGATAAGAATATCTGGTTGTCGCCGGTTAAAATCGCATCTTCTAACGCTTCACCGCTGAAGTAATAGGTGGCGCCAATTTGGCGAGATTTGAGGATGTTTCGAATTCGCTGCGTAATGTTGTCGCGCATGATGTGCTGATATTCAAACAGCGAATCATGCCAGGTCGCAAAGTCCTCAAGCGCCAGCTCACTAATGTCATTCTTCTTCCGTGACTTTTTCTTCTTATTTGGATTTGTTTCGCTCTTTGAATGAGGGCGTTCTTGATGCTTACGACGCTGATCTTGGCTTTGTCGCGGCTGCGCATCTTGCTGCTTTTCAAGGGCGCGTTGCTTTTTCAGCGCGGCATGATGCTTAATCAGCCGGTCCAACATATCGAGCTGGTTTTTGCTCGGCTCGGGCAGCTCGAGCAACGTCTGAATGCGATTGGAAATCGCCTCATCAATGGTTTGTTCACGCAGCATATCGCGCCAACCAAACTTATCGGCCCAGTAATAGAGAATGCGCTCATTACCCAGCTTTAATTCGGTGGCGATTTCACGTGGCGTCCAGGCTTTTAAGTAAAGCGCTCGGGCGGCTTGTCGTACTTCGGGAGAATAGGCCATACGCGCATCATACGCTGTGAAATGTGGCAAATGACGGACTCAAATTCGGCTGGTTTCGGATAGGGCTTCTATCCGAATTGACCCGAACACAATTGGCTGAAAGCCGACATTCAAAGGCGTATTGTTGGCCGTATTCGATAGGCATTTGACGCAATTGAGCTAGGCAAATTACAACAATGAGCAAAACCAGTGATTGGAAAATCGTTGCCACTGAGGGCGCGACTGTTGATGGCCGCCAAATCAGCGCAGCGCAAATTAAAGAGATGGGCGAGTCCTACTCGCAAGACGTGTATCCCGCTTTAATTTGGCCAGAGCATTCCCGCTCTCATTGGAATGTGTTTGCTGGCAATAACTGGGGCGAAGTGCCCGAAGTCAAAGCCGAAAAGCGCGGCGGCAAAATGCGCCTGCTCGCCAAAATTACCCCAAACGACTATCTACTCTCGGCCAATAAAAAAGGTCAAAAGCTTTACTCATCGATTGAATTGCATCCCGACTTTCAAGGCACCGGGCGCGCGTACCTCGTCGGTCTTGCTGTGACTGACTCTCCTGCATCCACGGGGACGACGCGCCTGACCTTTTCACGCCAAGAAGGCGAAACGCACGAAATTGAAACCGACTCGCTTGAGGTGATTGAGCTCACTGAGTTTTACACCTCAAGTCGTTTAGCGGCCGCGTTCGCCACCCTTGCAAGCCACTTCCAATCTAGCGGTGAGCTGCCCACGCTGACTCCCGCCGAGCCTGAACCGGAGGACACCACCGTGACCGAAGAAGAACTTAAGGCCGCACTCAAAGAGAACTTTAGTGCCTTCAAACAAGAGCTGAAAGACGAACTCAAGCAAGAGTTTGCGCAGCCAAATCCAGAGTCTGAGCCTGAGCCGTCTAGTGATATGGCGGCGCAGTTCGCGGCCACGCTGGACGACAAACTCAATCCACTGCTTGAAAAAGTGGCAGGACTTGAAACCAAATTCGCCGAACTTGCCAATGAAGTGCCTGGACAAGAGCCACAGGGTACCGGCGTTGATGACAAGTTCTCTACCGCGGAGATTTTCTAAATGTTGAATGCGATTTCGACCAAATACCTTCAAGAATACACCGCGGCGACGCTGTCGGCGGCCGGTGCCGATGCCGGCGTTGGGATGTTCAATCTCACGCCGCCAATGGAAACCAAATTGCGCCAGGCGATTATGCTCTCGGATTCGTTCCTTGGCATGATTTCGTTGCTGCCTGTGCAGCAAATCAAAGGCCAAGTGGTCGATGTCGGTAACGACGGCCTCTCAACCGGTCGCGGCGATGGCGAGCGTTTTAGTGTCGAAGTGGGCCAAAGTGGCAATACGTACGAGCTGGTCAAAACCGATTCCGGTGCCCACATCCTATGGGAAATCATGACCCAATGGGCGAACTCGGGCTCAAAAGGCCAATGGCTCAAGATGATGCAAAGCGCAATCGCGCGTCGCTTCGCACTCGATATGCTGCGCATTGGGTTTAACGGCACCTCGGTAGCCGCGGTCACCAAGCCCAAAGACAACCCACTCGGCGAAGACGTCAACAAAGGGTGGCTGACCATCGTCAAAGAGAAGAAAGGGACACAGGTTCTGGCTGCCGCTAATCTCGATGCGACGGGTAAGTCCGCGGATTCTTACAAGAACTTGGACTCCCTGGTGCAAGACTTGATCAACACCACGATTGCGCCTGAGCATCGTCAAGATCCCGATTTGGTGGTGTTAGTGGGCTCGGAATTAGTCGCTGCGGAGCAGCACCGCTTACTCGAATCGGCCGAGACGCCGACCGAGCACAAAGCGGCGCAGAGCCTTGCCAAAACCATCGCAGGCAAAACCGCCTACACGCCGCCGTTCTTCAAGCCAACCAGTATTTGGGTGACCAACGTGAAGAACCTGCAAATCCTAACCCAAGAAGGCACGCAGTGGCGCCGCCAGAAAAACGATGAAGACACGCTTCGCTATAAGCAAAACCATATTCGTATGGAAGGCTACGCCGTGGGCAACTTGAACAAGTTCGCTGCGATTGAAAACGTCACGGTCGTTGAGCCGGCAGAATCTGAAGCGGCCGCTTAAGGAAATTAGTCATGGTTAGCCCATTAGCCCGTCAACGTCGTCAGCTTCTTGATTCGCACGCTAACCAAGTGGCATCGGAGCGCGCCTCCGATGCCAATACTCAAAGCCTGCACATTAAGCTCATCGACTTTGAAGAAGACAGAAAATACCTGCGCCGATTGAATGCCATTGCCCAGCGCGTCGAGCACAAGCGCAGCGTCCTGGTCCCGAAATACAAAGCGTATGTCGAAAATTATCTCGCCAGTGGTGAGGTGTTTGAAAACCCGATTTTCACCAACATGGTGATTTGGCTGTTTGATGTCGCTGACATTGAGACCGCCATCGATTGGTGCTTGAAAGCCATTGCGCTCGATTTACCCACGCCTGAGAACTTTCGCCGCGATTGGCCAACGGTGTGCGCCGATGAAGTGTTGGCCTGGGCGGAAAAAGAATCCGAGCGCGGTCACTCGATTGAGCCGTACTTCACCAACGTGTTTGAGAAAATTCAGCACGATTGGCAGCTTCATGAAGAAGTTGAGGCCAAGTGGTACCGCTTTGCCGGCTTGCATCTGATCCGAAACGAAGAGGGGCAGCCGCAAGCAACCAGTATTGGCCGGATTGAAACGCTTGAAAAAGCGCGAGACCTCCTAGAGCTGGCCCACGACAAGTACGACAAAATCGGGGTGAAAACCCAAATCAAGAAAATTGAGCAGCGCCTACGCGCCCTCAAAGAAAACACGAATCTTTAAGACTCCTACGCCGCCGCGCTCGGCTGGCGAGGCACGAGTAGCCATAGCTCACTCAATGCCGTCGACCCAGTGGCTAGAGCGCCTTTATTAGAGAAAAGGGTTTGCGATGTTTGCAGGTTCAACCGGCGCCAATTATCAAGACACCACCATCACCAACGATGGGTTTTGGCCCGACATTAACGCCGGGGATTTTGAGCAGCGTCGCGGTATACCTGCCGCGCAAGATGGCCAGCGCATTGCGATTGCGCTCGTGAACGCCATGGCAGAAGTGAATCAGCAGCTCGCACGACTTAAAGCCCGCTATGAAAGCCAAGGCCATCAACACGTGTCAGACGTCAAAACCTTTCCTGTGCTTGAGGGTAAAAACCGCGTGGAATACCAATACGAGTCTGCGGTGTTTGCTAGGGCCAAAGCGGATTTACTGCCCGATATCGCGACGGTGCACACCAAAGACAAGGGTGATCATTTAGCGGAGCGCAGCGAACAAACGCGAAGCGAATTACTCGCAGAAAGTCAGCGCATCATTCGCAACATGAAAGGGCTCAATCGCTCTTCGGTGGATTTGTTATGAGCACGCAATATCAAGCGGGTTATAAGCTGCGTGACCTCAAAGCGTTTTTGGGCTCTGTGGTGGGCGAGAAAATCGCCAAGCGCATGGAGTGTGAAATGGGCCGAGTCGAGCTCAAGCTGCAAAGCAAGAACATGGGCCACGGGTTTGATCTGTTGTATCAGCGTTACGAGGCGGATTTCTATTTCGATAAGTTTCCGTTTACCCATTATGACCCCGCGGTGCTGTTTGCCAACGTTGGCGCCTGGCTGATTGATAACGACGCGTCGCGCTTTGACCATGATGACTTAGACGACCCCGAAGTTGATGTGGTGATGGAAGATGAAAAGAGCGCCGAGGTGCTGATTTCGGTGACGTTCGAAGAGCCGGTCAAAGTGATTCAAGACGACAACGGCCCCATCACTTGGCGAGGCCAGAGCTGGCGCATTGAAGAGTATGACATTTGGCAGGCCGAGCGGGTGAGCGATGTGGTGAGCCACCGTGCTTGAGGTGCGCGCCGATAAGCGCAGTTTTCTGCGAATGAAGGAGCAGCTCGCGCTTTTAAGGCTCGATAAAAAGGCGCGAACTCGGGTGCTTAAAGTTTTGGGTAAATACATTACCAAAACCACCAAAAAGAACATTCGTGCCCAGCGCGACCCCGAGGGGAATCCGTGGCCAAAACGCAAACGGGGACGGCGAAAAATGCTGCGCGGCTTTACCAAAAAGCTCAAGTATTTTCAAAAGAATGACCATCGTGTTTTGGTGGTCGGTTGGCCGTCAAGACGCGGCACCATCGCACTCGCTCACCATAGTGGCGAGGCGCAAAAAAGCGGACTGCAGCAACGTTTTAACCAGGCAAAGAAAGCCAACGAGCCTAAGAAAACCGACCCCGCGACACGTGAGCAAGCCAAAGCGCTGCGCGATTTAGATTTTAGGCTGCCAGCAACGGGCCGGCAGAAGCGAGGAAAGAAACCGACGCTCAAGTTCATCATGCAAAACATGACGGTGGCAGAGGCGGCCAAAGTGATTAGCGATTTAGAGAACAAACACCCCGCTCGCAAGTGGGATATCGACCGCCCCGAGCGCCGCTTAATTGGCATCAGCGCCAGACGCGCCGCGATGATCATCAAGCGGGAATTAAACCGAAACAGGAGTAATTAGACATGGCATGGCCTACCGTCATTATCAAAATTTTAAACCTGATGAACGGCCCCATTGCTGGGGTGGAGCATCACTTTCTCTTTGTCGGGTTCGGTGCGGTTCAAGGCGCTGAGCGAAACCTCATCATGGTCGACGCTACGACCGATTTAGATGACGCGCTCGCCCAGGCGAATACCTCACTACTGGCCACGGTGACGGCCGCGCAGCTCAATGGCAAAAGCGAGTGGACTGCAGGCGTGATGATCATCGATGAAAAAGACAACTGGCAAGACGCGGTATTTAAGGCCAATGAGACCTCAAGCTTTGAAGCGTTTGTCCTCGATTTCCCCGCGGCCGATAAAGCGCTGCTTGAAAGCGCGGTGGCGCTGCGTACCGAGCTCAAAAGCAAGCTCGCCCGTGAAACCTTTGCGATTTGCTGCTTGCCCGAGATTGATCGCAGTGAAGACGGGCAATCGTGGGCGCAGTGGTTAGCGAAAACTGTCGCCATTCCCAAAGGTATCGCCAGTGAATACATCACCGTGGTGCCGCGCGTTCACGCTGATGGCTCAACGCTCGGTAAATATTGCGGGCGCCTCGCCAACCAAGAAGTGTCGATCGCTGATTCACCGGCGCGGGTCAAAACCGGCAGCGTGCTCGGCAGCACCGATTTACTGACCGACAAAGACGGCAAAGCGCTTGAGCTTTCTGTGCTTCGCACGCTCGAAGAAAATCGCATTGCGGTGCCAATGTGGTACCCCGATTATCCTGGTCAATATTGGACGACGGGCCGAACCCTCGATGCGCCTGGCGGTGACTATCAAGATATTCGCCATATTCGCGTGGCCATGAAAGCGGCGCGTAAAGTTCGCGTTCGCGCCATCGCGCGCATTGCTGACCGTGAATTCAACTCGACACCGGCCAGCGAAGCCAGCGCCAAACTCTACTTTACCCAAGATTTACGCCAAATGGCGGTGGTCAGCAAAATTGGCGATTACGAGTTTCCAGGCGAAATCAAACCGCCAGAAGACGGCGACATCACCATTACCTGGGCAAGCAATGAAGAAGTCGAAATCTTGCTTGCGGTTCAGCCTTATGAGTGCCCCGTGAAAATCACGATTGGCATCATGATCAAGCAATAATCAGGAGCGATAGCGATGAATGCTCGTTATACCGGTCGAAGCTTCGACGTCAATATTCTCGGCGTGTTGGTCCACGTCGAGTCGGCCTCGGCCACCATCAATGATGAATCCGCCGTGGATAAAGAGCGCGGTATTCCCACTGGCTTCACCCATGGCGCGGTGAGTTGTGAAGTCGAGTATGAGCTCGACCTCAACAACTTTCGCAAGCTGCAGCAAAAAGCGCGTGAAGCAGGGAGTTGGCGCGCCGTGCCGGCTCATGACTGCATGTTCTATGCGAACACCGGGGATGAAGAAGACAAAATTGAGCTGTTTGGCGTCAAGCTGCAAATCTCAGATTTGCTGAGTGTGGATCCCAACAGCAGCGACAAAAGCAAACGCAAACTGACCGGCTTTGTCACCAGTCCCCATTTTGTGCGCATCAATGGGATTTCCTACCTGAGTGCGGATGATACCCGCGGCTTGATGTAAGCCATTACCAAAGAGAGGGCGTTTCAATGCCGGATTTTATCGATCATGCCAGTACTCAGGAAACGAAATTCACCGAGATGGCGATTGCCCATCAACTTAAAAGAAGCGTGCAAACCACGGCGCAGGAAAGTGCCAAAGAATGCCTGGAATGTGGTGAGGTCATCCCCGAAGGGCGCCGATTGGCGATCGTGGGCTGCCGTTACTGTGCGACCTGCCAAGCTGAATTGGAGTAACGCCATGAGAGATTGGTATGACAAAGTCACCACTGGAACGGCTTATTTGATGTCACTGCTTGGCATGACGTTCAGCAAACTGACATTCGAGCAGTGGTATTTCATCCTGTCGCTGGTGATCGGTCTTGCCGCTTTGGGGTTGAATTACTGGCACAAACGCGCGATGCAACGCATCGCCCAAGAAAAGGGGATTGCGCTCAATGACGCTGACTAAACGCATTATTTGCTCGGTGGCCGCGGTGATCGGGTTGGTCACCGGTGGAATCGCGCTGAATAACCAAGAACGACCTGTTGGTCAAGTGACGCTTGGCTCAGAGACAGTGGCGACGCTGCGTATTAGCCCTGTGGGTTTGGAGATTATCGGCAGCGCTGAAGGGTGTCGCCAAACACCTTACACCTGCCCATCGGGGCTTATCACCAATGGCATTGGTAATACCCACAATGTGACAGGAAAGACGGTATCGCTCGAGCAAATCGCGGCCGACTGGGTGGCGAACTTAAGCGATGCGGAGCGCTGTATTACTCAAGCTGAATCCCAATCGGGCGAGAGGATGTCGCAAGGTGAGTTTGATGCCTTTACCTCGTTTAGTTTTAACACCGGATGCGAGCGGTTCAAACGCAACCGAGACGGCAGTGAAACCGAGATTTATCGGCGAATTAAACGAGGCCAATTTGCGAAAGCGTGTGATGAGCTTCAGCGCTGGGTGTATGGCGGCGGGGTGAAGCTCGAAGGCTTAATTCACAGACGGGAGCAGGAATATGCTCGCTGCATTGCCATTTAAACGTCTTAAGTTGGCCAAATGGTTTGGGCTGGTTTTGGTTGGAGTGATCATGGTGTCGATGTGGTTGATGTTAAAAGCCAGCCGCGCGGAGCAGATGGCCTTAAGGGCGCGGCTTGAGAAGGCACTCGTGACCAACCAAGTGAGTAAAACGACGATTGATGCGCTAACGAAACAAAGTGAAGCGGCCAATCGGCTTTTGGTTGAGCGGGCCAGAGCGCAAAGCGAGAAAGAGGCAAAGCTCAATGACGATATTCAACACCTTCGTGACAGGCTCAACGATGAGCCCTGTTATCAAAAGCCTTGGCCTCGCGATGTTACTGAGCGGCTGCGCGAGCCGTACTGAGGTAGTAATAAGCCCGATGTTGCCGCCGGCTGGGCTTATCGTGCCTTGCACTAAACCCACACTCAAAGCCACGACGCCAAGCGTCACCGCGAGTGACGATGTCCCGAGATTAAAAGCGGCGCTGAGCCAATGCGCTCAGCAAGCCGAAGATTATTTGAACTGGCGCAAGCAGCGCGAAAAGACAAAGAGGAATACCCATGACTAAACCTGCTTTTACCTCCAAACCGGTGATTGTGACTGTTGGCCCAACGGATTTTGAATTCACGCCAACGGTGCAAGATGCGAACAACTACACCAATGACATGATGCCGAATAACAAAGTGGCGCCGGCTTACGCGTATTTAACGCGCACGGTAAAACCTGAGCAAAAAGACGAGCTAACGGGGCTACTCGATAGTGTGCCAGGACTGACCATTGAGCTGTACGCGACGGTGAGCAGCGCCTCCAAAGGTGGGATTGAAATCTCGCTAAAAAAATAACCCAAAGGGCAAAGCGCATCGAGGATAACCCCATCGAACAAGCCTTTGCCCTGCGCCGTCATTTTCTGCCGAGTGAGCCCGATGACGAGCAGAGTTTAAGCCGAGCGATTTGGCTTGATAAACACCAGTTCGAGCGAGAAGAGCGAGCCGTCATGAGCGCCATTAGCCGTTTGTTTAAAAAGTAAGGCCAGTAATACGCGATGAGTATGGACAAGCTATTAATGCACGTGGCCCTGGTTGACCAAGTGACTAAACCACTGCAAGGCATTACCAAACAAGTGCAGTCATCCATGAATGTGGGCCGTCAAGGTCTGCAAAACATGGCCTCCGGCGGCGCAGGGTTGGTGGCGACGGGCTTTGCGATTCAAAACGCGCTGATGCCGGCGATTGAAATGGATCGCAAACTGGGCGAGGTGAAATCACTTGGCGTGGCCGATCATGCGTTAAAGCAGCTTCAAGCTACGGCGCTCAATTTCTCGGCCGACTATGGCAAATCGGCGACCGACTTTGTCGCGGCTTCTTACGATATTCAGTCGGCCATTTCCGGCTTAAATGGCGATGAGCTGTCGCAGTTTACCCGCGCTTCGGGCGTGTTGGCCGCGGCCACCAAAGCCGATACCGCCACCATCACCAGTTACATGGGCACCATGTACGGCATTTTCAAAAACCAAGCGGCCGAGATGGGCAAAGCGGAGTGGGTGGACGATGTGGCCGGTAAAACCGCCATGGCCGTGCAAATGTTCAAAACCACCGGCTCGGAAATGAGCCGCGCGTTCACCAGTGTTGGCGCCAATGCGACCTCGGCAGGTGTGGCGATGTCTGAGCAAATGGCGATTTTGGGGACCTTGCAAGCAACCATGAGCGGCAGCGAAGCGGGGACCAAGTATCGAACGTTCTTAGCCGGTGTGGCGAATGCCCAAGACCGCCTTAACTTATCGTTTACCGACAGCCAGGGCCAAATGCTGCCCATGCTCGATATCTTGGACAAACTCAAAGGTAAGTATGGCGACACCTTAAGCGTGGCCGAAGCCGCTGACTTGAAAAAGGCATTTGGCTCGGAAGAAGCGGTCAGCATGATTAAGCTTTTGATGGCTGACACCGATGGGCTGGCGAGCAGTATTGAGCAACTTGGTCAAGTCCAGGGCATGTCCAAAGCCGAACAGATGGCCGGTGCGATGACCGACCAATGGGAGCGATTGGAATCGGCATGGTTTGCGGTGCGTGCGGCGGTGTTTGGCGCGATTCTGCCGTCGATTAATAGCCTGGTCGGCTCGATAGCGGATGGTTTGACCGTCGTGACCGGCTGGACCGATGAATTCCCCTTCCTCACGCAATTATTCGCGTACGCGGCGGTCGGTGCACTCGCCCTTGGCGGGGTGGTCGCGTCACTGTCTCTCATTATGGGTATTGGCCAAATGATGTCTGGCGGCTGGGCGGTGACCATGGGCGCCTTAAATGGCGTGATGAAGCTATTTCGCATTAGCACCATTGCGACCACGGCCGCCGCTTGGCTGTTCAATGCCGCGCTTTGGGCGAACCCTATTACTTGGGTAGTGGCGGGGATTGCGTTACTCATTGCTGGTGTTGGCGCGGTGATTTATTGGTGGGACGATTTAACCGCCGCGTTTAAAGACACCGCGTGGTTTAAAGTCATTTCCGGTGCCATTGAAGGGATTGTGGATTTACTGAATTTGATCCCAGGTGTGGACATTGAGTTTGGCAGTGATGCGGATACGCCAGAAGTGAGTACGGCGGTCGAAGCTGAGCGCAATGCCCCCAAAGCGATTGAGACGGTGGCCTTTGAGGCGCCCGAGATGCCAAGCTCGATGACAGGCAGCATTGCTGATTATAAGCAGCCTAGTAATACGCCGACGCTGCCGGCCAGTATGGTCCAAAACGTCACCACAACCACACAAAAGCAGGGCGCCAAAACCACCTCGTACGGTGACGTGTATATCACCGCGCCCAACGGCATCACACCCGACCAACTTGCAGAATGGGACGAACTCAATGCCGGATAAACGATACATTGATATCAAAGTTATTGATGGAGGATGGCAAATGGATGCAGGGCAGCAGCCGACCGAGTGCAGCGATTTGTACAGCATCGCCCAGGACATCAAACACGCCATCATGGAATCGGGGCTGGCCCGTTTGCTGGTTGCCGAGCGAAACCCAGCCCTGCGCGCCGACGTTCTGGTGCAAATCGAACAACTGGCGGAGCTGGACACAAGATTAATCCCTGGCACCGCCACGGCCACGGAATCCGAGGTTGGCCACATTGATTTAACCGCCACCGCCTATGACTACGGCGACTTGACCATTTCAGTCTAAGAGAGGGGCTATGAGTAAACGACCAACGGCCGACTTTATCGATATCCTGAGTGAATCCGGTGTGCCGGTGACCGAAGCCGACTTTGAACAAACGCTTAAAAGTGATGTGTTGAGCGCCGGCAGTCAAATCTCGAATGACTCGGAGATGTCGCCGTTTTGGCGCTGGGTACGCGCTGCGGTAGTGACGCCGAGTGTGTGGCTGATCCGCACCTTATTGGCGGGGCACATTATGCCCAATATGTACGTCGGGACCGCTGAGCGCTGGGCGCTCAAACTCAAAGCCTGGGAGCATAACATTGAGCCCAAAGAGGCCGAGAGAACCCAAGGCTATATCACCTTAACCAAGGCGAATGCCGCCGATGCGGTGACCGTGGAAGCGGGGAAAATTATACAAACCCTGCCCATTGAAGGCGTGGTGTATCAAATGGAAATTCTGGAAAACACCGTCATTGAGGCTGGGCAGTTGACCGGGCAAGTCCTAACTCGCGCCATCGAGCCCGGCTCGGCTTACAACCTGCCTGCTGGCTATTTCAATATCATTCCCGAAGAGTTACCGGGCATTGTTGATGCGGTGAATGAATCAGATTGGATAACCCAGCTTGGCGCCGAAGAAGAGAGCGATGAAGAGCTCGCGCTTCGCATCCAAAACGCGTTCACCAGTTCCGGCGAATGGCACATCGATGATGTTTACCGATCGATTATCGCTAGCATCGCCGGCATTCGTAGTGACAATATCTATTTCAATAACACCGGGCATATTACCCCAGGCAGCGCCGAGGCATTGATTCTGATGGAAGTGGGCGCGACGCCGCAACCGGTACTTGACCAACTGAATCAATACATCATGGAGCAAGGCCATCATGGCCATGGGGATGTACTGACATGCAAAGCGATCCCCGATAGCCCTCAAACCATGGTGGCAGAGGTGGTGTTCGTGGCCAACTTAACCGATTTACAAATCGTCAATGAGCTCGAAGAAGTGGAAGGGCGCATTCGCGCGGCGTTTCGTGAAACCGCTGCCTACCCAGAGATGACGCGCTCCAAGCCACTGAGCCGCTTTAGTTTGTCGCGGCTGGGCAGTGAAATCCACACCCACATGGCGCTGGTGAACTCGGTGAGGTTCACCGTAGGCGGAAAAGTCCAAGAAGACATTGTGAGCGGTCTTGAGCAGCCGCGTCTTCAATCTCTGATTGTAAGAGAGCTTGAAGATGGCTGAGCACAACGCGCCCAAACTGCCAAAAACCATCATTCCTTGGTGGCAAGATGGCAGCACGACCAGTGATGAGCTGAAAGAGCCTTACTTTCTTTCAAAGGGAGTATCGACGTATTTGAGCCGGTTGCGAGGCTGGTTACTGTTTCCGCTCAATCAAATGGATGCGCTGACCTGCAGCGAACGCTCCCTCAAACTCATTGCCTGGGACCGTGACATTACGCGCTTTGAAGGGGAGCCGCTTGGCCTGTTTCGAAAGCGTGTGAAATACGCGGCGATTAACGCTAAAGATGCCGGCAGCGTAAGAGGCTTTAAACGCATTTTTGAGCGTCTGGGCATTGGCATCGTGGCGTTTAAAGAGCGTGAAAACCCAGAACAATGGGACGTGTGCACGATTGAACTGAGCGATGGGGATATCTCAAGCAATGCCCGTCTAGCGCAAACCCTCATCGAGCAATATGGCCGTACATGTCGCCGCTACCGTTTTGAGGTGATGTTCAACGTGTCGGTCTCCATGGGCAGTGCCGCGCTGTCTCACTCTCGCCATCTATATGTGGCGAAAGAAACCCACGGCCTAAACATCGAGTTCAAACCGCAGCCTATCCAAAACCGTCAACAGGGCTTTATCGCCCGTCTCTGACAAAAGGAAATTCATGGTATGAGTCAAACCGTCATCCCACTTCAATTTGAGCAGTATTTGCAAAACCAAATTAGCTCGGGCAAAGCGCCGGACATGAATGAAATGGTGTTTGCGTACATTCCAGAATTGGATCCGAGCGCGCCCATTGACCGCGCGAACGGTCTGCCGGACAAAAGCCTTTGGGTTCACACCCAGCGCATCGACCAAGTTGGTAAAATGGGCGAGAACGCGCTCGCGTATTCCGTCGTTATTCCCAGCAATCAACCGCTGTTTACATTCAACGCGATTTACCTTCACGATAATAACGTGGCCAACTCTTGCGGCATGGTGGTGCACAAAGCCGACGAGACCAAAGAGCTCGGTATGGCCATCACCAAATCACTGGTACAAGCCTATGATGGCGCCGCTAAGGTGGTGGGTATCGATGTCGATGCGGCGACTTGGCAGATAGATTATCAGGCGCGGCTTTTTGGTATCGAGGAAGAGATGCGCCTGACTAACCTTGATACCTATGGCCACACTGCCTTTGTCGATGGGTTTGAGGTTGCACCAACCGAGGATGAAACGGAGTACACAGTCTCTGCCGGTGATGTGTATGTCGGCGGTCTGCGCGCCATCTTGGATGAGACCATCACGCAACGTGTGGAAACCAAGCCGTGCACCTTTTATGTCGATGTCGTGCGAGAGGGCTCGGAGCTCTCGGTGTGGAAAAACGCCCCGACGATTTTAGTCTCTGAAGATGACTTAACCGATTATGTGGACACCCAAGGTCACGCCCATTATTTGGCGAAATTAGCAAGCATCGATGCCAATGGAACCGTGATCGACTTGCGCGTCAAAGGCGGCCTTGCCAAGCATGAGCAAGAAGATAACCCGCATAAGCAATATCCGCTCATGACCGAAACGCAGTGTTTGGAATTTAATCCCGAGCGCGCATACCGACTAGGCGAGCTGTGCTTTACCAAGGATGCGGATACCGGCGCAGTGCGTTACTGGCAGTGGTATTCCAACGTTGAATCGCTGGCCGGCATGGACCCCACAAGCCCAGACAACCGCCGCCCTGGTTGGGAAGACAGCACCAAGCCGTGGTACTGGAATCCGTACGTACCAAAACTCCCTGGTGAAACGCTCGGTTGGGACTCCGATGATATCCCAGAAACCATGGTTTTAGCGATTGGCCAGCAATTGCCGGTGGCGGTGTATCACCGTTTGGCCAAGGCAAAACCGCATTGGATTGATGAAACGGACAACACCTTAATTAATGTTCCTGACCGCCAAGGGCGTTTTACCCGCGCTGCGAACGGCTCAAGTTGGCTGGTTGGTGACACACACGAGCATGCGATGCAGGTGATCAAAGGCAGCTTTGGTTATTTGTGTGCAACGCGAAATAACGCAACCGCGTT
This sequence comes from Vibrio sp. AK197, assembly GCF_053903115.1. Classification (NCBI taxonomy): domain Bacteria; kingdom Pseudomonadati; phylum Pseudomonadota; class Gammaproteobacteria; order Vibrionales; family Vibrionaceae; genus Vibrio; species Vibrio sp. AK197. Next base: position 1,489,768 of record NZ_CP096430.1, read on the forward strand.
TGGTAGTGGGCCGTTTACTCGCGGGGCGTCCGCTGGGCAAGGTCGAGGCTCCGGTGATAGCACCGCGTTTCGAATCGAATTTGATACCTCGAATTCTACTGCCAACACCGGCGATGAAACGCAGCCACTTGGTTACATTGAATGGGTAGGGTACGCACTATGAAAATGAAGTTTTGGACTTTTGATGAAGACACGCTGGAAGTCAACCCCGTTGCTGTCGAGCTAATTCGCCAATCAAAGATGGATGAATACCCGAAACGCGCCTTACTGACGGAGCCACTACCTAAGGTGGAAGGTAAAGCGGTGGTTGTGAGCAAATTCGAGCATGGACGCCCGACAACAACGAAATACGTCACCGACCTACGGGGTGAAACGCTGTATTCCATCGAAGACTGCAGCGAGACCCAAATCATGGAGTCGCTCGGCGATGTACCAAAAGGGTGGACGCCCGAGGTGCCGAGCTCGCATTACTGCGTGTGGCAGGGTGAGCAATGGAGCGTCGATACCAGCGCGAAGCACATTGCCGAATTTAACCAAGTGGATGACGTTCGCCGTGACCGCTACGCCCAAATGGTAGACCCACTGATTGTGGAAGCGGTGATTAAACGCTTGCAAGGCGATGAAGATGGCGCCAAAGCGCTCGAGCAACAAGCGCTCGGCGCGCGTGCCAAAGTCCAAGCGGAAAACCCATGGCCGGAGGCGGTTTAGCGTATGTGGCGTGAATCAAAACTGAGCTGGCCAAGCCGCGCGCAGGCTATTCAAACTCAAGCGGAATCGGTCACTGGCCAAGTGGGTAGCACCATGAAAGAGGCGCTAGGCCGGTTATCCAGTCTTCAAAGTGACGCCCAGTTTGGGCGTCATGCTTTAAGCAGTGACGCCGAGGCGCTGCTTGGTTTACGTGGTGAGCTAGAGGCTTTGTTATCGACCGGAACGGTGCTCACCGTTTCGCCGTATCAATTCAATGTCGGGACGAAGCTAGAGTCGGGAAGCTATCTCAATCCGCAAACGGCCGTGAATGTGTTATCGGCAAAATTACGGGATTTTGCGGATAAGCATCGGCCCACGGGGAATATTCATTGTATTGCGATGATGGCCACGGCGTCTCAGCTTAATCCGTTCGCGAGTAAGTTGGCGCAGCTCACGCATGTGCTGCCTTTGCCAGATTGGTGCCAGGTGGCGCGGCAAGCCCAGGCGCTCACCACTAATGAGGTGGATAAGTTTCATCAACCGGCGGGGATTCGCCAGCCACGCTTTAAGCCGATGGCGCACCTGAATTCTAATCCACTGCGGGGCGCGCTTACTGGGCAAGGGGCGCAAATCGCCATGCTCGAGTCATTGGCCGATGATGCCACCGATGTGATTGGAAAACTGCAGGCGCTGGCTACTAAGCGCGAAAGCAAATTGAGCGCCATCACAGAGAAAATCAATGCGCTGAAGAATGTCCAGGGGAGCGTGTATTCGTTCTCGATGTCGGGCAATACCGAAAGCTTAGCCACGCAACTGAGCCAAGCTGGCGCGCCCAATAAACATTCTTTGACGGTGGCAAGCCTGTTGCTCAGCGCTGAGCCGATGCCGTTTTTCGAAGCGCTGCTAGGAGGATAACGATGTTAGCACTTGATGGGATGCCGGTGAATTTGGACTCGATGAAAGTCGAGATGTCGATGGAGCTCAAAGACCAAGACATGAGCGGCCAATCGTCTGGGACCGACACGGCGGAGCAGGGCGACAAAGGCAAGAAGCTCACTTTCAGTGGGCGCGTGTCGTTTGTGAATGTAGGGACATTGACCCAGCTTTACACACTCGCATCAGCCAAGAACGACGCAAACGAGCGCAAGGTGTATCGCATCGGTAACGATATTGCGCTGGCGCTCAAAATTCGTAACGTCAAATTTACGGGGCGGATTAATGCTAGCGAGCACGATACACTGCAAGCCTGGAACGTGTCGTTTGAGCTGCGCGAGTTTAACAGTGTCGCCGAGCAAAAAGAGCAGCGAGCGAAAGCGCAAAGTCAACCCGAGCAGCGCGACAATACTCGCCTAAAACAAGCGCTCATCAACGCTGAGGAAGCCACGCAATGAAGCTAGACAAACGCCTGTTTATTAATGATGAAGAAGTTAATTTGGCGAGTCACATGGTGAGCTTAAAGCTCTCGCTGGGTAGCGTGGCCATCTTCAAAATCAAAGCCGAAACCGCGCCTAATCGCCTTGATTTGGTTCGTTTTGATATCGGCTATGAAAACAAACTCGCACCTTGGTTCGAAGGCTTTATTGAAAAAGTGCACAGCGCCGAAAACGGGTACTACAAAATCACGGTCAAAGAGCTTGCCGGTATTTTAAGTAAGCGTTGGCCGATAAGCATTGAACATCCGACAGCCCAAGAGATAATTGAAAAACTCTCCACCCTCACTGGGCTTGAGTTTAATCTACCCGAGGCCGATTACATGACCACGCGCATTCCCAACTTTGTGTGTCATGGCTCTGGGTATCAGTGTTTAGAGCAAATCGCTCGCGCTTTTTCGGTCCCTGACTGCATTTGGTATCAGGGTACCGACCAGGCGATTTATTTTGGTTCGTACGAACACAGCCATTTTGCCAACAAACCGATGCCACTGCCCAAAGAGTTCACGAGCCGGCAGAGCGGGAATAGTATTACCTTTGTGCCGTTTCCGATGCTGCGGCCGGGCAGGGTGATGAACGACAAACGCGTCACGCGTTTGGATTTGATAGACGATGAAATGACCGCGTATTGGCAAGACAGTCAAAGCGATGTCTTGGCCAAAAAACGCGAAACCTTGCAGCAGTTCCCCGAACTTGCGGCTGGGTACCATTTACCCAAGTTTGGCCGCGTGGAAGCGGTGCGCGATGTGGTTAAAGCCGGTCAAGTCGCAGACCCATTTCGTCCACGTTATGCCATCGATGTTCAGTTGCTCGATGAACACCTGCAGCCTGATTTAAGCGTGCCGGTGTATCAATCCATTCCGTTGCCGGTTCATATGAGTGGCCATGAATCTGGATTATTATCCTATCCGCTTGAAGGGAATGTCGTTGACATCGTGTTCGCGTATGGCCGTAACGATAGGCCAATCATACGTGGCATTTATGGGCGTGAGCATGCGCTGCCCTCAATTGAGCCTGGCGAGCAACTTCAACAGCAACGCGACGAAGTCAACAACCGAATCGATCCGGTTGGCAATATGACTTACCAAACAGACCAAACGCAAACCTCAATCGCGTTTGAGCAAATCGATAAAGCCGACCGCTTCCAGGGAAAGTATGGCCAGCACCATATTGACGTTAGCGAGCACAGCACGGAAGAGGTGAAAGGCAAGAAGCTGATTGAAGCGCTGGGTGCGATTAACTTGCTAGCGGGTGATGATATTGTTTTGGGGAGCTTAGGGAACATGCAAACCGCCACGGCAGGGGATTTGGTGGAAACCATCGGTAAGGTTCGCCGAAGCATCGCGGCAGAGCATCAATGGCTTCAAGCGCCTAAGACATGGCTAGGCTCTAAAGAGGAAAATGTTTTAGTACTTTTATCCGAGCTTATGCAAGTCGTGAAAGAGCTTGCTGACACATTAGCCACTCATACTCACAGTGGTGTAGCGCCAGGTAATGCCATGACACAGCCTCCCGCTCAAGCAAGTGCTATGACCAATCATGGCACTCAGAGTTCCGAACTCAAGACCCGCCTAGATCCCATTTCTCAATCAAACTAACATAATAACGGTTCAAGAGGGATAGCAAATTTCAAGCCCATACCGTCATGGGCTTGTATTTATTTGTCTTTTGATATTAATTGAAAGGGTAAAATTAAAAGGCTTAAAAGTAGAGCATAAAGCATTGGCAGCAGAGCTACACCAACCCCCACAAAAGTTGCTTCTACATCAAAATAGCCTTTTGAAAACGTTAGTATTACTCCTAGAATTAGTCCAAAAAAACCGGCAAAAATAGAGGTTAAAATGACGTATTTGAAACAGTCATGATCTTTCTTCGTCAATAAGAAAACTAGAATACTTGGAACACAAACCAAAGACAGACTTGTCAAATCAAAGTAGTTAATCAAATCTTGGCCATTGATCAGTGCACGCAACACAACAAGTGATGTTACTACTAAGTATAGAGTTAAAAATGCGCGTTTCATTATCGTTACCACCAATATCCATACATTATTCTATTTGGATCTCTCGGCAATGATAACATTGATTCACGATCATCCATGTAACGTCTTTTAAAGTTATTGCGCTTAGCTCCCATTGGGGCAAGGTTGGTAATTGCCTCTACTAACTTTCTTAGTTGAGGGTCTGATAAAGGAGTACCTCGTTCAAGTGCTTCATGGAGTTCTGGGACAAGTAGTTTGTACCACTCATTTGCTTTCTGCTTACCTGATATTTGCCCGTAAATCTGCTCTACAGCACTAGATATAAATGACGTCGACATCTATGGTTCCTTTGTTACTAACTTGCTGTGCATTATACTGTTTTATGATTGTTAAGTAATTGTTCATATTGACTATTTTTGTAGGCATAATGACTACCAATATACTTGGAATGACTATCGAATTAGGCGTGCAAAGGCACTGATGCATATATAATATGTTGCCTATATAAATTATATTAATTTAGGCGTAACCGTTTTCACTGTGCTGACGTATTGCAAAATTGACGAAATGGTAATGACACCAAAGATGAAAGGCTACTTGGATCGTATCGAAAGTAAATTAGCTTTAGGAAAACTACTGGCGACGTCAGTTGCATCAAGCCAATTTATTGAGCTTTTCTCTGGCCGAATGAGTGTAGGAAAACGTCTTAAAGCTATTTCTGAACATGGTTGGAATTTGTTTGGTGAGGTAATGATGTATTCTCACATCATTACTAAAAATGAAGTCAACAAGGTTGCGGATGAAGCACGACTTTTTTCTAGTGGTAAAGAAGCTAAATTTTGGGGGCGTGTCTACGATGCTACGCGCTAGTGTTATTCTCTCAGGCTTGATCGCTTTTAGTGCTAATGCCTCAATTGAAGATGCTTTTGAGCAATTAAATACGCAGACAGCTATTTGTCAGCAGAACGAAACCTCACTCAAAACCGTTGAAGATAACTGGTTGCTATCTTTAGATGATTACTCTTTAAAAATTGCGTTGCTAATGCTTAAAGATTCAGCTTTAAGAAAATGCGTAGCGGAGCAAGAAAAAGAATATTTGTATGAAATTTACCTTGTGTACCAACAAACAGGTAATCGTCAACCGTTAGATGCTTACTTAGGCTTGATGGAGAACCGTGTGATTTCACTCCATCATGAGATTGTGACAGAAGAATTTCTTGATGAAATAAAGCGTCTATCTAGTACTGATCTGTTTTCAAATACATTCGATGTTTTGGATGAATTTAAAAAGATAAGAAGTGAATGATTGTCCGAACCTCCTAGAGGTCTAAACCATTTCATATATTACCCTCAAGGCCCTTAACTGTTTAGTTGGGGGCTTTCTTGATACTGTCTCGCATAAGTCGTCTCAGCGATTCTTTATGTTTTACATGTTCTATATGCTGTACATGTTCGAGCTCTGGACTTATACTTGTCCCATTATATGTACATGTGGAGGTTCTATGAGAATCGTATCTTTTACGGAAGCAAGAAATGGTCTGAAAGCGGTTTTAGACAGTGTTGTTAATGACGCCGATACGACGGTCATTACTCGCCGTGATTCAGAAGACGCTGTTGTGATGTCACTAGAGTACTACAACAGCTTAATGGAGACTGTCCATTTGCTTCGTTCGCCTAAAAATGCTGAGCATTTGAATCGCTCTATAGAGCAGTATCGAGCTGGCAAAACAACGGCGCGAGAGCTAATTGATGAGTAATGGCCAACGCCTATTATCCTGGACAGACGAAGCCTGGGAAAATTATCTCTATTGGCAAACTCAAGATAAGAAAACCTTAAAGCGCATCAATAAGCTTATTAATGATGTAAAGCGCTCACCATTTGAAGGAATTGGTAAGCCAGAACCTTTAAAAGAAAACTTAGCGGGCTTTTGGTCACGCCGTATTGATGATACCAACCGATTGGTTTACGCCGTTGATGACCATGCTATCACCATACTATCCTGCCGCTATCACTACTGAACTAGATATTATCTCTTACCATTGTGATTCTACTGATTCTTACTAAATAGGGCTCTTTCACTCTTAGTTAGAGCCTTTCGTTATTTTCTCCTGTCCCAAGATTTCATTACACCACGCAATGGCACGTCAACGTCACGAAATTCGCACTCACCTCACCCGGCTGCGAGGTTTTTCGATCACTTTTTTTTCAGTTTTGTTGTTACGAAAAATCTGGCTATTTGTATAGGGCTCGTAATCCGTTGAGAGCCCTATATTATTGGGCTGTAGAGTAGGGTACCCATTTCAATTTACCCTCTAGATAGGGTTCTAAAAAATTTCAATCATTTCAGTTTTTTTCAGTCAATTGAAAAAATGAAGATCTCTAAAGATCTGTTTGTCTTTCTTAACTCTATGAAAAATAAGAGTTCCATGATTTTTCGTGGCTTTTGGGATGATCTTGTTAGTGTAGTGAATGATCTGCATAAAATGCTAAGAACCATTGAGTGGCAGGGGTTGTAGAAGAGTTCGAGTCCAAAAACATTTTTTCAAAATGTTTCGATGTTTTTGTCATGGTATATCTTATGCGCTGACTCAGTTTTGCCTCAGAGCTTCACAGAATTACCTTTCATCTTAGAGTCAAACGTTACAGTTTAACCTAGTACAGTGATTCTAGGGAGCTGAGTCTAGGTGCACCATTTTTGCAAGCTGACTTCAATCTCTTGTCATAATCAATAAATAATTAGTTAATATCACTAATTATTTGGTTAAATTTAAACTCAGGGGTTTGGTATTATGTATAAAACTTTTCTAAAAAATGAGGTTCAGTTTGGCTAGAATTGGAATGTGCGATATCAACAATCTAAAGCTCAGTAAAAATAGTATGCGAGCAGTTGGCGATATCAAAGATACTCTCGAAAGGGGTACTCTACTTGAGGGGATACTCGCTGCGACTCCTTTTTATTCGATATTCGCGACTCCTAGTGTCACTAAGTCTCCTTTTGAGACAATGATAACCATACGCGAACATGATTGGGATACGTTTATCTCTGCTATGAGTTCAGCAAATAAATTCGTTCGAAGAAATGTCTTTATGATAGCCAACGAACAAGAATTGTATTCATATGGTGAAGAAAGAAAGTTTTGGAGTTGTGTAAGTGAAGCCGCTAAATAAATTCTTTTCTATAATGTGCGTAGCGTTATTCGTGACAGCTTGCGCTCAAACGCAAGTGACCAGTGAAAATGCCGCAAAAGCGTGGGATGAACGATACAACGAATGTGTCGATTTCGCTGAGGCCAACACTGTTCCATTCCCTACCAATGAATGGTTCGATTCGCTTAGTTTTGAGGACAAACGCTCTGTGATTGGTTACGTCTACAATTATAACCAAAACCTGTGTACGCAAGATGAAATCGCTCAGCTTAAAGCTGCTATTGCTCAAGATGACAATAAACAGATAGCGTTTGAATATCAGGAAGTAATCACTCCATTAGATGAGTTGGCAGCGAACCGAATGCAGGGTATCAACAAACAGGAAGTCATGAAAATACAGCACAAATTGCAAAAGCCTTTCAGTTTGCGCTATGTACTCACCACACTTGATCTCTACCAAAACAACTGAAACTAAATCATTTCACAAGTATCAATTTTTGATTACTCTGATCATCAAATAAGCACATTAAGACATTGGATTGTAAAGTAACGTAGTTACTTTACAATCCAAAATCGCTTTCGTCCAAAAGTGAGTTTGCCACACTCCCTTTGGATAGACATGTTGATCGAGTCGATAACTCTATGGACCCACTACCAAACCGTTGGGGCCATAAATGTACTAACTGTGGCCAACAAGGGTATTTCCCTTTTGCATACCCTTACATCAAATATAAGAACCAACAGTTCGTGCTAGAGAAGCACATTGTCAAAGTGGATCCTAAGCCGCCGTATTTTATCTAATTTATATCTGTCGCCACTTAATCGCCATTGTTATTGGGTTTTAAGATAAGATATTGATTTTATTAAGTTTAATCATCTACAAATAAATCCACGCGTTTCATTTTATTCCTCAGGCATGTTGAAGAGTCAGAGTCTATCCGAAAGGCGATGAATGGCAAGTGAGAATAAGGTACACTTGGCGCCGTTTTTTGTGGTGAACCTGTTTAGGCAAACGTTATGCACCCATCCTTAAAGTATATTCAAGGCTATCCCCCAACAATTATCGAGCAGGTTAGTCGTTTAATTGAAAGTGATCAACTGAGTGTCTGGTTTGAGCGTAAATATCCAGAGACACACCAAATTCAAAGTGAAAAAGCGTTATTTGAATACACCATGGCGATTAAAAATCGTTACATGAGAAAGAGCTCCCCGCTTAGTAAAGCGATTTATGATAGTAAAATTCACTTAATTCATAATGCTCTGGGACTACATACTTATGCGACGAAAGTACACGGCAATAAAATTAAAAGTAAGAATGAAATCCGTATTGCGAGTGTATTTAAAAAAGCACCTGAACCGTTATTGCGGATGCTGGTGGTCCATGAGTTAGCCCATATTAAAGAGAAACAGCACGATAAAGCCTTTTATCAACTGTGTTGCCATATGCTGCCTGACTATCATCAGCTTGAGCTTGATGCTCGGTTATTTTTGATTTGTCAGGAATTGAATGAGGAAAGATCATGACTCAACGTTCACCGCAAGCTACTTCTCAAAGCGCTTCCGCGCCGCTGAAATGGACGGTGATCAAGTCAAAGCCGGGCCTTCATGCACGTAATCTTCATCAAGGGCGCTATGACTTCTCCGTTTTGGTCAAAGAGCTTCCTGAACTTAAAGCTCACATCATCACCACACCGAAAGGGGAGTCAAGTATTGATTTTGCAAATTCCCAATCGGTAATTTTGCTGAATAAAGCACTACTCAAACATTATTATGGTGTTACAGAGTGGCAAATTCCTTCAGGTTTTTTGTGTCCGCCTATCCCTGGGCGCGCCGATTATATTCACCGACTGGCTGACGTTTTAACTTCGGAGTGTAAAGGGCTCAAGCACGGTTTAATTAACGCGTTGGATATTGGTGTTGGTGCTAATTGTATCTATCCCATCGTTGGTGTTCGTGCTTATGGTTGGCGCTATGTGGGCAGCGATATTGACCCTATATCGGTCGAAAACGCGCAGCGAATCGTTGAGCGAAACTCACGGCTTAAGGGACAGATTGAATGCAGGTTGCAAAGTGACCGCACTTCGATGTTTGCCAATGTTATTCGCCCTGGGGAGTTTTATGATGTTACGACCTGTAACCCTCCTTTTCACCGCTCAGAACAGGAAGCGGCACAAGGCAGTGAACGTAAACAACGTAATTTGGCGGCGAATAAAGTCAAACGGCGAGGAACATCTGCAACAGAGGCAAAAAATACGACTCTGAATTTCGGAGGCCAAAAAGCAGAGCTATGGTGTCCGGGCGGAGAAGCCACTTTTGTTAAGCAGATGGCGACAGAGAGCCGATTGTACGCTCAGCAAGTGGCATGGTTTTCAACACTTCTATCAAAAAAGGAGAACGTTCGCTGGTTGAAAAAACAGTTACAATCGGTAGGGGCTGTTGAAGCGAAAGTCGTTGAAATGCAACAGGGGCAAAAAGTCAGTCGCTTCGTGGCATGGACGTTTAAAACGCCTGAGCAGCGTCATCAATGGTTCAAGTATAAGTGCTAAACTTATTGATGATATTTAGTTCCATTGAGGAGGGCGTATGGAATTTGAAATCTATATGCCTTGTGAGCCCGATTGGATCTGCTCAAGCTTTCTATGGTTATTCGCCGGGTTATTCATACTAGGCTTATTTGCCTTCATACGAATTATATTTTTAGAGTATCGCTCGATTCAACGTCGACATCGTGTTCGTCGTCGGCGACAAACTCATTATTCAAAGCGGCGTTAACCAAGAGCATCATCGCTGTGTAGTATTTATCGGCGCCATGATACGTAAGATATGTTTTGAGTTGCTGCTCGGCCTGCGAAATGCGTTGATGTTGAATCAGTAAAGCAATCCAGTGTTGCCAAGCGCGAATTTGCCTTGGGTCATGTTTCACGCTTTGCGCGAAGTAGGTCATGGCATTTGTGTCGTGATGTGCTTTTAATGCACAAAGCCCCATATTTTCATAACTGGTCGCAACGGATACGTAGTCACGCTGCTTGATCGCTTTTAACAACCAGCGCTGTGCGTGTTGATAATCCTTTTTGTGACATAAAAACGTACCATAGTTATTCATCACATCACCGTTATTTGGGTGATCCTTGAGCGTCTGCAAATAAAGGCTTTCTGCACGTTCTAACTCATTGACTTGGGTATAATAATGAGCAAGAGCTAACTGAGTATGTAGGTAGCGAGGAGCATGATTTTGGGCGACAAGTAAATTTTGCCAAGCTTTGGTGTGATCGCCTTGTTTTAAATAGGCAAGTCCTAGTGCGATACGCGCGTTTGCTTTGTTTTCTCGCTCTGCGTTTTCAGCGCTCGACACATTTGCGCAGCCAGTATTCAGCAGCATAGTCATGATAAATAGCGCAATGTGGCGCATAGACACTCCTCATTTCAAACCGCTTTATCTTAACTGGTGCTTAGCTGCTCACGATCAGCCAATATGTATGGTTGCGAGTCAACGTGACGGTATACTCTGCAAAATAAAAGGCCGCAGTTTGCGACCTTTGGAGTGACAACACAGTTTTATCTCAAACTTCTTAATCGTCTTTTGTGAAATTCGATTCGCTGAAATGATCGAGATCGTATGGCGTTTGCTGATAAACGCAGTAGTTAAGCCAGTTGGCAAATAGCAAATGCCCATGGCTACGCCAAGTCGCACTTGGTGGGTTATCCGGGTTGTCATTTTGGTAGTAATTGACCGGAATGTTTGGCTCCATGCCCTCACCAAGATCGCGAACATATTCGTTATGCAGTGTATTGGCATCATATTCTGGATGGCCTGTCACAAACACATTACGTTTATCTTTGGTTGCGGCTAGGTATACGCCAGCGACATCTGAGGTAGCAAGAATATCTAAGTCCGTATTCTCCGCCAGAAACTCAGGTGAGAAATCCGCGTAGCGCGAGTGTGGGGCTAAAAAAGTGTCGTCAAAGCCGCGCAAAATAGGATGAAATTGATGCTGGATTTGATGATGATATACACCAGATAACTTTTCTTTTAGTGTGCGTTTGGGCAAGTTATACAGGAGCTTTAAGCCTGCTTGAGCAGCCCAACAAACATACAGCGTCGAGGTGACGTGGTCTTTCGCCCAATTCATAATGGTTTTGAGATGATCCCAATAGAGGACGTCTTCAAATTGAACTAAGCCAAGCGGTGCTCCCGTAATGATCAAGCCGTCGAAATTGCGATGCTCGATAGTTTGAAACTGGCGGTAGAAGGTGTTGAGGTGCTCTTCGGGCGTATTTTTGCTTGGACGATCATCGATACGTAACAACTCGATATCCAGTTGAAGTGGCGAGTTCGACAATAAGCGTAAAAACTGCGTTTCCGTCTCAATTTTCTTTGGCATTAGATTCAAGATCAAAATCTTCAAAGGACGGATGCCCTGAGTCAAAGCGCGAGACTCTGACATCACAAAGATATTTTCTTGGCGCAGCACATCGGTGGCTGGCAATTGATCAGGAATTTTAATCGGCACAACTTGCTCCCTAAGTAGTCTAGACGTCTATACCTCCAAACTTAGCGTAAAGTTCAAAGGATGTCGATAGCTTATCGCGGTCTTTTTACGTTATTATGCACGCCCTTAAAGCAATATAAGTGCGCTATGAGATTAACGCTAACATTGATTCGCGGCTTGCCGGGCTCGGGTAAAAGTACATTAGCTCGCTCTATGGGTATCCCACACTATGAAGCGGATATGTACTTTATTGATAACCAAGGGTGTTATCATTTTCGCCCAGATAAGCTTGAGCAAGCACATCATTGGTGCCGACAGCAAACTCAGCAAAGCCTGGCGCGTGGAGAAAGTGTCGTCGTCGCTAATACGTTTGTGCGTCGCTGGGAAATCGCACCCTATGCCAAACTCGCTAAGCGTTTCGGTGCACAATTAGATGTTATCGAATGCCATGAACAGTACCCCAATATTCATGGCGTTAGTGACAAAACCATTCAATCAATGAAAAAACGGTGGCAATCATGGCCAAACGCTCGCCAGTCATAGAAATGACGTCATATGGTATTTACACCCAATGGGACTCGAATTCAAAACATCTTCCGAAAATTCAAGATTTTACGACCGATGTGACGGCTGATATCGACATCGAGTTTGGTTTTGTGGTGAACATAAAAAAAGCCAAGGGTGTTGTGATTGAATACTGTATTGAACATCCCGGTATTTTGAGCAAGCGCGGGGAGTTACTGGAACCATTTACCGGTGAGATTCATGTTGGAAGTAACGATTGGGATTTCTATCTTGGTGATACCATCTGGGAACCGATTGAGGATAAACTTGGAAAGTGGCGCATGTCGTTGACCATGAACGGACGCGTGATTGCAGAAAAAGTCTTCCACGTTTGCGCGTGCGACGAAAGCCAATTTTGGAAACGCCGCGGGTTTTAGCCAACATGGCTGCCTAGGCGGGATTCGGCTCTACGCTTAACAAGTGTTTTAACGTTGAAATATCAATGGGATGGCTAAACAGATACCCTTGTAACAGTGGGACGTTTACCTGTTTCAAATACTCAGCTTGCAGGCTTTGTTCAACACCTTCAGCGATGATTTTTACTCCTAAACGGTGGCCCAAATCGACAATGGTATTGAGAACCGGCGTGTTGACGGTGTCTAGGCCAATGCTATCAATAAAGCATTTATCAATTTTCAAATAATCAAACTGGGTTTGTTGAATCACGGAGAGTGAGGTATGCCCAGTCCCAAAATCATCAATGGCTATTGCTACGCCATGATTTCGCAACACTTTAAGGGTTTCTCTGCCCGTATGGTCGAGTACTTGACGCTCTGTAATCTCAACCGTTAAGGTAAAGCCTAAGGCTTCAAAAGCGTTGGCGTACTCAACCAATTTATCGATGTTATTTGGGTGGTGAAGATATTGTGGCGCGACATTGACCCCAAGGTGCAACGCAGGCTGCGCACTCAATGCTGTGCGGTCAATTTGTTTTAAGTTGTGTAAACTCTCTTCAAGTACAAGATCGGTAATTTTATTTACTAAGTTTTGCTGCTCGGCCAAAGGGACAAAAATATCCGGACGGACCAAGTTCATATCCGGGTGCTTCCATCTCACTAAGGCTTCGATTCCTTCAATCTCATTGTTGTCACTGTTCACGATGGGTTGATACATGACAAACAACTCGCGGCGTTGAATACCTTTGCGTAAGTCATAAGCCAAACTGTGGCGTTGATGATAGCGATGGTTAGCGATGAGCAAAGCAAACGAAATCATCAGCGAAACGAGAATGCAAAAGAAGGCGGCGTATGAGGCGCGGCGAAATACATAGTTACTGTTGGCGTTGAGCAGCACCGAGTAGTTGTAGCGCTCAGAGTGTTCTAGTTGCGAAAATGTCGCCTCATGATATGGATTTTCCTTTGGAAAGGTTTTGTCACCCAGTTTAAAAGTGACGTAACTCACTTGATCGCTGGCGATTGGGCCTAGGCGGTCAATCAGATAGTTTTTGTCTACCAGGGCAAGTGCGCCAGTCCCTTTAGGGCTGTGGTCCATGACAACCAAGGTTCTTTGGTGTGGGTCGTCATTATTATCATAGAAAAATATGGATGACTGCGCTTGAGTTTGCTGGTCGAGAATAGGGCTGATATTGGAAATGACCATACCGCGTTTCGAGGAGCATACCGCCATATCATCGCTTAGTAAGATAAGTTCTCGTAGTGGGCTCGCATCTAACATGCTTTCTCGAATTGTCATGCAGTCGTCATTATTTTCAATCGCTTGCTGGTTTTCTTCATGCAATTGAGTAATAACGTCATCCATACGGTTTAGGTACGTCTGCGCTTTCGATTGAAGGTTATGAGTGACACTATCATAAGTTATGTATAGAGATGCAGGCATCACAATGACTAGAGGTATCAATAAAAAAGCCAAAAGTGACTTGGTACCCGTGCCAAGCGATGCAAACAGAGATTGAGAAACCATTGTTTTCGCTCGTTGCCTATGTATACAAAACGGAACACATATTTGTGAGCGATAGATGTTAACGAAAACTGACGATAAATGAATGGATGTCAGAAGGTTATGACAAAAATTTAACCGCAATCAGTGCACAGAGCGAAATTGCCGCTTTAGTTGTAAATATGCCAATATTCCCCAAAAACTCACCAAAGTCCAAAGAATGATATAAGGTAATGCAATTTGTCTCCACTCTGAGCCCATTTGATTGAGGCGCAGTAATCCAGTGATCGCCGAGGTACTAGGGAAAAATTGGGAAGCGATCACGATAAAGTTAGGGATGGATTCAACTGGCCAAATAAATCCTGCGCTAAAAATTAATGGCATCGAACTCACTAATACAACCACCGTGACCAACTCACGCCTTGGTGTGAGTGCCCCCAACCAAATACCTATGAAGCTTGATGCGAGGAAAAATGGCAAAATGAAGGTAATAAGTTCGGAAATACTAGCCAGCCGATTAACGTCAAGCGCTGCAAAGCGTGACCCAAAATAAAACATCGCCAGCACATAATAAATACACACGAAGACGAAGCTGCGAACTGCCATCAACTTGATGGGAGAGGTGTTTCGCCAGTAACCATCATTATTTCGTTGTGTGCCCACCATCAGCCCGGTCGCCATCACTAAAGTCTGCTGCAAAATCAGAACAAAAACCGCAGGAACAACATAGTCTAAGTACCCCATTTGTGGGTTAAAGGTTGGCTTTAAGTTTAGGGTTGTTGGGGCGTACTGCTGACGGGCCCTTTCAAGCGGGACTCCATCATTCAGTAGGCGAGTGACTTTAGCCTGAGCCGCTAGTGTCCCGCCTGCTTTGGCTAATCCTTCAACCACGGTTCCATAGACTAAAAAGTACGACGCATCACCAGCATAAGATAGGGTTGGGCTACTCCCTAACATCAAGTGTTTATAAAAGTCTTTGGGAATAACAAGTAAGCCACTGATCTCCCCATCTAAGAATGATTGTTTTGCACGCGCAATCGAGTGCATTCGTTTGATAACCTGCACTTGTGGCGTGGCATCAACCATACGCTCAAGATGATAGCTCGTCGCGGTTTGATCCAGATTGACGATCGCTATTTTTTGTTGTTGAGGTGTTTGCTGCTGATAGGGCAGAGGATAGAGCAAAGAGTAAAACACAACACCGCCGAACACGGTTAATACCACGACAGGGTTTGCAAATATCGCTTTGAATTCCAGCTTAATTAATGTCCAGAAGCTCATCGTGCTTTTTCCTGCTTAGTCCGTTGCCAAGTAATCAGCAGTGATATCAATAATAACGGGAGGCTATACCCCAGCATGGGAATCAACTTGTGCAATGTCGATATTAAATCTGCGCCATAACTGCTTTGCGCGACCTGCACCTGAATATAATGACTGACGGGTAACAAGCTTCGCCAAAATTGAGCAAGTGGCCCCATGTCGGTAACGGGAAATGTGATACCCATAAATG
Organism: Vibrio sp. AK197; assembly: GCF_053903115.1. Lineage (NCBI taxonomy): Bacteria > Pseudomonadati > Pseudomonadota > Gammaproteobacteria > Vibrionales > Vibrionaceae > Vibrio > Vibrio sp. AK197. The sequence goes on from NZ_CP096430.1 coordinate 1,505,474, forward strand.
CAAAACTGGGCGCAGTAAAAGCGCCAGCAAAACTCATGGCTCTCGCGGTATCAAGCGTTAAAAAGTAGAAAAAGGCCCCCATGATCATACACGCTATGGCTGTGAACCACTGCGCCAAAATGACCAAAGCGAATTGACCATGAAATGGCCAATGTTCAACACCGTAAAACCAAGCCAAAAATAATGCGCCATGTAACGCATATATAGGGAAGTAGGGCGCTATAGTTGTGACAACGTGACGCAATGGTTTTGGCCCCAACCAGCATGCTAGTGATTGATGCTGATGGTTGGCCGCTAGAATCATAATGGTCACCACCACCATCATGATCTGCCACAGTGCTGGTACGATGGCAGTGACCAAAAACTGCGCATAGTTGGAATTGAGGTTAAACAGAGGGGTAATTTGAGTCTGAATGGGTACCGCCTGTGCCATGGCACCTGATAGAGTTTGGCTTCCTTGTGATAGGCCACTCAATGTTTCAATTTGTGCGTTAAAGGTCGCATGCGCTTGTGTGAGGGCCGAGTTTATCAGTTTTCCCACCAATACATATTGACTGTTGTAAAACGCAGACACTTGCGGAGATAGGCCTTTTACCGTGTCTTTTTCAAAATCGACAGGAATAACCAGATAGGCATAAATATCACCTTCGATAAGCGCTTGTTTGGCAGACGAAACATCATTCGGCATCTGAGTAACGTTCATCGTAGGACTGGCATTCACGTTGCGCACCAATTGTTGAGATAGGCGACTGTGATTTAAGTCAACGACCCCAACTGGCAAATTATGTGCAATACCGGCACTGAATATTGCCCAGATTGATAGAGACAACATCACCGGTAACCAAGTTAAGCACGCCAATAGCCATTTATCGTGGCGGACAATGTGCCACTGCTGAGTGAAACTTGCGGTCATGTTACAGTTCAACCGCCACGCTCATACCCATACGCAAAGCTTGTTCATTCTGGGTTGGGCGCGCTTCGACTTCGAATGTGCGTAAATCAAAGCCTTGGGATGAATCGGTAGAGCGCCAAGTGGCAAAATCGCCCATTGGCGCAATATGCGTCACTTTGAATTCAATGTTTTTGTCAAGTGCAGGAACAAACGCTTGAAAGGTATGACCTTTTTTAAACTGCATTAAATGATCTTCACGGACATTGAATACTGCCCATGAATCCTCACGATCAACAACGGTGACCACAGGAAAACCTTGCGGCGCTAATTCTCCACTTTGTAACAACACCTGAGAAACCTCGCCCTCAAACCAACTCTCGATTTGTGTATCTTGTGCATACGCTTCAACTTCCGCAACGGCACCCGCTGCCATGCGTTCTTTTTCTGAAGCGGCTTGTTTCTCTTCATCACGTGTCCCTTCTTGCGCCATTTGATACATCTGGTAAGCCGCGCTTTCCGTGTACTTTGCCGCTTCCCACTGGGTTTTCGCTTCATCGCGCTTTTGTTCTGCCACGACCCCATCCTGATAAAGGTTGTTCACCCGCAGGTAGGTTTTCTCTCTGAGGTCGGTGGCCGCTTTCGCTTTAAGCCATTGATCTTTTGCCGCTTGAACTTGTTGCTGGCGGGCTCCTTGTTGTGCTTCTTGAGCAAGGGCCCCCGCGGCGGCTTTATTCGCTTGAGCTTGTTGGAGTTTTGCTTCAATTTCAGGGCTGTGAAGAGTGAAAATGAGTTGTCCCGTTTGGACTTGATCGCCTTTACGTACAAAGACTTTATCAATACGTCCAGCCACTTTTGACGAGATGCTGTATTGCTGGGACTCAATTTGCCCTTGAATTTTTATAGGCTGCGGTTGATAAGCTTGGTAGAAACTCCATCCAATCCAAGCAACCAAGATAAGGCTAAATACACTAAGTAAGGTGACTTTAAGCGATTTCATTGTAATTCCTTAATGTGTAGATGTTGGCTGATAGGCGGTTGAACGGATTTGATATTGAGCGAAGTCGTTCATATTGCTCGAAAGAGCGAGTAATCGTGAAAGTGCCGTTACGTAATGAAACTTTGCGGTTGCTTGCTGTGTTTTGACGCTTGCTAGATTGAGTTCTGCATCAACCACATCGGTGGACGTCGATAACCCTTGCGAAAATGCCTTTTGACGTAACCTTAGGTTCTCTTTGGCTAAGCGCAGGCTAGAGGTGAGACCACTCACTTCTTCTTGTGCTTGTTGTGCTTGGTAGTAGGTTTTTTGTACCAATACGTTGAGGTCTTGTTTCGCTTGAGCACGTTTATGTCGAACTTGAAGTACCGCGCTGTGCGCGGCGGCAAGGTTATCTCCCCGCCCGGAATTATCAATTAGCGGGATACTAACACCGATGCCCACCAGCCAATCTGGCTTAAGTTGACTGGCTAGGGAGTCATCTTCGTACAAGCTGTAATCCCCATATAGGTAGACATTTGGGTAATACTTACCTTTCTCGGCTTTTATAAGACTTTGTGCTTGTTTTTCTTTTGCATCGAGCAAAGCCAGCCCAGGATAGGTGTTTAAAGTTTGGGTCACAAAGGTGTCGATTGCCGGAAGGTGATCATTGGTAAAAAGTGAGTCACCGGGTTCAACCATCACATTTTGATTTAATATTTGAGTGAGCGCATTTTGGGCGATTTTTAGATTATTCCGGGCTTTCTTTTGTTCAATGGTCGCTCGGTCGAGGGCGGATTCAGCTTGCAAGCGTTCAACTCGAGCGATTTGTCCTTGCTGTTCAAGCTTTAATGCATTCTCATAATGGCGGTTTAAGCCTTTTACCACTAAGTTACGTGTCTGAAGGACATCTTGTGCAAGTAACACACTGAAATAGTATTTGCTCAAATCTTCAAATCGCGCTTGTGTTTCCATCGCCAGTTGGCTTTGTGCTTCTTGCGTTTGACCTGTTGCTGCCGATTGCGCAGCACTAATTCGACCGCCAGTGAAAATTGGCCACATGGCGCGTATTGACGAGCTGAAAATATCCCGCTCTGTGATGGTTGACGTGAGATCGCCAAGCCCGCTGATTACCGCGCCTAAATCGGATGCTGCAACACTCGGTGGCAAGGTGATGTTCGCGCCCGTACTGTTGACAATCTGACGCCCCGACAACGTCACATCCTGATCCAAATAGGTGTAATTGGCGCCCACCGTTATTGATGGCCAGTTACGTGCAGAACTCGCCTCTTGCAGATGTTGATAGCGATCAACGTTAGCGCGTTCAGCCGCTAAGGAGTTATTGTCTTGTTGCACTATTTCCCAAGCTTGGGGAAAGCTAATGGTTGCCGCATTTATGCTAGGCGCTATCGCACCAAAACAACCGATAAGAACCAAAAGTTGTCGCATTAACCTACCTAATGGCTGAAAATGATTAGAGTATATGCTCTAAAAAATACTACCGCAATAGAAGAGCTTAACAGAGTATAGGCATGAAAATAGCCATGAGTTCAAGCGGACTTATTGATTATATTGATGATTTAACAGTTCTGTGACTTGTTAACCTAAGTCGGGAAGCAATAGTCATCATTCACGTGCGTTTAATGGGGACATAATCAGTGATGTCATTTGACTAAAGTCGAATAGCCCAACGATGTCCTCAGCCCCTTATCCTAATACTGCTCTTCCTTTCATCACTAAATCAAAAACCTAGGTAAATCAGCCTGCCATGTCGGCTAAGACATTAGTCTTAATTGTCGACAATGTTCTTTTATATTGCCATTTTGTTGGTTATTTTTGGGGTGTTATCTATTTATTGTCGACAAATTTTTGAGGCGTTACGAATGAACTCTGTTACATCCATAGACATGACAGCCAAGGAGCTAACGAAGTCGGCTAACCTAACCGAATACCTGATTGAGAGTATTGTTAGTGGTAGTGTTCCTAGTGGCGCTAAGATCTCTGAACCTGAATTAGCTAAGCGCTTGCAGGTGAGTCGAGGGCCACTACGGGAAGCGATAATGCGTGTTGAGGGGCTAGGGCTGATTGAACGCATTCCTCATGTCGGCGCTCGGGTCACCACGTTGACGCTAACTAAGCTTGTTGAACTGTACGCAGTGCGTGAAGCGCTCGAGGGGATGGCGGCCCGTCTAGCTGCTCGCCATATTCGCCCCAAGGAACTGCAAGCACTAAAAACGGTGTTGGCGGCGCACTCTGAACATATTGAGCAAGTTGAAGGGGCTTCCTATTTTCATCAACAAGGTGACTTTGACTTCCACTATCAAATTATCAAAGCCAGCCGTAATCAGCAATTGACCACATTGTTGTGTGATGAGCTTTACCACTTACTTCGCATGTATCGCTTCCAATCCCCCCGTTCTCACTCTAGGCCAACAGAGGCGCTGCAGGAGCATAAATTTATCCTGCAGGCGATTGAACAGGGCGATGAAGAGTTAGCTGAGCTGCTAATGAGACGTCACATTTCTCGCAGTAGAGATTTAATAGAGCAGCAAATTCGGCTGGACGAACACAGCACATAACCACGATTTCATTTGAATTCATTCACAGGAGAGTCACGATGAGCATTTCACCAGGGCGTCATTTTCGACAAGCGTTAGAGCGGAATAAACCGCTGCAAATCGTCGGTACGATTAATCCGTATTGCGCGCTGATGGCCAAGCAAATAGGGCATCAAGCGATTTATCTATCTGGCGGCGGCATCGCTAACGCGTCGTACGGGTTACCAGATTTAGGCATCACCACATTGAACGATGTGCTGGTTGATGTAGAGCGTATCACCAATGCAAGTGATTTACCCCTGCTTGTCGATATTGATACGGGATTTGGCGGCGCGTTTAATATCGCGCGAACCATTAAAGCGATGGAGAAAGCGGGAGCCGCAGCGGTGCACATGGAAGACCAGGTGGCACAAAAGCGTTGTGGACACCGGCCGAATAAGGCGATTGTTTCGACTCAGGAAATGGTTGACCGCGTTAAATCAGCGGTAGATGCCCGTTGTGATGAACAATTTGTCATCATGGCAAGAACCGATGCGCTGGCTGTAGAAGGTATGGACAGTGCGATCGAGCGCGCTATTGCTTATGTTGAATCTGGCGCTGATATGATTTTTCCTGAAGCCATGACCGAGCTCAATCAATATCTTCAGTTTTCCAATGCATTGCAGCAAGCAACAGGTAAAAAAGTTCCGATACTTGCCAATATTACGGAGTTTGGTCAGACCCCTCTATATAGCTGTGACCAACTCGCTGAGGTCAGCGTTGACATGGTTCTATACCCATTGAGTGCATTTCGTGCCATGAACCAAGCCGCTGAACGCGTGTATCGACACTTGCTGGCAGAAGGAAATCAGAGCGCGCTACTTGAGCAAATGCAAACACGCAGTGAGCTTTATGATTATCTGAATTACCACGACTACGAGCAAAAATTAGACAGACTATTTTCCGAGTGAGGCGCGGTTACTACACCCATATCTACATCAACCTAATCCAATAACGTGAAACCGGGCTGATTGACTAAAAATTGCTCCAAAGAGAGCTATGCAATCGGTCTGAAAAGGAGTTCAACATGCCACAAAAAGAGTTAGGCGGCGCAGGGCTGCGCGGTCAAAGTGCGGGCACAACATCGTTGTGTACTGTTGGTAAAACAGGGACGGGCTTAACCTACCGAGGTTATGACATCAGCGACCTTGCCAATCATGCCCAATTTGAAGAAGTGGCTCATTTACTGTTGGTCGGACATTTACCCAACCAACAAGAGCTTGACCAGTATAAGACGAAATTAATTGCCTTGCGTGGTTTGCCTCAAGCGCTCAAGACGGCATTAGAACTGATTCCAGCCGATGCTCACCCAATGGATGTGATGCGCACTGGCTGTTCAATGCTTGGTAACCTTGAGCAAGAGCAAGACTTTAGCCAGCAACTCGCGGCGACTGAACGTATGCTTGCCACCTTTCCTGCCATCATTTGCTATTGGTATCGTTTCAGTCATCACGGTGTGCGCATTGACACCGACGATCAGAGTGAAGATTCAATCGGTGGCTACTTTCTAAAAATGTTAACGGGCAAAACGCCAAGCGAACTGCATAAGCAAGTCATGCATTGTTCATTGATTCTTTATGCTGAGCATGAATTCAATGCATCAACGTTCGCCGCTCGGGTCTGCGCATCTACGTTATCGGATATCCATTCATGTGTTACCGCCGCGATAGGCACATTACGTGGGCCGCTACATGGCGGTGCTAATGAAGCGGCGATGGCGATGATAAAAGATTGGCGAACGCCGGAAGAAGCCGAGCAGCGAATCCTCGAGATGCTCAAAAATAAAGAAAAAATCATGGGATTTGGCCATGCGATTTACCGTGAAAGTGACCCGCGTAACGCACTGATCAAGCAGTGGTCTCAAGCCTTGTCGTTTGGCGCGCAAGATGACCATCTTTATGCTGTTTCCGAGCGAGTTGAAGCGGTGATGAAGCGTGAAAAAGACTTATTCTGTAACGCAGATTTTTTCCATGCTTCCGCCTATCACTTTATGGATATTCCAACGCCTTTGTTTACCCCAATTTTTGTGATGAGCCGATTGACCGGTTGGGCTGCTCACGTGTTTGAACAGCGTGAGAACAATCGAATCATTCGCCCGAGCGCCGATTATCAAGGTCCAGAGCATCAAGCATGGCTACCGATTGAACAGCGTTAATCAAAGAAGATTAAAACTTTAAGACAAGGAAAGAACATGAGCCACAATGTAGAACTGAATGAACGCCCTCAACCAGATGAGTTATTAGTTAAGATTGCGAATTACGTCAATGAAACTGAGATTACATCAAGCGAAGCCTATGACACCGCACGTAACTGTTTAATGGACACATTAGGCTGCGGGCTACTTGCGCTGCGCTTTCCCGAGTGCACCAAACACATGGGGCCTCTGGTGCCAGGAACGTCGGTACAACATGGCGCACGCGTGCCAGGCACTTCCCATGAACTTGACCCAGTCACTGCCGCATTTAACATCGGGTGCATGATACGTTGGCTGGACTTTAACGACACGTGGTTGGCCGCAGAATGGGGGCACCCCTCTGACAACTTAGGGGGGATATTGGCGACCGCTGATTACCTAAGTCGAGTTGCAGCGGCGCAAGGAAAGCCGCCGTTAACCATGAAAGATGTGTTAACCGCGATGATCAAAGCGCATGAAATCCAAGGCGTTTTGGCGCTAGAAAACAGCTATAACCGAGTAGGTCTTGACCATGTACTGTTGGTCAGAGTGGCTTCAACGGCGGTAGTGACGAAAATGCTAGGAGGCTCGCTAGAACAGATTATTAATGCCGTGTCTCATGCTTGGGTGGATGGTTGCTCACTAAGGACCTACCGTCATGCACCAAACGCAGGTTCGCGTAAATCTTGGGCCGCCGGTGATGCAACTTCACGAGCGGTTAGGCTGGCTTTAATCGCGATGAAAGGTGAAATGGGTATTCCAACGGTACTCAGTGCGCCTAAATGGGGCTATTACGATGTGCTGTTTAACGGTGACTCTTTCAAGGTCAACCAGCCGTTCGCCAGTTATGTAATGGAAAATGTGTTATTTAAAATCTCATTCCCGGCTGAGTTTCATTCACAAACCGCCGTTGAATGTGCAGTTACCCTTCACGACCAAGTTAAACATCGCTTAGATGATATCGAGCGCATTGAAGTGACGACCCACGAGTCGGCGATTCGCATCATTTCCAAGCAAGGCGAGTTGGCCAATCCAGCCGACCGTGACCACTGCTTACAGTACATGATTGCTGTGCCGCTCATTTATGGTGATTTAATTGCCGAGCATTATGAAGATGCGTTTCACCGTTCTGATGATCGAATTGATGCGCTGCGCAACAAAATGGTCATTATTGAAGATAAGCGTTATACCCAAGAATACTTGGAGGCAGACAAACGTTCGATAGCCAATGCGATTCAAATTTTTTATCGCGATGGGTCTCATAGTGACAAAGTCGAAGTCGAATACCCGATTGGTCATCGCCGTCGCCGAGAAGAGGGCATTCCTGTTCTTGAGAATAAATTTGTCCGCAATTTACAAACGCGTTTTCCTCAAGGTCGCTGTGAGCAGATTTTTGCTTTGTGTAAAGACCAAAAACAGCTAGAGCAAACGCCTGTTCATGAATTTATGAATCTTTTGGTGATCAACTAGCGACCATGCATGGAGCGCAGCGCGATTTGCGGCGCTCCTTGAATGAAGGAGGAACCTCTATGTCGGCTTACGAGAATGAGTATCGCATGGCGCAATCGTCGCCAGAACAGTATTGGTTGGAACAAGCCAAGCAAATTGATTGGTTTAGCGCTCCGACGCAAGGCATTTGCCTTGATGAAAATGGTATCGAACGCTGGTTTCCTGATGGTGAAATGAACACGGCTTGGCTGGCCCTTGACTATCATTGTCAACAAGGACGGGGAGCGTATCAAGCGCTGATATACGACTCTCCGGTAACGGGTCAAAAGCATGTTTACACGTACCAGCAATTAAAAGATGAAGTAGCCCTCGTCGCGGGTATGTTGACGGATTTAGGCGTTGAAAAGGGTGATCGTGTTGTCATCTATATGCCGATGGTTCCTCAGGCGGTAATGGCTATGTTGGCCTGTGCAAGGATAGGTGCCATTCACTCTGTGGTCTTTGGCGGTTTTGCCCCCAATGAGCTTTCGGTTCGCATCGAGGATGCCGAACCGAAATTATTATTGACGGCGTCTTGCGGTATAGAAATTAATAAAGTGTTGCCTTATAAACCGCTGGTCGACAAAGCCGTGATGGACAGTCGCTGGAAACCAGAGCAAGTGGTGGTATTTCAGCGACCTCAATGCCCCGCTGAACTCGACCAACCGCGTGATGTCGATTGGCAGCAGTTGGTGGCGAAAGCATCCCCGCAAGATTGTGTGCCACTCAACGCTACCGACCCGCTATACATTCTTTATACATCGGGCACTACAGGCAAACCTAAGGGCGTCGTGCGTGATAATGGTGGCCATGCCGTTGCGATGAAGTATTCGATGTCGACTATCTACAATATGCCTCAAAATGGCGTATTTTGGGCAGCGTCAGATGTAGGATGGGTGGTTGGGCATTCCTATATCGTGTATGCGCCATTAATTCATGGTTGTACATCCATATTATTTGAAGGGAAACCCGTGAAAACGCCGGATCCGGGCGCTTTTTGGCGTGTGTGTGAGGAATACAAAGTGAACGTCTTGTTTTCTGCGCCTACCGCTTTTCGTGCGATAAAAAAAGAAGACCCACAAGGATTATGCTTGGATGTGTACGATCTTAGTGCGCTCGAAACGATTTTTATGGCGGGTGAACGTCTCGATCCACCGACACTTGAATGGGTACAATCGAATACTCACAAACCGGTCATTGATCACTGGTGGCAGACTGAAACAGGTTGGGCGATTTCTGCCAACCCAATCGGACTTGAGACGTTACTGGTTAAAGCGGGTTCCTCGACCAAACCCGTACCGGGGTACCAGGTTGAAATTTTAACCGAAGCAGGAGAAGTTGCTGCGCCTAACCAGCAAGGATTTGTTGCGATAAAGCGCCCGCTACCGCCAAGTTGTTTACCAACCGTGTGGCGTAATCATGATCGCTTCCAAAGTGGATACCTTAGCCAGTTCCCGGGTTATTATGTCTCAGGCGATGGCGGTTATTTGGACCAAGACGGGTACTTATTCATCATGGGCCGAATTGACGATGTCATAAACGTCGCGGGTCACCGGCTATCAACCGGAGAAATGGAAGAAGTGGTTGGCGCGCACCCTGCTGTTGCGGAATGCGCGGTGATTGGTATCCATGATGAACTCAAAGGTCAACTGCCGTTAGGATTGGTGGTGCTCAAAGATGGCGTTGATGTGGAAGCGTTGCAGCTTGAAGGGGAATTGGTCGGTAAGGTTAGGGAAGAAATCGGTGCTGTTGCATGCTTCAAACATGCACTGGTGGTTGACAGGTTACCTAAAACACGCTCAGGAAAAATCCTGCGGCGAGTGATTCGTCAAATTGCCGATGGCGAAGAATATGTCGTTCCCTCGACCATTGATGACCCTAGTAGCTTATCGGAAATTGAAAAAGCACTGCATTCATCCTAACTAATGAATGAAGTTGTAAGAAAAGCCTCAGAATGTGAGGCTTTTTTTATGCAAGTTATATAGAATATCAGTTTATTATATTGGAATTAATAACCATGCCGACTCTCGGTGTTTCTTCTGCTCAAACTGCCGATCTTGAACAGCTCAACGACCTCATGTTTTCGTTGCATGACGAGCATCATCAGCAGTGCCCAGACCACTTTAAAACTGCAGAAGAAATCGAACAGGAAAAAAGCATTAGTCGCTATATTGATGATCCCGAATGTCTCATTTTTGTGGTTAAGCAACAGCGTAAAATACTCGGTTTTGTGACTGGGCATTTTTGTGAGCTGATCTCTACGGTCAGTAAACCCGTCACTATGGGGAGCATTGATGAGCTTTATGTCCTGCCAGAGTATCGTCATCAAGGTGTGGCGAGGTTGTTAATGGCCACAATTGAACAACGTCTAGCGGAATATGGCGCCAAGCAGATTTTTGTCGAAGTGTGGCAATTTAATCAAACTGCGGTCAACTTGTACCAAAAATTGGGTTTTGAGCATCATATTCATTGGTTAAGAAAACCTGTTGAATAAACATTAAATAACTAGAGCAAAAATTAAGAATGCGCGTATTTTTTTCCTGTCTGCTGTTTTTATTGGGAATATTGTCTATTGCGTTGCCTTCATATGCTGATGAGGCTTCGATTACCTCACAGCCTGAAGGGGCGTTATGTATCGTTCGAGCCGATGAAAAAATTGTATTAATTCATGAGTCTCTTACCGACAAAATGTCACTGCCTGGGGGGACAATTTCGGCCGACGAAACACCGGAAGTGACAGCACAACGAGAAACTTGGGAAGAGACTGGTCTCGTAGTGAAAGTAAAACAGTTGTTGGGGCAAACAGAGCAAGCCTATTTCTATGAGTGCGCGTCTGAATCGGATGTCATTGCTTACGAGCTCAACAACATTCTTGATGGTCATGAAATACCTGTCTGGTTTGCACCCCATTATGGTGTCGAAGTGTCCTCTGCGATGCTGATTGAGCCTTCCTCGCTGGATTCAGGGCTCTATCGCTACCCGAAACAGTGGGATACCGTGAAAGCCTTGTTTAACCAAGCAGAAGGTCAGAATGTGACCTATGTGGGTAACTTAATCGCTGCCGCTCCCGTTATTAACCAAGTTGAACTGAATTGGATCCTTGGATTTCAACATGCAATAAAATCACTACCGGATGGCATGGGTTGGCTGTGGGACAGTGCGGTGCTAATGCTTAACCAACTGACTAATCCACTGCTATTTCTTTTGATATTTCCATTACTCTACTGGCAATTTGGTCTTCATTTTGCCTACCGAGTCTTTTATTTGGTCGCTATCACGTCACTATTGTGTTTTGTCGCACGGCAGACGTTCGCTCTGCCAAGGCCGCATGTCTATATTCCGGCTATCGAACTTTCTCATAGTGATGGTTTCAGCATGCCAAGTCTTGCATTAGCGTTATGGTGCAGTGTGGGAATTTTGGTACTGAACGCGTTTGAGCGTTTTTCTCTGAACCGCTATTTCGGGGCTTTTATCTTCTTGCTCATCGCGATCATGACAGCCAAGTTTTATAGCGGCGCTGCGTTTATCGTTGATATGTTGGTGGGAAGTATATTCGGCATTTTGACGGCGTGGCATATCATTCGATTGGAAGATAAACCGGGCTTTGATCTTGAAAAGTTGATTTGCTCGCGTACTTCTTGGGCTCTGCTCGCCGCGGTTGCGGCTGTTCTGGCACTTATCTTTCAAATGCCATCATTTACGGTGTTATTGGCAACGTTGTTGACCGCATGCGGCATCATTTGGACAGGTAAAGAGAGTGGGGATTTCATCAGTTTCCGGGAAATGGTGTTTATGGTGCTGCTATTGGTCTTGGTGAATGAAATTATTTCGTTCTCCGCGACGTTGGTATCGTCTAGCAGTCTGCTGTCTCTGGTTGCTGAAATATTACGATTCCCCTTATTACTGTTGGTATTTAATATCAGCGCGCTACGCAGTCATAAAAGCGAACCGTTGTAACCCGCAAAAAGCCCCAAAGTTGGGGCTTTTTCGTAGCACAGCGGTTAAGCTGGGTTAAGAATATAGTTTTCAATGACTTTTGCGACCCCGTCATCGTCGTTGCTATCAGTAATTAGGTCAGCAATCTTTTTCGTTTCTTCCATCGCATTCGCCATGGCAACCCCAAGCCCTGCGTATTCCAGCATATGATGATCATTTTCAGCATCGCCCATACAAATGACTTCAGATGCTTCGATGCCAAGTCGTTTAGCAATCGCTTCAATACCCGCACCTTTATTGCTCACTGGGTTTAGGAACTCAAGAAAGAAAGGGGCACTTTGCAAAATGGTAAATTCGTCGTAAAACGCTTGCGGTATTTTGGTTATCCCCGCAGTGAGCGCATCGGGTTCACCAATGATCATGGCTTTAATTATGGGGTGGTCATCGCTGAGTGTATCGAAATCGACAATACTGTAAGACATGTTATTGATGTGCGCTTCATGCTCGGTATAACGGCTGGCTCTCGGTGCGATTAACCCCAGTTCTTCACTGAAGGCGTGACAATCGAGGCCCAGTTGCTCTGCAAGTTTTGCGACACGCTTAGTGGCGGCACCATCGATGATACCACGATGAACGACTTTGTTATCATCGAGCTCACGGATGATTGAGCCATTAAAGCACGCCACAAACTCATTTTTTCCACGGATTTCGAGTTCATCGAGTTTTTCGACGATGCCCTCTAATGGTCTTCCAGAGGCAAGTACGACAGTGACACCTTTGGCGCGTGCATCGGCAATCGCTTTTTTGGTTCGTGGTGAAATAGACTTGTCTGTGGTCAGCAACGTGCCATCCATATCCAGCGCAATTAGTTTGTACATCTCTTACCTTAATTTTGACTATAAAAGAGCAGATTAGATTAGCAGAGATATTTTATCAATTGATGAATAGGTTGATATTATTTCGTCTCTCCATTAAGGTCACGTTCCTGAAATTTTGAGAAGACCAATTTGGCTAAGCTGACGTTGTATAAAGTTAACGAAATGTTTGAGACAATCCAAGGTGAGGGGACGTTTACCGGCGTTCCTTCGGTGTTTGTACGTTTGCAAGTGTGCCCTGTGGGATGCGCATGGTGTGATACCAAACAGACTTGGACTGCCGAGCCAGAAGATGAGCGTAGTTTTGAACAGATCATCGTGAAAACGCAAGACTCGCCAACATGGTGCTCAAGCAGTGCCGAGCAAATTGTTGAGCAATACCAGAAACAGGGCTATACGGCTCGGCACATCGTTATTACTGGCGGTGAGCCATGTATTTATGACTTAAGACCATTAACTGCTGCATTTGAAGCCATTGGCTGTCAGTGCCAAATTGAAACCAGCGGTACCAACAATGTGCTGGCGTCCGAGCAGACCTGGGTGACAGTGTCACCCAAAGTGGCGATGAAGGGTAAGCTCCCAGTCCTCAACAACGCGCTACGACGAGCCAATGAGATCAAACATCCGGTGGCGACCTTAAAAGATATTGATCAACTGGATGCGTTATTGTTGAACGCGAATATTCCTACCAGTACGATTATCGCACTGCAACCCATTAGCCAGAAGCCGAGAGCGACTCAACTGTGCATCGACACCTGTATTGAGCGTAACTGGCGTTTATCGATTCAAACTCACAAATATCTCAGCATCGCTTAGTAAGGAAGACAAATGAAAAAAGCCGTTGTGGTGTTTAGCGGCGGGCAGGACTCAACCACCTGTCTTGTTCAAGCACTTAAAGATTATGATGAAGTCCACGCGATTACCTTTGATTATGGACAGCGTCACAAGCTGGAAATTGAAGTCGCTCAGAAACTGGCAAGCGATCTCGGCGTGAAAGCGCACAAGGTAATGGATGTAGGGCTGCTGAATGAGTTAGCGATCAGCTCACTAACACGTGACGATATTCCGGTCTCCCATGAGCTTCAAGACAATGGTCTTCCGAATTCTTTTGTTCCTGGACGTAACATCTTATTTTTGACGTTGGCGGGGATTTACGCCTATCAAATTGGAGCGCAAACGGTGATTACTGGTGTCTGTGAAACCGATTTTTCAGGCTACCCAGATTGCCGAAATGACTTTGTTAAAGCGATGAATAATGCGTTAGTTCAAGGTATGGACCGTGATTTAGAGATCAAAACACCACTAATGTGGCTAAACAAAGCGGAAACCTGGGCGTTAGCTGACCAATATCAAGCACTGGACTTGGTAAGAGAGCAAACTTTAACGTGTTATAACGGTATTATTGGCGATGGATGTGGTGATTGTCCATCATGTGAACTGCGTAAAGCGGGGCTGGATGAATATCTCAATAATCGTCAAGCTGTGACACAGGCACTTCTTAGTAAGTAGGGTTGTGGTAACTAACACGAATAAAAAGGGGGCTCACACAGTGTGTGAGCCCCCTTTTTTAACCAAGATTAGTCAAGGTACATTTTTGCTAATTCTGAAGGCTCAAGCTCTTTGCCTTGCAGTTCATTATTCCAGTTGGTACCAATCAACACCCCATCTTCATCCAGGGTGATTAACCAATCTTCTGCAAAAATATCGAGAGGAATTTCCACGACTTCAAAATCTGCCCACTCTTCCACATTGTGTAAGGTCGCTTCCTCTTTTGACGACCAAAATGGCATGACTTCGCTATTTTCAAACTCTACAGAGTCGCAGCATAGCCAACCTTCCTCGTTGCGCATTCCCCAAACCAAATTGGTTTCTTTGGTTTCTTTAATAAATAACTCAAGGTTTGCTTGAAGATCGGCAGTTAATTTACTCATCAAAATGATCTCTTTTGTATTAATTAATTAGATTATCACCCTATAAGACTTTACACGCAAAACCTTTTAGATAAAAACCTTCAGGGTAGGCGCTGTCGGTTGGATGATCCGCCGCTTGCTCGAAGCGTTCAATAAATTTCACGCTGCGCTGAGCATCGACTGCCGCATCGGCAATGATTTTTTGAAACAAGACTTGGTCCATTAGCCCAGAGCAAGAGTAAGTCAGCAGCGTCCCCCCGGGCTTAAGGATTTGCATCGCAAGCATATTAATGTCTTTGTAGCCTCGACATGCCCCGTTGAGCTGATTTTTAGATTCAGCGAACTTAGGCGGATCCATAATGACAACGTCAAACTTGGTTCCCTGATCGCGGTATTCCCGCAGCAGTTTAAAGACATCTGCGTTTAAGAATACGGCACGCTTTTTCGCGATATCAAATTCATTTAATTGAGCGTTGTATTTGGCAGTGTCTAACGCTGGCTGAGATACGTCCGCGTTAATCACGCGTTTTGCGCCGCCTTTAAGTGCATATAAACCAAAGCCACCCGTGTACGAAAAGCAGTTGAGGACTTCTTTTTGGTTAACGTATTTCATTGACTGCAGGCGGCTATCGCGTTGATCGAGATAGAACCCGGTTTTGTGTCCGCCAACGATATCAACACTGATTTTTACGTCATTTTCTTCAATGACAACTGAAGAGGGAGGCATTTCACCATGAAGAACGCCCACACGCTCTTCAAGACCTTCTTTTTTACGAACCGCAACGTCAGAGCGCTCGTAGATATGGCAATCAGGAAATTGAGACTGTAGCGCTTGGACCAACACCTCTTTCTGATACTCAGCACCTGCACTCAATAATTGGCAGACAAGGAAATTTTGATACTTGTCGATAGTGATACCGGGTAAGCCATCAGATTCGGCAGCAACGAGACGGAAACCAGTGAGTCCGTCACGGGCAATGATATCCTGACGAAGCAATAAGGCTTGAGCGAGACGTTTTTCAAAGAACGTTTGATCAATCGTTTCTTGTTCAAAACTCCAAACACGAGCTCGAATCTGTGAATGGGGAGAATAGGCGGCTTTTGCTAACCATTGACCATTGTGAGCGAACACATCAATCGTTTCACCGAGTTGGGGATCACCTTCAGTACGTTGAATACCGCGAGAGAAAATCCAAGGGTGTTTTCGACGTAAAGACTTTTCACGTCCTTTGACTAAATAAATTGCAGGCGTCATGGCATTGTTTGGTCGATTTTAAAGGAGACGTATTGTCGAGTAATGACTTAGGAAAAGCAAATAAATTAGCGGTGAGTCCTTTAAACTCGAGGCACTTTATCGATATGCTACTGTCTGACTACATAAGAGATTATTGATCACGATAAAGGAGCGAGATATGGATTTGAAAAGTGAAAAGTTCCTCGTTAAAGGGATGGTTCAAGGCGTTGGATTTCGCTACCAAACTTGTCATCAAGGTCTAAAGTTTGGTTTAACGGGTTACGCGAGAAATCTCAATAACGGCGATGTTGAGGTTGTGGTCAGTGGCGATAAACCGGATGTCGAAAAATTTGCTGAATGGTTAAAAGAGGGGCCAAGAACTGCCTGGGTAGAGCAGGTTAGCCGAGAGTCTCTTGAGCCGACCTCTTTTCAAGGATTTGAAATTCGTTGATGAATGGTCTTAAAGGCATTTTGCGGGTTTAGGTAACCCAGCAAGTTTTGTTGCTTGCTTAGCGGGCCCCTGACGGAAAAGCTTGAACAAGTATTTGCTGTTGCCTTTTTCCGGCCCGTGCGCTTTTTCCATTGCTTTCACAAGCATGCGAATAGCGGGGGATGTATTGAATTCTTCGTAAAAATCTCGAACAAAATGAATAACCTCGAGATGTGCAGGGGTCAGTTCGATGCCTTCTTGTTCAGCCAAAGGCGCAATCATGCCTTCTTCCCATTCGGTATAGTCAAGTAAGTAACCCTGACTATCGGTTTCAATTTGCTTACCGTTGTATTCAAACATAGTGGTGTAAGAGTCATGCCAGTTGTTGAAAGGTCTATAGGGTAGCGAAGTCGGCGCTAGGGTCAATAAATTTTTGTTTGACTCAATAACAAAAAAAGCCCGCAGAGAATTGCGAGCTTTTTTATTTTATGTTGTCAGACTGAGTTTAGTCGTCGTTCATTACGCCAAGAATGCTCAGTAAGCTGATGAACAAGTTGTAGATAGAGACATACAACGTGATCGTCGCAGAAATGTAGTTGGTTTCACCACCACGCACAATTTGCTGCGTTGTTAGCAAAATAGCACCGACAGAGAACAGGATAAAGAGTCCGCTCATTGCAAGGTACAGCATTGGCATTTGAAGGAAAATATTCGCAACCATACCGATAAGCAGAACCACAAACCCCGCCATCAAAACGCCACCTAAGAAAGACAGATCACGTTTTGTGGTGAGTGCGTAAGCGGAGGCGCCCATAAAGGCGAGGGCGGTACCACCAAGCGCAGTGACAATCACGTCGCCCATTCCAGCACCAACGTACATGTTAAGAATAGGGCCTAGCGTGTAACCAAGGAAACCTGTGAATAGGAAGGTGAAAACCAAGCCTAACCCATTGTTACGGTTTTTCTCGGTCAGGAACAGCAAACCGTAGAAACCCACTAAGGTAATGATCAAACCTGGGTGTGGCAGGTTCAATGCCATAGAAACGCCAGCCACTACCGCTGACCAAACCAAGGTCATAGACAGCAATGCGTAGGTATTGCGGAGTACCTTGTTTGTTTGTAGAGCACTATCTTGTGTCGAAGTGCGGCTATACATAGGACTGTTCATAATCTTCCTCATCGGAGTGTTTTACTTATATGTACATTTATGGGCATGAAAGTTCAAAATTTCAAGCCTAGCAATGTATGAAACTAACGAAAATAATAATAGAAATAAAAACTTAAGTATTGAATAAGATGTAACACAATATAACAAACAAAAAGGGACGTTGAACGTCCCTTTCAAGATTATTTGTACCAAGTTGTCATTAGTGGTGCAGAATTTGTGCAAGGAAGTTTTGCGTACGGTCCGATTGAGGGTTTTCAAAGAAATCTCGAGGATTGTTTTCTTCAATGATTTCACCCGCATCCATGAAAATAACTCGGTCTGCGACCTCTTTCGCAAAGCCCATTTCATGCGTAACGCATAGCATTGTCATCCCTTCCTCCGCGAGTTCCACCATCACATCCAGCACTTCTCGAACCATTTCAGGGTCGAGTGCTGAAGTGGGTTCATCAAATAACATCACTTGTGGGTTCATACATAACGAACGAGCAATCGCAACACGCTGTTGTTGCCCACCTGAAAGCTGACCAGGGAATTTATCCGCTTGATCGGGAATCTTCACTCGTTCAAGGTATTTCATTGCCAACGCTTCTGCCTCTTCTTTGGGCATTTTTTTCACCCAAATAGGAGCGAGCGTACAATTTTGCAGAACTGTCAGGTGAGGGAACAGGTTAAAGTGCTGAAAACACATTCCCACTTCTTTACGCACTGCTTCGATGTTTTTCAAATCTTCAGTTAGCTCTGTCCCTGAAACGAGGATTTGCCCTTTTTGATGTTCTTCTAAGCGGTTAATGCAGCGAATCATTGTTGATTTACCTGAGCCTGATGGGCCACAGATAACAATTTTTTCGCCTTTCCTAACGTTTAAGTTAATGTTTTTTAATACGTGGAACTCACCGTACCACTTATTCATATCTTTAATTTCGATCATTGTCTCTTGATGCTGAGTCATAATTACGTCCTTGATCTTTAAAATTATCGTTTGTGACCGGTGTGGAGTTTGTTTTCAAGCCAGATGGAGTATCTCGACATCCCAAAACAGAATACCCAAAACACCAACGCGACAAATACATAACTTTCGATGGCGAAACCGAGCCAATCTGGGTCTGTGTTTGCAGATTGTCCTATACCCAGCACATCAAACATACCGATAATAAGAACCAGACTGGTATCTTTAAATAGGCCGATAAAGGTATTTACGATAGAAGGAATGGTGATTTTCAGTGCCTGAGGCAAAATAATCAGCCCGACTTTCTTCCAGTAGCTAAGACCGAGAGCATCAGCCGCTTCATATTGTCCTTTCGGAATCGCTTGTAACCCACCACGAATGACTTCTGCCATATAGGCTGATGAAAACATGATGACACCAATTAATGCACGAATCAGTTTGTTTGTTTCTGAACCTTCAGAAAGAAACAACGGTAACATCACTGATGCCATGAAGAGTACGGTGATCAACGGAACGCCGCGCCATACCTCGATATACACCGTACATAGGCTACGAATAATCGGCATATCTGAACGACGTCCAAGCGCAAGTACGATACCAATCGGTAGTGACGCAACGATGCCCACTAAGGCGATGATTAATGTGACGAGTAATCCACCCCAGCGGTGAGTTTCGACCACTTCAAGTCCCGCTACGTCTCCGTAGAGTAGGCCAGCCATCAAAAATGGATAGACGACAATTGCGAATAAACCAATCCAGAGGCGTTTTGGTGTTTTTTCATAAGCAAGCAAGGCGATAAGAATAGCCAGCGTTGCATAGAATAAACGGGGACGCCACAGCTCGGCTTCTGGGTAAAAACCATACATGAACTGTTCCCAGCGCACGCTAATAAATACCCAACAGGCACCTTCGCGGCTACAAGCGTCGCGGGTTGTACCGACCCAATCCGCATTAATCAATGCCCAGTTAACGATGCCCCAAATTGCTGAAATAGCCAAGTATGCCAACACTATGGTAATGACGGAGTTAATCGGGCCGTTAAATAGGTTTTTTCGAAGCCACCCTACGAAACCGACGGTATTGGCTGGTGGTGGCAGATCTGGTTGAAATTCATGTTTCATATTATCTCTCCACCAACGCAACTTTACGGTTATAAATATTCATCAATAACGAAGTGAGTAAGCTTAACGTGAGGTAAACGCCCATTGTCATTGCAATAATTTCGATGGCTTGACCGGTTTGGTTGAGGGTCGTTCCTGCAAACACAGAAACTAAATCCGGATAACCAATGGCCATGGCTAACGAGGAGTTTTTAGTTAAGTTAAGGTACTGACTAGTCAGTGGCGGAATGATGATACGCATTGCTTGAGGGATAACCACAAGCTTCAGTGTTTTATTTCTGGGTAAGCCCAATGACATTGCCGCTTCGGTTTGACCGTGACTAACCGCATTGATCCCAGAACGCACGATTTCTGCGATAAATGATGCCGTGTACACACTTAGTGCAAGTAATAATGCCGCTAGTTCAGGAATAATGCTGACGCCACCACGGAAGTTAAAACCTTTTAGCTCTGGGTAATTGGCACTGATTGGACTGCCAGCTAAAAAGTAAACTACCAATGGTAGGACAACGCATAATCCGAGGACGATACGTCCCATTGGGGTTTGTTGCCCGGTCAGCTTTTGTTTGTTCTTGGCCCAAATGTTGATAACAATTGTTGCGAAAACCCCAAGAAGAAACGCGCCGATGACCACACCACTACCAGGCTCAAAATGTGGCGCTGGCAAATAGAGACCGCGAACGTTAAGGAAAATGGCTTCACCTAAACTCATACTCTGACGTGGTGAAGGCAGTGCCTGTAGGACTGCGAAATACCAAAATAGAATCTGCAGTAAGAGAGGAATGTTACGGAATATCTCAATGTAGACGGCTGCTAGGCGACTCACCAACCAGTTGGAGGATAGTCGAGCAATACCGATAAAGAAGCCTAGAATCGTGGCAAAGATAATGCCGAGAAAAGAAACTAGGGCCGTATTTAGGAGACCAACAACGAACGTTCTCCCATAGGAGTATGTTTCGTCGTAATCAATCAGTGTTAGGCCAATCCCAAAGCCTGCCGTTTTATCAAGAAAGCCAAAGCCTGTGGCAATGCCTCGCGCATCTAGGTTAGTAAAAGCATTGTTGATAATGGTGTAAAAGAAAAACACCAACGCCGCGACTGTAATAATTTGAAATGCGACGGAACGAAAGGTGGGATTATATAAAAGGCTGGTTTTGGTAGTCCGTGACTTAGCATCAGCGCCTTCTGATGCCGCAGTATTTGTGGGTTTCATACAGCGAATAACCTCAAATCCATTTTATATATAAGGGCGGTGTTACCACACCGCCCATTTTTACTTTGTTGTGTATGAATGCGCTGATTAGCGGATTGGTGGCGCGTACATGAAGCCGCCAGCATTCCATAGTGCATTAACACCACGTGAGATTTGAAGAGGAGAACCTTTACCGACGGTACGCTCAAAGCTCTCACCGTAGTTACCAACTTGTTTAATTACTTGGTAACCCCAGTCGTCACGAATGCCTAAACCTTGACCTTTAGGTCCATCAACACCAAGAATACGGCCGATGTTAGGATCTTTCGATTTTAGCATTTCGTCTGCATTTTCTGATGTGATGCCGTATTCTTCAGCGTTAACCATTGCAAACAGAGTCCATTTAGCAATGTTAAACCACTGGTCATCACCTTGGCGTACGACAGGGCCTAGCGGCTCTTTAGAAATGATTTCTGGAAGTACCATTGCTGAATCTGGATCCGCTAGGTTTAGACGAAGCGCATACAGACCAGATTGGTCAGTGGTGAGCACGTCACAACGACCTGCATCAAAGCCTTTTGAGGTTTGCGCTGAAGTATCAAATACAACAGGCTTATATGACATACCGTTGTTACGGAAGTAGTCAGCAAGGTTCAGTTCAGTTGTTGTACCTGATTGAACACAAACTGAGGCGCCATCAAGTTCTTTAGCGCTGGTCAAGCCAAGGTCTTTTTTCACCATAAAACCTTGACCGTCATAGTAGTTCACGCCTACAAAGTTAAGACCTAGCGCTGTATCACGATGCAGTGTCCAGGTTGTGTTGCGTGATAGAACGTCGATTTCACCCGATTGAAGCGCAGTAAAGCGCTCTTTTGCAGTGAGAGGAACGTATTTTACTTTTGTCTTATCACCAAGTACTGCTGCTGCAACCGCTTGACAGTACTCAACGTCAATGCCTTCCCATTCACCTTTTGAGTTTGGGTTTGAGAAGCCGGGTAGGCCAGTACTCACGCCGCAACTTAAAAATCCTTGTTTCGTCACTTTGTCTAATGTACTGTCTGCTGCAGATGCCGTGTTTGCAACGAAAGCAGTAGATGCAGCTATGACTGAAGCAATAAGTGTTAGTTTATTTGCCATGTGTATCCTTCCTGTATGATCCATGTTTAAACCAAGTTGAGCTTGGAATTTTGTACTTATTGATGTTGTGTTTTGTTGTTTTTGAGTTGTTTATTTATAGCACTCATCCTGTCTATAAAAATCAACTGTTTATAAGTCTAGATAAGCATTGCCGTTTTCTCAAATGCATCATTTGAAAAGATTTTTCTATTTCGGTGCAACGCCTTTACTGACAAGAATGACGAAATGTAAGGTGAATGTAAATAGTGCAAAAGCTCTCAATATTGGTGCAACAGGATGAATTTAAAAAGTTTATTCAAATAAGCAGCGATTACGATCGATAGTGAAATCTAACTCCGATATAAAATTCTGGATATAGCTAAAAATTCGGTAGTAAATTATAGTTGTATAGGGGTTTTATCGTTGTTTTGCACTACTTTTGTTCATTAAGTTTTGCTGGTCAATTAACATAATCAAGGAATGAAATGCAGTATTTTCCTCTCTTTCTCGACTTATCTAATAAACCTGTTCTCGTTGTCGGTGGCGGGGAAGTGGCGTGCCGCAAAATCGATAGTTTATTAAGGGCGGGCGCAAAGGTAACTATCTTGTCTCCTAAAATTGAATCCTCGTTGCAACAGCTTGTTGATCAAGAGAAGTGCGTATGGATTCAAAACTTCTATTCCGGCGAGCATTTATCTCCTGACTATGTGCAAGTCTGGGCAACGACCAATAACCCAGAGCTGAATCACCAAGTTCATGCAGATGCAAAGAACGCTCGAGTATTGGTGAATGTCGTCGATGATCAACCATATTGTGATTTCATTACGCCGTCACTGGTCAACCGTGGAAAAATTCAATTGGCCATTTCAAGTGGTGGTGCTTCACCGGTCTTAGTGCGTAACATACGTCAGCAGCTTGAGTCTTTATTCTCTCAGCGCCTCGGCGATCAGGCTGATTTCGCCGCATCAAAGCGAAGAGACATTAAACGCATCCTGCCTTCTGTTGATGAACGACGTAAGTTCTGGGAGCGATTTTTTGATCATCCCGAGCTTGAACTTTGCAAAAATCGACACGATTTCGAGCAATTGTATCAAGCGCTACTCTACGCAGAAGTAGAGGATAGGGCGTCTATTACTTGGATAGAATATGGCGAGGATGCTGAGCTTTTGCCTTTAAAAGCATTGCGTTTGATGCAAAAAGCAGAGATGGTCTTTTTCCACCACTATTGTCCTTTTGATTTTGTGGATTTAGTTCGTCGTGATGCCGAGCGTACAACATTTGCCAATGACATTGAGTTAGCGAGCCATCTAGAAGAAATCCGTAAACATAATATTCGGACCTGTGTATTTGTTCCTCCAGGCGCTAGCAAATACCACTTGTTACGCGGTGACGATATGCTAATTGAATTGGGGAAAGTATAAAAAATCCCGCTTGTTAAGCGGGATTTAAAACCATCAATCTCGGAAGTTATTGAACTGAAAGGGTTGGCCCAGCTCCGCTTGCCGGATTGAAGCAATCGCCGCTTGTAAATCGTCGCGTTTCTTTCCTGTGACTCGGACCTTATCACCTTGAATTGATGCTTGAACTTTGAGTTTGGCATCTTTTAGGTGCTTGACGATTTTTTTCGCCATTGTGGTCTCTATTCCTTGTTTGAACTGGATGATTTGGTGCCAGTTTTTACCACTCGCTTCAGGATCTCGTGATTCCATTGCATCGGCGTCAACGTTGCGTTTTGCCATATGGCCACGCAAAATATCACGCAGCTGTTTTAGCTGAAACTCACCTTCAGCACTAAGTTTCACCGACTCATCTTTTTGCATTTCTATGGCCGCTTCTACGTTGCGAAAATCAAATCTTGTGGTGAGTTCTCGCGCTGAGTTTTCTACTGCATTACGCAGTTCAACGGCATCAATTTCAGAAACAATATCAAATGAAGGCATCATCTTTCCTTAACAGTTTTCGTTGCGTTGTTTTACGGCAGCCGCCAGCATTTCCAACATGGTTTCAGTGTCATCCCAGCTTAAACATGGGTCGGTAATCGATTTTCCATACTCAAGGTTATTGAGGTCTGCCATAGATTGGTTACCTTCCTTGATAAAGCTCTCCGCCATGATACCTGCCACCTGGTTTTTACCGCTAATAATTTGCTCACAAATAGTTTTGGCAACATCAAGTTGTTTGCGGTGCTGCTTTTCACAGTTTGCATGACTAAAGTCGACCACTAAACGCTGAGGTAGGTTAAATTCTGCCAATTGTTGGCATGCTTGCTCAACAGATTGTGCATCATAGTTGGGGCCGTTCGCGCCACCACGCAAAATAACATGACCATAAGGATTGCCACTGGTACGGTAAACCGTCATGCGTCCATTTTTATCTGGCGAATAAAAATAGTGTGATGCTTGAGCCGCACGAATTGCATCAATCGCGATTTTGACATTACCATTGGTACCATTTTTAAAGCCCACAGGGCAGGAAAGCGCAGATGCCATTTCACGGTGAATTTGCGATTCTGTAGTCCGAGCACCGATTGCGCCCCAAGTGATCAAATCCGCGATGTACTGGCCTGTAATCATGTCTAAAAATTCGGTCGCGGTGGCCAAGCCTAGTTTATTGACATCGAGTAGTAATTTACGCGCCTTACTTAGGCCGTTTTCTAGTGCGTATGAGCCATCAAGATTAGGGTCGGTGATTAAACCTTTCCAACCGACAACGGTTCTCGGTTTTTCAAAATAAGTACGCATAACGATGAACAATTCGTCTTTATAACGTGTTTGCAAATTCGCTAATCGTTGTGCGTAGTCTAATGCGGCATCGGTATCGTGCACGGAGCAAGGGCCAACAATGACTAACAAGCGGTTATTGTTGCCAGTCAGTATTTCTTCAACTTGTTGACGAGAATGAGCAATACGTTCTGCGACATCATCAGTAATCGGATGTAAACTTCCCAGTTCAGCGGGAGTGGGCATAGGCCCAAGGGCTTGGGTCCTGAGTTCATCGGTTTTTTGTGGCATACCAGCGCCTATTATCGTTTTGCGAAGCGCTAAAGATAGCCGAAACCGCGGAGGGAATAAACCACTTATGCTCGTTGTGGTGACAGTTCACCAAATGGTTGACGCCAGCCAAGACGATTTTTTGTTATGAAACCGACTTTTGACCTTGTTTTCAACGCTGGCTGTCGGTATGTTCACACTATCGATTATTATAAATATATGGAGCAACAATGAGTACGGAGAATGCTAACACACTTCCTCCTTCGTTAACTGTGGGCGACGCTCTGCCAGCACATAGCCAGAACCCAGATGCGAAGCATCTTTATATCTCCCTTGCCGATATGATTTCTGAGCATATTTTCTACCATCCAGGGTATGAAAATGCAGAAGTTCAATTGACTGAAATGGAGCAAAGCTCAATCGATGCGATCATTGGCGCTCAACCTCTTGCCGAACACTTTGTCTCGACAATGGTCGAAAAGATTACTGAAGCGATACACGCGCAGCACCAAGTCGTTAGGGTGTCGCTGAGCGATTCCGACAGCTATATGTTCCGCTCTTTGCTGGGTGGCAAGTTTGAACCGGAAGAAGTCAACCCGGCTTTAGGGTTACGTGGTGTGTCACGTTTTGCCACTGAAGCTTATTCGCCTGTGTTTGCTTTAGAATGCCAGGTGGTGAAAAGCCTACGCGCTGCAGGAGTTGAAGTGGAGGTAGTCGTACCTTACGTTCGCACCTTATCGGACGCGGCAAAAATCATCGATTTGTTGGCAGAACAAGGGCTTTCACGTGGGCAAAATGGTTTGAAAGTTGCGTATTGTGTTGATGTGCCGTCATCTGCATTACTGGCCGACAAGCTTCTACCTTATTTCGATGGCGTTGTACTTGATATCGAAAACTTAGCTCAAACTACTCTGGGCATCGATCGTTATAACAGTACTCTCGAATATCTATTCGATGCCGAAAATGATGCTCTACTCATGTTGGTTAAATCGACGATTAAAGCCGCTGATGAGAGTGGGAAAGCTGCGCTAGTGATGAGTTCGGGCTTAAGAGGTTATCCTAAGCTTCTTGATTTATTAGCCGATCATACCAATGTTGATGTTGTTGTAACCGCGTAATGCTTAGTGACTCACTCAACACATTTGTTAATGATTTGTTGCGATAACTAACCCGTTGAGGTTTACTGGCCTGACTTGTTTACTAGTCAGGCTTTTTTATGTTTTCTGCGTTGTACAAAGCCAATCTTTATCTTAATTGGTTTGGCTTTTTTAAAGTTCCTCTCATTTGGAGTTGTCGGCCCAAACTTTTGGCATTAACCGACCAACATGTCGAAATAAAAATTCCACTTAAACATAAAACTAAGAATCATCTAAACAGTATGTATTTCGGTGCGCTGGCTATCGGTGCGGATTTAGCCGGTGGCTTCTTAGCAATGCATAAGGCAAAGTTGAAAGGCGTGCGTGTGTCGTTAGCGTTTAAAGCGGTAGAGGCTCAGTTTCTTAAACGGCCAGAGGCTGATGTCCATTTTGTTTGCGATGAAGGGGATACGATAGAAAAGATGCTGGACGATACGATAAATACTGGCCAGCGAGTGAACAGAGCCGTGAAAATTATCGCCACATGCCCATCGCTGCATGGCGATGAACCTATGGCGGAATTTTCACTTACTCTGTCTTTAAAGTGTCATCCGTCGCCAAATCATTAAGTTGAATTTGTTCAATGGCCACGATTTTGCTGCGATTTAGAATGACTTTCCAGCGATAATAACGGGCGCCGTTTTCTTTATTGTGCTCTTTGATGATCAAGTTGAGCAAGTGGCGCTTTTCAACCGACTCTCGTGTGACCTGGTTACTGCTATTTAGCGTATAGACTTTATTTGAGCCTTTATCCATCAGGCGGGTGATGGCCCGCATATTGATATTAATCGTTTCGCGAGTTTCCTCATAACCACTGAGGAACTTTGAGGTCGACATTTCCGTTTCTGAACGATAGTGCAAAATTTGTTCTTCACGTTGCACAACCCGTTTTTTTCGAATCTTCTGAATGCGATCTGGCAATTTACTGAGTGAGGTATAGTCGAGCCATTCATGCTTTTGGCCAACAGCCTTGTTGGTGGTCGGATCGATATAAATCTTACGCCACTTAGGCTTTCCTTTACGAAATAGGCGCCACAAAATATCACGTAAGTCGTCTTTAAAAATTTCGCGTAGCGCGTAAATAAACGACATAGCGATGATAAAAGAGGCGGTAATTTCTCCCCAATAATCGCGGGCTAGAACGGCGGTTAATGTGACAAATACCATCACCAAGCCCGTCGCAATACCTTTCACCGCGCGCTTCATATTTTTGCCCAGTGACGTATTTTTCTCTTTGAGCACAATAGGGTGCTCGATCAACCTACGTAATAGGCGCATCTTATTACTCATCCGCGTGACATCGTCACGAACATGTTGTGAGTTATAGTCATTCAGCTTGCGATGAGCTTTTTCTCGTTCTATGAGAGTGATAAGTCGTTCTTTGATGGTGCGGTAATCGCCTTCTCGCGGCAAGTGAGATACCAAGGAAAGAAACCGTTGCTCAGTGTACCAAGAGAGATAGTTATCAATATTGGCGTAGTAACGTTTTAACCCTTCCTCATAAGGAATGCTTCGGCGTAAACGTTTTAAAATATCGAGAGCAAGCTCGATGACTTCATCGACCTCATCAGCAGTGACTTCAGCACGTTTATCATGTTTATTAAGTTGGCTGACTGCTTTGTCGAGAGCAATGACGTATTGATAGGCAAACAGGCTCAAACTGACGCGATATTGCGTTGAAGACAAGCGACCTCGTTTCGCCAAACGGCTGTGCACGAGAGGCAGCAATGTTTTGTCACTGAAATAAGTGCGCTTTTGAGTAATCGAACTGTAGTAAAAGTCACTTTCTTGGGCGATGTCTGGTGTTAAACCAAGTTCGCCAGGAACGAATAGAAATATATCGAGGTGAGACTTCTTATTTGAGGCCGTTGAGTGAGATATCTTTAAATTAATGCCGTCTTGTTTATCAACGGTAATCAAGTATTTGCTCCTATGAAAAATAGTTGAAATAGCTAGCGAAAGCATAACAGACTTTAGGTATAATCTCCGCAAATTTAACACGAGATAGCTGAAATGATTAAAGTTGGCCAAATAAACTGCTTGGAAGTCACAAATAAAGCAGAATTCGGAATATTTTTAGATGCCGGAGAGTATGGAACGACTTTGTTACCATACAAGTTTGCGCCACAAGAGGTTGAAGTAGGGCAAAGCATTGATGTATTCCTCTATTTTGATTCAGACAGACAACTCGTTGCGACCACAGAGAAACCGATTGCACAAGTCGGTGAATGGGGTTTAATGAAAGTGGAAGGTGTCAATAGCACCGGAGCATTCGTCAACTGGGGAATCAAAGATAAAGATCTTCTTGTGCCATTTAGTGAGCAGCGTGGCCGTTTGCGTGAAGGGCAGACAATTCTGGTTTACGTGTACACGGATAAAGCATCAGGGCGCATTGTTGGAACCACTAAATTCAATAAATGGCTCGATAACACCCCAGCTAATTACAAAACCAATCAATCTGTTGATCTCCTTATCGCTGAACGCAGTGAACTCGGGTATAAAGCGATCATTAACGGTCAACATTGGGGAATGATTTTCCCATCCGATGTTTTCGGGAAGTTGTTTATCGGAAAAACGTTGAAAGGTTACATCAAGCAAATACGCAGCGACGGCAAGATTGATCTCTCGTTGCAAAAAGTTGGTGTGGCAAAGATGGATGATTTAAGTGCCAAAGTTCTTGAGTTGCTTGAGAAAAAGGGTGGTTTTTTGCCATTGAACGATAAATCTACGCCCGAGGCGATTTTTGCTGCGTTTCGCACCAGCAAGGGGACGTTTAAAAAGACGATTGGCGGTTTATTTAAACAAGGTAAAATTAAAATTGAAAAAGACGGGATCTATCTCGTTGATGACTCTGATATTAAGTAAGCACTGGCGGTGTTTAAGCAGGGTGTTTCGATTTTCATGACCTAAAAAGAGGCCCAAAACTGATCCTGTTTCGGGCCTAGGGGAAGGGCTCTTAAGGAGCCTGCGCTAATTTAATGACTAATTAAATTGTAGTGTATTAGTCTCAGTTAGCGAGGCTCTTTTAGAATTTCATTCTATAGTTTGCCGATTAAAATAAATTTTTATCTCTGACCAATTCCCTAGGCAATCCATTCTTAATTCGATTTCCGACCCATTTTCCTAAGCCAATCACTTGGTTATTAAAGGTGACGAATACTTCGCCTTTCCCGCTTTGGTTGTCAGGGCGTATATCTCGCCCCATGTACCATTCTCTGGCGTCCTCAATACAAAGTTCAACGCAACATGGTTCGTCACCGGTTGCCAGCGTCGTCGCAACTTGATGCTGCCAGCGATAACCTTTCTTATGAGTTTGGGCGATTTTGATCCCCATTCGGGAGAACCGTAGTTCGCCTAGCATTGGTTCCAATGCGCTCGGGAACAACCAAACATCGTCGTCACGTAGCCAAATTTGACAATCGTTAGGTAGCGGTATGTGTAATTGTTGCTGCAGCTGCGCTTCAATATCTTGCACTTGTCTTTTAGAGGCTTTGGAAAAAGGAAATTTGCCCAGGCGTTTTTTAACCTCAGGCGCGGCGACGGATCCAGTCTTCTTTAACCGTGCAACAAAAAAGCCTTCACTGTCATAAATTTGTGGAAATACGTGTAGAAAACCTTCTTCGGTTAAGGCTTTCTCTGCATCCGGAAATAATGATCCTAAGCTATCAAACTCGATGTTCTCACCAAATGTTTCTTTTAAGTGGTGACACACTTGCTGATTTTCTTCGACGCTGAGTGTACACGTTGAATAGACCAAATACCCGCCTGGTTTAAGTGCGTGAAAGGCACTTTCAATCAAATCTTTTTGCGTTTCAGCAATGGCTAATGTTGATGCTTTACTCCAATTTTTCATGGCATCAGCGTCTTTTCGAACCGTTCCTTCTCCTGAACAGGGGGCATCGAGCAAAATGGCATCGAACTGTTCAGGTAGCCATCCGCCAAACACTCTGGCATCAAAATTACTTAATGCGCAATTGCGGACTCCACAGCGCTCAATGTTGGCATGAAGTACTTTGACCCGACTTGACGAAAACTCATTAGCCACCAGCACACCACCGTTGTCCATCAACGCAGCGATTTGTGTGGTTTTCGAACCGGGAGCGGCAGCCATGTCCAATACCGATAGAAACGGGGTTTCTTGGTTTGGAAATAACGCAGTCACCGGTAGCATAGATGAAGCTTCTTGAATGTAAAATACACCACACATGTGTTCGGCGGTGTTACCCAGAGGTACCTGCGATTCATCTGCATCAATCCAAAAACCTGTTTCGCACCACGGGATCTGCGTCAACTGCCATCCTTTGCTATTGGCCAGCCGTTTAAACTGGTCGACACTCATTTTCAGGGTATTAACGCGAATGCTTTTGCGTAATGGTTGTTGACACGATTCAATGAAATCAGCCATTGAAAGGTGCGCAGGCAAAATAGCCGACATTTCGCGTAGAAATTCATCAGGAAGATAGACGTTGCTGTGCAAAACATATTACCGATAGTCAATTTGCGGGTAATTATACTCAAATTGAGATTAAACGCAGCGAATCGCTGCGTTTAATTGTTGATTAGGGCTTAGGAATTGCAGTACGCCAACTTTTCCACTCTGGTTTGGCTTCTGGATAAAGGAGAAATGAGGCTCCGGGGTTGGCGGCGGGAAGTAAGGTTTTCTCCTCGGGCGTTGCAAAGGTGATGCCCCCGCGAACAATGCTATCGAGTGTTCCTGCTTTGATATCTGCACCGGATAGCCCGATTGAAATATCAACCCCAGAGGTATTCCAAAATACGGTATTACGACGAATCAGATAGGTGTATTTAGGCTCGATTGAAATAGTGGTATTCACGCGGTCGGCGAAGTCTCCCAATTCAACATCAGTGACATGTCCCACTTCGATATCTCGATAGTATATCGGTGTACCTTTGGTGACGGAGCCGCGACGTTCGCTTTGCAGCGTATACGAAACGCCTTGTTGTTTGAAGGCGGAATCGCCTAATGCAAAATCTTGTTGTGCTTGGCCGTCACCGGGCTCAACATGAATCGCTTGGGCAAAAATACCCGAAAGGTTTTTCACCCCTCCACTGAGAGAGACTTGAGGCGGTTGCTGCCAAAAATACGATCCCTTACGAGCGATGGTCTTGGCGTAGTCAGGAAGTATATGCGCTTCAAACAACACCTGGTCATGTTCAAAATCAGGAGTCACTTGTGTCACTTCACCCACTTTGACGCCATTGTATTTAATCGGAGTCCCATGACTGATGTTGGTTTCACCTTGCGCAGTTAACGTTATTTTTTGTCCGAATCGACGCGCGGATTTAAGGTCTGAGTAGAGCTTCCAATATTCACCTTGCTTATTTTCTGTACCAGGCATGCTATCAAAGGCAATTCCACCGCGAATTAAAGTCTTTAGTGGTGACGCTGTCACACTAATGCCACTTAGTGAAGCATCAATTTCGACGCCAGAGCGATTCCAAAATACCGTCTGTGGAGTGATGAGGTGCTGATACTGATTTTCAATGGTTGCAGTAATCAATACACCTTGATTGACCAAATGAAAGTCATCAATCTTTCCGACTTGCAAGTTATGGTAGAGCAGAGGGCTGCCTTTTGAGACGGGGGGAAGCTCTCGTGCAAAAAGGGCGAGCTTATACGACCCCGTTCGGTTGTATTTTGCAAGTTCTGCTAATGATTGATTAGCGTAGAGTGTGTATTCTCGTTTTGTGCTGGGTTCTCCTTCACTGGTGAAACTGATTGAACCTGTGAGAAGTTGTTTTGCTGGTGGCACCGTAACGTTTAGCCCGGATTCGGTTAATTCTGCGCTGGCACTGCCTGTGACAAAGTAGCGATTCTGCGTACGAATTAAGTGGGCATATTTGCTGTCAACCAACACATCAAAGCGTACGCGATCATTGTCTAGTTCAACATGGCTGACAGAGCCAACGGTAATCCCACGATAAAGAACATTAGCACCCGCGTCCAATCCATAGGAATTGTCGGCGGTTAGCTGAACGACGATAGAACGAGCTAGCTGACGGTCGATTTCATTTTTGCGATACGCGGTGAAGTAGCGCGAGCGGTCTCCTTTACCCGGTACTAATGTCAGGTAGTTACCGGTGACTAAATTGCTGATGTTTTCTACGCCAGATAACGATACCTTAGCTTCTTGAAGTATAAAGCGGGTACCGCTTGTCAGCATGTCGCTGAATGCCGGCTGTATCGCGGCGGAAGCAATGATATCTTTGCGTGAATCAGAAAGCTGTAAATCTGTAATTTGGCCTATTTCAATTCCCCGA
The DNA here is from genome assembly GCF_053903115.1 of Vibrio sp. AK197. Taxonomy (NCBI): domain Bacteria; kingdom Pseudomonadati; phylum Pseudomonadota; class Gammaproteobacteria; order Vibrionales; family Vibrionaceae; genus Vibrio; species Vibrio sp. AK197. The sequence goes on from NZ_CP096430.1 coordinate 1,537,933, forward strand.
TACATCAGCGGCGCGCCAGAACGGCTAATGCCACTGTCATCAGGCAACGTAATTTTGATGGGAATACCGCGCCCAGCCGTTTTTAAATCAGGATACAGTTTGAAGATTGCGTTGTCGCCAACTTGTTCACCACCGTCCGGAGAATCGACGGCAATTGCTCCGCCAATGAGTGAGCTTAAACTATCGACTTTCACATCTACGCCCTGAAAGCCAAGGCTCGCACCTACGCCACTGACATTCCAAAATCGGCTTTCATCGGTGATGAGTCGGCTGTATTCCTGCTGGATGGTAGCCTGGATTAAGACGGCTTTTGCATCACTATCGAGCTGATAGTTAAAGACTTCGCCGATCGGAATTTTTTTATACACGATTTGAGAGCCGATGGTGACACCGCCTAAGTCAGAAGACTTCAGTGTAATATTGAGCCCTTGCTTGGGCATGATATCAGAAGGAGCGCGTTCTAGAGCGGTGAAGACGGTTTCTGGTTCTTCCTCTTTTGCACTCGGCTGGATGGCAATGTAGTTGCCCGTAACCAAGGCATCAAGTCCGGAAATACCGGACAAGCTGGCCTTTGGCTTAACTAACCAAAAACGTGTGCCTTTGGATAATAACTGCGTGGCTTCAGGGTATACATCGGCATCGACGTAAATACTGTCTAAGTCTTCGGATAGGTTGATATCTCGGACCATACCGACCTCCAACCCTTGGTAGCGGATAGGCGTACGCCCTGCGACTAACCCTTGGGCTTCGCGAAAGTGGATTTGAATACTTTGCCCGGCATCATGGATGGCTTTAAATACTAACCAGCCTGCAAGCATCAAGGTCAATATGGGCAGCAGCCACAGAGGGGAAATTCCGCGACTACGCTTGATGTCAGGTGAGTATGACGTTTGAGTGGCTTTATCTTTATTCATTCAATGACTCTTCTTTCGAAGCGGATGAGTAATTATCCCAAATTAGGCGAGGATCTAAGCTTTCCGCCGCTAACATGGTAAACACAACCACCATACCAAATGCAACGGCACCATAACCTGGCGTAAAATCGAGGATCTGACCTCTGTCGACTAAGGTCATCATGATGGAAATAACAAACAGATCCATCATCGACCATTTTCCAATCCATTTAACAACAAAGTAAATCCACATTCTTTGACGATGGAAAACTTGGCGTTTAAATCGTATTGCCAGCAATATATACGAGAGCCCAACAATTTTGGCTATCGGGACCACAATACTGGCCACGAAAATAATGGCCGCAATCCCAGTCATACCGCTACTGACTAAACTTGCGACGCCTGAAAAGATGGTATCTTCCACCCGTTGACCGTTGGTCATAAGAATAGAAATCGGAATTAAATTGGCAGGGATGATGGCAATCGTAGCGGCAAACAGTAGTGCCCATGTTTTTTGTTCGGATTGCGGAGTGCGGTAATGCAAGGGATGTGCACAGCGCAGACAGCGCTTATTTTCAGGCTGTGAGAGGTGACAGTTATGACAGTGTATCTTTTTGCTGTGGAATAAGTAATGACTCTCGTCGTCCCACTCCTCCCAATAACGGCGAATGCTGACGCGAGTTAACAGTAAAACAGTAAACAACTGTAATAGAACAAGGCCATACAGCGCAGGGCCAATAAATATGTCAGAGTAGTCCTGCAGCTTAAAACAAGAGATTGCAACGCTGATAAGAAATACGTCAATCATTGCCCAATGTTTTAGCTTTTGAAATACGTCTAGGCACAGCTTAAACGGTTTAAAGGCTTTGTAGTGTAACGCCGCATGCGCGCCAACGACAGATAAACAGACTAAAAAGGGGGCAATACAACTGCAAAACAGCACCAGCACGGACAGGAAATAGAACCCGTCTTCGAATAGGGAAAACATACCTGAAGGGAGTGAGGCGGGAATGTTTACACCGACCAATCGAATGCTGATGAAGTTAAAGAAGTACGCAGGAATAAACAAAATCACGCAGGTTAGGGCGATCGACAGATTGCCAGAGAGAGAAGGACTGCCTCCGCGATACAATTGTGTGCCACAGCGAGGACAGTAAGCGTTCTTACCGCGTGGCAAAGAGACGGCATCAACAACCAGTTCGCATCCCTGACAGATGCGAACGCCAGTCACTTGGCTCAAATGTCCCTCAAGGCGCTGAAAGCGTCGAGGTGGATTTTTAGTGACATCGTCACTTTTATCCGTGTTTCTGTATCGCTCCATATAAGGTTTGATATAACCCTTCTTCGTTGACAAGCTCACCGTGGGTACCTGTTTGTGTCACTGTACCTTCTTCAAGGACATAAATCAGGTCTGCTTGTTTCACCGCCGATAGTCGGTGTGCGACGATCAGCGTCGTTCTGTTATTCAGAAATTCAGTTAATGCTTTGTGCAGTGCGGCCTCGGTTGAGGTATCAAGGGCAGAGGTCGCTTCATCCAGAATAACAAACTTGGGGTCGCTTAAAATCATACGCGCGATGGCTAAGCGTTGTCGTTGCCCTCCGGATAGACGAATACCGTTACGACCTACCTGGGTTTCAAGACCATCGTTGAGTTGGTTAATGACGTCCTGCATCTGCGCAATTTCCAGCGCTCGCCATAAAGATAAATCATCATAATCAGAACCAAGAGTGAGATTCTGTCTTAGAGTATCGTTAAAAAGTATAGGTTGTTGAAGCACAACCGCTATGTGATTTCGGATAATATCAAAAGTGATATCGCTGGCTAATTCACCATTAAAGGTAATGTCGCCTGCAGTGGGTTGATAGACTCCGATCAGCAATTGTATTAACGTTGATTTCCCGCCACCACTGGCGCCTACTAACGCAACTTTTTTACCCGTTGGGATGGTTAAACTTAGGTTGCTTAACACTTGGTTTTCATCGTTATAAGCGAAGCTCACATTTTTGACCTGAACTTCCACATCCTGTCCATTGGTGAAGGGATTAACTTTACTTTCTGGGCGATGCTCTTCTTCCACGCCGAGTAGGGCATTAATCCGCCCTAATGCTGCCTTGGCGCTATACCAAGAAAACTGAATGCCTAACAGTTCTTGAACAGGTGACAGCATAAACCACAAGTAACCAAATACCGCGAATATCTGGCCAATACTGAGGTCGCTAAAAATTACCATAAGCATGGCGATAGCACGGAACAGTTCAAAACCGATTAAAAACAGCAAAAATGAGAGTCGCCCAGCCGCTTCTGATTGCCAAGCGTAGGTATCGGCGTCTTGGCGAATTTGATTGGCTTGGTGCTTTAACTGGCTAAGAAACTCTCGCTCTTTATTTGCTGCACGTAGTTGATAGATACCATCAAGGGTTTCAACTAGGCGATTTTGGAAACGTTCAAAAGATTGATTTTCCTTTTGCTTTAGATACTTGACCTTGCTCCCAAGTTTTCGAGAAAAATAAATGACCAGCGGATTAACCAGTAGAATAAACAGTCCTAAGCGCCAGTCGAGCCAAAGAAGAACAATGGCGGTACCTATAACAGTTAAAATGCCAATCAGGAACTTGCTGAGTGTCGTGCCAATGAACTGATCAATGGTTTCGATGTCAGTAATTAGGTGAGCGTTAATACCACCGCTGCCACGGGTTTCGTATTGACGTATGCTGATACGGCCCAGTTTATCAATCATCTTACTTCGCATCTGGAAAGTAATGGTTTTGGAAACGAGAGTAAATTGGCGGCTTTGAACAATATTGAGTAATTGACTGATCGTGCGCATTAAAATGACAGCAAACAGGGTACAAAAAATATAACCCGTCGGCGTTAGCCAATTGCTGGGTAGCAGCATATCCATAAACTGGATGCCTTTACCCGGTTGGTCGAGGAGAACTTCATCAACCATTAAAGGCATTAATAAAGGTATGGGTACACTGAACAATGTTGCAGCAATCGCAACAATATTAGCCAACAATAACTTAGACTTATGTTTTTTTACTTGAGTTATCAACCAAGAACGGCTAATAGTGTTGATATTGTGTGTCATTTTATTAATGAGAATGAATGCTATTTATGTTGTGATGCAAAATTGTACGCACAAATGAAATAGAAGTCTCTTATTTTCAGATGGAAGTAGTTATGAAAATAGAACATTATCAGCGCTTGACCAAACAAGCCGTTGCCCTTATTGAATCCGAAACCGATCTTATCGCTAATCTTTCTAATATCAGTGCCTTAATAAATATGGAACTTGACCGCCTTAATTGGGTAGGGTTCTACTTAATGAAAGACGACGAGTTAGTTCTTGGTCCTTTTCAAGGCAACCCAGCTTGTGTGCGTATTCCGGTTGGGCGTGGTGTGTGTGGTACTGCTGTCGCAGAAAACAAAGTGCAACGTATTTACGATGTTCATCAATTTGAAGGACACATTGCTTGCGATGCAGCAAGTAACTCTGAAATTGTAATTCCGTTTGAAATTAATGGGAAAGTAGCGGGCGTTCTAGACATTGATAGTCCAGAAATTGGTCGTTTTAGTGAGGTAGATGAGCAGGGTTTAACAATTTTGATGCAAGAAGTCGAAAAGCTGCTTAATTCACACGCTATCGAGGGATAAATTGAGTCGATGGAGTGGTTTTTCCTTTTCAGGTCTCTATAATACCTGAAATATTTATCTTAATGCTCGCGGAAAACCCCGTTATAACCAGGAATCCTCATGGAAAACACTGAAAAGTTAAAAAACAGCAAAGAAGTCATTGCATACGTTGCTGAATGTTTCCCTAAATGCTTTACTCTTGAGGGTGAGGCAAAACCGTTAAAAATTGGTATATTTCAAGACCTTGCGGAGCGTCTAGCGGACGATCCGAAAGTAAGTAAAACTCAGCTTCGTGCGGCGTTAAGACAATACACATCATCATGGCGTTACCTTCACGGTGTTAAGCCGGGCGCTGTACGTGTTGATCTCGATGGTAACGAATGTGGTGAGCTAGAAGCAGAACACGTTGAACATGCACAGACAGCCTTGGCAGAGAGTAAAGCTCGTGTTCAAGCTCGTCGTAAAGAGCAGGCTCAAAAAGCACGTGAAGAAGCGAAGGCAAAACCAGCCGGTAAGAAAAAGCCGCAACAACCTCGTCGTCCACAAGTGAAAAAGCAGAAATCTGAAGCTCCTGTTGAAACACGAGCACTGAATGCTGACGAAGTAACCGTCGGTAATCAAGTGAACGTCAACATGGGCAAAGGAAACATGGCTGCAACAATCGTTGAAATTAATAAGGAAGATGTGCGAGTTCAACTTTCTAATGGCCTACAAATGGTTGTGAAAGCGGAGCATCTGCGCGCTTAAAGGAGATACTCCTAAGCATGAAATGCCGTTCAAAAATCACTCTAATTGCTGCTAGCCTTTGGTTAGCAGCCTCTTCAGTCAATGCTGTAGAACCCACGACCAGTCTTAGTGACCTCACGGATGTTTTGTCCAAGTTAAAGCCCGAAGAGCAACATGCGATTGCCAGTAAAAGGGTGACTTCTCGTCTGACTCGGTCCCACTACAAACATTTCAATCTCAATGATGACTTCTCAAAACATATCTTTGACCGTTATGTGGAGATGCTCGATTACAACAAAAACATCTTTACCCAAGCCGATATCGATAGCTTTGAAAGTAAAGGCTGGACCGTCGCTCTTGATGACCAGTTGAAAGCAGGGAAGAACGCCATTGCCTTTGATGTTTACAAGTTATCGATGCAGCGTCGTTACGAGCGCTTTGATTATGCGCTGTCTTTACTTGATAAAGAGATGAAGTTCGATGCGGATGAGTCGATCGAACTGGACCGTAGTGAAGAAGCGTGGCCGAAAGATGAGGCAGAGTTAAATGAACTTTGGCGTAAACGAGTTAAATATGATGAGTTGAATCTTAAGTTGACTGGGAAAGAGTGGCCTGAAATTCAGGAAACATTGACCAAGCGATACAACAATGCCATCAAGCGTTTAAGCCAAACGCACAGTGAAGATATTTTCCAACTGTATATCAACGCATTTGCGCGTTCTATTGACCCGCATACCAGTTACCTATCACCACGCAGTGCTGACCAGTTCCAAACTGAGATGAATCTGTCGCTTGAGGGAATTGGCGCGGTGTTGCAAATGACCGATGATTATACGGTGATTCGTTCTTTGGTTGCTGGTGGACCGGCATCGAAAAGTAAGCAGTTAGCCGAAGGTGACCGTATTATTGGCGTTGGCCAAGACGGTGAAGCCATTGTTGATGTGATTGGTTGGCGTCTTGACGACGTGGTGCAACTTATCAAAGGTCCGAAAGGCAGCAAAGTCAAACTGCAAGTTTTGCCAGAAGGCAAAGAGGCAAAATCGCAAATCATCACGTTGGTCCGTGATAAAATTCGCCTCGAAGATCGCGCTGTTAAGTCAGAATTGATTGAGAAAGAAGGCAAGAAAATTGGCGTACTCGAAGTGCCAAGTTTCTACGTCGGCCTCTCTAAAGATACTGATAAACTGATTAGCGATCTTAAGCAGCAAGGTGTGGACGGCATTATTGTCGATCTTCGCAATAATGGTGGTGGCGCATTAACTGAAGCAACCGCTTTGTCAGGGCTATTTATCACTAGTGGGCCAGTAGTCCAAGTTCGCGATAGCTATGGTCGTGTTAATGTCAACAATGATACGGATGGCAAGATTAGTTATGACGGTCCAATGACGGTTCTGATTAATCGTTACAGTGCATCGGCATCAGAGATTTTTGCTGCAGCCATGCAAGATTATGGACGTGCCATTATTTTGGGTGAGAACTCGTATGGTAAGGGCACTGTACAGCAGCACCGTTCTTTAAATCATATCTACGACTTGTTTGATAATGAGTTGGGTTATGTTCAGTACACGATTCAAAAGTTCTATCGTATTAATGGTGGCAGTACACAAAACCGTGGAGTAGCCCCGGATATTGCTTATCCTACGCCAATTTTGCCACAAGATACGGGTGAAAGTGTCGAAGACAATGCGTTGCCTTGGGATAGTATTGATAAAGCGAAGTATCAAGTATTACAGCGTAACAAAAGCCTAGTGACTAAGCTTGAACAAGAACATCAAGCTCGTGTTGCCAAGGACTTAGAGTTCCGCTTTATTGCTGAAGATATCGATCAGTACAATCAGGAAAAAGATGATAATACACTGTCTTTGAATGAAAAAGTACGTAAAGAGCAAAGTGAAGAAGCGGATGAGCGTAAGTTATCTCGTATCAATGAACGTCAAAAACAACGCGGTGAAGCGCAGTATAAATCGCTTGATGACGTACCTAAAGATTATGAAGAGCCTGATGCTTATTTAGACGAATCGGTGTCTGTCATGGTTGACATGATAAACGGTTGATTATCAAAGCCTATTGAAAAAGCGAGCATGTTGCTCGCTTTTTTTATGCGCCCAATTAATGTGATTTAACTCAAATATTTTCGCTTTTTGTGATCTTCACACCTACGCTTAAAGAAAAGAGCGAGGTAAGTTCCATGCGATGGATATTCATACTCATTGCTTGTTTTAGCGGCCTAGCAAATGCGAGCAGTACCAAAGACAATAGTGATCTCACCCAATTTGACCAGCCGTTTCTATTGGGTGACTGGTATCTAGTGAATCCGAATATGGAAAATCCTCAGGAGGATTTTCGTGCGGTTAAACTGAGCCTCGACTCTTCCTACAACTTTTCTATCGACATTCAGAAACTCGATTACAGCGTGGATCATTGGGAGGGGCTGTACACGGCCAATGAAGATACGATTATTTTAGGCGTCAATAGCCAAGACCCACAAGTCTATGAATATAAGAGTAATCATAATTTATTGACTCTTAATGGAATAACTTTCACAAAAGCGCTGCCCAATGCATTGGCAGGGATTTGGTCGAGTGCTCATTTATCGGGAGAGGATGTCCTTGACAGTCAACTCGATAGCGTTGATTTAATTCTTCAGCCTGATTTTGTATTTATGTTTCGAGCCAGTAATAGTGAAGGCAGCGAAGCTGTGCATCGCGGTGTGTACTACACCGAAGGTGACCATCTTGTTTTACTGTATGAAGGAGGCGAGCATGACACTCGGTACACACTTAACCGAGATACGCTGACTCTTGAGCTTGAAGAAGGCGATGTGTACGCCGTTTTGAATCGAATTAGGTAAACTAGAATATGGGTATTATTTAGTCAGAGTGTTCGAATTCTTGATGATTACTAGCAAAATAACGAGGTATAAGGATATTATGCCTCGTTTTTTTTTTGCGACAGAGGTAAGCTTACTGTTCAAACCTAAATAGTCAGAAGGATTTAGACATGGCTCAATCTCCTCAAGCCAAATACCGCAAAGATTACCAATCTCCCTCACATACCATTACTGATATCGATTTGACGTTCGATCTTTTCGATTCCGCGACTACAGTAACCGCCATCTCTCAAGTAAAGCAGTTGCTGGATAGCACGACATTGTTTTTAGATGGGGAAGATTTGGTTCTCAAAGCGATTAACGTCGACGGTGAAGCGTGGTCCCAGTACCAAGAAGTCGAAGGTGGTTTAGAGATCCATGGTTTACCACAGCAATTTGAATTAACCGTGGTAACGCAAATTAATCCTGAGGCGAACACGGCCCTAGAAGGTTTATATAAATCGGGCGGCGCATTTTGTACTCAATGTGAAGCCGAAGGTTTCCGCCGCATTACCTATTATCAAGACCGCCCAGACGTGCTGGCAAAATACACAACAACGGTGATTGCCGATAAAGAAAATAACCCATATTTGCTGAGTAATGGTAACCGCATTGATCAAGGCGAACTTGAAGGCGGACGCCATTGGGTTAAATGGCAAGACCCACATCCAAAACCGGCGTATTTGTTTGCTCTTGTTGCTGGGGATTTCGACGTATTGCGCGATAACTTTGTTACTCAATCTGGCCGTGATGTTGCTTTAGAGATTTTCGTCGACAAAGGAAATCTTGATCGTGCAACCCACGCGATGACGTCTCTGATCAATTCGATGAAATGGGATGAGACACGGTTTGGTCTAGAGTACGATCTTGATATCTATATGATCGTTGCGGTTGATTTCTTCAACATGGGCGCTATGGAAAACAAAGGGTTAAATATTTTTAACTCGAAGTACGTTCTCGCAAATGAAACCACGGCAACCGATACTGACTATCTGGGTATTGAAGCGGTAATTGGCCATGAATATTTCCATAACTGGACGGGTAACCGTGTCACTTGTCGCGACTGGTTCCAACTTAGCCTGAAAGAAGGATTAACGGTTTTCCGTGATCAAGAGTTCTCGTCGGATCTTGGTTCACGAGCCGTAAACCGAATTAATAACGTTCGCATTATTCGCGGCCCGCAGTTCGCGGAAGACGCGAGTCCAATGTCACATCCGATTCGCCCGGATAAAGTGATTGAAATGAATAACTTCTATACCTTAACGGTTTACGAAAAAGGCAGTGAAGTTATTCGAATGATGCACACATTATTGGGTGAAGAGGGCTTCCAAAAAGGAATGAAGCTTTACTTTGAACGCCATGACGGCACGGCGGCGACTTGCGAAGATTTTGTCGCAGCGATGGAAGATGCATCAGGTGTTGACCTGACTCAATTCCGTTTATGGTACAGCCAGTCTGGTACCCCAAAAGTAACGGTGAGCAGTGAATATAATGCTTCACAAAAAACCTATGCGTTGACGATTGAGCAAGTCACTGAACCGACTAACAATCAAACCGATAAGCAGCCATTGCATATTCCGTTTGATATCGAACTCTACGATAGCAAAGGCGAAGTTATTGATTTGGTGATGGATGGCCAAGCCGTTCACCATGTGCTTGATGTTAAAGCGGCTAAGCAAACTTATGTCTTTGAAAATGTGGCTGAGAAGCCAATTCCATCGCTATTGCGAGAGTTTTCTGCGCCAGTTATTTTGGAATATGACTACCAAGATGAAGAACTGATCTTTTTGATGGTTCATGCACGGAATGAGTTCGCTCGTTGGGATGCTGGGCAAATGCTACTGGCAAAATACATTCGCAGCAACGTTCAAGCAGTACAAAGTGGTGACACTGTCACTCTTCCATCTTCTGTGATTGATGCCTTCCGTGGTGTTCTGTTAAGCGAAGAGCTTGAGCCTGCCTTCATTGCGGAAATGCTTGCTCTTCCTTCACATAATGAGGTTTCTGGTTGGTATGCGAGTGTCGATGTTGACGCGATTGCCAACGTGCTTAAGTCACTCAAAGTTCAATTAGCTCAAGAGCTGAATGATGAGTTAAGTGCTATCTATCATAGCCTGAAACAAAAAGAGTACAGCATCGATCACGCTGCTATTGGTAAACGTTCATTACGCAATGCGTGTTTGTCTTATTTGGCGCATACTGAGCTAGGGAACAGCTTGGTGCAAGCTCAGTATCAGTCTGCGAACAACATGACAGATACGATGGCCGCAATGAGTGCTGCTAATCAGGCACAGCTTTCATGTCGCGAAACTCTCATGGCTGACTACAGTGAAAAATGGAAACACGATGGTCTAGTGATGGATAAGTGGTTTATGTTGCAAGGGACAAACCCAGCAGATAACGCGCTCGACGTGATCCGTGAAACCATGAATCATGAAGCGTTTAGCTTGAAGAATCCTAACCGAACTCGCAGCTTAATTGGCGCATTCTTGAGTAACAACCCGGTTGGTTTTCACGCGAAAACAGGTGAAGGCTATCAGTTTGCGGGAGAGATACTTCGTGAGTTGAACAGCAGTAATCCGCAAGTTGCTTCACGGTTAATCGATCCATTGTTAAAATTCCGTAAATACGATGTTGAGCGCCAAGCGCTTATCAAACAGCAACTTGAAACATTGAAATCGATGGACAACCTAGCCAAAGATCTCTATGAAAAAGTGACAACCGCGCTCGATGCGTAAGTAAAAATAGGCCGGTAACGCTTTCGCTTTACCGGCTAGTTGACTTTGTAATGAACCACTACCACTTTAATCTTAATATTTCTTACCAGGTTTTTCTCGCCCATTATTCTGGGGCCGCTAGTGCCGTTGTCGTTACTACAGATCAAGGGCTTAGATTGCAAATTCCCGCTTCTCGACTGCGACCATTCTTAACTCAACTCGGTGTTAAAGGTCGGTTTAGGCTTACGACTAACCAACAAAATAAATTTTTAAAGTTAGAAATGCTATAAAGCGATTTTGCTCTAGCGTTTTAATTAGAACCTCAATCACATTCTCGAACATTTCACCTTAGACTTATCTAAAATCGATAACGATTTATCAATAAAGCTTTTACAATAAATCTGCATTACCGATGTAAAGCGCTATGCTTACAATATCCCTAATAAAAACAGATAATTCTAATCTTGGAGTGTGATTATGACCGCTCGTGAAACACTGATGCCGGTACTGCTCGAAAAAGTCTATCACTTGATTGAAGATAAAATCGAGCCAGCTCAACAATCCCTAGTAACTCAACTTGCTCAGCACCTTTTCAGTAATATTGCCCACGACGACCTCATCCAAAGGAATGAATCCGATTTGTACGGCGCCATTTTAAGTTTATGGCACCAAATCAAAGATAAGGAATCGCAAGAAATTTTAGTGCGTGTTTTCAACCCTGCGGTGAGCCGACAAGGGTGGCAATCGACGCATACCATTGTTGAAATTGCATTGCCTGACAGTCCATTTCTCGTCGATTCAATCAAAATGGCGCTCAGTCGTTTGGATTTAGCCTGTCATTTTATGTTGCATGGGCCCACGCAAATTAAACGCAGTCGTGAAGGTAACATTGAAGCGATCAATAGCGGTGAAGGTGAACTGCAATCGCTATTTCATATCGAGGTCGATCGCCTAAGTGATGATGCGGCGATGGCATCTTTAAAACAAGAATTACTCAGTATTTTGTCTGACACTCGTTTGGTCGTAAATGACTGGCAAAGTATGTCGGAAAAACTTCAACAGGTAACGAACGAAGTTGAAGCGATGAAAGACAAAATTGAAATCGAAGGAGAGCGAGCCCATGAAACCATTCAGTTTCTTCGTTGGCTCGGCGATCACAACTTCACCTTTATGGGTTATAAAGAGTATGACTTAGTAAATAAAGACGATGATTCCGAATTACGACCAACCAAAGAGCCAGGTCTCGGGTTGTTTTCGGATGTGTCTCGCGTAAAAACCGTCAAATTATCAGAGTTCTCCGAATCGGCGAGATTAGAAGCACGTAAACGTTTTTATCTGATTTTAACTAAGGGAAATTATCAATCACGGATTCATCGCCCTGCTTATACTGACTATATAGGGATTAAGAAGTTTGACAGCAAGGGTAAAGTGGTTGGTGAGCATCGGTTTACAGGTTTATATACATCCGCAGTTTATAACCAGAGTGTTGAAGGCATTCCACTGATTAGGGAAAAAGTGGAACGAATTTTAAATGCGAGTGGTTACCGTCACGGTTCATACTCGTATAAAGCACTGCATAATATTTTAGAAAATTATCCGCGCGACGAATTGCTGCAAGCTCGTGAAGAAGAATTACTTGAAGTCGGGATGGGGGTCGTGCAAATGCAAGACCGCGACCTGATTCGTGTATTTGTTCGTAAAGACCCATTCGGCCGTTTCTTTAGTTGCATGGTCTATGTCACTAAAGACAGATACAACACCGAGTTACGCCGTCACACTCAAAGAATTTTGAAGCAAGCATTCGGTTGTGAGCAAGAAGTGGAGTTCACGACGTATTTTTCTGAGAGTCCGTTGGCTCGAACGCATTACATTGTGCGTGTTGAGAACAACAATATTCCTTTCAATGTCAAAACCATAGAGCAAAATTTAATGGAAGCATCGGTAACTTGGGACGACCGTTTGTCGGAAGCAATCATTGCTAATATTGGTGAAAGCAAAGGATTGTCGTTATCGAAAGAATACATGCGAGCGTTTCCAAGATCGTATAAAGAAGATGTCATGCCAGGTTCTGCCGTTGCAGATATCGAACGTTTGGAAGCGTTGAGCGATGACCATAAATTGGGAATGTTATTTTATCGACCTCAAGAATTGGGCAGTGACTCGAAAGCGGTACGTTTCAAACTTTATCACCGAGACGAACCAATCCATCTTTCTGATGTGATGCCAATGCTCGAAAACTTAGGCTTACGTGTGATCGGTGAATCACCTTATGAAGTCCGTAAAGCCAATGGACAAGTGTATTGGATCCTCGAGTTTTTCATGTTGCATAAGAGCGATAAAAGCGTCGATCTTCGTGAAGCTCGCGATCGTTTCCAGCAAGCCTTCGCCGCCATTTGGAATGGTGAATTAGAGAGTGATGGATTCAACCGTTTGGTATTGGGAGCATCCTTGACTGGGCGAGAGATTTCTATTCTCCGTACCTATGCCAGATATATGCGACAGGTTGGCTTTCCATTTAGTCAGCAATATATAGAGGAAACGCTCAATCATTACCCAGATCTTGCTCGTGGTTTGGTTGATCTATTTAGCGCACGTTTTGATCCAAAATCCAAAGGTCATAAATTAGAAAAACAGATCGTGACTCTTATTACGGAGCAATTAGATCGTGTGGAAAGCCTCGATGACGATCGTATTGTACGCCGTTACATGGAAATGATCTTAGCGACACTGCGAACTAACTATTATCAAGTTGATGAGCACGGACAAGCGAAATCTTGGTTATCGATTAAGATGCAACCAAGCGCTATTCCTGAAATTCCTCAGCCTGTCCCCGCGTTTGAAATTTTTGTTTACGCCGCTGACTTCGAAGGTGTTCACCTAAGAGGCGGCAAGGTGGCTCGAGGTGGCTTGCGTTGGTCTGATCGCCAAGAAGATTTCAGGACAGAGATTCTTGGTCTAGTAAAGGCACAACAAGTTAAAAACACCGTTATTGTTCCTGTGGGAGCCAAAGGTGGGTTTGTATGTAAGCGTCAGCCAAGTCTTTCCAATCGAGATGAGATTTTTGCTGAAGGCCAGCGTTGTTATAAGCGTTTTATTCGCGCTTTGCTTGATGTCTCTGACAATATTATTGAGGGCAGTGTTGTCGCTCCGCAAAATGTGGTTCGTCATGATGAAGATGATCCTTACTTAGTGGTGGCGGCTGATAAAGGCACGGCGACGTTCTCTGACTTGGCTAACTCGGTATCCGCGGAATATAACTTCTGGTTAGGTGACGCATTTGCGTCTGGCGGTTCAAATGGGTATGACCACAAAGCCATGGGGATTACCGCCAAAGGTGGTTGGGAATCTGTAAAACGCCACTTTAGAGAAATGAATATTGACTGCCAAACAACCGATTTTACAGTAGTTGGTATTGGAGATATGGCCGGAGATGTATTCGGTAATGGTATGTTGCTTTCCAAACACATTCGTCTGCAAGCGGCCTTTAACCATATGCATATTTTCCTTGACCCTAACCCAGATGCGGCGACCAGTTGGAAAGAACGCGATCGGCTATTCAAACTACCTCGTTCAAGTTGGGAAGATTATAACGCTAAACTCATTTCCAAAGGAGGCGGTGTTTTTTCACGTAAAGCAAAATCAATTGTTTTGACGCCAGAAATACAAAAAATGCTGGGGACGAAAAAGGCCGCATTGGCACCAAATGAGCTGATCAAAATGATCTTAAAAATGCCAGTGGATCTGCTTTGGAATGGTGGCATTGGCACTTACGTGAAATCTTCAAAAGAAAGCCATACTGATGTGGGTGACCGCGCGAATGATGTATTGCGAGTGGATGGTCGTGAGTTACGCGCCAAAGTTGTTGGTGAAGGCGGTAACTTGGGCATGACTCAGCTTAGCCGTATTGAATTTGCCCTTAATGGTGGGCGTGTTAATACAGACTTTGTCGATAATGTTGGTGGTGTCGACTGCTCGGATAATGAAGTGAACATTAAGATATTTCTTAATGGTTTGGTCGCAAATGGTGATATGACGGTCAAACATCGCAATACCATCTTAAACTCGATGGAAGTCGAAGTCGGGGAGATCGTACTTGAGGACGCTTACCTGCAATCGGAATCTATTTCCGTGACAGAACAACAAGGTGTTTCTCTGGTTAAAGAACAAATTCGTTTTATCCATACTATGGAGAAAAGTGGTCATCTTGATCGTGTACTCGAATACATACCGGATGATGAAACGTTACTAGAACGAGAAAAACTGGGGCAAGGATTAACCCGTCCGGAACTTTCCGTACTGGTGGCTTATGGCAAGATGGTATTGAAAGAACAGTTAGTGGATGACGAGATTGCCAATGACGAATATCACCGCCAGCAACTTGGTCATTATTTCCCAACTGAGTTACGCCGTAACTATTTGCAGGAAATGGAGAACCATCCGTTGCGGGCGGAGATTATCGCGACCGCGTTAGCCAACCAGATGGTGAACGAAATGGGCTGTAATTTTGTCACCCGCCTCCAAGAAGAAACCGGAGCGTCAGTGGTTGAAGTCGCAAATGCGTATGCGGCTGCGCGCGAGATCTTTGGATTGGATAAAGTCCTCAATGCAGTGCGTAAACTCGATAATGTGGCGACAGCCTTTGCTCAATACGACGTGATTTATTACGTTCGCCGTACACTGCGCCGTTTATCGCGTTGGTTACTCAGAAATGCGCGTTCCAGCAAACAGAGTGTTCAGCAATTGGTCGAAATGTATCAACCCGATGTGCTTGAAGTTACTGATAAGCTCGATCATATGTTAGTGCCGAGTGAAGTTGAAGAGCACAAACAAATGGCCGAAGGCTGGATAAAGCAGGGGATCGATAAGCAAACCGCCGATTATGTGTCTCGTTTGTCGAGCTTACAGTCTGTACTGGATATATCAACAGTGTCCCATGAAAAAGGTAAAACGATAGAGCAAAGCGCAAAACTTTATTTTAATTTGGGTGATCGCCTGTCACTGCATTGGTTCTTAAAACAAATCAACAACCAGGTTGTTGACAATAACTGGCAAGCATTGGCAAGAGCCGCATTTAGAGAGGATCTAGATTGGCAGCAACGCCAATTGACCGCTCAAGTACTCACATGTCATAGCAATGAGAATGATGTACTGGCGGCGTTAGATTCCTGGATTGATAATAATGAGGTTGCATTAAAGCGTTGGGAGAACATCCTAAACGAGTTTAAAGTCGGCTCGGTTCATGAATTTGCTAAATTCTCGGTGGCTCTGCGAGAATTAATGCTTTTAAATTTGAATTGTTCCGCAAATCAGTAAATAATAAGGCCCCGTTTATACGGGGTTTTTTCTTTCGGAGGCACAATGCTTTACCGTTTAGCCAGAGCTGGCTTTTTCCAATTGGATGCCGAAAAGGCACACGATCTTGCCATTCAAAATTTCAAACGTTTTACCGGCACACCACTGGATCTTTTCTATCGTCAACAGCTTCCACATCGCCCTGTCGAATGTATGGGAATCACGTTTCGTAACCCAGTCGGTCTCGCCGCTGGCTTAGACAAAAATGGAGAGTGTATTGAGGCATTTGATGCCATGGGTTTCGGCTTTGTGGAAGTCGGGACTGTGACACCAAGACCTCAACCAGGCAATGAACAGCCTCGCTTATTCCGCTTAGTTGAAGCCGAGGGGATCATCAACCGAATGGGGTTCAATAACCTCGGCGTTGATCATTTGGTTGATAACGTCAAAAAGGCCAAATTCAGTTGTGTACTTGGGATCAATATTGGTAAAAATAAAGACACGCCAATTGAAAAGGGCGCTGAGGATTATCTCATTTGCATGGATAAAGTTTATGAACATGCAGGTTATATCGCGATAAATATCTCATCGCCCAATACGCCAGGGTTAAGAACACTGCAGTATGGTGCAGCGCTTGATGAATTATTGGTCGCTTTAAAAGAAAAGCAGGCACAACTTGCTGAAAAATATAACAAGTATGTACCGCTTGCTTTGAAGATCGCGCCAGATCTTGAGGATCAAGAACTTGAGCAAATCTGTCAATCGTTAATCAAGCATAAGATTGACGGCGTAATCGCAACCAATACCACGTTGGATCGCTCCATTGTTGATGGAATGAAACACGCCAACGAAGCCGGTGGCCTTAGTGGGCGTCCTCTCCAATCAAGAAGTACACAAGTGATTCGTCAATTGCATGAATTGCTTGATGGCCATTTGCCAATTATCGGGGTAGGCGGTATCGATGATTTCGTCTCCGCGAAAGAAAAGCTGATGGCAGGCTCAACGCTTGTGCAGGTTTATTCTGGTTTTATTTATAAAGGACCTGGCCTTGTCGCTGATATCGTGAAAAATATCTAAAGGGTGACACCGTCACACGCCAATTTCTTTAAATAATTGATTTGACGAAGAGGAGATGAGAAATCATTTCCTCTTTTTTTTCCTTTAAGCGCTTATAAAATTATCAGCACGTTCGGAAAGGTAATTAAGCGTTTTACCTAGCTAGTTTTAAATCAATCACATTTAGAGAGAATTGGAACAATGCTAAAGCCCAATGACAAATGGACTTGGTACTATGATGATGGAGAAGGCTACTTAATGCTGGACCTAGGTCAAGACATGGTATTTAAGACCAACCTTTCTCGAAAACTGATTGTAGATTGTGCCGAAGGCGTCAATGAGTTTTCTGTCGATGATGCATCAGCCTTTCAAACATATAAAGAACAGGTTTCTATGCTGCCTTTAACGCAACCAAGGCAAGCGGAGCTAGTGCTGTATTGTGTTGCGGCCAAGCGTTTCCATAAACCTGTTCAGCCAAAGAGCTGGTTTTTCGATAGTCAAAGTGATGGCAGTTATGTGCCTGAAGAAGGAGACTTAATCTCGTTGACTAATAGCTATGGCGATAGCCACTTTATCGTTCTAGATGTCGGCGAGAATGCCAGCCTCTGTGCGTCAATAAATTTGGACGAATGTGCGTTAAATGGCAGCAAAACGCTTAAATTTGGAGAAGCGATAAAAGTCATGCACGACCGTATGTTGTGTATTAATCACCAATTTCTTGTTCAACCGATCGCTATGGTTGGTTAATCCCTTTCGTTCCTTTTGTTTCATTTCTCTATCGGCCAAATGGCCGATTTTTTTTACCTTAAATCTGCTGCTCTGGAACCTACGTTCCCATAATCTTTCAAGCAAATGGTCTTGGTTAGTCCTATTTGTCGATTCAATGAATCGAATTTAATAGAGGTAAAAGCCGCTCAAAGACAGGCTTAAATGTGAGATAGGTTAAAAAATTTGTTGATTTATTGAGCTCAATTTTCACTGTTTTACCCTTCAACGTATTCAATGTGCCCCTAATAATTCCTCTATTTTAGCTGTTTTGTAACTAAATTACAGTCATCTTGGTTGTCTGGTATAGACCAGAATGACTGTGAATAAGTATTCACTCCGCTTTGAGCCCTGATAGGCTCGTCATCTCGTCGAAAGGATAAAAAGGTGACGTAGGACTGAGTCTTAACTCGAGATAAATGGTGATTAATTGAGCGAACAGCGTGTTAAAGCCAATAAAAGCCAGATAAGGTTTATGTTCTTGGTAAGGAATTGTTTATAATCATGGGTCATTTTCAGAGTTATAAAGAGCACTATGCACCACTATCTCGCGGTTACTTCCAATGGCTTGGAGAATCTACTGGTTGATGAGCTAAAACAGTTGGGGATCGACAATCCAAAGCCCGTTCAAGCTGGCGTCAAATTTAAAGCGACTAACGAACAGATTTATCGTTGCTGCTTGTGGAGTCGGCTTGCATCTCGCTTTGTTCGAGTGCTATCTGAGTTTAATTGCCAAGACGATATGGACTTGTATCTCTCTGCGTCAGCGATCAATTGGGTGAATCAATTTCATAGCTCAAAGAAGTTTGTTGTTGACTTCAATGGGACCAACCGTGAGATACGTAATAGTCAATACGGTGCAATGAAAGTGAAAGACGCAGTCGTCGATGCTTTCAACAAGCGTAATCTACCAAGACCGACGATCGACAAAGATCAACCCGATCTTCGAATCCACGTCCGACTTCATCGTGATCAGGCATTGCTTGGTATTGATATGGTTGGTGTTGGCTTGCATCAGCGCGGCTATAGACCTGCATCTGGTAAGGCTCCTTTGCGAGAAACCTTAGCAGCCGCCATTATTTTACGTAGTGGGTGGGAGGCATCTAAAGACCTCTTGGACCCGATGTGTGGCTCTGGTACTTTGCTTATTGAAGCGGCAATGATTGCAGCGAATATGGCACCGGGTGTGAATCGTAAATACTGGTGCTTTGAAGCGTTAGAAGATTTTGACCGTGAGTTGTGGACGCAAATTAAATCTGAAGCGAATGTGCAAGCTAGGCGTGGTGTCAAAAAATATGACGCTAAAATGTTTGGTTTTGACAACGATGAGCAGGTCATAAAAATTGCGCGAGAAAACGCGAAACGTGCTGGCGTTGACAGCTTAATTGAATTTCATGTCGGTGATGCGGCAAAACTGACAAAACCACAAGAATTCCGTCAGGGGGTTGTCGTGTGTAACCCCCCTTATGGTGAGCGATTAGGTACTCATCCAGGGCTTATCGCGCTGTATACAGCTTTTGGTGAGCAATTGAAGCAGCATTTTGGAGGCTGTCAGGCATCCATTTTCTCTAGCTCTGATGAATTATTAAGTTGTCTGCGAATGCGAGCAGAAAAGCAGTTTAAGTTAAACAATGGTGCGTTACCTTGTCACCAAAAAAACTACTCAATTTCTGAACGTAAAGCGAATGACGATGGCAATAACAGCCAATCATCGCCGATCATCGCCCTAGATTTTACTAATCGATTGAAAAAGAATTTAACCAAGCTTCGTAAATGGGCGCGTAAAGAGCAGCTTGATTGTTACCGTATTTATGATGCGGATTTACCGGAATATAACGTTGCGATTGACGTGTATTTAGATCATCTGGTCATTCAAGAGTATTCTGCACCTAAAAATATTCCCGAAGAGACGGCTAAACGCCGTTTAACCGACATCATTCGTGCCGCGATTAATGTGACTGGGGTGGATGCTAATAATGTGATCCTAAAAGTCCGCGAACGCCAAAAGGGGCGCTCGCAGTACCAAAAACTGGCTCAACAATCGCAAACTTTTGACGTTAATGAGTACGGTGTGAAGTTACGCGTAAATCTGTTTGATTACCTTGATACCGGGTTGTTCCTTGACCACAAACTGACTCGTAAGATGCTCGGTGAGATGTCCAGCGGTAAAGATTTTCTTAACTTATTTGCCTATACCGGTTCTGCAACCGTCCATGCAGCAAAAGGCGGAGCTCGTTCGACGACTACGGTTGATATGTCTAAAACCTATTTAGATTGGGCGAAAGACAATATGAAACTCAATGGATTGGTCGGGCGTCAGCATCAGTTTATTCAAGCGGACTGTTTACAGTGGCTTGAAAAATCCAATGAACAATATGATTTGATTTTTATTGATCCACCCACTTTCTCGAATTCAAAACGCATGGAACAATCATTTGATATACAGCGTGATCATGTGCAGTTAATGCGCCATCTTAAGCGATTACTGCGTACTGAAGGGACAATAGTGTTCTCAAACAATAAGCGGCACTTTAAGATGGATGAGTCGGCATTAAGTGAGTTGGGGCTCAAAGCAAAGAATATTTCTTCGCAGACACTGCCACTGGATTTTTCGCGTAATAAGCACATTCATAACTGTTGGATTGTCACGCATCGTGATGACGAGCAATGATTATCTTATATAGCACCGAAGGATGCCATCTCTGTGAGATGGCATCTGATCTATTCAAGCAACTGAATTTATTGGATGATGTCTCGATCGTTGATATAGCATTTGATGATGCTCTATTTTCTCGTTACGGGGTCACCATTCCAGTGGTCAATATTAGCGGCAATGAACTCAATTGGCCGTTTACTTTGGAACAATTAAAAGAGTGGTTAAATAAAAATGGCGTTACTTACCATTCATAACGGGTTGCTCGCATTTGGCGATCACCCTTTATTAGACAATGCTGATTTCGCATTACAAGAGAATGAACGAGTTTGTCTTGTTGGCCGCAATGGTGCGGGCAAATCGACCCTAATGAAAGTATTGGCAAAAGAGATTCAACTGGATGATGGCAAACTGCAAGTCACGCAAGACGTTGTTGTTTCTCGCTTAGAGCAAGACCCACCACGCAATGAGCAGGGAACCGTATTTGATTATGTTTCGGGTGGTTTGGCTGAGGTGGGTGAAAAGCTCAAGATCTATCAGGATCAGTTGGATCTCATAGCCCATGATCCCTCAGAAGCCAATATCAATAAACTGGCGCGTATCCAAGAGCAATTAGAGCACTCTGGCGCTTGGCGTTTTGAAGATCGCATTAAAAACGTATTGTCAGCGCTAGAACTCGATGCGCAGACGAAGCTGACCGATTTATCGGGAGGGTGGCAGCGTAAAGCGGCGTTAGCGCGTGCGCTAGTTTCAGATCCGGATGTTCTATTGCTTGATGAACCGACGAACCACCTAGATGTGACCACCATTGAGTGGCTTGAGGGATTTTTAAAAGACTTCCGTGGTTCCATCATCTTTATTTCCCATGACCGAGCGTTTATCAAGTCAATGGCGACACGCATTGTCGATCTGGATCGCGGTAAACTTAACTCTTTCCCTGGTGATTACGATAATTATCTGACAGATAAAGAAGAGATGCTACGCGTTGAAGAGATGCAAAACGCCGAGTTTGATAAAAAGCTAGCGCAAGAAGAAGTGTGGATTCGTCAGGGAATCAAAGCGCGAAGAACGCGTAATGAAGGGCGAGTTCGCGCATTGAAAAAGCTTCGCGAAGAGCGTCAAAGCCGCCGTGAAGTACAAGGTAAAGCCAACATTCAAATTGATGATGGAACGCGTTCAGGCAAGATTGTGTTTGAAGCTGAGCATCTGAGTTATCAAATTGATGATAAAACCATTGTCAAAGACTTCACTTTCAATATTATGCGAGGCGACCGTATTGCCTTAATTGGTCCCAACGGTTGTGGTAAGAGTACCTTACTAAAGCTGTTATTGGGTTCACTAACGCCAGATAGCGGTAAGTTACACTGCGGAACCAAGCTGGAAGTGGCGTATTTTGACCAGTATCGAGAGGTTTTGGATCCAGAAAAATCGGTGATCGATAACTTAGCCGATGGTAAACAAGAAGTGATGGTCGGTGGACGTCAACGTCATGCTTTGAGCTATCTACAAGACTTTCTGTTTGCACCGAAACGAGCTCGCACACCAGTGAAAGCTTTGTCTGGTGGTGAAAAGAACCGCTTATTGCTGGCTCGAATTTTCCTCAAACCAAATAATTTGTTGGTTCTTGATGAACCCACCAACGATTTGGATATCGAAACTTTGGAACTTTTGGAAGATTTGCTTGCCAATTATCAGGGTACATTGCTTTTGGTCAGTCACGATCGTCAATTTGTTGATAATACAGTGACCACGAGTTGGATTTTTGAGGGCAATGGTGAAATCGAAGAGTTTGTTGGCGGCTATCATGATGCACAGCAGCAACGTGCTCAAGCACAACAAGCGCGTCAAACTTTCGCCCCTTCATCCAAGGCAGAAGCAGACAACACGAAAACCAGTCAAAGTGAAAAAGAGAGTAAACCGAAGGCGAAAAAGCTCTCTTATAAGTTACAGCATGAACTTGAAGAGTTGCCTGCACGCTTAGAACAACTGGAAAGCGATATTGAGGCACTGCAAGAGCAGGTGAATGACCCTAACTTCTTTGGTCAGGATGTCAGTGCCACACAGCCGGTTTTGGATAAGCTTTCAAAAGCTGAGCAAGATTTAGAAATTGCCTTTGAGCGTTGGGAAGAGCTCGAAGCAATGCAACAGGAATAGTTAATATTAAAATGAGTAGTAAAACATTTAAATTATCAGCCATCGCAGCCACCGTATTCACGGCATTAAGTGCAAATGCGGCTATTTATAATGTGACACAATATGCACCGGAAGGCACCAACGTTGACACTTATGGCGTGGCCATTCAACAGTCTGCATCCGGCGAGTCATGTTGGGATAGTGGATCTACATGTCCTACCTCTGATGTTATTGCAGAAACGCAAAAGAACCCACAAGGTTTCAATTACCGTGATGAAGCGCCGTTTTTCTTACGTTATGGGTTTGATTATCTTGATGATGGCCGAGATGGTTTTGAAACCTATTGTTATCGTTTCCTCGGTTACACTGATTCAATTTGTGATGATTGGGCGAGTGAGCAGTGGCAAGGCTACTCCTATGAGCGCGCAGGGAATTATGACAACGTGATTGCTTATTCGCAATCCAGTGGACAGCTTTCGTTTAGCGAAAATACGGCTGTAAACGCCTATAACCAAGACGGTACGATTGTCGGTAATGTGCGAGATGGCAGCACAAGTCGTAATCGTGCATTTGTTGGTGGTAGTTTGCTAGATGATGACGTCTACACAGACACTGACTTTGAAGCTTCTCATGCTTGGGCGCAAGTTTCCGATGGAAGCAACACTTATACCGTCGGTAGCGTGTCTCGTGATAACAGTACACGTTCAAACACAACCTCATCAAAAGCGACAATTTGGGTGAATAGTACGGCGCATGAAATTGATTGGGTGAGTGCCAAAGCTGATGGTTGGGTTATTCCACAAGGTAGCGCGCGCGACATTGTGGTTGATGACTCTACGATTTACGCGGTGGGTTATAACTCCAACGATGAAGAGCGCCTGATTGCTAGCGTGTTTACGTCAACCGACAGTGGCAGTACGTGGTCAAACCGGTTTGTGAGTAACTTCCGCTATGATGTTGAAGATGACTATGCAAACTCAGTTTTAACCTCGGTCAATGAAAATAATGTTGCTATCGGTACTGCAAAGATGAACGAAGCACGCAATGGTGCTTACGCGAACACGTTGTTTTATGTGCCTAATGTTGCTTCACCGCGTTATACCGAATTCTCTGGCAGTATCTTTTTCTCTGGAGCAAATGGCCAAGCGGGTGCTATCAACAATTTTAATGAAGTTGTCGGTACCATTGATTATGAAACTCACCGAGAAATTAACGGTAACCCACGAGCTCAACGCGGCTTTATTGCACCACTGACTATCTCAGGAAGTGCAAACGGCCCACGAGACGTCTTTAGTAATACAGCATACTATCTCGATGATCTGACCAATGATGGTTCGGCTTCTTCATCTAATAACCAATATCGCATTTTTGAAGCATCTGACATTAACGATGCAGGCATTATTTCCGGTACTGCTTATTACTGTGCTGGAGGCTACGATACCACCGCGATTGACTCACCTTGTAGTGGTGATGAAGCTGTGGTTGCTGTGAAACTCACGCCGATTGCGGATGCCACTAACACTGATATACAAACCCGCCCTCAAACTGAGGTGACCGTGTCACGTAAGGGTGGATCACTGAACTGGATATTATTGACCATCTTAGGGTTTATTCGGTTCCGTAAAAAATAGGTTAAATTTTCATCTAGAGCACAGGTTCACAAAATTGAATCTGTGCTTTTTTTCGCCTTGAGAAAGGGCGAAAATTGATCGATCCTTAATAGTGGAGTCATAAAAACTCCATGAAGTCGTAACACTATTTTTGTAAGTACAAACCACAGTGTATGAGGATGGTATGATGAAGAGACAGAAGCGTGACCGCCTTGAAAGAGCTCAATCTCAAGGTTATAAAGCTGGCCTCAAT
This sequence comes from Vibrio sp. AK197, assembly GCF_053903115.1. Lineage (NCBI taxonomy): Bacteria > Pseudomonadati > Pseudomonadota > Gammaproteobacteria > Vibrionales > Vibrionaceae > Vibrio > Vibrio sp. AK197. The sequence goes on from NZ_CP096430.1 coordinate 1,562,537, forward strand.
GGTCGTTCAGTAGAAGCGTGTCCGTACTCTCAAATGGATGCACGATCATATTGGTTAGGAGGTTGGCGAGACGCTCGAGAGGACAAACAGACAGGCCTCTATAAATAGGTTTCTCCCCATACAATTTTGCCCCTATATTTAGGGGCTTTTAATTACCTCACTAATGCACTATAACTAAATATCTTGACATCAAAAAAGCGACTCAGACAAGCCGCTAATAGATAAGCATTCAATTAAAACGCAGAAGTGTCTTGGAACAAACCAACTTTTAAATCTTTAGCAACGTAAATTTCTTTACCATCAACTAAAACACGGCCATCAGCTAGGCCCATAACCAATTTACGGTTAACAACACGCTTCATATGAATTTCATAAGTCACTTTTTTCGCTGTAGGCAAAATTTGACCAGTAAACTTCACTTCGCCAACACCCAGTGCACGGCCTTTACCTTTACCGCCAACCCAGCCAAGGAAGAAACCAACTAATTGCCACATAGCGTCCAATCCAAGACAGCCAGGCATTACTGGATCGCCAGGGAAGTGGCAGTCAAAGAACCACAAATCAGGCTTAATATCTAACTCTGCTAAAATCAGACCTTTACCAAAATCACCTTCGGTTTCAGACATTTTACTAATGCGATCCATCATCAGCATGTTAGGTGCTGGTAGTTGTGGATAGCCTTCGCCAAAAAGTTCGCCTTGGCTTGAGGCTAGTAGATCGTCACGATTGTATGATTCACGTCTGTTTTGCATTATCACTTACTCCAAGTTTTGATAGCAGCATGTTAGTGAACACGTGTAAGCTAAACAACTCCGATCAGTGTTTAACGAACAAGTTTTTGATACGCTCCACAATAGTAGGCGGATGTTCGTGCTTTTCATAGTTTTCAATGCGTTCTGCTATCTTACTAATGACGCTTGATTCATCTTCGTCTCGAAATGGTTTTCCCATAATTAGCGGAATCGCTTCATCAACATTCGACACTGACCAAATATGAAAGTCGCCACTTTTAATACTATTGATGACTTCTTTGTCGAGTGCTAAATGCTTCAAGTTAGCTTTCGGTAATATTACACCTTGATGTCCAGTAAACCCTTGGTGTTGGCAAACACGGAAAAAGCCTTCAATTTTTTCATTGAGTCCGCCCACCGCTTGTACACGACCAAATTGGTCCACCGCGCCTGTTACCGCAATCTGCTGATTGATGGGGTATTCAGAAAGGGCACTTACAAAGCTGCATAGCTCTGCTAGTGACGCGCTGTCGCCATCGACTTCGCAGTACGATTGCTCAAATACGACCGAAGCCGAGTAGGGTAAAGGTTCATCGAGCTTTAATGCGCTACTCACGAACGCTTGCATGATCATCATGCCTTTGGCATGTAGGTTGCCACCAAGCTCAGCTTTGCGTTCAACATCTGAAATATCACCATCGCCGAAGTGGATAACGCAAGAGATACGGGCGGGTTCGCCATAAGACAAAGGATGCCCAGGTACATCAATAACCGTTAAACCGTTCACTTGGCCAACACGTTCACCTTTTGTTTCAATGATGACTTGGCCATCTAGAATGTCGGATAATGCCCGTTCTGGTAGATAATTTTCGCGCTGGCGTTGGTGTTCAAGAGCAAGCTCAATCGATTGTGCGTTAATGCGTGATTGATCAACAAATTCAGTGGCTTGAGAAAGTAGGGTGCGAGTCCATAAAACATCCAAAGGCATATAACCTTGATCTTCAGTATATCTGGCGCCCGCAGCCATCAGTTGATGAAGCCCATCATGAGTCAACAATGGCAATTGATATTGGTTAATGAGCCAACGAACAAATTCTAAATAAGAGAGAATCGATTGGCTAGTCAGTGCTATCTCTGTTTCCAACTCTCCAAACATACCGAGACCAGTCAATAGCTCTGGTTCGATATAGTCGATATCTGCAAGTTGGTTTCGATCGCCGACAACCACGATAGTACACGTACAGTTTTCTATAATCGGTTCTGCTATCAGTGTTTTACCTGAAACATTAAGCGGACTTAATTCTTGTTGCATTAATGCCGCTTTAATAAGACACCAATTGTCACTATTTTTGAGTATCAACGTGGCGGGAATAACCACAATGCCATCTTTTGCTTGTTTTAATAAGCCCGGTTGGTAGCGAACCAATTCCCCTGATTGTGAGGTGACATAGCTGCCAAGTAACGTTTTAAGATCACAAGATTCAGTCGTAAGTACCGGTTTATCGCTGATAGCGCGGAGCTTTTCTGCAATAAGGGTGCGATACAACGGATTATCAGGGGCGTTGACTAAACAAACCTGAGACGCATTGTGCGAACTGGCAAACACCTTTAATGATTGCGCTAATCGTTTTTGGCTGGACCAAAAGCTGAATGATGCTAACTCATTAAAGTTATTAATATTTGTGTCATAAATGTCGTAATTAGGTACAAGAGAATGCCAGGTTTCTTGGTTCATTTAAGGTAACTGATTGCTTTATAAGGGGGCAAATTATATAGAAAAAGGGAGATAGGGCATAGAGCTAATGATCTCCATCTTGTTTTATTCAAAAATAATTGTAGTTGACAACGGCTTGAGTTACGCTGTCACTCAAAGGATCAAGGAATACGCTCATGAAATACCAACAGCTCGAAAACCTAGAATGTGGTTGGAAGTGGAACTACCTGATAAAGAAATGGAAAGAAGGCGAAAACATTACTCGTCACATCGATTCCAGTGAAGCTGAAACTGCCATTAAAGCGCTGCAAAGCGTTGAGCATGAGCCAACAAAAGTCCTTGAGTGGATCGATAACCACATGTCTTCAGAGCTTGATAATAAATTAAAACAAGCGATTAGAGCCAAACGAAAACGTCACTTTAATGCTGAACAAGTTCACACAAAAAAGAAATCGATTGATTTAGACTACCGAGTTTGGGAGAAACTGTCCCAAAGAGCCAGCGAGCTGGGTTGTACACTTTCAGATGCAATTGAATACTTGTTGTCTGAAGCTTCTCGCAGTGAAAAAGCAAGCAGAACGGTCACCAGCTTAAAAGAAGATCTGAGCAAATTGCTTTCTGAATAATTTACTCTTAAGGAGTTGTTATGTTGTACGTCATTTTGGTGGCTGCCGCCGTCATTTTTTGGTTAGTGGTGATTGATAGACCAATCTTAAAAGTTCGTTTTAAAGACGGGCATATTGTCGGCAACAAAGGTCACTTTCCACCGAAATTTAAACATAACGTGACAGAGATCGGCGAAACAACACCATTTGATGGTGAGCTAAAAGTCTACCAGCAACGCAGCGGCTTCAAATTGACATTTTCCAACCAAGTCCCAAAGAAGGTTCAGCAGCGAATCCGAAATGTGTTTCCTCACCAAGGATTCAAAAGCACCAGTCACAAAGCCAAGCGTGGTTAGTGCCGCTCAATATGTTTGTCTGGTTCAAATAAGGATTGTTTGAGGCCAATAACGCCAAAGTAGAGAAAGCAGAATGCTCAAATTTTAAAATCTATGGACAATGAGCCTCAAATGCTTCCAGATTTTACGTAGCCTCACCATTATTTCTAACAATTTAACAGTGCGCATTATGTTGTGTTTTGTTAAATGACACTGATTGCATAAAATACCCCCTTTTAGAGGGTTACGGCAATGAAAGGTCGCAAGATGCACAAAAACTATGTTTTTCGTGAGTTCATTTGCGGGATTTCAGTGGAAGAAACAGCAAAACTTTGTTTTAAAAGTGTGAACACAATCAAACGTTGGGACGAGGGCGCACCTATACCAAAAGAGTGTAAGCGTCTCATGAGAATGCACAAAAGTTTAGAAATTAGCCAGTCTGACGAGTGGCACGGCTTTAGAATGCAAAATGACAGGTTAATGCTCCCAACTGGACAGCTAGTCACAGCGCAACAGCTACTAACAGGAATCGGACTAATCGAAATTGGCTCCGAGCTAGAACGTCAAACCTCAGCGCACTTGATGAAGCTCGCAAGGGCGATAAGTAAGTTAAGAACGGGGTAAGACTTTCACCCCGTATTACTATACGGGGTGGTGCTGCGCACTAATCCCATCGTATTGCTCGACACTCGCAACACTCCCATATCGTTACTTAATCATGTTCCAGTAGGTTAACGCGCCACTGACGCTGTAAGGCTCTGCGAGGCTTATCTTGGCATAAAGGAGGGTGTTTTTCGTGAGGGGTCTGCTACGCAGGTTTTCGGGCATTTGGAAAAGACAACCCCTTGAGTGAGACGAGTGCCCTTGTATGGGCTGCGCCCATTAAAAAAATGGGCAAGAGCCCATTTAATCTATTTGACTCAACGCTGCAAAAGAACGATTGAAGTCAGAAATTTTTCTCTTGAGCTGGTAAAGCTCTCTCTCTAAAGACTCGCGCTTTTCTTTTTCAGCTTGATACTGGCTATAGTAGCTAAGCGCCATGTAACCGCCTCGAATCAAGCTTTTTGATTTAGTATTTTCGTTTGTTAGCTGTATCAACTCAGCAAGCATTTCTTCATGTGATTCTACGTCACGTATTGTAATAGCCATCATTTTACCCCTAATGCCGGTTTAACCTGGTTCAATTATGATAGCATTTTTATTTGTTTGTTCCAGGAAGAAACCCCACAAATGATAGCAAAACATGATTTTAACTAGGAACACCGGTGGATGTTTTGATAGCAACACCTAGAGGATAGTTGTTTTAATGACGATTCGTAATTCTTTCTTAATCACTTCACTACGCTCAGAACGAAACAGAGCCCCAATGAAAGGAATATCTTTGAGCACAGGCACCCCAGATTCGCGCCTACGCTCATCTTTTGATATCAGACCGCCTAACATAATGGTTTGCTTGTCGCTGACTCTAACAACGGTTTGCAGTGACCGTTTATTGGTGATGATATCCGCAGCAATAGATGAATTAGTCACGGCTTGAGATTCTTGGCTAATAGACAGCACTATATGATCATCAACAATATGTGGTGTCACATCGAGAGAAACCCCCACATCTTGCCGTTCTATGCGCTGGACTGTTTTACCGCCGTCCGTTGTCTCAGTGGAAATTAAGAAAGGTACGTTTTGACCCACAGTGATGTAACCCCGTTCCCTATCCATGACCAAGAGATTAGGGCGAGAGAGTAAATCGGTGTTTTCACTGGCTTCGACTGCTTTGACCAAAGCACTAAAATCACCCCCATCAAAAACGACTGCATTATCGGTTAGTACGTCAATCAATGATGTGTTGGTAACAAAGCCAGCCTTATCAAGTGCCGCTTGGAGATTCACACCGATTTCCTGCGAATCATCAATTGATGTTTCCGTAATGATTGCCTCAATAAACACTTGCCGTTGTGGTGTGTCGATACCGGAGATAAGCGCATCAATTTTCGTGATCTGGTCAGTGGTGCCCGTCACAATCAAACCGTTAGTTGTGGGCAAAATTTCAACCGTGTAATTGTTGATTGCATTATTGTTCACAATGGTTGTTCGAGTTGCTTTTAGAGTCGAATCGATTAAATCAGCCACCTTTGAATTGCGTACGTTTTTCAAGTGGTAAAGCTTAACGCTTGACGGTTCGATTTCTTGGATAGATTCATCCATTGGAACAACCGTATACAAACCATCGTGATACTTGACGCCGTAACCGTGAGCATAAAGAACAGAGTTAAAAAACGAGAGGTATTCGTCAGGCTGTAGGTTTGGAGCCGTAAAGCTCACCGTCCCAGATACGCCGCGACCGAGAACAATCGGTTGATTCATTTCACGCGCCGCCCAAGCCACAAATTCACTGATAGGCGTATTGGAGGTTTCAAACGTGCCTGCATCCTGCGCATGAGAGACAGGCGACAGCAACAAAAGCAGCGAGAGACTAACAGTTAACAGTTTCATTTTTGTCACCTTGACGGAATGTAATTAAGCATTTTGAAGAGGTTTCAAACGAATAGCCCATTGATGATAATTCGATGCTCGTAACTCGTTTTCCCGATTTGTCGAGTTCGAAATAAACAGCTTGATTAGGCGCTTTCATATAACTAGCTATTCGATATCCAGAAAAATCAAAAGATTGCGGCTCGATAGTTTCGACTTGCTGAACGTCCGATTCATCAACAAGGTGAGGTATTGTGAGATAGCCAATACCAAACGAGATCAACGCACCCACCGTAAACGCAGTGAGCCTAGACCACTTGCGGGCATAGATTTTTGTAATTCGCATAATGTTTCTCAGTGTGTAAGGGACAGTGTAACGCCCGTGTGTGTACCAAGGCGGCAAAACGGAATACGTAGTGTGTGGGTAGTTGTCGGAAAACGCCTGTTTAGTGTCATAAGTGGTATAGAGGTCAGTGCCAAAAAGTATCCACTTATCAACAGTGAGTGAATTAGCATTATCACCATATTTCACAATGCCAACATGCAGTTTGGGGAGAGGCAACCGCAGTTGACCAAGAGTGACAATACTGACGATGGACGAGAGAAAAGGTATTTTCATACGGTCAAGGCGGCGACAGATAACAAGATGTTCGCCGAGTGCTAACCGCGCTTGTTTATCAACGATTGATATATCTTGAACAATGAAAATAATATCCCAGCCCAGTTTACGAGCATGAAGAAACCAATTAATAACGTCTTGCCGTGATTTATCGTTCCAAGTACGAGAGTTAAACCAAGTACCACATTCATCAAGTACAAGAAGACCATTTTTGGATTCATCATAGGATTTGTTACCACGCCCGAGAGCATTTAAATCAGCTAATGTTGGCTTGTCAGGAACGCGATATAAACGGGTATTTTTTTTGTTGCGTCCTAACATCTGCGCCAGATTAATGTTTAGGTTAGTGGCAACAGGCACACCGCGCTCAAACGCTTCACGGATGCGCCCGACAGAAGTAAGGGATTTACCTGCGCCTAATTTGCCAGTAACGAAATAAACAGCCATTAGCTGGATACCTTCATAATGGTAAAGAACTGCCATTCCCACACCCAGCGGATGATACGAGCAGAGCCAATAGCGGCAACACACGGAATTGCATTATCGGGAACAAATAAAGAAATACCCTCAGACAAATAGCTTGGAATGACAAAAGACAAGCCATTAACTATCCCATAAAGGGCAGCAGAGGTGGTCACCGTCAAACCAGCAACCATTGTTAGAATGGTGAGGTTAACCGCTAAACGGCGGCTCATACGCTGGACAAACCAGCCTAATACCTGCGCAGCAAGATTCCCTAAAAACATCGCAATGGCAGGAATGCGCAGTGCACCGCTAACCGTACTTAATATTGGAAGTAAAAACGCGCCCATGTAACCCCCTTAGCGTCTCATGTAAGGAACGGTGCCAGCGACAGGCGTAACCGTTGCAAACAGAATGTTGATTAACTGATAGATGGTGAACATATAAAAAACCGCAGAAAGAATGGATTTGGTATTGTTTGAAAACTCGCAAGTAATAACGGCTCGTTTGTCGAAAGGAAGTGAAAATTCAAGTGCGGTACATTGACCAGGCTGTGGAAGTGCACCCGTCAAAATGGATAATGAACCCTCAACATTTTCTCTAGCGGCAGAACTGACAGCGTTATTCATTTGAGCCTCAGTTGAAGCAATAAGATTTCTTTCTTGTTCTTGGTATTCGGCACTGACTACGCCAACCATTTCACTAAAAATAGTGCTGGATGTAGATAGGTCTAATCCGTGGGGATTTTCACAATAATTGTTACTTGCGGTAGGCTCACATAATTCATCACCTTGAGATAAGAGATCCTTTATTTCTCCCAAATTACCGTTGATTGCATCAAGTTTGTTTCCGCTCTCACCAATAGCGCCAGCAACCAGAGTGCCATTAGCCCCAACCGCCGCAACAATCTCAGCACCAGCATTCATCACCGCGCCTGTTGTGGCACTTTGTAATTCACGGTCAGCCTTAGCCAATTGGTAATCTTGATTCATTTGGTCAACGATGGATTGACCAATTGCATTGTTGGTCGAATTAAGCTGATTAAGTGCCGTGTTGGTATCGGCAAAGCCTTGATTCATGTCAGAGCTAATTTTACCAAGGGCTTGGTTTTGGTCACGGTTCATATTTTGAACCGCTTGCAGAAGTGCCGTATCGGTTGTTTCGTCAGGGGTAACAGGGTCGGGTTCGTCTTTTTCCCAAGGGTCATTTGGGTTAGCGGTATCACCAGAACCACCATCAAAACCGCCACTTGGTTCATCAATCGGTGAAGTGGGGTCAATATCGCCTAAGCAAGATGGCCAGTTAGCCGCACCAATCACACAGTTGGACTTATCCGCACAGGTAAAATCAGCAGTCTCAAAGAAATCGGAGCATGAAAACGTGAATGCACCACCGGAAGCGGCACACGAATTTGATTGCTCAACATATTCGTCTATGAAATCGGAGGACTCGCAGAAGGGCACCTCCTGACATTCATTTGTATCAGGGTTTAACTCCCAACCATCCTCACACGTGGGAGGCTCACTACAAATACCTTGACCGTCTACGCTAGTGCCTGATGGACACCCATAAGGAGCGGTTTCAACATAAGCGAGTCTAAAATTACGACCACCACTACTAACAATAATTTGCTTATCGTAACTTGAATACCAAGATTTTGTTCGAGTCCACGACTGACCGCCATTTTGCCACGTGTAACCAATGCACATTTTTGTGGCATCAACAATCGCACCAATATAAATACCACAATGGGGAGGCGGAGCATCATTATAAAGACCAGAAAAGGACGTGATTCTGACATAGGTGGCAGAAGCATTAAACGATAATAAAAAAACGGAAAGAAAAAGAAATAAACGAGGCATGTATTAACCCCTATATGAGTAAGAGGTATAAACATCGGATGCCTTGACCATCCGACACAAAGAGAGCAGAGCAGTGATTAGGTCGCTTTGTTGATTGCTTTTTTGAATAGCTTGATTCCCGCAAATCCAGCAACAACAACGATAGCGATACCCCATGCAGCGGCAACGAAATCAGTACCCATAGTGCTAACACTATCGACAGCCGCTTGAGCGTCAGTAGGTAACGCAGCATGAGAAGATGAAGCAACAGCAACTAGTGAAGCACCAACGACATTTTTAAGTGACAAAATTTTAACTTTCATGGTTATTTCTCCTATGTATTAACCAGATGTTGAAATCTCGACAGCACGCTTGAAAATCAATATTTGCTTTCCAATAGTGAAGCCAAGGATAAATGCTGCGGCGAATGCGCCGACCATAAACTCGATACTCAACATTTATCTTTGACCTCCAACGAACCAACCGACACCAATCAACAGAAAGAGCAATCCGATAAAAACCATTAACTGGAAGTTATCAAGCCGAGTCATTAATTCAGTAAATTGCGTTTCCGTCATAACAAATTGCCTTTAAGAGTTGTTACTTGTTCCCCTGTGCCGGACGAGCTGCGCCCATCCAGCACAGGGCAACACATTAGATAACCTTTACATCGACCACATGGTTACGTTGTGGGTTCGATGGGTCTACCTCTAAGGTCAACTCACATTGACAAGGGAACTTAGCCGAGATTTGCTCAAACGCAGCAACAAGCTGTGGGCTTGGGTTCATTTGGATTTGTTTTTGCGTCATTCCAACGCCTTTACATGAACCCTTGGTTGAACTCCAACCCTCGTTTTTGGCAAGGAAATTTACCTGAGCAAAGTTGTAAGGCGAATCGTCTTTTTTAGACAAGCCTTGAGCATGTTCACAGCCGATAACGACAACAGTTAGTTTTGACATAATGTAAGTTCTCCAGATTGGTAGTGTTCATCCCGACAGACTGGAATATTTAAGCGGTCGGGGATATCAGAAACGGTTAAGCCGCGAGTCAACATTTCAACGACTTGTTCTGGCGAGTCGTAAATCAGATTCATCAAGTTCACAAACTTGCCGTATTGCTTTTTGGCATGGTCAACGAAACGCTCAAAAGAGGCGTTAGCCACCACGCGAGAAATGGGAATAATTTTAGGCTCAACATCCTCAAGAACGGACGCGAGAGCAGGGTATGCACCTGTAAAATAGGGGTCGCTATCAATGAGAATATCGAGTGGAATCACACGCGATTTGTTGCCAAGTTGAATCTCCAAACGTACCCAGTCAGGGTACTCAGTGCACTTGAGTTGCTTGCCTTTTTCGTACCCACGAAACATTTTGCCGTTTTGACGATTGCCAACATAAAACGTGCGACCACCAACAGGCACCGCGCCATAACGCTTGGTGTGTTCTTTCGTAATTAGTGCGCCTGACTCAATATAACTGTAACTAGGCGGAGCACCGCGAGTGATAAATTCACCGTTCTCATATTGTTCGCGCAGATAAGGCACCGTGATTGCGCCTTGTAAGTCGTCAAACGCAATATCCACACGAGTTAAACGGGCGTCAGGCATCTGTGAGAGTGCCTTATGTAAAACATCCATCTTGATTGCCGCGCAGCCAGTACCAGAAAAGGACACGTAATAACCGAAGTTTTCCGCGCCCCAAGCAACAAGACCCGCTTGAGTTCCATTACATAACAGCTTGGCACTGTAACGATAACCAGAGAAACCGCCGCGCCGTTCAATCGACCAAACGTTACCCTCGACAGAGATTTCATCATTAAGCAATTCAAGAAACGATTCGATTTCGCCGTGACAAAGCACATCGAGCATATCAATCCCAATATTGGCGATTAATTCTTGATAGCAATCGTTAAATGATTTATCAGTGGTTATCTGAATATCAGCGTTAGCCAATTCACGGTCTAAGGCTTCAAAATAGAAATCGGCATTGGCGAAGTTTTCACGCTCAGTGCAACCGAGAGCCAACGCGAGATTTTCAGCAAAGTAGCCGATTTTGCAGCGTTCACGGCTGGCAATGGCTGTGGTAACTTGAGACTCGAATTGGTTAGGCGCTTGATTCAGAGAGAAACGTTGCTTAGCCATTTCTTTGCAACGCATTAAAAGCATTGGTGTGCCTGAAAAACTCACGTAGTCGATAAGCGTTTTATTCATCACAGACCACCGGAGAGAATGCGCCAGAACGACGAAGTTGAGGCTCGTTTTCGTGCGTGACTTCAATGATTTCACGCTCAGATTCACAGGCGTAAAGGTACATTTCATGTTTGGTTTTGAAATACTCAGGACAACCATCAATAGAACACCAAAAGCCGTCATTATGCTGCTCGAAATAAACAGGACGCTTTCTATCGGGTTTGTTGTCTGAAAACATGAAATCACCTTGACCGTGAGTAATGGGATTGACCACCCAACAATCGAGTCAAGGTCGAGAGTCGAGCGGTCAAATTCGATTTATCGCAAGCTTAATTTCGATTTATCGCACTTACAAGATGCGATTTATGGCATTTATAAGGCTAAAATAATGCAAAAGGAGGAATGCTGATGTACTCGAATGAACTATTAAATGCCTACAAAAAGGCTCAAAACTATGTACAAGACAAGCAAATAGCTCACGACTTGAACCTAGACCCGTCAAAGATAAGCAAAATAAGAAATGGAATTAGACAACTAACTGATGATGAAGCAGTTTTTCTCGCAAACGGTGCAGGAATAGAACCACACATAGCATTGCTCGGATGCCATTCAGACCGTAATGAAAACCCTAAGATAAAAGCAATGTGGGAAGAAATTGCAAAAAAGTATAACGGGCTAGGATTATCAAGAATATCAGCAGCTTATGCAGGCTTAACGGTGGCAATCAGTACCCATACAGAAACCCTGTCACAGTACGCATTATGTATCTTATGTTAAATTGGTTTTGAGCTAAATTATGTCACTTCCTTTTTTCTATATACTCTCTTCTGATTAGTGGCTTATTTGCGTTAAACATAACTATTTACCATAAAATACCTAATAATCAGTTTGTTAATCTTCGAATCTCATCCTGATTATTAGGTGCTGTGCCTTAGTCTAATGAAATTGTAACTAGGTAATTCGAATTGTTTGAGTTAGTTAGCGTTAAAATAACGTCACTTTGTTGTGGTTGCAGTAATACTTCCCAGTAGTTTACACGATTCATAACGCTGTTTTTTGCGGAACTCAGGGTCCAATCCATCTCTGGCTTAGCGATTTTAAGGCTATTTTGTCGCGTCTTTTGCACTTCAATTTGCTCTTCACTGATATCAAGCATGCAGCGCCCAGCGCTTATCTGACATTGGATGTCTGTTTCCTGTTTAGGCTCATGAGTAAATGTTCTCCAGAAAAAAGCCACAACTAAAATGGTTAACATGACGATTATTTGTGCGAGCCGCCCCGGTGTCAGTTTTTGTGCTGGCATTGTTTTAAGTTCTCCATGCAACAAAGTTCAAAGTTTTGACATAAAAGCCCATACCCTGAACGTTTGTAAGGGTTACCACCCTGTCATTAAATTGTTAAATGAATTATAGTTATCGCCTGAAAATGCTGCTTTTTTAAAAATCTTTTCAGGAAAATTAAATCGCTGAATAAACGCAACTTTCTGAACGGTTTGGGTGGCATTACGACATGAGTCGTGTTGGAAGTAAAGTGTAGTTAATTAGAAAATTGGAAGCATGCAAATGAGCCAAGAACAGCAGCTTGAACAAAACTACAACTATACGGTCGTTCGCCAATTTACCCTTGTGACTATTTTATGGGGAATTGTCGGTATGGGCGTTGGTGTTTTGATTGCCGCTCAACTAGTTTGGCCACAGCTAAACTTTGATACGCCGTGGTTGACGTACAGTCGTCTTAGACCGCTGCATACGAATGCGGTAATTTTTGCCTTCGGTACAAGTGCCCTGTTTGCAACATCTTATTATGTTGTTCAGAGAACTTGTCAAACTCGTTTATTTGGTGGGCCTTTAGCCGCCTTTACGTTCTGGGGATGGCAAGCCGTCATTCTTTCCGCGGCAATATCTTTGCCATTAGGATACACAACAAGCAAAGAATACGCAGAGCTTGAATGGCCTATCGATATTGCCATTGCAATCGTTTGGGTGGCTTATGCTGTTGTTTTCTTCGGCACAATTGTAAAACGTAAGACCTCACATATATACGTCGCAAACTGGTTCTTTGGCGCGTTCATTATCACAGTTGCCGTTTTACACATCGTCAACAGTATGGCGATTCCTCTGTCGATGATGAAGTCCTATAGTATCTATTCCGGTGCTGTCGATGCCATGGTGCAATGGTGGTATGGGCACAATGCCGTTGGTTTCCTATTAACCGCTGGCTTCCTTGGAATGATGTATTACTTTGTCCCTAAGCAAGCTGAACGTCCTGTTTATTCTTACCGTTTGTCTATCGTTCACTTCTGGGCTTTGATCTCTCTTTATATCTGGGCTGGCCCTCACCACCTACACTACACCGCGCTACCTGACTGGACTCAATCTCTGGGTATGGTGATGTCTTTGGTATTATTTGCGCCATCTTGGGGGGGAATGATCAACGGCATTATGACCTTATCAGGTGCATGGCATAAGTTACGTTATGACCCAATCCTTCGATTTTTGATTGTTTCTCTGTCGTTTTACGGCATGTCGACCTTTGAAGGTCCAATGATGTCAATTAAAACCGTTAATGCCCTATCCCACTATACCGACTGGACGATAGGTCACGTGCACTCTGGTGCTCTAGGTTGGGTTGCGATGGTGTCTATCGGCTCCGTTTATCATTTGATTCCACGTCTGTTTGGCCAGCAACGCATGTACTCCGTCGGCCTAGTTAACGCTCATTTCTGGTTAGCAACAATTGGTACTGTTTTGTATATCGTGGCAATGTGGATCTCTGGTGTCATGCAGGGGTTGATGTGGCGTGCAGTGAATTCAGATGGCACCTTGACGTACAGTTTTGTTGAGTCAGTTCAAGCGTCGTATCCGTTCTATACTGTCCGCTTTATCGGTGGTTTTATTTTCTTAAGTGGCATGTTCTTAATGGCTTACAACACGTATAAGACGATAGCGGCACCAAAAGATAGCCTCAAAGCGATTTCGCAGCCAGCATAAGGAGATGGACAAACATGAGTAGTAATTCGAATAACCGCCATGAGGTCATCGAACGCAATGTTGGTCTATTAGCCATCTGCATTGTGTTTGCGATTAGCTTAGGCGCGCTTGTGGAAATCACGCCGTTGATTTTCCAAAAACAAACCACTGAGCCAGTAGAAAACTTAAAACCCTACACGGCATTGCAGTTGGAAGGTCGTGATATTTATATCCGCGAAGGTTGTAATGTTTGTCACAGCCAAATGATTCGTCCTTTCCGCTCTGAAACAGAACGTTATGGTCATTATTCAGTCGCTGGCGAAAGTGTTTGGGAGCATCCATTCTTGTGGGGCTCTAAACGCACAGGGCCTGATCTTGCGCGAGTGGGTGGACGTTACTCTGATGAGTGGCATCGCGTACACTTGATGGATCCGCGTGAGTTGGTACCAGAGTCAAATATGCCGGGTTTTCCGTGGTTAGCAGAAAATATGCTTGATGGTAAATATACCAAACAAAAAATGGCGTTATTCCGTAATCAGTTTGGAGTGCCATACACGGATGAACAAATTGAAAACGCACCAAAAGAAATCGAAGGTAAATCAGAGATCGATGCTCTAATTGCTTATCTTCAATCTCTTGGTCATGCAATGAAATAAGGGGCGATTATGGATATCGGTACGATACACAGTATTTGGACCATTGTTCTGTTCGTTAGTTTTATTGGCGTCGTATGGTGGGCATTTGGTAAAAGCCGTAAAGCTCGCTTTGAGGAGGACGCGAATATGATTTTTGCTGATGAGCAAGAACGCCCTTCACATGAACAAGGAGTGACTAAGTAATGACGACGTTTTGGAGTCTTTGGATTATCATCATCACCGTTGGTACGTTGCTTGGCTGTGCTGCGCTTTTGTATTGGTGCCTGAAGGATAAAATGGGCGTTGAAGAAGGCAAAGACATGGGCCACGAGTATGATGGTATTCGTGAAATTAACAACCCATTGCCTAAATGGTGGACGTATCTATTTGTTGGTACTTTCATTATTGCTGCGACTTATCTTGCTCTCTATCCTGGTCTGGGTAACTTTAAAGGTTTACTTGGCTGGCAAAGCTCAGATCAAACCGTGCGTTCTTTAGAAGAGTCAAAAGCTTCGATTCAAAATGCACAACAAGAAAAACGTTTGGTCCAATACGCGAAAGAGTTGGATGATGCGGACGCATATTTTGGAGAAGCATTTAGAAAGCTGGCTCATGTTGAAGGTTCTTCCGAGCTCAGGCCTGTACCAGAAATCGCTGCAGATCCGGAAGCGGTCAAAGTAGGACAGCGTTTGTTTTTACAAAACTGCTCTCAGTGTCATGGTTCTGATGCCCGTGGACAAAAGGGTTTTCCTAATTTAACAGATGATGCCTGGCTGTACGGTGGCGAGCCGCAAGCGATCGTAACAACTCTGATGCATGGTCGTGTGGGGCAAATGCCATCATGGAAAGATGCCCTTGGTGAGCAGGGTGTTCAGGAAGTGGTCAGTTATACGCTGAGCTTATCCGGCCGTAAAGTGAATGCACGTGAGGCTGAAGCTGGTCAAAAACGCTTCGTGGTTTGTGCAGCTTGCCATGGCACAGATGGTAAAGGTAACCCTGCAGTTGGCGCTCCGGACTTAACTGACCGAGATTGGCTATTTGGTGGTACTCGAGCTGATGTTACGGAAACCGTGATGAATGGCCGTTCTGGTGTAATGCCTGCGTGGAAGGACATTCTCGGCGAAGACAAAATTCAGCTTGTCGCATCTTATGTTTGGAGCTTAAGTAACTCGGACTCACAAGAGCAATAATTGAAAGCTGTACCGGCTTCATCATGAGGCCGGTCATATTCCCCCCTATTCATGTTGAGATCTTTTTTATGGTAAAGCCTTGGTATAAGCAGTTTTGGCCCTGGTTTCTCATTATTCTACCGTCCATCGTTGTTATCTGGACGATAATTACGGTCATTGTCTTTTCTCAGAATTCTGTCTCTTTGGTCACCGAGGATTACTATAAAAAAGGGAAAGGTATTAATATCGATTTATCGAAAATTGATGCTGCTAAATCTCAGGAGCTGTCAGCGACTATCGCCTCTACGGGGCAACAGATCGTTGTTCACTTTGATAAAGGTCAGCTAACGCATTACCCCGCACTTAACGTTATGTTTGCGCATCGGACTTTACCCGATCGCGACTTTTCTCGAATGCTCAGTGCGGACGCCAATGGGAACTACCGGCTTGATTTGGACAGTGAACTTCAAGGCCCATGGTTTATCGAAGTCACACCTCATGATCAGTCATGGTTAATTCAAGGTCGAGTTCAATTCCCTAGCCCTTCACCTGTTCCTCTTATTAATTGAGGTCGTATGAGCAAAACGTGTTACCACTGTGGTGAAGATGTACCAGTCGGCACGGACTATAGTGTAGAAATATTAAACAAGCCACGCACCATGTGTTGTCCTGGCTGTCAATCTGTCGCACAAACCATCGTTGATAGTGGTTTAGTCTCTTACTACCAGTATCGAACTCAAACGGCCGATAAAGCGGATTTAATTCCAGAGCAGCTCAGTCAACTCGCCTATTATGACAACGAAGATGTCCAATTAGATTTTGTTCACGACATCGATAACGCCAAACAGGTGACGCTGTCACTAGAGGGGGTATCTTGCGCGGCTTGTGCATGGCTTATAGAAAAGCAATTGATGCGTCAGTCAGGCGTCATCGAGATTCGCGTCAATACCACAACCCACCGAGCGCACTTAAAATGGTCTCCAGAGCAAACAAGTTTAAGCGAAATTTTAACGGCTATTCAAAAGCTGGGCTATAAAGCCGCGCCGTTTGAGGCTGACGAGCAAGAACGAATCTATCATCAGTCGATGAAACAATATTTATATCGATTAGGCGTAGCGGGTTTGGCCACTATGCAAGTGATGATGCTTGCCGTGGCACTGTATTTTGAAGTATTTGGGGACCTAGACACTTCGTTTCGTAATTACTTTCGCTGGGTAAGTTTCATCTTCGCAACCCCTGTCTTACTTTATTCTGCTTCGCCGTTTTATGTCAGTGCTTGGCGAAGTATCAAAGGACGCACCTTAGGAATGGACGTACCTGTGTCCATTGCTCTACTTTTTGCTTATATAGCCAGCTTTATTGCGACAGTCACAGAGCAAGGTGAGGTCTTTTTCGAATCCATTTCGATGTTCACATTCTTTTTGCTGGTTGGCCGCTTTCTTGAAATGCGCGCAAGGCGCAAAGCTGCGGCAGCCAGTGGCAATTTATTGAAGCTGATTCCCGCCATGGCAACGACTTTAGATGGTGAGACGATTGCTGTACGCTCGCTTAAATCGGGCGATAAAATCCGAGTGCTACCGGGTGAACATATTCCAGCAGACGGTACGATTATTAGCGGCCAAGTACATATCGATGAATCGATGTTAACGGGAGAATCTGAACAGGTTGCTAAACACGTTGATGATAAAGTTTATGCAGGTACCTTGAACGGTGCAGAAGCGTTTGAGCTATTGGTTACTGCATCGAAAGCACAATCTCGAATAGCCAGTATCATTCGTCTGCAAGATGAAGCACAGCTTTCCAAGCCTAGAATTGCTGAATTAGCGGATATTGTCGCACGCTATTTTGTTGGAGGGCTATTATTGACGGCCGCTGCAACCTGGTTCTATTGGCAGCAACATCGCCCAGAAGATGCGTTTTGGATTATGCTGTCGGTCCTTGTGGCGACGTGCCCGTGCGCACTCTCTTTAGCAACTCCAACCGCTATCACCTGCGCTGCATCACGCATGGGTGAGCTTGGTATTATTCTAAGAAAAGCGCATGTCTTTGAAACCTTATGTAAAGTCAACCATCTGATCGTTGATAAAACAGGGACATTAACTCAAGGCGATATTCAACTTCATCATGTTGAAGTCTTCGAAGATTGGCAGCGACAAGATGCGCTAAAGCTTGCTGCTGCGTTAGAGTCTTTCGCTAACCACCCTATCGCCCGCGCTTTTCAGCCATACAAAGATGCGAGTATCGAAGTTGATCAAGTAGAAAATAAAATTGGTTTAGGCGTTCAAGCGATTTATAACGGAAATACCATTCGAATCGGTAAAGCCAGTTTCGCGCTAGATTCTGAGTTTACGTCAAACGAAACGGCAATTTATTTATCTCAGAATGCTCAGCTTATCGCCAAATTTTATTACTACGACCCACTTCGCTCGGATGCAAAAGCATTGATTGATTCGTTTAAAGCGAGTGATATTCAAATCACCTTATTAACGGGCGATAACGCCTCAAATGCACACAATATTGCACAACAAGTTGGTATTGATAACGTTATTTCAGATTCAAGCCCGGAAGATAAACTAGCATATCTAACCACTCTAAAAAGTGACAGTGTCACCATGATGATCGGTGACGGCATTAACGACGCACCAACGCTTTCTGGTGCTCATCTTTCCGTTGCTATGGGCGGCGGAACCGACATAGCAAAAGCCTCTGCAGATATGGTTCTGCTTGGGGATAACCTTGGGCAAGTCATGAAAGCTCGAGAACTTGCTCGTTTTACTCGGCGGATCATTCACCAAAACCTTGCTTGGGCGCTGGGTTATAATGCGCTGATTTTGCCACTTGCCGTAGCAGGTTTTATTGCGCCCTATTTTGCTGTGGTTGGTATGTCTGCGAGCTCAATTATTGTAGTATCTAACTCATTGCGTCTTTTAAAAGAAGCGAGCTCAAAATAATGGAAAGCCTTTATATCCTTATCCCTATCGCGATTTTGTTGGTTTGTTTAGCGATAGGCATATTTGTGTGGGCCGTAAAAAGTGAACAATTTGAAGATCTCGAGCGTCAAGGACACAACATTTTATTTGATGACGATGAAAAATCGGATCGCGACAACCCATGATAAATACTGATTGGTTTGCCGCTTTTTTGATTGGTTTTGTCGGAGCTGGCCATTGTATGGGAATGTGTGGCGGGATAGCGTCACTGTTAAGCTTAGGCCAACCTCACCAATCTAAGTGGACTCCTTTGCTTTATAACTTCGGACGAATTGCAAGTTATATGCTGTTTGGTGCGTTAATCGGCGGCGCATTTGCGACTATAGCGAGTCTCAGTTCGCTTAATCAGGGGTTAGTGTGGCTTAGAATTGTTGCTGCACTGTTTATGATCATGCTGGCTTTATATATTGGTCAATGGTGGCAAGGATTACTGAAAATCGAAGCTCTAGGACAGGCTCTTTGGCGCCAAATCTCTCCATTTGGTCAATCCCTTCTTCCTCTAAAATCTCCGTTCCACGCAGTGCCTTTTGGATTTATTTGGGGTTGGCTGCCGTGTGGTCTTGTTTATTCCACATTAACCTGGGCCGCGGTGTCAGGTAGCGCGCTCAACGGATTGATGATCATGCTGTGTTTTGGGCTCGGCACTCTGCCAGCTATGCTATTGGTTGGCTATGGCGCTCCACATTTTAAACAATGGCAGCAGGCTAAATGGTTTCGCTCCCTTGCTGCGACTTTACTATTGATTTACGCTGCCTTCCTACTCATAGAAAGTATCAATATGCTCAACTAAAATTGTTAGTTGATTGAATTTATAGGTATTTTTTAGCTATCCTTTACTTTTAATGGATGCTAAAATGTTGATGTATATCAAATTAGTGCAAGGTTATTATGATTTCAGAGAAACCAGCAACAAAGCGCGTTCAATCTGGTGGCTGTGCAATTCACTGCCAAGACTGCAGTATCAGCCAACTTTGTATTCCTTTTACTCTCAATGAAACCGAGCTGGATCAGCTTGACGAAATTATTGAGCGTAAAAAACCTATTCAGAAAGGACAAGAGCTCTTCAAAGCTGGAGACGAGTTGAAATCCTTGTATGCTATCCGTTCTGGTACCATTAAGAGCTATACCATAACAGAACAAGGTGACGAGCAGATTACAGCCTTTCACCTCGCGGGCGATTTGGTTGGTTTTGATGCGATTACGGAAGACTCTCACCCAAGCTTTGCTCAAGCGTTAGAAACCTCTATGGTTTGTGAGATTCCTTATGAAATTTTAGACGATCTCTCAGGTAAAATGCCAAAGTTACGTCAGCAAATCATGCGTTTGATGAGTAATGAGATCAAAGGCGACCAAGAAATGATTCTGTTGTTATCGAAGAAAAACGCAGAAGAGCGTTTAGCCGCATTCTTGTATAACCTATCCACTCGTTTCTCACAACGTGGCTTTAGCCCTCGTGAATTTCGTTTGACCATGACTCGTGGTGATATCGGTAATTATCTTGGCTTGACGGTGGAAACCATCAGTCGCTTATTGGGGCGTTTCCAAAAATCGGAAATCCTCAGTGTAAAAGGTAAATATATCACCATTCTTAATCATGATGCGTTGATGGAATTGGCTGGCGTATCTAAAGATTCTTAATAAACTTCAATGACGTAGCTCAAAGCTGAGCTGCGTCATACTTCTTCAATCCACTTCTAATTTTTCCTCATCATCTCTGCCAAAACTAAGCTAAAGTAATCATAAGGGTCTCCTCGTTATTAAGGAGTAAATATGAGTATTTACAGTAAGATTTTAGTAGTCGCTGATATCAATCACGATGAACAACCTGCCCTAATTCGTGCTATTCAACTTGCGGAAAAGAGCCGTTCAAGAAGCCGAATTACTTTCTTCCTGTCCATATACGATTTCTCGTATGACATGACATCCATGCTATCGTCTGATGAGCGAGATGCAATGCGGCGAGGAGTTATCCAGCAACGTGAACAGTGGATGAGAACGGTCGCTGAGCCCTACTTAACGGACAACTTTGATTTCGACATTAAGGTGGTGTGGCATAATCGACCTTACGAAGCCATCATTGCAGAAGTGTTTTCAGGTCAACACGATATTGTGATAAAAGGAACACGAAAACATGATGTTCTTGAGTCGGTGATTTTTACGCCGACGGATTGGCACTTACTTCGTAAATGTCCATCCCCTGTACTCTTAGTGAAAAATGCCCATTGGCCGAAAGACGCCAGTATCTTGGCCTCGGTCCACGTAGGTTCTGAGATGGAGTCGCACATTGACCTCAATGACAAAATGGTCGAACAGCTGCAAAGCCTCTCAGAGCGTTTGGACGCCAAGCCTTATTTGGTGAATGCCTATCCTATCACGCCCGCCAATATTACGATTGAATTGCCAGAGTTTGATCCGACAACCTATACTGATGCGGTGAGAGGTCATCACTTAACCGCAATGAAATCATTGCGACAAAAACATGGGTTTGATGAAGAGCAAACTGTCGTAGAGCAAGGGTTACCGGAGGAAATTATTCCTCAAACCGCTGAGAAATTAAACGCAGCGATGGTTATTATTGGCACGACAGGACGTACCGGGCTTTCTGCCGTATTCATCGGTAATACAGCAGAACACGTTATTGATAAAATTGATTGCGATATCTTGGCACTGAAACCAACGGGATACGTAAGTCCGCTCGATCCTAAAGAGGCGGTTTAACCATTTTGGGCTTATATGCAATAACAGTGTCTCAAAAATCCTCGCTTTCATCGCGAGGATTTTTTTGGCTTGAGTTCGCATTTATTGTGGAATCTGTAATAGATATCCGTATCATACCCACTCATTTCGTTTTGAAGATTAATGAAGCAGAAATTAATGACTGAACAAAAGCAAGAGCCAAGTAAAGCGCAGCAATACAACTTTAATAAGTTGCAAAAACGCATTCGACGCAACACTGGACAAGCGATCCAAGACTTCAACATGATTGAAGATGGCGATCGTATTATGGTTTGCCTTTCTGGTGGTAAAGACAGTTTCACCATGCTAGACATGCTGATGAGTTTGCAAAAAAGTGCGCCGATTTCATTTTCATTAATTGCTGTTAACTTAGACCAAAAACAACCCGGTTTCCCTGAACACATTCTTCCTGAATACTTAGACAGCCTTGGTGTTGAGTATAAGATTGTTGAAGAAGACACCTACTCTATCGTTCAAGATAAAATTCCGGAAGGTAAAACCACCTGTTCTTTGTGTTCTCGTTTACGTCGAGGCATCTTGTATCGTACGGCGAAAGAATTGGGCGCGACTAAGATAGCGCTTGGTCACCATCGCGACGATATTCTTGAAACGTTGTTTTTGAATATGTTCCATGGCGGAAAAATGAAGGGGATGCCACCTAAGTTAGTATCAGATAATGGTGAACATGTCGTGATTCGTCCCCTTGCCTACTGCCGTGAGAAAGACATCATAAAATATTCTGATATGAAGTCTTATCCTATTATTCCTTGTAACCTATGTGGTTCCCAACCGAACTTGCAACGTCAAGCGATTAAGCAGATGCTCAATGATTGGGATAAACGTTATCCTGGCCGAATCGAGACCATGTTCCGAGCGATGCAAAATGTTGTCCCAAGCCATCTTGCCGATTTTGAACTGTTCGATTTCAAATCGATTGATAAAGATTCAGGGGTGATTAACGGCGGTGATATCGGTTTTGATAAAGAAGATATGCCAGCGTCACCTACTGTTGAAGATGAGTTGGTGAATGAATTTGACCCTAGCCTTCAGCTTGATGTAACCAATATTTAATGCCATTACTATCTTTGATAGAAAAAGAGGCGACTTAATGTCGCCTCTTTTTTTCAGCAAAATGGTATGTTAATCGGCATCAGGAAGATAAGGCAATACTCGAGATGTTTCGGCTGGCAACGTTAAATACCCACCTTGAAGCTGAGTTAATAGGACTTGTGCCTTGCCGTTGGTTATTGGCACAGAATGCCCATCAGACAAAACCACTTCACCGCTGTTTATCTCTGTAAACTCAAAGGTTAATCCTTTTACTTCTGGAGTAAACCAACTGGCAAACATTCCGCCTAAATCTTCAAGTAAGGTTTGCATTTGTGGAAGGATTCGCGCCATTTCGTTCGCTGTCACACGGCCTTGGAGTGATTGTTTCGTCATTACCACCATAGAAAAGTCACACTGTAACTCTTGAGGCGTATCCACAAAGACTAAAGGATTTGCCTGGCGTAGGTTACTATCAATCGGTACCAAAAGTTCATGATTTTCAGATACTTTTAGGCGTTCATAGTGTTGTTCTTTCTCCATCCATGCTTTGTTTATTGGGCACAAATTCTTGTTCTGCGCATTCACGAAGAAGAAAGCGATTTTCACGTCATCGTGACCTTCTGACGCATTAGATTTCATCTGCGAGTACAACTTTGAATAGGTAAACATATACTCTTGGGCGGACAGATGAAAAGAGGCGCAGACGGATGCTGCGCCAATGAATAGTGTGCTAAGCGTTTTATGCATATTACGGCTGATTACTCTTGTTCATGTTGCCAGAAGTGCTCATTATGCCGAATCATCGCTTTAAGATCGTTGACGTAGTCGTCACCTCTTTCAGAATATTTCAGTAAACCATCCGCCAGAGCCATGGCCGCATTAACCGAGTGTAACTCTTTTCCCTGCTTTTGACGCTGACGGCGTATTTCACGTAAATCTTCATAAGCACGATTTCGGTTTACATTCATAAAGTAACGATGAATCGACTGTTGAACCGACTTAAACTTGGCCACTTCGTGACTTTTGCCATCGGAACGCTGCATCGGCACCAAGCCACATCCGGAGGAATAACACCATTGCCCAAAAAAGTTGTTACCCTGCTTGGCAAAACGTGACGTTCCCCAAGCAGACTCATTCGCCGCTTGTACCAAGACTAATCCCTCAGGAATTATATTTACGCGCTTGAGAAGACGGTCAAACAACACATTATCAATCCCTTCTTCAACTAACTTGACGTTGTAACGAGCTGCGATCTCTTTGATAAAACGCATATTCTTCGCGTTTAAGGTCATATTCTGAAAGCGTTCGCGCACGTGCTCTAGTTGCACTCTTTCTTCAAGGATGCGTTTATTTTCCCAAGCAATTCCAGGGCGAAGGTAGTCAAAGAAGGTTTGCTTCTTTGTATCCACATCGCGAATTGCGCTGAAGTCGGGTGGCGTGGAGACTTTTTTCGGGATGATCGGCCAGTCATGAGAGACCGTAAATTGGAGCTGCTGCTTATTTTGGTATGAGAT
Organism: Vibrio sp. AK197; assembly: GCF_053903115.1. Lineage (NCBI taxonomy): Bacteria > Pseudomonadati > Pseudomonadota > Gammaproteobacteria > Vibrionales > Vibrionaceae > Vibrio > Vibrio sp. AK197. The sequence continues at coordinate 1,586,565 of NZ_CP096430.1, forward strand.
AAAACTATACGTGGCAACCAAAACAGTTGCCACAAGTGCGAAGAATTCGGATTTACGCATTAAATACCTGTGAGTTGTTATTGTCGTCATCACCACCGCTGCCTTTGTGGGTACCAGTGGAAACTATTTTCAGGCGAATCCCAAACATATTGCGATAAATCACCCCCTTCGCATGGAAGAAAAACGGAAGGACGAAAATTAAACCTATGCCGTAAAACATCGCGGCGATAACAAACATGACTAAAATGACGAAATATACACCAGCCAAAGTCAGCAACTTTTTGTTTGCCGCCCGCAGTGACAACAGTAAAGCTTGCATTGGTGGAATATTCTTCTCGCATATCAACAGAATGGTATTACTGAACGCAAGTGAAAAATACAAGGAAAGGAATGGAAGTAACATACCGGCAAGGATCTGGATCACTAGTCCGATCAGTGTGACGATAATGACAGGTACCGTAAATTGCAGCCCTTTACTGATGTGCTTGAGCTGAGTTTTAAGGCCTGCAGCATGGCTCATCGCCATCAAGCAAATACCAGCATAAATAGGCGCACTGACGACTTCATAACTGAAGTTGGCCATCACAATGGCTTGCACCACATTTTGGTTAAAAGCTTCCGGATCAGAAAGCGAGTCGACAATAATCCCTAAGTCACCAAGTTGCAGTTTCAACGCAATATAAAAAATCAGCGCTTGAAGAGCCAAAAGCACAATGATAGCTGGGGAAAAAGAGACAAAATGTTTGATGGTTTGCTGCCAAGCTTCTTTTAATACACTACCGACTTTCAACTCATATTGACCAGAAAGTGCGGTCTCGATCGTACCACCTAAGTTGAAATCAGTTTTTATATCTTTATTCATTACGGATAATCCATAACTCCGTGAAGTCATCTAAAGGAGCTAAGTAGTTGATAAAATATTAGCTTTATTATACCTAAAGCGCGCTTTTACGAAAATCATAACCTCGCTTAAGTCACTTGCTTTATGGTCTGTATGGATAATAATTGACCCGGCTGCACAGTGGAAATAAGTAAAGTAAAAATTCGTTACTTTACGAGTAAAAACTTTTTCTTTTGAGCCCTCATAAATTGCTTTAATTTCACTATATTGAGGATTATCATGCGCGCCTAATTTCGTCGAAAATTTGGGCGTAATATCACATCGCTTTCCCTGACAGAATAGGAGAAAAACAGGCATTGAATGAGCAAACACAAATGACCCCACCCGTGGTGCGGCTGACTAACGTCTCAAAAAGCTTTGATGATAAGGAGATCATCCGTCAACTTAATCTTGACGTAAACCACGGTGAGTTTCTTACCATTCTCGGCCCTTCTGGCTGCGGAAAAACGACAGTACTTCGCATGATCGCTGGATTTGAATCCGTCGATAACGGAAGCATTGTTTTAGATGGGCAAGATGTTACTCAAATCTCTGCTGAGCATAGACACGTTAATACTGTATTTCAAAGTTATGCCCTATTCCCACATATGACGGTTTATGACAATGTCGCGTTTGGTTTGCGAATGCAAAAAGTGCCTCAATCTGAAATCGAACCGCGAGTGATGGACGTATTGAAAATGGTTCGCCTAGAAACCATGGCTCAGCGTAAACCTCATCAATTGTCTGGCGGCCAACAACAACGAATTGCCATTGCACGTGCCGTGGTCAACAAACCGAAAGTATTGTTGCTGGATGAATCTTTATCGGCATTAGACTACAAGTTACGTAAGCAGATGCAAATTGAGCTCAAACAGCTTCAACGTCAGCTCGGTATCACTTTTATTTTCGTTACTCACGATCAGGAAGAAGCGTTGTCCATGTCGGATCGCATTATTGTGATGCGTGAAGGCGTAATAGAACAAGATGGCACGCCACGAGAAATTTATGAAGAGCCTAAAAATCTATTCGTAGCGCGCTTTATCGGCGAGATAAATGTGTTTAATGCTGAGATGATAGAGCGCCTTGATGACAAGCGCATCCGTGCCCAAATTGAGGGCGTTGAGTCTGTCGTTTATTACCAACACAGCGCCCAGGCCGGTGATAAACTTCAAGTCTTACTGCGTCCTGAAGATTTGCGAATTGAAGAAATTAAAGAAAGCGAACAAAAAGGGATCGTTGGCCATGTGGTCGAACGTACTTACAAGGGGATGACGCTCGATTCCGTTGTCGAACTCGAGTCAGGGGACCGAGTGATGGTCAGCGAGTTCTTTAATGAAGATGATCCTGATGTGGATCACTCACTTGGCCAAAAAGTGGCCATTACTTGGGTTGAAAGCTGGGAAGTGGTACTCAAAGATGACTCGCAAATTTAATCTTCAAACCGCCATTATTACCTTAGTTGTTGGGTGGCTAGGCCTATTTGTACTGCTACCCAATGTGATGATTATCGCCACTAGCTTTTTAACTCGTGACGAAGCGAACCTAATTGACCTGACGTTCACCGTCGACAACTATGCGCGCCTTGCCGATCCTTTATACGCCAAAGTGCTTATGCATTCGTTTTATATGGCGGGTGTTGCTACCGTATTATGCTTAATCATTGGTTATCCGTTTGCTTATATCGTGGCTAAAATGCCAGAACGCTGGCGCCCTTTTATGTTGTTTTTAGTCATCGTGCCTTTTTGGACCAATTCGTTAATTAGAACTTACGGATTAAAAATTGTATTGGGCACGCAAGGCATTCTCAATAAGTCTTTACTTTATTTGGATATTATCGATAAACCTTTGCGTCTAATGTATACCGAGGTGGCCGTGATGATTGGCTTAGTCTACATCTTGCTACCGTTCATGATTTTACCGTTATATTCTGCCATTGAAAAACTCGACAACACTTACATCGAAGCCGCGAGAGATCTTGGCGCGAACAAACTTCAAACGCTACTCAAAGTCGTTTTACCTTTGACCATGCCGGGAATCGTTGGAGGGTGCCTGCTGGTGATGTTACCCGCACTTGGTATGTTCTATATTTCTGATCTTCTTGGCGGGGCTAAAAATCTGTTGATTGGTAACGTAATTAAGAGTCAGGTACTTAACGCGCGCGACTGGCCTTTTGGAGCCGCAACGAGTATCGCTCTAACCATTGCAATGGCAATCATGCTTTATGCCTACTATCGCGCCGGTAAGCTGCTGAACAAAAAAGTGGAGTTGAACTAATGGGACGCACTATTCGCTTTAGCTTTATGGGGTTGGTTTATGCGTTTCTTTATCTCCCTATCATCGTGCTTATTGCTAACTCATTTAACAGCAACAAGTTTGGCATGCGTTGGGATGCTTTCACTCTGAAGTGGTACGAAACGTTAGTCAACAACGATAGCTTGATGCAAGCCGCGTGGCACTCTATTAACGTCGCGGTATTTTCGGCCACAGCAGCAACGATAATCGGAAGCTTAACGGCAGTAGCTCTATTTCGCTATCAATTTAAAGGTAAAGCTGCCGTAAATGGACTGCTGTTTGTGGTAATGATGTCCCCAGATATCGTGATGGCTATCTCTTTGCTGGCTCTGTTTTTGGTTCTTGGTGCCCATTTGGGGTTCTTTACATTATTGATTGCTCATATCACCTTTTGTCTTCCGTTTGTGGTGGTCACCGTGTACAGCCGACTGAATGGCTTTGACGTTAAAATGCTTGAAGCTGCCAAAGATTTAGGAGCGAGTGAATGGGTCATTTTAAAGCAAATATTGTTGCCATTGGCAAAACCAGCCGTGGCTGCAGGATGGCTACTGAGTTTCACTTTGTCACTTGATGATGTGATTATTAGTTCTTTTGTTACAGGCCCAACCTATGAAATATTGCCTTTGAAAATCTATTCAATGGTGAAAGTGGGTATATCTCCTGAGGTCAATGCACTAGCAACCGTGATGCTGGTAGTCTCTTTGATTCTAGTCATCATTTCTCAGCTGATAGCACGCGAAAAGCACGATTTAAAATAAACTCACAAGCAGCAGATAACCGTTTCTGCTGCTTTTTTGTATCACTTCCAAGACCGCCGAATCATTTGTAAACCGATGACGGTAAAGTTGGCTAATTCCTAAGCTGACGACAGTAAACTTCTTGTTCTAGACTCCCTATTTTGCTTTTCGCTGATATACTTACCCTGTTTGTCACTTTTATCGTCACGATAAATTCATTTTCACCCAGACTACGGCAAGCGTAGCCAAATAAAACGGAACTGAAATGAAACGTAAATTCTTTGCGGGCGCACTTTGCGCGGCGAGTCTCTTCACCTCATCTGCTATGGCCGACGATCAGGAATTGTATTTTTACAACTGGTCTGAGTATATCCCTAATGAAGTGCTAGAGGATTTTACAAAGGAAACGGGTATTAAAGTTATCTATTCGACTTACGAGTCGAATGAAAGTATGTATGCCAAATTGAAGACGCAAGGCTCTGGTTATGATCTTGTTGTCCCTTCCACGTATTTTGTCTCCAAAATGCGTAAAGAAGGCATGCTTCAGAAGATTGATAAGTCCAAACTTAACCACTTTAAAGATTTAGATGCCAACTTTTTAAACAAGCCGTTTGATCCAGATAACAGCTATTCGATTCCTTATATTTGGGGAGCGACCGGTATCGGCATTAACTCGGATATGCTTGATAAATCAAGCGTCACTAAGTGGGACGATTTTTGGGACAGTAAATGGGAAGGTCAGCTGATGTTGATGGATGACTCACGTGAAGTTTTCCATATCGCATTAACTAAACTGGGTTACTCTCCAAATACGACTAACCCTGATGAAATTAAAGCAGCTTATGAAGAGTTAAAGAAATTGATGCCTAATGTTTTGGTTTTCAATTCTGATTTCCCAGCGAACCCTTATCTTGCAGGTGAAGTCTCGCTCGGTATGTTGTGGAACGGTTCAGCGTACATGGCACGTCAAGAAGGCGCATCGATCGATATCGTTTGGCCTGAAAAAGGGACTATCTTTTGGATGGATAGCCTTGCCATTCCAACAGGCGCTAAAAATATCGATGCGGCTCATAAGATGATCGATTTCTTGCTGCGACCTGAAAACGCTGCCAAAATTGCCCTAGAAATAGGCTATCCAACACCGGTTCAAACCGCCTATGACCTCCTACCGAGTGATTTTGTGAATGACACTAACGTCTTCCCTCCACAAAATGTGATGGACTCAGGGGTATGGCAAGACGAAGTGGGTGAAGCAAGCGTACTTTATGATGAATACTTCCAAAAACTTAAAGTTGGCAACTAAGTTTCGATGGATAATATAAAAAAGCGGCGTAGAGCCGCTTTTTTATTGGAACAAGATGACAGTAGCTACTGCATTGCTAACAACTCATCCACCAGCTTGGGTACCTCCTCACTGGCTTTACCATAACGCTTTTCTTCAAACTCGGTTTCGACGGCGCTTGGTTCTAGGTTGATTTCAATGGTATGGGCGCCATGCATTCTCGCATCATGAACAAAACCGGCAGCCGGATAGACAACACCTGAAGTACCAATTGATACAAACAAATCAGCTTGCTCGATCGCGTGGTAAATTTCGCCCATACGCAGTGGCATCTCGCCAAACCAAACAATGTGTGGACGCATTTGAGCTGGAATTTGGCAACAATGACACAACTCGCCCATATGGATATCGTCATTGTGCTCAATCACTTGGTTCGACTCACTACATCGTGCCTTCAATAATTCACCATGCATATGAATGATGTTGGTTGTCCCGCCTCGTTCGTGCAAATTATCGATGTTTTGAGTGACCACCGTGACCTGCCCTTCAAGCTCCCGCTCTAGGCGACCAAGCGCAATGTGCGCAGGATTAGGCTGTATTGCCGGATCTTGCAGCTTACGGCGGCGCTGGTTATAAAAATCTTGAACTAATTCTGGGTCGCGAGCAAACCCTTCAGGCGTCGCAACATCTTCTATACGGTGATTTTCCCAGAGACCATCTTGAGCACGAAAGGTTTGAATGCCCGATTCTGCGGAAATGCCCGCGCCCGTTAAGACCACAATATTTCGATAAGGAAATTTCATACGGCTTCCTTGCTAAATCTCAGTTGACAATAGCTTAGCACTCTAGCCTAATGAACAATAGCCTTGAAAAATAAGACCATGGTCTACTATTGAGGCATTTCGCACCTTACCTTAATGTTTACTGCACACAAAATCGGCCAACCAGGCTTGTACTGGTCCAGGCATTTCGTTGGTTAAAACAAGGTATTCGCTATTCATGTATTCGTTAGCGACCGATTTAGAAGCCGACAGTTGAATAATAAGCGGGCTAGAAAGATCACGTGACGCCTCGATGATAAGATACAGCTTCGGGCTCAGTGAAAATAGATTGTTTCGATAATCGAACTCTTGTACACGGGATAAAGCCAATGTTGCTGTGTGTGAATCAGTTTGTTGAGCTTCTAAATCAAATCCCACCAGTTGCCATTGTGTCAGTTCCCCAATACCTGTCGTAATCTGATGCTCTTTTAGATTGCAGCCTATTAACCAACTACATTGCGTTTTTATTGCTTTCGTTGTGCTCGCCATGCCCCACCTTTACAGTATGATGCATCTATTTAATTACACTTTAGTTTATTTCTCTTCGCCACCAACAACCATCGGTTTAAAAATTGACCGTGCTCGCTTTTATTAGGAAAAGACGCAATAAGTGAATCATTTTCAATACATTATTCACCTCCTCAGTGAGTTACGGGAGGTATTGATCAGGAGAATATTTTGCTTGGCTACCATCGCGTTTGCCCGTTTCATTGAGTGCGACAATCTCAATGATGACACCAAATGTCATTTCCTATTGATTGTTGCAGGTCCAAAATACGCCACCACCTATTCTTAAAAATATAAATCAAAGAGTTATCAGTGGTTCCAATGCGTATGTTGATTCGTCTCATTTTAATTATTTCTCTACTCCCTTGCGTGTGTTTCGCGAGTTGGCAATCTGAGTTGCAACCGGAGCCTAACATCACTTCTGAGTCTCTAGAGATACAAAGTAAAGTGGCGGCGCTTCCTGATTCCTTGTTCATTGATACTGAAGCTCAGCAACATATAAGGCCGCTTTTGATCGCGACACTTAACCAGCAAGTTGAGCAGCTCGCCCACTTTCAAGCGAGCCTTAATCGTTATCGACATACCCGCAGTGATAAAAATTGGCGCGCCGCGCAAGCCAATTATCTAACGCTTAATAGCCTAGGGGCGAGCAAAGAACGGTTAATTGAATTGGCTGATACTCATACGCGAGAGAGGCTCACTGGGTTTGGTCCCTATGGCGTCACTCAGTTTAAGCTTGAATGGAATCTCACACTGCTGAATGCGGAGTATCTCCTCTATTTTCAGTTGCGCAGCTTTCAAGCTCTGGTGCGTGATTTGATGATTTCTCCGATACCCGTCATTTGGGCTGGCATAAAGGTGCTACTGATTTACTGTGTCTTGATCTGGTGGCTAACGAACAGCAAACGTTTGATCACGCTTTTTCATCGCACCTATATTGAAAATAAAACACAACCCGCGTTTTGGGTTCGGTGCATTTGGTATTTAAGCCAAGCCAACCGCGCCATTGCTTGGCTTATCGCCATCACTTTGTCACTGCGGGTCCTTTCCACCATTCCAAGCCTCCAGCATCTTATCTATTTGGAAATATTAACTTGGTGGGTACTGGGTGGTTCTATCGCCATCAGCTTCCTTCTTGAGTTTGCAGCTCGTAATAGCCGGTCGTCACAGAAAGAAACCTTGGTGCTGCGCCTTAAAACCATTCGGCGTTATGTCTGGAGCATCATTTTTGCTGGGGTTATTTTACAAATATCCATGCGCACCCTTGGTAAAACCACAATTTATTATTGGATCACGAGTGCTCTCTATTTCTGGTTTATTGTCGTCACCATTAGTGCTTTGAACCTATGGCGTAAAAAAACCTTTTGTGAAGTCGAATCTATTAGTGACAGACCTGCCTGGGTTAACTGGGCTGTTCGACACCAAAATACATGGGTTATACGTATTCTCGCTACGGCAATCGCCATTGTATGGTTAATAACACACCGGCTAAAACTACGAGTCATGACGCAATTGTCAAATTATCAATTCTTTAGCCAGGCATTAGCGTATCTGTTTCGTATCGAAGTCTCTAAAAGTTCTGGAGACAATCATACAGAAAACCACCTCACGGCAATCAAAGGCGATGCAGCCTACGATTATGTCTTACCCGGCAGCGATAGCAGTGAACTTATCGATTACGCGACCCAAGAGATCGAACAACTCGGGCGATATTTGCTATCAGATAGCCCGTCAATGTGTGTGGTTTCAGGGGAAAGAGGTATAGGCTCAACCACGGTGATTAATCAATTACAAAGCCGAGTCAAGAATGCAACCGCAATTTATGTTAACTGCCCATATGATGGCTATTCAGCATTACTCAGATCGCTAAACCAAGCTTTTGGGCTCGCTGACGATACCAGTGAAGTTCAGCTACTCACTCATCTTCGCCAATCTGAAAATAATTATTTTATCACCATTGATAATGCGCAGCGCTTAGTAAAGCCGATGGTGGGCGGGTTAAAACATCTGATCCATCTCACTAACTTACTTCGCCGAACACATGGACATCATCGTGTCCTATTCGCTATTGAAAAAGCCAGTTGGAACTTTATCGACCGCGCGCGTGGTGAGCGACTGTTATTTGATTTCGTCGCTTTTCTTCCGCGGTGGAATGAGAAGCAAATGGCGGAATTACTGTCTACGCGAATCAATCACCAGGGGCAAAAATCACTGTCGTTTGATGGCTTGACTGTTCCGAAACAATGGGATCAAGACGACATATCAGAGGAAGAGCGAGCAATGCAGGGCTTTTTTCGGATTCTTTGGCATTACTCCGATGGTAACCCAACGATAGCACTTCGTTTTTTCCGATTATCTCTGCGTATCGATAAGCATCATGAGCAAGCTTATGTGCGGCTATTTAATGCGCCCCAATCTCAGGAACTGGAAAAAATGCCCAAACCGATGTTGGCCGTACTAAGATCCGTCGTCCAACTCGAAGTCTCTTCTCCGGAAGAGGTTTCGCAATGTACTCAACTTAGCATTGCAGAAGTTCTAGGTACCTTACGCTACTTTCAAAGCCGCGGATTTATTGAGTGGAGCGAAGAAAAAGCGCGCATTTCCGACCATTGGTTTCGACACATTACAAATGTATTAGACCGTCAACATTTGCTGGTGAAGTAATTATGTTTCGATTGATTGTTTTGATTTTTTTTACATCTATTTCTTGCAGCGTTGTGGCGGAAGATGATCTCGCTAGCGTGACAAACCTTCAACAAATTGCCAGTTTGATACGTTGGAGCGGCGTGCTGTTTTCGATGTTAATCGTTGCTGGCACCTGGTTACTGCTTAAATTCATTGCTTCTCTTGTTGACAACATCGGCGGTCAATTTGTTCAATACCGAATGTTGCTACAGAAGCTGCAATCGTTTTTGCAGTTTTTTATCTATATGTCCGCCGGGATTCTGGTCTTTATGCTGAGCTTTCGAATTAATGATCAAATACTGGCATTGATTGGCGGTACCCTTGCGGTGTCGGTCGGCTTTGCGTTGAAAGATTTAGCGGCCTCATTTATTGCAGGGATGACGGTGATGGTTGACCGCCCTTTTCAGGTTGGTGACCGCGTGACCTTTGAAGGCAACTACGGCGATATTACGGCAATTGGTTTGCGCTCGGTGCGCATGCGGACGTTAACTGACGATATTATTACTATTCCAAACAACAAGTTTCTAAATGAAGTTACCGTCAGTGGTAATTATGGCGCCTTGGACATGCAAGTTGTCATTCCGTTTTTCGTCGGTCTTGATGAAGACATCACATTAGCGCGAGACTTAATTCAAGAAGCGGCTTCATCTAGTCGTTACGTGCACCTTCCTAAGCCTGTCACCGTGCTGGTCAAACAAACAATGGCAGATAACTATCTGGCGATACAATTAACGTGTAAAGCATACGTTGTGGATACGGTGTATGAGAAACTGTTTGAAACCGATATAACACTGCGCGTGATGAGTGAGTTTCGAAAACATGACATCAAGCCACCTCGAATTGCGCTCTATCAACAAGGTTCGATTGAGTAAACCTTAGTCAATCGCTCGAAAAAAAGGGGTCAGCGCAAACTCAATTCGCGATTCTCATGATAGTCTGAACAATCATGAGCCATGATAATGCGATGAGAGCGATAAATGATTGATACACAAACTACATCTTGGGTCATTTTGTCGGGCGGGCAAGCGACTCGAATGGGTGGACAAGACAAGGGGCTTATAGAGTTTAACGGTAAACCGCTTATCGAGCATGTTATGACACGCCTGTCGTTACAGCATCACGATATCTACATCAATGCCAACCGCCACCAAGAACACTATCAGCGTTATGCGCCGGTATTTTGTGATTCACTGGCGAACTATGCAGGTCCTTTAGGGGGGATTCACGCAGCATTGAGTCAGCTTAGCAAACAATGGATTGGCTTTGTTCCGTGTGATAGCCCATATCTACCAGAAGATCTTGTGTCTCGATTATGTGCCAGTGTAACAGCGGCTACCGATTTAGTAGTGGCGCACGACGGTCAATATCCACAACCTGTTTTTACACTCATGCATCGCCGTACCTTACCAAACTTAGAGGCATTTTTAGCCAGTGGCGAAAGAAAAATGCAACGCTTCCATCAAAAAGTAAACACTGAGTACGTCGACTTTAGTGATTCTCCCAATGCGTTTATCAATTTGAATACACCGCAACAATTGACCGAATTAGGACAAAACAAAAATGAATAATTACCCTATCCCCGTATTGGGTTTCGCTGCGTATTCTGGAACGGGTAAAACCACATTGCTCGAAGCGCTGATTCCTTTGTTGACACAACAGGGTTTACGGCTTGGTGTACTAAAGCATGCTCACCATGAGTTTGACGTCGACAAACCGGGTAAAGACAGTTATCGACTGCGTAAAGCTGGCGCAACTCAGATGCTCGTTGCATCACATCAACGCCATGTGATGATGACTGAAACACCAGAGCGCGAAGCGGACTTTGACGATTTACTGAGTCGATTTGATCACCATCAACTCGACCTAATCTTGGTGGAAGGATGTAAAAATATCGCTTTTGATAAAATTGAACTGCATCGCGACGCCGTCGGCAAACCTTGGCTTCATCCTTATGATGACAATATCATTGCCATCGCCTGCGATCAGAAACCTATTTCAACCACACTTCCGATTCTTGATATTAATGATTTGCCTTCAATCGCACAGTATGTGTTGCGATATGTGAATCAGCTTAATTCCACGCGTAACGCGCAAGAACAAGCCATACAAGGGCTTTCCGTTATCCAAGGGGTAAACACCATTCTTGAGCGCATAACAACAATGAAAGCCACTGAAGTCAGCCAGCTTCATGAAATTGATAATCGAATAATCTCTCGTAATATTAGCTCTCCCATAGCCAGCCCCCACTATACTCAAGCCGCGATTGATGGTTATGCGATTAGTTATCAGAGCGCAGAAAACTCTCAGTTTCGAGTTTTTGAACATCTGTTCGCGGGCAATAAAATGGAACGTACTTTACAGCTTGGTGAAGCGGTTAAAATAATGACCGGTGCACCGATGCCAGATGGCGCGGATTGTGTGATTGCTCTTGAGGACGTGCAAAGCACAAGTGACGGCGTCACTATTAATCTCGACGCTGTTACACCTGGGCAAAACATCCGTTATCGTGGAGAAGAGCTACAATGTGGCCAGCTGGTGTATGAATCGGGACAACGGCTAACCTCAACGCACATCGGCCTTCTTGCTTCTTTAGGGATCACAGAGTGTGAAGTCTATCGCTCGCTTCGAGTTGGCGTATTTTCTACAGGTGATGAAGTTCAGTCACCCGGTTTGCCCCTGCGCTCCGCCGCCATTTATGACGCCAATCGCTATGTACTGTTAGACAATTTGCAACGTTTGGGCTGTTTGGTTGATGATTTAGGTGTTTTACCTGACGACCCTACGGAAATTGGAGAGGCATTAACCAGCGCTGCTGTGCAATGCGATGTTCTACTTGGTTCAGGTGGCGTTTCATTCGGTGAAGCCGATTACGTAAAAAGTGCACTGGAGCAGTTAGAGGTCGGCCATATTGATTTTTGGCGAATCAACATGCATCCAGGCCGGCCAATGGCTTTTGGCCACATTGGCGCTCGCCCCTTCTTTGGTCTACCAGGTAACCCTGTTGCTGCTACTGTTGGTTTTCTCCAATTCGTTGAACCTGCGATTCGAAAGATGCAGGGGGAAGTGGATTGGATACCACTGAAAACCCGTGCATTTACTCTGCAGCGACTTAAATCAAAACTCGGTGTCACTGAATTTGTAGGCGCGGTATATCGGCTAACAAATAACGGCGAACTTGAGGTTGAACAGGTATTATCACAAGATACTCGAGCGCTGTATGCCTTAAGCCAAGCTAACTGCCTGATTGAAATACCAGAGCATATAGAGCAAATCAATCGCGGAGAACACGTGACAATCATCCCTCTACAAGGCAGAATCTAGCCAAATTTTAGTCCGGCGATTTTTATCCGCCTTTTAAACGTAGAGAATAGCCATGGCGCGTACGATTATTTATGAGTACAAAGGTGAAGAAAAAACATTAACCTTCTCATATCAGCAATTTCACTCAATCCATGAAGCGGTGGCTGACGCCGAAGGAATTGATATTTCAAACTATTTGAAGATGGAGCAGCAAATCGAAGCGGTATCTGACACCAAAGCAGTACGGAATTATCGTGACAACCACTTTGCTAAGCTCGGTTTTGGAAAAATCACGCTAAAACCCAAAGACAATATTGGTATTGGACAAAAGAAGCCGTAACTCACATCGAAAAGGCTCGCATCTAGCGAGCCTTTTCCTTTCTGCATTACGGTAAAATACAGCGCTTAGCCTTGGTGGATATTCAAAAATGCCGCGCCGCGTACACCACCTGAATCGCCATGTTTTGCTTTGACGAATTTTGGTGCTTTCGCAACGGATAATAGGTACTTAGGCAACCTCTTTGGTAGCTCTTCATAAATTAAATCAAAGTTAGACAGCCCACCACCAAGCACAACAACATGTGGGTCGATCGCCGTCAGCATACTGCCTAAACACGTCGCGAGAAGCTCCATGAATTTATCGACAAACTCGAGCGCATTATTTTCACCTTGTTGGTAGTCAGCGATGATATCGATGGCTTTTTTGGGTGTTTGATAATAGTGTTGATAAAGCTGTTCAAACCCCCTTCCCGATAAGTAATTATCTAAACACCCCTGTTTATCACAGCCACATGAAAACAAAGGCGCTTGTCCGCTATCCCCCAACAAGAACCAAGCATCAATAGGTAAACGTTGGTGACCTAATTCACCCGCGACGTTGTTACGTCCAGAAAATACTTCACCGCCGATCACCAACCCGCCACCGAATCCAGTTCCTAGAATCAATCCCAGTACCGATGGTGACGATTGCAGACTTTCATCCCAGGCTTCGGAAAGCGCAAAACAGTTGGCATCATTTTCAATCTTGACGGGGCGATCAATCAAAGCTTCAAGATCAGATTTTAAAGGTTTTCCTTTTGCTGCTGGAACATTTACCGTAAGAACTTTGCCGGTATCCGCATCCTCCATACCTGGTAGACCCAGACCAACGGTGCCTTTTGTCGCAAACTGCTGATCGTATTTTTTTACCAGTTCAGATAAGGTCGTCACTAACTTTTCATAATCTTCGGTTGGCGTAGGAACTCGTTCGGTTGCAACACGCTCTAATTGCGCGTTAAATGCACCAAATTCGATTTTTGTGCCACCTACATCAAAGCCGTAATACATGCATGCTCTCCCAGAAAATCATGTTTCAATAAAAGTAAAAATCAACAAATTGAACGCATTATCTACTAGAGCTACGCCTACATACCGTGACCAAAAGCGAATTTATTTCCTAGTTGATGAGGTTATAAACAGCAATAGGTCACCAATTATGATTTGTTCGACTCATTTCTCGTTTTAGCCTTGCATTTTTACATGCTTTTTATAGCTATCTAAGCAACTATCACGCAGCTCAATATTACTTTTGATTCGCGTTTTACTGAGCATATAGGACTCACGAAATACATCAAACCACAAAGACAGGGTTTTCGACGTAAAATCATCACCTAATTCGCGGATAACAATAGAAGCCACCTCAGCAGTCGACAAATGATTGTCTTTACTTGCTTTGCGCATTAAATACTGAGAGACCACTGTCGGCTCAACAGAAATGACCGGTAAGGAATGTAAATACTCAGAGCGGCGGAAAATGCGCTTCGCTTCGCGCCAACTGCCATCGATAAAAATAAGCAGTGGGGTTTTATTGCTTTTTGTATAGTTTGTCAGAGACAAAAGCCGTTCTGGCTGATCAACGTATTCTTCGGGAAAGACTACCATCGGCTCAAAACGTGGGTCCTCAAGGAGTGCTAACATTTGCGAATTTGGTTCGGTGCGATGCCATTGAAACGCGTAAGTTTCAGAAACAGTATCAGCAATCAGTCGCCCGGTGTTGCTCGGTTTTAGAATTTCGTTATCAGATAAAATCAGCAGTACCGCAAAGTCAGTTTCAATGTCGGGCTGCCATTGACAAATACAGTGTTGCTGTACTATTTGGCAGGCAGAGCAACGCATGACCTTGCCCCCTCGTGCGTTAAAGGGTTTCGTTGATTGAGACAGACGCTGTTGATACAAGCGGTGGAAGTTATGGGTTCTCATCACATTGGCGAATTAGTGGAAATCGCGGACGATTGTACTTACAGTTGGCATAGTTGCAACTGAGGGTTAGGAATAAAGCGTGGCCGAATCAAGTGTTTTGCGGTTGTTCATGTTTGTCGGTGTCTTCATCGTCTGTGCGATGTGGGAGTTTTATGCTCCGCGGCGAGCGCTTTCACTGACGCGCTGGTTACGTTGGACGAATAACTTAGGATTGGTTGGGTTCAATACGCTGAGCGTCATGCTGCTTATGCCTTTGGTTGCCGTGGATGTTGCTATGTTGATTGAGCGATCTAATCTTGGTCTCATGCACTGGCTGGGCTTACCCCTGTGGTTGAATATATTTATTGCTGTGGTGATACTCGACCTCGCGATATATGGACAGCACGTTCTATTTCACTTTGTGCCCTGGTTATGGCGTCTGCATCGCGTTCATCATGCCGATCAAGATATCGACGTCACGACTGGCGTACGTTTTCATGTATTGGAAATTGTACTGTCACTTTTTTATAAAATAACCCTCGTGGCAGTATTAGGCGTTTCGGTTTGGGGAGTGATCGTATTTGAAACCCTACTCAATGCCAGCGCGATGTTTAACCACAGTAATGGGCGCTTATCGAATTCATGGGACGCTGCGCTGCGCAGGTATATTGTCACCCCAGACATGCATCGTGTTCATCACTCCACACGACCTCAGGAAACTCACTCTAATTTCGGCTTTTGCTTGTCGATTTGGGATAGGTTTTTTCACACCTATGTCGCTCAGCCAAAATGTGGCCATCAGGATATGCAAATTGGCCTTCCTATATTTCGTGTTCCACGCGAGCAGCGGGTTGATTACATGTTAACGCAACCATTTAGACGTCCCAAATGATAACCATTAACCCAAGCGATACTTATTCAGCATGCTCTGCTGATGGCCAGCGCTACTTGCTACCTGCTGCGCACTTTCTACCATTGCATCAAGTTGCAATTTAGTGTTATCGCTTTGCTCTGATATATGAGTGATAGAACCGCTGACGTCTGCCGTCGCTCTCTCTTGCTGCTCTGTGGCAACAGTAATTTGTTCGACTCGAGCACGAATTTGATCAACGGATGATCGGATTTGCTCAAACGCCTGTTGCATCGACTCACTGGACTGCTGGACGTAACGCATCTCTTCGCGAGAGCTTTGCACTGATGAGCGTGAACGATGGGCTGAGGCAATCAATTCATTCATACGGGTTCGAATACTATTGGTTTGCTGTGATGTATCTTGTGCTAATTTTCTCACTTCATCGGCAACGACGGCAAATCCTCGTCCTTGCTCTCCCGCCCTAGCCGCTTCAATGGCGGCGTTTAACGCGAGCAAATTGGTATTTTCGGCAATACCGGAAATCATATCGACCATACCACCAATTTGTTTTACGCGCTCATCCAACTCTGTCATGGCGTGTTCATTGCTATTCATAGACAGTTCTAAGTCACGCATGCGTTGGTGGCTATCTTGAACCGCTTGCGCCCCTGATTGGGTGTGACTAACAGCCCGCTGAGCAACGTGATGACAATCATTGGTCACCGATGAAATTTCGCGAATAGACGCTTCTAATTCGGTGACCGTTGATACCATGTTCGCCAGAGATTGATTTTGATTGTCTAATGCGAGGTTGCTACGTTCAGCAGCTTGATGACTAACTTCGGCACTTTGATAAAGATGATTAGAATGGGTAGTAACAATACGTAAAGAGTCAGCGATAGAACGTCCGAGTTCGCCCAGTTGCTGAGTAATTAATCGCAACTCTTTTGGCCCAGCGTAATGCGGTTGGTGCGTAAAATCATTGCCAACCAAGCTTTGCAGGTAGTCGCGAATGGTGACCAGTCCACGATTAATCCAGCGGCGTAATAATAACCAAGCGGCGACAATTAAGACAACCAAAACGCCGCCACTTATCATCAGCACACTGCGAATAGTGAGCATGGTGTTTTCAACCACATTTTGGCTTGTCACAATCATTTGATTAGCTGTGCTTGAAATCTCGCTGAGCGTTTCTATGGTTTGATTGGCAAGTTTAACCGCTTGTTCAAGTTCCAATTTTTGCTGTTGAACTAGAGTTAACTTGGTCATTATCTGCTTTAAAACACCATTTTCAGAAAACCCTGACATTACCATTTCATAGGGCGCCGTTAAGCTAGCGAAGTCATTGATATCCGTATGAAGTTGCGCGTAATCATCATACGCCAACTCAATGCCAGACAGACGTGTTTTAAGCTCTTTGTATTGTTGCTCAGCCTTTATGATATCCGTTTGCATCAACATCATTAGAAAAGTGCTTTCCATCGATGTCGCACCCGCTGAAAAGCGGTTGGCAGCATCGATAGACTGAGGGTCCTCATTGGACAAAAAGGAACTAATACGTGTCATTTCAGGTCCAATCGAACTGATACCGTAGCGAAAACTCTGAACTTGCTCATCGATTGTCGTTTGCATATCCAGCAATCGACTTTGCGCTGACAAAATTGAGTCGGTAATGTTAAAAAGCTGCTGAATTCTGGTTTTTAAAGCTTGTTGCTGCTCATCGGTCACTGTGCCTTGATGAGCGTCTGAGATCTCAAAAACCTGCTGGCTTTGAGCATCAATTCTTTGTTGAAGGTCATCGACACTGGTTTGAATGGATTTCAGTTGCTGCTCGGATGCCACTTGGGAGCCGTAATTTAGCTGCTTAACCAGTTGCAAAACAGTTTGTGTTAAATCAGCATTACGCAGTGCTAGAGGCAAAGCGTTTTTCGATAAAAATGAGAACTCACCTTCAATACGGCTGACGCTCTTAACGCTCGTTACTGACAACAACGCGACAAATATGGTAATGGTGATAAATAACACACTGATGGTTTGCAGTAGTGATAAATTCCATTTGGTGTGGTTTTTCAGACTCATAACAACAAAAGCTCAATCCAAAGTTTATTGGTTATGAGTTTATGGAGAAACTATTTCAGTAATATGTCATTTCATCGATTGATAAAAGCTGCCGTTTTGCCGTTTGTTGGTTTGGCTTTGCTGAGCGGATGTGCCAGCCAACCTGAAGTCAGCGACTTTAAACCTGCAGTAAAACAACCCACACGTCCATCAACAACGGAGTCTGCAAGCCAAGGACAGCGTGAGAAAATTCTCAACTCATTTCTGCATGTTTTTAATCGCTGGGAAGGGGCGCCGTATCAGTTTGGTGGTACGACAAAAAGTGGCGTCGATTGCTCAGCATTTGTTCAAATCGCGTTTCGTGACGCGACACAAACCCAGTTACCAAGAACCACCTATTCTCAAGTTCAGGTAGGTAAGCAGTTAGACTTTAGTCAGGCGCAGCCCGGAGATTTGGTCTTTTTTAAACCGTCGAGAAGTTCACGCCACGTTGGCGTGTATCTAGGAAATAAACAGTTTATGCACGCCTCGCAGTCTAAAGGCGTTATTATCTCTCGCCTCGACAACCCCTATTGGGCTTCTACGTTTTGGCAATTTCGACGAGTATTAACACCGCCCAGCACGCATTAAACCGTTAGTCGTAGGTTGCTACTGCAGAATCGAATAAGTTTTTTACTAAGGCGATGTATTCATCAAGAAACAAAATTTGTCCATTTGTTGCAGGTTTACCCCACACGCCAGCTAGGACTTCGCCTAAATCCTCAACAACCATATCTGCTTCTTTCAATAGCTGAAAACGAACACTAGAGTGCAACTCAGGATTTTGTTCAAAAATTGCCATGATGTTACTAGCCACCATGTCGGTTACTACATCTTCTACGCTCTCTTTACCAATATCGCCATCATCAGAAGCAAATATCTCTAAGTTGAACGCTAAGTGTTCGATTAATGCAAGATAACCATCGGTCTCTACAACCACACTTTCTCTCCATCTATTGATAAGGTCGTTTATAATCCTGTTCTAATACTAATTGATTAAAAATAAATTTCATAACATTCGGTGACTTCTGAGCAATATTTTCTACATTGCCCTCAATTCAGCTTGCCAGATGTCCTGCGGTAAAATAGTTTCCACTGATGACAGCATAGCGTCTCTCGCATCGAGTTTAACTGAGTTTTTACTAGAAGTTTGAACGGCACTAAACTCTAAACGGTAATTGTTGATAAACTGTTCTACACTCTAACCCAGAAGATATTCTTCGCAGGAGTAACTATGTGGCAAGCGATTTCGCAGCAACTCTCTGAGACACTGCTTTTTGATTATCAAATTATCGAAAAACAGAAAATTCATGGTGGCGATATCAGCGAGTGTTACATGATCAGTGATACTCGTCAGCGCTATTTTATCAAAGTAAACAGCCGAGACTGCCTGCACAACTTTGAACTCGAAGCCGAAAACATCGCGCTACTTCGCCAAACCAACACGGTATTTGTCCCTGAACTTGTTCATTTGGGGTACACGAAAGATCACGCCTTTTTAGTGCTTAACTACCTTCCCACAACGCCTTTAGATGATGCCGCCAATAGCTATAAGTTTGGCGAACAATTGGCGAAACTTCATACATGGGGCGATCAAAAAGAGTATGGCCTAGATGACGACAACTATATTGGTGTAATGCTTCAACCCAATAAGTGGGATAAAAAGTGGTCACGATTCTTTGCCGAACAGCGCATCGGTTGGCAATTGCAGCTCATGCGAGAAAAAGGCATCGAGTTAGTTAACATCGCAGAGTTTACTCACTTAATACAAGACTTACTGAGTAACCACACACCGCGCCCTGCTCTGCTTCATGGTGATTTGTGGCATGGGAATAGTGCGGTATGTGCTGTGGGTCCGATGTGTTATGACCCTGCCTGTTACTGGGGCGATCGCGAGTGTGATATCGCAATGACTGAGCTGTTTGGTGGCTTTCAGCCTGAATTTTATCAGGGTTATGAAAGTATTGCTCCCCTGCCCAATGATTACCCTCAACGTAAAGACATTTATAACCTTTATCATATTCTTAATCATTACAATCATTTCGGTGGGCATTACTTGGAACAGTGCCAAAAGATGATTGATGAGATTCTGGCTTATTAAGTGCCTAGTGATCACCTGGTTTGATAAGCATCGATGTTAATTTATGCTCGTCAGTCTCGAATTCGATATACACTAAAAGTGAGCGTTTTGATTGAGTAGGAGCCGTAACTACATGGATGATTTAATGGAAAAGTTAGTGAAGTGCCCGCATTGTGGGCACTCTATTGCCATCACATTGGATGCCTCGAATGGCAGTCACGAATATTACGATGACTGCCCGGCATGCTGTAACCCGATTCACTTTCACTTAATGATCAATGAACAACGCGACAGCTTCGACCTGTTCATTGACGCAGACGACGAACAGATTTTTTAGGTTGAACGTGCTTACATCTCTCGAGCTGCGAGCACGCGCTCTACTGTGTTAACAATCGCTTGAGTTTGTGGATCAAATTCAACGTTCACTTTATCGGTGACTTGTTTAGATCCAAATAAAGTGCGCTGCATGGTCTCAGGAATCAAATGGACACAGAAACGGTTGTCGGAGACTTGTCCAATCGTCAAAGAGCACCCATCAAGTCCAATATACCCCTTATCTAAAACGTATTTCATTTGCTCGACAGGAAGTTCAAACCAGATAGTTCGATTGTTTGGCGTATCGATAATCTCTACGATCTCTGCGGTTTGAGCAATATGCCCAGACATACTGTGCCCACCAATCTCGTCGCCAAATTTCGCTGCGCGTTCAATATTAACGTCATCACCTGCTTTCAATAATCCCAGATTAGTCGTTGCAAGAGTCGCTTGCATTAAGTCAAAAGAGACTCTGTTCTCATTCACTTGCGTCACGGTTAGACAGCATCCGTTGTGTGCCACTGACGCCCCTATTTCCAAGCCTTCAACCATCGGCTCAGTCATCTCTAAGACATGAGTTTGAAACGATTCTTTTTTGTCGATGGCGATCACTTTCGCCATTCCCATAACGATTCCAGTAAACACAGTGAAATTCTCCAAATTTTACGTAGAGCTTAGGGTTATATTTCTTTATTATGCGTGTCAATGGTAACAGAGATTACCTATCACGTCGCCAATCGGCCGACGTCTATTTTGGAGTGTATCAGTGCAACTGTATAAAGAAGAAACCTCAACGCTGGTGAAGTTGGCGACACCAGTATTGATCGCGTCCATAGCCCAAACGGGAATGGGATTTGTCGATACTGTCATGGCCGGCGGCGTAAGCGCAACCGACATGGCCGCCGTTTCGGTTGCGAGCAGTGTATGGCTTCCGACCATCTTGTTTGGCATGGGACTGCTGATGGCCTTAGTCCCCATTATTGCCCAACTCAATGGTTCCGGACGTCAAGGCAAAATATCATTTGAAATTCAGCAAGGCATTTGGCTTTCTGCCATCGTCACTGTGCCGACTGTATTGATTCTGATGCAAACCCAGACTTTTTTGCGATGGATGGATATCGAAACCTTAATGGCAGATAAAACCATCGGTTATATGCATGCCATGTTGTTTGCAGTTCCTGCGTTTTTACTCTTTCAAACACTGCGCAGTTTCACCGACGGTATGTCTTTAACTAAGCCAGCAATGATCATCGGGTTTGCAGGGCTGTTATTAAACATCCCACTGAACTGGATTTTTGTGTATGGCAAATTTGGGGCGCCTGCACTTGGAGGGGTTGGCTGTGGTGTGGCAACGATGATTGTCTATTGGTCAATGTTTCTGATGTTGCTGTTTTACGTTTTAACCTCTAAGCGCATCGCCCATATTGCGTTGTTTAGCCAATTTCACAAACCCGACGGCAGAGCGTTATTCCGGTTATTTAAACTTGGGTTTCCCGTTGCCGCAGCATTATTTTTTGAAGTCACCTTGTTTGCGGTGATTGCACTGATGATTGCCCCGCTTGGTCCAACGACGGTGGCAGCACATCAAATTGCGATTAACTTCTCGTCATTGATCTTTATGTTACCAATGAGCATCGGCGCTGCAGTGAGTATTCGTGTTGGTCATCGGCTCGGAGAAAACAATACGCATGGTGCGATGGTTTCAACGCACGTCGCGATGGGATTAGGCATTAGTACTGCGGTTGTGACTGCTATTTTTACTGCGGTATTCAGAGAACCCGTTTCACTTATTTACACTGAAAATCGCTCAGTGATTGAACTGGCCATGCAGCTGCTTTTGTTATCGGCTATTTATCAGGTCACCGATTCGATTCAAGTAATTGCTGCAGGTGCATTACGCGGCTATAAAGACATGTCTGCGATATTCACGCGTACTTTCTTTGCCTATTGGATTCTTGGCGTTCCTTGCGGCTATATTCTGGGTATGACTGATTGGGTCGTCGAACCAATGGGCGCCGTTGGTTTTTGGGTTGGTATTATCGTGGGTCTCTCTTCTGCCGCGCTATTTCTTGGTTTGAGGTTACATTGGCTACATCGCCAAAGCCATGAAACCTTGTTAACTTTCGCAGCTCGATAAACTCCCCCCTAAAGACCAGCATTCGCTGGTCTTTTTTGTTATGTTTTCGTATAGATGCTAGTGGTCTCAATTGGGTAACGATAGTGGTGATGCGAATATTGAGTTTAATACTGTTGAGCGCAGCTCTATTTGGCTGTTTCAACTCAACACCTCAACCAGAGCAACAATTTGGTCATTACTTAGCGAGGATCGCCAATGTCCAAGAAAGTGCTCAGTTGACCAGCCCTGAGCGTAGCTATCCAAGATTACCGAATAAACGTGAGTTAAAAATCGATATTCCTTCAATCACTTTGGGACTCTTAGAAAGTTATGAGCTGCGACACTGTCAATTGTTCAAGCTCATTGCACAACGCAATTCCTCACTGGGTAAAGTGCAAGATCAATTTCACAATTACCAGTACCAAAATCAGCTCATTCGCGGGTTGAACCGTTGTCTCGACCACCCAGAAATTTCGCCATCACTCAAAACCAAACTCAGTGATATTTTGGCTCAAAAGCGGCAGCAACACCTTCTGCATTTAAGTAACCTGTTGTTTGTCAGTGACACCATGCGTTCACAACTGATCAGTTATCAATGGATTGATCAAGGTATGTATGACCATGCTAATCAGGTGATCCAGGCGCTTTCTGTCATTAGCTCAACAATTACGAGTTCAAACCCAAATGAGCGTTCTATTGTCACGACTCAACAAACGTTAGAAACCGTGCCGTTACTAGGGCGCTTGAGCTATTCGTTAATCAATGCGAGCCAGTGGCTGAAAGTGATTAACCAACAGCTTTATAGTAACGATACGAAAATAACGTGTGGCGCCCAACGCGACACCACCAAATTAACGTATCTGCGTAATGTATTCGATAAATTCTATGTACGTCAGATTCAGCCTTACCTTGCGCAATTAGACCAGCTCTATTTTAGACTGCAACCCAGTATCCAGATTTTGTCGACGACTCACCCTAACTATCAATATCCGTTAGCACAACAACATCAGCGCTTTCATCGTCAGAGCGAACGGCATGCTAACTATTGGCAACAATTGTTTAAACGTTGCGGGATTCGAATTGGCCAATAGCCCGTTATTCAGCGCGCTCACGAATAAAACGAGCAAACTTGGGGATACCATTTTGCGTATAGCCATTATAGCGAAATGTCACGCTTTGCCCTAACTGAGGTGGCTGGCGGCGAAGTTGGTCTGAAAAACCACTCCCTAAATAAAACTGGATGCCATTAGGAAGTCGGACTAACAAAGACCCCATCATTCCTTCGTATTTACCTTGACCCGGTTTGTATCCGACGACGATGGCTTCCGTGTCTTGATGATTTTTTAACTTAATCAATGTATCGCTGCGTCCGCTTTGATATAGCCTATCGAACCGGCGTAGCATCAACCCTTCTCCATTTTGACTAGCAATACTGTCGAGCTCAGCCATCAGTTGTGACTCTGAACTTATCGATCGCTGCTCAACAGCCTCCAAAAATGAAGAAGAAGTATGACTGACCAGTTGAGTGAGTGCTTTGTAGCGTTGCTTAAAGGGGTGTTGTAACTCTGGCAAATCAAACGCCATAAACCGTATTTGTTGCCAAGCGGAGTCCACCGGTTTGGCATCCAACACGGTTTGCTGAACGAGATGAAATTGACCACGACCAGCCCAGAGCTCTCCATCAACCACGGTGTGAGGTAACGATTTTATAAACCATTTAGGGGGATTGAGCTTGCGTCCGCTTCGTGTCCTTAGCTGTTGTCCATCCCACAGTACACGAATACCATCGAGCTTTTCACTGACCCAATATGCACTGATGTCGAGTTCGTTGTGAAATTCACTTGCCTGCATCAAATCTGGGCTACGGTTTAACTCAATACTTTGAGCATGAGCGTCGATACTAACCAGTAACAACGCAACACTGAGAGCGCTTAATTTCAAAATCATTGCTTACCTCAATACTGTTTGTGATAAACAAATAGTGAAAGCGAAAACCAAAACCGCAAGTTTTACCCTGTGGTTTCTTAATCAATTTTCGTTAATTTAGTAACTAACTCGCTTATCAATTTCACAAAAACCTCGGTTTCATCGATATCGTTAACCCTCATAAAGTTCAAAAATAAACCTAAATTATAAAAACAAGCATATTTTATTTAATTGGTCTCTTTAGGATTTATTTAGAGCATGAAAAATAAAACCCTGCCATTATTTTATAAATAACTTTTTGTTGAATTTAATAAAAATACGACATAATTATATTTAATTTAACAGAATAAAATATTGACTCAATATCACAAAACGATTTTATCTAACTAGATATCAATCGTACCTACAGCACATTTTTAAAATTTAAAAATCGAAAAATCCACTCATCACTTCAAATAAAACAAATAATAAACAAAAAGTTTAGGTAATAACCTTTGGTGATTAGAATTTTCCATAGGTTGTTGTTATTTATATTTATTAGATCAAAGACACAGTTTGAAACGTAATCCACAATTAATATGAAACCGCGTTTTAAATACAAACCAGGAAGGTTAAAAACCATGAAAAAAACTTACCTAGCATTACTATTACCTTTATTAATTGTTGGGTGTAATACAACTGATTCTGACGATAATACCGCCGATAATGGCAATGCTGATACTCAGGTAGCGGTGATTCAATCTGCCGATGGATGGGCTGCTGCAAATGGTGTTGTTACTGGAGGAGAAGGCGCAAGCGAGTCTCATATTTACACAGTCACAACACGCGATGAACTGATTGAAGCGCTTTATGGCGATGCTAATGCGTCACTTTCTGATCCGCCGAGCCCTGAACCAAAAATTATTTATATTAGTGGCACAATCGACCTAACTGCTGATGCAAGTGGCGCTTCACGCAGTGAGGAAAGTTTCATGGCGGAATGTGAAACCACGTTTGACGATTACGATGCATTTTACACCGCCTATCAAAATGAATACGACCCCAATGTTTGGAATAATAAAACTCTTGAAAATGGCGATCCGCCAGACCCTACTGGTCCACTTGAAGATCAACGTGACTGTTTCCAACATGCGCAAGCCGATTATATTAAGTTTAGAGTCGGCTCAAATACCTCAATTATTGGCTTAGGTGATGATGCCGAGATTAAATTCGGCACCTTATCACTGGGTCAATCAGGCGGTGAAGCGGTGCAGAACATTATAATTCGCAATATCGCGTTCAACGATGCGTTTGATATGTTCCCCGCTTGGGACCCCGGTGATTCATTTAGCATTGACGATGATGAAATTGGGGTTGGTAATTGTAGTGATATCGAGGACGGAGATAACAACCCGAATGGTTGTCCATCACGTGAAGGTGGCGGCCGCTGGAATTCAGAATACGATCTCATCAGTGTGGATAATGCCCAGCAAGTATGGATAGACCATAACTACTTTAGTGATGGTGAACGTACCGATGATCAATACCCACCGGTCTTCGATGCGCCTTACAACGCAAAAGAGCAGAAAGTTCAACATCATGACGGGTTAATTGATGTTACGAATGGTGCGACACAAGTTACGATCACTTATAACGTGTTTGAAAATCACGATAAAACCAATTTACTCGGTGGTAGTGATAATACCAACGCCGACCGTAACTATGGCCCGGGGTCAATTGACGTTACCTTCCACCATAACTATTGGCACAATACCGGCCAACGTATGCCACGCGTTCGATTTGGTCGGGTGCACGTATACAACAACTATTACAGCTTAAACAATAGCGATGTTCACGCGGAACCTTATTACCCAATGGGTGAAGCGGTTATTTTAGGCGCAGCGGCAAAAATCTTTGCGGAAAATAACGTGTTTGAAATAGCCACAGAGGATACTGAATCCGCTTCTGCTAAAATTGTCTCATATAAATCGAAACAATCGAAAAAAGAGCGCTGTCTTGAATATGGATTTACTGAGCAAGAGTGTTCTACCTATTTCTATTCCAGTGGAAATACGCTAGATGGAAATAACATAGATTTAACACCTATTGCTCAAGAACACGCCGAGTCAAGCAGCAGCAATGCCGAGCTATACATTATCGACCCAGAAGCGACAGATAATTATTGGACACCTCAAATGGTTTATGATTATCAATTGCAAAGCACAAGCAGTGTGAAACAGTTTGTGATTGATAATGCCGGCACAGGAAAAATAGACATTCAATAATAAAAATATAAATAGGGTTTAATAACATTAAGCCCTATTTACTTTAATCATATTCATTATTTAAAAAATAATTTCCATTTTATCGAGTCCAAATAATTAAATTCATCAATCAGGTATTAGTTCTTATTAATACCGAGTAGCTATTTATGTTTAAAACCCTACAGACCAATATAATGAATGAGGAATAGATAATGAGAACCAAGCTAGGAATTCTGCCGCTAGCCATTATTATCGCACTTGCCGGATGCGATGATGAAACGACGGGAACGACCGACCCACAAACGCCCCCAACTGACTCTTCAAGTGGCACCGTTAACGAAAATTGTGACGACATGACCAATCTCTATTTTTGCGACGACTTTGATTCTCAAGATTTGTCGACCAATTGGCAGGTGCTTGCAGAAAGCGGCGGCGATCCTGACGGCGTTTTTGATGTCCCCGAAGGGCGTAGTTATCTACGATATACCGCAGGGAGTTCTGGTGGCGAACTATTGTTAGCACAAAACTCAGTCCTTGATAATCTTCCTAGTGATGGCAATTATTTTGTCGAAGCACGGATTCGACCTCGTCAAAACAGCACAACAGCGAATAAACAGCTATTTTTAATGGGACGCTGGCAAAGCGAAGGTAATTGGTATGCGGGCGGTCTCAATGTCCAAAACTCGACATCCAGTACCAAAGTCGAAGTCGCCACCAGCATTGAGGGCTCGATAACTCGCCCTGTACAAAGCAGCAAACCAATTGAATTAGGTACTGCAGGGGGGGAAGATGATGGAACTTGGTACACCACCCGCTTTGAAATGATCGATGATAACTTGTCCGTCTATTTAGATGGCGAACCTCTTGGAACAACCCAAGATTCACTGTTTGTCGATCCTGGAAATTTTGGCGTATTCACCAACAACCGATCATTTGAAATAGATTACATTAAAGTCGGCGACCCAAGCATTAAGCCTGTACAGCTGACGCTCGATTATGCGTCATCGGCATGGACCAGTGCGGTTGCGGGCGAGGATCCATTGGTTATCAACGTAACCGCGCTGCAGAGTGACGGTGTGACTGAAGATACCTTTAGTGTCGAGTCCAGTGACGAAAATGTGGTCACGGTAGATGTTCAGGGTAGAGTTGTGACATTGTCACCAATAGATCAAGGATCCGCTGTTGTCACTTTCTATTCAGGCTCAAATCCAAGTTTAGTAAAAACACTTGATGTCAGTGTTGATCCTCGGTTCATCATGCCAACCGCTGACTATGGCAATATTTCCTCAGCAGTCACCCCCACGGTGAATAGCACGGAGCAGTTTATTGATACAACGCTAAGCATTTCATTTGATAATGAAATTGCCGCAGGTAGCAGTGGTCAAGTACGTATTTATCGCAGTAGTGACGACACTTTGGTTGATACGCTCAAAATGTCAGAAGAGACAGACTCGATGGGCTATCGAGATCAAGCTAACAAGCGTACCGTCTATTATCGCCCACTCGACTTTACTGGTAATACGCTAAGCATCAAGTTACATAGCGATGTTTTGGACTATGGCGAAACTTACTATGTTGTGATCGGCGATGGTGTGGTCAATGGTGCCGAGCTTAACGGCAATGCCTTTGTTGGCCTTGGCCAAAACAGTAACTGGTCATTTACCACCAAAGCAGCAATGCCAAGTGGCAATACTTTTAGTGTCGGTCATTCCTCTGGTGCAGACTTTGCCACGCTCCAAGGTGTGTTTAATCACATCATGCAATACAACGACAGCAACGACCCTATCACCATCGATATTGAGGATGGTACGTATAACGAACTTCTGTTCCTGCGCGATCATAACAACGTGACCATTCGTGGGGCAAGTCGAGAAGGTACGGTACTTCAATACGATAACTTTGAAACCTTTAACTCTGGTACTGGTAAAAGTGAGCCTGTCGGTGGCACACCCTCGGGTGGCAGAGCGGTATTTTTAGCGGAAAATGTCGATTTACTGACCCTTGAAAATTTGACATTGAAAAATACCCATCAACGAGACAATCAATACTCAAATCAAGCAGAAACCATTTACTTTAATAGTGAAGGTCGTTTCATCGCCAAAGACGCAGACTTTATCAGTGAGCAAGATACGTTGCTGCTTAAGGGGTATAACTGGTTCTATAACACGCTGATTGCAGGGAATGTTGACTTCATTTGGGGGTACAACACCGCCACCGTGTTTGAAAACAGTGAAATTCGCACCCTTGGTGACTCGAAAGCAGGTGTGGGTGTGACCACCCGTGGTGGCTATGTTCTTCAAGCGAGAACCAATACCCTCGACTCCCCAGGATTTGTCTTCATTGGTTGTCAATTCACGAATGGAGAAGGCCCTGTTGGCAATACCGTGGAGACTGGCAGTACCTATTTTGCTCGAAGTGGCGGCAATGCGAACTACTTTGACAATGTTGTCTTAGTTAATAGCCAAGTTGATGACCACATTGCTGACATCGGTTGGGCGGTTGAAGGTATCAATGGTCAACCTGCCCCCAATCCAAGTCAACCGACAGCCACATCAGGCTGGCGTGAATACAACACGATGGATATGAGTGGCACACCAGCCGACACTTCGCAGCGTCAAGGTGTGTATATTCTCAGTGAAGAAGAAGCCGAGCCGTATTCAACTCGTGAAAACGTATTTGCGGGTTATAACGATGGACAAGGTTGGACACCAACTGTCAACTAGTGTACTTAGCGAAGTAAAAAGGCCTGCTTACGCAGGCCTTTTTTGATTGTGCTATACGCCAATTTCCCCACCATCCTCTCGGCGAATGACCACCGTTGCCGCGCGTGGTCGAACACTCACTCCTTGTGGTGTTTGCTGTGTGGCATCCTCACTGTATGGCCAGTTACCAGGATGCTGAATGTTGACAAATAGCGACGTATAATCAGGACTGATCGTAAACCCGGTGACTTCACAGCCATTTGGGCCAACAAAAAAGCGCCGCAGGTCCGCTTGATTGTTTGCGTTCACCGTCTCTGCGTTACCATCGCTATCGGTCATGGTGGAAGGGACCACTGCCAGCATTTGATCATTGGTATATTGCGTAACTTCATCAGCACCGTTATCAGTTTGGATCCATAAAATACCTCGCTTATCGAAGCTTAATCCATCTGCGCTGGCAAACTGATTAAGCTCGGTTAGCCCTGAAATATTCACGTTTTGTTCTTCATCAGCCGCAGAACCAAACACAAAAATATCCCAAGTGAATTCACTCACTGAATCTCCCTCATCCCAGCGAATGACATGCCCAAACTTGTTATTTAAACGTGGGTTCGCTGCATTGGTGTCTGTTGTGCGTTGAGTATTATTGGTCAAAGTTAAGTAAGCGGTGCCAGTAAACGGGTCAACGCTACACCACTCAGGGCGATCCATCGGCGTTGCTCCCAGTAAATCAGCCGCGCCAGCGGTATTTAAAATAATGTCAGCAAGCGAGGCAAATGTATCCGCCAAAACGCCCCCCTCTATCGTTTGGCTATCTAACGTTAATGGCAACCAGGTTCCGCTATTATCATCGTTAAAACGCGCAACATACAATGTGCCGTTATCTAAATACTTGTCTCCGATAGATAAACGATTCGATGGCTTCTCATCTGCAGCGTCCCAAGGCTGCGCCGAAACAAACTTATATAAATACTCAAAGCGCGAGTCATGACCAGAGTAGAAAACCACTGGCTGCCCTACCACCAAACGGCCAAACGTGCAGCCCTCATGGCGAAAACGTCCCATGGCGGTTCTTTTTACCGCTCGAGAATTTGCCGTATAGGGATCAATTTCTACGATATAGCCAAAACCATTGGCTTCATTACGATAATCTTGGGTCGCGGATGATCCGCTTGGTGTTAGATTAAAGCGCGAAAATTCATCAACCTGTTCTTGAGCACTGCCGGCAAGTGTTTCCCATAGATAACGGGTGGTGGATGTGGAAATGCCGATACGCTGCTGGTCTTCAGTGAGCGTATCCGTATTGACAAAATAGCCTGGCCAATTCTCTTCACAGGTGAGATAGGTCCCCCAAGGCGTATAACCATTCCCGCAGTTATTTAGTGTGCCACGCGTTTGGCTACCATCGGGAGAAAACGGCGTGACTAAGCTCTGCGAATACGCCATTGGCCCTGAAATATCCATCACTGTGCCAGCGGTATAACGGCGATTCAGTGGATCATTATCGACGATGGCCCAAGTCTCCCCCACCAATTGAATACGCACCACAGAGACACCATGTGCGTTGATTTCTTTTCTGACTTCATCGACATCGGTACGCACGCCACCAGAGACCGAAGGACCATTGGGATGCAATGCGTTGGGATCAATATATTCATGGTTGATACACAGCAAGCCATCCGTTGAGCTGTCGTTTATCGGAAAAAAATGCATCCCGTCATGGTGCATACCAAGAGCATTGCGCTGATCGTCACTGGTATTACTGCCATCCTCTTGCCAAGGTGTACCAAGCGCATTGAGCGGCGTTCCCCACGGGACCAAAACTTGAGCGACATACCCTTCAGGGATACTCACCGCGTCCGTCAGTGATCCGGGAATGGAATTAAAGTTGAGAGTCGCCGGCGTAGCCTCACTGCCTGTACCACTGTTTGACCCATCGTTACAGCCTACCAGTCCAAACGCTCCGAACGCTGTCATCGCGCCAACGCCGACCCCACCTTTTAAAATTGAGCGACGCGATAAATTTGCCTCAAGTACTTGTTCAAATGGCGTATTGTTACTGCGGTTAAAACGTCGTGAATCAAAAGTTTCCTTGCTCATTAATTTCGCTTCCTAATGTCATCTGAGTGAATTAAACGCGACTCATACTGACGTTCACTTGTGACAGAAAAAGTGACTTTATGTTAAAATTAGGTTTAACGAGCGTTATTAAAACGATAGTTTACATAAATTTATAATTTTACCTCGACCAGCGGGTTTCATTTATAAATTCAATGACTTGTTTATATTAGAATCCATAGTGAACAGAATCCAACACTGAGTATGCTGGACACCAACATTAGACGACATGCCAGCGTGATATCGTGTATTTCAATGTCACGACGCTTGTCACCAATCCATGGTTTATCAACCCACTCACCAAAATATTGGCTTGGTCCACCAAGTTTAACCCCCAATGCACCGGCCACCGCCGCTTCAGACCAAGCACTGTTCGGGCTTTTATGGTTATAACGATCACGCCAGCCAACCTTTAACGCGGCGCGCGCATCTAAGCGAAGAACCACAGCAGACAAGGCCAGCATTAGCCAACCTATGCGAGCAGGAAGAAAATTGGCAATGTCATCCATTTTCGCCGAGACAAAACCCATCTCACGAAAGCGTTCATTTTTATATCCCACCATCGAATCTAAGGTATTAACGGCCTTGTAGGCGACAGCCCAAGGGACGCCTCCCAAAAATAAAAACAACATAGGAGCGATAACGCCATCAATGGTGTTTTCAGCAACCGTTTCCACTGTTGCTCGTGTGATTTGTTGGTGGTCGAGCTTTGAAGTATCTCGACCAACGATGTACGAAAGCATCTGACGCGCATGGGCGATATCGCCAGATTTGAGTGGTATTAACACCGCATAAGCACTCTGTTTTAAACATTTCCCTGCGAGCGTTGTAAAACCAAGCCAAATTTCTACGATCACGCGTAGCATGGGATGAATAGATTCTAATTGCTCCAAGAGCCACCAGCAGCCAACACCACTGATGCCAACCACCACTATCCACAGTAATCCCCCGGCAACATAGCGCGCAAAACCCTGCATTGCGTGACGGCGTAACCTAGTTTCTAACCATGAGATGAGGCAGCCCATCCAGCGTACCGGATGAGGCCAACGAGGAGGATCGCCGAGTAGCCAGTCAACGATAAACGCGGCCAAGCCGATGAGCAGCGTATTCACAGTTGGCGCGCTCGCTTAAACCAATTAAGTAAAAACTGTGGATTTTGCGCGAAGTGAACATGCAGATAACTCGCCAACGTATTATCGAGTTGGTAGCCACCTTTCCATTTCGACAATATTTCACCATCACGCTCTTTATACAACGAAAAAGCAGGTTCAAGTGCGGTTGTGAATTCAGAATAGTGAAATTCGTGTCCACGAATGATCGAGTCAACATCGCACAACAACGTATTCTGGGTGGCTTTGGCATAGCAATAACCAAAACGTTTAAGACTTTTGGTCATTTGGCTGGTACCGGGTAACACTCCGACCATTGAGTGTTGGTGATTATCTTGATCAATCAATCCTTCCCCCAAATACATCAAACCGCCACATTCCGCATAGATAGGAATACGACGTTCATGAGCGCGCTTTAAAGAGGCCAACATTGAGCGGTTTGACGCCAACTGATGCGCATGAAGCTCAGGAAACCCTCCCCCTAAGTAAACCATATCGCAATCTGGAAGTTGCTCATCATTCATTGGGCTAAAGTAGGTAATGCTCGCGCCGCAACGCTGGAGAAGATCAAGGTTATCTTGGTAATAGAAATTAAACGCTTGATCATAGGCAACAGCCACTGTTAGCCCCTGCCCTGACTGCGCAAATTCAGCAGGCTCCTTCGCGATTACAGGTGTGGTTAATTGCACGACCTCAAGTAACTTATCGAGGTCAATATGCGCTTCGACGACCTCCGCAAGTTGATCCCAACTGCTATCAAACTGGGTCGATTCTCGTGCTGTTGTTAAGCCAAGATGACGTGATGGCAGTTCGATATCAGGCATTTTAGGCAAACGTCCCAGAACAGGCACACCACAGTAGGTCTCGATAGCGGTTTTTAATAGATCAAAATGACCTTCACTGCTCACATGATTGACGATGACACCAGCGATATTCACTTTGTCAGAGAAGGCTTGGAATCCCATCACAGTGGCTGCCGCCGACGTAGATACCGCTTTTCCATCTACAATCAAAATTACGGGGCAATCTAATGTTGCGGCAAGACCTGCACTGCTGCAATAGTAGGGATCATTACCATAGCCATCATACATGCCCATGACTCCCTCGATGATAGAGATATCAGCTTGCTGGGCTTGCTGCGCAAAGGCGTTGAGTAAGGCGTCATCGCCGAGCATAAAACCGTCTAAGTTTCTCGACGTCACGCCAGCAACTTTAGTGTGCCACGCCGTATCAATATAGTCTGGCCCCGCTTTAAACGGTTGAACTTTCAGCTTTCGATTGGCTAAGGCACGCAATAGACCAAGCGTGATGATGGTTTTTCCGCAGCCACTATTGGTACCTGCGATCACTAATGCTTTCATAATTTTTCACCGCGCGTCCATTACGCTGCGCCCTTCTAGTATCTGACATTGGTGGTTCATACTGCGGTGCTTAAGCCATCACCGCTGCAATTTCCTATCTGTGCTGAACGTTGCCAGCATTTAGCAAAAACATCAATCAATTCATAGGAATAATTATTATTTCACCGTTATACAGGGCACATATTGAATAGAATGTGACCAAGATTTAGAGAAATCTTGCCAACTGCCACTTGTTCGCTTGAATTTCTCAGTAGATGGGGGCAAATTTAGGCGCTTAAATGACGCTGCAAATACTCAGCAATGTCTATTACAATGAGTAGCTTACTATGGCAATTAGTGGACAGCATGGCGGTAACGTGTTGCAGATGGCAGCACAATTTCATGTCGACCCCAAAATGGTGCTCGACTTTAGTGCAAACATCAATCCGATGGGACTTCCGGACTCATTACAAACTGCGATCATCGAACATTTAACCGATGCAGAGCAGTACCCTGATATTGAGTACACCGAGTTACATCAGGCCATCGCCTCTCACATCGGTTGCGATGCCAATTTTGTATTAGCAGGAAATGGCGCCACTGAGTTGATCTTCCTTTGGGTCCACTATTTTCGACCTCGTCGTGCGATGATTATAGAACCAACGTTTGCTGAATATCGCCGCGCACTGGAACGTTATGAATGTGATATCGAGAGCTACCCTTTACTCGAGCAAGACAACTATCAATTGACAGAAGCCTTCCTCAATAGTTTGAATGCAGGGTTGGATTGTTTGTTTCTCTGTACACCAAATAATCCCACGGGATTGATGCCAGAACCGGCGTTGCTTGAGAAAATTATCATCAAGTGCCAAGCATTGAATATTGCTTTATTTGTTGATGAATCGTTTATTGATTTTCTGCCGCATGCGACTAACTGTAGCTCCTTGCTCAGTCAATACTCTCATCTCTATGTACTGCGTTCACTCACTAAGTTTTATGCGATGCCAGGGCTGCGCTTGGGTTACTTACTTTCATCGGATATCTCTCTATTAAATAAAATCAGAGATCAGCGGGAGCCATGGACCATTAACACCTTTGCAGCGCTATCTGCCGATATCGTGTTAAATGACGATGATTACAATCAAGCCACCTACACCTGGTTAGCACAAGAGCAGCGCTACCTCTTTGATGCATTGAATCAATTTCCGTCACTGTCCGTTTTAAAGCCCTCAGCAAACTATATTTTCTTTACGGTTGCGGGTGACATCGATTTGCAATCTAAACTCATGGTTCATCAGATTCTGATTCGCAGTTGCGCTAATTATCCGCAGTTGAATCAACAGCACTATCGAATCGCAATCAAATCTCACCAAGATAACATGCGGCTTATTGAGGCGTTAAACGAGGTGTTGAATGGCTGAAGCACGCTGTCCTGCATCGTGCGGTGAGTTGGTTCAAGGTTGGATACAAGGTAGTGAAAAGCTGGTGTCGATGCCGATCAATTGGTTTTCAACCGTGTTTGTCACTTTTGCCCAACCGCAATATCACCAAGAACGGCCAATGATGCGCAAGGCTTTGCAACTGACGCTACAATATTTCCGCGCAGATCCTCAATTAACTCATGGTTTAAAGATTGAGTTTGATTCAACTATTCCGGTCGCTAAAGGCTTTGCAAGCAGCACCGCTGATATAGCCGCCACCATTATGGCGACGGCACGCTGTTTGGAGCAAACAATTGAAGAGCAAGACATTGTCCAGCTGTGCGCGCACCTTGAACCCACGGACAGTACCGCCATACAACCACTGGCTCTGTTTGATCATCAACAAGGCAAGATCTGTGAACGCCTCCCTGCCGCGATGGACATCGACATTCTTATTTTGGAAAGTCCGATTCATCTAGAAACCTCGCTCTACCACCTCATGAACCGACGACAAACATTGCTCCAATCCTCAGAGCAAATGACTCGCGCCTATCGCACCTTGCGTTCTGGGCTTTACAATCCATCCCCACAAGCCATTGGTGAAGCGGCGGTAATGAGCGCAATTGAAAGTCAGCATATTTTGCGTAAACCCCATTTTCGCTGCTTACTGGATATCGTGGAACATCATCAGTTATTTGGTTTAAATGTTGCCCACAGCGGCAGTGCTGTGGGCATGCTGTTTGATGGTCATGCGCATGATATAGAACGGGTTATTAACGATATTCAAGGCATCAGTGCCAATCACTACCCGGATTTTCATTTAACCCAGTTGATTGCAGGTGGTGTTCGTTAAGGTTATTAGGGCAGTGTTACGCCTACCGACTTTACTTGAAAGAACACTTGCTGTTGATGACGCGTCATTTGAATGTGCGTAACACTCTGGTTACCAATACTAAGCGTCGAATACCAGCGCGGATTGCGCCAATCGACTCCGAGAACATCGGCCAAAATAAAACGAATAGTCCCCCCGTGCCCGATGATAAACGTATCTTGCTCCATACTATGGACAATATGTTGCCAAGCCTTGGCCACCCGAGCAAATCCAAGGTCTAGCGGCTCTGCGCCCGGGAGCGTATTTTGTGCAGGCGCTTGCCAAAATGCTTCGAGTTTTGGCCATTCATCGCCGAGAGAATCATAAGCAACGCCATCATAGTGCCCAAAATCAAGCTCTCGCAATGCGTCAATTTCACTGAGCGTTAAATGAGGGTCACGCTCTACCAGCAAATCAGCTAAGGCTTTGCAGCGCGTCAACGGTGAGGTTAACACGTGTTGAAACTGATACGTTGCCATCACGCTATCACGCATCGCATATTGGATTGGAGTGGCAACGCTAACGTCTGTTTTCCCATTCAGTGCCGCAGGCCCAAGCGTTTGCCCGTGGCGAAGCAAGTAGATGTTGATCGGATTCATTGTGCGTCTTGACCTTTTAAACACATAGGCAAGCCTGCTGCCATAAAGGTGACTTGCCGTGCGACCTTCGCTACCGCTTGGTTCATCCAACCTGCATGGTCAACAAACAACCTTGACACTTCTCCCATAGGAACAATGCCTAGCCCGACCTCATTCGAAACGCATAGGATGGTAGCCTTGCTCGCTTCAAGTGCAGAGACGAGCTCTGTCACTTGCGCGGTGATTTGCGTTTCTGTAATGGGCTCGCCTTGATTGTAAATGATGTTATTTATCCACAATGTCAAACAGTCGACTAACACGATATCGTGTCGATCAAATGTCGCTAATTGATTGGCTAAGCGCAATGGTGTTTCATGATTTTGCCATTCGCTACCACGCCTGTTTTGGTGGTGGATGATACGTTGTCTCATTTCGTCATCAAAGGGGGTGGCCGTTGCAATATAATGCAGCTGGCAAGCTGAAGATTGTTTTAAATAATGTAACGCGCGCTGCTCTGCAAATGAGGATTTGCCACTACGCGCTCCGCCAAGAAAAAGTTCGACTGCCATAACGTCCTTGAAATCTAGTTGGATACATAACATGCACTGAGCAAATCAAACATGCCATCGCTGAGTACTCAGTGTACCTAATTGTCTCGCCACTTCTAAGCGAAAGTTTTTGTACAAAAACTCCCCGCTGCACAATATAAAAGACTGATGAATGAGATCTTAGTTACGCCACCGGCTTTTCTTCATTCATCAGATATCGTCAATATTTCAAATGCTTCCTATACTAACTTTTGAGTGAGTTGACGTACGTTAAAACGTAAACTTATGGAAAAGAACGTAGAGGGTAATGAATGGAATGCTACAACATCTTATATTCGAGTGAACTCGATTTACTCCCTTATCGAGATAAGGTGCAAAGCTATCCTTCTGATCAGGTTCTCATTCAAGTATTTACTGGAACAAAAAATCGACATTTGTTGCAAAAAACCATCGACACAATTAATGCGCTGATCCCTGATGCCTCAATCATTGGGGCCTCGACCGAGGGTGAAATCTTCGCAAGTGAAATAACAGATCAAAAAATCGTCGTCAGTATTTCACTGTTTGATTCAACGAAAGTCACCGCATTTTGTGTGCATGATGCCGAGGTTCCCAGGGGAATCGAACTTGGAAAACTCATTGCCAGCCACCAGCCAACACTTGCCATTTTGTTTACCACCGGCATTGTTGATGGCAATTTACGTAATAGCGTCGATTATTTGCAGGATATTTCCGAGCAAGCTCCGGGCGTGATGATCGCAGGTGGGCAAGCTGGCATTGGCGAGGGTTTTGCTCAAACCTTTGTGTTTGACCGCGAGCAGGTTTTAACCCATGGCACCGCAGTGGCTTTGCTCACAGGACCCGATCTCAATGTCTCTACCTATCGCCGTGACGGATGGACGCCCATTGGACGCTATATGACAGTGACCAAGTGCAAAGGCAATCGAGTGTATACCATCGATAATCGCAGCGTGCGGGATGTTTATAGCCATTATCTCGGTGTTGACTTTGACTTTACTCAGTTACATAACCCGACACTAGAATTTCCACTGACGTATTACATTGACGGTATTATGATGAAAAACGTGCCGGTCAAAGAGTATGACGATGGATCTTTTGAATTTTTGAAACCTTTTCGACCAAACGAAAGTGTTCGTTTCAGTTTTTGTGATATTTCATTGCTTGAAATGGAAGCCCTCTCGATACAGCGTCAACTGCAAGAAATCGAACCCCAAGCTATCTATATCTACTCATGTGCCTCACGCAAAGAGATATTTGGCAATGAAATCATCATCGACAGCCAAGAACTCAATCAGATTGCCAGTTGCTCTGGATTTTTTACGTCGAGTGAGTTTTACACCTCAGCGAAGGATGACCCTCAGTGCCTAATTCAAAACATGACCTTGCTCGCCTTGTCCGAGAAGCAATCTACCTATGAGCAACCTGATTACGAGCATCACCAAGAGGTTGAAGAATTTGAACTTACGCGTACATTTAGAGTGCTCAAAATACTGACAAACCTCATTACGGTAACCTCAAGAGAGCTCGAAGAGTCCCATCAAAAGTTGGCGAAAATTGTCAACCAAGACAGCATGACTAAGCTCTTTACACGCCGCTATTTTGACACGACCTTCTCGCAGTCACTTAAAATCCATAGTAGAGCGTCAACACCGATTTCACTGCTCTTGCTCGATATTGATTTTTTCAAACAATTTAACGATTGCTATGGGCATGTTGCTGGCGACGAGTGTCTTGCGGCTATTGGTAAGGTATTGAAATTAACGCTGAAGAGACCATCAGATATCGCGTTTCGCTATGGCGGTGAAGAAATGGGATGCTTACTGCCTGCAACCAGCATCGATGGTGCCATGGAAATCGCAGAGCACGTTCGAGAAGCGATAGAATCGCTACATATTGAGCATCAATCTTCAAAGGTTTCCCGTTACGTGACCGCCAGTGTCGGTGTGATTAGCTTGCGGTTTACTGAACATGAATCACTTCCCCCTCATAACAAGCGTGTGATTGATGCGTGTGATGAAATGCTTTATCAAGCCAAAGCACAAGGTCGAAATACCATTTGCGGTCGAGAAGTTCTGTTAGAAGACTTGCTCACCGATGAGGAGTAAACAATACCTAGCGTGTTTGAAGGCGAACGTTGTCGAAGTCATCGACGCTACCTGAAACGCTGCTTTTATATCATAGCGTTCAAATAGATAAGCGCTTTGACAACTGGAACAATGTGTTAGGATTTCGCCCTATTCATTGTATTTAAGGGAGTTATCATGCAGTTTGATGTCGCGATTATTGGTGCCGGTTCAATGGGAATGGCCAGCGGGTACTTTCTCGCCAAACAAGGAAAAAGAGTCTTATTGCTGGATGCTTTTGACCCTCCCCACTCTCACGCAAGCCATCATGGTGAAACACGCATCATTCGCCATGCTTATGGTGAAGGCAAAGAATATGTTCCGCTTGCTTTAGGCGCACAAAAACATTGGGAAGATCTTGAACGGTTGTCTGGAAAATCACTGTTTTTGAAAACCGGCGTCTTGAACGTGGGTGAAAAGAGTTCACCATTTATCACTATGCTCATCGCTAGCGCCGAGAAATATCAGTTACCCATCGACATACTATCTGCTGAGGAAGCCAACCAACGCTTTGAAGGGCTGAACTTACCCGCCGAATACATTGCATGCTTTGAATCAACGTCGGGCGTCTTACGCTGTGAAGAATGTATCCAAGCCTACCGTGATTTGGCGATATCCCATGGAGCGACGCTGCTATCTCACCATAAGGTGACCGATATCGATATTCAGCAGCAAGGGGTTGTGATCACGGCCAATGACCTATCTTTCCAAGCCGATAAAGTCATCGTCTCGGTTGGCGCTTGGTCTAATGATTTACTTGAGATGCTTCAACTTGATTTACCCATTCGCCCTATTCGTAAAACATTTGCTTGGTTTGATGCTCCCGAAGCCTTATATGGTGAAGGGCATTTCCCCGCATTTTCTTTTGATACCCAAAACGGTATCTATTACGGATTCCCAAGTATTGATGGCGCAGGGCTAAAAATTGGCCGTCATGACTTAGGCGATGACCAAAATCCAAATCAAGCATTAGCACCTTTTGATGAGCAACAAGATGCCCATGATTTAAAGCAGCTTTTAAACAAACATATGCCAAGCGTCGGTGACTTAAAGTTTGGGAAAACCTGCATGTACACCATGACGCCAGATGAGCACTTTGTGATTGATACTCACCCTGAGCACCGTCACGTCGTGATCGCCTGTGGATTTTCCGGTCATGGATTCAAGTTTAGCAGTGTGATTGGCGAAGTTGTTGCTGATCTTGCACTCGGTAAAACGCCCAAATATGACTTAAATCTTTTTGCATTGGATCGTTTTCAATAGCGTCACTCGGCAGTTAGGTGCAGCATCCTATTTCTCAATGCTGCACCTAACAAAATGTGACGAATATGTTTTATTCTCGCTCAACCACCAATAACTAACCTTTTAATCAAAATCAGTGATTATGTGTCGAAAATCTCAGATTTTGTGGCTTTAATCGACAATAACTAAGAGCTAGATAACGTTTTACGTTGTCTAATTGCTTGTGACGTGATTTAACTCTTATCTCGCTAAATTGAGACTACTTGTCTTGCTCCGGATGTGTAATATTTCCATTAATTCAAAAAATTGCCAGTTTGAATTTAAATAATAAAACAACAGTTCAGTTTATACACTCCCCGGAGACGTGAAATGAAAATACTAAGAAAAACCTACCTTGCTGCCGCGCTAACCAGTATTTGCTTTGCTGGTGCTGTCCACGCTCAAGATGTAACTTGGGAAAATGGAGAAATCCATACAGCCTCTCTCATGATGAGTGAGCCAATGATGAAAGTAGACGGTGGCTATCACGAACTGCTTGACTCCTATTACCTAAAACCGATGATGACCGAAGATAAAGTCGTGATGGCGCCGCTTGACGATATTATCGATGAGCTTAATGGCGACTTTAGTTTTGATGGTGAAAAAGTCACTATTGGTATGAATGGCAAAACAGTCTCTATGACGGCAGGTTCGGCAACAGCGCTAGTCAACGGTAAAGAAACGATTGCTCCTGCAGCAGCAACGCTCGTTGAAGGGGCTTTGTACGTTCCATTTAAGTTTGTCTTTGAAGAGCTTGGTGGTAAATACTCTTGGGATTCAAAACGTAAGCTTGCCAAAGTGACCTTACTTCGTCCTGAAGGCAGTATCTTCAAAGCGAAGAAAGGCAAAATTTCTCTGAAGACCATCGAAAAACAATCTGATGATTGGTACGGCAGCGAAGAAGCAAAAGCTGTCGCTGATGCGATGCTGAAAAACCAAAACCCTGATGGTGGCTGGTTTAAAGTGGGAAGTTCCAATGATCTGTCCCAAGTTTACGATCGTGAAACGTTCCCAACCTACCGCCAAAAATCAACCATCGATAACGATGCAACGTATATTCAAATCATGACGTTAGCCAAAGTCTACGAAAAGACCAACAACGAAGCGTACAAAGAAAGCGCGATTCGTGGTATCGAGTACCTACTCGAAGGTCAATATGATAATGGTGGGTGGCCGCAATTCTTCCCGAATTCAGAAGGTTATCATCGTCACATCACGTTTAACGACAACGCCATCGCGAATACACTTAACGTGATGCGTGACGTAGCCAGCCAAAAAGGTGAATTTGCCTTTGTTTCTGATGATCTCGCCTCGCGAGCAAAAGCATCAATGGATAAAGGACTCCGTTTTGTGCTTGATAACCAGGTTGTGGTTGACGGTAAGAAAACTGGATGGTGTGCGCAATACAATGTCGACACCCTCGCTTGTGAACGTGGACGTTCATATGAATTAGCGTCTATCAGTGGTGATGAAAGTGTTAAAGTCATCAAATTTTTAATGAGCATCGAGAATCCATCTGCTGAAGTCGTTGAGTCAATCAACAGCGCTGTTGCTTTCTTGAAAGCTGAAGAGATACCAGGTAAGAAGATGATCAAAACGCCGGACGACACCATGGAATTTGGTGTGAACCGTGTGGTCATCGATAAAGAAGGCAGCAGTGTCTGGCCACGCTTTATCAACCTAGAGAATCTAGAACCACTGTACTCAAACCGTCAGGGTGACAAACT
The DNA here is from genome assembly GCF_053903115.1 of Vibrio sp. AK197. Lineage (NCBI taxonomy): Bacteria > Pseudomonadati > Pseudomonadota > Gammaproteobacteria > Vibrionales > Vibrionaceae > Vibrio > Vibrio sp. AK197. The sequence goes on from NZ_CP096430.1 coordinate 1,628,755, forward strand.
CGATAAGTTCGAAGATGTGAGTTACGAGCGCCGAGTAAAATACAGCTGGCTCGTCACTTCTCCGGGTAAACTATTTAAAAATGATTATCCTAAGTGGCAAGAACAGTACTCCTCTGATGTAAATGCTCTAAATTAATCAATTTTAGACATTTAAGATAAATAAAAGCGCTGAACACAGCGCTTTTATTTTATACGCAATTCAATGACGAAATACATATTCATATCCCTTCCTAATACTCCCTAAAGATAATAGTTATCAATTAGATTAAACTCCTTGAAATAACAACTAAACATAATTAAATCAAAACCTTACATAGAAAAATTTCATTTTAAATTGGCATAAGTCAATATCAGCATTGTTTAAAGGTTATTGGAATATATATTCCCATAACGCTGAAAAATTAATCCGACCAAAATAAAAAATGATCGAAATCATTATATTTAATTTCAATAAGTTTAGCCTGAAAAAACACTGTGAAAGATAACACTTCTTTTATTTTCCCAAAATAAAATCATAAAAATTCACGCACTGGAGACAGTCGATATGAGCAAATCTTCCTTGCTTAATGCACAAATAACCAGACGCAAGCTGCTAGAATACACTGGCGAAGTTGGTGTTACCTCAGCGCTGCTCACGACCCTTTCAACGGTCCCCTTTTCCAAAAAAGCTCAAGCGCAAACTCTCCCACAAGGACAAGCCGAATTTAAACACAGCGCTTGCTTAGTCAACTGCGGAAGTCGATGTGCTTTAAAAGTTAAAGTTGAAAATGACCGTATTATTCAAATTGAGCCAGAGCCTGCGGTTAATGAAGCGGAGTTTGGCCAACACCAAATTCGCCCATGCTTACGCGGACGCTCAAACAAATATCGGGTTTACAATCCTGACCGCCTTAAATACCCAATGAAGCGAATTGGTAAACGTGGTGAGGGTAAGTTTGAACGTATCAGCTGGGAAGAAGCGACCCAAATGATCGCAAATGAAATGACTCGTATTCGCCAAGAACACGGGAATGAAGCCGTCTATTATCAATACGGAACCGGCGCCTACTACCATACACAGGGTAGCCCAGCTTGGCATCGTTTGTTAAATCTCACCGGCGGCTATTTAAACTACTTTAACACCTATTCAACTGGGCAGATAAATAAAGCCACACCTTATACTTATGGTAACTATTCCGGTTCCCATTTCACTGAGGTAGAAGACTCAGACCTCGTAGTCTTGTTTGGTCTTAATGTCTCTGAGACTCGGATGTCTGGCGGTGGGCAGGTTGAAGAGTTGCGCCGCGCGCTTGAAAAATCTAATGCGCAAGTGGTGATACTGGACCCGCGCTATACCGATTCTGTTATTGCTGAAAATGCGGAATGGCTTCCTATTCGTCCGACCTCTGATGCTGCTGTGGTTGCGGCTCTTGTACATACCATGATCACCGAGGATCTTATTGATGAAGATAACATCAATAAGTACGCGGTTGGGTTTAGCCGAGAAACCTTACCAGCCTCAGCACCGGAAAATAGCAGCTACAAAGACTACGTGATGGGCACTGGTGAAGATGGCATCGTCAAAACAGCGCAATGGGCGTCCGATATTTCAGGTATTCCTGCCAAACGTATCCAACAACTTGCCCGTCAAATTGCTAACGCTAAATCGTGCTTTATCTGCCAAGGTTGGGGACCACAACGTCACCACAATGGTGAACAAACCGTGCGTTCCATTTTGAACCTACCGATCATTGCCAATCAGTTTGGCCGCCCAGGGACGAACTCGGGCTTATGGCCTTACGGCAATAAATATGGTGTGCCAAAACTTCCTGCAGGCGAGAATCCGGTGAAAGTGTCGATTCCTGTTTATACATGGACCGACGCCATCGCGCGTCCAGAAACCATCACCTCAAAAACGCACGCACTAAAAGGCGCAGATAAGCTTAATGTCGGTATTAAGATGATTATCAGCCAAGCAAGTAACGTACTTGCCAACCAGCACGGTAATCTCAATGCCACTCGTGAAATTCTACAAGACGAAAGCTTATGTGAGACCATCGTTGTCGTCGACAACCATATGACCGCAACCGCAAGATTTGCGGATATTTTACTTCCAGAAACCACTTATCTAGAAGCGGACGATTTGGTCGACAACTCTTATGCTTCAGGTTCAAACTGCTACATGATTTCCATGGAGAAAACCATCACGCCATTGTGGGAAGTCCGCAGTACCTACGACGTCTGCCGTGATATCGCCAAGCATCTTGGTGTCGAGCAACAATTCTCACAAGGTCGTACTCAGCAACAGTGGATAGAAAAACACTACCAAGATATTCGTAGCCAGCGCACCTATCTGCCTGAGTTCTCTCAAATCAAAGGCAGCGGGATTATTGATCAACACCGCACACCGAAAAAAGACAGTGTCGCTTATCAAGATTTCTATCAGGATCCTAACGCGCACCCGCTTTCAACCCCATCGGGTAAAATTGAAATCTATTCGGAGCAATTGGTGAACGAGACCTCGGATTGGATCTTACCCGCAGGCGATAAAATTCCAGCTGTTGGGCAATATCTTGAAGTTCCTGATTCACAATCTGATAAAGAAACCCAGAAGAAATTCCCTATTCAGTTAACCGGATTTCATACCAAAGGTCATGCTCACTCAACCTATGCCAGTGTTGGTGTTGTTAAAGAAGCCGTTCCCAACGAAATTTGGATCAATTTCTTAGATGCCGAAAGTAGAGGTATTACCAATGGCGATATGGTTCGCGTATTTAATGACCGCGGAAGTGTACTCGCAGCAGCTAAGGTGACACACCGCATTCTTCCCGAAGTTGCCGCCCTACCTGAAGGGGTTTGGTCTGTAGTGAAAAACGGCGTCGATATTGGCGGCTGTATCAACTCACTCACCAGCCACCGTCTATCACCATGGGCAAAAGGTAATCCACAACACACCAACTTGGTCGAGATTGAAAAGGCATAGTTAAATGACACAGTACGGATTTTATATTGATTCTTCTCGCTGCTCTGGCTGTAAAACCTGCCAAGTAAGCTGCAAAGATAAAAACAATATCGATGTAGGTCGCAAGTTTCGCCGCGTTTATGAATACGGCGGCGGTAGCTGGCAAAAAGTGGATAACGCATGGCAACACAACACCATTGCCTACTACGTTTCCATCTCATGTAACCATTGTGATAACCCGGCTTGTGTTGCTGGCTGCCCAACAGGCGCTATGCACAAGCGTGAAGAGGACGGATTGGTATTAGTTGACCAGGATGTATGTATCGGTTGTCGCTACTGTGAAATGCGTTGCCCATATGGCGCACCACAATATGACCACGAAAAGAAAGTCATGTCGAAGTGTGATGGTTGCCTAGATAGACTTCAACTAGGCCTGAACCCTGTTTGTATGGACTCTTGTCCTCAACGTGCTATCGAGTTTGGTCCCATTGATGAGCTACGAGAAAAATATGGCCGCGACTGCGATATTGCACCACTGCCATCTTCTGAACTGACTCACCCTAACCTCATCATCAAACCGCATGGCAATGCGATTTCCAACCAAGACAGTATGGGCCAATTACAAAACCCTAAGGAAGTGAAACATGCATGAGTTACCTCTGGTCTTTTTTACGGTATTGGCTCAAGCATCTGCAGGGCTATTTATCTTAATGACATTAAATAAGCTCATCATCAAACGACCAGATGACAAAGCGATGTTTGTCTCCGGAGTGATCAGTTTGGTTATTGTCGGCGTTGCTGGGTTTAGCGCCATACTTCACCTTGGGCAACCATTTCGTGCCATTAATGCCTTATTCGGTACCGGTCGCTCACCAATGAGTAATGAGATCGTTTCTTGTTCTATATATGGAGGGCTGTTGTTTGCTCACTTAGCTGTCAGCTACTTGCGCCCTCAGATGACCAACGCAATTAAAGCAAGTCGAATTGCTACCGCGATCGCTGGCATAGCCTTACTCGTGCTGATCCCGAAAGTGTATACCATTGAAACGATCCCTCAATGGAACACCTCTTACACCATGATCCAAATGTTGCTTGCTGCATTTACGGCGGGTGGCGCATTGGCGATGATTTTGCAGCCAAATCGTATCAACCTCGCCGTGACTGTATTAAGCGTGATGCTCAGTGTGTTCATCCTGCCAAGCTACTTAGCATTTTTAAGCCAAACTGCGCCACATATGCTCGAGCTTGGTATGAGTTTCTGGAACGCTAAATTTGCACTTTATGTTGTTGCGGTTGCACTAGCAGTACTGGCTTATCGCAAAAATTGGATGCCTCTAGCGATTGGCTCTAGCGCTGTACTGATCATCGCCGAACTCTCAGGGCGTATCGCATTTTATGACTTGTGGTCAATTAATATGTAGTCGTTAAGGCGGGTTCGCCCGCCTTACTTTTAAGGAGTTTTATGTCTCAGATCTCTATATTACCGCGCCTTTTGGGTAACCTAATGTTTGAATACCCGAGCAGCGAACGTAATCAAGCCATCCTTAACCAATTAGGTCATATTCCGGTTTTATTTCCTTGGGATAACCCCGAACAAATAGCCGCACTCATTGCAACATTAGAAGACACCAAACACAACCTAAACGATTATGCGTTTTCTGTGTTGTTTGAAGGGCAAGGCAAGCTCATCGCACCGCCCTGGGGCTCGGTCTATCAACACCGTGAAAATGAAGTTATGGGCGACAGCACCGAAGCGTTTCGTCTGTTTCTTGAACACATCGGTATGAATATCGAGATTGGTAGCCAGCCCTGCGATCACTTCGCCATAATGCTTTGGGCGATTGCCTACACACTAGAAAATGAACAGGACGAGGCGTTAGTTGATCTACTAGAAATTCATTTATTACCTTGGTCAAATCGCTATTTGTCACTACTAAAAAGCAATCAAGACTCAGCGTTTTACGCAGCGGTCTCCGAACTATGTGAACTGTTTTTGAGCCAACTTCAACATCTGCTTCAAGTGACACCACAAGCCAAACAATTATATTGGTGATTTATGCCAGCGTTTAATCCTCAGCGTCGTGCCTTATTTCAAAGGCTAGCCTCTCCAGTTCAATTCGCTCACCAAACCACATTGAACTTCCCTCGCCCGCCGGGGGCGGTTGAAGAGACGATATTTTTGCAGCGTTGCACACAGTGTAAAAGCTGCATAGAGGCTTGCCCAAGTAATGCCATTACGTTAGAACAAGGATACCCAACGCTGCAATCGGCGAATCACTGCAAAGGTTGTCATGCCTGTGTGTTAAGTTGCGATACCGGTGCCCTTGAACGTAATGACTTGCTCCTCACCGTGGACCACAACTGTGACCCTGCCGTCGCCGCATACTGCCAAAGCTGTGTAGAAACTTGCTCGCAGCAAGCGATCATGATTAACAGCGGTCAACAACCAACAATAGATACCCAGTTGTGCAACCGCTGCGGGTTATGTGAGAAAGCTTGTGACTTTCAAGCTATTCACTGGCAGCGAGCCCAATAAGCCTTCATTTGAATAACACTATCCCTCTCAAACTCTAAGCTATAATCGCTATCAACGAAAGGATATGTCAATATTGCTTAAGGGTTAATATTAAATTCATAACTAAGGACCTCCTGCAACTGATTAACATAAAACAAGCTTTCAGATAGCTAGATAGTTATTCATCAATAAACCTCAGAACAAGATTTATTAAATATTGTTTTATTATTTAACGTTACTAATAAAGATGGTTTAAATTTATTATTAGCTTTTAATGAATATGTGTAACCACCACGACTAAAAATAAAATCACCTGATTCATTGTGCTTTATATTTTTCTCATCCCACTTAGGGTATGAAATCTCAATATTGGATGTAGTTCCATATCTATAAATTTTATTCTTACTCCCACCACAAATAGATACTAATTTTTCATTATTTAACTGGCATGAAAACAAGGTATTTTCATTCAAAGAACATAATCCTACAGAGCGATTCTCAATTTTATCTTTTAAATATTTTATTAATATATTAAGATCTTGATACTGGTATTTTTGTGGATTTTTTGGGTCTTCATACCCTGTAAACCCACTCATAGCTTTAGTATTAGTAAGAGGAATATCTTTGGTAAACCTGCCATTGGTGTATTTATATATATAGTTAGTATATTGAGTTCCATTAATATCTGAATGCCGTATAGTCCAACTTACCTGTACAATAAGATAAAACTGATCTTTTATAGAAGTTAATTGAATGTCATCAATTTTTGGTTCTGCCCCTTCATAAGGGAAGCGATCGACGATATATTCCTTACCATTATCTTTGGATTTTAGTAACAGAGGATAATTTTCATCCGTAACTGATTGTTCAAAAATATTGACTTTTAAATTATCTAAAGTGACTTCTTTTGACAAGGCATTATTTGATATAAAAAACACAACAAATAAAATTATATATTTTCTAATCATTGGTATATTTTTCAACATTACTAATTCCTAATACTTCCGCTACAGACCTAAACCTTTCTTTACGATCATTAAGCCCATTGCTACCACCATTAATTTTTTTTGTTACTTTTCTTACTGTATAGTTTTCTGCATCATTGCTCGTTATACCCTTGAAGTCAAACCAAAAATAGAATGCACTGGATGTAGCAAACTCTATACTTGATGATAACAATTCAGGGTTAGTTAAGAAATCCCTTATATCTTCAGGATTATGAAAATTATGAAAATCGGTAAACTCTGAATATTTATCTCTACCTGTCAATTGTATTAACCCCCTCCCTCTGTACTTATATCCATCACCTGAGATTTCGTTACCATTTCCCATTCTATCAGCATAAACATAGCTCCCTAAATTACGAGAATTACGCGAGTATTTGCTTTCTTCGGTCCACAGTTTTTCTCTTAATTTACCTAAGCTACAACTATCTATATCAGATATATAATTTTTAGAACCGCCCTTACAACCAAAAATTTCCCTCATCCTTTTAGGTGAATATGATAAACTTTCTGTGGTTGCTGTAAAACCACTTTCATGGGCTAGTTGAGATAGGAAGTGGGCTATAACCACAGGCGAGTTCAATTTGTATTTCTGGGCATACTTATTGAGGTAAGGAAGTATATTTTCACATGCATTTCGATCCTGTCGTAAATTCGCTGCATAAACCATATCTAAGCTAATCAATTCACTGAACGTCGTGTTGAACGGCCAGAAATAATAAGGTTTTGGATCTACAGTGACGATATCACTGGCGTCTTCCATCCAAGTTAACAGCTTCGCGCGTTCTTGTTGTTGGCTGAAGAACTCTTCATAGATGCTTTCAAGTTTATTGTGCCATTGCGAGTCTTGGTATTCCTGCTTTGAAACAAAGCTGCTTTGCAGTATTTCATCCAATGATTTTTTACCAACGGCTTTTATCATATCAAGCAAACTTTCAGCGGACTCATTAAACCACTCGCTCTGGTGTTGAACAATGAGATTCTCAAGTTTATCACGCTTACCGTTCAGCCGAGTAATTAAGTCTTTCGTCGTGGTTGGCGCTTCACTGGTGTCACCTTCCTCCGAAGTGAGTGTGACTAATTGTTCAAATAGTGCATTACCTGGTTGAATAGCTCCGTCACTGCTGGTTCCATCAATGGGTGTGGTATTGATATTTTCAAACTGTTCTAAAAAATAGGCTGGTGGAGTATCAAGCGAGAACATTTCGATATGCACAACATCCTCAACTTGTTTGGTTCCATTAGGATCTTGACTGAATTCATTCAGCGACAAAAATCCTAAAGCCTCACCCGCTTGTACTGAAATGCGAGAATCGACTTGTGGTGACTCAGGCTTTTTCTGAGCCACCACCACACCTCCACGTTGAATAGTTTCGGTCAACATCCATTCAGGCTCAGTTTGTGGTAAAGGTTGGATATAACCCGCTTTATCTAAGAATTCAAAACGCGTGCCTTCTTCAAGCCCCGCCCCCGAAGCTATCCATACTTCCTTTCCGACTAAACTTTCATTGCCGCTGGGTACAGACAACACTTTACACCGGATCATCGCATGAGGTACCGAACCTATCGTAAAGCTCTGGTAAGTATCATTATCAACATCCAAGTATTCAAATTCAGTGCCGCTGGGCAGAGCCATTTTTGTTTCTAGTTGGTCTGCATGAGGTTCACCACTACTTGTACGAAACGTTCGAACATTAATGCCGGTAGGCTCTTCCATTTTAAAACGTGAAGGTTTGGCATTCGCACCTATCGCACTGGGTGGCGCTAAATGCATATATAGGGTATAGAACGTAAAGCTCGCAGTGGAACCTTCCGTTGGGTCAGAAAATTCATGTTCTAGCAAAACAAAGTTATTGCTGAGTTTGAACTCTTTTCCTAAATAATTTGTGACAACGTAATCGTCGCTAATTCGGTAAGCAGCAACCTTTCCGGGCAACATTGCTTGCACAGCGCGTAAATTTTTCCCCCAAGGGAAAGATTGAGAGTTGATATGCACACCGCCGTGCCAACCATGCCCAGCACTTAGTAGATAACGGCCTGAAGTACTCTTATTAAGATCTTGTTTGAACTCAGTAAGTGAAGCATAGTCCGAGCCATCGCGTTTTAAGATTGGAAATACTGCATTCATAAAACGCCCTCTTAATCAGAAAATAGATCTTTGAAAATCACAAATGGTGGTCGATTGGGATTATGCGCCTTGGTATAAACAATGGTGCTAAATTCTCCAGAGTTGGTTGCAAATCCTGATTCCCCCGTACGATTCACAATCGCGCCTTCCGCCATGCTGGCAATATCGGCTAAATTAGACGCAATCTGCTCAAAGATCTGGCCGAAAATATCAGGTAAGAGGTTACCCAATGTTTTTGTGGCATCACGATAGGTTGCGAGTCCCGTTTCCAGAACACTTAAACCACGCGTTTGAGCTTGCATCTGCATATATTCAAGGCGAATATCAAGGTCAGCAATGAGGTCGCTAACAAAACCACAAAGGGTATTATTTACCTCTTCCCAATCGAGATTTTGAATATAGTTAAGTGTGTTTCCGGTACCGAGCAAACGCAGTTTGGCTAATAACTCTGCAGGCGGCTCTGCGCTATCGGCTTGGGCAAGTAAACGTATAATATTGCCTTGAGGGTGCGCCTGCTCAAACAGTTGCTCAAGCAAAGGCTGATATTTTTCCAACGTTTCAGTGTCATCTAACGAATGATTTAATGCCGACACAAACGCAAAAGCGAAATCTTTTGACTGATTGCGACTCACAACAAATGGCGCCGTAATTCGGCTTTGTTCATAAACAATATCGCGGAAATCATCATCAGTAAGCTGAGGAGAAATCAAAATCCCCCAATCATTGCTAGCCGCAACACTGATGTCCCAAAAAGGGGTGCGGTACCCCGAGACGTAAGTGCAGAATGTTTGGCTATCTTCATAGGTTTCGGTCGGTTGATTGATAGGAAGCGAAGCATTTGCAACGTAGTCATCGCTCGATTCACTGAGCACCAAAATACACTCTGCAGGGGAAAGCCCGCTCACCGAACCTTGGCCGTTGGCATCAAGGGTTCCACTGCCAATCACGCCACCGCTTGCATCGCGCAGTTCAAAAGGTGCATTGGCATAACCAGCGCCATTTGGATAACGACAAATCAGATCAATGGTATAAGTGCCTTCTTGCTCCTCGGTAACCGATACCGATGGATTCTGCACCCCACCTAAACACATCGTATTGGCTTTATTCATGGTCATTTGATCGGATAAGCGGCATACGCCTACCCCTTCAAATTTAACCGTGGCAGAGGCTGAAATAAATTCCGCTTCGGCTTCAATAGTGCCCGACGATTGCCCCATTTTATCGCCTGCTGCGTCACCAGTACTTTTCGCAAACTTGCTACCTTTAATCGCAACACTGTTGCCGCCATCCATTGTAATACTGGTAGTGCCATCAGCGAGATCGGCCGATTTCGCGTTGTTGCCATAGGGGATCGGGACAACAGGTGGCCCACATTGTGTTTTACACACATCCGGTAAAGTTGCATTGGCTTCGCCGCCGGAGCCTTGATGCACGACACTTAAGCCGTTGGCATTCACTGTTACACCCATCGCTGATCCACTTAAAGTTGAGATGATAAAAATAGTAAAAGAGATTGCCGAAACAATCCCTCTTAATTGCTAGTCATAATAACTATTCAGCCTGTCGTTTTATCTAACCTGTTCAAAATTGAGTCAGCCTCAAGAATTTCTGAACCGTTATTGATAAAAGATTAACTACTGGTACGCATTGAGTAAGTCTTGAAATTTCAAATCAATCACCACATACGTTACCGCATACATCGCCGCAAAAATTAACGCGGTTACCCCCAAAGTGAACTTGGGGGAAATCACTTTCTTAAGCGGTTTCTTTAAATACTTGGCTTTAAGATTAACAAGCGACACTTTTTCCTGTTCTGCTAAACGATCATCGCGAACTAATCGATAAATTGTGTTACCGATGTCGGCCAGCTTTTCATTTCCTCGTTCTTCCCGCCCATATTTACCTTGGAAACCGAGTTGTAACAACAGGTACAAAAATTCAATCACATAACGATATTTGCGCGGATCCGCTTTAAGCCGCTCAAGAATAATAAAGAATTTGTCACCACCCGATGTTTCATTGTGAAACTCCGACAATAGACTGTTTTGACTCCAGTTACTGTTCGCCCCCCACTCTTGGCGCAAAACTGACTCATCAATCGCAGCGCATAAGCAGTAACGGATAACTAAAATCGAGGCGCGGTCAAGTTCCATTTCGTTCAGCTTGCGCTCACCCTTACGGATTTCACGAGCAACCTGTTCACGAAATGGCATTGGGTCATCAAGCCAAGGAATAGAGGACATACAAGACAGGCTAGCGATTAACCAGGTGAATTGGTCAACAAGTGGGTTAACCCCCATTTTGTCGATTTCTAAATCACGGACCGAGATATTACGGGATAAATCAGGCGCCGGCATGACCTCCATCGGTTTGCCGGGCTCAGGTTGGAATAAGACGACAGTGACATCGTTATCGGCGTAACTCATAAGCGTACAGCCCACAACTGTAGTGATAGATTCGCAAAATCACCGGCCACATGAACAGCAATCGCGGCACTATCTTTAAGCGCTGCCCACTCATCACTTGCCTTATCCAATTCAAAGTACGTGTAACCGGCATGATATGGCAAAGCACGTGGTACCACTGGCATCGGTTTAATTTCAATACCTGGCAGCTGCAAGTTAATAAGGTCACGAATGTTATCGATCGAACCAATCTTGGTTTGACTCACAAATTGAGTATGCAGAACATCCAGCGTAACGTCTGCCTTAACAGCAAGGATAAACGTCGTGGACTCCACAACCTTACGGTCAGGAATTGCGGCGGTGCGAATGCCGTAATTTTGATCTTTCAGCGTTAGCGGGATCGCTCGTTGTTCAGACATCACACTCAAGGTCATTTTCGCGCTTTCAAGTGTGGTGGTTAAACAACTTGTGAGGTCACCATGGTTATATTTAGTAAACTCTGTCGGCCTACGGGACGCGGAACACAGTGTTGATAATTCGCCCTCGGCTTGCAGCAAAATACGATAGAAAGACTCAGGGTGAACCCCCTCTACGCTCGCAAAATGCCAAAACAAAGGTTCATAACGGTTTAGTGCTTGCAGCAGCATGAAATCAGAAACAGAAGACACACCTTGCTGGTCAACCACCCCTAAACGCTGAACAATCGACTCAGCTCGGTGCTTGAGCATAGAAGCAAATTCAGTGGTGTACTTACTTAGCACGCTTGAAGCATGGATATCTAGACAAGTGGGAATAAAGCTATCATCGAGAATCACGCTACCATCAGGTTTGACTTCCGATATTTTCAAAATAGGAATCGAGGTATACGCACTTTTATCTTCATGATCATAGAGCAGACAAAAATTAAGCTTACCCACTGAAATACTGGCAATGTCTTCGCTGTCATAGCAGGAGTCGACAGCTTCTTGCGCTTCGATTTTATAACGTGCGCCATCCTTCTGGCTGCCAAATAGCTCAGCGCGTTCAGAGGGAAGCGGACAACATAAATACACCACTTTATCCGTGATAGACGGGTCAACATCGCGAACTTCTGGAAGCTCCGCCAATAAAGGCAACTCAAATGGGGTGCGATCTTGAAGGACACCTTCAGCGCGAGTAATACCAATTTTGCCTAAGGCCAATAATTCTGCGTTGATTTCAATACGCTTAAGTCCCCAATGCAGAGGGGAACTGTTTGCGTTGAGCATGCCCGCCATTTTACCTTGAGAGCGGTCGAGTTGCTGGAAGTGCTGCGGCTTCATGAACATGCCGTCTTGCCAAACAACTGGGTTGTATAAAGACATGTGGTGATCCCTTAAAAATACGTCTGTTCTATGCCGCGACTTTTATCGGAAGATAACTCGCTGCCTTCAACAATTAATCTCAAAAAATATTCGGTTTTTTCATCAACCAGTTCAACTTTGCGCCATGACGAGCCATTAATCTCACGAAACGCCACCGAAAAACCGACGGCACGAGTATCAGGAGATAACTCTATTGTCTGTTCAATGGTATCGCCTGGCTTGAGCTGGAATTCATAACGTTTGATGTACTCATCGCCAAGTGCCGCTTTGTCGTTATCAAACAGAGCAAAGAAATCGAGGCTTCGAAAAAGAACGGGCGATGTTAATTCATGAATGCGTAAAATGACGGGAGAGGACTCCCCGCCCTCACGAACGTTGAGAACATCAGAAGCTTCGATCACTAATTCAATCGAAGATGTTTCAGGCGTGATTCCCGTAGACTCTTTCATTTGATCCCACACTGCGCATCCGCTGAGCGAGGAAACCATTAATGCGATAAGCGCACTACGCATGTTTTTCTTGAACAATTTTTTCATAGTTTTCTTTGATCAATTTCTTTACAGAATGGTCGTTAAATTTAAGGCGGTTTTGATCATAATGAGCGGTATAAGCGCTCCAAAGTTTTGATTTAGATGCAAACTTTTTATTGTTGCTAAAATCATGTTCAAATTTTTTCGGCTCACAGGCATTAATCTGTTCAACCAAGAAATCGCTAATCGCGCGTTCATATAACACGCGGTGATCAGAAAGCTCATCGAGCATCTGCTCAATCAGTTCATGAGGTGCAAGGAGTTTTTGACTGCTTAGAGTTAACATCAGCTCTGTCAAATTGGCTGTCGTGTTTTGGCTTTCGCCATCTTGCTTCAATGTCTCTACGTCATTGAGCTCTTTTTGTAAGCTGTCCATACAGAGACGCAAACACATTCCCATGTGTCTAAAAAACTGCTCATCTTGCTGCACAAGTTCGGGCTCTGAGATTCCTAATCCTTGAAAAAACGCCTCGCTCATACCTAAAGGGCCTGAAGTAGGCGGTGTCTCAGTATGAATCGTTGTCGGCTCGACGTTTACTGATGGCGTAACGCTCGCTTCTGATGACTCCGCTTGATGCTTAGGTTCAAATGGCAAAGTGACTTCTTCCCAACTCTGAGTTGGGGTTCCAGTTTGAACGGTTTGTTGCGTTGCCGCCTTTACGGTATGTGCGGCCTGGTGAGCCTCGGCGTTAAATGATTGCGCATTGGGCTGTTTTTCTGCATGAGGCGCAGGCTCAACAAACACCTTCTCTTGCGGCGGGTGATTGTCAGTGCGGGGAGGCGCAGACGCTGTTTTCTCGGCACCTAACCAATCTTCAGGAATCAGGTTCGGGATATCAAATTCGGAATCGATACTAAAGCTATCATCAACGATTTGACGACGATTATCGATTGGCTCTGCAGGCTGAGGCTTACGATGCTCTTCATCTTGAATCAAGAAATCATCATCGCGCTGCATGGAAAAATTGAGGTGTGTGATAGGGTCTTGCCCATCAATTTCATCAGGTTTTGTTTCCATAAACAGATCTTCTAGAGACCCGACTTGCTGCTCCTCTTCAACAACAGGCTCGCCTAGATTCACTAACGGGTCACTTGAATCACGTTCAGGGGCAATATCTGCGGCTATATCTTGAGCCAGCGCGATTTGCTCAAACACAACGTGCATTTCATATTGTCCAAGGGTAACAGCATCCCCTTCATAAAGTGACACAGGTTGATTGCGTAGGACTTTATTACCATTAATTAGAATGCCATTAGTGCTGACATCACTAATGTAATATGTATCCCCATAGACGCTAATCAAGCAGTGCGTACCCGAAATAAACCGGTTATGGTCAGCAAGTGTTAATGTACAGCTTGGATTGCGCCCAATCGAGCCTCCTTCTTCTGGCATCTCAATATGCTTAGAGCCGGTATACTCTTCCGGACATTTGGCGATGGTTAAAACAAGCTGATTTAATCTCATTGTTGACCTCTAGAATACCAACGAAACAGACAGTTCGACGCCACCCAACCCATCGTTGAACACGGGTGCGATGTAAGAAGCTTGAGGAATAAGTTGAACATGTGCGTTCGGATTACTGCCCAGTTTAATCACCATTCCGGCAGTCACAACCGCACCCACTTCAAACTGAGAAACGTCTTCCAATTGGTCACCATATTTGTAGCCGTCTTGGTCAACAACCCAGCGGTTAGAATATTGAGAATACGCAAGGGATACACCTGCACCGATATAAGGCGTAAACAGTGTCCATGTCCCAATCGCATACTGGGGAACGACACGCAGTTCATAGTTTGTGACTTCCTGATATAAACCATTCATTGGTGCGTCTACTTCACCATTGAGATAATTTAAGCCAAACCACCAACGCCAGCGATTATTGTTTTCGTCTAATGGACGAGTATGAACGAGGCCAAAACGCGTCATATCTTGTTCGCCACTTTCGCCTTCGTCATATTCAATGCTTTCGACACTGAAAAGATTATAAGAAATACCGTATCGTTCGCCTTTCGCGAAACTAACTGTAGAAAAAAGACACATAAGTGATAGCGCGCCAATTTGGCTTGGTTTGAGCATCGTTTCCCTCGAAGAAAAGTCTATTCCGAATAATAAAACGCGAAAGATACCAAGCTATTGGACATTTTCAACATGCTGTAAAGCACATCGAGCAAATACTGCAAAAAGACTACTTAAGACGTGAATATAACTATAACTTTAGTTATATAGCGATAAAACAAACTAATGATAAGAAAGACAATAACAAACGCCGACCTAGTTACACAAATGTAAATAGAACCGATATTTTATTAACACAACACAAACTATCGCTCTATTTTTTATCCTTTTTAATCTGCCAGAAAACCAGCTTAAAACGCTCATTATTTAAACAAAATAAGCCATTACAGCATTACATCCTTCAGAGAGACCATTTTATGCAAAATATTTAAATAAAAACATAAAAAATGGAATAAACATCAAACTTAACTACCTCTTTAGATAATGCCATTCGGTATGTAATGTGATGCACATCACACTTAGTTAAAATACAACAAACGGGGGCAATTTTTTTGTTCAAATTAAACTTTTTAACTATAAAATCCTTCGCAAAATAAATATAAAAGCTAAAACCTTAAATTATAAAACTATAAATTAAACCTAAAGGTTTAGGCATGCATATCAACCATTACATTGTAACTTTAGTTGGATCTATTCAATATGTTCTTTACTGATTTTGCTAGAAGGCCTATTAGCGATACTAGCCCTTCTGGTGATAACCCTAATAATTTGGAAGAGTTTGACGAAATCAAACGTCAAATAAATAACCTGAGTAAAGTTACCGGGTCTGTCTCTTGGAAAAAAGTTCAAACTCTTTCAAAGAAAATTCTTGTCAGCGACAGTAAAGATTTTCGATGCAGCTGTTATTACACCGTCGCAGCTATGCACAACGATGGTTTAAAAGGTTTTGTCGAAGGCTTACACTCTCTGCTTGATCTGTGTGTCGTATATTGGCACTCCGCCTACCCTGATCCAAGCAAACCCAATGCTCGTATCGGTGCGATGGAGTGGCTAATAGAGCATGCTGATAAGCGATTGAAAAAAATCAATATTTCAGAAGATCACCTTCCCCTCCTTGAGGCTGGCCATCGTGTCTGCCTAAGTCTAGAGGAAGAGCTTCGTCTCCATTACGGAATTAAGGCGCCTTCATTCGGGGGGATTCGTCGTGAGCTAATGCAACACATCGAGAACCTAAAAGACAAGCAAGCAGAAAAAGAACGTCAGGCGAAGAACAAAGCGGTCAAAGTCGAAATTATGAAGCCGGCAACACCTCAACCTGCGACCCCACCAAAAACAGCCGCACCAACAAAAAAAGAACATGAGAGCCGTTCCGCTATTATCACTATATCAGCGATGGTTATTGCGTTATTTGTTATTGTGAGTTCTTATTTTATTTACCAAAACCACCAACTTAAATCACTAAAGACAAATATCGAATCTGGCTCTATACATCAAATCGAAGTAATAACAGATAAGTTATCCGTCGAATACAAAGATTTTAAAGACGATATTAAGCCACTGCTTATTTCTCGTCTTAATAGCTTAATGAATGGTTGGCAACGTTCGCCTTTAAAAGTGACACAAATGGACAGCCTAGGAAATATTCTTGATAACGTAGTAGCGTTATATCCAGACTCGTCTAGTGCGTTAAAACTTAATCAAGAATTTTACCAGCAGCGTCGTAACATCGAAGTGCAATATTCTAATTTGCACAAACAATTTACAAACGCTCGTACGGTATTTGCCAATGTCATTGCAAATAGTGCGGATAATGAAGCGAAAAAAGCCTATCAATATAGCAACACCCTTTTTCCTTTGTTGGGGCGAATTGAGTATTCAGAAAAATCACAAAACCTTGAAGAGCTAAATCGTTCTCTTGAACTATTGAATATTTATCTGCACAAGATAAATCAAGTTCAGCATGCTCTCGAAACTACAAAACAATAATTAGACAAATAAACGCAACAGGCTTATGTTAAAAAATAAACTCTTCCGCAATCCAGTGTTTTTATCAACACTGGTAGCCATTATCTTTGCGTCGATTTTAGCAGCAATATTTATATTTTGGCTGACTGATCTAGACAGACTGTATCTTTGGGCCGGTCTCGGTGTCATTGCTTTATTCTATGTCGTTTTCCAGGTAACTCTGTGGGTTAAAAAACGCAAAGGCAATAAAGCGCTAAAACTTGAGACCGAAGAAGAAGCGCTTTCTATGGTAATAAGCCCCCTATTAAGTAAATCTGGGAAAAAACCGATTTATCTACTTTTAGGGAACAAAGGCGCGGGAAAAGTTCAGTTTCTGACTAACTCCAACGCCATCAAACCGATGGACAAAAGCCGTACCGCAAAAAATGACTTTTTTGAGTGGTATGAGTCAGATACGGCAATTTACCTTAAGCCTGACCAGCGTCTCGTATATCAAGAAGTATCAAGTGCCGATGCCGCACTTTGGGATACATTGGTAAAAGAGGTGATTCGACACCGCCCAAGAAAACCGTTTGCTGGCAGCTTGTTCTTTATCGACTTTGAGTTTTTGATCGTCAACGAAAATGAACAAGTAGAATACACGCTCACTGCCCTGCTTGACCGTCTTGAATCGATAGGCAAAGAGACTTCTTCCGCGCTGCCTATTTATCTGATCATGTCTAAGTTGGATAAATTGGAAGGGTTTAAAGAGTACGTTCAATTCAGCCCATTAAAAACCAGCATTGAGTTTCTTTCTATCCCATTGAAAGAAGCCAAAGGTGCGGTGACTGACTATTACGAAGACAGCTATCAAAACTTGGTTAGAGTCATGGAAACCAACGCCCTAGACTCTTCGACCAACACAACCAACGTTGATGAAAAACAAGCTATTTTGGCGTTTCCAAAGCAATTTGAACTGTGTAAATCGGAAATCGGCTCTTTAGTGGAACGTATCTCGTCAATCAATCGTGGGCACTATTATTTTGATATTCGTGAAGTGTTTTTCTGCTCGAGTATTCAAGGCGGACGCAAATATAATTTGCTCGCGAAAAGCTGCAGCAATTACTTCAATTTGCCAATCATTGCCTCGGAGCATACACATTTATCAGAAACGCCGTTCTTCACACGTTTTCTGGTCGATTCGCAAATTCTTCCTGAAGCGGATTTTGCAGGCGAAAACAAAGCTTACCTTCGTAAGTTACAGCGTAAGAGCCGTGCAACCATTGTCTTTGCCGCGATGTTTATTGCAGGAAGCGCGTATTTCTTTGTCGATACTCTCGGCAGTAATATACGTGTAATTAACACCTTAGTCGGTGTCGACACGGTTGATAGCGGTGATAGCGCCACCAAATCCTTTAATGAAGAGCTGGAAAGTGCGTCTGTCTCTGTGCAATCGGCTTACGAGGGCTGGCTAAGCGGCAATACCGCATTGGACAACGAAGTTGTCTCTTTAAAAGTCAGTCGATTAGAAGACAGTACGAAAATTGCCTATCGCGCGCTTATCGACCAGTTGTCAAACAAGCTGATGCCTTTGATTGAAAAGGGTTATCGCATCGAATTGGCAAACAACCAAGATAACCTCAGTCGCTCTTTGCCGCTGCTCAAAGGTTACTTGATGCTCAAGGAATCTAAGAAACGTGACGTTAAGTTTTTGCGCAAGCAAACGCTGCAAGTCCTTAACGCCTTGAGCTCAAACCCAGAAACCGTCACCAAAGTGATGGACTACTTGGATGCCTATCTACGCACGTCATTTGATTCGGTTGAAATCAATATGGACATCGTGCGTGCAACACGTCGTTCTCTGCTTGCACATTCGAATGTTGATTTGGTTTACGCACACCTACTTCAACAAGCCAGTGACATCGATTTAGGCACGTTAGATATGCAGCGCGTCGTCGGCTTTGACTTCTTCAATATTTTTGATGACCAAGTCGATAATAACCGCTTAGAAGTCAGTAAAGTGTATACCGCTACCGGATTCAGTACCTTCTATCGCCCTCGGGTTGACCTCATGTCGGAACAAGTTATTGCCGACAACTGGGTTTTGGGCCTATCCAACAATGTGGTACCGACACCGGAAGAGCAAGAAGCGTTTAAGCAGCAAGTTCGTAAAAAATACACCGACGACTACATCACCTATTGGCGTAATGCGCTGAGCGAGTTGAAAGTCAAAAAATACGATACTGTGGGTGATATTACCAATGCGATTGACCTGATTTCAGGCCCTTCTTCACCAATGACCACGGTTCTAAAGCAAGTGTTCAGCAACACCCACTTTACACGTGATGAAAGCCAGGATGCCCTGCTTTCTAAGGTCAAACCAAGCTTAACGGATGCCATTGAAGAAGTAACAGACCAAGCTGAAGAAGTGGTTCAACCTGACTACGTGTTAATGCAGCGTGTTGAAAAGGCTTTCCATAACCTCAACCAACTGCAGGTCAGTGAAACATCGGATACCACATCACCTTGGGAAGAAACCGTTACTGCACTGAGCCAAGTCCGCAACTACATGAAAGATATTGCTGACTCGCCAGATCCTCAAATGACGGCGCTCACCGTTGCCCGCCAACGTATTAGCAGCACGGATGCCGACCCATTGATTCGGTTAAAGCAAATAGCCGATCGCTCACCGGAACCGGTTCGTAGCTGGCTGCTTGCTGTCGTCAATCAAAGCTGGTCTGTGATCATCAAAGAGTCTTCTCGCGGCATTCAGACTCAGTGGTACAGCCAAGTCTACAGTAAGTTTAAAGAACTTGGCCTTGGTAAATACCCCTTTGATCTGAAAGCAGAAAAAGAAATTTCTCTAGAAGACTTTGAGTTGCTGTTCGCCTCTGGCGGTATTTTGGATAACTTCATTAAAGAGAACTTTGCCCCGTTCTATGACACCAACCTATGGCGTCCAAAACGTCTAGATGGCGAAACGATGGCACTGTCTCAGGAAGTCTTGGTCCAACTGCGCAACTACAACGTAATTCGTGATGCTCTGATCAATAAGAGCACCAATAAAGTGTATATCCCGTTCAGTGCTGAAGTGATGGATATGGACTCAAGTGCAATGCGTGCCAATATTCAAATAGCAGACGCAAGCTTCAATTATTTCCATGGCCCAAGCCGTATTCAAGAACTGCAATGGCCACCCAAAGACGGCAACTTCAAGATCAGTATGACCATTCAGGACGTCACTGATGAAGGTACACAGCATGTCTTAGATAAGAATGGACAATGGGCGATTTACCGCTTGTTTGGTGACTCAACACTCACCAATACGCATAACGGCAGCTTTACCAGTGATATTCGTATTTCTGGCCGAGATTTGCGTTTACGTATTACCCCGCATGCGCAAACCAACCCATTTACATTGGAAGAGTTATATAACTTCACTCTTCCAGAAAAAATCGAACAATAACAACACTATACTAAAAATAACGCAAAGGCAGGACTATGATGTCAAATATGAATCTTCAAGGTTTAGATAAATTGGATCGCAAGATACTTTCTAACTTGCTTTCTAATGGCCGTGAATCTATCGCCAATTTATCTCGTAACATTGGTTTGTCACGAACGGCAGTGGCTGAACGCATCAACAGGCTAGAAAAAACCGGTGTAATCAAAGGTTACACCGCTCAAATCCGAGTCGAAAATGAAGGGCGAAAAGCCGCCAGCTATTTGCTGATCTCTTGTGAGAAAGGCAAAAAAAACGAAGTGAGCAATGCGCTGAAGGAACTGCCTGAAGTGCGTCTTACCAGTATTGTTGGGGGTAACTACGACATTATTTCGTTAATCGAAGCGCCAGATCTTCAATCGATTCACCGCTTATGTAACGAGATTGAATCGTTTAACGGCATCAAATCGATTAATACCACGGTGGTTTTGCATCAACCGATCAATCGTTAACCATTGTTTCGACACGCAAAAAAGCCGCTTCTCCCAGCGGCTTTTTTATTGTATAGAGAAAACCCCCAGCTAGGCTGGGGGTTCCGTAAAGCTTATAGCTATAAGTCAGTTATATAACCCCTTTCAATTTGATAAAAACGTCTTGTGGTCTGGCAACTGCAAGAGTTAATTAAGAATTGAAAGGGGGTCCCAATGGGGGACGAAAAGAGCTTAGCGCACACGCGCTGGAACTGTAAATACCACATAGTCTTTGCACCGAAATATAGAAGGCAAGTTTTCTACGGAGAAAAACGTAGAGCGATAGGTGAAATATTGAGGAAACTATGTGAATGGAAAAATGTGAACATTCTTGAAGCGGAATGTTGCGCGGATCATATCCACATGCTTTTAGAAATACCGCCCAAAATGAGTGTTTCAGGGTTTATGGGGAACTTGAAAGGCAAAAGTAGCCTAATGCTTTATGAACGATTCGGCGATTTGAAGTTTAAATATAGAAATCGAGAGTTTTGGTGCCGAGGTTATTATGTAGATACGGTAGGTAAGAATACGAGCAAGATACAAAATTACATCAAGCACCAATTAGAGCAGGATAAAATGGGAGAGCAATTATCGCTCCCGTATTCAGGTAGCCCGTTTACGGGCCGCAGGAAATAGTCATATGCAAATGTCAGATCACTACGCGCCTGCTAGGGCGCTGCCAGTAGGAGAGCCTTATAGGCGCATATGAAAAACCACCGGCTATGCCGGTGGATACTTTTTTTAATTTTATCCCGCCCTCCAGGCGCTAGATACTACCAATCACTTTGATCTTCGCATCACCCTCTTTGGCTTGTCCTAGCCATAACGTTTGCCCCAGTTTATTGCCCTTACCCTGTCCTAACTGATTGTGGGGAATCGTATCGAGGTTAACGGTGAGCTTGAGATCCCAAGACATCGGGTCACGCAAAATAAACTGCATCAACCCAGTTAATGTTCGGTGTCCCTCACCTCCGTTTGAAAAGGTCACGAACGTATCGAAATCAATATTATCGATACACACATTAAACTTACCGTTTAAGTCCGCAATACTCTGTCCTAAGTGCAAATTTTGCCCCAAAACGCAGTTGGCACGATTCAGACGATTACGCTGACGCTCATCAATATTAACACGGCGATACACCCACTCTTCGATACGGACATTTGGTAGCGAGAAATAGTGCGCAACGATACCAGAAATCAGCTTAGGAGAGCGTGTTCGCGTCGAGAGCTGACCAACGTAGGATAAAATTTTCGCCCGATCGAGTTCAGAGGCAGACGTTTCCTGAATCACTTCAGACAAGCCCGCTAGGTGGAGAATACGCCCTGAAAAACGGTCATTTGCCCCGCTTTGATATTGAATATGATAGCGGTATTTTTTCCACACTCGATACAGCAAAGAGATATGTCGATTATGAAAAAAATCGAAGAAGTCTTTTACCGGGTTATCGTCTTCATCACGCCCTGCGAGTTTCTCCGTGTACGACGCCGGTAGTGGTGAACTTGAACCGTGAAGCCCCAAGAAGTTGGTTTCAACCCGAGTATAACTGCGACCATCGCGTTCCATATGAACGATATAATCCATATCGCTTTTAGGAAACGATAAATTTGGCGACACGCTAAATTCAATGAACTCATGGTGAAAGTATTTATTCTCACCCACGGCGACAAACTGATTATCGGGTTCATACTGGTAGTGCTTCTCCAGCAAGTGCACCGCTTGGAAGAAACTAAACTCATGGGTTTTAGAAGTTAATGCACCAATCATAATACTGTCTGCTGCCCAGTTAAGCTTTCCCACTGGTAAACTTCACCACTGGCTTCATCAAACACTTCTAGCTCGGTAAACGAGTTCACACTCGAGTACAAGCGGATAAACTCATTGAGCACGTTACACATTAAGAACATGTCACCTTCATTGACGAAATAGGTTGAGTTGGTGGTGAGCTTGAACTGGTTGCCGCGAATCGAAACCCCGCGAAATACGCGATCAATGGGATTCATTTGCGAAGCTCTTATGCCATCTAAGCGATGAATCGATGCTCGGTGCGCTTGACGGTCAACGCGAGAATGGAAATCGTAAGTGGAGAGCAAGACTTTCAATACGTCGATGTTTGCGAGCGATAAATAGTTCAGTGACATATTGGCAATGAGCTGCCATTGCAGTTCACCATTCACTTGAGGGCTCACAGATTGAGTCGGCTTGGTGATATTACTGAAGGTCGCATAGGTCGGGGATTTATGTGTCGTGTACACAATATCACCCACGGATAGGCGCTCAGCAAGGTCAGCGTTGCTGCATTTGAGCTTCATCAATACCGTTTCAGTCCCAAGCTCGGCAACATCGCCATTATGAGTGTGGAAAGAGATATAGCGCTCTAACCCTCGCCCACTGATACGCTCAGCCACTTTGGATTTATAAAACTCACGCTTATCACGTTGGTTAATTTGGTGTTCAAACGACTCAAATTCAATCAATGCTTTTCGGCGCCGCTCATCTTTACTCCAGCTTTCCACTGCATCTATGGAGTACACTTCATAGTGTTCTTGGTTGGTACTTTGTGGGCGGACCTTATATTCATTGCGGCGATGCTCCAAACGGATTGGGTCACCGTCTTTCTCAAATAAGTTCACCGCAGGCGTACAATTAAGACGAAGATGCTTATCTTTGAGCACCACCTCAGAAGGCAAAGCACGATTAAAGCAAAAGGTCATTTTCAAGGTCGAACGTTGCGGAATGCCTTTTAACCACTCAAGCCCTGTGACATCAAAGAACATGAACTTGTCGGGTAATGAGAAAAACTCTTGTAGCAAGCGGTACCCTGAAAACGAATTGGCGCCGTAAGGAAGAATCGCTTCTTTTTCCCCAAAGCCCACCGCTTTCACTGCATCCGGTCTGAGTTGATGAACATAACCGCCACCAACGTCCAACTTAATGTGATCAAGATACTTAAACAGCCACAAATACAGCGAGCGTGTAATATGCAGTTCACCGTGGAGGTGAAAGCGTAAAGAGTCCATACCGATTCGACTAAGCTCAAGACCGTTTTCCGTCGACAAGGTAACATCGACACTGGAACTTGTCCGACTATTACTCTGATCGATTTGGTTAATTTGCAGAGGATAGAGGCTGACATCATAACAGGTTTGGAATAGACACTGTGTACCTTCGACCTGCTCACTGGCCATCTCTGCCCCGCGTTTAATGACGGTTTTTTCAGTCACACTGCCGGAGTGCGGTGTGAGCTCACTGATGCACATCGACGGGATGGAACGCATGTAGTGAGGCCACAACAGAGTCATCAATGATTGCGTGAGCTCAGGTAGCTCATCGTCTATTTTTTCGCGAATTCGCCCAGTGAGAAAGGCAAACCCTTCAAGCAGACGTTCCACATCAGGATCAAACGTACCGTCAGACAGGAAATGCGTTAGTTTAGGGTGATATTTAGCAAATTCAGCGCCCGACTCACGAAGATAAGTCAGCTCATCTTGGAAATACTTACTGTTACTCAAACCGTTACCTACTAGACGTTAAATTGACCATCGACACCCATATAGATATCAATCGACATCGAGACCTTGCCCCCGTTATGGAATACTTCCGCCAAAATGCCGAATCCGAGTTGCAGCGGGTTGTGGTGGTCTTCGCGATAATGAACGTCGATATTACGTAATCTCGGCTCATAGCGTTCGATGGTGGTGCGTATATTTTGCTGAATATTTCGCACTAAGTTGGTGTTGTTAGACAACACATCGTTAAAATCAGGTAAGCCGTAATCGCCATCAATCATGGCGTTTCCGGCGTGGGTATTAAGAAGATCGGCGAGATGAATATGAATGGATTCTATGAGATGTTTGTGTGACACCACTTTGTCATAACTGTTTTTGGGTTCACCCAATTCAATACGTTCTAATAGACGATAACCTTTTTCCATACTCGGCTCTTACTCTATGCGATTGCCACCGCAACTTAACCCGAAAAAGCGGCCAACTTCGAAAAGACTGGCCGCCTATGTTTTTACTTTGAATTACTGATCCAGTTTACCAACTAGAGACAGATCAAAGCTTGCACCCATGTATTTGAAGTGCGGACGAACAGACATTGATACTTTGTACCAACCTGGATCGCCTTCAACGTCAGACACTTCCACTTTCGCTGCGCGAAGCGGACGACGACCACGAACTTCCGCTGGCGGGTTCTCTTGGTCAGACACGTATTGACGGATCCATTTGTTCAATTCGCTTTCTAGGTCAGAACGCTCTTTCCAAGAACCGATTTGTTCGCGTTGTAGCACTTTAATGTAGTGAGCAAGGCGGTTAATGATGAACATGTAAGGAAGCTGAGTACCCAACTTGTAGTTCATTTCCGCTTGCTTACCTTCAGGCGTATTAGCGAAGACTTTTGGTTTTTGTACTGAGTTTGCAGAGAAGAACGCCGCATTGTCAGAACCTTTACGCATTGTTAGCGCAATGAAACCTTCTTCAGCCAATTCGTACTCACGGCGGTCAGAGACCAAAATCTCTGTTGGGATCTTAGTTTCGATTTGACCCATGGATTCAAAGTTGTAAACCGGAAGGTCAAATACTGCGCCACCACTTTGCGGACCAATGATGTTTGGACACCAGCGATATTTAGCAAACGATTCGCTGATTTTCGAAGCCATCGCGTACGCCGAGTTACCCCAAAGGTAGTTATCGTGGCTGTCTGTTACCATCTCATCGTAGTCAAACGCTTTGATAGGGTTATCTTCCACAGAGTACGGAGTACGAAGCATAAAGCGTGACGTACACAGACCAACGTAACGTGCATCTTCGTGTTCACGGAAACCACGCCATTTCGTATACTGAGGGCCTTCAAACACTGACTTGAGATCTTTCAAGTTTGGTAAATCTTCGTAGCTGTCTAGGCCAAAGAACTTAGAACCCGCAGATGTAATAAATGGTGCGTGTGACATTGCGCCAACGTTCGCCATGTATTCCATCAATTTAATGTCTGGTGTGGTTGCCGCAAGTTGGTAGTCACAGATAACGGCGCCTACAGGTTTACCACCGAACTGACCGTATTCACGCGTATAGATTTGCTTGTAAAGACCAGATTTCACGACTTCAGGCGCATCTTCAAAGTCATCAAGCACTTCATCTTTTTTCGCTGAGATCAATTCAATCTGAATGTTCTCGCGGAAATCGGTATGGTCAACAAGGTACTTCAGACCACGCCACGTTGACTCAACCGCTTGGACATCTTCGTTATGAAGAATCGCATCGACTTGCTTAGACAGTTTTTGGTCGATTTCAGAAATCATCAGATCAACCAGAGATTGATCAACTTTGCTGTCTGAGCTTGAATTGCTTAGTAGTTCACCAATGAAAGCTTCAACACCACGTTTGGCAACGTCGAAACCTTCATCACTTGGTTTTAAACGGGTTTCATTCAGAATACTATCAAGAAGTGAGCCTGATTCCGCCAGGGCTGCTTCTTGTTCTGCCGCTTGAGCTTCTGCCGACATACTATCCCTTACTCTTCTTTCGCTTCTTGGTCTGCACCAAGGCTTAGTTCATCCAATAATTTCTTACGTGCTTCTTCATCTTGAAGCACTGAAGCAATCTTTTTACGGAACGCAGGTACGTTCCCAAGAGGACCTTTCAACGCAACTAATGCTTCGCGCAGTTCAAGTAGGCTGTTAAGCTCAGGAACGCTGCGAGCGATAGATTCAGGGCTGAAGTCTTTCATGTTTTTAAACGTTAGATCGACGCCCATTTGTGCGCCTTCTTCGTCTGTAAGACGGTTTTCAACGTTTACTTTTACGTTTGGCGCATAACCTTCAAGTACTTCGTTGAAGTTATCTTTATCGATGTTGATTGGCGTACGCTCTTCAATCGGGGTTTCATCTGCACGCGCAGTGAAATCACCGACAACCATCATACTCAGCGGCAGTTCTACGTCTTCTTGCGCATCACCTGTTGCTGGAACATAACGGATATTAATTCGCTCTTTAGGAGCTACCGAGCCATCACGTGACATAACGAGTTCCTTATCTAATATTGTTACTAGTCATTAATTGTTGTCCAATCTTGATACTTTTCAGGTAGTTGCTCTTTATTGGGGTATAACTCGTTAAGAGTTTTTTGAGTAAGAACATCTAATTGCAAAGACAAGTGTGGTTCCCAGCTAGCGAGATTAATTTCTTCACGTACAAGCCAAATTTTTTCAAGATAAGGAAGACATAAA
Source organism: Vibrio sp. AK197 (assembly GCF_053903115.1). Lineage (NCBI taxonomy): Bacteria > Pseudomonadati > Pseudomonadota > Gammaproteobacteria > Vibrionales > Vibrionaceae > Vibrio > Vibrio sp. AK197. Next base: position 1,655,780 of record NZ_CP096430.1, read on the forward strand.
GTGCATAATCCGACGCTGTGGTAGGCTTTTACTAATTGTAAATACAGCAAAAACTGCCCTCTACCCGAGCGGTCCTGCTCTAGGCGCTGGGCAACATCTGCTGAAAAATCCCCTAAATTCTCAAGGGTCACCTCTTCCACTGGCGGCAATGATTGATCTTCAGCAAACACCACATTTTGCATCGTAGTGGTTCCTGAAGCCTGCGCAACACCAGACGACAACCAATTGAGTGTCGCTTCATCGGCAAATGGAACAGAATTTTTGAACGTGAGTTTTTCAATACCTGAAAACTCATTCACAAAGGACAAGACCTCATCTTTCACAGCCGTTGCTGCGTTATCGAGCCCTAAGTTAGTTAGCATGGAGAAAACGTAATAATGACCAGTGAGCCAAAACGGCGCATCAGTCAGTGTTCTCTCTAAACGTTTAATTGTATCGACGTCACTTTCTTGTTGAGCTTTGTCTCTATATTCCGTTTGCTGATCTTGCGAAACGGCGAGAATGAGTGGCGTTTGCCCCTCTTGGTTATCTGGTAAGCCATCAACATCATCCCACGTTAAATGGCGGAACAAACGGTAAGCAAGCGGGGCTGCTGGGTTTGCATGCAGCATGGTTTCCGCGACTTTTTTCAACGTCCGCTTTGATGCCGTTGGCGTAGAAAAGTCGGTATCAATATCGACTTCTTTCTGTTTCGGTTTGCTCTTGGTATCAGGCGCTGGCGCTGCTTCAACTTGCGGCTTAGGCGTGGGGGTTGGCACAACACTTTCAGCTTGAATATCAGGCTGAGCCGGTTCTGGCTCAGCAGTAGGTTGCGGCTCAGAGGGCGCCGGTTGCGCACTTGCACGCTGCATTAAGCCGTTAAGCTGAGTACGAATTTCAAAAAAATCGACTTCAGAGTCTTCGTACACTTCATCAAATTTTCCCTGCAGTTTTTCAGTTACTTGCAGGCATTGTGATACCGCTTCCCAACTTGCTTCTTCATACTTTGGTAACGTGAGTTTTAACTGATGGTTCAACCATTCAATTGCGCCATCTCGTCCACGTTTGCGCCTAGGATGCAAATCAGCGCCAAAACGGTCTAAAGCTTGATAAACCAGTTCTAAGCCCTGCTCCACACCGTTTAAACGCCCGTCTTCAGCCAGCGCGCGCGTCAAATAACAACATGCTTTAAGATCTTTACTGTGCGTGGATAATACTTCTTCAGCCTGAGCTTTCACGACAGCCCAATCCACCGTTTCACCAAACAAAGAGCCAAATTTTTTAACTTCAGCTTCCATCAACTCGTAGCTAAATTCGTATTTCGCATCTTCACCCGTTGGCGCAGTGTCGCTTATCGGCGCTAATAACGTTTCGAGATCCACGGCTTAGCTCCTCGTTGACGTGTTGTAGTCAATCAACGCACGCTGTACAAGCAGTGCACCTTGCGCTGGTCGTGATTTTTGGTGGCTGTTTTGAATCGAATCTGTCGCCATTTGACCAAGCAGTTCAGTGACTTCCGAGAACTTTTTCGGCGCGTTGCGCTCAAGGTCGGCGAGCGAAACATTTAATTTCTGCTTATCGAAAATAAACTGACCCGTTACCGTACTAAACAGCACGTATTCACTGCGGGCCACTTTCAGCTCGCGCATTTTGGTTTGCAGTGCAGCAGTTCGACCAAAGAAGGTCATTGCTGCTTCAATTTCGTCAATGGCTTGCGTGTAATAATGCTTTTGCGCATGCGTTTCGACCGATTGATAAACACTCGCCAACACTTGCTTAGGCAGAACTTTGCTGTAGAAGTAGCCTTGTGACTGGTTCAACAACCAAGCTGATTTCAAATACTCATCGGCTTGCTTCGATTTCCCATTTAGGATCAGTTTTACTAACTGATCACGCTGATTGCCTGTCACATCCGTTAATTTGATGGCATTAACCGACGCTTTGTTTAAATGCGACATGGCTAGATCAAGCTGCTGCTCAGTTTTAGGAAACAGCGCACCATCATCACTCAGTTGTTGACGGAGAGTGACTAATTCACTGCGCACTGAATTCAGTGTTCCCGGCAGTCCTGATGACGCATTCTGGTACGCGGAAAGATCCGATTGGTATTGGTTGTACAGGTTATCGAGTTTGACCTGCTGCACTTGATAAGCTTCACGATATGGCGCTGTCGAGACAACATTCGCCTCCATGTCATTCAAGGCGTCTTCAATATCCCATGGTGACTGAGCCAAAAAGGATGCAGTTTGCGCAGGTTTAATTGCCGAAACGACATCGTTATTTTGCTGTTCAGACTTCACAATATTGCGCCATTCTGGCTGGCTCGCATCATAAAGGTAAGCCCCTGTAATCACGATGACACTCGCGACTAGGCTGGCCTCAAGATAGCGAAAGCGCTGACTGGGTAAACGGTCAAAGGCCTTACGCGGAGTCAATACTAAATCGGCATTTCGCAAGTTGTTGAAAATTGGTGCACTGGCATTAGCGTCAAGGTTGTTAACATCAATGCAAGCTAGCCTCTGGGCAAAAGAAATCGGCGTATAACCGTGTTTACGCGGCTTTAGAATGACATCGCGAATCAAGCTCCAGACATGGCCAGGTATCAGTTGTGGGCGCTTACGGTTAGTCAGTTGAGTTTGCCAAGCATCACCAAACACATATCCCAAGAATAAGTGTCCAGTTAGAAGCGCCAGTGAATATACATCATCTTGCGGGTATGCAGTTCCAGCTTCTAGATAATCTGGAGACGCATATTTTAAGCTTGCTTCAGCGTACTGCTCTGCTTCGCCGACATAGCGTGACGCGCCAAAATCAATCAATTTGACGTTGTCATTTTCGCTCACAATGACATTGGAAGGCTTGATATCAAGGTGACAGACACCACGCGTGTGCATGTATTCCAAAGCACCCGCAAGCTGATAGATCAACCACGCAATGTGGTCATGACGAAACCCTTTGCTGGAATAACGCTCCATCTTATCAGCGACAGATTCACCCTGAATCCACTCATACATGAAGTATGGGCGTTCAAACTCGTTACCAAATTTAATAAATTCAGCGACGCTTGGGTGCTGAGAGATTTCTAAACGACTCGCTTCACTTTGCAGTATTTTACGTGCGGCTTCACTTGCATCTTCGTTGACAACCTTGCAACACAACTGCTTTTCGGGTGCGTCTTTCTTAGCTAAGTGATAAATCGTCGTTGTGCCGTTTTTTGAAGGAATCGTTTCAAGCACATCAAATTGAGAAAACAGCACGTATTCCAGCTTTGGCTTATTTTTATTCGCCATATTTTGCTGTTGCTGTTTTTTCTTTTCAATTGCCTTCACAACCAGCTTATCGATATAGCTGTTGGCTATCCCTTTGTTCTCTGACACGATTGACTCTTTAAATGAAGGAAGTGTTATTACGCGCAGATAATAATTAGTCTACCCCTCCTAATTCAACCGTTTGAATTAAAAAGAACGCTATCCCTACAACTTTAGTTAAAGTAACTGGTTAAGTAGCCAATTTTACTTGTGCTTTCACTAAATAATTTTGTCACTTTTTGAGACTAACTTTGTAATAAAGATCACTGCGTGATGTATTATTATCAGACAGGACTAAAATTGATTATCCAACTGTAAAATGGCACGGTCACCGGTTATTGAAAACATGAGAAGTGAAGACGGTTCACTACTTCGGTTTTCTTGAATTGCGGTTGCAATTAACGCCATCGGAGAGCAATTACCCAACGTTCCCCACAATTCATTAATAAGAAAAGGTTGCTGTGGATTCAGAAAGTACTCAGCACGAGCTCCCAACGCAAAACCATAATCTTCAGTATCATTTCGGGTGTTCGTCATATCACTAAAAACCCAGCCAAATGATTGAATTTTCTTACTTAAACGCTGGACAATGCGCATCATTCCACGCCTGTCACTTACGCCATATTCAGCGTCAAAATGACCAAAACGGGCGACAGGTTGCAGTTTTAAGGTGTCGATAATGTTTTTCCTTGCCAAAACCATACCTGCACCACCTTCACTAGGAATGATGCCCCACGGATTATTTGAACCCAGTACTTGGTTACTGGCAATTAAATCTTCAATGCGCTCAACTAAAGAATCAATAGAAATACTGATCAGAGCATCATGGCTATCCAACTTATTAATCGTTTTCTCAATATATTGAGGGCCACTAGAATGTTGGATATCGATATTAGAAATAGCCCGTGAATAGTCTTTTTCATCAAACCAACGTTGTAATTCCTCACTGAATATCGGCGATGGAATCGAGATCATCAATGGCACAGGCTTTAAAGAAGTCGGAATTTTATCTAATAGCGAATCTAATAGGATGGAGAGTGTATTGGTGACGCGAGAAAATAAACTTTCTCCACTGATAAAATCAATTTTTGCAAAGTTGTATTTATCGATGCCGTTATCAGCGGGCTTTTGCTCAAACCGTGCGAGATCCGCTTTTGCTATCGCAAGCGATAATTCCAAATTCATGCCCATCGGAGAAACAAGTTCTGTCGCCAACACGTAACGACCGTGGCTATTATTCATTGGTGTTCCTATCAGATTGTCTGAATTTCGGTGTTTTTAAGTAGGTGCTCTTTGTCTTGGCACGCAAATGAGGTGGTGTAAGTCAAAGACAACGTTTGCTGCTCGGTATCGACAAATACGGTATAAAGCTCGAGAGGTTGTTGTAACACCTCGTCATTAAAATGCGCCGAGGCCAAATAACGCTGCTTGGGAAATCGAAAAGAGAGAATATCATCATGATTAAAGCCGCTTAGCATCAAGCGTTCTCCCCCTTGCAGATACCCTTTACACTGTTGATCTTCCGGTGCGCACTGATAATAACGACGATCAAAATCCAACGGTAACAAAGGACGACGGCTCTCCTGCCACTGCTCATCAAAGGTGCCTGCCCATTGATATCGTTGCTGGAAGAAAGGCGGTAGTGGACCAAAACCTGCGACGCGAACCTTTTTGGTATCTGCGCTCCAATCCTCTTTGGGATAAAACACACTCGGAACCGCTTGATTTAGTAAGTCGCGATTGTTACTGGCAACGCCGCCGCCAAGGCGGTTACGTGCTTCATCGCCGCCCAACGCAAATCGATAATCCATCTCTTGAGTGACAAAATCCTTTGCAAGTGACACCGTCACACTACCTGCGTGCTCAATCCAATCTCTGGGTCCATGCACCACTAAGGTTTTGTCAATGTGACCATCCAGTAACACGCGACATTCCATCGATGTTACTGGTCGCTTAGCATAAGTACGTGCTTTACCCGACACAATCACATCGGTATTTTGGCGATAAATTGGAAACTCATGGTCATGCACCAAAGCAGAAAAACCGGGCTCCCCCGCATAAAGAGGGTCATCGTAGATCTCAATGTCGTCAGCCGCAAGCCACTGCTGCTGAGTAAAACTCCACACACGCTTAACACTGACAACCCAAACCTCATGGCCATTTTCATCACGTTGAAAACGCCCCTTAATCGCGAGTGTTGGGTGCTGTTCAATATCCCATAACTGCATGATCATTCCTCAGATTAAAGCGGTCCATCGCAGGCTTGTTCTGCTTTAACTTGTCTAATATCTGTTGCTGCTGTCGAGTCGGCATTGACATGTCCCATGGCACGTAGACTCGAGCACCGAGGCAAATCTGACGCCAAATCCAATCTCGAAAATCAGCACTGATTGCACTATCCGACATCGCCCGTAGCGAAGATTCAAAGCCAAAGGCAAAGCCCAAACGGCTAGGCAGTGAAAGTTGCTCATCCCCGGTTTCGAGCCAAGTTTGTAAATTGGCAACGGCCTCTTCCCACTGATAGTCGATACCAAGTTGCAAATGGTTGAGTGGAAGACGCTCACCGTAAACGACATATAGAGCCTGCAACCAGGTTTCGCCGTCACTTTCATCTACCGTGGCTAAATGCTCAATCACGGATTTTGTCCACTGGGTGTCACCGACTAAGGCATAGTGATAGGCCGCATGTTCACTTTGAATATCAAACCATTCAAACTCTTTCAGCTCGAGAAGTTTGGCATAGGTTGCCACCATCGCAGAGGGTAAAGCCGCTGGTTCAATTCCGAAGTACTGGCGAAACCAGGTGTTTCTGTCCTGCTTAACAAGCAAACGTTCATACAACATTTGCTCGCCACTGGCATGTTCATCGAGCCACTCTATCGCATCGCGATCATTCAATTGAGCCAACGTGGTATTGAGCGCTCGTTCGTCAATACGCTCAAATTTGAGCCAGCGTTTACACAAAGAAGTGGATAAGGTTTGACGCAGTTTAAGCCACTGAAAGCACGGCTCAGCATAAGGAGCCTCCCCTTCTATCAAGCTCACCAGATCCCTATCCAGCGCATCAAGCGAAGATTGCACAACCAGTATATTGGCTTGTTTGGGGGTCAATTGACTCAGGTTTTCTAAACCAGCCACACGATGCTGCTGCGATTGGCCAAACTCCGGTTGCAGCATCAACCAAACGAAAATCTGCGGTTCACTGTTTTTGAGCTGATAAATCAATCCTGGCGCGAGACGAAACATTGCTACATAGACATCTTTTAACTCACGGTTTTGACGTTCTATTAAGCGCAGGTAGTCAAGTTCATGGCTTGGGAAGCCTCGTTGATGAAGACGTAACCACTGATTGAGAATGAAATTCAAAGACTCGTTGGCGAGCCCTAATTTTTCTTGGCAAAAAGCCAACCAGATAGGATCCAGTTGGCTCAATTGGTTTATCTCCAGTTCAATGCCATCAAGGTAAGATTGTCGAACCTCTGCACTCAATGGCTCTTCAATGTGTTCAACACTAATTCTTTGCCGCATTTAACCTTCTCTGCCCATTTGACTGTTAGTTGATAGCAACGGTGCCACCTTGTATTTTCTGGGCTTTTTCTGCTTGTGAAGTAACGTATTTGGCCTTGGTGGTGACTCGATTATCACGCCCGCTATAGCGAGTCTCTGTATCACCACTGCGTACCATCACCTCTTGTTCACCTTCGATAACAATTCGTTTCGCTTTGAGGACGAGTTCGTCAGAATCATCCAAAATCGAAAACAAAATATCAGTGACCATCGGTAAACTGATGTCATCATTAATAAACTCAATACGACATTGGAAGCGATTGTCGATCGCCAATTGGAGCTCAGCCTTTTTAAAATTGCGCCCTAGCCTTGCAGAAATAGGTTGCCCAAATGGGTTTCCTTCAAAATCTACACGAACGCTGTCTAATGATTCATTAATGCCAATAATGGTGCCAAAACGCGAACAGCAAGGAACACGTGGTTCTTGCTGTTCGAAGAGTTGGATTTCATTTAATTCCAAATCTTTTTGCATAATTAGTTAATCGCTACGTTGCCGCCTTTCACCACGACTTTGTCGCTACCTTCAATGGTGATTGCTGAACCGCTTAATTTGATCGTGCCATCACTGCTCATAACCAATGATGACCCACCGGTTTTAAGAACGATTTTGTCGCCGCTGATCACCTGAGTTGCCCCATCTGCTTTATAAGACGTATTGCCTTTCACTGAGACAGTTAGGTTGCCACCCACGGTTTGGTTATCATCGGCACCGATGTCGGCACTTCGTGATGCGCCGACCGTTAGGTTACTGTTTTCACCCACATCTAGATCGTCATTTTTACCGATGTTGGTGGTGCGGTTATCACCAATTTCTAAGGTGCTGTCGTTTTTAACATTTTGAATTTCGTTGGCGTTATAAGTCACCGTGACGTCTTGCTCGACGGTTTCGGTAAAGGTGCTATTAACCTGTGTGGTTTTGTGCCCTTCAATCGTTTCTTTATGGTCGCCTTTGACTTCATTGGTTTGGTGACGAGCCACTTTCAAGAACTCGTCTTGACCGATATCGCGATAACGGTTATTCAGCACCTTGGTTGACATGTCTTTTTGGGCGTGAATATAGATTTCTTCTTGGTTGGCTTCGTCTTCAAAACTCAGTTCGTTGTAGCCAGTGCCTTTGTGAGTTTGAGTACGGAATGTAGTCCGCGTTTTGTTTTCTGGCAACGAGTACGGAGGGAAATGCAGCCCGTTATACACCGCGCCAGTGACCAATGGACGGTCAGGATCCCCTTCTAGGAACGTCACTACGACTTCATGACCGATACGTGGTAAATACACGGCGCCCCATGTTGGCGCCGCCATCGACTGGCTGACACGAATCCAACAGCTTGAATGCTCATCTTGGGCGCCGTAGCGATCCCAGTGGAATTGAACTTTAATTCGGCCAAGGTTATCGGTGTAAATTTCTTCCCCCGCAGGGCCAACAACAACCGCTGTTTGCGGGCCATCAACCATAGGGGCAGGCAATTTTGGCGCTTTGTATTCGACATCACGTGGAATACACACAAATTGGTTATGGTACGTGGTAGGTAAGCCGCTGGCTTCATCTTCGTGTACTTGCGGATTATGGCCACTGTGGGTCACAGAAATCATCAAGTAATCACGGTTGATTTCGGCACGCGGATGGTCGCCGATATTGAAGCTATAACCGGTCGCCAAGCGCATCACATCACTCGATGCTTCTACTTGTCGGTTTTCCACCACGTGATCAGCCATCCATTCGCCAGAGCGAACTTGCCCATCGGCGGGATCGACATAACGGCCAGGAAAGTCAAACAGTGCTAAGTCTTGATCCAGCTCGCCGTTAGCGCTCATTTCCTGTGGAATTTTGGGCTGTTCGTAGTTGTAATCGGTGTAGGTAACCATGCCGGTCTTGACGCGGTTTACGAGCTCAAGGTCGGTGATATGTTCACGATCAGCAACGCCGCCTGCATCAGAATGGTAGACAATGGGGCCAAGATAAGAGCCGTTCAAAGGCGTACTGACTAAATCTGCAATCGTATCGTTACTGTCAACGATGACCATGGTGTGCGTGGTGTCATTGTGTTCAAAGTAATACCACATCCCGTGCTCAGCCAACATACGCTGAACAAAATGGCTATCAGTCTCACGATATTGCAATACGTATTCTTTGGAGGTGTAGCTACCAGAGAGCTCTAAACGGTAATCAGTAACTGATGCACCATCGAGAACTTCAGAGATGATTTCCGGTGCCGTTTTCTGCTGAAAAATACGCAAGTCTTGACGTTGAGTCAGGAACCAAAGTTGCGGCACAAGGGTAATTTGATAGCGCGAAAAACGACGCCCCGTTCCTAAATAACGGACTTCATTGATCACACCACTAAAATGTCTTGCGGTTCCTACCCCTTGGCCAAATAGCATTAGATGAGCTGGTTTACGAATCAGCTCATCAAAGGTGATATCAGCATCAAGTGAAAGTAATGATAAACTAACTCGAAATGGTTTTGAGAGTTCTTCTGTTACCTGAAAACTTTCTACTTTGAATTCATGCCCTGAATCAGGAACTTGAAATTTAAATTCTACATCATTAACCATATCTTTTACCTGATACTAATAAAGGAATAAGGGCCAACAAGCATTGGCCCTCATAAATAATGCGTAGCGATTATGCTTCGCGTGGCGCACGCCAGTCATCGTTACCAGCAGTACCACAAGTTTCGTGAGTCACTTCGATTGCACGGTAAGTGAACTTAAGAACTTCTTCAGTTACGCGGTCAGACGTTGCTGCATCTTGGCAGTGGTTCATGCGAGTTTGCATGTCAACCAATAGCGCATCGATCAATTTGATTGAGTAGTAATGCTCTTGCTTACCTTGTACAGAAGTACGGTAGAAACGGATAACACACTCAGGAAGTTTTTCACCAGAAACAAGTGCGTTAAATAGTAGTGGAGAGCTACGGTCTTGAACTTTAGTCACAACAACAGGCTTGTGAACACGTTGACCAGTAGGTTGACCACTTTGAGGGTCACGTGGAATAGTAAGAACGTGGTCTAGTTCTTGAACTAGGAATTCGTCAACGTGAGCTTCTTGCCATGAGTTACCGACTGAATCTGCAGAGTAAGTGTCTTTAGTGATATCACCTTGAGTTTCACCAGAGATAGACATATATGCTGGAGTTGGCATTGTTATTTCCTTCTTTATTTAAAATCGAAATTTAATTTACTTGAGTTCACCAAATCGCTTATCACCGCGACCTGAAACCATTAAAGCAATCAACATGCCAACTTTTAATTGCCATATTTTTCAATAACTTACTTAAATACGGTCATTATAAACATAATTATCATTTCCAATATTTTGGAAAATTTCACAAGAAATGGTTTCAGCTTCCTAATTTATTGTTATCGACTCACAAAGGCAAAGTAACGGGGTTCCAAAATGTAAAATAAGTTAGATTAACTATAAACAAAGTTACTTTAACTAATAAAAAAAACGTTTCGAAAGAATTCGATTCTATATATAGATAAATAAAGAAAACAACCTAGATTAAAATACCTAAAATGGCCTAGTAAAAACCACGGCTTAAAAAAAAGCTTTTCTATTGTTTAGTATAATTGCGCTTATTTCATTCACTCACGAACTTACTAAAATAAGCATGATAAATATTAATCTTTCTTCACTGATACAACGTCTTCACCCTATTGCTAAGGTTGCGCTCGAAGATGCAGCGGCGCTGGCAGTATCAGAAATGGCCAATGAAGTTCAAATTGAACACTATCTTTTAAGCTTGCTCGAGCGCCCAAATAGCGATTTCGATGTCCTGCTTGCCCATTTTGACTGTTCAGAAAACCTACTGCGTCAGTCAGTTCGTTCGTCATTAGATGGCACTTCGACAGGTAACGGCGGTAAACCCGTTTTCTCTTCTTTATTGATTGAGTGGCTTCAAGAAAGTTGGATGATGTCCTCACTCGATTTATCGCAAACCCATATTCGCACCGGTGCCCTACTGCTGACATTAGTCAGTAACCCTCTACGCTATGGGCAACAAAGCTACTCAACGATTCTTGAAAGCGTCAACCCAGATAGCCTAAAACGTAACTTTGCTGAACTCACGAGCCAATCCATTGAAGCACAAGTGGCGACATCGGAAAAAACCCAAGCACGTGAAGACGGTTCAGCGCTGAGCAAGTTCACCACCGACTTCACAGGCAAGGCGCGCAAAGGCGAGATTGACCCTGTCTTTTGCCGTGATCAAGAGATTCGCCAAATTGTTGATATTCTTGCGCGTCGCCGTAAAAACAACCCGATTGCCGTCGGTGAACCGGGCGTTGGTAAAACTGCCGTGGTTGAGGGCTTAGCGCTGAAAATTGTCCAAGGTGAAGTGCCTGATAACCTCAAAGGTGTTGAACTTTACGGCTTGGATATGGGGCTTTTACAAGCTGGTGCTAGCGTTAAAGGTGAATTTGAAAAACGCCTTAATGCCGTATTGGACGAAGTGAAAAACTCACCAACCCCGATCATTTTATTCATCGATGAAGCGCATACCCTGGTTGGTGGTGGAAACCAAGCCGGTGGCAGTGATGCAGCTAACCTGCTAAAACCTGCGCTTGCGCGCGGCGAAGTCAAAACCATCGCGGCCACCACCTGGTCGGAATACAAGAAATATTTTGAAAAAGATCCAGCCCTTGCCCGTCGTTTCCAACTGGTGAAATTAGATGAGCCATCACCTGATCAAGCCGCGCTGATTATTCGCGGCCTACGCCCAGCGTATGAAAAATCACACAATGTCTATGTTCGCGATGATGCGATTACTGCAGCCGCTGCGTTGTCTGCACGTTATATTTCGGGGCGCCAACTGCCGGACAAAGCGATTGATGTGCTGGATACCGCCTGTGCGCGCGTCAACATCAGCCTTAATGCAGTGCCTTCATCGGTCGAAGCGCTGCAACAAAAATTGGCAGCGCAAAGCCGTGAGCTTGAAGCATTAGAACGTGATGCTCTGCAACAAACGGGTGATAAGCACAGCTTAGCGGGTATTCCGGATCTCAAAGCAGATATGCAAGCAACCCAAGCTGAATTGGACGTCCAAGAGGCGCAGTGGAAACAAGAAAAAGATCAGATCGATCAAATGATCGCTCTACGTCAGCGGCTGAATCAGTTGGTTTCGGGTGAGTCCCAACCAGAACCAGAAGACGATGAACAAGAGGTTTCGCCATACGCCGAGCTTGACGAGCAACAAGTGCGCGCTGAAATCGCCGCATGCCAAGAGCAGCTTGATGCCATTCGCCAAGGAAATCCACTGGTTCATTTTGAAGTTGGCCCAGATGAAGTCAGCCATGTCATCTCTGACTGGACAGGCATCCCAATGGGCAAAATGCTTGAAGATGAAGCGCAAACCACGCTGAACTTAAAAGATAACCTTATCGCCGCCATCAAAGGCCAAGAATACGCGATTGATGCCCTTGCACAAGGCATTCAAACGGCGAAAACTGGCTTAGGCAACCCAGAAGCGCCAACGGGCGTATTCTTATTAGTTGGTCCAAGTGGTGTTGGTAAAACTGAAACGGCACGGGCCATTGCTGACCAATTGTTTGGCGGTGAGCGCTTTATGACCACCATCAACATGTCGGAGTTTCAAGAGAAGCACACGGTGTCACGTTTAATTGGCTCACCTCCGGGTTATGTTGGTTACGGAGAAGGCGGTATGTTGACTGAAGCGGTTCGCCAGCGCCCTTATTCCGTTGTGTTACTTGATGAAGTTGAAAAAGCCGATCCGGAAGTGATGAACCTTTTCTATCAAGTATTTGATAAAGGCACGTTAAATGACGGTGAAGGCCGCACTATTGATTTCAAAAACACCTTGATTTTGATGACCAGTAACCTTGCCACTCACGAAATTGAATCTTTGGTTCAACAGTCAAAAGACATCGAAGCCAGCGTGATTGCCGAAGCGATTCGTCCAACGCTGAATCAATACTTCAAACCTGCGCTCCTTGCACGTATGAATGTATTGCCATATATCCCGCTTTCTGATGATGCAATGACCAACATTATTCACCACAAGCTTGGTAAAGTGTCTGAGCGTTTGCAAAGCCACCACAAACTTGAGCTGAGCTATGACGATAATTTGGTCGAGTTTGTACTGGGTAACTGCCGCTTAGCGGAGACGGGCGCACGTAACATCGACGCAGTCATTAACCGCCAGTTACTGCCTCAGCTATCCACTCAATTGTTGATGAACGATAAAGATGATTCACACACACAAATCACGGTGTCTGTGGATGAGCAAGGAACGCTAGCCTATGCGTTCAGCTAATCAGAATGATCTGAGTAGCGCTCTGCTCGCGATCAGCCAGTCTTTGGCTGATCGCACTCAGCTTGCGCAAACGCTCGATGCGGTGCTTACCGCTGCGCGGCAAATGACGCTGTCTAAACATGGGATAATTTATGTGCTTGACCAAACAGGGCAAGCACTGATTCCTAGTATCGTTCATCACAACGAAAAGCCGATGGTTTCACATCCGTGGAAGCCTCTGTCGCTTGATCTGGCCAGCGAAACCGACCCATTTAGCTACGCGATTCATAATGGTGAAGTGGTGCTGATTAACGACTTGTATCAATACAACGGCTACGATTGTGATGCGATTTATCAGATAGAGCTAAACATGGGCCTACGCAGCCAAAACTTGCTGGCGTGGCCACTGGTCGATGACGATCGCAAAACCATTGGCTTGCTAGCGCTATTTGATCTTAACGTGATTGACAACGAAGACGCCCTCACCTCATTTTGCCATATGGCCGCAAACAGTATTCGCCAAGCCGCTTGGCTTGAGCAATACGGTCAAATGATCAAAAGCCTCAGTGAAGACAATGCCGCCCTCGCCCGTGAGAATCAGCAGCTTAAAAAGCGCAAACAAAGCCATTACGATGGCCCGATAGCAGAAAGCGAACAAATGCTCGAAGTCCTGCGCCGTTTAGACAAAGTGCTAGCGCTGCCTGTTGACGTACTGCTACGTGGTGAAACTGGCGCGGGTAAAGAAGTGATTGCTAAGTACATTCATGAAAATTCTAACCGTTCAAAAGCGCCGCTGATTGTGCAAAACTGCGCGGCAATTCCTGAGCAGTTGTTAGAGTCTGAATTATTTGGTCATAAGAAAGGCTCATTTACGGGCGCAGACAAAGACAAAGTTGGCCTATTTGAAGCCGCTGATGGCGGTACGCTGTTTCTCGATGAAATCGGCGATATGCCACTGTTACTGCAAGCGAAACTGCTGCGAGTACTGCAAGAACGTAAAGTTCGCCCAGTCGGAGCGAGCAAAGAGATTGAAGTTGATGTGCGCGTGGTTGCCGCCACCCACTGCCATTTGATGGAAAAAATCAAAGCCGGAGATTTTCGTGCGGACTTATTCTATCGTTTGAATGTGTTCCCAATCACCCTGCCGCCACTTCGTGATCGCGACACCGATATCTTGCCTTTAGCGGAACACTTTGTGCAGCAAAGTGCGAAGTCATTAGGGTTACCACAAGCGCCGGGGCTGAGCGCCAACGTACGTAAGCAACTGCTTGAGTACAGCTACCCAGGTAATGTGCGTGAACTGAAAAATATCGTTGAACGCGCCGTTCTGCTCTCCGATTTTGAAACCATTACCCAAGTCGAAATTGGCGAAGGGTTTGAAACACCAGAGCAAGCTGTCAGTGTGGTCGCGCCACCTGAGCCAGTGCAAGCGCAAATTGACGAGCAAGATGAAGAGTTAGTGAGCACGCAACAAGAAGAAGCCCTGCTCGACGAAGCAACGGTGAGCCTTAAAGAAGCTGTCGGCGAATACGAAAAGACCGTGATTCTTGACTGCCTCAATGCGTGTAATTGGCACACCAAAAAGGCTGCAGAACAACTCTCGCTGCCGCTGAGTACCTTAAACCACAAAATGAAAAAGTACGATATCTCAGCCGCCAGTTAATTCCCTAACCCTGTTAGAGTTTAATACGTCAGTCAATAAAAAACCGCCCGAAGGCGGTTTTTTATTTATTTAACCCAGTCACCCAGCATATTAATCCTTTCTGGAGTTAAAGAATCAAAATCATCACTGACTTGCATCCAACACTGAAGATTGTAATGAGGGAGGAATTTTATAGGGTTGCCTTTTAGGTTCTCGTATAGCTCCCCATCTGTCTTACTTTCATTCATCTTCTGGGCTATGTCGATCTCATATTGTTTATCTTTTAATTCAAGCCAACGCTTTGGAATGACATTCACCTCCGCATCATAAATATGTATAACGTTACTTGTCACGTCATCTAAACCTGATTTATGAGGTCCATTTATATGAGCGGTAAATTTCACACCAGCTTGACCATAAACATAATAGGCTTTTGCAGGTTTTAGCATCGGCACTAAGCCTTTTACCTCGTTGCCGAAAAAGTTTATGTAGCTCAGTTCGCAGACATTAGCGAACAATTCTGTCTTATCCTCCCCGTTCAAACTAAAGAATTCTAACTCAGAGCTATCAAATGCGCGAAACTCATTCACTAAGTTTTTAAGTGATTCATGCTTGATACGCGGATGCAATCTGGTAGGGTTAAACTTGTAGCCCCCTTTATCTTTGATAATATTGCCTATTCTAATAATGCTCTTGATGTTTGTTACAGGACGATTATTGGTTCCAAACAATCGGTCTTGATCAATAAATTTGATATCCACTGGGATTTCGTTCACATCGTACTTTTGATCAATCAATTCTTGCGGATCATCGGGTTTTGTTTTTATTATCAGTGTTCCGGTTACATCCTTATCCCAATCAAAGTTATAGACTTTTCCACGTAATTTTCCAGAATTTGATACCAGTGGATCTTTTGAAATATCCTCATCGACCCGCTTATCAGTTACACTTCCGCTTTGCTGGACATAGAACAGAGCCTCTGCCGAATCAAAAAC
Source organism: Vibrio sp. AK197 (assembly GCF_053903115.1). Classification (NCBI taxonomy): domain Bacteria; kingdom Pseudomonadati; phylum Pseudomonadota; class Gammaproteobacteria; order Vibrionales; family Vibrionaceae; genus Vibrio; species Vibrio sp. AK197. Next base: position 1,671,525 of record NZ_CP096430.1, read on the forward strand.
TTTAGGATAGCTTAGCTCTTTTGTAAGCTCAGGGGGTTGAAGAAAGCTTTCTTCATAAAATAAACCATCGGCTAATTGTGGTGGACTAAAGCTCTTAAAGTCCTTAGTAAACTCATAGGTACGAGTTGGACTTAATGTCATATTAAACCAAGGTGTATATTTTTTCCCCATACTTGAAAGTTCAATGAGATCGATCTCTTTCTCAGTATCACTCTGCCCAGGAACTTGTAACGACATTGAATAAGATAAATATTGCCTTGCTCCAGAAGAGATTGATTTTGACTGCGAGTCAAACAGCGCTTTCATTACCGGGCTATCATAATCGGCAATCGGGCGAATGCCAAAGATACGCCGTGTACCAAAGAAATAACTTGGCTGGATAACGACTCCTATAACCGACTGTTTTTCTGCATTATCTCCAGTGAACAGTGACAGTGCTTCAATCTCTCGGGGAGAAAACTCCGAACGATTCAGGTTACGCACATATTCGATATGTGATGACGCTTTAGAATCAAAAAAGTGCCAAGCTCCCTCATTCGAGCCCTGAGAGTGAACAACTAAGTTCACAGGTAAAAATGGACTAACTTTCTTACCGTCAAATTTTGCTTTTTCCTCATCAACAATCGCAACAACTTTAATATTGTCATAAGGCGTTATCTGACCGTGATTAAGATCATAATATTCCGCGAAAGGTACCCAATCGTCTTGTGAGGGTAAAGACCCATTATCACCTTTATATGGTTGACGAACAAAGACAGCAATTTGTTTAAAAATTTTCTCATCTAATCCTTGAGGAATGGTATCGGTCAGTAAGCTTTTAAAACGATCTTCACTTTCGCTCGCTCGATAATGGATAGGAAAATATTGACTGTAACGCGACGCTTGTGTACGAATTGCCTCTGTTTGCTCATCAGCAGTATATTGCTTAACGACAGCAGAAGCATTCGCAAACCCCATGCGAATAAGTCGCCCACCAAATAAGTCCGTTGTATCATTGTTAAAACCATTTTGATTTAGCCATACTTCATCAAGATTTTCCGGCCCTAATAGGGAAATATCCAAATCCCAATCATCGTTAAGAATAAATTCATCGATATAACCAAAGATATCAAAGTCCGAAAACGAATGGGCGGCAGACTTCTGTATGACCGAGTTAAAGGAATCCTGTAGCTGAGCTAACTGATAGGTTTTCAATAATCTCATTAAACCATTTAGCGCGGTCATTCGCTTCATATAAGCACGTAAATGAACGTTGTCGATTCCCTGAGTGTCGCTATGGGCAAGGAAGGTGTTAATAGCCATTAAGTCTTGGTAACGAATGGTATTGATCTCATCTAACAGCTGATACTTCTTCTCTTGAAAAGTGTTTTCTATAAATTCGATTACCTGCAGCGCTAGCTCTAGCGCCATTTTGCCCGCGGCAATTGCTTTTGCTGGAGGAAATATAGCGGATACGCCTAACAGAGTTGCATCAATCGTTTGGTTGATAGAGGAAATCAAGCTTTCACCAGCACCAGTATTCGCAAGAATCTTTTGCTTCGCAGACTTCTCGACTTCATATAACCCAGCTCGACTTGGAGGATACTGAACGCTCGTCGATAGATTAAAAAAGATCTCTACGCGCCTATTTTTCCGCCTTTCTTGCTCTGTCCGATTTTTATTACCCGGTAGGGGTTCACTGAAGCCCTTCGCAACGATTTTAAAATTCGGCTCCCAAATGTCTTTAGCAGACTGAGTGCTAAAACCTTCAAAAATCGCATTTTTTACCGCAATAGCGCGCTCTGCTGAAAGACGCATATTCACGTCTTCAGATCCGATAATGCAGGTGTGCCCAGTAATAACGACTTCAAAAGGTGCATCGGTCATTTGTTCTAACTGGGTCGCAATCGCTTTATAAGATTCTTGACCTTCAACAAGCGTTGCTCTGTTAAACTCAAACATCGTTGCATCCAAGCGCAATAACGCTCCAATTGCAGTTTTTTCATCAATAGCAACATGGCGCTTGCTGTCAAAAAATTTTTTAGCTAGTACCTTTTTAAGAGCCTGAATCGCTTGCTGGTATTTCTGTGCTGCACTGTTATCTTTTTGGAAAGCCTCCAATTTCGATGCATGAAGTGAAGAGGTCACATTCATATATCGGTTAATACTGCCAACCAGTGCGTTATCTTTATTGTCGCTCTCTTGATTTGCTTGTCCATAATTTCCCCAGCCATTAACGGTATCAGCCACCGTTAGCACTGGGTCTGCTTTTTCTAAAATAAACGAACCGAATTTACCGACACCGCGGAGTAATGGATTAAAGGACTGAGTCGTAAAATTCGGGGCTAATGAAGTATGACCAAATAATTCATCAAGTGACATTGCTGCGCGAACATGGGGCGATGTATTTTCGCCGAAAACAAGTGCTTTCGATAGGGCCTTAGCTCCTGATTTCCCAGCTCGGGTTAACTTATTATCATAGTGCGTATTAAGCTCACCGAGAGTATTCATAAAACCAACCGATGCAAGGCCCACACCTATCGCTTTATTGACGGTATCAGTAAACCCAGTCGCTTCTGAGGTCGCGGCGCTGGCAACTTTTGCGAGAGTGATCCAAGAGACGCCTTTTTCCAACGCCCCAAAGCTGGTTTCTAGCATACCTTTATTGTTTTGAATAACGCTCCAGGTCTGCTGCGGTAAACTTGCCCCCACCGTGTTGTTCATCGCCAATTTTTCTGGCAGATCAAACGGCTGTTTAACCATGGTTTCCATTACATTGGTGTAAAACTGCGGCGCATGGTTAAGCAGCGCTTCTTCCACACTGATAGGATCGCCATTAATTAATGTGCAGCGCCCGGCCAGGGTTTGAATCGGTAGCTTAAATAAGTTTTCTTTTAAACTGTATTTATGAGGAATCCCTTTAGCGATAGCAGAATCTATATTTTTCTGCTCCATGGATTCTAAACTAATATCTATTCTCGAAAACTGTTCTATTTCCGGCAGAGTTAATACTTTTGGTGACTGAATCCAAAAGGTTGCAACATAACTGTGTTCTGTATGTTCGTTACCATCGCTATCATAGTAAGTGTAAGCAACGACTTGAACCAGGGATACAGGTTGGCCTTTTTCGTTACTTGGTTGGTCACCGACAATATCGGCCATTGAACCTGTATTATTAGTAACGATTTGCTCACTTAAGTCACTTAATGTAACTGTTGCTCGCTCATAATCTTTGGAAGAAAAGACGATTTGAATGGTATAAAACTGCGGCACTTCGAGCGCTAATATATGGCGGTTTTTATGGGCATTTAACCAATTACTGTAATTTGTAAAGTATTCGGTAGTTAATAACGCTTTATCTGTTGGCAGCTGCAAGCATTGGCCATCAACATGAATATCAACCGCGTCCATATCGACGCAGCAGTCGTCTGCCTGATTCTCGGCACTGTCTTTGAGATAGCCATAAAGTTGTTCTAACCAACCGGTTGTTGGTGAAGTTTGTTCACTACTTTGGTTTGCGCCGGTTTGCAGGGCAAGTTGAGTCATGGGAACAAGGTAGCTAGGAAAAAACAGCACCTGAGAAAGTGTATTTTTCCCTTTCACAGACTTTACACTGCTTTGCGTAACTGGGCTACGGACAAGTTGCCCGGTTTGAACATCTTCACTGAGAACATTTAATACCCCGTGTTTATCACTCACCGCAATAGGATTCGCCGCAGTGACTTCGACAACGGAATTTTTACTTTGTGGGTCAATGCTCAGTTTATTTTCAAATTTAAGCTCCGGCGCGGTTAAGGTTTCAAACGGCAGTGGAAAATAACGGCTAGCGGGCTGACCCTTACGACCATAAAGGCGCCCCATTAAATACAGCTGGCGCTGATTATGCGATGCGGGCATATTATTTTCCCTCCTGACGCGATTTTAATTGACGTTGATAGGATTCGTCGTATTGCTCTTGAGTCGGAATTGGCGGGAAAAAACTGCCTAGATCCACTTGGTCAAACTGTTGTGCTAGATGTTGAGAAATAAACAGGTTCAAGTGATTAAGGCTCTTATAATCGTCTTTACTACCTAACTGTAAGTCATAATAATATGTGATTTTATCGAACATTCCAGCTTCATTGGGCTGGCGATAACGCAGCAAAGTATTACCGTAATTACCAGAATTTTCTTTGAAGTACCAGGCTCCCTGTTTTATAACATTTCGGATAGGTGCATTTACTATCTGTTTATTGGGATTCGCTTTAGAGAACACGTAATTTTCACGGCTCATATTATCACCACAAATAAAGTAGTTTTGATTGGGGTTATAATCAAATTGGTCTTGACAGGCAGGATCTAAGTAATTTTTAACCTCTTTTATTTTTAAAGTATCTAAATCAAACCCCGCTTGTACTCGTTTAATAATCTCACCGGCGGGATTAGTTTTAGAGCCTGACCAAATTAATAGATTCAACTCGTCATTAATCATAAACGTTTGAGTGTCAACTTCGGGATAATAAAGTTCACCGTCTATGGTAAATTTCTCAGGCAACACATTAGATTCAGCACCTGTTGCAAGGTCAATTTTACGTGGCTGATTATGGATGGGACTGGTATCAGAATAATAGTAAGAGCGACTATCCTGACTAAAGGTGCCATCCCAACAAGTGCGCATCTTAGCCACAATCTTACGGTCTTTTAAATCATAGATAAGGCAGGGAGTTCTATCTAAATTAAACGAATAGTGCGTGGATAAATATCGGCCATTCGGAGAGCGAACATTATAGCCCGTCGGCAGTTTCCCTAACTCCTCACGATCCAGCAGTAGACGCATATCTGACCCGTTTATATTCATGGTATAAATCGTGCCATCTCGCCCGTAATTAAACATCACTTGAGGTTGGCTATGTACTGTATCCCACTTTTCTAAGGTAATGTTTTTAGGTAATTCGATAGTGATATCCCAAGAAGGAATGCGCTGCTTTCCATTCCCAAATATATTCCATTCTCTGCTCTTAACAATTCTATCGATTCTTTCTTGTATTTCTGGAGCTGATCTAGGCTTGGAATTCCAATAGGCTGTGCCAGCACCGATAACGACCACTGCTGCAACCGCAGCTGAAGTAAGGACTTTTTTATTCATAGTTCTAGCCAAAAATAAGTTGTTTCATTGAATCCAGCAGTTGGTTTTCTGCTACTTGCATTTGTTGTAATTGCTCGTCGATTTCGCACTCTTCACATTCAGCAGCAGAATCAAACGGCTCTGGTTCTTTGATGACTTGGTCATAGGTTAATTCACTAAATACTGGAAATAGGCTATCGCTGCCTTGGCTGTTGGCCAAAAACAGGTTGAATTTACCATCGGCAGGTAAGCCGCTAATTAGCGCTTCGATATAGCCATTTTTTACTTCAAGACCGAACGCTTCGCTGACCTTCCAATCACTTTGGGTATCTTCCATAATGGCTATCAAATTCTGATAATCGGAATCTTCAAGTTCACCTTCGTTTTGATTCACTTCCACCCGCACCATAAAGCCGCTGTTTTTACCATCAACATACGCCACCACGGTGTTGCTGTTATCAAAACTGCGCACCACGGTTTGCTGAGCGCTTAACCATGGCATATCGTCTTCGGTAACGGCGTGAACAGTCGCGCTGACCACATCCGAGGTATGTTCTTGGGCAGAAAAGATTTGCGAATCGCTGTAAACGGTTAGTTCATCTAGCGGTGTGCTGGCAGCAGCGAGTTTATCAGTATCTGATTCCAGCGCCTCAATTTGACTAAAGCGCTTTTGTTTGGGTGAGAACACCAGCTTTAAGCCAGTCTCTTGCTGTTGCACTTCTCCGGCGATTTTGTAAGGCATCCAAATATGTGGCATGGCAAATCCGTCTGCCACTCGTGGAATATTTCGTGGCTGCTCTTTTTGCTGCTCTTCTGCTTCAAGTTGACGGTAATACTCAACGTCAATGTCTTGGTAATAGCCTTTTTCGGTAATTTCCAATTCACGCCAAAGTTTGTTGTTCCAAAATACGTATAAGTAGCCGCCTTGAAGCTCAGAGGCCTTGGCTTTATCCAAACTGCTGTCGAGGTAGGCAAGCGGCCTAACCGGCACCAGCACGTTATCCCACTCATCCATTTTGGTGTCTTTATCGACGGGAGTTAAATCGTCTGCCAGTTTAAGCAAAATGGGTGTTGGCTGACCTGGGCATGGAATGCGGATGTAGAGCGTTTTTGGTTCGTTCTCTAGGTCTTTAAACGTCGCTAAGCTGCGGTGTTTATGATCATGGTCAACTCGGCTGACCGTGACTTTTTCTTTTTGCGCTTCTGTTTTACCGAGCATTAAGCACGCCGCGTTGCTTGGCCACTGACCAGCAAATTCCACCACAATTTTATGATCAGGCGATGGCGTCACTGGCGTGTACGTCATGACACGTGGCAACGGCACATCATCCGTCACCATTTGATAAGCGGCTTTATGCACTTGGCCGGTTTGTGAACCGGAAACACTTTCGATTAAAGCTGCGAATTTGGGCGTGGCTTTGAGCTGAGCTTGTGAGATCGGCGCTTTTCGATTAAGCGGCGATGTTGCCACCCACTGCGCACTGCTAAGTTGATTTTTAATGGCAATAAAAAGGCTGTGAAGGTCTTTTTTTGCAGAGGGCGCCAACTGTTCAGAAAGAGATTTAGGAAGCTGACTTAATACGTCTGATAATTTTCGCATACGCGAAAGCTGCCCTATACACTCATCAGGTGTAAGGACAAATTGGAGCTCATTTTCCGTTAACTTAGAGCCCGGTATAAATTTGCAAACTAAATGCATGTAACGTCTCCACAACCAATATTGGTAAATTTATGGCTGCGGTGATTTTAAGCTGATAAGGCTTAGATATTCGATTTGGTAAATGGATTCTACTGGCAAAAATTAATTGCATCAACCAAAGAATGATCTCTTTATGGATAGTGAATATACCTAGCTATATACGGTAATAAATAATAGAAGTGAGCTTGAAAAGAAAAAGAAGTGGGAGTTTTCACTCCCACTCAATGTAACTAAATACGTTCTCGTCTTCGAATCAATTCGGTTCAGTAATCATATAGTTACCAAAGGGTTAGGTAACATGCCGTTACCCAAGCAGGACGTCACCCCGTACTGGAGCGAGTGGGTGCACTATATATTAATCGATTGGAATCGCAATCTGACATATACCCAGGTAGAAACAGGCTTTATAACACTATTCATGCCCCATAATATTAAGTTAGTCGGAGCAGTTAGTGATTAGCACTATTAAACTAATCATTTGCTCTATCACTAAAGAAATAGCACCGATATTAAATATTAAAAAATGATACATTGATCCCAAAATTTATTTTAAACACAAAAAAGGCGAGCTATTGCTCGCCTTTTCCTATGCAGCTAACTGCCAGTCTCTATGTTTATTTTTATCTCGGTCTGTGTTTATTTCAAAAGTTGGATTCATGGTTATCTCCTCTCCACTCGAGTTTTTATTAAAGCTCTGGGAATCTTGAGCACTTAAGCCCGATTGGTTCACACCATCAACGCTGATGTTAATTGTATCGTCAGCCAGTTCGCTCAAATCTAAAGAGACACTCCAAGTTCCATCACTTTGAATTTGTGCCTCGCCAGACACCTCAGCGTTATTCACATCTGTCGCGACTACGTTAACAGTGATACCTTCGTCAAAATGAAGGCTAGTACCACTTATTTCAACCGAACTTGCATCATCGGTTATATCGCTTGGCGCGTTAATCGTAATGCTCGGCGTCGGCGTGATTAACAAGGTTTTCGTCGACGTCACATCTTCACCTTGGTTACCAAACGCATCACTATAGCCTGCAATTTGTAAACTTAACTCGTCACTTTGACTATCGAGATTTGAAACCGTAATTGTACCTTGCCACTGAGAGCTTTCGCCGCCAAGGTTTTGCCATGCAATAGTTTCGCTGCCTAACATTGAACCTGTCGGGGCACTCACTGCTTCTCTGAAGGTTACATTGACGGTCACTATTTCACCTTCGCTAGCACTTTGCGGTGAAATAGTGGTATTTGCGTCATTCAGTGTCGGCTTAGTTTGTTTTAGTTCAAAGCTACCGGTGACGTTTTCTGCAGTTGCTTCAACGTGGTTACTACCGCTTACGGTGATGGTCACTGTGCCATCACTAAAGTTTTCTACATGGGCAACGACCGCCCAACTGCCGTTATCTTCCACGTTGGCAGTGAAGTCTTCGCTTTGGCTGCCATTGCTGACTTTGACATTTAACGTATCACCTTGGCTAAAGCGGGTGCTAGTACCGGAAATGGTCACTGCGCTGGCATTGCTGCTGTTCACATCACTGACGTCATTCAACGTAATTGTTGGTGTGATCAGTAGTTTTTGCGACGCGACTGTCGATGACCCACTGTTGCCTGCTTCATCGCTAAAGCCAGCAATGATGAGTTCAAGATCCTGAACATCGCTACCCAAGCTCGGTACAATATAGCTGCCCGTCCATGTGGCGCTTTCACCGCTTTGGCTCGTCCAGCTAATACTGTTACCACCAAGGGTTGATGTACTTGGCTCGCTCACTGCTTTGTCAAAGTTTGCAGTGATGGTGACTTCATCACCTTCACTGGCCATTGCCGGTGACATAGACGCGCTGCTTAGTTCCGGGCTGGTTTGTTCCAATGTAAAGCTGCCTGTTGCGCTCTCTGCTATCGCGCCAGCTTGGTTCGTACCACTCACCGTAACGTTTACAGTGCCATCGCTAAAGCTTTCGACATTGACACTGGCTGTCCAACTGCCGCTGGCATCCACACTGACGGATTCCTCAATCTCTTGACTGCCATCACTGACTTTAACGCTTAACCTCTCGCCTTCGATAAAGCGGCTACTGGTACCGGAAATGATCACCGCCCCGGCATTGCTGCTGTTCGCATCACTGACGTCATTCAACGTAATCGTTGGTGTGATCAGCAGCTTTTGCGACGCGACTGTCGATTCACCACTGTTGCCTGCTTCATCGCTAAAGCCAGCAATGGTAAGTTCAAGCTCCTGAACATCGCTATTCATGCTCGGCACAATGTAGCTGCCCGTCCATGTAGCACTTTCGCCGCTTTGGCTCGTCCAGCTAATGTTATTGCCACCAAGGGTTGATGCACTTGGCTCGCTCACTGCTTTGTCAAAGTTAGCAGTAATGGTGACTTCATCACCTTCACTGACCATCGCCGGTGACATAGACGCACTAGTTAGCGCTGGGCGCGTTTGTTCCAAGGTAAAGCTGCCTGTTGCGCGCTCTGCTATCGCGCCAACTTGATTCGTGCCACTCACCGTAACGTTTACAGTACCATCGCTAAAGCTTTCAACATTGACACTGGCTGTCCAACTGCCGCTGGCATCCACACTGACGGATTCCTCAATCTCTTGACTGCCATGACTGACTTTAACGCTTAACGTCTCGCCTTCGATAAAGCGGCTGCTGGTACCGGAAATGATCACCGCCCCGGCATTGCTGCTGTTCGCATCACTGACGTCATTCAACGTAATCATTGGTGTGATCAGCAGCTTCTGCGTGGCGACTGTCGATGAACCACTGTTGCCCGCTTCATCGCTAAAGCCTGCAATGATGAGTTCAAGCTCCTGAACATCACTATTCAGGCTCGGCACAATATAGCTGCCCGTCCATGTGGCGCTTTCACCGCTTTGGCTTGTCCAGCTAATGTTATTGCCACCAAGGGTTGATGCGCTTGGCTCGCTCACCGCTTTATCAAAGTTTGCAGTAATGGTGACTTCATCACCTTCACTGGCCATCGCCAGTGACATAGACGCACTGCTTAGCTCTGGTAGCGTTTGTTCTAACTCAAGGCTCGAGGCGACTTCATCCGCGACCGCTCCAAGTGCATTGATACCATTGACGGTCACAGTGATCGTGCCATCTTTCAAGCCTGATAAGTCAGCTTGCGTTGACCAATTCCCGCCGTCGCTTACCGTTGCTTTAGCGGTAACTTGGTCGTTTCCATCAGAGAACACAAGGTCTAGGCTGTCATTAGCATTAAAACGCGTCGATGTTCCTGACACACTCACCGCTGAGACATTTTGTGAATTCACATCAGGCAATGAATTTAAGCCAATACTAGGCGTGATCGCTAGGCTGTATTGGGTATTCTCCGCTCCCACATTGCCCACATCATCACGATAATTACTAACTGAGACTTGTAGCTGGTTGCTGCTGGTACTTGGCACGCGAACTTGACCTGTCCATTGGGTTCTGTCGCCATTTGACGTCAGCGAATTGATGCTGGTATCCCCAAGGCTAACCTCTGGCGACGCCACCGCTTTATTAAACGTCAATTGCAACGTTACGTTCTCACCAATTTTTTGGTAACTCGGCGTAAACGTTAACCCATCGAGAGTTGGCAAAATACCATCTACATTAAGCGTTAAGCTATCCCCCTCACCTTCAATGGTGTTGATGCTTTGATAGCTTCCGGCTTCAACGGAAATTTGAACATCTTGCTCGATATCTTGAGGCGCTTGATACGTGACCGTAAAACGGGTGTTATCGGCGGTATTCCAGGTTGCCGATAGTAAAGAGCCGACTTTACTGGTATCACTTGCACTCAAATGCACATCAGAAATATCGAAACCTTCTACTTGTTCAGAGAACACAAACGACAACTCAACTTCTTCGCCCGCCGATAATGTCCCTGATTGACTAGTGGTGATATTCAGTGTTGGCACCGATGATTCGGCAACCGCGACTGATGATGAAGCCGATGCGGTTTTGTTTGCCGCATCCGTTGCCAAAATGCTGGCGGTGTAAGACCCTGCCTCCACGAGGTAGTGATACACATACAATTGGCTTTCACCATCTTGCGGCAATTCTGCTTGCTGAACGGAGAATGTTTCACCGCGACTATTGGTCAGCGTTGGCGTGACATTGCTCAGGTTAGCATCGCTGACTGTCGCAGAAACCGTGACTTCATATTTGCCATCTTGTGGCACAGCTGATGCTTGAACCGCCGCGACATTCGAGACTGTTGGTTGACTGAAATCGACGATCGCGCTTAAGCCACGGCTATCAACCTCGTCGCCACTGTAAAGATAACCTTGAGTCTCACGGCCGATTGTGTCTGTTACCGTAATTTTGAGATGATAAATCGCTTGGCTGTCCGTGTTTAAAGTGAAAGAACCGTTCGCGGAGGTTCCCCCATTAAAACTGCCAGACTCAACGATGTTACTCATTTCATCCGATTCTAAACTCACCGTATAGGTTTGTGCTTCAATGGCGGCTGAATTATTGGCACTTAGAATAAAGTTCTGAATTGAATCAGAGAACAGCAGCGCACTGTTGACCATTGATACATCGCTATCCAGCGTTAGCGTAACTTGAGGGCGAGACGTATCCACGACGATGGTTTTTGTGGTGGATAATCCCGCTAAGTCGGTTGCTGTGATATTGACACGTAAGCTATCCATCCCTTCAAGCTGTTCGGCATCCAGTTCAATGTAGCTTGCGGTGTTATTGACATCCTGCTGTTTATTGAACGTAAACTCCGGACTGAATGAGCTATAACTGACTGTTTCAATACCGCTGCCACTGTCGTCGATATCGAAACGGAAACGTACCTTACCTTGATTTTCTGAAGACGGCGAAACCGTTACGTCGTCACCAATGGTTGGCGCGGTGTTGTCAATTTGCAGGTTGATCGAATCAGTAGCGGTTTTGCCCCAAACGCCTTGCGCGGTAACACGGACTCGTACAGATGTGCCATCAAGCTCTTCGGATAAATCATTGCTAAAGGTAAAGCAGTTGTAATCCGAATCATCATCACAGCGCTCAGCCGTACTGAACAGATTCGAATTTTGTGATTGAGAGTAATCGGTATTACCGACGCGCACCGTAATATCATCAATACGTGAGTTTTCGTACACTTTCACTCTAAACGCTAAGTTCAAGCGCAAGCCAACATTGTCACTGTCACTAATGATGCTTCCTGTGGCTGGATCCGTAATGTCCACATCTAGGCTGCCCGTTGGAATCACCAACTCAATATTCTGCGTTTCAGCCGTATTACCTGCAATATCACGCAGGTTACTGATTTGGAAGTTTTGCTGGGTACTCAAGCCATCAATCAATGAATCGTACAATTGCGTATACGTACAGGTTGTCACCGAACTGTTGGTTGGCGTCGTACAAGTTTCCGGTGTGAACGCCACATTGCCGTTAACTTTAGTCAGTGTTGGCACGGTATTGTTTTCGTCGGTGTAAACACCGGAGAGTACATCACTAAACGCAAGACCAAAGCTCAACATTTTTTGGCCGTCGCTGTTCTTATAGATGTTTTCGCCAGTAAAACTGTACGCACTGCCATCATCCACGACCGGCGCATCAATATCCATCATATTGAAGTTAAACAAGCTAGTGGATTCTTTACCATTGGTCCCTGTTACGCGAGCCACTAGAGTGACGTTGTCACTCATATTGCGATCGGTTGTCACATCACACCCATAAGGTGGCTGCGAAACGTGAATCACGCCGGAGTACGCATACGAGTTGTCCGCTGGTACGTCTCCTGCGGTGTGATTTTCACGAACCCAACATTCGATCGTCGATGGCGCGACTTCGCCTTCCACATTGAACACCACACTTAAATTATTATTAGCAATATAGCTTTGGAAGTTGCTCGGGCTAGCAATAGACAGCTCAACACCTTGACGCTGGACACTAATGGTCGCGTTCTGTACGCCGGGCTGACGAGCACTGGCGTCGGTATAACGAGTCTGGTTATACACGCGAATTTCAATGTTATAGCTACCATCAAGCTCCAGCTGCGAAGCAGAAAGACGCGCTTGCCAGCTGCCATCTTGTTGCTCGACAAAATTAAAGCTACTGGCTTCTGAAGAGACTTCACCAAGGTAACGATAGGTTGCTTCAATCGAATCCACACCACTGACGTCATCAATATCCATGGTAATCAAAATGTCGTCATCACGCGTGATCGCCTGACCAATATCGGATCCATCGGCGTACGTCATTTTATAGCCACTGATGGTCGGGCGAGCGTTATTCACGTTAACCGAGAACTCTTGCTGTTTGGAATTACCCCGATTATCGGTCGCCTCAATTCTCAACGTGTGCTGTCCATTGGTTAGCCCAGTTAAGCTTATGACTTTGTCTTCGCCGATATTAATACCCGCGACACCATCTAATGGCGGCGTATCGGTGTACATCCAATACTGCATGTTGTCTTGCACCCCTTGCGTGGAAGAGATGGCTGACGAGCCGCCCGTTTCAAACAAGTCACGTGCAATCACGTCAAAATCGTAAGAGCTTAGATAGTAATCTTGATCACTAAATCCATTGAGTGAAATGGTTGGGCCCTCTCGATCAATCATGACCTCACGAGAGTTTGACTCAGAAACAAAGCCGTAGATGTCGGTCGCTTTAACCACTAGGTCGGTTCGTAAATTACCCTCTTCAAGCTGAATTTTGTCGGTATCGGAGCTGGTCAATGACATTGAAAATGGGTTACTGGCATCCGTTGGGCGAATCACCTTAAGCGGCGTATCATAACCCACTTGATAAAGCGCAACTTGCTCGACGCCGGAGTCGTCCAAGGTAGAAGCTAAGTTGACAGAAAATGCACGGCCTAACAGATAACTTTCACCAGAAACGGAATCTTTGGCCCAAGGAGAATCAAAGGCAATGGTTGGTCCTTGGTTATCAACTTTAAAGCTAAAGGTGCCTGTGCCACTTTCATTGGCAGGGTAAGCACTATCTTTTGCCGTCACTGAAAAGATGTTAGTCGCATCATAATCAAATGCGTCCGCGACCAATTGCACCGCTACATCCGGCTGATCGCCAACTAAATAAGGCTGATCACAAACCTCAGATTCAGGGTCGCACTTCGTTAACTCAACGGTTTGCCCTGAGCCACGACGTAGGCTTATCTTCACTTCACTGCCGGGAGCGAGATTGCCCCACTCAATATCCGGCGTCCAGCGTTCATTACCGCCCAAACGGGTTTCAATCGCTTGGCCATTCACCACTGGTGGCTCAGAATCAATATGAATATTAAAACGCGGCGCATTACTGGTAACCTGAGAAACCGAGTTACCTAGGTTATCTTCCGCGCTGACGACGACGAGCCAATCACCATCACCAGGGTTAATAGACTGCTCGCCGTTCTCACACGCACTCTCGTTACACAAACGTACTTTAAAGGTGGTTTCACCATTGCTTGAGAACTTCTCATAGCTGTATGAAGCGCGTTCACCGGTCGGTTTGTAGAACACCAAACCACGAGACTCGAGTTTATCCCCGACTTCATCTTGAATATTAAACGTCAGTTCATGGACATTATTGGTATTAAGATAGGTGTCCTCTGACAACGTGTCGCCATCGATGTTCAGTGGGGGTTGGTATGTCGCGACTGGGTAGTCATTATCAACATAAAACGACTGAACATAAGCAAACTCACCATTGTAGCCGTATGACTCGCCGTTGTTATCCATTGCACTGATGTTTAATGCAAATTCGACAATATCAGGCAAGGCAGCCGATTGAGAATCAAGGGTAAAGTTATACACCTTTTTATAATTGGTACTGCTGCTTGCGTCTTGATTGATCGATACATTTGCTAAACGTTTTTCATTGATCGAATCATACCAATATGGCACGAAATCAGGCGCATATTCACCGCTGGCAACAATGCCCGATGGATCTTCAATCGCCACTTGAGCGTTAATACTGCCTGCAATATAAATTCGATTATTTACCGTTTCGTAAGTTCGACCAGATGCAATCGTCACCGTTGGTTCTGGTGGCGTTTTATCAATACTTTCACCTTCAAAGTCGAACACACCGCTCCCATTGAGCATTGGATTCGCCTTAGAAATATCATCGGCGTATAACTGAGCTAGGTAAGAGGCAACATCGTAATCAACAGTCACTTTATCGAAATAAATTTTCGCCAAATCAGTGCGATAGGTATCTGCGCTAAGTTGGTAGCCATCAAGCGATAAATTTACGCCATCAATACCGATGCCATTGGCTTTGCCGTCGTAACTGAAATCACTGTAGAAAGACGTTGCAAAATTGGCTGAGGTATTTCGCGGCGTGTCTTCTGCCATGGTCGCAATCGATTCAGCAAGAAAACGGTGTTGGTACTCGTCACCAGGATTCGACGGAATCGACTGTTCTCTTAATAATTGATTGGTGGCGTAAGGCGTGCTTGCCGGATCAAAGCTAAAAAAGGCACTGCTGTTAGTACCGAACACGGCGGAATTGACTTTATTCAGCGTATCCACCGCTTTCGCGTTGGTTTTGTCGCCACTTCCAACTTGATCCCACAAGTAATCAAACAATCCGGTTTGATAGACTGAAAGTTCAGTAATGTAGAAAGTTTGTGAGCCATCAAGTTCAAAATAAGCGCCAAAATTGGCATTGCTTAAATCCACACTCGCGCGGTTGCTGTCATTATCTTGCCATTGATAGTAGTAAGTATTGCTGTTGTCCGTGCTGATTAAGCGAACCCGCATAAAGTCATAGTTGACCACATCGGTCGTGAGGTCACACGACGCGACGTCATAGGCCAAAACACCAATAGACTCGTTTTGTTGCACTGTGCTACAACTCGCGAGAGAGGTAAATGAGCCGTTGGCACTGAGCCCTTCAAGTTGAGCACGGGCATTGATAAATGGGGTAACAACGGTAATCGTTGGTAAATCAAAGGTACTTCTAAAATACACGTTTTCATGAGGGCTTTCGTTGCCAGATTCATCTTCGGTATAGATAACCAAACGTTGACTGCTGTCTTCCGATACCGATGTAAAGTCGGGACCAAAGATATCGCGGCTGTAAGGAATATAATAAATCACGCGATTCACTGAGCCATCGTCGTCTCGCTCTATGGTCTCATGCGGAATTTTACTCACCACCTCATCGGTTGATGCCACAGTTGAAGTTGAATTTTTAAGCGTATAGTCACCGTCATTATTTTCACTGACATAGTAATCGACGACTAATTTGAGATCCTCGGCAGAGGAACCAATGACTGACTCACCGCTTGGGTCACTCACCACCACGCGAAGGTAAGGAATGTTATTTTGATTAAGCAAATTGACGTTAAAGTTCGCCATATCGACATCATCAATCGTCGAAGCAATTCCATTGGCACCATAGCTGTAATCGATTTTTAAGTATCGGTCTGCGCCAATTACCGTGTCTGCGCTATAAGTGGACTCGTTATATTCACCTTGAATTTCTGAGCGATTCTCACCGTCTGATGCATCGATAAAAGGAAACGTGGTGTTTTGTGGAAAAGTGATGGTTTGAGTAGGCGCGGTATCATCGCGGCTGACGCTATGAGTATACGTCCCAACGTTACCTTCACTGTCAGTCGCTTTAATCGTAAACAGCGTATTCGATGTAAAATCTTCTGTTGGATAGGGTTTACTGAATTCACAGGTACTGCCGATTTGTGAAATCACAGGTGTGCAATCGGCGGCGTCATCAGTACCACCATTAAATGACACGGTCACAGACGTAATGTCTTCTGCCGCTTCTTTTACAGTTGCGCGCAGTACATACTCAGTGAGAGTATTGTTGATGGTGCTGGCCGAAGTAACATCAATAACTGGTGCTTGGTTATCCCAGCTAAATGGAATTTCGATGCCTTGATCTTCATACACAGTTAACGCATTGCCCAGTACGTCACTGGTATAAAGGACAACTCGCGCCGCGGTGACGTTCGTTAATTCATCCTCATCAAGAGACACATGATCCACTTGGGTGGTATCAATGGTCACATGAACCTGGGTTTCGCGAACGCCACGCTCAAAATCCGTTAAATCTAATCCGCAGTAACCAACCGGCGCTGCATCCGTCAACTCACACGGTTCAAGTTCAGACCACACACCATCCAATTGATACTGAAGGTAGGCTTCAACGTCATCGACACCGATGTCATCACTAATCGTGACATCCATTTGATCAATATCGGCCAAGGTATCAGAATCGGTGCGAGTGGCGGTAGGAGGCAGTTCATCAATCGTGACTTCATCACGAGCAGGAATAACGCCATCATCCCCTTCTCCACCTAATGCATTGATTTTCTTACTGAACGTCTCGTAATCTGATGCTACCGTACCGGAAATATTCAATGCCGGGTCGTTGACCACGATCAGTACGTGCTGCGCAAGCGTATTGGTGTATAAGTCACTGCTGACGCGAACTTGCCCATAAGAAAGCGCCATTGGTAAACCGTTTGCAGCATTGATGGCTTCACCATCTAGCAAACCATCGGCAATGATATCTTGGTGCTGAAGGTAAGCTAAGTTTGCTGACGTATACACATTTTCGGTATCGCCATGGGTATCAATAAGATCCTTGGCAAGCGAAGAGTATGCAAGCAACAGTGCGCCATACTGGTGGCCGCTCGTCGCATAACTGCTTTGACCACCGCGGGTAATATCAATCGGCGTGGTGCCATTCACGTCAAAACCATACATCGTATTGACCGTTTCCAGCGCGTCGCTGACCGCTTTACTATCGTCCACCCCTTGGGCGATTTGATATTCAGCTAATCCCGCAGCAAGGTAACTAAGCGGAGTAACCATCAGGCTTTCATCATCACCTTCTGAATAGTTAATCACACTATCAAAACGCAGGGTATTACCATCGCTTTCTGCTACTGTTGCGCCGGTTATCGGGTCTTGATACGCACCGCCCTGAGCGGTGATCAATAATGGGCGTGAGGAAGAATCAATAGATACGGAGTATTCACCAAAGGCATTGGTTTTGGTTCGCGCTAATAGTGACCCTAGGTTACCATTGTCGTATTCCCATACACTCACTTCTGCACCAGATATCGGTGCATCATAAACGTAACCAGAAATACTTCCGGTAGCACGAGATGGCGGAGAGCTATCGCCTCCGCCGCCTCCACCACAAGACGTTAATATAAATAAACTAGCCAGAGCGGAATAGAAAGATGATTTATTGTATTTTATGGGCATGATGATGACGTAAAAAAAACTTTTCGCCGATTATATGCTCGAAAATAAAAATCTCAATCTGGCAAAAAAACGACTATTTTACGCATAAAGAAAGCCCAAATAGTCATAATGCCTATTGGGAGTTTAGGTGGGATAGTTTAATTAAACATTAATCTAGTTAAACTATGACTTTGATATTAACTGGGATGTACAATATTTTAAAAAATAATAGAATAAAACATCCCAAGCACAATGAATTCTAATATTAATCGTCAGTTATATATATCATGCCAAAGTCAGTATTTTTGTCAGCATTGTGTCTATTCGTGCTGGTAACCTCTTCAATTACAAGTGCAAGTTACTTTTGGTCGTCATCAGAACCTCAAGTAAGCGAGTCTTTATCTGAGCCAAAAACCGTCAAAAAAATTCCTACTGTTTTTACAGGCACCGTTGAATACTCTTTTGTCAGCTCTGTGTTAGATACAGGAGTTACACCGACAGAAGTAAAGTCTCTATTAGATCTAACGACCGATCACTTCAATGTATTAAATCAAGCTTCAAAAGGTGGTCAATTCGCGTTTAAAACAGATATGGATAAAAAAAAGGAGCGCTTTGTTCGTGCCTTCTATTATAAAAATAGCGATAAAGAGTTTTATGCTTACCGCGGCAACGATAATCAAATCTATGATCAAGATGGATTTCAGTTTAATAGTTTAAGTCGCCTGCAAATGCCGTTTAAACACCATTACCGGATTAGCTCTTCGTTTAGCTTGAATCGCCGTCACCCAGTCACGAACCGAATAACCCCTCACTATGGTACCGATTACGCCACACCTGTTGGCACGCCAGTATTGGCAGTCGCGCCCGGTAAAGTATTAGTGTCAAGACACGACCATTACGCTGGCAACTACATTACGATTAAACACGGCAATGGTGTCTTGTCTCGCTATATGCATTTGAAGAAAAGTAAGGTGAAACGCGGCGATTATGTGGCTGCTGGCGACATCATTGCTCTTTCAGGCAATACTGGGCGAACAACCGGGCCACACCTGCATGTGGAATTAATCGAGAAAGGCATACCGATTGATTATGCGAAAACCATGCGCGACTTTAACCGCCGGGAATCATGGGCAAACCGCTCACGTTCAATGCAAGCGGTCAATATGTTCCATACGCTCAAGGGCGACTTAAACCAACAAACCATTGCGTTGGCGATACCATAGACCACTCTTGTCTTAAGCTAAAAACGTAGAAGCTCAAATTTGCCTTTAGGCTCACGTGCGTAAAATCAAACCAATATCCAAGGCATGTTCAAAGGTTAAAGTTTCTGAGATCAGGCTGTGAAGCGTTGTTTCCGTGAGTTGAACAACCGTAACGTCTCCTTTAGGGGGAGCAACGTGAACAGCAATTGCCTTCCCTTGTTTGTATTGCGCCCAAAGTTGGCTATCCACTAAGTAGATATAACTGTTACTTGGAATCGGCGGTGAAGAATCGCCCCATACTTTCAGCCACCAAGTCACGCGTCTCAAGCCATTGGTTCCAGTTAAAACTTTCGTGGGTATGATGACGTCATTTTTCACCGCTTGTTGCGTTGCAATTGCGACATCTAATGCCCCTGGATAACTCTCAGCAAATGGATTGCTGAACTGACCATCGTAAGAGCAAGCCCAACTCGCTGGGCTCGCAATCAGGAGGCTCAGTAACATACTGAGTTTATAAGACATAGTCACCTACCTATGGCGTCACAATGTTAAACCAGAAGTTAAAGCTATCGAGCATGCCGACAAAGTCTTTAAATACCTCTTTATCTCCACTTAAATCGATATCACCATCAGCGATGGCTTTTTCCAGTGTCACATTACCTAGCTGTACCTCATCTAAAATGCCTTTTGTTAAGGTTAGCGAGACATCAGGGTCATCGGTTTGCTTGCGAGTATGATTCAATACTGAGTGTTCAAGGTAGAGCGTGTATTTTTCATCAAGGTCCGTGAAATTTAAGTTGATAGCAAATGCTTTACCAGCTGCTTTTTCCGGTAAAATCCGCACGGCAAGGTAATCAAACAGCATCTCAGGTGGCATGTTTTTGATAATATCTGGTGAAGCTGTGTTGGTCCCACCGGCGGAAGGTGTCCCGTTTCTCAGTTCATACGCACCTTGAAGGTATACCGAACGCCAAGGTCCCGACTCCGCTTGATATCCAAGTTGTTCATAGGTGTCAGCCAAAAGCTGTTTCCCTTGCTGACTCTCGGGGTTGGCAAACACCACATGTTTCAGTACTTCTGCTACCCAACGATAATGACCAGTCTCGAAATCCGCTTTGGCTTTTTCTATCGCCGCTTTCTCTCCACCCATGTATTCGACGTATTTTTTCGCGGCGCTTTCCGGTGGCAGATTGTTCAAATCAGAAGGATTGCCATCGTACCAACCCATATAGCGCTGATACACCGCGCGGCTGTTATGACGTAAGGTTCCGTAATAACCTCGTGAACTCCAGCTATTTTCAATTTCGTCAGGGAAATGAATCATCTCTGATATTTCCGAACCAATATAACCTTGATTCATGAGACGAACGGTTTGATCGTGCGTATACTTATACATATCGCGTTGTGTTTTGAAATAGTCGACAATGTCTTGATTGCCCCACTTAGGCCAGTGGTGACTTTGAAATTTAACTTGAACTTGATCGCCCCACATCTCAATGGTTTGTTGTAAATAGCTCGCCCATTTCAAAGCATCTCGGACTTGCGCACCGCGCAATGTAAGAATGTTATGCATTGTATTGGTGGTATTTTCTGCCATCCACAATGCTTTTTTATCGGGAAACCAAGTGTTGATCTCTGTCGGCGCCTCAGTACCAGGTGTGTATTGGAATACCATTTTTACACCGTCGATAGTTCGTTCATCTCCGGTTTTCTCAATGGTATCGGTTGGTTTGATTAGCGTAGCTAACCCAGTCGATGTAGTTTGCCCTAACCCACCATTAACGCCACCGTACTGGTTACGCGGTAACAACGCACCATACATATAAATGGCTCTGCGCCCCATAGCATTTCCTGCAATGACGTTTTCAGATACCGCATGCTCCGTGAAACCGTGCGATGCGATAATTTTTACTTTTCCGGACTTCACATCTTCTTCATCGACAATACCCCGTACGCCACCAAAGTGGTCAATATGGCTATGACTGTAAACTACCGCAACAACTGGCCGCTCACCAAGTTGTTCATTTATAAAGTCCAAGGCCGCTTTTGCCGTTTCTTGAGAGATTAATGGGTCAAAAACAATCCATCCCGTGTCGCCTTGAATAAAAGTGATATTACTAAGATCGTAACCCCGTACTTGATATATACCCTCCGTTACTTCAAACAAGCCATTCATCATATTCAGTTGAGCGTTACGCCATAAGCTCGGGTTCACGGTATCCGGTGCCGCTTTAGTGACATCGATATATTGTTTGTAGGCTTCTAAGTCCCACACAATGTCACCTTGTTCATTTTTGATGGTTACTGTATCTTGCTCAGCAATCAACCCCCTCTGTGCTTCCTCGAAATCCTTCTTATCACTAAAGGGTAATGTCTGTTTGACTTGATTATTGATCTCAACCGTTGTCTTTGATGCGGGCTTTGGGTCCGCAGCCACGGAGCGATACGGAGACAATATTGTCACTCCCACTGCCAATGCGACGAGTGCTGGTTTCATTGAATTAATCCCTATTCTGTATTTGATCTCCTCAAGCGTAGAAAAATATTCAGTAAACTGTGCTCCACCCCAGGCCAGCATCAAGCAACTATATGAAATGTAGATAATTTCCAGAATAAAAATAAACAAAAACCAACTAAATACTTAGAGTGAAAACTACAAAACTGACCGCTGTTAGGCATAATCTATTATGTAAAAAACATGATCTTTGCATTTATTTATCATTAATAAATGTAGGGTTTAAATCATAATTTTCCTGAAGTTATTGATAGGCAAGCTTTAACGTCACACCATGTTATTAACCAATAAGTTTACGATGAGACCTCATAGGCTGGTACCAAAGACTGTGATTATAATCGGGATGCAAGTCAGAGAGGAAAACGTATCACATATCATTGGCGTAATACTGTAGTTAATTTTCATAATTTAAGAGCCAATTAGGAACGTTGCACGTGACAACCCGACAATCACACAAGCGAAAACACGCAACCTTTGACGTTTAAATCACGAGTTAATTGGCATATTGATCAGAAAATAAAAACACGTTTCAAAAAATAGCGATACATATATCACACCTTATCGAGAATAGTCAGCGCCCTGACTTACCCATCCAATCATTTTTAAGACAAACAAAAATGTGTAATTTTTGTTTCATTTTGGTAGTTTTATTACTGATAGAACTGCTCTATCCTTGTTCGCGATGTAAAAGCTAATCCGGCCAACGGACATAACAAGCGATAAAAATAGAGTTCGGTCACACAGGAACAGTGACGAATATAACGCGAACAAAATACTTAAAACTGCTTATAGATTAAGAGAGATTTCAGTCCCATGAAAAAGGTATCTGGTCAAAATGGATTCAACCAGCCTAACGAAAAACGAGAAAGTGAACTGGTTGATGTTGTACTAATTGGCGGAGGTATAATGAGCGCAACGCTCGGCACCTTCATTCAGCAATTAGAGCCGAATTGGCGCATCGAAATGTTTGAGCGCCTCGATGACGTCGCACAAGAAAGCTCAAACGGCTGGAATAATGCTGGAACAGGCCACTCATCACTTGCAGAATCCAATTACACGCCAGAAACGGCAGATGGCGAAGTAAAGTTTGGTAAAGCTGTTGATATATATGAGCAGTTTCAGCTTTCGCGTCAGTTTTGGGCCTACCTCGTAGACAGTGGATTAATCCAAGATCCAAGTACGTTTATCAATAGCGTTCCACACATGAGTTTTGTAGCCGGCGAAAAGAACGTTAATTTTTTACGTAAACGGTTTGAATTATTGAATTCAAAACCACTTTTTGAAGGTATGGTGTATTCGGAAGATAGAGAACAACTCAAGTCTTGGGCGCCACTACTTATGGAAGGACGCGATCCAAAACAGCCTGTAGCAGCGACACGTTCGCGCTTTGGTACGGACGTTAATTTCGGTGCCCTCACCCGCCAATTAATCGATATTCTCAGTTCTAACCGCCACTTTTCTCTTCATTTGCAACATGAGGTTCGGTCATTAAAACAACGCTCCGACGGCACATGGCAAATGACGGTGACTGATCTTACTCGCCATACTGAGCGTAACGTAGTCGCTAAATATGTGTTTATTGGAGCTGGCGGCGCTTCCTTAACGTTACTACAGAAATCCGGTATTCCAGAAGCAAAAAGCTATGGCGGGTTTCCTGTAGGTGGGCAATTCTTGGTCACAGAGAACCCTAATATCGTAAAAGCTCACCAAGCCAAAGTGTATGGTAAAGCCCCTGTCGGCGCGCCTCCCATGTCAGTGCCCCATATGGACACTCGGATTATCAACGGCAAGGAAGTATTGTTATTTGGCCCCTTCGCGAGTTTCTCAAGTAAATTTTTAAAGCAGGGCTCTTTGCTTGATCTTTTTGCTTCGGTCTCCCCGTCTAACTTACTGCCAATGACTCAAGTCGGATTGAAAAGCTTTGATCTTATCAAATACTTAGTTGGTCAATTGCTGCAGTCCAATGATGATCGAATGAAGGCATTACGCGAGTTTTACCCGCAAGCTACCCCAGATGATTGGACACTTCTCCAAGCCGGCCAGCGCGTACAAATCATTAAAAACATCCCTGGGCGAGGTGGCGAGTTACATCTTGGTTCTGAATTAGTTCACGCCAATGATGGCAGTTTGTCCGCTTTGCTAGGAGCCTCCCCTGGAGCATCGGTATCAGCATCTATTATGTTGAACCTTCTTGAGCGTTGCTTTACCGAACAGATGGCATCAGCCCAATGGCAGCAAAAAATTAAGCAGATGATTCCATCGTATGGCAAATCATTGGATGAGAACCCAGATTTAAACCAAGAAATTTTGTTGGCGACCAGTCGCACACTGCAGTTATCGCAGGATTTGGTTGAAGTACGTCGCTCTGAAATTCCTCCGGCTGAGGAAATCACCGCCGTTGGTGCCAATTAAGAATCTAGCATCCTCTGATTAACCCAAAGCCTCTCGATGAGGCTTTGGGGTTTCTCTTTTATTTTCTACAACATGTACCGTTTAGATGCTGTCTATTGGCTACTTATACGGTCAATGGAAGAATGGGCGTTCTTAACGACAGCGCTGAATGGATTTTGGATCCAGAGATCAACCGAGCGTACACTTAAGGGCACGGCTTTCTATTCCTATAAACCAAACGTTTCGCCGTAAACATTGGTATAGGCCTACGCGTTGACCGATGTTTACATCAAATAAACTCCGAAAGTTGAAAATTGAGTTCATGAGTCAACGAGAGTACGAAATAATTTTGAAAGGCTAAACACAAAAAGCCCGCTTAAAAGCGGGCTTTTTTGTTTAATTTGGTGGGTCCGGGCGAACTCGAATCGCCGACCCCTACCATGTCAAGGTAGTACTCTAACCAACTGAGCTACGGACCCAAATTTTGTGTTCAACTGAATCATCATTCAAGCAAGAATGGTGCGTCCGAGTGAACTCGAATCACCGACCCCCACCATGTCAAGGTGGTGCTCTAACCAACTGAGCTACGGACGCATTCTCTTTGAACGGGGAGGATATTACCCAGTGTTGTTTTTCGGTGCAAGTGGAAATTTGGCTTTTTAATGCTGTTTGATGCACTTATCACCTGTTTGACTATTTTTTATTCCCAATATCTGTAAAATGACCCGCTTACACCTTGCTGTTGATAAGTTTAAAAGTTATAACCGGATAGCGAGCACTAAAAAAACCGTGATCTAGATCCGTGACAGTGACCATGTTTACAACAATACAGCATACGCCAACGCGACATTCGTTCAAAATATGATTGATCGCTAGCACTAAAGTATTATTATGAATTTTAACATATTCACTATTTAGCATATCAACTTAGCATCGAAAGGATTCGATAAACATGGACATTGACTTGTTTAATCCCTCTAAACAGATCAGGACTCTGATTTTGTTTAGACTCAGTGTGTTACTCGCACTGGTTTCTTTGCTATTGGCTAGTTTTAACTTCTCTTACGGATACTACTTCCCCGCCACTGTTGACCTTATTTTTTGCCTTTTATCCGTTTGGGTTTATGTCCGAATTCGTAATTCTCGTTATAGCTTTATCGTGGCTAACCTCTATACCTATGCCATCATCACGTTAGTGATCGTTGGTACATTAACCACTCCGTTGAGTGATGGCTTCTTTATATGGAGCTGCTTATTTCCCGTGATGTTCTATTTGGTTCTTGGTAAAAGTTATGGCGTGATTTCAACGGCAATAGCCCTCGTGGTCGAAAGCATAACCATTACTTATAAACTCCACCACCTAGTGAACTTTGAAGGCAGCGCGTTTCTGGTGAACTTCTACCTGTGCTTCGCGTGTATTTGGGCGGTTGTCCATATTTTGGAAGAAAAACGCGACTATTCAGAAAATTCATTGGGAGAACTGGCATCAAGAGATGCGCTTACGGGGGTTTATAACCGTCATGCGCTAATGCATAACTTCGAAACCTATCGTACTCAGGTTGACCAGCAACCAATGGCACTTTTGATTTTAGACTTGGACTTTTTTAAATCCATTAATGATCGCTTTGGCCATCCGACAGGCGACAAAGTCTTGGTGCAAACAGCCAGTCTGATTGATGGGTTATCCGGTGAGAACTTGGTATATCGTATTGGTGGAGAGGAGTTTTGCGTCGCGCTTCCCAATGTCAGCACCAACAAAGCCAAACAAAAGGCAGAGCACCTGCGCTCTGCCATAGAAGCGTTTGAATTTAACGATAAGGAAACGCCCATTAAATTAACCGCCAGTATTGGAGTGTACCAATGTAATCGGCTAATTTCCCTCGAAGACGTTTTAAAGAAAGCAGATAACGAGTTATACCGGGCAAAACAAAACGGTCGAAACCAAGTGATGGTGTCCTGTTTCGAGGATCATCAACAAGAGCAAATTATTCGTTTCGGTTAACCCTCTACCTTTTTAGCTATAGTTCATCGTCCAGATCGTCAAACACCACGTTATAGTTTTCGGTGTAAGTACAATGCGGTTGGCGGCTACATGTAAAGAATTTCCTTCCTTTAAAATCCCCTTGTGATGCCACTTTAATGATCATTGGGCTACCACAACGCTTACAAAAACGGACTTCTTTATCAGGTTCTATCAGTTCGATGTGAGTGGCGAGCAAACGACGTAAACGCCCAACTTGATAACTGTATTTCATATGAGTGCCTATCAGCGGTAGATTTGCGCTTTTACACACATGTATCACTAATTTTTGGCGCTCGATTTTGCCTTTATCCAACTCTTTGCCGTTATCTAACTCAATCACGACTCGAGGTTCGAAAGTTCGTGGATCACAGATAACGTAATCAAAATAGCTGCGAGCGATGCGATTGTTGGCGATAAACCACTGCTTTTTGTCCGTGGCTTTCGGGCCAATAATTTGCGTCATCAAAACTTTGGGCATAACAACTCCGTTATTACCCACCGCAGAGACTAAAGCATTGTAGAATACGCTTTCGTTGCTATTTAACGTTGCCCCTTTTACTTTGTATTGGCTCTCTTTCAGCGGGCTCTGTTTAGCGACACGCTTCTGGACAATAAAGAAAAACATCACCAGAACGACGACAACAATAAAAACGCTTTCCATTCACCTTTCCGCTTTATCTAACAACTGTTAACCATTGATTATTCGGGTTTCCTTTTCAGGAGCAAGAAACTTTTCTATTTTATGGCTCAAATTGGCGAGTTTCCCACATCTTCAAGGCTCGCCAAAAATGAAAAAGCCCGAGCAATCGCCGGGCTTTATGTATCAAACAATAGAAATGAGCTTTAAGCGCCAAATACATATTTATCCATCATCGCAACCATCTTGCCGATTTCTGGTTTAGTGATGGTATCGTTGGCTCCCAAAGAAAGCGCCTTCTGTCGGTTATCATCACTCATCAACGATGAGAACATGACAATCGGCGTATCATTGTATGCATCGGTATCGCGCAGGCGTTTCACCAAGTGCATGCCATCCATACGAGGCATTTCAACATCACTGACCACAGCATTAATCAACTCTGACACGTTCATTTTTTCGTTCTTCGCCACTTCGGCGATTTCCATCAGTTTATCATGTGCTTCGCCACCATCTTTACAGGCAATGATATTGTAGCCAGCAGAGCTTAAGGTGTCCTGAATCAGGCTTCGAATAAACGCGGAATCATCAACGACCATCACGGTCTTCGCATTGCGTTTACCCACCATTTTTTGGTTAAGATCGACGCTTTTATCGACCTTCACATCGTATTTTTCCATACTCAGTTCTGGGTTGATATCCGCGATGATTTTTTCAAAGTCTAAAATCATGATCAAGTTGCCATCTTTACGCACAACAGCCACAACGCAGTCTTGTTCGCCGGCTTCAAGAAACTGGCTCGGAGACTCGACATCGTTCCAAGAAATACGGTGTATACGGCTGATGCTGTCGATAAGAAAGCCATTGGTCATGCGGTTGAAGTCAGTGACGATAACAAACTTTTTATCGATGTCACCACGGGTAGGAACACCGAGCCAACCAGCTAAGTCAACCAGTGGAGTTAAGACGTCTCGTGAAGAAAAAACGCCAATCATATGCGGCTGTGCGTTAGGGTAATCCGTGGTTTCGGGGACTTGAATAACCTCGCGCACTTTCGCGACGTTAATACCATAGTAACAAGTTTTGGTACCGCCATCAGGCAAGCGCTTTTCTAGATGAAATTCAATGATCTCTAACTCGTTGGTGCCGCTTTCGGTCAGGATGGTACTGCTGGAAACACTCATAATCGACTCTTACTCATCACAGGTAACTAAATCTTGGCAAACTCTGCGCCTATCACGTCAAAATGACATCACGCTGGTTACAACTTTACATTTATACTACTGATAAACTTTATATTTATAAACAGTTATCTCTATGTATCGTAGGAAACCAGAAAAACTTCAGAAATTTTTATTATTGTGCTAGTTCAGTCTAAAAATTGGCTTACGCCAGCTAAACTTTAGATACAAATCTTAATATCGTCCACATTCTGTCGCGGGCAAACGTCGAAAGCCCACCGACATCAAGCTGCGAGCTAAGTCATAACAGGACGGTGAGCGCTCAAGTTTTGTTGTGCAAAGTCTGCAAGCCTTTTCTACAATTTAGACAGAATAAGTTGGTACGCCTGAAAATGGATGGCAACGGTTAAGGTTTGAGGAACAAACATGAAACGTGACGCTTTTGGCATTTGTATCTCCCCTGCACTTCTCTCGCGTAATTTATCCAGTACTTTTACCCATATTCGAGGGTATGAAACTCGAGAGCAGCAAGACACCACGGTTAAGCTTGCTTTTCAGCAACTGTCTGGGGAACAACTCCTGAATACCGTCGAAAGTAATACTGAGCTTTTATGGCGTGCTGAGTACTGCTGTACACTTGATAAGTAAATCACACTCCGTTTAGCGCGCATTTTTTCACCGGTATATAGTGATTACCTGACAATTCGCTCGCCAACACTCATGCCAACTCCGCTGAACATCTCTATTCCCTTAATATTAATCAGGTTTCTTCTCACTAAACATACAGTAAAGCATACGCAAAAATTAGACATTCTCCTGAGCCTTTGTTTGCTAACACTATTCTGACAGTTGCATATTGGCTGCGTCCTATTTTATTGCCACGAGCTCTCAGGCTCTTGCAAATAAATAAGGACACTTAAAATGAAAAAAACTACGTTGGCGTTAGGCTTAGCAATGGCTTCTGTATCTGCTTTCTCTCAAGCAGCGGTAATGCTAGAACAAGGCACTCAAGAAGTGTCAGTACAAGGTAACTTAAACTTGGACTACTCTGATGACTACCTATTGGTTCTAGACTCTACTTACGGTTACTTCATCACTGACGATTGGGAAATCGGTGGTGGCCTTGGCATCAATATGTCAGAGCACAACAAACGCTTCGAATTCGGCGCGTTTACTGAGTATAACTTCACTAACTCTACCGACTTCGTCCCTTATGTTGGCGCAGCTGCGCAATTCGCAACATTGGACTATAAGAGCGGCCACGGCTTTGATGGCGATTGGGGCTCTGAAAAAGATGACGGTACCAACAACGCACTTAACTTCAAAATGGCACTGGGTCTAAAATACTTCGTAAACCCAAATGTTGCCTTAAGTGCAGAAGTTAACTACAACATCGCAACCGACGACGTTAACGTAACTAAAGATGGTCTTGAAGACAGCTTTACTAACATCGTATTCGGTACTCGCTTCTACTTCTAAGGCAGCGCGTTAAGAAACAAAAAAGGATGCCAATTGGCATCCTTTTTTATGTTGAGTCGGTGGATTGAAGTCTAGCTCTCAACACCTTGCTTGGTTTTTCTCAAGTTCGTGAGGAATTTGATCCAGCTTTCAGATTCTTTCGAATGCTCAATGTTATGCGCTTCTTTTGCTTCAACTAACGCTTTATCCAACTCATTAAGCTTGTAGTAAGCTCGGGCTTTCGCTAATAAGACTCTACGCTGCTTATCACGTTGCTCGACTTTTTCAAGCGCGACGATCGCACGGTCATAGTAGCCTTGCTGAAGCAGAACTTGTGCTAAGTTCCATTGATACTTGCTATCTTGGCGAGATGCCAGCTCCCACTGTTCAATTGCGTTATCCCACTCTTTGGCTTGTTGCCAATAGACAGCTTGCTGAGTGATAAGCTTCAACTCACTCTGTGAACCCGCAAGCTCAGAAAGCGTTATAGCGGCACGCTCTGGGATGCCTCGCTGCGCATAAAGTTGAGCAAGTAGACGTAAGTCTTGCTCAGAAAGCGCGAGCTTGTTCAGCTTCGCTAATGCCAGTGTATCAAGCGCTTTACCATACTGCTTAGTTTGCACTTGAAGACCAACCAACTGGCGCCACCAAGAGAGCTTATTTGGCTCCAGGCTGACCAATTTTTCCAACGTTGGAATGGCTGACTTCCAGCGTTCAAGGGCTAATTGCGCTCCCAACTTTAACGACAAAGTGGGCACTTCATTAATGGCTTTAAACTTCTGGTATTGCCCTAGAGAACTTAAAACCGGCGCCCATTGCTCAACTTGGTATTGCGCTTGCGCCAATCGAAACCAAATCTCTTCAGCTTTTTGATTTTGAGGCACATTCTTAGTCAATGCTTGGTAGTGACTAATCGCTTGCGTATATTGCTGATTAGTCATTAACAAATCAGCAAGCATGCGTTGTGTTGTCCAACCTTGCTCATCTTCAAGCAGGTGACTCTCAACCGCCTTTTTTAGATGGGCAATGGCCTGCTGGCTATTTCCAGCCTGCCAATAGAAAACGCCGAGCATACGCTCCACATAAGCGCGATCATAGTCACGAGAGGTATCTATCGAATTGAGCGCCTCAATGGCTGGTTTGTATTCCTCTTTTAAGGCAAGTTCATTGGCTTTTTGAACACGTATCGCCGTATATTGACTCAGTTGCGGCGCGGCAAAACTCGCCATAGAAAGCGTTAGCAAAGGGACTGAGCATAAAATTCGTCTGATCATTTTGCTAATTTAAACTCCACTTTAACTGTTTGGTTCGGCTGCTCGACAGCTTTCCCATCAATAATTTGCGGCTGATACTTCCATTTACTCAACGCTCTAACCGCTTCCCTGTCAAAAATTCGTTTCGGCTCGGAATCCGTGACTTGGATATCCGTTGGACGACCACTTTTGTCGATAGTGAACGACAGCGACACATAGCCTTCAATTTTGCGTTTCTGCGCGCGTAGCGGATACCGAGGATCAACACGGTTGATCGGCACTGCCTGTTGATTGACCCCAAAATCACCAAATGTTGGGGCGTTAATCGCGACCCCATGAATACTGGTGTCAAGTCCTAACGCTGGCGCGGCCTGAATGTCCGTCATTGGTGTCACATCTGCCTGCGCTTGACTGACTGGCGCTTGCTCTGGTACTTGAGGCATTTCAGGTTTATCTGGCACCGAACGCTGGCGGCGCTGAACATCTTGTTCGTTTTCTACCATCACCATATTAAAGCTCAGGGCCGGCTTGGATTCGGGCACTTTACGCCCTCCGTTATCAATCATCCACGCCATAAACGAGAACACAGCAAAAGCCATAACCAAGGCAACTGGTGCAGCGAGGAGAATACGTTTCACTACTGATTCTCCGCCGCTAACGCGATGTTTTTCACCCCGGCCCCCTTAGCAGCATCCATCACTTTAACGACGGTGCCGTTATAGGCTTGTTCATCCGCCTGAATAACTAATGACGCATCAGGCTTATCCAGTATCAAATGTTCCAGCGTCGCTTGAACGCGCTCAGCATCTACCATACGTTTATCGATAAAAATATCGTTGGCTGACGTGATGGCGACAAAA
Organism: Vibrio sp. AK197; assembly: GCF_053903115.1. Classification (NCBI taxonomy): domain Bacteria; kingdom Pseudomonadati; phylum Pseudomonadota; class Gammaproteobacteria; order Vibrionales; family Vibrionaceae; genus Vibrio; species Vibrio sp. AK197. The sequence goes on from NZ_CP096430.1 coordinate 1,703,003, forward strand.
ATACCCGCGTCTTTTTGGCTTACCGCATGTGACGCCTGAGGACGATTGACTTCCACACCTGACTCACGCACAAAAGAGCTGGTGACAATAAAGAAAATCAACATGATAAAGACGATATCTAACATCGAGGTTAAATCGATTTGTGCTTCTTCTGCTTTTGATTGACGTCTACCGAGTCTCACTTCTGACTCCTCAAAGATTTTTCTAATTTAACTTCTCGAATTTGACACGCTTTTACCAATCGAGCGTGGACAAACATACCCACTAATGCGGCCACCATGCCTGCCATAGTGGGCAGCGTCGCAAGTGAAATACCTGCGGCCATCAATTTCGGATTACTACTGCCTTGGTTGGCCATCACATCAAACACAGAAATCATCCCCGTTACGGTTCCCAGCAAACCGAGCATCGGACAAATGGCAACCAATACTTTGATAAAATTAAGGTTTTGCGTTAGATCGCTTTGCGCTTTTCCAAGCCAGCCCTCACGAATCGAACGAGCATACCAAGATGTTTGATCTTTACGTTGCTGCCATTTTTCAACCCACTCTGCACGCTGCTTAGGAAAGTAGAAAGACAGGTACAAAGCACGCTCAGCAACCAGCAGCCAATACACCAAAACCACCACGGCTAGCCACCAAAGTACTTGTCCACCTTGCTGCATAAACTGATGCAATGTCATCACCCAATTGGTGTTGATCAGAGCATCTGGCAACCAAGCAAATAAGCTAAAGCTTTCCATTACGCTGCATTCCCTACCGCAGAGTTCATAGAAGGTTTAAGCTCTTTTTCAGCCTGTTCGGCGACAAGGCCAATACCTTGCTTTTCAAGAATATTTCGAATGTGCTCAGCCTGTGAACTCAAGAAGTTATGGGCCAGCAATAACGGCATCGCCGCCACCAAACCAAGAACGGTGGTAATAAGAGCCATCGAAATGCCACCGGCCATCACTTTAGGATCGCCGTTACCAAATTGAGTGATCACCTGGAACGTTTCGATCATTCCGGTTACGGTACCCAGTAGCCCCAACATCGGCGCCAATGCAGCAAGAAGTTTCAACATCGACAACCCTTTTTCTAGGCTCGATTGTTCATCAACCACCGCTTCAAGCAGACGCAATTCTAATGCCTCCACTGTTTGATTTTGCTCTTTGTTGTATACCCCAAGAACACGCCCAAGCGGGTTATCACCCGGCTGCTGAGGATTTTTAAGCTGCGCACCAATTTTCTGACGCGCGATAGCTAAGCTCGAACCACGGACGACCGCAATAATCAAACCAATCAGCAATAGACCAAGAATAATTTTACCGACAACACCACCGGCTTGCAGACGCTCAGTCAGGCTTGGCGTAAGCGACAGTTGGTCAATCATCACACCTCGTGATGGGTCTACCACCATATTAACAATGCCGTCATCATCCAGAGCAGAAAGCGATGATAGGGTTGGACCATCCTCTGGTTGCTTCGCAAAACGTTGAGCTTCACCTTTCTCGCCTTTCCAATCGACATAACCTTGGTCTGTAATGAGGCCAAAGCTACCGATACGCTCTGCGGGCACCTGAGAAATCTGCCCTTGACCATCAACAAATTTAATCTCTGTATGAGAAAACTCACCGCTGGCTGAAATTTGTTCTTCAAATGCCTTCCAAAGACCGGTCAGTTGCTTCATCGACGGCAGCGACTTCGCGTCGACGATATCATCAACAGTCGATGCATATTGCTGGTTATCGGTTTTCGTTACGGATTGGTGGATTTCACTTTGCAGCTCTTTCGCGTTTTGACGTACGACGCCAAATACTTCACCTAGGCTGCCACTTTCAAGTCGCAACTGCTCTTCTAAGCGTGCTAGGTTGTCTTCATTTTGGCTAAACTGCTCAGTCAACTCATCCGTTTGCGTTTGCAGTTGCTCGCGCTCTGCTTGCAACTTGTTTTTTAACGTTTGCAGCTCTTGCTGAGTCTGCTTGAAACCGGCTTCACGCTGAGCGTTATGTTGCGCTTGTTGACGTTGTTCGGTTTGTGCGGAGCCTACGAGAGAGTCAGCTGCAAATACATTAAGTGACATTGTCACTGAAAGCATCGCAATAGAGAGTGTTTTCAATTTCATCTTAGTTTGCCTCTCCTTTTGCTAAAGACACTGGCAAGGTCAAAAGGCTTGGAGCACTTTGCTGCATTGCCACACTGAATGCTTTGTTGATTTCAGGTTGCAAGCTGGCGTCAACACTTTGCCAAGTCTGCGTTTTCTGGTTCCATGCCCAGTATTCACTCTGGTCGAAATTGCGTGCAACGAGCGAAATGCGCCCAAGGTGTAAAATATCCGCTTGACGAGTTTGGCCATCAATATCGACTTCGCCTTGATACGCATCTAATTTGGTGCCGTAATCCATCTCTATTTGGTACGCCTCCAAAATACGGCGGTATTTCTCTGCATCACTGACATCTGCACGCGTCATTAAAGACTCGAGCTTTTCGATACGCTGCTGACGTTGAGCCAATTTTATGGGTTTGTCATTGCTGACAATCGACTTTAATCCATCCAACATTGAATACATCAGCGGCACAATGCCTTGACGTGTATCTTTAATCTCTTCAATTTGCACCGCGAGACTGTCAGCTTCACCTTCTTGGCTTTTCACTAATGCGGACAAGTGGTCGCGGTACACTTTCATATTTTTTACTTCTTCTTGAAGTCGTTCGATATCGCCACGTAACTCCAAAGATTGCTCTGCACTTTTATCAATGTTTTTTTGGCTCGACGCCGAAGCCGCATTGGTTCTGCTCTGCACTGATTGAGCTTGATTTAACGACTCCTGCGCCCACAAAGACGCAGAAAAAGAAGAGGAATACACTGCCGCTAGTAAAAGGGCTAATTTGGATCTGGTTAGTTTCATATCAATAATCAATGACTTTAAGAAAAGTTACATGGCCGAGTTGATAAGCAATCTCATTATCACCTAGATTCCATAGTAACGATTTTTGATGTTAATTCCAATGACCAAAAACAAAGAACCTGAGAGTAACTCGGTCTCTACTGATTTTTTTGTCATTCGCCTAACGCGCTAACAATTCTTTGTTTTCAGGCAAACGTGGGCAGTTAGCACAGAGCCCGCGTCCATCGCATTTATAAATTAAACAGCAGCTTTTTCGTACTTGAACCAACTGTTCTGAAGGCAGTTTCTCAAGCAACGTGTCTGTTAACGATAACGGCAACCGACAGGCGTTAAGCCATAGTCGTGCGTGTTCAAAAACCTGCTCTCGAGACACCTGCTGGGCATAAAAACATTGCAATAAACACGCAATGATTGCATCGCCAAAAATATGGTCAGCAAACCCAGGGCGAATGCGTGTCCAGTTCGCCATATCTTCTCGATATTCATCAAACAGTCGCCGTAGTTGCTCGCCTGCTTTAACGATGACCTGCTCTAGATCACCTTGCTCGACGGTTAGTTCATCAAATTGGTAACCGGTTACAAAGCAGTCAGTTTTATATTGAATAAGTTGGGTTAACGTCGGCACGCGCTGAAAACCATAAACTGAAATAAAAGCAAGATAGGTGGGCTGCCAACATAGCAAGGACCAAGTTCGAGTGAGCCAATATGCACTGCCCGCCTCAGGGTTGCGTTGTTCAATCTGCGAATACAATTCCTGAACGACTTGAGCATTGGATTGCTGCGGTCGAATGGCTTTCAGTTCAACCTCGCCCTCATAGCCACACAAATAGGGTGTTATTTCAGACGATTTGACGTACAGCTGGGAAAAGAATGAAGATGCAGACATAAATACTTGAACAAATGACACGTCGATGTCGCAAGAATATAAGCTGCAGAAAATAAATGCAATTAGTTATCATTAACTGACATTAACTAATCTCATTATCAGCACAGCATACTCAAGGTTGGAACCAGTGTAGCTTTTGGTGCAATTCGGCCACCTGGCCAACCACAATCAGCGCTGGGCTTTCGGCTTGCAGCGCCAAATGCGGTAGTTGCTGCAAGCACCCCGTTATCACACGTTGGCGAGCCGTGGTGCCTCGTTCAATCACTGCACACGGCATATCGCCACTTACCCCCGCTTGAAGCAGGTTTTCAGTGATATGTCCACTTTGCTTCAGCCCCATATAAAACACTAAGGTTTGGTTACTTTGTGCAAGGCAGTGCCAATTGATTGGAGCTCCGTTTTTTTGAAGATGCCCAGTAATGAACTGGACACTTTGCGCGTAATCTCGATGAGTGAGTGGAATACCCGCGTAAGCCGTTGCACCAGCGGCAGCAGTGATACCAGGCACAACTTCGTAACGAATTTGGTGCTGCGCGAGCACTTCAAGCTCTTCGCCTCCTCGACCAAAAATAAACGAGTCTCCGCCTTTCAAACGCACAACACGTTTTCCTTGCTGCGCCTTGTCGACCAAGATCTGGTTAATTTGAGATTGAGGAACACAATGAAAATCGAGCTGCTTACCGACGTAAATACGCTCAGCGTCGGTCGGGGCTAAGTCAAGAATCGCTTGAGAAACCAAACGATCGTAGACCACAACTTGGGCTTGCTGAATAACACGCAGCGCTTTCACAGTCAGCAGCTCTGGGTCGCCTGGCCCTGCGCCTACTAAGGATACAAAGCCTAAATCGGCGAAGGAATGATTTGTCATCATTACGCAAGTCCTCATAAAAAGGAGAAGTACAGGAGTTTAAGGATAAAAAGTTACATTCACCGTTTTCAGAACATGACTTGTTATCCTCACACAGAGGAATACATGGGCTTCACTTGAGGCAAAGCCCATCATTGCCTTACTTCGAATGAAATACCGTCTGAGTGGTATCTTGTGACTGAGAACCTAACGCAGGCGCGGTTTTCGCATGAGTTAGATACAGAGGAATTGCCGTAAATAGCAACCCACCGACAATATTACCCAAAATAGTGGGAACCAAATTGAAGTTAAGCCAAGTGGCAACGCCAAAGTCAGCGCCAAGCATCATGCCAAGTGGGAACAAAAACATATTCACAACCGCGTGCTCAAATACCAACGCGAAAAAGATAAAGATAGGCAACCACATGGCAGCAATTTTTCCAGCCACTGAACGCGCAGTCATATTACCAATGACCCCAAGACACACCATTAGGTTACATAAAATCCCACGCACGAAACAGGTAATCCAACCGTCTGCGCCCAATTGCTCAAAACCAACGGTGCGCGCAGTAGACACTTTAATAAACGTCTGCCCTACTGCATTGGGCTCCATGCTAAAGTTCATGGTTAGCGATAACGCAATCAAACCCGCAACAATCAACGAGCCAAGCAAATTACCAAACCCGACGAGTGCCCAACAGCGCACAACACGACCCCAAGTCACACCTGAACGGTTATCAAGCTTAGCCAATGGCGCTAAACCAAAGACTCCGGTGACTAAGTCATACCCCATCAAGCTCAAAATACAAAACCCGACGGGAAAGACCAACGCGCCCACCACGCCAAGTCCAGTTTGAGTAATGGCGGTGATGGCCACCACTACCGCTAACGACAAGATGATCCCTGCCATTGCACCGCGTAAAATTAAATCACGCGTGCTCGTTTTGATTTTGGCTTCGCCAACATCGATCATGGTTTGGACAAATTCTACAGGTTTTAATGCAGACATAATTGTATCCCTATCAAAAGTGAAAATTAAAAGGTTTAGGATTGAATAGGCAAAGGGACTTCTCAAAGATCTTTGGCTATTCCATCAGTTGGATTTGCCCTCCCATAAAAGGGAGGGCGCTGCCACTATGCGGCGATTTCGACCTCACCATTGATGACACGAGCTTGGTATGGCTTGACGCTAAACCGCGCATCCTCCAAACACTCACCTGTCGCAAGATTAAAGCGCTGCTTTTTCAATGGGCTCGCAACCCAAAGCGCTTCCTGATGCTCACAAATAAGGCCACGTGATAATACGTTGGCTTCAAAAAATGGGTCGGTATTACTGATAGCGAAAACTTGTTCGTCGAGTGTCGGACGAAAAACCGCGACTTGTTCACCATTGACTAGCGCGCAAACGCCCGTCCCCGGAATGATATCGTCAATAAGACAGACTTTTTCAAATGGCATAATGGGGTTCCTCTTAGGCTTCACTGGCAGCGACATGTAGAATATCGCCTTTACGCTGTGGGTACTTTTCACTCAGCGTCGCAGGGCGGTGTTGCTGACGTTCATCAACAAACACAACGTTATCATCACGTTGTTCTGAGTTGACGAAATGGGCAAAACGCTTAAGTTTTGATTCGTCAGCGAGCGCTTCCGTCCATTCGCAGTGATAGGCCTCGACCAACTTAGCAACATCCGCTTCTAGCTGTTGGTTGATGCCCAACTTGTCATCAATAATCACTTCACGCAGGTAATCAATGCCGCCTTCGAGATTTTCAAACCAGACGGAAGTTCGTTGAAGCGGAGCCGCTGTGCGAATGTAGAACATCATGAAGCGGTCGATATATTTGATCAGCGTTGCTTTATCGAGATCACTCGCCAACAAGTCGGCATGACGGGGTTTCATCCCACCGTTACCGCAAACGTACATATTCCAGCCAGCATCCGTCGCGATAATGCCAAGATCTTTACCTTGCGCTTCTGCACATTCACGCGTACAGCCAGAGACACCAAACTTCATTTTATGTGGGGTGCGAATGCCTTTGTAACGGTTCTCGATGTAAGAGCCCAAGCCAATAGAATCCTGAACACCATAACGACACCAGGTTGAGCCAACGCAGGTTTTCGCCATCCGCAGCGCCTTGGCGTACGCTTGGCCTGTTTCGAATCCAGCTTTGATCAGCTGTGACCAAATGGCTGGCAGGTCATCTTTATGAGCGCCAAATAAACCGATACGCTGAGCGCCAGTCACCTTCGTGTACAACTTGTATTGCTCCGCGACTTGCGCCAATACACCAAGAGCTTGAGGCGTTACTTCACCGCCAGCCATCCGTGGAATCACAGAATAGGTGCCATCTTTTTGAATATTGCCAAGGAAGTTGTCATTGGTGTCATGCAGTTTGACAAGCTGTGGCTTAAGAATATGCTCACCCCAGCAAGAGGCCAAAATGGATCCGACGAGAGGTTTACATACCTCACAACCATAGCCATGACCGTGCTTCTCAAGCAGTTCATCAAACGTTTTAATCTCTTCGATACGCACTAAATGAAACAGCTCTTGACGCGAATAAGCAAAGTGAGCGCAAACGTCATTTTTTACTTCAATACCTGACTTCGCCAATTCGGCATTCAGCACTGAAGTGACGAGCGGCACGCAGCCGCCACACCCCGAGCCTGCGCCTGTAGCGGCTTTGACATCAGCCAGCGTATGACAACCATCGGCTACCGCTTGAGCGATTTTGCCTTTGGTGACATCAAAACAAGAGCAAATAACCGCGCTTTCAGGAAGTGCATCCGCACCCAGTGCCGGCTTTTCTGCGCCCGCATGTGCCGGTAAAATTAAGCTATCGGGATGCTGAGGCAGTTCGATTTCATTGAGCATTAATTGCAACAAATCACCGTAGTCTGACGTATCGCCAACCAACACGGCGCCAAGCAGTTTTTTACCATCCTCAGAGACGATAATTCGCTTATAAACGTCTAGATCTTCATTTTGATAAACATAACTTTTGCAATTTGGCGTTCGCCCATTGGCATCGCCAATCGAACCCACTTTCACTCCCAACAGCTTGAGCTTAGCGCTCATATCAGCACCTTCAAACCGACTGCTGTGGCCAAGTAAATGGTCGACCGCGACCGTTGCCATTTTGTAGCCGGGCGCGACTAACCCGTAGAACTTTTCATTCCACGATGCGCATTCGCCAATCGCGTAAATATCGCCGTCTGATGTTTGGCATCTGTCATTGATTGCGACGCCGCCGCGCGGCGCAATATCTAGCCCCATTTGACGAGCTAGCTTATCTTGTGGGCGAATACCTGCCGAAAACACGATAAAGTCCGTTTCTAACGCCGAACCATCAGCAAATTGCATGGTATTACGAGCCTGTTCACCACCCGCAACGATCTCCAAGGTATTCTTACTGGTATGGACTTGAACGCCCATGCGTTCAATTTTATTGCGTAGCTGCAACCCACCTTGCGCGTCGAGTTGCTCTGCCATCAGTACAGACGCGAATTCAACCACATGCGTCGTCACGCCCAAAGCTTTCAATGCCCCCGCGGCTTCAAGCCCTAACAAGCCGCCACCAACGACAACACCACTTTTGCTGTGCTTAGCACACGCTTCTATCGCTTTTAGGTCTTCTATGGTGCGGTAAACAAAACAGTCTTTGTTTTCATTGCCTTTAATCGGTGGTACGAATGGATATGAGCCCGTAGCAAGAACCAGCTTGTCATAACCAATTTCTCGGCCTGAGCTTGAATAGACGGTTTTATTGTCGCGGTTAATATTGATGGCGCGCTCGCCCACCAATACCTGAATACCGTGCTTGTCAAAAAATCCTTCTTTCACAAGAGAAAGTTCATCAGCAGTATGGTGAGAGAAGTAGGATGAGAGATGCACACGGTCATAAGCAACACGGGGCTCTTCACAAAATACCGTCACTTCGAACTGAGAGACGTCAGCTTTCTCAACCAGGTCTTCTAAAAATCGGTGGCCAACCATCCCATTACCGATGACCACAAGTTTCAACTTGCCCATAAGAATTCCTAAGTGTTAATTATTTCACTGAGTGAATTTTTAAATGCGCAGCCAAAACGTTAGATGATATAAATCAATTCACCGTCCAAACTACCCTAAAGGGGTAGGTAAAACGCTCAAATTCGAAGTCAAAACTTCTCTCACCAACGAGCCTCATCCTAAATTCTTTTTCTTGCGTATAACAATTGGCGTTTGAATTGCTATCATGATGTTGATTTTACAGCTATCTTTACTTCGCATCTCATCAATAAGGACTGACAACTATGGCTTGGATAAAACGTGCTTTTATCACCCTATTTACCGCAATATCGCTCGCAGCTTGTACGGGGATTCCTGATGACATTCAACCTGTAGATAACTTTGATGTGCAGACTTATATGGGAAAATGGTATGAAATCGCCAGGCTCGATCACCCATTTGAACGGGGCTTATCCAATATATCAGCGACCTACACATTGCAAGAAGACGGCAGCGTTGAAGTCATTAATAAAGGGTGGAACCAAGAAGACAATGAGTGGAGCGAGGCAGTTGGCAAAGCTAAATTTGCTGGCGACAATGACGAAGGCCACCTCAAAGTGTCATTTTTCGGGCCGTTCTACAGCAGTTATATCGTCTACTTCTTAGAACCGGATTACTCTGTCGCCTTAGTCAGTGGCTATAATCGCGATTATATGTGGATTTTATCGCGCACACCGACTCTGACTGACGCTCAGCTCGACAAATATCAGACCATTGCAAAAAAAGCAGGTTTTGATACCTCCGCACTTATCTACCCGGAGCAGCAAACTCAACCTGAGTAATGCTTGCTTTAAACCAGCAGACGGATAACCGTTTGCTGGTTTTTCTTCTCCCTACCCGTTCTGTTAACTGATGAATCAAGTTGTTCATATTTGAGTCTTGCGTCAATTACGCTTATCATGAGCGCGCATTTCTTTGATCGTTAACAGAGTTTCTACAAATTCCGGTCAATAAATACACATTTCTTTTTCATTGCGTTAGGTCTATTTATTCATGTTTCAATGGTTCGAAAGCCTTACCACTCCTTTTCCCCAAGAGGAGCCACAAAAGCCACCTAAAAACCTATTAGGTTTTTGCCGACATTACACGCGTGGTTATGAAATACCGCTTATTTTAATGTCGATCCTCAGTGCATGTGTCGCCATTGCAGAGGTGACTTTGCTTCGCTACATGGGCGAACTGGTGGATATTCTTGGCAGCCAAGAGCGCTCAACATTTTGGCAAAACCAAAGTGACACCTTGTGGTCGATGGGCCTGCTCGTGGTGGTGGTCATGCCGATTTTGGCGTTCACGCACTCGATGATCATGCATCAAACATTGCTGGGTAACTATCCGATGTCTATCCGCTGGTTAGTGCATCGTTATCTGCTAAAGCAAAGCGTTGGCTTTTTTCAACGGGATTTCGCCGGACGTGTCGCCACGAAAGTAATGCAAAGCGCTTTAGCGATTCGTGAAACGGTGATGAAGTTGGTCGATGTGATGGTCTACATCAGTGTCTATTTTGCCTCGATGGTGTGGATGATGGGTGAAGCAGATCTGGTGATGATGTTGCCTATCCTTATCTGGCTTATCCTCTATATCGTCATCCAGTTTTATTTTATCCCGCGCATGAAAGCCATTGCGACAGACCAAGCCGATGCACGTTCGCAGATGACAGGACGCATTGTCGATAGCTATACCAACATCACGACCGTCAAGCTGTTTTCACATTCAGAACGTGAAATGAAGTATGCAGAAAGCAGTATGAAGTCATTCCTGCAAACCGTATATCGCCAAATGAGAATGGCCACTTGCCTGCTGTTAAGTGTCGACATTCTTAACTATTTATTGCTGTTTTCAATTGCAGCGCTTTCTATCATGTTGTGGATGGACGCTTCGGTGACGGTTGGCGTTATCGCTGTCGCGATCAGTATTGCTTTGCGCGTACAAGGTATGTCGAAATGGATCATGTGGGAGCTAAGCGGGCTGTTCGAAAATATCGGCACCGTGGTTGATGGCATGAATACCATCTCAACCGATGTTGAGATCAAAGATGTCCCTAACGCCAAACCCCTTAAGGTAAACCAAGGCAAAATTGAGTTTGACCACGTCAACTTTAATTACAGCGACGAAGTTTCGGTGTTTAATCAATTGAAACTCACACTTAAGCCGGGTGAGAAAGTGGGGATTGTCGGGCGTTCTGGAGCAGGTAAATCCAGCTTAGTTAACTTGCTGCTGCGCTTTTACGACATTAACTCTGGAACCATTCGTATTGATGGCCAAGATATTTCACAGGTATCTCAGGAGTCACTGCGTCATCAAATAGGCATGATTACTCAAGACACCTCATTATTGCACCGCTCCATTCGCGATAATATTCTTTACGGTGCGCCTGATGCCAGTGAAGAAGCATTAATTGAAGCGGCCAAACAAGCGCATGCGCATGAATTCATCACCACGCTGCGTGATGAACAGGGACGCAGTGGCTATGATGTCGAAGTCGGTGAACGGGGTGTGAAATTATCGGGTGGTCAGCGTCAACGTATTGCCATTGCTCGCGTCTTACTCAAAAACGCGCCTATTTTGATTATGGACGAAGCGACCTCAGCATTGGATTCTGAAGTGGAAGTTGCAATTCAGGAAAACCTTGATGCTTTGATGGAAGGCAAAACCGTGATTGCCATTGCTCACCGCTTATCGACCATTGCCGCGATGGATCGGTTAATTGTGATGGAACAAGGGCAAATTGTTGAACAAGGCTCCCATCAAGAGCTGATTGAAAAGAAAGGTATTTACGCCCAACTTTGGGCCCATCAGACTGGCGGGTTCATCGGAGAATAAAGACCATACTTTAGTGATAAATATCTGAACCTTGATTTTAAATTTCTAAGCGGCACACAGGTGTCGCTTTTTTTCTTCGCAATCACATGAAGCACACGGACGCCACGCTTCAATGTACTAACCACATTTAGAACAGCATAACACTCGCCCACAAATAAACGTGACAACCTACCAATAAATAATAAAACACCTTTTTAAAAACTCGATCGGCAATCCTAATTTGCCAGTACAATCACGACAATTGATTTCACGTTCTTATAATTTCTCAAGTGATGATAATACCATCTCACAAGGACGAAAATACTAATGAAAAAGAACGTTATTACCCTACTCGCGACTGCCTGTGTCACCTGCTTTACCTCAACGGCATTTTCTGCTGCCAGCGGCCCAGAGTATCAAACGCAAGCGTTTGATTCTCCTGATCGCACTTTTCCGCTGTTTTATGAGCAGCTCAAAGAACGAATGCCATTTGCCTTAGCTTGGAACGATGACATTAAGAACCCTAAGCAGTGGCGCAAACGTGGTCTTGAAAAAGCCCGTGACGTGATCTTCCCCTACCAAGACAAAACGCCTTTTATGCCAATGGTTATCGATGAAATTGATCGTGGCGATTATATTGCTCAGAAAATTGTGTTTAATATCAGTGCGGAGTCTCGCGTTATGGCCTTAAAGCTGATCCCTAAAGGCCGAGGCCCATTCCCCGCCGCGCTGTTTTTACACGACCACGGCAGCAAGTTCGATATCGGCAAGGAAAAATTTGTTGAAACCTGGAATAACGATGCGCGCCTAGCGTCATCGCAGGATTGGGCACAACGCTACTTCTCCGGTCGCTATCCTGGTGATGAACTGGCGAAACGTGGCTATGTCGTCCTCTCTATTGATGCATTGGGATGGGGTGACCGCTCAGTTGAAGGATTTAAAACCGACTCGCAACAAGCCTTAGCCTCTAACCTCTTTAATCTCGGTTCGTCATTTGCTGGCATCATCGCTTTAGAAGATGCTCGCGCCGCCCAATTTCTTGCCCACCAACCCGAAGTTGACCGCAAACGTGTGGCGGCGGTCGGTTTTTCAATGGGGGCTTTTCGCGCCTGGCAAGTCACCGCTCTCTCTGATGACATTACTGCGGGCGTCGTCGATTGCTGGATGGGCACCATGAAAGGTTTGATGGTGCCTGGCAACAACCAGCTTAAAGGACAGTCTGCCTTCAGCATGCTTCATCCTACCATCAGTAAGTATCTTGACTATCCCGACATCGCCGCACTCAGTGCACCAAAGCCAATGCTGGTATTCGCAGGCGGCCAAGATACGCTTTTTCCTATCGACTCCGTTGAAACGGCTTTCAACAAAATGCATTCAGTGTGGGATGCCAATCAAGCCGACGACAAACTTACAACGAAAATTTGGCCAAACAAAGGCCACACCTTTACCGAAGACATGCAAGAGGAGGCATTTGACTGGTTAGACAGTCAATTTGTTCGCTAGTCACGTTCGACCACATTCAAAACTAAAAGAGAAAACAGCATTGGACGGGTTGGGTCGTCCAATGCTGCATAACACAACCATGATAATTCAAATAATACCTAACACCCATTTAAGCAGTGCGCCGCGGCGCATTTGATTGACACTTTATTGATGTTCAAAGAAATGAGGCCCCCATGAAACTTTCGAAACAACTGGCCAGTTTAATTGCAGTCATGGCGATTGCACTTTTACTTAATGGCACCCTCGCATTAAAGCTACTCAATAATCAATTAATTGAAGGGAGAAAGCATGAAATCGAAACGATTTTGAATTTAACCCTCAACCAAGTAAATCGCTGGGTAGAAATGGAACAATCTGGGAAAATTACCCGAGAACAAGCGGAAGAGCGTGTTGTCGATATTTTATCTGGCATTCGATACGGTAGCTCCTACATTTGGGCGAATGACAACAATGGCATCGCACGAGTGCACGTCCGAGATGGCGTTGTCGGCACCTATCAAAAGTCATACCCAGAAGCGATCGCTCAACTGCGTGGCAAAACGCTTGATTTCAAAGTGTCCAATAACAGCAAACCTGGCACCGATGAAATGATCGTCAAAATTAATGGTATGGCCAAAATACCCAATTGGAATTGGGTAATGGGCATTGGCGCCTATATGGATGATATCAACGAAGCTTATTGGCAAGTGGTCATCTCGTTTCTTGCCTTGTCGGTATTGGTGCTGGCGGTCATTATTGCTATCGCCCTTTACATCGCTCGAAATATTCTTGGCAAAATCGGCGGCGAACCAAGTTACGCCATGGCCATTACCCAACATATAGCCCAAGGTAATCTCGATGAGAAAATTCAAGGTAAGTTCAGCGATAACAGCTTGCTGGGCTCCATATCCAAAATGCAACAATCACTTCGCGATGCGGTGCAGAGTATTCGCTCTGGTTCAAAACAACTGACCACATCTACTGCGCAATTAAAAACCCAGATGGAGAATATCTCTGCGGCTTCAACCGCTTCCTCTGATGCCTCCCACTCGACAGCCGCTTCAATACAAGAGCTTTCAACTTGCATTGAAGAGATCGCCCGTCACGCGACACAAACTGAGGACAACTCAGTACGCTCAAATACCATGTGCGGCGAGGGGGAAATGGTAGTTTTGGCTTCATCAGACCATATTCAGGCAATTTCCAAACAGCTTGAAGAATCGGTAGGAAACATCGATAAACTGCAACAGCGTTCATCGCAAATTGGTGAAGTCGTCAATGTCATTAATGATATCGCAGAACAAACAAACCTGCTTGCGCTTAACGCTGCAATAGAAGCAGCACGTGCAGGAGAACAAGGCCGTGGGTTTGCGGTCGTCGCTGATGAAGTGCGAACCCTTGCCTCTCGCACGGCTAAAGCCACCTCTGAAATCACAGATACGATTGGTGTAGTACAGACGGAAACGGATCAAGTGGCCAACCTTGTAAAATCGATTTTGCCGACGGTAGAGAACAGTGTGACCACCTCGGCTCAGGTGGCAACCATGCTTGAAGACATTAAAAACAGTTCGCTTGATACCCTGACGATGGTTAAAGATGTCTCGAATGCAACTTCGGAGCAAACCATCGTCGCTGATGAACTCGCGAAGCACTTCGAAAAAATCTCACAGATGATCAACGAATCAAATAGTGCGGTGATGGCTTGCAACACCAATGTTGACGATCTTGATACCCTCGCTCGTGACCTTGATGACGCAATTCGGATTTTTAAAGTGTAACCGATAAAGAGTCAGCACTCGGTGTGTTGACTCTTTACATCCCCAAACGACAGCCAACTATTGATGTAAAAAAGCTCACTACATCAAAGATAACCAATTGAAAATATTAAGTTTTTAATTAAGAAACTTTAAGAATACCAACTTCTAACCATAAATTAATTTAAATGTTATATAAAAAACAAACCATCGTTTTTTATTTTATAAATAACCTTAAATATATTGCTTTACCTCGCATTATTAGAGTAAATATTTTAATAAATTTGCGAGTGAACGGGCAGCTCACGATCCAAGCGAAAGAATATGTAATTTAATCTTGATAAAAATTAGAAATGGTTTAAATTTAAATCTCTTCTATCTGATAAACTCAAATCGCTTATTTTTAGCGCCACCTCTTCGGTGGCTTTTTTATTTTCAATAACAGCTAAACTAAATGATAATAATTATCAAAATACAAAACAATCAATAATCATCCTCTTCTAGCATTTCTAGGGCATCAATTAACCCTACGTATTGCACTTCAAATTCATCATTCAACGCTGTTAGATTGACGACACTCTGCTGTTTGTCAGTATTAAGTTTAATATCCATCCAGCAGTTACGCAGATTCAGAGCCAAAGCAGTCCATGAGAAACGATGATTGTTCACCAACATATCAAGTTGATATAGCTCATCTTCAAGTGCATTAAATGCGCCTTCTAGGCGCTCCTCCTGAAGAAAAACATCATCATCGTGCCCGTGTTTTTGACTTAACGCCTTAGCAATGGCCCACTGCTTTTTATAGGCGTTAATATTTCTTACGTCACGCAGTGCATAGCGTGCTAAGTGATGTATCATTTCCGTTTTACGTTTATTACGAAATGTATAAATAATCGCAATCAGTGAAAACAAAATAATGCCACTACCTAGAATTAATACCGCGAAGTTAACTATGTCGTACTCCTTAAATGTATTCGATGATGAGCAGTCATAAATAACACAAACATCAATAAACCAGTGACCCGAGAATCTTTCGTCGTACACATAGGGTTTGGCAACCAGAACGCACGACCTCAATAACCAGACAAAAGAGGTAGATTTCGATTTTATTTAATTACTACATGTTATTCTATTAAATCTACTTATAATTAACCTAAGTTTCAATTTCAACACTCAAAAATAATAATTATGATCAATAGCATGTCTTAACAAAGGTATAACTCCACTAACCTTAAGGATATTTAGATTACCCTTACTCTTAGTGAAAGGTTAATTGGAAAATGAATAATAAACGTCTCCGCTTATTTTTGAATAATTACTCCAGATAAGGCGTCGATTATCCAATAATTAAAGGAAATTATATTTATAACAATAATGCATTTATAAAATTAATAGTTAACGCGATAAGAGACGTGAATGTTACCGAAAGAAAAGGGCCCAGCAATATATATTACGTTAAGTCACAGTTCCGACTCTAACTCAATTCTCCAAAACGAAAAATGGATTTGACCGTCAAAATAAAGCCAATCACCGCATATTCATGCTGAAGGCAAAGGTCAATATGAGTACTGGCTATAGGTCACCTATCAGCTGGCCACCAGCTTTAAGCCCGTCTTGTTATTATTGTGGGCTTAATGTATAGCGGCTTAGTCTCCGTTCAATCAGACGCGAACACTATCGACACCAATATGTAGCTCGAGACGGATACATTGCGCTTAATCAGTAACCAGTAAACGCTGGTGACGTCCAATATTAGTGTCAGTGCCATCGCCCAAATTCAAGCGGGATAATAATCAATAAACAAATTGTAAGTGACAAAAAATAGACCGTTAACGGCAATAAGTAACGCACTGACAAAGTTGAGGTATGCCCAGCGATATTGGCGATCATCGCTAGTAAGAGAAAGGTAGTGAACGAATAATTTAGCAATCATGATAACGACCGTCCTGCGAAATAAAAATCGTTCGATAGTTACCATGGTCATGAGCAATCAGATTAACAAACAATTTAGTGGATATGCATCGCTCATCATCGGCGAAGCGGCCGATAGCATCGAAGACATCTCAATATACTGATTGTCTAAATCATACCGCTATGATTCGCCTAACTGATAGTCCTAACAGTTATAAGAGCTAACCACACAATACGCTATATCTATAAGAAAATGTTACTGATTTTATGCATGTAATTCGCATTAGAGTGATTTAACGTACGACACACATCGGCGTTTGCGCAATAGGATCTCGGTGAATTTCCGCTTCCAACGCGAACACCTGTTTGAGTAACGGCCGAGTAAGCACCTGTTCAGGTTCTCCTTCAACCACGACTTCACCCTCTTTCATTACAATTAAATGATCACTGTAACGGCACGCTTGATTAATATCATGCAACACACAAACAACCGTTTTTCCTTGTCGCTGTAGAGTTCTTAGCAGATTCATCAACTCAACTTGATGACTTAAATCTAAGTAGGTTGTCGGTTCATCCAGCAGAATATAATCCGTATCTTGTGCGAGCGTCATCGCTAACCAGGCTCTTTGACGTTGACCTCCAGAAAGATCGCTTACAGCGCGCTCTGCATAAAGGTCAACGCCTGTCGCTCTCATCGCCTGCGTAACCATGTGTTGGTCATGCTCGGACAGTTGTCCCCAAAAACCGGTATAAGGGCTCCGTCCATAAGCGACGGCTTCTCTAACCGTGACGCCTTCAGGGGTTTCTTGCGCTTGAGGAAGCAAAGCCAAGTGGCGAGCCAGTTGCTTTGAATCAGCTTGTTGAATCGGTTGATCATTCCAATACACAACGCCTTGCTGCGCGGGCAAAATGCGTGACAGCGCTTTAAGCAGCGTTGATTTACCGCAGCCATTTGGACCAAGCAATGCCGTGATTTTACCTTCAGGAACGGTAATGTTGACGCCTTTAACAATGGGAGTACGTCCATAACCAACCATCAAATTCTCTGTGTGTAACTGCATTGTTTATCTCAATTTAAATAGCAAATATAGAAAGTACGGTGCGCCAATAATCGCGGTTAAAATCCCGGCAGGCAACTCGATGGGAGGGTTGATGGTACGCGCTATAAAATCGGCCAGTAACAGTAAAACGGCGCCCACCAACATCGCAGTAGGCAGTAATATTTGATGGCGACCACCGACTAGCTGTCTCGCAAGATGCGGGGCAACTAGGCCTAAAAAGCTAATTGGACCACATACCGCGACGGCAGCCGCCGTCCACACGACAGCAAGCAAAAGCGCACCGACACGAGTCCATTGGACATGAATTCCCAAGCTGGTGGCCCTTTCATCGCCGAGGGTCAGTAGGTTTAACGCTTGGCTAAGCCACAAAACTATGGGCGTTAAAAGCAGCCATGGCGCAAGCATACTCAATTGCTCCCAACTTCTCCCCCATAAACTGCCCGTTAGCCACAACAGCGCATTGTTGATTTCTAGTGGTTGAATTAGAATCAAGAAGTCTATCGCGCTGCCGTATAGCGCCGCCAGCGCAACGCCGGTGATAGCCAAACGTACTGGCCTGACATCCCCCCCTACCACTAGAGCTAAAATGAGTGCCGCAGCGATCCCGCCACAAAGCGCGGCCGCAGGTAACCAATACACAGAAACAGCAGGAAATAACGTCATCAAAATGACCGCCGCCAACCCAGCACCATGACTGACCCCCAGAATATCTGGAGAGGCTAAAGGGTTTCTTATCACTCCCTGAATCAGCACACCTGCGCTGGCCAGCATGGCCCCGACGAAGATGGCAAGGATAGTGCGCGGTAAGCGGTATTCATGCACGGTAAAATAAAACTCACTGTGATGACGAAACCCGGCCATCACCTGTTCTAAGGTTAAATTCACCGCACCAAAGCATAAACTCGCGGCGACAACGAGCAAGCATAGCATGCTCAAGAGCAGTAACGCTCGAAGCGAAGTGTTCACTGTTTATTCCTCACCAGATATAAAAAGCAAGGTGCACCAATTAATGCCAATACGGCGCCTGCTGGAGTTTCCGTCGGAAAACTGACGGCGCGACTTAGTATATCGGCGCTAATGGTCAATAAGGCCCCAACCAACATCGCAACGGGTAAAGTCCGGCGATAGTCAAACCCCACCAGCATTCGCGCCATATGAGGGACAATCAGACCAACAAATGCGATGGCACCAACGGCGCTCACACTGATGCTCACTAAAATCAACACGATCAGTGCAATCAGTATTCTCAAACGTGTCAAATTGACACCAAGGCTTTTGACTCGTTCGTCCCCCATCGCTAGCAAATTGATTTTGGGTGTGATCAATAATGCCGCCAGCGATGTTGGCGCTAACAGCAGACAACTGGTTTTTAATGTCGGCCAATCAACATGTGCAAACGACCCAGCAAGCCAACTCATCACTGCGATGACTTGGTCTTCCGCCAAAATAACACTGGCTTTGGTTAATGCACTGCACAAAGCGGAGATCGCGATACCCGCTAAAATAAGTTGCCCACGTTCTGAGCCCATCTTCCATGCACCGCCAAGTGTCATGACTAATGTCCATGCACCAAAACCACCCACCATCGCTGCGAGTGAACTGCTGATCATCGACTGAGAAATAAAAAGCGTTGTCACTAATGCCATGCCAAGCGCTGCGCCAGCATTAACCCCAAATAAACTTGGAGAGGCCAAAGGATTTCGCGTCAATGCTTGCATTAAGCAGCCAGCGCCCGCCAGAGAGCTGCCCACCACAGCCGCTTCAAGCACACGAGGTAATCGCAGCTCACGAACGACGACATGCGCCATCTGCTGAGGATCAAACGAGAAGATAGCCTTCACCGCTTCGCCTGCTGAGACAGGAACGGCCGAGTAACTAAATAGCGCGACCCACATCATTAGCGTCAGAAACAAGGCGAGCGTGAAAATCACGCCCGCAAAAGAAAGAGGTAACGCTCGATGCATTAAGATTGAACCAATTTCAGTAAATCATTGGCCATATATTCTGCGGCTAATATCCCGCGGCAGCGTGCCCACATATTCCCATCGACGTGATAAACATGTTGATTCGAAACGGCTTTTAGCACTGACCATAATGGCTGTTTTTGCCACTTTTTGACCACACTGTTCTCTGTGTAATCACCGACAATCAGATAATCAGGGTTGAGACCAAGTAGCTGCTCCAAACTAATTTGGCGTGAGGCTTTTTCATTGTCGAGTACCTGAGGAGAGCTCAAACCAAGGGCACTGATCACTCCACCTGCGTAAGACTGAGAAGAATGCGCATAAAAATCATTTTCCCGCGCGACACCAAATTGGATCTGATTGCCATTCAATACCGCCAGTTTTTTAGCGTAGCTCAGCATTGTTTGATGGTGCTTGGCTAAACGTGACTGCATCTGCTTATTTTTACCAACGACCTTACCAATAATCGCCGCCGACTTGAGGTTATCTTGATACGTTTCCCGACGTGACGGTAGTAATATGGTCGGCGCAATCTTAGATAAATCGTTAAATACCGCAGAATGGCGGTCAACATCTGCGATGATCAGGTCGGGCTTAAGTGAAGCGATAACCTCTAAACTGGGCTGCGAACGAGTACCGACCGAAGTCCAATCACCTAATTTCTCACTCACAGCAGGAAGTAAACGACTTGGATCGTTATCATCCGCGATGCCAACAGGGCTCACGTCTACTGCGGCGAGAGCGTCAACAAACGAAAACTCCAGTGCCACAATTCGCTGTGGTTGATAATCAAGACTAAATTCACCACGACTATCGGTCACTGTCACCGCCGCCGCGATGGTGCTCCACAAACAAAACAGCGCCACCGCGCCTCGCACAACCCAAGAAAAAGACATATTAATCCAATACCTTACATTACTTTGCTACAAAAAAAAGACGTTGACGATTGTACGCCGAAACCATAAAAAGAAAACAATAAATCAATTGATAATTATTCATATTCCAAATACAAATAATCAACGCCCATCACTTCAGCCAGATAAAACTAAGGCCTGAGTATCTCAGGCCCTAAGATTAAAACTGGTAATTAGCGGTGAGGTAAACGCGACGTCGCTCACCTGGGAAGTGTCCGGTTTTATTGCTAAATCCGCTAACTGCGTACTCTTTATCAAACAAGTTTTTGACATTAAGTTGGAACTGCCACTGCTGCCACCGTGTTTGCCACGATGCATCGTAAACTACATAGGACTTCACGATTTGCCCGCTACGGTTATATTGCTCACTCACATAATCAGCACCAAAACCGAGAGACGAATTCAGAGCGCTTACGTCATAGCGTGTCCACATACCCAGTTGATTATGGGGTGCATTCGAAAAACGTTTGCCAATCGCGTTGGTAATACCATCGTACGCTTTTTTCACGACCGTATCGTTATAGGCGTAGCTCAAATTCGCCGTCCAGTTTTCAGTTAGGTCGGCCAACATATCCACTTCAATACCTTGGCTACGCACTTCTCCAAATGCCACTAAGCGATCAGAGTCTTCAGGGTCAGATTGAAGGATATTCTCCTTAATGGTTCGGTAAGCCGCTAGGTTGACATTGAGGGCATTATCAAACCAGTAGCTACGTATACCCGCTTCATACATCAAACTTTCTTCGGGATCGAAAGGTCCACCATTCGACGCAGCTTGGTCTGATGCATCTTGTGGCACAAAGCCACTCGCAACCACCGCATAAGGATGCAGTTGCTCACTGATTTTATAGGTTGTTCCTAAACGGTAAGAAACGCCGGAGCCGTTATAAGAGCTCGTTTCATCGCCCACTAAATCATGGACTTCATCATCAAATAGATCGGCGCGAATCCCTGCGAGTAGATTCCACTGCTTGTTGACGGCCCATTGGTCTTGCAAATAAACACCAAAACGATCCGAACGTGAGGTCGTTTGCTTAGCCAACTTAAGCGTATAATCCGAGGCGTTATCACTGTAGTCTGGGTTTTGTAGACTAACACCAGAAACGCCATCCGCTGTTTTAGCACGATAGTAAACGTAATCTTGATCCACACGATAGTAATCACTGCCCGCCAACAAGGTATGTTGACCAAGCTCTGCAATGAGGTTAGCACTCAATGCACCCGCTTGGTTAGAGCGAACTTGGTCACGATATTGACGCGCGCTCCAGTCGACCTCTCCATCGCCATCCGTATCACTGAACCCCACGGGTTCATGGTATTTTTGTGTTTCTTGATTTTCATAGTAACGGGCCGTGACATTACCGCTTAACCAAGCGTTAAAGTCATGATCGACACGCAGTTGATAAACTTGAGCTTCAAGATCTTGGTAGTCCGATGCCGAATTTGCATTCCAGTCAATGTCGGTTAAAAAGTTTCCGGCATCATCGGTTGGAATGCCACGAACACGAGCACCGCCGAAATGTTGAATAATGTCGGTAAACTGGGCTGTCATCGTCGTCGTATCACCAAAGTCCCAAGCGTAACCTAAATCGATAATCCGATTACGTACGTCAGTATTGTCACGCGCGGGATTTTCGTGATCTTGATAAATACCGATGCGGTAAAGCTGAGTGGACTCATCATTCGCTGACCCAGACAGCTCAAGGCTACCGCTGACAAAGTCTTGATTACCCGCCGTGACGGACAGCTTTCGCTGCGTATCATAAGTCGGTTTTTTAGTGGTGTAATTGATCACCCCACCCGGTTCGCCACTGCCTGAAATGGCAGCCGAGGGCCCTTTCAGTACTTCAACTTGCTCAATGTTAAACAGTTGTGGAATGGCAAAACCATTAAATGGATCACCGCGCATGCCATCATAAAGAATCTCATCTTGGCGGAAACCGCGAAATGTCACTCCCGAATAGGAATACTGACTCACGCCACTGATAGAACGATAAAGATCGGTAACTTGCCGCGCACCTTGGTCTTCAATCAGTTGCTGTGGCAGCACTTGAATCGATTGAGGCGTATCGTCAATATCGGTCGCAGTTTTTGTGGCTAAACTGGCTTGCTGCGCACGGTATACTGACAGAGCTCGTCCATAAACCGTCACTGTATCTTGTGAATCGTCAGCGCTATTGCTCGTTTGAGATGTAGAATTGTTGGTTGACGTCAACGCGTCGTTTGCATGTGCCTGCGCACTCAGCCCCGCCAATACGGCAAGAAACAAAGGATGAAACTTAGTAAAACCCGTCATTATTATTCATTGTGTGATGAGAATAGGGCTGCAAAATCTAACTGAGTTTAATTCTCATTACAATTTATTTTATTGATATACTCCGCACTTATTATTTGAGTGATGAATAAACCATCATTACCTACGCCACTGGTTTAATACTCCGCATGAGAACAACAATGCCCAGCAACATCATCAATATTACTGGGCACACTCCCCCACTCACTGAGTTTGTGAACGCTAGGCGTTTAATCCCGTGCTCTTGGCAACTTGAGCGACCACTGACTTTAAGCTGGAAGCGATATCTTGCAGGGTTTGCTGCTCTTCATCGCTAAATGGGTGTTGTAAAATAGATTCCGCACCGTTGGAACCAACGATGGTAGGTAGACTGAGTACCACATCATTCAGCCCGTAATCCCCTTGCATCATACTGCCAACGGGAAGCACTGAGCGTTCGTTAATCATAATTGCTTGAATAATTCGAAAGACGCTCGCAGCAATACCATGTGTGGTATTTTGTTTGCGTTTAAAAATCTCAAACCCGGCCTGCTTCACTGACTCCAGCAGTTTATCGGCATCAATGCGTGGTAGGCGATGTGTATCACAGTAGTAATCCGCTGGTTGGCCAGCAATTGAGATAAGGCTTTTTGGGGTAAAACAGTGACTACCGTGCTCGCCCAAAACGTACCCAAACACATTTTTAGGGTCTAGGTTTATGCGGCTTGCAACGATTGACATTAACCTTGCGGTATCAATCACACAGCCAGCGCTGATCACTTGCTGCGCTTTATATTGTGTATTTTTAACAATAAAGTGCGCGACGATATCACATGGGTTGATGACGATGATCAGTTTCGCACCTGGGGCCACTCGCTCGATTTTTTTAGCAATATCCACCCCGATTTGGCTATTGATTTCCGCCAAGTCAGTCCGTGATTGGCCATCTTTAATCTGGGCTCCTGCAGTGATCACCACAATATCGCAGCCAATTAACGTCAGATAATCATCTGTCGGCAAGATGTGTGTGTTCTTAGAAAACGTTAATGCGGCAGTGTGGCGGAAGTCGAAAACCTCTCCTTCGGCTCGCTCCAAATTCTGATCAAGCAGTACCAATTCACTGACACTGCCCATAGTTAACAGGTAGTTACATACGCCTACGCCAACCGCGCCCGCACCAATAACACCAATTTTCATGTTTCTCTCCCTGAGATAACTTCATGTATATCAATGTTAATTATACCTACTAAACACGTTTTAACTTAAACTAAATTTCTTAAACTAAGATTAAATTAGCCATAAATATTGCAAATAACAACAAATGCAATACGTAACACTTTTTAACCTGCACTAAAATACATCAATAATCACCAAAACAGAGCAATCGTCTGCTTACGTTTAGCGATAAGCACGTAATCTCAGCCGACCATCCGTTCGATAAATAATCAACGCGAGCAAAATCAATACACACCCAATCAGTTTTGAGTGGGAAAGCTGCTCGGCGTACCATAAAACGCTCAGAACCACCGTCCATACCGGCTCTAAAATCATAATGAGTGCGGCATTTCCCGGATTGATGTGTTTTTGACCTAAGGTTTGCATCACATAACGAAGCGCGGTCGCAAGAACCGCGCTCAACGCGAACCATCCCCAAATACTCGGTTCAATGGATTGAGGCATGGTTTCAAACATCGCGCTCGCTATCATGGCGATCACCCCGGTGACAAACAGTTGAATGCAGGTTAACAGCAGGACAGGAAGTGTTTGCGAATATTTGCTGTTGATATTGAAATGCAGCGCAAGCATGCTCGCGTTGACCAAAAACCACAGTTGGCTGCTGGAAGCCTGCCACCCATCAGCCAGTGAGAGAAAGCCAAGGCCAATCACGGCGATAGGGAGGGATACCCAAAAAATACGTTTTGGTTTTTGTTTGAATAGCAGCCATGCAATCAGCGGAACGATCAACATCGACAAGCTGACGATAAACGCCCCTTCCCCCAAAGTTTCACTGATGGAAATGGCATGAATCCAACTAAGGAGAGCGCCACTAAGCAAGACACCAACCATCGCAGCTTGTGCAATTGCTTGACGATTGGTATTGATTAGCGCGCGGTAACACAGTGGCAAAATGCACAAAGAGGCAACCAGAAACCGCAACCCAACAAAGGCAAATGGCGGTAGCCCAGCAATGGTCTCTTTGGAAAATATCCAACCAAAGGCGGCAAATAAGGTTGTCACCACTAAAATGAGGCTCGCTTTACGTTCTGAATTCACAGGCATGACTACTCATAACAAACAAAGATACGGAGTAAAACTGAGAACCAGATTCACTCAGACTGCCTCATCATGCCAAACCTAAATTCAACAAGCGATCAAAATATCACTCACGATGATGTTTCGTTTATACAAAGCTCAATAACTTAATGAAACATTCAGAATTTACCTGCCAATACATTGATAACACAAGGCTTAGCCATCGTTCCGTCAACAAAGCTTCATTGAGCTGACACATTAAGCTCACCAATCTGCAATATAAATTTCGCACCATAGCCTGCAAGCGAAACACACTTAGTCTCGTTCGAAACCTTACAAGGAAATGGATAATGAATAAGCTATGGCTAGCAGGCGTGCTGTCTGCAACGATTTCAGGAACGACGTTTGCAGCAACCGATATCACTTGGTGGCACGCTATGGGCGGACAACTTGGCGATACCGTCAACCACATTGCCGATGAGTTTAACGCTTCACAAGACAAGTACAAAATTACACCGGTGTTCAAAGGCAGTTACACAGAAACGCTCACTGCCGGAATTGCGGCTTTTCGCGCTGGTGAAGCGCCCAATATTCTCCAAGTTTTCGATGCTGGCGCTGCCACCATCATGAACGCACCAGGCGTCGCAAAACCCGTGGCCGACATTATGGTCGAGTCGGGTTACCCTTTTCACTCCGAAGATTACTTAGCAGGGGTTCGCAACTTTTACGCTGACAACAACGGAAAGATGGTCGGCATGCCATTTAATAGCTCAACTCCCGTTCTTTACTACAACAAAGATTTGCTTAGTCAGGCTGGCGTTGACGTTCCTAAAACCTATGAAGACATCGAAAAAGCCGCAGAGAAACTCAAGAAAGCGGGCCACATTGCCTTTTCCCAATCACACACACCGTGGATTATGTTTGAGAACTTCAAATCACGCCACAACCTGCCGCTTGCGGATGAACACAATGGCTACGACGGCCTCGCAACCAAACTGACGTTTAATAGCGATGACATGAAAATGCATTTCAATAAGCTCAAAGAGTGGTCCGATAAGGGCTACTACAAATATTATGGAAGCGATTGGGATGCCAACCAAACTCCGTTTGAACGCCAAGAAGTCGCTATGTGGATTGGTTCATCGGGCTCATTTGGTGGCTTGCGTGACCGCGTAAAATTTGAGTTGGGCACAACCTATTTGCCCTACTGGTCTTCTCTGAGTAATCACCCGGTTCATACCTTTATCGGAGGCGGTGCGCTGTTTGCACTCAGTGGGCACGACCAAGAACAAGACAAAGGCGTTGCGGCTTTTTTTGCTTACCTTACCCAACCAGAAACCCAAATGTACTGGCATAAAACGACGGGGTACGTGCCAGTCACCAATGCGGCTTATGAGCTCACTAAAGCGACTGGCTACTACCAAAAAAATCCAAATGCTGAAGTGGGCGTGAAGCAGCTCAGTCTCCCCGATGGCGAGTGGGCAAAAGGCTACCGATTAGGGTTCTATCCACAAATCCGTGAAGTCATGAACCGTGAATTCGATAATATTTTTGCTGGAAGCTCCAGTGTCGAACAAAGCTTAGACAAAGTAGAAACCGAGAGCTCGCAATTACTCAAACGTTTCGCCCGCACCGTTCAATAACCCCACACCGCCTTCTCTTGTGATAAGGGAAGGCGTTTCTATTATCAGGAGTGCGAAATGCCACGTCGCCAACAATTTATTCACTCTCCACTGCCCTATCTCTTCTTGGCACCGCAAATCGTTATTATCGGTATCTTCTTTATTTATCCAGCCGTCAAGGCGGTGTACCTCTCGTTCATGCTTGAAGATCCATGGGGAATGTCTTCCACGTTTGTGTGGTTTGAAAACTATCAAATGCTATTTGGCTCTGAAGAGTACTTAAAATCGGTCGGCTTTACGTTGTGTTTTGCGTTTATCGTTTCGTTCTTTTCACTCTCTTTCGCACTGCTGCTCGCGGTCAAAGCCGACAACATTATTCATGGTCAAAGTACATATAAAGTGACGCTCACTTGGGTTTATGCTGTTGCGCCAGCAATTGCCGGCGTCATCGGCAGCTTTATGTTTAACCCACACATTGGCGTATTAACCGATTTTTTTGCGGCTATAGGCTGGGATTTTAGTTTTCAAACCGATCCATTTGACGCCACGTTTGCACTGGTGTTGATGTCAGTTTGGAAGCAAGTCGCGGTGAACTTTATCTACTTCCTCGCTGGCTTACAATCCATTTCCGGAGCGGTCAAAGAAGCCGCCACGCTCGACTGCGTGAGTGACAGCAAGCGATTTTGGACGATTACGTTTCCTCTGCTCGCGCCCACCGGGTTCTTTTTATTGGTGATTAATTTGACCTACGCCTTTTTCGATACGTTTGGCGTCATTGACACCATGACGAATGGCGGCCCCGGCGGCAGTACCACATCACTGGTATACAAAGTTTACCGTGACGGCTTTGTTGGGGCCGATCTCGGAGGTAGCTCAGCGCAATCGGTGGTGCTATTACTCTTGGTTCTCTCGCTAACGTTTATTCAATTTCGCTTGGTGGAAAAACGCGTCCACTACTAACCGTAATAGCCCGGCTTAAAACCATCATTAGGAGATGTTTATGACTATCAAAACCTTCTCTGATCACGCCATTCTCATTATCGGCGCTCTATTTCTTTTAGTGCCGATTTGGCTGATTTTTGCAAGCTCAACCCATGACCCGAATACCATAATGACCGAAGGGTTACAATGGCTACCCGGTGAGCATTTCTTTGATGTTTACCAAGAGGCATGGAGTAAAACGACTGGCTTTGCCGGCGAAGTGACCACCCAGAGTATGGTGATGAACTCGATCATCATGGGACTGGGCTTTGCCATCGGAAAAATCATTATTTCACTGATGGCGGCTTACGCGCTGGTTTACTTTCGTTTGCCGTTCGCCACGTTGTGGTTTTGGCTCATCTTTGTCACTTTGCTGCTGCCACTAGAAGTGCGAATTATTCCTTCGTATGAAGTCGTCTCCAGCTTAGGAATGCTCAACAGCTATTCAGGGTTGGTCCTGCCATTGATTGCCAGCGCAACGGCCACTTTTTTCTTTCGTCAATTTTTTAAAACCGTACCCGATGAGCTGTTGGAAGCGGCGCAATTAGATAACGCCGGGCCGTTACGATTTTTCATTGATATTTTACTGCCGCTGTCGAAAACCATGATAGCTGCGATTTTCATCATTATGTTTGTCGTGGGTTGGAATCAGTATCTATGGCCAATCATGATGACGACTGATGAGAGTTACAACACCATCGTGATGGGCATTAAACAACTCCTCAATAATATTCGAGAAACACGGACACCACGCTACGACTTTGCGTTTGCGATGGTTATCTTCGCGATGTTGCCGCCGATTTTAGTCGTGGTGGTCTTTCAGCGTTGGTTTGTAAAAGGACTGGTTGAAAGTGAAAAATAACCTAACTCAACGCGTGATAACACGCCATCCAAACTCACTTGCCCGACTTTCCAAGGATGTCACTGCTATGTTATCAATTCGAAATTTAGTCAAAACTTACGACAATGGTCACCAGGCCGTTAAAGGCATCAATTTAGAGATCCAACGCGGCGAATTTATTGTTCTTGTCGGCCCCTCGGGTTGCGGAAAATCTTCCGTATTACGCTCCATTGCTGGCTTAGAAACGCTCTCGAGCGGTGAAATTCATCTCGACAGCAGGCGGGTAGATACTGAAAAGCCTGCATTGAGGGACATTGCGATGGTGTTTCAAAACTATGCCCTTTATCCACATATGTCGGTATACAACAACCTTGCGTATGGGTTAAAAAACCGAGGCGTGAGTAAAGAGCAGATCGATATTAAGATCCAAAAAGTCGCTAAAACTCTAAAAATTGAAGAATATCTAGAGCGAAAACCGGCCAAGCTGTCTGGAGGACAACGCCAACGTGTGGCGATGGGCCGAGCCATCGTTCGCGATCCGCAGTTGTTTCTATTTGATGAACCACTCTCCAACCTCGATGCGGCGCTGCGTGCACATATGCGCCTAGAAATAAAGAAATTGCAACGCGAACTGGGCGTGACCAGTGTCTACGTTACCCACGACCAAATTGAAGCCATGACGTTAGCGGATCGGATCGTTGTGCTCAACCAAGGCCAGATAGAACAGATAGGCACTCCTGCGCAAGTCTACCATCAACCAGCAAGTCAATTTGTTGCGAGTTTTATCGGTAGCCCTGCAATGAACTTTATGCCAGCATCAGTGGAGCATGGTCACTTAAAACTTGGGGATCATAGCCTTTATTTGCCCCACTACGCGTCGTTATGCCAATCACATCTCACCGTAGGTATTCGTCCTGAACATGCTGAGCAGCAAGCATCAACGCGAAGCTTAACCCTCGATCTCACCATCCACGTTGTTGAACCACTTGGTCCTAATCAATTAGTACATGGGTATTTAGGCAAACAGCCTTTTGTTGCTGTGACGCCTGAAATGGCGTTGGAGCCCCAGTTAACCTTGCACGTTGATATCCATAAACTGCATCTGTTTGATGAGCACGGACAACGAATCGCCCCGACTGCGAGCCACAACACCGATGCCCAAGGCCCATCACAGGCAATCGCTTAAAGAGGTCACGTGAGTTTATCGTCAAGACAAAAAGAGATCCTTGCATACTTGCAGCGCACCCATGGCGTACTATCAAGCTCTCTGCTCTCAGAGCGCTTCAGCGTATCAGTGCAAACCATTCGTAAAGACATGAATGAATTGAGTGATAAAGGGATCGTCAAACGCGTACATGGTGGCATCATGTTACCCAGTGCCAATGATAACCTCTCGTTCACTAACCGTGAATTACTCAATCATGCCGCGAAACAAGCGATCGCTCGTCATGTCGTGAGCGAATTGAGCGAAGGCACCAGTTTGTTTCTAGGAATAGGAACCACGCCCAAACATCTGGCTCATGCGCTGCTCGATCATCCCGGTCTCACAGTCGTGACCAACAACATTAATGCGGCGTTGACGTTAAGTCGCAACCCCAATTTATCGATTCACTTGGCGGGCGGCGCGGTACGCTCTTCGGATGAAGATACCGTTGGCGAAGCGACAACCGAATTTTATCGTCGCTTTAATATCAAGATTGGCATTTTTGGCGTGGGTGGACTCAATGAAAAAGGACAACTTCTTGATTTCACGCCAGAAGAGTCATGTTTAACCCGCGCCATTATTGCGCAAAGCCAGCAATGCTGGGTGATGGCAGACCACACAAAATTAGGTCGATACGCGCCAGTTGTCAGTGGTAGACTGAGCGAAATTGATCGCCTGTTTGTCGACCAAACGTCGGCGCAAATTCAACATTTATGCCACACCCATGACACCCAATTGGTGGTGGCTTCTCGCAGTGAGAATGAACTATGAAACAAGTTATTGTTGGCCACCGCGGCGTTGCGGGCCATTGCCCTGAAAACACCAAAGTCAGTGTTCAAAACGCGATAGACATGGGGCTCAAATGGGTCGAAGTCGATGTTCAACCAACCAAAGATGAGATTCTGGTTGTATGCCATGATCACACGATTGACCGCTGCAGCAATGGACAAGGACGCGTCGATGACTATACCTTAGAGCAGTTGCAACAACTGGACTTTGGAAGTTGGTTTGATGCGACGTTCAAAGGGGAGTCAATCATGACATTAGCCTCACTCATTGAACTTGCTCACCAACACCAATTATCACTCAATATTGAAGTAAAAATAGACCGCCAGAATGTCGCGCACGTGGCGCAAAACCTGAAAATGCAACTCGATAACGCTCAACTCCCACCCAGTTCAATACTGCTCTCAAGCTTTAGTCACGGTATCATTCGAGAGCTTCATCAACACTGCCCTGGCTATGCACTCGGCGTATTAAGTGAGCGTCTCTCTAAAGCAGACTGGCAATTATTAGAAGAGGTTAGCGCATTTAGCTGTAACTTAAATTATCGCTGGGTTTCAGAGAAGCATATCAATGCTTTGCATGATAAAGGCTACCAAGTTTGGTGCTACACCGTAAATCAACCGGAAAAATTTAAACATTTAGCCATCGTCGATGGGGTGTTCAGCGATTTTCCCGAACGGTTTCTTGGCTAGTTTATTCGAGTGCTTGCCATTGCAACGGCGGTTTTAATTGCCAACGAGTCATCTCGCTACGGCTGTAAATCGCCCTGCCTTGAGTGCCTATCTTAATCGGAATTAAGCCCGCATCTTCGCCATTGAGTATTCGGTTGACTAATTGTGCGACCGTGCGCCCTTGGCTTTCTCCAAACAGCACGACTCCACCTGCGGTTTTTCCTTTACCAACGGCGTAGTCCCAAAATCCGAATAGTGGCACTGAAGCATGTTGGTTTGTCCACTTCATGATGGTGCTTGCGGCAACATTGCGACCTTGATCATCGATAATCGTATGATATAAACCAACGAAAATCGCATCGACACCCTGAGATTGAGCTTGGTTAACCTGAGCCTGCCATTCGCGGAACGTGGCAATATTATGCACCGACACATCAATACCCAACCCAGCTTTTATCTGCTCAAATTGGGTCACGATGTACTCACCTGCAATTTTAGACGTCACCCCGGAGTCAAACATCACTTTAATGCGCAGGTCTGTTTTACCCAATACACGACTTATTTCACTCAAGTTACGGACAAACAGTGGCCTCTCCAAAATTCCCGTCACTTTCGCTTGGCCCGAGAACTCGGAAAGTAGATGACGCGGGTTGTCATTGATACCCAAAAATACAATAGAAATTGGTTGATCATAGAGTTTGGGTAACATCAGCCTCAGCGCATTATCATCGCCTAAAACCACGACTTTGGGCTGATGCTGGCGATAAGCATGCCAGGCCGCTTCGGCAGCATTATCAAATTGATTCATGGGAATGCGCTTGGTGTCCATCTCGAACGTCACTAATTCAATACTCGGGTTGAGCTCTTCGTAGATACCAAATAAGTAGCTTTTATCCCATTCAAATTGGGAGCGATAGCTTTCGATGACTAATACATCGGCCGCCGCCAGTTGAAAGCTCAATAACCAACCCATGCCAAACCCACTACGCATAAGGTTCTCCAATTTAGTGTCATGCTTATAGTCTAGCCAGTGAAATGACCTTTATATCAAAATTTTCTTTGCCAGAAACTTTACGCTTACGAGCAAACCAACAAAGCCTATCTATACTCATAATAATTAAAATAAAAAGTTGATAGCCATGAACCGATCCCAGCAGTTTGAAGACAGTATTCATAACCCCTACTTTAGTGTTATTGGTCGACGAATCATTCTGATCATGATTGTACTGAGTGGTATCGTCACTCTGCTAATGACTTTTGTTCAGCTTTATTGGGATTACGACAAAGAGTTCAATGCTGTAAACGCGCGTCATCAAGAAATAAAAACCGTGCATGCAGATACACTGGCCGCATCACTGTGGGCGTTTGACTTGACCTTGCTGCAAGAACGTTTAGAAGGGTTAGTCAATTTACCCGGCATTGACTACATTCAGGTGACGTCAGGGCGTTATCAATTTACGGCGGGAAAAAAAGTGGAAAAAGGGCCGATCATCAGCAATTACGCTCTAACTTACCACACGATTCAGCCCGACACTTACGAAACCATCGGTACGATTCAAGTCGAGTCTGACCCACACCAGATATACAATTACTTACTTAAACAGTTCTTTATTACCTTAGGGATGAACGCATTTAAAACGCTGATCGTTTGCTACTTTGTGTTGCTGGTTTTTCATCACAGCGTCAACCGAAGAGTATTCGCCATTGCTCAATATTTACGTAAATACAATCCTCGCCATCCCTCTAAAACGCTTACCTTAGAGCATAATAAGTGGATCATGAATGAAGAGGATGAGTTAGATTGGCTCGCCGAAGAATCCAACAAAATTACCGATAACGTCACAACCTTGTATCGCACCATCAAATTTGAACAAGAACGCCTCAGTGACTTTACGCATGTCTCATCCGATTGGTTATGGGAGACCGATGAGCACAATACGTTAACCTACTGTTCGGAAATGATGCTGCGCTCTTTGCATTTGGAGTTCAATCAGCCCCCCGATATCACCAGCATCGATTTATTAAGCCAGTGTAAAACCCTACTTAACATGCTCAAACAACGCCAAGATTTCGCTAAATGCGAAGAGTGTATTGTGGTTAATGATCAGCCCAACTATTTCATCTTTCAAGCCATCGCTCGTTTCGATCAAGACAAATTTCTTGGTTTTCGTGGTACGGCAATAAACATTACCGATTTAAAACTGGCTCAGCTTGAAGTTGAAAGTTGGAATCAAAAACTTGAACTCATTGTCGCAAAGCGGACTCGCGCACTAGAGCAAAGCATGGAGAGGCTGCAAGAAACACAAGAACAACTGGTTGAGTCCGAAAAATTGGCCGCTTTGGGCGGGTTAGTTGCAGGGGTTGCTCATGAGGTCAATACGCCACTTGGCATCGCGGTCACCGCGACATCCGTCATTAAAGAAAGTACGGGCAGCTTAAAAACCGCATTTGATAATCAAACCCTAACAAGCACTCAATTTTCGGAATTAATCAGTCGGCTTACACAAAGCAGCGATATGTTGGAGAACAATTTAAATCGAGCGGCAAAATTGATTCGTGATTTTAAACAAACCGCTGTCGATCAAGTCTCAGAAAGTCGGAGTGAATTTGCAATCAAGCAAGTACTCGACGCACTGATTGCCAGTTTGCACCCTGAGACTCGTAAGGTTCCCGTTTCTCCTGAATTGGAAGGCGACGATACACTCACCATGAACAGCCTACCTGGCGTGCTGACTCAAATCTTATCGAATCTCATCATGAACAGTATTAATCATGCATTCACTCACCAGCAAACGCCTCAGATACACGTAGAGTTTTCTCAGCAAGATGACAACATTGTTATACACTATCGCGATAATGGTGAAGGCATTGAAAAATCTCTGCATCAACGTATTTTTGAGCCGTTCTACACCACTAAACGCGGCAAAGGTGGCTCTGGTCTTGGTCTAAACTTAGTGTTTAACCTCGTGAAACAAAAGCTGAAAGGCGACTTGGAGTTTGAATCGGAACCGGGTCAAGGCGTGCACTTTACGCTGATTTTGCCAAAATCATTACCACAAGATATCAACCCCACCCCATAAACTCGATAGAACATAAAAGCCACCTAAGTTAGGTGGCTTTCCTTAAGGCGAACTACGTTAATCTGGCAAAGAATTGCGAATATCGATAAACGCTTGCCAGTTTTCAGTCATTAAATCGACAAGTTGCGGATCAAAGTGTTTACCGCGCTGCGCGACCAACTCTTCTAAAATGGCTTCATTGCTCCAAGGTTCTTTGTAGCTCCGCTTTGCTCCAAGGGCATCAAACACATCCGCTAACGCGGCAATCCGCCCAGCAATCGGTATCTCTTCCCCTTTAAGCTGATTGGGATAACCCGTTCCATCCCATTTTTCATGATGCGTACCGGCGATTTCACGCGCGACAGCAAATAGACGTCGCTTCGAGTTGTTCAGAATGTTGACGCCATATTCGACATGACGCTGCATTTCACTCCACTCTTCGCTATCAAGCTTACCGGGTTTATGTAGAATCCGATCGGGAATGGCGACTTTACCGACATCATGCAGTGGCGAAGCATGTTTAATCATACTGACATCGTGATCATTTAGCCCGACTAATTGGGCCAGTTTTTCACAAATTAGCGACACTCGCTGCACGTGAGCCCCAGTCTCTTTGCTCCTCGCTTCAACCGCATTGGCTAGGTTATAGACCAACTCTTTTGACGTTTCACGTACATCCGTCATTAAAGTAAGATTTTCAAACGTCAAACCGATATTTTGCATATAAATTTCAAGTAACTGTTTATCAAGTTCAGACAGCTCTTTTTGTATGTTGACGTAAAGAAGCCTATCCACGCCCTGATCGTCATTCGCATAAAGTAGATATGCGTCGTCATAACAGGTTGTCTGGCCTTTTTCGAGAACCTGACTACAGCGCTCCGCAACATGGCTTGGCAAGCGTTCAAAAGCACATTCGCTGTAGCAATCAAAGTATTCGCCAGTTGCTGCAAGAGTAAGCGCACGCGATTCTTCACCATTTGCTCTAGGATGGACTAAACAGTAAAACGCCGATTTTTGTAATTTAAGTAGTGAGGTCAACTGCTCTAACACTGACGTGGCATAGGTTTGGAGTGTCGTCGTATTTTGGACCAAAGCCGACGCTTGAATCACTTTACTTAACCCTTGTTTCTGCTCTTCAATTAAACACAAATCGCGATAAGCTCTAAGCATCGAGTACAATAAGGTTTTAAGCTTTTGGGTTGTCAGCTCGGTTTTTTCTTTGTAGTCATCAATATTATACTCACGAATTACCGTATCTTCTGGCGCTTGCCCTGCTTGCCCGGTTCGCAATACTAAGCGGACTAATCGGTTATCCTGCTCTTCACGAATAAATTTTACTAATTCTAGACCTGCATGTTCTGATTCCATCACAACATCAATCAGCGCTAATGCAATATCATCGTGCTGCCGAAAAATATCACGAGCTGCAACGCCAGACAGCGCCGAGATCAGCTCTAATTTCCGGCCCTCAAACTCAAAATCCATGAGTGCGATTTTGGTAATTTGATGAACTTGCTCATCATCATCCACCAATACAATCTTCCATGGCACATTAACCTCGTTTCCCGAATGAGAGACTACAGGTGACTCACTGGGCTGAGGTTTAAAATCGGCAAAGAAATCCATTTTTATTTTTACTCTACAAAGTCGATTCTCTATTTAAGGTTTAGCACAGGCTTTAACTTTTTGATTAACAAAATAGAGCATATATCGATTTTTAGTGGAAAAATGTCACTCTGCATCCGGTTGTCGCTCCGGTTTTGCAGCTTGGAATGCCTCAAACGTCAAAAGATGTTGATAAATCGCGACTATTTTAGGATACGGGCTCAAGTCACAATCAAAGCGCTGAGCATTATAAATTTGCGGCACTAAACAGGCATCCGCCATTGTGACAGCGTCACCGTGGCAATATTTTCCCTCACTTTGTGCAAGGCTGGTTTCCAGTGATTGCAAACTGGTTGCGACCCAATGTTGGTACCAGGCGGTTTTCGTCGTTTCATTGTGTCCTAACGTCTTTTGTAAATAGTTGAGCACTCGTAAATTGTTCAGCGGGTGGGTATCAGCGGCAATATCTAAAGCGAGCGCTCTGACGATCGCTCGGTCTGGTGCCGATTTTGGTAGCAAGGGCGGACTAGGAAAACGTTCATCTAAATATTCGATAATCGCCAGAGATTGATGCAAAGTATTATCTTGATGGCGAAGAATGGGCACGGCATGGCTCGGATTCATGGCTTGAAACCATGGGCTAAACTGCTCTCCGCCTCCCTTGGTTAAGTGCACTGGGTACATGCGATACTCCAGACGCTTCCAGTTTAGAGCAATACGCACTCGATAGGCGGCTGATGAACGCCAATAGCTGTACAATTCAATCATAAGATGCCACAACTTCTTGTTCTATTTTCCCAAAGATAGAACACTGATTTTCATCTTTCATTTCGATGCTCACCGTATCACCAACGCGCATAAACGCCGTTGTTGGTTGTCCATTTCGCAACGTTTCAATCATGCGTAGCTCGGCAATACAGGAATAGCCAACGCCCCCTTCACTCACCGAAGTGCCGTACTCTGTTCCTTGTTTGTTTGACACGGTACCAGAGCCGATAATGGTTCCTGCGGTTAAATGTCTGGTTTTGGCGGCGTGGGCAATCAACTGTGGGAAATCAAACGTCATGTCTATCCCCGCATTTGGACAACCAAATAAGCTTTGATTGTAGTGCGTACACAAAGCCAGCTTGAGTTTGTGGCCATCCCAATGATGACCCAACTCATCTGGTGTCACTGCGACCGGGGAAAATGCGCTTGAAGGCTTGGATTGAAAAAAGCCAAACCCCTTAGCGAGTTCAGAAGGAATGAGGTTTCTCAGTGACACATCATTGACCAGCATAAACAGTTGGATGTATTGCGCTGACTCAGATGGTTTCACCCCCATAGGGACATCACTCGTCACCACGGCAACCTCCGCTTCGAAATCAAGTCCCCAAGACGCATCGTCAAGAACAATATCATCACAGGGCCCAAGAAAGCTGTCGCTTCCACCTTGGTACATCAATGGGTCTTGCCAAAAACTCGCTGGCATTTCTGCTCCGCGTGCTTTCCGTACTAACTCGACATGATTGACATAAGCTGAACCATCCGCCCACTGATAACTTCTGGGTAGCGGCGCCATACATAGTTCACTGTCAAAAGGCATTTCGTTGATCAATTCACCATGATTTAGTGCTCGATAAACCTCTTCCATTGGCTGCTTGCAGACCTGCCAATGATCGAGTGCATATTGAAGGCTGACCGCAATATCCGGCACCGCAACACAGCGGCTTAAAGCGCGATTAACCACAACCAAGATGCCATCGCGGCTTTCACTTCTTAGCGTCGCTAACTTCATCACTTCTCCTTGAGTTATTCAGTTTACTGCCAACTTGAAATATAGTCTGTATTCTCAACGCTCGATGCCTGCTCATCCACTATTAAGGCATGGCGCGTATCAATCATGACCGCCACTTCATCAGTAAACGTTTTTGCGTGACGTTGTCCGGATTCGAACGCTTTAGGGTGCGGGCCATGGGTAAACCCAGCGGGATGAAACGTCATCATTCCCGGCTCTATGTTATCGCGACTAAAAAAATCCCCACTGTGGTAAAAAAGAACTTCGTCATAATCATCATTATTGTGAAAAAACGGCACTTTCAACGCCCCCGGATCACTTTCTATTGGACGAGGAACAAAGGTGCACACCACAAAATCACCCGCAACAAACGTCGTATGCGCCGATGGCGGTAAATGGTAACGATGAGAGGACAGCGGTCGAATGTCTCGCCAGTTAAGTTTCGCGACGGCTAAATCGCCGTGCCAACCAATGGCATCCAGCGGATTGAACGGAAAAGTAATGACGTTCATTTTATCGTGGCGCTTAACATAAACTTGCGTCGTATGCTCACTGTATTGCGCTTGGAATGCGTGGTTAATTTTCGGAATTTCAAGCACAGCAGGATCAAAGATCGCATGCTGGCCAAGCAATCCTTTGTCAGGCAATTGATAATGGCTGTCGGTACACTCAATCATCAATATAAACATTGCTTGTGAAGGTTCAATTCGCCACATCGTCGAGCGTGGTATCAGTAGATAATCACCGGGCTTTAACGTGATATGACCATAATCACAATACACATCGCCCTGACCTTGGTGGATAAACAGCAATTCATCCCCATCGGCGTTCCGTACTAAATGTGTCATCGGTTGATTTAGACGCCAAGTACGGATTTTACATTGTTGGTTGTGCAAAAGTGCCGCCGCCCCCCAAGGCACATCTCGTTCACTATCGAGGTGATTTAAGTTGAAGCAGCGAGGCCTGAGTTCGCCTTGCCAATCGCACCATGCTGTCGGCGGGTGTTGATGATGAAAATGGGTCGCGGGACCATAAAACCCTTCTTGCCCAACTTCACGTTCATAGATTGCGTCTTTGGGTAAATCCGCATGTGCTTGCCGTGAGCAAACCCCTTCGCGGTGAGGATAAGTCATCGGTTTACGCATCATTCAATACTCCACGACGTATTTGGTCTTCTTCAATCGATTCAAACAG
Organism: Vibrio sp. AK197; assembly: GCF_053903115.1. Taxonomy (NCBI): domain Bacteria; kingdom Pseudomonadati; phylum Pseudomonadota; class Gammaproteobacteria; order Vibrionales; family Vibrionaceae; genus Vibrio; species Vibrio sp. AK197. The sequence goes on from NZ_CP096430.1 coordinate 1,741,824, forward strand.
CGCTTTAAAGTTACCCTCACCAAAACCTTGGTTACCTTTGCGTTGAATGATTTCAAAGAATATTGGCCCAATCACGGTTTGGGTGAAGATCTGCAGTAAAATGCCGTCTTTTTCTGGAGCGCCATCAATCAAAATATTGAGCGCTTGTAACTGGCTGAGATCTTCACTGTGGCCAGCGACACGGCTGTCAACTCGCTCATAATAGGTGTCTGGCGTGGACATAAACTGCACTCCGCGCTGTCTGAGAACCTCAACCGTTGCGTAAATGTCCTCGGTCGATAAAGCAATGTGCTGAATGCCTTCACCGTTGTATTCTCGAATAAACTCCTCAATTTGTGATTTGTCATCGCGAGATTCGTTAATTGGAATTCGAATTTTCCCACATGGTGAGGTCATCGCTCGACTCACAAGCCCGGTAAGTTTACCTTCGATATCAAAGTAGCGAATTTCTCGAAATTGGCCAATGCGCTCGTAAAAACCAGCCCATGTATCCATTTCTCCCTGGCGAACATTATGCGTCAGGTGGTCAATCGTGTTGAGACCAACCGCGATAGTCTCTTGCTTAAGCTCTGCATCAGGGTAAAACTTGAAATCCACATCGTAGATGGTGTTATCGCCATAGCGATCCACAAAATAAATAAGACTACCGCCAATACCACAGATAGCCGGAATGCTCAGTTCCATCGGGCCGATTTCTGTTTCATAAGGCTGAGCCCCTTTGGCAATGGCATGACTGTGCGCATGTGCTGCATCTTGAACACGAAATGCCATGCCACAAACTGAGGGACCATGAACATCGGCAAACGTCTGTGCTTGGCTTCTTGGTTGAGCATTAATGATGAAATTAATATCACCTTGACGATACAGCCAGGCTTGTTTGGAACGGTGCTGGGCGATTTCTGCAAAACCTAATGAGAAAAAAAGTAACTTGAGTTGCTCGATGCCCTCGGCGTCTGCGGCCGTGTACTCAACAAACTCAAAACCATCCGTTCCGAGCGGGTTGTATTGATTGTTCATATTCCACCTTCCCGTTCAAACACAGAGATTTACTCTGCCTATGGTTATAAAGGTGGAATAATGCGTTTAAAATGCCAATTTCTTATTGATATCTGTCATCAACCTTGGGCTGTAAAAATGTAAATTTAACATTACATTAACAATGAAATTACCGATTTATTATTGCTAGAGACTCAGAAAAACCCATAATAAACTATTTAATTTCAATGAATTAAAATTATTTTCAATTCTAGACAAAAAAAGAGTTGCGCAAATAAAAATCCGATTTTATTATCGCGCTGCTTCTTGATGATAGCCAATCCGAGTACATCACAGGTTGTTTGTGGCAAGGCGATAGAGCAACTATCCAAGAGTGACTTTGACGGCGTGTTTACACGTTTTTATTGACGCTCAGCTTTCCCGCGTAACGGGAAAGTTTGCCCACTGTTTCGGAGGCTACCCCATGGCACAATCAGCGTTGGATCTTTTCCCTATCTTACCTGCCGTTCTTAGCACTGGAGACGCTCAATTAATTGAAGCTTCAGTTGCTCAATTTGGCGCACCACTTTTATTGCTTGATTGCGATTCCGTTCGCCAGCAATATCGTGCATTATCAAACGCACTTCCTAACGTGACTTTGCACTTTGCTCTAAAACCGCTACCTCACCCTGCAGTCGTCGATACGTTGCTTGAAGAAGGTGCGAGCTTTGATTTGGCAACAACAGGCGAAGTGGAATTGGTTGCAAGCCGTGGCGTGCCTGCACACAGAACAATTCACTCACATCCCATTAAACGAGATGCTGATATCCGTGCAGCGCTTGAGTATGGATGTAATGTGTTCGTCGTCGACAATCTTAACGAACTAGAAAAGTTCATCCCCTACAAAAACGAAGTCGAAATATTGGTTCGCCTAAGTTTTCGTAACGCAGAGGTGTTCGCCGATTTATCGAAAAAATTTGGTTGCTCTGCACAAGATGCAATCGAGATCATCGACAGAGCGCAAGCCATTGGCGTTCGCATAAAAGGTTTGTCGTTCCATGTCGGCTCTCAAACCTTGAACCCACAGAAATATGTGGATGCAATATTGGCGTGTAAAGCGGTGATGGAGCGTGTGGTTGAGCTTGGACTACCTGCGCTGAGTACTTTGGATATTGGTGGCGGCTTTCCCGTCACTTACACTCAGCCCGTTATGCCGATTGAGGCGTTTTGTAAACCCATCAACCAAGCTCTGAGTACACTGCCTGAAACCGTACAAGTACTGGCGGAGCCTGGGCGCTTTATTGTCGCGGCTTGCATGACGTCTGTTGCATCCGTCATGGGCCAAGCACAACGTGAAGGGCAAACTTGGTATTATCTTGATGACGGCGTGTACGGCTCGTTCAGTGGTGTCATTTTTGACCATGGTCAGTACCCGCTGTATACCACCAAACAAAGTAATGACATGCACTCAAGTGTGTTAGTAGGCCCTACATGCGACAGCATTGATGTCATTTCAGACCACATCATGTTGCCAAAATTGAATAACGGTGACTTGATTGTTGGCCGCATGATGGGCGCTTACACCAGTGCGACTGCAACCGACTTTAACTTCTTCAAGCGTGCGCAAACCATCGTCCTTAATGACGTTATGGCCGACAACCGAATGATTGGCTAATCACTCGCTTTTAAAGCTCTCTTAGTTTTGGATTAAGGGAGCTTTATGTGTTTAAGCGGCTACTCCCGCTGCTCTAACATCAAATAATTCAAACAACTCTTTCAAATTCCTATGATTTAAATCCAGCGGCGACTGATGCTAAGGTGACGTATAGTGGTGCTATATGTGCACCGTTTTTATTATCAACAGATAAGGATTCCATCATGGCAATTACTCAACTTGATCCTAAAACAGCCCTCATTGTTATTGACCTACAAAAAGGGATCATCGCTTTGCCTACTGTGCATCCTGCTCAGCCCGTTATTGATAACAGTGCCACTTTGGCAAACGCATTTCGTGAAAAAGGCTTGCCCGTCGTCATCGTGAACGTGGTCGATAGCGCTCCGGGTCGCACAGACCAAAGCGTAGACAGTGACGAACAACCACCCGCAGACTGGGCCGAATTGACACCAGAATTAAACGTTCAAGAGAGCGATATTAAAATCTCGAAAACAACGTGGGGTGCGTTTAATAAAACAGATCTCGACCAGCAGTTACAAGCCCTAGGAGTGACTCAAGTGGTGGTTGTAGGAATCGCGACATCCATTGGTGTGGAATCAACAGCACGTCAAGCCTACGAACTGGGTTACAATGTCACAATTGCAACAGACAGCATGACCGATCTCAATCTAGACACGCACAATAACAGCGTTAACCTCGTATTCCCTCGCCTAGCGGAAACTGGGACAAAGGATGAAGTGTTGGCAGCGTTAAATAAATAATTGCCCCCTTGGGCTAACGATATAGTTAGCCCAGTTTTATTCATTGACTGAACGGTTAAGCAATTGAGTAAAGCTTCGCGACTCGATAGGCTTGCAATAAAAATAACCCTGATACTCATCACAACCTTCGAGCGCCAGTAACTCTAGCTGCTCTTGGTTTTCTACCCCTTCGGCAACTACTCTTTTGCCTAAATTACGTCCAATCTGAATGATGGTTCTCACCAACATATGATCGGTATGTTCGACAACACAGTCATCAACAAACGCTTTATCTATTTTAAGGACATCAACCGGTAGTTGCTTAAGGTAATTCAGTGATGAATATTCAACCCCAAAGTCATCCACGGCCACTGACACCCCCATTTCGCGTATGCGCGTACACCCAGATACCACAAAGTCAGAACACTGCATTAATGCGGTTTCGGTGATTTCGATTTGCAGTAAGTGAGGCGGTAAACGAGTTTCATCAAGCACTCGCTCGATGTATTGATCTACCTCATCGTGGGCAAATTGGATTGTTGACACGTTGACTGAGACACAAACCGGATGATTCATGTCGTACCAAACTTTGGCTTGCAAACAGGCTTGACGAATCACCCAACGACCAATCGGCACTATCTGCGACGTCTTTTCAGCAATGTTAATAAAGTCATTGGGAGGAATCATGCCTAAAAAAGGATGCTGCCAGCGGATTAAAGCTTCCGCGCCAACAACGGTATTTTGTTTAATATCGACTTTAGGCTGATACACTAAAAAAAACTGCTCAGAATCAATAGCGCCCGTGAGCTCGATTTCAATTTGATGCTGACGAACTGACTCTTCAAGCAGTTCATCATCGTACCACTGCACCTGATTTGTACCGCGGACTCGCGCTTTATACAGCGCGGTAGACGCATTTTTCTCCCACAACCGTGGGTCGCCAAGCGCATCATTATACAACGCAACACCAACGCTGTATGAAAGCCGATGTGAGGTATTGCCAATAAGAAACACTTGCTGGGTGCTTTGCGCCAGATGCTCAAGGGTGGAACGAATGGTGTTTTCGACTTTCTGCTGGGCGCTAAATAACACAATAAATTCATCCCCCCCTAAACGGTACACTTTGCCATGCCCCCCGACTAAGGTCAGCAAATGGTCACCAAACTTAATCAATAAGTTATCGCCATTGGTGTAGCCCAAGCTATCGTTGACCGATTTAAAGTCATTCAGTCCAATGATCGCCATACCATGCTCTAGACGTGCCGAAAGTTGCTTTACCTCTTCGAGATAGGCTTTGCGGTTTGGGAGCTGAGTTAAAAAGTCGGTCAAACTGTCTTTTTGATACGTGTCGACTAAATGGCGATATTTTTGCTGAAAGCGGACCATCATTGAAGAAATAGCGGTAATCACGGCGAGTTCAATGATGTCCTCAAAAAACTCGCCATAGTCACTTTGTGGTAAGTAACGTAGATAACAGATGATCAAGACTGGCACAATGGCATTTGGCCACAGCGAGCCAGGAAACATGACGATGTAACACAGTGGAAGCAGTATGAAGACTTCTTCTACATATTCTGGATTTAATGGCTCAAGCCAGCCGCCATAAACCACTAGCCCCAGTGACAGTATCGCACTCCAGCGCTTTACGTTGGGATGAGAATGAAAATGACCAACGGCCATCAGCATAGGATAAAGTAGAAACCACCAGCCCAACTCTTGATGCTGGGAAACAAGCGTGTAGGTTATCAAGATCACAGCGAGATAAAACCCGAGGTGGACGGCAAGTTTCACTCGTAAAACTTGTGCGTCAACGCGTTTCATCCTTTCCATTTAGACCTCGACTCAATCCTTGTTCATCTTTTTTGAAAGACTGTCATACAAAATGAGTATAAAGGTAAAAATTCAATTAATTGATCTGTTTTTATAAACCGTACGGCTCAATGAGATATGTTGCACAAAAAAGCCTCGTCACAACGAGGCTTTAACCAGATAAAATACTATAACCCCAAATCTTCACTAAGTGCTTGGATCTGTTTTAAATCCATTTGGTGAACTTGAATCATTTGTTCCACTTGGCTTAAACGTGACTGGGCTTCGTCTTGTTTATCACACGAATCCGATTTTGCGTCCCATGACGCACCTTCTAAGTATGCGTCACACTCCGTTTTCAACGATTCGATTGTTGGTTGAAGTTCTTTTTTCTCTTTTTGCAGCTCAGCAAGTTCTTGCTTGGTTTGCTCTTCCTTTTTGAACAACTCGCGAGCCCGCTCAAACATCGTCGCCTGCATATCCGTTTGCTGGTTGAGACGATCATTCTTCTTCGTCGCGCTTTCCAACTGTTGCACTTGTTGGTTCAAGTCTTGGCTCAACTCGGTATTTTGCTCCTTAAGTTCGCCAAGTTCCTTTTCCAACTCAGAGATTTTGTCCTCATATTGCTTTTTTTGCTCTTCCACTGCTTGGCTAAACTTACTCTCTACTTCTTGGTCGACACTGGCTAATTTTTTATCTACCTGAGCAACTAACTGCAGTTTATCGTCTTCCAAAGCCTGATATTTTGACTCCAACTGCTGGTAGGTCGCTTGCCAATCATTAGCAGTGACAGATGCCCCTACTAGCCCGCCAAGGGCTAAACCCAATACACCGGCTATCACAACATACAGATAAGTTCGCTTATCGCGCTGTTCAATAACAACAACGTTTTCGTCTGACTCATCAACATCATGGTGCTTATTCACTGCTCGCTCCTTGTTCGCTAGCGTATCAACTCACTGATCACAAGAGTGCTGGTATAAAGAACCAGACCAGAGATAACAGTAATCACAACCCATTTTTGAAGTTTTTCACTGGTTCGGTAGCGAATCAATAAAAACGCCAACACGACAAACACCGCAATAGCAATTAAGCGAGTCATAATTACTCCTTAGCTTAGGGAAGAAAGAGATTCCTCTTCTTACCAACACTCTAATAATCCTATTAGTTTACATGACTTAGCCGAAATTTGGTCAGCTTCCGGTAGATTCTATTCATTCGATTCCGCTTTATTCATCGCTCCATTGATTTTTTGCATGACATCACACTTTTTTTTTCGTAATATCTGCTTCGCAAATTACCACCTAGGTAATTGTTCCGATGAAGACTACAGGAGAGTGGTTTATAACCAATTATTAACAATTGGTTAGATAAACCCGCCGAAGAAGTAAATCTTTCAGGTGCTTTATTCTGATAAATCAGAATGCGCTAAGGGCGTCCCCTTAGCAAGTGAGGACTGTAGTTGGAGGAACCTCTGGAGAGAACCGTTGAATCGGTCGCCGAAGGAGCAAGTCCCATCATGGGGTGAAACTCTCAGGCAAAAGGACAGAGGAGTGGAAAGAATCGACCGCGCTATATGACGAAATCAACATCGTTTTGTGCGTTTGATCTGTGTTATGTTCGACCAAACTGCCCTTTCCCTCTTCTCCTTAGTAATGCATTATCCATTAAGGGGAATTCATGAATAATATAGAAGCACTTCTCAATACCATTGACAGTTTTGTATGGGGTCCCCCACTACTGATTCTGCTCGTTGGTACCGGTATTTACTTTACTTTTCGTTTAGGTTTACTGCAATTTCGCCATTTACCGACCGCACTAAAACTCGTCTTTAGCCGTGATAAAAACAAGGCCGAAGGTGATGTTTCAAGTTTTGCTGCGCTGTGTACTGCATTATCAGCAACCATAGGTACTGGGAATATTGTCGGCGTGGCAACCGCGATAAAGCTCGGCGGGCCAGGCGCACTATTTTGGATGTGGCTAGCCGCGCTGTTTGGCATGGCAACGAAATACACCGAATGTTTACTAGCGGTAAAATACCGCAAAGTTGACGAAAATGGGCAAATGGTCGGCGGGCCTATGTATTACCTGCAGTACGGCGTCGGGTCTAAATTGCTCGCAACTTTATTTGCCGTGTTTGCCTTGGGTGTGGCCTGTTTTGGTATCGGGACGTTTCCTCAAGTGAACGCGATAATTGATGCCAGCGAAATTTCTTTTGGCCTATCACGGGAAGTTTCGATCGTGATTCTTACTGTGCTGGTCGCCTGTGTCACCTTAGGTGGTATTCAATCTATTTCTAAAGTCGCCGGTAAAGTCGTGCCGACAATGGCGGTATTTTATGTGCTGGCTTGTTTAAGTGTCATTGTCTTAAACGCTGATAAACTGATTGACGCTGTAACTCTCGTATTAACCTCGGCCTTCTCTTCGACAGCGGCGACGGGCGGATTTACTGGTGCAACCATCATGATTGCCATTCAATCAGGGATTGCGCGCGGGGTTTTTTCCAATGAGTCTGGATTAGGGAGCGCGCCAATGGCGGCAGCGGCGGCAAAAACCGACTCTTGCGTACGCCAAGGCCTGATTTCTATGACCGGTACCTTCTTTGACACCATTATTATCTGCACCATGACGGGCCTTGCTCTCATACTCACTGGCGCATGGCAAAGTGATTACGCAGGCGCAGCCATGACCACCCATGCGTTTGCTCAAGGCTTGAATGCGGGCACCCTGGGACCCACGCTAGTTTCTATCGGACTCATGTTCTTTGCCTTTACCACTATTTTGGGTTGGAACTACTATGGTGAGCGCTGTGTGGTTTACCTATTTGGTACTAAGGCTGTGGTGGCGTATAAAATCGTCTTCTTGGTGTTAGTCGCGTCAGGCGCGTTTTTACATCTTGATATGATTTGGGTGATTGCGGATATCGTTAACGGTTTAATGGCGATTCCGAACTTAATTGGGCTGTTGGCACTTCGCAACGTGGTAGTCACTGAAACTCAACATTATTTTCAAGCCATTGCGCTAAACAAAGCAAAACTGCAAACCGATAGCTAAAGCTCTGTTAAATCCCTCATTAAAAAAGCGCCATTCAGGCGCTTTTTTATGCGATGCACCATACATTGAATTCACTCGGCATTGTTTGAAAATCCAGCTACTTTTTTACCACTTTGTTATTGATAACGTCTTTACATTGATAAGGGACCAACACTTCTTTGCCCTCATGCTTTTCAACGACATTACAGATAGGCTCCGCGGTCATTTTGTTCCAACCCCACATGATAACGCCCACCATCAATCCAACGGTTAATGGATCTGCTTTTACTTTCATTGATTGTGCTCCCCCTAGGTTGACTAAGTTTAGGTACAGCTTTGTAAGCATAGACAATAGCTAAACTTTCGACACAACAAATTAGGGCGTCACAGGATCACACATACTTAAACATGAGACAGGTAACAACATCGATAAGTAGTAATTTTTGCGGGGAATAACACATTTAAGGTCAATTCCCCGCGATAATCGTTAGGTTGCGATTGACTATCGCATCACTGCAATACTGAGGCTAGATTAGAAGAGAGGGATTAGCCGCCAGATTGAAGATACCTATCACGCTTATTGCTTTTCAAGCATCAGTTTTACGCCGAGTGCAACCAATACCATGCCCGTTGTTGCCTCCATCCAGCGCATAAAGCGTCCATTTTTAAGCAAGTTTTTCGCTTTATTCAAAGCCCCTGCGACGCCACATTGCCAAACCATAGCGATAACAAAATGAATCGCTGCCATCAGCATAGATTGGACTAAAGGCGAATACTCAGGATTAATAAACTGAGGCAAAAACGCGAGATAAAACACGGCGGTTTTTGGATTGAGGACATTTGAAAGAAATCCTTCTTTGAGCGACCGTTTGAGAATAAAACGATGTTGGTGACCTTGCTGAACATGAAGCGTACCCGCCCCTTGAAACGTTGCTTTAAGGCTGGTCACACCCAGATAAACTAAGTAAGCCGCACCGACCAATTTCACGGCTTGGAATAATTCCGCAGATTGCGCTAAAACCGCAGAAATTCCGATGGCGGAAAGGAACGCGTGAACGAAGAGCCCACTGCAAATCCCCAAACTGGTCATACTGCCATCGACAAAACCCCCGCGCGAGGTATTACGAATTACCAGAGCCGTATCAAGGCCTGGGGTAAGCGTAAGAATAGTAATAGCCACAATGAAGGCTTCAAAATTTTGAATCATGGCGCTTAACGTCCTGTTGTCAATCAATAACTCCTCGGGTCAAAGTACCGCGAAAACGTCCAAAGCGCTAGCCACTTTTTTGGTAACGCTATTCTTGCCTTGGGGACACTGTAAAAAGTTGATAACATTTACTTTCTTCTCTAAGCCAATTAGGACGATTTATGAGTGCTTTCGACCAGTTAGTTCAACATTCCAAAAAAGTTTCCAACTTTAAACATCTTGCGGCGATCAGCGGTTGGGATCAGGCAACGGTCATGCCCAGTGGCGGCAATCAGGCGCGCTCTGAAGCGATGGCTGAACTTTCTGTACACATTCATCAGTTAATGACGGCCCCTCAGTTGGGCGAGTGGTTCGATAAAGCACAGCAAGAAGACTTATCGCATGAACAACAAGCCGCTTTACGGGAACTCAAACGCGAATGGCAGCAAGCGACCGTGCTTCCAGAAGATCTGGTGCAAGCCAAATCTCTTGCGGGTTCAAAATGCGAACACGCTTGGCGTAAGCAGCGAGTCGACAATGACTGGCAAGGATTCGAAGCTAACTGGTCAGAAGTGGTCAATCTTTCCCAGCAAGAAGCCCAAATCCGCGCCGAAGCGAATGGGCTGACCCGTTACGATGCAATGCTTGATTTGTATGAACCAGGAACAAACTCAGCATCGCTTGACGTGTTATTCACCGATGTCAAAACTTGGCTTCCCTCACTGATTGACCAAGTCATCGACCAACAGTCGAGTCTAGAGCTTGTTTCCCCAACCGGACAGTTTCATCGCGCGACGCAAAAACAACTCGGTATGGAGGTCATGCAGCTGCTGCAATTCGATTTTGAGCATGGGCGACTTGATGAAAGCGTGCACCCTTTTTGTGGCGGCGTACCAACGGATGTCCGTATCACAACGCGTTACGATGAGAGCGAATTCGTGCAATCTCTGATGGGCATTGTTCACGAAACTGGCCACGCGCGCTACGAACAAGGGCTGCCGAAAGCATGGGCTGGTACACCAGCGGGTGAAGCTCGTTCGATGGGGATTCATGAATCTCAGTCTCTATTTTTTGAAATGCAAGTCGCCCGCAGTGAGGCGTTTATTGGTCACCTCGCTCGTCTAGCACAAAAGCACTTTGCAGAGCATGACCCGAGCTTAATGTCACGCACAAACCTGCAACGTCTTTATACTCAAGTGAAAAAAGATTTTATTCGTGTTGATGCCGATGAGTTAACTTATCCAGCACATGTCATTTTGCGCTATGAGATTGAAAAGGCGTTAATTAATGGCGAGATAAAACACACTGATGTTCCTGAGCTTTGGGATAACAAAATGCAGGCGTATTTGGGGCTATCAACAAAAGATAATTACCGAAACGGTTGCATGCAAGACATTCATTGGACAGATGGTGCTTTTGGGTATTTCCCAAGCTACACACTGGGCGCGATGTATGCTGCTCAGTTTATGGCGGCGATGAAGAAAACTGTGGATGTCGATGGTGCGATTGAAAGTGGAGATCTGTCACCTATTTTTAATTGGCTGTCGGGCAATATTTGGCAAAAAGGTAGCTTACTCAATACCGATAATTTGGTCGAACAAGCGACCGGAGAAAAACTTAACGCCAGCTTTTTTAAACAGCATTTAATGGCTCGCTATTTATAGACGTACAACCAGAATGAAAAAGGGTTAGGCATTATGCCTAACCCTTTTTTGGTATCCATAGGTTCAGCTTTTAGCCAACCACTTTATCAATATCTGCAGCGCTATGGCGCTCTTCAACAAAACCTTCACCCGTACGATTGACAATGCGTCCACGCTTCACTGCTTGGCGCTCATCGATTGCTTTCGCCCAGCGTTGTACGTGCTTGTAGCTTTCTACATCGAGGAACTCAGCAGCATCATATGCTCGGCCTAACACCAAGTTGCCATACCAAGGCCAAGTCGCAATATCAGCGATACTATACTCTTCACCGCCAAGGAAGGTGTTGTTAGCGAGGCGCTTATCAAGGACATCCAACTGGCGTTTGGCTTCCATTGCAAAACGGTTGATGGGATATTCAAACTTCTCTGGTGCATAAGCGTAGAAATGACCAAAACCACCACCTAAGTATGGCGCCGAACCCTGTAGCCAAAACAGCCAGTTCATGACTTCTGTGCGAGCTTTTACCTCTTTCGGTAACAGGTATCCAAATTTCTCTGCTAGATAAAACAGAATATTGCCAGACTCAAAGACGTTGATGGCGTCGCTGCCCGAGCGATCAACAAGTGCTGGAATTTTAGAATTTGGATTCGCCGCCACAAAGCCAGAAGAAAACTGATCGCCTTCGCCAATTTTAATAATATGGGCGTCATACTCTGCTTCACTCACACCCAGTGCCAGCAACTCTTCTAGCATAATCGTGACTTTCTGACCGTTCGGCGTCCCCATCGAATAAAGCTGCAGTGGATGTTCTCCGACTGGCAGTTCTTGTTCATGGCGAGCACCTGAATCTGGGCGGTTGATACTAGCCCACTGGCCACCATTTTCGTTGTCCATGGTCCAAACTTTAGGCGGAACATATTGGTCTGTCATTGTGCTTCCTTTTGGTTTGAGGTTGACTGTAACAATGATATTGGGATAGAAGCAGAGGTTTACCACCCTTTAAGCCTAAACTCTTCATATTATTTAGTTATTGTATGTGCAGTTTGGCTATTAACCGCTTTCTATCAAAGACAAACAAGTGACGACTAACCAGGTGAGTTCGATTGTTCAACGGATAAATCTTCATTGCAGTTGGGCCAGCATTTCTCTAGATTAAGCAGACACAGACGTACAATGAACAAGGAAGATAATGAACGCGTTATTGATTGTGAATGTTGGACATGCGCCAGCGAGTCAATTGCAACGATTTGGTGATTTTGAACAGTGGGCGAAAACAGCGATTGGTCCCCTAGAAATCCGCATTCAATTTCACGACGGTGTCGCACACCCTATTCCGGATCAACCATTTGCAGGTGTGATTATCATGGGTTCGCTCTCTATGGTGACGGAACAGGCACCTTGGATGCAGCGTCTGTCGCAACAAATTGTCGAATTACACGACAAGCAGGTTCCCCTACTGGGTATCTGCTTTGGCCATCAATTGATCGCTTGTGCACTTGGGGGACGAGCAGACTTTAATCCTCAAGGGTTGGAAATCGGCACAGTGGATATCCAGCGGCACCCAGAGAGTAACGACGACCCTCTATTTTCAACGCTACCAACCCGCTTTAAAGCCCAAGCTGTGCATTTTCAGTCTGTACTCGCGCTGCCTGATGGTGCGACATGTTTAGCAAGCAGTGAGATGGATGATCACCACGCTTTTCGCGTTGGGGATACAACTTGGGGCGTTCAGTTTCATCCCGAGTTCACCACTGACATCATTTTGGATTCACTGCAAAACCAAAAACAGTATGTAGCAGAGACGTATCAGAATTTAGTGGCGCAGGTGTGTGCCACACCAAATGCGCAACAAGTTCTGATACATTTTGCACAGCGCTGCGTGGCAACACGTAACTAACAGGTGTTCCCAAGCATTTGATACAAAAAAGACGCCTTGAGGCGTCTTTTATCTTGGCATGAATCGCGGTTTAGTACGCTTTGGCCGCATCCACGTCACGCTTAGCAATATCAAGTAGCGATTTTTGTTCATCAACAACAGCCACAAGTTGCGAAATTTTATCGCTTAACTGCGCGAGACGCTCATAGATGCTATGCACCGACTCTTTTTCTGCATTATTGAAAATGACCGCCTGATCCACATGCGAGCTAATACGCTCAATACCAACACTGCATTCTTGAGCTTCACGAGCCACCGATTCAATGCTTTGTTCAATTTTGGCACTTGAAGAGCGAGCTCGAGCAGCAAGATTACGGACTTCATCAGCCACCACAGCGAATCCACGCCCTTGCTCTCCGGCACGCGCGGCTTCAATCGAGGCATTAAGTGCCAGCAAGTTGGTTTGGTCTGAAATATCGTTAATCTCTAAGGCCAACTCATTGATTGTGGTGACACTCACGCCAAGCTGAGCAATTTGACCTTTAAATCCATTAATATAATCCGCGTCTTCTTTTGTTGCCGCGGCAGAGGCTGCAACGTTCTTGGCACTGCCTTCAACATCCGTGGCTGAATTTGCCGCACCTTGAGCACAGTGAGCAATCTCTTCTGCCAAATGTTCAACAACCCCATAAAGTTGTTCCAGAGAGCGTGCTGCACTATCAATGCGATCTTGCCAAACACCTTGTTGACGTTGCCCTTGAGCTTGAAGTTCACTCACTTGTTGCTGATAGGTCTGGTTGTTATCACTCAGCGTCGCCACTTGTTGCTCATAACTATTGCAATCATCAAGCAAGATCTGAATACCCGATTTAATATGATCAAGCGCGTGCCCTTGCTTACGAATTCGACGATTATTATTAAGCTGTGAGAAAAGTTGCTGCTCTAATTCGGTAATTTGTGTCGATAAATAACGATAAATCACCACAAAATTAATCAAACCAAGGGCAAAAACACCCGCCAAGTAAACTGACCAATCTAAGCGGTCATCAACCAAAAAATAATGAGCCAAAGCGGCAAACACGACAACAATATCGACAATCGCCAACTTGCGTGACACTGACAATTTAAAAAGCATGTGAGTCCTTATTTTTTCTGAGAGATTGGCATTCTCTTTCCATTATTAAACGCATTGCATATTGTTATATTATTCATGCTTCGTTTGCGTACGACGGTTAATCATTTTTTACTTTGAACAGCAAAAATAATTAACTTTCGATTATAAAACGACTCATACTGAAAATGAATTAAATTTACAGTGATTACTCTAATATAATTAATCCGTACACCTTTCCAAGCCTTATATAACCTGCACGTCTCATAGTTGCATAAAATAGAAGATCGTGAATATTGATGCCGGATTAATTCATTTTGACGAGGTATTCAGGTCAATTAATATTTGCGTAAACCAAATGGATAACGCGCAGTTATTTTTTCCACACTAATAAAAAGTTATTGGCAGGCATTGATATAACATGCTCTAAGCGCAGTCCGTTCGCCCATTCAACCAATTGCTCTAAATCCCGAATGCCCCCAAAACCTTGAGCACGAATTTGTTGATCAAACTCGCGGTCGCTATCCCCCGAAAATTCGCCTTTTATTTTCATTGGGCCATATTGGCAAAACACACCATCGGCAGGTAACGCGGCTTGCACTGATTCCATCATTAGTTTCGCTTCTTCTGGCTGCATGATATGAGTAGTATTCGCGGTAAACACCGCATCTACATCACCCAGTGGCCAAGCATCAATACCCACGGTAAATTCAATCGGTTCAACCAAATTTGTTAATGCTTTTTCCCGTACATAAGTGCGGATACTGAGGTGGTTATTTGGCATATCGCTGGTATGCCAAACAAGATGAGGAAGATGAGTCGCGAAATGCGCCGCATGCTGGCCTGTTCCTGAGCCAATTTCTAATACTCTACGAGCGGTACGAAAATGAGATTTTAAGTGCGTAAGGATAGGATATTTATTGCGTTCACAAGCTTCTGAAAATTGTTTGGACATAACTTGGTCTTTCTAGTTTGGCTTTATGGGGGCAAGGTAACACAACCGCTGACGATTAAGCACTAGCGGATGTTGATTTTGTTGAAATAAGTGACAAATGGGCGCGAGTCCTTGCTGCTGTTTTAAAGCCGATTCGGCCTCAGTAACAGGGACGACCCACAACGGTTCAACCGGATATGGCGCCGCATCAAAATTCTCCAATAGCTTATTATCCATCTCAATGGCTGGCGACATCAGTAAACAAGTGGATAAACGGCTACCTTCATACATATTTTCTGGCAGTTCAATGCTATCTCCATACCCAAGCAACATTTGGTTGCTGTATGGCAACGTTGCAAGCCAAAGCATCCAATGGATGTCTCGCTCGGTCACCGCTTCAAGATAGATCAGTAATTCCGTCGACCATTTTTCATCATGATAATCGGCAGGGAAACATTGCGGAACTTGGCTCATACCCAGAGTGACCAACACATCATGCGCCCGTCCGGTTTCCGCTTTACGATACAACGCAACCCAGATATCAGGTAAACCGCTCGTCTGATTTTTCCACCAACGGCTGCCAAACACCACCGACGCCGTGCATGCAAAATGCTGATCATAGTATGCAAGTTGTTTGTTTAAATAATGATTCATTATCCCCGCTCACTTTGGATTACCTATCATGTCACCGTTATTAATAGGCGGCGGAACTCGCTCAGTTAGTTAACGAAACCTTTGCGGATCGTATTGTCATTCCCTTTGCAACAACCGATAAAAAAAGCGCCCAGTTTGAGGCGCTTTTTAATCCCGATTATTTGCGTCGACGGTAGACAACGACAAAGCCAATAACAATGAGTACAAGCACCAATGCCGATACCAGCAGTGTCGATGCGTAACGAATCACAAATGGCGCTTCTTGACCATGACGAATGGCAGCAACGTCTTGTGATGAAAGATCACTTTTCACTTGACCAAAGCGCTGGCGAACATAGTTCGTCACGCTAGCAATTTGCTGATTCGACAGATCACGTTTAAACGCAGGCATCAATACATCATATTGGTTGCCTTGACGCGCAACGCCATCACTGATCGCCATAATGAGATTATTTGCTTTGGCTGCCGTCACGGTACGATTCTCAACGAGAGATGGATAAAAGTGATCATCGGTTCCTGCGCCATCACGTCCGTGGCAACTTGCACAAGCATTCTGATACAAACGACCACCGTCTTGCTCACTCGTATCGGCAAGTGATGCCTGATCACCTTGACCCGTTATCTGTTGATGTACACTCGAGGTTACCGGTTTAGTCAATGCCTTAGCGACTGGCGTTTGGATTGCTGGCACTTGTTTAATGTATTTAGCAATCGCGTTCAGGTCACCATCATTCAAATGACGAAAGCTATGCTCAATGGCTTCCGCCATCGGCCCACCCGCTTGCGCCTTGCCAGGGACGTCCCCCGTTTTCAAATATTGAGCGATATCCTGATATGACCAGTTACCAATACCAGATTCCGCATCTGAGGTAATATTTGGCGCGTACCACCCATCAAGCTCAGCGCCCGCCAGATATTGACTTTGATCTTCGGCCATCAAGCTATTTCGCGGTGTATGGCAGGTAGAACAATGCCCCAAAACGTCAGACAAATATTGGCCGCGAGACAGCTCGGCAGACTGCGTATCATCGGGCGTATAAGGCTGATCATTGGCATAGAGCAGATTCCACCCAAACATCAGGGCGCGAATATTAAATGGAAAGTCTAATTCGGTTTGTTTTGCTGGCTCGTCAACCGGTTCCACACCATGCATAAAGTAGTAATAAAGGGCATGTACGTCTTCATCCGTCATTCCTGAATAGGCGGTATAAGGCATTGCTGGATAGAGATGATGACCATCGGCTGCGATGCCTTTTCTCAGCGCATCAGAAAATTGCTGCTCGGTGTAGTTGCCGATACCAAATTCAGCGGAGGGCGTAATATTGCTGGCGATAATGTCACCCATTGGTGAATGAATCGCGTAATTGCCTGCATAGGGCTTCGCTTGTGAATTCGGCTGTGTGTGGCACGCGGTGCAGTCAGCCGCAGTAGCAAGGTAACGACCTTTATCCAGCATTGAGGTATCGATATTATCGGCAAGCACATTAAAGGATGTGCAGAAAAGGCATATATTGATAGCCCACAAGGTGGCGTTTTTCATATCTTGGGCTCCTATATTTCACGCTCAATGATTTCGGCAGCACGAATACTTAATGCCACGCCCGTCAACGTTGGATTAATGACCCCAGAAGCAGGAATCACGCCCGTGGTCGCTAGAAATAAGTTTTTATGATCCCAAGTTCGACATTCATGATTAACGACTGAATCTGCGGGGTCATCACCCATAATCACCGTTCCCATGATGTGGTCACGGTTCTGCCACCCAGTATCATCTTCAATCACCGTGCCACCCATCAGTTCGACAAACTTGGCAAAATCTTGCATTGCATAAGGCTTAGCCGCGGCGACATAGTCATCAACATCATAATTCACTTTGAGCATCGGAATTCCGAGTGCGTCTTTACGATCAGGGTTGGGCTGAACTCGATTATTGGCGTGCGGTAGCATTTCAAACACTGTTGAGACTTCCACCCAATGGGCCGCTTGATGGCGAATTTGTTCATCGAGCTTCTTACCAAAAACCCCCTGCTCGATAAGCCTTCTTGCGACTTTCATATTGGGTACACCATTGCTGATCGCATGCTTAACGGCTGCGTAATCTTGACGAAACTCACCATCTCGGCGATTAAAAATACCACCTTGTTGTACTGCGCCTCGTCCCATCCAAACCGGCTCATCGGCCAAAAAGGTCAACCCGACTCCGGTGTGATCCATTAAGTTTCGTCCGACTTGGTCAGAAGAGTTGGCCACATCAGACATCAGCAGCAGTTTTGGTGTTTCCAATCCATGAGCAGCAACAATAAAGTATTTAGCGGTGAGTCGAACATCTTCTCCAGTAGAACGTCGATAATGCACAGCAACGATATCCCCGTTACTACCTTTCTCCAATTTATAAGCCGTGGCGTCGGTAATCAGTTTGGCGCCATTGTCTTCAGCGTGTTGAGCATGGACATGACCACTGTACATCGCGCCAATTGGACACACGGGCATGCAATTATTATTACCACTACAAGCTGGACGGCTGTCATAGGGCTTGGTTGCCCGAGCATTAGGCTCATGGATAAAATGAAACCCCTGTGAACCAATTCGGTCTCTAAGACGTTGAAATAAATACGTTTCCGCTTCAGGTTCCATTGGATATGGTGCAGAACGTGGTGGCCAAGGTCGCTGAGCTTGACCACTTTGATCATCGCTGTTTGACCCACAGACACCGAGGTTCAATTCGGCTTTGACATAATAGGGTTCAAGCTCTGAGTACTCCATCGGCCAATCACGACCAACACCATACAAGCTTTTGATTTTCATATCATTTGGAATGTAACGCCAGGCCGCAGCCGCCCAATGCCAAGTGGTGCCTCCGACTAATTTAAGCATGCCCGGACGAAAATCAAACGAACCGGTATTTTCGATATAGGCATCATCGTAAGAGTGATGGGCCCAAGGTTGATTGGGATACGGTGAATTGTAATTTTCTTTTTTTGAGGAATTGCGAAAGTTTTCCACAATTTTCCAACGAGGAATTTTCTCCCCAGCCTCCAAAATAATGACAGATTTGCCTTTTTGGGCGAGAGTGTGCGCGGCATTGCTGCCAAGCGCACCCGAGCCGATGACAATAACATCAGCATCATAGTGCTTACTCATAATGAACCTTCCTTAATTGATACTGATTAATCGTTGTCGATTGAAGCTGGCGGATTGACCCAATAATTGGTTCGTGCTCGCGAGTAGCTTGGTATGACAGTGGCATCCAACGTGGGTTGGTACATTAAGGCATCGGTATAAGTAACAAAGCGGGTATTATCTTTGGCTCTTTGACTGATGGGCGTCCCGGTGTAGCCCAAATAGAAAGCACTGACTACACGTTTTACGGTCTGTGCAAAGGCATCATCTTGCATCAATGAATGCTCATTGAGTTCATCGACTGACGTGAGATTTGCTTGCTGAATTTTCTGCCAAGCCATTGCTGAATGGGCAAGGAATGCGGAGTCTTGCGCGGTCAACGCCTCGTAGCCACGCTGAATCACGACACCATTCAGGGCTGACTGCCCAGTCAAAAAGTGGGCTAATTGACTAAATTGACGTTGCTCTTTGGAAAGAAGTGCCGAATCTGCCCAAGCGATACTCGGAGTGAAGGCTGCCGCCACCATCAGAGCAGCAGACGATGAAAGAAAATGTCTTCGAGCGGAAAATGTGGCCTCTTGTTGCTGTTTTTTATTGCTCATTAAGTTGATACCTATCCTTTAGACTGTTAATTAGTTATTGATTTGTATCTATTTGCTCAATAAAAAATACTCAGATCACAGAAAGAACTCAATGCAGCAACTTTTTTACAACATCCTCCCACACAAAAACAAACACTGCTCTGACAAAAATTAAAATAAACTTTTTAAACAATAACTTAAGAATAAATTCCTCTCTCCTTTCGTCAAAACAAATGAGAATTCTTATTATTTATCAAGCATTTCTAATTATAAAGTTATTAAATTTTGCTTTAATTTATTTTCAAATAGTAAGTTTTCAAAAATGCAATGTTATACACAAATCCAACGAGATGAGTAAATGAGCATGTATCAAACTGCATTTTTTATTATTGATCATTTCTTCGTTTCTTATCTGGATAGGTTCATTATCATCGCATTATATAAACAATAAGACGTTCAGAGACGGACAAAAAATAAAGTCCCTTTATATCCAATAGTAATAGTGACAAGACGCGTAATTAAAAAAGGCAAGCAAATTTTATTAACAACTTGGTTGATAAATTGTTTGCAGAATGGAATAAGGTAATTTAAACCATTCACCTAGCTAGTGACAAAAGTCACGATAAAAACCACCAAAACTGATAACACCAGCAGCTTCGTGTAAAATTCAAAGAAAGCAAGCTTGTCACAACCCCCCTTCAATGGTTTAATTGAGTGGTCAAATAACTCAATCATTAGAATGAGTTTATGTAAGCATGCCGATATCAAATTATAAACAAGTTAGGTAATCATCCAAAAAATTACATCGAGCCTTTTAAACGATCAACTAAAGCTTTACTGTATATTTATAGTAGAAAAAGCTCCTATAAATTATATTTCAAAATAAACCACTCATTTAGTATGCGTCAATTAAAATTGAAAAATACACAATTTTAATGACCAATAACAATATTTTCTCGCCGTAAAAGATCGTCTCAGAAATAAGCTTAACAATACATTCATCGCTACTTAACCTTAATTTGGCGTTATGGAATCTCCCTATAAACCAACAAGGAAAGTCACGATGAAATTAAAAGTTTTATGTTTTACAGCAGCCAGTTTATGGAGTTCATTCTCACTGGCGGCAAACTGCGTTTATAATTGCCCAACCGGGATAAGCGGACAAACCATTGAGCGTTCAATTTACACTCTGAATAACAACAGCAGCACCAAATTTGCAAACTGGGTCGCCTACCATGTTACACCATCGACCATTAACGGACCGAGTCGCAGCCGTAATTGGCGATCAGACCCGTCGATTAGTAGTAGTGCGACCCTTGAGCCTTCTGATTATCAAGATGCACACGCAACCATAGGTACCGACCGTGGTCACCAAGTTCCTCTGGCGTCATTCAGTAATACATCGGATTGGGCGATGCTAAACTACCTTTCAAATATCACTCCTCAAGCATCAAACCTCAACCAAGGTCCATGGGCACGTCTAGAATCGGCCGTTCGCAGCTATGTATCGACAGGCCAAGACGTGTATGTGGTTTCAGGACCACTCTACGAGTGGTACTTTGCTTCATTGCCGCAAGCGGATGAGAGCCATACCATTCCAAGTGGCTATTTCAAGGTCGTTATTACTGATGTTAACGGATGGGTTGAAGCTTCTGCCTTTATCATGGAGCAAGATACTTCACGTAGTAGCAGCTATTGTTCATTTGAAGTCACGGTTGATGAAGTCGAATCTCGGTCTGGTTTAAATATTATGCCAAGCCTAGAATCCTATAAAGAAGGAGCGGTAGAAGGTCAGTTAGGCGGCTTGTCTTCTCCACTGGGCTGTTAAAAACGCCTGGGTTATCCAAATCAATGAGGCCACCATAGGGTGGCCTCATAACTGGTTAAATCGGTTCGCCGGCTTCATCTTCTTCAACAATATCGGTTTCCGTGCTGGCTTGTTGAAGCCATAATTTTATTGCCGGGCTGGCCAGCACTTTATGTTGGTATTGCTGAGCTAGGGGCGAGAGTGGAATTTGATAGGTTTCAAATCTCAAAGCGAGTGGCGCGTACATCGCATCGGCAATCGACCACTCCCCAAATAACCACCCTTCTGGGAAAGTTCGCATTTGCTCACTCCACATCTCGTCTACTCGAGCGATTTCTTGCTTAGCTTGCTCACTGAGTGTGACTTGACGTTTCGCTCTGCAATTCATTGGCAGCTCATTACGAATGGAGAAAAAACCCGAGTGCATTTCACTGGCTAACGCTCTGGCCTTCGCTCTCTCATTCATGGCGCCAGGCCATGCTTGATGGCTCAACTTGGCTTCATTAATGTATTCAAGAATCGCTAACGAGTCCCAAACCGCTACGTCACCATCAATAAGCGCAGGCACTTTTGCCGCCGGGTTTTTGCCAGCAAGTGTGTCGTAAAATTGCGGACTAAATAACGTAAGCTTTTCAACATCGACCTCCAACTCATAGTGAGCAAAAATTAGCCAAGCCCGTAAAGACCAACTCGAATAGTTTTGGTTACCTATATATAGCTTCATTTCAATCATCCTTTTGTACGTTAACCTTGATTTAAGGTTATCCTTCACCCTGTTTGACTACTAGCGCATAGTTTTGATGGCTGCTATTCAAAATAATGATGGGTTCAAATAACGATAAAAGCTTGTTTTCTTTGAACCTAAGAGATAGCTTTGAGCTATTCTTTCGCCTGCCAAATCGTCAATATATGGATATCGAAGCATTACGCAGTTTTCTTGCGTTTGTTGAAACGGGAAGTTTCACCCGCGCCGCTAAGCAGATTCATCGTACTCAGTCCGCGTTAAGTGCCCAAATGCGTAAACTGGAAGATGAAATTGGAGCGGCCTTATTTGAAAAGGAAGGGCGAAATTTAATTCTGACACCGGCGGGGCTGCGCTTAAGTTCGCACGCTAAGCACTTGGTCACCAGCCATGATTCTGCGTTGGGCCAACTCAAGAAGTTTCAGTCAAAGACACCATTACGTCTGGGGTGTCCTGAAGATTATAACGACGCCGTATTGCCTCATGTGGTCTCTGCGCTAAAACGCAAAGAACCGACCTGCTCAATACAGATTTACAGCGAACCCAGTGTTTCGCTGCGTCAAGGTCTCGATGATGGCAGGCTCGATGCAGCCATTTTGACTCGCTCACCAGAAAGTGAAGAAGGATATTGGCTGACCAGTGACCAAGGGGTTTGGATCGCGGCTGTTAATTATCACCTCGACATCACACAACCTTTAACGCTAGCCCTGTTTCAAATTGACTGTAAATATCATGCCGCCGCGATTGATAGCCTGACGAAACGTGGCATTGACTACCAATTATTAGCCAGCTGTAATACGGCTTCAGCACAGCGTGCCATCGTTCGTTCAGGGCTCGCCATTGGTGCAATGGGACGACTGAGCCTCGGTGAAGGACTTAGCATTCTAGAAACAATGCCACCACTTCCCGCGGTTGATGTGGTGTTAGCGGTCAGCGCAAAATCTCACCCTTTGCTAACTCAAGCGTTTTTACAGCAGTTAAGTGACGAGTGTAATCACATAATTAATCATTAAAACTGAATGTCGGAAGGTGAAATGACCTGGATTATTTTTACATGCTTTGCTGCATTTTGTCAGGCTTGGCGCAACGCGTTACAGAGCAAATTAAGTGGTGAACTCAACGTGGTAGGGACCACATTGGCGCGCTTTCTATGGGCAAGCCCACTCGCTCTCATCTATTTAGTGACACTGTATCAAGTACAGCCAGTTGAACTGCCCACACTGACTCTCACCTCAAGCGCGTTTGTTATCGCGGCCGCGGTCATGCAGATTGTCGCAACAGGTCTGATGGTGCTGCTATTTAAACAAAAGAACTTTGCCATCGGGGCCGGCCTCGCCAAATGTGAGGCGCCAGTCGCTGCCCTACTCGGCACCCTCTTTTTTGGCACAACACTCACTTACTGGGGCTGGCTTGGTGTGTTTGCGGGTGGTGTTGCCGTGATCATACTCAGTTCACCAGAGCGAATTAAACACATTTCGCTAAAAACCGTGATTATCGGTTTGGCGTGCAGTAGCGCGTTTGCACTTACATCGCTGTGGGTCAGAGAAGCCAGTTTAAGTCTCCACCTGCCTTTCCCTCATAGTGCGGCATGGATTTTGTTTTCCGTGATTACTCTGCAAACGCTTATTCTGGTGAGCTATTTGCTGATGCGAGATCGTATGACTCTTGGCAAAATGTTCGCCCTGCGCGGCCCCGTGATGTTGACCAGTTTAATGAGCTTTTTAGGGTCGCTTGGCTGGTTCAGTGCAATGTCACTGCAAAGCGTGCCGTATGTCAAAACCTTAGGTCAAATCGAGATCTTTTTTATGATGCTGATTTCTGCTTTTTGGCTCAAAGAACGAGCGCGCCGCAAAGACTTTTTTGCACTTTGTCTTGTCGCGGTCGCCGCCGTGTTGGTGATGTTTCATTAACACGGCGAGAGATCGAAGCTAAACAGAGGAAAAGTGGCCATCAATTCGTGTGTCGGTACCTTCAGCATTATTTAGCAAACAATATCAGTGCATTTTTATTCATTTGTTAATAGTATGTGAGCTGCAAATACAATAACAGGTACACGAGAATGATAAATAGAATAACTCAACTATTTCCGCTGTGGGCAGTGGCTTTATCTGCCATCGCTTTCTTCCAACCCAACCTATTTACCGGGTTTAAGACCGAAATAGTTCCACTGCTCACCATTATTATGCTAGCAATGGGCTTAACCCTTCAGCCAAAAGACTTTGCCAATGTTCTAACCAACATTAAAGCGGTGTCCACTGGCGTCGTTTTACAATTTAGCGTGATGCCGCTGGTTGCTTTGCTGATCGCCACTTTACTTAACTTCGATGCTAACTTAACCGTAGGATTGGTCTTGGTTGGGTGTGTGGCCGGAGGAACCAGCAGTAATGTAATGTGCTTTTTAGCTAAAGGTGATGTCGCTTTATCAATCACCATGACGGCCATCAGTACGTTACTGAGTGTTCTTTTTACCCCACTTCTGGTCGAATTACTGGCAGGGCAGGCGGTGGATATTCCCGTGGCTGGCATGATCATGAGTTTGGTAAAAGTCGTTCTCGCGCCGGTGCTGATAGGCGTGGTTATCAATAGCTTGTTACATAAGCCTATTCAGCGCATTAGCCCAATCCTTCCTTTGGTATCGATGTTCGCGATTATTGCTATCATTGCCATTGTCGTGGCTCTGAATGCCGGTAAGTTAGTGGAGGTCGGCCCTTTGGTCGCCGTTGCGGTTGTCTTGCACAATGCGATTGGCTTAGGCGCGGGTTACCTCATCAGTAAAAAACTGGGGTTCGAAGAAAAAGTATGTCGCACCATTGCATTTGAAGTTGGCCTACAAAATTCAGGTTTAGCCACAGCACTGGCGATGAAATTTTTTGCCCCAACCGCCGCGATTGCCGGCACACTGTTTTCTGTCTGGCACAATATCAGCGGTTCGCTGCTCGCCGGTTTTTGGTCAAAACGCCAACTCTCTCAGCAGCAAGCCGCTGCGAACGCATAATTTACTGACCAATATGTCTATCCAGCCAATCGCATTTGTGATTGGCTGAATGGATTGTGTCCGCTTTTCCCAACAAAGGTTCAGATTCAACCTAAACCATCAAGCACGCTTCATAAACACTTGCATCTCCTCCCTTTGCAATTGCATACTCACAGGTTCTCGTTAGCTTTTTAAGCTGTTTTGTTTTTCATCATGAGTAGCGCAAATGTCAGATAACCAAGTTAAATTTATAGCAGCCGATATGGATGGCACCCTGCTTAACGAACACGGCCAATTGGATCCCGAATTCTTTGACGTTTTTTCGAAACTTGAACAAAAAGGGATTATTTTTGCTGCCGCTTCTGGCCGCCAGTACTATAGCCTTCTCGACACCTTTGACGCGATAAAAGATCGGATGATGTTTGTTGCCGAAAACGGAACATTTGTCATTCATAAAGGTGAAGAGCTTTACAGCAACCCGATAGATAAACCTTCGGTTATCGCGATCATCAAAGAAGCACGAAAAATTCCCAATACCCATATTGTATTATGTGGTAAGCGCTCTGCGTATATTGAAACTCAAGATCAAAAAGCCAATACAGAAGTACAAAACTACTATCATCGGTGTGAGTTGGTCGATGACTTACTGAACGTGGATGATGAATTTATCAAGATTGCTTTATGTCATTTTGAAGGGACGGAAGAACACGTGTTCCCAGCAATTAACCAGCAATTTGGTGAGACGCACAAAGTTGTTGTTAGCGCCAAAATTTGGCTTGATGTAATGGATGCCAGTGCTTCAAAAGGCGCTGCTATCAAAGAACTCCAAAAACGCTTAGGGTTCAGCTATGAGCAAACCATGAGTTTTGGTGATTACTTTAATGATGTTGAGATGCTAGAGCAGAGCTACCACTCATACGCAGTGGAAAATGCGCACCCAGGGGTTAAACAATATGCCCGATTCCGTGCGCCAAGTAACAAAGAAAGCGGAGTTATTCAGGTCCTCAAACAACTGATCGATGCCTCATAAGCAGGTATCCATAGAGATAAAAAAGGCTGGCAATGAAACCAACATGTCAGCCTTTTTTGTTTTAACAGCAACGGTTATTGATGACGCGCATGGTTGCCAACTCCTCACCCGCAGGCGGTTCAAACCACGACCAAAACATATTTAGCATCTCAGGGGTCATCTCATACGCGGTGTGTAATTGACGCGTTTTATTTCTTGCTAGGGCTCGCTTACAGCAAGTATCAAAATCAGTATTTAAATACACAAACTCATACTCGATTTGATGCTCTAAAGCCCAACGCCTAAATTCTGCTCGGTCTCTACGCGTCCAAAAGCCGAAATCCAACACGACGGAGACATCAAGGGCTAGCAACTCTAGGGAAGAACGTTTAAATAGCTCCTTCAAGGTCGCTAAGTGGCCATCAAATACTTCTCTTTCCATGTGTTCTCCAAACAGCGGTATCATCCACTCATCGATGGTAAATCGAAATGCGGGCGTTTGCTTGGCAAGCTGATGAGCGACATGAGTCTTACCGCTGCCTATAAATCCACATATGAAAAAGATCTTTGCCATTTTGTTGTTTTGCCTCGAGCTTTATCCCCATTGACGTTGCAACTTTCTCATAGTTTGTCCAATGAGCACGATAACTACCGCGCCAAACAAGACGGGGGTCAATAAAAAGCCCCAACTTTGCCCAGTTAACATGATCAATAGTGGGTTGGCTCCCGCCGGTGGATGGGTTGTTTTGGTTAACAACATTGCACTCACAGCAAGCCCTGTCGCCGCAGCTAAACTCCACGGTGTCGTACCAACGTATTGACTGAAGATCACTCCGATTAATGCCGTCAACATATGCCCAACAATAACGTTTTTGGGCTGAGCTAATGGACTGTCTGGGACGCCAAACACCAAGACCGTTGTCGCGCCAAAAGGCGCCATCAATAAAGCGATATCCGTAAGTTCAACTTGAGATAGCGCCAATACGGCAATCGCTGTTGCTGCACCTAGCCCAGCAAATAGTGGAAACATAACTCGGTTCATTATCCTCTCCTTCAAAGTAGACCAACTTGTCTCCCCATTAAAGTAGACAAGTCTGTCCCCTTCTGTCAATATAAAAATTCACAAGGAGATTTCAGATGAAGAGTAAACGTGAACAACTTATCGATACGGCACTCGACCTGTTTTACCAACATGGCGTAAACTCCATCGGGATTAATGAGGTGCTTAAAGTATCAGGTATCGCGAAGAAGACGCTGTATAACCACTTTCAGAGCAAAGATGCGCTGATTTTAGCGGCACTAGAACAGCGAGATAAACGCTTCCTCTCTTGGCTTGAGTCTTGTCTCGCGACGGCAAATTCGGATAAGGCGTTAGTGACGAGCTTGTTTACTGCGTTAGAGCAGTGGTTTGAGAACTGCAGTCCTCTAGGGGATTTTCGCGGTTGCTTTTTTGCCAATACATCCGCTGAGATCGCCGATCCTGAAAGTGATATTTTCAAGTATTGCCAAGCTCATAAAGACAAGGTGCGACACTTGATCAGCACAAGGCTTCACCATGCAAAACCTGATCTGATTGAAGCGATCTGTCTCGTCAAAGAAGGGGCGATCAGCCGCGCTTACGTCAATGGAGAAACGCACAGCGCCGCTATCTGCATTCGTCTGATTGAGCCGATGCTCATACAGCACCAATAATTAGTAAGCATCCATCAACCAAGGCCAGCGGCGTTGAAGTGCAGAGTTTACGCAATAACCGAGAGTTGGTTAATGGACAAACTGACACACACATCTTCGATAGCCGCGGAGAAGGCTTGCATATGAATAGAGGCAAGATGGGCATCGAGATAAAACTTGGTTTCCCATCGCTCGATGAACATGAATAGATGAGGATTATCGTTATCTTGGTGAAGAACGTATTCTAAACAACCAGGCTCTATTCGAGTTAATTCAATAAGTTGCTCAGCTTGTTCTTTGACAAATTCAACATGCCCTGCTTTCACTTCAAGCCTAGCAACAACAACCAATGGGTTTGACATAATAGTTCCTCAACGAAATGAAAATAAACTGGTTCTAATTCAGTATTATACGCACAAATTTTCACTCAGCTGGAACCTATCGTTGAGAATTCACCATAATTTTGCATGATGCCTAACTAAAACTTACTTTAATACCACTTGGCGGTTCCATGTCTCTATTGCCTGCTCCCCCATTTCAACACCGAGTTGATATGCCCTTTTCAACGGCTCACTATCACGGCTTAAACGCTTAAGTTTAAAACCCTCTGGAGGGCAAAACTGCATGATATTGATGCCCTGTGGTGGATGAGCGATCAATGAAAGCGCTTGGTTATAGCGTACATCACGCGTTAACATTGGCTCAACCAAACCAGGAGTCTCTCTGAGCAAACGGCGAGTTAAGCCGCGCCATTTGGCTTTAGGTTTACGATAAGAAGCTGGTCGGCTACGAAGTACCATAATATTCTTCGCTCCCTGTTCGATGGCAGCCTGAATTGGGAGTGCATCGGCAACACCACCATCGACATATTTAACACCATCCAGTTCCACGCCATTACGATATAAAATAGGCAAGGCACTACTGGCTTTCATCACTTGTGCTATGTCTTTTGGGTTCGGATTTAGATACTGAGCTTGACCATCACTTTGGCGGGTCACGGTAATAAAAAGAGGCCTTTTCTCCTCACTGAGCACCTCAAGATCAAGGCCTAACTCTCTTAACGAGATCTCCCACATCCAATCCAAATCCATAAGATCACCGCCACGGACGAAGCGGCTAGGCTTGATAAATTGTTTACGACAGCTGTAATCCAGGTAAACCTTAAGATTCCTCTCTGGCATGTTTGCAAGATAGGCAACCAGATTATTTGCACCTGCTGATACGCCCCAAAAACTATCAAAAGGGGAAAACTGCTTGGCGAGAAAGCTATCTAATATGCCACATGAAACGATGCTTCTCATCGCTCCGCCTTCAACAACCAGTGCGTTGGGTCCTACAGACACAGTTATCTCCTTGAGCATCATTGGATTTGATACTTTACCGCATAGATTACCTGTCACCAAACACGTTTAATCAACTTGGCTATGGTATACTCGCCGAAACTTATTGACTTCAACATAGAAGACGATGACTGGCCAAGATATAGAACTTCAACACATCTATTTAGAAGTAAAAGCTGAGCGCTGGCAGTGCATTGAACGTTTTTTACTTCCCTATTTTTGCTTTCGCCACCAATACATCACCCAGCAAGGAAAAGCCGATTGGCAGAAAATGCGCGATAAGGTTGCCTCCTCGGATCAAGTGGATGATAGAAAGCAGGCCAAATTGATCCCTGCCATTCCGCACCAAACGTTGATTGGAAAAATCAAAACCCTTGCTCATCATCAAGGTTTTTCTCTCACCTCACTTGAACAACTGCTCGCCAACAACTTATCGTTTGTGTTGATTTCAAACGCTGAATACCAGACGTTAAAATCGCTCAAGTTAATCGATAAAATGCCAGTAGAATGGTATCGTTCCCGTCATCAAGCACCAATGGCTAGATTCACACACGCTGATATTCAATTTTCAACATATCATACTGATTTAATTAAAGTTTCATAAGGTGGACAAAAAGAATGTAACGCCTCACAATAGCATGTTTTAGATCACATTCTTTCGCGCTGTAACCTGCTTTTCATTGCGAGACTAAATCGGTTCAGCGATCATAGTAAATTCCAGAATCACATAATGATGATATCCATGACCAATCGTGTATGGGTCACCGGCGATGCTGTCGTTGACTTAATTCCAGACCAGAAAAATACCTATTTAAAATGCCCAGGGGGCGCGCCTGCCAATGTTGCGGTTGGTGTCTCTCGGCTCAACGGCGATGCAGCTTTTTTTGGCCGAGTCGGTGATGATCCGTTTGGGCACTTCATGAAAGAGACGTTGAATCAAGAGCACGTGAATACGGATTACCTGTTTCTTGATATTGCTCATCGCACGTCAACCGTTGTTGTCGAACTTGATGAGGGTGGAGAGCGAAGCTTTACATTTATGGTCAAACCCAGTGCTGACCAATTCCTGCAACCCTCTGACATCCCTCTTTTTAAACCACATGAGTGGCTCCACGTATGCTCAATCGCCTTGGCGAATGAACCCAGTAGAAGCTCAACGCTCTCAGCCATGAATGCAATCAAAAAGGCCGGTGGTTACGTCAGCTTCGACCCTAATTTACGTGAAGAGGTATGGGCTTCACCCAGTGAGATGATTCCTGTTGTACGCCAAGCGATTGCGTTGGCGGATGTGGTTAAGTTCTCTGATGACGAGTTGCTACTGCTCACTGGTAAATCATCACTACAGGCGGGTATCAAGGCACTGGAGGAATTCAACAACACATTAACGCTTATTACGCAAGGCGCAAAAGGCAGCATTGTTGTGTTTGAAGGTCAACAAACGTTAATCTGTGGCGAAGCAATAACTCCTGTTGATACAACGGGCGCAGGCGATGCGTTTGTTGGCGGATTGCTGGCTAAACTTGCAAAAACCAATATTTGGGCAAGCCAAGAAACGATCTTTAACGCGGTGCATATTGCGAATGCCTGCGGCGCTCTGGCCACGACGAAGAAAGGCGCAATGACGGCACTGCCGACTCAAACTACGCTCCTCTCCTACCTAAAATAATCAGAGATAAAAAAGCCCCCGAGAATCAACATCGAGGGCTTTTTGTTATTTGATGATTAACCACTAAATGGTGGCATACTCGGTTCGACAGTTTGAACCTTGGCAACTTCTTGACCACCAAGCAATGAGACACAGGTAGACATTGGGGAAGCAAAAACACGTGACGTCATCACGTATTCTCCCTGATTAATAAAAAGCTCGAGCGATGAAGTATCAACAAAAGCGCTGATCTCAATCTCCTGACACGCCAAAGGAAGTTGGCGAATGGTATCCGCAGAGCGATTAAGAGTATCAGTGCGATCCAGAACCAAACAGCGTGTTTGGCTGCAGGCTTTTAACTGCACTCGATAGCCATCGCCTTCAAATAGGTTCAGCGTTTGTCCCCATTTAAGCGTCATGCGAAGGACAAAACTTTGCGTACCAAGGTCGCACAATGACTCATTCAATGACAGTGTTCGCTGCTCACAAAGCAAAGCGTCTAACTCGCGAACTGGTCTCTGATATATACGCCCTTCGCGATACTCTAGCTCACGCAAGCACGTCAATTGATGAAGCCACCCTTCATCAACACTGGGGTGGTCGACATCATCAGGTAGCCCCATCCACGCACATAATACTCGACGTCCGTCGGGTGTTTGCATGGTCTGTGGCGCATAGAAATCAAACCCATGGTCAAGGGTTTGGAAATCACGAAGCGTCAGGTTGAACGGCTCGGATTGTAATGTCAGCTTAGCGATTCCATTGTGATGCTCTACGCTGTGGCATGCGTTAGGTGAGTCGATGCCTTGCGGGCAAAACATCGCAAATTGCTGGCCATTGAGTTCAAATACATCTGGGCATTCCCACATGTAGCCCAACTCCCCTAACTCCTCACCAAACAGACCAGAAAATTGCCAATTCAGGCGGTCACTTGAGTGATAAACAGCCAGACGCCCTTTAAGTTCGGTAGTCTGAGCCCCAAGAATCATCCACCATCGCCCGGCATATTCGATGACTTTTGGGTCACGAATATGCTCCGTTACGCCTTCTGGGAGTTCATGAATCACTGGGCCCAGTTTTTCAAATGCTCCCCCCTGTTTACTCACCGCAACGCATTGCGTTGTTTGGCGCGCACGCTCGGCCCCTACCCGAGTATTGCCGGTATAGTAGGCATACAAGGTATCACCGTCACTGACAGCATGGCCAGAAAACACACCATGACTGTCAAACCAAGCGGAAGGAGTCAAAGCCACTGACTGCCATTGCCACTCAATAAGGTTGTCACTGGTCAGTTGCACCCAGTGCTTATCTTTATGTTCACAACCATACGGGTACCACTGATAAAAAAGGTGATATTGGCCATTATGGTAAATAAATCCGTTGGGATCATTGAGCAGCCCTTGTGGCGGAGAAATATGCCATGCAGGACGAAATACACTCGTTACTGGATTGCTCATCGTATTTGCGTCTTTCTTTTGGCGCTCCGCCAAACACTGACTGATCGCCATCGCTTGAGATGAAGTCATGTCATCAGTTCGCGCAAATACCCACTGACATTCACCGCCCACATTTTGGGATTGAATAAATAGCGGATGATTGGGCTCCGCTTGCGGATTGCTCAACGCCAAAATTAACTGCTCATCCGTAAAGAGCAGCCGCGTGACATTGCCAAAACCACCACAGAAAACAAAGAGATCGTGAATAGACATTGACTACAAACCTAAAAATGGGAACGATTGCGAAAATAACCAATTCCCTCAAAATAGACAAGGCAAATCCTCAAAGAGAATGCTCGACTTGTCATAAATAATACAAAAATGCCCTTAAACAACGGCTGGGTATCAACGCCAAGGCGAAAGTATGGCGGTGTCATTACCCTATCACGCTTAACAAGATTAAAGGCGGCTAAGTAAAACCGTTATTGAGATAGAGTGCACCGTAACGCGCCAGCGCTCGGTGCACGTTCGTTCGATTAGAACCAAGTCTCCATTTGCAGAGCAAACAATGCTTCCCCGCCGTTACCCATCGTTGATGCATCGGACGCTAGGCTCACAGAGTAGTTATCAAGTGCTTCACTCCAATCCACGTAACTTACCGCAAAGCGCAGCTCTGGACGGTCAAAAAATCCGCCTACGGTGGACAGTTTAAGTGTCGGTGCGAGCGTGAATTTGTAAAATGAGCCTTTCGCTTGATCAGCCGTATTATCGAGATTCATGTATTGATACGAACCTTCGTAGACCATTTCAAAATTGGGATTAAATACCTGCGCAAGGCGAACGTTAGCAGAAACCCATTTAAATTGGTCGTTCTCTTTTACCCTATCTTCACTGACTTCAGCCATTAACGATGGTGCAATACGCCAGTTATCAGCAAAATTGGTGGCACCGTAGGTAAAGAAGCGTACTGCTTTTGCATCGTCATTAAGGTTGCCATTTGAGCCTATGCCTTTAAGCTCGCTGCCAAGGCCCACTCCAGATACAACTCCTGTTTTTGAAAAGCCATCACTTAGGCCATAGAAGTTATTACCATGGTAGGCCAGCAGGGCATGTATCCCTTTTTCTGCACGTTGCGTTGGCGACGAGCTATCGGTAGTGCGATTGTCATTATCGACAGAATGCATACCGCTCAACATCAACTGCCAAGCTCCAAAACGGTTATTGATGGTCGCAATATAGTTTTCAACATCCGTACCCGCGCTGTCGATAGTCCCAAAGTCTCGCCCGTAGATAGAGACATTGGCCTTCCAATTCTCACTCAGTTGAACATCGTAGATCCCGGCTCCGGTACCAGCTAAGAAAACAATATCTGAATCAACAAAATGGATATCAAAATTGTCTCGGTCAAACCGTTTTCCTGCCCAAATACTGGCATGCTCAAATGCACCACTAAACCAGGTTAAATCTGAGAGCTCGGTATACAATTGACGTACATTAAGATCACTGTCATCTGGCGCCCAGTCGTTATTCGTTTCAACACCGTCTGCGAGCATGATTTTAAAATAAGCTTTTGAACCGTTATCTGCGACGCGGTTGTGGACTAGGTTTGCTTCGACATAATGATCATCTTCTAAACCTAAGCGCCCTACCGATGCACCTAGTGCCCCTGCCGCGCTCATGTACGCACCAGTGCCGGTGGCACCAGAAAACTCATCATTACTGAGTAGTCCTGAGCGAGCATAGCCATGAAACTCAAAATTTGCCGCTTGTTGCTGAGCAGCATCGGCTTGTTGTTCAGTTTCAGCCAAGCGTGATTCAAGTTGATTAATTCGCGCTTCCAAGTCAGCCATATTGGTATCCGCTAACGCACCACCAGACATAGCTAACGCTAAGCTACACGCTAAATACACATTGCTTTTTTTCATTTTATTTCTCCACATTCATGTCGTTCATTGATTTCGGATTTGGGCAAACGGTCCCGAAATCGCATCAACGTGGATGCACTGGCATCACAGCCAATGTTGTTCTTGTCCACCAGCATGTACTTAGTGGCAACTGCGGCGACTATAAAACACATTTCGGGAACGTTACCAACAAATCATCAAAGAATGGTAAGTGGCTCACGAATCGCTGATAATTTGTGATAGTTAGAATTAAACGAGGTGCATAAAAAAGCCGCGAGTAATCGCGGCTAAACTAGAATGGCATGTGGCGCTGTTAGCACGTTTGCCGATCAACATTTTGAAAGTTGAGTACGACTTTGCTCATGACCTGATGTTCACCCTCGATAAGGCTCAACAGAAGTTTTGCGCTACTTTCTCCTGCTTTATCAAAAGCATAACTAAATGTTGATAGACTCGGGGAAATGACAATACTCAATTCATCATTCCCCACGCCAAGCACTTTCACCTGGTCTCCCACCTCAACATTCAACTCTTTGAGAGCCTTGATAACCCCGATTGCGATCCTATCTGTGGCGCAGAAAATCCCATCAGTATGTGGATACTGTTGATACAGGCTTTTCATCTGCTGATAACCGGATTCAATCGAGAATTGCCCGTGGCTATGAAACACCAACGGTTCGAGCCCCTGAGCCTCGAGGTACTGACTCATGCCCTGAGAGCGCAATTTATCAACGGCAAGATCCGATTCGTCCACACCAATAAAGCCAATCTGCTTACAGCCCTTCTCCGTCAATCTTCGCCCGGCTTCGTACCCAACACGAACATCATCATGCACCACACTTGGAATATTAAATAACGAACCATCTTGACCAACTAGCACCACAGGCACTTGGGAACGTTGGATTGCTTCCACCAATGCTTTATCGATATGCGTTGCATAAAATATAATGCCTTCGACGCGCTTTTGATTAAAAAGCTGGATGAATTCAATCTCTTTATGGCTATTCTGCTGAGTATTGGCCAGCAATACGTGCTTACCTGATTTTTCAAAAACGGCCGTCAGTCCGTCGACGCCCAAAGCAGTGGCATAAGAAGAGACCCGAGGGACAATCACCCCCACCAAATTGGTTTTTCGTGATTTCAAATCCTTAGCAACTTGATTAACCACGTAACCACACTCTTCAACCGCTTGCATCACCTTTATCTTGGTGGCTTCTTTTACGCCATATTCATTGTTAATGACGCGAGAAACGGTGGATTTTGATACGCCAGCCAATCGAGCGACGTCATGCAGACTTGCCATGAACCCAACTTCCATTCTGTATTACGGGAAACGATCGCTAAACGCTATCAAACTGATAAAGAAAAGCTACTGTTTGATCAGATATTTATCAAATTCTCACTGATCAAGTTCACAGAAACTATGAATCTATTTTGACCTCAAGATACAATTGAATAAAAATCCGCATTGCAAACGTTCCCGAAAATAAGCTCAACAGTCAATAACAACAATAACGCGAACACCTACGGGGTATGGAATGAATTATCCAATCATTGCAAAAGAACTGCTGGCGCTTATTGGCGGAAAAGAAAACCTCCAAGCTTTAGCGCACTGTGCCACTCGGCTTCGTCTTGCCTTAAAAGACGACAATCTTGTTGACCAACAAGCGATAGAAAACTTGGACGGAGTGAAAGGCCAATTTCAAGTCGCGGGACAATATCAAATTATTTTTGGCTCGAGCGTCGTCAATAAAGTTTATGCGGAAATGGTCAAATTGACCAGCATGGGTGAGATGTCTACAAACGATGTCGCACTTGCTGGCGCTGATAAACAGAATATCGTCCAAAAAGCGGTAAAAGGTTTATCAGACATTTTTGTTCCAATCATTCCAGCGATCGTTGCTGGAGGCTTACTGATGGGGCTATTCAACGTCTTGACCGCCAAAGGTTTGTTCATTGATGGTCAATCCCTAATTGAAGCGAATCCCGGTTTGGCGGATCTCGCCAGTATGATCAATACCTTTGCTAACGCTCCTTTTGTCTATCTGCCGGTATTATTGGCTTTCTCAGCCAGCAAAAAGTTTGGTGGCAACCCATTTTTAGGCGCTGCACTTGGTATGTTAATGGTTCATCCCGACCTGCTTAACGGCTGGGGCTTTGGCAGTGCCAGCGTAACGGGAACCGTACCAACTTGGAACATCTTTGGTTTTGAGATTGAAAAAGTCGGCTATCAAGGCTCGGTACTTCCTGTTCTTGTTAGCGCCTTCATTCTTGCTAAAGTCGAACATGGGCTGCGTAAAATTGTTCCTGCGGTATTGGACAACCTACTGACCCCGATGCTCGCTATCTTTATTACTGGTTTTCTCACCTTTACTCTTGTGGGCCCTGCCACACGTGATGTTGGCTTCCTACTTGGAGACGGACTGAACTGGCTTTATGATTCTGCAGGCTTTATTGGCGGCGCGATATTTGGCTTTATGTATGCGCCGTTTGTTATCACCGGCATGCACCATAGTTTTATCGCCATTGAAACTCAACTTCTCGCGGATATTGCGACCACAGGTGGCACCTTTATTTTCCCAATTGCTGCGATGTCTAACGTTGCACAGGGGGCGGCGTCACTCGCCGTGGCCTTCACGACGAAAGATGTGAAATTAAAAGGTATCGCCCTCCCCTCTGGCATCACCGCCTTACTTGGCATTACGGAGCCTGCCATGTTTGGTGTGAACTTAAAGCTGCGCTACCCATTTATTGCTGCGATCATTGGCGCGGCGATCGCTAGTGCGTTTATTACGTTATTCAACGTTAAAGCACAAGCGCTTGGTGCTGCTGGCCTACCCGGTATTATCTCGATTGCGCCAAACAAAATTAGCTACTACGTCATCGGTATGCTTATCGCGTTTATCGTCTCATTTGTGGTGACACTTGGCTTAAGCATGCGTAATCGCGGGATTAAAATCGCTAAACAAGCAACCGCATAACCGCTTCCCCCTTACATCAAAACCGCTGTCTGATTTTGATGTTTAGCGCCCCATTGGGGCGCTTTTTTGTTCTCTGAATGTAGCCACTTTAATTGAATTACCAGCTAGCTCGCTTTTGGACAAATTCCGAGTTACGAACAATAAAGCACTCTGACTTTTCTGATTACTTTTGGTATTGCTACCATGTATGTAGTGGCCAGCCTAAATGTGGCTGGCCACATTCTCTTATCCACTACAGATTGTAGTGTAAATCTTATGCTTTCCTTCAATATGATCTCCATCAATGTAAAAAGCACCGCTAAACTTTATACGGCCATAATTATGGTTCGAAGAAAAAGAGCCACCAATTACGCCTTTCTCACCTAACAAAGTCCAAACAACCTCCAAATCATTATCCTTTAGCATCTTTAAAAATGGTTCTTTTTTAACTAATAAATGTGCTTTTGTATCGTTTAGAGCTTCAGCTGCAAAACAAACAACATTATTAGCCTCATCGATATAGCTACCTTCTTGAGAACCATGTTTTAATTTCATATTGTCAAAAATTAGAGAGCTTGGCTTAAGAAAACTTAAAGTTTCAGCCTTTGATTGATCGAACTCTTCTTCCCAACGATAACCGATAGTAGTAACACCAACATCAGCAATCTCAGTCCTTGTCTTTTTGTCTGTAACTGTTACCCAGTCCGAGCCACTATAGTATTCAGATTTAAAGAACTTAAAAGCCTCTGACCAGTAATACTCTCTATTAAACAACTGATATCTATCAGTGCTTTCAGGCATCCATAGCCCCATATAATGTTGGCTTTCAGCCCAGTTTTTAAAATGTTCATATTCAGGTGACTTAACTAAGTAACTTTTAAGATGACACCAAACCTCTTTCCGTGGATGTCCCCAGTCTTCCTTACCTACTTCTTTAGGCTCTTTCCAAGACGGATAACTTTCCAGAACAAGCCAGTCACCACCATTATTATCTTTTACTTCAATCAACCCCTGCGGGTTATCCAACGTAGAAGTATCTTTTACCCAATTTTCAAAAGTACAATTCCACTGAAAAGCTTCTTTACTAACCCACCACTTATCTTCAAGAGGTATGCATTTATCTCCTGTATTTTTAAGCAGAATTGTTGGATCTATATCCCTTTCATAGGGTTCCCAAGGGCCTAGGTAAGGAGACTCTTTTCGCTCATCGCCGTATCCCTCATAGCGGATGTAATTATCTGAAAGCCTTGCTATAAATTCATGAAATGAAATCCATTGATATTTTTTACCTATTCGTTCTTGGTGGGATTTATGCCGTCCCCTGCCTGTGCCAATGTTTTTATCAAAATCGCCATGCTTATCAGGAGACCAGCCTAGATCTATAACGCGATTAAAAATAAAACATTCAGCTAGCCTAAGATCAAAATGAGCATCTGTATCTAATAAATTGTTGTTATGATCAAGGTATGGTTCAATATCTCTTTCATAAATAGTTAAAGTGCTTTCTGATAAAGTCTTTTTAAAAGCTAATTTATTCGAAAGTAGCTCTTCATCTGTTTTTCTGCCTAAAGCAGTTCCCATGCGGATTATAGTTTCACCTATAACCAAATCATTAGAGTCTTCAGCATAAATAATAGGGTCTAATGAATTAAATAACTCAAGCTGTTCTTCAGATAAGTCGCTCTTAAGATTTTTAAATATTTCTTCCCTATTTACAGGGGATTGACCAAATCTACACCCGGACCAATCTGAATGATTAAAGTTAGTGCCTATGGTGTACCTAGAGAAGTCCCCCCCCCCCCCATAACTGAACTCCACAAGTTCCTGTAGTCTTTCTGATCATAAAGACTTTTCAGATCATCTTTAGTTGGTATGTCATCAGGCCATTCACTTTTGTATGGGGGCTTAGTTTTGGACAATTCAATATTTTCTGTTATCAATCCAAGGTGTGAAACATACTCTATAATCTCTCTTGCATAGTCTCTTAAAAGGATATGTGGATATACATCATCTGTATCAAAGACCTTTGTATAGACAATTTCAGCTACAGCGCCTAGCTCATGATGATCCTTTGTCCGCAATACACAACCTAAGGCAACAGCCAACACTCTCTCCCAAACATAAGGATCATCTACGGCATCAAATTTATTGATTATCTTAACCAATACTGGAATTCTATTTTCTAACAAGTTAACTAAAGCTTTAGTTGAACAATCCCTCAACTCTCGATTGGTTGAAGTCAAAAACCAACAAAGCGCAGTAGCAACTAACTCGATTGAATCATCAGATATGTAACTCTTATCAAAGTCATCCCAAGCCCAATCTATTAAATGTCTGAATGTAGAGTCTTCACTATACTTATATTTTAATTGAGTAGTCCAAAATGCATCTCTGTTTGGCAAGGGGTGCTTAGATAACCAATAATGTAAGAAATTCGCATTAAATGGGTGCCCTTCAACACCTGAAATGGAAATCAGTATTTCTAAAAAGTGGCTAAATGTACTCCTAAACTGAAGTACGTTGTCATTTATGAACGATTTAAGTTTTTCGAAATCTATCGCAGATATTTCTCTCCAAACTAAACTATCAATAAAAGAATTTATTAAGTAATCATGCTCACTGAACTCTGGTAGTAACTCGTAGAGTTCTTTTCCATATTTTTCAGGCAATTGAATCGAAAGAGCCTCAACAATTCCTTGGTTGTAGTAAAAATCATACTCTTCTTTAAAGTAATGTCTTAGACGGCCTCCCGCCTTAAACTCATCTTCAATATTTTTAACGCCGTCAAGTAAGTAGTTTACTGTTAAATGGTCATCAAACCTTTCAAAAGATATATATACTACCTCTTCAACAACGTTTTCGTCGTTTCGAGTAATTCCTTTTGTTAACACCCCTTCATCTATTAATGCGCTAAGAAAAGTTTTATCGTTAACATAGTCTTGAACAACGGATTGAACGGCAACATGCGCATTTTTAAGAGGTATACTCTTAGCCCCTGAGTCTACCTTTAGCTTGATTAATTCATTTAGTGCGTCATTAACCAATGGAAAGCTGGAATCGAAACTGTACTTTTTAGGTGAGGCAAGCGACTTGTTGACACCAGTAATGAAAAAACTGAGAATTTTAGAAATACCATGAAAACCCACGGGAACTTTACTTAACCCACTTTTCTTAACTCCTTCGCATAGTAATTTCAAAAATAACGGGTTTTTGAACTCTGGGTTTAAGTTGGGAGAAGAGGGTCTCTCTATATTGTAATTGTCATAGAATAAATTAACAGCTTCCAGTTCAATATTCTTAAAGCCAATATGCTCATGAGTTTCAAAATTATTGCGTGATACGTTCTCATCAGAAATGGTAATGTTTTTGTACGTTGACCTAACTGACATTATTAAACCAAGCCAATCAAATTGTTTAATTTCTTCAACAAAACTATTTATATTGTCATCCCAAAATTTATTGCCGTTCCCTTCATTGATCGCATCGATAAATATCAAAACCCTCTTATTAGTTTTTTGAGCATATAAATTGAGCTTTTCTAGAAAATCATTGGATGTGGTATCGACCTGTAACCTTTTAAAAATTTGTACCCAAGGAGATTCATCAGAAGTGAGCTGTTGCCCTAATAAGAAAAGAGATGGAGAACCAGTTTTAATTCTCGTTTCAACGATATCGGCAAGTAAGTGAGACTTACCAATGCCTGCTTCCCCTTCAAGAAGTAAAAACGGATTGTTCGACAAGTTTACTGTAATGGAGTTTAAGAAAGTACTTAACTTATTACACTCATAATCAAAATCCCTAAGTTCCCTTAAAGTTGATGAGTATTGGTCACTGTAAACATTAGACCCTCCGGCTGCTTGCAGTTTCCACAGTACCGATTCAGATTCTGCTACTGCATTGTTGCAGGAAGTAATACTGTTACAAAGTTCATCTGTTGGTATTTTAGTTAATATAGAAAAATCAATTGCTTGGTATAAGGTTGTAATTTCAGTTAAAGATTTAGATATTACAGATAGTTGTGAGGATATTTCATCACACGCACAGAGCTTGTTTCCTTTAATCAGAAAGCTATCTATATGTAAAAAAAAGAGTTCTGAAAAATTCTGAGTTCTCCCGAGACCCTCAAAGATCTTTGCTATTTCTAGCTTTAAGTTTAATTCAGGTGTGTATCGTCCACCTAAATCAGCTATTGCCTGTCTGTTTTTGTCATTTAACCAATCATCACTTAAGTGAAACGTGAGCTTCTCGTCTATAGAGCGTAATAGAAGTTTCATTTGAATCAGCTCTTCATTGATATCGAATATCTTTTCCTTATAAGTCTCTTCGATATGGAGCTTTTTTAACGTTGTACACTTGTTTACTTTAAGCGCTAGAATCGCATAAAAACGTTCAAGTTGTTTTTGAGTTGGAGGAAGCACACTAGGATAATCACTAAACTTATTCACTACCTCAGCTTTATCAGGAAACTCTTTAAACAAAGTATATCCGTTTAGCACGTCAAATAATGGCTGAGATTGATAGAACGGAACCTTGTCTGAATCTGTTGGATATTCAACTTCAAACTCTAAAGCGGTTTCCTCGATAAGCTGATAGAGCCTGTCTACATACCTTTCCTTAGGAAAAAGCTGCTTTCGAAACCAGCCATATCCCTCCTGAGATATAAATTGGTCTACAAACTTGACAGCAACGTAGTAAGACGCCCCACCAATTGCCAGTGTAATTGGTTCCATTTTTATCTACCCTTAAATGCTAACAAATTATACCGCCATCATAAAAACGGACTTTTTCAAAACGTACCTGTTCTGACTTTAAAAAAGTATAAATTTCAGTAGGTTGCTGTTTTTAAATTAAATATACTAGCAATATGCTGATGTTTGCACAACTAGAGGACGTGTGAAACCATAGAATTTTAGCACTTTAACTCAATCGCCCCTAGTCCAGATATCTCATAAATTACGTTATGCGAAATTGTGAAAAAATGACATCAATGGACCAATTGCTCTAACTCGTTTTGGGGCAAAGATGAGTTTGTGAAAGGAAATCAGGCATAGCTCTGTATCTAAGTGAGCATGAATTAGTCATCCTGTCTAAGAAGGTAGGTGGTTTAATATCAAAACTCGTAGATTAAAGTCTTCGATGCTCACTACAACACTACTTTGTACTAATTCACTTTCATTGATGACTGCACGCACGCTTTTGCCGAGTTTCGTAACTGATTTGTTTACTTACGTTCTTTAGTTGCACCCCTACCTTATTAAACGCCTTTTGGACAGTTATTGAGACGTGCTGGCGGCCTTCGCCCGCTAAAAAGTTTGCTCTATCTTGATTCGTTTCAAATACGCAGACTATTTCTAAGCTTTGTGGAAAAGAAGAGAATTTGACCGTATGAGTCACCCAAAGGAAACCCTCGTAGCCTTTTAACGTATCCTCACAAACTTCGGTCAACACCTCTCTAATTAGGTTCTCAATCTTCTTATCTGATTTACGCATGAAGCAAACTTCCTACTTAACACCTTTAAAAAAGGCTTCATTCTACAT
Source organism: Vibrio sp. AK197 (assembly GCF_053903115.1). NCBI lineage: Bacteria > Pseudomonadati > Pseudomonadota > Gammaproteobacteria > Vibrionales > Vibrionaceae > Vibrio > Vibrio sp. AK197. The sequence goes on from NZ_CP096430.1 coordinate 1,784,188, forward strand.
TGTCTTAAACGATATTGGGCAGTGGAATTTAGGCAACAGCCTTTTAACCAAATTATTCTTATAACGGTGTACTGTGTTCTAAACACATTTAGGGGCGCATTCGAGTGAGAAAGTACCACGATTACAAATTCACAACGCGTAAAAGTTCAACGCATAAAGGTTATGGATATAACTGCTATAGCGAAATTGCTGTCGTTGGTTTTAGCTGCCATTCATATCTAAGTTTTTGACGAGAGCCATTTTTATAAGAGGGGTCACTTTCTGGGACTGTTACCTCATTAATGAATTTGGCATTTAATTTTTTAATTGTTTTTATCGAAGGCTTATTGTCTGGGTTGCAGGTCAATATAATTGTATTAAAAAACTCTCGGATAAATGGTTTTATTGCCTCACATGCAAAATATGAATATGAATTACCTCTAAATTGAGGAAGAATTTCATAACCAATATGACCAGCATATTGTTTTATATGAACAGTTTCTCCTAGTTTAAAATTTATATGACCAACCGTATCGCCTTTCAGGTTGTGAATTTTAAATCTATAAACAGGAACTAACCCCTCATCAGGTTTAGCATCAATATACTTTTCAAATACGATTTCAACTCGATCTGACTTTATGCTTATTGGTGGCATTTTCTTCATTTCTTTTTCCGTATATTTTGTCAATTGTTACGTATTATTATGAGGCTAACACAAAAATTCGAGCGGTAGATCAAGTACACCGCTAGACGAAAGCATGGTTTATTTGGGATTGTGAACACTTGGAAATGGCAAAGAATTACCGTCTTTAAGCCCTAAACCTCTACAACACGTCCCCCTGATAGTGATAACATCTGCGCATCAGAATTATCGAGAAACTCTATGTTCATCCATCAAGTTAACGACATCGACTGGCTGGTGATTACCGCTTTTGAAGAACTGAAAACTCTATTTATTGAAGAAGCTGGTGCGATTCCCTCTTACTTTTCTGTCGCCAGCGAATTGAGCTTGATCGATCAAGCCAGGCACTCTTATGGATATTTGCCTAAACTCAACGGCGTCATCACCGATACTGGCACATTTCAAAGCCAAGAGAACGAAGAAGATTTAAACCCACAACTTGCCTGTCTAGTCGAGGGACGAGGCCGGGTGTTTATCTATCACGGTGGTTTTGTCGCGTTTGTCGATGACGAGCAAACCTTTATTACTCGTATGGACTGAGCATGATTCAGTCGGTTGAAATCGGCGAATGAAACACAGCCGGATGCTAGCTTTAACAAGAAATACCATTCTGCGGTGAACTCGTAAGCGGTATTTCTAGTAAGAAGTGTCCCATAGATAAGTAAAGCCGTTTGCTTATTCCTTAGGTAGGTGCCCCGTCTTCTTCGCAAGCTTTTGCATTGCCTCGGCAAACGTTGTGCTACCACCTTTAGCTTGAACCTGAAGCACCTTATACCCCATACTTTCCAGTGCTTGACGCTCTTCCAAAACCGCTTCGTCGTCTGGTTGACTGCCCTGTACCGGCTGATGAATGTAAGCCCCTTCTAGTTGACCGTCTTCGACCAGTTGGTGGTGTTTCAGTGCATTAATATCAAAATTCATAATCAGTCTTTTTGTTTAAAATGGAGATGTCGGTGGCAAGCCCGCGATCTACGTATTCAAATTACATCCAAAAAAGCCTCGCAGATGCGAGGCTTTCATCGTTAGTAAAAAGCATTAATCACGAAGCGTAGCGCCAAACTGCTCAGAAACCTGAGCAACAATTGCCTCTACTGCGCCAGCAATATCCGCTTCTTCAAGCGTACGCTCTGCAGATTGTAGAGTAAGCGCAATTGCCAAACTCTTCTTACCGTCTTCAACGCCTTTGCCAACGTAGACATCAAACAGTTTGGCATCTTTCAAGAACTCACCACCCGCGTTTAAGCACGCATCGACAATCTCGCCAGATTCAACACTGTCATCTACCACAACCGCGATATCACGACGGTTAGCCGGGAATTTAGACACCGCAACCGCTTCAGGGATAACACGAGTGTTGATCGCATTCCATTCGATCTCAAATACGATAGTACGACCATTTAGACCAAACTTGCGCTCAAGCTCTGGGTGAACCGTACCAATGATACCAATCGGTTGATCGTCAACCACGATCGCTGCACATTGCCCTGGATGCAATGCTGGGTGCTCAGCAGCAACAAAGCCGTAAGCTTTATCATTCGCTGTCAGTTCAAGTACCGCTTCTAAATCCCCTTTAAGATCAAAGAAGTCAACGCTGTTGGTCTCGATATCCCAATGTTCTTCACTGCGTGCTCCGGCAATAACACCCGCCAACATAGGCTCTTGGCGCATTCCGTTTTCCGCATCTTGATCAGGAATAAAACGCAATCCGTATTCAAACAGACGAACTCGTGGCTGTTGACGTTTTTGGTTATGAACAACCGTATTAAGCAGGCCTTGAATCAAGCTCAAACGCATCGCTGACATATCTGCAGAGATTGGGTTTGGCAGCATGAGCGGGTCAATTTCTGGCACGATTAATTTTTGCTGTTCAGGTTCGACAAAGCTGTATGTAATGGCTTCATGGTAACCACGATCAACCAGCAAGTCGCGAGCACGTTTTAAAGGTAGCTTCGCTTCTTGATGATGGTTCATACGCAGCGCGGCTGTTGGCGACTGATTTGGAATGTTGTCGTAGCCATAGATACGACCAACTTCTTCAATCAAGTCTTGCTCAATGGCGATGTCAAAACGCCAAGTCGGTGCTGTCGCTTTCCAACCTTGCTCTGTGGTTGAGACCGAAAGGCCTAAACGCTCTAGAATCTCGACCACATCTTGAGATGGGATTTCATGACCGAGCAAGTTATCTAATTTAGTTCGGCGAAGTTCAACGGTATTCGGCGTTGGCAGATCGTCTTGTGACTCGACAGTCACCACAGGAGCCACTTCACCACCACAAATGTCAACGAGCAGCTGAGTTGCTCGTTCCATAGCGCTGGCTTGCAGTGCGTAATCGACACCACGCTCGTAACGCATTGAAGAGTCTGTATGTAAACCGTAACTGCGAGCACGACCACGAATGTAATCTGGTGCGAAAAACGCACATTCAAGCAGTACATCTTGTGTTTCGTCGGTCACGCCTGAGCCTTCACCACCAAAAATACCGGCGATAGCCAGTGCTTTATTGTGGTCTGCTACCACCAAGGTATCGTCGTTAAGCTCCGCTTCATTTCCATCGAGCAGTGTTAGCTTCTCGCCTTGTTCAGCCATACGAACCACAATGCCGCCTTCAACTTTGTTTAAGTCAAATGCGTGCATCGGTTGACCTTGTTCAAGAAGCACATAGTTAGTCACGTCAACCACAGGGTCGATAGAACGAATGCCACAGCGACGCAGTTTTTCTTGCATCCACAATGGCGTTTGCGCTTTAACGTTCACGTTTTTAACAATACGCCCCAAGTAGCGAGGACACGCTGCTGGTGCTTTTACCTCGATAGAGGCCAGAGCATCGATACTTGGCTCAATCGCTTCAACCACGGGGGCGTTGACATCAAGACGGTTCAATACCCCCACTTCACGTGCCATACCACGAATACTAAAGCAGTCAGCGCGGTTTGAGGTCAGATCGACATCGACAGTGACGTCGTCTAAGCCAAGAAACTCGCGAAAGTCGGTGCCGATAACCGCATCTTGAGGCAGCTCCATGATGCCATCAGACTCGACATCAATACCTAGCTCTGTAAACGAGCACAACATACCGTGAGACGGTTGACCACGCAGTTTCGCTTTCTTAATTTTGAAGTCGCCAGGCAGTACAGCGCCGACTGTTGCAACCGCTACTTTCAATCCTTGGCGACAGTTCGGTGCGCCACAAACGATATCCAGTAATTCTTCTTCACCGACGTCAATTTTAGTGACGCGCAGTTTGTCTGCATCTGGATGTTGACCACATTCCACAACGTGGCCGACTTTTACGCCATTAAACGCACCAGCAACGGGAAGGACATCGTCAACTTCCAAACCTGCCATCGTAATTTGGTGTGTCAGTTCGTCAGTGGTAACCGAAGCGTTAACCCACTCACGAAGCCATGATTCGCTAAATTTCATAGTGATTAAACCTCTGGATTACTTGAACTGTTTTAGGAAACGAAGATCGTTTTCAAAGAAGGAGCGCAGATCGTTAACACCGTAACGAAGCATCGCCAAACGCTCGATACCAATACCAAACGCAAAACCAGAGTATTTCTCAGGATCAATCCCGACACTGCGAAGCACATTTGGATGCACCATGCCACAGCCTAGAATTTCTAGCCACTTACCATCTTTACGTTTCACATCGACTTCTGCTGAAGGCTCAGTGAATGGGAAATAAGAAGGACGGAAACGAACTTCAAGCTCTTCTTCAAAGAAGTTAGTTAGGAAGTCGTAAAGAACCCCTTTAAGCTGCGCAAAGTTAACGTTCTCATCGACCAGCATACCTTCCACTTGGTGGAACATTGGTGTATGCGTTTGGTCGTAGTCGTTACGATATACGCGGCCCGGTGCGATAAAGCGGAATGGCGGTTTGCCATTTTCCATAGTACGAATCTGTACACCTGAGGTATGGGTACGCAACATCAAATCAGGATTAAAGAAGAAGGTATCGTGATCAGTACGTGCTGGGTGATCGTCGGCGATATTCAGCGCATCAAAGTTGTGAAACGCATCTTCAATTTCAGGGCCAGACTCCACGGTAAAACCCAATTCACCAAAAAAGCTCTCAATACGTTCAACAGTACGAGTAACCGGATGCAGACCGCCATTTTCAATACGACGACCAGGCAAAGTGACGTCGATGGTCTCTTGAGCCAGTTTCGCTTCCAGCTCAGCACGTTGCAGTGCATCTTTACGAGCAGCGATAGCTTGCTGAACGGCACCTTTTGCTTTGTTGATTTCTTGGCCTGCTGTACGGCGCTCTTCAGGTGGGAGTTTACCTAGGCTTTGCAGTTGGCTGGTTAATTCGCCTTTTTTACCTAGGTACTGAACACGCACTTCATCAAGCGCGACTAGCGACTCTGCAGCGTTAATGGCTGCGGTCGCATTAGCAATGATCTCTTCTAGATGTTGCATCGTTTCCTCATCTACCTACTGGTAGTGTCCATAAGGTTCCCTAGCATTACTGCGGACACGTTTCATCGAGAATGACTTATCGCCAATCCGCACAATACTCAAATGGGATTTAGGGTATTTTCAAGTAGCTATACATAGTAACGAAAGCAGCATTCAAAGCCAAATTGAAATGTGGTTTGCGCGAGTATTAACCGCACAATCGTTGGCAAATTAGACAATTTTCCTATTTAGGCACACCTGCGGCGGCGAACAGGTGACTTTTGAATAGCAATATGGCACGTTTCCATTCATCGCCACTTTGGAGAGGAACCGATGCAATTAGAAATTCGCCCGATAACGGCACAAGATGACTCAGCAATAAAGCAGATCATTGAACAAGTCGGCAAGGAATATGGCGCCATTGGCGACGGGTTTGGGCCATCAGATGCAGAAGTTGAACATATGAGTCGACATTATGCGCCGCAGTTTAAAAGCCAATACTGGGTCGCGTTACTTGATGGTAAGGTCGTCGGCGGCAGCGGGATTGCCCAATTTGCAAATGATCCGAAGACTTGCGAGCTCAGAAAACTGTTTTTATTACCAGAAACCAGAGGTTATGGCATTGGTAAAAAATTAACTCAGACCTGTTTAGACTTTGCCGCCCAGCAGGGCTATCACCAATGCTACTTGGATACCCTTTCGTCCATGGAAGGCGCCATTAAGCTCTATCTTTCTGAAGGTTTTTCTCGGCTAAATAAACCACTCGATGGCACGTTACATAACGGTTGTGACGTTTGGATGCTAAAATCCCTCATAGAAAACTAAGCCGATAAACGCAGTTACATTTTAAGCCATGCCGATTGGGCACTATCCCGCTACACTTTGATAATGACTTTGTGTTTTGAAACAAGGATATGCCCATGAAACCGCTGCACATAACACTGCTTCTTACGCTGTTGATTCCCCTTCCCTCCTACGCGTTGAAAGCGGAAAAAGTATTTTCTGGGTTAACCTTACCTTGGGGCTTTGAATTTATTGACGATCATCGGCTTATTCTTAATGAGAAGTATGGTGATATCAGCTTGGTTGATTTGAGTAACCAAACCAAAACCCAACTGTTTCATGTCCCTCAGCTATTTAGTGACGGTCAGGGAGGGTTAATGGATGTCAAAGCGTCCCCTTTTGAGTATGACACCTTTTACTTCACTTACAGCCAGCGAGTCGGTGGCTCGGGCCAAACCGCACTTGCCCGCGCGCGTATCGAAGACGATAAATTCCATGGCTGGAAAACATTACTGGTGACAGAATCAGGGTCTGATACTTCACGTCACTTCGGCAGTCGCCTCACTTTTGACAAACAGTCAATCTACATGACAGTAGGGGAACGCGGCATTCGAGATAACGCTCAAAACTTATCAACTCATGCTGGAAGCGTGTTAAGACTGACGCCACAAGGTCAAGCCTTTGCCGATAACCCCTTCCTAACTCAATCCGATGCACAACCTGAGATCTGGAGCTACGGACACCGCAACCCCCAAGGAATCGTTTATGACTCGGCCACATCCCGCCTATGGGAAATCGAACATGGCCCACGCGGTGGCGATGAAATAAATCTAGTAAAGAAAGGGGCTAATTATGGCTGGCCGCACACCTCTCATGGAAAAGAGTATTGGGGGCCAGTTTCAGTCGGAGACGGTAAGGACAAAGAAGGCATCGAGTCACCAAAGCATGTATTCACGCCTTCGATCGCGCCAGGAAGTATGGTGCTTTATAAAGGTGACAAATATCCAGAACTAACAGGTAAGCTATTGGTCGGAGCGTTAAAGCTTACCCATATCAATGTTCTTTCAATCGAAGCCGACCAAAGTGTCGTAGAACGTATGCGGCTATTTGAGGACCTCAATGAACGTGTTCGTCAAATAGCCGTAAACCCACAAGGCATGATTTTCTTTAGCACTGATAATGGTAACTTATACCGCATTATTGAATAGACTGGTTACTCAGAATAAAGCAATTACGCCCTTGTCGTTTACTTTGATACAGGGCTTTATCCGCATCCTCAAACAGAAGCGTGAGTACTTTTTCTGGGTTCAACTCATCTAGGGACATACGTTTTAAACAAGCATATGCTCCCCCTACCGACATAGTCACGACCTGATCGTCACCGCGCGCAAGATGGGTGATATTAAGTTGCTCAATGTGCTGGCGTAGGGTCTCTCCAGCATAGCGCAGACCATCTTTATTTGGCCTTGCCAAGAGGACTAAAAACTCTTCGCCTCCGAAACGGAACACCTGATCCCCTGGCGATAACACCTTTTCGATGCCTCTTGCCACCGCGACAAGTGCTTTATCACCTTCCATATGGCCATAAAAGTCGTTGTATAATTTGAAGTGGTCAATGTCACATACAAACATACCCACACATTTTTCTTGCCCCAGACTGCGTTTAATAAACTCTTCGGCCATCCTAGAGTATTTATGCCTAGAGCCAATTCCAGTCAGTGTATCGGTATCATTTTGAGCTTGTAGTAACCGTAACTGTTCATGGTTTTTGCTGAGGAGATTGTGATATGCCTGAGCCAATTGACCAATCTCATCTTGTCGAGTTAACTCAGGAAATGACTCTAAACTCGCGAACTCCGCTTGCTTCATATTACGGGCTAGTTCTTTAATTGGGCTGACAATGCGTCTTGTGACATAAAGAGCAACGAGCATCGAGAGAAAAATCGCTGCTGCGGCTTCCAACACCAAATTCTTCACCAGGTCCTGATGAAAAGCGACAAGCTGGCTCGCATCAAACACAGCCCACATACGACCATGATCGGGGTTAGACAATGCGAGCAATAAGTGCAAGCGACGATATTCAGGCTCAAAAATATATTCTTGTTGACCTGAAGGCTGTTTTGTTACCCAAGGAACCGAGGAATGAGGCTCTTTATGACTTACACCAACCTCGTCCAGCGTTGCTTCGGCTCGGTTAAAACGGATATGTACTGGCGATGATGCTCGACTTGGACTGCCCAAAATATCGAGAAACTGTAAGTTATCAATCCGTTGTAAATAATCAAGAATAGACGGCGCCATTAATCGTTTGACGTCTCTTTTTTCTAAAAGCTTCGAAATATCATCAAGGTGCGGGGTAAATTGCTTTTTTGAAGAATTAACGAAATAAGTCAATTGCTGCTGCCATGAGTTCACATAGCTGCTATAACTCATGACAGACACCAATGAAATGACCAACAGCAGGTGTGACAAAAGCAACACTCGGTGCACTGTCAAATGCCGACAAGGAAAACTAAATAACGGCATAATGAACCTCCTTGAGACGACGGACGTTGCACACTAGAGGTAAGTTAACGAACCAAGAATTGCGATCCTGATTCCATTGATCATGTAGACGTCTTGAGACTCTCGGCAATAATAAGCCAAAATAAAAGTACACTTGAACCCAAGCGTATAAACCAGAAAAAAACGGATTTTTTTCAGTGCCTGACAAGCACAAAAAGAAACGATTAACCATAGCCATCAATTATTTTTATTTATAAATTGACGTCATTCTATTTGATAAGCGTCTGTTTTTATATGCTTATTAGTGAAATTATTATCAATAGCGTGTAAAAAAATGGTCACTTCGGCGCTAAGCGTTCATATTGCTCGTCTTCAAATTCATATCCCATTTCACAATCTTGTATACCTCTGAGTGTTAATCAATCCATCCAAATTAGTGGGTATTCATCCGATAAAAAAGCAGATGTAAAAAAGCCCCGACATAACATCGAGGCTTTCTATTTGGAGCGACACACGAGGTTCCCTTCTTTCATGAACAGGTGTGACCTCAACCTTGGCAAGATTGCGATCTCCTCATACTCGTAATCTTGTGCGCCACTAGAAGAGTTACAAATTAATGCAAACTTTTGGGTATCGTTCGATGCAAAAATCAGATGTAAAAGAGCCCCGACATAACGTCGACGCTTTCTATTTGGAGCGACACACGAGGTTCCCTTCTTTCATGAACAGGCGTGACCTCAACCTTGGCAAGGTTGCGCTCTCCCTAGAACCACAATCTTGTGTACTGCTAGAGCGGTTTACAAATTGATGCAAACTTTTGGGTATCATTCGATACAAAAATCAGATGTAAAAAAGCCCCGACATTATGTCGAGGCTTTCTATTTGGGGCGACACACGAGGTTCCCTTCTTTCATGAACAGGCGTGACCTTAACCTTGGCAAGGCTGCGATCTCCCTAGAACCTCAATCTTGTGTGCTGCTAGAGCGGTTTATAAATTGATGCAAACTTTTGGGTATCGTTCGATGCAAAAATCAGATGTAAAAAAAGTATCCACCGGCATAGCCGGTGGTTTTTCATATGCGCCTATAAGGCTCTCCTACTGGCAGCGCCCTAGCAGGCGCGTAGTGATCTGACATTTGCATATGACTATTTCCTGCGGCCCGTAAACGGGCTACCTGAATATGGGATCGATAATTGCTCTCCCATTTTATCTTGCTCTAATTGGTGCTTGATGTAATTTTGTATCTTGCTCGTATTCTTACCTACCGTATCTACATAATAACCTCGGCACCAAAACTCTCGATTTCTATATTTAAACTTCAAATCGCCGAATCGTTCATAAAGCATTAGGCTACTTTTGCCTTTCAAGTACCCCATAAACCCTGAAACACTCATTTTGGGCGGTATTTCTAAAAGCATGTTGATATGATCCGCGCAACATTCCGCTTCAAGAATGTTCACATTTTTCCATTCACATAGTTTCCTCAATATTTCACCTATCGCTCTACGTTTTTCTCCGTAGAAAACTTGCCTTCTATATTTCGGTGCAAAGACTATGTGGTATTTACAGTTCCAGCGCGTGTGCGCTAAGCTCTTTTCGTCCCCCATTGGGACCCCCTTTCAATTCTTAATTAACTCTTGCAGTTGCCAGACCACAAGACGTTTTTATCAAATTGAAAGGGGTTATATAACTGACTTATAGCTATAAGCTTTACGGAACCCCCAGCCTAGCTGGGGGTTTTCTCTATACAAAAAAAGCCTCGACATCACGCCGAGGCTTTCTATTTGGAGCGACACACGAGGTTCCCTTCTTTCATGAACAGGCGTGACCTCAACCTTGGCAAGGTTGCTATCTCCCTATAACCACAATCTTGTGCTGCTAGAGCGGTTTACAAATTAATGCAAACTTGTGGATATGGTTCGATGCAAAAAATCAGATGTAAAAAAGCCCCGACATTACGTCGAGGCTTTCTATTTGGAGCGACACACGAGGTTCCCTTCTTTCATGAACAGGCGTGACCTCAACCTTGGCAAGGTTACGCTCTCCCTAGAACCACAATCTTGTGTGCTGCTAGAGCGGTTTACAAATTGATGCAAACTTGTGGGTATCGTTCGATGCAAAAATCAGATGTAAAAAAGCCCCGACATTACATCGAGGCTTTCTATTTGGAGCGACACACGAGGTTCGAACTCGTGACCTCAACCTTGGCAAGGTTGCGCTCTACCAACTGAGCTAGTGTCGCATAATGCTGAAAAGCATTTTATGAGATGGTGCCCCGGGCCGGACTTGAACCGGCACAGCGCGAACGCCGAGGGATTTTAAATCCCTTGTGTCTACCAATTCCACCACCAGGGCACGCAAACTTTTTGCGATGGAGACACCATCTTCGATATCATTGATATCGGCAATCTGTATGAAGCTAGATAATATATCTCTAACTTCGAAATTTGGAGCGACACACGAGGTTCGAACTCGTGACCTCAACCTTGGCAAGGTTGCGCTCTACCAACTGAGCTAGTGTCGCAATTATTCTCTATAAGAGAATGGAGGCGCCTCCCGGAGTCGAACCGAGGTCCACGGATTTGCAATCCGCTGCATAGCCACTCTGCCAAGGCGCCTTATTGTCACAGGAGAAGTTTTGATGACTCCCCTTGGGTACGGAAAAGCATTTTACGGATTCGACCCAATGAGTCAACACTAATTTTAATTTTTTAAATCGTTTGTCTAATTTCCGCGCAAAAACCCGTAAACTGGTTATTTTCTAGCAACTTTTCTGCACTTTTCAGCGAGATAAACCTGATACTTTCACATTGAGCATTAGGACAGACGAACAACGAAAACAATTTTTATCCGTTAAATACTAAAAAAGTGGGCTAACGCCCACTTTTTCATTGATTCTCTTCACTCAGCAAATCGCCTTTAGCGGCTCGTAAATACTGCGCCATGGACCAGTAGGTCAATATAGTCGCAATATACAATGCAATATAGCCGAGCCAAATCATCCAGTCATCGTAGCGCCAAATCAGCACCCATAACGCAAACATTTGAGTTAACGTTTTAACTTTCCCGACCCAAGAAACGGCCACACTTGCACGCTTACCAATTTCAGCCATCCATTCTCGCAGTGCTGAGATGATAATCTCTCTGGCGATCATCGTCGCCGCTGGAATCGTAATCCAAATAGAATGGAAATGTTCAGTAATCAAAATGAGCGCAGTGGCGACCAGCACTTTATCAGCAACAGGGTCAATAAAAGCCCCGAAGCGAGACGTTTGCCCTAACTTTCGGGCTAACATGCCATCTAACCAGTCGGTAAATCCCGCCACCCAAAATACCATTGCGGCGGCAAATGGTGCCCAAGAATATGGCAAGTAAAACACCACAACAAACACCGGGATTAGAAAGAGTCTTATTAAAGACAAAATATTAGGAATGTTAAAACGCATATTTTTCATGCTCTTATTGTTGCGTATACGACCTGCTTACCGCTTGCAAACAGTCGCTATATGGTGCGGTATTTTTGTTATTGTTTCAATGCTTGATGAATGTTTTCTGCCAATGCTTTGCTAATTCCCGGAACTTTAGCAATTTCATCAACGGTCGCACGGCGAAGTTCCTGCAACCCTCCCATGTATTTGAGCAAGGATTGGCGGCGTTTAGGACCGATGCCTTCAATACCTTCTAACGAACTAGTACGGCGGGTTTTACCGCGTTTTGCTCGGTGTCCGGATATTGCATGATTGTGGCTTTCATCGCGAATATGCTGCATTAAGTGCAAAGCAGGATCATCACTTGGTAAGTTAAACTCTTCACCGTCTGTGGTAATTAACGTTTCAAGACCAGGCTTACGAGTGATTCCTTTAGCAATACCCAATATACGCGGCTTTTTAGGCCAATCACCCCAATATTGACTAATAATGTCATACGCGCGGTTGAGCTGACCTTTACCACCATCAATAAAAATTACATCAGGAATTTTGTCGACATCAATTTGTTTAGAATAGCGGCGTTCTAATACCTGGCCCATAGCCGCGTAATCATCACCTCCGGTGATCCCGGTAATGTTGTAACGTCTATATTCTTGTTTGATTGGCCCTTCAATACCAAACACCACACACGAAGCAATTGTACTCTCCCCCATGGTATGAGAAATATCGAAACACTCCATACGCGCAATGTTTTCGACATTGAGTACATCACACAACGCTTTAAAGCGCTGAGAAATGGTCATCTTATGGTTGATTTTGGCGGTAATCGCCGATAACGCATTGGTGTTTGAAAGCTTGAGGTAACGACCTCGAGTTCCAGTTGGGTTGAGGTTAAATTGTACTTTCCGCCCCGCCAGTTGACTGATTGCTTCTTGTAACGCTTGGCTGTCTGCCAATAAATCACTGTTAAGAATGATACGAGCAGGAATGGTCCGTGCTTCATTATGGCCCAAATAGTATTGGCTAAAGAAACTGGTAAACACTTCTTCTCGCGTGGTCTTGGCGGGAATTTTCGGAAAATGGCTGCGACTGCCCAACACTTTGCCTTGGCGAATCATTAAGGTGTGAATGCAAGCAACACCGGATTCTTGAGCAAAGCCCAACACATCCATATCTTCCATGCTATCTTCCGAGACAAACTGTTGCTCTTGAACTCGTCTTATCGCATGAATTTGGTCACGATATTTTGCGGCATCTTCAAATTTTAATGCTTGGCTCGCCTGCTCCATTTTATCAACCAGCTGTTGCAGCACCTGTTGATCTTTGCCTTGTAAAAATAGACGTACCATACCAACCAGATCATCGTACTCTTGATCTGAGACGGTGTTTTTAACACAAGGCGCGGCGCAGCGACCAATTTGATACATCAAACAAGGGCGTGTCCGGTTGCGATAAACACTGTCCTCACACTGACGTACAGGAAAGATTTTCTGCATCAAGTGCAATGTTTCTCGAACCGCTCCGGAATCCGGATAGGGACCAAAATATTCACCTTTGCGTTTTTTCGCACCACGGTGCATGGATAACCGAGGATGCCGATGCGCACTGATAAAGATATACGGGTAGGATTTGTCATCACGCAGCAACACATTGTACTTAGGTAAATACTGCTTAATGTAGTTGTGTTCCAAAATCAACGCTTCGGTTTCGGTATGCGTTACCGTGACATCGATTTTAGCAATATGCGTGACAAGTGCGCGCGTTTTCTCGCTATCAATTTTTTTACGAAAGTAGCTCGATAAGCGCTTTTTTAAATCTTTCGCTTTTCCAACGTATATAACATCATCCCCGGCGTTGTACATTCTGTACACGCCAGGTTGATTGGTTACGGTCTTTAGGAAAGAGGCGGAATCAAATTGAGAAGTCACTATAACGTCTCAGTATCGAGCATCCCGTGGCGAATCGCCAAATGGGTTAGCTCAACGTCTCCGTTGATATCGAGTTTAGCAAACAAGCGATAACGGTAGCTGTTGACCGTTTTCGGGCTTAAATTCAATTGTTCAGAAATATCCGTCACTTTTTGCCCTTTGGTGATCATTAACATGATCTGCAGTTCACGCTCCGATAAATCCGCAAATGGATTTTCTGAGGCGGGAGAAAATTGGCTTAATGCCATCTGCTGCGCAATTTCAGGCGAAATATAACGCTGGCCACTATTCACGATACGAATCGCGTTGACCATTTCGTCAGGTCCCGCGCCTTTGGTTAAGTAACCAGACGCACCCGCTTGCATCACTTTCGTCGGGAAAGGATTTTCGGTATGAACCGTTAATACGATGATTTTTACATCGGGGTTATGCCTAAGGATTTTTTTGGTCGCTTCAAGGCCACCAATACCAGGCATATTCATATCCATCAAAATAACATCGGCATGATTGCTACGACACCATTTTAATGCCTCTTCACCACTGTCAGCTTCCCCTGCTACGTTCATTCCACGGACGTCTTCAATAATACGTCGTATCCCTGTGCGAACCAGCTCGTGATCATCTACAAGGAAAACACTAATCAAACTTGTATCTCCACACTAATCAATTGGCTCTGCACCCACCAGGTGATGGATAACAGCATGGTCAGCCATTCTAACTCAAAAATGCAAATATGCTTAGAGTGAATATGTGCTGAATCGCAAACTTTGGCAAGAAGTAATTTTTCGAACTAACGTCAAACTCCTTAGTGATGAATTTGTTATTAAGCATTTACGCCATTTGAACAATGTTCTCACTATGGCGAATAATCCTGAGAATTGACCATTCTCCGGTTGAAAGAGCCAGGTAAATCATCTACCAATAATATGTCGGCGATGAAAACCATTACTGACAAGTATGTATCCCCAAGAATTGGGCACGAATAATTAATAAGGAACTTCTATGAAAAAGCTTCTAGCAGTGGCTGCTCTTGCTACTATCGGTTTATCAAACGTTGCAATGGCAGATGACGACATCGGTTGTGGTCTAGGTACTATGGTTTTCGACGGTAAAGAAGGCAAAGTATTTAAAGTGTTGGCAGCAACAACAAACGGCACATCAGGTAACCAAACTTTCGGTATCACTTTCGGTACACTTGGTTGTGACGGTACTGGTACTATCGATTCTGCTGAAAAACTAGCAATGTTCATCGACGGTAACCTAGACAACCTTGCTCGCGACATGGCGAAAGGTGAAGGTGAAACTCTAGCAACACTTTCTGAAGTTTGGGGTATCCAAGGCGAAGATCAAGCGAACTTCGCAAAACTTGCTCAAGGCAACTTCTCTGACGTATTCAAATCAGAAAACGTAACTTCTAAAGAAGTATTTGCAAATCTTAACGACCTAGTCGCTAAAGATGCAACTCTTTCTGGTTACGCTATCTAATCAGATTTATTAAGAGTGCCCACTTTGGGCACTCTTACTTTATCCACTCACCGCTTTACTTTAGCTTTACACTCTTCTTCTCGCTTTCGCTACTTCACTAGAATGGACATCAATGAAGCTGTCAAAAACTTTTCAAGCGCTTTTACTCGTTTCTGGAGTCAGTTTTTCATCACTCGCTTTTTCAGCACAAACTCTAGACGCCAATAAACTCGCCTATCAGCCATATTGGCTTAAACTTGGTCACTATCTTCCTGCGTTTCGTACCGATTTCAAAAGTACCGTTGATTCCAGTGAATTTTTTTTAGCCGCTAACGGTAAAACGGACCCAAAAGCCGAATTAAGAGCCACGATCAAAGCATTATACAATTCAGACCGAGATACGGTTAAAGAGATGCGCTGCCGCTTTCCAGCCCGTTATACATGGCTAGAGTCCCAATTAGGTCGAGAAGCCAATTTACGTTGTGAAGGCATAGAACAGTGGAAGCAGGTCCTTGATCCTGCTGGGATGACTCTCGTTTTCCCTACCGCCTTTATGAATAACCCCTCTTCGATGTTTGGTCATACCTTGTTGCGTATTGATGCCAAAGACCAAACGCGTAACAAAGAACTTGTGGCATTTGCGATTAACTTTGCTGCGGATCCGGACACACAAGATAACGCAGCCATGTACGCGCTCAAAGGCATTGTCGGGAGCTACCCCGGGCATTTCACTGTAATGCCATACTATCGCAAAGTGCGTGAATACAACGACATGGAATCGCGCGACATCTGGGAATACAAACTCAATTTAAGCGAACAAGAAGTCAATCGCATACTGCTCCATTTGTGGGAAATGCAGCAGGCTGAATTTGATTATTTCTTCTTTGATGAAAACTGCTCATATCAATTGTTAGCACTTTTAGAATTAGCACGAGACGATCTGTCTTTAGTCGATGAGTTTCCACTTCAGGCTATTCCATCCGATACGGTTGCGGTACTGGCTGAAAATGGCTTAGCGGAAGCTCCGAACTATCGCCCTGCATTTGGCACCCGTTTGCTTCACCAAGTCGAAGAGCTTGATCCCGCAATGTATGAAGGCGCTAAACAAGCGAAAAAAGGTTTTTATCCAAGTGAAACAGAATTCAGCCCACAAGAACGAGCGGCTATTTTAGAGTTTGCTTATGAGTGGCTCAATTATGAGTTTTACGATGAAGCTCTAAAGCGTGACCCAACGGCCAAGCAACTGACCGAGCTTCTTAAACAGCGAAGTCAAATTAAAGCGCAGTCTCCGTTTACACCAGTACCAGTACCAGAGATCTCGCCTGAACAAGGGCATGGTTCGGCTCGTCTCGGGCTTGGTTATCAGCTTAACAAAGAGCAAGACAACCAAACGGTATTTGAATGGCGCGCCGCTTATCATGACCTTCTTGATTCACAACAAGGCTTTATTCCCGGTGCAAAAATCAGCTTTTTGGATACGCGAATCGCGCTCAGCGATGGTCATGCAAAGTTGGATCATCTCTATATTGTTGATGCTATGGCATTGGCGCCCAGCAACAAAGTCTTCGATAGTTGGGCGTGGAACATTCGTGCAGGCTACGATCGCCTGCCCTCAGAACAAGGGATGGAAGGCCGAGGTTTTGCTCAAGGCGGATACGGGAAAGCTTGGGGCAACGCCAAAACGTTACATACCTATACCCTATTCGGCGCAGAGTTTAGCCGCGGTGAATTAACCGACCGCGATGTTGCGATTGGGTTAGGAATGGAAGCAGGTGCCCTGCTTCAAGTCGGTGACCAAAACCGTCTCGGACTTCAAGGGCAATACTTCGAACAATTTAATACCGATGCAGACCGTCACATTAGCGTAAAAGCAAACTGGCAATGGTCAGTCACTCGAAATTTCGCCCTTCGCTCAGAAGTCGGTTACCAGTATTGGGATGATCATGAGTTGTCAGCAAACCTTATGAGCTATTTCTATTACTAACGTAATCATTACCAGACAATGTTAAGATAAAGGCTGCCAATGCAGCCTTTAATCGTTTTATAAATGAATTCACACCACCAGCCCAAACTCGACCACGGTTTTTTACTCACTCGCCAAGCACGTGATGTGTCTGGAAGCACCCAAATTGAACTTTGGGTAACAAACGAGCAGGGTCCTTGCCAGTTGCTGATCCATGGCGAGCGGCCTGTCTTTTTTATTGATAAGCAAACAGAGCAAGATGTCAGTGCTTGCGCTCGCAAGTTGCAAATTGGTGTCGAGATTAAAAACGTAGCGCTAAAAAGTTTTGAGCAAATCCCCTTGTGTGCCTGCTATTGTCATACAATTCGCGATGCTCAACGCTTAGCAAACGCACTTAAAGAGCAAGAGATTTTGGTGCTTGAAGATGACATTCGTCTCGCCGACCGATATTTAATGGAACGGTTTATTCGTGGTGGGATTGAATTTACAGGCACAGAGCAAGCCAGTTCTGGCTATCAAAAGGTCACACAGGCCAAATGTCGCACAGGTCATTACACTCCGAAACTGAACGTTGTCTCTCTTGATATCGAGTGCTCAGAAAAAGGCCTTCTCTACTCTATTGGCCTAGATAGCCCGATGGATAGCCGAGTCATCATGGTCGGGCCGCCGGAGCCTAGTGAAACGCCTGTTCAATGGGTCAATAACGAACGCGACTTGCTTGCAGCATTAGTCGCTTGGTTTGAACAGTATGACCCTGATGTTATTGTCGGCTGGAATGTCATTGATTTTGACTTTCGTCTGCTTGATAAACGCGCTCAATGGCATCAAATCAAGCTCAAACTCGGTCGCGCTCAGCAGCCGATGTTTTTTCGCTCTTCATCGCAAACCCAGCAAGGATTCATCACCCTTCCTGGCCGGGTCGTGATGGACGGTATCGATACACTAAAGACGGCGACCTACCATTTTCGGTCTTGGTCACTTGAATCGGTATCGCAGGAGCTTTTGGGCGAAGGCAAGCAAATTCATAACGTGCATGACCGAATGGCAGAAATTAATGAAATGTATCGTAATGACAAACCTTCACTAGCGAAATACAACCTGCAAGATTGTGTGTTAGTTAATAAGATTTTCTCCAAAACACACTTACTGGAATTTGCGATAGAGCGTTCACGGCTTACTGGCGTTGAGTTAGACCGCGTTGGAGGCTCGGTGGCTTCCTTTACCAACTTATACCTTCCACAGTTACACCGCGCTGGATACGCTGCGCCTAACCTGCATTCTGAAAACTGGTTAGCGAGCCCTGGTGGCTATGTAATGGATTCAATCCCGAACCTCTACGATTCGGTGCTGGTTCTCGATTTTAAAAGCCTGTATCCATCCATCATTCGCTCGTTTTTAATTGACCCCATGGGGTTAATTGAAGGATTAAAGCTCGAGATAGGTAAACAGTCAAACCAAGCGGTTCCCGGTTTTCGTGGCGGGCAATTTCATCGCACTCAGCACTTTCTCCCTAAGATGATCGAAGAGCTGTGGGCCGCTCGCGATATTGCCAAAAAAAATAACGAACAGGCGTTTTCACAAGCGATAAAAATCATTATGAACTCTTTTTATGGCGTGTTAGGTTCTTCAGGCTGTCGATTTTTTGATACTCGCCTTGCTTCAAGTATCACGATGCGTGGCCATGAGATCATGAAGAAAACCAAAGAACTGATCGAGAATAAGGGGTTTCAAGTCATCTATGGTGATACTGACTCAACGTTCGTATCACTCAATGGGCAATACTCCGATCAGCAGGCGGATAAAGTCGGACAGGAACTTGTTCAATACATCAACCATTGGTGGCAATCGCATTTAGAACAAGAGTATCAACTCACCTCAATGTTAGAAATTGAGTACGAGACCCACTATCAAAAATTCCTAATGCCAACCATTCGCGGAGCGGAAGTCGGGTCGAAAAAACGCTATGCGGGCTTAGTGACCAGAGGCGGAGATGAGCGCATTGTGTTTAAAGGGCTTGAAAGTGCAAGAACCGACTGGACACCACTGGCCCAGCGCTTTCAACAACAACTTTATAGCTTAGTGTTTCATGGCGAAGACCCTAGCCACTATATTCGTGAAATCGTAGAGCAGACACAGGCCGGGGAATTGGATGAGGAACTCACCTACCAAAAACGTCTACGTCGCCGCTTAGATGAATACCAAAAAAACGTGCCGCCTCAGGTTCGAGCTGCTCGAATGGCTGATGAAATAAACGCCCAGCTAGGACGTCCTCTTCAATACCAGAATCGCGGACGTATTGAATACGTGATCACGCTAAACGGGCCTGAACCCAAAGAGTATTTACGCAGTCCGATTGACTATCAACACTATATCGATAAACAGCTTAAACCGGTTGCCGATGCCATATTGCCGTTTATTCATTTGGAGTTTAAACAGCTGAGCGAACCACAGTTAGGACTTTTTTAACCGATTTTAAACTCAGTGCGTTTATATTGTTGAACTAACCACTCGCCGTAACTATCCAATAATCCAACCACCGAGCGTTTCGGTACTGCTTTTTCAAGGCGTAACAATAAACCAAGGCGTTCGATTTCCGTTAGCTTTTCAGGGTGGTAACGTAAGAAATGTTTGCCACAATCAATAGGGTCGTCATACCAATTTTTATCTTGCGGAATCACTAATGAGTAGCTCGCTCGCAGTAACTTTTTAGCAATCGCCTTTTGTGCTTGAATTTGGGCTTCGGGCTTATCTGAGCGTCCTATGCGGTGGCGATATACCGCCAGCCAATCTTCCACATCCATATTCCAATGCTTAGCGATTTCCCAACTTGGTTCATAGTCTCCAAAGCACTCAGACAAATCATCCCCATACACACAGACTGCGCAGTGGCGAAGCAAAAAGCCCCAAGAGAACAGACTATCTAAACTCGCCACCGTTTCCACCAACGCGGTTTTAAATGAAAGCTGCGTGATAAAAGGATACGCTTTTTGAAAACGCCATTTAATGGTATTCACTAACCCTGCTCTCTGCTCTTCAAAGCCACGATGAGTAACCACAACAATGTCTAAACCAGATTGACCAGGAACGGCAGTTTTACGCGCGACACTGCCATATACATAGATGCTGTGCAGGTTCTCGCCAAGCCCACTTTTCATAAAATGGATCAATTCCCGAAGCGCGGCGGCGTATTTAGGCTGAAACGGCTGTTTAGGGTCAAGGCTTGAGAGGATCATGTCTAGCAAACTGTTTGTTTTTATTGGAGGTGTTCTAATATTCTCTCAGAGCGAAATATGAATCAAGAAGAGATTCCTTATCCAGCACGAATTGCTATAATGCGCGCCAACATTGACATTCACAAAGGAAACCGTCATGCCAAAGGCTAGCGAATTAAAAAAAGGTTTTGCGATTGATTCAAACGGCAAAACGTTGCTAATTAAAGATATCGAAATCACCACTCCTGGTGGACGTGGCGGCGCTAAAATTTACAAACTGCGTTGTACTGACGTGGCAACTGGCGCGCGTTCGGACGAGCGATTTAAGTCTGATGATGTTGTAGAAACTGTCGAAATGAATAAACGTAATGTGTCTTTCTCTTACGTTGACGGCGATGAATACATCTTTATGGACAACGAAGACTTCTCTCAATTCACTTTCAAACAAGATGAAATTGCGGATGATTTACTGTTCATTACTGAAGAGATTCAAGGCCTACAGGTCGTTCTGATTAATGGATCTGCGGTTGGCCTAGAATTGCCCGCATCAGTCGAAATGGTGATTGAAGAGACGGATCCATCCATCAAAGGGGCTTCAGCATCGGCCCGCACGAAACCCGCACGCTTTAGCACAGGCCTCACCGTTCAAGTTCCAGAATACATTGCAACGGGTGATCGAATTGTGATAAACACAACTGAACGCAAATACATGAACCGAGCTTAATCATGCCAGATTTAATTTCTTACGACGATGTCATCGAAGCTGCTTACGATATTTTTCTGGAGATGGCGCCAGATAACCTAGAGCCTGCTGATGTCATTCTATTCACGGCCCAATTTGACGACCGCGGTGCTGCTGAAATCGTCGAAACTGGGGACGACTGGGTATCTCATGTCGGATTTGATGTAGACAAAGACATCTACGCTGAAGTCCGCATCGGCCTAGTCAATGAAGAAAATGATGAAATGGATGATGTATTCGCAAGAATGCTGATCAGCCGCGATCCAGAACACAAGTTTTGCCATATGCTCTGGAAACGTGATTAAAAAGACGAAGGTCTAGCATTCGCTAGACCTTCTCTACATTTAAGCAGCACACTTTTATCGGGTGTGTGAGCGGCAACAGGTTATTATTTATCGACCTTGATATTCTCTACACGGGCTTTCAATTTCTGTCCCGGTCGGAAGGTGACTACGCGTCGAGCTGAAATCGGAATATCTTCACCTGTTTTTGGGTTTCGACCCGGGCGCTCATTTTTATCGCGCAAATCAAAATTACCAAAACCAGACAGTTTTACCTGCTCGCCACTTTCAAGCGCTTTACGAACTTCTTCAAAAAACGCTTCAACCGTTTCCTTGGCATCCCGTTTACTGTATCCGAGCTTTTCAAACAGGTTCTCAGCCAATTCGGCCTTTGTGAGCGCCATAAAACTTCCCTCAAAGCTGTGTTAAACATAGCTGCCATACGGCAGCGCCAAAGCATTTCGCCCAGCCAATCAACAACATATCGGCTTTTACAGGGAAAGTGTATGCCAAGCTTATGATTTTCGCCAACTTTTTTAATGTTCAATTGGACATTAATCTGTAAAAACAACAACATAGGTAGTGGCAAAACTGGAATAACACGATAATTTTAGTTAACACCACCACGAAAAGCAGTCAAAAACACCAAATACAAAAACCAATGCAGAATAAAAACCTAAACTTCAGAGTTTTGTAAATTTATCGTAGCGCGTCAAATGTAATAAAATCATACGTTTATATCGCACGCTTCCACAGTAAATCATTCCAAATAACGACATCCGTGGCCCAAGTCTACTGATAACTGACCAAAAAATAAGGCCAGCTTTCGCTGACCTTATTTCGATACAACCAATTCTGCGTCTTAACGCCTTATAAAAAGTGGAAAGTCGCGTTTAGAGAAAAGTTCTCGGCCTCGTCTTTATCAAACGAGTAAACGTTGTATGACGCACCAAAAGAAACAGGCCCCATCATAAAATATTCAGCGCCAATACCATACATCACATCGATATCATCATCTTTAAAACCATCGCTGTGCTGCGATTTAAGCTCATAACGATGCAAACCCGCTTTGGCGTAAACATGCAGAGGACCGAAATCAATGCTCGGCTTCGCCGCAACATAGTATGAGCTGCCCTTGAGATCACGTACCACACCGCCGTAATTCACACCGTCGAATTCACCGTAGTTTTGTAAACCAGCTTCCAAACCAATAAATGGCAAAATACCCGTGCCAACGTGAATATTGTAGGATGTTGATGATTCACCATCCATTGTCGCTTGACCAACGCTGGCACTACCGTAAATCCATGAATCTGCAAACGCGGAAGTGGAAGCCCCTATAAGCGCAAGTGCGAGTAGTGTCTTTTTCATAATTACCTTCTCTAGTGTTTGACGCTAACGGCAACCGGTTGCCAGTTTCCCGTCATTAAATACAAGTATCGTTGCATCAAAGCAAAATGCATACCGTAAACTTAGCATGCATCAATGGCATTTTTGACTCGCTTGTCAGAAACTGGGTACGGTGTCCCAAGTTGCTGAGCAAAGTAACTCACGCGCAACTCTTCAATCATCCAACGTATCTCTTTCACCGAGTCGGGCGGCGTAACTCCTTTTGGAATTTTGCCAAGTAACGCTTTGTAATCTTGCCAAACCGCTTCAATCTTCAGCATATGTAAGCGATCTTTATTTGGGTCGATAGGAAGCTTTTCCATACGACGCTCTATCGCCTTCATATAGCGTAGAATATCTGGCAAACGTTTCCACCCACATTCGGTCGCAAACCCTTTAAAAATAAGCCCTTCTATCTGTGCTTTAATGTCAGAAAGCGCAAACGCCATTGTGAAGTCAACTTTACCTTTCAGTTTCTTATTGATGTTGAATGCGGTGGTTAAAATCGTTTCTACTTGCTGAGCAATATCAACAACCGTGTCACCAAGTTCTCCGCGAATTTGTTCTTTCAACTGCTCGAATTGCTCGGGTTCCCAAACCAAACCACCGTGCTGATCAATCAATTTATCAACGCCACAGGCGATACAGTCATCGATCAGATCCATCACTTTACCGTAAGGATTGAAATAAAGCCCCAGCTTAGATTTATTGGGCAAATTCGCGTGCAAGTACTTAATAGGAGATGGGACATTCAGCAAGACTAAGCGGCGTTGCCCTTCCCTCATCACCGCTTGCTGTTCTTCTTCAGTCTCAAACAGTTTAATCTCGACACTGTCTTTATTGTCGACTAAAGCAGGAAACGCTTTGACTTCATAGCCACCACGTTTTTGCTGGTAGACTTTCGGTAACTCGCCGAAGCTCCATGTGTGAAGCTCTTTCTGTTCTATGTCGTCGTCTGCCACTTTTGAAAGTGTCTCTTGGACTTGTTCTTTCAAGCTCTCTTTGAGCTCAAACAAATCTTTATTTTCTTTCAGTTTGCGGTTGCGGTGGTCAACAGCGCGGAAGGTCACTTTCAAGTGTTCTGGCACTTGTTCCATATTCCAGTTTTCGCGCAATATCTCCACGCCAGTCATACGGCGTAACTCTTTTTCAAGCGCATCAAGCAAAGGCATTTCCATCGGCGTAATTCGCCCAAGAAACGCATCCGCATAGTTGGGCGCTGGCACAAAGTTCTTGCGCAACGTTTTAGGTAGCGACTTAATCAGACTCACGACTAGCTCATGACGAAGCCCTGGGATTTGCCAGTCAAAGCCTGCTGGTTCTACTTGGTTTAGAATAGGTAACGGCAAGTGAACCGTGACGCCGTCACTATCATCACCTGGTTCAAACTGATAGCTCAACTTGAGTTTCAATCCGTTCTGATGCCAGAAGTTCGGATAATCAAGCTCAGTAATATGGCTCGCGTCACCTTTAAACAACATCTCTTTTTCAAAGTTCAGCAACTCTGGTTGCTGTTTTGATGTTGTATTCCACCACGTATCAAAATGGCGACCAGAAACCACTTCCGTCCCCACACGCTGATCATAAAAATCAAACAATTCATCATCATCAATCAAAATATCACGGCGACGGGATTTGTGCTCGAGCTCTTCGACTTCTTGGAGTAGACGGCGGTTTTGTTTAAAGAACGCGTGTTTGGTCTCCCACTCGCCTTCCACTAAAGCGCTACGAATAAAAATCTCTCGGCTGACAACGGGATCTATATTGCCATAGTTGACTAAACGCTGGGCGACAATCGGCACGCCATAAAGCGTGACTTTTTCGTAGGCCATCACCGCGGCACGTTTTTTAGACCAATGCGGCTCACTATAGCTGCGCTTAATCAGATGTTTAGCGATAGGTTCAATCCACTCAGGCTGGATTTTGGCGATAATACGCCCCCAAAGTTTCGACGTTTCCACCAGCTCAGCGGACATGATCCACTTCGGCTGTTTCTTGAATTGTCCAGAAGCCGGAAAAATATGAAAACGCGCGTTACGAGCACCTTGATATTCGCTCTTCTCTTGGTCTTTAACACCAATGTGTGACAGCAAACCAACCAAAATAGCACTGTGTACACTTTGGTAGTTTGCAGGTTCTTGGTTGATTTTGAACTCCATGTCACGCATCGATTGATGAAGCTGGAAGTACACGTCTTGCCACTCTCGCAAACGTAAAAAGTTTAAATAATCTTGCTTACATTGACGGCGGAATTGATTGCTGGATAACGCTTTTTGCTGCTCTTGAATGTATTGCCATAGATTCACAAACGTTAAAAAGTCAGAGTCTTCATGTGCAAAACGGCGATGTTTATCATCCGATGATTGTTGCTTATCACTCGGACGTTCGCGCGGATCTTGAATTGACAGCGCCGAGGCAATAATCATCACCTCTTTTAGGCAACCCAGTTTCGCGGCCTCAAGAACCATTCTCGCCAAGCGAGGATCAATCGGCAGACGAGCCAACTGACGTCCGGTTGCCGTCAGACGTTTCTTTGGATTGCTGGCTTTATCATTGATGGCACCAAGCTCTTCTAATAGACGCACACCATCTTGGATATTGCGTTTGTCTGGGGCTTCAACAAATGGAAAAGCTTGAATATCGCCCAGTCCAAGTGCCGTCATTTGCAAAATAACAGACGCTAAGTTGGTCCGTAAAATTTCTGGATCCGTAAACTCTGGCCGAGATAAAAAGTCCTCTTCCGAATAGAGGCGAATGCAAATCCCCTCTTCAACACGCCCACATCGGCCTTTACGCTGATTAGCGCTCGCTTGAGAAATCGGCTCGATCGGCAAACGCTGAACTTTGGTTCGGTAACTGTAACGGCTTATTCGCGCCGTTCCGGGATCAATAACATATTTGATACCAGGCACCGTCAGTGACGTTTCCGCTACGTTTGTCGCTAATACGATTCGTCGTCCGCTATGGGACTGGAAAATCTTATTTTGTTCACCTGCAGACAAGCGTGCGTACAACGGCACAATCTCCGTCGATTTTAGATTTCGTTTTGACAAAGCATCCGCGGTATCGCGAATCTCCCGCTCACCATTCATAAAGATCAAAATATCGCCAAGACCTTCATCACACAGCTCATCAACGGCTTCAAATATTCCTTCCAATTGGTCACGGTCACTTTCGTCTTCGCCACCTAAAGGACGATAACGTGTTTCAACTGGGTAAGTACGGCCTGACACTTCAATGATCGGCGCATTATTGAAGTGTTTTGAGAATCGCTCGGGATCAATGGTCGCTGAGGTAATAATAACTTTGAGATCTGGACGTTTAGGTAACAGCTCTTTGATATATCCCAAGATAAAATCAATATTTAGGCTACGCTCATGGGCTTCATCAATAATGATAGTATCGTACTGATTTAAAAAGCGATCATGCTGAATTTCAGCCAGTAGAATACCGTCGGTCATCAACTTAATTTGAGTGTTATCTGAAATCTGATCGTTAAATCGGACTTTGTAACCAACGAACTCGCCAAGTGACGTTTCCATCTCTTCAGCAATCCGATTAGCCACAGAACGCGCCGCCAAGCGTCGCGGTTGAGTATGGCCGATAAGACCAAATTTACCTCGACCAAGCTCAGTACAAATCTTAGGAATCTGTGTGGTTTTACCTGACCCTGTTTCACCGGCAATGATCACCACTTGATGCTCAGCTATCGCTGCAGCAATATCGTCTTTTTTCTGACTAACTGGCAGGATTTCTGGATAATTAATTTTCGGCTGAGCAATTTGCCGCTGTTCGGCATACGCCATCGATTTAGCGATATCAAGGGCAATTTCATCAAATACGGCGTTACGTGCGTCTGAATTCTTGATTTTATTGGCGCCAGAAATGCGTTTACTAAGACGAAAACGGTCTCGAATCATGCATTCACTAAGCGCTTTTCGAAGTGCTGCCGCACTGTTTGCGCTGGCAGACACTTGAGATGCTGTGTTCGGCTGTGACGAAGTCAAAGCGTATCCTATTCAATTCTTAACTAAAAACTAGGCGAATTGTATCACAGCCATTTAGTGATGTGATCGCTTTACTAAGTTATTCAAGCCCTCTAAAGGGCTCAGGTGGCCTCATTAACGAGCATTGAATCACATGTGTAAAGCATTGCTAAACACAAGCTCAGCCGCGGTAGTCATACGGACACGCTTTATCTCGACTGTTCTCTCACTTAAGATAGAAAATCATCGGCTAGTCAACGAAGCAATGCGTTTATCCCGCCACGTGCCAATAATCTCGCCGAGGCTCGGGGTTCGCTTTAAACCGCTCTGAAAGGTCACTGAGCAACAGTTCACTTACTGACGCTAACTTCGAAAACGCCCGTGATTTTGTCGCTATCTGAAAA
Organism: Vibrio sp. AK197; assembly: GCF_053903115.1. Taxonomy (NCBI): domain Bacteria; kingdom Pseudomonadati; phylum Pseudomonadota; class Gammaproteobacteria; order Vibrionales; family Vibrionaceae; genus Vibrio; species Vibrio sp. AK197. Next base: position 1,811,339 of record NZ_CP096430.1, read on the forward strand.
CGTTGTAAAAAGAAGTCACTCCAAGTCAATAAGTGCTGCTCGAGCAACTCTTTAGACAGTGCAGATTGACGATTCTCTAGCAGCAAACTCAACACCATCATCATCAAACCAAAGTGGTCTTCAGGCTCTTTTTGATTGGGTTGAAATGCCACGCCGCAGCGTTGCAAAAAATCTCGGTATGTCACGGTCGAATCACCAAACAATATCGCTTCTTTATCTAAGTAGGCTGAGCCCCATGGCGGCGCTTTCATCTGTTCAACACCACAAAATAGGCGGTCGTATTCCTGCCCTAATTGCTCACCATCCGCTTGACGAAAGGCATCAATCATTTCAGCGACAGGCGTGACGGTCACCGCTGTTTCTTGATGGAAAATATCGGATAAGTGGGAATCTTGATAATCGTCTGGGTGGTAATAAAACAGTGCACCACATAATTTCAATAACACTTCGGTATCTTGGTCTGTCAATTGGGAAAAATTCATCATCACTCCAAAAGCCACGGCGCCCATGAGACATCCCGCAACTAGGTCATTAGTACAAACCAGACGTAAAGCGTATTCCGTAGAAAATATTACGCCCCAATAGCCCATCATGAGCTAAGCGACTAACGCCATTGTAAGGAACGTTTGTCGCATCTTCGCGTTTAGTCAATCAACACCGCTAACCAATCATTAATCGCAGCCACTTTTGCAAATCATAAAAGCGTGCGTCGCTCATAAGGCGAATCAGATAACGTTATCAAATAACAACTCACATCACTCCGAGCGTCAGATCCGTAAAATACAAACTCGGTTACGGTGTCGAGCGAATTCCACGCAGGTACAGTGTCAATATAGTAGACGTTCACCATCGCAAACTTGAAAACCACACCAATAATCAAAGATATGACATGGCTTAATTTCCGTATTAGCTCTGAACCAAGCTCGGTGACACAGTCGTTGCCGACAACCATTCGCGTCGCGATACAGTTTGATAATCCAATTCGGGTGAGTGAGAGGTTGTTTTAATCTCTTGACGTCGCGGGCTCAAGCCTATCCATTCATTGATGATTATTTTTGATTAGAATCAACGATGTGCGCCAGAGCGTAAAAAGCCGACAGCAAGTTTTAAATCTGAAACACAGTAAAATCATAACTGTTATCAAACATTAAAAATAAAGCCCAGATTGATAGTTTTGAATGATACGTTTCACTGTTTTTATCGGCGATAAAAAATACAGGCTTTGGTGAGCTGTTTTAAATGAAACGTGAAATTTACCGATGCACAACCATAAGGTTTTGAAAAATAAGTCGCGCTATTTGTTCAAAAATACCGCGTTCAAATTTATGTTTTCGTACAAAACGCCGTTACAATAAGTAGATATGTAAACAATGTGCGAACCATAGTGAAAGCATCCGAGTTAAAAAACCTGTTATACGCAATACCCAATGACCCAGACATTGTAACCGGCGATGAGTGGCTTCCAGAACAACTGGTTGAAGCCCGCATCGAAGGTGACTTGTTGTTTTTCAAATTTGATAATGCTCCTGAAGAGTCACAAGGTGAAGAAGAAGGGCGTGGTTTCGTCGAACATGAAGTTAAGATGATTCGTCAGCGTTTAGCTCAGCTGCTTGAAGAGCCTTCCAATACTGAGACAAAAACGGATGCCCTTCTCGCTCTTGTTCTCATGGCGCATGAGCTTTCGAGTTCTGAGGTCATTGAAATACTTGAACAGCCAACCATTCCCGCCTACGTTTCACGTGGCGATTCATCATCCTAAATGACCTCACCGTTCAAAGTTTGACCTGTTACTGTTGTATTACGTACATAAAGGTTGTGAAACATATTCACCATCTCCATGTCTAACTGTAAGTGGAACGTAAAAAGGGGAGCGCTATGTTTAGTTCAATTACATCGGTATTTAAACAATTTTTAGAAGGCAATGACCTCAATCAAACGGTGCAAGCGGATCCTCAACTGGCCATCGCTAGCCTGTTATATGAAGTGTCTAATGCGGATAAAGACGTCGACGACGGAGAACAAAAAGCTCAGATCCATCTTTTACAAGGGTTATTAGAAACCGACGAAACTCATGCACAAGAACTGCTCTCTAAGGCGAAAGCCAAGGTGGCAGAATCAGCTTCTTTGTATGATTTTACGTCACAATTAAGAGCGTTGGAGCAAGAGAAACGTTACCAGTTGATTGAAGCCATGTGGCAAGTGGCTTATGCCGATCAGGAACTCGATCCATTGGAAGAAGCGGTCATTCGCAAAACCGCAGAGTTACTGTATGTCGATCACAGCGAGTTTATTCGAGCCAAACTCTCCGTCACTGGGGAAAAGTAATCGACTATAGAATTCTGAGTGCTAGCTTTGCAAGGTTGTAAGCGTCAACATAACCTGAATGTTGGCGCCCTTCCCACTCAATATCCAGTGCTTGCTGAGCATCACGATGACCAATACGCTTGTCTTTCATACGGTACTTAATTCGATATAATGTCGCTAAGTTAAGAAATTCACGGAAAGGCATATCAATGCCCTTTTCTTGGCATTCTCTGGCTAAAATTTGGTCATCGCGCCCCCATGACGCATAGATTTTATTCGCACCACCAAAGTTTTTGATCATCGATTGGATTACGCTTGATAAAGGGCGGCCTTGTTTTTGAATTTTGCGCGGCGTAATGCCTGTTAACTCAACACAAAACAGAGACACTTCATCATGTTCCGGGCGAACATAGTACTGGGCTCGTTTGACAATTTCGCCACGCACTAAATCAATCTCTGCAAGTCCGATCTCAATAATTTCCCCGGTAGTTCCGACGCCGTTTTCATTCCAACAACACATTTCAAGATCGAAACACACGATACGGTTATGATTCATTGCCTGCCTTTCGTTGATTTAATCAAAGCGCGGTATTCTACCTGAGTGATATTAAAAAAACGAGAATCAAGCGTTGTACACTCTTTTTTGTTCAAAAACAGACCAAACAACGCCTGAGACTCAAGTTTACAACGCATTTCTTGAAGCCAATAAACTTGAATATGCTAACATTCGTCCATATTTATCCGAACACGTGGCGATAAGCGCCGAAGCGAGCATTAACTCGCTTATTCAACTGAGAACACATCATGAATTTTGATTTACAAATGATCCCTCAAACTTTCGATATGCTGCATGCAGGTCTAGCCGCAACGACGGTTCTGTTTTTACTCATCGCAATAACCAAAAAATCGAAAGTGATTGAGAAAACCGTAGAGAAACCCGTCGAAAAAATCGTCGAAGTTGAAAAACCAGTTGAAAAGATTGTTGAGGTCGAGAAAGTCGTTGAAGTCGAAAAAGTGGTTGAGAAAGTGGTTGAGGTTGAATCCAAGCTAGCAACCGCATCCACTGATTCAGCGATGCAATTGCTGTCTCTCATGCAGCAAGATGCGCGCCTGATTGATTTTCTTCAAGAAGATCTCACTGCATTTTCTGACGAAGAGGTGGGTGCAGCCGCTCGCGTGATTCACACAGGTGGTCAAAAAGTATTGAGCGACTATGTGAGCCTAGAGCCAATTCGCAGCGAAGACGAAGAGACTCGAATTACTATTGAAGATGGTTTCAACCCTCAGCAAATTCGTTTGGTCGGAAATGTCACGGGGCAAGCACCATTTACTGGAACCTTGGTTCACAAAGGTTGGAAAGCGACAGCGATGAACTTACCTAAATTGGCAGAAAACTACGATGCGTCAATCATCGCCCCAGCAGAGGTAGAATTATAATGGAAGCCACAATGCCAACGACCAATGCGCCAAGATACAGCGTCGGTATTGACCTTGGAACAACGCACTGTGTGCTGTCATTTATTGATACTCACAACGAAGATGCTCACGTTGAGGTGATGCCTATTCCTCAACTAACGGCGCCAGGTAATGTTGAAAGCCTCCCTCAACTCGGCTCATTTTTGTATCAGCCACACGAGCATGAAATGAATGCCTCTGCTCGAGTGTTACCTTGGACAACCGAACCGAGCGCTCTAGTCGGCGCGATTGCACGTAATTTAGGTTCCAAAACACCAATTCGCTTGGTTGCGAGCGCTAAATCTTGGCTTTGCCATAGTAGTGTTAATCGCCGTGATGCGTTTTTACCAGCTGGAAGTCCTGAGGAGGTCGACAAAGTCTCGCCTCTGCAAGCAACGCAATGCTATTTGGAACATTTAAAGCAGGCGTGGAACCACACCCATCCTGATTTTCCGCTGCAAGCTCAGGATGTCACCATCACTGTCCCAGCCTCCTTTGATCCAGCGGCGCGTGATCTTACGGCTGAAGCCGCTAGAAACGTGGGCTTTGAGCATTTAACCTTACTGGAAGAGCCGCAAGCTGCACTGTACAACTGGATCGATAATAGCGGTGACGCTTGGCGTGACCAAGTCAGCGTCGGTGATATTGTATTGGTGGTGGACATCGGCGGGGGCACGACTGATTTATCTTTGGTTAAAGTGACCGAACAAGACGGTAATTTAACACTGGAACGTATTGCCGTTGGCGAGCATATTCTGCTTGGCGGTGACAACATGGACTTAGCCTTAGCCTATCGTTTGAAAGTCAAGCTAGCGCAAGAAGGGAAAGAACTTCAGCCTTGGCAAGTTCAAGCGATGACACACGCCTGCCGTGACGCCAAAGAAGCACTGCTTAACGATGCAACGCTACAATCAGTACCTATTGTTGTACCTAGCCGTGGCTCTAAACTGCTTGGCGCGACGCTCAAAACTGAACTCACTCAGCAAGAAGTACAACAAACTCTTGTGGATGGTTTCTTCCCACAAGTTACGATCGATGAGCACCCGGTTCAACGCACACGAGGCGCATTAACTCAAATGGGCCTACCCTATGCGCAAGATGCAGGGATTACACGCCACATTGCTGCATTTTTAGCTAAGCAAGCCGGCGCTGCTAGTGATGCGAATAATGCTCCACAAGGGTTTGATCCCTTTGCCAACATGCCCGGTATGCCTTCGCAAGCAGCCAGTACCGATTTCATTAAGCCAACGGCAGTACTCTTTAACGGTGGCGTGCTGAAATCAACGTTGCTCGCTGATCGGCTCACCTCAACCATTAATGGGTGGTTGATTGAAGCGAACGAAGAAGATGCTAAGCCATTAACAGGTGTTGACCTTGATCTGGCGGTTGCCAGTGGCGCTTCCTATTATGGCGCCGTGCGCCGTGGTCAAGGGGTACGAATTCGAGGTGGCCTCGCCTCTTCTTATTATGTCGGTATTGAGAGTGCGATGCCGGCGATTCCCGGTATGGCAGCACCGATGGAAGCATTATGCGTTGCGCCTTTTGGCATGGAAGAAGGCTCCAGTTTGGATGTCCCTAGCCAAGAGTTTGGATTAGTTATTGGCCAACCGGTCCATTTCCAATTCTTTGGCTCAACCACTCGCCGTGACGATCAGGTTGGTACCCATATTGATTACTGGACACCAGAGGATCTCACAGAACTACCAGAGATCCGAGTCACGCTGCCTGTTTCTGAAGGGCGCACTGAAGGCGAAGTTGTCCCCGTCCGACTGGCTTCGCGTGTCACTGAGCTTGGCACCTTATACCTAGAAGCTATCGCGAGTGATAACGGGCAAAAATGGCATGTGGAGTTTGACGTGCGTGAAGACGCCGCCCAACAGACTGACCTCGCCTCTTAATTAGCATTAACGGCATCCTCAAAGGTGCCGTTTTTCATCAAATCAAAGGTTATATTTTATGACTGCGCCTCGTTTTCTTGTCGGCATTGATTTAGGAACGACCAATACCGTCGTTGCGTTCTGTGAGATCGAAGATGACCTCCAACATGCTCCTGTCTCGTTATTTGATATCGACCAATTGATTGGTCCCGGAGAAGTTGTCCGTAAACCACTGCTGCCATCGTTTCGCTATCATCCGGCTCAAAGCCAGATTGCAGCATCAGATTTAATGTTACCTTGGGAAAATCAACCCATTGCAGGTGATATCAAGCATGTCATCATTGGCGAATGGGCTCGAGAACTCGGCGCAAAAGTTGAAGGCCGCCAAGTATCCAGTGCCAAAAGCTGGCTTTCGCATCCAAACGCAGATCGTCACGCGGATATTCTTCCGTGGGCAGGCGCTCAAGATGTCGATAAAGTTTCGCCGGTGCTTGCCAGTGCAAGCTATCTCAATCATATCCGTCAATCATGGAACTATCGACACCCAAGTCACCGCCTCGAAGATCAAGAAGTTGTGGTGACGGTTCCAGCCTCGTTTGATGAGACCGCGCGTAAGTTAACTCTAGAATCCGCAGAGCTTGCCGGGCTGTCAAATATCGTATTATTGGAAGAGCCACAAGCGGTTTGCTATGACTGGTATGCGCGCCATCAAGACAGCGCCTCAGCATCGCTAAAATCATTGCCGCTAATGTTAGTGTGTGACGTTGGTGGTGGTACCACGGACTTAAGTTTGATTGAAGCGAAATTTGAAGGCGACGAATTAAGCCTCAACCGGATCGGTGTTGGCGAGCATTTAATGTTAGGGGGGGATAACCTCGATTTGGCACTCGCTCATATGGCAGAGCAGCGTTTTAATCAAAACAAAAAGCTCAATGCGGCGAATCTCAGTAAACTCATTCAGCAAACTCGAAAAGCCAAAGAAACACTGCTCTCACACAATGCACCCGATGAAATCAAAATCACTATGTTGGGCAGCGGTTCAAAACTGCTGGGGGGAACCAAAAGCATTGCTTTGACACAGCAAGAGGTTCATCAGATTGCGTTAGAAGGTTTTTTTCCACTGAGTGATTTTACTCAATTGCCTGATAAACGTCGTAGTGCAGTGGTTGAATTTGGCCTGCCTTACGTCGCAGACCCCGCCGTAAGTAAACATATTGCAGAGTTCTTAACACAGCACCAAACCGTTGCTAAAGCAGCATTAGCGCATGAACAGGATTCTCCTGCCATTCCTGTTGGGTTGTTGCTCAATGGAGGGGTATTTAATAGTGAATTAGTTACCGAGCGGGTAACCTCTTTGCTTGAAAACTGGCGTGGGTCTGACGTTACTGTCATGAATAACCCCCATCCCGATTGGTCAGTTGCCTTAGGTGCAGTCGCCTTTGCAAAAGCTCGTCGTGGTGCTCAACTGCGCATCGGAGGGGGATCAGCACGTTCTTATTTTCTTCATTTACAGGAGAAAAATAAACTTGGCCGAGCGCTATGCTTATTAGCCAAAGGCACAGAGGAAGGACAAGAAATTCGACTTAGTGGCCGGCGATTCTCTTTAACGCTGGGTGAGCCGGTAAGATTTAATTTGCTCACCTCAACACACGATCTCTTTAACACAGACACTCAGGTTCAAAACGGACTGGTCGTCGACATTGATCCGGATCTGTTTATGCCTTTACCGCCTTATATCGCGACACTGGACGGCGAAGGGAAAACGCTGGAAGCCAACCAAAAAGAGCGGGTTGAAGTTCAACTGGCTTGCCAACTGACCGAAGTCGGTACGCTTAAAATGGAATGTGTAAGTGTTGAAGATGATAGTAAACGCTGGGCATTAGAATTTGAAGTTCGTAACCAGCAAGCAGACGATAACGAACCGCCGACGCTTTCTCCTCGCTTAGAGCAAGCTAAAACACACATTGGTAAACTATACAGTGGCAATAAAAAAAGCGCGCAAAACAATGAAATTAAAACGCTAACCAAAGACCTAGAAAAGTTATTAGGAAAACGCGATGAGTGGGACTTTAGCACGCTTCGCCATTTATTTGATAGCTTTGCACTGGGGCGCAAGCGCCGCAGACGTTCTGAACAACACGAGAAAAACTGGTTTCGTTTAGCTGGGTTCTCAATGCGTCCCGGTTTTGGGGCGGCCACTGATGCATGGCGTATGGAGCAAGTATGGGCGCTGTATCCGCAAGGCTTGCAGTTTCATAGCCATCAAGCGTGGAGTGATTGGTGGGTGTTTTGGCGTAGAGTCAGTGGTGGATTAAACCAGGAGCAACAAGAGACTATCCTTGCAGACATCGCAAAATATTTGCACCCAGGGGCGATGAAGAACCCACAAAGTGCCAAGACGGCTCACGAGATGGGTTATGAAGCCATGGTCCGTCTTGCCGCCTCTCTTGAGCATCTTGATGTCGAAGATAAAGCGTTATTAGCCAGTTGGTTTATCAGTAAAGCCATCAATCATCCCCAGTTTGTTCAAGCGCATTGGTGGGCCGTGGGCCGATTAGCCTCGCGAACGCCATTTTACGGTAGCCAACACAGCGTTATTTCTCGTGAACAAGTTGAACAATGGTTACCTAAGTTGCTGGACCAAGATTGGCAAAAAGAGCCAATGATTGCGTTTGCCGCCGTGATGATGTGTCGAAAAACCGGAGACCGACAATTCGATATTCACGATGAATTTCGTGCCCAGGTTTTATCGAAACTCAAACAAAGCCGCGTCCCTAGCTCATGGGTGGAATTGGTTGACCAGGTCAAAACATTATCGGAAAGTGAGTCAAAACGCGTATTTGGCGATGCCCTACCCAATGGGTTAACGTTGCTTTAAATCCTTAATATAAAGTGAATAATTTATGAGCTTAGAAAAGTTTTCTGCAATCTATCAACGTGCAGCGGAGCGAAAAGGTGGAGACCAAGCGCTTGAAGCATTGCTGAGCCAGCCTTTATCTCGCGCTGAAATTGAAGCGATTCCCGAGGATCGGTGGCTATCAGCTTTTAGCATGAAAGTATTTCAAAGCGGAATTTCTTGGCGCGTGGTTAGAAATAAATGGCCAAACTTCGAACAAGCCTTTTTTCAGTTCAGAATAGAGCCGCTGCTGATGCTTTCAGATGAGCAATGGGAGCAAAAAGCCCAAGATCCCGCCATAATTCGACATTTGACTAAAGTCATGTCGATACCCGCTAACGCTCAAATGATTTACCAATGCCGTCAGACTCACGGCTCGTTTTCCAAGATGGTCGCGCAATGGCCACAAGAGAACATCATAGACTTGTGGGTCTATCTGAAAAAACATGGCAATCGCTTAGGAGGTAATACGGGCCCTTATACGCTGAGGCAAATGGGAGTAGATACCTTTTTACTGACCGGTGACGTTGAAGCCTATTTAAGAAATATTGGAGTCATAGAGGGCGGAAGAGATACCAAGCGAGCCTTAACCGCGACCAACAAAGCTTTCATGACGTGGCAGCAAGAGTCAGGGCGCTCCCTAAGTGAAATCAGCCAGATTATTGCCTACAGCTCTGGAGATAACCGTGTCTAACTACCCACCGACTTCACGATAACCACTGCCTTCCCCAGTCTTTGCTTGGTACATCGCTTGGTCTGCGGCGTTAATCAAACCTTTCGGATTGTCAGCATGTTGCGGGAAATAACTCACCCCAATGCTGGCATCGACTTCGAGTTTTTGTTCTTTATAGATGATTGGCTGACTTAAACTCGCAATCAAATTTTCGATTTTCGCTGGCACGGCATCGAAGCTTTCAAGTAAATCCAGACATACGACAAATTCATCGCCGCCCAAACGCCCTACGAAATCAGAGCTACGCACCGATTTCTTCAATCGTGAAGCGATCGATGATAATACATAATCCCCTGCATCGTGCCCTTTATTGTCATTCACCTCTTTGAATTTATCCAGGTCAATAAACAATACCGCCAACTTTACGCCCGAGCGATTCGCTTTTATCACAGCGTTATCTAACGCTTTTTCAAACGCGAGTCGATTTTTTAGTCCGGTAAGAGGGTCATGCTCAGAGATAAATTGTAATTTTTGTTTTTTTCGCTCGAGTTGCGCTGTTTTTATTTTAACTTGCTGTTCCAGTTCTTCTCGCGTAACGAGAGAGTCACGCAATGATTGAGTCATACGATTAAAAAAACGGGCCAAACGAGCAAACTCTCTATCCATGGCTTCTTCGCGCATTTGATAACTCATCTCTCCTTCACTGAGCTTTTCGATTCCCGTTTTAAGCGCTTTCGACCCTGCATTAAAACGTTTAAGAATTCGCCACGCAATACCACAAGTGATAATAGCAATGATCAAATTAACGGCAGCGGTGGCTAACAAGTTAGTTAATTGTAATTTGGCACTGGCTTTGAGCAGTGTTTGGTGAATATAAAAGACCTCTTCCGTCATATTCTGCACGATCATGTTGTACCTAGAATGAAGTAAGGTTTGAGGCTTGATCGAGAGTGAACGGACATTCGGCTTCGCTTCTAGTGAAGATTCTTGCGCCAAGAGCAACTGCCTTTCGTGTTCCAATAGTCCGAGTAAGCTTTGGTTCATCTGCTTGACGTTAGCTAGGTATCGACTATCACCGATGAAGTTATTCAGGCTGTTATCCAAATTTCGTTGAGCCTGATAAATATGCTTAAATGCCGCCTCATCCTGATGCTGGAGAAAAACCCATAATTGGCTGCGCATTAAGTCAATATCCAGCTCAATTTTCATTAAGCTATTGAGCTCATTGTGGATCCGTCCTTGCTCTTTATAAGTCAACCCAAGAGACAATAAGATGGTAACGACCAATAAAATACTGGCGGTAAATAAAAGTACAAGCTTGTTGCCTATCGAGTTGATCATCGTGTCTTCACCTTGATATCCAGCGCGTCCTCAAACGGTTTAGAAGCAAAAATCGAGCGATAGTCTGGCTGTTGATTTGGTACTAACTGTTTTTCAATGGCCCAACGTGCTTGTAATTGCAGGTTGGTCAGCAAAGCGTTCCCAAGCGATAAGCGAAAAACATAATCATCCCAAGACCATTTTAATTGGTTTGCCGGAACATCAAGTTGGCGAGCGATTATTGCTCTTGCCTCCTCGGGGTGAGCCTGAATCCAAGAAATAGCCTCGTCTAATGCACTCAGTATTTTATGCGTTTCATCGTCAAGCTCAGCGATAAGTTGTTGTCGTGAAATAAGATTAAATGACAACTGGTAAATACCTTGTAACCCTAAATTTGTTACATCAGACGCCGAGGAAATCGTCGTTTTATAGCCATAAGGCTCCCAAATAGAGATGGCATCCAACTGGTAGGAAAGCAGAGAATTCATTAATTCCTGCGGTGGTAAGTACACTTTTGTATATTCCATGTCAGTAACATTGTTAGCGATTAAAATAGAATCCAAATAAAATTCACTAGCACTGGCTTTGATAACACCAACTCTTTTTCCATCTAAGTCTTGAATAGAATGAATATTTTGATTTTTTAGTGCCAAAAGCTTTAAGTCATTGTCCGATTCAACAAAACTGGCGATAAGGCGGATATCATCATGTTTAAAGCTCTGAAACATCACCACCGATTCCGACGCTGTAGCAAAATCTACTTGCCCATCAAACAGAGATTTGGCACAAGCAACTCCGCCAAAGCAGGAAATCAAACTGACATCAATCCCCTGCTTTTTAAATAGTTTATTATTTTGAGCAATCAGAAACGGTGCGGACAGTGGGGTTTGAGAGACCGCAATTTTAACGGATCGCCGAGCACGATCAGATTCCTGATTAAAAAACGTCCCAACCATAACGAAGCCAGCAATGATGACAAACGCCAACCCACCCCAAAAAGCAATTTTCTGAGACTTCCCCATTTCACCTACTCGTTTAAACTACACTCATGAACTCTTGATAGTAGTTTAGTTGCACAATGTCATCTGTGCGAATAAACGCGCATCACCCTCAATATTCTTTATCTTAGACAACCAAATAAACATTTACAGGCACGATACCTTAGTCGATAACATTGAGCGTCAATGGGTATAAAACTAAAAAGGGTGACCACCTAAGTGATCACCCTGATTCAAACAAACTAAAACTCATTTAATGCTGGACACCTGTTGGGTTATGTCCAAAGTCGGTTTGTTCATAAATATCGGCCAATGATTTTGGTTTCGTCTGCTTACGAGCTTTACTCGACGAACTCCCCTTTCTTTGCTGACTGATCAATGCTTTTTCATGTTGTTTTGCCGAACGCCTAAAGTCAGGGTCTGACATGGCTTGTTGGCGTAGTCGGTTCACTCTTTCTATTGTGTCAGATAACATAGCTCACCTCCGTTACATGGTTTTATATACAGTATAGTCACAACTTCAAAAGACGCAAGGAAATACTGTATATTTAGCCAGCAATCTTCATTAGGCCTTATTGTAGATAAGCGTTCAACATCCACATAAGTTTTTCTTGCTCACGAATGTAGTCACCCATTAACGCATTGGTACCCTCATCTCCAGCATCCGCTGAGCTATCAAGAATCGAGCGTTGCTTCTCAAGCAAAGTAGTAAAGCCATCCACAAGCCCTTTCACACATGCAGCGCCATCGGTGACTTGGGTATCTTCTTTAATCGAACTCGCTTCTAAATAGGTCGTAAAGCTGTGATCAGGCATAAAGCCTAGTGTTAAGATGCGTTCTGCGATCTCATCAATTTTGGTCTGAAGATCGGTATAAATCTCTTCAAATTTAGTATGCAATTCAAAGAATTGTGGCCCTTTTACATTCCAATGGTAACCACGAGTGTTCATATAAAATACTTGATAATGAGCCAGTAGTTGATTGAGCTCACGAGCAACACTTTGTGATTGTTCTTGGTTAAGACCAATGAAGTTTTTTTCTGTAGTCATAAAATTCTCTCCTGACGATGTGTCTTTATAAATTCAAAACATTTCATCTTGTTACGAGTTCAGTCTATGACTTAGCGCGAGTTTTTAGAAATTGTTTGTAGTTATCGTCTTGATAGATATTGACTATCAATAAGACCAAAAATGAGAAAAAAATTAACTAAAGGAGGAGGGTTGCGCGATTATGGCCGCCGAGAATAGCGACGACCATAATAAATCGTTAAAAGTCTTTAGGATCGTATTCTGGGTATTTGTCCCGCTCAACACTGATGTCGTACTGATGTTCTCGAAGCGCATTCACGCACTGGCGATCCAATTTTCCTTGATTCACCATTTTTTCGAGCTCAAGCATCGCATGAGGTATCGACCAAGCCTGACGATAAGGACGATGCGCTGTTAGGGCATCAAATACATTTGCTGTGGTGACAATTCTCGCTGAAATCGGAATTTGCTCCCCACAGAGTCCTTTCGGATAGCCACTGCCATCCAAATATTCTTGGTGATAAGCCATGATTTCGGTAAGCAGCATAATACTCGGGTGTTGTGGAAAACCAAAACTGTCGAGAATGTCGTCAACAATATCCATCCCATGTTGAATATAATCTCGCATTTGTGCGCGCTCAACTTCATCCAACTGACAGTGCTGGCAGATAAGCTGCTCCGGCAGACGAACCTTACCGATGTCATGAAATTGAGCGAACAGCGATAAGTGTTCAACGGTTTCATCATCAAATCCATAATCATCGGCGATATAGGATGCAATGAGCTTAGTGTAATAACCGATACGCTCTTTATGGGCTTGCGAGTCCTTTAAGCCAAGGTTTGCCTCATCAAACAATTGCCTTGCCGTTGACGCAATGAGATGGACGATGTCGTTTTCCGAGACCACACTGAACTTGATCATATTAATGTAGGGCATCAACAGCTCAATCGAGTGTTCGGAAAAAACATTGACTGTCCGCGAATTCAGAAAGATAAATCCTTTAAAACAATCCTTTTCATAGCAAGGTATTGCCGCAGACGATCGATAACCGTATGAAAGCAGCATCTCGACATGTTTTGAGGAAGGCAGAGAAGCGAGATCATCAATGATTCTATTCTCTTTCTGCAGCGCACAATGCATCAACGCAGGCAACTCATTCATCGGAGCCTCGTAATGAGCTTGGCGGAGTGACCAGAACGCGCTATCTGCGTAAGTTTTCAACACTTTGTGCTGCTGATCAAAGAGCGCAAAAGACACGCGATCAAGCTCCGGCAAATGAGCTTGCATGCGACTTTTAAGCCTTTGTAACTGCGTATTAAGCGAATCAGCCATCTGATAGTATGAAAGTTCGCTCGGCAAATATTGAGTATTCATCAGTGTTGCCCCCAAACAACAAGGCGTTTATTGTCCTTCTAAGTGTAGATAACTTTCTGTGTCTACGCGGTCAAAATGACGACAAATTCAACGGATATTCCTCAGCATTATGAGTAGTTCATAGGTATGACCTATTTGAATAATCAGCTTTTCCAACTTTTCTGTTTATGAATCAACCGATATGCTGTTATTAATGAATGTGATAGGAGGGATGAAGGTTATGAAGGCTCTAGTGGTTGAAGGCGGTGCAATGCGTGGCATTTTTGCGAGCGGCGTTTTGGATGGTTTTATGGAATATAATTATCGCCCCTATGATCTGGCCATTGGAGTGTCTGCTGGCTCTTCTAACTTAATTGGCTATCTCTCAGATCAACCAAGACGCAGTGTTCAAGTCATCACCCAAATCGCTACTGATAAACGCTTTTTTAATCCTGGTCGATTTCTCAGAGGTGGCGATCTCATTGACGTAAAGTGGCTAATTGAAGAATCTAACCGCTGTTTTCCAGTGGATACCGATACGCTGTTTTCGTCGACACCAATGTTAGCGGCCGCGACCAATATCGCGACCGGAGAAGCAGACTACTATCGGCTCAGCCCGGACAATATTAATCAGGTGGTTGAAGCGTCATGTGCGTTACCCATTGCGTATAAGTCAACCCCGTGTTTCTCCGGTGGATGTTACACCGACGGCGGCGTTGCCGATTCCATTCCAGTAAGAGAAGCCTATCGCCGCGGTGCAAGAAAAATCACGGTGATCCTTTCCCATCCAATGAGTTACGTGATGCCCAGAACGCGAAGCCCGTGGATCATGAAACGGTTGTTTGCTCGCTATCCGCAGGTGGCTGATGCACTCGTGAAACGCGCGGATAACTACAATGCATCACTTGATTTCATTCGTAATCCCCCTGAAGGAACAACCATTAACGTGATCGCGCCACCTGAAGATTTTGCGGTAAAACGGCTCACCATGAAACGGCCGATTTTAGAGCAAGGATATCAAATGGGGCTATCGGCGGGTCGTGAACATGTAACCCAATATCAGACTATCGTTGAGCCTGGCGTACTTGCTCAACAAGCCTGTTTATAGTGCTTAAGGCACTGTATTTCAGTGCCTTTGTTAACCTGTTTAACGACTAATATCTAATTGGTTCTCGGTCACACCGTTGACACGAAACCAACCCGCAATACTGTAACGCTCTCTTTTCGCGACATTGACTTGATGAGCAAATTTCTCAGAAAGAAACACCACCAAGCGCCCGGATTTTGGCAAGAGCGTTTCAAGGGTGTCTGTCGATTGCTCTAAAGATGGGGCTGACTGGTAAATCACCAACTCACCTCCGTCGGTTAGCTGCCAATCTTGGTTCAAATACAAAACGGTGGTTAAACGTCGGTTGGTAGCGCCGTGGAAACTGTCAAAATGCTTTTGATAGCAGTCACCGATGGCATACTTTGCAAAGTGGGCTTCATACTCAAATAAACCGAGATAGAGATGGCGATTTACCGCCAGTCTTATTGTTTCCATTAATGTTAAATACGCTTGAACGCCTTTGCCCATCTCAGCACTTAACCACTGAATATTGTCACTACGCACACTGGTTTTCGTCGTCAAGTCATCATGGCGTCCAATGCGAGCGACTTGCCAAGCTTCTGGCATATCTTGGTTCAAGCTGTCTACTTGGTCTGGTGCTAAAAAGTCATCCCAAACATAGTAACCTTGAGTAAAAAGAGCATCGATCAGCGCGTCCATTAAACGTCTCAATTGGTAAAATTAAGCGCTTTATAGTGAATACGCCCCGCCGGAACAACTTACATCCTTAATGGTAACGATAAAATATTTTAAAATCGGTCAGTTAACTCATCTTTAGATTGAGTTTTTGCTCGTCGCCTAACCAATAGGCATGCTCAGTATGATCTTGATAGAAATCACCGGTATTACCATGAACCAAGATAGATAACCCCTGACGGTGGCGTTCTAACCAAGGAATGAGTTGGTCAAACTGGTCACGCGTAAAAGCGATTTGAAAACTCCATTTGGTGTGAGGCCCCACCAACTTTTGATGGAAGCGACCAAGTTGATACTCGGGGAGAGATTGGAGCTGGGCGTATAAGAACTCCCCTTTTTCTAAGCTTTGCTCATCAAAATACACATGAGCGTGATAGCGCTGGTAAATATTTTGTGGGAAACGCATTTAACCTCATTTAGTCAACTAAGCCATGTTCCACAGCGTATTTTGCTAATTGTGCCGTACTGTGAAGGTCGAGCTTATGTTTAATATTCTGACGATGAGTTTCAACGGTTCGGTAACTGATATCAAGCAATGATGCGATTTTTTTGCTGCTGTGCCCAATTGCGACCAATTTCAGAATAGATTCTTCCCTTCGACTTAGGGGATTCGCTGGATGGTGAGCAACCGGTATGGGTTGAGTAAATAAGGTTTGCGTCACTGACTCACAAAAATAGGTGGCGCCCTGAAACACGGTTTTGATCGCTTGAACCATGTTCTCAGCCGAAATCTCTTTGAGCATATAACCGACTGCGCCAGCTTGCATCACTTGAATAATGTATTCACGGTTATCGTGCATGGTTAACATAATCACTTTCACATTCGGAAAGTTGGACTTGATCACTCGTGTTGCATCAATCCCGTTCATAATCGGCATACTGACATCCATGAGGACAACGTCAGGATGCCAACGCCCGACGGCTTCAATGGCATCGACACCATTGCTGGCCGTTCCCACAACGTGTATTTGTGGTTCAAGTTCCAATCTGGCGAGAAAGCCATCCAATACCACTTGGTGGTCATCGACGAGCAAAACGTTCACTGGTTCTTCCATATACCATTCCATCCAAATTAAGCAGCACCGTTATTTCTGTGCCAAAGCCAAGCTCACTCGAGAGCTCAAATTCCCCACCGATAAACTCAACCCGTTCACGCATGTTACGTAACCCAATACCATTGCGATGACCGATATGAGGTCTCTCAAAGCCTACACCATCATCACTGATCATAAGTTGCAGCATATTCCCCATCTGTTGTAAAACCACTCTCACTCGGTTTGCATTGGCATGCTTTTCGATGTTGGTTAATGATTCTTGAGCCACTCGATAAAGCGTGGTTGCCACCTCTGATTTGAGTTTTCCCGGCTGAGTATCAAGCAGCACTTCCAATTCAATGCCTGAATGGGAACGAAAATCTTGCAGCAGTGTGTTAAGCGCCGCTTCAATGCCAATGTCATCAAGAGCGCTAGGACGCAACTGGTGAGAAATATGACGAACTTCATTAATTGCAGTGGTCAAAGATTGCCGAGATTTATCTAAGTGTGCTCGAAGCTTTTCATCACCGAGTTGGTCGTCAAGCAGTTCCAGATGGCATTTACTGGACACCAATAGCTGATTTATTCCATCGTGTAATTCACGAGCAAGGTGCTTTTTTTCGTCCTCTTGAAACAAAATTGTCTTATGCGCTAACTCTTTTAAACTGAGATCCGCCAACTTGTGTTCATGTAAATTCACCGCCAGAGTAATCACCACCACAACTGCCACAGTAACAACGATGATCATCGTTAATGAGAAAAAGGTGGTGGCGATATTGTCGTTAATCGCGGTTTGCATCGCGGCTACTTCTTGAGTGATATCTTCAATGTACAACCCTGTGCCAACCATCCAGCCCCACTTATCCAACCAAGCGGCATAGCTTAATTTGGGCACCACGTCACCGGTTGATGGCTTACGCCATAAGTACTGATGAAAGCCCCCTCCTGACTGAGCCTCATGCAGCAACGCTTCAATGACTAAGTCACCATTTTCATCTTGCAAATGAATCAAATTTTTTCCAATCAGATCAGGCTGAACTGGATGGACCAAGTTACGCCCACTTTGGTCATAAGCAAAAAAGTAGCCATCAATGCCATAGCGCAGTGAACTCAGTATCGTTTTAACTTGTGCCTTGGCATCATACTCGCTGAGCTGTGGATCGCTGTATACGTGATCTATCGCGTCAAAAGCCAAATCAACACTGTCTTTTAGCGCGAACTCTTTTGATTCAATTAAA
The DNA here is from genome assembly GCF_053903115.1 of Vibrio sp. AK197. Taxonomy (NCBI): domain Bacteria; kingdom Pseudomonadati; phylum Pseudomonadota; class Gammaproteobacteria; order Vibrionales; family Vibrionaceae; genus Vibrio; species Vibrio sp. AK197. The sequence continues at coordinate 1,829,320 of NZ_CP096430.1, forward strand.
GAACGGCGAAATGTTTCGACTTCACTCTGTCCTAAGCTTTTAGCCTGGTAGATAGCAATCCAACTGATCGCCGCTGTAACCAACAAAAAAGGCACTAAACTCAATAAAATCAGTTTGGTTCTAAGCGTCATGGCTCCCTCAACGCGAAACAGCCTACCGTTCGGTTAGGCTGTTTTACTTTAACAACTTTATTAATAAGGTTGTAACTTGTTGATCACATTCCATACAACTGAGGAAACACGAGCAATGAGGTCAATACAAGGATTTGAATTAGAATAAAGGGCATCACGCCACGATAAATATCGGTCGTGGTAATGCCTTTTGGCGCAACCCCTTTAAGGTAGAATAAGCTAAATCCAAATGGTGGTGTTAAGAAAGAGGTTTGTAAGTTCATCGCAACCAATATCGCAAACCATGTCATATTGATCCCTAACAGTTCAGCGACTGGCGATAAAATCGGCACAATGATGAAACAGATTTCAACAAAGTCGATGAAAAAGCCTAAAACTAAAATCACCAACATGGTAATGATTAAGAAGCCCCACTTCTCTCCTGGTACGGCGAGCATCCACTCTTCAACTAATAAATCACCGCCAGTATAGGTAAATGCCATAGAAAACGCGGTTGCTCCTAGCAAAATAGCAAAAACCATCGCCGTCACTTTAACTGTCTCTTTGGCCGCGTCATAAAGCATAACAACACTGAATTGGCGATAGATTAACGCGAGCACTATCGCTCCGGCCCCGCCAAGTGCTGCCGATTCAGTCGGTGTCGCAACGCCGGCAAAAATGGAACCTAAAACCACCACAATTAAAGTCAGTGGAGGAACCACCGCTTTCAAGGCTTGAATGACCTCTTGACGACGAGTGATGGCCTCATCTCGGTCTATGGGTTGCGCCGCTTGTGGGTTCAATTTGGCATAAATCAGAATATAGATAATGTATGCCCCCACCAGCACCAATCCCGGTATTAATGCCGCCTGAAATAAGTCACCAACCGGTACCCCAAGTACATCACCAAGTAAAATCAGGACAATTGAGGGTGGAATAATCTGGCCCAACGTACCAGAAGCACAAATGGTGCCGCAGGCTAGCCCCTTGTCGTAACGATATTTAAGCATCACTGGCAGCGAAATAAGCCCCATCGCGACAACCGAGGCCCCTACTACACCGGTGGATGCGGCGAGAAGTGCTCCCACTAATACCGTTGATATGGCAATCCCCCCCTGAACGCCACCAAATAAGCGTCCCATGGACTCCAAAAGCTGCTCGGCCAATTTGGTTTTTTGCAATACCAAACCCATAAAGACAAAAAGTGGCACTGCCATCAATACCGTATTTTCCATTATCGACTGAATGCGGTATGGCATAAACGCAAACATCTCAGGCCCTTCAGCCCAAACGCCAAAAATTAATGCGATACCACCAAAAGTAAAAGCGACAGGAAAGCCGAGTAACAGGGCAAATAAGGCCACAAAAAACATCACGATACCAATCATCGCAGCACCTCTTTAACGGGAGTTAGAATGATCAGACATCAAATGAGGATGAATGATTTTATTCAAGGAATGAAGAATGAGCCCAATGCCACTAAGGGCCATCAGGGTAAAAGAAATTGGGATTAGGGCTTTAATGATCCAGCGATACGGTAAGCCACCAGGGTCACCAGACGTTTCGCCAAGACTGTAACTCTCTTTTGCAAAGTCAATCCCATACCAAGCAACGAGAACGCAAAAAGGAATCAGTAGAGTCAACGTACCAAGTAGATCAATCACCGATTGCGTTTTGTACGAAAGGCGCTCATAAAAAATATCGACGCGGACGTGTCCACTCGCTTTGATGGCATAAGGGACACCCAATAGAAATACCGCAGAAAATAGATGCCATTCAAGCTCTTGGAATGCGATGGAAACATCATTAAAAACGTATCGCATGACCACGTCATAAACGACGTTCACCACCAGCAAAAGAAATAGCACGCTTGAAATGACACCTAAACCGTCACCCAACCGATTGAACAGGCGCTCGATGTAAATCAAACGACGCATGAGCTGCTCCTTTTAAATCATTAACAGGCCATCGAGCAAAACGAGTTTGCTCGATGGCTAGGTTAGCTTTATTTCGCTTGACTGTTTAAGTACGCACGGTGAGAGATATCTGTCCATGAACGGACTTGCTGCAAGTATTGTGCTTGAGATTGCTGAATTTCTTTGGCTAGAGGGTCTTGAGCGGCGTGCTCAGCCAACAATTTGGCATTAGCATCTCGCATCGCTTGCATCACTTGGGGTGGAAAGTCCTTAACCTGAACATCCGGATACTCAGACTTTATTGATGACCAATTTTTACCGCTTTCATGGGTTGCTTGGGTATACATATCGTAGGCAGCGGTGCGCATGGCAACACGAAGAATTTCACGTAAATCTTCCGGTAAACGCTGCCATACTCGCTTATTGACTAAGAACTGAAGCTCAGATCCTGGCTCGTGCCATCCGGTATAGTAATAAGGCGCGATTTTATGAAAACCCATCCGTAGATCAAGTGACGGCCCCACCCACTCAAGTGCATCAATCGTTCTACGCTCAAGCGCGGTATACAACTCGCCTGGCGCAATGTTGGTAGGCTTTGCTCCCAGTTCGGCCAATACTTCACCAGCAAATCCTGGAATCCGCATCTTCAAACCTTGAAGGTCCTCGACACTGTTGATCTCTTTTTGAAACCATCCCCCCATCTGAATATCGGTGTTGCCTCCCGGAAAAGACAGTAAATTATGTGGCGAATAGACTTTTTCCATCAGCGCCATACCGCCGCCATGATAGAACCATGCGTATTGCTCAGCAGGCGTCATACCGAAAGGCATTGAGGTAAAATACAGAGTGTTTGGCACTTTTCCTTTCCAATAGTACGATCCTGAATGACCGAGGTCGTACTGACCGGATTTCACCATATCAAAAACTCCTAGTGGAGCTTTGTGTTTATTGGCCGAATCAATGCGAATTTGCAAGCGTCCGTTAGACATTTTTTCCGCCATCGCGGCCATATTTTTGGTCGCATCACCAAAGACAGGAAAGTTCGGGCCCCACGTTTCAGCTAACTTTAAACGGTATACTTTTTCCGCCGCGGTAACCGATGTTGCCATCACAGAGAGTACGGCAACCAGTGCGGTACTTTTGAGTACTCTTTTAAAACTGGATTGTATCAAGTTCATGTTCGTCATCCTTAAGTGTTGTTATCTCGTTCAATAACAGAAATGTCACTTAAACATGAACCATTTACACGCCAACGCCCATCGTTAAGAACACGCATAAGCCGTAACACGTGAATGCGCCAAACGCTAAAGCGAGTACGTACTAATACGTAGGTAATAGACTATTTTTTAAAATCACTCTTGAAAATAAAGGGGGGAAAGTGAAGCTCATTACCGAACATGGGACGCGATACGTACGTAGTGACACCCTGAACTTATCCATGAGTTTGTAAATAAATTGTGATGAACAGCAGGTTCTGCTATTGGAAAGGCAAAGAAAAAGCCTTAACGTTGTTCGCTAAGGCTTTTTCTCGAAGGGCTTGATCGCTGTGATTATTTCGCTTTATAAATAACCTTGTTACCCGCGATTTGCTCTTTAACGACAAGATTGTCTTCAAGCAGTTTTTTCAGTGCACCTGTTGCCCATGCAGCCGCTTTGCCGTCTTCTTGGCCTGCAGCTAAGCCGATACCTTTCGGGTTGATACCTTCAGGATTCGCAACCACGATATCCAAAACTTGTTGCTGTTTCGGTGTCAGTTCTGGATTTGCAGCCGCTTTAGGCGCTGCTACTTTTTCAGCCGCGGGAGCTTTAGGGGCTACTTTCTTTTCAACAACCGGCTTAGGAGCCTTGTTGGATGCTACAAGGTTGGCGACTGTCGCTTTAACTTGTTTTTTCAGCTTCAGCTGCACGTTACGCTTATGAGCAAGTCTCATCGAGTATTTCTCCATCTCACTGTCATTGGTACAGTGTTGAAAATTTGAAGCGCGTTTTATACCAAAAAAATGCGCCCTTTTGTAGGGTAATTAAAGAATAGTGAGGCAAAAATGCGCTCAACACCCAGCAACGATTATAATTTATTCAGTCGATACTGTGATCGAGCCTATAAATATTCAACATATAACTGAGTGGTCTCCTAGTTATCACCCTACGCTGACAAAATAGGTTTACTCGCATGCAAACCATCCACATCGTTAACCAACCATTCCAATTAGACAGTCCAATTAAAAAGTGGATACTTGTCCTTATTGCGACCGGATTCCTCTCTTTGATAATGTTTGCGCCCGGTTTTAAACTTGCGCTACTGATCGCTGGCGCGATTGCTCTAGGTTGTGGCTGCACCTATCTACTGTTACTCAAAGCAACCGTGAAGTACACCTTGACTGCCACTCATTTTCAGCAGCATCTATTCCACGGTGGATGGGTAGTGAAATGGAGCGATATCATCGACATAGGTGTGTGCCAGTATCAACACCAAGGCTGGCATCACCCCTTGCCTTGGATAGGCATCAAACTTAAACGCTATTCGCCCTATCTTGATAGCATTTGTCCGCGTATCGCATCACAAATTCTGCTCGATCAACGTTCGCTACTGTTTCTTGGCTTACGACAGCACAACCAACATAAATTTTTTGAGGACCGAGTTCTCGATACCGAAGTGTTCATCGCTGATAACGGCCGTCAATATAAGGGATTATTGGCTATGCTTGCCAATAGAATGGGCTACCAGCGAAATAACTACGGCTACGATGTGTTTATTTCAGCCAGTGATTTAGATAGACCCATAGACGAGTTCGTTGGCCTGCTGCGCCGATACCTCGCAGCAGCAGACCAAGAGAGGAATGGTTAGTAAAGTGGCATTTCGTCGGCAACAAACGGATTACTGGCTCGCTCACGACCAAATGTGGATTCTGGCCCATGTCCTGGAACAAACCGTACATCATTGCCAAGAGGCCAAAGCTTGTTCTTAATTGACGCAATCAAGGTATTGAAGTCACCTTGAGGGAAATCAGTGCGTCCTATGCTACCGTTAAACAAGACATCCCCCACAAAAGCAAGTTTCGCCGATTCACTGTACAAGATGACGTGTCCAGGCGTGTGGCCCGGAGTATGAAAAACATCAAGCACTTGATGACCAAATTCAATTTTGTCGCCTTCCTCAAGCCATTGTGTCGGCTCAAATGCCGTGGTCAGAGGAAAGCCAAACATCTGGCTTTGTCCTTCCAGCCCTTCTAACCAGAAACTGTCATCTTTATGCGGGCCAATAATATCAATATCACCGAGTTGTTGAGCCAAAGGCTCAGTGCCTCCAACATGATCAAGATGACCATGAGTCAACACCAGTTTATCGACGTTGACACCCAGTTCACTGATCAATGCCGCTAACTGCTTCACGTCACCACCCGGATCAATCACAATGCCCTGCATCGTTTCGTCACACCAGACGATAGAGCAGTTTTGAGAAAAAGACGTCACCGGAACAACTTGATATTGCAAAGACATGTTTCAAACCTTGTTAAATTCATAATCGTAAAACTATGACATTGTCATCGCGGTTTGACAACATTAGCTCCAATAACGCATAGGGCCTGTGTCTATGTGTACAAAGTTACTTTTCGGATAATACCCGACACCACCGGCTTTAAGACTTCGAGCAGCATCGCGCACGCGCCTTAAGCTGACACCATGTAAACGAAAGTCAATCGCTTGCCCCGTCATATGATAGCTTTTCTTGGCCACACCTGAAGACCGATTGCGCAATTGCTCATTGGTCGCTGGAGAACGGTACCCGGAGATAATTTGTACTTCCGCATCCGTTCCCAGAACTTTTTGAATCCGTGCGATGTGGTCGAAAAGGCGCTTATCCATTGAAAAGACTTCATTTCTTCTAAAATCACGGCACAAATGATTCAGTTTATGTAATTCATCACGCACGTATTTTTGCCCATCAAAATAGCAAGTTTCTAAGCTTTCTCCAGTATGGAGATTGTTTAATGCTAAAGTTCTAGGTTTTGTCGCTGGAGAGGCGATAGCAAGGGATGGACAAGTAGATAAAATCGCTCCTGCACCAGCAAACTTGAGAAAGTTCCTACGAGATAACTTCACAATATCTTACCTTCATAACAATAATTGAATCAAAGCGTCAAAAAAGACACTACCTAACTTAGTTATGAAGTACAAATGCATATTTCATGCTAACTGGCGATAAAAAAAATAATCCCCAAGCTTAATGTTTGATTCGCTTGGGGATTAATTTGAATTTCTCTTAATCAAAAAGTTTGTAAAAATTTAACCTTTGCCGTATTTCGTTCTATCAAAGCGGTAAATATCATCCCGGTAGTGGACAAGCCCTGCCTCGTACCATGCCGTTTGATAAATAATATGAACCGGAATCCGCTGCTTAAGAGGAATCGATTGATTGGATGCGCCCTTATGATCCACCACACTACTCGACGCATTCATGCCTTGGTTCTGAAGTAATAGCGAAGCAAACTGATCGGCATTTTCAACCCGAATACAGCCCGAGCTGTAAGCCCGGCTTTGACGATTAAACAAATATTTACTAGGCGTGTCGTGGAGGTATATTGCGCGTCTATTCGGCGTATTGAACTTATACAAGCCCAGTGCGTTGCCATAACCAGAGCGTTGACGTAATTTGTATGGGAACGTTTTCGGCGTCATTGCGCTCCAATCAATGGTATTTGGGTCGATGGTTTCTTTGGCTCCCCAAGACGGAATAATTTCAATATTATGATTGGTCAGATAATTGACGTCTTGCTTCACCTTAGGAAGAATATCCTTAACCATAATCGTCCACGGCACATTCCACGTAGGGTTAAGGATCAAAGAGTCGAGTTTAATCGACATGACTGGTGTTTGCCGGGTTGCTCGCCCAACCACCACTTTAGATTCAAATTGTTCTTTACCTAAATACCAATATTTTAAGTCGTAGCTTGGAACATTAACCAGAATGAGAGCATCACGCTGCGATGGCCACATCCTGACTCGTTCCGCATTAATCGCCAACATATCCAAACGCTGTTCAGCACTCATGTTCAGCCATTTAAGCGTTGCTGGACCAATAACGCCATCTGGCGTCAGCCCATGCATACGTTGAAATTGCATCACGGCAGGTGTCAACGATGAATCATACCAACCGATCCCCTGACGAACTCGGCTGATATCAATATCAAGCATCGCAAGACGTTCAATCAATCGCTGACGCTGTTCCAAACGGTCCCCCACTCGTCTCGATCCTTTTTGTCGATAACGAGGGAGTTGGCTATTTGCGTATTTCACAAGGTGCAGATAGGTATTCACCAGTTGGTCATACTCTTGCGAATCTGGTGTATACATTTCAATTAACGCGGCAAGATGTTGTTGCTCGATGGCGGTTTGAACAAACTCGATGGTTTTTGCGGTTGGCAACGGAAGCTTATCGGTAAGCTTTTTATCGAAATACCAATCTTGCCCAAGCTTTGGCGCATTTTCAGCGTAGCTTAAATAGGATAACAGCGCATCCGTCGCCAAGAGATCATATTCATACCAACGATTGTTACTGCGATAATAACGCAAGTAACGTAGCTGATTAGAAAACAAAGCGCTAAAACCAGCACGATCGAGGATTTCCAACTGAAATTCGAGTTTACTGCTCTGCTGTAAATCGAACCAAATCAACTGTTCATCATTGCGCTGATAGATATTTTCTAGAAGGTACGGGTATTGAATCAGCTCGTTGATTTTAGAGTCTGGCGCCGTCCACCCGAGCTGTTCAAAATAGGGAGTTGCCCATGTCTTGACTGGCAAGCAAAGTACGAACAACAACAAACACTTAACGCTACGCATTACTCACTCCAATAATCCGAACTCTGTAAAGTATGGCAAACATTTATGGATAGAGTAAAACTTGTTTTTAAGACTATTCAATGAATTGCAGACCAATGATTATCCCAAGGTATATTTGAGTTAATTTGCCGCTTGCCGCCCGGTTGTGTCTGGAAGATCACCTTGCCAGAACCGGAACTGACTCGAAACTCTCGTCCGTTTGTCACTACACCAGACGCATCGGGTAGCGGCAACAGCTCAACTAACTCACCACTGTGTTTCGACCAAATCCCGTAGCAATTACCGCGAGGAGATGTCGCTAAAATCCAATCATTGGTAGCAGCAATACTGGCAATGTAATGGTTAAAGCGAGCCCATTGCTCAGGCTCGGCGTGAAGTGGAACCATAGGTTGCCCACGCTGGTGCATGGCAAGTAATGAAGGATAAGCCTCTGGTTTTCCTCGGTATTGCTGACCACATAACACTGTTTTATTGCCATCATGCGCTAAATGACGGATGCTCAGATGATGATCTGCTAAACCAACTTGGTCAAGTAACTCTCCCTCTGGACTAAGATAAGTTAGACTTGGCTCCATGGTTGATAAATTTAATGGTGTACGTCCATCTGTATGTACACCGCCAACGCCAACCACCAATGTCCCATCTTGCATGATAATCACTTCATGGGGACCAATCCCAAACCCAGTCAATTCATCGACTTTCTGATACTGGTTTCGTGCATCATAAACACCAATAATGCCGCGACTTGTTGCTCTTTCTCCTTCGGTCGCATACAACCAATGCCCATCATTGGAATACACGCCGTGGCCATAAAAATGACGGCGGTTAAAGGCTTTAATGGTCTGTACTAAAGTGCCTTTGGTGTAGTCAAACACCATCAAGAATTCTCCAGGGCGGCGAGCAAACGCGGCGGCATGTCCTAATTGAGGAGCGATCGCAACACCATGGCCTCGAGCCGGCAGAGGTAAACGATAAATTGGCTGGCCAAATTCATCAGCGATTGTTACTTGAAAATCATCTCGCCCGTGGATTGAACAACCAATCAACCCAGGTTCGCGCAGCGCTCTGTTCGAGGCACACCCAAACGGAAGCACTGGCGCCGCCATTCCTAATAAGGCGGCTTTGAGCAAATTACGTCGAGTTTTATCAGTCACCATCAGTTGCATTAAATCCTATAACCACTTCCAGTTCGACAGCCACTTCTTGATGAATAAGATACTTCAGCTGCTCCAGTTTATTGTATTGAGCGAGAACTTGCTGATAACCCTGCTTAGTGGCTAATAGATCAAACAGACTCTCCTGCGTTGACCAAGTTTCTATCGTCGCGCGGAGTTGGTTTTTTACTCGATCAGCAAGGTCACTACGCCCTCTCTCCCGAAGTAAGTTATCCAAACCACCACGTTGCGTTAAATAAAGTTGCTCAATAGCCTGTAAATTTGCTTTTAAGTTCAACATCGAGTTTTTTGAGCGCCAAGATTCGGCAAAGTAAGGTCTTGGATGACCAATATTGCCAAGTGGCCGAGTCAATTTACTCATACTGAATTCGAGTTGATTAGAGAGCAGTGCGATATATTCCGCATACCAAGACGCTTTATCCAGTGTTATCCAGGGGTTTTTCTGCCAAGCACTGGCTATGATCTGCGCTTTATTTAGTAAATTCTGAGCAACCGCCTCACCGAGTTGGCAAGCTTGCGGATCACTATGAAGTTGCACTTGCGGCTCATAAAGCAGCCATTCAAGTGCCCCCAATCCTTGCACCGTCACACTTTGAGTGGCAAGTTGATTAACGGTTGGCACCGTTGACTGCTTGAGTAACGCTGACATTTTAAGTCCAGTGGTGTTCTTTTTATCTGGCCAAAATTGAATATTCCAGCTTTGCTCTAATGCGTTTAAAGGCCCACGCTCCTGTCCTTGAAGCGCCATCCAACTTGCCATCGTCATTTGCCATTGCGTTTTGAGGTGTTGGGATCCTTGCTCACTCGGTGACTGACAATAGAGTCCAAACTGCTGATTTAACTGTTCAGCCTGTTGATAAAGTGAACGGGCAAATTCAAATTCCACTTCATAGACCGCTTGGCTTAAATGCGATGTTGTTTGCATTTCAAATGGCGATTGCTGTGGTGAAGACTGACATCCCAACACACCCATCACCAATAAACTCACGGTAAATTTCAACCTTGACATAGTGCTTCCCTATAAAGAATTTAAAAACGCGATAAGAGCTTCACGCTGTTGAGCATTAAAATGGAGTACCGCTTGTTGTGCCTCACGAGCTTCTCCTCCATGCCAAACAATCGCTTCCATTAGATTACGCGCTCGACCATCATGAAGAAAGTAGCTGTGGCCATTGACTTCATTGGTGTAACCTAATCCCCATAATGGTGGCGTACGCCACTCTCGTCCTGAGGCTAAAAACTCACTTCGATGATCGGCAAGTCCATCTCCCATATCATGAAGTAATAAATCACTGTAAGGACTGATTGTCTGTTGCGACAAACTGGGTAAATCATCGCGAATGCCGGTTTGAACCGAAGGCTTATGACAGCCATCACACCCGGCTGTCGAAAATAGCTTTTGCCCCTGCTGAACCAGAGGTTGGTTAGAATTCCGTCGAGCTGGTACCCCTAAGTGCTGGCTATAAAACTCAACAAATTTGAGGATTTTGTCACTGACTTCAGGTACTCCCCCATTCGGCATTTGCTGGCAAACCGTCTGAACTGGCATGCAATTCTCTGATGGGAAAAGACGGCTGGTTAAACCGATATCGCCATTAAGCGCCGCCGCATTCTGCTGCATGAGACTCGGTTGTCCCGCTTTCCAACCAAAGCGTCCAATGACCGTCGCTTGCTTTTCAATATCCCAAACACGGTTAACACGACCTGATATTCCATCGCCATCAATGTCATCAGGGTCCTGCCATTTAAGGAGTGTTTGATTAGGAATACTCTCTAATAAACCAAGACCTATCATGGGAGGGGCAATCCGCGCAGAAAGTTGAACATTATCCGCCATTGGACCATATCCCAACGCTTTTATTGACACTTCAGGCTTTCGTAATTCAATGACACTTCCATCAGCAAAGCGTCGATGCTCATATTGATACGTGATGGCTATCTGCCCTTCAGGCTTGCGATCAGCAAGCGCAAAATCCTGCAATTGATCGCCGTAGGTTGGCTCAGGGATGACGCCATAGCGAATTAAATCACGTTGTTGCTGAGCACTCATTGCGGGCACACTCAGCCGAACTAACATAGAGACGGCGTTGTTATCTGATGTCTCCGGAGGATGACCGCGCCCGTCTTTAATATGACAGTTTTGACAACCGTTGGTATTGAATAATGGCCCTAAGCCATCTCGAGCATCGGTTGTTGAAGGTGCTTTGACCCAAGGGTTTCGAAAAAAACTATTACCAACGCTAAAATCAAGCCGCTTCATCATTGGCAAGTTATTCGCGGGAAGCGAAAAGGCATTCCCACCGGTTTGAGCAACCGTCGTATCGCCGCCCGATTTGACTTGATATGCCGATGCATCAACACTAGAAAACAAAGAGGTGCCCAACATAATGGACACGACAAACGCTCGCATGACTATTTACTCACAACATCGCGAATTGCGACTTCAGTAAAGGACAAAAAGGGCTCCATGAGCCCTTCTTTTCATTGGCTTCAATCGCCGTTCAATTAAAATTCGTGATCCGCGGTATCTGGATTCAAGCTGGTAATCCCAACTAAATTCGCCACTTTTTCAATACTGCCCGTTTGAGCGACGAGCGACATAATCGTGTCATTCACCAATGCATTACCTTGGGGATTATTTGCCGCGATTAATTGGTCAAAATGCTGGTTATTCTCCTCAGCAGACTCTACAAGCTTATGCACCTGAGCTCGAGTGATATCAAATTGCTTCTGAGCGTTCTCAGCCGCTTGAGCGTCTTTTTGAGCGGCCAGGTCATAGAGACTTGGACCAGAAATTAAACTGCCGTCTGTGCGCTTGTACAGCCCCGTAAATACGTTATAGATCCCTTGTTCGTTGTAATAGTGGGAATTATGGGTGTTATCAGAGAAACAATCATGCTCGTCTTCTGTCGAGTTCGCCTCTAGAGCAACCTTCATGCGTTCACCCGCTAACTCACCCAGAGACAATGATCCCATACCAAACAACATTTTTCGCAGGCCATTTTGCGCTGAATCGGCCAATAGCTCTTGACGGTAATTCCCTGTGACTTGCGGAGACCACTGCTTTTCCATCCACTCAAGATCTTGCACCAAAAGATCGGCAGTTGCTTGTAGGTAGGCCGCGCGGCGATCACAATGCCCATTAGTACAATTTTCACCTTGAGCATAATCCGTATAAGGGCGTTCACCTGCGCCAGGGTTCACCCCGTTTAAATCTTGTCCCCATAACAAAAACTCAATGGCATGGTAACCTGACGCAACGTTTGCTTCAGAACCGCCAAGTTCGTTCAAATCAGCAATAAGTTGGGGAGTGATATTCTCAACATCCACTGTTGACGCCCCGATCGTTAGCTGGGTCTTGGCCACAATATTGGCTTTGGCACCCTCATTACCTAACTCGTACTGATAGTCATCAGCAACATAGTCAATCAAGCCTTCGTCCAGCGGCCATGCATTTAATTGCCCTTCCCAATCGTCGACAACTCCGTTACCGAAGCGAAACACTTCCGATTGTTGATAAGGTACGCGAGCGGCTATCCACGCTTGCTTGACTTCCGTCAGTTTGGCTTGTGATGGAGAAGCAATGAAAGATTGGATCTTGCTGTCTAATGTTTTTGCTGTGGTCAATGCATCTGCGTAAACGGCATGAGCGACATCAGCATAATGCGTGACAACTTGTTGAGGCGTAACATTCGCAGCCACTGCGCTGCCAGCCATCAGTGGCAGAGAAGCAGCCACAAATTGAGCAAGAAGGGATTGAGTCTTCATGAAAGGTCTTCCTTGTTGAAACTGAGTTTATTAGTATGATACTGAAAATTATTATCATTTGAGTTTAGGCGAATAATACAAATTCGCTACTCTTTTTCAACAAAGGAAAGCAAAAAGCCCCATAAAATGAGGCTTCTATCAACAATACTGTTAATTTATAGCTTTAAGGTGTGTTTTCCGTGAGAAATTTTTGCTTTTAGATAGTTTTCATTACCATCTTTGAGATGAGCAGCCGTGTTGACGACATCAACAATCTCAATACCGTTCTCTTGCAAATCTTTCACTTTCTTAGGGTTATTGGTCACTAAGCGAATTTTTTTGACGTTCAAAGCTTGTAGCATTTGCGCTGCTTCAGTGAACTCTCTTAAGTCATCACCAAAACCGAGGTGATTATTGGCTTGATAGGTATCCATTCCTTGGCTTTGTAACTCATACGCATCAATTTTATTGTATAGCCCGATGCCACGACCTTCTTGACGCAAATAAAGAATAATTCCGCCAAGTTCGCCCATACGCTCGATGGTTTCCTCTAACTGCTCACCACAGTCACAGCGAGATGAATGAAACACATCCCCCGTTAAGCATTCTGAATGCATGCGCACTAATGGCACGTCTATCGTCGAATCTGCATGTTTAAAAATGATGGCTACATGTTCTTTGTCGGTTTTAAGGCCATTAAATGAGAGAATTTCCGCCTCAATGTTGCTTTTCGCTCCGACTTTAAAGTCAACTCTGGCTCTTACTTCCGCCATATTTACACTCACTTGAAATCTATAGGTAATTGTTGTTCTTGTTATCTAACTGAACGCCCTGTAACTATGGGGATCAATACTCCGAAAATCAATATCTCGATCACATTGTTATAATATAACAATTTATTCTTTAGGCAATAAAAAAACCCCGATACGTTTGAGATATCGAGGTTTTCCCAGTAACTACGGTGTGAAACTTAGTGACTCAAGCACCAAAAAATTTTTCGTTTCAATGCGACTGCTTTTTCTTCCACATACACAATTCCACCCAAATATGTTCAAGTTCACGGATTTCTTCTTCCGTGAGCACCGATAACGTTGGTTGTGAATGCGGCAATGTGTAGGCTTGCAATGAACTTATTTGCGCATAAAAGTCTTTTTTTAGCTGTGTCACTATCGATTCCACTGACATACCCTAAGTCAACCGTTACAATGAGTAATTAATATTATTTATTACAAATAATACTAGATTACATTTTTGATGTTTGACAAATAATATTTTATGGAATGTTTATCACATTAAATATTTACTGCTCTTTGCCTACTTAATCAACATATAAAGTCTGTCGCCGTGTTTGTTAATCCTAACATCAACAACGGGTGTGATCTTAATTCATCAACGTTCAATCTCCCGTCTATATCCGATTAAAATATACTCAGGATAAGCTCACGACCTGCCGAGAGAGTATTCACAACCCCTTCTAAAAATTTACTGTTTGTCAACATAGGCACTCAGTTTAACACTATTAAAAGGATCAAATGGAATAGTATGTTGCTTTAGGTGGATCTTTAGAAAATAAAAAAGCAGCCTTAGCTGCCTTTATTTTAATTATTCGCGAAAACCAATTTTTACCTGACCGTGAGAATCAAACCATAATGCTTCTTTCCGGCGTCGTCCGATCAATATTGGACCGTCATCATAGAAGAGGAAATTCTTCCAATATTTTTTAAATATCGACCATTTTGTCTCAATCACATTATATTTCTCATAACAGAAATAAACAGTCACATCGTCTTGCCATTGAATCGCATCCATCACTGCTTGAGGTAAGCTTGGCTCATCGGATTCCCACTCACTCATCCAGTCGACACTGAGTGGCCAATTACGCTCTTTGGCTGGCCAGTCTGATGAACTTAGTCTTTCTGAATCAGGGCTTTGTGCACTAATTTGTTCTTTCCAGAGCTGCGCACTACGTGCTTGATCCATCGGCTTTATCAATGCCCAGTCTTGCTCAGGAACTGGCATTGACGGGTGAGTAAAAATCCATTTTCTTTGGTATTGTTCCAAAGGTAAATAAGACATTCAGTCTCCTTAATTTGCTCTTAACCAGCCGTTTTCTACCGCTTGGTCAATCATCTTCTTCGCATATTGCCATAGGGCTTCAGAGCCCAATTCAATCTTGTTATTTATCGTCATTACTTGATGACGAGAAATACCATGCTCTTGCCAACTCTGCCCTTGATTATTGAAATTCAGTAACATCGGGATCAATCGATCCAACGCTTTGGCAAATTGTGCATCAGCGCTTTGTGCCTGTTCAAATTCAAACCACAACGCTTTCAATTCGCGAGCTTGATCATCGGGCAATAAGCCAAACAATCGCTCAGCAGCATGAGATTCTTTCTCAGATTGCTGCTCGGTCGCCACCGTGTCATATACAAACGTATCGCCAGCATCGATTTCTACTACATCGTGAATCAAGAGCATTTTGACTACACGGCTAATCTCTACTGGCTCATTAGCGTGCTCTTCAAGCAATAAGGCCATTACGGCAACATGCCAACTATGTTCGGCACTATTTTCCGCACGGCCTTGTGCCTCTTTTACTCGCGTACGACGCAAAATCGACTTTAATTTATCGAGCTCTAAAACCAGTTGTATCTGCTTGCTCAAGCGCTCCATTATTACTTTTCTTTAATCCATTCAGGGTTCGTCAACGAAGTTAATATATGATCTTCCCATTGATCATCGATCAACAAATAGTTTTTGGCGATCCCCTCTTTTTGAAATCCATTACGTTCGAGCACTGCCGCACTTTTCGCATTCTTTGGCATATAGGCTGCCATTAAGCGATGCATATTTTGCACTTTGAACATATAGTTGACAGCCATCGACAACGCCTGTGTCATAATTCCTTGGCCTTGGGCTTTTTCACCTAGTGAATAACCCACATTACATGCATAAAATGGAAAGCGACTTAGGTTACTAAAAGAGATGGTTCCGAGCATTTTTCGAGTTTGCTTTTCCTGAATAATTAAATAATACCCTAAGCCCATTTTATGCAGTTCACTCAGCTTAATTAAACGCTGCGTCCAACCATCCACACGATAAAAAGCGGGTTCTCTTTTTGGTTCCCACGGTTTTAAAAAATCTCGATTTTCATTGAAATAATCAACAATCATAGCCGCATCGGTAACCTCTGCTGTGCGTACAATGATCTGTTCATTGTGTTCGTAGACTTGAGTGGGGGTACTTAATCTTTGCATTATTTTTTTCTAATTCCATATTCACGCAATTTATTGGCTATCGAGGTATGAGAAACATTCAGTCTCTTGGCCAATTTTCGGCTCGAAGGAAAAGATTGATATAAGCGCTCAAGTACTTGAGATTCATATTCCTTCATTATCTCATCCAATGGACCTTCAAGATTGAGGTTCGCTCCAATTCCGCTACCACTATCCACTTGAGGCAGGTGGAAGAGATCAGCACTCAACACATTCCCTTCTAATTCCGTCAACGCACGCAATACCATGTTATCTAATTGGCGCATATTGCCAGGCCAACTGTAACTGCTCAATTGGTCAAGCAAGTTATCATCCAATACTGGTTTTTGAATGCCTAGCTGTTTCATATACTTACCGATAAACAGCTCAAGCAATGGACCAATATCGTTCAGGCGCTCACGCAGTGGAGGAATGCTCAAAGTCAACACATTGAGACGATAAAATAGATCCTCTCTAAATGACTTGGTTTCCGCGAGCTCAGCGAGGTTATGCCGTGTGGAGGCAATCACTCGCACATCAACATGGATTTCGTGCTCTTCCCCAACTCGGCGAAAAGTCCCATCTTGTAAAAAGCGCAGCAATTTGATCTGCAAATGAGGACTCATTTCACCGATTTCATCGAGAAATACCGTACCACCATCCGCTTGTTCAAAGATGCCTTTTTTACCCTGTTGATTGTTAAACGCACCAGGTGCGTGTCCGAACAATTCTGTCTCTGCGACATCGTCTGGCATTGAGGCGCAACTCAACACCAAAAAAGGATTCGAGCCGCGTACCGAACGATTGTGGCAGGCGCGGGCCATCATTTCTTTGCCAGTGCCAGTTTCACCTTGTATCAACAATGGCTGATCAAGGAAGGATAGCTTTTTAGCTTGGCTGATCAGAAGCTTATGACGATTTGATACGCCAACAAAATGTTCGAATCCAAGCGCATTATGCAGAGGTAAAGCATCATCAAAGATATTTTTTTGTTCTGCGGCGCGAATGATCATCACGGTGCTAGCGAGAATGGATTCGGCACTTTCACTCGAGATGTACACAGGCATACACTCAGCAACATAATCCAAACCGTTGATGACGATGTTTTCTCTCTGGCGGGTGATCGGCCCTTCAACCCATTTCGCGAAGTTGAACATCGGGATTAGGCTACTAATTTGTTGGCCAAGAACTTCGCTTTCCTCGAGACTCAATAAACTCAGGGCGGCATGGTTTGCCATATCCACCAGCCCTTTGAGGTCAATCGCCAATACTGGGTCGGGAAGATTATTGAGTAGCGAGATCAACTCGGTGTTATGACGTTCCATCGGCATAAAGGGAATACGACGGACATCCTTTACGCCATCAATTCGTCGAATTTCTGCCATGAGCGCACTAAAGGTATCAAAGTCAATATCAGGGCAGTTGAGGTAAATGATGCCAACCACATCAATTTCAATCCCTCGTAAGTCGATATTTTTCGACGCTAGAATATCCAGCAGCTCGCGAGTCAAGCCTAGCCGGTCTTCACAAATCACTTCTAGACGCACAAATAGGTTCCTAGGTTAGGTGTCAGGAAAAGTTGACAGTAGTTTCTACCAAGCGCCAGTAAGCGTCAAGCGAGAGTAAGCGAAGCTGTGTTGTTAAAGTCACTATTTCACGGTAACTGATGTTATTTTCGACACGATTTGTTTACGAATCGCGCTGAGCTTCACTGCCCTTTCCGGTTTCCAAGGAATTGGGCGAAGCAGCCCCATGGCTTTTAACCCTAACCGAGCGGTTAAAATGCCGACCCCGACACCTTGCCCTGCTCGTGCCGATACTTTCCCAGCGAGATCCATCGACATCAAATCCATTCCCGCATCCACCGCCGCTTCACTCACGCCGGCAAACGCCATATTAGCTAACACGTTTTTAAACAATTTTAACCGCGACCAATAACCCAGTTCGATGCCATACTCTTTAGCTAACTGGTTGATCATCGCCAAGTTACGCCAAGCAACCAATAGCATGTCTGCCAAGGCTAACGGGCTTACGGCAACCAGTAATGCAGATTCAGTCGCATGCTTAGTGACAATGTCACGGGCGCGTTTGTCTTGTTCACTGACAACCATAGCATCATACATATCCACCACTTCGCCATCACTATGTGTGGCGCTAATTGTGTTTATCCAGCGATCATAAGCGGGAGATTCAGGCAGCACACCGCCCTCTTTTGCTAACTGCTGGCAAAAGCTTTTCCCTTTTCCGATGCCATCACTTTGCAACAGCTCTTCGCTTTGTTGCTGGATATCAAAATGATGGCGTAAGGTGTGCAGTTTCCAAAGCTCTTTACCCAACGCACCAACACCAAGAGAAGCCACTGCGGTGATTAACCCTGTCCAACCCAAAGAAAGCCAATCTTGTTGCTGCCAAGCTTGGTAGACCGAGTCTACGGCCTGCCAACCGAGTAACCCGGTAAACGCAGTCAATAATACCGTGCCGATGCGATTTTTATTTTTACTCGGGCGTATGACTTGTTCAATTTGAACGCCATCCTGGTCTAACGACGAATCTTGAATATCGACAGGTACAAAGCTCGTTTCAGATTCAAATCGCTGCTGGGCCGTTAATTCAACTTCGGGTTCAGACTGGCTTTGTAGCTCTTGCTGATAAACGCGTTTTTTCTTTAAATCACTCATCGCAATTTATCTCCTATCAAATACTCCAGCGCTTTATCTAAGCGGATATGGCGCAGCGGATGATCTGCTTCTACGGGCATAGGACGAAAAGACGTATATTCAAATCCATTATTCTGCCAATAGTCTGCCGCAGGCAGTTTTTCTGGGACATCGCCAGGAAACAGCGTTATTGATTCACCTTGTTCACTCACCCCTTGAATGGCTGGGTGAGACTCACCTTGCTGGTTAATAAACCCCGCCTGCGTCGCCTGAATCGATGCAATGCTCATACAACTCATATCAATATTTTCATAGGCAGCGGTTTGCCATGCTGGATGAACCATTTGCTTAAGTAGCGAGGTTAAGTGCCCGTGTTGATCAGGCGTCACATGATCTGCCTTAGTCGCAGCAAACAAAATTTTGTCAATTCGCGGTGCAAACAGGCGACGTAACAAACTGCTTTTCCCATACTCGAAGCTGTGCATGATTTGCTCTAAAGCGCCGCGCATATCGGCAAAAGATTCGTGCCCCTCGTTAAGTGGAGTAAGGCAATCAACCAGCACGATTTGGCGATCAAAAGTCGAAAAGTGGTGTTTATAAAACGCCTTTATGACTTTTTGTTGATACTGCTTGAATCGCGCCTTTAACATTGCATAGTGGCTATTTTTGGTCGCGTCTTTCCCTTGAAATTGGCAAGGAAAAAATTGCAGCACAGGCGCACCATCAAGTTCACCAGGTAACACAAAGCGCCCTGGTTGAACCCAGTGCAGACCGGCTTGTTTACAGGCATACAAGTAGTCCGTATATAAACGGGCAATCGAAGCCAACTGCTTTTCATCCGCTTCCGCATTAAGGTCTAATTGAGCAAGCGCTTCCAGCCATGGTTTGGCAAGAGTTTCACGCGTTCCAGACAAAGCTTCAAACTGCGTGTTCGACCAAGTATCGAAATCCATATCAAGTAAAGGCAAGTCCAATAACCATTCGCCCGGGTAGTCAATAATGTCAATATTCAACGTTGACGTTGCACCCAATAAACGCTTCGTTTTGCGTTTTGGTCGATACTTGATCGACAAGCGAATTTCGCTTACGTCACGTGTTGGTTCAGGCCACATTGGCGGCTGCATTTCGAGCTGAGCCATCGCTTGATCATAGCTAAATCGTGGCACCATCATATTCAGTTGAGGGACGCGCTTAGCGCCCACTAAACGCTTATCACGAGCAGCAGTTAATAGGGGCAAGTTATCATGGGTTGATGTGTGCAACAGTTGATTAACCAAAGAACTGATAAACGCCGTTTTACCAGCTCTTGATAAGCCAGTGACCGCGATTCGTACATGCGAATCTAGTGTGCGGTTGATAAAGTCATTCACTTCTTGGGTAAGATTGACCATGTCGAATTCGATTTCCTCGCAGGTTAAGAATCTAAGGCAATGGACAATGAAATCGCTGATTTCATCCTAAACCGGCAGTTTAGCCATCACAACCTTAATCAAAGATGAATAAAAAAGCCTCTGAAAATCAGAGGCTTTGATTAAGATAATCGAGTTAATCGTCTTCTATCAACTTATAGATCACAAACAAAGTGATTTCTAAGAATATCCATAATATACAAGTCATGGTCACGTATTTGTTATCAAAGACACTGATCCCATGAAGAATTAAGTCATAGCCAACGAATGCCCCTACGACGACCGCAAATATGATCTGCAAAATTTGAATAAAGCGAGGCATGACCTTCTCCTGCAACTGAATTTAATGAGATATAAAACCAAACTAATGCCTAAGTATATAGACAAAAAGTGCCGCTTGCGCGGCACTTTTGTCAAAATTTGAGCAATAAAATCAGCACTTTGATGCAATCTTAAATATGTTACGCATCCATTTCAGCAATTTTTACTTTCCAAGTATCCGGACCAATTTGATGAGCATTGGTACCGCGAGCATCCACCGCAACTGTCACCGGCATATCTTCGACTTCAAATTCATATATCGCTTCCATACCTAGGTCTTCAAATGCCACAACACGCGCTTTTTTGATCGCTTTTGCCACCAAATAGGCTGCGCCACCAACCGCCATCAAGTAAACTGCTTTGTGATTTTTGATGGATTCAACGGTTGCCGGGCCGCGCTCCGCTTTGCCAATCATGCCTAAAATGCCGGTCTTATCAAGCATCATATCGGTAAATTTATCCATACGAGTCGACGTCGTTGGACCTGCAGGGCCAACCACTTCATCGCCGACCGCATCCACAGGCCCAACGTAGTAAATAAACTTACCGTTTAAATCCACACCCTTAGGTAAGCCTTCACCACTATCGAGCATGCTTTGAATACGCTTATGTGCCGCATCTCGTCCTGTCAAAATCTTACCTGACAGCAGCACGGTTTCACCCGTTTTCCACTCTTGGACCTCTTCCTTAGTCACGCTATCAAGGTTAACACGACGTGTGTTAGCCCCCGCTTCCCAAGTGATGTCTGGCCAATCTTCTAGTTTTGGTGGCGTTAACTCTGCAGGGCCTGTGCCATCCAATGTAAAGTGAATATGGCGCGTCGCAGCGCAGTTGGGAATCAAACACACCGGTTTTGATGCCGCGTGAGTTGGCGCAGTTTTAATTTTGACGTCGACAACCGTGGTTAACCCACCTAAGCCTTGTGCGCCAATACCCAATTTATTCACGCGATTAAAGATATCCAAACGCAGCTCCTCTTCTGCGTTACTCGCGCCTTTTTCAATAAGGTCTTGAATATCGATATCTTCCATCAAGGATTCTTTAGCCAAAACCGCTGCTTTTTCGGCTGTACCGCCAATACCAATCCCTAGCATTCCTGGCGGACACCAACCAGCGCCCATGGTCGGCAAGGTTTTTTCCACCCACTCGGCGATATCATCCGATGGATTGAGCATCACCATTTTACTCTTGTTTTCACTACCACCACCTTTGGCAGCGATTTGAATATCGACTTTGTCTCCCGGCACCATATTGATATGAACCACCGCAGGCGTATTGTCTTTAGTGTTGATTCGCTTGCCTGCTGGGTCCATCAAAATGGAGGCACGTAGCGGGTTGTCTGGATTGGTGTACGCTTGACGTACGCCTTCATCAACCATCTGCTGT
Source organism: Vibrio sp. AK197 (assembly GCF_053903115.1). NCBI lineage: Bacteria > Pseudomonadati > Pseudomonadota > Gammaproteobacteria > Vibrionales > Vibrionaceae > Vibrio > Vibrio sp. AK197. Next base: position 1,851,139 of record NZ_CP096430.1, read on the forward strand.
ACCGTCATATCCGTTGCATCCCACTGCACCCCCATTCCGATATTGACAAAACACGTGACGATACCCGTATCTTGGCAAATTGGTCGATGGCCTTCCGCTGACATTCGAGAGTTGATCAGGATTTGAGCGATAGAGTCTTTCGCCGCTTGGCTTTGCTCGCGATGGTACGCTTTTTCTAGGGCTTGGACGAAATCTAAAGGATGGTAGTAAGAAATGTACTGCAACGCATCAGCAACACTGCTGATGACATCTTGCTTGCGAATAACCGTCATTGCTTGCCTCGTTATTGTTATGCTTCCATTGGTCGGCACATTCTGCAGGCATAATGAAATTTAACAATAATCAACAATGACACTGCCGGGCAGAAGTAGCCGCTTTTATTCTGGTTATGATACTCTTGCTTTCCCAAACACGCCAATGGGCGAACGATTTCTTTGTCACAAATTAAACAAATGAATAACAATAGCCAAAAACCGATTCAAATCAAATCGCTCCAATATCAACGCGATCTTGCTGTCACCACGTTTTCAACCATAGAACACCTCAACTGGGCAATGCTATTACGCTCCGCTTCAAGTGCTCACATCGACAGCCGATTTGATATTTTGGTGGCCAATCCGCTCGCAACACTGGTGACATTTGGTCAGCAAACCACCCTCACCCAAGACGGTCAAACCACAACGTCAACAGAGGACCCGTTCACGCTACTTCAACAAACGCAGGATGCGCTGCTCGGCGATATTGAATTTCATCAATTAGACCTGCCGTTTGTCGGTGGCGCTGTTGGATATTTCGCCTACGATCTGGGGCGCCGAGTGGAGTCGATTCCCGATATCGCAAGCCACGATATCAATGCGCCCGAGATGGCCATCGGCTTGTATAATTGGGCGCTGATTGTCGACCATCAAGCCTGTACGGCGTATATCGTAGGACAAGACGTTGAGCAACATGCGCATTGGTTATTCGAACAAGTAGCCACGCCTTGCGCTGAGTTTAAACTCAACTCTGATTGGCAATCGAATATGTCGCCTTGCGCCTACGCCGATAAATTTAACTCAGTACAGCAGTATCTGCATGCCGGAGATTGCTACCAAATCAACCTCGCTCAACGTTTTCGCGCTGAATATCAAGGCAGTGAATGGCAAGCGTATCAAGCACTTGAAGCCCACAATCTCGCTCCCTTTTCGGCGTTTATTCGTTTGGAGGACACCGCAATCATCAGTGTTTCTCCAGAACGTTTTATTCAATTAAATCAAGACACGATTGAAACTAAACCCATCAAAGGCACACGTCCTCGGTCTACCGATCCTGTGGCAGATAAAGCCAACGCCGACGAACTGGCCAACGCACCCAAAGATCAGGCAGAGAATTTGATGATTGTCGATTTACTGCGTAACGACATTGGGCGTGTGGCAACACCTGGTAGCGTTCAGGTGCCAAAGCTGTTTGATATTGAAAGCTTCCCTGCCGTGCATCACTTGGTCAGTACCATCCGCGCTCAATTAGATACGGGCTATCGCCCAGCGGATCTGCTGCGTGCAGCGTTTCCTGGTGGCTCTATTACAGGGGCACCTAAAGTGCGCGCGATGGCGATCATTGAAGAATTAGAGCCACATCGGCGCAGCGCTTATTGTGGCAGCATCGGTTACATTAGCCGTCACGGCCACATGGACACCAGTATTACCATTCGAACCTTAGTGGCTCATCAAAATCATCTGTATGCTTGGGCAGGAGGCGGTGTCGTCGCCGACAGCCAATGTGACAGTGAGTATCAGGAAACGCTCGATAAACTGAGCCGTATCTTACCGATTCTTGATCAATATCGATAACTTATGTGAACTCAGCTTGGAGTATTAGCCTCGGTTTTTTGGTAGCCCATTCAGTGTTCAAAAATTCATGATTGGCTACCGAATTCACCCCCTGCGCGGCACAGTTTGTCTATGCTTATTAGAAAGTTACTCTATCATGATGATAATTTGTGGCATGATAACCGAATAAGGAGCGCATTTTGGAGAGCACCATGACTCGCAGTGATCTGTTACAACAGTTTCAACTTCATCCACCGGTTGCCTATCACCACCATGCAATTGCTCGAGTCTCTCATATCAAACCGCAAGAATTAAGAAAAGCGGCGGTTTTGATAGGTTTTGTTGAGCGAGATAATGGGCTAAATGTCATTTTTACCAAACGCGCTGCACACCTTAAACATCATCCCGGCCAAGTCAGCTTTCCCGGCGGAAAATATGAACCTTATGATGACGATTTATCAAGTACTGCTCTGCGAGAAACACAAGAAGAGTTAGGTATTGATCACCATCAGGTAACGATATTTGGTCAGTTGCCGGAACTGGCGACGATTAGCCGCTTTACTGTTACCCCCTTTCTGGCCTTTGTCCGTTCAGATTACCAGCCTCATATTGACCATAATGAAGTCGAGCAATTGTTTGAGGTGCCTGCGGATGTCGTGCTCGACCCAGAGCAGCTGCATAGCCATCACTTTCGTATTCGCGGTCAACACCATACGGTTTTTGGCTTTAGTCATGACCAACATTTTATTTGGGGCATGACGGCGCAAATCATCCAAGCGCTGCAAAAACAGTTCGCCTAGCCATTTGCTATCGCTCGTAGACAAGTCGTCTCGGTAAACGGCAGGTCATTGCAACTAAAGTGATTTTCTTTGGTCAAACTTTCTGCGAACGCGAGGCTAACCCGTGAGTCATTCCTCCGTTTTACGTTACTTTACCTATATTTACACTCACTTCTCTTTGTCTTGTTCGCCCTACGTTGTATAAACAATACATCAATGATGTGCGCTGTTACGGCGACATCTCGACTTCAGATTACAGACATCATTAAAAAGTAGATTATGAATAAAAAACTTGTGGTGATTACCGTGGCTTGCCTGATTGTGGCAGCAGGAGCCAGTTATTATTTTTTTAAGCCTTCCGAGGTAAAAACCAGTTACGCTTCTGAACCTGTTCATCGTGGGGATATTGAAAATACCGTTCTCGCCAACGGTATGCTTCAAGCGTCTAAATTAGTCAGCGTTGGTGCGCAGGTCTCTGGGCAGATTGATGAACTTGCCGTGCGGTTAGGCGATGACATTGAGCAAGACGACCTTGTTGCGCAGATTGATAGCCTAACTCAGCAAAATAGCCTCAAAAACGCACAAGCTTCTCTTGGCAGTTTGCAAGCTCAATATCAGGCAAAACAAGCGCAAATCAAACAAGCGACCTACGAATACCAGCGTCAAAAAAATATGTTGTCAGCCAAAGCCAGCTCACGCAGTGATTACGAAACGGCAGAAGCTAACTTAGCCATTTATAAGGCGGAGTTAAAACAACTGGATGCTGAAATTGATCAAGCTATTATCAACGTTGATAATGCCAAGCTTGATCTCGGTTACACCACCATTACTGCGCCTATCTCCGGTACCGTGGTTTACACCGCAGTAGCCGAAGGCCAAACGGTTAACTCAAATCAAACCACCCCGACCATCATCGAGATGGCCAATCTGGACGTCATGACCGTAAAAGCGCAAATATCAGAAGCCGACGTTATACATGTTCAGCCGGGACAAAAAGTGTATTTCACGATTCTTGGTCAACCAAACAAACGTTATGAAGGGACACTCAAAGCGATTGAACCTGGTCCTACTCTGATGGATGGCGACGATAACGACCTTGAAATCAGCGACAGTGATGCCGTGTACTATTACGGGCTGTTTGATGTGCAAAACCCAGACCGGGTTCTTCGAATTGGCATGACCGCGCAAGTATCGATCATTTTAAATCAATCGAAAAACGCACTTTTGGTGCCCGCGCAAATCCTCAAATCCACGCCTAACGGCTATCAAGTTCCGGTGCTCAACCAAGGCCAAGTTAAATATCGTGACGTCAAAGTTGGGATCAATAACAAGATCCAAGCTGAAATACTCTCTGGGTTGAAAGAAGGTGAACAGGTTGTGCTTGGAGAAACCACGCCAGGCGATGGCGGTTCAGGACGCCGCGGCCCAGGTATGAGGTTCTAATCCATGAGTGATGCGTTACTTTCGATTCACAATATTACTCGTACCTTTCCTGCCGGGGACGAAACATTAACGGTGCTCAATAACGTTAGCCTCGACATTCAGCGCGGTGAGATGGTCGCTATTGTCGGGGCATCTGGCTCAGGTAAATCAACGTTAATGAACATTCTTGGCTGTCTCGACCAGGCCTCGTCAGGCAGTTATTGGATAAACGGTCGGGATACTTCCACCATGAGCGCTTCACAGCTCGCCGAGCTGCGCCGTGAATATTTCGGGTTTATATTTCAACGTTACCACTTACTAGGAGACTTAACCGCGCAACAAAATGTTGAAGTGCCCGCGGTTTATGCTGGTGAAGAAAAAAGCAAACGTTCACAGCGAGCCCAAGAATTACTCAGCCGACTTGGCCTTGATGAGCGATTGGACCATAAACCCAACCAATTAAGTGGTGGTCAGCAACAACGCGTATCTGTTGCTCGAGCACTCATCAATGGCGGAGATGTGATTCTCGCCGATGAGCCCACTGGCGCACTGGATAGTAAAAGTGGCGAAGAAATGATGACGCTGTTGCAAGAACTGCATCAGCTTGGTCACACCATTATTTTGGTCACTCACGACCTTAAAGTCGCCGAGCATGCCCAGCGAATCATCGAAATTAAAGATGGCGAAATTCTCAGCGACACCATCAACGACAAGCAAGTCACACTCGGCAGTCAAACTCGCCTTGAACATCGCACGCCCAAGCAGACTGGCAAAATTCGCCAAGCGTGGGATAGCTTTGCCGAAGCGTTGAAAATGGCGATGCTGGCGATGTCTAACCATAGATTGCGAACGTTTTTAACCATGTTGGGCATTATTATTGGTATCGCTTCGGTGGTTTCCGTGGTGGCATTGGGGAATGGCTCACAGCAAGCGATCCTTGCCAGCATCTCGTCAATGGGTACCAACACTATCGACATTATGCCCGGTAAAGGGTTTGGCGACCGCCGCTCAGGCAGAATACGCACCTTGACAGCCAATGATGCTGAAGCGCTGAAAACCCTACCTTTTGTTGACAGTGTGACACCATCCGTCAGTACTAGCGCCACGCTGCGAATTTCAAATCAGGCCGTGACTGCCTCAGTCGGTGGTGTGGGACCGGAGTACTTTCGAGTTCGAGGCTATGAACTGGCGCAAGGTCAATATTGGGATAGTGCCAGTGTGGACACACTCGCCCAAGAAGCGGTGATTGACGATAACACTCGCAAGGAGTTGTTTCCCGAAAGTTCTCCGATTGGCAAAGTGATTTTTGCTGGTAAATTGCCCGTACGTATTATCGGGGTCACCAAGCCAAAGGAAAGCGCATTTGGCAACAGCGATTCTTTGAACTTATGGCTCCCTTACACCACGGTTAGTGGACGTATGGTGGGCCAAAGTTACCTCGATAGGATTTCAGTTCGGGTGAACAACCTAGCACCAAGCGATGCAGCCGAACAGGCGATCATTCGTTTGCTCACCATGCGTCATGGCACTCAGGATTTCTTTACGATCAATACCGATACCATCCAGCAAAATATTAAGAAAACTACGTCAACGATGACCTTACTCGTGTCGATGATTGCTGTTATATCCCTCATTGTTGGCGGGATTGGTGTCATGAATATTATGCTGGTCTCCGTCACTGAGCGCACACGTGAAATTGGCGTTCGCATGGCGGTCGGCGCTCGAAAATCCGATATTCTGCGCCAGTTTTTAATCGAAGCCGTTTTAGTGTGCTTATGTGGCGGTGTCATTGGTATCGGGCTGTCTTATGCCATTGGTGCCATTTTCGCCAGCACTGGCGGAAGCTTTAATATGATTTACTCAACAACATCAATATTGTCGGCTTTCATCTGTTCGACCTTAATTGGCATTGTGTTCGGGTTTATTCCGGCGCGCAATGCTGCGCAATTAAACCCTGTTGATGCCCTAGCCCGAGAATAAGACGACACGTGATGACCATGAAAAAAACACATATCGCGACGTTACTTGTCGCCACTGTATTGACGACAGGCTGCGTTATGCGCTCAGAATATCAAGCGCCAGAGCTTGATATGCCCGATACCTGGAATCAATCCACCAGCACCCGTTCTGTATCGATTGACCAGTGGTGGACTCAATTTAACGATCCGGTACTGAATCAAATTATTCAGCAAGTTCTGGCCAAGAATAATGATTTAGCGATAGCCACCCTCACGCTTCGCCAAGCCCGGTTACAAGCAGATTTAGGCCGAGATGATTTTTACCCAGACACCAGCTTGAGTGGTTCGGGAACACGCTCAAAATCCTTAGACAGCGGACAATCATCCACCAGCTATAATGCAAGTTTAGGCGTCAGCTACGAGCTGGATTTGTGGGGCAGAGTATCAGCGTATGCTGACCAAACAAAATGGACAGCAATGGCCACTGAACAAGACCGAGAAGCAACCGCACAAAGCTTGGTCGCAACCACCGCGACACTTTATTGGCAAATCGGCTATTTGCACGACCGGCTCGCTCTGGGCGAAGAGAACATTCGCGCCGCACAAGAAACACTCAACATGAGTGAAAACCAATATCAAAACGGCGCAGTATCAAAAGTTAATGTTCTTCAGGCCAAGCAAAGCCTGGCGGCTCTGCAAACTCAGCAAAGCCAATATCAGCAGCAGTTAGTGGAGGCACAAAACGCGTTTGCGATTTTATTCGACCAAGCCCCGCAGAGCGCTTCGTTGCTGATGAATCATCTTCCCAGTACGCCAATTCCGCAAGTAGCGGTTGGGATTCCATCAGACTTGTTGGCGCGCAGACCTGATGTCAAAGCCAAACTGTATGAATTGAAAGCGGCTTTAGCCAGTAAAGACCAAACTGCGGCCGCCTATATGCCATCGTTGACACTCACTGGCTCTATGGGTGGTTCATCAAGCGCGCTACATAACTTGTTGACCGATCCCATAGGCACACTGGGCGCAAATCTCGCTCTACCGTTTATTCAGTGGGATGAAATGGACCTCAACAAGCAAATTGCTGATGCTCAGTATCAATCTACTATCATCGATTATCGACAAACACTGTACGCAGCATTTCAGGATGTAGATAACGCGCTATCCTCAAAGCAACAACTCGCCTATCAGTCAGAGCGGTTGCGTGAGCAGTACCAAAGCGCAGAAGAAGTCGCGCGTATCTATGATAATCAATATCAAAATGGCGCGATTGAATTTCGTGATTTGTTAGATGCACAAACCGACGAGCGCAATGCCAAAGCCAGCGTATTGCAAAATCGCTATAACCAATATGTTGCCATGGCGACGCTGTATCAGGCGCTGGGCGGACAAGACGTCATGCCAGAAACAAAAGAAGGTGAAGCCTTTGATTAGCTTCACCTTCTTCGGTGATGAATCGTGTTTATTAAGGCGAGTGATTACTGGCCTTGATAAACACAACCTGCGGTGCAAGTTTCTTTAATCTCTACTTTACTCAGCAGTGATAGGCTTGGTTTTAGCTGCTGCCAAATCCATTTCGCTAACACTTCACTGGTCGGATTCTCCAATCCTTCGATGTCGTTCAGGTAATAATGATCAAGACGGTCATAAATCGGCTTAAATGCGGATTTAATTTCTGAGAAATCAATTACCCAACCGGTATGGGGATCCACTTCCCCTTCCACGTAAAGACGAACAAGAAAAGAATGTCCATGCAGGCGCCCACACTTGTGTCCCTCTGGAACGTGCGGCAAGTGATGCGCAGCTTCAAACATAAACTCTTTATACAATTCGGTTCTCATTGTTGCTCTCGGGCTCGGAAAAAAGAGACGCAATAGTAAGGAATTCCCTTATTCGGTACAAGGGGAGATAAAACATTCAAACGCCAAACCAACACCTAACATAAAAAGCAACAAAAGCTTATTCCAACGTAGCCAAGTGAGAGCATCAAATTCAAGACTGGGAATAAAGCGAAGATAAATCGAAAAATTTCATCAAATGCACAGAAATTTGCTACTCAAAACGTGATTAAAGGTTGAAGCTCCCAAATTGACAGGTAATATGTGGCGTTGATTATAAAACCTTTATGCAACTCAATGTTTCGACTGTTTTTTGTTCGAAATGGAAATACTTGAATCTTGAGTGCAATTTTTACTTCAACGGAGAATATATCTCAATGACTTACGCGCCTGTAAAAGACGTTCTGAGCGGTAAGCTAGCAGTCGACAGTGAAGTCACTGTTCGCGGCTGGATTCGTTCGCGTCGTGATTCCAAAGCTGGAATCTCTTTCCTTGCCATCTACGACGGCTCTTGTTTCGACCCGATTCAGGCCGTGGTCCCAAATAATTTGAATAATTACGACGAAGAAGTTCTCAAATTAACAACAGGTTGCTCTGTTGAAGTAACAGGTACTGTGGTTGAGTCTCCGGCGAAAGGTCAAGATTTCGAACTGGCTGCAACAGCAGTGAAAGTGGTTGGTTGGGTTGAAGATGCTGACACTTACCCAATGGCGAAAACACGCCACTCGATTGAATACTTGCGCGAAGTTGCGCACCTTCGTCCGCGTACCAATGTCATTGGTGCTGTGGCCCGTGTTCGCAACTGCCTATCTCAAGCGATTCACCGTTTCTATCATGAGCAAGGTTACTTCTGGGTTTCAGCACCGCTGATTACCGCGTCTGATGCTGAAGGTGCCGGTGAAATGTTCCGCGTATCAACGCTTGATATGGAAAACTTACCACGTACTGATGCTGGCCAAGTTGACTACAACGAAGACTTTTTTGGCAAAGAGACGTTCCTAACGGTTTCCGGTCAGCTCAACGCTGAAGCGTATGCGTGTGCGATCAGCAAAGTGTACACTTTCGGCCCAACGTTCCGCGCTGAAAACTCAAACACCAGTCGCCACCTAGCTGAATTCTGGATGGTTGAGCCTGAGGTCGCGTTTGCTGATCTAGATGACGTTGCGAAATTGTCCGAAGACATGCTTAAGTACGTATTTAAAGCGGTACTTGAAGAGCGTCGTGACGATCTTGAGTTCTTCGCTCAGCGTATCGACAAAGAGGCAATTACACGTCTTGAACAGTTTGTCGCTTCTGACTTTGCACAGGTCGACTACACCGATGCCATTCAGATCCTACTCGACTCAGGTCGTGAGTTTGAATTCCCTGTTGAATGGGGCATTGATATGTCTTCTGAGCATGAACGTTACCTTGCAGAAGAACACTTCAAAGCACCGGTTATCGTGAAAAACTACCCGAAAGACATCAAAGCCTTCTACATGCGTCTCAACGATGACGGCAAAACCGTTGCGGCAATGGATGTGCTTGCGCCAGGAATTGGTGAAATCATCGGTGGTTCTCAGCGTGAAGAGCGTTTGGATGTTCTTGATGCACGTATGCAAGAGATCGGTATTGATCCTGAGCACATGAGTTGGTACCGCGATCTACGCCGTTACGGTACTGTGCCTCATGCCGGTTTCGGTCTCGGTTTTGAGCGTTTGGTGTCTTACGTGACTGGTATGGGTAACGTACGTGATGTGATTCCATTCCCTCGCACACCGCGCAGCGCGAACTTCTAACCGCCTGCTTGGTTGCAACAGAATTTAACGCTAAGCCCTCGTCATACGAGGGCTTTTTTATAGCCCAACTTTCTATTCTCAAACTCGCTCATTGCGCTTCAAGGTCTGTCTTTGGTGAATATGGCCAAAAACATAACCATTAATTTCATAATTTTCAGTATATTACCTATCAAACACGACAAGTAAAATACATATTCACCCTTAATGATTGTCGCGTGAAATATCAAAAAACACTGGCTTGGGAAGTCTGTTCTTCGAGATTCCGTTATTTTTTACGGTTATCACCGAAATGCGGTTGTCACTCCTAACTCATAACGGTATAAAGAGAGATTGAAACACCCATTCTCTTTTCGACTTACATGGACGACGATTATGTTTGAAAAAGTTGTAGCAGCTCCTGCCGACCCTATCCTTGGACTTACTGAAGAATTTAAAAAAGATTCACGCGCTGAGAAAATCAATCTTGGTGTGGGTATTTATAAGAATGAACAAGGCGAGACGCCAGTGCTTGCCACAGTAAAGAAAGCAGAAGCAGCTCTAGTTGAAACGGAGAAAACCAAATCTTACCTCACCATTGAAGGGACTGCCGAGTACGGCCTTGCTGTACAAAAACTTCTGTTTGGTGATGATTCTGCCATTGTCACTCAAAAACGCGCAAAAACAGCTCAGGCCCCGGGCGGTACTGGCGCACTGCGTGTTGCGGGTGAATTTATCAAACGCCACTTAGGTGACGTAAAAATCTGGATCAGTAATCCAACTTGGGCAAACCATAACGGCGTATTTAAAGCCGCTGGCTTGGAGATTGCACAATACAGTTACTACAACCCAGAAACGCACGATAAAGATTTCGATGCAATGGTTGCCGATCTTCAACAAGCAAACACAGGTGATATCGTCCTGCTTCACGGCTGCTGCCACAACCCAACGGGTATCGACCCAACAGAACAAGAGTGGGAAGTGCTGGCAAAATTAGTGGCAGAAAAAGGTCTGGTTCCTCTGTTTGACTTTGCTTATCAAGGTTTTGCAAAAGGCGTTGAAGACGACGCGGCTGGCCTTCGTACTTTTGCTAAGTACAATGATGAAATTTTGGTGGCGAGTTCGTTCTCCAAAAACTTCGGTTTATACAACGAGCGTGTTGGTGCCTTTACGCTGGTTGCGAAATCTGAAGAGGTTGCAACGACCGCATTCTCACAAGTCAAAGCAATCATCCGCTCAATCTACTCGAACCCACCAGCACACGGAAGTTCCGTCGTAACTTTCATTCTCTCTAACCCAGAACTTCGAGCACAATGGGAACTTGAAGTAAAAGAGATGCGTGATCGTATTCAAGACATGCGTGAGCTGTTTGTGGAAACGCTGAAAGCTGAAGGCGTAAGCGCTGACTTTAGCTTTATTGAACGCCAAAACGGCATGTTCTCTTTCTCAGGCTTGAGCAAAGAGCAAGTGGCGCAGCTTAAAGATCAGTTCGGCATCTATATTGTTGGTTCTGGCCGTATCAGCGTAGCCGGTATGACGCGTGATAACATGGGGCCACTATGTAAAGCGATCGCCAAGGTTTTATAATTATCCTGAGTGCGTCAATAGTAAAAGCCAGCTTCAGAGCTGGCTTTTTTGAACTGCGCATTCACACATTGAACTAAGACTAATAATACACACGAGCCGATAGCCCGCCGGCATTCTCTGAATTATGCCCATAATCGGTGTAGGTATAAAAGCCACCAAGCCCAAACAATTTATTAAACCGATAATCGATTTTTAACTGAAAAATATCCTCATCCACTCTATCGCTGCGATTCAGCTTAACCGTACCACCGAGTTGTAATTGATCGGTCAGCGCATAACGCAAATACACCCCGCCACCGAGCATCCAGTCTGTGCTGCTATCGAGGTTATCGTCAGTATCATCATCACTAAGCACATAGCGAATCCCTCCGACCTTTGCATCCACCACTAAATCAAGTCGCTCCCCGAGTGGAAAATAGGCACCAACTCCTGGCAGAAGGATATAATTTTCCGCGGTGGTTCCTTCAAGATGAACAAATCGAGCTCGGTAATCACCAGTTAGAATCCAACGTTCACTCAGCGGATAAAAACCACCTACAGCTAACTCTGTGACATCACTGTTATCCCCTAACGATCCATCTTGTGAGCCCGAAGCGGCATCAAAATACACGTAGTCATAACTTAAAGGGTCGAGAGAAGAAATTTCGTCGGCAAAGGCCGTGTGTAATAGCAGTCCACAAAGCAGCGCCGTACTTTGGGCAAAGGTATGATTCATCAACAACTCCATTTTCGCAATCATTGCCAATCGTTTGGCTCAACTGCACTAAGAGTAGTTCAGGTCATGATCTTAACAGTGCGAACAAACCGCAAAGCGTGTAAGTTTGACGAATAATTTACAACTGAATAATCAGGTGGTCGTTGTCATCCTGAGTGATATGCTCTAGCCCTTCACTGCGCAATAACTCTAACTGTTCGGGCTCAAGTGAATACGGCATCACCAATCTTAATTCCTCAATCCCTTGCTCCTTGGCAATGGCAATCAAGACCGCTAAGTTGGACTCGTCACTGTGACTGGGAGACAGTGCTTGCATGGCTTGTTCCCAAAGACGGTCTTCGGGTGTTTGAGGCTCCTGAATCGTGTCTTTCCACGCGACACTGAATACGGGCGCTACTGAACTCATCGCTTCTAAGAACGTCCATTTCTTTTTACAGGAAGCACCAAGAAAAGAGGTGTAATCAAACAAGACTGAGGGTGAGCTTAACTGTTCCATATCGCCTTCTTTGTACTTTAAGCACTGGGGATATAGCCAATATTGACGACTCTACCCCATATAGCAATAGGATATAAAACAATCATCTTTTATACCCTTAAAACCAAAAGAAAAGGCATATAAAAACCCAATTAATAACAGAGTTAAAACAAACTGATTAAAATATGCACTTGAATGCGCAATAAATGAAGACATCGCCAGTTAACGAATATCCACCACTCGACTGGCTTTCTTGTATTGAATACGCCAACCATTCCAACGTGGTAACTCCCACCGTTTAGGATCGCCTTTACGTAACCCGCCTTGATGAATTACATGAACCAATTTGTGAGTCGCAAAATATTCCACCCGTAACGTGAGATCAGCAAGCTGGAGTTCGAATGGATATTGCTGTGCAAAGTCCTGATACTCCCATTCGGGCACCCCATCAAAGCTGAAATCCTCTGGTTCAAACAGCATGAGATCTTCCATTGCACTTACCTCAAGCATCTCAAGTTGTTGGCTAATCCAAGCGTCAAAGTTGAGCGTTTGTGACGGTTTTGACAGCGGGTCATCGAGGGTTTGATACAACTTCCACAGCTCAATCTCTCGTTCACGCTGCTTTGCAAACCCCGGCCATAACTGGTCACTTTTCAGCGCCTCAATAATGGCTGCAACAGCGTATTGCCCGGTTGGCGCTTGATATCGGCGTTCAATGACTCGGCCTGCGTATATCAGCTCAACCGGCACTTGATACCCATTCTCGGTTTGCTGTGCCTCTCGTTGTTGCCACTCTCCAAGATCTAAATCAACCAATTGGTCAAGCGTCAGCGGCATGGTGACGGTAGCAAGATTTAAGGTATTTTTTACGCCTCGCCCGGGGACACTGTGCGTATCCAGTACCAGTGCGGCTTCATAGTGAGAAAGTAAGCGACTCTCGCGGCCAAGGGTAACTTCCATCTTGCCATTCCCCATTGATTCGCGACGCTTTTCTCGGCGAATAAAAACCAGTTCAGGATGTAATTTGCCAATTGCCGATGATAAATCGCTAAGCGAAAAACGAGAAGCCACCGACAGCTGCGGTAATTCAAATACCGCGCGCATTTGCTCAGCCAGTGCTGTTGCCTCTTGCCGTGCTTCTTCATCGACTGCTATCCCGTCATAATGTTGGCCACGGACCAAACCAATGATCAACGCACCATCGCATCCCATCGGCTCTTGTTGCTGTAGTAACTCAATCTGTTCTTGATGATTAGCCAGCCGAAACAATTTAGCGGGCACACACAGCGCTGCGGTCAAATCCACCATCGCCTCTTGGAGGGAGCGTGATGGCATACGAGTCACCAAATCAGCGTACAACGCATCGATAGGAAGTGGATACAGCTTGTTACCATGAGGCGTCGCCATGCCCTGTTTGGTGAGCGCTCCCATACTCACAAGAAGTTGTTTTGCCGCCTGAAAAGATTTTTCAGGCAGTACTTCAAGAAAAGTCAGTCGGTCTAAAGGCACGCCACAACAGGCCGCCGCCAGCATAGGTTCAGTTAGAGATTCTCGATGTAACTGCGGAGGCGTGACATCACTTAGCGCGGCATGCTGTCCATACAAGCGAACACACCTTCCCGCCATGACTCGCCCGGCTCGCCCTGCCCGTTGCTGAGCGCTGGCTTTAGACACCGCTTTTAACGCCAGCGCAGTTCGACCATTTCGTTGCTCGTTACGGCGCTCTAACCCACTATCAATCACCAAGGTAATGTTAGGAATCGTCAGAGAGGTTTCGGCAACATTGGTTGCCAGTACGACTTTTTGTTGAGGCTGACGCGTTAATGCCTGCTGTTTTTGTGGCTCAGAGACTGAGGAATGTAGGGGGACGACCAATAAATCAGGCTGATTTGTCAACGCTTGCTGACAGGCGACGATTTCCTTTTTCCCCGGTAAAAACACCAAAATATCGCCATCCATTTGGCCCACGTGATGCGTCACTTGAGCACAGACTCGCTGAGCTATATCGCGGCTATCAGGCAGCTGATGTGACTCGCGACTCACATGTTGGATCTCAACCTCAAATCGCCGCCCTTGTGCCTGCAGACGCTTACCATCGATATATTGGGCCAATTTAGTTCCTTCAATGGTTGCCGACGTAACGACCAATCGGTGGCTGTTTTTCTCTCGAAGTAATGCAACCAATAAGTCGGTGTCCCAGCGCCGTTCATGAAACTCATCCACCAACACATAATCAAACGACTTAAGCCCCTCTTCCGCCAACCAACGCAAGGCAACACCGGGAGTAACAAACACCACTTGAGTGTGTGGCTGATACTGAATATCGAGCTTAATGGCATAACCGACTGACTCGCCAAGCTGCTCACCTCGACTCTGCGCCAAAAACTGCGCCAATGAAGTACATGCGATTCGTCTGGGTTCAATGACCAGCACTCGTCCATGTTCGGCTAACCAAAGTGGTAAGCGAGTTGATTTGCCGGAGCCAGTCTCTGCCTCAACCACCAGATGGTGTTCTTTAACCTCAGCAAGAAATTCGGATTTTAGGCGATCAATGGGGAGTAATGTCATAACAAAAAGAATGAGATAGTGACTTTTAGTCAATTGTACCTTAATTTTTAATGTTAAGCGCTTTCTATAAAACGATTAATTCGTTTACAATACAGTCACTAATACCTATCATTTTGTCGTCCTTGCTACCCTTCAAAAGGCAAATTATGAATAACGATAAGCGCCCTTTATATATTCCTTACGCTGGTCCTGCTCTGCTCAGCACCCCTTTGCTCAACAAAGGCAGCGGCTTTACGGCTGCAGAACGTGTCTCTTTCAACTTAGAAGGTTTGCTTCCCGAAGCCACTGAAACCATTCAAGAACAAGTTGAACGCGCCTACTTACAATATTGCAACTTTGAAAGCGATATGGATAAGCATATCTACCTACGCAATATTCAAGATACTAACGAGACACTCTTCTACCGTTTGGTTCAAAACCATATTACCGAGATGATGCCCATCATCTATACGCCAACGGTTGGCGCGGCCTGTGAAAACTTCTCCAATATCTATCGTCGTGGACGTGGGCTGTTTGTGTCTTACGCGAACCGCGACCGTATCGATGACTTACTTAATAATGCCGCAAACCACAACGTCAAAGTGATCGTGGTGACCGATGGCGAACGTATTCTTGGTTTGGGTGACCAAGGCATTGGTGGCATGGGCATCCCAATTGGTAAACTCTCTTTGTACACCGCTTGTGGCGGCATTAGTCCAGCCTATACCTTACCGATTGTGCTTGATGTTGGTACGAACAATCCGCAGCGCTTAGCAGACCCAATGTATATGGGCTGGCGTCATCCACGTATCACTGGTGCGGAATACGATGCGTTTGTCGAAGAATTTATCCAAGCCGTTCAGCGTCGCTGGCCTGATGCCTTAGTGCAATTCGAAGATTTTGCACAAAAAAATGCCATGCCATTGCTTGAACGTTACAAAAATCGTATTTGTTGCTTTAACGACGATATTCAAGGCACGGCGGCGATTACCGTGGGTTCTTTGCTTGCAGCTTGTCAAGCAGCGGGCAGCAAACTCTCAGAGCAACGTATTACCTTCTTAGGCGCGGGCTCAGCGGGTTGCGGTATTGCCGAAGCCATCATCGCACAAATGGTTTCAGAAGGTATTTCAGATCAACAAGCACGTTCTCAGGTGTATATGGTTGATCGCTGGGGTCTATTGCAAGAAGGCATGACTAACTTGCTTGAGTTCCAGCAACGTCTGGTCCAGAAAGAGCAAAATACTCAAGATTGGCAAAGCGAAACTCCAGGGTTCTCATTACTTGATGTTATGCGTAACGCAAAACCGACCGTACTGATCGGCGTCTCTGGCGCTCCCGGCCTGTTTAGCCAAGAAGTCATCGAAGAGATGCATAAGCATTGTGATCGCCCTATCGTCTTCCCGTTATCAAACCCAACAAGCCGAGTGGAAGCCACACCGAGTGACATTATCCGTTGGACTAACGGCGCAGCTCTCGTGGCAACGGGAAGTCCATTTGATCCCGTCGTGCATGAGGGTAAAACCTACCCTATCGCTCAGTGTAACAACAGTTATATCTTCCCGGGTATTGGTCTCGGCGTTCTAGCTGGCGGCGCGAAACGCGTCACTGACGAGATGCTGATGGAATCGAGCCGCGCGCTGGCAACCTGTTCTCCTCTTGCAATTAATGGCCGCGGAGCACTGCTTCCGCCTCTTGAAGAAATTCACTCAGTATCGAAGAAAATCGCTATCGCTGTGGGTAAAAAGGCCATAGAACAAGGTGTCGCACCTGCCGTTTCGGATGAGGCATTAGAACTGGCTATCGATCAGCACTTCTGGCAACCCGTCTATCGCCGATACAAGCGTACGGCATTCTAAACCGCGAAAGCCCCTTCTTGGGGCTTTATTCTTTCTGATAGAGATATCACATTATTATGCTTAGTTTTTTTGCACCTGCGGGGCAGTTATTGCTACCGTACTTAAGTGAAATTTCCATGTCACTGATCGCGTGTCTTCTTGTGATGGGCGGGGGTGAGATCAACACTTTGGTTCGACGGTTAATGCGCAACCAAATGTTCATTGTGCGAACCATTGTTTTTGTGTTGATTAACGCGTTCGGTTACGGCTTAATCATAGTAAAGGTGACACCTTACCTCACTCGGACATTACACAAACTCGAGCCAGGTATGATGTTTGTCGTTGTTATTATTAGTTTTATTGTCATTGGTTCATGGGCTCAAAGAAACCGTCACATCTAGTGCGACGTCTTAAGCGCACGTCTTTTGTTTGGCCGCTAAAAGTACTCAAAGGTGCGATTATCGCGCTGGCGATTTGCTTATTTTGTGTGGGTCTCATCGACAGGTGGGTCAGTTACCAAACTCAAGATCAACTCTATTTTAATGTCGAAGAGATTCCTCACTTCGACGTCGCTGTCGTGCTGGGGACGAGTAAGTATTTAGGTCGAACACTCAATGACTATTATATTCATCGTATTAACGCCGCCATCGACTTGTATCAGCAGGGTAAAATCAACCGCTTTCTTTTAAGTGGCGACAACGCACACCGTTCCTATAATGAACCTTGGACTATGAAGCGCGATTTACTGCGAGCCGATGTCCCTAACCAACGTATTTTTCTTGATTATGCGGGTTTTCGCACTTTAGATTCGGTGGTGCGCGCCAAAGAGATCTTCGACACCGATGACTTTTTGATCATTTCTCAGAAGTTTCATTGTGAACGCGCTTTATACATCGCAAATTACCACAAGATCAACGCACGTTGCCTTGCAGTACCAGGCCCGGAGCATTCAAATATTCAGATTCGTCTGCGTGAAATTTTTGCTCGTGCTAAAGCGTTTTTAGATTTGTATATTATTGATACCAAGCCGCGCTTTTTAGGTCCCAAAGAGCCGATTCCGACACTGGAAGAGAGTGAACTAAGCGCAGGCCCAATGACTGACATGTCACTGCAAGATATCGAATTACCTCCCAGCGCAGCATCCAGCGTACTCTGTTATTAAATCGCTCAAATCGACTGATTTAGAGTCACCTCAACGGGTGCCTCTAGCCGTGAAGTTTGCTACACTTCAGCGCAAATTATCGACCCGCTGAAGTGGGCAAATTTATAGAGAGCAATGTCATGTCTTTACTTGCAACTGGTACGCTTAGCAAAATGAAAGCGTCCCTGGAAGGTACCGTTCATTATCGCCTACCTGTGGGGGAGCAACTGATCGATCTTAATCCATTTATTGGTCACACCCTCACCCTAACTCACACGGGCAATATCTTTTGCAGTTCATGTGGAAAGAAAACAAAGAAGAGTTATTCTCAAGGGCACTGTTTTGTCTGCATGAAAAAGCTCGCAAGCTGCGACATGTGCATCATGAAACCAGAAACATGCCATTATGACCAAGGCACCTGCCGCGAGCCTCAATGGGGTGAAGAGAACTGCATGGTCGATCACTACGTGTATCTGTCTAACACCTCCAGTCTCAAAGTCGGCATCACTCGACATACGCAAATTCCAACCCGTTGGATTGATCAAGGCGCCACGCAAGGCATGCCGATTTTTAAAGTCAAAACGCGCTATATTTCTGGCCTGCTGGAAGTGGAATTAGCCAAACACATTGCCGATAAAACTAACTGGCGTACGTTGTTAAAAGGCGATGGAGAACCTCTGCCATTGGAAGATCAGTTCGCGCAATTATTGCCATTGGTGGAAGACACCATTCAGGATTTAAGAACGCGATTTGGTGAAGATGCGGTCGAAGTGCTTTCCAGTGATATTACCGCGATTGCTTACCCCGTTGAGCAACATCCAGTTAAAATCAGCTCGCATAACTTTGATAAAAATCCCGAGGTAACGGGCACACTCCAAGGGATTAAAGGTCAATATTTGATCTTTGATACTGGGGTGATTAACGTGCGTAAATTTACGTCCTACGAAGTGGAAGTCAGTACGACGGCATAACGACGTTTCAAAGCCATACCTCATTCAAGCGTATGGCTTTTCTAAACCCTGACTAAGCGATATTCGTAACCCCTTTACTGCCCTCCCGTTCATCATCTTGCTTTTTCACCTCTGGAACTTGTCCTTCCTCAACGGCTTGCTGATAAACACCGCTCAGTTTAATCGCCAGATACAGATCGGCACGTAGCACCACCCCGCCATCGCCAACCGCAACACCGCCTAATTCACACCATTGACGTAAGCTGCGTTTACGGCCTGCCAAAATGAGGCGAATACCTCTTTTTTTAAGCACACTTTGAATATCAGCCAAGGTTGCCATCACACTCAGATCAAGATGGGTAAAACTGGCGACGGCATCGATAATAATACAATCAATATGTTGGTCGGTTATTTCACTATTATCGAGAACTCGACGTTTAAAATATGGCGCATTGAAATAGGTAAGCGGAGAATTGAAGCGATAAATCAATAACCCGGGGATAGGCTTCGATTTACCACTGCCATCGAGAGTGCGAATCGTCCCTTTATCATCTAATCCCAAAATTTGTTCACTCGGGCGCATCACCACGCGCAAGAATTGGAATAACCCCAACAATACCGCGAGTGTAATCCCAGGAATAACACCGATGACGAGTACCGCCACCAGCGTGATTGTCGCTAAAGAGAACGCATCTTTGTCCCGTTTTCGTAACGCCCATACTCCTTTAAGGTCGAGCAATGAAATCGAGGCAACAATTAATACCACGCCCAACGCCGCAGTCGGAATATATTGCAGCGGTTCATAAATAAATATCGCAATTAGCGCAATGATCAGCGCAGCCAAAATAGACACCAACTGCGACTTTCCACCATTCGCATCATTAACTGCGGTACGAGAATCTGCACCACTGATTGCAAAGCCCTGAGAAAAGGCGGATGCGATGTTTGCCACGCCTAACGCGTGAAACTCTTTATCTGCATCGATATCATAGCCATTTTTTGCCGCGAAGCTGCGTGCGGTCAACATCATACTGACAAAACTCACGACGGCTAAGTTAAGGGCTGGCATAACAAGTTCTCGCGCATCGCCCAAATTAAACACTGGCGTTTGAAATGCCGGTAATCCACCTTGAATCACACCGACGACTCGAACATCGCATTGCTCTAAGTTCAACGCCCAGACAAACCCGCCGGCAACAATAATTGCGATCATTGCCGAAGGCAGAGCGGGTCGATAGCGTTTGATGCCTAAATACGTCGCAGCCGTCATTAGGCTAATCAGTAATGTCTGCCAATGGATATCGAGTAATAAACGTGGCGCCTCATAAAGACGTTCGAGTAAGTCTTGATTTTCGAATTTAAGACCGAGTACTTTTGCAAACTGCCCAACAACAATCGTCAGCGCAACACCATTCAGTAAACCAAGTAAAATCGGCCGGGAGAGAAAATCAGCAAATACGCCTAACTTAAAGCGACTTGCCAGTATGCACCATCCGCCTGTCATCGCCGTCATGGTCATGACCAACTGCCAATGTTTTGCTGGATCTCCCGCAGCCAAAGGAGACACGACTGCAGCAATCACCGCACACGTCGCGGCATCAGGGCCCACAATCAACTGCCGAGATGTGCCAAACACGGCATACACTATCATCGGTAACACACAAGAATACAGGCCGACAATTGCAGAAACCCCTGTAAGCTGGGCGTAAGCAATCGCAACAGGTAAGGCGACGGCAACTACTGAAAGCGCTGCACGTGCATCATCCACAAGCCACTCACGCTGATAGTGCTTTAATTGATAAAGCCCGGGCAACCAAGATGTGATAGAGATAGATTTCAATATCGTATCCTTCGAAAACAAACTCAGTCATCAGCCTAGGGCAACACATGCAGGCTAATTGGCTGATTTAAAAATAAATAAAGTGCTTGCTGTAACTATAAAACACATTTTTAAGCTCAGGGGGAGAAACTCACCATTGAGGCTGAGACAATGATCCAATCTACAAAAAATCCCTTGATTTTTATCAAGGGATTCAATGCTTAGGTTCATGGATTCACGTTATATATCGACATGACGTAAACAAGGGAAATCACCGTAATCGCGCACGCAGTAAACCGATTAATGCATCAATCTCTTGTTGGGTGTTGTAGTGCATGAAACCAATGCGCAGCACCCCCCCTCGCGTCTCAAGGCCAAGTTGTCTGACCAAACCTAGCGCGTAAAAATGCCCATTCCAAACACAGATATTATGCTCGCCCAGCCATTTCGCTACGTCTTGTGGTTCATGCTGATCAAACCGAAGGGCAAAGGTCGGTGTGCGTAGGCTGCCATCTGCCGTGTCTCTTCCGTAAAGCGTCACGCCAGGCAATAAACGCAGCTGCGTTAAGAAATATTCGCTCAGTGCCTGTTCATGACGATGCGTCTGACCGTAACTGTGTACAAGGCGTTGACGCAAGCTGTCTTTAGGGTCTCCCCATTGAGCAAGATAGTCGATGGCCGCAACCACTCCCGCAAGCGCTTCAAAATTTTGCGTCCCGGTTTCAAAGCGGCCAGGACCGACCTCAGGCGCTGGCTCAACTTTATAAGGCTCGAGCGTGTTTAGCCATTGTGGAGCGATATATGCGATACCAAGATGAGGGCCGAAAAATTTATAGGCAGAACACACTAGAAAGTCACAACCTAGTGTTTGAACATCAATAATATTGTGCGGCGCAAAATGCACCGCATCCACATACACTTTGGCGCCGACTGCATGCGCTGCTTCGACCACTTGTTGAATATCTACCACTGATCCAGTGGTATTTGACGCCATTGTCACGGCGACGAGTTTGGTATTGGCATTAATTAAAGAACGTAGATGCGCCATATCCAACGAACAATCGTCGCTGTCGAGTCGCGCTTGATGAACCACAGCCCCTTTATCCTGAGCAGCCTGTTGCCAGCTTGAAACATTTGCATAGTGATCAAGGTTAGTGACGACGATCTCGTCACCGAACTGCCAATCACGACTGATCGCTCGGCTAAGCTGAAACGTCAGCGATGTCATATTGGCACCAAACACGATGTTGTCGCGGCTTGGTGCATTAACCAGAGCTTGGGCTGACGCTCGCGCACGTTGCATGAGTTCTGTCGTAATTTGACTTGAGAAATAATGCCCGCCTAGGTTTGCATTATAACGTCCTAAATATGCGGTCATCGCCTCTAATACTTGGCTGGGAACTTGCGAACCACCAGGGCCATCAAAAAAAATGACCGGCTGATCATTATGAGTTTGAGAAAGCGCGGAGAATTGTGCTCTTACTCGTTCAGGAGTGAAACTCATTCTCTTGATCCTTTGCGGTTAAAACAAACAAGTCCATGTACCCTTCTTGATTCTGATGAATAGAACGTATCGGACAGGCGTTGTGCCATAGTTTGGTATCAGCCACCATCGCCACTTCTCCGTTATTGAGCACTTTGCGATAAAACGGCGCTTGATGATCATCTTCGTATAGCATGATTTCGCCGCCGACAATATTTTGTCTGTCGATACCAATCAATGCGATATGATCAAAGCCGTCTTGGTGAACACCTTCAGGGGCAACCTGAGTTTCATCGTAGATTGCGGTGATTCGAATTTGATGAATCTCAATCTCTTGTCCATCCGGTAATTCGTTGGCTTCCATAAATAAACCGCACATTTCGCGCATACCGTCACTCTGTAGCGTTGAAGAGAGTATCGGTTCAAAATAACGAATAACATTACCTTGAAAATGATTGATATCATCAGTTTGCACAAAATCATGCTTGTTTTCCTCAATCACTTTTCCTTGGTCATAACGTACAACGGAGTAGCGCCGTAATCGGTACTTGCCATCAGCATGTTCAGTATGAGGCAAATTGGCAAAGGACGGAGAAAGTTGCTGCAATGCTTGTTGGCTAAGCTGCGTAATGTGTAGGGTATTTTCATGTGTATGTAACATCATCGACTCCTTAATGATCATACAACTGACTTATTTTTAGTTAACATTTTATTTACATTCAAGATTACGCATTTATCTCGTTAATTCAAATTTCGCAGTTCACAAAATGGCAAAAACAAACAAATAAGGATGATTAAACTTAATATAAACCAATTAGCAGATTAAACAGCCAAATAGAAACTTACCAACATTTTAAAACCAGTATGCTGTGCTACAAACACCCTTTATTTGTCTCTAAAACAGCAAATTAGGTACTTATTTCGCCAACTAAAATTTATGTTCTAATCTATAACATTTTGTTCCTCTGTTCGTGAGCACAAGGCTTTTACTGGCTACCCTCTTCCTTTACAATCGGCTCAGAGAAAGATAATGACTAACGCACCACGCGAATGGAGCACGAATGAGCGACGTAAAACACTGTAACTTACTAATTCTTGGTTCAGGCCCTGCTGGCTATACAGCAGCGGTTTACGCAGCACGCGCAAACTTAAACCCTGTACTAGTAACGGGTATGCAGCAAGGCGGCCAGTTGACCACCACAACTGAAGTTGAGAACTGGCCTGGCGATCCTGAAGGGTTAACAGGGCCCGGCCTGATGGAGCGTATGAAAGAGCACGCAGAACGCTTTGAAACCGAAATTGTGTTTGATCATATCAATGAAGTGAATCTCTCTGAGCGCCCATTTCGTCTTAAAGGCGACAGTGCTGAATACACTTGTGATGCACTCATCATCTCGACTGGCGCGTCGGCAAAATATCTTGGTTTAGAGTCTGAAGAGTCATTCAAAGGACGCGGCGTATCAGCGTGTGCGACCTGTGACGGATTTTTCTATCGTAACCAAAAAGTGGCCGTTGTTGGCGGTGGTAATACTGCCGTGGAAGAAGCACTTTATCTTTCAAACATCGCTTCTGAAGTCCACCTGATTCACCGTCGTGACACTTTCCGCGCAGAAAAAATCCTTATCGATCGCCTCATGGATAAAGTGCAAAATGGTAATATTATTTTGCACACTGACCGTACTCTTGAAGAAGTGGTTGGCGATGAGATGGGTGTGACGGGTGTCAAAGTCAAAGATGTGAACTCTGGCGCGATTGAAGAGTTCGACGTTATGGGGACATTTATTGCCATCGGTCATCAACCAAATACCGGCATTTTTGAAGGCCAATTGGATATGAAAGATGGCTACATCCTTGTCAACTCAGGCTTAAATGGCAATGCAACCCAAACCAGCATCGAAGGTGTATTTGCTGCAGGTGACGTTATGGATCACAACTATCGTCAAGCAATTACCTCTGCAGGAACAGGTTGTATGGCGGCGCTTGATGCTGAACGTTACCTCGATGGTTTAGCGTCAAAATAATCCTTGTTCGCCAAGCATCATCAAAACGATCTAGCCCAGCGGGTATTCCCGCTGGGCTTTCTTTTGTATAATGCCTCGCTCATCAGCCATAACAATTATCAATAAGCCTTCAAAATGGATAAGAAAAAACGCAAAAGCTTGAATCTGTGGCTTAAGCAGCAGAGTAAGCTAGCAAAGCGCTGGCTCATGCTCGCTATTGGCTTAGGGGTTTTATCAAGCTTGTTTTTGCTTGGTCAAGCCGCGCTACTAGCTTCAATTCTTCATCAAGTAATCATCGAACAAGTCGACAAGTACCAGTTACTTCCTCAATTTTTTGGTTTAATCGCCATCATTCTCGCTCGAGCCTTATGCTCATGGGGACGTGAAATCGCCGGCTTCCATTGCGGAAAAGAAATTCGCCTGTATATTCGCGAACAGATTCTTCATAAACTGCGCGAGCTTGGCCCGGCCTATATCAAAGGCAAACCCGCCGGTGCTTGGGCAACGCTGCTATTAGAGCAAGTTGAAGAAATGCACGACTTTTTCGCGAAATATTTACCGCAAATGTCGTTATCCGTACTGATTCCATTCGTCATTCTCGTGGTTGTTTTTCCTGTAAACTGGGCGGCTGGATTGATCTTTTTATTCACGGCCCCGCTCGTGCCACTGTTTATGGCTTTTGTCGGTATGAAAGCGGCTGACGCGAATAAAAAGAACTTTAAAGCTTTGCAGCGTTTATCGGGACACTTTTACGATCGCTTACAATCGATGACCACCATTCGTCTGTTTGACCAAACGCAAGCGGAAACCGATGTGATGAAAAGCGCATCTGAAGTTTTCCGTAGCCGGACGATGGACGTGTTACGTATTGCGTTTCTATCCTCCGCTGTTCTTGAGTTTTTCACTTCAATTTCTATCGCGATTACCGCCGTTTATTTTGGTTTTAGCTTTATTGGAGAGCTCGACTTCGGCTATTACGGAGCCGGTGTGACGTTATTTGCCGGGCTGTTTATTTTAATTCTGGCACCAGAGTTCTACCAACCACTGCGTGACTTAGGTACTTATTATCATGCAAAACAACAGGCTATCGGTTCAGCCGAAAGCATCGTTGAATTCCTAAATCAGGATGTCAGTAAAGTACGCTCAGGCACTGAACAAGTGAAGGGAGATACGGTCACCATTGAAGCCAAGGATTTGGAAGTGTTTAGCGCTGAAGGTGATAAACTTGCTGGACCACTATCCTTTGTTATCCATGCCGCCCAAACCACCGCGCTAGTAGGCCCGAGCGGTGCCGGAAAAACCAGCTTGATTAATGCCCTTCTCGGCTTCCTTCCCTATCAAGGTAGCCTAAAAATTAACGGTATTGAACGCTCCCAACTCGACTTAACTCAATGGCGACAGCATATTAGCTGGGTAGGACAAAATCCGCTGCTGCTTCACGGCAGTATTCGTGACAATATCACCATGGGTAAGCAAAACATCAGTGATGAACATATCGCTAAAGTGTTGAAAGATGCCTATGCAGATGAATTCGTTGATAATCATGGCCTTGACTACGCTGTTTCTGATCGTTCTGGCGGCCTTTCTGTTGGGCAAGCCCAGCGTCTCGCTCTTGCCCGTGCAATGCTGCAGAACGGCGCATTTTGGCTATTAGATGAACCGACAGCCAGTTTAGACGCTCGAAGTGAACGACTCGTCATGGCCGGACTCACCGAGCAAATTCAAGGACGCACCACTTTAATGGTGACTCACCAACTGAGCCCGCTTAAAGATGTCGAGCAAATTTTGGTCATGAGCCAAGGTAGCATTGTGCAGCAAGGTGGATTTGAAACACTTTCTAAACAGTCGGGCTTATTCCAAGACATGCTGCATTCAAGTCACCGTCAGCAAACAGACAAGGGGAACCTCGATGCGTGATTTACTCCCTTATTTAAAACTCTATAAAAAACATTGGTTTGGTTTAACTCTTGGCATGGTACTCGCCTTATTAACCCTATTTGCATCGATTGGCCTACTTACGCTTTCAGGTTGGTTCTTATCGGCTGCGGCAGTGGCTGCGTTAAGCGTCGCTCGTGAAACCTTCAACTATATGTTGCCGGGTGCGTTCGTTCGTGGGTTTGCTATGGGCAGAACTGCAGGTCGCTGGGGAGAACGCGTGGTAAGCCACAATGCGACCTTTAAACTGTTGACCGACCTGCGTATTTTCTTTTTTCAAAAATTGGCGCCGTTAATTCCAGGGCGAGTATCTGGCATTCGTGATGCGGATCTTCTCAATCGCCTTATTGCGGATATTGATGCAATGGATCATGTCTATTTACGACTGATAAGCCCAATTATCGTCGGCACCTTAGGCATTATCGGGTTAACTGGGTTTGTCGCTTGGTTTGATCTTAAGTTAGGGCTAACCTTAGGTGGTATCTTGTTGTTTATGCTCTTAACTTGGCCGGTGCTGTTTTACAAACTCGGTAAGAATAACGGTCGAGAGCTCACAGAAAACCGCGCCCATTTTCGAATTACCGCGCTCGATTGGTTGCAAGGCCATACCGAACTTACGCTGTTTGGCGCAGAACCTAAGTATCGTCAAGCCATTGATGATGCACAGGAGAAGCTGCTAAAGAATCAGTATATCAATGCGCATTTCGGTGGTTTAGCCCAAGGTTTACTTATGTTGGTTAACGGCTGGACATTAGTTCTGGTGATGTGGTTAGCCGCTGATGGCGTTGGCGGCCAACAGCCCGATCCGTTTGTCGCGATGATGGCCTTCGCCACCATGGCAAGTTTTGAACTCTTGATGCCCATTGCAGGCGCTTTCCAGTACTTAGGGCAAACCCTCACGTCTGCACGACGCCTAAATGAGGTGATTCTGTCAGAACCTGAGGTTCAGTTCCCAACAGAGCCTGTTGCACACAGTGGTGAATACAGCATTGAATTTAGTGATGTAAGCTTTCGCTACGACGCGCAACAACCAGCCGTCCTTGACCATATCGATCTCACCATTGCTGCGCAGCAAAAAGTCGCAATTCTTGGTCAAACAGGCTCAGGAAAATCCACCTTAATGCAGTTGCTGACGCGCTACTGGGATCCACAACACGGCGAAATCCGTCTTGCTGGTAAACCTCTGACTCAATGGAGCGAAAGTCAATTACGTCAGGCCATCAGTGTGGTCAGCCAACGCGTTGATATTCTCAATGGCACACTGCGAGACAATCTATTAATGGCCAAGCCACAAGCGAATGATGCCGAACTAACGTCAATACTGACACAAGTCGGATTAGAAAAACTGCTTGAACAACCTGGGTTAGATGCTTGGTTGGGTGACGGTGGCAGACAGTTATCGGGCGGTGAAAAGCGCCGTATTGGGATCGCACGAGCACTGTTACATAATGCACCAATTTTGCTGCTTGATGAGCCTACGGAGGGTCTGGATAAGCAGACAGAGCAGCAGATAATGACGTTGTTTGAGCAGCACTTTGTGGGTAAAACCGTGCTGTTTATTACCCATCGTTTAGTCAACCTTGAGCAGATGGATGCAATTTGCTTAATTGAACAAGGTGAAATCGTTGAGTTTGGAAGTCATCAAACATTGACTGAGCAGCAAGGACGGTACTATCAGCTCACTCAAACACTGGCATAACAGCAAAAAGCCCGCATTAAGCGGGCTTTTTTATTAAACATGAATCATCTTAACGGCGACGTTTCGTGTTGGCTCGGCCTTTAGGAGGATTGGTAATTCGCTCTTCATGACGCTTCACGGCGCGGCGAATTTTTTGGCTCTTAGAGCGCTCACGTTTACGTGAAGTATTGGCTTTATTGGTATCCAAAAGCGTCTCTTTCTCTGGACGCAACTCAACCAAATCACGCAGGTAGTTGACGTCTTTAAGACTAAGCTCCATCCATCCACCACGTGGTAATTTCTTATCGAGGAAAATATCCCCGTAACGAACACGTTTTAGACGGCTTACGGTACAATCTTGCGATTCCCATAAGCGACGAACTTCGCGGTTACGACCTTCATTGATGACTACGTAGAAAGTGTGGTTCATCCCCTCACCGCCCGCGTAAACAACATCTTCAAAGCGCGCTAAACCGTCTTCCAATTCAACGCCGCGAACCAGATTACGAACTTTTTGTTCATCCACTTCACCAAATACTCGAACCAAATATTCACGTTCGACTTGGCGGCTTGGGTGCATAAGGCGGTTAGCTAATTCACCATCGGTGGTAAACAGCAAAAGACCGGACGTGTTCGCATCTAAGCGACCCACAGAGATCCAGCGAGAGCCTTTAATTTTAGGTAGGCGGTCAAAAACAGTGCGACGACCTTCTGGGTCGTGACGGGTACAAAGCTCGCCCTCAGGTTTGTAGTACGCGAGGACACGGCAGATCACTTCTTCTTGCGCTTTGACAGACACAGTATGACCGTCAATACGAACGATCGCGCTATCATCTTCTAAGCGTTCGCCCAATTTAGCGACCACACCATTGACGCTCACGCGTCCGGCTTTGATAAGCGCTTCCAGTTCACGGCGAGAGCCATGACCAGCACGTGCTAATACCTTCTGTAACTTTTCGTTCATTGATTTACTATTTACCTATATGTCGTCTTCTCAGACGTCGTTGCATGCCGAAAAATGGCGTTAATTGGCGACTGCAATTTCGCAGCCGAGTAGTATGCCAAATTTTGGGCGCAAAAGCACCACCTTTCCGCTATTCAAATACGCTTGGATCACCAGCACCAAGACGCGCAATCACGGGCTCACCCTCACTGAAATCCACCACTGTGGTTGGCTGTTCACCTAGGTATCCGCCGTTCAAGATCACATCAACCGCGTGTTCCAACTTATCACGAATATCCTCAGGATCAGACTCAGTAATATCACTCCCCGGCAAAATGAGTGAGGTTGACATCAGCGGCTCTCCAAGCGCTTCTAACAAGTCCAAGGCAATACGATTATCAGGCACACGAATACCTATCGTTTTACGTTTTGCATTCATCAAACGTCTCGGCACTTCTTTCGTTCCTTTAAAGATAAAGGTATAAGCGCCAGGCGTATGGTTTTTCAGTAAACGAAATGCAGTATTGTCAACCCGAGCATAAAGAGAAAGCTCAGATAAATCACGGCACAACAGCGTGAAGTTGTGTTTTTCGTCTAAACGACGAATCTGACAAATACGCTCTAGCGCGTGTTTGTTTTCAAGCTGACATCCAAGTGCATAACCGGAGTCAGTCGGATAAACAACAACACCGCCGTTTCGAATGATCGCAACCGCTTGGTTGATCAAGCGAGCCTGAGGGTTCTCTGGGTGAACATAAAAAAACTGGCTCATGGTAGTTCCTCATTATTGAGTCTCACGACTCTACATTAATCCAATTGCGCGCTAGGGTGTGGGAAAGACCAATCTTTCCAAACTGGTTCCACCCCCGCAGGCAGCCATAAATTCCGCCCCAGCTCCATCCATGGTGAGGGATAATGAAAGTCGCTGCCTTGCGACGCTAATAGTTTGTATTGTATAGCATAATCAGCAAGGTTGCGCCTTTCTTGTTGAGCTTGTTGTGGTTGAGCGACTTCCATCGCATCCCCACCCGCTTCCACAAATGCAGCGAGCAGCCTTTTTAACCATTTTGCGGTCAAGTTATAACGTCCCGGATGCGCGAGCACCGCTTGCCCTCCCGCTTGATGAATGGCCTCGATGGCTTCTTGCATTGAACACCAGTTAGGTGGCACATAGCCTGGATTATTGCGCGTTAAGTATTTCTTAAATACCTGCTGCATGGTTTTTGCGTATTCATTTTCCACTAACCACTTAGCAAAATGGGCACGCGTAATCGGCGCCTCGCCAGCGATGGCCTGAACTTCCTCAAAAACGCCCTCGCGCGTCACTTTTTGCAATCGGTGCGCGATCAATTCTGCACGTTCTTGACGATAGCGTTTTTGCGCTTCAATACGCTGTTGAAGCACCTCACTATTGGGGTCAATATTTAGCCCAACGATATGAATGTCCTTATTTTGCCATACGGTCGACATTTCAATACCGTTAATCAGTTGGATAGGCAGGAGATTGGCATCAATATACGCCTTAGCAGGCGCAAGTGCATCCGTATTATCGTGGTCGGTGATCGCCAGTACTTCGATGTCAAAACTTAATGCTCGATCGATGAGCTGTGGCGGCGTTAGCCGACCGTCTGAAGCGGTGGTATGACTGTGTAAATCTATTCTCATGATATTTTTAATTTAAGGCTTGACTTCGGCGTCATGAACTAGTTAACTAGTACACAAATACGATTCATCGAAACTAGGGTTCACCATGTTACAAGAATTTAACCACAATCAGAAAGCGAAACCGCTAAATTCGTCTTCAGAACTGAATTGGTGGCGCACTTGGACACAGTCTTGGTGGGCTACCGTGTACTTCTAAGTAACACCTCGTTTCTACGAAGCCCGCTCACTCTAGCGGGCTTTTTTGTTTCTCCACAGCCACATGACAATCATAAATCTGACGATTTGCTGATTTGGATCCTTCCCATATTATGCAACTATGTGGTCAACGAATTTAAATTAAGGAGGTCTTTGTGAATAAGGCCATTGAAATCAAACACCGTGACACGATTGAACTGCTGCATTCGACCGTACCTTACGCCCCCGACCCTACCCATCTGTTCCATTCGCTGTGTGAGAACAAAACCGATTGCTTACTGCTTGAGTCGGCAGAAATCGAATCGAAACAGAATTTGAAAAGCTTGATGATCATTGACTCGGCAGTTCGTATTGTCTGTTACGGTAATGTTGTCACCCTCACCGCATTGACTGATAACGGCCGCCAACTGCTGGACACCATCAAACACAACGTCACACAGGTCGTAAGTGTTGAACACACGTCCTCATCGCTGACACTGACCTTTCCTGCTCCTGATCGTCACGTAGACGAAGACAGTCGCTTGCGCGAGGCTTCGGCGTTTGACGCGCTTCGTTTAGTTCAGCACAGCTTTGATTTAACCGGGCTAGACGAATACGCCGTCTTTTTAGGAGGTCTATTTGCCTACGATATGGTCGCAAACTTCGAACCTCTTGGTGATGCAAACAGTGACACCGCCTGCCCAGACTATGTGTTTTATGTTGCAGAAACCTTGTTAATTGTTGATCACCAGACCGAACGCTGCGAACTGCAAGCCACGCTTTTTGCTCACAGTGATGAAACCAAAGCTCAGTTAGCGACACGTCTAACGGATATTGAGCATGTTTGCTCGGCGCCCACAGATGTACCCGAAGCCCAAAAGCTCGCCAACGTTGAACTGCAAACCAACATCTCCGACGCTGATTTTTGCGATATCGTCACTGACTTGAAAGACTACGTGGTTAAAGGCGATATTTTCCAAGTGGTGCCGTCTCGCCGTTTCACACTGCCATGTCCTTCACCACTGGTGGCTTATCAAAAGCTAAAACAGAGTAACCCAAGCCCGTACATGTTTTACCTTCAAGATGAGTTCTTTACCTTGTTTGGTGCGTCTCCAGAAAGCGCACTGAAATACGAAACAACCAGTAATCAAATAGAAATTTATCCCATTGCTGGCACTCGCGGACGTGGTAAGTTAGCCGACGGTAACATTGACTTTGACCTCGACAGCCGTATTGAACTCGAGCTGCGTTGCGACAAAAAAGAAAATGCTGAGCACATGATGCTGGTCGACCTTGCGCGTAATGATGTAGCCCGCATTGCAGAGCCCGGCTCTCGACACGTTGCCGACCTACTTAAAGTCGACCGCTATAGCCACGTGATGCATTTAGTGTCGCGCGTTGTCGGTCAACTGCGAGGTGACCTTGATTGTCTCCATGCATATCAGGCGTGCATGAATATGGGCACACTCACTGGCGCACCAAAAATTCGTGCCATGCAATTGATTCGCGATGTCGAAAAAACACGCCGTGGCAGTTATGGTGGCGCGGTTGGTTATTTAACCGGTGAAGGCAGTTTAGATACCTGTATCGTCATTCGCTCCGCCTATGTTGAACAAGGCGTTGCTCATGTTCAAGCTGGCGCTGGTGTTGTCTTTGATTCAGACCCTCAAGCCGAAGCCGATGAAACACGCGGCAAAGCTCAAGCGGTGATTTCCGCCATTTTATCAGCGCATCAAGCTTAGGAGAGTAGATCATGGCTGACATCGTATTTATCGACAACTTTGACTCATTTACTTATAACTTGGTTGACCAATTCCGTTCATTAGGCCATCAGGTTAAAATTTATCGAAATAGCATTGAAAGCGGCGTGATTGAGCAGGCGATTACTGAACTCGAAAATCCGGTACTGGTTCTCTCGCCCGGGCCTGGGGAGCCAGCTCACGCAGGCTGTATGCCACAGCTGTTAACCAATATGAAAGGTAAAGTGCCGATTATCGGTATCTGCCTCGGCCACCAAGCAATTGTCGAGGCCTATGGCGGTAAAGTGGCTGGTGCCGGAGATATCGTTCATGGCAAAGTGTCGATGATGGCACATCAAGATCATCCGGTTTATCAGACACTTCCTTCTCCGATGGCGATTGCGCGTTACCACTCGTTGGTTGCAGTGGAAGTACCGTCAACATTGACCGTGACTGCCGAAGTCGACGGATTGGTCATGTCGGTTGTTAATGAGCAAGATAAAGTGTGCGGTTTTCAGTTTCACCCAGAGTCGATCATGACCACTTATGGCGCGAAGTTACTGACCAACGCCATCGACTGGGCGCTTGAAGCACAGACAGTTTAAACGGAATTTAAGAGGATACTGCAATGGAAAACATCATCAATAAGCTGTACGCACAACAAGCGCTGAGTGAACAAGAAAGTCATCAACTGTTTGACGAGATCATTCGTGGCGATCTTGACCCGATTTTAATGTCTGCGGCCCTCACCGCTCTTAAAATTAAAGGAGAGACACCCGATGAAATCGCCGGAGCGGTCGGCGCACTTGTCAAAAATGCCAGTCCATTTCCTCGTCCAGATTATGACTTTGCCGATATCGTCGGCACTGGCGGTGATGGCCACGATACCATCAACATTTCAACGACAGCAGCCTTTGTTGCTGCCGCGTGTGGGCTAAAAATCGCCAAACACGGTAACCGTAGTGTTTCCAGTAAATCAGGGTCATCGGATTTATTGGACTCCTTTGGGATTAACCTCGCCATGAGCCCAGAAGATACTCGCAAAGCAATCGATGATTTAGGTGTCGCTTTCTTATTTGCGCCTCAGTATCACGGTGGGTTTCGTCATGCTATGCCCGTACGTCAAACATTAAAAACTCGCACTATCTTCAATATTCTTGGTCCTTTGATTAATCCCGCCCGGCCCAATATCGAACTAATGGGTGTGTACGCGCCAGAGCTAATTAAGCCGATCGCGGAAACCATGCTCAAGTTGGGTATGAAACGTGCTGCGGTGGTTCACGGCAGTGGCTTAGACGAAGTTGCCATTCATGGTGAAACACACGTTGCGGAAATTCGAGATGGCGTTATTGTAGAGTACACGCTAACACCGGAAGACTTTGGTTTAGACAGCTATGCGCTAGAAGCGATTAAAGGCGGAACACCGGCACAAAACCGCAAGATCACCCAAGCGATTTTGACCGGCACGGGAACCCCCGCACAGGTCAGCGCGGTGGCGGCCAACGTTGCGCTATTAATGCGTCTATTTGGTCATGAAGATCTCAAAGCCAATACAACCAAAGCCTTTAACGTAATGAACTCAGGCAAAGCGTTTGAGCTTGTCAAACAATTAGCAGATAGAGGTTAAGACATGACGCAATTATCCGAACACGTGTCATTAAAAGAGAGCCAAATGGCTGAGGTACTCGCAAAAATTGTTCGAGATAAGCACCTCTGGTTAGAGCAACGCAAACAAGCTCAGCCGTTAGAATCGTTTCAATGTGAACTGACCTTGTCCAATCGCAGCTTTTATGATGCCTTATCGACACCACAAACCGCATTTATTCTTGAATGTAAAAAAGCATCGCCTTCTAAGGGCCTGATTCGTGACGACTTTGATCTGGACTATATCGCTTCAGTTTACAATAACCACGCGAGTGCCATTTCAGTACTCACTGACGAAAAATACTTTCAAGGCAATCTGGAATTTTTGCCTCAAATACGTCGCCAAGTCACCCAGCCGATTCTGTGTAAAGACTTTATGGTCGACGAATACCAAGTGTTTTTGGCACGTTATTATCAAGCCGATGCAATCTTACTGATGCTGTCTGTCCTTGATGATGCCCAATACAAAACGCTTGCCGAAGTCGCACACTCTCTCAATATGGGCGTGTTAACCGAGGTCAGCAACGAACAAGAACTTGAGCGAGCGGTCGAGCTAGGTGCAAGAGTCATTGGTATCAACAACCGTGATTTACGTGATCTGAGCACAGACCTCAACCGAACGAAAGCGCTTGCTCCGAAACTACGCGCCAGATTGCCGCACGTGACACTGATTTCTGAATCTGGCATCTATACCCACCAGCAAGTACGTGATCTTAGCCAGTATGCAAATGGCTTCTTGATTGGTAGCTCATTGATGTCAGAGGATAACCTCGAACTTGCCGTACGCCGCGTTCTGCTGGGTGAAAACAAAGTCTGTGGATTAACCAGCCCTGAAAACGCCGCACGCGCGTATCAAGCAGGCAGCGTATTTGGTGGGCTAATTTTTGTTGAAAAATCCCCTCGCTATATCGATGTACAAACGGCACGTACGACCATGAGTGGGGCGCCTCTTAAATACGTTGGTGTGTTCAAAGATCATTCCGTGGAGGACGTTACTACCATCGCTACCGCGCTTAACCTTTATGCGGTTCAGCTGCATGGCAATGAAGATCAACAATACGTTAACCAGCTTAAAACCACTCTGGGTGAAGAAATTGAGGTTTGGAAAGCCTATGGTGTGAATGACACACTTCCAACGCTGCTTGAAAACAACGTTAACCGTCACCTGCTTGATAGCAAAGTCGGCAACCAGTGCGGCGGGACTGGTCAGCAATTTGATTGGCAATTAGTGACGGATACTCACGGTATTATGCTCGCGGGCGGTATTTCCCCAGAGAATGCCAAACAAGCCGCGGCGCTTGGCTGCTTAGGGCTAGACCTTAACTCCGGAGTGGAAACTTCACCGGGTGAAAAAAGCAGTCTAAAACTTCGCCAAGCTTTTGAAGCGATTCGAGATTACTGATTTTATTTAAGTGGTGCAGCCACTTAACGCAATTTAAGGAAAGAACATGGCTAAGCTTAACGCCTATTTTGGCGAATACGGTGGACAATATGTCCCACAAATTTTGGTACCTGCGCTAGACCAGCTTGAGCAAGCGTTTATCGATGCTCAGCAAGATGATGAATTCCAAAGCGAGTTTATGGGTCTACTTCAAGAGTATGCAGGCCGACCTACCGCGCTCACCCTAACCCGTAACCTCACTAAAGGTACCAAGACTAAGCTTTATCTTAAACGTGAAGACTTACTGCACGGTGGGGCGCACAAAACCAACCAAGTGCTTGGTCAAGCGCTGCTGGCTAAACGTATGGGCAAAACGGAAATCATTGCGGAAACGGGAGCGGGTCAACATGGGGTTGCAACGGCGCTCGCTTGCGCGCTCCTCGATTTGAAATGTCGTGTGTATATGGGTGCCAAAGACGTGGAACGTCAAAGTCCAAATGTATTTCGTATGCGTTTGATGGGTGCAGAGGTGATTCCTGTTCATTCTGGCTCTGCAACATTGAAAGATGCGTGTAACGAAGCGCTTCGTGACTGGTCTGGTAGCTATGAGAATGCGCACTATCTCCTCGGCACAGCCGCAGGCCCTCACCCATTTCCAACCATCGTTCGTGAATTCCAACGTATGATAGGTGAAGAAACCAAGAATCAAATTTTAGCGCGTGAAGGTCGCTTGCCTGATGCCGTGATTGCCTGTGTTGGCGGTGGCTCTAATGCGATTGGCATGTTCGCTGACTTCATTGAAGAGAGTGACGTACGTTTGATCGGCGTGGAACCAGCTGGCCTTGGCATTGATACCGACCAACACGGCGCACCACTTCGCCATGGTAAGCCCGGAATCTATTTCGGTATGAAGTCCCCCATGATGCAAGATGAACATGGACAAATTGAAGAATCTTACTCCGTTTCTGCTGGATTGGACTTTCCTTCTGTTGGTCCTCAACATGCGCACCTTAACGCTATTGGCCGCGCGGAATATGAGAACATTACAGACGATGAAGCCATTGACGCTTTTCAAGAGCTCGCTCGTCATGAAGGGATTATTCCTGCACTGGAGTCTTCGCATGCACTTGCTCATGCTCTAAAGATGGCCAAACAAAATCCAGATAAAGAACAACTGCTGATCGTGAACTTATCAGGTCGTGGTGATAAAGACATCTTTACTGTCGACAAAATTCTACAAGAGAAAGGAGTGCTGTAATGGATCGTTATCAAGCGATGTTTGAGCGTCTAGAGTCAAAAAACCAAGGCGCATTTGTTCCGTTTGTCACCATGGGCGATCCAAACCCAGCCTTGTCGTTACAAATCATGGAAACCTTAGTTGAAAATGGCGCCGATGCGTTAGAACTGGGTATGCCATTTTCTGATCCGCTGGCAGACGGCCCAACAATTCAGGGCGCAAA
Organism: Vibrio sp. AK197; assembly: GCF_053903115.1. Lineage (NCBI taxonomy): Bacteria > Pseudomonadati > Pseudomonadota > Gammaproteobacteria > Vibrionales > Vibrionaceae > Vibrio > Vibrio sp. AK197. The sequence continues at coordinate 1,887,866 of NZ_CP096430.1, forward strand.
CCTACGTTCTCTTGAAGCCGGAACAACACCTGACACTTGCTTTGAATTGATTGCCCAATTACGCAGCAAGTACCCAGAGACCCCAATTGGTTTGTTAATGTATGCCAACTTAGTGTTTTCAAATGGCATCGAAGCGTTTTATGAGCGCTGCTCCAAGGCGGGTGTCGACTCGGTATTGGTTGCTGATGTGCCGACCAGTGAAAGCGATGAGTTCGTCGCTGCGGCGAAAAAATTTGATATACACCCGATTTTCATCGCGCCGCCAACGGCCAGTGACGAAACGTTGCAAGATGTCGCCAATAAAGCCAGTGGCTACACTTACTTGCTATCGCGGGCGGGGGTCACTGGTACAGAAACCAAGGCAAATATGCCTGTCGATACGCTGCTGTCACGGTTAAATCAATATGATGCACCACCAGCGCTGTTGGGATTTGGTATTTCCGAGCCTGAGCAAGTTCAGCAAGCACTGCAAGCGGGTGCGGCCGGTGCTATCTCTGGCTCTGCGGTAGTAAGAATCATCGAAGAGAATCAGCAGCAACCAGAAGTCATGCTGAGCCGTCTTGCTGATTTCGTTTCTTCCATGAAGCAAGCCACTCAGCGCTAAACCAACCAGCCTACAACAACAAGATCGATTTTTGGGTACGCAACCCGAAAATCGATCTTATTATTAACAATCCTTCTCTTTTCTAACCTCACCTTTTCATGGTTTGGCTTAAAAGCCACATCACGAACCTTATCACCTCAAATTAAAGCAAACGTTTGCCTTGTGATTAAAAAACAAGCATAAACTATCAATTTTACCACTCTAGGCGAAGTTATGACCTGATCGTCATTGATCATTGACCAATATACGTGTAAAACACCTGCGGAATATTTATCCACTAATATTTTTCTGCCTAGTGGTAAATTCTAGGATATTAAACGTACATAGCACAGAGGTTAAGGAAGTGTTAAAAAATAAGAGTTTGCTAAGCAATATCGGCGTACAAGTCGTCATTGCAATGATCATCGGTACTGCCGTTGGTGCGTTAATGGGACAAGACGCTGCCCTATTTGCACCACTTGGAACTATCTTTATTAATCTAATTAAGATGTTGGTCATTCCACTGGTTGCTGTTGCACTTATCTCCGGCGCTGCGGGCTTAGGTAATAGCCAATCTGCCGGTAAAGTCGGAATGATCACATTAGGTTATTTCGCGTTGACCTCTGCTTTGGCTGTTGCTTTGGCCCTCATTATGGGCGAAGTATTCAAGCCAGGTATGGGCATCGATGTATCTGGTGTTGAAGGTATGTTCTCATCAGAATATGCATCAAAAGGTGAACTACCCACGTTTTGGGCAACCATTACGGGTATGATCCCGACCAACGTTTTCCAATCATTGAACGACGCCAATATTTTACAAATTCTTGTTTTCTGTCTGTTCTTTGGTATCGCCATTTCTAAACAAGAAAAATCGCGCCGCGAGCCTATCATGAACGGTGTGAACTGCATTGTTGATGCCATGGTATGGATGATCAATAAAGTGATGATCATTGCTCCTATTGGTGTTTTTGGGCTTATGGCCGAAGCGGTCGGAACATTTGGTTTTGGCGCGTTAATGGTCGTCTTTAAACTGTTCTTGGTCTACGTTGCTGCGATCCTTATCTTTGGTTTCGTTGCCTACCCACTGATGATTCAGTTGTTCACCAAAACATCCGCTAAGAAATTCCTAAGCGTGATGAAAAAGCCACAAGCGGTGGCGCTATCAACGGCATCGTCAATGGCAACCCTGCCTGTGACAATGGACACCTGTGAAAACGAGCTGGGTGTTAAAAATTCAACAGCGTCGTTTGTCCTACCGCTAGGCGCGACCATCAATATGTCCGGTAACGCAATTTACTACGGTCTGGTTGCTGTATTCTTTGCACAGCTATTCCATATTGATCTTTCGATGGGTGCGTACATCGCGATCATCGTTACCTCAACCTTGGGTGCCGTTGGCCAAGCAGGTGTACCTGGGCCATCGTTCCTAGTGGTTGCGGTTCTTTTGGCAGCCGGTATTCCAATTGAAGGCCTACCATTGCTGTTCGCTCTTGACCGTATTTTCGATATGATTCGTACTGCGCTCAATATTACGGGTGATGCCGCGTGTGCGGTTATTGTCGACGCATTAATTGAAGATGAAGTTAACGAACAACAAAAACAAACCGAATTAGAAAAGCAACAAGCGTAATATTCGTTTAGTTTTATAAGTATCAATATTTAACCAACCGCCCTTCGGGGCGGTTTTTTATCCTACAAGATCACAGTTTCATATATTTTCCCCGTAACATAGGCTCGTTGATATTCAACTAAGGTGATATCATCCAAAAAAAATAGCTATAAAAATACTACGTCAGATTGGATGAAAAAATGGAACTTTATAACCTCTATGAGCGCTATCTACGTGATAGAAAGCTCGACATTTCGCGGGAGGAAATTTTCCTTGCGATTGAATCAACGCCCTCACCCAGGTTAAGGGCATGCTTTGAACATATACTTAGCACACGGCTTCAACAAATCACTTATCAATCACCAAGTTGTAAATACTTAAATATTGCGGGCCAACTTCACTCAGCGATTTATCTTGAACAAATTTGCCAGAATTCTAATGGGCTTAGCCCGTTTGAATATCAGTTAGAACAATTGGCATTAGCCTATTTCGATAGCATTGCCGACTTGTGGTGCGAATATGAAATCAATCACATAAAAGCTAAATATCAAAAACAGTTAAATCATTTTAGTGAGCCAATCTTTAATAATAATTACGATGAAAGTGCCTATTCTTCTCAATTGATTGATAATGTAGAAAGCGACTTAAATCATTATTACACCCTGTATTTCTCTGCACCTCTTTCTCTTTCCGATGCGATTCTTCTCTCCAATTTATGCACATTTATTAAGCAGCATAAATGGTATGAAATGTTATTTTCTCTTTCGCTTTCGACGCAAGGTACACATTTCATTTTGACGACGAATAGCGCCAGTGGTATTCCGTTACTGGTATCTAGCGCCCGGATTCAATATTGGCAACATCGCGATGAGTGGCTTTATTTATCACCTTTCTTCCAATCGCGTGCTTGGACACCGTCTATTGCGCCACACTTTCAGCAAACGTTAGAAGCGCAACACATTTTGCGACCTCACAGCCACATCGACCCAAGTAGTATCAGTGCTTTAGACAGCAGTCTCACCGAGTCGATCATCGATAAACAGGCGATATGCGAAATTCTCCGTTTAACCGCAAGCGGCAATACCCTACAATGTTCGTTTATTCTCTATCTCGCCCAAAAGCATATGATGGCGTTACTCTACGAGCGAGCATTTGCACTTGGATTTGTGGTGATAGAGCAACCCTTGATGATGCGTTACTACGACAGCCTGTCTGATAACGAATATCTCTACACAGCAGAATGTAATTTACAAGACACCGGCAATTCCACATATAAAGGATTATGGATAATTGACAAGCTCAATCAGCAACTTAAAACGACCAGTTATAAAGAGTATAAGCGTCGTGTCTTTCTCCAACGTAAGCAATCAAGTGCGGCTAGGTTAGAAGGGAATCGCCATGGTTAACTTGTATCAAAACTTATTTATCTACCCTAAAGCGATGGTGCTTACGTTTACTTCGCTTATTGTCATTACCTGGGTCGGCTACTTCTATTTGAGCCTAAAAGAACGTAACGTCGATCTTTCCAAAAGCCATTATAAGTACTACCTCAGCTACTCTAGCGGGCTGTTCTTCTGGATTCTGAGTAACGCGTATTTTCACTCTGGTTATTTAGTGAGTCAGTCACAAAATGCCGCTATCTTTATGGCGATTTTTGCCAACTTGACGGCGTTCACAGCATTTGCTTCAGCCTTTTTGTTCTCCTGCAAACTCAAAGAGCATTATCTACAAAAGAAGACTCCTCGCTTGGTGTATACCTTGTTGACCGCGCTGACTGTGATGACCTTGGGAATCAACTTAATTCCTGAGCTCACGGTGCAATCGGTTGATATTACCGCCCCCAGCGTATTCGTGATTCACTTTGGTAATTATACGTCTTTGTTCTTCTTTACCCTGGTGAGCTTGGTTCTTTTCACTTTATTAAATCTTGTATCGCTGCGCGGCGTCAGCAACCGCTTGAGTAAAACACGAGTCAACTTTATGGTTGCAGGCATGATTATTTTCATGGTCTCAACTGGAATCATTCAGCTCGGATTTACTTTGTTTTGGGGCGACTTTTCGTTAACTTGGCTGCCACCCGCGCTCTCGATTAGCGAGATGATCATTACCGGCTATGCGCTCATTACTTCGCGTTTTTACAGCACTCGCTACATGAGTTATTTAACTCTGACGGCTATTGTTACGTGCGCCATCTATACTTTTCCGCTGTTCTTTTTGGTTCGCGACCACGGCATTCCCTATGACGTGGTCATTGCGTACAGCTTCGTATTAGGTGTGACGTGGCAATTTCTCTACAGCCGAGTGAAACAGTACACCAGCTTAATGGTCTACAACTCACCGCAAGCCCCAACGGAACGTATTTATAACTTAGTGAGTGAGTTTCAAAAATCGCCTCCCCAGGCGCTACAAAAACTCGCTGAGCTGCTTAACGTTCCTGCAAGTCAGATTCAACTGGTCAAAAAGAGCGCGGACGATGAACTGTTTGTTGATTACTTTAACAATAATCAAGATGCGCTGATCATTGAAGAGCTGCAAGATAAGTTAGACGGGCAAGCCAGCGAAGGTCGTTTAGGTGAACTGCATGACAAAATGCATGAGCAAGATGCGGCGATCATCATGCCAATGTTTGACAACAGCCATGTGATTTCTCATTTATTAATCGCTACGCACAAAAGTAATGGGCAAATGTTTTCCAATGAAGAACTTATTGCCCTGAAAAAAGTACTCGAGCAAGCGCAATATTACATAAATTCCGACCGCCGAGTGAAACAATCTCAAGCCCTTGCGAATTCTATTGCACACGAAATGCGCAATCCGCTGGCTCAGTTACAATTACATTTTGAAAAGCTGCAAATTCAACTGCAGACCGATGCGCCAGTTGATACGCTTCTCAACGAAGTCGAAAATGGAAAGTCAGCCATTCGACGTGGCAAGCAACTGATCGATATTATTTTACGCGAAGTCAGTAGCTCATCGCTTTCTCAAGAGCCGATGGCTGTATCCCCTATCAAACGCCTATTACTGCAAGCGATTAACCAATTTGGGTTCGAGAGCGAACAGATAAAGCGTCGCATTCACCTGCACACAGATGTGGATTTTTCGGCTCGAGTTAACGACACCCTATTTAACTTTGTGGTGTTTAATCTACTGCGCAACGCGATTTACTACTTCGATTCGTACCCAGAAAGCCGCATTGATATCACCACCATCTCGCGCTTCCATGAAAATGTGGTTGTGTTTCGAGACTCAGGGCCAGGTATTCCACAAGCGATAAAAAATCAAATCTTCGATGATTTCTTTAGCCATAACAAGTCCGGAGGTAGTGGCTTGGGGCTAGGTTATTGCGCACGTGTCATGCAGTCATTTGGGGGCACCATTCAGTGCCACTCCGAATATGGGCAATACACTGAGTTTCATCTGATTTTTCCAGCGCTATCGCTCTCAGCACTCGAAGAAACCGAGCACCAAGACCAAGAAACGCAAGAGCTCGCTTCTCTGCCCATTGAGAGCCAGTATGATGATCTGTTGCTACCTTATAACCAATCACAAACGAGCATTCACTGCCACAAAACGGTGCTTGTGGTTGATGACAAAGAAGTTCAGCGAGCGATGGTCACGCTTTATCTTCAACAACTCGGTTATGATGTCATTCAAGCCAACAATGGCAAAGTCGCGGTGGAAATTTTTCAAAACAACCCCATCGACTTAGTAATGATGGATATTCAAATGCCCGTCATGAATGGCTTTGAAGCCGCTACCCGTATAAAACAGTTGAGTCCTAACACCCCGGTGATTGCGTTATCTGGAGAGTCCGGAGAGCGTGAATTGGATCTAATTACCAGCCTGATGGATGGTCGTTTAAGCAAACCGACCACCAAAGCGGACTTACGCGCTGTGATGTCTCACTGGATAGCAGATCACGAAATATCGTCAACAAGCTAACAAATTTAAAAGTTGGCACCAAATGTGCTTAATTACAGCCAGTAGTAAAATTCGTAGCGAGGAAATGACACCTCGCTACCTAAAGAGGATATTGGTTGTGGATACTTACAGACCTACTTATTGCCGCCTAGTCCACCATGGAATGAAAAGTTTACTGGTTGACCGTATGGGTCAGTTTTCTGAGATGGCTTATCATGAATATCTCTATCTGATCACTGGTAAATCCAGTTGCTTGGCAATGACGGATGACGAACTCAAAAACACCGTATACGATCTGAAAAACGAAGGGTATTTGGAGGATCTTAAGCCACAAATCACTCATCTTCCCGTGTTCAGCGTCGCGGAATAAGCGCTTTATTTGTTTCGAGTTGTCACTGGCTATTCAGTCTAACGGCAAGTTCCGTTAGACTGTTGGCAACGCAGTCACTGGATAGCAAGCTCACAATGAAGCAAATTATTGATTTTATTCCCTTAATCGTATTTTTCGTCCTGTATAAGATGTACGACATCTATGTCGCTACAGGTGCACTTATTGTTGCATCTGCCCTCCAAATTGTTCTTCTCTACGTCTTATACAAAAAAGTTGAGAAAATGCAGTTAATTACGTTTGTCATGGTCGCCATTTTCGGTAGTATGACGCTGATTTTGCATGACGCCGACTTCATCAAATGGAAAGTCACTATCGTCTATGTCGTACTCGCACTCGCGTTGGCGATTAGCCACTTAATGGGAAAATCCGCCATAAAGAGTATGCTCGGTAAAGAGTTAGAGTTGCCAAACCAAGTTTGGAATAAAATCACCTGGGCATGGGTGGTGTTTTTTGCGCTTTGCGCAGCACTGAATGTTTACGTGGCTTTTCACCTTTCACAAGATATTTGGGTCAACTTCAAAGTCTTTGGATTGCTGGCAGCAACTTTACTTTTTACTCTGCTTACAGGCGTGTACATTTATAAGTATCTACCCAAAGATAACAAGGTGGAATAACCACCAACCAAACTTAACAGTTTGATTAAAATAATGATTTTCAGCGGCCTTCGGGTCGCTGTTTTATTGTAGTGGATGTCTATTTTTATGAACCCAGAAATGAACTCACCAAAAGGACAAATGATCCTTCGAACCCTGGCAATGCCCGCGGATACCAACGCGAATGGCGATATTTTCGGAGGATGGATCATGTCTCAGCTTGACCTTGCAGGCGGCATACTCGCCAAAGAGATATCAAGTGGAAGAATTGTAACGGTGTCGGTTTCGAGTATTACCTTCAAAAAGCCCGTTCGTGTGGGTGACGTTGTGTGCTGTTATGGCGAATGTACCCGAATTGGACGAACATCGATGGAAATGAATTTAGAAGTCTGGGTTAAACCAGTAAAAGAAGATGGCGTTGGCCACCGTTTCCAAGTCTGTGAAGCGACCTTTAACTATGTGGCAATCGATAGCCAAGGTCGTCCTCGCCCTATTGAGACAAACCGTTGATTTATCACTTTACTTCACCATTGGCTGTGAAAATAACCGCATATTGGGTAAAGTAAAGGCGATTGATGCAAACGCTCCTAAGCCGAGCTCACAAGGAATAATATAATGTGGTATGTAATTTTTTCACAAGACGTTGAAAACTCTTTAGAAAAGCGTATGAGCGTAAGAGAAAAACATCTCGCTCGCTTACAAGAGTTGCAAGATGAAGGCCGACTTTTAACCGCGGGACCAATGCCAGCCATCGATGCCGATAACCCTGGTGAAGCTGGTTTTACTGGCTCAACTGTGATTGCAGATTTTGCCTCACTAGAACAGGCTCAGCAGTGGGCGGATGCCGACCCTTACGTTGCTGCTGGCGTGTATCAAAACGTCACCGTGAAACCTTATAAAAAAGTATTTTAATATGAAACGTACTTATCGCTTCGTCGCGCTTGCACTCGGTGTTTTAATCCTAAGTGGGTGTTCTGCAAATCGTGAGCAACAACGCCAATTAGAACTGATTGCCAATAGCCGTGCCAATATGCTCTCTTCTGAACTGCCTATGGATGTGGGCCCATTATCCATCTTACGAGCTAATGCGAATGGTTCGGTGATTGAAATCATGATGGTTTATAATGATGATGCCCAAAATGCCAAACCGATCCAGCAAGTGCTAAGAACCAGCATTAACACCTACTGCACCAATAAAGACATCAAAAATAATTTGGAAGTTGGCGTCAGTTATCGCATTAAAATGCGTAATAGTCGTGGTCAGTTGATGATTGACCAACTTATTACCGACGACACCTGTGATGCCGTCAATCCATAAATAACAAAGCCCCATCAGGGGCTTTGTTATTTTTATTTTACGCCGCTTTAGCGTATTTCTTACGCAGCAATTTGGCCGCCAGTACCAGATTGGTCAATGATGCTTCTGTCTCCTGCCAGTTTCGCGTTTTTAAACCGCAATCTGGGTTAACCCATAAACGCTCAAGTGGAATTAAGTCCGCCGCTTTTTCAAGCAGACTTTCAATCCACTCAACAGACGGAATGTTGGGTGAGTGAATATCATAAACGCCTGGGCCGATTTCATTAGGGTAATTAAAAGCTTCAAATGCACGAAGCAATTCCATGTTAGACCGAGAGGTTTCGATGGTAATTACATCGGCGTCCAACGCAGCAACAGAGTCAATAATTTCATTGAATTCACTGTAACACATATGGGTGTGGATTTGCGTTTGTGGCTCTGCGCTACCTGCAGCGATCCGAAATGCATTCACTGCCCAATCGAGATAGGCTTTGTGCTCCGCTTGTTTTAGTGGCAAACCTTCACGAATCGCAGGCTCATCAATTTGAATAATGTGAATCCCTGCCTGCTGAAGATCGGCGACTTCATCACGTAAGGCGAGCGCCAGCTGCTCTGCAATGGCTTGACGAGAGATGTCCTCACGCGGAAACGTCCAGCACAGTATTGTGACCGGCCCAGTGAGCATACCTTTCATTTTCTTACTCGTGAGTGACTGGGCATAGCGTGTCCACTCGACCGTCATCGCTTGCTCTCGCTCAATATCGGCCACCACAATCGCAGGCTTCACGCAACGTGAACCATAACTCTGAACCCAACCAAATTGTGTGGTTTGAAAACCCGACAAGTGCTCGGCAAAGTACTCAACCATATCATTACGCTCAGCTTCCCCGTGTACCAACACGTCAAGATCGAGCGCTTCTTGGCGCTGCACGGCATCTTTAATATGTTGTTTGATCACTTCAACATACTCCGCTTCTGGCAGCGTTCCTTTGCGATAAGCGCTGCGCTGAAAACGAATATCCTGCGTTTGTGGAAAAGAACCGATTGTCGTGGTTGGAAATAATGGTAAATCAAGCACTCGTGATTGATGCTTAGCGCGCTCAGCATAGGGAAGACTGCGCTTAGACAAGGCTTGGGTAATGCTATTGACTCGCTTTTGTACCTGAGGTTTATGCACGTGATCAGCCTTTTGACGCGCAATGATTGGTTGACTATATGCCTCACACTGCGCAATGGCGGACTCGTCTCCCTCTAAGCCACGTGCTAGCAGATTCACTTCTTGAACTTTCTGCTTAGCAAAGGCAAACCAACTGCGTGTCTCTTCGCTTAACTCAGTTTCCAATTCAAGGTTCACCGGACTATGAAGTAAAGAGCATGAACTCGCAATCCATAAGCGCTCACCGAGTTGCTGCTTCAATGGCGTCAACGTTGCGAGTTTTGCCGCTAAGTTTGCGCGCCAAACGTTGCGCCCATTAATCGCACCGACAGAAAGCACCCAAGCTTCCGGAAGTTTTTCAACCACTAGCGGAAGTTGCTTATCAGCAGCGCACAAATCGATATGTAGGCCATCAACCGCGAGCTCAGTAATGACATCAATGTTGGCTACAATGGAATCAAAGTAGGTGGTTAGCAATAACTTGGTACGGCCTTTCAAAGCTTGGTAAGCGGAGTCAAACGCTGCCAGCCACGCAGGCGGTAAGTCAAGCGCTAACACTGGCTCATCAATTTGTACCCAGTCAACACCCAGTTCGGCTAGTTTGCTGAGAACTTGCTGATAAACCGTTAATAATTGAGGCAGCAGAGAAAGACGGTCAAAGCTCTCGTTGGTCTCTTTCCCCAAATACAGGTAACTGACGGGACCAAGCACGACAGGCTTGACGTGATGCCCAGCCTGCTGCGCTTCTGCCACTTCATCAAAAAGCTGAGTCCAAGTCAGCTCAAAATGATCGTCCGCGCTAAATTCAGGCACCAAATAATGATAATTGGTATTAAACCATTTCGTCATATCCGAAGCAGCAGCGCCGCAACCACAGTCTGAACGAGATTGCCCGCGAGCGATGCGAAACAGCGTATCTAAATCGGTTGAATGGCCTTGATGGCGTTTGGGAATATGTCCAAGGAGTAACGAGGTATTTAACACATGATCGTACCAAGCAAAATCACCCACTGTGACAAAGCTTAGGTTAGCGTCCTTTTGTGTTAGCCAGTTTTGATGACGCAGCTCGCTGCCCGTCGCCAATAATTCCGATTGTTCAATTTCACCGCGCCAGTATTTTTCAAGTGCGAATTTGAGTTGACGTTGTTCACCAATGCGTGGGTATCCCAAAATATGTGTTGTAGTCATGGCTATTTTCCGTAATTGAATTTGATTATTTAAGAAGTCTGGACGTCTAAACTATCCAATTCACGGCCAAATAACTCAAGACGCTTTTATTCAACTTGTTTATGAACAAACTTCATACACCGCACAGCTTATTGCAGCGGATTAATTTAAATAGGGCAAAAGCCAATAACAAAAACAACAAACAGACGTCTAGACGTTTACAAAAACCAACAAAGCGCGTAAGTTAATATTCATCATCTTGATATTATTACCATGAGAGGATTTCATGATTGAATTGAAGCATTTGAAAACCCTAGCTTCTTTGCGCGATACGGGGTCACTTACCGCCACCGCGACAGCACTGCACTTGACTCAATCGGCCCTCTCCCATCAAATCAAGGATCTCGAAGCACGTATCGGTGGGCAGTTATTTTTGCGTAAAACACGCCCCGTAAAGTTTACTTCGGAAGGTGAGATTTTATTACAACTTGCCAATGACATATTGCCACGGCTTGCAAAAGCCGAAAATGAACTGGCCAGTCTGAAAGAAGATGTCAATGGACGTCTTCACATGGCGATTGAGTGTCACTCTTGTTTTCAGTGGTTAATGCCCGCTTTGAAGGAGTACCAAATTGCCTGGCCAAGCGTGACCCTTGATTTTTCTTCGGGCTTTGGTTTCGAGCCCCTGCCTGCGTTGATGAATGGCGAGTTGGACTTAGTCATTACCTCAGACATTCAGCCACGCTCTGAAGTCCATTACGAGCCACTGTTTGACTTTGAGATGCGTTTGGTCACCGCCACCAATCATCCGCTTGCACAGCTCGAGCGTATCGAACCAATAGATTTACGTGAGCAGACTATGCTCTCCTACCCTGTCCAAAAGCAGCGTTTGGATGTCGTGAAGCATTTTTTACAACCCGCTGGGGTGGAGCCGATGAAATGGAAACAAGCGGATAATACTCTGATGCTGGTACAAATGGTCTCGGCAGGACTCGGCGTAGCCGCATTACCAAACTGGGCAATCAGTGAGTTTTCTCGCCAAGGATTGATCACCAGCATACCGCTCGGTGATGGCTTATGGCGCCGCTTATTTGCAGCAGTGCGCAACAGCGATCGTAACAAGCGCTACCTACAAGCCTTTTTCTCTACCGCGCGCCAACAAAGCAAAAGCCACCTTGATGGTATCAAGATGGCTTAAAAATATTTTATGGTGGGAAGGTTAACGTTACCGCATCGCTGACTTAAATTGATTGGTCAACGGATCATATTGGTAGCCTAAACTATCTAATTTGACAGTGACGGTTTCTACATCCATATCGTAGACCGTCACCAACTCATCAAAACTATCACATTCTAGGCGCAATTTTTCATTGACGATGCCGAGCAAAATGACGCTATCAAACTGGCTAATGTTACTTAAATCCATCACTACACTCCTTTCTACTTCGACTCATAGAAAAGGGTAGCGCGAATTCATTGTTTTTGCTGAGACGAAACCTAAAGAACGAATAATCCTTGATGAAATAAGCCAGAAGCCACCAACATCGCCAAGCTAATCAATAGCTGAACACGACCTATGGCTTTCTCAGTAAAAATGTGCCAGCACCACACGACGATGGCGGAAATCATCAAAGATAAGCCAAACAAAATTGATTGTGTCGCGCTATCAACTACTTGCGGAGCTAATCCATAGGCTTTTGCCAGTACGCTGAGAGCCGTGAACATCGCAGCCACCACACCACAAAACGGCAAAATACGATGAAACGCTTGCAGCCGTGTGCGAGCAATAACCAGCAACAAATGCGCAAACGCCGCCCCAAGTAGAACCACTTGCAACAATAGATGGATACTCGATGACGTATCGGGCTGCATAAAGACTTGAATACCAACAAACGCTAACGCCAAGCCATTCGCCAAATACAACGCCCACAAAGGCCCTTGGTTACGCGTTTTTTTAGTCTGAACCTGAGTATAAAAATAACCAATGGCAAAAGTGACCATGATCGCCTGCATTTTAAGCGATGCCACCGCAAGCCATAAAATCGCCAATGTTGGCATTAATTTATGAATGCGCCCTCGCTGACCAGGACAAATATCGCCTTTGACTAACACCAAAGTCAGAATAAGTTGAGCACCTAAAAGCATTGGCGCGCACAGAAACAGAAGTTGTTGAACCATAATATCTATACATCGTTATCAATTGCAGCGGATGATAACAGACTGGGACAAGAACTCTAGCGTTGAAAATAAAATCCCATTGGTTCATAAATGAACCGTTTGCTTTTGTCTTGACCTTCTAAACTGTACGGACATATAGCGCTAGATACTCGGTTAGCAAGTCGCTATAATTCGCGCTCGCGAAATCTGAGGTCAATTTATGCACAGTGATATCACACCGATTAACCAATATACCCCATACTGGGCCGCTTGCTATGGCTCATCTCCATTTTTGCCGACGACTCGTCAAGAGATGGATGCCCTAGGCTGGGATAGCTGTGACATCATCATTGTGACGGGCGATGCGTATGTCGATCACCCAAGTTTCGGTATGGCGATCATTGGACGTCTGCTCGAAGCGCAAGGATTTCGTGTTGGCATCCTTGCCCAACCTGAATGGCAAAATAAAGAAGCCTTCATGGGTTTGGGTAAACCCAACCTCTTTTTCGGTATTACAGCTGGTAATATGGATTCGATGATTAACCGCTACACCGCGGATAAAAAATTACGCCATGATGATGCCTATACCCCGAACAATGAAGGAGGGAAACGCCCTGACCGCGCGACATTGGTCTATTCACAGCGTTGTCGAGAAGCGTATAAAGAGGTGCCCATAGTCCTCGGTGGCATTGAGGCCAGTCTGCGCCGTCTCGCGCACTATGACTATTGGTCAGACAAGGTTCGTCGCTCAGTATTGTTTGATGCCAAAGCCGATATTTTGCTATTTGGTAATGCAGAACGAGCCTTAGTTGATGTCGCTCATCGCTTAGCCAATGGGGAATCCATTGCGACTATGACCGATATTCGCGGCACCGCTGTCAACCTTCCTGCAGCACCTGAGCACTACAAGATCATCGATTCATCACGCATTGAAAAACCGCGTAAAGAAGCGTTTGTACCGAAAAACCCTTACGAAGTTGAAACCCAATGTGATACGAAAGCGGACGATGCAAACCAAGCACAGCCAATCACCATTCGCCCTTCTCGCCATGATGCAGCAACCACCGCGGTACGCATCCCAAGCTTTGAGAAACTGCGCAACGATCGCATTCTCTATGCGCACGCGAGCCGCATTATGCATTTGGAAACCAACCCTTATTCTGGTCGCGCTCTGATTCAAAGCCATGGCGATCGCGAATTATGGGTCAATCAGGCTCCCATTCCGTTAACCACCGAAGAGATGGATTACGTCTTTGACTTGCCTTACGCCCGCGTTCCTCACCCAGCCTACGGCAAAGCCAAAATCCCGGCTTATGACATGATTAAAACATCGGTTAACATCATGCGTGGCTGTTTTGGCGGCTGTTCATTCTGCTCGATTACCGAGCACGAAGGGCGTATTATTCAAAACCGTTCTCAAGAGTCGATTATTAACGAGCTTGAGGAGATTCGCGATAAAGTTCCTGGGTTTACAGGGACCATTTCCGACCTTGGCGGCCCAACGGCCAACATGTATCGCCTCGGCTGTAGTGACCCGAAAGCAGAAGCCAACTGTCGACGTCCATCGTGTGTCTTCCCTGGTATTTGTAGCAAACTCAATACCGACCATAAGCACACCATTGACCTGTATCGTGCTGCGCGAAATGTCGACGGGGTTAAAAAGGTCATGATCGCTTCTGGTGTGCGTTACGATTTAGCCATTGAATCGCCTGAGTATGTCAAAGAGTTGGTTACACATCACGTTGGCGGCTATCTAAAAATTGCACCAGAGCACACCGAGAAAGGTCCACTGGATCTGATGATGAAGCCAGGCATGGGCACCTACGATCGCTTCAAAGAGATGTTTGAGAAATACAGCAAAGAAGCGGGTAAAAAGCAGTATTTGATCCCCTACTTCATCTCTGCCCATCCCGGGACCGAAGATGAAGATATGCTTAACTTAGCACTATGGCTGAAGAAGAATGATTTTGAATGTGACCAAGTTCAGAACTTCTACCCGTCACCAATGTGCAACGCAACGGCAATGTATTACTCAGAAACCAATCCACTAAAACGCGTTAAGTATAAAAAACGCGAAGAAGTCCCCGTGGCCAAAGGCGAACGCCAGAGACGCTTACACAAAGCTCTGCTGCGTTACCACGATCCAAACAACTGGCCGTTGATTCGTGAAGCACTGGTTGCTATGGGTAAAAAACATCTGATCGGTGATAAAGAAAGCTGTTTGGTTCCCGCAGAAGATATTGATGCTAAAACGCCTGCGCAGCGCAGAAAGTCAGGTCGTCATGGCGCTAACCGCTTTGCGACCAAACACACCAAGAGTCAGCCAGGCTTTGCTCCATTGGCGGGTAAAAAAGGGAAACCACAAAATAGCTCGTCGTCACACAATGGACAAAGTGCTAAGTCATCTGGTGCAGACAAAGGCCGCTCTAACAGCAGTGGTAAAAATCGTCAAAAAAGTCGTCAACGTTAAACATAAAAAACCGGGCCAAAAAGCCCGGTTTTTTAATTATAATCGTTTACTGGTTTCTTAGTTTTTGCCAATACTTTTCATAAATCGCCAGCGCCTCTGGCCCGACATCGTTAATGAACTCGCCTTTCACCATATCGGCCTCTGATGGGAAAATCGTAACGTCATTACGAATAGCATCATTGAGTAAGGCACGCCCACGAGTCGTCGCGGACGCGTAACCTAAGCTATTGACGATCTCTGCTTGGTTTTCTGGCTGATACATAAAGTTAATAAACTGGTGGGCCAACACTTTGTTTTCACTGCCCGATGGAATAACAAAGTTATCCATCCACAGTACGGCACCTTCTTGTGGCATCACAAACTTCAACTCTGGCATCTCTTGCTGACCTTGATAAGCGTTGCCGTTCCATTGCATTCCCACAGAAGCTTCACCCGAAACATAGGGCACATGCGGCGCATCTGAGTTGTACAGCAGCACATTAGCTTGTAGTGCTTTTAACGACTCATAAGCCTTTTCAATCTGTTGTGGGTTTTGACTGTTGATACTGTAACCATTTAATTTAAGTGCCATGCCAAAAACGTCACGAATATCGTCAATCAGCATAACTTGCCCAGCGAATTCCGGCTTCCAGAGATCGGCCCAGCGCGTCACTCCGTCAACCATCTCTGCATTATAGCTAAGGCCCGTCACACCCCAAATTTAGGGCAAAGAGTAACGGTTCTGTGGATCATGCGCCTGGCCTAATAACTTCGGCATCGTATCCTTCATATTTGGAATTTTCTCGTGGTCAAGCTCAGCCAATAAACCTTCTCTACCCATTTTTTCGATAAAATAAGCAGATGCAAACACCACATCATAACCACCACCTTTGAGCAGCTTTAACTTGGTGTACATGGATTCATTGTTTTCAAAGGTGGAGTAATTTACGGTGACTCCTTGCTGCTTTTCAAATTGTCGAAGCGACGCTTCAGGTAAATAGCCTCCCCACGCATAAACATTTAATTGCTTGGCGTGTGCGGTTCCTAGCATCAACAAGGCTGAAAGCGCGATGCCCTTGACCAGATTGTTCATTAATTTTTGATTCCTTTGAAGCCGGCACCATGCCGATTGCGGCTCAATAATTAAGTGATTTTCTGGAGAAATAAAGACAATAATATTTGTCGTAAAGAACAATATTTATTAAGGATAGCGACAGGGAAAAGACAAGGAGCACAGTGAATAAGTTAAAAAAAAACCGCGCGGTTGAAACCGCGCGGCTCTCGTTATCAAAACGCAATCTTTAAGCGTATTGCGCTTCAAATTCTTGCATGAAGTCGACTAAGGCTTGAACACCTTCCAGCGGCATGGCGTTGTAAATAGATGCACGCATACCACCAACCGCTCGGTGACCTTTTAGTGCCACGAGACCACGCTGCTCCGCGAGCTCAAGGAACGTGCCATCAAGTTCTGGTTTAACCAATTGGAAAGGCACATTCATTCGTGAACGGTTCGCGGGATGAATATCGTTCTTATAAAATGGAGAATTATCGATGTAATTGTAGAGGGTATCGGCTTTCTTGCGATTGGTCTCTTCCATTGCTTTCAAACCACCCTGCTCTTTTAGCCATTTGAAAACTAGACCCGACAAATACCATGCAAACGTTGGTGGCGTGTTATACATAGAATCTTTTTCTGCCAAGATTTTATAGTTAATAAAGCTCGGCAGCACATCACGCGCGAAATCAAGCAGATCATCACGCACAATTGCAATGCAGATACCAGCAGGACCAATATTCTTCTGGGCGCCTGCGTAGATAACACCGAATTTAGACACATCAATATCACGCGATAGAATGTTTGATGACATGTCAGCGACGATCGGTTTATCGGTTTGAGGCAGATCGTAAATCTCTACACCGTCAATCGTTTCATTTGGGCAAAAGTGCACATAAGCCGCATCAGGGGCCACTTTCCATTCAGAAGCAGGTTTGACAGCAGTTTTGCCATCGATTTCGGTTTTGGCGTCAAAAGTATCTACTTGGCAATACTTGTTCGCTTCATCAATGGCACTGGCGGCCCAATAGCCAGCATCAATATACGTGGCCGTTGAGCGCTCACCCAACAAGTTTAGTGGTACTGCAGAAAATTGAGCTCGTGCCCCGCCCTGACAAAATAGAACTTTATAGTTGTCTGGGATTGAAAGTAAGTCACGCAAGTCTTGCTCGGCTTGCTGTGCAATTTCGATGAATGATTTACTGCGGTGGCTAATTTCCATAACCGAAGTACCGAGGCCATTCCAATCTACGAATTCGGCCTGAGCCTTTTCCATGACTGCTTTAGGAAGCGCAGCGGGACCCGCGCTGAAGTTATAGACATTGCCTGTAGAAGACGCCATGAGTTTCCTTGCTCCTGCTGTTAACAAACTAGTGTGATTAATACCACTTTTTTGCCTAGAGCAAAAGTAACAAAAGAGGTCTTAAGACCTCTTTTTATTGATTGATAAAGGGAATGCAACGAGCGAATTACAGCATCATCGGTAATATAAGCGCCATTAAAGGAATTTTCTGGCCATTTTTAAACACCAGATTGCTATTTTCGAGCTGAGCCTCAATGCGATAACCAGATTGAGTTTGGTCAACAATATCCATCACAATCGCTTCATCAATCGCCTGCTTTATGGTCGGAAACGTCTCGACCATTTGTTCAGATACATAGCTTTCCACATCCCCGGTCAACTTCGGTAACACCGCCATCGGGTTTGCTGCAACATCTTTCGTCCCTTCTGGTACTTGAATATTCATCGCAGATCGAAATTCGCCATCACCGATTTTGGCACTAAAATCGTTTACCGAAACATAAAACCCTTGAGCGAATAAGGTTTCAATACTCTCGATTGCTGTTTGCAGTTGGGCGTTTGATAGCGAAGGGTTAGGATTATTTTGGTAAACATCCAACAACTGACCAAAAGCAACACTGTCAAGATCACCAAAAGAAACATCCACATTAAAATTCGAGACTTGTCCTTGGTCGGTTTTCAAGTCATTCATTTCAAGCACATGTTGGCCTGAAACTCGGTTAGTCGTGGGAATTTCATTTGACGTAAAGTGATAGCTGGCGTTCATCATCTCAAAGGAGGTGACTTGATCAGGATTAACAATTTTGGCTTGACCGATGGTTATCTGCTGATCTCCAATCCAAAATGCGTGAGTGCGTTTGCCTTGTCCCTGCGCTTTAATACTGGTAATCGACAATTTGTCGCCGGACGCAAAATCCAATTCCATCGACGGTACATCAAGTTGATACGACAGCTCGCCTAACACCGTGATGGTTCCCGTTAACGAGGATGGCGGAAGTGAAACCATTACGTTTTGATTATTTTTAGAGACGTAATGCCAGTTATCTAATTGAATATTAAAGTCGGTATTACCGTTTAGTTGAGTCGTTGAGTCCATAACTAAAGGAAGCTGCGCCGCTTCGTCCACAACAGAATGTGCAGACAGGCTCATCAAGCCATGGCTCACGTCACTGGTGACGGTAAATTCACTCGGCAGCCCATCAACTTTGAGTTGCTCAATCAGCTGAGGATCCGTCACATGATAGCGAGTGGTCACCACTGACGATAAATAGCCACGATCATAAGCGACGATTTCCGCCTTCAGTACATCACTGTTTAAGTTACCGATCCCATCGGTGATGACGTTTTGTCCAATACTCCCTACCGCTAGAGGCCAGCACAACACCACAGCGATAGCGCCACCGACGGCGCCCCATTTTTTTATTTGTTGCATTTGATTCTTACTTTTATTGGCGATTTATTCAGTTTACACGAAAAAACCGTTTGGTTAATCAGACGATTGCACTAGATTGTAAGCCAACAATACACAGTGATTATGATGCGAAGAACAGGAATTAACCGCCATTCGTGACTTTCATACAGGTAAAAATATGACATCAACACTTTCGTTGAGCGTATTGTGTTGATAACAACGTCAAAAACATGACGAAGAAATGAGCTGTGTTCCACTTTTGATGTAGAAGCGCATAATTATGTGATTCATCACATTCTACTCTGTTAGACTCGTGGCTAACTACTGAGATAGAAAGACGTTTCCCAGCAACATACTGCGACTGATTAAATTGCGTACGGTTTGCTGCATAAGCACTCATTCGACTGGAATGAAACTTGCTTGGAATTCACTTAAACGACAAAACAGTGACATTTTATTGGTTAATTCAAACCAAGATGCATTATCATGTCGGCATTACATGTCATGACGGCCTTGTCGTCAAAGACCAAGGAAATTAACAAGATAAAGGTTTATCGTAGATATGCGTAAAACACTCTTAGCTGCAGCGCTGGTTTTGACTTCTGGTCAAACACTGGCAGAAGATCCAAACAGCCCGGCCATCATGAGCAACTTCAATTACGATTACATCGAAGCACGCATTGGCGCAAGCCCTGTCACCTTCGGTGCGGCATTTAGTAAATCGATTCACCCTAACGCGCATGCGATTGGTCGAATCGATTCTGAATTTGAAGGCGATTTTGACGCTGCGGCTGGTTTTGGTTTTCATGCTCCAATCAATAACTGGGCAGATTTAAAAGGTGAAATGCTGTTTCGCGTGGTTGATAACGACAAAGATAGCACCGAAACTGGTATGGAACTTAACCTAGGCATCCGCCAATGGCTTGGTCCACAGCTTGAAGTCGGTGGTCAAGCAGGTTACCTCTCTATTGATGATGATGACGATTGGATCGGTTCTGCGTACATTCGCTTCCATTCTACTGAGCTTTTCTCTATGGGCGCAGAAGCACGCTTCAATGACTTTTACGGCAACCAAGTGATGATGACGACTCGATTCAAATTCTAATCACTTACGCTAAAGCGTTAACCAATAAAAAACCGAGGATCCTTCCTCGGTTTTTTTATCCGTTACTTTTACTGGCAATCTGCCAATAATTGGCGTTTTCTCGGCTCTTGAATCAGCTTCCAATGAATACCATCAATGGCGCCTGCAAATTTCCATAATAATTTGAGATCGACGTCATTGCCGTATGTACGTTTCACACGAGAAAAGACTTCTGGCGCGCCGAGTTCTAAGAAGCGGTCCACATTGTCCACCCCTGCCTTTTTCACCATGCGTTCTAGAGTCAGTTGCATGTTAGGCAAGTCGCGAAGCCGTTTATTCTCAGGTGCTTGTTTGGACTTTCGCTGCGTAACGGAGCGAGAGATCGCCTGGCTGACAATCGCATCAAGTTGTTGATGACGATTAACAAACAGATGGGTGATGTCATAGTAATTGACTGTCGCCGTCGACTGCTTTTTGACGTGACGGTATTTATCACAGCCTAACTGGTGCAGCAATTCATCCAAGGTGCCTCCCCCACGAATAAAAACGCGCTGAGCACTAAGAAGTGCAAACATCGCCTCTTCGCGAAACAGTCCTAAGCCACCAAACATTGATCGCGTTTGGAAACGGCCAAATTGCTTAACATAATTGGTAAATTTTTGCTCTGTCATATCCATTGATCCTTAATCAAAAACCCCGATTAGTTCGATCACCAGATACAGCAGCTTATAAGCGAAAAAAGTATTGAAGGTCTGACTTGATGAATTTATTAATATGAAAGTAAGCCTAGATTCCCTCAACCAAATGATAGTTAATGATGCGAAATAAGTCTGTGCATAGTTCACAGGCTTTACATCAGAAAATAAATTTATTGGAATCACAGTCACAAATTTAAATGTCGTTGACACTCTATCTCAAAAATACCTGTAGGTTAGAGTAAGTTTTTAGTTTTACGCACACAATTCAGTAACCTATAACGTTTGCCTAGCACAGGTAACAGACGTTAATATTCGGTAGTTGCCCACATCTTTCAAGTTTTATGAACCATTTATCATTTTATTGGTTACCTGAGAATAACGAAGTACTAATAAAAGGAATAGAGACCGAGTTTGCACAATTAATCGAGCAGTCTATTAATACTGGGAAAATATCTCTCCCACCTATTCCAGACGTTGTATTGCAAATTCAAAAACTATCCTCTCAGGAAAACACAAGCGTATCCGATATTGCCGATTGCCTGATCGAAGATCCGAGCTTGGCCGCTATCGTTATTCGTGTTGCCAACTCGGTGATTTTTAATCGCCGTAGTATTATTTGCACCGATCTTGTCACTGCAGTGGCGCGCCTTGGTATTCATCGCGTTCGTGATATCGTTACTGCCCAATCTATTGAACAACTCAAACAATCCGTCAATCTGAGCAAAGAGTGTAACTACATTTTGATCAACAGTGCCGCCACCTCTCGTGAGCTTGCGGCCACGATGGTCATGGTGACCAAAGGGTTCCGAGATTCAGGTGACCCACGTTATGCTAATTTGGAAAATGATAAAGCCCTTTTAACAGGACTGTTAGCGGATATTGGTTTGTTTTGTATCGTCAATGAATATTACCTCTATCTTGAAAGAGGTAATTATTTAGACGAAAACATCGCGCTGCAAATCTTTAGCAGCCAATGCTCTATTGTTAGTAAACTGGTGCTTGACCACTGGGGCTTTGATTCTGACTTTGTTGAAGTTGCCACTAATCAACGCATTGATAACCCCCAACATGATGTCACGTATTTGGATGTCGCGCGCATTGCCAACCATGTATTAATGTTCCGCCGTGAAGATGACGCCATCGACGAGCACGAAGTCGAACTCGACGTCACCGGTGCCGATATTCTCTACCAACTTACTAACCTTAGTGATTTGGAGTTCCGCGATCAAATTGACGCAGTCATTAACGCCTGCGGATTATAATAACAAGGATTTTCATGTTTTCAGGGATGATGTTCATCTTTGCCCCGCTGGTCGTGGGCTACCTATTTACCCTATCCAACACGGCAATTACCCAAACCATTAATCGCGCAACGTCTT
Source organism: Vibrio sp. AK197 (assembly GCF_053903115.1). NCBI lineage: Bacteria > Pseudomonadati > Pseudomonadota > Gammaproteobacteria > Vibrionales > Vibrionaceae > Vibrio > Vibrio sp. AK197. The sequence goes on from NZ_CP096430.1 coordinate 1,910,118, forward strand.
ACTTAATCTATGTGATTTTAAGTTTGATGGGCTTGAGTCTTGCGGCGCTTGATAACTTAGGCCAAAACTTGCAAACCATCGTCCAATACACAGCTGTGTTCTTCTTGTGTTTAGGCGTTGCGAATCTGCTGTTTCTGCCACTGGTCGATCGCTGGTTACCACTGCAAACTGAAGCTGCGAAAAGTAAACTGCCCCTTTCCAGTATGGCCTTAGAATCGGTCAAGCTTATCGTCGTTGTCGGCGGCGGTTTGTTGGTCGGCATACTGCTGCCTATCGACTTGAGCTGGGTTGATACCGCGAGTGAATGGATTTTATTTATCTTACTGTTTTTTATCGGTATTCAATTAAGAAATAGTGGACTGACTTTAGGGCAGATTCTGCTTAACAAGCATGGAATGATCATCGCATCTGTGATCATATTCACTTCCATGCTTGGCGGATTGCTTGCGGCATGGATTCTCGATATCGGTGTCTTCCATGGTTTGGCGATGGCCTCAGGATTTGGTTGGTATTCACTGGCAGGCATTCTCATGGGCGATGCGTTTGGTCCCGTATTTGGTGGCGCCTCTTTTTTAATCGAGTTATTACGAGAACTGGTTGCTCTAGTCATGATCCCGATGTTGATTCGCACTCGTCCTTGCACCGCTATCGGCTATGCCGGAGCGACAGCTATGGACTTTACACTTCCTGTCATACAAACCACAGGTGGTGTACGCTGCGTACCTATCGCAATTGTTAGTGGGTTCATCTTGAGCCTGTTGGTCCCAGTGCTGATGCTATTCTTTGTCTCTCTTGCTAACTAGATCGCAGGAATACAGCAATAAATCCCCTAGTATAAGGCACTCAGTTTCGCGCCAACTTTCGCTGTAACTTGATTATATTGAGTTCACCGCAAACAATAAAAACAAGCGCTTATTTAGCAAAAGGAATCCCTATGAAACGCTTGATGGTCACTTTGCTCTTTACCTCGTTGCCCTTCTCTGCCTTTGCCGCCGATAACTCATGTTTGGCAGGAAAATACGACGCCTATATTGATGCATCGCTTAATTGGTACCAAGATTTAACCACACTTACCACCAGCCAATATCCTGAGCTTGAAGGAGTGAGCACGTGGTTTCTTCAAGGGCGCAAACACCATTTTGAACTAAGCCGCGCAGCTGTTCATTACTATCTGGAACATGACCCAAGTAAAGTGGCGATTGAACAGTCGGTTGAGGGTTGGCTAAAGCTTGAGCAATCTGATATTAAAGCCCTTGCTAAACGCGATGATCAACTCGGTCAATTGGCAAAAGTTACTTACAATGATCGCCAAACACCGCCTCATGAAAAAAACTATGAACTGCGCTCGGCATTAGCAGAATTATTAAGTCATCCCAACAAGATTGACCAAGCTCTACAAACCTACAATCAGTCCATCAGCCAAATATCTCAGACTGAATGCCAATAAAGAGCAATTAATACCGAGCAAACGGGACTTTGCGCCCGTTTTGGTTTACATTGTCACGCCTAATAAAGATGTATATTGAGTCACAATCGAGTATGGACACTGAACAAAAAACGGTTGATGTCAGTTTCGAAAATTTGCTGCGAATCTTCACTGTTCCTGAAGGTCCTGATTCTACCCTTACCAAGATTGAAGAAGAGCTTTCGCGTAATCTAAATCAATTTTTACGCGAACACATCGTTGCAGAAGAAAAACCGCTTAAAGAGATAGAAAAAGACTTCTCGAATCCAACCATTCCCGAACAACCGAGCTTTGTCTCCGACCATACTCAGCACTTACTCGATACGTTAGTGTCTCACTCGGTGCATACTTCAGCACCGAGTTTCATTGGACATATGACGTCTGCGCTCCCCTATTTTCTGATGCCGCTGTCCAAAATCATGATCGCACTCAATCAGAACCTAGTAAAAATCGAGACGTCAAAAGCCTTTACGCCTTTAGAACGTCAGGTTCTTGGAATGCTCCATCGGCTCGTTTATCAGCAAAATGACGCCTTCTATACACAATGGATGCACAGCGCTGAACACTCACTTGGCGCCTTTTGCTCGGGTGGAACCATCGCTAATATTACCGCGTTATGGGTTGCTCGCAATAATGCATTAAAAGCCCAAGGAAACTTTCAAGGCGTTGAAAAAGAGGGGCTATACAAAGCCATGAAACACTATGGCTACAACGGAATGGCCGTTCTTGTTTCCAAACGTGGTCATTACTCATTAAAAAAAGCCGCCGATGTGCTTGGGCTTGGCCAAGATGAACTGATTGCAATAGATACCGATAATGCGAACCGACTTTGCCCAAATGCTTTGGCTAAGCAACTCAAGCAGTTACAACAGCAAAACATCAAAGTTATCGCAGTGATCGGCGTCGCAGGCACGACCGAGACCGGCAATATCGATCCACTCGATGAGATAGCCGAGCTATGTCATCAATATCAGTGTCATTTTCACGTTGATGCGGCTTGGGGCGGTGCAACGCTGATGTCAAATCGTTATCGAACCTTACTCAAGGGGATCGAGCGCGCCGACTCAGTGACCATCGATGCTCACAAGCAGCTGTACATTCCTATGGGGGCAGGAATGGTGCTGTTTAAAAACCCAGACTCGATGCGCTCGGTAGAACATCATGCGCAATATATATTGCGTAAGGGCTCAAAAGACTTGGGTAGTCACACTTTAGAAGGCTCACGCTCAGGTATGGCAATGTTAGTGTACGCGGCGATGAATATTATCAGTCGCCCTGGCTATGAGCTTTTGATAAATCAAAGCATTGAGAAAGCGCAATATTTCGCCAAGCTTATCACCCATCAGCCCGACTTTGAGTTAATTTCAGCCCCTGAGCTCTGTCTGCTGACTTACCGTTATGTTCCAGAAAAAACTCGCAAAGCGCTAAACGTTGCGTCTGGAAAACCGCTCGCTGAACTCAATGATAAGCTCAATGAACTGACCCAGTTTATTCAAAAGACGCAGCGCGAAACCGGCCGCTCTTTTGTGTCACGAACTCAACTCAACCCGCAACATTTGGAGCAACGGGACACCATTGTATTTCGCGTTGTACTTGCCAATCCCCTGACACAAAACGAGATATTACAAGCGGTGCTTGAAGAACAGCGAGAAATCGCAGCAAAAGCGCCAAATCTCAATAAACAACTCATGAGTCTCACCAACGAACTATTGAAAAAATGAAAATTTCTTTCGGTTTCATGTAATTTCTATATCATAGCCAAACCGAAATACGTACATTTGCAGCAAAACTATGCAGATTTTGTAGTTTAGACAAAATTTAGTTTGAGGCTGGTCATATTCTGATTAATTGAGATGTACAAAAATTACTGTAAACCTTTAGGTTAGGTTTATACTGGTCGCATGGCGTTGGTTAGAATTTACCATTTAGGAAATCACTCTTTTTCCTACCCCCTACACTTGGATGGTATAACCAATAAGTTGTTCTCCATACCCTCGTGAACACTATGAATACATTAGAAAAAATACAAAAAAATCTGGAGAACTTTAGCAAATCCGAACGGAAAGTCGCTGAAGTTATAATGGCTACCCCACAAACTGCCATTCATTCCAGCATTGCTACACTGGCTAAGATGGCTGACGTAAGTGAGCCTACGGTCAACCGTTTCTGCCGACGTTTAGATACCAAAGGGTTTCCTGATTTTAAGCTGCACTTAGCACAGAGCTTAGCCAATGGAACACCTTACGTTAACCGTAATGTCGAAGAAGATGATGGCCCTGACGCGTACACCCACAAGATTTTCGAATCGACTATGGCGTGCTTGGATGTGGCCAAAAACAGCCTAGATCCAATGCAAGTAAACCGTGCCGTCGATCTGCTTACTCAAGCCAAACGGATTTCGTTTTTTGGTTTGGGTGCATCGTCTGCGGTTGCCAAAGATGCACAAAACAAGTTTATTCGATTCAATATTCCGATTACTTGCTTTGAAGACATTGTCATGCAACGCATGAGCTGTATTAATTGTACCGATAACGATGTTATCGTATTAATTTCACATACAGGCCGAACCAAAAGCCAAGTCGAGATTGCTAATCTAGCAAAAGAAAATGGCGCAACGGTAATTGCGATTACTGCGAAAGACTCACCACTGGATAAAGCCAGTTCGCTGTCAATTTCATTGGATGTGCCCGAAGACACCGACGTCTACATGCCAATGGCAAGTCGTGTCGTACAAATGACCGTCATAGATGTCCTTGCTACAGGCTTCACTTTACGCCGTGGTACTGGTTTTAGAGAGAATTTACGCCGAGTAAAAGATGCCTTAAAAGACTCGCGCTACGATAAGCTTTCACACTTTTAAACAGTGAATATCTCATCAAAAAAAGGAGCCAAATGGCTCCTTTTATCGTTCCGTCTCTCGGTCATCTAGCATGGTATAGCTCGCTTCCTCGCGTTCAACCCCTTCATACAGTGATTGATTCTCACTACAACTGCATACATGATCGAGAATAAACGTTAAACGTGCTTTGGTTAACGGCAGAGGGTTGCCTTTAATCGAGACCGATTTCATCGCCCCATCAACGACCTGCTCAAAAGACGTGCGGCAGACACCAAACTGACTCAACGCCGGGATTCTTAGTTGCTCTAAAATCATTTTAACCCAGGCAATACCATCGCTCATATGGGCATCATTATGATTGGTTAGAATACGTGCCATCGTACGATAGCGTTTCAGCACCTCAAGCTTACCTTCTAATTGAGCAACCTTGATATTTTCCTCCATAACATACGGCGCTAAGCGTGCGGTGATCACGCTGTGAGGAGCGGTCATTTTGCCAGCTAAAGATGCGGCCAAACCGTGAGCGGCTCCAAGATAGGCATTGGTACTGGCCATGCCACCAAGCATAGACGCCACAGCCAAATCTTCTCGCCCTTGTGGCTCATCTCGTAAGCAACTAGGAATGATTGAACGGCTAAGACGTCTTAATCCCTCCTCGCAGATCATATCGGTTAACGGATTCGGTTGGCTACAAACATAGGCTTCCATTAGGTGAGTAAAGGCTGTCATTGCGCCGCGAGCTGACAACTCTTTAGGCATGCCATATGTCAATGTTGGATCAACAATCGCCACATCGGCCAGCATATCGCTACTGCGCAAACTGACCTTAATTCGGTCTTGGCCTGATTTGAGGACGGCTTTATGCGTCACTTCAGACCCAGTCCCTGCCGTCGTTGGAATCGCGATAAAGGGAAGTGGCTTCGACTTTAAAGGCACCTTACGACCAACAACTTCGACATAATCATATACATTACCTTTATTGGGTATCACCGCTGCTAATGCTTTTCCCATGTCCAAGGCGCTACCTCCGCCCATAGCAATCACCATATCTGGGCCAAACTTACGCGCTTCAACTGCCGCTTCTTCCACCATCGTGATGTAAGGCTCACCAGACACGACCAGATGCTGATAACGAAAATGTTGGTTATGCAGATAATCACCGACGGCATTCCCCTCTTGGTTATGCTTATCGGTTACCAGTAATGCACTGTAACCGTATTGATTAATGACAGACAAAGAAGATAGCAAAGCGTCTTGACCAAAAATCACGCGTGTTGCAGTCATAAAATCGAACATAATCCCTTCCGCCCAATAAAACTATTAATATCATCTTTCAGATTGCCTATAGAATTCAAATAGGTACTTGACCCAGTGCAAAGAACCAAAGATTAAACAAACTGAACACCTGTTTTACTGCCAATTTAAAAGATAACGCACAATCTGTAGACAAATCAGATAAAATTTATTCAATAAGTTTTACCTATTAAAACAACAGCTATTTGCTTCTTTATTTTCCAAACCACTTAAGGCATAGTGCTTGTTAACAAATTAGAGGAGAAAGCTATGTTCGTTGTTATTTTTGGTCGCCCTGCTTGCCCTTTCTGTGTTCGCGCTAAAGAACACGCAGAAACTCTCAAAGCGAAACGTGATGACTTCAACTATCGTTACGTAGATATTCACGCTGAAGGCATTTCAAAAGCTGACCTAGAAAAAACCGTCGGTAAGCCAGTTGAAACTGTGCCACAAATTTTTATCGACCAACAACACATCGGCGGATGTGATGATTTTGAAGCATACGCAAAAGAAAACCTTGGTCTGTTCGATTAAATTGAACCGAGTTAAAAAAAGCCGCTCTTTGAGCGGCTTTTTTGTTTTATTTATTAAATAAATTAACGCGAAAAATATAAAATATTTTACTTATATTTTTATCTCTTTCAGCTACAATTCCCTACACAAACCTTACCTCTTTGGCATAAAAAACTTATTAGCCGTGAATATAGACGTCGTACTTTTGCTAGAACAAAACCCTATCCTACTCATCTTTGTCGTCTTGGCGATCGGTTTAGCGATTGGCAAGATACGCTTTGGCAATTTTCAACTCGGAAATTCAATTGGCGTACTCCTGACATCACTGGTGATGGGTCACCTTGGCTTCACTTTCAATGCGGATGCCTTAACAATAGGCTTTATGCTGTTTATTTACTGTGTCGGAATCGAAGCGGGCCCTAACTTTTTTGGCATTTTTTTTCGAGACGGCAAGCACTATTTCTTACTGAGTATGATTGTGCTAAGCAGTGCTCTCTGCATCACTTATTTTTGTAGTCACTACATGCACCTCGACTTCGGCCTTTCAGCGGGCATGATGGCAGGCGCACTCACCGCGACTCCAGTGTTGGTTGGGGCACAAGATGCGCTCAATTCAGGCCTCGCAAATATTCCGCGCAATATGGAATTTAGTGTTGTGCTTGAAAACTTGTCTGTGGGTTATGCTATGGCATATTTGGTGGGATTAATCAGTATGATCATGTTCGCCAAACTCTTACCAAAATTGCAAAAGCAAGACCTTTCTGATTCCGCGCAGCAAATCGCTCGAGAGCGTGGCCTTGGCAGTTCAGGGCAACGTAAAGTGTACCTACCGATCATTCGCGCCTATCGTGTCGGCCCAGAATTGATTGAGTGGATTGATGGACGCAACCTTCGCGAACTGGGCCTTTACAACCAAACCGGCTGTTATATCGAGCGAGTACGCCGTCACGGCATCCTTGCCCACCCTGATGGCGATGCGATTTTGCAAGAAGGCGATGAAATTGCCTTAGTCGGTTTTCCGGATAGTCATGCTCGACTTGACTCTAGTTTCCGTAATGGCAAAGAGGTCTTTGACCGTAACTTGCTTGATTTACGCATTGCCGAAGAGGAAATCGTGGTAAAAAGCGATTCCATTGCAGGTAAACGACTTTCGGATCTCAACCTTTCTGAATACGGCTGTTTCTTAAACCGCGTGGTGCGCGCACAGATAGAAATGCCGATGGATCTCGACATTGTCTTAGCCAAAGGAGACGTGTTGCAGGTCAGTGGTGAAAAGAGCCGAGTTCATGGTCTTGCCGAAAAAATCGGTTTTATCTCAATTCACAGCCAAATGGCCGACCTTCTCGCCTTCTGTAGTTTCTTTATCCTCGGCATCTTATTTGGCTTAGTCACCATGACATTCGGGCAAGTTTCGTTTGGACTTGGCAATGCCGTCGGCTTGCTATTGTCTGGTATTACACTCGGCTTTTTGCGGGCCAATCACCCGACCTTCGGCTACGTGCCACAAGGGGCACTCAATATGGTCAAAGATCTGGGTTTAATGTTCTTTATGGTAGGTATAGGGCTCAGCGCTGGCGGCAAAATGTTTGACCATCTGGCTCAGGTTGGCCCTCAGGTCATTGGGTTAGCGTTTTTGGTAAGTGTCGTACCCGTGGTTATTGCATATCTGGTTGGAGCCTATCTATTCAAAATGAACCGCGCTTTATTGTTTGGTGCAATTATTGGTGCACGTACCTGCGCGCCAGCTATGGATGTTGTCAATGATTACGCTAAATCGGCGATTCCAGCGCTTGGTTATGCAGGAACTTATGCGATCGCCAATATATTGATGACCCTCGCCGGTACCGTATTGATTATTTTAAGTTAGCCAGACTTATACGCGACAACTGCAACAAAAAAGGCGCTCAATGAGCGCCTTTGATTTTATTACGATATTCAATTATATATTGATAAAGTTGGTTTCCACTGCAGGATTAACATCGGCGTCGTAATCCACACCATCAACACCGAAGCCAAACAACTTAAGGAATTCTTCTTTATATTCCTCATAATCCGTCAGCTCTTTAAGATTCTCAGCTGTGATTTGTGGCCATAGGTTACGGCAATGCTGCTGAATATCTTCGCGAAGTTCCCAGTCGTCAAGGCGTAAGCGATTTTTATCATCCACTTCAGGGGCTGAGCCATCGTCTTTATAAAGGCGTTGGCTAAACATACGCAAAATCTGCTCCATACAGCCCTCATGTACACCCTCTTCACGCATTTTCTTAAATACCATCGCGATATAAAGTGGCATTACCGGGATGGCTGAACTTGCTTGTGTCACAACAGACTTCAATACCGCAACGTTTGCACTGCCACCTTGAGCAGAGAGTTTGTTGTTCAGCTCAGAAGCCGCACGATCAAGGTCCATTTTGGCACGGCCTAACGCACCGTCCCAGTAGATAGGCCAAGTTAGCTCGGTACCGATGTAGCTGTATGCTACGGTTTTACAACCATCAGCCAACACACCTGCTTCAGATAACGCATTGATCCAAAGTTCCCAATCTTGACCACCCATGACGGTGACCGTGTCTTCGATTTCTTGCTCAGTTGCAGGCTCGATACTCGCTTCAATAATGGTATCTTTGTTGGTATCAACCGCAGCAGATGTATATGTCTCGCCAATCGGTTTGAGAGAAGAACGAACCAACTCACCCGTTTCTGGAAGCTTACGAACTGGAGAGGCCAGCGAGTAAACCACCATATCAATCTGACCAAGATCTTGTTTGATCAGCTCAATAACTTTTTCTTTGGCTTCATTTGAGAAAGCATCACCATTAACGCTTTTCGCGTATAGGCCTTCTTCATGTGCCAATTTTTCAAAAGCAGCTGCATTGTAAAAACCAGCTGTGCCTGGTTTTTTCTCTGTGCCTTCTTTTTCAAAAAAGACACCAATGGTTGAAGCGCCACCACCAAATGCTGCTGCGATACGGGAAGAAAGTCCGTAACCACTTGACGAGCCCACGACAAGTACGCGTTTTGGTGCGTTCTTGATTGGACCTTGTGCTTTTGTATAAGCAATTTGTTCTTTTACGTTAGCTTCACACCCAACTGGATGTGTTGTGGTACAGATAAATCCACGAATTCTAGGTTTGATGATCATATTCAACTTCCTTTAAAAAACCTTGCTAGGATAAAAGTTTCATCTTTAAATCTCACCAAATTTCTCAAAAAATAAGGTCAATTATCCAGTGGTTGGATCTGTTTCAGTGTAAAACCCCTAAAAATAGGAAGGCACCTCACAGAGGTGCCTTGATAGCTTAGTTCATAAAACACTCAAGCGACATTATTCAACTTGGGCTTCTTTACGGTTTGTTCCGTTCTGACCTCACTAAAGTCATGACTGAAATGATCAACCTGAATCGCTCGGTAGCGAAGCTTATCTGCGTGATTTATCTGATTCACCTCTTCTTGCGATAAAATTCCTACTTGTAAGGCTTGCGCTAAGCGTTCTTGTAATGGTCCTTTACGTGCGACTTTCCCTTCTTTTGCCGCGCGAGCAAGTTTACGCTCTAACGGTTTAACCCCATACATCGCAATAAAGGCCTGTTCCATTAAACCAACGCTATCATCCGCTTGCTGACCGATGTAACACAGTTTGGTTAAACGGTCTCGGTGTGCGCCTGGAGTCATCAAACTTTCTGCAAGACGGACGGTTAAATCATCACTTGGTGCACTAAAATGATTCCCAATTGGGAAAATAACCGCCTTCATGAAACGTCCAACCGCTTTACTTGGGTAGTTTTGATAAGCTTGTTGCAGAGCGTCTGATGCTTTGTGAAGACAGTGCTGAACAGCATAATGAACGTAATCGAGGTCCTGCTGCTGACGTCCTTCTTCCTCATATTTTTTCAGCACTGCGGACGCCATATATAGGAAGCTCAGAGCATCACCCAAACGCGCTGAAATCATTTCTTTACGCTTTAATTCCCCACCCAGCGTGAGCATGGCAAAATCCGCACTCACCGCAAGGGCTCGGCTTAAGCGCGTCAAATCTTTGTAGTAGCGTTTTGTTGGCCCACTCATGTCTGCTTTAATAAATGCAGAGCCGGTGAGCGCCGCGCTTAATGCCCCAAAGGTATTTTTTGTCGCATGTTTAATGTGTTTAAACAGTAACGTATCAAATTCTTTCGCCCCTTGCTGCTCATCGGGGTTTGCGGCAGCATCCATCTCTTTGAGAACATAAGGATGACAGCGTGTGGCACCTTGACCAAAGATCATCAGGTTACGCGTTAGAATATTAGCCCCTTCCACGGTAATCGCGACGGGAATACCCAAGTAGTGCGTGGCTAAATAATTCATTGGTCCATCTTGAATTGCTCGCCCGGAATGGATATCCATTGAATCATTTAAAATACCCCGCGCAATTTCCGTCATATGGTATTTAGCAATCGCGGTAACGATACCAGGCTTTTCTTTCATATCTAAAGCGGTCGTGGTCATGGTACGAGTGGCTTCGAGTAGATACGTCATGCCCCCAATACGACCCAATGCTTCAGCGACGCCTTCAAATTTGCCAATCGACATACCAAATTGTTTACGAACATAGGCGTAAGCGCCGGTTGTTCTTGCGGTCAAGTGTCCAATCGCCGTCCCTAATGCAGGCAGTGAAATTCCGCGCCCAGCCGATAAACACTCCACCAGCATACGCCAACCTTTGCCCGCATAATCTGCGCCGCCAATCAGCCAATCCATTGGAATAAATACATCTTGTCCGCGTGTCGGCCCGTTCATGAATGCCAATCCAAGAGGATCGTGACGTTCACCAATCTCCACCCCAGAATGTGAAGCCGGAATTAACGCACAAGTAATGCCAAGATCGCGCTTATCACCAAGCAGCCCTTCTGGATCAGACATCTTAAATGCCAATCCAAGTACGGTTGCTACCGGCGCGAGCGTGATATAGCGCTTGTTCCAATTTAAACGAACGCCCAGCACTTCTTTACCTTCGTGGGTGCCATAACAGACAACACCTTGGTCAGGAATCCCACCCGCATCCGACCCTGCTTCTGGGCCAGTTAACGCGAAACAGGGGATGTCGGTACCATCAGCCAAACGCGGTAGCCAATAATCTTTTTGCTCTTGAGTACCGTAGTGCGTGAGCAACTCACCCGGGCCGAGTGAGTTAGGCACCATGACGGTCACGGCAGTACTGATGCTTCGCGTCGCAATCCGCGACACAATAGTTGAGTTCGCCAGCGAAGAAAATTCACGCCCTCCATACTCTTTCGAAATAATCAGAGAGAAAAAGCGTTCTTTGCGAAGATAATCCCATACTTCTTTCGGTAAATCTCGGTCTTGCTTAATGATTTTATGGTCATCAAGCATTTCGAGTAGCGTTTCTAACTGATTATCGATAAACGCTTGTTCTTCATCACTGAGCGTCGGTTTCGGATAGTGATGCAGCTTTTGAAAGTCAGGTGAACCTGAAAATAATTCACCATCCCACCAAACACTGCCCGCTTCCATGGCCTCTTTTTCGGTGTCTGAAAGAGGAGGCAGCACTTTCTTAAACAATTTAAATGCTGGGTCACTGACCCATTTTCTTCGTAGAGAGCTCATGTTCCGATCCTTTTGTTCACGTTTTGGTATCACGTTGTATTGTTATTATGTTTTGTCTTATTCAGCGCCAACGCCCGCAGCTAAATAGATGATTAAATGGTCGACAACCGCTTTAATATCGACTTCATGCCCAAAGTTACTTTGCGCAATTTCCGATAACGCTTGGCTTGACGCCATGGTGAAAACGCAAGTTCCTAAAGTAAAATGTAAACGCCAAAACAGCGTTTCTGGATCCAACTTAGGATTCGCCTTCAGCACACTGTCAGTAAACAGCGTCAGCGTTTGTTGATAACGAGTCGTAATAAACCAGCGTAAATGACCCTGCACATCGGTGTACCCACGTCCAATCAAAGACATAAAGCGACTTGTTCCGTTCGGCCTAACATTATTTAACGAGCGTAGCGGTTCACGTAACGACTCAAATACGTCCGCCATGCTGTAGTTTTTGTCTAGATTGAGTGTAATCAAAGCATCTTGGAGCGCGGGCATAAACGCTTCGAGATAACGGTTAAGCACGGCTCTCACCAAGGTTTTCTTGTCCCCAAAGTGATAATTGACTGATGCTAAGTTCACCCCTGCTTTACTTGTAATCACCCGTAGAGAGGTATCGTTAAAGCCATGCTCAGCAAACAGCCCTTCCGCAACATCCAGTATTCTGTCTTTGGTGGTGTTTTTAATCGCCATTCCAATCACCCAAATCAAACGCTTGTTTGAAATATACAATCGACACATTTAATTAACAAGCAATTAACATCACAAAATCAAACATTGGTCAGACCAGAATAAAATGCGTCGAATAGCGGGCTTCAAAGTGGAATAGCAAATTTTTTTGAGTTTTTTTTGGCGCCATAGGGAACTGTTTGCTTTTCCCTCGGTCTGAATTTGTGTAGTCGGCAGAGCATTGAGAGTTTAGAGGCTGTCATATCCTTAATTCCCAACGTGACTACTTGTTTATTTGCGCTGCTTTTTTCTTAATTAACTCCTATGTTTGTATATGCCCGAACTGTTATTCGGGCTTTTTTTTGTCTTTTTATCCCCTCAAATCATCTCATCACTGATCCTCAGCGAGAAATTCATTACTATGTCACTAGAAGGTTCCTAACAGTTCATACGATGAAACTCACACAAAGCCCAATGACCTATCATCAATTTGGTGATATTCACTTTGCCCTGAAAAGAGATGATCAGTTGCATCCCCAATTTAGTGGTAATAAAGCTCGCAAATTAGCTTGGTTACTTGATACCAGCCAACAGTCTGACATCACAACACTGATTGGTTACGGCAGTGTCCAAGCCAATTCGTTGTACTCACTTGCCGCTCTGGCAAAGCTCAAAGGTTGGCAACTGGAATACTACGTGGCGCGCATTCCACAATGGTTAACAGCGTCTCCAACAGGTAACTACCGCGCTGCGCTCGCGCTTGGCGCTCGGATCATCGTGACCGAGACTCAGCCAGCTGAATATATTGAGCATGTACGTCGCCCAGACCAGCAGTGTTTATGTGTCCCTGAAGGCGGCCGATCTCAGTGGGCACAATATGGCGTGGAGCAGTTAGCTCGCGAGTTATTAACCCAAATAAGCCCAAGCGTTCGCCAGAACACCATTGTTGCTCTGCCCTCTGGTACCGGGACAACGGCTCTGTATTTGCACAAAGCGCTCGCTTCCCACGATATCCAAGTTGTGACCTGCCCATGCGTCGGCGGTGAAGCGTATTTGGTGAAACAATTTCAATCGCTTGGCGAAAAATCACATCCTCACATTCTAACGCTGGATAATAAACACCACTTCGGTAAGCTCGATAAACAAGACTATAAAATATGGCAATCGCTCTTCACCGCCACTCAAGTCGAATTTGACCTACTGTATGATCCCATGATGTGGCGCTGCTTGATGGATTGGCTACCAAACCAATCGCGGACGTCATTAGTCTATATTCATCAAGGTGGTGTACTGGGAAATGAAAGCATGCTACCTCGTTATCAACGTAAATTTGGTTAACGTTCAATAAAAAGGAATGACTTATGTTCCGTCCCCTACTGTTTGTTTTCGGTTTGATCTCCTTTTCGAGTACTGCCCAAGTCGCGCATACCGCACCGGCGCCGATTGTCAGGTTAGATACAGGGAAAATAGCCGAACGAGTCTGCTACTACCAAGACCAAGCCTATTCATTTGGCGCCATTATTCAGGTCGGTGATTACTACATGGAATGCAAAGCAGCCAATGATTTCGAAACTAACGGCTCACTCAAATGGCAACGCATCAATAAAAAGCCGCAGCAGAAAACATCTCAGTAATTACTACGAGTCTGAGCATGGAACAAGAAGACTCAATTAATCTCACATTTATGACAGAAACTCATATCAAACCCTTATAGAATCAGGGTTTGATATCGAAAATTTGCGCTGAAGGTCACGACAAAAGTTGAGATTTGTCATCTGGATAGACCATTAAACAGCAAAAGTTTGTATATACTGCTGTGCAGTTTTGGTTACTTAGTGTCAATTATGTTTCTATCACCTTATTTTTCATGTTCAGATCAGCAATTCCAGTTCACTCGCGAGCAAGCCAGTCACTTTGCTAAAAAAGTCGCGGGAGATTTCAACCCTATTCACGATGAAGACAGCAAACGTTTTTGCGTTCCTGGTGATCTTTTGTTCGCTGTATTGCTCAAACAGCAAGGCATCAGCCAAAAAATGCGCTTCGAATTTGCGGGAATGGTGGGCGATGGTATTGCTCTTAATATCGAGCAGCAGTGTGAGAAACAAGCCGCTGTCATTGATGAAAATGGCAAAGAATACTTGCGTATGACTCGCGAAGGCTCAGTCAGCCATGATGCTGAATTTATCGAGCACGTTGTCACCAACTATGTGCAATTTTCCGGCATGAACTTCCCGCATATTATGGTGCCATTGATGGAGCAGCAGCAGGTCATGATCAACTGCCAACGTCCACTGGTCATTTATGAAAGCATGGAAGTCGAATTCAGCCGTTTGGATTTGCACAAACCAGAAGTGATATTTACTGACGCGACATTTGATGTCGAAGGTAAACGCGGTATCGTCACGATGAACTTCGCCTTCAAAGAAGGGGAAGAAACCGTAGGTACAGGCTGTAAACGTATGGTCGCCACCGGCCTTAAGCCTTATGAACAAGTGGCCGTCGACGATTTAGTGGACCGATTCAATCAACGTAAAGCAGAGTTTTTAGCAAAGTTTAAAGCGGCGGCATAATTCACGCTTTTTCAAAAAACATTCCCCCACATTATTAAGCCAAGTGTCGACCTGATACTTGGCTTTTCTTTTGCGCAGAAAACCCTCTCGCGATATACGGATTTTTTAGATTTGTGATGCCCATCTTTTGGGCGGGCGAAAAACGTCAGCTTTGATATTTGACTGGCGGATTTTCAAAGGTGGCCAAATGTTCAAGCTGACAACATAGTGTGTAGAACATGAAGCGCATTGCGATGCGACTAGCCAAACATAAATCAAAAATAACCCCTATATCCTTAATGGAGGACTTATGTCGACACTCCGTACCCCATTGAAGTTACTACTTACTTCAATGTTAATTCTGCCAACCCTCTCAGTTGCCCATGCACAAACCGTCCTTAAGTTAGCTTACGCTGAAAATAGTCAGCCCGTAAAAGATGCATTGAAGTACATTGGTGACGCTGTTGAACAAAAAACCAATGGCGAAGTCAGAATACAGTATTTTCCAGACAGCCAATTAGGTGGCGAAAGAGAATTGGTCGAAATGGCCCAAGTCGGCGCCATTGATATCACTAAAGTCTCCTCTGGATTACTGGAAAGCTTTTCTCCGCTGTACGGCGTTTTCTCGCTTCCCTATTTATTTGACTCAGAAGAAAACTACTATCAGGTGATGGATAACCCCGACATCATGAATCCTGTTTATCAATCAACTGCAGCGCAAGGCTTTACTGGGGTCGCATGGTATGACTCGGGGGCACGTAACTTCTATATGGCAAAAGGCCCTGTAGAGAAGCTCAGTGACCTCAAGGGCAAAAAAATTCGTGTCATGCAAAGTGAAACGGCGATTGAAACCATGAAATTGCTTGGCGCCTCCCCAATTGCCATGAGCCAAGCTGAGGTCTATACCTCACTCCAACAAGGCATTCTTGATGGTGCAGAAAATAACGAATTCGTACTGACTATCGCTCGCCACGGTGAAGTCGCTAAATATTACTCTTACGACATGCATACTCGAATTCCCGATATCGTCGTCATGAGCAACCTGACCAAAAACAAACTCACCCCAGATCAATACCGCGCATTAACCGAGGCCATCGACGAATCCGTCGATATTGAAAAACAAGCGTGGAAAGTCGAAATGGAGAAAACACGAAAGCTGGCCAAAGAACAGTTTGGCGTTAAGTTTTACAACATTGACCAAACTCCGTTCAAACAAGCCGTTCAGCCAATTTATGACAAGCTAGAGAACAAACCGGAAGTGTTCTCCTTGTATAAAAAAATCGCGGCAGTCAGTCAATAATCGTGTTGGGCGCTCTGCTGTCTGCGCCCATCTATTTCCGAGGTCGTCATGAATAAATTACGTTGGTGGCTCGACAAAAGCATTGAGATATTTGCCTGTGTCTTGTCTACATTGATGGTCGGTGTCGCCTGTTGGCAAGTCATAAGCCGCTATCTTTTTAACTCTCCGAGCACATTTTCAGAAGAGTTTTTACGTTTTTCTCTGGTGTGGATTTCCGTCATAGGGCTTGCGTATGTCGCAGGGAAACGAGAACACATCAGCCTGACTCTGTTTCTGGATAAATGCCCAAAACAGTTAACCGCTTATTGGAACATTGTCATTCAAGTGGTGTTCATTTTATTCGCCATCTACATCCTAATCATCGGTGGAATGAAAGTATCAAATAACGCCATGATGCAAATCTCTCCGGTACTCAAATTATCGATGGGCAAAGTCTATTACGCGTTGCCTCTCTCGGGCGGGCTTACCATCATCTACTGTGTGCTCAACATCGTTGACATGATTAAAGAGCGTCATGCAGAGCAACTCGACCCAACGGCCGTGCTCAAGGAGGACTCTCATGGTTGATCCTATCATTGCTGCCAGCCTGCTTGTGGGTATCTTCGTCGTGTTGCTGGCGTTAGGCACACCGATTGGCTTATGTATTGTTATTGCCTCTGGCAGTACTGTGATGCTGGTGTTGCCTTTTGATATTGCGATGTTCACGACGGCGCAAAAAATGTTTTCCAGTCTGGATAGCTTTGCGCTGCTTGCCGTCCCCTTCTTTATTCTTTCTGGGGTCATAATGAACAACGGCGGCATCGCGACTCGTTTAGTCAACTTTGCCAAGCTATTTACAGGACGGGTACCAGGCTCACTGTCTTACACCAATATTGCCGGTAACATGATGTTTGGTGCTGTCTCTGGCTCAGCGATTGCCGCTTCCACGTCAATCGGCGGCGTAATGATACCAATGAGCGCCAGAGAAGGTTACAACCGTAACTTCGCCTCCGCGGTCAACATTGCCTCTGCGCCCACAGGCATGCTAATCCCACCAACCACAGCCTTTATCCTCTATGCGTTAGCCAGTGGCGGTACCTCAATCGCGGCATTATTTGCTGGCGGTTTAGTGGCCGGCAGTTTATGGGGAATCGGTTGTATGTTAGTGACTTATGTCGTCGCTAAACGCAACAATTACCGTAACTTCTTTACGTTGCAAAAAGGCGCTGCGTGGCAAGTTTTTAAGGATGCGGTACCAAGCTTACTGTTGGTGGTCATTATCGTCGGAGGGATTGTTAAAGGCATCTTCACAGCCATTGAAGCCTCAGCGGTAGCCGTGGTTTACACCGTTTTTCTCACCGTATTTTTATACAAAACCTTAAGCTGGAAACAGCTCCCTAAGATTTTAATACAAACCTTTGTGATGACGGGCGTCATTATGTTCTTGCTGGCGACCTCTTCTGCAATGTCGTTTGCGATGTCGATGACAGGCATCCCCGGCGCATTGAGCACAATGATTCTAGGCATTTCTGAGAATCCGATGGTGATCATGTTAGTGATTACGCTGTTTATGCTGATCGTTGGCGCATTTATGGATATCGGCCCTGCCATCTTGATCTTCACCCCCATACTATTGCCAATTGTGCAGAAGATTGGCGTCGATCCGGTGCATTTTGGCATTTTGATGGTTTATAACCTTGCTATCGGAACCATTACTCCTCCTGTCGGCAGTGGTTTATATGTGGGTGCAAGCGTCGGTCAAGTAAAAGTCGAAAGCTTAATTAAGCCTTTAATGCCGTTCTATATCGCCATTATCATCGTTTTAATTTGCATCACCTATCTACCTGAATTAACGCTATTTTTACCAAGACTTCTTGGTGTGATGTAACTGAATTCTGAGGATTATTATGAAAGTTTTTCCGGTTAAACACAGCGCCTTACTTCGCCGAACAGAGCGCCCACATCCGCGCAGCTTGATCGTGGACAAAATTACCAGCCTCATCGATAACCTGATTAATATTCAAGATGACACTGGTGAGTTCCTGTTACACCTTGATGATGGCCGCACGATTGATACCAAAGGCTGGGCCGGTTGGGAGTGGACGCACGGGATTGGCCTTTACGGAATGTACAAATACTATCAGCAGACCAACGATCTCAACGTTTTGAATATTATCGACGAGTGGTTTGAAGACCGTTTTGCCGAGGAGCAAGCCACCAAAAATGTGAATACCGTGTGCCCGTTTTTGACGCTCGCCTATCGCTACGAAGAAACTGGAGACCAATCGCTGATCCCCTATTTGGAAACTTGGGCTGAGTACGTGATGTATCAGATGCCGCGAACGCAAAGCGGCGGAATTCAACACATTGTTTACAACAGTGAGAACACTCAGCAGATGTGGGATGACACACTGATGATGAGTGTCATGCCGCTGACTAAAATTGGTTTATTGCTGAACAAACCTGAGTATGTTGAAGAAGCGAAATATCAGTTCTTAACCCATATCCAGTACTTAACCGACCGTCAAACTGGCGCTTGGTATCATGGCTGGACATTTGCTGGCAACCATAACTTTGCCGATGCTCGATGGGCTCGAGGAAATAGCTGGGTTACCATCGTCATTCCAGACTTTTTAGAATTGCTCGACCTTCCAGAGCACGATGCATTTCGACGCCATCTACTGCATATTCTTAACCGCCAGGTCGAGATGCTCGCAAACTGCCAGCAACCCAACGGATTGTGGTGCACGCTGCTTGACGATCAAAGCTCTTACGTTGAAGCCTCTGCAACGGCAGGCTTTGCCTACGGAATCCTAAAAGCTGTCCGTAAACGTTATATCGATGAGCAATATGCACCATTAGCACATAAAGCAGTGGATGCGTTAGTCGAGGAATACATCAACCGCGACGGTGAATTAGTGAACGTGTCATTTGGTACTGCAATGGGCAGTGATCTTGATTACTATCGCCAGATCCCACTGACCTCAATGCCTTATGGACAAGCAATGGCGATTTTATGCCTGTCGGAGTACTTGCGTACTTATCTATAAATCACCAAGCGTCGCCAGCAAGTATGCCTCTTGGCTGTTGCTGGCGACACTCACCCAATGTGACATGGTCACAAAACCTGCCCTACCCCAACAATGAAAATCCAAGCGCTTATTGAGTGGGGTTAGTTGTTCTAATTTTTGAGAGTTCAATGTCATAGCAAGCTGTACAAAATACATCCAGATCACAGAAACAGACATTAGTAATAAGTGTCTATTTTTCCATGATTTATATCACTGCTTTGTGGTCAAAATTTGTTAACTTACCTGTGAGTTTGAAATGGATAACAATGAAAATGTTTCAACTTAATAGCGATGAGTTTTTTGAACATTCTGACGCTGCCGTTTCCACTGAGGTCCGCGCTCCGCAGGAAAATTATCCTGAACACAGTCACGATTTTTATGAACTGGTGATTGTAACGAAAGGAGCGGGACAGCATGTGATTAATGATGTGCCAACAAACCTATCGCAAAATTACATCTGTTACGTTACACCGAGAGATCGCCATCTACTCGAAGAGGTCGACAACCTATATTTGACTAATGTTTTGTTTAAAAAAACAAGGTTATCTTATTCGCCGCTGCTCAAACATCTTCTGCCTAGAGACGACGAAAAAAATAACAGTTGGTTTGTCGCTTCTGAAAATATGAAACGGGTCAATCTGTTAGTGAATCAACTACAACAAGAATCACAACATAACACCCTAGAGTCTCGCTTGATGAGCGAAGCTTTGTTTCAACAACTCGTGGTGGAGATCTCTCGGGGACGTTTAACAGCCAAATCCAATAACGAACACGATAACTGTATCCTTAAAATCATTGATTGGATTCAGGCCAACTACCAACAAGATTTTCAAGTCGGCGATATTTCTGAACACTTTTCGATTTCCTCGCGAACGCTCAGCCGTCGAATCAAACAAGTCACTAATTTATCATTTAATAACTATGTACATCGTGTACGAATTAATAAAGCGATGGACTTGTTACATTACTCTGATTTATCGATTACAGACATCGCGTTTGAAGTTGGCTACAAAGACAGTAACTACTTCAGCACCAAGTTTAAGCGCTTTACATCCCGCACGCCGTCTGAGTTTCGTTAGGCTTTAGGCCGCCACAGCGGCCGATTAACTTGGTGCGGTTACAAACCGCCTGTCGTGTCAATAAATTTGCCCGTAACAAATGAGGCATTTTCACTGGCTAACCAGAAGATGGCTTGCGCCACTTCATGCGCCTCACCACCTCGTCCGAGGGGAATCTTATGCTGAAGACGCTCCACGCGCTCTGGTTCCCCACCACTCGCATGCATCTCGGTGTAAATCAGCCCTGGGCGAACACCATTAACTCGAATCCCTTCTTGGGCCACTTCTAAAGCGAGACCACGTGTCAGTGTATCCATCGCGCCTTTTGACGCCGCATAGTCGACGTATTCATTAGGCGAACCGCTCAATGCCGCTCCCGATGAAACGTTAATAATCGCGCCACCTCGCCCTCCATAACGCGTCGACATTTTTAACACTGCTTGCTTGGCACACAAAAAGCAGCTCATGGTATTGGCAAGCAACACTTGTTGAAAACGCTCGGCTGAAATCTGATCCATTCGGCTTTGTTGATGCAAAACGCCCGCATTGTTGATCAGTACCGTAGGCACGCCGAATTGCTCAATTACCTTGTCAAATAGCCGTGCCACTTGCGACTCCACTGCAACATCTGCTTGAATGGCTATCGCATTGGCGCCCATCTTGCGCAGTTCTTCGACCAATGCATTGGCCGCTTGATGATTCGATAGATAATTAACCGCAACGTGATATCCGTTTTGGGCAAACAATCTTGCGGTGGCCGCGCCAATGCCTCGACCACCGCCAGTAATTAAAACAATAGGTCGCTGACTCATAAACATCCTTAACCAGGCTTACGTGTATTAAATACCAAGGCAATGCCTCCAAGTACCAACAGGCTTGCTAGGCTCAAACGCCAGTTGAGCGGCTCTTGTAACCAAATAAGCCCCCCAAATACCGACAACACAGGAACAGACAGTTGAACCACCGAGGCTTTTAGTACGCTAATAAAGGCCAGTGCTCGATACCAGATAACATACCCCAGTGCCGACATCACAGCACCAGACAACAACGCCCATATCACACCAGGCGTTGATAGCGCTTTGGGCTCAACAAGCCAAGGTGATAACACCAACACAATGAGCCCTGCCCCCAAAAATCCCCAGTAGGTTGAACGCAATGGCTGCCCAGCTTTCTTTCCTACAACCGTAAATACTGCCCAGCAGATTCCAGCGACCATCATTAACAGCGCCGATATCAGGTCAGGTTGGCTTGCCGAGGGCAATAACAGTAGGCAAAAACCGCCGACGGCCAGCATGACGCCAAACCACTCACCAGCCGTTAGTCGATGGCCACTCATCCAATGGTAGGCAATCAGCACGAGTTGCACGGTGGCAAACAAAATCAATGCCCCAGTCCCCGCGGTGAGATGTAAATAGGCGTAGGAAAAACTTAATGCATAGCCAAGTAGCGGTAGCGCAAAAGGCATTAGCTTCAAAAGGTGCTGAGGATTGAGCGTGATTCGCTGCGCACGACTTATATGGTAAAAAGCCCCTAAACATAGCGCACCAGATAGCAAACGAATCACGCTAAATGCACCGGCATCAATGCTACCGTCCGCAAGGGCCAAGCGATTTAAAATCGAGTTACCCGCAAACGCTAACATCGCAAGTAGAGTCAATAAATAACCTTGCATTTTCATCCTAAATCAAGCTGTTACCAAGGTATCATGACACTATTTTGTGTCGCACGAAATAAAAAGCCACCGACAACGGTGGCTTTACGTACGCAATAGTTGGTTTTACGGTAAAGACTCAAGCGCGCAAACTGTCATCGCCCGGGCAGTGGCAGGCCTAGCTAACAGTCGCTCAACCCAACGTTTGATATTGGTGTATTGATCAAGACCAAACACTGCACCGGCCTGAAAGTGCTGCTCAAGGCAGACAATCCACGGCATGATGGCAAAATCGGCAATCGTGAGCTCATCACCGATGATATACACCTTGCCTTCCAAGTGTTTTTCTAAAACATTAAGTAAGTGCTGAGTCTCATCACGATAGCGAGCCTGCGCATAACTGACGTCTTCATCCACGGGCACGGAATAACTGAAATGCCCATACTGCGCCAACATTGGGCCAAGCCCGCCAATTTGCCAGCACAGCCATTGCAGAGTTTGACTACGACGTATGGCATCTTGAGGTAAAAACAGCCCTGTTTTTTCAGCCAAATAAATCAAAATGGCGCCGGATTCCATGACGGCATGCGGTTGACCGTGGTCGCCAACCGGGTCAACAATTGCTGGGATTTTGTTGTTCGGATTGATGCTGAGAAACTCTTCAACGAACTGGTCACCGACACATGAATCCACGGCGTGCGCGTCATACTCAAGGGCCATTTCCTCTAACGCAATAGCGACCTTTTGCCCGTTAGGTGTCGCCAGTGAGTATAGCTGCACTCTATGCGTCATAATTCACTCCTATCCTCGCCACGTTAAACGGCGGCCTAAGGGATTATTCATTTCGCAGCAAGACATCCAGTTGGTCAACCAACTCTGCCCAATCTGCATCCTCAGCCAAGGATTGGCGCAAAAAGCTCGCTTGGCTGTCATTCCAAAACGAAGCTTGATGCAAAGCGCCCTGCCCGACATTACCTTTGTGCTGCTCAATAAATTGCTCGATATCTTGTCGATGACCACTTAGGCCTAGTTGTTCAAACAATTCAGATAATGAGTGTTGCGTCGACTCCATACTTCCTCCTATTTTCGCGATCGATATGTTCGGTTGTCGTGGTGTCGTTTACTTTGTAACTATAGTAAAAATCAGTGATTTTCTCCGTTAAATCGCAGTTTGTTTTTGGTAATAGATTGATCAAAGCAATTACCAGCAACACATTGAATGATGAGAAGAATACCTCGACACTCAATCCAATAATTGGCATGCTACTGCACCACTCATTGCTTAGGGTGGGCAATAGACACATCACCAAGAAAGAGGAGAAGGAGAGATATCGCCATGGAAAGCGTGAAACCCGCACAGCCATCATCTAATCGCCGGGTTGTGATTATCTTGCTATTCTTATTGCCCCCTTTGTTCTGGGCAGGCAATTTTATTGTTGGCCGCGCCGTAAGAGATGAACTTCCACCCATAACTCTTTCGTTTGATCGTTGGATACTCGCCAGCCTAATCTTATTGCCATTTTCCTATCGTTGGATACGCCGTGACTGGCGTTTGTATTTCACCCATTGGCGCTTGATCACGCTAACCTCGGTCACTGGCTTCGCCGCGTTTAACTCTCTAATTTACTGGGGGCTCCAGTCAACGCCAGCCACCAACGGCACAATTTTAAACGCGTTTATTCCGCTGCTGATCAGTTTATTTGGTGCATTGTTTTTTGGGCTTGCCATGACCTGGCGTCTTGCTGCGGGCATCGTGCTCTCTTTATGCGGTGTCATTACGATTGTCACCGCAGGTCATTGGGCAAACTTGCTTGGACTCAATATCAACCAAGGTGACTTCATCATCTTCATCGCCATGGTTTGCTGGGCTATTTATACGATAGGCTTAAAACGCATGCCGGCCGAGCTCAATCGTTTGGGCTTAATGTCAGTCCAGATGATGATCGCGATTGTGTGCTTATTTCCGTTTTATTTATGGGAATTACATACTGGCCCCGCGCCTATTTGGAATGCTCACTCACTCATGAGCTTATTGTACATCGGTGTCCTGCCATCGATTGGCGCATTTTTATTGTACATGCGCTGTGTGGAAGCCTTAGGGCCTGCCAAAGCCAGTTTATCTGTCCACTTTATACCCGTGTTTGGCGCTTTACTGTCGGCAGTGTTCCTTGGCGAGTTTATTCAGCTCTACCACCTAGTCGGGATTGTACTGATATTCCTTGGACTCACTCTGAGCTAACCAATACGTGCACCATCGATATTCGGTGCGATGCCTGCAAAATTGTCGATGGGGTTGCAAAGTGCACGTGAAAGCAATTTGATACATGCCTTTAGCTATTTTCAGCATGTTTTTCCTCTAGGGGCTTTGTTTATACTTTTGAGCCCAGCCCCTAGTAGAGCATATCCCCATGACTGAATTAGAAAAAATGATTGCCGGCCATCCTTATCACATCAACGATCCAGAACTGGTTGAAATTCGCTTTGATACTCGGGATAAAACCGACGCATTCAATCAACTCTCGGCTCGTCAAGCCGAGCAAAAATCTGCGCTGATTAAGGATATTTTCGGTCAAGTGGGTGACAACGTCCATATTGAGAAAGGGCTGCGGGTCGATTACGGTTTTAATACAAAAATCGGCAACAATGTATTCATCAACTACAACTTCGTGGTACTTGATTGCACGGATTTCATCATCGGCAATAACGTGTTTATCGCACCGAATGTGCAGGTTTACACGGCGATTCATCCACTGGAACCTCGCCAACGAGCTCAGCATATCGGTCAAGCCAAGCCCATTACCATCGAAGATGATGTCTGGATTGGGGGCGGCTGTATCATTATGCCTGGTGTGACCATCGGCCGTGGCTCGACCATCGGTGCCGGCAGCGTTGTAACTCGGTCAATCGCACCAAATAGTGTTGCGGTGGGCAATCCGTGTAAAGTTAGCCGTACCTTAGACCATCAAGACTGACCCTATCGCCCCCAACACCGAGCAGTGTCGGGGGCGATAATCAACACTGAGCGTTATGCCCGTAGAGGTGGCTGTTGGTCTTCGACATCAACGACACGCATTCTCTCGCCATAGATTGTTCTCAGCGCCGAAGCAACATGTTGGCGATCGATCACACCACACAGCTCGCCTTTGTCGAGAACGGGTAAAATATGTGGCTGGCTGACTTGCATATTCTTAGCGCGTTCCTCCAGAGACAACGAACTCCACTGGGTGGCAAACCCCATACTGGTGGTTGGATACAGTTGCTCTTTATCAATACACATAAACTCAACCACATCCACCAGCTTATCTTCCGTGTTTAGCGCGATGACATCGCGGCTCATCAAATCGACTACAGTCTGCCCCTTTTCGGGTAAATAATCCTGACACCACAACTCAACCATTACATCATGTACCGAGAAAAAACCGACTAAATTGCCGTGAACATCGGCGACGGGTGCACCGTGCATGTTGGCATCGAGCAAAATATCCAGTGCGTGTTCCACGGGCATATCAGCGGTTAAGGTCGTAGGACGAACGTTCATAACATCGCGAACTAAAATGGTGGCATTCATAGGACTTTCCTTAACAGATTGTAGATCTTGAGTGTGAATAATAGGTTGGATAGAAACGGAGTTAAGCTGTGGCTTACGGTAGATACACCAGTTCGCCAGGCCGACCAATACCGCTCCGCCAACGATATTGCCAAGGGTGACTGGAATTAAGTTGCTGGTCACAAAATGAGACAGCGTCAAATCGGCAAATAGACTGGCCTCTACGCCAACTTGTAACCAAAAGGCCTCTGGGGCAAAGCTGTGAATCGTAATACCGAGTGGCACCATAAACATATTGGCCACACAGTGCTCAAAGCCACTAGAGACAAACATGGCAACGGGTAATACGGTCATCGCCGCTTTGGTCAGCGCATTTTTCGATGAGAATGTAAGCCAGATGGCTAAACACACCAGTACGTTACACAATACGCCTAACGAAAATGCCTGAATCGGCGTGTGATGCAGTTTATGCTGGGCAATTTGCAAGGCATTTAACCCCCAATTTCCGCCATCAAGTTGGTATAACCCTGCACCAGTGACAATGAGTAACAGCAGCATCGCGCCGATAAAATTTCCCACATACACTGTTGCCCAAATACGTAGCATACGACCAAACTGTAGCTGCTTATTTGCCCAAGCAATGCTTGAGAGGACCGAGCTGGTAAACAGTTCGGCACCACAGAGCACAATCAGCATCAAGCCCATGCTGAAGGCCAAACCGCCTATCAGACGACTTACCCCCCAACTGCTCCCATCACTGCCTGTGGTCACGGTGATGTAAAACACAAATGCCAAGCCAATAAAGGCACCCGCCATCACCGCTAAGCTCAACATCATTGATGTGCTTTTTTGCGTTTTCTTTTTCGCAAACTGTTCTGCCTCTTTCATCATTTCAAAAGGCGTCAATAAATGTTCATTGGATGAAGCAACAACCGACATTCTCGCCTCCTACATGTATTTCCATAATCATTTCTCCATAGCGTCACAAGCCAAGCGCTTGTTCTCTTTCACCATAAGGAGCGTCATCTAGGAGGTAAAATTGATAATAATAAAAAACCTCATCAAAAATATTGATATATGTGAAATTAAATTTACAATAAACCCTTGAGTTGAAAGACAATGGATGAGGTGTCGATGCGTTACTCTTTAAAGCAATTAACGGTATTTGATGCGGTCGCTGATACGGGCAGTGTCAGCTTAGCTGCTACCAAGCTGTCACTGACGCAATCCGCCACCAGTATGTCTCTCGCTCAACTGGAAAAGATGCTTGGTCGCCCCCTCTTTGAGCGTCAAGGCAAACGCATGATGCTCACTCACTGGGGCGTATGGCTACGGCCCAAAGCCAAGCGCTTACTGCAAGACGCACAGCAAATTGAGATGGGCTTTTATGAGCAGCACTTGTTAAGTGGTGAAATCCGTGTCGTTGCCAGCCAAACCCCAGCTGAACACTTGCTTCCCGACCTTATCAGTAATATTGATAACGATTTTCCAGAAATGCGCATCTCTCTCGATGTAAAGAGCACCAACAGCGTGCTTAAAGGAGTACTGGATTATCAATATGATTTAGGCGTTATTGAAGGTCGCTGTGACGACAGTCGATTGCATCAAATGGTGTGGTGTAAAGACTGCCTGACGATTGTCGCCTCTGCCCATCATCCGTATGCCCTGAGTGATGAAGTGACATTGGCTCAGCTTGAACAAGCCAAATGGGTGTTACGTGAAAAAGGGTCGGGTACGCGCAAAGAATTTGATAGTTCAATCAACCCACTGATCGATGATTTAGACGTATGGCGTGAGTACGAACACGTCCCGGTGATTCGTAGTATGGTCGCCAATGGTCCCTACATCACCTGCCTACCCTATTTAGACGTAAAGCCGATGATCAACAGTGGTCAATTGGTGGTGCTCAACGTTCCACAAGATCTCAAAATAAAGCGGACTTTATCGTTTATTTGGCGAGCGGATATGGCCGAGAATCCATTAGCAGAGTGTATTAAGCGTGAAGGGTTAAGAATGATGAAAAATGTCTCCAACTCGGTTGAGAGCCTCTCTCCCGCTTAGTTTCGGAAATCACCGACAACATCCATCAATAAAGTTGAATTGCCTCATCAATTTAGATGATGAACTAGACCATAAAAAATGTGCCGCAGATCGCTTTTGTGAAGAAAAATTCACAACATTGAGTTCTAAGCGGCCGGCTCATCAACCCATTTTCTCTCGCTCTTAAAACAAGAAAAGCCTAACATTCGTGTCCCGATAACACAGATGTTAGGCAAAAAAACAGCGCTGACCCCGCCAGCACCGCCCTACAAAATAGGATGCAGCTCTTGGTTAGAACACGGTTTGAACCACCGCTGAAATGCCACTTTTTTGAAGTTGATTGCTCGCGGCTAGCTGGCGAATTTGTTGCGGCGTATAGCTACGCTGGTCATAAACCACCACCATGCTGACATCACCACGCTGCAGAAAATTAGTTTCCCCATACGGAGTATATCGGGTTGCCCCAAGCGCTAATAAGACTTGTTGTGGATAATCCGCTTCAGCAATCATGTGTTTGATATTCTCTTTTGGCCCGGAGTCTTGCTGTTGATTCATCTGCTCGCTGATCCAAGAAAGTAATTGGTCATAGAAGTAGGTGTATCCAGAAATCTCACAATCTTCACCGTAGAGCTCAAACCCCTCACCCCGTTTGTGAAAACTTGCAATGCGGTACTGATCAATCTCGCCGCCCGGCGCAAGCTGGCTTATTGGCAACAAGGTCTCAGCAATTCCTTTTGACGCCGTCCCCCAATTCTTTTTCTCACTAATCTTATTGGCATCAGGGCGTCTTATCGAACAATCATTAAACGCGCCGAATGCTTTGGGTTTTAAATCAACCACATGATGATACTGGTCATACACGACATCGCATAACAGCCCGACTTCCGGCTCAATCTGTAAATGGTCGACATCAAGAGGCAGTTGTATGGCATTGTGGCTCAGAGGAAAATTGGTTAAGAATGAGTTGCTCTCCGAAGGCACATAAATTGGAAACAACGCTTGTGGTTTCGCCAGGTCGGCACCTTCAAGTTGCGCAAAATCTTCCGCTTCTCCCGCTTGCTGCAGGTGACCTGCAAAATTGCCAGCAATGCCGAGAACCAGTACATCGGTATACATTTTCATCGAAATAAATCCTTGTTTGATTGCTGCCAGTTACTGGCAATGTTGATTGAGATGATTTAACTGAGCGATGAGCCATGTCATCGCCAGGAGGTCAGCGCTGCCTCCGGGGCTCAAGCGACGATCCGTAAACTGCTGATTCAACTCAATAAGCTTTTGCTCAAGATGTGGGTTATCGCTGCCGCCCTGCTGTAGAAGTTGCCACGCAGCATTTTGTACAAAACGCAGGCCATGCATGCCGCCACGAGACACCACATTGGTATCTTGATTGTTCGCCATGAGTACCAGTAACGTTTGCCAAAGTGCGTGTTCAGTGCTCTGCCCTCTTGCGATGGCCTGTTCATAAGCAGGAAGGCTAAATTGGGTAATGGTGGCAAACCCCGAGGCGGCTTCGCCTCTTGCGCCCGTGAGCCCATATTGTTGAAACAACTTTTCACCGTGGCTTTGCGGTTGGAGCTGAGCAATTTTAAGCTCATCAAAGACTAACGTTGCACAGCAGCGCTTGATCACATGGCTAATGTGCACAGCATCCACCGCCAAACTTTTGCCTTTTAACCAACCGACAGCACCGCATATCAGACCGAGGCTAAATATCATTCCTTTATGCGTGTTTACGCCTTGCGTTGCTTTAAACATTGCTTGCTCGGCTTCAAGACCTATCGGCCTCAATACCGACAGCAAGTGATCCGCGCCATGCTTTCGATGTTCAAATCCCGCCACAAGAAACTGATAAATAAAAGGTTTAATTGCTTCTGCGCTGCGTTCGAATAATCGAACATCCATGTCAGAATGGGCTCCATTATTAAGCAAGTCCACCAGCCCCGGTTTAGGCGTTAAGTGCACTTCAACCAGCATCGCGTGATACGCCAGTTCAGAGACTAATTTGAATAAGTCAACGCGAACCGTTCGGTCCGCTTGAATCGGCGCTTCACAAAAATGCTCAGCGCCAACTAAAAGATTAAGCGCTGCATTCATGTTCTTTTACCATGTCATCAATCGCGCGGTTAAGCTCATCGAGCGAATGGCGACGGCTGCGCGCACAAACCACCGCGTCTTGCTCACAAATAAAACATTTGCGCCGCGGCATCTGCTCTCCTTGGCGAGAAATGATTTTGCCATCAGTGCCGATCACATCAAGATCCATAAGCCTGCCAAGCGGATGCTGCGTCTCAATTTGAATCATCCACTTTTTGAGCACAGACGCACTCACGGCGTTGACCACAAATAGGCCTTCTGGCCCGGTATTCTTAGTCACAAGTTGGCGAGCAACGATGTCACAATCATGGTGTTTGCACAGCCGGCTTATCGCTTCCACGCCTTGCTCAAACACTTTGTGAGAATTCGATGTCAACTTGTAGGGGCCGGGAATATTAACGGTGAAGGAGAGCAAAGGCGCGGAGTGGCGGCGAAGCCACTCCTGTTGTCGTTTCATCCGAGCTTCTTTACTCGCCAATATCTCGTCAAGCCCGACCGCATGTACTTGGCGGTCAAAGGTCATTGCTTTACCCTCTTAATAACATCAATCACCGAGCCATCACGGTAACGAACATAACCGACGATAGTGTCATCAAACTCAATCGGTTCAGGTTTCCCTGTTAGCGTCATCGCACGTTGATACAAGGTTTCAATCTCGACCACTTCAATGCCTTTACTCACTAATTGCTGGCGTACATCGTTGCGGGCTGGATTAACGGCAATCCCATGATCGGTCACCAGAACATCAACTGACTCACCAGGCGTCACCGTATTCAACACTCGGTTCACCACTGTTGGAATCCGTCCGCGAACCAAAGGCGCAACAACAATCGCGAGATTAGCGCCGGCCGCCGTATCGCAGTGACCTCCGGATGCGCCTCGAATCACCCCGTCAGAGCCTGTAATGACATTGACATTAAACTGAGTATCAATTTCCAGTGCGCTAAGAATCACAATATCTAAGCGATCAACCACCGCGCCTTTAGAAGACGGGTTTGCGTATTCATTGGCGGAAATTTCGATATGATTTGGGTTACGTGCTAACGAATCGGCTGCGCCTGCATCAAAGCATTGCACATCAAGTAGATGTTTTATTAAGCCTTTTTCGTGCATGGCGACCATGGTTGAAGTGATACCACCCAATGCAAACTCAGCGCTGATATCCTGCTTAACCATTTCGTTTTCAAGAAAGCGCGTTACGGCCAGTGACGCGCCACCCGAACCGGTTTGTAAGTTGAACCCTTGTTTGAAATAAGGTGAATGAATAATGACATCAGCGGCACGTTTGGCGATCAGTAACTCTCTCGGGTTACTGGTTAAACGTGTTTCCCCGCCACCAATTTTTGCCGGATCCCCAACTTCTGAAACTTCAACCACGGCATCGACATAGTCTTGAGTGATCGACGCCGGATGATTTGGATACGCGACTAAGCTTTCCGTTAACATCACCACATGCTTGGCATGCTGGGCGTCCACTTTCGCATACCCTAAAGACCCACAGCGAGATTGCCCATTGATGCCATTCGCATTACCAAACTCATCGCAGCACGGGACACCGATAAAGGCGACATCAATCTTTAACTCACCACTTTGAATCAAATGCACGCGCCCACCATGAGAGTGAATATGGACGGGCTCGTTCAGTAACCCACGGGAAATCGCTTCACCTAATTCGCCGCGGATACCTGAGGTATAAAGCTTGGTTACAACCCCATTGCGAATGTGCTCAACGATGGGAGAATGAATCCCCGTGAGTGAACTTGGCGCTAACGTTAGGTTCTTAAATCCCATCGACGCAATGGTATCCATGACCATGTTGATCACTTTGTCTCCAGCACGAAAGGCATGGTGAAAAGAGATCGTCATGCCATCTTCAAGCCCAGAGTCACGTATCGCTTGCTCAAGTCCGGCTTTTATTTTGCGACTGGTTTTTGTCTTCTCATCCATCAAGTAAGGCGTTGTACAATTCGCACCGCTAAATGCAGTCAATGATGACGCTTGAGGAAGGTTTAGATTAAATTCAAATTCTGCCATGATGCTGCCTTACTGTTTGATGCCTGATTGTGCTTTTTGAAGCGTCCAACGTGCGCGCTCGATGATTGGACTATCGACCATTTTTCCGTTTAACGACACCACGCCTAACCCTTGTTCTTCCGCCTCTTTTGCGGCTTCAATGACGCGATTGGCGTAATCCACTTCTTTTTGCGTAGGCGCAAAAACGTTATGGATGATTTCAATTTGGCGCGGGTTAATCAGCGATTTACCATCAAAGCCCAGTTGTTTGATGTGTTCCGCCTCACGCAAGAATCCGGCTTCATTATTGGCGTCGGAATACACAGTATCAAAGGCCATAATCCCTGCGGAGCGCGCGGCTTGTAGAATCGAGCAGCGCGCAAATAACAGCTCAGTTCCTTCTGGAGAGCGTTGGGTGCGAAGATCACGAACATAATCTTCTGCGCCAAGCGCAATACCAATCAAGCGTGGGCAACAATGCGCAATCTCAACCGCATTGTTGACGCCGTTTGCAGACTCAATCGCAGCCATCATCTTGGTGCTGCCAACCTCTCGTCCACACTGACGTTCAATGTCGGCAATATGACGCTCCATTTCCAGTACATCTTCCGCATTATCGGTTTTGGGAAGACGAACGACATCTGCCCCACCACGCACCACGGCATTAAGGTCATTGAGACCGTGTTCAGAGTCGAGAGGGTTTACTCGGACCACGGTCTCAACATCTTGATAAAATGGGTGTTGTAGTGCATGAAACACCAACATTCTTGCGGTATCTTTTTCACGGATTGATACCGAGTCTTCTAAGTCAAACATGATCGCGTCTGGCTTGTAGATAAAGGTATTGCTGAGCATCGCTGCGTTGGCACCGGGCACAAACAGCATACTGCGACGTAATTGACTCATGATAGCGCTCTCCATTCCATCTGTTTCGTTTCTGCAGCGCGCATCACCGCCGCTTGAACTCGCGCTTTAATCACGCAATCCAAAGCCCCTTTGTCTTCAATCTCAAGCACAGCCGACTCAACGCCCATGTTGCTAAGCACGTCACGCACTAATTGTTCAATTGCAGTGCCAAATTGCTTTTGCACCGAACTGTCGAGAGCAATGTCTATTGCTCCGTCAGGGTTAGGCGCGATACGAACCTGCAAGTCACTGGACTCCAGTGTGCCTGCAAAAGCGGGTTGTATAATCTTCATTCAATAAACCTTTACACGTTAATTTATTCGGCGGCTAAACAGCCGCAAGCTCCCCAGAGCGCGTCGCGGTGCACAAGTGATGACTCTGGATGTAATCGATGGATGTCTGTGGCAGTAGCGAATCCAGCTGTTTAACCTGCCCTTTTTTCAGTAGCGAACGTACCGTTGAAGCTGATATCGGTTGTTGATGCGCGGTTTTTCTTTCCAATTCAACCACATCAATCGGTGGCCACTTCAGGTCATCGGTGGTGAGCCAGTATTTCATTTGCTGGTTGTAGTGACTGGTCACTACACAGTCAGGCTCACTGCCGACGTAGCGATGAGTGACGCCTAAAGCTGGCGCAATGTAATGACGAAAAATTTGTAAATCGATAGCGGTATGACAGTAATTGACTAAGCCTTGCGATTTAATAAAGTAGGTAGGAAATGTCGCTCTTGAAATAATATAACTGGAGCCTGGATGAACAGTAACATTAGGAATGTGACTGATGCCTTTTTTAATCATTTCTAATCTGTCGTGGTAAGAGAATTCACTTCCTTCCTCTTTAACAACGATTAAATGTAACCACTCACAATCTTTCGCCGCCTGTTCAATTAAATACTGGTGTCCTAATGTGAATGGATTCGCATTAATAACCACACTTCCAATTCTTCCACCATCAACTTTTGATTTTTTGAGTTTACGACAATAGTTTCTTAGTCGATATTGGCTATTTTCGAGAAGAACTAATGTCTCATCTACTTTTGCAATCGGAAAGAAACCAGATTGCCTAAATAATTTAGCATTCTGTGGTTTAGTAAATAGAAATAATTCATATCGTCCCATTTCATAAGCCAAAGACGTTAATTCAGTCATTAATCTTAATGAAAATCCTGAACCATGTAATTGCTCATTTATCGCAATTGATTTAAGAATATTTCCGGCTATTCCACCGCAGGCTACAATTTCCTCGCCTGAATACGCGACAATAAATCGCTCTACGTCCGTGTCGACGCCAAGGTTGAAACGTTGTAAAAACGCCGCTATATCAGACCACTTCTTCTGATTTCTAGCACTCACTCGGCTTAATGTATAAGTGTCTAACATCTTATTCATCCCCATATCTCGACAAGTAAATAGTGAGCGAATGGGCGATTGAAAATAATGATCGATGTCGACTATTTTTTGCGACTAAAAAATCTTTATGAATTTAATGATTTTTATTACTTAACTCGTTGAAATAAAAAGAAATGAACGAGTTAAAAACTTTAAATTCATAAGTACCTTTTTAAGCCATAACGTTAAATGATCACACTCACAGTTAAGCTAAGTAATTCTTCATAAATTAGTAAGGAAACATCAACAATGGAATATTTATGATGAACGAAAAAACACTAACTATAAATGAAGGACAAAGTCCTGGCTTAGCGATGTTATCACAAGTCAGAATTTTTGGTCTGCCCTTACCTCTCTACTGCATCTTATTCATGGTTATTTTAATCGCACACGTAACCGATACTATCCCAAATAATATTGTGGGTGGCTTTGGATTTATGTTTGTGGTTGGTGCCTTATTTGGTGAATTAGGGAACCGTCTACCGATCTTCAACAAATATATCGGTGGTGCACCTGTAATGATATTTCTAGTTGCGGCTTGGTTTGTTCACGCTGACTTATTAACGGATAACGAAATCGCGACAGTAACCGATGTCATGAAAGGCACGGATTTTCTCGATCTCTTTATTGCTGTATTGATCACTGGGTCGATTCTTGCCGTTAACCGCAAACTCTTAATCAAGTCTCTCATTGGCTACATTCCGACCATTTTAGCGGCCGTCGCTGGCGCTTCGATTCTCGGCATTTTAGGTGGGTTGATTTTTGGAATTTCTGTCAAAGAAATCATGATGTTATATGTACTACCTATTATGGGTGGTGGTAACGGTGCCGGGGCAATTCCTCTGTCTGAAATCTATGAATCCGTCACTGGCGGCTCAAAAGAGCAGTACTACTCGATCGCTATCGCTATTTTGACCATCGCGAATATTGTCGCGATTGTTGCCGCAGCTGTACTCAACGGAATTGGTCAAAAGATGCCAGCACTCACCGGTAACGGCGAGCTATTACGTAAATCTAACTTTAGCGTTGAAGAGCAAAAAGAAGCCAAAATCACACCTCGTGAAATCGCGATTGGCTTAATGCTTTCTGCCTGTGTTTATACCTTTGCAGCGGCACTCTCCAAAGACATCTTACCTGGTTTTGGTGATGTCAAAATCCACACGTTTGCGTATATGGTGATTTTGGTTGCCATCATTAACGCATGTGGTTTGTGTTCAGATGAAATTAAAGAAGGTGCAAAACGTCTTTCTTCTTTCTTCTCAAAACAACTGCTTTGGGTACTGATGGTAGGGGTTGGTATTGCCTATACCGACCTTGGCGAAATCATTAACGCCCTCAACTTCACCAACCTGGTCATTGCTGCACTTGTGGTTATTGGTGCCATCTTTGGTGCTTCTCTTGGCGGTTGGGTGATGGGCTTCTACCCGGTTGAATCTTCCATTACCGCAGGGCTTTGTATGGCAAACCGAGGCGGTTCCGGCGACTTAGAAGTATTAGCCGCATCCAATCGCATGTCACTCCTGTCTTACGCGCAAATTTCGTCACGTCTTGGTGGCGGCTTGGTGCTGATCATTGCCAGCGTCGTGTTTGGCGTACTCGGAGGTTAATTACGTTTTTTGTTTCATTAGGAGCAAAGGGAAGCCTTTGCTCCTCCATCTATTTTGGGAGCACTTATGCAGTCAAATCTCTTTTCCGAAGGACTCAACCTAATGACATTAGGTATGGGGTTCGTCTTCATTTTCTTAGTCTTTTTGGTGTTCGCCGTCACCGCTATGTCCAACCTGATTGCTCGTTGGTTCCCTCATGTTGAACCAACACCGGCAACAAGCACTGTGACACCCCCAACTTCAGCGCAACAAGACAATCAGTTGGTTGCTGTGCTGGCGGCGGCCGTTCATCACAAAAGAATTCAACAAAACTCGCTGTAAAAGGAATACTCATGTCTGAGTCAAAAAAAGCCATTGGCATTACTGACGTTGTCTTACGTGACGCGCACCAATCATTATTCGCAACCCGTCTTCGCTTAGATGACATGCTGCCTATCGCTCAACAACTGGATGACATCGGTTACTGGTCTCTTGAATGTTGGGGTGGCGCCACTTTTGATAGTTGCATTCGCTTTCTTGGTGAAGACCCATGGGTACGCCTTCGCGAACTAAAAAAAGCGATTCCTAAAACACCATTACAAATGCTACTGCGCGGACAAAATTTACTGGGTTATCGCCATTACGCTGACGACGTCGTGGATAAATTCGTCGAACGCGCCGTTACCAATGGCATGGATGTGTTCCGCGTATTTGATGCGATGAATGATCCTCGTAACATGCAACAAGCCATAACTGCGGTCAAAAACAACCAGGCTCACGCTCAGGGGACACTGTGTTATACCACTAGCCCTGCCCACAACTTACAAACTTGGGTCGATATTGCCCAGCAATTAAGTGAAATTGGCGTCGATTCTATCGCACTCAAAGACATGGCGGGCATTCTCACCCCGTATCAAGCTGAGGAGCTAGTCTCAACGCTCAAGAAGCAAGTGGATGTTCCTCTGCACCTCCACTGCCACTCTACGGCAGGCCTTGCCGACATGACCATCATTAAAGCCATTGAGGCCGGTGTTGACCGAGTGGATACTGCGATTTCCTCCATGAGCGGTACTTATGGGCATCCTGCGACCGAATCGTTAGTCGCCACACTCAAAGAGACCCCATTTGATACCGGGCTTAACATCGAAAAGCTCGAATCAATTGCAGCTTATTTCCGCGAGGTTCGCAAAAAATACTCGGCATTTGAAGGGCAACTAAAAGGTGCTGATTCGCGAATTATCGTTGCTCAAGTGCCTGGTGGCATGCTGACCAACATGGAAAGCCAGCTTAAACAGCAAAACGCCGAGGATAAGCTTGATCAAGTCCTCACTGAGATACCGAAAGTTCGCGAAGAGCTTGGCTTTATTCCTCTGGTAACCCCGACGTCACAGATTGTCGGCACTCAAGCCGTGATTAACGTCTTGATGGGTGAGCGTTATAAAACCATTACCAAAGAGACCGCTGGAATTCTAAAAGGCGAATATGGTCGCACGCCGGCGCCAGTCAATGCCGCGCTGCAAAAACAAGTACTTGATGGCGACACACCACTAACCTGCCGCCCTGCTGATCAACTGCCACCCGAGCTCGACGCGCTGATAACCGATGTGAAATCGCAAGCCAAAGAGAAAAACCTGACTCTCGCCGATGACCTTATCGATGACGTATTGACGGTTGCGCTCTTCCCGCAAGTCGGCTGGAAATTCCTTGAAAATCGCCACAACCCTGAGGCCTTTGAGCCCGTTCCTTCTGCCTCTCAATCAACCCCTGCTAAAACAGAGAAAACCAAAATGACACAATCTCAGCAACCAAGCACTTACACCATAACTGTTAACAATCAATCGTATGTGGTTGAAGTCAACGAAGGGGGCGATGTTACCCAAGTCGCTTCAGCGACAACCACTCAACCTGCGGTAAGCGCACCTGCGCCCGCGGCCAATGCAGAACCAATGAGCGCACCACTCGCTGGTAACATTTGGAAAATTCATACTAAACCAGGGGATAACGTAGAAGAAGGTCAGGTTTTACTCATTCTTGAAGCGATGAAAATGGAGACTGAGGTTCGCGCACCGCGCACTGGCCAAATTACCAGCATTGACGTTTCAGAAGGTGATGCGGTGGATGTTGGCGCACCACTGCTACAAATCGCGTAACGGGAGCCTGAACCATGGAAAAAGTTTATGCTCTGATCAATGACTTCGGTCTGTTCCATTTGGAATTGGGACAAGCCGTAATGATCATTGTCG
Organism: Vibrio sp. AK197; assembly: GCF_053903115.1. NCBI lineage: Bacteria > Pseudomonadati > Pseudomonadota > Gammaproteobacteria > Vibrionales > Vibrionaceae > Vibrio > Vibrio sp. AK197. The sequence goes on from NZ_CP096430.1 coordinate 1,947,915, forward strand.
GCTTATTATTGTTGTATTTGGCCATCGTCAAACAATTTGAACCCTTGCTATTGGTGCCAATTGGCTTTGGTGGCATTCTTGCCAACTTACCGGACGCTGGTTTGGCGATGTCGGCCGTCGAAAATGCGCTGCATGCCGCGAAACCGGACGTGATGTCCGCTTTTGCTTCAGCACTGAATATTACCGCTGAGTCTGCAAGCGAAGTCAAAGCCGCCCTCGCAACCGCAACTCCCACCGAACTAACCAATGTTCATCTATTAGCCGAGGAATATCAGTACTCTGATGGAATGTTATATACCTTCTACAGCGTCGCTATTGCTTCCGGTGTCGGGCCGTTGGTGATCTTCATGGGTGTCGGGGCAATGACGGACTTTGGTCCTCTACTTGCCAACCCGAAAACCCTTCTGCTTGGCGCCGCCGCGCAATTTGGTATCTTTGCTACGGTACTGGGCGCTCTGGGTTTGAGTAGTATCGGCATGATGGACTTTAGCGTTGCTCAAGCCGCTGCGGTCGGTATTATCGGCGGCGCCGATGGCCCAACGGCGATTTACGTATCTAGCCTACTGGCGCCCGAGTTGCTAGGTGCTATTGCCGTAGCGGCCTACTCCTATATGGCGCTGGTGCCACTGATTCAGCCACCTATTATGCGCGCGTTAACCACGCCTGCTGAGCGCCAAATCACCATGCAGCAACTGCGTAAAGTCGGCAAGCTAGAAAAAGTCTGCTTCCCACTGCTGCTATTGGTGCTTATCGCTCTGTTATTACCTTCAGCCACGCCACTGCTTGGCATGTTCTGTTTTGGTAACCTGATGCGCCAATGTGGTGTTGTTGAGCGTTTGTCTGACACAGCACAAAACGCACTCATCAATATCGTGACAATTTTCCTTGGTCTCTCTGTGGGTTCAAAACTGATGGCCGATAAATTTCTGCAAGCAGAAACCATTGGCATTTTGGCATTGGGCATCGTGGCATTTTGTATCGGGACCACCGCCGGGATATTGATGGCGAAGCTGCTTAACCGTTTTACGTCTGAGCAAGTGAATCCATTGATTGGTTCGGCGGGGGTTTCTGCCGTTCCGATGGCAGCGCGCGTCTCCAACAAAGTAGGTCTTGAAGCCAATGCGCAAAACTTTTTGCTCATGCACGCCATGGGGCCTAACGTTGCAGGCGTGATTGGTTCTGCTGTCGCCGCGGGTGTCATGATCAAATATGTGATCGGTTAAACGATTTGTAGGAAGAGACTGACAAATGTTAGCTCCACTAGATCGAGATCAGTTCTCTTCCTCCTTTAGTTTCATAAATTCATCGTTCACACTTTGCTACGAAGATCACATGCCGAAACGAGCCTTTTATCACCATTTCTGTCGCAACATGACATTTCGCCAGCGCGTTTGGGCGCTGTTGTTTGTCGTGGTGAGTATTCAATTGCTATTGATTGCTGCTTACTTTCACTACATTTTATCCAACACATTGACTCATCAAGTCAGCACAAGAGCGGTCATTCAGGCACGGGAAATCGCCAGTGATCCGCAATTAATCACCGCGATTACCGAACATAATGACGCCAAAGTGGAAAAACAAATCGCTCGCCTGCAGAAAATTTCTGACGCTGACTTCATTGTTGTGGGTGATGACCAAGGCATTCGTCTTGCGCATCCAGACCCACAAAAAGTCGGCTATCCGATGCAAGGGGGAGATAACGCCCGAGCATTAGAATTGGGGGAGCATTACTATTCGATTCGAAAAGGAAGCCTTGGATTAGCCATTCGAGGTAAATCACCGGTGGTTTCACTGCAAGGAGAAATTATTGGCGTCGTCTCCATCGGTTATCTGTTGGATACCGTCAGCACTTGGTTACTCCTTTACTCTTATCCGTTCTTCTTTGCGCTTTTGATCATATTAGGCTGCTCAACACTCGGCGCTTGGGCGTTTTCTCGTCATATAAAAAGCCAAATGTATGGTATGGAACCGGAAGAGATCGCTCTCTCACTGCGGGTGCAAAACTCGGTGTTAGAAGCGGTGTATGAAGGCATTATTGCTATCGACAAACAAGGACGCTTTCTCTCGGCCAACCAGGAAGCCTTACGTATTCTCGGTATTGCCCGCCATTTAGATTACCTGCGTGGGCGAATGGTGAGTGAATTTATCACACCGTGTGAGTTTTTCTATGGTGTAAAACTCAATGGCGACCAAGACATTCAAGAACGTCAACACGAAGTGATTACCTGCAACGGGGAAACGTTAGTGGCCACCCGAGTACGGATTTGGGAAAACAACCATGATATTGGATGGGTCGTGAGTTTTCGCCCACGAAATGACAAAAGTACGCTCAATTATCAGCTCAACAACATTCGACAACAAACCGATAATTTACGTGTACTTAGCCATGAATATGCCAATAAGCTTTCCACCATCAGCGGGCTAATTCAAATTGGTGCTTACGACCAAGCACTGAAAGCCATTCGTCAAGAAACTGAAACGCATCAACAGTTGATTGATTTTATTGCTCGTACCTTCAACTCTAAGGTCATCGCCGGTTTGCTACTGGGTAAATACACTCGCGCTCATGAGTTGGGGCTGACACTTGAATTCGATCCATTTTGTCAGTTACACCACGCGCCAGCACGGATTACCGAAGACGAACTGGCGGCCATCGTTGGTAATCTGCTCGACAATGCCTACGAAGCTACGCTCAAAAATCCGGACAGCAATAAACGGGTAACGATATTGCTCTCCGATTATGGTGAGAGTGAGTTGATTGTCGAAGTGGCAGACAACGGAACCGGTATTCCTCAAAAAATCGCAGAATCCCTATTTGAAAAAGGGATCACAAGCAAAGATCAGCCAGGCCATGGCATTGGCCTCTACCTTGTTCATCACTTTGTAACCCGCGCAGGCGGAAACATTGTTGTGGATAGTGCAGAGCCAGCCGGAACCATTTTTTCTTTATTTATTCCAAACGTGAGTACAAAAGATGGAAACCTATGACGTACTAATCGTCGAAGACGAAAACAATATCGCCGAGTTTCATTCATATTATTTGCAGCAGACTCAGCGATTTCGCCCTATTGGCATCGCTAAAAGCGTGGCGGAAGCCAAAAAAATGATTCAACTGCTTAAACCGAAATTGGTGTTGTTGGATAACTATCTGCCGGATGGCAAAGGCATCGACTTATTAAAGGAAATTACGTCGTCAAAAAGCGCGCCCGATGTCATATTTATCACTGCTGCCAATGATATGGAAACCGTGCGCGAAGGGGTGAGATGTGGCGTCTTTGACTATTTGTTAAAACCGATTTCTTATGATCGCCTCGCAGATTCGCTTGATCGCTATCTTAAATACACCAGTTCACTAAAAGCCAACGACAGCATCAACCAGCGACATGTTGATGAACTCTTTAACTTTCAATCCAAGACTGCGCACCTTCAGCAATTACCCAAAGGCATTGATGAGCTGACGCTGGATAAAGTCACCGAAGCATTTGATGACAGTGAAGAAATTTACACCGCGGACACTTTAGGTAAGGAGGTCGGCATCAGTAAAACGACGGCCCGTCGTTATCTTGAGTTTCTAACCGCCAAAGGCTTTGTTCACGCCGTTATTCATCATGGCCGAGTGGGCCGGCCGGAACGCGTCTACAAGAAAAAATAGCAGCGATGGGGTAACGCGCTGTGATCACGCAACGCGTTACCCACAAATTATAATGTGAGATTGGCGGGTATCACTTCAGTTCCCTCGGCAATTTCAAGAGAGCTGTCTAGGTTTTCACTGTGCGCCTTGCATAATGGAATCACGTACAGCTGCTGCTCATCATTGGGCGTTTTCACTAACACACCATGAGCATGCTCTGCAACGCAGTTAACTTCACTGCAATATTTGTTGTGCTGCGCACTAAAGTGTTGCCAGTATGAAAGCCATTCTTGTTTAGCTTGATCGTTGATGAGTCCATCAGAAACGTTACTTACAATCATATGCAGACCATTTGGTTATTGAGAATGCATTGATTAAACCGAAAATATCACGATGAAATTTCGTCTTAGCTCAAATAAAAACGTGAGCTTAATGCCCTCTTCGGTTTTTAAGTTTTTAATTGCTTGTAGCACTCGATTGAGCCCTTTCCTATCTTAAGCAACCCTCAAATTACTTGATTTTCATCACACATAAGCTCATTCTGTAACACGTCTTCGACAAGCCTGACGCTAGCTTGCTATGGTCAGCGCCCCACATCGCTCTCTTGTTTTGCCTTTCAATCTGGTTACTCACACAAGCTGTAAGATGTGTCGTCTCAGGTTTGATGACATCTGTGTTTCACCCGATTCGCATAAACTGCGAGTCCTAATCAGAGCAAACATTCATGACTCCAACTACGCCCCTAAAACGTCTTCGCCGCCTACGACGCAGCGAAACAATGCGCGACATGTTACGTGAAAACGACTTTAAACTTGCCGACTTGATTCATCCGATCTTTATTGAAGAAGGCATTTCCCAGCAGCAACCTATTTCAACCTTACCCGGTATCTGCCGTTACCCAGAACAAGAACTGGCAGAAGAAATTCAAGCTTTGTACAACCTTGGCATTCGCGCTGTCATGCCCTTTGGCATCTCCCATCACAAAGACGAAACAGGCAGCGACACTTGGCAAGAAAACGGCTTATTGGCACGCATGACACGCACCATCAAACAAGCGTGTCCTGAGATGATGGTGGTGCCGGATATTTGTTTTTGCGAATACACCACTCATGGCCATTGTGGTATTTACGATGGCGAGCACGTTCACAATGATCAAACCTTAGAAGGTTTAGTGAAGCAAAGCGTCACGGCAGCCAAGGCGGGAGCAGATATGCTTGCACCTTCTGCAATGATGGACGGCCAAGTCCGTGCTATTCGTGAAGGGTTGGACGCGGCAGGCTACGAGCACGTGGCGATTTTGGCGCACTCAGTGAAATATGCTTCCTCGTTCTATGGTCCGTTTCGTGTGGCGGTAGACAGTGAATTGAGTGGCGACCGTAAAGCCTATCAGATGGATTACGCTAATGGCCGCCAAGCGATGCAAGAGGCGTTATTGGATGAACAAGAAGGCGCGGATATTTTGATGGTGAAACCAGGTACGCCTTACCTTGACGTACTTGCCAATTTACGCCGTGAAACGCATCTTCCTTTAGCGGCATACCAAGTCGGTGGTGAATACGCTGGCATCAAATTCGCGGCATTGGCCGGTGCATTAGACGAACAGAAAGTCGTGTTTGAAACCATGACTGGCTTTAAGCGTGCTGGCGCGGAAGTCATTGTCACTTACTATGCCAAACAAGTGGCTCAATGGTTGGCAGATAGCGAGTAACCCATGAAAAAGCCCCGAACATTCGGGGCTTTCTTTCGCTTGGTTATGGGTTAGCGCTGCTTGTTTTCGCGCTTTACCAGTTCAAATTCAAATTCTTCTGGGTAAAGCACAATCCCTTCCCCATTTTCATCGGGATAGACGATAATCGACAGTTCGTCCTCTTCTAAGCCCGCCGTCCAGCGACTTTTCCACTTTGCGGTCGAGATTGGCTCAGCGGTAAATCCTTCCCACTCTCCTGTTGCCCACAGCAGCGCATGCTGCTCTGAAGGCCAAACTGGCACACAATCTTCATCTTCAGCACTCAGCAGTACGCTCCCGTGCTCATCAATCAACAACCAAATTTGTCTTGATGAGGCCGCCGAGCTGAAAAACTGGTTAAAACGTTCACTTGGGTCTTTTGCTACCGAGATTGGCGCATCATTTGAAGAAGTCATTCATTACCTTCGCTTTGGTGAATTCTGTGGTGAGTATAACCCGAGACAAAATAAAACGCGGTAACAAAATGCCATCGAATGTTGTTGGCGCTGCGTTTTTGTCCACTCGTCCCGTTCGCGCAAATATTTGTCACCGCCGATAAAAACGGCTATTCTCGCCGCTCTTCACGTCCCAAGAGCATCACTGATGAACCGTAAAAAAAGAATTAATCAGATTTTAAAGTCAAAACAAAAAAAGCAGAACGCCAAATTGCATACCAGCAATAAGCCTCGTTATATCTCAAAAGCGGAGCGAGAAAAGATGGCGCTTGAGGAAGCACAGAAACAAGCGTCAGAGGACACCAGCGAAACCTCCCCAAACTCTAACGTCGAATAAGCTTACTCTGCTCTCCCCTCACTGCGCGTCGTCATGGGCAAACATTGGCTGCTCAACACTCCTTTTTCAACCAAGTCGGTTAAAATCGCCTGCGTTTTCTGACGAAAGGTATCACGCAACAAACGCACTGTCGGCGTGATCGATTGACGACTTGGACAGACCAGCCAAAGCTCCGTCGCTCGATGTGGGTAGTTTGGCATCAATGCCACCACATTGCCTGAGAGTAAATCTGTCGACATATCGAGAATAGATTTGCTGGCAATGCCTTTGCCAGCAACGCACCAGCGTCGAACTAAATCGGCATCGTTGGAGACACGATTGCTGCTCATTTTCACTTTAAACTCTTGCTCAGCGTTATAAAAATCCCAAACATCATGCACACCATCGTACAATTGATACAAGAGGCCATTGTGTGACCCGAGTTGAGAAGGATGCTCAGGGGCACCGCAGCGCTCAACATATTCTGGTGAAGCGCAGACGACTCGCGGCACATCGCATACCTTGAAACCATACAAATTGCTGTCATTGGGTGAACCATAGCGCAGTGCGATATCAATTGAATCACGATAAAAGTCCACGTTCCGGTCACTAATATGAGCGCGTAAACTCAAATTGGGGTAACGCTCCATGATTTCATCTAGCCACCATGCCACATGGTTTCGCCCAAGGTCAGAAGAGAGAGCAATTCGTAAATCCCCTTCAATCGTATGCTGCTTATGGCTTACGCTAAGTTTCGCCTGTTCAAGCAGCAATAGTGCTTGTTCGCATTGGGGAAGGTAGCGCTCACCCGCGCTAGATAGGCGCAAATGGCGGGTGGTACGCACAAACAACTCGACGCCTAATGCACTTTCAACACGTTTAACCGCAGCACTCGCGGTGGCACTGCGCATCTCGAGATGATTCGCGGCAGCCGTAATATTGCCAAATTCCGCGACTTTCAATACCACCTGTAAATCTTCAATCAACATATTATCTAACTTTATTTGACAATTAAGCGTACACAGTCGCGTTAATCCCGTAAAAACGTGGCCTTAAGCATTTCATGCACAATGATTATCAAATAATATTTGATAATCATTCAAACCAACAGCACTTTTTCAGCTCACGTAATTCTTTTAATATTCTTCATATTATGACTATTTAGCCCTTCAAATATGGAGACTTTTCACTATGACTCATCCTATTATTGCTGATTTGGAATCACGCTATACCGCCAAAAAATACGATTCTTCTAAGCGTATCCCTCAGCAAGATCTTGATGTGATCTATGAAGCGCTGCGTCTTTCTGCTTCTTCCATTAACTCACAACCTTGGAAGTTTATCGTGCTAGAAAGCGATGAGGCGAAACAACGCATGCATGAAACCTTTGCGCATAAATTTCAATTTAATCAAAAGCATGCGCTAGAGGCATCACACATTGTGCTGTTTGCTCATAATCCGGCTTATCAACGCGAAGATTATGCCAAAGTCATTGATAAAAACATCGAAGACGGTCGATTAAAGCCCGAAGAACGAGAGCAAGCGTTTGGGGGGTTTGGCTTTGCTGAACTCAACACCGACGAACAAGGGAACACCAGCAAGTGGACTAAAGCGCAAACTTACCTTGCTCTGGGTAATACACTGCATACGCTGGCACGTCTTGGTATCGACTCCACCACCATGGAAGGGATTGATTCAGACATGGTGAGTAAGATTTTTGACAAAGAACTGAATGGCTATGTGTGCGATGTCGCGCTAGCAATGGGGTATCATCATTCAGATGAAGACTACAATGCAAAGCTACCGAAATCACGCCTTGCTCGTGAGCAAGTGCTCACCGTGCTATAACCAAAGTGTTTTAAAAAGCCTATTCCCTCGCTTCAAAAGCCGCCATTTGGCGGCTTTTATGTCACTTAACTTGTCGCGTTAATGACAAGCTGACGAACAATTTGTCGCCTTTAGACGGTGACACCCTTTCATACCTTTTCTAATTCAAACAGTTACCGCGGTATAAAATTTGATGACGCCTTAGTGGCTTAACATAAATAAACCACACACCACCAAGTCACCAAACTAAAGGAAACCATGATGGAAGAGATGGATATTGAAACCTTAAAAAAGCAAGTAAAACGCGCAAAACGTATTGCCTCAGAACACGCTGGTGAGCTCCATGATTTAGTGGAGGACCGGCTGCCAAAAGCCTACGAAGAGATTCCACAAATGGCACAAGCCTGCTATGACGCCTGCCAACAATGGGCGCAGCTGAGCGCTCAACTTGAACAAAGGCAAGCACTAGAAGCGTCATAACGCTCAGCGCAATACACTAGGGTGGTTAGTCGAGTGATTTTTTAAATCGCAGCGCGGCAATAATAATTCCAACCAGAGTAAACACCAGTAGCCATAGGCTATCAGGCCAAAGTTCAACGACATTGGCGCTACGCAGCACAATGCCACGTATCAGCCGCATGAAGTGCGTCGCAGGCAATACTTCTGCTATCCACTGCGCGGCTCGTGGCATGCCTTCATACGGAAACATAAATCCAGAAAGTAAAATTGAAGGCAGTAAGATAAACACCGTCATCTGCATGGCTTGGAGTTGGCTTTGTGCCAAGGTTGAGATAATTAACCCTAAGCTGAGGCTGGCAGAGATAAACAGTAAAGATCCAATAAATACCTGAAACAGCGAGCCATTAATCGGGACCGAAAACACAAAATGTCCCAGCCCCAAGACCAGTACCACTTGAATCAAACCAACGAAAATATAGGGAATGATTTTTCCCACCATCAATTCAATGGGATGAATCGGGGTGGTAATCAAAAGCTCCAAATTGCCACGCTCGCGCTCACGGACAATCGCAATACTGGTAAACAGAACCATCGTCATGGTGAGAATCACCCCTAGCAGACCGGGAACAATATTCACCGCCGAACGTCGACTGGGGTTATAAAACAAGGCAATATCAAAGATAGGTTGTGTGCCATGAGCACTCAAAAGCGAACTCTCCCGGCTGGCATTGGCAAGCTTATCAAACGGCGTAAATGGCATGCGCTGTAGCTTCATGATTGTCGAGCCAATCACACTATCCGAACCGTCCACCAGCCACTGAGCCAAAACCCTTCCCTGCTCTAACCGCTGATTGAGATCGTGAGGAATCACCATCGCAGCCCGAATTTCGCCCGTTTGGATTGCTTGTTTTGCTTGTTGTGGGGTGGGATAAATCGCCTCGAAACTGACGACTTGAGATGCGCGCACAGCTTGCGTCAGCCAGCGACTATTTTGGGTTTGACTCTGGTCCACTAACCCCACCGGAATATCGCGTACATCGGTATTGATTGCATAACCAAATAACAGCAGCTGAACCAAGGGGATCATCACGATCATTGCAAACGTCAAACGGTCGCGTGACAATTGACGAACTTCTTTAAACACAATCGCGCCAATACGAGAGAACGTGCTCATGGCCGATGCTCTCCGGTCACACTCACAAACACATCTTCCAGTGTCGGCCTCACCACTTCAAGCTCTGCGTGTTGAAGCTCCGGACACTGCTGACGTAGCCATATCACAGGCTCCGCGACGGATTGATAGATAAGAACTCTCAGCCTCACCCCTAATTGCGCCGCAGACCGCACTTGCTTATAGCCAACCAGCTTCGCTTTCAATTGGCGCAGCCGCAGTGCTTTAATTTCCACAATGTTGACGCCCATGTTCGCCATCAGGTTTTGCGGTGTGTCATCAGCGCGCAGTTGCCCCGCTTCCATTATGGCTAGCCGATGACAACGCTCAGCTTCATCCATGTAGTGCGTGGTGACCAGTATCGTCGTACCGTGTTCGCAAAGATCAAACAGTTTTTCCCAGAAGTCACGACGATTTTCTGGGTCAACGGCGGAGGTTGGCTCATCCAAAAACAGTAATTCAGGCTGATGAATCGTTGCCGCTGCGAGCGATAAACGCTGTTTCTGCCCACCACTAAGCCCTCGAACCAAGCGCTTGCTTAGCGAAGTGAGTGAGTACGTCTCTAGCTGCTGTCGGCAACGCTGGTTAAGTTGCTTACCTGTCAGCCCGTAGATAGTCCCTATAAACGCCAAGTTTTCTGCCACGGTTAAATCATCGTACAGTGAAAACTTTTGCGTCATGTAGCCAATACGCAGACGCAATTTATCCGCTTGTTGCGGCATGGATAACCCAAGCACGTCAACGCGCCCGGAACTTGGCGTTAACAACCCAGTTAAGGTGCGTATCGTGGTCGATTTACCACAGCCATTTGGGCCAAGAAAGCCGTAGATCGTGCCTTTTTCAACCGCTAAGTTGATGTTATCAATCGCGGTAAATTCACCAAATGCCTTGGTCAAACCCTGAGCAGAAATAGCGATAGTGGCCATGACATTACTCCAGATCCACTTGCACCGGAATCCCTGCAGGAAGCCTTGCTGGCGCATCAGGTAAATCGATTTCAGTGAGGTACACCAATCTTGAACGGTCTTGCTCACTCATACTGCTGTAAGGGGTAAACGCCGGCTCCACAGATATCCAGCGCACAATACCTTTTAGCTCAGTATCGAGTCCGTCTACGTGAACATTCACTTCACTCCCCACCTCTAACGTGGCGATATAAGGTTCGGCAATATAAACCCTGGCATAAGGCACACTATTGGCTTGCAAAATGGCCACCACCGCATGGGTGGCAACTCTTTCGCCAACATGATAAGGCAGAGAGTCCAAGATGCCATCTCGCGTTGCAATCACAGTTAGCTCGGAGAGCTTTTGCTGCTGAAGCTTGAGTTCTTCAGATGCGGCTTGTAATTTTGCTTTAGCAACATCAATGTCTTCTTGGCGATAACCTTGGGTGAGCTTTTTCCAATTTTGCTGCGCGGCGTTATATGTTGCCTGAGCGGCGTCTCGCTGCGCGAGTGCGTTATCCAAGTCGGCAGGTGAGGCCAGTTTACGACTGACCAGCTCTTTCAACCGCTGATATTGCTTACTGGCATCCGTCAGCAGCGCTTGGGCGTTGGTTAAGTTGGCTTTGGCTTGCTCGATGTCTTCTGGGCGCTCGCCGTTGAGTAATTTACTGAGCGCGGCTTGCGCCTCATCTCGCTGCGCCGACACCTTTGCCACCACCGCTTGTTGATTTGCTTGGTTTAACTGCACCAGTATTTGCCCTTGCTTTATTTCACTGCCTTCGGCGATAGGCAGAGCCGCGATCAGCTCGTTCGCCGTCGCGGTTAGCGTAATGCGCTCACGCTCAACAACACCCAGCGCTTGTTCAGAGCCGCCTTGGTCACAGCCGGAGATAAACGAGCTGAGCAATAAGCTCGCAACACCGATGCATAGATAACGTCGAGATTTTACATTCATCGCCGTTCACTCACGTTGGAAGGGAAATACCACCGCAGCACAGAGTTCCCACTGAGCCACTTTGTTGTTTTTCATTGTTAACATTACGACAATCCCGTCAATTTGTCTGAAATTGAGGTCGATAACGCGACAATCGCCACGGAAAACCGCGGTGCTCGATTGGTACAGATATTGCTCGCCTCTTTGACTTATTTCTTTTTAACAATGAAGGAGTTGCTTTATGTCAGAGCCTGACCGCTACATCTCGTTTTGCAACATTGACTGCGATAACAACGCCAACTTACTGGTGTCTATGCTTGAACATCATTTGACGGCGAACCACGGGCACGCCCAGTGGCACAGCTACTTTGAAAACAAACGCCAAGAGCAAGCCAATATGCAACGCGACAATCTCAATTTTGTTGGGAATCAACTCAATATGCTCTACGAATATTTTCGTGAATGTGAGGATCAAAACGCCTTGGATCTGCTGTATCAAATTGAGCAAGAGTGCTGCTAATTGTGTAAATCCACCCTCGTAAAGTCAGCCAAATCTTTGCACAATCAGTCAAATGAAAATAAATAGAAAAATCATATTAGTGCATTGATATAAAAGTAAAACAATAACAATCAGCCTCAAACACTTGTTTATAGATCAACCACAAAAACGCATTAAAACTGTAGGATAAGGCAAATATTAGAGAGTTTTAGACTAGAGAAAATCCGCCAATTATAGACAAAATGAATACGATGAGGTGAGTGTAAAGGACTGACCTCACAACCCACCGTTTGGTTAAGTATGTCGTATGTTCACACACTACAAGGGGATATTCTGATGTGTCATAAATGCCGTTCTTCTCACTCCCAAGCACCTCATCCTGACGCTGACGTTGATACTAAACGTCGTCACCTATTGCTCGGCGGCAGCGCTATCAGTGCCGCGGCTGCCCTAACGCCCTCTTTCATCAGTTTTTCGAGCATGGCTCAAACCAATGCTGCGCCAAATATGGCGGCACGTGATAGCCAAGCGTGGGCGGCGTCAGGCCCTAACTCTGCTTTCAAATCAATCATGATTCCGCGCCGCGCGGTAGGCCCGACAGATGTCTCACTCGAGATACTCTATGCTGGCATCTGTCATTCTGATATTCACACCGTGCACGGAGACTGGGGCGCACCGCAATATCCATGCGTACCCGGCCATGAAATTGTCGGCCGTGTGGTCGCCATCGGTTCACAAGTCACTCGCTTTAAAGTGGGGGACATTGGCGGCGTCGGTTGCATGGTTAACTCTTGCGGCGAATGTGCTAACTGCCTTGCAGACCGCGAACAAAACTGCCTTAATGGCACCACCTTCACTTACGGTTCAGAAGACAAAATTTCCGGTGGCTACACCTTTGGTGGCTATTCAAAGCAGGTGGTGGTTCGTGAGCATTTTGTCGTCAATGTGCCGACATCCATGGACATCTCACGTGTTGCCCCCATCATGTGTGCTGGTATCACCACGTTCTCACCTATGCAGCATTGGTCACTTGAGAAAAACCAACATATTGGCGTCGTGGGGATTGGCGGTTTGGGTCATATGGCCGTTAAGCTGGCCATTGCTCGCGGCGCAAAAGTGACCGCACTGACCACCTCGCGTAACAAATTTGAAGCCATTCGCGCCATGGGCGCAGAGCCCGTGCTTTGGACAGATAATAACGCGCTTCGCGGCTTAACGGCGTCAATGGATATGATGATCTCAACCATTCCCTATCCCTTTAGCATGCAACCTCTGCTCAATCTGATGAAACTCGATGCTACTTTTGTCAATGTCGGCCAACTCGGCACCATTGATGGTTTGAATGGCATGATGATGGGCTTTAATCGTCATAGCATTGCTGGGTCAATGATTGGTGGCATGAAAGAAACGCAAGAAGTCGTCAACTACTGTGCACAACACAACGTTCTTCCTGATGTCGAAATCATTAAACCCAGTGAAATTGACGAAGCCTGGCGCCGCGTTCAGGATAAAGATATTCAATTCCGCTTTGTCATCGACATGCAACAAGCGTAACCCGACAGAGTACGACGCAAACATTGTGTTGCGTCGTGCACTCAGAGACTTACTACGCAAAGGTAAGTCACTCTTCGAAAGTAAAAAATCAAGGAAATATCATGACAGACAAAACTCCAGTTTGGTTTATCACGGGCTGCTCAACAGGCTTTGGTCGCGAACTTGCCCAGCAAATTCTCGCACTGGGTTGGAATGCCATCGTCACCGCTCGTAATGCGGACAGCCTTACAGATCTTGTCTCGGCATATCCAAACAACGCATTAGCGCTGGCATTAGATGTCAATGAATCAAGCCAAATTACCGAGGGCGTTAACGCCGCGCTTGAAAAATTTGGTCATATCGATGTGCTGGTCAACAATGCCGGTTATGGGTACTTTTCTGCGATTGAGGAAGGCGAAGATGCGGAAATTCGTAGGCAGTTTGAAACCAACGTATTTGGCTTGACCGCGCTCATTCGTGAAGTACTGCCATCGATGCGTGAACGCAGAAGTGGTCACATCATTAACTTCTCATCGATTGGCGGATTAGTCGCCTACCCTGCCCTTGGGTATTACAACGCCAGTAAATTTGCGGTTGAGGCCATTTCCGAAGCACTGTCTAAAGAAGTAGCGCCACTTGGCGTTCACGTTTCTATCATTGAACCTAGTGGCTTTAGAACCGATTGGGCAGGACGTTCAGTGATCGAATCACAAACCGAAATTGACGATTATGCCGAAACGGCTGGCAAACTAAGACGTGGAATTCAAGCGGGTTCAGGCCATCAAGCAGGAGACCCCGTGCGTGCTGCGAAAGCGATTATTCAGATCGCTCAGTCGCAAGAGCCACCACTGAGATTGCTGCTGGGTAAAGCGGCGTATAACAATGCGTTAGCGAATCTTGATGAAAAACGTCAAAACTTTGAGCAGTGGCGTGATGTCAGTATCGGCGCTGATTTCCCAGAAGGGGAATAATGCGCTCTCAGGCCAATAAAAAAAGCCGCTCAACTGAGCGGCTTTTTACTAATTTAACCAGCTTTAAATTACACCACTTGGTTGGTTGGACGAATCAAAATCTCACTGACTGCAACCGTATCAGGAACACCAATTGCGTAAGCCACAGCATTCGCAATATCTTCCGGTTTGAGTCCAACACCGGGAATTTTAGCCGCGTCACGTAATTGTGAGCCAAACTCTTTATCACTGATGGTGGTGTAGAGCTCTGTATCCACCAATCCTGGCGAAACAATCGTCGAGCGAATATTACTTTCACGCTCTTCTTGGCGAAGGCCTTCCATGATGGCGCGCACAGCAAATTTAGTTCCGCAGTAAACCGCAGAGCCTGGATAAACAACATGGCCCGCCACTGAGTCAGTGGTAATGATATGGCCAGATTTTTGCGCTTTCATGGTTGGGAGAACAGCAGCAATGCCATTTAGTACCCCCATGATGTTAATATCCAGCATCTCTTTCCATTCGCTGTGATGCAATTCACTCAGATTCGCGGTTGGCATAATACCCGCGTTGTTGTAAATCACATCAATGCGTCCAAACTTATCCAGCGCTAACTGTGCAAGGCTTTCAACTTGCTTTTGGTCTGTGACATCCGTAGCTTGATAGTAAATTTCCGCATTGGGCAGTGAGTCGGCAAGCGCTTTGAGTTTTTCTTCTCGTCTTGCACCGATCACTAGCTTTGCGCCACCTTCAGCCAAAAGACGAGTGGTCGCTTCACCAATTCCGCTGCTCGCACCAGTAATAATGACGACTTTATTTGCTAGTTCTGTACTCATACACACCTCTTATATTCGGTTATTAATCGGTACTACCATTCATGGATGTCATCGCTACGTTTGTCACGAATCTGGGAAAAGTATATGACACGATAGACGATATTGACGCGACCAAAAGTGTTTAATCTTTGCCTAAATGTCCATCAACTTGATACCGCTCCATAAAAAATAAAAAGGAGAGATGGACAAGCTTTGAAGAGAAACAGGCAAGCCGATTATCATCGTGCCTCTTATAATAGCTATCGTCATAATGGCGTCTTTGCAGCGCCATTCTCTAATTCGAACGACTTCATAAGCCTCCTCACGGCAAGCCAGATTCGGTGCCTTATTTAACATGAAGTCACCCACCAACCGCGATAGGAGTGTATCCATTGTCTAAGAAAGGTAACTTATTCTCTTTTGTCGGAGCGGCATTTGCGCTAATCGCGACGTACATCACCTCGGCAGTCCCTATCCCTCTGTATGGCATTTATCAAACGGCTGATCATATTGGCTACGTCGAACTGTCACTGAGTTCTGTCGTCTATTTTATTGGCGCGGTCACCGCGTTAGTGGTGTTTGGACGATTGTCTAACCACTTAGGGCGTAAACCCGTCGCCGTGATCTCACTACTCCTTGCCGCCCTTTCAACTCTGTTCTTTTTGAATGTACATAGCGCTGCGCCGCTGCTGCTGGGTCGCCTGTGCCAAGGGCTCGCTTGCGGCTTAGCGTCTACCGCACTGGCATCTTGGGTCGTGGATTGTGCATTTACCGTTCGGGCGTGGATTGCGCCCGCTATTTTGAGTTGTGGCCCAATGACAGGCTTGACCATTGGTGGTTTAGGCTCTGGCGCTCTGACCGAATACGGCCCAATACCACGTCAATTACCTTTCTACGTGGTCCTTGCTGTGCTACTGGTTTGCCTGCTTTTCGTACTCAGAAGCCAAGAAACCATGGCGCCTAAATCCGGCGCTATGCGCTCACTCAAGCCGAACTTTGCGTTGCCTCCATCAGCCAAAAAAGCCTTTCCTCTTGCCGCTTGTACCTTTGTTTGTACTTGGGCACTTGGCGGGTTTTTCCAGGCGTTTGGCCCCGCAATGGCGCGTGAACAATTGCATTCAACCAGTGCTGTCGCCGCTGCTTTGGTATTTGCCTCCATTATGGCGCCCAGTTCAATTGGTGCCTCTCTTGCAGGAAAAATGTCATCCAAACGCGCACAATTTGCCGGTATGTTGAGCTTTACTCTGTTCGTGGGATGCATTTTATTCACGCTCAGTTCGGGGTTACTTATCCCGTTTCTGATTGCAAGCGTTCTCGCCGGGATAGCACAAGGAATGGTACTGACTGGCAGTATCCAAACCATGGTCTCTGAATTGACGGCTGACGAACGGGCCAACGTGCTTTCGGTGATTTATGCCACCTCTTATATGGGCGCGGCAGTGCCAACGCTGATTGCCGGGCAATTTTCGGAGCACTTTAGCTTGCTGCAAGTCGCTGGCGCGTATGGCGTTCTCGCTTTATTAGGATCGGTTATTTTAATTGCGGCCAAATTAAAACAAAAAAGTGCTGGTGCCATCACGGATAATTAATCGTGAAAAGTGCAGTTAAATTACTTGGCTTCGATATTCAACAGAATTGAGGTGTTATTTATAAGCTATTTTCATTGCTGGCGAAATATAATAACCCTCTGAACAAATAATAAAAAAGCTCCCATGCAGGGAGCTTTTTTTATGCGCTAGAGAAAACTCTCCGATTATAAGAACGCACCGTTATCAACCTGAATCACTTGCCCTGTCACCGCACTGCCCATTTTGCTGGCTAAATACAACGCTGCATAAGCTTGGTCACGAGGGTCTGTCATCGGCACTGTGGTATTCACGTATTTATCGGAGAATTCCAACATAACATCGCCGCCTTCTTGCTCACCTGCTGCCCAAGCCGCTGCAGCTTCGGTATCAGTCACCCCTGGTGCAATCGCATTACAACGGATATTGGTACCAGACAGACGAATCGCAATGTTTTTGGTCATGGTATTGACTGCACCTTTTGTCGACGTATACGCCACACCACAAATCGGCAAGGTACCATTCACAGAAGAGACATTAATAATTCGACCTTCGTTACGAGGTAAGAAATGTTGAACCGCTTCACGGCAATAGCGGAATACACCCGATAAGTTCAGCTCTACAATTTTCGCAAAGTGCTCATCGCTGGCTTCTTCAATCGCAACCATATCACCTGAGCCCGCGTTATTGACCAAGACATCAACTTGACCAAATGCCTCAATTGCCGCTCCAAACACGGCTTTCGGCGCCGCAGCATCGCTCGAATCGGCAATGACACCAATCGCTTTACCGCTGCCAATTTGATTGATGTTCTCTACCGCTTCGTCGAGCGCTTTTTGATTCCGGGCTGTCATAACAACATTTGCGCCCTCTTCAACAAATACTTCGGCAATAGAGTAACCAATGCCTTTACTCGCCCCAGTAATAACCGCTGTTTTACCTTCTAATAATGGATTCATAATGGCCTCCGGTTGTTGATTGAAATTCCTATTTCGCCACCAACTTGAGTTGGACATAATGCGATTTCTCTTATTTTCATGAGGGAAAAAGCACTTGGCTTTATTTAACTTAACGGAGGACCGGTCCATTTCTCTTTATTAAAAATCGCTATTCATTGCCTATTTATACAAATTATTACCCGTTTCAATATATACGACATAAATACGCCTGGTGCCGCTTCACTCTTCGTCACATTGCCACCTTTATTGAGGTTTAATCACTCATTATTCTCTGTGGTCGTTTCATTTCTAAGACACCAACACCATAAGATTTCACCATACGGTATGACAGTGAGATCACCGACACAGAACCGTATCTAATTTGTCTCATAGCGCACAAAATTCGATCTTTCATCTTGTTGAAACCGGTTGCAGAAATTAACTTGAAACCGGTTGCAAAGAAAACCAAAGACAACTTAAAACAATAAAAACCTCTTCCCTAACGTTAAACATAAGGTGATCACTCATGACTAAAGTCAGAGATTACAGTCAACTGGCTGCCGACATTCTCAGCGAGGTCGGCGGGCAGGAAAATATCATCAGTTTTACACGCTGTGCCACGCGCCTACGTTTGGTTCTAAAACAAACGCCCGAGCTGGCACCTGAAAAAATCAAATCCATGCCAGGGGTGATAACCGTGGTGCAAAGTGGCGGTCAATTCCAAGTAGTGATTGGCACTCACGTAGCGGATGTGTACGAGGCCATGGGCAACTTGGTCGACCAACGTCTGCTGGATAACCAAGACAATAAAGTTCGTGTCATCGATGCCGTTATCGGGTCAATGTCAGCGATATTCGCACCGATCATTTTTGTTCTTGCCGCGGCGGGGATTTTGCAGGGCCTACTGATTGTTGCGAAACACTTCGCCCCAGCGATAACCGATTCTGGCACCTTTGCGGTTTTAAACTTTATGTCGTGGACACCGTTTGTCTTTTTGCCCGTGTTTATTGCCATGACATCCGCCAAGCATTTTCGCTGTAATCCTTTTATCGCCGTGATGTGTAGCTGTGCCCTTATCAACCCATCATGGGCACAAATCGCAGCGCAAATTGCAGACGGTGACATTGTCACCTTCCTCGGTATTCCTTTGGCAAAAACCGTATATACCGCTTCGGTTTTACCGCCTATTTTCATGGTTTGGGGCCTGTCTCATGTTGAGCGCTGGTCGAAAAAAATCATTCCCGATGTTGTTAGTGAACTGTTCACTCCATTAGTGTGCTTAGTAATTATGGTGCCACTGACCCTGATTGTGATTGGTCCGGTAACAAGTGGCGCAGCCACCGCCATCGCTGGCGGGTATAACTGGCTATTTGATACTTTCCCGCCCCTTGCTGCGGCGTTAGTCGGCGGTATTTGGCAAGTGATCGTTATTTTTGGTGTTCACTGGGGCATCACGCCGGTGGTTATTTCAAACTTTGATACCTACGGTTATGACTCATTCCAAGCATTCCAAACCGTCGCGGTGGTCGCGCAAATGGCAGCGGCATTTGCAGTGGGTATCAAATCGCGCAACAAACGCTACAAAACCACGTGTTACTCAGCAGGGGTAACCGGGATTTTTGGTATTACCGAACCTGCGTTGTACGGGGTTACGTTGCGGCTTAAGAAGCCATTTATTTGTGGTTGTATTGGCGGTGCGGTCGGAGCAGTGGTCGTCAGCTTATTTGGCAGTTACTACTACGCATACGCAGGTTTACCCGGCTTACTTACCATTGTGAATGCGATTAGCGCAGAAAACCCAATGTCTTTTATTGGTGAAGTAGCAGGCGTGATCACCACTATTGTGGTCACCACGGCGCTGGTCTTTACTGTCGGGTTTGATGACCCTATTGATGAAGAACAAGCAGAACTTGAAGCCGCTAAGCGCTCAGACACCGAGACCTTAGTCGCTACGCCGACCTCTATCGCCAGCAACAGCACTGCTTTGACCTTATTAGCGCCAACTCAAGGCGAAATCATTCCACTGAGCGACGTCAACGATGAAAGCTTTGCTCTTAAGTTATTGGGCGATGGTATCGCGATTCGCCCCAGCGAAGGCCTTGTTAAAGCCCCCTGTGATGCGGTGGTGTCTTCGGTCATCGAAAGCCAGCATGCCGTTGGTTTAACCTGTGCTAATGGGGTTGAACTGCTTATCCACGTTGGCCTTGATACCGTTAATCTCAAAGGCAAGCACTTTAAAACTTTAGTCAAACTCGACCAAACGGTGACAAGCGGCGAACCACTGATTGAATTTGATAAAGCGGCGATCGAAGCTGAGGGCTATGACCTCACGACCCCATTTATCATTCTCAACAGTGACGAATTCTCTCTTGAGCTGCTTGAAGAACCCAAAGACAAATCGGTTCAATTTGGTCAACCCATGATGCAAATCTGTTAACAAATAGGAGTTTCCATGAGTCATTCTTTTCCAGACAATTTTCTATGGGGCGGCGCTGTCGCTGCCCATCAACTTGAAGGCGGGTGGGACCAAGAAGGTAAAGGACCAAGTGTCGCGGATGTTTTAACCGCAGGAGCTCACGGCGTTCAACGTCGTATTACTGATGGTGTGGTTGATGGTGAAAGTTACCCAAACCATCAAGCGATCGATTTTTATCACCGCTACCCACAAGATGTCGCGATGATGGCCGAGATGGGCTTTAAATGTTTTCGCACCAGTATCGCCTGGACACGAATTTTCCCAAATGGTGATGAAAGTGAGCCCAACGAAGCCGGGTTACAATTCTACGACGACTTATTTGATGAGTTATTAAAGTACGGCATCGAGCCTGTCATCACCCTAAGCCACTTTGAAATGCCTTATCACTTAGTGCAAAAGTACGATGGTTGGATGAGCCGCGAAGTGGTCGACCTATTCGTTAAGTTCTCAATGACAGTGATTGAACGCTATCAGCACAAAGTCACCTATTGGATGACCTTCAATGAGATCAATAACCAGAAAAACGTGTCGGCAGATATTTTTGGCTGGATGTGTTCTGGCGTGCGTTTTCCACAAAAGGTAAAGCCTGAAGAAGCCATGTATCAAGCGGTGCATCACCAGTTTGTCGCCAGCGCGTTAGTGGTCGAAAAAGCCCATGCGCTTAACCCAAAACTCAAAGTTGGCGCAATGTGTGCCATGGTGCCTTTTTACCCGAATTCATCAAAGCCTGAAGATGTGATGCTGGCACAAGAGTCGATGCGGGATCGCTACTTCTTCTCTGATGTGATGGTTAAAGGGCATTATCCAAACTATGCCAAGCAAGAGTGGGCACGTAAAGGTTATCATATTGAGATGCGCGAAGAAGACGAAGCGCTCCTTGCACGTGGCAAAGTCGATTATCTGGGCTTTAGCTACTACATGTCGAACACCGTCGATTCAACCATCCATCAAGCGAATGACACCAGCATGGACGGCAGCAGTGTGCATTCAATTAAAAACCCGTACCTCAAAGCCAGTGATTGGGGATGGCAAATTGATCCCGTTGGGCTTCGCTACTCATTAGCCTCTCTCTACGAGCGCTATGAGGTGCCTTTGTTTATCGTCGAAAATGGCTTTGGTGCCGTGGATGTCGTCGAGGAAAACGGCGAGATCAACGATGACTATCGCATCGATTATTTGCGAGAACACATCAAGGAAATGGAAAAAGCAATCACCATAGATGGGGTTGAACTGCTGGGCTACACGCCTTGGGGTTGCATTGATTTGGTCTCTTTTACCACTGGTGAGATGAAAAAGCGTTATGGGTTTATTTATGTTGATAAACACGATGACGGCACAGGAACGCTAGAACGTTCGCGTAAAAAATCCTTCTTCTGGTATAAAGACGTGATTGCGTCAAATGGAGCAACTCTTTAAGATAAATTGGGTGCTAACAGGCAGTTAGCGCCCAACCTTAAATCAAATGGAGAACAACCACAGTTATGGTCACCATGTTGGATGTCGCGAAAAAAGCCGGCGTTTCCAAAGCAACGGTATCGCGCGTATTAAATGGGAAGAATATTGTCAGACCGGATGTGGTCAGCGCGGTATTTAAAGCCATACAAGAAACGGGTTACCGCCCAAACCTATTAGCCCGCCAACTAGCTACTCAACAAACCAATTTTGTCGGATTGGTAATTACCAACGCCTTATTTAATGGCCCCTATTTTTCCTCTCTGGTGTATCACGCCGCGACATTTACTGAGCAGCGTCAGCATCAGTTGGTTATTGCTGATGGCAAACACAGCGCACAAGATGAGCGTGATGCAATTAACTTTCTCACGGATATGCGCTGTAAAGGCATCGTGGTGTACCCGAAATATTTAAGTGATGAGCAGCTTGGCGAGATCATCGATAAGTCGCCAATTCCCATCGTCGTTGTCAACCATCAAGTCACCCAGCATCCACAATGCACCGTCGCCTCTGATCACTATCAAAGCGCCTGCCGCGTGATGCAGCACATGGTTGAAAAGGGCCACCAGTCGATTGCGTTTATCGCTGGGCGAGAGAATTCGTTCACCGGAATCCAGCGTTTAAAAGCCTATCGAGATATGTGTCATCAACACGCACTCGATACTGACCCGCGCCTTGTGGTACAAGGGGACTGGACCCCGCAAAGTGGTTATTTAGCAGCGAAGCAATTGATTGCCAGCGGGGCTGAGTTCAGCGCTATCTTAGCCGGGAACGATGAAATGGCACTGGGCGCGATCAAAGCTTTGTTTGAGCATGGCTATCGTGTGCCTGAAGATGTCTCGATTGCCGGATTTGATAACATCAATCTTGCTGACTTTGTCACGCCAAGCCTGACGTCTGTCAGCATTCCTCTTGAACAAATGGCGCAAAAAGGCGTGTTGATGATTTTAGGGGAACATGAGCAAGCTCAACAGTTATCAATACAAGGTGAATTGATCGAGCGAAACTCGATCTTTGATCGCTCAACCTAAATTTGCCCGCCACACTAAACCAACGCTGACAAAAAACCGCAGCCTCAACTGCGGTTTTTATATAGGACAATTATGGTGATACCGTGATGATCGCGCGGCGATACGAATAGAGTGACGGCATTCCCTCATCGCTAACTTCAATAATCACATGAAACGGCGTGGGTTTATCGACTTTTGGCGCCACAAAACTGGTGTCGGCCTGGTTGGTTGAAGACAGCTCTATCTTGGGGCCGAAATGAATTTGCAGCGTATGTGCACTTGGCTCCGCATACTGCCACCAACGATAATTTAACGCATCGTTATCTGGGTCTGAGCTGCCTTTGGCTGACAAGTTAACTTTCTCGCCTGATTTTGCCTCAATATAGACAGGAGCAAGCCCACCTTCCCCATTAAGTTTAACGTTCGGATTATGATTGGCTTTGGAAAAATCATCGGTCAATGTCCACTGAATACGCCCTGCGAAATCATTTTGGAATTGCTCTCTAAAACGCCAAATCGTTGCCGACGCATTACGATATTCTTTCCCATCAACGCCTGTGACCGTATCCGATGTGCTGGTTCGCAACCCGCCCGCATCGTCATACGTGACCGCAGCGTAGCGCCCTCCCCAACCACCATATTCAGGATGATCAGGTACATTTAAACCATTTTGAAGCAAATACATAAATGATGGGCTATCGCCTTCCATGATGTACATGATGTCCGGATATTGACTGCCGAGTGGACCTTGTTGGATATGCTGACCAATCCACTCATTATTAACCTGTGACATGTCCCCGCCTTCCGCCATCGGCGCAGAAATGCCAATCCAAGTCGATAACCAATAGTCGTTGAATGCATGCAAACTGCTAATCCAGGTCATGGTTGGGAAATTACGGCGAATCCAAGCGCCGGTATTGTCTTGGTCAGAGATGGAATAAACGCGGATTTTGCGAATAAATGCCGCCACGTCTTCATCGCTGCGCGTGTGTTTCACATCCCAAAGCGCTTGCGCCAGATCGACTGAGCCACCCCACACGGTGATCCACACCGGGCGATCGTCTGCTTTATCGACGATTTGGGTGATGGTCTTTGACGCCTTTGAGGTTTTGCCTTCGCCAACATAGTCCATTCCAAAGCCAGCACGGCCGCTGATGATCTTTGATTTAAGCTCAGCTGGTGAAGGAAAGCCTTCAGCGTGGGCCTCTAAGTTATGAAACACTTTGGCGTACGCATCAACGCGCTGTTTCAGTAATTGTGGCTGCACTTTATCGCGCTGCCAGGTAGAGGTTGTCGCAATCACACTCTCAATATCAAACTCATTGGCGTACGTCAGTAAGCGAATGAACGATTGCGAATCATCGGGTTCGTTACCAATATCCGTCAATACAATCATGCGTGTCTTATCCACCGCAGGCAGTGGTTCGGCAATCGATACATGGCTCGCTCCTGCACATAAAGCAGAAACAAGTGGAACAAGCAAATTTAAATGTTTGTTTATTTTCATCATAACGACCTTTCCAAGTCTCAAGTAAACAGTAACGCCGACGTCTAAAACTACGTTCCACAACATCGGCGTTAAGAATTCAATCAGCAACGGTTAAAACCACCAAAGCTCAGCTTGAACGCCAAAACTCAGTTGATCATCGTTATCACCATCAAAAGCAAAATTAGTGATGTCGTTTTCATCCGCTTTCAGGTAGGTCGCATAGAAGCGAATCTCTGGACGAGAACCAAGCATGCTGGTCGCGACCTTAAACGCATGGTACGCCGTTAACTTATAACCGCTCTCATCGTAATCTTTCCCTTCGACACGGTTGGTTTGATTGAAGTACCCCAGTTCCACACCGGTTTGATTAAACTGATCCCAAATGTAAGCAGGACGAACAACCGCTCTAACACTATCAAAGTCAGTATGCGCTGACGCTAAATCGTAGTTATAAATATCCTCACCATGAGATGCGACAAATGCATGCGCAACCAAGACTTGATTTTCAAATAGGTATTTTTCGCCTTGAGATACGAAACGGACGGCGTAACCATCAGTGTGCTCACCTTGGTAGTTATTAATGCCTGCGCTAAAGTCAGGGTTTCCACCAGCAATCGATGCCAAGCTACTGGCTATAGAGTTGGTCGTATACTGTAGCGTGTATTCATTGAAACCATTGTTCGTTAATTGTTGGTTAACGATAGTTGAGAAACTAAGCGCATCCTCCACGTTTGGATAATTCCCAGAATTCTCTGCATCTTTTGCGCTCGACCCAGGATTAGCAAACTGGTATTTAGAGGCGAAACCGAGTTGCAATGAATCACTCAACTGATACCCCTGATAACGAACATCAATGATGTTACTGTTGACGTCTACACCATTATCTTGAGCGCTGTCATCTAGATAGTTAAGGTCTTCTCGAATGAGAGCAATATTGAGCGAGCCTTCTGGTAAAACAATATTGTCTAACCCCACGCCAGCGCCTGAGTTAGTCCGGGTACTTTTCCAATCGAGCATCTGAATTTCTGAGCCAGTGATGGCATGACGTCCAACCCAAAGCTCCGATTCTGGTAATGCAGGAATGAACCCTTTGGTGCGAATATATAGGTCAAGGAAGTGGAAGTAGTTCTCTTCTTGCCCCTCAAGCTCAACCCCTTTTGCAAGACCGCTGTTACCATCAAAGGTAATAACGGCTTCGACTTGCTTACCTTGCTTGTCATAGACACGTTGCTTAAAGGTTAAGTCATACCAGCCGCTGAGCTCGTTACCAAAACGGCCCAACGAGCCAATCGCATATGATTCTGGCGATCCATTTTCAGCACCGAACCAGCCCGCTCGTAGGTAGCCATTGAAGGAAAAACCACTTTGCGCCGAAACTTGATCAGTAAATGTAGGTAACGCATCGGAGGTCGTTTCGGCAACAGGCGACGCATTTTCAGATTCACTACCGTTAGACGCTTGCAGTGCTTTTAGCGTTTGCTGCGCCTGAGTGATTTGTGATTGCAACGCCTCAATTTGAGAGTCCACCTCTCCTTGCGCCGCAGCGCCAGCCGTCAAGCCACTGGCCACCAGAGCAAGACAAATTAGAGAGAGTTTTTTAGTCCACGCTTTTGAAAAATGTTTGTACTTGTTATTCATTATCGTTCCTGCTTACTTTTCGTGTTAAAAGTGAAGCCCACCAAGATCAGGATCGCTCAGTGAACTTCTTGGGGGAACTGAACGCAATTACGATTGCGGTTCAGTCAAAGTTTCACCTTGCGAGCCAATCACGGATTGATACCAATAAAAGCTCTTTTTCGGGGTGCGTTTTAGAGACCCGTGGCCTTGGTTGTCGCGATCAACATAAATAAAGCCATAACGTTTGCTCATTTGTGCCGTTCCTGCGCTAACCAAATCGATAGGCCCCCAACTGGTGTAGCCCATGACATCTACACCATCTTGAATCGCTTCGCCCAGTTGATATAAGTGATCATTAAGATATTGAATACGGTAGTCATCTTGTATCGCGCCTTGCTCATCAACCACATCCACGGCACCCAAACCGTTTTCCACCACAAACAGAGGTAGTTGATAACGGTCATAAAGAAAGTTGAGTAAATAACGCAAACCTTTGGGATCGATCTGCCAGCCCCACTCCGATGCTTTGAGGTGAGGGTTAGCAATCATTTGCAGCATATTCGCGTCAGCTTTATCTTGCTGTTCAGGATCTGCACTAGCACATCCCGTCATGTAGTAACTAAACGAGACGAAATCGATGGTTTCTTTGAGTGCTTGTTTGTCATCCTCAGTGATATTTAATGTCACACCCATTTCAGTAAATTTACGCGTCATGTAAGACGGGTAATAACCACGAGCCTGAATATCTCCAAACATCAACCACTCTCGGTTTTGGGTTAACGTTTTCAGCATATCGTCGGGATGACAGGTCAATGGATAAAGCATTGCACCTAAGATCATATTGCCAATTTTTCCCTCTGGGACCATGTCATGGCATAGCTTGACGGCTTTCGCACTCGCCACCAACTGGTGATGAATGGCTTGAAAACGCGTTTGTTCATCACAGTCCCTTGGCAAACCAGATCCAGTAAATGGTTCATGTAACGTCACATTAATCTCATTAAACGTTAACCAATGTTTGACCCGGTGACCAAAGCGTTGAAAAACCACTCGTGCGTACGTTTCAAAAAAACCTATCGTCTCGCGACTTGCCCAACCTTGATATTGCTTGGCAAGGTTAAGCGGCATTTCATAGTGCGATAACGTCACTAATGGCGTGATGTTGTGCTTTTCCAACTCGGTAAAAATTTTGTCGTAATACGCGAGGCCCGCCTCGTTTGGCTCGGCATCATCGCCATTAGGGAAAATGCGACTCCATGCAATCGACAAGCGCAATGTGGTGAACCCCATTTCAGCAAACAGCGCGATATCCTCTGGGTAACGGTGATAGAAATCGATAGCAACATCTTTAATGTTGAAATCATTTGGCTGACGTTCAACCAACTCACCAAAAGCACCATAAGGTTGGATATCGGAAGTTGATAATCCTTTTCCGTCAGTTAGATGTGCCCCTTCTACTTGGTTTGCAGCGATGGCGCCGCCCCATAAAAATGTATCTGGAAAACGGTAACTCATGCGTTCATCTCCTTTAATTAATTGATTACTTCTCTGCCGCTGTTGCGTCGGATTGCGTGGTAGAATGCGAACGATCAAGACCGAACAGGAACGTCAGGATTGCAGCTAAGAAAATAGCCACCAGCGAGCCAATCACTGCTGCCCATACACTGGCATCAACACCGGCTTGAGGGATAAATTGTGGGAAACTCAAAATACTTGGCAGCGAAAAAGAGAAAATCTTGGTTTGGTATAGCCCGATAATCGACGCACCAACCGCTCCGCCAACACAACCAAAAATAAACGGACGACGACGGGGCAGGTTCACACCATAGATTGCAGGTTCGGTGATACCGAAAAGACCAGCCGTAAACGCAGAGCCAGAAATCGTTTTGAGTTTGGCATCGCGAGTACGCAGTAATACACCAAGTACAGCGCCGGTTTGACCTAAGATTGCTGGAATCAGCAGTGGCAGCATAGTATCCGCTCCCAAAACACTGAGGTTATTCATCATGATCGGAACGAATCCCCAATGCAGACCAAAGATCACAAAGACTTGCCAGAGTGACCCCATGATCGCGCCTGCAATCATTGGACTCATGCCATATAAAAGCTCATAGCCGTTTGCCAGAAGATGGCTTAGGTATGTCGCCGCCGGCCCAATCAGCAAGAACGTTAATGGCACGGTAATCATGATGCAAAATAGTGGCGTGAAGAAATTACGCACAGCACCGGGTAACCATCGGTCGAACACAGTTTCGATTCGGCAAGAAACCCAAGCGGCGAAAATGATTGGTATCACTGACGAAGCATAATTCATAAACACAACAGGAATACCAAGAAACGTGAGTTCTGCGGTTTCAGGAGAACTCGAAGCCTGGAAAGCAGCAATCATGGTCGGATGCACGAGCGCACCGCCGATGACCATGGTAACGAATGGACTTCCACCAAATTTGCGCCCAGCCGTAAAACCGAGTACCAAAGGGAAGAAATAGAAGAGAGCATCACTAGCGGCAAATAGAATTTGATAGGTTCCGGATTGTGGATTTAACCATGCCATAGCGACTGCGAGCGCAAGCAACCCCTTCAAAATACCCGAAGCAGCCAACGTGCCGAGCATGGGAGTAAAAATGCCAGAGATGGTATCCATAAAACGACCAAACAGCGTTGGCTTATCTTGCCCACTGTCAGTTAACGCACTGCCAGCTGCAGAGCTATTTCCTTCCATTGAGGACTCAATCGCTTTCAGTACTTGCCCAACATGATTACCGATAACAACTTGAAACTGGCCCCCACTCTCAACCGCAGCAATAACCCCCTCTAGTTCGTTGACTTTATTTTTGTTGCCTTTACTGGCTTCTTTTAATCTGAAACGCAGTCGGGTCGCGCAATTGAACACGCTATCAATATTTTCTATCCCACCGACACCATCAATGATGTCTGATGCTAACTGTTCATATGCCATAACTATGTCCTATCTCATTAAACCGAATGACCACTGAACTGAAGGCATAAAAAAACCCGGTGAAACTCGAGCATTAAGTACTTGAGTCTCACCGGGTTTTGCCCAATTTAGAGGTAACAATCCCGTCAATAACCAAAATTAAATTTTAGATATAAAAAAACCTGACCACTTTCCTTCAATCGCTCTTGGAGCTTTGAAGTCAGTTAAGTCAGGTTTTGCTCGCTTTCGCGATAACAATCCGTTTGATGGCTGAACGATAGTCTTAGCCCATTATTGATTCAATACGCTAAATAATCATTTGTGATTCAGATCGCGACTAAATATGTCAAAAAGCCTTCAAATGGCGACATAAATCACAGCTGTAACCGGTATCATAGAATTTTTATATTCATTGCAACTGACTCCGCTTATTATGCATTTAAACTAAACACCGTGGTTATCACTCCGTTTAGGGCAAACTGTGTTGCCATTCACACAATCCATTCAGCTGATTTGAGAGCGGCTTATAATGACTATACACTCAATAAAAAGTACGGATTGTTACTGCATTTAGCAGGCAAAACCTAAGTGGTGTTTTCCTTGGATGACACCACTTAGGTTTTTTTATGCTCAACTTACTGCCTACGATAAAAATATGCATGTATCTAAAGTTTTAAATAATAATGTGCTGATCTCCCAAGATGCCAACCAACGCGAAGTGGTGGTGATGGGTCGCGGTATCGGTTTTCAAATGAAAGTCGGTATGGAGATTGATGCCAATAAAATTGAAAAGGTCTTCACACTCGCCTCAAGTGATGATGATGCGCTTGATGCGCGCTATCACGAGCTATTGGAGGAAATTCCCCTCGAGTTACTGGCAGCGACGGAACAAATCGTCGAACTTGCTCAGCAAACATTAAGTGGCGACCTTCACCCGAGTGTGAGGATTTCCCTTGCTGACCATATCCATTTTGCGATTGAGCGTCTGCGCACTGGCCAAGTGGTTAAAAATGCGATGCTGTGGGAAATTAAACATCTCTACCCTGCCGAGTTTGATGTGGGCCTACAAGCTATCCGTTTGCTTAAAAACGCCTCTGGCGTGACCTTTGCTGAAGATGAAGCGGCGTTTATCGCGCTCCATTTGGTCAACGCCCAGCTTAACGAAGACATGAATAACACCATCAGCGTCACCAATTTGATTCGCGATATCGTGCAGATGATCAAATATAACCTGGCGCTTGAGCTCGATGAAGAAGGGGTAGAATTTCGTCGTCTGGTGACTCATCTCAAATTTTTTGCGCATCGCCTGATCCATCAAAGTACCATTTCTGATGACGATGACTCTTTGTTTCGTTCGGTGCGTGACAAGTACCCACTGGCGTTTTCGTGTGTTGAAAAGATAAGCCTGTATATCAATAAGAAGTTCAAACACGCCATGACCTCAGAAGAGATGATGTTTTTAACCATTCACGTTGAACGTGTTCGCCGCTCACAAAAGCCAAGTTCTGAGGCATAACATGGACACCACACCGAGTTATCATGCGCGTTTAGCGGCGCAATTAGTCGCGCTTGTCGGTGGCGCAGAGAATATTTTGCACGTGACTCACTGCACGACTCGGCTACGCTTTCAGCTAAAACGTGTACCGATTGAAGCAGTGAAGAAAGTCAACGCGTTACCTGAAGTCATTTCAGTGATGAACTCCGGCGGACAGTTTCAAATTGTCATTGGTAGCCAAGTCGAATTACTTTATCAATCTGTTATTCCATTGCTCGGCGAGCCAAAGAACCAAGATATTTCAAGCCACTTTTCTAATCTGATTGATACCGTCATTGCGATATTCAACCCTATCTTATGGCCAATGAGTGCCGCTGGGATTTTAAAAGGGCTTATCGTATTGTTTGCCACGTTAGGGTGGATGAGCCAAGACAGCGGCACCTACCGCATCTTATATTCATCCGCTGACGCCGTTTTCTTTTTTCTTCCAATTTTGCTTGGCTATTCCGCTTCCAAAAGGCTGGGAGGCAACCCGGTCGTCGGTATCATCATTGGCTGTGCACTGGTGCATCCAGAAATCGTCAACCACGTAGAATGGCTACGCGCGCAACAAGTAGCTGGCCTTGAAACACCAAAAGAGCATTTTCTCGGTTTTCCTATTCAATATCTCAATTATGCCACCTCCGTTATCCCAATTATTTTCGCGGTTTGGTTTCAAGCCCGTCTTGAGCGCTTGTACCCTAAAAAACTGCCTGACTTTGTTGATAAATGGTTAGCGCCATTTTGTAGCTTAGCGATTACTGTGCCGTTAACGTTTTTGCTGATTGGCCCTCTGAGTATCGTGGTGGCGAACTTTATCTCATCGGGCGTGTTTTTTCTCTACCATGCAAGCCCAGTGATTGCGGGGATTTTTATCGGTGCCAGTTGGCAAGTGTTAGTGATATTTGGTATCCATTGGTGCTTGGTGCCTATCGCGCTCAATAACTTTGCTGTTAATGGTTATGACTTACTTATTCCCTTGTTGATTCCAGCCGTGTTTGGACAAATGGGCGCATGTATCGGGGTATTTTTGAAAACACGTCATCGCAAAGTACGAGGTTATGCCGGACCTGCAGCGATGACCGCCATGTTTGGGATCACTGAGCCTGCTATTTACGGCGTTACTTTACCCAGAAAGTGGCCATTTATTTTTGGCTGTGCTGCAGCCTCGGTTGGCAGTGGCATCATTGCGTCATTTCAAACCAAAGCCTATTCGATGGGGCTGATGAGCCTATTTTCGTTTACTCAGCTCATTTCTCCACAAGGCATTGATAACACGGTCATCGCTTGTGTTATCGCCACGATTTTAACTATTATTCTCGCCGCGGTACTGACGTACTTTTTTACGCCTAGCGAGTCTGAGCCAGCAGAGTCTGTTCCCATGGTGGAACCAAGCAACGCAACACAAACCCTGTCTCAGTCAACACCCAAAAGGACAGGACAAGATGATGTGGCAAGCCCGTTAAGTGGTGAAGTGATTCCGCTTAGCCTCGTGAGTGACCCCACTTTCGCCAGCGGCGTGATGGGAGAAGGCATCGCTATTATTCCCGATAGCGGTACATTGGTTGCCCCTTTTGCGGGGACGGTCTCTTCGGTGTTTAAAACTCAACATGCGATTGGCCTTAAGAGTACGACGGGCATTGAGCTTTTGATCCATATCGGCATTGATACGGTCAAGCTTGACGGGCAAGGATTTAAACTCCTGGTCGAACAAGACCAAGAGGTCATGCTTGGCGAGCCACTGATAGAGTTTGATTTGGACTTTTTAGCATCTCAAGGTTTTGAGACAACCACGCCAATTATTGTCGCCAACTCCGCAGATTATCTTGATGTTATCCTCACCAGCGCAACCCATATTAAACAAGGCGCACCTTTAATGACGACCTTGTAATTCACCCCAAAAAAGCCCTGAATGCCTAAGCAATACAGGGCTTATTTAACTGTGTTTATTGAGATGAAACTTGCTCAGATTTCAACCTCTTGCGGTTTAAAGCGCTGCTTACGATAGCCTATCAACAGCAAAAGCAGAAAATACACACTGCCCAGAATCGATACCACCAGCCCGGCGGCAATTTCCGACGGCGGCATTAAACTGCGGCCTATCCCGTCGGCCCAAATCAGCAAAATGGCGCCTGTCATGCCTGCGGCAGGCAACAAACTATTGTGGCGATATAACCCGAGTAATCGCGCACAGTGCGGCGCTAATAGACCAACAAAGCTGATTGCGCCGACACTGGAAATCGCCATCGCGGTCAATACCGCGGCGATAAACAGCAGCAATAAACGATACGGCTTAAGCGCAATGCCGAGAACCTGAGGAATCACCTCCCCTAGCGGCAAGATATCAAGGCGGCGCAGCATCGGTATCGAAAGTGCCAACATCAACACACAAGCGACAGCCAGCGGTGCAATATTTTCCAGTGACGCACCATAAGTCGAACCGGATAACCACATTAGGGTTACACTCGATGTCGTGCTGCCAAAAGTAAGCAATATATGGGTTGCAGTTCCCGTGAATGCGGAAATCACGATCCCAAATAGGGCGAGTTGCGAGACACTCAGTTTGCGCTTAATTCCCCAAGACAGCAGTAACGTCACCAACAACGCGCCCACGAGGCCTGCCACTGTCAGCCAGATTTGCCCCGCGCCGGGAAAGACCACCAATAAGCAAGCAATAAACAGCACGGCACTGGTACTGACTCCAGAGATATCAGGGCTTGCCAGTGGATTACGAAACAGCGTCTGTAATAAAGTGCCGCCAAACGCTAATGCAAATCCTGCTAGGCCTGCCAGCCATAAACGATTGCTCACCCACTGCGCGCCTATTGACTGTGCTGGGGGATGCCAAAACCATATGGTAGCGACCAATAACAATGATAACCAGGTCAAAGCCCATACGGGTTTTAACCGGATTAGAGGCCTTAAACCGATAACTTGCTGCTCTGTTGCCGCCAGTGCTTGTCCACTGCGACCAAACAAAAGAACCAGAAAGAATGGCGCACCAAGTAGCGCAGCAAATGCGCCCGTTGGCAAACGATAGCCCAGAAACAATAAACTGCGCGAACTCCATTCCGCCATAACCACCAGCAGCGCACCGACTAGCAAAGAGGCGAGCCAAATTCCGCTGATACTGCGTCCTTGACGAAAAGAGACACTCAAATAACGCGCCAAATGCGGCGCCATTAAACCGATAAAACCAACCATGCCTGCCATTGCTGTCGCCAGTGCCGCTTGCCCTACGGCTAAGGCTAAAAACAGCCAGCGCCAGCGACCAACGGCCATCCCCAGGCTCTGAGCATGGACTTCTCCCAGTTGAAACAACGACAGCTTGGGCAGCAAGACTGAAGTGACCAACAACATGATCACACTAGGAATCACCATAGTCTCAAAGGGCTGTGCAGAGCTTTGCAATACTTGCCCACTCCCCCACAGGAATAAACCGTCTGTTTCATGTTCAAAGTACAACAGGAATACAGATGCAATCGCCCCGGCACCAAGGCCCAGCGCCATACCGACCAAGACAATCGGTAGTTGCCCACCACCGATAAGTCGGCTAACCAACAGCACGATGAGCGCTAACACCGCACCACCTAAACACGCCGCCGCCCAAACCGTCATTAAATCCGCATCCGCAATAAATACTCGACTAAGCACCGCTCCAAGTAATGCGCCAGAGGCGACACCCAGTGTTGATGGTGAAGCGAAATCATTATCCAAACTGGTTTGAATCAGCACACCGGAGCTTGAGAGCAACATACCAACCATGACCGCCATACCAACGGTTGGCAGCCAAACCGCTTGCATCATCACCGTTTGCAACTGAGCATCAGCGACCTCATCAATCGTTAACAAATACCCCGCAATGCCAGCAACTAAGGCCAGTAAGGTAGAAAGGGTCAGTTTAACCACGATTCGCCTCCTGCCAATCGAGTAACGACTGGGTAAATGCCTTTGCCATACGCGTGATAGAAACGGGACCGCCAAAACTCCAAAGCGGTTCGACCGACGAAAATTGATGCGTCTTAACGAATGGCAAAAACGGCCAAACCGGTGAGGTCGTCATTCGTTCGCTGTCAGTTTGGTTCCCTGCGAGCAGTAAATGCGTATCATGAATATGAGGCAACTGTTCAAGCTGCAAGTGGACAAAATCTTTACCCGGCAATGTATTGCGCCAGTGATAATCAAGCCCGAGCGCAGTGGCGACCGAACCGGCCAAGCTCGGGTTGGAAAAAATACGTAGCCCATACCCCATGCCAATAAACTTGCCATAAGTGACTGACTTTCCGCCGAAACCTGCACTCGCCAGCTGCTGCTTTAGCTGCGCGAGCGTTGCGTGCATCGCATTCAATTGGGCTTGTCCCTGCTCGACCTTTCCAGTTAGCAATGCAAGATGGTGAAACACGGTCTGCGCATAATCAAAGTAGCGAAAATCAGGCTGATCGACTCGCGGGAACTGCTGATAAAGCAAGGTTGGCGCAATACGTTTAAGCATTGAGTACAAGCGTTGATGGCGAAAGTCATAACCAATAATGACATCTGGTTTAAGTTTGGCGATTTCGGTTAAATTCGGCTCTTGCCGGCGCCCAATTTCAACCGCCGAAGCATTCAACTGCGGATGGTTAGTTTGCCACTTTTTATAACCTTTTATTTCCGTGACACCGACTGGTTCTACGCCCAGTGACAGCAACATCTCCGCGGCTGACCAATTGAGCGCCACCACACGTAATGCTGGTTTATCCAAAGTGACACAGGTTGACAAACACGCTTGGTATTGACCGCCGAAATCCGTCGGGTTGGCCAGACTGATAAGCGGCAACCAAGCAATCAAAGCGAGAGAAAATAGCCGCCTCATCGCGCCGCCTCTGTCCATAAAATGCGTTGCCCGTCCAAATCATGCTCACGTACCGGCGTTTGATACACTTGCGTGACAATATCCGCAGTGATCACTGTATCAACCGAGCCCGCCGCCACTAAATTACCATCATTTAACAGCATGGCTTGATCGCTGTACTCCAACGCCTGATTCAAATCGTGTAACACCCAAATGATGGTTTTTCCATATTGACGATTAAGCCGCCGCACAATATTCAACAAGGCTTGCTGGTGATGGATATCAAGCCACGAGGTTGGCTCATCCAACATCACCATGGGTGTATCTTGCGCTAACACCATCGCCAGCCAACAACGCTGCAGTTCCCCGCCTGAAAGAGCGGTCAGCAGCCGTTTGCGATAATGGATAATCCCTGACTCTTCCATTGCCCATTCGATAAGCTCAGTATCGTTAGAACTGAGGCGGCGATACCAAGGGCGATGAGGGTGGCGTCCGAAAGCGACCAGATCCTCTACCGTGAGTGTTGAAGGCACCGGATTACGCTGAGGCATTAGTGCCATCTGCTTGGCCAATTCCGCGCGATAAAAACGCGAAAGCGGCTCTTGATTGAGCCGCACTTCGCCTTGAGTGGGCGTAAGCAGTTGATTGAGTATTGCCAGTAATGTTGATTTGCCCGACCCATTGGGACCAATCAACGCCGTAATCGCACCGGGGACAAACTCACCACTCATGGGATGAAGGATGGTTTTCCCTCCTATTTGGAGGGAAAGATCATGAAAGCTAAGCGTTGATTTCATATTAGAACGTCGCGCTGTAGCTCAGTGCCAACGTACGGCCCTGACCGTTATACACATAAATGCTTTGCGGTGAGCTTGCACCATAAAGCATCTGCGCACGTTGGCTCCATAAGGTTTCGTAGTCACGGTCAAACAAGTTGGTAATACCAATATTGAGTCGGCCTACTGGCAGCGCATAATAAGCGCTCAAATTCGCCAAGGTATAACTGTTGAGCTTAGCGCCCTCATCATCTTTGTAGGAGAGGAAACTATTCACTCTTAGCTCTGCGCCGTAATTAAAGTTGTCATAGCCTAACCACACACTGCCAGTACTTGGGCTTGCAGAGGACGCTTCAAGATCCTTCCATTTACCGTCGGATTTGGTTTTACTTTTCACGTAATGGGCTTGAACGCCCGTATAGACTTCATTATTTACGTGATAGACCGCTTGCCCTTCAACGCCATAAATGCGTTTATCATCATCTTCAACCAGCACAGCGTAGGTAGCGCGGT
The DNA here is from genome assembly GCF_053903115.1 of Vibrio sp. AK197. NCBI lineage: Bacteria > Pseudomonadati > Pseudomonadota > Gammaproteobacteria > Vibrionales > Vibrionaceae > Vibrio > Vibrio sp. AK197. The sequence continues at coordinate 1,984,314 of NZ_CP096430.1, forward strand.
CATAAGTGACGGTTTTATCGGAGAGAGATAAGTAGCTCGCCACCTGCACATCCAACGCATCTTGCGACATTCGCCAGCCCAGCTCAAACGAGTTGGTTTTTACGCCCTGTAGATCTGCACTAGCAACCGAGGTTGATGATTCCAGCGTGGTACCTTCACCATAAGTGCCACTGTAACTGCCTTGGCCGAAGAATTTTGCTGGGTCTGGCACGTCAAAGCCTTGAGAGAAATTACCCCACACTTGCATGTTATTGGTAAGGTGATAAACACTGCCAAGGTTAAATAACCACTCATCGTAGTCAGTGTCGCCACCTTCAATTACATCGGGTTGCACGCTGCCATATTCACCATTTAAATAGCGATATTGTTGCAAGACGCCAACGTGGTCGCCAACTTCATGTTCCATCGCTTCATAGCGAAGGCCACCACTGATTGACCAATCTTGAGTCACTTGCCAATCTAGCTGACTAAACAAAGCCAAATAGCGGCTGTCAATATCCGGATAACGCTGCACGGTTTGCGAAGGCTCAAACACCAAGCCACCCGAACCGATAGACGTCATTTGATCATAAATGTTTTGATCAGCGTCATAAGATTCTTGAGAGGCATCCAAGCCGTAAGTCAGGCTGAAGTCTTGCCAACGTTTGATAAGCGCCAAATTGGCACCAAAAATCGATGTATTTTGCTCTGAAGCACCGTACAACGGGTACACCTCATTAGGAAGTGGCGAGCCTTGGACACGAGGCAATGAGGGGTAAGGGAAAAAGCGCAAAGATTCATCACGGTAATAAGCTTGCGCGAGCAATTGCTGACCAAAAACATCATCGTGTCGATATTGAGCGTTGATCATCACACGCTCAGTTTGAGGCTGCTTATCAAGCACTAACCCTTTACGAGTATCAATTAAAGAGGCATCAAATAGGCCGCCAAGGTTAGCACCAAGATAGGTCGCGTAATCGCTATCTTGTTCACTGTTATAGTATTGGGCGGTGACTGATAGCGATTGATGTTCATCTGGTGTGTATTGCACATTCGCCATCAGATCAATGATGTCGTTGAACTGCATATCCGTTTGCGTAATGTCGGGACGAACCATATCGCCATTGGCATCATAGGTCCCCCCTGTTTTGGTGTAAGCCAGTGACAATCGACCACGTAACGTCTTACTACCACCGGAGACCGCAACCGCACCTTGCTTGGTGAAATCATTGCTGTTATTAAAACCGGTTTGGCCGCCGATTTTGGTCTCAATGGTGAGTTCCTGTGACTCTGCCTTTTTCGTGATGATATTGATAATGCCGCCCGCGGCGCCAGAGCCATACACGGAGGTAGCACCAGAAAGCACTTCCACTCGCGCAATGTTAAACGGGTCGATACTGTCAAATTGACGGCTGATGTCACGCGTTGAATTCAGTGATACACCATCGATCATCACTAAAGCAGAACGTCCACGTAAATTTTGTGAATAGTTGGTGCGGGTGCTACTCCCAAAATCAAACCCTGGAATCAATTCACCTAACGCGCTTTTGAGATCCACGCCTGCGTTTAGACTGCGTTCCAACTGTTCTTGGTCAACCACCCACATGGTGGCAGCAACATCAGAGATCGCCGTTTCACCTCGGCTTGCGGTGACAACAACCGTCTCAGTATTGGCAGCTTGGCTGAGGTTGGCACAGACAAGCAGAGCCAACGGGCTCAATTTCATGGCAGCTTTGTTCATTCTTTAGATATCCATTCTCTTAGGTTGAATAACGAGATTAAGCACAATTATCCACTGCCTGCACCACTGTAGATACAAAGCTTAATGATAATAGTTTGCGTTATAATTTGAACGAATTATACAAAATATGAACAAAAAGCCAATAAAAACGAAACCTTATAATATCTAAGGAAATTTATAACCCACCATTAATACCGAAGCTACACGCTACCCTAGCTGATACTTAGACACCTAAAACTTGCCTAATAATCCAAATCGGACCAGGCTAAATGTGCATTGAACGTCAGTGGCTACCATTAAACATCGGCGACATGCCAAAGCCACCTTGGTTGAACAAAATGATGGCCACCAGCATGAGAAATAGCCCGGAAAACATCCGTAAAAAAGGCCAAATGTTAATGGTTTTATAAGCGGAATCTTTCAGGTAATAACGGACAAACTTTCGCCCTGAAACCGTCATCAACGCGATACTTGATGTTGTGATTGCCGTTCCTACTGCCATGACAAAACTGCTCAAAATGCCCAGCCAGTAAACATCCGCAAGATTGGCAAAAAACAACACGAGAATGGCGCCGGTACATGGACGTAAACCAATGCTGAATATCATCGCGGCGTACTCTTTAACGCTTGATGCCTGATTAAGCTCATCAGCAGAGGCTAGATGTTTATGGCCACAGCCACAATTCGAGTCATGGGTATGATGGTGCGAGTGGTCATGCAAGTGTGCAGACGTACGTGACTTACGCCACTGGGCTATCCCCTGCCAAACAATATATAGACCAAGTAAAAACACACCGACATAGCTGGCATGGAAAAATTGGTTCACTACCCCATTGAGCTGGCGCATCGAGGCTTCAATCACAAACAGTACAGCGGTAACCAGAGCAATGGCTGTCAGCGCCTGAACCAGTGCTGAGATAAGGGTGATATAAATACCGATTTTTATTTTGGTATTGTGAGTGGCGAGATACGTACTTACGACAACTTTACCGTGCCCCGGCCCTAGGGCGTGAAAAATGCCGTATAAAAAACTGATTTGTACCAGGTTCCACATCGAACCCGCACTTTGATGGGTTAAATACAGCAGTTCACTCATCTGATTCACAATCTGCTTTTGCCAGCGAATTGAGGTCATCAAAATCGTCGGCCACTCCAGCCACAGTAAATAGCCGATCAACGCGAGGATGCCTAAGCTAAGCACCGCGGTCAGTGTACTTCTGAGCCAATTCATTTTACGAGCTGGGGGTGACGGGGGCTTCGATTCGATAAGACGAAAGTTAGACATTGAAGGCATAAACGATTCCTTTAGCGAGCACTATCTATGGGTTATTTGATGGTTGGCAAGTGATGCTGGCCGCTTGAGTGAATAACTGACCGAGCGCGTTATCTGGGTCTGCGTCTACCGGTAATGACATCGCATAGCTCACTTGCTCTGGCGTTGGGTTAGGTTCAATGAGCTTGAAAGAACAATGCTTTTTGAGCGCTTGATTTAGCACTAAGTGCTGGCGATCATCCCACGACATATCAACATAATACGTCGGGTCAAAAACCTTGAGGGTCAGCGTGTTACCGTTGAACACGTAAGGCTTAGATAACATCAGTTGAAACGTTAAGGTCGCTTTGCCTTTCGAGGTGCTTAATTCCGCCGACGTCACTTTTTTATAACGAATGGGCGTGGTACCGTCAGCATCATAGAAGTAAGTAAAGTAATGGCTTTGCAGCATATTATCGATGGTAGATTGAGCGAGTTTGTTCAAGGTTTTTTGCCGCTGCCCTTTTGACATATCTTCACCATCAAACAGATACGCGGTGGTCATGGCATCAAACGTCCAAGACATATCAAAGCCAGTTAGCTGCTTCTCATTTCCATTAATTTGGGTGGTCATCGAAATCCAAGAGTGCGGATGAGCGTTGACGCCAAAACACGCCACACTCAACACACTCCCGGCGATGCCGCTTCTTAATTTTTTTAACAATGCTTTCTCTACCATGCCGAAATCACAAACTACGTTATAACATCTCACAATAGGACAACATCAATCGCATTTTGTTAGAACAAAAACTTGTTCCCAAAAATCGCACTGGCGGGCAGACATTCACCTGCCCGCTTTGACCTATTGCATGCTTGCGAGCATGGTTTCCACATTGTGCTTAAATGCGTGAGCATACGTATCCGCTTTCCCGCCTTTTTCACTCAGCGCTTCGGGATACAACTCTCCGCCATTTTTTGCTCCAGAGGCGTTCGCTATTTGCTGCACTAAACGCGGATTAGTTTGATTTTCGATAAAATAGACCGCGATTTGTTCCTCTTTGAGCTGATTAATCAAGCGCCCAACCTCATTGGCACTGCCCTCAGATTCTGTTGAAAAACCAACCGGAGAAAGAAACTTCACCCCATATTCCTGACCAAAATAGCCAAACGCATCGTGGCTGGTCAGCACTTTTCGTTTCTCGGCTGGCACTTTAGCAAACGCTTGTTTTGCCCATTGATTTAACTTGTCGAGTTTCTGAATATACGCCTCGCCTTGTTGTTTAAAGTACTCGGCATCTTCAGGGTCTGCGTTAATCAATGCGTTCATCACGTTACGCGCATAAATTGCCCCATTGTGGGCACTGTTCCATGCGTGAGGGTCAGTCATCACTTCACCGTCTTCTTTCATTTCACGTGTATCAACACCTTGAGAAGCCGTGATCACCTCACCTTGGTAACCGGACGCATTGACTAGGCGCGCCATCCAACCTTCAAGCCCTAGACCACTGACAAACACCACATCCGCTTGCTTTATGGTGACACTGTCTTTCGGTGCTGGTTCAAAGGTGTGCGGGTCACCATCAGGGCCAACTAAAGTGCTGACGTTGACATGCTCTCCGCCGACTTGCTTGACGATATCCGCCAGTACCGAAAAGCTCGCGACCGTTTCAACGGTCTTTGCCATTACCATCGGACTCATACTGGTGGCGAGTGCGAGCGAAACTAGGGACTTTTGCCAAAATTTCATTATTTATTCCTTACTTGTTGAACAATGAGACGACATCTTCCTGATTGGGAAAATGCCTTTATGCGATCCGAAAAAAACCGAGGTTAAAAACAGCAGCGTGGCGACCAGCACAATCGCAGGGCCTGCGGGGATCGATTGATACCAAGACCACGTAAGGCCAACAGCAGAGCTTATAAAGCCCAACGATATCGCCACGCCCAACATAATTGGCAACCGATTTGACCAGCAGCGCGCCGCAATCGCAGGTAACATCATCAACCCGACTGTCATTAGGGTGCCGAGAATTTGAAAACCCGCGACAAGATTCATCACCACAATCGCCATAAACATGGCTTGAATCAGTGAAGGGAGACGCTTGATTTTAAGCGTGAGAAAAAGAGCATTGAACGACTCGAACACCCATGCGCGATAAAAAATCGCAATCAGCGTGACGGTTAACGTGCTGATCACACCAATAAAGACTAATGATTGATGACTCACCGCCAGCAGTGAGCCAAATAGTAAATGCAGCAAATCCACACCAGTGCTGCGAAGCGACACCAACGTCACGCCAAGTGCCAGAGAGCCAAGATACAACCCCGCAAATGCCGAATCTTCATGCAACTGAGTAACTCTGCTTATCCAGCTTGCAAGTAAAGCGACCAGTAACCCGGCAACAAATCCGCCAAGCCCCATGGCCAGCAGTGACATACCCGAAAGCAAATAACCAATGGCAACGCCAGGAAGAACCGCGTGTGATAATGCATCCCCTATCAAGCTCATTCGTCTTAATAACAAAAACACGCCCAACGGGGTTAAGCTCACCGACAACGCTAAACAGGCAATCAGAGAACGGCGCATAAACCCAAACTCAACAAACGCATCAAGAACATGCAGGTTCATGGTCGGCTCCTTGTTGAGGTTGAGAAAGTTGAGCGCGAGGAGAGCTCGTCCAATGCTGATGAAGATATTGAGGAAGGATATGCTGGGTTTCCCCCCATCGTACTTGTTGGTTTTTCATCAACAACAGCTGTGGGAAAAAGGCTTGTACCACCTCAATATGATGCAGCACGGTAATAATGGTTTTACCTGACTGATTTAACGCGGTAATCAGCTCCATAAGCGCGGCGCGTGTTTGGCTATCAATCCCAACAAAAGGCTCATCCATCATCATCACCGGCGTATCTTGCACCAACAGACGCGCAAACAGCATGCGCTGAAACTGACCACCCGATAACGTATCAATGGTGTTATTTGCCAGTGAGGCGATACCAGTTTGATACAGGGCTTCGCGAACACGTTGATACTGGGTATCGCTTAAGGCGTTAAACAGCCCGGTATTGGGCCAACACCCCATAGCGGCGACATCAAACACTCGAATCGGAAAGCTGCGGTCAATATCCGATTGTTGAGGCAACCAAGAAAGTAGCTGAGACGTTGGTTTACCATAGTGAATGTCACCCGATACCGGCGCATGGAGCTGTGCGATAGTTTTCAGTAACGTTGATTTTCCGACGCCATTTTCTCCAAGAATGGCGGTTAAACTGCCTGCAGAGAAATGACCGGAGATAGGTGGAGTGAGCGCCTTACCTTGATAGCCGACCACTAAATTATTCAGTTCGATCATGGCAGTAATACCGCCCAAAATATCGCGATCCACAGCAAAGCAATCAATGGGGCCACAATAAGCACTCGCCCAAGCGCAGAATAGCAAAGCGGCTTTATAATACTTGGATCTAGCCGCTGTGTCGGACGGAGATTCATCACTTTTCCTTATACTCCTCAGGAAATAATGATTATGTTATAACATAACAAAACATTCTGAAACAATATTTAATTTGTGAAGTATTAAGGAAGGGATTTTGAGAGGCTGGCAATAGAAAATAAGGACGGCTCGCCTTCTCATCTCAAGCAGAGTATGGGATGAGAAGGTCGAGAAATGGGTCAGCGACCAAAATGCTTAGCGAACTTTGGATTAAGGTATGCCAGCCACTGAGTGTACGCCTGTGAGTTTAAATGCAGATCATCGGCACTGCATTCAAGTGGCAGCTCGCCCTGTGGACAGAGCGGAGAATTCAGGTCGATAAAAGTGACCTCTCGCTGCTGGCATAACTCATACAAACGCTGATTAAGCTCTGCCACCAATGGATTTAACGATGCTAGGCGCTCACCTACATGCAGCGTCGACTGAACCCAAACATCAATATCATGCTGATGCCAGAAGCTCAGCATCTCGCCGTAGTTGTCGATGATTTCATCGATGGTATATCCCTGTGCTAAATCATTGATCCCCGCCATCACGCACACCAATTTCGGCTCACACACTAAAGTCGTATCTAGGCGCATGATCATACCTTGAGTGATATCACCACCAAGGCCGCGATTCGCCACACTCACGCCGATAACCCCATCATGCCATGGCCCCCATTCGGTGATCGAATCGCCAAACATCACCACATCAACCGGTTTAGAAAACGCCATATGATTGTCCTTGGTATGAATAAAACGCGCCGCTTTCTGCGCGCGCTGATTTAAGTCCAGCGTTTTAGTGAGTGACAAAAACTGCTCAGCCGTCAGCGTTTTTGCATCCAAATCTTGAGTGAGCTTTTCTATCTCAGTAATAAAACGCGAAATGCGTGTATTCAATCCGTGCTCAGCCTTCACTTGATACAAGGCTTCCACCAGAGAGTAAAAATGCGTATCTGGGTAGCGCTCATAAAGCGCCGCCAAATCTAAATAGTCGTGTTGCTCCAATTCACGAAGCAGTTGTTCTGGGGTCATAAAGTTCTCACCGCGAGTAAAAGAATTTTAAAAAGGATTTGCAGAGAGTAATACATCGCAAACCATCAGTGCATTTGCACTGCCGACAGCGAATACCTAAAGCGTTACCAGTCAGGAATCAATAAACGACTTTTCACACCCCGAATTTGCAACCCCATCGCCTCAAATACTTCTTCAAAATTCTCACATTGCTTGGGAATATTGGGGAGTGACAATGACGCTTCGGTAAAAAATCGTTGCCTGAAATGAAGTTCGCTTCCCCAAGCCGTTTGCCACCACGAAGTTATTCTCTGTTTAGATTCAACCAAACGTAATTTACTCGGTAATCTATCGCTTTTCTCTAAGTTCTCTTTCTTAGTCGTCGGCAGTAAATTCCACATATCGTTGTTTGGCCAGTAGGCAAAAGGTAGACAATGATCAACATGATACATTCGATTGAGCTTGCTATTACTCCAAACGCTCGTCAATGCATGACCGGCATCTTGAAGCTGCATTACACGCTTTCTTACCTCGGAGGTGTCATGATCTTTTTCTAACCAAATCAAACCATTATGATAGCTCTGCAGAGAGACTTGATTAGTTTGATTACGTTCAAAACGCTGCATCACGCTTATCCATTGATTGACTACTAGAGGCTCAATCCACGAATTGTAAATTCGTAGACACTCCCACAGACTCGCACTCAAAACAAAAGACCCAAAGCTCGAAAAAAAATCCGAATCTAAGTAAATACTTTCTGTCTTCTTATAGCGCTTGGTTAAGGTCGAAAACTCGTGGACTCGCTGTGTAGCTGGTCCGGTATAGATATGCTTAATCGGCCCATCTTTCATCGTTTTTATCGATGCTTGAAGCGTATTTTGAATCGCTAAAGCTTCACTTCCCGAAAACCAAGCTCCAACAGCAAGATCATCAGCAGACAAATGCTTTATTTTCATCCACCCTTTTTCATCAACAAACCCTAGCCCTTTTTGACTATTGCTATTTTGCTGCAAACCCTCATGGTCCAATAATCGCTTATATGCCTTTATCCAATACAGAGCAACCAAACCCAAAGGAATCTCTACTTGATTATCCGTTTTATCAATAATGCATCCAGGATGCGCGTCGGCAATTCGAAGTAAAACACGTAACAATCCAAGTTTATAAGTGGCGCTTTTATTGTCGTTGACAATGATGTGTCTAACTTTATTGAGATCTCCCGAACCATCATCAGGCAAACTCAATACCACTGTTTGCCAATATACGGCGTTACGCTTCATTCGATCTTCGGAATCTCGAACTTCTTTCACCAGTAACGCGGTATCTTTTGCAAACTGCTCAAGTTCAGTAACCGAGACCTCATAACCGACACGCTCATCTTCAAACTCGCCATGTCGAAGCGTGATAACCAACCGCCCATTAGGTGCCAGCAAATTGGATAACTTACGAAATGCTCTAGCACGAGTGGTTGGCGCTAAATGCATCCACACAGCACTGACTAAAATGAGATCAAAGCGCATGCCCATGCCTTGCACCCGATTTAAACTCGGTAATTCATCATTAATCCAAGTAACGTCAGGCCCCGTAAAACAACGGCCAAATTCACGCAGTTCGTCACACGGTTCGAGAGCGTAAACGTCAGCACCTTGCTCTACCATCCACTTTGCATCACGCCCTGAGCCAGCGCCAACATCCATCACCCTATCACCTGACATAGGCCAATACGCTTTCCACGAGCTATGTACGTTTTCAAAGTCTAGAGTGTTATATTGAGATGCAAGCTCATTAGCATTTTTGCTATAAAATGAGAGAGTTGAGGCCATTTCTATTACCGTTTTTCTGACTCGTTTTAGGGTAATGGGAAAATGAAAGGATTGCGAGAGTTGAATAGTTTTCCAGCCTTTTCAGCAGTTGCTTCATCTACTTTTCAAAATTAACACTAACACTACCTAGATTACCGAAGTCACCACGAACTGTGACCGGAGGCTTAGCCGGGATAGGCCCGATTACTGCGCCTGTTGTAACCCAATCTCCTGCCTTTAGGTTGTAACCTCTCTTTGGTAATTGATTAGCTAGCCAAGTAAGCGAACTCAGAGGATCTCCCAATACGTTACTCCCCTCTTTTTGACCAACCTTTTTGTTATTAAAGTAACCAGTTACTACTATTTTGGTTAAATCAATACCTTCCCAATTAGGTATCGCTGAACCATAAACAAAACCATAATTACCTCCATGATCGGCTGCAAACTGAGGGACACCGGACTTCACTGGCCCTAATGTATAACGAGTCCCAACCGGCTCTATAGCTAAATGCATACTTCCAACTGAAGCTTTCACTTCTTCTACGCTGTATGGTAAGCCTCTTGAAGGTAAATCTTTAGCCATCTTAAATGCAAACTCAAACTCAAAGCCATATAGAGTGGGGGCACCATCAGTTATCGTATGTGGCTCTGGGTATATCCATTTTTCAAAAAGTGGACCCGATATTGGTTCGCTTACTCCTGCTTTTTCCATCAAATCTTTGCTGGTAATAGCGATCTTCCACCCCTTCTGTGGGATACCAATGTTTTGAATTATTTTATCTTGTATTTGATATCCATTATCTAATGTTTGGGGCTGAAGTGAGCGTGGTAGCTCGATCAATTGATTTCTCTCTCGAGCATTGATCAGAATTTGTGCCGCTTTCTCCTGAATTTGATCAGCAGAAATGTCTGCAGCCTGAGCAAAACTGGTAAACAAAGTCACCGTTGATAATAACGCAATACCTTTCATTCTTTTAACTCTCCTATAACGGTCTCCGATGACAAATTGAATTTATCTGAAGTGGCCATTGCATCAAGGTTCGCTGATGACCAAAGAACAAAAACTTCTGTCAATACGCACAATACAAATCAAGTTGTATTGCCAACAACAAATAGAGCTAAATTCAGAAAAAATCTACAGCAACCATATTTAACATCTTGATTTTGCTTTTATAAGAAAAGCCAGACAAATAAATTTCACCTTTGGTTAACTTGCCCACACTATGCTCCCACTAGCGAATCTATCCACTCATCGAGTAGATTGCCTGAATGTCTTCTTGGGTTGGGAAGGAAATTTGCTGTATATGAATGACTATTTCTGATGTGAACTTAGCCGCTTGGAGCTAATCTCTTGCTTTTAGAATGGTTGGCGAATGGTGCTTACCATTAATTCTAAGATTCCACTGGAACGTCAAAATATCCGGCCTACTGATAATTAGATAAAGTGAGTTTCTAAAAAATGGCCTTTAATTCGATAACATGCGTTAGCTTCTGCCGAGGCTAGCATTATCTCAATAGGTATTTAGAACAGGAAAAGGCCTGATAAATCAGGCCTTTCTGAATTTGGCGGTGAGTGAGAGATTCGAACTCTCGATACGTTGCCGTATACACACTTTCCAGGCGTGCTCCTTCAGCCACTCGGACAACTCACCGTATTTTGATTGGGTTGGCTTGTGAACCAACGAGGCGCTAATTTAATGATTCTACGCACTTAGGTCAAGTGGAAAACCGAAAAAAGCCCTGCCTTTCACGCCGTTTGGCTAATATTTAGCAAAAACGGCGTGATAGTAAACATTTAGACTTGAGGATAGTAACCAGGAACACGGAACCAACGTCGGCAAGTATCAAGAAAGTAACCATACAGAACCCCCATCCCACAAGAGATCACCGCATTACTGGCAACTGCCGTAATTATCTGATCCGTTGATGCTCCTACGCTGTAGAGAATACCCGCATAAACTGGGGACTGGAACAACACATAAGCCGCTAAATCGGCAATATTTTTCATTAAGCCGCTTGAGGATATTCGTTTTGCACTACGCAAAACGAGGTCACGGAACACGCCGTATGGCCAAGCAATGGCGATGTTAACCGGAATCGAAACCAAACGAGAAGCCAGCGACTGTTGGAATGACATTCCAGAGATAAAAATTTCAACTAACATACCTGCAGCAAAGCAAAATACGACCATAGCGAACGTATCAGCAGCAGCATGGCGAAGACAAAAAGGCCCACGTGACTTCATAACGCATTCCATAAAATAAATAACCAGCATATTCTTTATATTGGGTGAATATATCTAGCTAATTGGTTAACGGGCAGAATATGGCGCTATTAAATCACAACATATTAAGAATTACTCACCAATTACAAAACCAAGTCAGGAATAGATAACTAACTTTGAGACCAAAAGTAGCTCAAATCACCAGATTTCATGACTCAGGTCACTTTTTCATCAATTATCGATATTTTGACTGTGTTTGTTGCCACGGAAACGGCTACAAGTGGTTACTTTTTCTGTTTTGTTTTGAGGCAAACCCAGCGAGGCAATTTTGTGTTCACACTGATGACTGGTAGTATTACGTAATATTTTTGATGACCGTGATGAAGCGATTTTGACATTACAAGAAATATTGGCTCAACCGGAGCTGGAAGGAAAATTACTCAATCAAGCCAAAACTCAAGGCTTTGTGACTGCCATGGCGGCTGCGCCCTATACGCTCACACCGCATGAATGGCTGCCTTTCCTATGGGGTGGCGAAGAAGTTGCACCCTTTTCCGATGGAGAAGAGCTTGAAAGCTACATTGAAGCTGTAATTCAGATGTGGAATGCATTCCGCCCTGCACTACTCGAGAACCGCTGGATGTGGCCAGAGGGCTGTGAGTTAGACGATGCAGATATTGTCACTGAGCAAACCCGTGACTTTTGCGAAGGGGTTCTTCAGGGCTGGCAGCTAGCCCGTGATGATTGGGAAACTATTATGCCCGAAGATAGCCAAGATAATGCGCTACTCGGGGGTGTCCTGCTCTCTGTGAGTATGCTTTATGATCCAGAAACATCTATTGCCACGCTTTCTGAGCAAGGGGTTGAGGGATTAGAACAATTTGAAGAAATCTTTAATGCGATTCCCACCATGCTTTGCGGCTTAACCATGCGCGGCCATCAATTAGCAGAGCAGCAAGATTAAGGTCAAATAAAAAACCAGCCACTAGGCTGGTTTTTTTTAATTCTTCATGCGAGGTGACTACGCGTTGCCTTTTACTTGCATATTCAATTGCTCTGCAAAGTCCAACATTCGATTGAGAGGAATCAAAGACTTCACTCTCACTTCTTCATCCACAAAAATTTCATGTTGCTTTCCACCTTCACGCAGCGCCTGTTCAATCGCTTGTAAGCCATTCATCGCCATCCATGGGCAATGTGCGCAGCTACGACAGGTTGCACCATTTCCTGCTGTTGGCGCTTCGATCAGTTCTTTTTCAGGGACTAATTGCTGCATCTTAAAGAAAATCCCTTTGTCCGTTGCGACGATCATTTTCTTTTGCGGTAGTGACTTCGCCGCTTTAATTAATTGGCTGGTAGACCCAACGGCATCAGCAAGTTCAACCACGCTAGCGGGTGACTCAGGATGGACTAGAATCGCCGCATCAGGATAGAGGTTTTTCATCTTACGTAATGCATCGGCTGAAAACTCATCGTGCACCACACACTCACCTTGCCAAAGCAGCATATCTGCGCCGGTTTGTTTTGCGATGTATGAACCTAGGTGGCGATCTGGCCCCCAAATGATTTTTTGGCCTTCAGAATCAAGATGTTCAACAATTTCAAGCGCGATACTTGATGTCACGACCCAATCTGCGCGGGCTTTTACCGCCGCCGACGTATTCGCGTACACCACAACCGTATGCTCAGGGTGTGCATCACAAAACTCAGTGAAGGTATCAACAGGACAGCCCAAATCAAGTGAGCATTCTGCATCCAACGTTGGCATCAAAATACGTTTTTCTGGCGTTAAAATTTTTGCCGATTCGCCCATAAAACGCACGCCGGCAATAATCAGGGTTTCCGCGCTGTGGCGGTTACCAAATTTGGCCATTTCTAAAGAGTCACCAACAAAGCCGCCCGTTTCTTCAGCCAGCGCCTGAATTTCAGGGTCGGTATAATAGTGAGCGATCAGCACTGCGTTTTCTTTTTTAAGTAACGCTTTGATATTACTAACGTGTACTTGTTTCTGTTCGTCGCTCAACGGAGTGGGTTTCGGCGGGAAAGGGTATACTGAATCTATTTTATCCAAAATATGGTTCATTGCTCTTGCTCTACGCAATTTCCGGTAATCCGCGCATTGTACACCCGAACCTAAAGTAGAATCAAAAGTTCAGCCCCCAGAAACGAAAAGAGGCGCCTTAGCACCTCTTTTTGATTGATTTATTTCAGCTGTTCTTTCGCCAAGTTGGCTGATGAAGAGTTAGGATATTCCTCAATCACTTGCTGATAATATTTCTTGGCTTGCGCAGCGTTATTATTCCGCTTGGCGATATCACCAAGTTTAACCAGCGCATCTGGACGTTTATTAGAATCGGCGAAGGTTAAAACCGCAGCAAAACTCTTCACGGCTTCTTTGTCTTGCTTCTTCGCGAAGTAAAGCTGACCTAACCAGTAATGTGAGTTGGGCGTAAAGCTTGATTGCGGATAGTCTTTTTGAAACTGCTTGAATGCGTCAATCGCGCCGTTGTAGTCACGTTTTTTGAGAATCAAGTCAACAGCGTTTTGATAGGCTTCTTGCTCACTGGCATTGGTACTGAACGTTCCTGCTGACGCTGAGCCATCAGACTTCTGCCCTGCGTTAGACGACGCCGCGGGCTGGGAATTCACTTGTTCACGAAGCTTATCAACTTCAACAAACAACTCACGCTGACGAGTCAACATTTGCTGCATGTCATAATTATTCTTTTCGATTTGTCCACGGAGATCGCTGATCTCTTGCGACATGCCATCAATTTGCTGCTGCATGCGCGCTTGGACAAGATTGCTATTTTGAATCAAGCGTTCAAGACGCTCAACGGTGCTTTCGTTGCCTGAGGAGGCACGTGAACCGGATGTGTTATTTAGATCAGATACTGGAGCTGGTGCAGCGAGCACGGAGCTCGCTGCACTTGCCAGTAACATAAGCGACGTTAAACGCTTGAGGTTACTGAACATAAGGCGTCACCTTGTCTTAGTATACAAGTACTGCGCGACGGTTTTTCGCGTAAACTTCTTCAGACTGGCCAAGTAGAAGAGGTTTTTCTTCACCGTAGCTTACGATAGAGATTTGGCTCTTCTGAACACCTAGAGCTTGTAGATATTTCGCTACAGCTTGCGCACGACGTTCGCCTAGCGCGATGTTGTATTCAGGAGTACCACGTTCGTCAGCGTGACCTTCAACTGTCACGTTTAGATCTGGGTTTTTGCTTAGGTATGCAGCGTGTGCAGCAAGCATTTCTTCGTAGTCACCCGCGATAGTCGCGTTATCGAATGCGAAGTAAATTGTTTGCGATTCACGTAGTGCTTGCTCTTTTAGTTCTTGCTCAGAAAGTTGACCGTTTTCATCCATTGGAGACACAACGGTGGTATCAACATTTGAAGAACCAGAAGTTGAAGTCGACTGATTGGTTTCTGTACCAGAAGCATTCGCCGCTTCATCGCTTGAACTACATGCTGTCACTGCTAGAACAGGTAGTGCAATTAGAAGTCCTTTAAGAACCTTATTAAGTTGCATTTTATTTTCCTTACTTTTTGATACTTACTTGCTACAAAAATGGTGACCACGCAGGCGCACGAACTCGCCCATTGGTTGCCGGTAATCTCGCTTTAAATCGACCATCAATCGACACCATGGAAAGAACGTTTGTCTTGTTGTAGATGGAACTGTAAATAACCATCCCACCATTTGGTGCAATACTTGGAGATTCATCTAACAATGTTTTGGTCAGAACCTGGACTGCGCCGGTTTCTAAATCTTGCTTCGCTAAGTTAAAGCCAGAATTACTCCGGTTCACCATGACAAGGAAGCGGCCATCAGGGGTAATTTGCCCACCGAGGTTTTGACTACCCTGCCAAGTAATACGCTTAGTCGATCCGTCTGCCAAATTTACTTGATAAATCTGAGGTTTACCACCCCGATCCGAGGTAAAGATTAATGATTTGCCATCAGGATGCCAGAATGGTTCAGTATTATTTGATCTTCCCCTCGTAATCTGACGCAATTTACGAGTTTTTAAATCTAGAGTGTATACTTGAAGGCTCCCCGTCTTCGACAAAACTAAAGCTAAAGTATTACCGTCCGGTGAGAATTTTGGCGCCCCATTGTGTCGAGGGTATGACGTCAATTTCTCAGTTTTCCCGGTGTAGATATTCATTAAAAAGATTTCAGCTTGGCCGTTTTGAAAACTTACGTACGCAAGCTCTTTTCCATCTGGGGACCAAGATGGCGACATCAACGGCTGCTTTGAGCGTAGAACTAAACGTTCGTTGTAACCGTCATAATCGGCAACGCGCAGCTGATAGGGATAGGTATCTTTATCATTCACGACCACATAAGCGATACGAGTCAAGAACGCGCCGCGCTCACCGGTTAGCTCTTCATACACTAAATCCGAGATGCGATGCGCATATTCACGCAGACGATTCCCCGGAACCGTAGCTCGCTTATTAAACAGCACATGATCGTTAGACAGTACCAGCTCGCCATCATCGCTTAACGCTTTGCTCTTTCCACTTGTCAGCTGGCCACGAACAATGTCTACCAGTTTATAACTGATGACATAGTTACCATCTGCGGCTTGACTGATGGTCCCGGTGAGTAATGAGTCGACACCGAGAGATGTCCAAGCATTAAAATCAATGTCGGAATCGGTATACGGGGTTTGCGGCATTTTGCTTGCCGCCACTGGGCTAAACTTACCACTGCGCTGTAAATCTGAGGCAATGACGCCAGACACATCTTGTGGGAGTGGTGATTGTCCTTCCCATTTAAAAGGCACTATCGCTATCGGGCGAGCGGAATCAATACCATCGGTAATGACCAACTCAAGCGCCGCATTGGCGATCTGAAGGCTACTTGCTAGTACAAGTACACAACCTAATACAATTCGCTTTAACACTAGTTTTTCCTTTTACTGAGGTTCAACGGTTAAATTGATGTCTTTTAACTTTGCCACTACGTCTGGGTCGTTGGGTAATGGAAATGTGTTAACAGTTGCAACAGCACGTTTGGCTGCCGCACACAGACGGCTATCGCCATCCAAAATATTCAAGCTACCAACGATTGCTCCAGAGCCCGTTGGAATAAGCCGCAAGTTGACGCGACACTGTTTGCCGCGAAAACTGTCTTCTATCAGCAGTTGTTCACGAATCAGCTGGGTATAAATTGCACCATAGCGATCGGCTTCACTGGCAATATGTTTGCCGCGTGCTGAGCTATTTTGTGCGGCTTCGGTTTCTAAACCTGAGAAAATATCATTCAAAGCGGCTTCCTGTTCTTTGCGCTGCTTTTCAAGACGCTCTTTTTCCTGACGCGCTTTCTCAGCCGCTTCCTTCGCTTGACGTTCTTTCTCTATGCGTTCTTTTTCCGCTTTTTCCGCCGCAATTCGTTCGCGCTCTGCTTTCTCAGCTGCCGCTTTCGCCGCTTTTTCATTGGCAATACGTTGCTGCTCAGCTTTTTCTGCTGCCGCTTGTTTCGCTTTACGCTCTTCTTCCGCTTTCCGCACCGCTTCTTGCTTTGCTTTACGCTCAGCTTCGAGCTTGGCAGCGCGCTCTTGTTCTTGCTTAGCGCGAGCTTCTTCTGCTCTGCGTTGCTTCTCTTTCTCTTGGCGCGCTTTTTCCGCTTCACGTGCCGCTTTAGCTTCTTGTGCTTGCTGCTGTTTTAACTTACGAATGCGCTCTTCTTCAGCTTTACGGTTTTGTTCAAGCTGCTCGCTTTCACGTCTGAGTTTATCCAGACGGTCTTGTTCTTTCTTCGCCGCCGCTTCACGTTGGCTGCGAATTTGCTGAGCCTGCTGTCGCACTGCCGCAGGATCGATAACGACGGCTTCAACCATCTGCCCACTGGCTTCGGGTTTGGACATGGTAAAATCCGCGCCCCACAATAACGCCGCAATCAGCGCCAAGTGTAAAGCCACTGACACGCCAACGGGTTTGGCATAACGATTATGTTTTGGCTTTTTTTCTTTCATGAAACCCTAGGACTTATTCCTTAATATCCGTTAGCAACCCAACTTTCGGGATGCCCGCTCGGCTCAATTCATCCAACACCAAAACCACTTCAGCATATGGCGTAGCCGCATCACCGCCTACGGCGACAGGAGAGTTCGGATTAATTGAAAGCTCAGCTTTGACACGAACAATCACGTCTTCCAGAGACAAACCGCGCTGCATATCTTCGTTGTTGACACTCAACCCCACTTGGCCCTGCTTATCCACTTCAACAATGATAAAGCTGGCGTCGCTATCGCCTGCTAACTCAGAAGCGGGTTTCGCTGTGGATGTTTTAGGAAGTTCAACATCCACACCTTGGGTAATAAATGGCGAGGTCACCATAAAAATGATCAGCAAAACCAGCATCACGTCGATATAAGGCACGACGTTGATTTCTGCCGTCATCTTACGTTTTTTTGGTTGATAGCCAGCCATGGACTACTCCCTACCCGCCATTGCTTGACGGTGAAGAATGCTGTGAAACTCTTCCGAGAATGTCGCGTAATTATGTTCTAACTTACCGACTTTGTTACTTAGGCGGTTATAAGCCATAACAGCAGGAATCGCGGCAAACAACCCCATTGCTGTCGCAATCAAGGCTTCTGCGATGCCCGGCGCAACCATCGCCAGTGTCGCTTGTTTAACTTCACCTAAAGCGATAAACGCGTGCATGATCCCCCAAACAGTACCAAACAGACCGATATAAGGGCTAATAGAACCGACGGTGGCAAGGAATGGGAGGCTAGTTTCTAAGTCATCGACTTCTCGAGCAACCGCGACACGCATCGCACGCCCTGTCCCTTCCATAATATAATCAGGGGAAGAAGCATTGGACTTTCTTAGTCGGGCAAATTCGGTAAAGCCAGAATAGAAAATCTCTTCAGTCCCGCTTAGCTCATCTTTTCGTTTATGAACTTCTTGATACAAGACAGAAAGATCTTTACCAGACCAAAACTTATCTTCAAATGTTTCTGTATCACGCGAGGCTTGTGAAAGCACTTTGCTTCTTTGGATAATCATCGCCCAAGAGGCCACCGACATACCAAGTAGAATTATCATTACCAGCTTGACTAAAAAGCTGGCCTGCAAAAACAGATCTAGAATCGAAATATCAGCGGTCACTACGATTGAACTCCATAAAAATTGATTGAGGGATCGCCTTAGGCCTCATTTTCTCAGTATCAATACATGCTACCTTAACCATTGTTTTACACAACGCCTTCCCTTTAGGATTAACGATCTCCTGACAGAAAGTGATAGAAGCCTTTTTTAAATCAGATATTGATGTTGTTACCGTTAGTTGTTCGTCAAGGCGTGCACCTTGCAGAAAATCGATATCCATGTGTCGGACTACAAAACCGATGTTTTGTTCCAATAAGGTGTGTTGAGATACACCCAGTGAGCGAAGATACTCGGTTCGAGCTCGCTCAAAGAACTTCAAGTAATTTGAATGGTAAACAATGCCACCTGCGTCTGTGTCTTCGTAATACACAGTCACCGGCCAGCGAAATATTGATTTATCTTGTAGCACAACAACGCCAACGACTCTTATTTATTAGACAGTTACTATAACGCAACCCAGGCGTACCAACGCAAGCCCTAATTGGGATTTTGAGGCTTGATGCGACAAAAAAATAGCACTGAGCCTTACGACTAGTGCTATTTATGACCGATTTGGCTTCATAACCAATAACGTGCGGTGAGATAAAGCAAGATGGTTAAACTAAAGTAAGGGCTGAAAAGCAGTTGCCAGTACCAGCGTATTGGCTTAAATCCGACACCAAATACCATACTTGAACAGACCGCCCATATCAGAAGCGGCGAAATAATGGCATTAAAACCACCTATCGCTTGCGCGTATTGCTCAGGATCCCACATCACCATAACAACATGGTAGAAACCGAGAATTAAAGATAAGGCCCGCAAAGGGGCCTTATCCATAGCAACATGAAGCTTTGCTATTTTTTGAGCGAAATCACTCACCATCGCTGTCTTTGTCCATCATTTCAGAATGCTCTAGCCAAAGAGCATTGATGATGCCAAATGCGCATGCGAGCAATACGCCGAGAATCCATGCGAAATACCACATAGTCGTTGCTCCTTAGTAAAGTGAGTGCTTGTTGTCGTCGATGTATTTCTTATCAAGACGACCGAACATTTTGTAGTACGTCCACGTTGTGTAACCAAGAATAATTGGTACGAACACAAACGCAACCCCTGTCATTAGGTTCAACGTCAATTCACTTGAGGTTGAGTCCCATAGCGTCAAGCTGTGGCTCGGAGTTAAGCTTGAAGGCATGATGAATGGGAACATCGCAAAGCCTGCCGTAAAGATAACGCCAGCAATACCTAAGCTCGAGGTTAAGAACGCTAACCCTCCTTTCTCTGCGCGAGATGCGATGATGGTCAGCAATGGCATCACAACACCAAGAGCAGGCGCTAACCAAAGCAGTGGGTATTGATGGAAGTTATTCATCCAACCACCTGCAACGGTTTCCACTTCTTTCGCAATTGGGTTAGATGCGGCGTTGCCATCAATCACACTGGTGATCACGTAACCATCAATGTTTTGTACCCAAATACCCGCAAGGACAAAAGTCACGACCGTAAGCAAGCCACAAAGTTGCGCAGCGCTACGAGCACGCACATGCAGAGAATCGGT
Source organism: Vibrio sp. AK197 (assembly GCF_053903115.1). Taxonomy (NCBI): domain Bacteria; kingdom Pseudomonadati; phylum Pseudomonadota; class Gammaproteobacteria; order Vibrionales; family Vibrionaceae; genus Vibrio; species Vibrio sp. AK197. The sequence goes on from NZ_CP096430.1 coordinate 2,004,472, forward strand.
GGTCTTCATTTGTAGCCAAGTTGCACCCTGCATAACTATCATGAATACGCTAACTAAACCACATAGAATCGCGAACGGGTTCAACAATCCAAAGAACGAGCCATGGTACGTCGGCATCAAGAACTCGTTGAGGTCAAACGGTACGCCTTGCAACAGGTTGCCAAATGCCACACCAAAGATAAGGGGTGGAACAAAGCCTGAGATGGTAATTGCCCAGTCACACACATTACGCCATTTTGGGTCGTCCAGTTTTGAACGGTAGTCCAAGCCCAGTGGACGTAACCAAAGCGCCGCAAGCGTAACAATCATCGCAAAGTAAAAACCAGAGAAAGAGGTCGCATACACGAGAGGCCACGCCGCAAATAGCGCACCACCAGCCGTAATTAACCATACTTGGTTTCCATCCCAGTGAGGGGCAATCGAGTTGATCATCACTCGACGCTCACTGTCATTTTTACCGAGAATTCGAAGTAGCGCACCTACGCCCATATCGAAGCCATCAGTCACTGAAAATCCGACCAGCAAAACACCGATGAGAACCCACCAGATGAATCGCAAGATTTCGTATTCAAACATTCTTTTTCTCCTTACGCTTCGACTTGGCGACTAACTTTATCGTCTAAAGAGTTCGCGTCTTGTTCGAAATGGTAACGACCTGTTTTCAGGCTGCTTGGTCCTTTACGTGCGTATTTCACCATTAGGTACACTTCCGCAATCAAGAATGCAGTGTACAGCGCGAGAATCGCGAATAGTGACGCCCAAATTTGACCGGCTTCAAGCGCAGAAGCAGCAGAGTGTACAGGAAGAATTTCACCAACGGCCCATGGTTGACGACCAAACTCGGCAACAAACCAGCCCGCTTCAACCGCAATCCAAGGAAGTGGAATGCTAAGTACCGCCGCTTTCATTAACCAGCGATTATGTTCGATTTTCTGACGACATGTTTGAATGAACGCCGCGCCAAACACGAACAGCATGATAAAGCCACAGACAACCATGATGCGGAACGACCAGAACAGAGGCCAAACCGTTGGGATAGAATCATCCGCAGCCGCTTGGATATCCGCTTCTGTTGCGTCAGTGACGTTTTCTGTATGACGTTTAAGTAGCAGACCGTAACCTAGGTCACCTTTCACTTCTTCAAATGCTTGCGCGGTTTCTGGTGTTTGGTCACCTGCGCGCAATTTCTCTAGCAGATCATAGGCAATCATACCGTTACGGATACGATCAACGTGCTCTTCTCGTAAATCACGAAGGCCTGTGACTTCTTCATCAATAGAACGAGTGGCGATAATCCCCATTAGGTATGGAATTTTAATCGCGTATTCCGTTTCCATTTTCTCTTGGCTTGGTAAACCAAATAACGTAAAGGAGGCAGGAGCAGGCTCGGTGTGCCATTCTGCTTCAATCGCCGCCAATTTTACTTTTTGAACTTCACCTAATTCGTAGCCTGACTCGTCCCCGAGTACGATAACCGACAACACGGCAGCAATACCAAAAGAGGAAGCAATGGCGAAAGAACGACGGGCGAATGCAACGTCGCGACCTTTAAGAAGGTAGTACGAGCTGATGCCTAGAATAAACATTGCGCCGGTCGTGTAACCAGAAGCGACGGTATGCACGAATTTAACCTGAGCGACAGGGTTAAGAACAACTTCTGCAAAGCTCACCATTTCCATACGCATGGTTTCGAAGTTGAAGTCCGCGCCAACTGGGTTTTGCATCCAACCGTTGGCGATCAAGATCCATAGCGCTGAGAAGTTTGAACCCAGTGCCACCAGCCAAGTCACCACTAAGTGTTGACGTTTAGACAGACGATCCCAACCAAAGAAGAATAGGCCAACAAAAGTGGACTCTAAGAAGAATGCGACCAATGCTTCAATCGCAAGCGGTGCCCCAAAAATATCACCTACATAATGCGAATAGTAAGACCAGTTTGTACCAAATTGAAACTCCATGGTTAAACCGGTGGCTACACCAAGCGCAAAGTTGATACCGAAAAGCTTACCCCAGAACTTTGTCATGTCCTTGTAGATTTGCTTGTCAGTCATTACATACACTGATTCCATGATAGCGAGTAAAAACGCCATACCAAGAGTCAGAGGTACGAAGAGGAAGTGATACATCGCTGTAAATGCGAATTGCAATCGCGATAGATCAACAACGTCAATCATGATAACTCCTATGTGTCGGCTGAAGACACTTTCCGCATAAAAGACATCAAACGGCCAATCGTTAATGCAACATTAAACATGTTGAAAACAATCAATAGCTTGTTGCAATTATGTACCATTATGGTTAGTTAATTGTTAAGCATCAGCTAATATAGCTGGAGCTAATACTACTGCTAAAGAACCTAGGTTTCAAAAGGTTTATAGGAGGATTCCGCTTTGATTTAGATCAAGTTTAGTATCGCCATTTCGCTCAAAAAAGCATCACATTGATCTAGATCAAAGGATATCGCATAAGTATGTTAATGCTTAGTAATTTTGTACGGAATATTCTTGGAAGGGTAGCACAATGAATTAACAAAGTTCTCAAATCGGTTACTTATCAAGCCATCAATAAATATCAAAAAAGGCGATCAATATCACAATTTATGCTGGTGTCAGCTTATTCTGACACCACTTTTTATTAGCGGTCGAGCCCAAAATGTAAATACGCACGGTCTGTCGCAATACGACCTCGAGGTGTTCTTTGTAAATAACCTTGTTGAATCAAGTAAGGTTCTAACACATCTTCGATGGTTTCTTTCTCTTCGCCAATAGCCGCTGCCATGTTATCCAATCCAACAGGACCACCGCCAAACTTTTCCATTATAGCCAAAAGTAACTTCCGGTCCATATAATCGAAGCCTTCGGCATCGACATCAAGCATATCCAGCGCTTTATCTGCGATGGATGCGTCAATGTGACCGTTACTCTTCACTTCAGCGTAATCGCGTACACGACGCAGCAATCGGTTAGCAATTCGCGGCGTGCCACGCGCACGGCGCGCTACTTCTAATGCGCCTTCCATATCCATCGACAAATTCAGGTATTCGGCACTACGCTTAACAATGTCTTGGAGGTCGGCCACTTTGTAATATTCAAGACGTTGAGTGATCCCAAAGCGATCGCGCAGCGGCGAGGTTAAAGACCCCGCTCTTGTGGTTGCACCAATCAAGGTAAATGGCGGCAAATCGATTTTAATTGAACGAGCGGCAGGACCTTCACCAATCATGATGTCCAGCTGATAGTCTTCCATCGCCGGATACAGTACTTCTTCAACCATGGGGCTTAAGCGGTGGATCTCGTCGATAAATAGCACATCATTTTCTTCAAGATTGGTCAGCAACGCTGCAAGGTCGCCGGCTTTTTCTAACACCGGACCTGACGTTGTGCGAATATTCACATCCATTTCATTGGCGACAATATTAGCAAGTGTCGTTTTACCCAGGCCAGGAGGCCCAAAAATCAGTAAATGATCTAACGCTTCACTACGTAGCTTTGCCGCCTGAATGAATATTTCCATCTGGTCGCGTACATGGTCTTGGCCTTTATAATCAGCCAGACTCTTAGGACGAATAGCGCGGTCAATCACATCTTCTTCTTTAAACACGGGATTGTCCGGAGCAATAAGGCGATCAGCTTCGATCATAAATGGCAAACCTTGAATAGAATAAGTTTAATTGTTTGGAGAAACCGTATTGCTAGGCAACAAACAGTGCCTAACCTCTGCATTTACACCATGGATTTTAATGATTCGCGAATCAGATCTTCGCTATTCATTCCGTCAGAATAAATTTTTGAAACCACTTTCGAGGCTTGCGTTGACTTGTAGCCTAGCGCTATTAACGCGGCGATTGCCTCTTCTTCGGCACCAACAGAGTGCGAGGCTGGTGAATCCGCAGGAGCAGCATCGGTAAAGGGTGTAAATAAGTCACCGGCACCCCAGCCTTTTAACCTATCTTTCATTTCGACAACCAAACGCTCTGCGGTTTTCTTACCAACCCCAGGTAACTTCACCAATGTCGAAATATCTTCATTATCAACACAAGTTACAAACTGTGTCGCCGTCATTCCAGACAGAATACCCAGCCCGAGCTTTGGCCCAACTCCATTCGCTTTAATCACTTCACGAAATAGACCGCGCTCTTTGGTATTGTTAAATCCATAAAGTAACTGTGCGTCTTCACGAACCACAAAATGAGTGTAAATAACGGCTTCTTCACCGACGTTGGGTAACTCGTAAAAACAACTCATTGGCATTTGGACTTCATAGCCAACACCATTGACTTCAATTAAAACTTCAGGGGGTTGCTTTTCGAGAATAATGCCGCGTAAACGTCCAATCACTGTGTCATTCCTAGTTATCTCTTGTCGTTGCTATGAATCATAATAAATTACTGGATAGATAGCCAGTAAAAGCAAGTCAGTTAGCGATATCGTCCTTTACGTGCTGAAGTCGCTCTTCCCGCAAGGGCAACCATGGTTTTATTGGTATTCGCATGGCAGATAGCCACACCAAGCGCATCGGCGGCATCGGCTTGAGGCTTCGCTGGCAACTTTAGCATATGTTGAACCATATGCTGCACCTGGACTTTATCCGCCCCGCCCGTGCCAACCACAGCTTGTTTGATCAATCGAGCCGCGTATTCGTAAACCGTCAAATCGGCATTGACGGCAGCAACAATCGCACTCCCACGAGCCTGCCCTAACTTCAATGCTGAATCCGCGTTTTTGGCCATGAACACCTGTTCAATCGCGAACACATCAGGCTGAAACTGGGTGATGATTTCGGTGACACCAGCGTAAATTTGCCTAAGCCGGCCAGGAAGTGCTTTTTCCGAGGTACGAATACAACCACTGCCCAAATAATGTAAGTGTCTACCCTGCTGACGAATAACACCATAACCTGTAATTCGTGAACCTGGGTCGATACCCAAAATAATGGTCATATACTGCGCTCGGTAACGTTAACTAATGGTTGTGTATCTTATAGCAGAGGTTCACGCAGGTCGAGAGTCACCACCTTAGCTTGGGACTTTACTTAAAAAACACGATGGATGGATTCAATCCAATAATTTGCGAGGTCACTTCTAGCCCGCTAAAAAGTTGAAGGTGTTATTTTTTAACCAATTCCGGTAATTTTTCCTACTTCCTCAATTTTATTATGCGCCAAGTTTTATGAAATATTTTGCTATACGTCTTGTATGCGAGATAGAGTAAATAAATATTTTCTTATAAAACAAGAAAGTATACCCTCATCCCGAAAATAAGACTTTTTATAAACAGACAACATTTAAACAAATTATTATCCACAGAATCTGTGGATAACCACTGGGATGAGTCACTTTTCATGTCACTTATTATCCTTGTCGTTAAAAATTAACCACAAATTAAAATGACGTCGACTCGATATTAAGCGGTGATAGCAAAGACTAAACGTGGAGAAGAGAAAAACATACCAAAGCCAGTTTGCAGGCGAGAGATAGAGGCAAGATAAAGGTTATATAGGTGTAACACGGCGAATTCAGCAGCCAAATCATGGTTAGACTGCCAAATTCGTACCACTGGTCACGAGCAATTAGCGACGCAAATAGATCATCCAATACCACATTGCCACAAAAACACCGCCACCAATAATATTACCTAGCGTGACAGGAATGAGGTTATGAGTAATAAAGTGAATAAGATTCAAATCTGCGTAATCAGCAATATTCGCACCTGTCATTTGCCAAAATGACTCAGGAGCAAAGTATTTGATACCAATCGCCATTGGAACTTGGAACATGTTTGCAATGCAGTGTTCAAAACCCGATGCAACGAACATAGCAACCGGAAGAATCATGACCACGATTTTATCTGTTAATGAACGACCGCTGAATGTCATCCACACCGCGATGCACACCAAAACGTTACACATAATGCCCAATGCGACGGCTTGAAAGAAACCGTGATGCATTTTGTGCTGAGAAATGGCCATCGCATTAAGACCAACCTCACCGCCATCGAACATATATTGACGTGCAACCAGCATGCAACCAACGAGCAGCAGTGCACCGCATAAGTTACCCGCGTAGACAACAAGCCAATTTTTTATCAGTGTTTTCCACGTGATTTTACCACTGGCACGAGCAACTAAGGTTAACACTGAGCTGGTGAATAGCTCTCCACCCGTGACTACCACTAAGATCAGACCTAGGCTAAAAACCAATCCGCCAATCAAGTGTGTCATCCCCCAAGGCAGTTGAGAGGCCCCGGTTGTCACAGTGGTATAAAAAATAAACGCAATACCGATATGAATACCTGCTGAAACAGCTAATAGAAAAGATTTATTCGCAGGTTTGGTGGCTTTGCCGACGCCTACTTCTGCAGCGCGTTCCGCCGCTTGAGGCGGCAATAGTGAATCAAATTGATTAAAATCCATACTTTAGTAACATCTTGAAACATTTATCGGGAGCGCGAATAGTCTCTCCAATTTGATATAAATACAAGATTTAAGTCACATTAAATTTTAATTTTTTTCGTGGCGCGAATTTTATCGCTAAACACGCTATGCCGTATCTAGATAACACTATCGAAACTAGGGACTTGCTCGAAGTTCGGCTTACGATTACTGTCGAGATAGCGATATAAAAAAGGAACGCCTTATGAAATTTACCGCCGAGCATCTTTCTGAATTGAACCTTCTGCTGCAATTTGATTTACGCAGTTCTGCAACAGGAATTAAAGTTCATAGTGACGCTGATAGTGACATTCAACAAGCCGTCACTCGCTTGTTTAATAAAGGTCTATGCACCGCACCAGACGGTGGCTACCTCACTGATGAAGGTATCGTGATTGCCGAACATGCCGACAAAATCCTCCATGTGCTAAGCCAATAATCTCTGCGTAGGAGTCAAATCGGCTCCTATTTTCCCCGTTCATGACCTTTCGCCCTCTCTCTTTTTCAAGCTCTTAAAACTCACCATGACGTGATTCAATGATTTGATTACAATAAGTTACTCATGTAATCAGGCCATAAGGATAAGGTATGCAAAATATCACCATCATTGGTGCAGGTTGGCTGGGCTTACCTTTAGCTCAGTACCTGAAAACCATTGGTTTTAAGGTTAGCGCGACTCGACGAACACCATCAGGTATCGACGAGTTAACGCATCAGAATATTGAAGCAATTACCGCAGACTTGGCACAGCCGTGTAGCGAGCTAGAACAATACCTATCTGACAATGACGTCGATACCTTGATCGGCAGTTTTCCTCCAGGCTTTCGCAAAGATGGCGGAGAAAGCTACCCCACACACTGGGCAAATCTGATTAATATTGCACGTCGCTGCAAGGTAAAAAAAATCGTTATGGTAAGTAGCACCTCGGTTTATCCATCAGTCGCTGAGGATATGACTGAAGAAAAGGCATCACTCGCCTTAGCGGTAGAAGAGGAATCGTTTGATGACAAAGCCAAAATTCTGCTGGAAGCCGAACAACATGTCATCAGCAGTGGTTTGGAATATGCGATTGTACGCTGCAGTGGTTTAGTTGGGCCAAACCGTCACCCTTCAAGATTTGCGACTAAGTTGCCAAGTGTGAGCTGCTCTGCCCCTGCCAATATGATCCACCTTCAGGACGCCATGGGTTGCATCAGTTTTGCCGCAGCCAATATCACCAATCAAGTGGTCAATGCATCGACACCCAATACCGTCAGTAAGGAGGCGTTTTATCAACAAGCTCTGGATAATGCGGGACTCTCCGACACACTGCCAACCGTGGTTGATAAACCCGATAAACGAATTGTCTCAGATAAGATCATACAACTCGGATATAAATTTCATTTTAGCCATACACTAGAATTGGTTTAGTGGAGTCATCATGTCAAAACCTCTCTATCAGCACATCGAAACGCTTTGGGACTACATGCAACTAAAGCAGTCACTTACACAATCAGACTGCATTCTGGTTTTAGGCAGTAACGATGTTCGTGTTGCGGCGTATGCTGCACAGCTTTATCACCAAGGTTTGGCTCCTGTTATGATCTTCTCTGGTGGTCGAGGTCGATTTACTCAAGATTTTACGACATCCGAAGCTGAAACCTTTGCTCAAGTGGCCATTGACCTTGGCGTACCGCAGCAAGATATTTTACTCGAAACACAATCCACCAACAGCGGCGAAAATATTCGTTTTAGCGCGGCGTTGATTGAGCAACACGGCCTTCAAATCCAATCCGTTTTGCTGGTCCAAAAACCGTATATGGAACGCCGAGCACTGGCAACATTTCAGCGTCAGTGGCCAAACTCTGACGTCCACGCTTCGGTTACGTCAACAGGCAGCGATTTCTATGACTTTTGCAATGAGCAGCTATTGATGCCAGAAGTCATCGATGCTCTCATCGGTGACTTTGAACGCATAAAACACTATCCCGCTAAGGGCTTTCAAGCAGAGCAAGAGATTCCCGACGAAGTCGAAGAAGCTTACCAAGCCCTGGTTAGCTTTTATCCGCGTGATGAAGATGCTCTGTCGTACTTATTGCCATAAGTGGCAGCCTCTAGAACACAATTTCTTCGTGACAATAAAAAAGCCGAGGTAATCACCTCGGCTTTTCATTACTCCTAAGAGCATCAATGATTAATGGACAGCGGCTTCTTCTTCATTTAGAAAGTCAAACACCAACTCGTCATCTTTCAGTGTTACTTTCACGGTACCGCCGTTAACTAAGGCGCCAAACAGCAATTCATTTGCCAATGGTTTCTTAAGCTGCTCTTGAATAACACGTCCCATCGGGCGTGCTCCCATCGAGCGATCGTAGCCTTTAACCGCGAGCCAGTTGCGTGCGTCTTCAGAGACTTCCATCGATACGCCACGCGCATCCAATTGTGCTTGCAGCTCAACAATGAATTTATCAACCACCTGATGAATCACTTCTTCATCCAAGCTATTAAACCAGATGATGTTATCCAGACGGTTTCTGAACTCTGGCGTAAACACTTTCTTGATTTCTGCCATTGCATCAAAGCTGTGGTCTTGCTGAATCAAACCAATTGATTTCTTCACGGTTTCAGACACACCTGCGTTGGTTGTCATCACCAGAATCACATTACGGAAATCCGCTTTACGACCATTGTTGTCGGTTAACGTGCCGTTATCCATGACTTGCAGTAACAAGTTAAAGATGTCTGGGTGCGCCTTTTCGATCTCATCAAGTAACACCACAGAATGTGGATGCTTGATGACGGCATCAGTCAATAAACCACCTTGGTCAAAACCAACGTAGCCTGGAGGAGCACCAATCAAGCGGCTCACTGAGTGACGTTCCCCGTACTCCGACATGTCAAAGCGAAGGAGTTCAATACCCAACAGCTTGGACAGTTGTAAAGTTACTTCCGTTTTACCTACCCCAGTCGGGCCTGCAAATAGGAAAGAACCAACCGGTTTATTCTCAGCACCCAACCCTGAACGGGAAAGCTTGATGGCTTCACACAGCACGCTGATTGCAGGATCTTGACCAAACACCAACATCTTCATTTTCTCATCAAGAGATTGAAGTACGTCTTTGTCGGTTGAAGACACAGACTTCTCTGGAATACGCGCCATTTTGGCAACCATTGACTCAATGTCAGCAACACCCACTGTCTTACGGCGACGGCTTGCTGGTGCTAGACGACTTCTAGCTCCCGCTTCATCAATGACATCAATGGCTTTATCAGGAAGATGACGCTCATTAATGTATTTGGCAGAAAGCTCTACCGCTGCACGCAGTGCTTTGTTGGTATAACGAACCTCGTGGTGTGCTTCGTATTTGGTTTTGAGGCCCATCAAGATCTTGGTCGTATCATCCAGTGAGGGCTCGACAATATCGATCTTTTGGAAACGACGAGAAAGCGCACGCTCCTTCTCAAAAATACTGTTGTATTCTTGATAGGTTGTCGAACCAATACAGCGTAATTTACCACTACTTAACAGTGGCTTAATCAGATTCGCAGCATCGACCTGGCCACCAGAGGCGGCGCCTGCACCGATGATAGTATGAATCTCATCGATAAACAGGATCGCGTCTTCTTCTTTCTCAAGCTGTTTGAGAATGGTTTTAAAACGTTTCTCAAAATCACCGCGGTATTTAGTTCCTGCAAGCAATGAACCAATGTCCAGTGAGTAAATAACACTTTGTTTGATAATATCTGGAACTTGGCCTTCGACGATGCGCCAAGCCAACCCTTCGGCAATGGCGGTTTTACCGACACCAGCTTCACCGACTAACAACGGATTATTTTTACGGCGGCGGCATAGGACTTGGATGGTACGCTCGAGCTCTTGGTCACGACCAATTAATGGGTCAATGTGACCTTGCTTTGCCACTTGGTTGAGGTTGGTGGCAAAACTTTCTAAACGTTCTTCCGAATTGCTCTCTTCGACACTATCACTACTAAAGGAATCAGGACCTGTTGGGTCTTCACCCGTACTGGATGCCTTAGTAATACCGTGTGAAATAAAGTTAACGATATCCAAACGGCTAATATCATTTTTCTTCAATAAGTAGGCAGCGTGAGATTCTTGTTCACTGAAAATCGCGACAAGGACGTTAGCACCAGTGACTTCACTGCGACCCGAAGATTGTACATGGAATACCGCGCGTTGAAGCACGCGTTGAAAGCTAAGTGTTGGCTGAGTCTCGCGAGTTTCATCGTTTTCTGGAATCAGCGGGGTTGTTTGGTCAATGAAAATATCTAGCTCGTTACGCAAAGTATCGATGTCTGCTTGGCAAGCCATTAACGCTTCTCTTGCTGCATCGTTTTCTAACAACGCTAACAGGAGGTGCTCGACGGTCATAAATTCATGTCGTTTATCTCGGGCGCGAGCAAAAGCGCCGTTCAAGCTCGACTCTAATTCTTTGTTAAGCATAAGGACCTCCTTTAAGGAATCACTTTGTCATTGTCATTCCGATAGCATCAAGCTTGTTCCATGGTGCAGAGTAATGGGTGCTCATTTTCCCTAGAATACATTGTCACTTGTGCCACTTTTGTTTCCGCGACTTCAGCCGTAAACGTACCGCAAATCGCCTTCCCTTCATAATGTACTTTAAGCATCACTTGAGTCGCTTTATCTATGTCCATTGAAAAAAATCGCTCAAGGATTTCGATGACAAAATCCATTGGAGTGTAGTCATCGTTACACAAAACCACGTTATACATAGCTGGTGGTTGAACTTTAGTTTTTTCTTTCTCCAGAAGGTTTGAGTCTGGAGTAACCCATTCGAATTGCTTACTCATAATAGTTAATAACAAAGAGTGTTTCGATGTTCAATTTGTATCGCTTCCGCATTGATTTTAAGTGGGATGAATCTCTTAACTCAGCGCAAAAAGACCAATTTGAAAAACGCCCTTATTAAGAGACTAATGCAGCAATGGTATCGCTGCAAATAAAAGATTTCTATATCACGTATGCTTTAGACTAAATGCTTAAAAAGCGAACAACAAGCTATTTCGGTACTGAATGAGTGAATTCCAATCTTGTAAACGCATCAGTTAGCAAAATGTAAAGGTTGCAAGCAATTTGTTTGCAAATATGTCGCTGTTAATACATTTTTCCTATTGACTGTGTTCCATCATTGGCTAAATTGGTCAAATAGTGACTAAAAATTTGGCAGCGGCTAAATGACTATTCACTTATAAGCAGTGTCCTTTTTATTTTAGGGCGACTACTTTTAACAACTTCAGTAACAAAATGCATGAGGGATGTAAAGCATGGCTACAGGTACAGTTAAATGGTTTAATAACGCCAAAGGATTTGGTTTCATCTGCCCAGAAGGAGAAGACAGTGACGTATTCGCGCACTACTCCACCATTCAGATGGAAGGCTATCGAACTCTAAAAGCTGGCCAACAAGTCACTTTTGAGGTAGAGGAAGGGCCAAAAGGCTATCACGCAAGTGAAGTGGTGCCTGTTGAAGGTCAACCAGTCAAATAATCGCTGCCCAGTTAAGTGTTGTAAAAAAACCCGCCAAAAGGCGGGTTTCTTTGTTTCTACGATGAGCTTAACCAATAATTTGGTTTAGCGTCGCACTTGGACGCATCACTGCCGCCGCTTTTTCAAACACGGGCAGATAGTATCCGCCAAGATCAGCAGGAGTACCTTGTGCGCCATTGAGCTCTTCAAGAATTTTCGCTTCGTTTTCCACCATCGCTTTGGCAATCGGTGCAAACTCTGCGGCTAAGTCAGCATCTTTGGTTTGTGCTGCCAACGCTTGAGCCCAATACATGGCTAAGTAGAAGTGGCTACCACGGTTATCGATTTCACCTACGCGGCGCGACGGTGATTTATTGTTATCTAGGAAATCACCCGTTGCTTTATCAAGCGTATCAGCCAAAACTTGTGCTTTCGCGTTATTCGTCGCGGCAGATAAGTGCTCCAAAGAAGCCGCAAGAGCCAAGAACTCACCCAACGAATCCCAGCGAAGGTGATTTTCTTTTTCAACTTGTTGGACGTGCTTAGGCGCTGAACCGCCCGCTCCGGTTTCAAATAAACCACCACCATTCATTAATGGCACAATCGACAGCATTTTCGCCGACGTTCCGAGTTCTAGAATTGGGAACAAGTCAGTTAGATAATCACGCAGCACGTTACCTGTTACCGAGATGGTATCTTCACCACGCTTGATGCGCTCTAGTGAATACTTACAGGCATCAAGTGGCGCCAAGATCTTAATCTCTAAGCCGGATGTGTCGTGATCTGGCAAGTACTGGTTTACTTTCTTAATCAACTGCGCATCATGAGCGCGGTTTTCATCTAACCAAAATACTGCTGGTGTGCTGGTTGCGCGTGCACGATTAACCGCCAGTTTGACCCAATCTTGAATCGGTGCATCTTTCACTTGACACATACGGAAAATGTCGCCTTGCTCAACGTTTTGCTCAAGCAGAACATCACCATTTTCAGAAACAACACGTACCGTACCCGCAGCATCAAGAATGAACGTTTTATCGTGAGAACCGTATTCTTCTGCTTTTTGAGCCATCAAGCCAACGTTTGGCACACTGCCCATGGTTGTCGGATCAAACGCGCCATGTTGCTTACAAAAATCGATTACAGCTTGATAGATGCTCGCGTAGCTGCGATCAGGAATCATAGCTAGCGTATCTTTTTGGCCGCCATCAGGCCCCCACATCTGACCCGATGAGCGCAGCATTGCAGGCATCGACGCATCAACAATCACATCACTTGGAACGTGCAAGTTGGTGATGCCACGGTCAGAATCGACCATGGCGAGTGGCGGTTGTGTTTTGTATACGTCATCCAGAGCCGCTTTGATCTCAGCTTGCTTGTCTGCAGGCAGAGCTTCGATCTTCGAGTAAACGTCACCAATACCGTTATTAACATCGACACCAAGCTGCTCAAATAACTCACCGTATTTTTCAAATACGTCTTTGTAATAAACCTTAACGGCGTAGCCAAAAATAACTGGGTCTGAGACCTTCATCATGGTCGCTTTGAGGTGAAGAGAAAGCAAAACGTCTTGTTGTTTTGCTGCTTCTATCTGCTGTTCAAAGAAAGAAATCAATGCATTTTTGTTCATCACTGACGTATCAATGATTTCTTTTTCAAGCAATGGGAACAACGGTTTCAACTCTTTGGTTGCCCCATCTTGACCGACGAATTCGATTTTTACTTTTGTCGCCGTATCAATAGTGACCGATTTCTCGCTACCAAAGAAATCGTTTTCTGTCATGCTTGCAACGGACGACTTCGACTCTGCGCTCCACGCCCCCATTGAGTGTGGGTTTTTCTTCGCGTAGTTTTTCACTGATAGAGGCGCCCGGCGATCAGAGTTACCTTCACGCAACACTGGGTTCACCGCGCTGCCTTTAATTTTGTCGTATGTCGCTTTAATCGCTTCCTCTTCGTAGCTTGAAGGTTCCGCTGGGTAATCTGGGAGGTTATAGCCTTTTTGTTGCAGCTCTTTAATCACCGCGCGCAATTGCGGAACGGAAGCTGAGATGTTTGGCAATTTAATGATATTTGCTTCTGGTTTCTGTGCCAATTCACCTAACTCAGCCAACGCATCTCCAATGCGTTGCCCTTCTTTCAAATGCTCTGGGAAGTTAGCGATCACTCGGCCTGCCAATGAGATGTCACGCGTTTCAACATTAATACCCGAAGACGCCGTAAAAGACTGAATGATCGGCAGCAGTGAGTAGGTCGCAAGAGCTGGCGCTTCATCGGTAATCGTGTAGATGATTGTAGGTTTTTCTGTAGGCATGAAATTTCCCTATTGTTCTAACAGCACCATGAATGATTGATGCTGAGTGAATGGCCGCTGGGCAAGCTGGTATCATCCTCTCTAAGCTTGCACGCGATTGATGTTTTTTTACGTCTCAGCTGTCAAAGACAGCAAATTCCATGAGAACTCGTTATAATTAAACAAAACCAAGATAATAGTCTATTATCTTGTTCGTCAATCCTGTATTTGGGCGCGCAAATAATAGCGCAAATCGCGCCAGCTTAAAACTTCCACATACAGTTCATTTACATTTTTGCAAGGTAGTTAACATGTCACCTCGCTCTTCTCGAGCCCATACACGGAAAAGTCATTCTCCCTCTTCCCCGCGATTAAAACGTCAAAGCCAAGACAAAAGTAGTGTAAAACACCGCTCTAAACCGCGCACTCAAAAACCACGTGTTCGCCCAGAAGACCGTAAAATTATTGCCTTTAATAAGCCTTATGACACATTAAGCCAATTTACCGATGGGGATGGAAGAACCACACTCGCCGACTATATTGATATCAAAGGCATTTACGCAGCCGGTCGTTTAGATCGAGATAGCGAAGGGCTGATGATCCTGACCAATGACGGTATCCTTCAAGCGAAGTTGACTCAGCCCGGTGAAAAGTCGCCCAAGACTTACTGGGTACAGGTCGATGGCTCACCCACTGAACAAGACTTAGATAAATTGCGTTCGGGGGTAGAGTTAAAAGATGGGCTAACGCTTCCCGCCAAGGTCGAGCTCATTCAAGAGCCAAATGTCTGGCCGAGAAATCCACCTGTGCGTTTTCGCGCTCACATTCCCACTACGTGGTTAGCAATCACTATCGTTGAAGGGCGTAACCGCCAAGTCCGTCGCATGACTGCACACATTGGATTTCCCACTCTTCGACTTATTCGTTACGCAATGGGAGACGTCACCTTAGATGCACTTCAGCCCGGGCAATGGAAAACAATCACCCTCTAAAACAAGCGCTTGTTCAAGCGCTTGTTTTAGAGCTTTTGAGACAAAAAAAACCGCTGAATCATCAGCGGTTTTTTCTAATCACGTTTAACGTTACTCTGCATCTTTCTCTTTAGCGGCAGTCACAGCAATCGCTAGCTCTTCAAGTGCCGCAGGGTTTGCCATACTTGGCGCATCCGTTAACAGACACGCAGCTGCCGTTGTTTTAGGGAATGCAATCACGTCACGGATATTCTCCGTACCACAAAGTAGCATTACTAGACGGTCAAGACCAAACGCAAGGCCTGCATGTGGTGGCGTACCGAATTTAAGCGCATCGAGTAGGAAGCCAAATTTCAATTGTTGTTCTTGCGCATCAATGCCTAGCAAGTCAAACACTGCCGCTTGCATAGTGGCATCGTGAATACGCACCGAACCGCCACCCACTTCATAACCATTTAGTACCATATCATAGGCATTCGACAACGCTGATGAAGGATTCGCTTTCAGCTCTTCTGGCGTCATGTTAAGCGGTGACGTGAATGGGTGGTGCATTGCCGCCACATTGCCTTCTTCATCCGCTTCAAACATTGGGAAATCAATCACCCATAGTGGCGCCCATGCTGACGTGTCCGTTAACTCGAGATCTTTACCCACTTTCAAACGTAGCGCACCGATGGCTTCAGCAACAACGTTCGCTTTATCTGCACCAAACAAAATGATATCACCCGTTTGTGCCCCAGTACGTTCAACAATCGAGGTAATAATCTCTTCGTTGAGGAACTTCGCAACTGGCGATTGAATGCCTTCCATGCCAGCAGTAGGGTCGTTAACTTTCATCCACGCTAGACCTTTCGCGCCGTAGATAGCAACAAATGATGTGTACTCATCGATTTGTTTGCGGCTTAGCGAAGCACCACCAGGAACGCGAAGTGCTGCAACGCGACCATCTGTATCGTTCGCCGGGCCTGAGAAAACTTTGAATTCAACGTCTTTAAGCAAATCCGCTACATCAACCAACTCAAGTGGGTTACGCAGATCTGGCTTATCGCTACCAAAACGACGCATCGCTTCTGAGTAAGGCATGATTGGGAATTCACCCAACTCAACGCCTTTGAGTTCTAGCCACATGTCACGGATCATTTTCTCTGTCACTTCACGAACTTGTTCGGCGCTCATGAATGACGTTTCGATATCGATTTGAGTAAATTCAGGCTGACGGTCAGCACGTAAGTCTTCATCACGGAAACATTTCACGATCTGATAGTAACGATCAAATCCAGACATCATGAGGAGCTGTTTGAACAGCTGAGGAGATTGAGGCAACGCGTAGAAGCTCCCCTTATGGACGCGACTCGGTACCAAGTAGTCACGTGCGCCTTCTGGCGTCGCTTTTGTTAATACTGGCGTTTCGATATCCAAGAAGCCGTTTTCATCGAGGAAACGACGCACAAAACTTGACGCTTTTGCACGCAACTTAATGCGGTCGCTCATTTCAGGGCGACGAAGATCGAGATAACGGTATTTTAGACGCTGTTCTTCTGAGTTCTTTTGATTAAAATCGAGAGGCAAAACGTCTGCACGGTTGATGATCTCAAGACTTTGAGCCAAGATTTCCACTTCACCCGTCACCATATCCTTATTCGCTTGGCTATCTGGACGCGCGTTAACCACACCGGTCAATTTGATACAGAACTCATTACGAAGCTGGTTTGCTACCGCATACGCATCCGCCATATCTGGATCAACCACCACTTGAACAATACCTTCGCGATCTCGCATGTCGATAAAAATCAGACCGCCTAAATCACGGCGACGATTAACCCAGCCGCATAATTCTACAGTTTGTCCCGCCAGGGACTTGTTCAGGTGACCACAGTAATGGGTACGCATAGTGAATTTCCCAATCTCTCGTTTGATTAATAATTCCAAGTTGCTCAGCGATAGTCGAAGCAACATTAAGCTGTCATTTATACGCTGAAAGTCGAACAAAATCGATATATCAGCGGACAAATTGTTGTCTTTTCTGTCGATTGAACAAGCTTTCGGCTACAAACTAGCCAAAATTAAGTGCAAGTGACAAATGTGCGCCGATTATAGCGTTAAATTACACAAATCTTCAAAACTGCCGTAAAGTATGGGCTACCATCAATGACCTCACTTTGCGATGCAAGATTTACCCATTCGACTCGGCTTAACCATGTGGTCTCATGCTCAGTGGCAAAGCACATTTTACGGCAGCGGTACCCAACCCGCGCAGAGGCTTGAACGCTATGCCAGCGTTTTTCATACTGTGGAAGGCAACACGACATTCTACGCCACGCCGTCGGCAAATACGGTACTAAACTGGCGCGCAGCAACCCACGATGATTTTCGTTTTACATTTAAGTTGCCCAAAGCCATCACCCATCAGCATATGCTTAAACACGCTCAACCTATGTTGACCGAATTTTTGCAAGTGATGGCACCGCTTGCTGAGCGCGTTGGTCAATGGATGATTCAACTCCCTGCTGCTTTTGGCCCGGAGCATCTATCGCAGCTCCAGCAGTTTTGCCGTCTGTTTCCTCAAGATGTCCCGCTTGGTGTTGAAGTTCGCAATATGGCTTTTTTTGCGAAGGGAGACGCCGAGCAACGTCTCAATCAGTGGCTTATCGAATCCGGCATTGACCGCGTTATTATGGACAGTCGCCCCGTGTTTGCTGCGCCGCCGAACACTGAAGCGGTTATCGACGCTCATCAAAAGAAACCTAAGGTTCCCGTACATGCTATCGCTACCGCGAAAAGTCCGATGATTCGCTTCATAGGCCACCCACAGCGTGCAGACAACTTGCCATTTTTTAAAGCTTGGCAGAATAAGCTGCCAGATTGGGTTGAGCAGGGCAAACAGCCTTATTTGATGATCCATACTCCGGATAATATTGAAGCGCCGCAGTTAGCACGAGACTTGTATCAACAGCTTAGCCAAAATATTCTTTTACCGGACTTAGCGCCATTTCCCGCCGAAGGGAATGCGCCACAGCTGAGTATGTTCTAGCGATCGCAGGGTGATAATGACACCGAGGTAAATTTGCCCTAAAATACGCGCCTTTTCCGTTTCGCTGTATCAAGTTTACGCCCTGTGAGAGACATCATGAGCAATAAAGACGCTATCTTTTCTGCACCGATTGATAAAATTGGTGACTTCACTTTCGACGAACGAGTCGCCGAAGTTTTTCCGGATATGATCCAACGCTCAGTACCAGGGTACAGCAATATCATTTCAGCGATTGGTATGTTGGCAGAGCGTTTTGCCAAACCCAATACTAATGTTTATGACCTCGGCTGTTCATTAGGGGCAGCAACGCTATCGATGCGCAGACATATTGACAAAGACGGCTGCAAAATTATCGCTGTCGATAACTCATCAGCCATGGTCGAACGCTGCAAACTTCACATCAATGCTTACCGTTCTGATACCCCTGTCGAGGTGTTGGAAGCGGATATTCGCGATGTGGACATTCAAGACGCCTCTGTCGTCGTCCTCAATTTCACCCTGCAATTTCTTTCTCCCGACGATCGCTATGCGCTGCTTTCAAAAATCCACGCTGGATTACGCCCTGGTGGCATTCTGATTCTCTCGGAGAAGTACGTGTTTGAAAACGCGGCCGCCAACGAACTTCTGATTGACCTTCATCATGACTTTAAACGCGCGAATGGTTACAGCGAACTCGAAATCAGTCAAAAGCGTAACGCCATCGAAAACGTACTACGTCCAGATAGCATTGCCGACCATAAGCAGCGTTTTGAGCAAATAGGTTTCTCAAGTAATGAAGTCTGGTTCCAGTGTTTCAACTTTGGTTCAATGTTCGCGATTAAGTAATGGCGTGAGTAGTTGTTTTTAATTAGGTAATGATTTGATGTTTAACTTTGGCAATTTTTATCAGCTGATCGCGCAAGAGCCGCGTTTACAATCCTGGCTTAATACGCTGCCACAGCAACTTACTGACTGGCAAAATACCCCACATGGCGATTTTGAACGCTGGTTGCGTGCGCTTAAAAAAATCCCTGAAGGGGCGGCCCAACACATCGACCTCAAAGACTCGGTGTCCTTAAGCCACGAACAACCGCTGGCAGAGGGTGAAAAGAAAAAGCTGGAAAACTTGCTGCGTACTTTCCATCCATGGCGCAAAGGCCCCTATACGGTTCATGATATCCATATCGATACCGAGTGGCGCAGCGACTGGAAATGGGAGCGACTCTTACCACATATCAGCCCGCTGAAAAATCGTACTGTGCTCGATGTTGGCTGTGGAAACGGCTATCACATGTGGCGCATGCTCGGCGAACAAGCACGGCTGTGTGTCGGTATTGACCCATCACACCTTTTTTTGGTGCAGTTCGAAGCCATTCGTAAGCTAATGGGTGATGACCAACGTGTGCATTTGTTGCCTTTAGGCATTGAGCAACTACCGCAACTGGAAGCGTTTGATACGGTATTTAGCATGGGAGTGCTTTACCATCGACGTTCTCCGCTCGACCACTTGATTCAGTTAAAAAATCAGTTGGTTTCTGGCGGTGAATTGGTCTTAGAAACGCTGGTAATTGACGGCGATGAAACCGCCGTTCTGGTGCCAACCGACCGCTACGCTCAAATGCGCAATGTATTTTTCTTCCCTTCGGCACGCGCACTGAAAGTGTGGCTCGAGCAATGCGGCTTTGACGATGTACGCATTGTTGACGAAAATGTTACGTCAGTTCACGAGCAACGCACCACCTCATGGATGACCCACAATTCACTGCCTGACTACCTTGACCCGAACGACCCGAGTAAAACGGTCGAAGGCTACCCTGCTCCTCGCCGCGCAACTCTTATCGCGCGCAAACCATAATTGACAGAAAATTAACGCACTTTTTGACTATTCAGGTAGGCTAAGCTAATACAAATTGGGGATGTATTTATACATCCTCATTTTGGGCTAGCCAAACTTTGATTCACGTTCCAAATGAATAAGTTGTGGCAGCTAAGGGATATAAGTAAACTTCTAATTTTGAAACCATCTACGTTCATCACTAAGGTTTTCGATGTTTAAACAATTGACGCCCGTTCTCGCTGTCGCCCTGCTTTCAGGTTGCGTATCAACGAAAACTGAGCAGTATCATCAAGAGTCATTATCCGCCATCAAGTCAGTTGAAACCAACCTATCTCGTCAGGTTGATAGGCTGGAGCTTAAAATCAGTAATCAATCCGAATATATCGAGAGTCTTGAGTACGAAATCGACCAACTCAATGAGCAAGTTGAGCATTTTGGTACAAAAACCCTAAGTCATCTTCGTCAAGATGAATCTAGAGCTGACGAAACCCCTGATGCTTCCCCCGAACCTATCGCCTCTATCCCTTCTAATGAAGTGGTTCTCGGTGCCATTGAGCGAGTGACCATCGATGCCATTCAGCAAACTTTTGATGCGCGAGTCGATACCGGTGCTGCAACTTCGTCTTTAGATGCATCTGATATCGAAGAATTCGAGCGCAATAGCAAGACTTGGGTACGTTTCCATCTCACTGATATTGATAACAAAGAAGCAGAACAAAACTGGATTGAAGCCCCCGTGGTTCGCTTCGTGCGAATTCGTCAAGCAAGTAGCTCAGAAGTGGAACGCCGCCCGGTGATCGAGCTTTGGGTTAAAGTTGGGAAAATCCACGAGAAAGCACAGTTCACTTTGGCGGATCGCTCTCAAATGAGTCATCCTGTATTGCTTGGACGAGAATTTATTCGTGATATCGCCGTCGTAGACGTGAGTCAAAAATACATTCACACCGAAAAAACCGATAAGACAGAACAACAATAAAGGCTTATTATGACGTCAAAGGTCCCCTTTTATATATCAGTCCTATTGCTTGTGGTGGCTGGTATCGCCCTCAGCGTATTCAGACACCAAACTTATGCTGTGCCATGGACTCCTGGCGAAACTCGCCAAGTTTGGGATATCGAAGCTCGCATAGAGTTTACCGCCCAAGATAAACCCGTCAAAGCCTCATTGGCTGCACCACAAACCCAAGAAGGGTTTACCTTAATTAATGAATCTTCATCCTCGTCTGGCTACGGCATCGCTTATGTCAATACCGATGTGGGTCGCCGAGCTGAGTGGACAGTTCGTAACGCCAAAGGGCCGCAGATCATTTACTACAAAGCGCAGTTTTTGGTCGACCCCCAGGCCAAAGTTTCTATCAAACCGCCAAGCCAAGAGATCGTCAAACCGACATTTGAGGGCCCAGTTGAAGCCGCGGTAATTGCTCTAATTGATCAAGCTAGCCAACGCTCCGCAGATGATCCGACGCTAGCGCGTGAGTTGATTAAAGCGTTGAACGATCAAGACAACCAGAACTCGGCATTGCTGCTTAACAACATGACGAAAGTCGACGCTGTCGATAAGATTCTCGCCTACGCAGACATTCCGAGCAAAGTCGTTGGCGTGATTGAACTTGAAGATGGTCGCCGTCGACAAGTCCTTCAGTTGATGAACCAAGTCTGGGATGGCGAACGTTGGGAACTGTTTAATCCAGAGTCAGTGGAACAACAAATCAATCCTAATATTTTGGTTTGGGATCAGTCCAACGTCTCCCTGCTTGATTTGATTGGTGGCCAAAACAGCCAAGTTCATTTCTCGATGATTTCTCAGGAAGTGACTCCACGCCAAGCAACCAGTGATAAAATTTCTGCCGACGGACTATTGAACTTCTCGATTCATAGCCTGCCGCTTGAAGAGCAAGCGATGTTTAAAACCATCATGCTGATTCCAATTGGCGCTCTGATTGTGGTGTTCCTGCGAGTCATCATCGGCTTAAAAACATCCGGTACCTTTATGCCCGTATTGATTGCGGTGGCTTTCGTTCAAACCCAATTAATGACCGGTATTATCGGATTCCTGCTGATTGTCGGGACAGGCCTCATCATACGAAGTTACCTCTCGCGACTTAACCTACTCTTGGTCGCGCGAATATCGGCGGTGATCATTACAGTGATTTTGATCATCTCAGTATTTACGGTCGTCGCTTATAAGATTGGGTTAACTGAAGGCCTCTCCATTACCTTCTTCCCAATGATCATCTTGTCATGGACCATCGAGCGTATGTCGATTCTGTGGGAAGAAGAAGGCGCGAAGGAAGTGGTTATGCAAGGTGGCGGTTCCTTACTTACCGCGATCTTGGTGTACCTCGCGATGACCAGCAGCTACATCCAGCATCTGACCTTTAACTTTATAGGCTTACAGCTGATTGTACTCGCAGGTATTTTGCTACTGGGTACTTATACTGGTTATCGTTTAACCGAGCTACGACGCTTTAAGCCATTGGCTGAGGAGGACTAACAATGTTTTCCCTCTCTCAGTACACAACCCCTAGTCGCCTGCATCACAAAGGCATCATGGGAATGAACAAGCGCAATCATAGCTACATTGGTCGCTATAACGATCGCTCGAAGTACCCACTGGTTGATGACAAACTGAAAACCAAGATCATCGCTCAGGAAGCGGGCTGCACCGTACCGAAATTGATTGGCGTTATCGCCAATCAAGCTGAGGTGAAGCGTATCCATGACATGGTCAAAGGTTGGCCTGGGTTTGTTATCAAACCAGCACAGGGCAGTGGTGGCAAAGGCATTTTGGTGGTGACCTCTCACAAAGACGGCGTTTACACCAAACCTTCTGGTGCCACCATTAGTTCAAGTGATGTGGAGCGACACATTAGTAATGCGTTGGCAGGGTTATTTTCGCTGGGCGGTAAAAACGATGTTGCCGTTGTCGAAAACTTAATTAAGTTTGATGATTGCTTTGACGGTTTCAGTTATGAAGGCGTGCCTGATGTGCGCATTATCGTCTTTAAAGGTTACCCAGTTATGGCGATGATGCGTTGTTCTACTGCCGCCTCTGACGGTAAAGCCAACTTACACCAAGGCGCCGTTGGTGTGGGGTTAGATATCGCCACTGGACAAGCCGTGCGTGCCGTGCAATTTGACCAACCGATTACCCACCATCCAGATACTGGCAAAGCACTTTCGACGCTTAAAGTGCCGCATTGGGAGCGTTTGTTGATTTTGGCTTGCAGTGCTTGGGAAATGACTGGATTAGGTTATATGGGCACCGACATGGTCTTGGATAAAGACGAAGGGCCAATGGTCCTTGAACTCAACGCTCGCCCAGGGCTCGCGATTCAAATTGCCAATGGCGCAGGTTTACTGCCTCGTCTACACCATATCGAAAGTATGGGCACCCAAGCCGAATACCCAAAACCCGCTGAACGTGTTGCCTACGCCGCCGCGCAATTTGGCGCCAAGAAGCAGTTCTAACCAGAGACATAATCAAAAGCCGCGAATTCTATCGCGGCTTTTTTGTGGGTGTTCGTCACTGACCCCTCACCAGTATTGAGTCGAGCACAAAAAAACGCCCTTCTTAAAGGGCGTTTTTAACGATTAAGCTTGCTCCATTATCGCCTCTAGAGCATCTTGCTTCGGTGCTTGGCCAAACCCTTTGAGACCAACGACGTGAACGTGTTCATGGTCTTTAAACACTTTACGTACGAGTTTGTAGGTTGTGCCTTTTTCCGGGCTGATGTTTTCTGGCGCAGCAATTAATAATTGCATATCCAAACGGTCACACAGCTCAAACAAGGTAGAAATGGACTTGGCATCAAGACGCGCGGCTTCATCGAGAAACAACAAACGACACGGCACAATATCTTTACTGCGCAAACGGCGAGATTCTTCTTCCCAACTTTGAACAACCATCAACAGAATTGACTGACCAGTACCGATCGCTTCACCGGTCGAAAGCGCGCCAGATTCGGCTTGCAACCAACCGTCAGAACCTCGGTTCACTTCAACACTGAGCTCCAAGTAGTTACGATAATCCAGTAACTCCTCACCAAGCACCTGCGGTGAACGCTGCCCCATATCAATATGTGGGTTAACGCGCTGGAACAGCTTGGCCATCGCTTCAGAGAACGTATAACGCATGCTTTCAAACAGGTCTTTGTGTTGTGACTGCTGATCGGCAAGCCCCGCAAGTAACGTTTCATGGCTTTCACGTACTTTGACATTCAAACGCACACCTTTGACTTGACCAAATCCAATATTCGACAGCCCTTGGTTAAGCATACGAATGCGATTTTGTTCACGCTGAATGGTCTTCTTGATGATACTCGCCACTGACTCAGAACTGATTGCCAAACGGTTTTCACGTTGCGTCAATTCTTCCGTCAAGCGTGCCAGCTCCACTTCCATCTCTTCAATCGCTTCAACCGGATCATCGGTATGGATGATATCTTGGCGAATACGTTCGCGCAGATGTTGATACACCGCAATGTAGAACAATACCTTGCGCTCCGGATGCGCCGTGT
Organism: Vibrio sp. AK197; assembly: GCF_053903115.1. Classification (NCBI taxonomy): domain Bacteria; kingdom Pseudomonadati; phylum Pseudomonadota; class Gammaproteobacteria; order Vibrionales; family Vibrionaceae; genus Vibrio; species Vibrio sp. AK197. The sequence continues at coordinate 2,029,016 of NZ_CP096430.1, forward strand.
CTTCTGATAAACGCAGTGCGTCACGTAAATCATCATTATCCGCGACGGCCAAACGCAGAGCACCTAGAGATTTATCCGACATCGAACGTAATTCACCCGCAGACAAATAAGCCAGCTCGCGCTTGTGCAGTCGGCGTTCAACATCATGCTCACGCGCTAAGCGCAACACCGAACACCAACCGGCTTTGGCCGCCACCACAAAAGTTCGCAGGTCTGCGTAATCCTTTTGGATTTTTTTCAGGCGTTTCGCCAAACTCTTCATTTCAAGCTCAGTCGCGGTGATGGTGCGTTCATACTCACTTTTACGTGAACGTGAGCTGTGTAAGCGCTCGTGAAGTTCATCACGACGACGAATTGCACGCTCTTGTGCGCCTTCATCCGCTGTCACACCATACTCTTGGAGTTCTTGCTTGAACTCCTGCACGGTCTCAAGTTTCGCTTGATGCGAGCTCTTGAGTGATGCCAGAACTTGGTGGTATTGACTCAGCTGCGATTGATGTTGCTTGAGCGCTTCACGGCTCGACGTCCGGCTACGCTCTGCTTCAACCAATTTGGCTTTCAATTGCTCACTAAGCTCGCTACTTTGGTTCAGTAAATCAACCGAGTCGGCGTAGCTAAAGTAATGACGACGTTCCACCAAATCAGACAACGCAAAGATTTGCGTTTTCAAATTCTGTAACGCTTGGTCAGCTTGCTGGTACTGGCTTTCTAAGGCATCAAACTGCTCTGGGTCTGTGTCTAAAGCAGACACTACCGGTTCTAACTGAGAGAGCGCTTTTTGGTGCTGATTTAAAAACGCTTTGTGTTCAGAAAGCTCAGATAATTTATGTTCCAGCTCGGCAAAGCGTTCACTTAACGTCTCGTCTTCAAGCAGCGACATATGAGGGGCAATTTTATCCAATTTGACCAACGCTTGTTTACTGTTGGTTAATTGACCACGTTGCTGCTGCTCTTGATTGTCTAAGTCAGTTAACGCTCTGGCTAATTGATTTCGCTGGTCGCGGCGCTGCTGAATCGCTTGTTCTGGGTCCGCATCAAACGCAATATGGATGTGCTGCGCGACAAATTGGTTAAATGCTTGGTACAGGCGCTGCAGCTTTTGTGAATCAAAAGCGGCTTTTGCGTGCTGCTCAACCACCTCTTCCAATTGTTCACGCAGTAACTCTAAACGCTGCTCGCGAGCGGCGCGGCCAAACAATGGAATTTCCGGGAATCGAGAGTAACGAATTTGCCTATCATTAAGGCGCACGCACACCGCTCGTTCGAGCTCTTCGGCTTGCATTGCACTATCATCAAAGGCATCGACATCGCCTTCAATGATGTAAAGATCCTCTGGGCAATCGTCTAAATCGACAAGCTTATCTTCGATATCCGTTAGATCAGATACCACAATCGCATGACGTGCAGGCCCATACATCGCACTGAAATAAGGCGCATCCTCTAAGGTGATGTCGTCATAAATTTCAGATAGCAACACACCGCCCAGAGTATCGGCTAACCCTTTAAGGCGCGAGTCATTCGACCCACCGGGTGATGCAAGATGTTCAATCTCTTGCTCAAGTTGAGCTCGACGAGTCGCTAGCTGCTCTTTCTGCCCCGTTAGCTGACGCTCATTTTCCAGAACCACTTGCATGTGGCGCATCACAGACTGACTGTCTGCCAACGCTTCACCACTTTGCTGTTTAAGGTTATCTAATGCATCGCTCGCGGCGATCCATTTAGGCGCTGCGGCTTGCAAACGCTCAATCTCTGCGCTGTATTCTTGGTCAAGACGACGTTTTTCACTGCGTTGTTCGCGCAACAGCTCATAATCTTGTTCAAGCGATTCGATGTGATGAGCGTGTCGTTCACGCTCTTGCTCGAGGCTCAGTTCATCATCAAGCGCAATCTGATGGTGCTGTTGATACTCATCACGCCACTGCTTCACCTGCTGTTGTTGCTGAATCTGACGTTCCAACTCACGATGTTGGGCACGCCATTGTGATTCATTTTGCACTAATTGCTCGGCACTACGAGCGCGTTGCAACGCTTGCTTACCCGCAGCAGACGCCCCAGCGCGACTCACGTCGCCAACAATGGAGCGAACTAAGCTCAGCGCCGTTTCAAATTGTTGCGCGGCGGCAGACGACATGTCCAATTTGTGTTTTAGCGCGAGAACTTCGTTGGTACGTTCACTTTGCTGATGTTTAAGCTGGTTCACCAAGTTCATGGCACTTTCAGCGGTTAAGCGGTTGTCGTCCAAGAGTAAGCGAGCCTGCTCTAATGCTTGTACCGCTTGTTGATACTGTAATGCTCGGGTTTGCTGGACATCCAATGCTTGCTGATAATCCGCCAACTGACTTTTTAGACTATCGACTTCTTCTTCGGCTAACGTTGCCTGCTCTTCAGCCATCATGGTGCGTTCTTGTGCTTCCTCGACCACCATAGCTTGCTCTTCAAGACGTTCATTAAGCTCTTCCAAGTCTTCTTGGTAACGCTCAATTTTCTCCTGTTGACGCAGTGCATTTTGAACCAATTGCAGATGGTCGGACGCCGATTGATAATCTTGTTCCAATCCTTCCTCTTGCTCGACCAACATCGCGAGTGCGTCTTGCGCTTGGTTGAGCAGTTGGTTGTTTTCAATCAACGTTTCGCGTGACTGGAACAGTTCACCGCGCAGTGATAACGTCTGTTCAAGTTTATTACGGCGATCGTTCGCGTGACGCATGTAGTCAGCGGCTACGTAATTGGTGGACTCCGTGATCAAATGTTTAAACAAGTCGCGATCAGATTGGGTCGTTTTGATGGCTTCAAGCGTCATGCGATTCTCACGCAGCGCCGATTCCATATCTTGGAATGCTTTTTTCACCCCACCATTTTGTGGCAGTAAGTAGTCTCGCAATGAGCGCGTAATCGCACTAGAAATACCGCCATACAATGACGCTTCGATTAAGCGATAGAACTTAGAGCGATCGCTACTGTTGCGTAGTTTTCTCGGAAGCACACCAAAATCAAACATTTGAGTATGGTAGTCGACCACAGAGTTGAACGCTTTAAAGCTCGCGCCTTCGTAAGTGAGAGCGACGTCTTTCACTTCGTTAATTTGACGCACACGCGCTTGAGTATCAGATACCGACTCAATAAGTACATCGGTTGGTTTGACATGGCTTGGCAAGCCTTGAATTACGAATGGTTTGATGTCGACTTTTTTATCTCGTCCAGCGACTTGCTGTAGCTTAACCGCAAACAATAAACGCTGATGACGCGAGTTAACCACATCAAGCGCAGCGTAACAGGCGCCAGGCTGTAGTTTACCGTACAGGCCTTTATCGCGAGACGATTGGCTACTCCCTGCTTCCGTGGTATTACGAAAGTGCAGTAAGCTTTGATCAGGAATCAATGCCGTAATAAACGACGCCATGGTTGTGGATTTACCCGCCCCGTTACCGCCCGATAATGTGGTCACCAGATCATCAATATCGAAAGTACGCGCAAAAAAGCCGTTCCAGTTGACCATGGTCAGCGATTGATATTTACCTCGTTCAATCATGCGTCACTTTCCTTTTGTTCTTCGTCTTGCAGCTCATTTTGTTGAGCTTGTTCGCTGTCTGCGAGTAGGTTACCTTGATTTGGCTCTGCGTCATGTACGACCGCTTCACCATCTCGAATCAGGCGCAGCTGCGCGTCGCGCATATCATCACCAACTCGAACATCGGCGCCAAAACGAAATACCGCTTCGCTAATACAAAATTTTCCCGTTTCCCCCACATTGATGACCATGCCTAAACGGCGTAAGCGACGTAGTGAAGTACGAACTTTTTCAAATAGTTTTTCTTTATCAAGATCCGACCCTGTTGCACGGTGCGTCACCAGGCGCATGAGCTTTTTCTCATCGGTTAGCGCCAGCAGCTCGTCATACAACTCTTGATTGGTAAAGATCCCCTCATGAGCGAGGCGTTCAGGGCTGAGATAAAGGAAACATAATACCTTCCCAACCAACATATCGAGCTCTGACAAAACGCTGCGGTTGATGAGCGATGTAGAACGCGGACGCAAATAGAAAAAACCTTCTGCAGCCTTGACTAGCTCGGTATTATAACGTTGATAAAACGCAGCAAGCTCTGGTTCAAAATCGCAAAGCAGTGCGTGATTATCTAAATCCTCACTGGAGATATGACGCCCAGCGCGTAACAAGCTGTCAAGCGCTGGGAACAGTGGGTTAGAAATCGCTTTTGCCAGTTTTTCTGGCATATATTCATTAATATCTGTCGATGACATTTGCTTGTACCTTTGCACCAAAATCGTTGATCGCTGTCCAGTCCGGTTGAATTGCTTGGTAATCGGATTCCGAATACCCTAAGCGTACCGCCTGGTCGACAATAATTCTGGCGAGATCAAAGTGATGAGTTTGAGGGTGCTCGGCCAGGTAATCACGAAGAACCGACCCCAAATCAATGGGTGTTTTGTCCTGCTTGTGTACCGCGAGCATGTCACCAATTCGCTCAGAGAGCTCATCATTGACTTGTTGAAATTCTTCATATTCGACTTCGAGTGGCACGTGTCCCGTCACTTCGTCATTACGAAGGACTAACGCTTCATCTCGAAGGTCCATCAATCGCTCAGCGTCGGCAAACGTAAGCAGCCATGGCGCATCAAAATACTCTTTAAGTGACTGACGCAGACGTGTACTAAACGCACGATTTTTATCCATATCAATCGCAGTTCGAATAAATTTATGCACGTGGCGATCATAGCCAATCCATAAATCAATCGCTTGCTGGCCCCAACTGGTAATGCGGTCGAGCTTCATTTGCAAGCCAAATAAGGTCTCGTCGATGATGTCGAGTTCGGGGTCCCCATGCACACGTTCTTGAATATCCAAAATCTGGGTTTGAAGCTCATCCCCTGCCGCTTGCAAGGTGTCTTGCAGTTCTTTTAACGTGGAGGAGGTTTCGGACAACAACTGTTCACAGTTATGAATCGCTTCGCGCCAGTCTTTGTTAAGCAGTTCGGCGATTTGCTCTTTCACCGTTTGCTGTTGCTCATCCATAACGCGTTGGTTGAGGTCAATTTGGTCGAAAATCTCGCCAACGGAATACCGTAACACGCCGTAAACGTTTTTCTTCCAGTGGCCAGCCGTTCCCCCCTGCTGAGCAGCTTCAACGGCTTTCGCCATTTCACCCGCCACCATCGAGAGCTGGATTGAAAGTTTGAGTTTAGAAAATTCACGGTGGCGCACATAGTAGTCGGTAATACCGACGGCCAGTGGTGAGAGACGATAAATACTGGCTCCGTCGTTAATTTCACTGGTAAAGCGGCTAATCAGACGCTGTTTCACCAATTCATTAATCGCATTGTTCGCTCGAAATGCCGAAGGCTCACCCGTATCTTCAAAGAGTCGCGTAACGATAGTGAACGCATCGTGCAATTCCCCTTCGCCTAACTCTTCGTCGTATCGCTCGTTGCTTAACACCGCAAGAGAGATCAAAAATGCTAACCGTTCGTTGGTAAGATTTAATGAGAAATCGTGTTGCTTGACCCAGCCCACCAACTCGTCAATTGGCTGGCTAGCAGCGTCCTGAGTTATCTCACTCATTATTATTCCTGTTGTTCTTTTTTCTTAGCCCATACATGAATGTATCGACCTAATGAGAGGTACGGCTCTTGTCGACAATATTTCTTTTCAAGAGCTAATACATCGTCAAACTGGTATTCGCCCATATTGGGCCCATTACCAATGTAATCATTAAAGCAACGAATACCCGACTTACCTTGAATATCAAAGCCGGCGTTCGAGATCCATTGATAAACATCTTCCGGGTATAACCCATGCGATGGTTGTAGCTTGAACCGCTTACGGTGTGGCATGCCTTCTAATATGTGGGGCAAATTGCCACAAGAGACATTTTTGTACACCAGACCATGCTGGTTATAAAACATCACAGACGCAATCCCACCAGGCTTTAGCTGCTTTAGCGCCACTTCTAACGCCGATTTCGGATCCGCCAACCATTCCATCACCGCATGAAACATCACAATATCCACCTTTTCGTTCAGGTGTTTATCAATCATTTGAATGGGAGAATGAACAAAGCGATACTGCTTAAGCAAAGCCTGCTTTTCGATTTCCTGCTTAGCAAGTTCAAGCATTTCAGAAGATAGATCACATAACGTGACGTGATGTCCGAGCCGCGCAATCTTTTGCGACATCTGTGCCAATCCGCCCCCGGCATCTAACACATGCAGTGGTTTATCCTCACCACCAAACTCTGCTAGAATCTGCTCAAGATCTTGCCAAACAATCACTTGGCGGATTTTTCCTTTATCGGAGCCGTAAATGTTTTTTGCAAATTTGTGGGCAATGTCGTCGAAATTACGGTCTTCTATCACTGGGCTTGCGTTATCATGAATTAATGTGTCGCTATTCTGTCACAAGATCCGCAGGAATAAAGAGGCATTGTCTTTTTTTATAATCAACTGATGTTTTTTCGGGCTATTTAAGTATGTTTGAGCTGAAAAAGGTTGTATCAGCGCTGCTGATGCCACTACCAGCAATGTTAATCATTGGCTTTATTGGCCTGATGCTGATTATGTTCACCACACGTCAGAAGTCGGGCTGTTTGATTGTACTATTTTCGTTTATAGGTATCTTTTTAATTGCGTTCCAACCCGTTTCTTCACGTCTTTTAATGCCGATGGAGCGCCAACATTCTGCGTTTTTCCCGGTTGATGATGCCATCGATTACGTGATGGTACTGGGCAGCAGCCACGTGGTCGATGATGATATTCCGCCAACCTCTCAACTGAGTAGGACGGGATTGATGCGCTTAACCGAGGGAATTCGGGTATTGCGAATGTACCCAGGGGCCAAGCTGATTTTATCGGGATATTCTGGTGGGTCAGAAGTCAGTAATGCTCGCATGATGGCCAAAGTTGCCTTAGCGCTTGGGGTATCAAAATCCGATATTATCTTGTTAGAAACCGCTAAGGATACCTGGGAAGAAGCGCGCCAAGCGGCTGCATTTGTGCGTAATAAGAACTTGGTCTTAGTCACGTCAGCCAGCCATATGCAGCGAGCTCTGAATGAGTTTCATGCCGCTGGTTTAGAACCCTACCCAGCGCCAACCAACTATCTGGCTCAAAAGGAAATCTCTCAAGTTTGGGAACGCTACACACCTCGAGGTAAGTATATTGAACAAACTGAAATTTTTTGGCATGAGCTCTTAGGTAAAATTTGGCAAACCCTGAGAGATTGGGCTTCAGACTATGAAGAGACCGCCATCGAGGCGCAGCACACCAACGCTTAAATGGCCGTAGTGCTCGCCTTGTATCCAGCCGAAGTTATTGCTTCGGCTTTTTTATCGATAATTTCAACCTTCAGCAAACCGTGATTCTCAATTTTCGCAATCAGTGATGTAGCTGCCAGTCTAAATTTTAGGTTATGGAAATGTATCTCAAAATCGGCGCGAACCATGCTGAAGATTGATAAAAACCGCCTATATTAACCCTGTGGTTCGTTACCTTAGAAAAATGTCAGAAAGATGAATTAGTCACGGTTTTTGTTTGCCTCAAGCAACAATGCAGTCTAGAATCTACGCCGAAAATGACTATAACTAGAAGCTTGACAGTGATGAACCGCTTAATTTAAGAGCGGTTTTTTGTATTTATAATCCGTATAAATTCCATGTCATTCAGCTTACTTATTTTACCCAACATCTAGCAGTACTTTCGAGTGGACAAACCCTATGGCTACCATTAAAGATGTCGCCCGTTTAGCCGGCGTGTCAACAACAACTGTATCTCATGTCATTAATAAAACTCGTTTTGTTGCGGAAGCAACACAAGAGAAGGTAATGGAAGCAGTCAAGGAGCTTAATTATGCTCCGAGTGCCGTTGCACGCAGCTTGAAATGCAATACGACCCGCTCGATTGGTATGCTAGTTACCCAGTCGACTAACTTGTTCTTTTCTGAAGTGATCGACGGTGTAGAAAGTTACTGTTATCGCCAAGGTTATACTTTGATTTTGTGTAATACCGGCGGTATCTACGAAAAGCAACGCGATTACATTCGTATGCTGGCAGAAAAGCGTGTAGACGGCATTTTAGTGATGTGTTCTGACCTGACTCAAGAGCTATCAGAAATGCTTGAACGTCACTCCGATATTCCAAAAGTCATCATGGACTGGGGTCCTGAGAGTTCTCAGGCTGATAAGATCATTGATAATTCAGAAGAAGGAGGCTACCTCGCCACCAAATATCTGATTGACCATGGTCATCGTGACATTGCTTGCTTGAGTGGCCACTTTGAAAAAGCGGCTTGCCAAGAACGCATTCAAGGCTTTAAACGCGCAATGAGCGAAGCCAATCTCCCCGTCAACGAGGATTGGATCCTTGAAGGTAACTTCGAATGTGATACCGCCGTCCTCGCTGCAGACAAAATTGCCTCTTGGGATCATAAACCAACCGCGGTTTTCTGCTTCAACGATACTATGGCATTGGGGCTTATGAGCCGATTGCAGCAAAATGGGATCCGCATTCCAGAAGATATGTCCGTGATTGGATATGACAATATTGAACTAGCTGAATACTTTTCACCTCCTCTGACTACCATCCACCAGCCCAAGCGCCGCGTGGGTAAGAACGCTTTTGAGATCCTGTTAGAGCGCATCAAAGATAAAGAGCATGACAAGCGAATTTTTGAAATGCACCCTGAAATTGTTGAACGCCATACAGTAAAAACTCTAAATAAATAAACAACATAGCGTACGTCTGTGATGAATGACTTATTTTCTGGATCAATCGCATACTTTGAAATCATTACCTGAACCAAGATCACATTTTTGAATATAAATCGTGATCGGTCCCGCACAACCTGTTTTATGCTGTTTCTTGATGTAACAACGTAACCAAGCCACGCACAGGGCAAACCATTCGAAAGGATGGGACGCAAAGCTTCCGGCCTTACCCATAAGTGACAGTTATGAAAGGTAGCGGGGTTGCCGATGGCAAATATGCAAATTAACAACATACTGACAATAGTTTGCATAGTTTTGCTAATCTCTCGGACCTGAACTGGTGGCATCAAACCGAGAAAATAAGCATGGACAAACCAGTACTTAAAGATTCAATGCGTCTATTCGAGCAGCTAGGCAGAGTAAAATCTCGTTCAATGTTTGGCGGATTTGGGATTTTTGTTGACGACACAATGTTCGCACTTGTGGTCGGAGATAAACTCCATATTCGCGCGAATGAGAAGTCGACAGGAGAGTTTAAAGACTTAGGTTATGAACCTTATGTCTACAAAAAACGCGGTTTCCCCGTCGTCACTAAGTACTATGCAATGCCAATGGACTGGCCAAGTAACACCGATTACATTCTGACTTTAGCAAAAGATGCACTATCGATTGCTAAGAAAGAAAAACAAACCCAGCAACAAGCGAAACCTGACCGCTTGAAAGATCTTCCCAATCTTAGGCTTGCAACAGAAAGAATGCTTAAAAAAGCCGGTATCTCTTCCGTGGAACAACTGGAAAAGACTGGTGCACTAGAGGCATACCGTGCAATCCAAGATACGCACGCTTCAGACGTGAGCTTAGAACTACTTTGGGCTTTAGAAGGTGCGATTAAGGGAACTCACTGGTCGGTGATTCCGCAAGACCGTCGCACCGAGTTGATGGCTGGATTGAACGGCTAAGTTAAGTGATACATCAGAGCCAGTGTAGCAATACACTGGCTTTTTTTATGCCTCAATGAAATTTTCTGCCTTTTGTCCGGTTCTTATTGATATTGACTTATTATGAACATTAGCTGGTCATTAAGTTCACGACTGACAGTCAATGGTCACTCGGTGTTATCAAACAAAAGGACACAAGATGTATAAGAAGATTCTGCTAGCCGCGCTATTACTGCTCATCATCGTGCTGATCGTAAGTCAAACTCGCACCTTCATTACCCTCGAATCCGCCAAACATTACCAACAGCAATTGGCGCTGTTCATCGAGCAAAATTTTGTGATTGCCGCCAGCATCTACTTTGTGGCGTATGTCCTTGTCACAGCCCTGTCTATTCCGGGGGCAACCATCATTACCCTACTTGGCGCAGCACTGTTTGGCTTTTGGTTCAGCCTGTTGCTCGTTTCTTTTGCCAGTACACTTGGCGCAACCTGCGCTTTTTTACTCAGTCGTTATTTTTTCCAAAACTGGGTACAAACTCGGTTTGGCGATAAACTCGAGGTTATTAATCAAGGTATAAAAAAAGATGGTGCATACTATCTGTTTTCTCTGCGCCTCATTCCGATTTTTCCATTCTTTGTCATCAACCTGGTCATGGGACTCACCCCAATTGCGGTTCGTCAGTTCTATTTCGTTAGCCAAATCGGTATGTTGCCAGGGACGGCCGTGTATCTAAATGCCGGTACCCAGCTCGCTCAAATTGATTCCCTTTCCGGTATTGTGTCACCATCGGTTCTACTTTCGTTCGCTCTACTGGGTATTTTCCCTATACTTATCAAATGGGTAGTACGGCGTTGGAAACTCACGCCTTCACAATAATTATTCAGTTAAGGGAAGATGGTGAAAATCTATATTGGAGAGAGTCCGGTTGATGCGCATATCGTTTGCGGATTACTCAATACCGACCTCATTGACTGTGAAGTCCGTGGCGATGCCCTGTTTTCAATCCAAGGTGAAGTACCATTTGACGATTCGACTGCGCCTTACATTTGGCTCAACGAGCCGAGCCAACACGTGAAAGCAAAACGCATCATTAAAGAATTTATGACATATAAAACTAGGCACAAAGCGGACTGGCACTGCATGCAGTGTGGGGAACTAAACGAAGGTAACTTTGCGATTTGCTGGCAATGCGGCGAACCCTACACGCCTAACTCAGTGACGTGATGCTCACTTGCTCTTGAATAAAACGAATGGAGTGTTGATTAAACTCATCTGCTTTTTCGATATTGCACACATGCCCACAATCTTCCAATTCAAGCAATCGGCTGTGTTTATGCGCAGCCACCATTTCTTTAACGGGTTGAATAAACATGTAATCCAGCTCGCCCATCACGTATAAGGTGGGAATCGCCAGTTCTTTATCTTTGAAGTAACGCATCAAAGGGTTTACCTCCGAGGTTAAGATATACCAACGTTTAAACTCCTTTTGGCATAACTTCTTCGCCTCACCGATAAACAGTAGTCGTGATTGTCTTTGATTACGCTGCGGCATCACGATATACGCAAATAATCGATATAACCACATGTAAGGGATAACATGCTTAAATACCCCACCAAGGGTAACAAGTATCTGAGAACGGGCGTTAAAGCGCGTTACAGCGCCGCCAAGAACCATTGACTGGACACGATGCGCTGCAATTTCTGCCAGTGTACGTACGATTATTGTTCCCAGTGACATCCCGACAAAATGGGCCTGAGGAATATTAAGATGATCCATCACATGCAGGATATCTCGTGACACATCTCGAAACGTGTAGCGCTGAGTAATAATATCTTGTAACAATCGGTTCGACTTGCCATGACCTCGAAGATCAATCAACAGCAAATTAAAATGCGCTTTATAGGCACGAATCTGTTTGCACCAGATAGAAGAGCTGCCGCCTGCCCCGTGGACAAAGACAACCCATTCACGACTGCTGTGGTGGCGATGTATCTTATGAAACAATAAGTTGTCTTGCATATTCACGTCATTGACCGCAGTGATTAAACTCGAGGCTGCTCAGACTACCACAGACCTTCACAACTTGGAGTGGCATAAGATCAAGAATTGCTCGTTCTTATGACCAAACGCTGAACTTTTAATCTGTGGATAATCAGCGCCCATAGTACTTGCACTAGCGATACAAGCTTTCCTTGGCTAACGCAGCGTGATAAAGCTCGAGATAGTGCTGCGCAGCATTATGCCAACTGAAATCCTTATTCATCGCCCTTTGCTGCACTTCCAGTATCCATTGCGGATTTTGCTCATACAATAACAACGAACGCAGCATGGTAATCAACAATTTGTCTGGCTCTGGCTCATCAAACACAAAGCCAGTGGCGTTGGCAGAATCGAGTAACATATCATTCACGGTGTCTTTTAACCCTCCGACGCTACGAACGATAGGTAAAGTACCATAGGCCATACTGTAGATTTGGTTTAAACCGCAGGGTTCAAATTCAGATGGCATCAAGAAGAAATCAGCCCCAGCCTCTACCCAGTGAGCAAGTTCATTGTCATAAGCCTCGATAAACTTAAATTTATCAGGAAACTGTTCGGAAATCGCCCGCAGTTGTGTGGCCATGGCCAGTTCACCCGTTCCTACAATCACAACCTGTACATCGTGTTGGAGGAAGTCACTCAAAATAGGTGTAAGGTATTGAATCCCTTTTTGATGTGTTAAGCGACAAACCATGCCATACATCGCGTGAGGCTCAGTTGGAAGCCCTAGACGCTCTTGTAATGCCCGCTTACAGTCGCTCTTACCCTGAGCGAGGCTTTGTGCTTCATCAGTATAGTTAGTAGGAATCAGTGTGTCGTTTTTAGGGTTCCACATTTGATAGTCACAGCCATTTAAGATACCCACTAAATCTGCGCTACGTTGCTGGAACTCACGCCCCATGCCATGGCTGCCAAGCTCGGTGGTGAGCTCTTTGGCGTAGGTTGGACTGACTGCGACAATTTTATCTGCCGTCATCACGCCAGCTTTCAGCATGGTGACGTGTGACGCGCTCACCGCCGCTTCCGGCACATGCTTGGTATGGAACTCTGGCAGACAGCGCAATTCGTCGTAACTAAATACGCCTTTAAATACCGCATTATGGATTGAAAGCACACTATGAATGCCTTGAAAATACGGGGTTTCTCGATAGCGTTGTCTTAATAGGTAAGGAACAAGCCCTGTATGCCAGTCATTGGCATGAATCAAATGGGGCTTAAAATCGAGCTTGGGTAACATATCAAGGCTGGCTGCACTGAAAAACGCAAAGCGCTCTCCATTATCAATGTATGCTTGGTTATGTTCAGCATACATTTGTGGGCGATCAAAATAGCGTTCACATTCAATCGCGTAAACCACCACCTCTCCTAAAGCCAATTGCCGAACTTGATATGGCGTATGTGGCCAAAAGTCCAATTCACTTTTGAGTATCACTGGCGCCTCATATAGGCCTTGGATATTGCTATAACCCGGAATGCTAAGTCGCACATCCTGCCCCAGAGATACAAGGCTTTCAGGCAGAGCCCTAGCGACATCCGCTAGGCCTCCACTCTTAATTAATCCATCAGCTTCTGATGCAACAAACAGCACCGCTAACTTGTCAGTACCCAATTTTTGCTCCTTTTGGAATGACGACAATACCGCCATCCGAGACATGAAATTGTTGCTTATCTTGCTCAAGATCAACACCAATTTCGGTTCCCGGGGCAATTTCAACGTCCTTATCAACAATAACGCGGCGCAGAGTACAACCTTCACCCACTTTTACGCTGCCGAGAAAGATACTCTCGCTTATGTCGCATTGTGAAGCAACATTAGTGCGAAAACCTAACACTGATTTTTTGATTTGCGATCCACGGACCCAACTACCGTTGCACACTAAGCTATCTACAATTTCAACGTTTTGGTTATCTGAGTTGATGTAGGTTGCTGGTGGTAATGCAGGTTGATAGGTGTGCAAGGGCCACGCGCGGTTATACAGTGAGAACGGTGGGTTTTCTTTGAGTAAATCCATATGAGCTTGCCAATAGGCATCAATTGTTCCCACATCACGCCAATACGTTTCCTCCTTTTCACCCGGAATAACGTTGGTACTAAAATCATAGACATAGACCTCACCTCGTGGGAACATTTTTGGAATAATATCGTTACCAAAATCGTGGCTGGACTCTGGGTCCTCTGCATCTTGGTTAAGTTCGTCATACAAAGCTTGCGCTTTAAAAATATAATTCCCCATTGAGACCAAGGCAGTTCCAGGTAGCCCTGGAATTGATTTAGGCTTTTGCGGCTTCTCTTCAAAACCAATCATCATTCCCTGCTCATCAATCTCAATCACACCAAATTGACTGGCTTCCTCCACCGGCATTCTGATCGCAGAGACGGTAAGCTTGGCTTGCTTTTGACGATGAAAATCCATCATCTGACGAATATCCATTTTGTAAATATGGTCAGACCCAAAGATACAAATATCCTGAGCACCAGAGAGCTCCATAAAGCGTAAATTTTGATATATCGCGTCTGCGGTGCCTTCGTACCAACGCTTCCCGGTACGCATTTGCGCTGGAACGGGTTCAATGAAGAAACGGCTGGTGAACCCGCTAATCATCCAACCTTTGCTGAGATGGCTATTGAGCGATTGAGATTTAAATTGGGTCAATACGTATAAACGCATAAAGTCCGCATTAACAAAATTGTTGAGGGCAAAATCTACCAGGCGGTAGCTGCCGCCAAACGGAACCGAGGGTTTACTTCTTGATTCGGTTAATGGTCTCAACCGAGAACCCTCTCCGCCCGCTAATATCATACCTAGTACTGCAGTCATGTTGCCTCCGTATCACTGTTATTGTGTGGATGTGGCATTGCAATTGGCAAGAGACGGAGGTATCAGCCAAACAGCACCAACACCTGAGTTACGGGGGATGTAACCCTCCAATCAACTCACTATGCAACCCTGCACTCATTATCAGTGGGCAAAACAAAACTTTACAAACGCCATTCGGTAACTTGGCCACAATGCGTAAAACTGAGACACAGAAGTTGTCAGGATACATAACCTCACAAGGACATTTCGTGAGTGAGTGCATTTGTGATACAGGTAAGACAGTTAACGATGCTGCGCCAAATCGTCGCGAAAAAACTACCCTCGGTAACGCTCTGATGTTGAAGTGTGAATAATATACACCTTATCTTGTGGCTTAGACTTCGCCATATAAAGTGCACTATCCGCTTTTGCTAGCGCATCTTGGAGAGACATCGCCGGATCAACCACCAATCCTCCGAGCGCAAATAAAATCTCCACGCCATTTGGATCATCAGCGATTTCGGTCTTAAACCGCTCGGTTAGCGCTTCCAGAGCTTGTGCCTGATGAGAGCGAATAAGCACAACAAACTCGCCATCAGCCCAGCGGCATGCACAATCGTATTCACGAACCACTTTTTGTAGCAAAGCAGACGCATATTGTAATTTCTTATCTCGCTCCAAGTGAGCGGTGATATCGACAATATCCGACTCTTCCATCCCTTCAATTGAGATCCAGACTAAGCCAAAAGCGCTCCCTTCACGTTTCGTTCTCGCCAGTTCAGAGTTTATTTCCCTTTCCATGCCGGAACGATTGAGTAGCCCGGTAAGTGGGTCAATCATTGCAAGTTGGTCAAGGGTTTCCGTTCGCTCTCTAACCAACGAATCTAAAGAGTGACGTGAACGAAACAGTTCTCGATCGAGCTCTTCCAAGTTGTGAGTGATGTCTTTAAAGAAATCTTTACTGCGACTGCGTTTCCCTTCAGGCATCATACGTTTGAGATGGCGATGGACAGCAATGAGCGGGTCGAACACTTTACCATTAACAAAAGTAAACATCAGCAAAGTGAACACCATAAACATCACCAGACTAATTTCAGCAAAGGACTCAAGATAATTACTATCCAGCACTTCATCAATATCAACGAATTTTACTTGATACCAACCTAGGCCTTGAATGAATTTTATCGAGGCGAACATGCCATTAGGCTCAAGAGAAACAACTAACGTGTCTGACTCCTTACCTTGCGACTGAAGTTCCATAAGATCTTTGATCACCTTATAGCTGGCATCACTATTCACCACTTGATGTAACGTTTTTTTATGCCTGAGCTTGTCAAGGTCGTGGACAAAATTGCCGCTTAAAAAGCTATGGTCCAGCTCAATTTCGCCCCTTTGGTTAACGTATACGGTGTTAATACCGTCAACTTTCTCGCCCAGTAGTTTAGGGACTAACGTCCCAAGTTCAAACCCCGTCCCTGTTAACCCTAAAAACTTGCCATTTTGGATAATAGGCACCGTCATCCACAACTTGACGAGACCTAATACTTCATCGTAATCAACCGTTGCATTCGGTCTGGTGATATGTCTACGAGTGTAACGAAAATACCATTCCTCATCCGCGTTGTTAGGATTGAAATGATAACGAAATGGGGATTGAGTTTTTGGATCAGCACCGTTAATCACGTAATAGGAAAGATTTTTATCCAATGCGATAAAAAGGTTGTCTTCGGAAAATAAATGGCTTTGATTTTCTAGCCAATCTAAAGCTTGCTGCTTTCGTTGTTTATCACTGGGCGCCCTAGCCCACTGGACCACTCTCTGGTCATTTGCCAAGACTTTGGCCATATCGACTTGATGATTTAACTCGGTCAAAATATTTTGTGAGTCATGCTTGGCGGTCACTTCACTGTATTTCCAAAGCAGTTCATGCACAATATCATCAACCAGGTGCCTCACCGTCAGATACATGCCAAGACTAAACAGCGCACATAATGTGACAGTTACACCAAGTAACTTGGTTCTTATTGTCATAGATCCTTCTATCTATACAACAAAATCAACGACTAACGAAAAGCGAAGATTTTAAACGCGGGACGAATAGAAACGATAAAATATCATCATTTCCTTCTATAATTTACAAATTAAATCATTGTCCAACAAATAAGAACCTAGTTGCAATAGTGATAAACAAAAAAAGCGGCCCTTGGGCCGCTTTACTATGTTTTAAGACAAAATCCTTATGATTTCTTACGCTTATCAGTAATGTCCCACTTGCCATCATTGTACAGCGCAGTCCATCCTGAAGGCTTACCGTCTATCTCAGAGCGCACGTAGTTCTCTTTGGACTTACGGCTAAAGCGAACGACGGTTGGACGACCATCTGGATCATGTGTTGGCGCTTCTGTTAGATAATGGAACTTCGGTGAGATTCGGTCTTTAAAACGAACCAGTTCCTCAACCAAAGGCGCACGCGTCTCTCGTGATTTAGGGAATGTGCTCGCCGCTAGGAACAGACCAGAAGCACCATCACGCAGTACGAAGTACGCATCAGAATTTTCACACGGTAATTCTGGCAAATGTACTGGGTCCTCTTTTGGTGGAGCGACCTCGCCATTTTTCAAAATCTTACGAGTGTTCTTACAGTCATCATTGGTACAGTCCATATACTTACCAAAACGACCGTTTTTCAACACCATATCCGAACCACATTTATCGCACTCGACAACCGGACCATCATAGCCTTTGAGTTTAAACTCACCGTGCTCAACCACATAACCATCACAATTAGGGTTATTACCACACACATGAAGTTTACGCCTATCATCAATGAGGTACGCATCCATCGCGGTTTCACAAATTGGACAACGCTTCTTGGCACGCAACGCAGCCGTTTCAACATCTTCCTCGAGAACATTAATCACCCCATCCTCATCGCCGAGGTTGATGGTGGTCTTACAGCGTTCTTTTGGCGGCAGTGCATAACCAGAACACCCTAAGAAAACGCCCGTTGATGCGGTGCGAATGCCCATAGGTCGGCTACAGGTCGGACACTCGATATCCGTCATGACGATATGATTTGGCTTCATACCACCGTGTTCTTCATCTTGTTCCGCTTTGCTGAGATCAGATGAGAAATCGGTGAAAAAGTTATCAAGAACCGACTTCCAATTGGCTTCACCCTCAGCAATTTGGTCAAGTTTCTCTTCCATACGTGCGGTGAAATCATAGTTCATCAAGTCATCAAAACTATCTCCGAGGCGATCGGTAACGATTTCACCCATTTTTTCCGCATAGAATCGACGCTGCTCGACTTTCACATAACCGCGATCTTGAATCGTAGAAATGATTGAGGCGTAAGTCGAAGGGCGGCCAATACCACGTTTTTCAAGTTCTTTGACTAATGCGGCTTCTGTATAGCGAGCGGGCGGCTTGGTAAAGTGCTGTTTCGGCTCCAACTCTTTCAGAGTCACCGTGTCGCCCACTTGAACAGGCGGTAAGATTTGGTCTTCATTTTTACCCAATGGACGCTGAACGCGAGTCCAACCATCAAATTTCAAAATGCGACCTTTGGCTTTTAGCGTGTATTCCGCAGCCTTAACACTGACCGTTGTTGAATCATATTTTGCCGGCGTCATTTGACACGCAACAAACTGATTCCAAATCAAGTCATACAGCTTGAGGGCATCATTATCTACACCTTGGAGATCCGCGGACTTCACACCCACATCAGAAGGACGAATTGCTTCGTGCGCTTCTTGTGCGCCCTCTTTGCTGCCATAAACATTAGGTTTAGCGGGTAGGTAGGCATCACCAAACTCAGAACCGATATAACCACGTACCGCATCCACTGCTTCACTACTCAAGTTTGTTGAGTCAGTTCGCATATAGGTGATGTAGCCCGCTTCATACAAACGCTGAGCAAGCATCATGGTTTTCTTGACGCCGTAGCCTAAACGAGTACTCGCTGCTTGCTGTAAGGTAGAGGTAATAAATGGCGCCGAAGGTTTACTTGACGTTGGCCTATCTTCACGCTTACAAACTTCATATTGCGCTTTCTCGAGGACGGCAACGGCGGCTTTGGCTTCCGCTTCATTACCTGGTTTAAATGCAGTGTCATTTTTCTGCGCAACCAGTAAACGAAAATCGCTGTTGTCTTTGGTTTTGGTATTCGCATGAATGTCCCAAAACTCCTCTGGAATGAATGCTTTGATTTCGCGCTCACGCTCAACCAACAATTTCACTGCCACAGATTGAACGCGACCTGCGGACAAACCACGGGCTACCTTCTTCCAAAGTAATGGCGAGACCATAAAGCCGACCACACGGTCCATAAAGCGTCGCGCTTGCTGCGCATTAACGCCATCCATGCTTAACTCACCAGGTTTCTGGAACGCTTGCTGGATTGCGTTTTTGGTAATTTCGTTAAACACAACACGTTTATATCGCTCTTCATCACCACCGATGATCTCACGTAGGTGCCAAGCGATGGCCTCTCCTTCGCGGTCCAAATCGGTTGCGAGATAAACGCTATCAGCGTCCTCTGCCAACTTTTGCAGCTCGGCAACAACTTTCTCTTTTCCTGGTAGAATTTGGTAGTTCGCTTCCCAGTCGTGATAAGGATTAACCCCCATCTTTTTGATCAGCGATTTACGGTCTTTCTCTTGCTTAATGCGCGCTTTTTCTTCTGCGCTCAGACCTTTTGTTGATACAGCGGCAGCTTTTTTGCCTGAACTTTGGCCGGCAGTCGGTAGATCACGTACATGACCGACACTCGACTTCACAATGAAGTCTTTGCCTAAATATTTATTTATGGTTTTTGCCTTAGCTGGCGACTCCACAATAACGAGTGATTTACCCATAATTGACTCAAATGCCCTTAATCACTGTTGCGAACTTAATCGCACAACGTACTAAAATTAACTTCTTTTTTTACTATTGAGCGAGAAGACTAGAAGATCAATACCTTTTTTTAAAATGCGTATTGACTGCTCGACAATTGGACGACCTTAGCTGAAGAATATGATTTTATTGAGACTCTTCAGCTCATCATCTCATGTTACGGGCGCTAGAATCCGGCACAGTCTAAACTTGTCAGCGTGAAAACCAAACCCCAAGAGGGTGGATTCTGTCATCGATCACAAAAGAAAAATGCCGATTGAACTGCCCTAAGTCAATTGAAATGACCGCTTAAGCGCTTACAATCGCTACCAAGATAACTGATCAGGTATAGGCCATGAGCGAAAAAAAAACCATTTCTGAATTTGACTTACTGTTGATTGCCAATCAATTCATTCAAGATCATGATGACTATCTCGAAGGCATGCATGCCAATAAAGTAGAAGAAAAAGACGATGTTCTAATCTTTAAAGGTGAATACTTTCTCGATACAAACGGCTTACCTACAGAAAAAACGACCGCCGTGTTTAATATGTTTAAATATTTAGCCCATCACCTATCCAAAGAGTTTACGCTTAAAAACTAGGCAGGGCCCAAACAAAAAGCTTGTCATTTCGACAAGCTTTTTCGGTATTAGACACTCAATGATGCCAGTTTATCAAAGTAGTCCGGAAATGTTTTTGACGTACATTTCGGGTCATTGATAGTAACTGGCGTATCGCTCAATGCCACCAGCGAAAAGCACATCGCCATGCGGTGGTCATCATAAGTGTCAATCGCCGCGTGAGTGAGCGTTTGTGGCGGCGTGATGATGATGTAATCTTCACCTTCTTCGACCGTCGCACCCACTTTACGCAATTCTGTCGCCATCGCTGAAAGGCGATCAGTCTCTTTCACCCGCCAGTTATAGACGTTACGAATTGCGGTTGTACCTTTAGCAAAAAGAGCAGTGGTTGCAATGGTCATCGCGGCATCAGGAATATGGTTAAAATCAAGATCAACGGCGTTCAATTCTCCCGCTTTTGCCTTGATGTAATCGTCGCCCCACTCAATGTCGGCGCCCATTTTTTCCAGCGCATGAGCGAACTGAACATCGCCTTGAATGCTATTTTTACCAATCCCTGTGACTTTAATTTCACCACCTTTAATCGCGGCAGCCGCAAGAAAATAAGACGCTGACGAGGCGTCGCCCTCAACCAAAAATTCACCTGGCGCCGTGTATTGCTGGCCGCCCTTTACTACGAACTGTTGGTAATCGCGGTTTTCCACTTTGACACCAAATTGCGCCATAATGTGCAGCGTAATATCAATGTAGGGTTTCGACACTAAATCACCAATAATATTGATGGCGGTATCGCCTTTCCCAAGAGGTGAGGACATCAAAAACGCGGTTAGAAACTGGCTTGAAATCGAACCATTAATAGAGACTTCGCCGCCTTTTATACCCGTGCCTTTAATGTGTAATGGCGGATAATTTTCGTTCTCTAGATACTCAATTTTTGCCCCAGCTTGACGTAGAGCATCAACCAAATGGCCAATAGGACGCTCTTTCATTCGCGGCTCACCAGTAAGCACAAATTCGCCTTCACCTAAACACAGCGCAGCCGCCAGTGGACGCATCGCGGTGCCCGCGTTGCCCAAAAACAGTTCTAATGCTTGTGAAGATTGAAACGGTCTACCGAGTCCATCGACTTCACACACCGTTTTATCTTCCGATAAACGATAGCTAACGCCCAATTTAGCGAGCGCATTCAGCATATGGCGAATATCATCGCTGTCGAGTAAATTGGTAAGTGTTGTGGTGCCTTTAGACAATGCGGCAAGCAGTAATGCACGGTTAGAAACGCTTTTAGAACCAGGCAAATTGACTTCGCCATTGACTTTTTTGATAGGTTGTAGTGTCAGGCTTTCCATTAATGTTGTGTTTCCTTGGTCACTGCGAATCTCCATGGTGCAGCGACGAGCAATTTTTCGTACCTGCAGCCTATCGAAATTCTTAAACGAACACCACCCCAATTTCGACTGGTTCAGTAAGTTTTATCTACTCGAACGCCATTATCAAAGTAGAGAATACGAACCGAATCACCACGCTCAAATAGCATGTTAGGATCGACATCCTGAATGACATCAATCAATTTGTCTTGGTCTGTGCGAATCAACAACTCGACGAGTTTGTACTCAACACGATAACTTTGGTTCGCTTGCTGGCGAGCGACAGCGCCACCCGCAACGGCCCCAACCGCTGTTGCCACTTCTCGACCAGTACCGCCACCAAATTGATGGCCCACAACGCCACCAATCACAGCGCCAAGCAGCGTTTCCCAACCTGAACCTTTGGACTCAACAATTTGCTGTTGGGAGATATAACGAACCGAATCAATATCACCAAATACAACATCATTAACAGGTCGGGCCTGATTACGCTGGTAGGCGGCATTGGCAACCACAGGAAAAATCACTAATATCCATAGCCACTTTTTCATCTTTTACTCCTTCACGTGCTGAATTATGTCGATATATTTAACCGAACTCGATCCTCACGATTTACGTTTTCCGTCACCTTTTGAGGCACTTGAAGACCCAAACGGCTTATTAGCGTTTGGGGGCGATTTGAAGCCAGAGCGTATCCTTGCCGCTTATCACCACGGGATTTTCCCTTGGTATGGCCCAGACGACCCTATCTTATGGTGGAGCCCCGCCCCGCGCGCAGTGTTTAATCCTAAGACATTCAAACCCGCCAAAAGTCTTAAAAAATTTCAACGCAAACACGCTTACACTGTTACCATCAACCAAGCGACCAACCAAGTCATTGATCTCTGTGCGGCAACACGCCCCCCAGAAGAGACTTGGCTTAACCCACAAATGCGTCATGCCTACCAGACTTTAGCCTCTCAAGGTCACTGTCACTCAGTGGAAGTTTGGCATAACAACCAGCTGATCGGTGGTTTATATGGCATCCTCGTTGGCCGTTTATTTTGTGGAGAATCGATGTTTAGCCTGCAAACCAACGCATCGAAAATGGCACTATGGTATTTTTGCCGGCACTTTGCAGAGCATGGTGGTGAATTGATTGATTGCCAGGTCATGAACGCCCACCTCGCTTCCCTAGGAGCAAGCGAGATACCACGTGAAGCATTTCTTCAATCCCTGCTATCTTTAAGAGAACAGCATGTTGATAGCCCATGCTTTTGCCCTCAGCAACTGCGGTTAGCAAATCAGGACCCCGAATGAGTATCGAACTTCAGCATATAAAAATTGGTCTAACTACCAACCATCCTTGCAGTTATTTAGCCGACCAGCAAGAGCGTGTCGCCGTCGCCCTAGACCCACAAATGCACAGCTCATCAAGTTATGAGGTGTTACTTGCCAATGGCTTTCGTCGCAGTGGAGATACCATTTATAAACCTCACTGTACTCAATGTCAGGCATGCGAAGCGATCCGTTTATCGGTTCCAGACTTTAAAATGAGCAAAAGCCAAAAACGGGTAAAAAACAAAGCGCAACACCTGACTTGGGTCATGAAAGACACCATGGACAAAGGCTGGTTTGATCTGTATTCACGATACATTGAAGTCCGCCATCGCGATGGCTCTATGTATCCCCCAAAAAGAATGGAATTTGACCAATTCTCTCAAAGCTCTTGGCTCAATACTCAATACTTGCACATTTATGACGGGGACCAACTTGTCGCTATCGCCGTGACTGATATTATGTCTAACGCAGCCAGCGCGTTTTACACCTTCTATGACCCAACCCACCCGATTTCTATGGGAACTGTCGCCATTTTAATTCAAGCGGAATATTGCCAACAACAAGGTAAACAGTGGCTATATCTGGGGTATCAAATTGACGAATGCCCAGCAATGAACTACAAAGTGCGCTTTCAACGCCATCAAAGGCTAGTAAATCAGCGTTGGCAAGGGTAGAATACGCCCAACTTTACATAATTTCATTTTAACGGCATTATGAGCCGGTTAAAATTGCCCATTCTTAAAGAGGATTAAATGGCTAAAGAAGACGTAATTGAGATGCAAGGTACTGTCCTTGATACTCTTCCAAACACTATGTTCCGTGTAGAGCTAGAAAACGGTCACGTCGTTACTGCTCACATCTCTGGTAAAATGCGTAAGAACTACATCCGTATTCTTACTGGTGATAAAGTAACTGTAGAGATGACACCGTACGACCTATCTAAGGGTCGCATCGTCTTCCGTGCTCGTTAATCCTTGATTCTCGGACACAAACAAAAAACGGAGCCAATGGCTCCGTTTTTTGTTGCGTAAAGGAAACTATTTCCCTAATGCAAATTTGTAGTGTTCACGGCACACGGACACATAACGGTCATTACCACCAATCGCGACTTGGTCACCTTCTTTTATCGGATTGCCATCTTCATCTGTTCGAATCACCATGTTCGCTTTACGCCCGCAATGGCAAACCGTTTTCAGTTCAATCAGTTTATCTGCCCATGCCAAAAGATATTGGCTACCTTCAAACAATTCACCTAGGAAATCAGTTCTTAACCCGTAACACAACACTGGGATACCTAATTTATCAACGACTTCGGTAAGTTGATAGACTTGCTGTTTAGTTAAGAACTGACACTCATCAATCAGTATACAGTGCCGTGTTTTTTGCTTGTGCAGCACTGCGATCTCGGTAAACATATCGGTTTGCGCACTGAATAAATGCGCATCAGACTCTAAACCAATACGTGAAGCCACTTTACCGACACCAAAGCGATCATCGAGCGCCGCGGTAAAAATCACTGGCGTCATACCACGCTCTTGATAGTTAAATGAAGATTGAAGCAGTGTGGTGGATTTACCCGCGTTCATCGCTGAGTAATAGAAGTACATCTGAGCCACGAAAGAGATTCCTAATAGTCATTACTACACAGAAAAAAGGGCTGTGCAAACAGCCCTAATACCAAAAGTTTGTTTTTAAAACCGCACGTTACTTACGACGCCAAGTGGTCCCTTGTGGGCCATCTTCAAGAACGATTCCCATCTCAGTCAACTTGTCACGCGCCATATCGGCATTGGCCCAATCTTTGGCGGCACGCGAGTCATTACGTAATTTGATTAACGCTTCGATTTCAGCGACTTCATCATCGCTGCCCGCATCGCCCTGTAGGAACTGTTCAGGATCTTGATGAAGAATACCGATAACATCAGCAAGCTGACGTAAACGCGCGCCAAGTTGACTTGCCGTGGTGATATCTTCGGCTTTGACTCGGTTAATCTCGCGAGCGAGATCGAACAATACGGAATAAGCTTCAGGCGTATTAAAGTCATCATTCATCGCTTGATTGAAACGGCTAACAAACTCCTCGCCGTTAGCAGGCTCGACACTCAAGTCTAGGCCGCGCAGTGATGTGTATAAACGCTCAAGCCCAGCACGCGCTTGATTTAAATTTTCTTCACTGTAGTTGAGTTGACTACGATAGTGACCCGACATTAAAAAGTAACGAACCGTCTCAGGATCATAGTGGCCTAGCACGTCACGAATGGTAAAGAAATTACCCAGCGATTTTGACATCTTTTCTTTGTCGACCATCACCATACCACTGTGCATCCACGTATTAACATACTGAGTATCGTGTGCACAGCAAGACTGTGCGATTTCATTTTCATGGTGAGGGAACTGTAAGTCTGAGCCGCCCCCATGGATGTCAAAGTGGTTACCTAAAATTGATGAGTTCATTGCGGAACACTCAATATGCCACCCAGGACGGCCTGCGCCCCATGGCGATTCCCATGTAGGCTCACCCGGCTTGGACATTTTCCAAACCACAAAGTCCAGTGGGCTGCGCTTTGCGGCTTCCACATCGACTCGAGCGCCCGCTTGTAACTGCTCAAGATCTTGCTTAGACAACTTGCCGTAATCATCAAACTTGCTAACTTCAAACATCACGTCGCCATTGTCTGCGACATAAGCAAAACCGCGCTCAATGAGTTTTTCAACTAACTCAATAATTTGATCAATATACTGGGTTGCGCGTGGTTCAACATCTGGGCGTTTCATATTAAGCGCATCAAAATCGGCATGCATTTCGCCAATCAAACGTTCAGTGAGGGAGTCACAAGTTTCACCATTTTCTGCTGCACGTTTGATGATTTTATCGTCAATATCGGTAATGTTACGAACAAAGGTTAAATCATAGCCTAGGTAGCGCAGATAACGCGAAACGACGTCAAATGAAACAAACGTACGTCCGTGGCCAATATGGCAGAGATCGTAAATAGTGACACCACACACGTACATGCCAACCTTACCGGCATTGATGGGTTTGAATTCCTCTTTTTGTCTCGTCAGTGTGTTATATATCTTTAGCATGATCTCTGTCTGATATTTGATAGTAAAAATTGTTGGCTAGTATACCAACTTGCTTGCGGTTAGTAATCCCCTCCGCACGGGAAAAGAAGACCTAAACGGTCAATCCTTGCTCCCACTATTCACTTTTCACATATAATTATCGAGAAAGTTAATATAGAATCTCGTTCTCAACTCTAAATCAGTTAATAAAGGTAATAATCATGATCACCCTTCACACAAATTTTGGTGACATCAAAATTCAGCTAAACGAAGAAAAAGCGCCAGAAACAAGCGCTAACTTCCTTCAATACTGCCGTGATGGTTTCTATGACAATACCCTATTCCACCGCGTCATTGATGGCTTCATGATTCAAGGTGGCGGCTTGGAATCAGGCCTACGTGAAAAAGCAACACGTGCGTCAATCAAGAACGAAGCAAACAATGGCTTGAGCAATAAAGTCGGTACTCTTGCGATGGCTCGTACAATGGAACCTCATTCAGCCAGCTCTCAGTTCTTCATTAACGTTAACGACAATACCTTCCTAGACTTCCGTTCAGAAAGCTTAGATGGTTGGGGTTACTGCGTGTTCGCAGAAGTGGTTGAAGGCATGGATGTTGTCAACAAAATCAAATCAGTAGATACCGGCTCTATGGGTATGCATCAAGATGTTCCACTTGAAGAAGTGATCATCACAGGCACAACCATCGAAGCATAATACTGTTGAGCGCGCTATAGCGCGCTCTTGCTATGGACCATTATGACCACACTGTTTATTTCCGATCTGCACTTAACGCCTTCCGCCCCAGAAATTACTGATTGCTTTACCCGCTTTATGCGTGAAGAAGCCATTCACGCCGACGCGCTTTATGTCCTTGGCGACCTGTTTGAATTTTGGATTGGTGACGACGATAACTCTGACTTCGCCAAGCAAATCAAAAGCGAATTCAAACGCTTAACCCAAGCAGGCATTCCTTGTTTCTTTACTCAAGGCAATCGTGACTTTTTAGTTGGTAAACGTTTTGCAAAACAAACAGGCGTTACCCTACTTGGCGACGAAACCGTCATTGATCTCTATGGTACACCAGCCGTAATCTTACACGGTGATACACTTTGCACCGACGATGTTCAATACCTAGCATATCGAGAAAAGGTTCACCAACCTTGGCTGCAATGGGTATTTAATCGCATTCCTTTTTGGATCAAAAAGAAAATTGTGGCGAAGGTGCAAAGCGATATTAGCGATACAAAAAAAATGAAGTCTATGGAGATTATGGATGTCACGCAAAGCGAAGTTGAAGCCGTGATGCATAAACATCAGGTCAAACTGATGATTCATGGGCACACGCATCGACCGAACATCCATCATTTCGGTGAGGGTTTACATCGCATTGTCCTGGGTGATTGGTATGAACAAGGCTCGGTGTTAGTTTGCACGCAATCTCATCTGGATTTGCAAACTCGACCTTTTGCTACGCCACAGAACTCAAACAATAACCTTGAAAAATAGTCTTGGAACGCTATGCTTTTAACCACCTGATAAGTTAGAAGTATGCCTCCTTGACTTACGCCTATATTGCTCGCCAGCCAATTCTCAATCGCCGAAAAGACACGATCGGTTATGAACTGTTATTTCGAGATGGGCCAGAGAATAAGTTTCCTGATATTTCCCCCGAACTGGCGACCAGCCGGTTGCTCACTGATCACTTTTTTTCCGCACATTACGATACACTTGGCAATTGTCTCGGGTTTGTGAACTTTCCTTATGAAAGCCTGATCAATCGAATTCCAACCCTCTTTCCTGCTGGCAATCTGGTCATCGAAATATTGGAAGATTGTCCGCCAAGTGATGACCTACTTGATGCAGTAAAAGAGATGTCAGAGCTGGGATACATCATCGCGTTAGATGACTTTATTCCGAACCCACAATGGAAACGCTTTCTACCCTATATTTCCATCATTAAATTCGATATTCGGTTGGTCTCCATTGCTAAGGCGCAAAGCTTTATTCACAAACTCAGCAAGAGCAAAATCAAATTTTTGGCTGAAAAAGTCGAGACTTATGAAGAGTTCGAACATGCGAAAAATGCAGGCTTTGATTATTTTCAAGGTTACTTCTTTAGTAAGCCAGAAGTGTTGCAAACCAAAACACTCTCACCAGCGCTGCATACTGTCGTTCAACTCTGTAAAGAGATATCCAAAGCCGACCTCGACTTTGCCGCCATTGAGCAAATCATCAGCCAAGACGTGAGTTTATCCTATAAGTTGCTCTCAACCGCCAACTCATCGCCATTAGTCAACAGCAAGATACGCTCATTTAAGCAAGCGGTTGTCTACCTTGGTGAAGAGAAACTGCGCAAGTTTGTCGCCTTACTGGCCATCGCCTCGACCCAAGAGTCCAAACCCAGCCACCTCTATGCGCTGTCGATACAAAGAGCACGATTCTGTGAATTGGTGTATCAACAGTTCGACTGTGATGCCAGTTCAGCGTTTCTTACCGGGTTATTCTCCTTACTCGACTCTCTGCTCGATCAGCCCCTAGAACATATATTGACATCAATGCCTGTGGATGACGACGTCAAGCGGGCACTAATCGATAACCAAGGGATGTTAGGTCAAGTACTCAAGCTCATCAAAGCCTATGAGCTTGCCCATTGGCAAGAGGTAAGTACCATAAGCCAAGCATTAGATTTAGACGAAAAACATCTCTGCGATTGTTACATTGCGTCGGTCAAATGGACAACTGGCTTGGTCGCGATGTCTTAACAATTTACAATATAGGCGGTGGTGGCTACACTGCCTTTTTTAGTGTCAAGGTCACCGTCCCATGAGCCAACTTTGCCCCTGCCAAAGCCAGAAACTCTATTCACAATGTTGTGAGCCAATTCATCACGATGTCAAAAAGGCAGCTCAACCCGAGCAACTCATGCGCGCACGTTATTGTGCCCATGTTCTTGGGCTCGTCGACTTCGTGGTCGAGACCTATCATCCTAGCTGTGATGCCGCGAGCCAAAGGCAAGAAATCGCCGATTCGATAGACTCTGATTGGGTAAATTTGATTGTCCATGACTGTCAAAAAGGCGCACATCAGGATGAGGGCTATGTCACCTTTAGTGCCTATTTTATGCAAGATGGGCAGCAGCATGCTTTAACAGAGTGTTCACGCTTTGTTCGTGAACATGACCAGTGGTATTACATTGATGGAACGTTTCCAGAACCCAAAGATAAGCGTTTAACTCAGTCAATTAGCTCACTTAAAGTTGGACGCAACGATCCATGCATTTGTGGAAGCGGTAAAAAGTTCAAAAAGTGTTGCGGTTAACCGACGGCGACAGTCGAACAAAAAAAACCGGCTTAAAGCCGGTTTTTTTATTTGCCGCGAGCAAGCATCATTTAGCGATGTGCGTCGCGCCATTCATGTACTTTTGCAGTACTGCAGGGATTTCAATACTGCCATCCGCTTGCTGATTATTTTCCAAAATCGCCACCATGGTACGACCCACGGCCAAACCAGAGCCATTCAGTGTATGAACAAGTTCAGGCTTTTTCTCTCCCTTACGACGGAAGCGCGCCTGCATACGGCGAGCTTGGAAATCCCACATATTTGAACAAGATGAGATTTCACGATACGTCTCTTGAGCCGGAACCCAAACTTCCAAATCGTAAGTTTTACGAGCACCAAAGCCCATATCACCTGCACAAAGCACCACTTTACGATACGGAAGTTCAAGCAGTTGAAGTACTTTTTCAGCATGACCCGTTAGCTCTTCAAGTGCATCCATCGAATCTTCAGGTTTCGTGATCTGAACCAATTCAACTTTATCGAACTGGTGCATACGAATCAGGCCACGAGTATCACGACCATAAGAGCCGGCTTCTGAACGGAAGCATGGCGTATGTGCCGTCATTTTCAAAGGCAGATCCGCTTCTTCTGAAATGGTATCACGCACTAAGTTGGTGACGGGCACTTCAGCCGTCGGAATAAGTGACAGTTTACGCGGTTCTTCATCATTCACTTTTTCAGCCAAAGGCTCAGTATGGAACAAATCTTTGCCAAATTTTGGTAACTGACCTGTGCCGTACAAGCTATCTGCATTCACTAAGTAAGGCATGTACATTTCTGTATAGCCATGCTGCTCGGTATGCAAATCCAGCATAAACTGGGCAATTGCGCGGTGTAAACGAGCAAATTGACCACGCATGACGATAAAACGCGCACCGGTGATTTTAGTTGCAGCGGCAAAGTCTAGGCCATCACCCATTTCGCCAAGATCGACGTGATCTTTAACTTCAAAGTCATAAGACTTGGGTTCACCCCAACGTGAGATTTCAACATTCTCTGACTCATCAAGGCCATCAGGCACATCATCGGCAGGAACGTTTGGAACCGAAAGCGTAATCTCTTCCAACTGAGTTTGCACCTCAGCAAGTTCCACTTTTTTCGCTTCAAGATCACTGCCTAAGTTACCGATTTGCTTTTTAATCTCTTCGGCGCCCTCTTTATCTCCCGCTGCCATTTTTTGGCCAATTTGCTTGGAGATGGAATTACGCGTGGATTGTAAATTTTCAACTTCTACTTGAATCGACTTACGTTGTTCTTCAAGTTTACGAATCGCATCTACGTCTAGCTTAAAGCCTCGACGTGCCAATTTTGCAGCTGTTTCATCCAGCTCAGTTCGAAGTAATTTAGAATCCAGCATTGTTAATCCTATGCTTTTTTGTGATAAAAAACGCGTGAAACCGTTCACGCATTATTGAAATAATTGATCGTTTAACGATACCCAAAAGCCACTAATTTTCATAGCGCTTTTGTGGGCTATTTGCGTCTAAACTAGCCAAGTAATCTAACTTTTCGCCAATTTTCGTTTCTAACCCACGATTTGTCGGCTGATAGTAGCGTTTTCCGGTCATTTCCGAAGGAAGATAACGCTCACCAGCGGCATACGCTCCGGGTTCGTCGTGAGCATAACGATATTCTGCGCCATAGCCCATTTCTTTCATTAAGCTTGTCGGGGCGTTACGAAGATGGTGAGGTACTTCGTACTCAGGCAGATTGATGGCGTCATCCATCGCTTGTTTCCAAGCCTGATAAACCGCATTACTTTTCGGCGCGCAGGCCAAGTAAACAATCGCTTGAGCGATCGCTCGCTCACCTTCAGCAGGCCCAATACGCGTAAAACAGTCCCACGCCGTGATCGCCACCTGCATCGCTCTAGGATCCGCATTGCCGATATCTTCTGAGGCGATAGCCAACAAGCGGCGAACGATATATAGCGGATCACAGCCCGCCGTCATCATGCGAGCCGCCCAGTACAGCGCAGCATCGGGATTGGAACCACGAATGGATTTGTGAACCGCTGAAATCAAGTCATACCAAACGTCACCTTTATTATCAAAACGTGCGACTTTCTCTCCCGCCACTTGGGCCAGCAGATCAAGAGTAATGACTTTGTCACCTTGCTCATTCTCTTGCGCCATATCAAACAGTAGCTCAAGGTAATTGAGTGACATGCGCGCGTCCCCGTTGACCAGTTCAGATAACCTATCAAGGACATCATCGACAAACGTGGCTGGTTGAGCACCCAATCCGCGCTGTTGATCAGCAACCGCTTGATCAAGCGCCTGACGTATTTCTGCGTTCGATAGTGAGGTTAATTTGTAAACACGAGCACGTGAAAGCAGAGCGTTATTGAGCTCGAACGATGGATTTTCCGTTGTTGCGCCGATAAATGTGACTGTTCCATCTTCGATATGAGGTAAAAATGCGTCTTGCTGCGACTTATTAAAGCGATGCACCTCATCAACAAATAAGATGGTGCGACGCCCCGCCATTTTGTTTTCTCGCGCTTTATCAATCGCCGCACGAATATCTTTCACACCCGAAGTGACGGCTGAAACTCGTTCAACTTCCGCATTGGCGTAGTTTGCTGCGACTTCCGCTAAGGTTGTCTTCCCTGTCCCAGGAGGCCCCCACAAAATCATCGAGTGAATGTGCCCGCCTTCCAATGCCTTGCGCAGCGGTTTTCCAGGCGCCAACAAATGTTGCTGACCAATGTATTGCTCGATGGTTTGCGGCCGCATTCGGGCAGCAAGAGGACGAAAATCTTCGTCGCCGGAAAAATCTAATGTGTAATTACTCAACATTAATCCCTTTGGTCGTCCACCTCGACGCCTTGTGGAATCTCAAAGGTGAAGCGATCTTTGCTTGGTGTGGAAAGATCCACGTTATCAAACGTGAACTGGCTGCGCTGACCATCTTGCTCAATGACCCCAAAACCTTTTACAACGCCTTTAGCGCCAATTTCTAACTTGAATTGACCTTGGTTACTATCAGCAGCGGTTGGAGTCAGGGTGAACACATCTCCGTCTTGCGTCACGTTGTAGTTGTCCCAATCACTAGCACGATTACGTGTCAGGAGCACAAACGGCGTCTGCTCAGTCGCTTGCTCCTGCCAGTAGATACTAACTTGCTCAATAAATGGGCTGTAGTACCACAACGTTTTACCATCGGAAACAAGAATGTTCTCATCCGGCTGAGTCGTGGTCCAGCGAAAGAGGCTTGGACGTGCAATTTCAACTTGGCCTTCACCTTCCATGACCACTTCCCCGTCCGGCGCAGTCACGATTTGAGAAAAGTCGGCACTGAAACCCTCGGTCAATTGCAAACGTTGGTTTAATACGTCTTTCGGTGCAGCGATTGCACTCATACTCACAAAAAATAACGCTAACAATTTCTTCATTCAATTCGCTCCGTTGGCTAACGCCTTTATTTTCATTGCATTTTTCACTGAGTTATTCAGCGATATGATCGCGTTAGGTAAAAATTTTGTGGTTTAGTTCCCACAGCATTGCTTAAACTTTTTGCCGCTACCACAAGGGCATGGATCATTACGCCCTGTCTGTTTATATGGGTTCACACTTTGCGATTTTCCACCCATTAATGCTTCATCTGCCGCTAACGCGACTTCATTAATCATTAAATCAAGTTGAGGCGCCAACTCTGATAATGCCGGCGGATGCTCGAAGCCAGCTTGTTTCATTTGCTGCTGCGTTTGCTCTTCATCAATCGCGAGCATCATCACTGTCAGTAACGCTTGAAGCATTCGCGCCGTACCATCCGCTAACGTCGCTTGTTGCCACAAAGGCTCGACGACTGGCCAAACTTGCATAAATCCTTCAGCGAAATCCGCTAATGGCTCTTGACTTTGTGGGTAATGTACAAGGTCGAGTAACGAGTAATCACCACGCTTAAGCGCATGATACTGTTGGTGAATCTGCTCTGTTACCTTTTCGGCTAAGAAAGAACTTTGGTCACCAAAAAGTGGCGTTAACCATGTATTTGGATCCAGCGGTTCGCGGCTAATGTTGGCAGCTAAGATTGCACCTTCAATAAAATATTCGGATTCATCCAGCTCGGCGGTTTGGAGAATGCTAACGAGAGAATAACTCATTGGGTATCGCTTTTATGATCTAACTTAGCGCCATTATAACCAAAGCCAGCCTTCGAGGTCACTGAATAGGGTGACATTCGTTCGCATTCCCTCTAGAATCTTGCGTCTGATTTTAGAGGGACAATCCATGCGACTTGTTTTAGGCCCGATGGAGGGCGTTTTAGACCATTTAATGCGCGAACTACTCACCGAGATTAATGACTATGATCTTTGTGTGACGGAGTTCGTTCGTGTTGTCGACCAAAAACTGCCCGCCCACGTATTCCATCGTCTATGTCCTGAACTTGAACATGGCTCCATGACCAAATCGGGCGTTCCTGTTCACTTACAGTTACTCGGACAAGATCCTAAATGGATGGCAGAGAATGCCCACTTTGCCGCAGAGCTTGGTGCCAAAGGCATTGATATTAATTTCGGTTGCCCTGCGAAAACGGTCAATAAAAGCAAAGGAGGGGCTGCCCTACTTCAGCATCCAGAAATCGTCCATCAAGTTGTCAAAGCTTGCCGCGATGCGGTTCCTGATGATATTCCCGTTACAGCGAAAATCCGTTTAGGGTGGGAAAATCCGGATGACTGCTTTGAAATTGTTGACGCCGTTGAACAAGCAGGAGCAAACGAGCTTACCGTCCACGCTCGTACCAAGATGGCTGGATACAAAGCGGAGCACATCAAGTGGGAATACATCCGCCAAATTCGTCAACGCCATCAAATTCCGCTGATCGCTAATGGCGAAATTTGGGGATATGAAGATGGGCAGCGATGCCTTGAAACGACGGGGGTTGACTCTCTCATGGTGTGCCGCGGCGCATTTAATATTCCTAACCTTGGCAATATGGTGAAATATAACCATTCATCAATGCCATGGCACGATGTTGTTCGCTTGATGATCGCCTACTCACGTTATGAGATTAAAGGGGATAAAGGACTGTATTACCCAAACCGAATTAAGCAATGGCTTTCGTACTTACGCCAAGAATATCAGCAAGCAGATGACCTCTTCCGCTCAATTCGTCGTTATAATAAAGCAGCACCGATTGTCGATACCATCACCGACATTCATGCTCAGTTAACGGCTTGCGCTTAAAACACCAACTGATTCTTGCCAGACGTTTTCGCAATATACAATTTTTCATCCGCGGCTTTGAACAGTTTTTCAAAGTCGCTACGTTCAGAAACTCGCGTTACCTTAACCCCACCAGAAACGGTAAATCCGCCGTTTATAATCAAGTGTGAATCTTCACAAATTTGCTGTTTAATACGTTGCATAATGGTTTGCATTTGGTCACGGTCACCACAAGTCAAATAAATAACAAACTCTTCACCACCAAAACGCGCCGCCGCATCGGTGCCGCGAATGTTGTGTTCGATTTTATCCGCCATGTAGCAAATGACTTTGTCACCGATATCGTGGCCATAGGTATCGTTAATCGATTTGAAATTATCGATATCCAGCACCGCCAGTGCAATATCACCCGATTTAAGCGTATTGCGCCAAAAGTCCTCTAAGCCACGACGATTCAATAATCCAGTCATCGGATCCTTAGCCGCCAGCGCTTTAAAATGGCTACGCTCCATATTGCTGTTCACATAAAACAAAACAATCACTGACAGCATATAGATAAACGCAATTACGATTAGGCTATATTTTTCGAGCGCAAAAAAGCGCTGAACTTCACTTCCCCAATCAATTTGATAATACAGCGCATGATGAGTTTGCACCTCTGGAAGCTCAATCTTGTGTACCCTACGGGCGCTAAAAGGAATAGTTTCATCACGCGTGTTGATGATACGAATATTGCTGGCCAATACTTGGCTGTTTTGCAGTAATTTGGGCGCGTCAATATCCAAGGAGATCATGCCTTGATATTGTTCTTTGAAGAAAAAAGGCACAACGAGACTAAGAATACGTTTAGTAATAATGCGCGATGTACTGGGTCCAACAAGAGAGATCTGTGGCTCACTTTTGGCCGCTTCTATCCAATAAGAACGAGCTCGAATCGTATCGAGTAATTGTTTGGTAATATTTTTTGACAACGTGTCCGGTGAGGAAAAAACGTAGCCTTCACGGTCGATAAAGTGCACACCGAAAAGATAAGAGTCGAAATCATGAAGGAAAGAGAGCATGGGTGCCATCGCCACCTGTTGGGAAGCTCGGCGATAAAGCGGGTTTTGCGGGTCGCACATTTCAGGCGAGCCCACCATCATGTAGTTAAGTTCTTTTAACGGTGAAGCAACCATCGTTCCTTGCTGACCAGTCAACAAAGCATCAATAGGCCACATACGGCACAAACCATCTTCCACTAAGCGACTGTGCTTTAAAAATAAATCACTTCTCTTTTCTTTAAAGGCAGCAAAGCTATAATCAATTGCGGCGACCGCCTTTGTCGAACGAGTTAAAGCGCGCTGAATTCGGGAATACTCTACATCAATATAACGGTTTACCGTCTGATAATAATTGGTGATCGCTAAGGACAGAATAACTAATGACAACAGCGCTGGGACCAAAAAGACAAATTGTAGGCTGAAATGTCTTTGAACATTCATTATCACACTGACCTATAGAAAAAATAAAACTCATCAACAGCCTAAAGCAGTCAATGAGCCTTGTATTAAAAATCAGCCAATGGTCTCACAAGTTGTAATAATGCAATGTCAGAAGCAGGTAAACATCACACTAACTAAGTAGCAAGCTGTCGTCCGTCAGTTCCTCGCCTCGAACTTTACTAAACATTTCGAGTAAGTCAGGTACGCCCATATTTGCCCGCTGCTCGCCAGCAACGTCCAGAACAATTTGTCCTTGATGAAGCATAACCGTGCGGTCACCACACGCAAGTGCATCTTTCATTGAGTGAGTCACCATCATCACCGTCAGATTAAACTCATTAATGATCGTTTTCGTCAAATCAATGATAAACGCCGCCATACGTGGATCGAGCGCAGCCGTGTGCTCATCAAGCAACAATAGTTTACTGTCCGAAAGCGTGGCCATCACAAGGCTAACAGCCTGACGCTGCCCGCCAGATAATAGCCCGATACTATCCCCCAACCGGTCTTCTAAACCTAACCCGAGTATGCTGATACGCTCCTGAAATAACTTACGACGTTTTGATGATAATGACATGCTCCAACCGCGTTTCTTGCCACGCATATAAGCCATCGCCATATTTTCTTCAATAGTCAGTGCACCGCACGTTCCTGCCAATGGATCTTGAAATACACGCGCGCACTGCTGCGCTCGTTGGTCAACCCTTTGTTTAGTCACATCAAGATTATTGATGATAACGTTGCCGCCGACCATGGGTGTTTCTCCGGTGACCGCGCCAAGTAACGTCGATTTACCTGCGCCGTTTGAGCCAATCACCGTTAAAAATTGATGTTCCGGCACTTCCAACGAAACGCCGCGTAACGCTTTATTTTCTAGGATAGTGCCTGGGTTGAAGGTCACTTGAATATCTTCTAAACGAATCATGCTTTTTCTCCCGACGTTTTCACCTGCTTAGAGACCACTTCACTTTGAGCAGGCGCTCTACCCTTTTTTGATGAAAGGTTTCCTTTCAGTCGTGGAGCAATCAACGCGATAGCAACCAATACAGCGGTCACCAAATTGAGATCAGAGGCTTGTAAGCCAAACATACCTGAACTCAACGCGAATGCGACCGCAAGACGGTAAAGGACCGAGCCAACAATAACCGCTATCACCGCGACCCAGATTTTACGCCCAGGGATGAGTGTTTGACCCAAAATCACAGCGGCTAAGCCGACCACGATGGTCCCCACTCCGGAAGTTACGTCAGCAAAGCTGTTGGTTTGAGCAAACAGCGCTCCAGCAAAGCCGACAAAACCGTTGGATAAGGCGAGGCAAAAGTATGTATAAAACGCTGTACTTGCGCCTTGAGCGGCAACCATACGTGCATTAACCCCGGTAGCTCTAAGCCCCAACCCAAAATCACTGTTAAGCAACCTCACGACAAACACCGCGGAGAGGAACACCAGTATCGCCACCACAAGCGGGCGAATGTACATGGGATCCCCCATCGCCTCAAAGGGCGTTAGAATCGTCTCTTCACCCAATAAAGCTAAGTTTGGTCGTCCCATGATGCGAATGTTAATCGAAAATGCAGCAATCATGGTTAAGATAGAAGCAAGTAGATTTAGAATGCCCCAACGAACCGTTAGATAGGCAGTCACCCATCCTGTTATGGCACCCGCAACCATCGCTAATAAGGTTGCGAGCCATGGGTTAACTCCTGCAACAATTGCTGTCGCAGCTACAGCGGCGCCCATCGGAAAACTACCATCGACACTTAAATCAGGAAAATCGAGAACTCGAAAGGTAAGATAGACGCCTAACGCGACTAAACCGTATATGAGGCCAATTTCCAGGGCCCCAAAAAACGCAAAAGCAGACATAACGACTCCCTTTTCTGCTTAATAAGTCGGCATGTTGCCATGCCGATAATCATCACTTGTTATTTTACGCTGGTCGCGCGGTCCAGAACGGATTGCGGGATCGTCATACCAAGCTTGTCAGCAGCCGTTTTATTGATAACCAAATCAGACCCTTTTGCCACTTCGACATCGAGTGAGCCAGGCTCCTTGCCTTCAAGAATCGCAGCGACGTAATCGGCGGTTTGCACCCCAATTTGATAGTAGTCGAAACCGAGGCTGGCGATAGCACCACGCTCAACATACGAGGTTGCAGCGCCAAATACTGGGGTTTTAGATTGATTGGCAGCCACGATCATACCTTCAATTGCGCTGGCAACGGTATTATCGATAAGCGCGTAAATAATATCGGATTTTTCCGAGATCGCTTGGGTTGCTGATTGCACATCCGCGCTTTTTAACGCCGTCGCTTCAACTAGCTTTAAACCGTGTTTTTCCGTTGATTGCTTCAGAAGTTCCATCAAGCTAACCGCGTTCGCTTCGCCTGGATTATAAACCACACCAATCGATTTCACGTTCGGTAAAAGTTCTTTGATTAATTCCACGTGCTGCTCAACAGGCGACAAATCAGAAAGGCCTGTAACATTTTTACCCGGCTGCTTAAGGGTTTTCACCAACTTCGCACCGACAGGGTCTGTTACGGCTGTAAAGACAACGGGAATGGAACGGGTAGCCGACACCAAGGCTTGAGCAGTAGGTGTTGCAATACCGACTAGCACATCGGGGTTTTCACCAACAAATTGGCGAGCGATCTGCACAGCAATCGCTGGGTTACCCTGCGCGGTTTTATATTCAAATTCTAGATTTTCACCCTCTACGTAACCTTTCGCTTTCAGCCCATCTAAAAGACCTTGTCGAGTTGCGTCAAGAGCTGGGTGTTCTACGATCTGTGATACAGCGACTTTAGCGGTTTCCGCCATAATGCTGGTCGAGGAGAGTAACGCTGCGCCAGCGAGAACGGCCGTCGCAATAGCTTTGGTTGCTTTCATCTTAACTCCTTGATTTAAGCAATTTATTAATGTTGTGTTATATAATTATTAGTCGAGTGCACATTTCCTGCACTTAACTTCATTATTACCAATAAGTTTATCTAAAGGGAAGCAGGTTTTTAGCTTGATATAACAAAAAAGAGAGTTACGTAGTTATTCACTTGGCTTTGTTGCCTGAATCACCAAATTTCGTGGGGTGACCTCGCGCGAACAAAACACATTCACCGCGACTTGATAGCCATGCTCTTGCAGATACAAGGCCTTGTCCAACACAAGCCAGACCTCCAAAATCCGTTTGAAAGCCGACTGCACTAAGCTGAGCTTTTCCATACGCTCAAAACGTTGCTGGCCCAACTGTTGGTAATGCTCAAACTGTTGATTACGAAGGGTGAGATCTTTTTGCTCTGCAGCCCAGCGGCAAAATGCCTCAAAGCCCTGGCTGAGTAACGATTTTTTGATGCTAGGAATAGGTAAATATTGTTGATACCCCAGTTCGGCGCGCAGTAATTCATCAAACCCGAGTCGAAAGATCATTTCTTGCTGGCGATGGCGCTTAACCCGTTCACCACCGGTGACGATTTGCTGCAGTGGAATTCGTAACTCTTGCCGCGTGAGGTTTAGGCTTGAGGCTTGACCATACCCCGACAATGGTTGGTATGATTCAGACGCTGTTAGATGATAACAACAAGGAGAAATCGTCGTGGCCACCAAACCACGCTCAACCACCTTACGCAATAACGTTTGATGAAGATCACCACAAGCATGAAGAGCAACTGCATGTTGAGAAGGCTGCACAAACGCGTCGACCTCCTCTGACAGAACATCGATCTGCTGAAATTGCTGCCCTGTAATACCCAGCGTATTCACCAGCGTCTCTCCTGCATCGCATAACCCCTGTTGGTACTCGAGACTCAGCACCGGCTTTAAAGAGTGCACACACAGTTGACGCCCCAAAAATCCTTTCCCCGCACACCACTCTAGCCAACTGTCACCGAATGACGATGACAATGCATGAGCGCTTAGTGCTTGAATCTGCGAGAGTTTGCGTCCGGGTATTCCGTTGTCTAAAACCGAAGAAAGTGCAGGCAACGCCGAATGAATCGTTGCGAATTCAGTATACTTTGCCGCTTGTTGTAGGTCCTGAATATAAGGCGCAAGATGCCGTAGCAAATCAGCCTCAGACGCCAAAAGCGCATCGACCTCGGGAAATGATAATCTGTCTAACCATTGGCAAAGCTCATGATGACTACCCTGCCAAGGGTAAGCGGGATGTCGAGAGAGCTGAAAAGGTTCAAAACGCCACAGCGTTTGATGTTGAATTAAAAATGCGTCAAGAAACGCTAATCTATTTTGCATACATCCCCCTCAAAACAGAGTGCATTTTAAGGGGTGATACGGCGAGCACAAAGCGTTATTACTAGCGAACTGGCAATTCAATATCTTTAAACATTTCCTCGATTTCTGCATTAGACTTGAGAGAAATCGCCTGTTCAACCACAGGACGGGTCAAATGCGGAGCAAAACGTTCCATAAAATCAAACATATAGGACCGTAAAAATGTTCCGCGACGAAAACCGATACTCGTCGTACTGGCACCAAAAATATGGCTGGCATCAATCGCCACCAAATCGGTATCTTGTTTTTCATCGATTGCCATACTG
Source organism: Vibrio sp. AK197 (assembly GCF_053903115.1). Classification (NCBI taxonomy): domain Bacteria; kingdom Pseudomonadati; phylum Pseudomonadota; class Gammaproteobacteria; order Vibrionales; family Vibrionaceae; genus Vibrio; species Vibrio sp. AK197. Next base: position 2,069,267 of record NZ_CP096430.1, read on the forward strand.
GCTATCACACCAACGCCCATTCCCATTTTGACGTACGTTTTAATGACGTCTGCGTCAGTGGCGGTAAATACAACTTTAGGGGTGAGACCAACGCGATTAAAAGCAGTATCCAGTTCAGAACGCCCTGTAAATCCAAAGACATAGGTCACAAGAGGATAAGCCGCTAACTCTTCAATCGTGACTTTGTCTTTTTGCGCCAATGCATGGCCTTTAGGAACCACAATTGACCGATTCCAGTGATAACAAGGCAGCATCACCGCATCTTGATACAGATGGAGCGCTTCAGTCGCAATCGCAAAGTTCGCAGTCCCTTTGGCAATCGCCTCCGAAAGCTGAGTTGGGGTGCCCTGATGCATATGCAAAGAGACTTTAGGGTAGCGAGTCGTAAACCCTTTTATAACTTCAGGTAGTGCATAGCGAGCTTGAGTATGAGTCGTTGATATATTGAGAGTCCCCATTTCTGGATGGGTATGTTCACCTGCCACTGCCTTGATACTCTCAACACGCGACAAAATCTCTTGGGAAATGCGAATAATGTCTTCACCCGCTGAAGTGACTTGGGTAAGATGCTTGCCACTACGTTCGAAAATCTGAATGCCGAGCTCATCTTCCAACAATCTGACTTGCTTACTTATCCCTGGCTGGGAAGTATATAGACTTTCGGCCGTCGCGGACACGTTCAGGTTATGGTTGACGACTTCAACAATATACTTCAGCTGCTGTAACTTCATTACCGACCTCGTAGGCGTTGAGTGTTTCTTTGGTTGGAGAACATAGTTTATAATATTTAGTTATAACGCCGATTAAACTAAATTAATAGTAAAAATCATTGAGACTGTTGATTAAGTAAACAAAATCACGTAATTAGCCACTTATTTGTAATCCATCGCTCAGAAAAGCTTCCAGAACTACGGTTTACATCGCTTAACTAATAAAAAGGGTGATACGATTGATTTTATTTATAACTGCAGTGTTTTAACAGGATAGTGTATCCTTAGTATTAGCCGGTTGAATTGAAATTATGGGATTTATGAATATAGCTCTTATTATTGCTCTAGTTGTTGTCTTGCTAGTGCTTATCCTTGGTTACAACATTATGTTGCAATATAAGGTCAAAGCAGAAAGTGCTCGAAAACAAGAGAGTGCTCGTTATGTCGCTATTATCGACGCAACGGAAGAACTGATTGGCCACGCCCATCACCTCCCATACAGTAAAGAACTTTTGGTCTGTTTGAATAATCGAATTTTAGACGCACTCACCAATATGTACGAGCTAGACCCTAAAAATCGTCAATTGGAACAGCGCGTAGAATCAGTAAAGCAACAAATTAAGCAACTGCAAGAAAATTACCAAGGCGGTGATAGCAGTGCCTTTAAAGTCCCAAGTAGTGATAAACAAGCCATTGTCATGCTGAAGTTGGTTAAACGCCTTCGAGATACTATTCGCTCAGAACACAATAAAGGCCGCTTTGATACTCAAGCTTATGTTGCGGAAAACGGCCGACTTGAAACCATTCAAACACGCATCAACATTGAAAACGTCATTAAACGCTCAAAAGATGCCATCGTACGTGGTCAGCCAGGCACCGCATTGCAACTGTTGCGGAAAGGCTTAGACGTTCTTTCTACAAAAAATGATAACTACTCACTCCAAGCTCGTGACAAACTTCAAGCAATGCTAGATGAACTTGAGCAAAAACGTCAAAGCCGAAGTGCAGAGCAGTTACAACAGATTGAAGAAAAAGAACGCCAAGACGATATGGACGTCCTTTTTGGCGAAAAGAAAAAGTGGTAGATTATCCAAACTTACACAGTAAAAGCCGCCGAACTTGGGCGGCTTTTTTGATTTCACCGCTGTCGATTACCCGGCCCATACTGTACTTAATTCACCTCCGCTTTTTATTCATGATAAACTCGCGCCAGCTTTGTTAAATAAACCAGTATCATGTATCAAGAACTCTTAACTCCCATTCATCAATTTCTCGGTTGTACAACGCCCGAAGCTTGGATTGAACAAGCCCAGAAGCCGACAAGTTTACCGATTATCCTTCGCGATCACTTATTGTGTGAATTAAAAGCGGCTCAAAGCGCTGTGTTTCTCCTCAAGCGCTACGCGCTAACACCAGAAGGGATAGAGAGTATCACTCAGCTTGTCGCTCCCTATGAGCAGTACGCGTACAAATTAATTGGAGATCGTGAGAGTCTAAAAGGCAAAAACACACTATCAAAATTAATTAAGCCAAGAGCAGGCTGCCCTTATGGACAAGATATGATCGATAAAATGGTCTTGCTGATTCGAGAGGAGCTACATCATTTTTATCAAGTACTGGAAATTATCGAAGATAATGGCTTTGTCTATGAACCCATTCCTGCTTCACGTTATGCGAAAGGAATGATTAAACATGTTCGAACATATGAGCCCGAAGCGTTGGTAGATAAACTGGTGATTGGCGCATTTATCGAGGCGAGATCCTGCGAAAGATTTGCCAAACTGGCGCCTTACCTCAGCGAAGAAATTGGCAAGTTTTATGTGTCTCTTCTTCGTTCTGAAGCGAGACATTATCAGGACTACTTAGCGCTCGCCCAGTCTATATCTAACGATGATATTACACCAAGAATACAGCATTTTAGGCAGGTAGAAGCCGAACTGATCTCATCGCCAGATAGCGATTTTAAGTTTCACAGTGGTTCTCCAACTCGATAAAAAGAAAGCCCGTAAAGGGCTTTCTTTATTAAGCTAACATTAAGCTAACGAGGCATTAATTTGCTGCAAAACACCTTGAGGATCTTGCGCCTGAGTAATCGGCCGGCCAATCACAAGGTAATCAGATCCAACAGACATCGCTTCAACTGGCGTCATAATGCGGCGCTGGTCGCCCACCTCAGAGCCCGCAGGTCGAATACCTGGCGTAACCAACTTAAAGTCAGCGCCTAATTCGGCTTTCAGCATACTCGCCTCTTGAGCCGAGCAAACAACGCCATCTAGGCCAGAATTTTTAGTTAAGGTCGCCAAACGCTGAACCTGCTGTTGCGGCGTCACGTCAATACCAATACCGTTAAGGTCAGACTGTTCCATACTGGTCAGTACTGTTACACCAATGAGCAGAGGACGCTGTGCGCCATAAGGCTCAAGTATCTCACGCGAAGCTTGCATCATGCGCTCTCCGCCACTCGCGTGCACATTGACCATCCACACACCAAGCTCCGCCGCAGCTCGTACGGCTTTAGAACATGTATTAGGAATATCATGAAATTTTAAGTCCAAAAATACCGAGAAACCACGTTGATGAAGTTGTTTTACAAAATCAGGACCAAACAGAGTGAACATCTCTTTGCCCACTTTTAAGCGGCAGGAATTTGGATCAATCTTATCGACAAATGCGAATGCGTCTGCTTGATTTGCATAATCTAATGCCACGATTACTTTCTGGTCGGTCATTTCATCTCCCATTAATTAAAACTTCTACATCAATGATTTGTGCACGAGAGTGCGTTTTACAATTGGTCAAAAAAATGCAGCTAACGTCGTAGCTGCATTTCAAAAATTATTCACCATCCAATCCTCGAATTGGCTTAATGGTCCCCCACCCTTTACAGGAAGGACAATGCCAATATAACGAGTGCGTTGAAAATCCACATTTACGGCAACGGTAATGAGGTTTCACTTTCAATTGCTCACCAACGAGCTTTTGTAACGTCCCTAAACTCTCTTTAGCACGCCCTTCTTCCGCCTCGAGCAAATGGTAATCCATTAGACGGTAAAAACCTTTCATTGTCGGGTTCTTCACCAGTTGGCGAGTCAACATTTCTTGAGCAGAACCTGCGCCTTCATGCTGCGCCACCAATTGGGCGAGCATTAACTCCGCAGACACACCGGCCTTACTCGCGATACATTGGCGGAGAAAGTCCAGCAACTGGTCTTCTTGCCCTAAATGATGATAACAATCGGCCAGCGTTGGCAAAACTTCGCTGATGAAGTCAGAATCCTGCTCCAAAACTTGAGTCAGATACTCGACCGTTTGTTGATAGTCTTGGCGCCCTAGATAAAGTTTGCCGAGTGCAATACTTGCGCGCACGCAACGCTTATCTTCTTGTAATGCCTTTTTGAAGTATTGAATGGCTTTTTCGTTATGGCCATCAGCTTGCTGCTGCATGGCTAACTCACACCAGAAGTGACCAATCGCGGAGCGCATACGTCGCTTACCGGCTTTTACCAAAATACTGGCGTAGTGAATCGCTTTTTCCCATTCTCGGGTTTGCTGATAAATCGAAACAAGTTGATATAGCGCCGCTTCTTTGTGATCGGGTTCATCAACAAGTTGCTCAAAGATTTTTTCTGCTCGGTCAAGAAACCCGGACACCATGTAATCTTTGGCTAACTGTTGCAGCGCAATATTTTTTTGATCAATGGTTAACCCTGAACGTGAAATCAAGTTCTGGTGAATACGAATAGCGCGATCAACCTCTCCGCGCGAACGAAACAAGTTCCCTAGCGCTAAGTGGGTATCTATGGTCTCATTATCGACCTGTAGCAGCTCGATAAAGTGATCAACCGCTTTATCGGATTGGTCTGAAAGTAATAGGTTCAGACCTGTCACATATTGACGTGATATCTGGTTGGACTGCTTCTGCTTATCTTGCTGAGCACTGCGATTCCCCATGTACCAGCCATAGGCGGCGGCAATCGGCAGTAACAAGAAGAGTATTTCAAGCATTGAGTATTGTGCCTATCCGTGTGTAATTTATGCTTTTTTTTGCTCCTCAGCTTTGTCAGTAATGGCTGAGAGTTTCTTCAACTGTTTATTGAGTTTGCGAACTTGCATGCGAGATTTCAAATGCAAACCACCAAAGATTAGCCATGCGATAGCGAAACCAATCACAAACACAACACCAAGTAATGTAGATAGGTGGAACTCACCCTGTGCAAGCAAATAATTGAAAGTCACGACATCTTGGTTCTGAGATCCAAGAGCCAGAGCGATAAGGAAAAGAGCAAGCACAGCTATGATTTTTATAATTTTCATGTTCCATCACCTTAGCAAAGTAGCGGATAAGATTATGCAGTAAAAGTTCGTAACAAACCATGAGAATATTACGTATCGATACCATAAAAAAACGGCACACGATAGTATGCCGCCTTTTGGTGTATCATTGCAAAGATCAGCTAGAGAGATTCATTCACTCGCTCACGTAGCTCTTTACCTGGCTTGAAGTGAGGCACAAATTTACCTTCTAACTCCACTTTATCCCCAGTTTTTGGGTTACGTCCGACACGTGGTTCGCGGTAATGAAGAGAGAAACTACCGAAACCGCGAATTTCGATTCTGTCTCCACGTTCCAGTGTTGATGCCATGTGCTCCAAAATATCTTTAACTGCGTCTTCAATCTCTTTCGCCGAAAGATGTGTTTGCTCAGCACAGAGTCTTTCAATTAATTCAGACTTAGTCATAGTTTCCCTCTTAGAGTAATTTATCACTTATTATAGTAAGTAATATCAATTCCAACAAACACTTGGGTATAATTCTAGCGTTTTTTGTCCAAGCTGCATAACAATTCCTGTCATAATTTGTACAAATATTGTTAGGTTTGCGGGAAATAAAAAAGGAGCCCTAAGGCTCCTTTTTGATCAAAAAGTGAAATTATTCACCTTTTGCAGCTTTAAATGCGTCAGCCATAGCGTTACCGAAACCACCTTCGTCTTGGTTCAGTGTTGCCATTGCTTCTTGCTCTTCAGCTTCGTCTTTCGCTTTGATAGATAGGTTGATTACGCGGTTTTTACGGTCAACGCCAGTAAATTTCGCTTCAACGCTATCACCAACACTCAAGATTAGAGAAGCATCTTCAACGCGGTCACGTGAAATTTCAGAAACGCGGATGTAACCTTCTACGCCTTCTTCAAGTTCAATTGTTGCGCCTTTAGCATCAACAGCAGTCACAGTACCGTTAACTAGAGTACCTTTCTTGTTGTCAGCAACGTAAGCATTGAATGGGTCGTTTTCCATTTGCTTGATGCCTAGAGAAATGCGCTCACGCTCTGCATCTACAGCTAGAACTACTGCAGAGATTTCGTCGCCTTTCTTGAATTCACGTACTGCTTCTTCACCTGGAACGTTCCAAGAGATGTCAGATAGGTGAACTAGACCATCGATGCCGCCATCAAGACCGATAAAGATACCGAAGTCAGTGATAGACTTGATCTTACCAGTTACTTTGTCGCCTTTAGCTTGCGCTTCAGCGAAAGATTGCCATGGGTTAGCTTTACACTGTTTCAGACCTAGAGAGATACGACGACGTTCTTCGTCGATTTCAAGAACCATAACCTCAACTTCGTCGCCAACATTAACAACTTTAGATGGGTGGATGTTCTTGTTAGTCCAATCCATTTCAGAAACGTGTACTAGACCTTCAACGCCTTCTTCGATTTCTACGAAGCAGCCGTAATCAGTTAGGTTAGTAACGCGACCAGTTAGTTTGTGACCTTCTGGGTAACGCTTAGCGATTGCTACCCATGGATCTTCACCTAGCTGTTTCAGACCTAGAGATACACGAGTACGCTCACGGTCGAACTTAAGAACTTTAACAGTGATTTCATCACCAACGTTAACGATCTCAGATGGGTGTTTAACGCGTTTCCAAGCCATATCAGTGATGTGTAGAAGACCATCAACACCACCTAGGTCTACGAACGCACCGTAGTCAGTAAGGTTCTTAACGATACCTTTAACTTCGCTACCTTCTTGTAGAGTTTCTAGAAGCTCTTCACGTTCTACGCTGTTCTCAGATTCGATTACTGCGCGACGAGAAACAACAACGTTGTTACGCTTCTGGTCTAGCTTGATTACTTTGAACTCTAGCTCTTTGTTTTCTAGGTGAGCAGTGTCACGGATAGGACGTACGTCTACTAGAGAACCAGGAAGGAAAGCACGGATACCGTTTAGTTCAACAGTGAAACCGCCTTTCACTTTACCGTTGATGATACCAACAACAGTTTCAGCTTCTTCGTATGCTTTCTCAAGAACGATCCAAGCTTCGTGACGTTTCGCTTTCTCACGAGAAAGTTGAGTTTCACCGAAACCATCTTCAACAGCGTCTAGAGCTACGTCTACTTCAGCGCCAACTTCAACTTCAAGTTCGCCTGCAGCGTTCTTGAATTGTTCAGCTGGGATAGCAGACTCAGATTTAAGACCAGCGTCAACAAGAACGAAACCGTTCTCGATAGCTACTACAGTACCTTTAACGATGCTGCCTTGTTGAAATTCAGTTTCGTTTAGAAACTCTTCAAAGAGTTGAGCAAAAGATTCAGTCATTTAGTTAATCTTCAATAAATTAAACGTCCACGGGTGTCCTACCACATGGGGTTATTAAATTCGCCAGTCATCATCCTTGCGACCAACGCTCTATCAGACAAGCTTTATAGTGAGCTTGCCAGTTTAGATTCTATATATTGTAGTGCTTGAACCACGACCTCGTCGATAGACAAGGAGGTTGAATCGAGCACTAATGCATCGTCCGCAGGGCGCAAAGGCGCAACAGGGCGGTTACGATCGCGATCATCCCTTTCTTGGATCTCGCTTAAAAGGGCGTCAAATTTAACATCTAGCCCCTTGTCTTGCAACTGCTTCATACGGCGAGCCGCCCTTTCTTCAGCACTTGCATCTAGGAATATTTTTGCTTGGGCTTCTGGGAATACGATGGTGCCCATATCTCGACCATCTGCGACCAAACCTTGGCCATCAGCAAACGCTCGCTGACGACGCAGCAATGCTTCACGAACTCGCGGAAAGGCAGCCACTTTCGATGCCGCCATGCCAGTCTCTTCTTTACGCAATTCTCCAGAGACATCTTCGCCTTCGAGAATAACCTTAACTAAGTCACCTTCAGCAATAAATTGGACATCAAGATGAGTCGCTAAAGGAACTAAGGCGTCTTCCGACTCAACATCAACCCCATGATGTAAGGCTGCTAAAGCGAGAACACGATATATCGCGCCAGAGTCTAACAAATTAAAATTGAGTTGTTTCGCCAATAACATACAAAGGGTGCCTTTGCCTGCACCACTTGGTCCATCTACCGTAATTACCGGTGTTTGTGAGGACATCTTTTACTCCACTTTCATTATTATCTAGGCTTCTATTTTCCTAGTTGGTCGCGGCAATGAATTATAATGCGAATGGTAGGCGGGTGCCAGTAAGAATGGGATTTAGAATGGAATTGAAGTGTTCAGCCAGCCAAACACTGGCTGAAAATTTTACAGTTTAATTCGCTCAAGGTTCTTTTCTAAAATTGAAGCACCAATACCTTTAACTTTGGTCAGATCTTCAGCCGCTGCAAATTGTCCGTTTTTCTGTCGGTAATCAACGATCGCTTGCGCTTTTGACATGCCAATTCCGGTCAAAAGAGCAGAAAGTTCTTCAGAGCTGGCTTGGTTAATATTCACCGTGATTTCTATCCCTGCTTGCTTAGGGTTTTCCTCTTGAGCATGAGCGAAGTTAAAAAGCGGAAAAGTGAGCAAAAGAATCAGTAATGGCTTGATGATATGGAAGTTGAGTGGCTGTTTCATGGTCTTTCCTTAGTTGGGTTATACAGCGGTTATCAATAACCTAATTAGGAAATAGCCCACTCTCCACCACTTCACCCTCAAAATAATAAGGGCCGCGAATGCGACCCTTATTGATATATTTAAATATTACATCAGGAGTTGATTACTGCCCCACCGCGTAATACTCGATATCCGTATTGTTACGCAAAATATTAAGTAAGCCGTTTAAGTCTTGCTGGGCACTCATCTGCACCATTTGCTGTCCAATACGTTCGTTCATTTCAGAATCGACGTTTGCTTCTACATTATCTAACTCTACGATCACCACATTACCGTCAGCGTCTTGAGTTTGTGCATAGTGTTTAGTGTCATCACTCGGTTTTGGCATAGAGAACACACGTTCTGCTAGTGGGGAACTACGGTCAATTTTCTCAAGTTCCCCGAAAGCCACCCCATTTTGCTCAAGCACACTATCGTCGCCTTTTTCTAATGCTGTAACCAGCTTATCGGCAAGCTCCATTGCTTGTTCTTGACCTTGGTCATCTGCAATCGCGGCAACTACGTCATCACGAACCTCTTCGAGAGGCAGCACTGTTTCTGGGCGGAGATCGTTTACTCGAACAACGATGACATGCTCAGGAGCCACTTCCAGCACTTCTGAGTTTAAGCCATCTTCTTTCACTTCCACGGTATTGAGCGCATCGAGAATTTGTGGTGCAGTCAATAGCTCTGGCGCGTCTTGCTCTGAAACAAAATCAGTCTCTTTGATTGGCTGTCCAATCACTTTAGCCGCTTCATCTAGCGAATCAGGGCTTTCAAAAGCCACTGTTTCTAACTCATTTTGCAGCTCATAGTATGTATCAAGCGCTTGCTGTTCTGATAACTCAGCAACAATGTCAGACTTAACGTCATCGAATGGTTTTGACTCTGGCGCTTTAACATCGTCGAGTTTGATGATGTGGTATCCAAACGAAGATTTTACTAGGCCAGATACATCACCTACGTTTTCGAGCGAAAAGGCAGCCTCTTCAAATGCAGGATCCATCACATCGTGCTCAATCCAACCAAGCGAACCACCTTGTTCTGCACTACCGACATCTTCAGATTGCTCTTTAGCCACAGCAGTAAAGTCAGCACCGTTATTCAGTTGGTCAAGAATGGCTTGGGCTTTTTCTTCATCATCCCCTTGAACCAAAATATGGCTCACTTTACGTTGTTCCGCCGTTGAATATTTATCAAGATGTTCGTTGTAGTATGCTTTCGCATCTTCATCCGTCACTGTAACGTTGTCTTTCAACTGATCTGCTGACAGTTCAACATACGCAATTTTCATCTGTTCTGGGCGGGTATAATCATCCTGATGTTCGTCGTAATACGCTTGTACTTCGTCGTCACTTGGAGAGACTTTTGCCGCGTAGTCGTCAATGTTAAGCGTTAACGAACGAATGTCGCGAGTTTGAGTGATCAGCTTACCTTGTGCTTCAACTTCACTTTGCAATGAGAAATCACTGCCTTGAATCGCTGATAACAGCTGGTTACGAACCAAATCTTGGCGCAAATATTCAGCAAAGTTCTCTGGTGTATACCCTGCTCGGCGTAACGCTGATTGATAAATTTGCTGATCAAATTCACCATCGGTCTGGAACTGTGGCATATCAAGAATCATTTGACGAACTTGCGCATCACTAACACGCAGACCTAATGACTCAGCATGCTGCTGAAGTAGGCGGTCGTTAATCAAACGGTCCAACACTGATTTACGGAATGAAGCGACGTATTCAGGGTCGCCCAAAAGATTGGAAAAGTAGTCACCGAGTTGCGATTGCATGCGGTTGCGTTCGTTTTGATACGCTTGCTCAAACTCACCACGACCGATTTCGGAATTACCGACTTTTGCCGCTGCGTTATTGCTACCACTGACCAAGTAACTGCCTATACCAGCAAAAACAAAAGATAGGATAATCAGTCCTAAAATAATTTTTACCGCGATGCTATTCACGCCTTCGCGTAACCGCTCCATCATAATTTAACTACTCTCCAGGAAGATTGCTGTACCCATTGAGGGCTTGTAGGTACGAAGCTTTAATATCTCAAAAATTAATAGCGCGATGATACCAGAAAAAGAAATGCGCATCAGTATGATGCGCATAATTTAAAAAGGTTCTAAAAAATTAGCCGTTACGGCCATTTTATTAGTTACAAGCGTCTTTAAGTGCTTTACCAGCTTTGAATGATGGAACTTTCGCTTCTGCGATTTGGATTTCTTCGCCAGTTTTAGGATTACGGCCAGTACGTGCAGCACGAGTACGTACACTAAAAGTACCAAAACCAACAAGCGCTACTTGGTCACCAGATTGAAGCGTATCACTTACTGCTTCGATGAATGCGTCAAGCGCACGACCCGCTGACGCTTTAGAGATGTCTGCGTTGCCAGCAATTTTTTCTACTAATTGTGTTTTATTCACTGTGATTCCCCTTTAGGTCACCAATTATTATTTTTTTTGGTGACGGTCGTTCCATTAAGTTTCAAAGATAACGCAAAACCTTATATATCAAGGCTTCACGCTATACTCGCTAAAGTTAGCGTCCAAAAAAAACGCTGACAAGCCTTTTTTGGACTTATCAGCGTAATCTTTTACTTATTTTTGCTACATATCACTATTTTACGACGTCTAGCTCAACACCTGCGGGGTGTCGCTCTAATGCTACCGTCAAAACTTCATCAATCCATTGTACTGGAATCACCTTAAGATCTGCGATGACATTATCCGGAATATCCTTCAAATCACGCTCGTTGTCTTTCGGAATCAGTACGGTTTTGATGCCGCCGCGATGCGCAGCGAGAAGCTTCTCTTTCAAACCACCAATCGGTAATACTTCACCACGCAGAGTAATCTCACCCGTCATAGCGACTTCAGCTTTCACAGGGTTACCTGTTAAGCTTGAAACGAGAGCAGTACACATTGCGATACCCGCACTTGGACCATCTTTAGGCGTGGCGCCTTCTGGTACGTGAACGTGAATATCTCGTTTTTCGTAGAAATCTTCGTTGATGCCTAATTTCTCGGCGCGAGAACGTACAACCGTCATTGCCGCTTGGATTGACTCTTGCATCACATCACCAAGAGAACCGGTTTGCGTTAGCTTGCCTTTGCCTGGCATTGATTGAGTTTCGATAGTCAGCAGGTCACCACCGACTTCCGTCCAGGCGAGACCAGTAACTTGGCCGATCCGGTTGCTGTCATCCGCTTTACCGTAGTCAAAACGTTGAACACCAAGATACTCTTGAAGGTTGTCCATATTGACAGTAACACTCTTCAGATCTTTATCGAGCAAGATGTTCTTAACCGCCTTACGGCAAATTTTTGAAATCTCACGCTCAAGATTACGTACGCCTGCTTCACGAGTGTAATAACGGATAACACCAATAATGGCGGAATCCTCAAGCACGATTTCATTCGGTTTCAAACCATTACGTTTAATCTGTTTCTCTACCAAGTGACGTTTAGCAATGTTTAGCTTCTCATCTTCGGTATACCCAGAAAGACGAATGACTTCCATACGATCCAGTAGTGGCCCTGGAATATTCATCGAGTTTGAAGTCGCAACAAACATCACATCTGATAAATCGTAGTCAACTTCAAGGTAGTGGTCGTTAAACGAGTTATTTTGTTCAGGGTCAAGCACTTCAAGCAATGCAGAAGCAGGGTCGCCACGCATATCCGACGACATCTTATCGATTTCATCGAGTAGGAACAGTGGGTTTTTAACGCCAACTTTCGACATTTTTTGAATCAGCTTACCTGGCATCGAACCAATGTAAGTGCGTCGGTGACCACGAATTTCCGCTTCGTCACGTACCCCACCTAAAGCCATGCGAACGTATTTACGCCCTGTGGCCGCGGCGATCGAACGTCCAAGAGATGTTTTACCAACCCCAGGAGGACCAACCAAGCAAAGGATAGGCCCTTTAAGCTTGTTGATTCGGTTTTGCACCGCTAAGTATTCAAGGATGCGATCTTTTACGCGCTCTAGACCATAATGGTCTTCGTTAAGAACTTCTTCCGCTTTTGCCAAGTTCTTCTTAACTTTTGAGCGCTTGTGCCATGGCACGCCGATCATCCAATCGATATACCCGCGAACAACCGTCGCTTCTGCCGACATTGGCGACATCATTTTTAGCTTTTGCAGCTCTTGTTCGGTTTTTTCGCGCGCCTCTTGCGGCATCTTCGATTCTTCGATTTTCTGCTTCAGCGTTTCAAATTCGTCTGGCGCTTCATCCATCTCACCAAGTTCTTTCTGAATGGCTTTCATTTGCTCATTCAAATAGTACTCACGCTGGGATTTTTCCATCTGCTTCTTCACGCGGCCACGGATACGCTTCTCAACTTGCAGTAAGTCAATTTCCGATTCCATTTGCCCCATCAAGAACTCAAGACGCTCGGTCACATCCAAAGCTTCCAGAACTTTCTGCTTATCGGCAAGTTTTAATGGCATGTGAGCGGCGATGGTATCTGCAAGACGCGCAGCTTCATCAATGCCATTAAGTGAGGTCAAAACTTCCGGTGGAATCTTCTTATTGAGCTTAATGAAACCTTCAAATTGATTGATGGCACTGCGAACAATCACTTCCTGCTCACGTTCATCAAGCTCTGGCGTCACGAGATATTCTGCGTCCGCCGTAAAGAATTCGTTGTCAATAAATTGATTTATTTTCGCACGTTGCTGGCCTTCAACCAGTACTTTTACCGTACCATCTGGCAATTTCAATAATTGCAGAATGGTCGCAATGGTACCAACTTCAAACAAATCGTCTTTTGACGGTTCATCGGTATCTGCTTCTTTTTGCGCGACCAACAATACTTGCTTGTTGTTATCCATCGCTGCGTCAAGGCAGGCGATCGATTTCTCACGACCAACAAACAAAGGAATTACCATATGCGGGTAAACTACTACGTCTCGCAGAGGTAGTACTGGGATCTCGACACGTTCGGAACGTTCCAAGTTCATATTAATCTCTCTTCCGCTTACTCTCTTTTGCAGTATATGGGGGCTAATTGATTGGATTCAATGGAAGAATAAAAAAAAGGAGGCTTGAATTGCCTCCTTTAGATGTTAAGTCAGAAAATTAGGACTCTGCGCCCGCTGCTTGGTTGTCTGAATTGCTGTAAATCAACAATGGGTCAGATTCCCCTTTAATCACAGACTCATCAATCACAACCTTGCTGACATCATCCATTGAAGGAAGATCGTACATGGTTTCAAGTAAGACACTTTCAAGGATTGAACGTAAGCCACGAGCACCAGTTTTACGTTCCATTGCTTTTTTAGCAATAGCACGGAGTGCATCTTCACGGAACTCTAGCTCGGCATCTTCCAATTCAAATAGCGCAGCGTATTGTTTGGTCAACGCGTTCTTTGGTTCGCACAAGATTTGAATCAACGCTTCTTCGTCAAGTTCAGTCAATGTTGTCGTGACCGGTAGGCGACCAATGAATTCTGGAATCAAACCGTATTTGACCAAATCTTCTGGCTCTACTTTCATGAACAGCTCACCGACAGTCTTAGACTCATCTTTAGAGCGAACCTCTGCGCCGAAACCAATACCTGTACCTGTTGCAACACGCTGGTCAATCACTTTATCTAGGCCAGCGAAAGCGCCACCACAGATAAAGAGAATCTTCGACGTATCAACTTGCAAAAACTCTTGTTGAGGATGCTTACGACCACCTTGAGGTGGAACCGAAGCCACAGTACCCTCAATTAATTTGAGCAGCGCTTGCTGAACACCTTCGCCAGACACATCACGGGTAATTGATGGGTTCTCAGCTTTGCGAGAAATCTTGTCGATTTCATCAATGTAGACAATACCGCGTTCGGCTTTCGCTACATCGTAATCGCATTTTTGCAGCAGTTTCTGAATGATGTTTTCGACATCTTCACCGACATAACCTGCTTCAGTCAGGGTTGTCGCATCTGCCATCGTAAACGGTACGTCTAGGAAACGAGCCAAGGTTTCAGCAAGCAATGTTTTACCACTACCCGTTGGACCAATGAGAAGAATATTACTCTTACCGAGCTCTACGCCTTCACTCGTGGTGTCTCCATTTCGTAAACGCTTGTAGTGGTTGTAAACAGCAACCGCTAACACTTTTTTCGCGTAATCTTGCCCAATCACATAATCATCAAGGTGTTCACGAATCTCACGTGGCGTTGGCAACGCCTCCGATTGTTTCTTAGGAAGAACATCTTTGATTTCTTCACGAATGATGTCGTTACATAGATCGACACATTCATCACAAATGTAAACGGATGGGCCAGCAATTAATTTGCGAACTTCGTGTTGGCTTTTGCCACAGAAAGAGCAGTAAAGAAGCTTACTACCACTGCTCTCTTTGCCTTTATCTGTCATTCGCTAACCTCTTAGCCTTTAACTCTTTATAGATTGAGTGTATATCAAATTAGCTTGAATTGCGCTAAACAATCCGCGCGATTATTCAGCGCGGTGTGTCAATACTGAGTCAACCAACCCATATTTCACTGCGTCTTCACCGGACATAAAGTTGTCGCGGTCAGTATCACGCTCAATCACTTCGATCGGCTGACCTGTGTGTTCAGCAAGTAAAGAGTTAAGTTTTTGTTTAATGCTCAAAATCTCTTGGGCATGAATCTGAATATCAGACGCTTGGCCTTGGAACCCACCTAATGGTTGGTGAATCATGACACGAGAGTTTGGTAGTGCATAGCGTTTGCCTGGCGCACCACCAGCCAATAAGAAGGCGCCCATTGAGCATGCTTGTCCCATACATACTGTGCTCACATTTGGTTTAATGAATTGCATGGTGTCATAAATTGACATCCCCGCAGTCACACTACCGCCTGGTGAGTTGATGTATAAGAAAATATCTTTATCTGGATTTTCTGACTCTAAGAAAAGCAGTTGGGCCACGACAAGATTTGCCATGTGGTCTTCAACTTGACCAGTTAAGAAAATCACGCGCTCTTTCAGCAAACGAGAGTAGATATCGTAAGAACGTTCACCTCGAGAAGTCTGCTCCACCACCATAGGTACTAGCGCGTCTAAGATTGGCGACATTTCATTTTTTTCTTGGTAGCTCATATTCTTATGTCCCTAAAATAAATGGCCCGGATGATATTTATCATACGGACCATTGTTAGCAGAATAGTTAACGTTAAGTCAACCTTCTACACAAGATATTATTAAGCTGCAGGCTGTTGTTGGTTCATTAGCTCGTTGAAGCTAACTGCGGTTTCAGTAACCTGTGCTTTCGCAATGATCGCGTCAATCGCTTGCTCTTCTAGAGCCACGTTACGCATGTTTTGCATCATTTGCTCGTTTTGCTCGTAGTAAGAGATAACTTCTGATGGATCTTCATATGCAGTTGCCATCTCTTCGATAAGCGCTTTCACTTTCTCTTCGTCCGCTTCTAGCTCTTCAGACTTGATCACTTCACCAAGTAGGAGACCAACCATTACGCGACGTTTTGCTTGCTCTTCAAACAGTTCACGAGGAAGTTGAGCAGCTGCTTCTGGGTTACCGCCGAAACGTTGTGCCGCTTGTTGACGTAGTGTACCGATTTCTTGATCGATAAGTGCTGCTGGCACATCGATCTCGTTCTCTTTGACTAGGCCGTCAAGCGCTTGCTCTTTGATGCGGTTCTTCACAGCTTGCTTCAGTTCGCGTTCCATGTTTTTACGAACTTCTGCTTTCAGAGCGTCAATGCCGCCTTCTGCAACACCAAATTTAGACACAAACTCATCGTTGACTTCAGGAAGTTCACGATCTTCAACTTTGCTCACTTTGATAGCGAACTTCGCTGCTTTACCTTTTAGGTTTTCTGCATGGTAATCTTCAGGGAAGTTAACGTCGATCTCAAATTCCATACCAGCAGTTTTGCCTGCGATACCGTCTTCAAAACCTGGAATCATGCGGCCAGAGCCCATTTCTAGAGGGAAGTTTTCAGCTTTACCGCCTTCAAACTCTTCACCGTCGATAGAACCAACAAAATCAATAGTCACGCGTTTGCCGTCAGCCGCAGCTTCGTCAACTTCTTTCCAAGTTGCTTGCTGCTTACGTAGCGTGTCGATCATTTCTTCTACGTCAGAATCTTGAACTTCAGTTTGTGGTTTCTCAACCGCAATGTTCTCAAGACCTTTCAGTTCAACTTCTGGGTAAACTTCGAAAGTAGCGTTGAATACAAGATCTTCGCCTTCTTTGTTTGACACAGGTTCGAACGTTGGAGCGCCTGCTGGATTGATTTTTTCTTTAACGATAGCTTCAATGAAGTGACGTTGCATCACTTCTCCAAGTACGTCTTGACGAACCGCTTTGCCGTACATTTGAGCAACCATCTTCAAAGGCACTTTACCTTTACGGAAGCCGTCAAAACGACGGTTCTTCGCGATGTTGCGTAGTTCAGCTGTCACTGCATCTTCAATGTTTGCGGCAGGAACAGTAATGTTAAGACGGCGCTCTAGGCCTTCTAGCGTTTCAACAGTAGCTTGCATTATTCATTAACCTCAAAACTGGCTCAGTCTATCTGAGCATGAGAGTTGACTTACTGATTCAGTAAGAAAACTGCATCCTTGGTGTGCGTAATCACACGTTCTAAATCGAGAATCGACTTCAGCTAAGTTAGCCAAAAGCCGGACTAATAAGTGATATCTTTAGTGCAATAAAGGTATCTCTGATTAGTCTCAGGATAAAATTTCAGACGCCGCATTCTAGCGAGGTCATTCAGCCCTGTCGAGCTAATCGCCCTGACCGGACGCACAAACCCCTAAATTCCCACTTAACTGGTCCAAAATCGAACAAATCCGTTAAGCAACAGAGCAAAAATGGGGACATTAAATGTTTTTTCAAGAGAAACGACGATTTTTTTTAATCCGAGAGAGAAAAAGAGAGCTTGCTCTTGTTTTGGCGCACAGTTTTTACATCTCAAAGCACACGTTTGTAACAAAAAGCTTTAGTCTTAGCGTTAATGGAATGTAAGAGAAAAGCAGCAGATGTCACCAAGTCGTAAAACCAGTTGGTTGATACTTTTCCTGTTTACGGTACTCACCGTTATCAGTTGGTTTGTCGTTTGGCACCATCAGTACCAAACCTTGGTCCAAGAACACCATGCGCAGCTCGATAAGTTCACCAATCACATTGTGACAAGGATCGACAAGTACGCGCACATACCTCAATTACTGTCCAAAGACAAAGAGTTAGTGCTAGCCCTACAAAACCAAACTAACTCTGCACAAATTGAAATTACCCACCGTTATTTAGAACAAGTCAATCAAGTCATAGAGGCGGAAGATACGTACTTGCTCAATCAATACGGTACAACCATTGCGGCAAGCAATTGGAATTTGAGCCGAACCTTCGTTGGCCGAAACTTTGCGTGGCGTCCTTACTTCAAGCAAGCCATTCAAGGTGCTTCAAGCCAATATTTTGCGTTGGGCTCCACCTCGGGTTCTCGAGGTTATTACTATGCCCATCCCGTCACTTATGCTGCGGAAAACATTGGCGTCGTGGTCGTCAAAATGGACCTCACCGCAATAGAAGACAATTGGCAGAGTGCCACCAGCTCGATGGTGGCCACGGACGAATACAATGTTGTTTTCATGTCCAGCGAACCTAAATGGCTGTTTCACAGTTTGACGGATTTAAAACCCGACCTCAAAGCTCGCATTGTTGATAGCCGCCAGTACCATACTCAGCCTCTTCCCTCGCTCGGATTATTAGGAAGACTCACTGCCACCACCTCGGAACTGACAACCCCCTTTGTTGGTGGCTGGTTTAGTGACTATTTGGTGACTTCGCGTTTAGTCCCCGGGCTAAAACTCACGTTTCGAGTGTTAACCCCTAAGCGGGTGCTATTTTGGTCAACTGCTGCCTTTGTCTTAGTCGAAATTTTAATTTTCTCGGTGATTTATCTTACTTATCAGTTAATGCGCCATCGCCAACAGCGCAAGCGCCAATTTGAACAACTGCAATCGGAAGCCAAACAAAAATTGGAGTTTTTGGTCATGGAGCGCACGGCTGAACTCCAAGCCGAGATTTTGGAGCGCACAAGAACAGAACATCAGCTGAGGCAAACACAAGATGAACTCGTACAAGCAGCGAAACTTGCCGTGCTAGGCCAGATGTCGACAAGCATCAGTCATGAGCTGAACAATCCTCTTGCTGCCATTCGAAGCTTTGCAGATAACGCTCGGCGCTTCTTAGCTAAGCAGCAACCACAGCGGGTAGACGACAACCTATCTCGCATTTCTGCATTAACGGAGCGGATGGCGAAAATCAGCGAACAATTAAAATCATTTGCTCGCAAATCAGACTCAAGCGATCAAATCCATGCTCTCGTCGCGCCGGTTATTCAATCAGCCATTGATTTGCTGGATGCGCAGATTAAAACCAGTGGAGCGATACTCAAAGTTCGACTCCCCGCCTCTCCGGTTAAATTAATGATCAACCCCATTCAGCTTGAACAAGTATTGGTCAATCTTATTACTAACGCCCTTCAGGCCCTGCAAGATACGGCCAACAAACAGCTTCATCTTATCTGTGTTAGCGAAGCTGAACGATTCATCATCTACCTTGATGATAATGGTCCCGGAATCAGTGATGAACAGGTACGGTGTTTGTTTGAACCTTTCTACACCACCAAGAAAAATGGGTTGGGTCTGGGGCTGTCAATTTCACAACAAATTATACAAGCAATGGATGGGGACTTAACTGCCGAATCGTCTCCCCTCGGCGGGGCACGCTTTACCATTACGTTGCCATTTAAGGAGCAGTAATTGATGTCGGACGTTTATTTCATCGATGATGAGAGCAATATTCGAATTGCGATCGAACAAAGTTTTGAGCTAGAAGATATTTCTGCCGAGTTTTTCGCCAGCGCCGAAGAGGCGCTATTAGCAATAAAAGAACATGGCTTACCTAAAGTAATTATTACTGATATCTGCTTACCCGGGCTTTCCGGTGAACAGCTTCTTGCAACACTGGTGCATCAAGACCCTGAGATTCCGGTCATTCTGATTACAGGTCACGGAGACATCTCCATGGCTGTTAATGCACTACAAAACGGCGCTTATGACTTTATAGAGAAGCCTTTTGCCATTGACCGTTTAATTGACACCACACAACGCGCGCTAGAAAAGCGCTCGTTATGGTTGGAAAATCAAGCGCTCAAGCGGTCACTCAAAGCAAGCCAGACACTCGGTCCGCGAATTATCGGTGACACAGAGTCGATTCAACAGCTGCGTGACACCATCACTCATATTGCGGATACCGATGCCGATATTCTTTTATTTGGTGAAACAGGCACAGGCAAAGAGTTGGTCGCTCGCTCGATTCATGAGCAGAGCTCTCGCCGTGAAAATAATTTTGTCGCGATCAATTGTGGCGCGGTAGCCGAGAACCTGATCGAAAGTGAATTATACGGGCATGAGAAAGGCGCATTCACCGGCGCTGACAGTCAGCGAATCGGCAAATTCGAACATGCGCAAGGCGGCACGCTGTTTCTTGATGAAATTGAATCGATGCCAATGCAAGCACAAATTCGCCTGCTACGCGTATTACAAGAACGCGTCCTTGAGCGAGTCGGCTCCAATGAATTATTGCCTCTAGATATTCGAGTCATAGCCGCCACAAAAGTCAATCTCAAGCACGCCGCTGATGAAGGCCAGTTTCGCGCTGATCTTTACTATCGACTTAATGTCGTCACCTTAGACCTCCCTCCGCTACGTGAGCGTAAAGAAGATATTCCCGCTCTGTTTCACCACTTTTTACTGGTCGCCGCGGCGCGTTATGGAAAAACCGCGCCAGCCTTACCCGCCAGCGATTTATCAACGCTCCTCAATCATACTTGGCCTGGTAACGTGCGTGAACTGCGTAATGCCGCTGAGCGTTTTGTGTTACTGGGAAAATTGAATCAGTTAGGCGACTCCGTTGTCCCTGTCGTCAGTGAAAACAGCCTTGCTGAACAAGTCGCGGAGTTTGAAAAATCGGCGATTGAACACGCCCTCATTGAATGCGGTGGCAGCATTAAGCTAACGATGGAGAAGCTTAACCTAGCTCGCAAAACTTTGTATGACAAAATGCAAAAGTATCAGATTGAAAAAGAGGCATTTAAGAACTAATACCCAAGCTTGGTTGAACGGTCATCTTGCTCGATAATCAAACGCTGTCGAGCATATGGCTAGGTGAAAGATCGACGTGGGCGACAAAATAAAAATACCGTACATCACTGAAACCGTTTTGATTGATGGGACTTATCATCAAGAACAACGCTCCGGTGAAGATCGGCGTAAAAGCAAACAGAAATACCCATATTATGATCGAAGAAAGCGGATTGATCCGCGTATCGGCTGGGTAAAAAAAATCAACGAGGAGGTCTAAGCCTCCTCGTTTTATTATCTTACTCGAATTATTTAGTAATGATCTCTGGGCCCATAAAGGTGGTTGGCAACCAAGTCGACACCCAAGGAACATAAGTGACGATGATCAGGAATAGGAACATCACTGCCACCCAAGGCAGCGCGGCTTTCACCACCCTCATCATCGACATTTTAGCCACCCCAGCGGTCACAAATAAGTTCAGCCCCACCGGCGGCGTAATCATTCCTATCTCCATGTTCACCACCATAATGATGCCCAAGTGAATCGGATCAATACCGAGTGCCATCGCGATAGGGAAAACCAATGGTGCAACAATAATCAACAAGCCAGACGGCTCCATGAATTGACCACCAATCAGCAATAGCACGTTGACCACGATTAAGAAGGTAATTGGCCCAAGTCCGGCAGAGAGCATGGATTCCGTAATCATTTGCGGGACACGCTCTTCGGTAAGCACATGTTTCAAAATCAATGCATTAGCAATGATAAACAGTAACATGATGGTGAGCTTACCCGCTTCAAATAGGGTTGCTTGAGTGTCTTTATGAACCAAAGACTGGAACACTTTGACCACAACAGGTTTACCATTTTGCTTATCGGCAAATGGCCCCATGTCTTTATAGATGAAGTTAGCAATAAAAAAGGCGTAAACAGCTGCGACAGCGGCCGCTTCGGTTGGCGTAAAAATGCCGCCATAAATACCGCCTAGGATAATAACCACCAACAGTAGCCCCCAGCTCGCATCTTTTGCCGCTTTTAACGCTTCTGTCCATCCGACAAAAGGCTGCTTAGGTAAGTTCTTAACTCGCGCTGTGATATAAATAGCGACCATTAACATCAACCCTGCGAGCAATCCCGGGATCACGCCGCCGAGGAACATACGCCCAACCGACACATCCGTTGCCGCAGAGTAAACCACCATCACGATCGACGGTGGAATCAAGATACCCAATGTCCCAGCGTTACAAATAACCCCAGCCGCAAACTCTTTGGTATAGCCATTTTTCACCATGCCGGCAATCACGATGCTACCGATGGCAACCACCGTTGCAGGTGAGGAACCGGACAGGGCAGCAAACATCATGCACGCCACCACCGATGCCATGGCCAAACCGCCTCGGAACCAGCCGACCATTGCAATCGCAAAACGGATGATACGCTTGGCCACACCACCGGTAGACATAAAGCTTGAGGCCAAAATAAAAAATGGAATGGCTAATAATGTGTAATGCCCTTCAAACGCGTTAAACAGCGTTTGCGCAATGGAAGCCAAAGAGCCTTCTGAATGGATCATCAGAAAGATAACGCTCGAAAGCCCGAGAGAAACAGCAATAGGAACACCGATTAACATAAAACCGATGACCATTAAAAATAGAAATAAAATCGCCATGGCTTAACGCTCCTCGTTGTGTTTTTTATTATTTGCGTCAGCATTGACTGACATGGCCTGCTCAACATCGCCCATATCAGCTTTCAGCGCTTCGAGATCTTCTTCAGCCTCATGACCTGCAATCATTCGGTCGAGTTTTCCGGTCAGGATTTGCACTAAAATTTGCAGAAAACGGAAAGTAAGCAAAGCCATACCCAAAGGGAGCGCCATATAAGGAATGAAACGTGGCAGCTTTTCATAGCGTTCGCCTTCGTTCATAAGATCAGCAAGAAACTGCAGCATTTCTGGCATCGGAATATCATCGGTTTCGTACCAAGCGCGCTCGGTTGCAAACGGATACCAATAATTCCAAGCACCAATCAGCAGTAAAACAGAAAATGCTAAACAGCAGCCGACAGCAAGCAATGCACATAGTTTACGCATCGCATCCGGGACAATATTGATCACCACATCGACCCCGATGTGGAAATGTTTTTTAACGCCGTAAGAAGCCCCAACCAATACCATCCACGCAAACATGAAGACAGTGAGCTCTAGCGCCCACAAAATGTTGTCGTTAAATAGGTAACGCGCTAACACGTTGACAAAAGTTAAGAGTGTCATAGCCCCGAGAAAAAAGGCAATGAGCGTCTCCTCCACTTTGTCGGTGAAGGCGCCGACTTTAGCAAAAAATGACTGTTCCATAATGATACTTCGCCTTGATGGTCATTATTATTAGAATCTGGCCTCACCACCACGTGATGAGGCCAAGTTGATTTACTGTTTGTTGGCAGCCAATGCCGCATCAATCAAGTCAGAACCAATGTCTTTTTCGAATTTCTTCCATACCGGTTTCAAAGCATCAACCCACTGCTGACGTTGCTCTGGCGTCAATTCACGTACCACACCACCCGCTTCAATCACGTACTGTTTGTTTTGCATTTCAACTTTGCTTGATTCGGCATTACGAGTTTCAGTCACTTCTTTCAAAATGGTGGCAAACTGGTCACGCACATCGGTCGGAAGCTTGTCCCACCATTTCGTTGATGTTACGACTAGGTAATCCAAAATCCCGTGGTTGGTCTCTGTCGTACCATCTTGAACTTCAAAGAATTTCTTACCGTAGATGTTGGACCAAGTGTTCTCTTGCCCATCAATAACTTTGGTTTGCAGGCCGCCGTATACTTCAGCAAACGACATTTTTTGAGGGTTAGCATCCAGTTGCTCAAATTGGGCAACCAACACATCCGATGCCTGGACACGGAATTTCAACCCTTTCGCATCTTCAGGTAGTACAAGAGGTTGGTTTGCAGACATTTGTTTCATGCCGTTGTGCCAAAACTCTAGTCCTCTCACGCCACGACGGTTCATGGCATTTTTCAGCTTTTCGCCCGCTTCTGAATTTTGGAAGCGGTCAACGGCGTGGACATCATCAAAAAGGAAAGGAAGGTCGAAAAGGCGGAACTTTTTGGTGAACTTTTCAAATTTAGAAAGTGATGGAGCGGCTAATTGCACATCCCCGTTTAACAGCGCTTCTAACACTTTGTCATCATCATAAAGCGTTGAGTTCGGGAAAACTTGCATACAAGCTTTGCCATTCATCTCCTCGTTAACGCGTTTTTCTAGCAGTGACGCGGCAATTCCTTTGGGGTGTTTGTCGGTGTTGGTTACGTGGCTAAACTTGATAACCAGTTCACCTGGGTCGCAATTCGCTGCGGCAGTGAAGCTCGTCATTGCGATGATGGAAGCAGATAGTAGGGTTAGAGGCTTGTTCATTTGTTATTCTCCTTGTTGGTATTCAGGCCCAATCAATGAGCACTGACTGTTAACATAAGAGCAACAAACAAGCCAAGTTTAAAAATATAAAAAATAACCTTAAAAATCAAAGATTAAAAAATAAAGATACGATAAAAATGTTAACTAAGTTAATGATTCATTAACAAGATGGGTAAATTATGACTCATTCTTTGGTGTGAAATGGGTGGCTTTCCACCAATTTGGTCACCCCTTTTAGCCCAATGTTACATCTCGCCAAAGGGGTGACAGGGTAAAGGCTAAGAAGAGCAACTGATCGCCATCTTTTTGCCCCAACTCGGCGGTAAATTAGCGTACGAATCATGCTGTGGTTGCTCGTCAAAAGGCGCTGACAATAACAACGCCAAATGCGCTACCTCACTGAAATCTCCCTGCTCTGCTTTTTGTATCGCTATTTGTGCCAGATAGTTACGTAAAATGTACTTAGGATTAACTTTACGCATTGCTTGGCAGCGCAGATCAGCACTCAATGGCTGACCTTCACCATCTCTCTCCAATTCACATCGCGCTATATACAACGCCAACCATGACGCTGCAGCTTGGCGGTCAATAAACAGATCGATGACAGGCTGGCTCCCTGCTTGATCAATGCAAGATAATGCGCGAAAGAAGCGTGTGTAGTCCGTTTGGTTCTGACTTAACAACTCAAACATCCCATCGAACAGTTTTCCATCTTCAGGAAGTGAGCGAATTAAACCGAGCTTGCTGCGCATTTGAGCACTGAAATGGCGGCTTAAAGCCGACTCATACTGAGCCAAAATACGTTCCAGATCATCACGTTCAATAAGCGGTGATAGTGCATGCGCCAACGCCGAAAGGTTCCATAAAGCCACTCGCGGCTGCTGGTCAAAAGCGTAACGCCCCTGATAATCTGAATGATTGCAAATAAAGCCCGTTTCATAGTCATCTAAAAACGCAAAAGGGCCGTAATCAAATGTTTGCCCTAGAATCGACATGTTATCGGTATTCATCACTCCATGAGCAAATCCAACGGCTTGCCAAAGCGCTATCATTCTTGCCGTTGAATCAACAATGCACTCAAACATAGCCGCGTAGGGCTTTTCATCAGCGCTCAAATGCGGCCAGTACCATTCGATGGCTTTGTCAGCCAATAATTGCAAATTCTCCATTTGGTTGGTGTAAAAGAAGTGCTCAAAGTGACCAAATCGAATATGTGATTGCGCCGCACGCACCAGCAATGCGCCAGGTTCAATACGCTCTCTATACACCGGCGTCTCACTGACCAACATGCCAAGGGCGCGCGTGGTTGGAATCCCAAGTCCAGCCATGGCTTCGCTGCACAAATACTCGCGAATGGTCGAGCGCAGTACCGCACGCCCATCCCCCATTCTCGAATACGGCGTAAGACCTGCGCCTTTTAAATGCAAGTCATACACGTCCCCATAGCGATCAGTGAGCTCGGCCAGCAGCAACCCTCGACCATCCCCTAGATCGGGATTGTAAACACCAAATTGATGCCCAGCGTATTTCATCGCTAGCGGTTTAAACGCGGAAAATGAAGCTTCGCCGCTGAGTGCAGCTTTTAGTTCGGCGCTTTGCGCGTCATCAGAAGTGAATCCTAGTTGCTCGGCTAAAGGCTGATTCCATGCCACCCAACGTGTACTCTCCAAGGGTGTCGGTGATACCAAGGTATAAAAATCATTTGGTAGCTCAGAAAAGCGAGTCGAGAAAGGCAGCGTCGTCCAGTTAGACATAAACAACTCATTAACAAAAATTAAACGTTAAGAGCACGCTATCATAAGTAGTTGCCGTGAATCCAGTCACAAAAAAGCGACGCTGGATATCCAGTCTCGCTTTTCACATTTTTAGGGCAATCTGCAATTACAATATCGCAAACACGCTAACCATGGCTGCAACCGAAAAAATGCAGATACGGCTGATTAAGCCAAATTCGGAAGGGTGAATCATTTCTTGATGTTGCATGGGCGCTCCTACATTCTTTCTTTGTTACACGATAATGACAATATGATGAAATTTACGCCAACTCTCAATCCATATCTTGATGAATTTTTTATGACACTGCGATGAATTTTTGTCAAAACCTAGGTTTTATCGACCTTGGCGAAGGGTTAACCACTCGTCGTAAGTTATTTGGTATAAGCAGTGCCGAGACAAGGGGTGCGCCACCTCAAGCTTAGGATGATCAAAATCTTGCTGTGTATTGCGCATACCGATCTTTTCCATCACTCGCCTCGAGGGGCTATTGGTTACTGTAGTAAATGCGCAAACTTTAGGCTTCTGCAAAATCTTGAACGCATAATCCAGGCTCGCATTCGCGCCTTCCACCGCCAATCCTTGCCCCCAGCAATGTGCTTTCAACCGCCAACCGATTTCAACAAAAGGCGAGCCGGGAATGCCGCTGTGCTTATCTTGTTCATGTAACCCTATAAACCCAAGTACCTCACCACTGTGCTTTGCTTCAGCAGCCCAAAACCCCCACCCTTCGCGTTTAGCGATCAGCGAAATCAGCCGTTGTAACAGCTCATCACTTTCTCGTTGACTGAGCGGATGAGGAAAATAGCGCATGACTTGCGGATCAGAACATAAATCAAACAGTGCTTGACGGTCACCAGGTTGCCAAGGTCGTAATATCAGTCTTTCTGTCTGTATCATATTGAGATCCTGTATTAATTAGAGTTATGCCTAGCCTACGTGACACGTACTAGATAAGCGACATGAGGCAAGACAATCGCCACGATCAAGGGCAAAAGCAATATTAATAAGAGAAAAACAAAAAAGGTGAGCATTGCGCTCACCTTTTTTATTAGCCAATTAACTAGGCGTTATTTTACCGTCACAGGTTGCGTTTGTGGTGGTTCTTCGTCCTTAGCTTGAGCTGGGTGGACGCTGCTACCATCTGATAAGATATTACGCGCCGTCATCGTGTGATAGTAAGCATCCGTCACTTTATACTTAAACATCAGGGCGCCCATCAGGAAGTGGAATAAGCCCGGAATGATCGTCAGCATTAGAGCAATGCCAGTCAGTGCCGTTTCTGTCTGCTCTTGGTTAGGTACGTAGTCAAAGAAGGTTAATAACCAACCCACTATTGCGCCAGCAATACCCATTCCGAATTTTTGACTAAACGAAATGCCACCAAATGCCAATCCAGACACTCGTTCACGAGACTTAAATTCACCGTAGTCTACCGCTTCAGCAATCGCAGACCAGAACACTGGCGCATGCAAATCGACGACAAAGGAGATCAAGAAATACATGACAAATGCGAGTGCAATATCGTCTCGGCCCACTAAGAAGTACATCAATGCGCTTAGAATCAATACAGCGATCTGAGTGTATCTAAACAGTTTAATTTTACAGTAACGTTTGGTTATCCAAGTTGATGCGACCATTGCCAATATCGCGGCGGTTACGCCAGTAGCCAGAAATGCAGAAATCGTCCCTGCATCGCCACCTAAATAATATTTGGCGTAGTAAGCGCCCACCGAGCCACGTATAACATAACCCACCGTCCCTGTGACGCACACGCCACACAGAATCAACCACTGGTCGTTTTGCGCAAGTAATTTGACCTGCTGTCTAAACGGTTTTTTCTCAACCTGATGCTCGACTCGTTCACGGGTAGTTAGGAAACAGAACAGGAAGAGCAACGTGCCCATTAACCCCATCAATCCCATTGAGTATTGGTAGCCAGCTTGAATATTATCTTCCCCCCAAGTGGCTGCAAGTTGCGGTACGATGATCGTCACTAAGAACGCCGCAATTTTGGCAAAGAACAATCGATAACCATTAGCGGATAGGCGCTCTTTGGGATCATCGGTCATCACACTGATTAGAGAAATGTATGGGATAGTCACGGCAGTAAACATGATGGTGACCAAAATATAGGTCGCGTAGGCATAGGCCAGTTTCATGTTGTAATCGACACTTGGCGTACTGAAGGTCAAATACACTGAAAGGCCAAATGGTACGGATAAAAACAGCAAATAAGGTCGGTAGCGGCCCCACTTGGTATCAAATTTATCGGTAAGCATCCCCATCACAGGGTCCGTCACCGCATCGATTAAGCGCACCACAATAAATAGCATCGCAAGATCTTTGGCATGAATACCGAAGATATCGGTATAGAAGAATGTGATGATCAACATCATTGATGAAATAACGACGTTCACCGCCATATCACCAGCGCCGAACCCCACTTTTTCGAGTACAGAAAGTTTATATTTATACATTGAACACCCCGTTCAGGATTCAAGATTTGATTTATTTTGTGGGGTATTTTTATCGATATTTAATTATCGCATCTGTTATCAAATTCCAATTCAAGAAATATTAGCTAATTTGTCCATACATACAGCAATTATCATAAGAACAAACCATCAGGAATAACGCTTTAAGGTCACACTTTATTTATAAATTACCCACTGGATAAAAAGATTTACCTATCGCTATTTATTTTACTATTTAAATTAAATAAAAACACAAATAACCAAGTAAAAAATAACCATAACTATCATTAACTTAATGTGATACATAAGTACAATCAATAAGATGAAATATTATTACATCATAAACAGAAAAAATATCACCATTTAGCGAAATACTCCATAATTAGAAAAAATAAATCCATGAAAAATTGATAGGTCGAAATTATTTAAGGAACCAACTAATACTTTTGGCTTATATATTCATCAATATCACTCACTATTAAACTGCCAAATAAATTAGCATTTAACCCTTCTAACTTTAGGGAAAGTAAAGGATATGAGACAGAAAATATAAGTGTTTATTGGCAATTAAGTGAATAAACCATTTCAAAGATAAGGAAAAAGAATGATCACAAAGTGTGTGAATGGTTTACAGAGGGACAGAGAGAAAATAGCCTCTCAGCGGAGGCTAAAAAAAGAAGAACACTAACGCATTCTGACAACATTCGTTTGTTGCTTTTGCTTCATTTCAGCAAAACTCATCACGAACGGTGATGATTGCTTAACATGAACAGGAAGCGATGTCATCGCTTGAAGCGCCTTTGATTTAGTTGCAAAATCACCCACCGTTACAGCGTACCACTGTGTACCGCGGCTTTGTTTCCAGTTAACCCAGACAGGGTGTTTTGGGTCAATATTATTGATGTATTGCTGAACGTCTTTTTCTTGCTTAAGCGCCAAAACCTGCACGGTGTAATGTGAGGGCTCCATATAGCCATAAGCATCTTGTGAAGTCATCACTCCGACACATTGCTGTGGCGTTTGTTGCTCAGTGGCCTGCATACTTAAAGGCGTACAGCCGATTAATCCTGTCATCATCAATAGCGATAAAATCTTATACACGCTTCGCTCCATTTTACATTGCTTGGTTGAAGGCCTGTGCCTAATTGTCCTAACGGCGACCAAACAGGAAGCGGTAATAAATGGTGCATCAATAAAAAAGCTCGAAGCTTTTCAGTATCGAGCTTTTGCTATTCGATTATCAGTCAATCATGTGCTTATAAGGCAGCAATCGCTTTGGCAACACGATGAACATTACTTTCGTTCAGGCCCGCGACGCACATGCGCCCGCTACTGATCAAATAAATGCCATGTTCTTGGCGCAACGTATCAACTTGCTGCGACGTAAACCCTGTGTAACTAAACATTCCACGCTGCTTAAGTAAGTAATCAAAGTTTTTCTCAGGGCATAACTCACGTAAATCAGCGTGTAAACGAATCCGCATCTGGCTCATGCGGTCACGCATTTTCTCGACTTCTTGTTGCCAAGTCGCGAGTAGTTCTGCTTCGTTCAATACCTGTGAAACAATCGCCGCACCATGCTTGGCTGGGCTAGAGTAATTGCGTCTTACCGTCGCTTTAAGCTGTCCGAGCACTCTTTCAGCTTGTTCAGGATCTTGGCAAACGACCGATAACCCGCCGACACGTTCACCATACAAAGAAAATGTTTTTGAGAATGAATTTGCGACAAACGCGATCAACTGTGGATCATTAGAAATTTGACGAATCACGTACGCGTCTGCGTCTAGGTTATCGCTATATCCTTGATACGCCATATCGAAAAATGGAATCAGTTGGCGATGCTTAATAATGGCAATCACCTCATCCCACTGCTCTGGCGTGAGATCAACGCCCGTTGGATTATGGCAACACGGATGAAGTAACACGATACTTTGCTCTGGTAACGTGCTCAATGTGTCGATCATCGCGGCAAAAGCGAGCAAATTCGTTTCACGGTCAAAATACGGATAAGTGTTTACCTCAAAGCCAGCGCCAGCAAAAATCGCATGATGATTTTCCCATGTCGGATCACTGACCCATACCTGTGAATGGGGGAAGTAGTGATGGAGAAAATCGGCACCGATCATTAAACCGCCGGATCCACCAAGAGATTGGATGCTTGCGACACGTTTTTCAAGTAACGCTTTGTGCCCTTCGCCAAATACCAATTTTTGCAAGGCAGAACGAAATGGCTGCATGCCTTCCATCGGTAAGTACACACACGGCGTTTCACCCATTTCAGCAAGCTGTTGTTTAGCCACACGAACCGACTCTAACGTCGGGATTTTCCCCGCTTCGTCATAATACAGACCAATGCTTAAATTCACTTTATCCGCACGCTCATCGGCCATAAATCGTTCCATCAATGACAGAATAGGGTCCCCAGCGTATGAGGTAACACGATCAAACACCCAACATCTCCTTTTGTTTATCCGTGATAACGGTCTTGACGGTGATTCAACGCAATCACCAAGTTAAGAATCAGTGCGCAGACAATTGAAAGCAGCAACTCTCGTAATCCGACCACTGATAGGGAAACCAGCATAATAACCACATCCACCGTCATTAAAAACCATCCGGCGCGAAGGCCGAATCTGTCTTGCAAATAGAGCGCGAGGATATTGAAACCACCTAGACTGGCTTTGTGGCGAAACAGAATAATAAACCCGGTACCAAACAGAAAACCACCAAAAATTGCTGCATACAGCGGGTTCAACTCACCAAGCTGAATAAACTGGCCTTGAGTGTTAGTCAAGAATGACACCATGCCAACGGCGATAAAGGTCTTCAAGGTGAAAAACCACCCCATTCGCCGAATCGCCAAATAATAAAAGGGCAAGTTGATAAGAAAGAACACCGTTCCAAATTCGATGTTCATTTTGTAATGCAGAAACAGAGATAACCCAGCGGTTCCTCCGGTAATCATGCCGATTTGTTTGAGAAACAACACACCAAATGAAACCAAGCTGGTTCCCATTACTAATGCGAGCACATCCTCAAACCATTTATGCTCCATTTTCATTGCTGATACGCTAGACATACCTCTTCCTTAAATCCGTCAAACACCACGCTTAAGCTGTGTTCAAGTATCAACAAAACCGCCAAAACATGCAACAAATAACCATAATCAGCCAATTTGTGCGTCATTAAGGCAAACTTCGATAGATATGTGCATAAATTGTAATTTAGAATTTGGTGATCGTTGTACCGTGCTCTTTAAGACGCTCTAATACGACCGTGGTTTTGATATGAGAAATGGCTTGAGTCGTGAAGATACGGTTCACTAAATCGTTCAAAGTATCTAAGTTAGAAACGGTACATTTGAGAAGATAATCAGCCTCACCCGTGGTTTTAAACGCCTCCACGACCGCTTTATCTTGATCGATGAACGCTAAAAATGTCGCGGTATTGTTTTGCCCATGGTTCAACAATTTAATTTCTATCATCGCGATAACCTCTTGCTGCAATGCCCGAGGTGCGAGGCGTGCATGGTAACCGAGAATAAGTTGGCTATTTTCGAGATTAATTCGACGCCGAGAACATTGAGAAGGCGACAAACCGACCAACTCGCTCAATTCCTGATTTGTCAGACGCCCATTATCTTGCAGTAATCCGAGTATCTTAAGATCGTAATCGTCGACTTCCATCTGTTTTCATCACCTCTTTGAACAGCACGAGACCAGCATGGTGACTGGAGTGCGAATAATGCGTTGAAAAGTGACATAAAAAAACCGCTTGAACAAGCGGTTTTCATTAATAGAGATGGACTACTTAGCACGAATAATCCGTTGATGGAGTAAATCCTTGAGCTCTGCCCTTTCCAGTTTCATCTGATTCATTGTTTGGTCATCAATAGGATTTCCCCTCAACTCAAGAACCCGAATTTCTTTATCCAGTGCATTATAGTGACTTGCACTCGAACTGAACGACTCATCGGTCTTGGACAGTTCGCTGATTTTATCCAAGTGTTCTGGAAATTCGTGAGCTAAAGAATGATTTTCGCCTAACATAGAAACCCCTTTATCAATGGATTAAAGTGTGAGTTTATAAATACCTCATATACAAATGTAGCAGCTCAAATCGCCATTAAAAGTTACTGATTCGGTGTTCTGATGAGATTTAACACAGGGCTTGCAACTCACAGATTGAGCTTCGACATTGGCCATCACGACTCTTATCACTAACTCCCTCTTTCACCATTAAAAATGCATACTACCGATAAACTAGCCACTTTTTATATGGTGAAACAAAAAAGCCACCGCACATGGCGATGGCTTTCTTAGTAAGCGACGAGTTAACCCGTTAATCCCTGCTTCGCTAGATACTCATCGTAAGTACCGTGGAAATCATGGACGCCGTCTTTTGTGATTTCAATAATACGCGTAGCAATTGATGACACAAACTGACGGTCATGAGATACAAACAGCAATGTGCCTTTGTAGTTCTCAAGCGCTAAGTTCAAGGCTTCAATCGATTCCATATCCATATGGTTAGTGGGTTCATCCATCAACAAGATATTTGGCTTTTGCATGATCATTTTGCCAAACAACATACGACCTTGCTCACCACCCGAAATGACTTTCACCGACTTCTTGATGTCATTTTGAGAAAACAGCATGCGTCCAAGAATGCCGCGAACGGTTTGCTCATCGTCACCCTCTTTTTTCCACTGCCCCATCCAGTCCAGTAACGTC
This sequence comes from Vibrio sp. AK197, assembly GCF_053903115.1. Taxonomy (NCBI): domain Bacteria; kingdom Pseudomonadati; phylum Pseudomonadota; class Gammaproteobacteria; order Vibrionales; family Vibrionaceae; genus Vibrio; species Vibrio sp. AK197. Next base: position 2,102,346 of record NZ_CP096430.1, read on the forward strand.
ATGTCTTCGCTAAAGTCATGGGCATGATCCTGAGCATAAAAGCCGATATTGCTATTTTCTGACCATTTGATGTCGCCAGACATCGGCTCCATGACACCAGCCAATGTATTTAGCATGGTTGATTTACCAATACCGTTTTCACCGATGATGGCAATGCGCTCACCGACTTCAACCATCAAGTTGACGTCGTTGAATAAGATATTATCTTCGTAGCCCTGCTTCAGGCCTTCAACAATCAATGCATTACGGAATAGCTCTTTCTCTTGGTCAAAACGAATAAAGGGAGATTGACGACTTGAAGGCTTCACTTCGTCTAACTGAATTTTCTCCAATTGCTTTTGACGCGACGTCGCTTGTTTCGCTTTTGATGCGTTAGCAGAGAAACGACTTACAAAGGTTTGTAGCTCGGCAATCTGAGCTTTCTTCTTCGCGTTGTCAGCATGCAAGCGCTCACGAGCTTGTTCCGCCGCAACCATGTATTCATCATAGTTACCGTGGAATAGACGCAGTTCACCGTAATCTAAATCTGCCATGTGGGTACACACGGTATTTAGGAAGTGGCGGTCGTGCGAGATGATGATCATTGTACAGTTACGTGCGAGCAACACCTGCTCAAGCCAGGCAATGGTATGCATGTCCAAGTTGTTGGTTGGCTCATCAAGCAGCATAATTTCAGGCTCTGCGAAAAGCACCTGCGCCAATAACACACGCAGTTTTAAACCCGGAGCGATTTCACTCATCAACCCAAAATGTTGCTCTTCAGGAATCCCAAGGCCAAGTAACAGTTCACCGGCGCGCGCTTCTGCAGAGTAGCCATCCATTTCGGCAAATTCGGTTTCTAGATCGCCAACACGCATGCCATCTTCATCCGACATTTCTGGCAGAGCGTAAATACGGTCACGCTCTTCTTTTACTTGCCACAACTCTTTGTGGCCCATAATCACGGTATCGACCACAGAAAATTCTTCAAACGCAAACTGATCCTGACCAAGCTTTGCCATACGCTCATTAGGATCGATCGCCACGGACCCAGCCGATGGCTCAAGTTCACCGCTCAGGATCTTCATAAACGTAGATTTGCCGCAGCCGTTCGCACCAATCAGGCCGTAACGGTTGCCATTACCGAATTTAATCGAGATGTTTTCAAACAATGGCTTATCGCCAAATTGCATGGTGATGTTTGCAGTCGTTAGCACAAGAAATTCCAAGTTGTTGGATGGTAAATAAGCAAAAAGTTGGCATTAGCCAACTTTCAAAGTGACGAGATATTAACAGTTTTTGTGATTAACATCACCCCTGTTTCGTGGATTGGTTGGTCAAATAACGACAACTCAGTGCGAGGACACAACACAAGTGGATGTATAAAAAGCAGAAACGAAAAAGGCGCTGGCAAATCAATGCCAACGCCTTAAATAAATGGCACGCCCTACAGGATTCGAACCTGTGACCACATGCTTAGAAGGCACGTGCTCTATCCAACTGAGCTAAGGGCGCGCTACAGAGGAAGGATTATACGAGTTCAAAATGTTAAATCAACGGCTTTCTATAACATTCTGTTCTGACCGCCTAAAAAAAGGCCATCCAACGAATTAGTGACTAAAAACACCCCAAAGCAAACGTTTGCGTGTGGATGTTATCTTAATTATTTGCGACAATGCGCAGCAATTCGTTTGGCAATTCGATTTCTTAAGGAAAGTCATGTCTGCTCAAAATATTGATGGAACTCTTATTTCTCAAACCGTCCGTTCAGAAGTTGCGGCTCGAGTAAAAGCGCGTGTTGAAGCGGGTTTACGTGCACCAGGTTTAGCCGTGGTATTGGTAGGTGAAGATCCTGCGTCTCAAGTTTATGTTGGTAGTAAGCGTCGCGCCTGCGAGGAAGTCGGGTTTGTATCAAAATCGTTTGATCTTCCAGCCACCACCAGCGAAGCGGATCTCCTTAAGCTAATTGATGAGCTTAATGCCGATGAACAAATCGATGGTATTTTGGTTCAGTTACCCCTGCCTGCTGGTATCGACTCCACGCATGTCCTAGAGCGCATCATTCCAGAGAAAGATGTGGATGGATTCCACCCATACAACGTTGGCCGTTTGGCTCAGCGCATTCCCACTCTTCGCTCATGCACGCCAAAAGGTATCATTACTCTGCTGGATCGTTACAACATTAACTTACGCGGTAAGCACGCGGTGATCGTCGGTGCCTCCAACATTGTTGGCCGCCCAATGACACTTGAGCTATTACTTGCAGGGTGTACAACCACGACTTGCCACCGATTTACCAAAGATTTAGAAAGCCATGTGCGTCAGGCAGATATCGTAGTTGTTGCGGTGGGTAAGCCCAACTTCATTCCTGGCGAATGGATCAAAGAAGACGCAGTGGTCGTTGATGTCGGCATCAACCGCATGGATAACGGCAAGTTGGTTGGCGATGTTGAGTACGCCAAAGCCAAAGAGCGAGCGAGCTTTATTACTCCTGTCCCAGGTGGCGTTGGGCCAATGACCGTCGCCAGTTTAATTGAAAACACCATGCTGGCATGTGAGCAGTTCCATACCAAAAAGTAACGATTAACCAAACTTTGGATACAAAAATGGCAGCCAACTCGGCTGCCATTTTTTATGATGAACCAATCAACTGGCTTTGCTTTGAATCACGTTATCCACCACTTCTGTTTGCGGTGGAATCACGCTGATTAAATCCCAGCCTTGGGTTTTAATTTCTTCCAGCACGTCTTTTGCCGTCAGTAGCCATAACTTACCATCCTTCACTAAACACAACGGCAATGCCTTGGGGTTGCACTCCCAAAATTGAGCGATAGTAAAGTTTTCAGTGATTGACGTACTTTTAATTGTGCTTCCCTGTGCCATCATTGAATTGAGCATCGCATAACTTACGCCATCACCAAACAGCACTTCATTTGGGTTGCGATCCACTTTGTAACGCTCGTGGGTGTTTTCCCCGACACTCAATTGATACACCGCGTTTTCACCAAAGTCATTTTGGTAGTACATTGAGACAATCGGATTGGCTTGACGATACGGCGAAGCCACCATCACTTTACCAATCCCCGCTAAATCCAAATGACTTTCTGCATGGCTTGACGCCGGGTTACCAAAATAGACATTGAGATTATTCATTCTCGATAAACGAATGCTCTCCCAGTTGGTGTCCGCCAAAATGGTTTTAATTTTGTGTTTGGCCAACGTTTGAGCAAAAGCGCGAGTAAATGTTGTGGCACCAAAAATCAGCATTCCCTGTGGCTTACCTTCGGTTACACCCAAAAAATTAGCCCACAAACGCGCCGTTAGGCTTTGCGTGACAACCGTACCAATGATCATCAAAAACACCAGCGGTACCAGTTTATCAACCCCTTCGAATAATCCCATATCACTTAAGCGAATCGCGAACAGCGACGAAACCGCTGCGGCAACGATCCCACGCGGAGCAATCCATGATAGAAACCATTTATCTTTTGAAGTCAGCCCCGTTCCAATCCCACATAACCATACCGACAATGGACGAGCAACAAACATTACCACGGCCAAAACGCCAAGACCGCCCCATCCGAGCGAGGTAAATGCATTGGAGTCCAGTCGACTCGCGAGCAAAATAAATAATCCCGAGATGAGCAGCACGGTTAAGGTTTCTTTAAACTCAATAATGTCGTCTAAGTTGAGGTTTTTGACATTGGCAAGCCACATACCAATGATGGTCACCGTCAAAAGCCCCGACTCTTCTTGTAACTCATTCGACAACGCAAACATCGACAAAACAATGGTCAGCACAGCAATATTGCGTAAATAATGTGGCACCCAGTTACTTTTGAGCATTTTGGCAACAAAGACTCCGGCCAAAATACCGAGCCCTAACCCGACGCCAATCACCATAGTAAAGGCACTGACTAAATGCTCTGTTGGCTCAGCGGCAGAAACAATAAACTCGTAAACCAGTACCGCAAGCAGAGCACCTAGAGGGTCGATGATGATCCCTTCCCAGCGCAAAATACGCCCGAGTTCCGCTTTAGGGTGAACACTTTTTAGCATGGGAGCAATAACCGTTGGCCCGGTCACCACCACCAGCGCTGAGAACAGAGCTGCCAGTGACCACTCAAAACCTGCCAGAAAATGCGCCCCTAATGTCACACAGACCCACGTCACGCCAATTCCCGTCGTGACAAGGTTCATCACCATTCGACCGTGACCGCGTATCTCCTGAATATTGAGCGTTAATGAGCCCTCAAATAGGATGATTGCTACACCAAGCGAAATAAGAGGGAACAGGGTGTCGCCAAACAATTGGTCTGGGTTAATGATGTCAAAACCCGGCCCAACGGCTAACCCCACCAATAAAAGAGGGAGTATCGCAGGAAGGTGCAATCGCCAACCAATCAGTTGGCAAATGAGAGAAAGCAAGCCGATTAACGCCAAAGAGGCAGCTATCGATAATTCCATATAAGTTTCCTTATAAAAAAACCACAACACAGCTCGTCGCCGGGTTGTGGATTTTTATCAGACCTGTTGATTTATTAATAAATAAGATCAGCGAGGTGGCTTACCGCAAGAGCGAAATAGTACGAACGATTCCACTTCATCAACACATTATAGTTGTTGTAGACCAAATAAACGCGACCATTCTCATCATCCGGTGCAATGAGCCATGCGTCGATGTCATTGGTCAACTTCGGTAGAGGGCTGCCGTCATAACGGGTTACCCCCAACGCGCTCCATTCAGACAGCGTTTTGGCTTTATCTTTATCACGACCTTGAATGCTCAGGTCAAATCCCTTTGGCAACTTCACTTGGCGTCCCCAGGTAAAGTTGTCGTCCCAACCTGACTTACTTAGATAATTCGCCGTTGATGCAAACACATCCGCTTCGGTGCCCCAAATGTCTTTTTTGCCGTCTCCGTTACCATCAGCGGCGAACGCCAGAAACGAACTCGGCATAAATTGACACTGCCCCATGGCACCCGCCCAAGAGCCTTTCATCTCACTCGCTGAAATATGCCCTTGTTCGAGAATGGTTAACGCTGCCATCGCTTCACTTCGGAAGAAGTCTTCGCGGCGCCCATCGTAAGCCATCGTTGCCAATGCATCAATGACGCTATAACCCCCAGTAAATTTACCGAAATTACTCTCCACACCCCACAGCGCAACGATGAAGCGCGGTTGCACACCATATTGTTTACCAATTGTTACTAATTCATCGTGGTGTTGCCGGTATAATTCGCGAGCTTGCTTTACTTTCCACGCAGGTGCGGCGCGTGGAATGTACTCGTCAAGAGTTAAGCGTTTTTCCGGTTGATTGCGGTCTGCCTTAACGGCACGAGGCTTGTAAGTGACGTCAGCAAAGGCTTCATCAATCACTTGTTGTGAAATGCCTTTTTGCTGCGCTTCTTGTTTCAGCCCTTCTACATATTGGTCAAATTCAACGTCGGCGGCCATCACGGCGCCCGACATTGCAAAACTTAAAGCCACTGACACGATTTTTTTCAATGTTTTGCTCCTTGGGCCAATTACCTTCGTTCGATCATGCTAGGCCAATAATCTTGAATAATTATGAACCCTGTTTCGCTTTTTGCTCTTTGTATTTCTCTAATAGATTTTCTGGCGGTGGCGGCAATTGCAAAAAGAAGCCGTCATCGATGAGCGATTGTTTCACTTTCGCTACATCGACTTGCGCTAAATCGCGTCCATCCAGATTAATCATCATAACCAGCGAAGGTTTGCCGAACATCGCCATAAGTGTGTCAGGAACTTGTGAAAAATCGTCCTTCTTTGGAACATACAGGTAAGCACCTTCTTTCTTGGTACTTTTGTAAATGGTACAGAGCATTGGAAGCCTTTTTAATGTAACAACTCTATAAACGTCAGCGTTTCGAAAAAAATGTTCTCAAAACGAAGAATTAAACACGAGATAACTTGCTGTGCCTTCTGAGGAAATATAACATGACATCCCTAGTCTCAAGCAACGCCAATTCTCGTTTGGTGATGATTTATCGAGGTCCATAATTCAAGATGTCACGCACCCCAGACCTAAAAGGTAGCAGCTTTACTCTGTCAGTTTTGCACCTTTCTGACAATAATGTCGAACAAGCTATCCATTTTTTACAAGAAAAGGTCGATCAGGCTCCCGCCTTTTTCGCCAGTGCGCCCGTGGTTATCAATATTGATAACGTGGAAAAAGACGTCGACTTTAAACAATTAAAGCAAGGTATTCAGACCGCGGGTATGATTCCTGTCGGGATCTCAGGCAGTAAAGATAAGCGCACGCAAAACCTCGCATCACAAGCCGGCTTTGCGGTCATGAGTGCCAGTAAATCGCCCTCGCAAGCGCCTGCCCAAATGGTCCCGACCAAGGTTATCCGTACCCCAGTGCGTTCTGGACAACAGATCTACGCGAAAGACTGCGACTTAGTCATCCTCAATCATGTCAGCGAAGGCGCTGAAGTGATCGCGGATGGCTCAATCCACATTCATGGTACGCTACGCGGCCGCGCCATTGCTGGAGCGAGTGGTAATACCAATGCAGTGATTATCTGCAATCAACTGAACGCCGAGTTGATGTCCATTGCTGGACATTATTGGCTCACTGAACAATTTGCACCTGAGCTATGGCAGCAAAAAGTTATGCTCAGTTTGCAAGACGACTCTCTTAAGCTTGAGTTGCTAACAATATAAAAAGATAAGGAATCTATTTCATGGCACGCATTATAGTTGTCACGTCGGGTAAAGGCGGCGTGGGAAAAACAACATCGAGCGCGGCAATCGCTTCTGGCTTAGCGCTTAAGGGCAAAAAGACCGCGGTGGTTGATTTTGATATCGGCTTGCGTAACCTCGATTTGATCATGGGCTGTGAGCGTCGTGTCGTCTACGATTTTGTTAACGTGATCAATGGCGAAGCAACCCTGAATCAAGCACTGATCAAAGACAAACGCACAGAAAATTTGTTCATCTTACCTGCATCACAAACGCGTGATAAAGACGCCCTCACCCATGATGGCGTAGAGCGCGTACTCAATGAACTTGACGAAATGGGCTTCGATTTTGTCATTTGTGATTCGCCTGCAGGCATCGAGCAAGGTGCGCTAATGGCGCTATACTATGCAGATGAAGCAATTGTTACTACCAACCCTGAAGTTTCATCAGTTCGCGATTCTGACCGTATTTTGGGCATTTTGGATTCAAAATCAAAACGCGCAGAACAAGGCCTTGAGCCCGTCAAGCAGCACCTACTATTGACTCGCTACAATCCAGCGCGTGTCAATCAGGGTGAAATGCTAAGTGTCGAAGACGTTGAAGAGATTTTACATATTTCATTGCTTGGGGTAATTCCAGAAAGCCAAGCGGTGTTAAACGCATCAAACAAAGGTGTCCCTGTGGTCTTTGATGAGCAGTCAGACGCAGGTATGGCGTACAGCGATACCGTTGACCGCCTTCTTGGTGAACAAGTGGAGTTCCGCTTCTTGGTCGAGGAGAAAAAAGGCATCTTTAAACGACTATTTGGAGGCTAACGACATTATGTCACTACTTGAGTTTTTTAGACCCAATAAGAAAGCATCCGCCAGCCTCGCCAAAGAGCGACTACAAATTATCGTTGCGGAGCGACGCAGTCAAAATGAACCTTCTCCGGCCTACTTGCCGCAGATGAAAGAAGACATTCTGGCCGTCATTAAAAAGTACGTCGCGATAGACCCTTCTATGGTCGATTTGTCGTTTGAACAAAAAGACGAAGATATCGCAGTACTGGAGCTTAACGTACGCTTACCTGATGACGAGAAGTAAACGCGAGTTCACTGTGAGTCGAATATGTAAAAGGCGCCGAACGGTGCCTTTTTTATTGCCATCAAAAGCGCTTTACCCCTACTCCCAGCAAGCGTTCGACTGGTACATAAGTGCCCCTCACCGATGCCCCAATCAGGCATAAAAAAAGCCCCAGCGCGGGGCTAGGGCTTTGTCGACATCGTAGATTTCGTGCTAGCGAAAATCTCTCTTATGCTTCAGCTTTTGGCTTTTTGCTTGCTGCTGGTTTTGCTGCTGGTTTTTCAGCAACTTGGTCAGCTTTTTTCTTGATAACGGTAGTGCCTTCGAAGGTTTCACCTTCAACAAACGCTTTACCGTAGTAAGACGCTTTAAGCACTTCTTTTAGCTCGCTGATTAGAGGGTAACGTGGGTTCGCACCAGTACATTGGTCATCGAACGCGTCAACCGCTAGTTGGTCAACTTTCGCTAAGAAGTCAGCTTCATTAACACCGGCGGCTTGGATAGACATTGGAATATCCAAGTTTTGTTTTAGCTCATCCAACCAAGCAAGTAGACGCTCAATTTTCTGTGCAGTACGGTCGCCAGGTTGAACCAGACCTAAGTGCTCAGCAACTTCTGCGTAACGACGGCGTGCTTGTGGACGGTCGTATTGAGAGAACGCAGTTTGTTTAGTTGGGTTGTCATTCGCGTTGTAACGGATAACGTTTGAAATCATCAATGCGTTAGCAAGACCGTGTGGAAGGTGGAACTCCGCACCGATTTTGTGAGCAATTGAGTGACAAACACCAAGGAACGCGTTGGCAAATGCCATACCAGCGATGGTTGCGCCATTGTGTACTTTCTCACGAGCAATTGGGTCATTCGCACCATTTGCATAGCTTGAAGGTAGGTACTCTTTTAGCAGTTTAAGAGCTTGTAGCGCTTGACCGTCTGAGTACTCGCTTGCCAGAACAGATACGTAAGCTTCTAGCGCGTGAGTTACCGCATCGTAACCACCGAATGCAGTTAGAGACTTCGGCATATTCATGACTAGGTTCGCATCAACGATAGCCATTTGAGGAGTTAGCTCGTAATCCGCCAATGGGTATTTCGCGCCAGTTTGGTCATCGGTAACAACCGCGAATGGTGTTACTTCTGAACCAGTACCTGAAGTGGTAGTGATACAAACAAGCTCTGCTTTTTGACCCATTTTAGGGAACTTGTAGATACGTTTACGGATATCCATAAAGCGCATTGCAAGCTCTTCGAAGTGCGTTTCTGGGTGCTCGTACATCACCCACATGATTTTCGCAGCATCCATTGGTGAACCACCACCTAGCGCAAGAATCACATCCGGTTGGTAGCTCTGCATTTGAGCAGCACCTTTCTTAACGACCGATAGCGTTGGATCCGCTTCTACGTCAAAGAAAGTTTGAACTTCAAGGCCTAGACCTTTCAGTAGGCTCACAACTTCGTCAGCATAACCGTTGTTGAATAGGAAGCGGTCAGTCACTAGGAATGCACGTTTCTTACCTTCTAGGTCGCTAAGTGCGATCGGAAGGCTACCACGACGGAAGTAGATTGACTTAGGTAGTTTGTGCCACAACATATTCTCAGCTCGCTTCGCAACAGTTTTCTTGTTGATTAGGTGTTTAGGACCTACGTTTTCAGAGATAGAGTTACCACCCCAAGAACCACAACCTAGCGTCAATGAAGGTGCAACATTGAAGTTGTACAAGTCACCAATACCACCGTGAGTGGTTGGGATATTGATAAGAATACGAGCTGTTTTTAGTTTGTCACCGAAGTAACGGATACGGTCTGCGTTAACATCTTGGTTCGTGTAAAGACCTGATGTATGGCCGATACCACCGATTTCAACCATTGTCACCGCTTGGTCTACCGCGTTTTCAAATGAAGACGCGCGGAACATGCCCAATGTTGGAGACAATTTCTCGTGAGCGAACTCATCGTCGTAAGACACTTCACCGAGACCTTCACCCACAAGGATTTTAGTATCAGCAGGGACTTTAACACCGGCCATTTCTGCAATCACAGTCGCAGGTTGACCAACGATTTTCGCATTCAGTGCTCCATCGATAAGCAGAACTTTACGCACTTTATCCGCATCAGTTTTTGATAAAACGTGCGCTTTGTGAGTGGCAAAACGCTCTTTCACTTCGTCGTATACATCGTCAACAACGATAACCGCTTGCTCAGACGCACAAACAACGCCGTTATCGAAGGTTTTTGACATCAGTACAGAGGCGACAGCACGTTTAATGTCTGCGCTTTCGTCGATAACAACAGGAACGTTACCTGCACCAACACCGATAGCCGGTTTACCAGAAGAGTAAGCTGCTTTAACCATGCCAGGACCACCTGTTGCAAGGATAAGCGCAATGCCTTCATGTTTCATCAATGCGTTAGAAAGCTCAACTGACGGCTCATCGATCCAGCCAATGATGTCACGTGGTGCGCCAGCAGCAACAGCGGCTTCAAGAACCAATTTCGCTGCATCGTTTGTTGAGTGTTTTGCGCGTGGGTGTGGTGAGAAGATGATACCGTTACGAGTCTTCAAAGAGATAAGAGATTTGAAGATTGCGGTTGAAGTTGGGTTAGTGGTTGGAACAATACCACAGATAATACCAACAGGTTCTGCGATAGTCATAGTGCCTAGGTTGTCATCTTCGTCTAGAACACCACAGGTTTTTTCATCTTTGTATTTATTGTAAATAAACTCAGATGCGAAGTGGTTTTTGATCACTTTATCTTCGACAATACCCATGCCAGATTCCGCAACTGCTTGTTGAGCAAGAGGGATACGGGCTTGGTTTGCCGCTAGAGATGCTGCACGGAAAATTTTGTCTACTTGCTCTTGAGAGTAAGTTGCAAATTCTTCTTGAGCCGCTTTTACGCGAGCGACGAGAGCATCAAGTTCAGCCAAGTTGGTTACAGGCATAGTGAATCTCCTAAAATAACAAATATTAAAAACTTTTTAGTAAGGTTGTGGACGTTTCTCTACTGATGTTTCAGTTACTTATCTAACAACACTCTTAGTAAACGGCTTTCAATGTAAGTAATTTCTTTCCATGGCTTGAGTATATTATTTCAGTATTCGAAATAAATTGACCCAGATCAGTTATGAAAAGCTCTTTACCTCTAAAGTAGTGCGCCGCACAAAAGAAAAAACCTAAGTAACTGAATTTAAACAGCTTTTAATAACTTCGCGTTTGTAAAAAAAACACATATTTTTGAGAAATTTTCACGCCTCTTTCAGCCCTCTTGTAAAAAAGTTTCATTTTTAACCACTTAATTACATGTGTATCGTGATTTTCGTGCCACTAAAAAGTATAGAGAGCCTCGATAAACTCTCTACTTTGTCGCGATGATTATGAAATAACTTTGCTCATTATAGACCGTTCCTATCTATGGATACGTTGCTGCCATTGTAGTTAACATCGTGGCAAAAAGCCGTTTACCTTAAAACCATAAATTAGTTTTTCTCACATCTGCAATGGCTGACAGGTTAGTTTTTTTCATTCGAACCAAAGTGATTTTTGCCTTACATTAGCGCCTCACCTAACATTCACCTTGATCCTTTTTTCTTTGAGTACGCAAGTTATGCAAAGTTTCGATTTGGCTATTTTTCTTCAGTTTTTTCTGGGATTAGTAGCTGCGGTCAATCCGGTAGGGATTATGCCGGTATTCGTGTCGCTTACCGGACACATGACCATTGAGGAAAAACATAAAACGGCAGGCACCGCGAATATCGCGGTTGCGGTCATTCTGATTGTCTCGCTGCTCGGCGGACAACTGCTACTAGATATGTTTAGCATTTCCCTCGATTCGTTTCGTGTCGCTGGCGGTCTGCTGCTGATGAGCATCGCGTTTTCAATGATGAGCGGTAAACTTGGTGAAGATAAACAGAATAAACAGGAAAAATCGGAATACATTAGCCGAGAACAAGTCGGCGTCGTACCGCTCGCCATGCCGTTAATGGCCGGGCCTGGTGCAATCAGTTCAACCATTGTTTACGGTTCACGTTATCCGGGAATGATGGATACTTTAGGTATCTGCCTAACTATCGTAGTGTTTTGTGGTTGCTCATGGCTTCTATTTCGCTCTGCACCACTCATCGTGCGTTTTCTTGGTCAAACTGGCATCAACGTAATTACCCGTATCATGGGTCTAATTCTAGGCGCATTGGGGATTGAATTTATTGCCAATGGCCTGCGCAGTTTATTTCCTGGCCTGGCATAACAACAGATTGATTCCCTTCTCCTAAACCGCGCTTTTTAGTGCGGTTTTTTATATCTCTCATCCCCAAGTCCTCACTGGCTCTATCGCTGTTTTGTCTTCATAATGGCACGTAGTTTTCCCCGAACTAAGGTCGTGTTACTTGAATGACAGCAACAAAAGCCAGTTAACCGCTGCTGGTTTAACTCTATTAATACTTGGGCAGTTAATGCCACAGATGGATTTCTCCATCGTGAATGTCGCGCTTGATGCCATTCGCCAAACGCTGCAAGCCAGCGATCTACAACTCGGTCTTGTTGTCTCGTTGTATGGCTTAGCCTTTTCAGTATTTCTGGCCATGAGTGGACGTCTTGGCGACCGCTACGGACGCAAGAAGTTGTTTATGGTGGGTATTTGCTTATTTGCCCTCTCGTCACTGCTGTGTGGTATGGCACAAACCATTTACTTGCTGATCGGTGCACGCATACTACAGGGCGTGGCAGCCGCACTATTGATGCCACAAATTCTCGCCACGATACATGTGTCGTTAAGTGGAGAGCGTCACTCAAAAGCAATTGGCTTATACGGTTCTGTTGGCGGCCTCTCCTTTGTCATCGGCCAAATTCTTGGTGGTTGGCTGGTTTCTGCCGATTTATTTGGAATGGGTTGGCGCTCCGTGTTTTATCTGAATCTCCCTTTTTGTGCCGCCATTTTGTATTTTGGTAAAAAACACATTCCTGAAACGAAAGAACAGCATGCGATGTCCCTCGATGGCTTAGGTACCCTGTTATTTGCCATGATTGTGGGCCTCATTCTTACCTCCATTTCCTTGGGTGCAGAAGATCACTGGTCATGGCATATATGGGGGTTACTCGTGGTCACGATTCCTCTTGGCGTTTTACTGTGGAATATTGAGAGGCGCAAAGAAGCCAGCAATGATGCGCCGCTGCTTCCTCCCTCCCTACTGAAAGAACCCAATGTGCAAGCGGGGATGTTTAGCTTAATGATGTTGAGCGCAACGTTTGGCGGCTTTATGTTTGTGGTTGCGTTAACATTACAGTCGGGCTTTCAGTGGCCCGCTTATGCATCCGGAAATGGCTTTCTGGGTTTAGGGCTCTCGTACTTTGCAGGCTCTTTGATGGTGGCAAAAATCGCCAAAATGATGGGAAAATCGGCGTTTCGCGGTGTCATGATTCTAGGTGCTGTCTTGTGCTTGATTGGCTATGTCTACCTCTACACGACCCTCACCCAGTATGCGGAATCATTGACAGCAACCGTGCTGTTCCTACCTATGGTGGTGGTCGGTGTCGGTAATGCGTTTGTGGTAAACAGTGCCATTCGAATTGGGTTATCGGGTATTCCTGCCAAATTCGCGGGTGTGGGAAGCGCATTAATGACCACCCTGCAACAAGCCGCGTTGGCATTAGGTACTGCCCTCGCAGGTGCCTTTTACACTCAACATATTGAAGCGAGCGATCGCTTTCAACTTCACGCTTTGCAAGCGGGCCTTTGGGTATTGACGGTATTTATTAGTGTGCTGCTCATTTTCAATTTACTGCTGCTGTTTAAACGTCGCCATGGCTAGTTAAGCAAAATACGCAATCTCACTAAAAAAGCCCCGCGTGGGGCTTTTTTGTTAATGCTACGGTAATCACATTGGTGTTACTCACGATACACCACCTGATTGCGGCCAAGTCGTTTCGCATCATACAAAGCGCTGTCTGCTCGTTTGAAAAGGGAAGTTTCATCATCGAACTCGCGAAACGTGGTCACGCCGAGACTGACCGTCACCGGAGGTAAATCTTCATAACGTTTACTTTCAATCAGACTTTGTAGTGATTCAGCCACCGCTTCCAATGCTGGCTTGTCGAGCATTGGCAAAATGATCGCAAACTCTTCACCACCAATTCGAAACAACATGTCGGTTTTACGTAGCCGTTCACTGATGGTCGCCGTGATACGCTTTAGCAATTGATCGCCCGTATCGTGGCCATGCTGGTCGTTAACCCTTTTAAAATGGTCAATATCAAGAATGATCAAACCAAACTGATAACCACGCTTAGCTAAGTTTACTTGCTTAGCAATTTCTTCTTCCCATTTATGGCGGTTAAACACGCCCGTCAGTCTGTCTTGTGTTGCCAGTTTCAACAGCTGCTTTTCCACTTCTTCCCGATAGGTCATCTCTCCTGACAAACTGAGCATAACGCGCTGAATGTCTTTTTCTAAACTTGCCAGTTCATCACGACTGTCCACGTCGCTGATGTCCGGTGCGGGCACAGGCTCACCATGTTCCAGCGAATTGTTGAGGCTGTGGATTTCACCCTGAATGCGACGAATACGTGTAAGGATTAATCGAACAATATACACGGTCAGCAGTAAGCCTAATACCAATGCCGTAATACCAAGCGCAGAGTTCACAAACAAGAACTCCTTCTCATGTTGCTCTGTGTAATAAGCGTCGCGGCGGGAGATTTGATTCAGGCGTTCTATCACCTGCTTTTGCAGTGCTTCTAATTCGGCTGCGAGTGTTTCTATTTGCTCAATATCTTGTTCATGAGCCTTAGGCGCTAACATGACTTGTGTCAGTTTATCTTCATAGCGGCGGCTGAGTTGGTAGTAATCACTCAGCGACGCAGACACTTGCTGGTGCTCGACAACATTGAGCTGAAGCGCTTCTTGGTTGAGGCTATCTGAAATCAGGTTAATGGCGCGGTCAAGCAACTGCTTGAGCTTATTTTTCTCCATCACAAACTGTTGATGGGGTTCTAGCGCATTAGGATCTAAGTCACCGAGTAACACTTGTTCAAATTCGAGGTGCTGCTCAAGCTCGATAAACTCGATTTGATTCATGATCTGGCTGAGAGGGATATCCAGATACGCCACTTCCCTCATCTCTTCTTCGATCAACTGAATTTTGTAGATTGAATAAACAATCGTTGCCAATAGAAACGAAAGTAGCAAAACAAAAAGCCCACCAATCTTTCGTTTAATTGACGCGTTATACCAGCTTACAAACACCATGCTGTTCCTTAAGTCATTTTGCAATCAAACGCTTAGCTGCGCTCTTAAGGGTTTAACAATCACTAAATTATAAATCACTTATGTAATAGCGTCAGAGAATATTTCTCTATATTACGATAGATACCAGTTAATAAAGTTGGGCTTATTTTTATAAATAAACATCGAAATTTCATTAACTTCGAGAAACTAGCAGGCTTTAATGGCGGACAAAAACGAACGTAATTTTAGCTCAATCTATAGTTGTAGCGATCTTGATTCCAAGTAATTCAAATGTTTGAGCTAAGTATCAAAGCTGACAATTGCTCTGTGACCAATGACAAAAACACAAATCAAAACGATGTTTTATTTATAACCTTGTCGATATTGTGACTTTACATTCTGCCTAACCATGGATGTATCATGACAATCAATATAATGAATTATTTTAATAACAAGCGAGTTGGTTTTCAGGTCAAGCTAGTGATGATCGTGGCATTAGCCGTGGTATTCACCGCTTTAGCGAGCTTGGTGTATTTCAATACGTCGAAAATCTTTCTCTCGTCCCTCTACAAAGAGCAGCAATCTCGTCTAAGCGCAATCTCTGACACTATTAGTGGTCAATACGATGCGTATGTCGATACCACACGCGTTCTAACATCCACGCTAAAAAATGGCTATTTGGCAGGATTTGAAATTCAGGATATGAAGCTGCCGTTTGGTCAATATCAAATCTACAACATTGATCTCTATGGCTTGCCCTTGGTCAATAACACCGAGTTGGTTGATACTTTCACCACAGACACCGGAGCCAAAGCCACCTTGTTTGCGTTAATGGACAACAGCTGGTTAAGTATCTCCAGCTCACTAACCGATGAACAAGGTGAACGCTACGTATCTAAAGTCATGGATAAGGAGTTTGTCGGTTACGAAAAGCTGATGAATGGCAAAAGCTACTCTACGTTTTATCAGTATGGCGGCAAGCAATATATCTCATATTACGAACCGGTTATGACTCGCGACAAAAAACCAGGCGCGGTGTTTGCGGTTTACCTACCAGTCTCCACCATCACCCAAAAAATCTTTGCGTCGCTATACACCATTAAATGGGGGGATTCAGGTAATACTCTGGTCGCCGATGCAGACCACGACAGGCTAGGAAAATTGTTATTGGCCGATGAGACGCTCAGTGGTCTCGACAATCTGACTCAACTGACCGATGCAAGTGGTCAGCAACCTTTTGCGAAACTCGCCGAACAGCAACAGGGGTTAGTTCAATACACCCAAGACACCGATGGTGCAAAACTCCCGATGTACGCGGTGTTTACCAAAATCAAAGGCTGGAACTGGTATTTGATTGGCGGTAGCCAGCAAAGTGAATTAACCAAAGACAGTAAAACACTCATCTGGCTTGTAAGCCTAATGTCGCTCGCAGGCGGCATCATCACCTTTATTTTGCTAACGCTCACGATTGGTCGCGTACTCAAGCCAATGAAATCAATCTCACAAGCCGTGCAACGCTTAGGCGATGGAGAACTGAGCTTAGAGCTTGAAACTGGCAATGCCAACACTCAAAACGAGATCATCCAACTTAAAAATGGCGTGTCGGCGATGGCTCATCAGTTGAACGATTTGGTGAGGCAAATTCGCCAATCAAGTGAGCAAGTCAGTGATCTCTCGTCGGCAGTGGCTGACGATGCCAACATCAATAACCAGCAATCTCAAAACCAGCAGCAGCAATTAGAGTCTATGGTGACAGCCATCGAAGAACTGGCAACCTCGTCAAATGACATAGCTCAGCAAGTCGAGTTTATTGCTGAAGGAACGGAAAAAGCTAAGCAAGCTTCAACCTTGGGTAAAAACAAAGTGGAGCAAGTGGTTTCGGAAGTCACGGTGCTGCATGACCAGCTCACAAACCTCGCCAAAGCCAACGAGCAAGTGGATAAAAGCAGTCAAGAGATTCAATCTATTATCAAAATGATCAGTGAGATTGCCGAGCAAACTAACCTGCTGGCGCTCAACGCTGCCATTGAAGCCGCGCGGGCTGGCGAGCAAGGTCGAGGGTTTGCCGTGGTCGCCGATGAAGTCCGCACCCTCGCCCAACGAACTCAGAATTCGGTGGGCAGCGTCGTTGACTTTATTAAGCAGCTCAACGCTTCGACACAAAGCTCAAATCAGCAAATGACAGAAAGCTTAGAGAAAGCCACACATGTCACGCAGATTACCTCACAAGCGGAGCAAGCATTGGAATCCATTACAGAACAGGTCAACTTAATCAATAGTCACTCAACCTCAATAGCGGCAGCGGCAGAGCAACAAGCCCAAGTCTCTCAAGAAGTTGCGACTCACGCGACTGAAACCAATGAACTCACTCAAGCCGGACGCGAGACCATCGCTCGAACGTTACAAAGCTCTCAGTTATTAGGCAAAGAAGCCCAATCGCTTGTCGAGCACGTCGCGAGCTTTCGATAGTTGTTAAGCATGTGACATCAACCAGCAAGTACCGATAAAAGAAAAGCGCCCGAATGGGCGCTTTTGCTATTGAGAGCTTTATAATGATTAAGCTTTTTCTGCAAGGATAATGCGTAATGTACGACGCAGTGGTTCTGCTGCGCCCCATAGCAGTTGGTCACCTACTGTAAACGCATTGAGGAAATCGTTGCCCATCGCCATTTTACGTAGGCGACCGACAGGGACTGACATGGTTCCAGTTACTTTCGCTGGAGAAAGCTCTTGAGTCGTGATATCGCGTTCATTCGGGATCACTTTTACCCAATCGTTATGAGTCGCAATGATCTCTTCGATTTCATCCATCGGGACATCTTGTTTCAGCTTAATGGTAAGCGCTTGTGCATGGCAACGCATCGCACCAATACGTACACAAGTACCATCAATCGCAACCGGGTTGGTATTACCCAAAATCTTGTTAGCTTCAACGCCCGCTTTCCACTCTTCTTTGCTTTGACCATTGTCGCGTTTAACGTCAATCCAAGGAATTAAAGAACCGGCCAATGGCACACCGAAATTATCAGTAGGGAAAGAAGCGCAGCGCATGGTGTCAGCGACTTTCTTATCGATATCAAGAATTGAACTTGCAGGGTTAGCCAGCTCAGAGCTAACAGAATCGTTAATCACGCCCATTTGGGAAATCAACTCGCGCATATTTTTCGCGCCAGCACCGGATGCCGCTTGATAAGTCATCGCGCTCATCCACTCAACAAGGCCTTTCTCAAATAAGCCGCCTAAGCCCATTAGCATCAAACTCACCGTGCAGTTACCACCAACGAACGTATTGGTACCACCGTGAATGCCTTGCTGAATTTGCGCTAAGTTGACGGGATCAAGTGTGATAATCGCATCTTTATCCATGCGCAATGTTGATGCAGCGTCAATCCAGTAACCTTTCCAGCCAGCTTGACGAAGTGCTGGGAACACTTTCTCTGTGTAACCACCGCCTTGACAAGTAATCACTGCATCCAACTGTTTTAGGCTGTCGATATCGTAGGCATCTTGCAAGTTACCTGCATCTTTACCAAAGTTTGGAGCAGGAATACCGACTTGCGAGGTGCTGTAGAAAACAGGTTCGATAAGATCGAAGTCTTTTTCTTCAATCATACGTTGCATTAGGACAGAACCCACCATGCCACGCCAACCAATCAAACCAACTCTCATCATTAACTCTCCGTGTACTCGTTCAAATATGCTTTCCATCTTTCAATTTTCAGCAACAAATCTCAAGTCATATTTAGATTTTTCTTCCAGTTTTTGCTTAATTTTTATCAAATTTTGCTAAAAACTAGAGTTAGTCGATGATCTTACGAAGATTATTGAGCCAATTGAAAACGTAACGAATCATGAATATAGAACTTTTTATTTTTAATAAACAATAAGATAAATTAATATATCTCGTTATGAGTATCCGTTATGCCAATCAAACATGCACAGCGGCGCGGCGAAACGACAATAAAGCCAATACCCTATATTTAGGTAGTGGTTTCCATAGAAAGAATGGGAAAACCAACGAAAAAGCTCACTTGATACTCAAAACCCAGCACAGGATGAAAAAAGCCGTTTGGAACAAGCAGAGAGGAATGAAAATGACTTTGCTTCAGACGTTTACTATTTAGACTGAAGCAAAGCTTAGTAGGGAGGAGATTACTGGTTGCGGGTCAACTGATCACGCAGATTAGGTGGTGTCCCTTTGATGGTAAGCGTGTCCGTTTCTGGATCGTAAAACACGCGTTCGCCCATGAGCACACTATCAAAGCTGACATTCAACCCACCGCCAGCGCCGACATATTTAGTGAGTTTGCGTACGGTTGAACGGTCGGCAGGAAAGCTCTCTTCCAACTCGTAACCTTGCTCTTTGGTGAAATCCATAAAGCTGGTGCCATCTTGGCTCGCGGGCAATTCACCAGATAGCTCACGAACTTCGACTTCATCACCTGATTTTATCTGCTCATTACAGTAGTCGTATACTTGCTTTTTGTACTGAACCGCTTCTTCTTTCTCCAATTTCGAATCCGCGCAAAAATCTTGTACCGCTTGCATCAACACTTGGTTTTGCTGCTTCACATCAAGCCCAACTTCTGCTTGGAGAAAATCTAGGAAGAAATCGGCAACTTTGCGCCCGACACGCCCTTTGATGTAACTCAGATAGCGATTGGACTCTTTATCGGTGTCGTAACTTGATAAGTCAAGACGGGCGACAATGTCCATTTTTGTCAGATCTAAGTAATCTGTCGCACTAATCTCTAACCCTTCGGTGACTTTCATGCTCTGTTTGGAAGGTATAATACCAATCAGTAAATATTCAGTGGCAAGTGACTGATATTGTGCAATAACAAAGATCCCCTCTTCTGCAAAAGGGTACTTTGAAATTTCATCTTTAAGACGGGTTCCACACAGTTGAGAGAAATCGTAGAAATTTTTATCGCCGCTACGTAATTGCTGCAACCAGTTTTGGAATTCACTGTCTGATTTAAAAGAGCCAAAGCCTTTACCTGCTTTAGAATGAAAGACACGGTGTAATTCAGAAACAAAGTGCTCGCTGGACGCATCATGCTCTAGTGCATCACTGCGGAAATGGATTTCTAACTCTTCAGAGTCATTTTTCTGAAGTTGATGAAGGATAAGGTTGGAAAGATGAAGGCTCATAGTGAAAATATCGTTGTGCTATGTTTCAGTTGTCACGCATTGTAGGTTATCATAAGCCGCTTTACTACTATCATCATTAGAGTCTTTATGCCGATTACATCAAAATACAGCAATGAACAAATTGAAACTATCCTTAGCGAAGTTGGCACTATTTTTCAAAAACACCAAGCCGCTCCAGATTTGATGCTGATGATCGCTGGTAATATTGCTACCAACGTGGTAAATCAACACGTTGCGGAGTCTCAACGTAAGAAAATTGCAGAACAATTTGCTCAAGCATTGCTTGCCTCTGTCGAAGAAAAGTAAGACTAAAACACAAAATTTAGCGGAAAATAGAACAGTACATGGTAGATAAAGGAAATACATACGGCGAAAGAGTGTCGAGATTAGTCGGTTGGGGGCACTGGTTTGCTTTCTTCAACATAATTTCTGCAATGCTCATCGGGACTCGATATATCGCTCAATCCCCTTGGCCAGAAACATTATTAGGCCAGTTTTATCTCGCCGTCTCTTGGGTTGGACATTTTGGTTTTTTAGTTTTTGCTATTTACCTGTTAATTCTGTTCCCGCTGACATTTTTGATTCCATCACGGAAACTCTTTCGATTAGTCGCTGTCTGCTTTGCAACGGTGGGGTTGACGGTTCTATTAGTCGACACTCAAGCCTATCAGTCGATAAACCTGCACTTAAACCCTGTAGTTTGGGAAGTGCTATTTAGTGACGACAGTGAAAGTGCGGTGACCGCGGACTTGCAGCACTTGTTTGTCGTGTTACCGCTGATCTTCTTGATAGAGCTCGCATTATCAGAATGGGTCTGGCACAAGCAGCGCCGTTTATCACACAAACGTGTGGGACGCCCGATTGCCGCCTTTTTCTTTGTGAGTTTTATTGCAAGCCATCTAACGTACGTTTGGGCGGATGCTTACTTCTATAGCCCAATCACTTCCCAGCGAGCGAATTTCCCGCTGTCATATCCAATGACCGCCAAGTCGTTCATGCAGAAACACGGGTTACTGGAT
This sequence comes from Vibrio sp. AK197, assembly GCF_053903115.1. Taxonomy (NCBI): domain Bacteria; kingdom Pseudomonadati; phylum Pseudomonadota; class Gammaproteobacteria; order Vibrionales; family Vibrionaceae; genus Vibrio; species Vibrio sp. AK197. Next base: position 2,123,494 of record NZ_CP096430.1, read on the forward strand.
CGCGATGAATACCTCAAACGCCAAGCGGAGAGTGAAAATGCGGACATTGTTAATTATCCACTAGAACCGATTGAATTTAACCGCCGTCCAAATGATTTGAATATTTTGGTGGTGAGCGTGAACAATCTCCGTTCTGACGCGCTCAATGAGCAGGAAATGCCCAATACCTACGCATTCGCTCAGCAATCATTGAACTTTACCAACCATTATAGCTCCAGCAATGACATGTTTGGTGTCTTCGGGCTGTTCTATGGTTTGCCAAGTAGCTATGAAACGAGTATTCGCTCTCAAGCGACCAAACCTGTTGTGATTAAAGCACTTGAAAATCAGGACTACCAATTTGGTCTATTCAGTGGTGGTAATTTCGATGACAACCTGTATGCAGAAACTATGTTCATCGATAAATCACTCACTGAACTGCCCAAAGATGGCAACGGACCAAATGACAATCAAGCGATCAACGCTTGGTCACAGTGGGTTACTCAGCAGCCAAATGGTAAACCTTGGTTCAGCTTTATCGAGCTAACCACACTTGAAGATTTTCAAATGCAAGGGAATGGCAAAGGCTCGGCTACCGAAAAATTACGCTCAGGCTATCAACAGTCAGTGCAGCATGCGGACGAGGAACTGGCGAAATTGTTTGAAGAGATTCAAACCTTACAGCTGCAAGACAACACCATGGTCGTGATTACGTCAAACCATGGTATTGAGTTCAATGAAACCAAGACCAACAGCTGGGGCGCCAATAGCAATTACAGCCAATATCAGTTGCAAGTCCCAATGGTCATTTACTGGCCAGGTAAAGTGCCCGGCGTCTACAGTCATCGCACAAGCCACCTCGATTTCTCGGTGACTCTAATGCAAGACTTATTGGGTGTGTCATCGAAACCCAGTGACTTTAGTAGTGGTCGTAATATGTTTGATGAGAGCAAACGCCGTTGGATCATTGCCGGTGATTCTCGTGAACTTGCTCTAATTACCGACAGCAGTACCACCGTGATTGATAAATTTGGTAACTTCAAATTGTACGACCAAGACTACCATCGTCTACAAGATGAAAACCCAACTTTGCCTGTGTTAATGCAAGGATTGACCGAATTGCAGCGTTTTTATACAAAAAGCAATTAAATCAGTTTGTTATTGTTGACCTCATCGGCTTTTATGATTACATTTGTCGAATCGGACTGTAGCACAGCTTGGTAGCGCACCGTCATGGGGTGTCGGGGGTCGGAGGTTCAAATCCTCTCAGTCCGACCATACACCTGAAAAGGAAGCCTAACGGCTTCCTTTTTTTATGCCCTACAGAATGTGATGCTTTGTCGAGTTTCTGCGAATTCCCCTACACCTTCCCTTAATCATTTGTCTCCTTTGACGCACTACCGATATAGCCATACCGCATAACGTTTATCGCGGATTAAAGCTTATCCCCCATTCAAGCCAAAGGAAATGCCCGTGAAATTACTCAAATTCCTGACCCTCTGTGGTGCTGTAGTTATGCTCAGTGCCTGTGTGTCGAAACAACAAGCCTTATATCAAAAAGCCGATGATGGCGATGCCAATAGTCAGTTAGCTGTTGGATTAAATCTCTATCATGGTGAAAATGGATTTAAACAAGATAAAGTCAAAAGCCTTCAATATCTCGAGAAGTCCTTTAAACAAGGAAACAAAGACGCTGGGTTTAATATCGCCCATATTTATCAATCTGACGATGACTACGAGAAGGCGGTGCAGTACTACCAAGAGGCAGCGCAACTAGGCAGCATAAAATCTCTCGATAACTTGTCGGTGCTTTATTTAGTCGGTAGCGGTGTCAATAAAGACCTGAAACAAGCACAAGACTATGCTCAGCAAGCGATTAAACTGGGTGGCATTCGTGCTCATCGAATTCTCGGAGACATCTATCTTGAGCAAAATAAACCAAAGTCAGCATTAAAGCAGTTTAATGCCATGCTCGATGCACCGTTAACCCGCTCCAATTCTAAAACTCAAAAAGCCTATACCAGCCGTGCCAAAATGGCAGCCTATTTGATGTTAGGTGACACGGAGAATGCGTATAAGTGGGGCTCAATTGCGTTAATTACGACCACCTTTGATGACACCTCTGAGCGAACCAAGCAGCTATTTAGCCGCTATCAAACTGCGGCTTCTCAACTCAGTCAAAACACGAAGCAGCGTTTAGCTAAAACCATCATCGATACGCATTACCAACTGTTTGAAAGTGATCACTCGTTCTATAAAGATCATCACATTCAGCCTCTGGCACCTGGGGTTATCGACCCAGATCGCGATCAGATCTTAAATTTCGTGGGTTACTTTACCTATCCAAATCGTAACCTATTTGGCACTATCAGTGCGTTGAAAAAACGCAGCGAACCAGAGGCCAAAGAACTGTTGGTCATCTCTCAGCTTAAGCTCTCTAATCAACATATGAAATATGGCACGATGTATTTGCAAACAGGCGCGGCAAGAACCGTAACAAAAGAAGCCATTAGCGTGATGGACGAGATTGAAAACCCAAGCTTTGACTACTTCAAATCATTAGCTGAAAGAAAATTGGATGTGATGAACAATATTTACGACTATCAGGTCGCGACCATTAAAGCTCACAAACCCGCTGAAGGCGCTTAAAGCCAACCTCTCGCCTCGCCCAGCCAACGCTGGGCGTTTTCTTTGTTAGTCTATTGATTTGTCAGATTATTTGACTGCCCTACAGTGACACCCTGTATGATGGTGATTCCACTCGAACGAAAAAACGGGAGGCGACACCCTATGATCAAAGCCCTTCACGGCGCATCCACATTCCACTCTAACGTGCTCTCCGATGTCGAAATCGCTCACCAAACTGGCTATCAAGGCGTCGAGTTTTTTATCGACAAACTACTGCGTTACTTAAATAACGGTGGCAGTGCGACATCGCTCAAACAGCGTCTTGATACACATCAATTGCAGACGACCTGTATCAACGCTTTGATGGGAGTAGACCGCCATACCCCCCAAGACAGAGATTCATTAATCTCAGAAGCGCGACGTATTACTGAGGTGGCAAACCAACTAGAATGCCCCACTGTACAGCTAAATCCTGGTCACTACACCGATCATTTAAGCCAAGCTCAGCGTCTAGATATCATTACCGAAAACATTGGCGAAATTGCTCAACTTGGCGAACAATACGGCATTCGTTATCAAATAGAATTTGTCGCATCGAGTGAATTCAACACTCTACCAATGGCACTTGACGTCATCGACAGATTAGCCACGACTAACGTAGGTCTGGTGATGGATTTTTGGCACCTCTATGCGCGTGGCGTCAGTACGCCGCAAGATGTTGCAAGCCTCGACCCCGCACTGATTTATGGCGTACATTTTTGTGATGGACGTAAACCTCGAGCCGGCGAAGATTGGGATGAAACCGTCCTTCGAGCTTATATGCCTGGCGAAGGTGAAATTGATATTCAAGCATTTGTCGATGCGGTCAAATCGACCGGCTACAATGGCGCTTGGTCACCAGAACTGATTAGCCCATCGCATTGGGAATACGAACACTCAGACATCGCTAAAGCGTGTTTCCACAATATGAGCCACTTTATTGACTAGCAAGCGTTCAAGACCACTACATGACGTTTGGTAAAAACAGCAGAAAGTTGATTTATTTTGCTTAACAATTGTTCACTTAATATAGAGAAATGGCGATTAGTTCACGTATTTGAATTCAGTTGAACATAAAAGCATCAAACAACCTATACAGGGGTTTACAACGCTCGTAAGCCCTTATACTATTCGCGTCACACGGAGAGATGGCTGAGTGGTTGAAAGCACCGGTCTTGAAAACCGGCATACGTTAATAGCGTATCTAGGGTTCAAATCCCTATCTCTCCGCCACATTTCAAAAGCCCGCTCAATGAGCGGGCTTTTTTCGTTATAACTCGATTTTTTCGTCTTTCTCATCCTTGCCACATCCCTTCACTCAATTCAGCCCTCTAGTGGCATACCCCTTGCTCCCATTAACTTAGACCCAGCCAATATGACTCAAGCTGACTGAGTTTAAGAAAAAAATTCAAAGGCAATCGGAAAGAATTACCTTCGATCGCCAAGATGACACTCTAATGGAGGGCAATATGTCGAACCAAAATAACAAACCCACCACCACTGATGCCGGTATTCCCGTCGCCAGTGATGAGCATTCTCTGACTGTAGGTCAAGACGGCCCGATTGTTCTACACGACCATTATCTCATTGAACAGATGGCCAACTTCAACCGTGAACGTATTCCAGAGCGCCAACCTCACGCCAAAGGCAGCGGCGCATTCGGCCACTTCGAAGTCACCAATGATGTCAGTCAATATACCAAAGCAGACGTCTTTCAACCCGGCACAAAAACCGACGTTCTCATGCGCTTTTCCACCGTCGCCGGAGAACGTGGTAGCCCAGATACTTGGCGTGATCCCCGAGGTTTCTCAATTAAGTTTTATACCCAAGAGGGTAACTACGACTTAGTCGGTAACAACACACCGGTGTTCTTTATTCGCGATCCGATGAAATTCCAACACTTCATTCGCTCGCAAAAACGCCGAGCAGACAATAATTTGCGTGATAACGACATGCAATGGGATTTTTGGACCTTATCTCCTGAGTCAGCCCATCAAGTGACTTGGCTGATGGGAGACCGTGGTATTCCTAAAACTTGGCGTCATATGAATGGTTACTCTAGCCACACGTATATGTGGGTCAATGAAGATGGTCAACGCTTTTGGGTTAAATACCACTTTATTTCTGACCAAGGCGTCGAGTGCTTAACTCAAGAGCAAGCAGACCAACTAGCAGGCTCCGACGGTGATTACCATGGCCGCGATTTGTTTAACTCAATAAAACAAGGGCAATACCCGAGTTGGACGCTGAAAATGCAGGTCATGCCATATGAGGATGCGAAAAGCTACCATATCAATCCGTTTGATTTAACCAAAGTATGGTCACATAAAGACTACCCGTTGATTGAAGTGGGTAAATTAACCTTAGACCGCAACCCAACGGATCATCATACGCAGATCGAGCAAGCTGCATTTGAGCCAAACAATATGGTTCCGGGTATCGGCCCTAGCCCTGATAAAATGCTACTTGGACGCATGTTTGCCTACGCGGATGCCCATCGTGCTCGCTTAGGTGTCAACTACAAACAAATACCAGTTAATGCCCCACAATGCCCTTTCCATAGTTACAGTAAAGATGGTGCAATGCGTACCCAAAATGTCGAAGATCCGGTCTATGCGCCTAACAGTAAAGGCGGGCCACAAGCTGATCCAAACCGTTATCCTGAATCTGCGGTCTGGGCCGCTGATGGAGAAATGGTACGCTCTGCGTATACCCTGCGCCCTGACGACGATGATTACAGCCAAGCAAATGATCTCATTAACAAAGTAATGGACGATTCTGCTCGAGAGCGTTTAGTCAGTAATGTCAGCGGCCACTTGCTAAATGGCGTCACTCAGCCGGTACTTGAGCGTGCCTTTGAGTATTGGAAAAATATCGATACGGTGATTGGCGAGCGAATTGAAAATGAAGTCAAAAAAGCCTTATCTAAATAATAGGCATTAAATCTATATTAAAGCACCCTTAATGGGTGCTTTTTATTTTAACTTACGATAGTAAATAATAAAAAAGCCGTGATTGAACACGGCTTTTTTATTTAACTGGTTTGATACTAGAATCGGTATTCAGCACCAATCGTTGCTTGTTTAAAGTCTGTGTTGGTATCTGCACCGTCATTAATATCATTAGCGTCTAAGTCGACATCATACCAAGTATATTCTGCATTGATTAAGAAGTTATCAGTTACTTTAAAACCAACACCAGCACCAGCAAATACCGCTTCATCATCTTCATCGCCATTTACACCAACAATATCGTAGTCAGTGGTATACCATAGTTGACCACCTTTCGCATAAAGCTCAACACGATCACCAATTGGCGCGGTCAGTTTTAGAGCGGCAGTATAACCATCAGTTTCGGCACTTGCCACACTGCCACCATAAGAACCGAAGTCAATGTAACTGCCTTCGACACCAATGTAACGGTTTAATTTAAAACCAATTAAAGCCTGCATGACATCATTGTCGTCATCAAAATCATCTTGCCCATCTATTTTTACGTAGCCGTAGTTACCGCCTACATAAACGCCACTTTCATCGTCCAAAACTGCCGCTTGTGAAATTGTGCTGAACGTTGTTAGAGCCATGGTACCCGCTAGAATTGGAAGGATCTTTTTCATCTTTTACTCCTAGTGATTTTGAATAAGCTATCAAAATAGATGCTTTTATTGTTAAACGTGAATTACGTTCCAAATAATTCAAGAGCCATGCCAAGATAATAAAATGAATAAATTATTATCGTTTTTAAGCATTATTTTCTTTATAGCCCTTGATACGTGATGATTTAAATTTATATCAACCATAAATCTCCATGTTATTATTCCGTCATAACTAAGTTAAAGTTATATGGTTTAAATAATAAAAGAGTCGTACTTCGGTAATATATTCATTGTTATTGAATTATTTTCAGGTGCTAGACGGAAAGTAAAAGGTTTGGTTAGAAAATATCACGACGGCAGGGTCTGCCTACACGGACACTCGATTTAAGCCTCTGAAGTGGCAGCGTATCGCAAAAAGTTCAGCGAATATTTTGGTTTAGCACTAAAATTTTAGAAAAAACTTGAGATTCTTAACGCCTGTAGGCAAGGTCGTCATTATCTAAAGCACATGCTATAGGGCTGTTTAGGGCACAACATGTTTTCAAAGATCAATAAAAAGAGCCACATTCTGTTTGCGCTGGTTTCGCTTTTGTTTTGGTTGGTTGCGGTAACAACCATTCATATCATATCGGCTCAATTCATTCAGAAAGAGGCATTAAAAGTCGAGCGCGTGATAGAAAAAAACGTGGCGTTAATGCGCGCTAAGTTTGAAGCCACCATCTTTATGGATACCTACTTGGCTGATAGCCTAGCTACCGTTGTCACCATTGACCCAACCTTCGCTATCGCCAATTGGGATAACATTGCCTCTAAACTATTGAGTAAAGCGCTCTTTGTACGCAACGTCGGTATTGCTCCGGATAATGTCATCTCAAAAGTGTATCCATTGAAAGGCAATGAAGGCGCAATTGGCTTTGATTTTAAAACCAATCCACAGCAACTGCGCACCGTCTTATTAGCGAAAAATCAGCAGCAAGTTTATATCGACGGTCCACTCACTCTCGTGCAAGGGGGAGTCGGGTTGATTGCCCGCTATCCAATTTTTTCTGACTACCCTCTCAATGAAGATTATTGGGGAACCGTCAGCATTGTTCTCGATTACAATAAGCTCATCAAGCACATTGGAATCAATGAGTTTGAGAATGCTGACATCGCTTTTCGTCGCAACGACAATCGCCACGTCTTTTTAGGTAATGCAGACGTCTTCAATAACCCAGACATTGAAAACACCGTGATGCTTCCTAACGGCACTTGGGAAATGGCCGCAAAATACCGTTTGGATAACGCAGAGCACATCCAATTTACCAAGCAAGTGGTTTACACCATTGGCTATATGATTGCAGTACTGCTTTACTCTTTGATTTTTATCCACTTTAGAAACTACCGAAAAGTGCATAAAGCCTCTTTATACGATGAATTGACCCATCTGCCGAATCGTCGTCTGGCGATGAGCCAACTTGGTCAGTTAGTAAAAAGCGATGATGGTGGGTCATTTGCCGTGTTGAATATCGATCTCAACGATTTCAAGCTGGTGAATGATCAGTTAGGACATGAAGCGGGAGATGAGCTACTTAAACACATCGCTCATTATTTAAAATTGAGTGTACGCACTAGTGATACGGTCGCGAGATTTGGCGGCGATGAGTTCATTATTATTTTACGCCATGTCTCTGAGGCGAAAAATGTTGAGGTGGTCGTCGAAAAAATCCATCAAATGTTCGCTGATAACCCGTTATCATGGGGCAAACATAAGATAGAGCCATCAGTGAGTATTGGTTATGCCCTTGCGCAAAAAGAGACTGAAAATGTCAAACATTTACTCTCTGAGGCGGACCATGCCATGTACAAACAAAAGCAGAAATACAAAAACAAGAAGCATCAGTTTGGTATTTGATACTGCGGCTAACGTTAAGAAAGGGGCTTGAGGCCCCTTTTTTTTATTGTGTCACACTGTCAGGCATCGGAGAGACCTGCTCAAATGTCAGATTTTGTGAATCTTCGATTTGCCAAGGTGAATCATAGCCTTCTTCCCAATTTTCAAATGTCACATTGGAGAAGGTGGAGTCTTTTAGCCGGTGAATATTGGTGACTTTACTGTTGCGAATGGAGACATGGTCAAACACAATGTTTTGATGGTAGTTTGCTGAATATGGCAGAGTATTAATTGACCCATCATAAGCATCACTTTGAATCACGGCTTTGGCATTACCGCTTGGGTCCACATTATCTAATGTGACATTCGTGACCGTGATATCATGAAAGTAAGCCGCCTCATTGGCATTGGTGTAGACATTATCACCTGCTGAATAAGACAGCGTAAAGATAAACGCATTCCCCTGGCCCCCTCGGTTATCGATTTCCACCCCGTTGATGTCATGTGTATTGTTGGTACCAATATCTTTCATCGCATTATCTCGAAAGACAATATCTCGCGCACCACCGCCCGTCGCCGGGGTACTTTTCAGGCGTAATCCATTGTCCGTCATAAAGGCCACATTTTCTTCAGCAAGAATGTCTTGAATCCAAGCGCCAGTATGGCTACCCGCGACCAACACTCCATGGCCCTCACGCGTGTAGTTATTAAACACCCACCCATCTTCCGTCGGATTAATCTCATCATTGGCTTGGTCATACTCTTCTCCCTGCCCAGCCGCGAAATTGATACAGTCATCGCCACTGTCAATAAAGTTCGCGTACACATGGAAGTTTGAGGTATTGCCAAACTCAACGCCATCAGCATTATTAATGTCAAAAGTCTGGGTGGTGGTATAAGCAAAGACGATGTTTTCACCTTCTAAAAACATCACGCCATGATACGCCGGGTTCCTGAAAGTAAGGTCCGCCACGTACATATTCGTTACTCCGCGAAAGGTTGTCAGGCTAGAGCGCCGGTCGGCATATAAGTCACGATTGACTTGCCCTTGGAAATCAATGTCCGCCATGCTTCCCGTCCAACTCTCAGGTGCATATTCTTGGTAACCCGCGAGCATTTGATTCATGGCCAAGACGCCAAGCGTATACACTTTCTCGCGACTACCAGGCTCATGGTAAGGCAAGGTGTTTCCCACTTCATCTTGCGTCGTTCCACTGACCACCCAACCGTTGCCATCGAGTACGCCTTTACCAACGACTCGAATGTTCTCAAACACGCCCCGTCTTCCGTCGTAGCCATCCTGAGTGCCATTGCTAGTATTACGATGATCCTCACTTAATACATTTAATAAAGAAGGTGGCCGTCTTGAGTCAGTGTCATGGGTGCGATAGCTATAGAGTTGGTAACCCTCACTCAATGGATAATCGGCGCTGCGAATCGAGCCAGCTAAGGTCGCCCCTTGTTCTATTTCAAACGTCATATTACTTTTTAAATACAGCGCGCCCGTCATGAAGACGGCACCATTCGAATTCGCCGGTATCACCACTTTGCAACCATATGCACTGGTTGAATCGCCTGAGCATTGGTCAATTGCTTGCTGAATCGCCACAGTGTTATAGGTTTCACCATCACCGACCGCACCGAAGTCGGTCACATCAACGACATGGGTAAACTGGGCAGTCGTCACGCTTACTGCTGGGCTCGGGTTTGACTCATGGCCATCAGCATAAACCGCAGCAACCGAAAACTGATAGTCAGTCGCTGGGGTTAACCCCTCAACTTTGTAATTCAAATACGTAGGGCGATGATGAAAGCCAGCACTGTCTTGCTCAGCAAATGCATCCATGTAGGGTTTGGCTGGGTTAAATTGGCTGTTGTTTTCGCTGGCCAACCCCAAAGACTCACCATTCATGTAGACACGATAATCGACGATATCGCTGTAATCACTGGGTTTGTTCCAAACAAGGCTAACACTTGTATCATCATAAGCGAGCGTCGGTACGTAAGGCATTTGCATAACACTGGATGGTGCACTCGGACTCTCAGGTGTATCAAGATCGGAATCCGTATCCAAGTCCAAATTGCATCCAACAAGGACAGTACTTGAGGTAAATAACAGTAGAGCAATCTTGTTCAACAGTTTCATTATCCCACCTTTCTAAAATATGGTTTTATAAATTATTCAACCCTATTTCATACACTAAACAGATGGATTTAAAACGGATAAAAAAAGGATATGGCGGTGCCCTCTCACTCTACAAAATGCTCTATGCCGAGTTTGTGATCAACCAGAATAAAAGATATGACCAACTGTAAAAATATCTTTTATTTTCAAATAAATAAAATTAGACAGCACATTGATAACAACGAACCATGTCACCGTTCGATGGGTCATTCATTGGATAAAAACAAAAAAGCCGAACGTTGTACGCCGGCTTTTTTACGATTCATACCAAAGGTCAAAGGTCGATATTAAAATTCCACTTTCACATCACTTAAGGGCACACTGCAGCACGAAAGAATATAGCCGTCTTCGACATCCTCATCGGTGATACCACCGTTGTGTGACATCTCTACCTCACCTTCAATTCGCTTAACTTTACACGTACCACAAATCCCCATCCCACACGCTTTAGGAATATGTATACCCGCTTTGGCTGCGGCGGAATGGACCGTTTCCCCCGGTGCCACCAACGCGCTTTTATCGGTATCTAAAAATGTAACTTCAAGCAGATCACTGGGGTGCATCGCTTCGGCGGCTTCTTCTGCGGCCTCAGCATCTTGTGCCGCCTGCTCTTCAATGGTTTCGGGGGTCGCACCAAACGATTCTTCATGGTAACGACGCATATCAAAGCCGAGGTGTTCTAACAAGAAACGGATGGCTTTCATATAGGGAGCAGGCCCACAGCAGAATACCTCACGCTCAAGAAGATCCGGCACCATGATTTGCATCTTAATGTTATCAAGGTAGCCGCGATAACCTGACCACTCTTGCCCTGACTCAATGCGCTCACAGATAAGGTGCAAGTCAAAGTTGGCTATACGTGATGACATAAACTCCAACTCATGGCGAAAGATAATATCACGCGGCGTTCTGGCACTGTGAATAAAGACCATGTCGAGATCGGTATTGGTATCGTACGCCCAGCGCGCCATCGACATCACTGGAGTAATCCCAACCCCGCCGGATAAGAACAGGGCTTTGTCTGATGGATAATCGATACTGTTAAACTGCCCCACCGGCCCGTGAGCGGCAAGATCCATCCCTTCAAACAAATTGTCATGCAGCCAGTTAGAGACCAAACCACCGGGTACACGCTTAACCGTAATCGAGAAACTGTAAGGCACGGAAGGCGAGCTGGAAATCGTATATGAGCGAAAGATCTGTTCCCCGTCAATTTCCAGTTCTAAGGTGACAAACTGACCCGGCTTAAAAAAGAACATGATCGGCTGTTCCGCCATAAAGCAATAAGTGCGTGTATCCCAGGTTTCCTGGATCGTTTTCACGCAACGAACGACATGGCGACCATTGCTCCAAGTTTGCGTTGTCACTGGGACAAACGCGTCGTTATTGACGACCGAAATATTGGCGTTGCTCATTGGGCTCGTTCCTCTCGAGACGGGGTGTAAAGTGTTTTCCCTAACACGGGTATCTTGGCGCTATTGTTGAATTAACCGCTCGATTCCATTTATCTTTTCACGACAAAAAATTATCCAAAAACAACCACTGAAAATAAAAATTCATTCCGCTGTCTCAAACAGCATGGTTTTGTGTCGTGAACAGAATCGTCAATATCATTACAACTAGGCAGGATATTGTCTCAAACTCCTTCCCCATAGCCAGCGGTTACGGGTAAGTCGTTTACGCATGGACGCCCAACAGGGCAATTTACACCCACATTACACCGGGAAGATAGCTCAAATGACACAAAACGATTTGCTTAACCTCAACTACTCCAGCATTGATGATGCTCGAGAAGAAATGACTCGATTACTCAGTGATCGCAATCCTAACTACTCTTTAGCGCAACCCTTATACAACGACCCGTATATGTTTAGAGTTGACATGGAAGAGGTTTTTCAGAAGGAGTGGTTGTTCGTCGGCATGAGCAGTGAAATTCCAACCAAAGGTGATTACTTCACTGTCGAGATTGGCCAAAATCCTGTTCTTATCGTGCGCGCGGCCGATGGCACCATTAATGCCTTTCACAATACCTGTCGTCACCGTGGGTCTCGTATCTGCTTGGAACACCGAGGAAAAGTCGCTAACCTCGTTTGCCCATACCATCAGTGGACATACGATACCAAAGGCAATTTGCTATTTGCTGGCACCGAGATGGGCGAAGGTTTTGACATGAAGCAGCACGGCTTACGCACAGCGCAGTGCAAAGTGGCGGGCGGCTTCATTTTTATTTGCCTATCGGAAGAGCCTCCAGAAAGCGATTTCGAAGAGTTCTTAGCCACACTGGAAGAGTACATGGAACCGTATGATGTGGATAACACTAAACTGGCGGTAGAATCAAACATGTACGAGAAAGCCAACTGGAAATTGGTGCTTGAGAATAACCGTGAGTGTTACCACTGTGCAGGCAGCCACCCAGAATTACTCAATACGCTTCTAGAGTGGGATGACACCAATGACCCACGGGCGACACCTGAATTTTTGGCACATTACGCCAAGCAAGCAGAGGCTTGGGATGCAGAAGGCATTCCTCATCAACACAAATCGTTCGGACACCGCAACCGTATCGTACGTATGCCGCTCAAAGAAGGCACCGAAGTGATGACAATTGACGGCTTAAAAGGCTGTGAAAAACTATTAGGCCGAATTAAGAGCCGTGAGTTGGGGTCAATGCGTATTCTTCACCTGCCGAACTCTTGGAACCATATGCAAAGCGACCACTTTATCGTGTTCCGCGTGCTGCCAATTTCAGCTCAAGAGTCATTGGTCACCACCAAATGGTTTGTGCACAAAGATGCCGTAGAAGGTATTGATTACGACCCTGAACGTCTGCGTCAGGTCTGGGATGCAACCAACGACCAAGACCGAATTCTCGGTGAGGAGAACCAGCGTGGTATTAACTCAATGAGTTACCAGCCAGGCCCTTATTCCACGACCTTTGAGTTTGGTGTCATCAACTTCATTGATTGGTATGCCAGCAGCGTTTTGAATAACCTTAATAAATAATCAGCATTGATTGGATTAAGCCTCGCGATAGCGGGGCTTTTTTACCCTTGGTGTTTTTCTTTAATCTCGCCCCACCAGGCGCGCAAAGTAAACCCATTCTCAACTTAAAAAAGCCACCCGGTTGAGAGACAAAAAAGCCAGCCCTAAAAGGCTGGCTCTGATTGTATAGAGAAAACCCCCAGCTAGGCTGGGGGTTCCGTAAAGCTTATAGCTATAAGTCAGTTATATAACCCCTTTCAATTTGATAAAAACGTCTTGTGGTCTGGCAACTGCAAGAGTTAATTAAGAATTGAAAGGGGGTCCCAATGGGGGACGAAAAGAGCTTAGCGCACACGCGCTGGAACTGTAAATACCACATAGTCTTTGCACCGAAATATAGAAGGCAAGTTTTCTACGGAGAAAAACGTAGAGCGATAGGTGAAATATTGAGGAAACTATGTGAATGGAAAAATGTGAACATTCTTGAAGCGGAATGTTGCGCGGATCATATCCACATGCTTTTAGAAATACCGCCCAAAATGAGTGTTTCAGGGTTTATGGGGTACTTGAAAGGCAAAAGTATCCTAATGCTTTATGAACGATTCGGCGATTTGAAGTTTAAATATAGAAATCGAGAGTTTTGGTGCCGAGGTTATTATGTAGATACGGTAGGTAAGAATACGAGCAAGATACAAAATTACATCAAGCACCAATTAGAACAAGATAAAATGGGAGAGCAATTATCGCTCCCGTATTCAGGTAGCCCGTTTACGGGCCGCAGGAAATAGTCATATGCAAATGTCAGATCACTACGCGCCTGCTAGGGCGCTGCCAGTAGGAGAGCCTTATAGGCGCATATGAAAAACCACCGGCTATGCCGGTGGATACTTTTTTATCCTTACAGCGGCGCTTAACGTGCTAACAAGGGCTCCACTTCGGGAAGAACCTCCGCATCAACCGCCAATTCACGGCTCATGGTTTTAAAGGCTTTGACCTCATTAGGCGTTGCGGTTGCAAGCCATTGTGTCAATTGCGCTTTCACTTGTTCGACGTTTGCATTTGGCGCAACTTCAATACCCAGTTGCTTCAACTGGAAAATGAAGTCCTCCAAGTCAACTAAATTTGCATACATCATTGTTCTTCCCTCTCTTCTCTGTGTTGAAAGATTTAACGAAGTTCAGTCTGTAAGCCGCGATATAAGCTGACACACATCAGAATCAACACTAAAGTAAACGGCAATCCTGTCGTAATTGCCCCGGCTTGTAAAGCGGTCAGCGCTTCATTACCGCCTCCTACTAACAACGCACAAGCAATAATCCCCTCAACTGATGCCCAAAATAAGCGTTGTGGAACGGGCGCATCCAGTTTTCCGCCTGCGGTAATACTATCAATGACAAGTGACCCAGAATCCGATGAGGTGACAAAAAACACCAAAACCAACACAATACCAATGATCGACAACAGTCCACTCAGGGGTAAATGTTCAAACATCTGGAACATCGCTTGCGCAACATCGCTGATACCGTCAGCCAGTTGACCAACACCGTGTGTGGCTTGGTCCATCGCGGTTCCCCCCATCACGGCCATCCATACAATGGTCACCACCGTCGGGATAAGCAGTACCGCAGTCACAAACTCTCGTACTGTACGCCCCTTTGAAACGCGGGCAATAAACATGCCGACAAACGGTGACCAAGAAACCCACCAAGCCCAGTAAAAGACAGTCCAACCGTGATACCAGGTGCTGTCATCACGGCCTATCCAGTTCGATAGCGGTAAAAAGTTTTCAGCATAGGCAGAGGTCACGGTCGCAACTGAGGAGAAAATGGTCAGTGTCGGGCCAACCACAATAATCAGTGCGATCAGGGCTGCAGCGATGATCATATTTATGTTACTGAGCAGCTTAACACCGCCATCTAAGCCTCGTGCGACCGATACCATCGCAATGGCGGTGACCAAAACAATGAACCCCACCTGAGTGGTGAGATTGTTTTCAATCCCAAATAAGAAACTTAACCCACCAGCCGCTTGCTGCGCGCCAAGGCCAAGTGAGGTGGCTAATCCAAAGATGGTGGCTAAAACTGCAAGAATGTCGATGAGATGGCCTATCGGCCCCCAACAACGGCTTCCGAGTAGCGGATAGAAGGCAGAGCGAATGGTTAATGGCAACCCTTTATTGTACGCAAAAAATGCCAAGGATAATCCAACGACCGCATAAATGGCCCAAGGGTGTAAGCCCCAATGGAACATGGTTGCGCCAAGGGCAAGTTCCATACCTTGCTCAGTACGCGCAGCAACGTTAAGCGGTGTTCCGTACCAATCGGTATAATAGGCAACGGGTTCTGCTACGCTCCAGAACATCAGCCCAATCCCCATTCCTGCGGCAAATAGCATTGAAAACCAAGAGAGGGTCGAATATTCCGCTTTTGCGGTTTCACCACCAAGGCGAATTTTACCAACGGGCAGCACAATCAGCGCCAAACAAAACAACACAAAAAGATTGCAGCCAATCATAAATAGCCAATCAAAGTTATCGATTGACCAAGTTCGAGCGCCCATAAGCACTTCTTTACTGCCAGCGGGAAACAAAAGGGTGGCAACGATAAACAGCAATATCAACCCCGCAGCAATACCAAACACCGGATTATGTACATCCATGCCAAACACCTTTACGTTGTCTTGGCCGATGACATAATCGGTATCATATTTCCCCGGGCCGCTGTTATCCTTAACAACCCGTTTTGCCTGTATAACATCTTTCATTGAAGACTCTCCTGAGACCTCCCTACCCGGTCAACCGCTATGGATATGTCGAATAAACCAGGCAGAGAGAAACTTCCTTAGTTAACTGTCATTATGGTTATGTGAGTAGACGATCTTAGTCTCCAGCGTGTTGGCTGAATCCGCTTCAGCGCACCACGCCTTCCTCCAACAACAGATCAAATACGGCCTGCGCCATTTCCTTCGCGGGCAGGTCGCGTAATACTTTTCCTTCATCTCCGGATGATTTTTGTGTCGCAGCTTTCAAGCGATCCGCTGCGGATTTCGCTTTAACCACTTTGAGACGTTTTGGTCTGTTACGCGCCGGGCTAACTTGCCACTCAGCTTGCTGCGTGTCGGTAATACTGGCTTCGGTCATGCTGTGATCAATCTGCGCACGCTGGCCAGGGCCAAAGGCACTTTGCCGCGGCTCTTTTGCCGCCATATCCACACTGGCAATAAATGGCATCGGCACTTTGAGCTTGCGACGTTGTCCACGTGGTTGAGCTTGCAGCACTTCTGCCACGCCTTTTTCAATACTGAGGATCTCGGTAATACCGCTGACCACCGTGCAACCGAGATGTTCAGCCAACAAATACGGCATCATGCCGGAGGACTCACCTCGCTCAGCTCGCACTCCGGTTAAAATTACATCTGGAACATCGGCAGCGAGGTAGTGAAGTAAGCTTTCCAGCGCGTCGTCTTGCTCGCGCTGTTCAATGACCCTTAATGATTCAAGACCCATACCTGCATAGCTGCGTAAAGTGGCATCATAAGGATTGCCAGCGTGAAGAACTTCAAGAATACCTGGCTGCAAATTCAGCCCTAGTTCAACGGCTCGAGCATCGGTTTCTGCTCGGCGCGCTCGCTGAGAGCTAGGGTGCAGACCAATTGACACCAACACACGAACATCAAGATCGGGAAAACGACTATGCGGCATGACGCGCCTCCTGTTGTCGATAGGCTTGGACCAATTCCACTAACGCTTGCATTACCTCGCTACTGTCACCAATCACACTCAGTGCCGCCCGTTTGACCATGTCACAGCCCAAATCGGTATTAATCGCGATGACCTTATCGCATTGACCAATGCCTTGTAAGTGCTGAATAGCGCCAGAGATACCAACCGCGACATACACTCGCGCCGTAACCCAAGTGCCCGTTGCGCCGACTTGACGAAAACGTGGCATATTCCCGTCATCCACTGCCACCCGGCTAGCCCCTTCCGTCGCCCCAAGCTCTTGCGCGGCAAGATGGAACAGAGACCAATCATTGACGCCATTACCCGCAGAGAGAATAAATTCCGCCTCGCTCAAAGGAATTGCGTTCGGATCAACCTCAATAAAGCCAAGATCGCGAATGCCTGTATGAATTGCCTCAGGATCATCCAGCGCCACCGTCAAGGCTTGGTGACGCGTTTCATCAATCGGTTCGGCACATTCTTCAAGCATCAATAGGATTTTTGGTGTTTGACGATGAATGTCCGTCAAACCACCAGCACCTCGCCCTGTGCATGTATTGACTTCAGCATGCCAAACTTGGGTAGCAGGTCGTTCGCCAAGTCTTGCGGCCAAACGACGACCCAGTTCAAAACCGCCAGCGCTGCTGTCAGGAAATAACCAAAAACGCGGCTGATACTGGGCATCGACTTCGCAAAGCAGTGCAGTTTTGCGCTCTGGTACATAGCTTTGAAACTCATTGCCGCTCAGGTGTAGTAAGCGATCGACTCCGGCTTTTTCAAAGCGGTCTTCTCGGTGCTCCCCAAACACAACAGCCATCACGGCGCCAGCGCCTTCACTCTCTCGCACAAGCTTGTGGGCTTGCCCCAACACATCGAGATCGTGAGAAGTGAAACGCCCACCAACCATGTCTGGAACAACGACGACATAAAAATCTGGGTCACTGACGGTATGCAGCGGTAATTCAACTTCGGCATTCGCCGCGCCGCGCATTCGGTGACCAGAAAGCGACATCGGGTGTTGAGTATTCAAGCGGTCAATACGCTTGATGCCATTCGGGCCAATAAACCCTTGTTGATGAGGATTGCGGCGTTCAAGGCCGGTTGGCCCGTATACTTTACCGCCAGCCTGCGCCAGAGCTTGATGCTCAGGATGAAGGCGATTGCGCGCAATCCATTCAAGACGCGGGTCGCGGCGAATAATATCGTCACTCATAATCTTCTCCTAAGCACTGATTGGCAGTGGTTCATTGGGATCAAACTCAATCGGTTGAGAGTGAGGTTCAACCTGCTCGACCAACGACTCAGCGACAATTTCTGCAATGTCTTTGACTTCAGGACGTGGCTCGACCACCCCTTCAAGCATGGCCGTACATTGCTGGCAACCCACGGCGACCAGTTCGGCCCCTGTCGCTCGAATGTCATCCATGCGCATGTCAGCAATTCGGCGTTCGCCTGGAATGTCGGTAATCGGAGCTCCACCGCCACCACCACAGCAGCGAGAGCGAAAACCACTACGCTCCATTTCCACCAACTCAATCCCAAGCTCAGCCAGCAGTTCACGCGGTGAATCGTATTCACCGTTGTAACGACCAAGATAACAAGGATCGTGATAGGTCACGCGTTCCGCTTTAAACGCGGTCAACGCAATTTTCTGATGTTTGACTAGCTGGTTAATAAAGGTCGTATGGTGGAGCACTTCATAATCGGCGACTTGCCCTTCTGGATAAAAATCGGGGTATTCATTTTTCAAACAATGAAATGCATGTGGATCGGTGGTAACAAGTTGCTTGAACTTATAACGGCTAAGTGTGGCGATGTTTCGTTTCGCTAAACGCTGGAAGGTCGCGTCATCACCCAAACGGCGCGCTAAATCACCACTGTCCAATTCTTCATCACCCAAAATCGCAAAATTGACGTTGGCGTTTTTCAGCACCTTGACGAACGCCCGTAAAATTCGTTGGCTACGCATATCAAACGCACCGTCAGAAATCCAAAACAGAACATCGGCTTGCTGCACGTCTTTCATCAGCGGTAAGTTTTGATCCGCGGCCCAGTTCATTCGGTGATTCGGATTAAACCCATTTGGATTATCGGTAACGATAAGGTTTTCAAGCACCTCTGCCCCTTTGTTCGGCGTTGCCCCTTTCTCTAGCGTCAAAAAGCGACGCATATCGACAATCGCATCGACGTGCTCAATCATCATCGGGCACTCTTCAACACAAGCGCGGCAAGTGGTGCATGACCATAACGTTTCGTCACTCACCAACCCGTTAGTAATCACTTGGTCTGAACCGCCTTTGGCACACCCCACTTCTTTGCCTGGATAAGGGCTGCCAGCGTATTTCGCGTCACTGCCACCGGCAAGGCCTACCACCATATCTTGAATCAGCTTTTTCGGGTTGAGTGGCTGGCCTGCAGCAAAGGCAGGACACATGGCTTCACATTTCCCGCATTGTACACACGCATCAAATCCCAGTAGCTGATTCCATTTAAAATCACGTGGCTTCTCTACACCCAGTGTCGGTTGTTCCAAATTCAGCGCTTTAAGACCCGTGGAACGGCCGCCACCAAAGCGTTCGGGGCGACGGTGAAACGCCAAGTGAAGCGCACCGGCAAACGCGTGTTTCATCGGCCCGCCCCAGGCCATACCAAACACCAGCTCGCCTAAACCGATGATGACGCCAAACGCTAAAATGGCCGAAATCAATCCATTACCAAAATGTTCAGGAAGAAGCCCTGCTGTAGGGAGCGTCAACACAATGAACGTTAAGGAAAACGTGAGCAGGCTTTTAGGCAAGCGCATCCACGGACCTTTCGATAGACGGGAAGGTGGGTTGCGGCGGCGATAATAAACAAAGCTCGCGCCAATCGTCATCAGGACCAACGCCCCAAGTAACGCCCAACTTAACCACTGTGCCTGCAAACCAAACAGATGCACAGCCAACACCAACACCATCGATAGCACAAAACCACCCGCCGTAGCGACGTGTGTGCGCGACATGTATTTGTCGCGTTCTACCACGTGATGCAAGTCTTTAAGATAGCGGCCCGGCATCGCCATTAAGCCGCCCAAAAAGTGGACTGGTTCAGGTTGACCCGCGCGCCACAATCGAACGCGGCGGACCATCCCTATCAGAGCGAGTGCCAACACTGCCACCAGCAACGTTGGAATCAACCAATCGAAAATCATGACCGGCTCCTATTACAAATCTTTGCATAACCGAAGTGCGTCATAGATAGCCGCATGGGTATTACGCTGTGACACGCAATCACCCAAACGCCATAAAATCATACTCTCGGTTTCTTGCTCCAAAATGGGTTGCGGCTTAGAGGCAAACAGCGCTTCGTTATCAATTTGACCACGATTACATGACTGCGCTTTAAGCTCGTAATACAAGCCCTCATTAGGACGAGTGCCATTTTCGACCACGATTTGGTCGACCACCCGCTCTTCTTTTTGTCCGGTATACTCGTTTTCTAGTACGGCCACGAGTTTGTCACCCTCGCGATAGACTTTCTCTAACATCAAGTCAGGGGTCATGACGACTTCTTTTTCATACAGGCTACGGTAGTACGTTGGGAAGGTAGTGCCTCCAATGCCGACGCCAGGTTTGATGTCATCGGTCACCAATTCGACCAATGAACCTTTTGATGTCAGATAATCGGCAGCGGACATACCGGAAAACTCACAGATGGTGTCGTAAATCAGCACATTTTTTCCTGGCTCAACCACACCATTGAGGATATCCCAAGTAGACACCACGAGGCCCTCTTCGGCGCCCCACGCTTTATTTTGCTCTAGGAATGGCGTTCCCCCCGTGGCAAGAATGCACACATCAGGGTTAAGCTCAGCAATCATATCGGTCGTTACATTGGTATTAAGCAACACTTCAACCCCGAGGCGATCAAGTTCCATCGCTAGCCAACGCGTAATCCCTGCCATTTGGTCACGCTGCGGCGCTTTCGCGGCGATCGTCACTTGTCCGCCAAGCTCGGCATTTTTTTCCAAGAGCGTGACTTTGTGTCCGCGCTCCGCCGCAACACGAGCGGATTCAAGCCCACCGGGTCCGCCACCAACGACCACCACATTGCGAATCGCACCTGCAGTTTTTTCAATTTGATGTGGCATGCCCATGTATTCGCGTGAGGTCGCTGCGTTTTGAATGCACAATACATCGAGACCCATATATTGACGGTCAATGCAGTAGTTCGCACCCACACATTGGCGAATTTGGTCAACTTGATTCATCTTGATTTTGGTGATGAGATGCGGGTCAGCAATGTGCGCGCGCGTCATACCGACAAAATCAACGTAACCCTGTTCCAGAATACGTTTAGCTTGGTTCGGATCCTTGATGTTTTGCGCATGGATCACCGGCACCGACACCACTTCTTTTATACCTGCGGCAAGGTGGATAAATGGCTCGGGTGGATAACTCATATTTGGAATGACATTGGCTAACGTGTTGTGCGTGTCACAACCGGAACCTACGACGCCAAAGTAATCAATCATGCCAGTTTGGTCGTAGTAAGCGGCAATCTGCTTCATGTCGTCATGGTTAAGGCCATCAGGGTGGAACTCATCCCCGGCAATACGCAGACCAACAACAAAATCATCGCCAACCGCTGCACGCACCGCTTTAAGGACCTCCATACCAAAACGCATTCGGTTCTCAAAGCTTCCGCCCCACTCGTCAGTACGCTGGTTAACGCGGGGTGACCAAAATTGGTCAATCATATGCTGGTGTACGGCAGAAAGCTCCACCCCATCTAGCCCACCTTCTTTGGCTCGCACAGCCGCTTTGGCAAAGTCACCGATCACACGCCAAATGTCTTCTTCTTCAATCACTTTACACGTCGCGCGGTGCACCGGTTCGCGAATACCCGATGGTGACATTAGGTTTGGCCAGTTTTCACCATCCCAACGCGAGCGACGCCCCATATGAGTAATTTGGATCATGATCTTACCGCCATGCTTGTGTACGGCATCGGCAAGATTCTGAAAATGGGGAATGATGCGGTCGGTGGATAAGTTCACCGAACTCCACCAGCTTTGTGGGCTATCAATAGCGACCACACTCGAGCCGCCACAGATACACAGGCCGCAGCCTCCTTTGGCTTTTTCTTCGTAATATTTAACGTATCGATCGGTGGTCATACCGCCGTCGGTGGCATATACCTCAGCGTGAGCTGTACTCACGATACGGTTACGGATAGTCAGCTTATTGATGTTCAATGGCTGAAAAAGGATATCGAACTGCGACATGATTCACTCCAACTCGTGTAAGTCGGCTTTTGGCATCCGGCCAAGCCTTATTGTTTTGTGTCTTTTTGCTAGGAATATCGAATTAGCTCAGTGGGCCAACTTCAAATACACCGTACTCACAGCCGGCTTGCGCACCGCTTTGAGTTTGTATTGCTTGGGTTTTTACGTTGTAACCGAGACTTTGTGCGATTTGATCCATCGCCCCAGCAAACCAGCCGGTAAACATGTAATCGACTTTGCGGTCGACTTTGCCGTACTGATACACAAAGGCTGAGTTCTCTAAACGGATTCGGGCTGTGCCCTGTTCAATATCCAAGTCTTCGATAATAAAGAAGCCCCAGCCGCGTTGAGAAATACGCTTCATATAATGTTCAAAGACCGCAACCCCAGACATTCCATGCAGCTCGGCTTCTTTTTCACACCAGTAGTACGCAGATTTATACCCTGCATCGTAGAGCAGTTCAGCGTATCGCTCAGGGCCAATCTCTTTCTCTATCGCCATGTGATTGTTGACGAAGAAATGGCGAGGCACGTACAGCATAGGTAGTGCATCGGTTGTCCATACGCCCGTTTCATCATCGACCACAATCGGCATTTCAGGTGCGTGTCCAGCCATGATAATTACTCCCTTAATTATTGAGTTGGTTAAGACTTTATTCAGTGTGAGTCCTAGGTATTGCGGTTATTCACCCCAAACGTCGGCTAACACCCGAACCCAGTTTCCACCCATGATTTTGCACACTTGGCGTTCACTGAATCCGCGGCGTAATAACGCGTCGGTAAGGTTGGGGAATTCGCCCAAAGTACGAATGCCTTCTGGATTGATGATTTCGCCGAAGCGAGTTAAGCGGCGTGCGTATCCTTTATCGTGCGTGAGCCACTCGAAGAACGCTTGGTCTTGCCCTTGAGTGAAATCGGTCCCGATACCGATTTGGTCCTCACCAACGAGGTTATAGATGTACTCAATCGCTTCGACGTAATCTTCAATTGAGGAATGGATGCCATTTTTCAAAAACGGCGCAAACATGGTGACCCCAACAAATCCGCCATGGTCAGCAATGAACTTCAATTCCTGATCAGACTTATTGCGTGGATGATCTTTCAAGCCACTAGGCAGGCAGTGGGAATAACATACTGGCTTTTTCGATGCCAAAATCACCTCTTCAGAGGTTTTCGCTCCGACATGGGATAAGTCACACATCACGCCCACACGATTCATCTCGGCGACAATTTCATGCCCAAACCCGGACAAACCACCATCACGTTCATAACAGCCAGTACCCACAAGGTTTTGCGTGTTGTAGCACATTTGTACAATGCCGATACCGAGGTCTTTAAAGACCTGAACATAACCGAGCTGATCTTCATAAGCATGAGCATTTTGAAAGCCCATCATGACGCCGGTTTTTCCGAGTTCTTTGGCACGGCGAATATCATCAGTACAGGTGACTTTCATAACCAGATCGCTGTTATCATCAATTAAGCGGTTCATGTCCGAAATATTGTTGACCGTGTTTTGGAACCCTTCCCATACCGACACGGTACAGTTAGCAGCGGTCAGTCCACCGCGGCGCATATCTTCAAACAATTCGCGGTCCCATTTCGCAATCACTAAGCCATCGATGACAATTGCGTCGTTATGTAACTGTGTAGAATTCATCTTTTCACCTGTCCCTAGGTTGTATGTAACCAGTAGGCTCAGAATAAAAAGAAAGCATCGTGGTCAATGTTCTGAAAGCGTCACTGACAAAACCCAAAACGTAACCACAATAAAAAAACTGAAATTCGCCACAAAGCCAGGCACAGCCTGTACTGTGAGCTAACTTATGATAGTGAAAACAACAAAAACGCCGCATTCGAAATCCGAAAGCGGCGTTATTTATGCACTGATATTTAGTCGTGAATGTTACACGGCTACCGAACCATAAGTCGGTTCAAATTGCGCTTCGACCAGCGCTTGCATCGATTTTGATTGGTGCCCCATATTGGCAGGCTCTGGGTAGAGTTCACTGAACGCATTTAACCCCGCCGCCATTGGTACAATCACGCGATCGCTGCTGCTGGCATGATACGGCGTTTGTGCAGATCCACTGCGCTCTTCCCGAGGGGGAATACCGATATGTAAACGATAACATTTGCTAAAGTGAGGTGATGATACAAAGCCACAGGCCATCGCGATCTCGATGATAGACATCGAGGTTTGCTTAAGCAATTGGCGCGCTCGAAACAGTCTCAATTTGAGATAGTACTTTGATGGCGGGCATTGCAAATATTTTTGGAATAAACGCTCAAGCTGGCGACGAGAAAGACCGACGTAGCTCGCGAGTTCATCCAACTCAATGGTTTCTTCGATATTGGCTTCCATGAGGGTTATCGCTTCAACCAATTTTGGCTGAGCTGTACCTAAAACATGTCGCAATGGGACTCGCTGGTAATCCGTTTCACTGCGTACTCTATCGCAGACAAACATTTCAGAAATACTGGAGCTAAGCTGATGACCAAAATCACGCTTGATCATATACAACATCATGTCCATCGGCACCGAACCCCCACTGCATGTCATTCGATCACGGTCGATAACAAACAGCAAGTTGGTACAACGTACACGCGGGTACGCCTCTTGAAGCGCCGCGATGCACTCCCAGTGAGCACTGCACTCGTAGCCATCAAGCAGCCCGGCCACAGCCAGCAGATAAGGCCCTGTACATACACCGCCTAGCTGAACATTTTTACGTGCTAAAGACTGGACCCAGGCTAATTGCTTGCGTGTATAACTGCGTGTGATATTGACACCACCGACGATGATAAGCGTGTCGATATCAGGTACACGCGCCATTGAGCAATCCGGAGTCACGGTAACGCCATCACTGGCGGTAACGGGGTGCCCTTCTTCACTGATGGTGTACCAATCGTAAAGATCGCGCCCACTTAATTGGTTCGCCATGCGTAGCGGCTCTACGGCAGAAGCCAATGCAATTAGCGTAAAATTATCTAGCAGAAGAAAACCGATTCGACGACCTTTTCCTTCGACAACTGACTTTTGAAGCGAATTCGTAAACTCAGACATTGCGCATACCTCAATTATAATCATTTTCCCTAGGAGGCTGTAACACACGCACAACTTCTTGCCATCCCTTCGTAACAAAATAGCAATAAATATGCCCCTCGCTGTGAGTTGTATACAAAATCGAAATCCGATGTCGCAAATAGAATGTTTTATGCCGATCTTGGCTCATGTGTGAGCCACTTACGTCACCTTTTTCATACTAAAGCACTGAATAAACAACTGGTTGCACATCGAATTTGCGTAATTTTCTGCTTTATTTTTGCACCGTTTTAAATCAGCGTGACCTAAGGTGAGCAGCCGATGCTGAAGCCTTGCTATGGCTGAATATCCTATGCACTTACTTGACAATATGTCGTTAAATTTTAGAAAACTCTCAATATATCTCCATGATTTATATAGGTTATAAATCAACCAATTCGACGCACCAAAAATGGGCATAACTGCCTGCCTCTAACCTCTCCGTAATACCAATATTAAGCAACTCGCGTTCAGCCTATAAAATTTAAAAAAGGCGATTTTTCATACAACGTAACGATGTTAACTAATTCACCAATAACCACTAGGTTATTTTTTGACCACCTTTGCAATTTTGAATCTTAATCCATTGATATGACATATATTTAACATCACCCGGTATCATATTTACGCGAAATATTCTTACAATAAGCAGTCGTATTAACTCCCCTTAATACGATTTAGAAGTAAAAAAATTGCTTCTAGTAACAAACACGAATTAGCGAAGCGATAAAGCAAGGAAATTACCCATAAAACCATAGTTAAAAATGGTCTAACTAGGAAAAAGATAATGGAAATTATAAGAAAAATACGTCGATGGCATAGGAACTTAGCAGTACTAACCCTCACTTTTGCCAGCTTTGCGGCGCTTGCAGACAACTGTACGGTAACCCCCACTTCTGGTGGTACTTATTCGATCATCAATCGAGGCTCTGGACTCGCTCTGGATATCAATACCAGCGACTCAACAACCGCCCCTAATGTCATTACCTATGAGTACTGGCAAGGCAATAACCAACATTTTGTGTTAACCAGAGAAAATGATGGTTATTGGATTATTCGCTCTGTCTACAACAATAAAGTGTTGGATGTATTGGACTCTTCCAACTCCAACGGAGCGAATGTTATTGTTTATGATGATTGGCAAGGTGATAACCAGCGTTGGGAGCTTAAAGCCTCGTCCTCTGGCGGCTTCAATATCGTCAACAAGCTCACTCAAAAATCGCTCACCGTTGCTGGGTCAGAAAACGTCTCTAATGTGTATCAAAACGACGATCAAGCAGAAAGCTCTCAGCGTTGGTATATCAATCCAATTTCTGGTGACTGTGGCAGCGGATCAGGCTCCAGTGATCTGGTGGGTTTTGCCGCGCAATCAGGTAACGATGGCCATTCAACCACCACCGGCGGCGGCAACGCGACACCCATTGTGGTCACCAGTTGTAGTGCATTGAGCTCAGCGCTGAGTTCGTCGTCTGCAGCGGTTATCCAAATCCCTGATAACACCACCATCAACTGCCACACGGCGAACCGTACCGTTCAGGCATGCCCGCTGGATTGTGCCACCTGGGGGGATAATGGCAAAACTTGGTATCGGCTTCCTGTCGGTAATCAAACCTGCAGCGAGCTAGGTAGTAGTTCGAACTCAACTGTCAGCGTTACTCGCAACGACACCACGCTCACTGTACGTTCAAACAAAACCCTAGAAGGCCTAGGGCGCAATTCGAAGATCTCTGGGGCCAGTTTAAATATTAACGGCCAAAGTAATGTGATTATTCGTAACCTAATGCTAGCAGAAATTAACCCCGCTCTTGTGGAAGCTGGTGATGCGATTTCTGTCGATAACAGCAGCCATGTTTGGGTTGACCATGTGTCCTTCAGCGAAATCAGTGATGGCTATGTCGATGTCGGT
Organism: Vibrio sp. AK197; assembly: GCF_053903115.1. Classification (NCBI taxonomy): domain Bacteria; kingdom Pseudomonadati; phylum Pseudomonadota; class Gammaproteobacteria; order Vibrionales; family Vibrionaceae; genus Vibrio; species Vibrio sp. AK197. Next base: position 2,150,753 of record NZ_CP096430.1, read on the forward strand.
GACAGCCAAAACGTGACCCTAAGTTGGAACCGCTTTTACGGCTATAACAATCAGGTCTGTGCAAATCAGCATTGGTACACGCACTTGGTTGACAATTCGCAAGTGACTTTCCATCACAACTTTTGGGATACCGCAGCGGGACGTAATCCGAAAGTCGACGGCTCAAACGCACGAGTGCATTTGTTCAATAATTACTGGAAAGACATCACCTACTTTGCGATCGGTGCCGACCACGGTGCAGAAGTTCTGGTCGAAAACAATTACTTTGAAAACAGTGCGCGGCCACACTGGAACCAGGGTTCGGCTTATTTCAGCGCATCTGGTAATGTCTATACTGGCGTATCTGCAACCGACCAAAACCGTGACAGCGGCGCGACGGTATTTTCGGATATCTCGATGTACCCATACAGCCTAGATGATGCAAACTCACTCGGTAGCCAAGTCGATGGCGGTACTGGCCCTCAGTAAGTCGCTTAGAGACTTGAATTCAAGGCAGCCTAGGTGCTGCCTTTTTTATTAGTCATCGCCACCGTAAATTGAATGGCGTTCCTGACACAATACATTATGATTTAGTTGATATCTCAACAAAAATAGCCACGACTCCTGACTACCCTGCGAGTACGCAAACGACTCGGATAGCACGAGATGGATTGGCAGACATACCATGTATTCATAGGACTCGCCGATGTTTTTTAGTAAAAAAGCCGCCAAATCAAAGGAAGAATCGTCACAGCGACTTTCTGCCACCTGCTGCGTAAGTAGCACTCAGCTCTCTGCCGAGCATTTAAAACCTCTCGATGTAGAGGGTGGGACCGCACTGGTATTGGCTTTTGTGTCCCCGCACATTGGTTTTGAAGATGTGAGTAAAAAGCTGAAAATGGCCATGCCCTTTGCCCAGCATATCATCACCATCATGACCGCTGGGGAGCTAGGCGGGGGAACCAATAAGCTTTATCACGATACAACCACCACTTGGGATGGTATCGTGCTTCATAGCTTCTCTAAGCGAATATTTAGCCAGTTGTCTGTGCACTGCGTCCCTTTGTTCAATCAAGACGTCGTCAGTCAGCAAGATATCACTGCAGCATCCAAACAGCGAGTAAAAAAGATTCAAAGTGAATTAGACAAAATCCAAGTCCCTTTTTCCATCGACAGCAAAGATACCATTGCCTTAACTTACTTTGATGGTATCACTGGGTGCGAAGACTTTTTCACTCAAGCGCTCTATCAGAGTAAACGCTTTCCCTGCTACTTCATAGGCGGCAGTGCCGGTGGAAAACTCGATTTTCAACAGGCCGATGTTGCGTTAGATGGCGTCGTACAAAAGAATCAAGTTCTCCTTTGTTTTGCAAAAATCGCCAAGGGCTACCGATACGGTTTAATGAAAAGCCACAACTTTGAATCCACAGGTCGTGGTTTTGATGTGGTGGATTTCAACCCTTTTACTCGGACCTTACATTCCGTACTCGATGACAACATGAACCTTATGTCACCGGTGGCTTGGTTAACCCAATACTTCAACTGTACCGAATCCGATCTCACATCGCGCCTCAATAAGCATTCATTTGGCGTCGAGATCGAAGGTGATTTATTTATTCGCTCAGTTGCCTCTATTAATCCAGATGGCAGTATTTCTTTCTTTAGTGATTTCAACTTTGGTGAACACTTATGGTTGGTCAAAGCGCGTAACTTCGCGGAATCTACCAGCCGAGATTATCAAGCATTCATTAAAGGCAAACCCAGTGCACCTGTTGCTTTCATTGCCAATGATTGCATTTTACGTCGGCTCAATAATAGCAGTGAACTCTCTCAAGTTTCAGCGTTTGATGGCGTGTGTCTCTCTGGCTTCTCAACCTTTGGAGAGTTTCTTGGTGTCCACCAAAACCAGACCATTACCTCCGTGGGCTTATTTAAGGTCGATGAAGGGCAACCCTTCTTTGATGATTATGCCGATAATTATCCGTTTCACCTCGCTTCGTTCATTAATTACTACTTGAGAGCCAAATTGGTTAGCGAACAGAAAATCAACAAACTTCAGGTTAACGTCATTGAATTAATGAAAGAGATTTATCCGCAGTTACAATCAACGACGTCACAGCTACAAACCAGCGCCTCGCAGTCTTCTGAAGCCGCGAATCATCAAAAAGAACTCGCCAACCAATTTATGGTTTTTATGGAGCAAGTAAACCACCAGCAAACACAAAGACAGAGCTTAGTTGAAGATATGAGCACGCTAAAACATCAGGCAGATCGTATAGTCAATATTGTCCAATCAATAAGTGGTATTGCCGAACAAACCAATTTATTGGCCCTCAACGCAGCCATTGAAGCCGCACGCGCAGGGGAAGCTGGAAGAGGATTTGCCGTCGTTGCAGATGAGGTTCGCGCTTTATCGAAACGCACGCAAACGAGCGTTCAAGAAACAACCGACACCATTGAACAGGTGACCAATTCGATCGATGCCATTGCATCCGGTATCGATAGTATTAATAGCGTTTTGGGGGTCATCGAATCTGAATCAGCGAAATTCAGTCAAGATTTAACGGTGCTGGCGGAAAATTCACAAAACACCGCCTCGATGGCAGAGCACGATATTGCGCGCGCCAACTCGACACAGCAAAACATCGGTCATATTGAGCAAGAAACATCGCTTATCGATACCCTAAGTCAGTTCGCAAAGCGCTAGAAACCAATTTCTTAAATAGACTTAGTCAAAAAACGCCTCTAATGAGGCGTTTTTGTTAGCCCGCAATTCTCGCTTCATCAAACTGTGCGAGGCGCCGTTTCTTACGATATTTAGGGTGGGTAATAGGGATAGCAGCCAATAGTTTCTGAGTATATTCATGTTTGGGGTGGCTATATAGTGTTTTAGCATCACCTAACTCTACTATTTTGCCAAAATACATAACGGCAACCCTATCAGACACATGACGTACTACCGACAAGTCGTGAGAAATAAAAATAATAGCTAGATTCATTTCTTGCTGGAGTTGCAACAACAAATTAAGGATCTGCGCTTGTACAGAAACATCCAACGCCGATACCGATTCATCACAAATCAAGAGCTTGGGTTTCAATGCTATTGCCCGAGCAATACCAATACGCTGCCTTTGCCCCCCAGAAAATTCATGGGGATACCGCTCCATTGCCGTTTCTGGCAGCCCTACTTTTCCTAATAACTCTTTTGCCCATTCAACTCGTTGCGCAGGACTGCCAATTTTATGAATGACAAAAGGTTCTTGTAGAATCATGCCAACAGTGTGCCTTGGATTTAATGATTCCATCGGGTCTTGAAACACAATCTGCATGTCTTTACGTAAAGTCCTCATCTGCCTTGAGCTAAGGTTAGTAACATCTCTTCCTTGAAAATAAATTTTACCCTCGGTAGGTTCTATCAGCTTGAGAATAGTTCTCCCCAAAGTACTTTTACCACATCCCGATTCACCGACTAAACCAAGCGTTTCTCCTTGTTTTATAGTCAGTGAGACACCATCAACAGCCTTAACAACGTAGCCTCTTTTGAGAAGCCTCTTACCAGAAGTAAAGTACTGTTTGAGAGAGTCAATTTTAAGTAATTCAGTCATAACATCCCCTTCGTGACTGAGGCTAATCATAATGTTTGTTGCCAATACGCTAGTTATATCAACTGCACTGCTCAGAAATTGGCTTAATATAAATTCTCTGCTTCGGCTCTTTATCCAAAGTTGGCATTAACCCCATAAGACGCTCAGTATATGGATGCTTAGGCGCATCAAATAACTCGAAAATTTCTGCTTTTTCGACAATACGGCCACCATACATAACAGCAACATCATCACACACTTCGGCAACAACCCCGAGGTCATGAGTGATAAAAATCATCGCCATCCCCGTTTCCTCCTGAAGCTCATTCATCAGTTCAAGAATCGACGATTGGACCGTAACATCAAGCGCTGTGGTTGGCTCGTCACAAATAAGAATATCGGGTTTACAAGCTAAAGCCATCGCGATCATGACACGCTGACGCATCCCACCAGATAAGTGATGCGGATACTCTTGAAGTCTCTTCTCTGGCATAGGAATTTTAACTCTTTTGAGCAAATCCAACGCACAGGCATTTCGTTCTCGACGATTGAGCTCAGGACGATGTAATTCCAATACTTCATTGATCTGTCTGTGTACTGAGTGGACCGGATTTAATGCAGTCATCGGATCTTGAAAAATAACCGATATGCGGTTGCCACGCATCGCATACATTTCGCTAGCAGGAAGCGTTAGTAAATTCTTTCCCCTATATAAAATTTCGCCTTTGGTTACGACACCATAAGGCTTAGGAAGTAACCCCATAATCGACATCGCGGTAACGCTTTTACCACTCCCCGACTCACCAACTAACCCTAGAGTTCGACCTGCTTGAACGTCAAAGTTGACTCCGTGTAAAACTTCAACTTGGTGATTGTCCTCGTCGATAAAAGATACTTTTAAGTTTTTGACGCTGAGAATGACTTCATTTTTCATATCGGCCTCTAAAGCTTATATCTGTCATCGATCACAGTTACTGGGTCAAACTTAACACCATCGTCGATGGCCTTTAACGTTATCTTTTTAAGCTGGTCGTCTAACCAAAAGTTTGCGATCCCCTTAGGATCAAAAATCGAATTGGTTTGCTTAGTCATCGCCTTTTCAGGTAACTGAACCCATCGCCAATGAGCCTCTCGGCTATAAGGCACCATATAGCCCGGTACAATTAAAAACTCATTGGCTAATAATTGCTGAATTTGATGAGATATCTTTTGCTTCTTCTCAACATCAAACTCATTATTAAACTGTTCGATCAACTGGTCCATTTCTGAATTCTGGTAGTTAGTGTGATTGTTCGTTTGTGGCTTCGCATTAACCGAATGTAAATATTCCCAATAGGCAGGAATTTCTCCTCCCCCCATATGCAAAAATGCCAAATCATGTTTTTTTTCTAATATGTATTTAAAAGCTGACGATCCATCAACTAATTTGAGGACCAGTTCCAAACCAGCCTGTTTGGCTTGTTCCTTAAGGTAAGCCACTCTTGGGGTTTGAGTCGGATAACCATAGGTAATAGCAAAGCTCAGGCGCTCGCCTTGGGCATTGACCCGAATACCATCAGCCCCTACGTTGGTAAAACCAGCCTTTTCAAAATAGCTAATAGCTTTCTCAGGATTAAACTCTGGTGCTTTTTGAGCTGCAATATCGTAGTTACCATGTCCAAATCCCATACCACTTGGCATTCGAGAATAATCACCACGTAGCACGTTTTCTAACATGCCATCATAGTCTGACGCATAGGTAATCCCCGCTCTTACATCACGATTGCCCAATAGGTGTTTACCAGTATTTATCCATAAACCGCCCGCTCCTTGAACTCGCTGATTAAAACCCCAAAATTTTTCTATGTAACCGTACTGATATGGTTCAGTAGCAGACTTTTCATGCCATAAACTTGGTAATACAAGCCCAAATGTATCTAGGTTACCTTTTTCAAAGTGTTTACGTGCTATATCGTTGTCTCGAATAACTTTGATATTAATTTTTTCCACGTTATATCGATGTTGGTAATAACGATTTTTATAACCCCACCAATCTTGACCAATATGCTTAAACTGGACGCTCTTACCCTTTTTTATTTTGCTCATGTAATAAGCGGCTGTTGTGGGTTCCGATTTGAAATTAAAACGTCGAACAAAGTTATCGTCCATACCATCGTGATTTTTGTCTTGTTTAGGATTAGCAAAAAAGTGTTGTGGACGCGGCTGTACGCCATTACTGGGCAGATTGATTTGAATCATCAATTCATCATGCGTTTTTTTCGTTGACGATTTGATAGAGATCGTGAAATCGTCATACTTTGTGACATTTACAATTTTGTGGGTAAAAAAGTCGTTGTACCAAGGGTCAACGATATCTTTAGAACGGTTATAGGTCATCATAAAGAGATAATCATCAGCCGTTACCTTTTCTCCGTCAGACCAATTTGCATTAGGGTCTAACTTGAAATAAATCGTTTGATTATCATCTCCATAAGCCCAAGCGGTCGCAAGTTGAGGGATCCATTTACCAGTGTTAGGATGCCGAGCAGCAAGCTTTGGAGTACCGTCCATAAGATAACCTCGTAATCCAGCATTTGCATCCGGACCTACGCTACGTAATGTTTGCGGAAAACTCGCCATATAAGTACGCAGGGTTCCTCCAAACTTAGCATCTGGCGAGGCAAAAAGAGGTTCATTCGAATTACTGACCCAATTTAAGTTATCAGGTAATGCTTGCGCAATTACCCCCCCAGAAACCAATCCACTGACAAGCAAAATGCTACTCGAAAAATACTTCATAGTTATATCCTTATAATTACCGTGCTCTAGTTAGATGTAGCGAGTGAACTTTTTAGGATCAAACGCCGCTCGGATAGCTTCTCCAATAAACGTCACCATAACTAAAACTCCTACTATCGATGTCACAACCGAAACCACTATCCATGGCGAGTCAAGATTGGACTTACCTTGCTGAAGCAATTCTCCCCAACTCGGCGTAGGCGGCATTAGTCCCAACCCAAGGTAGTCTAAAGCAGTTAATGCCGTAATATTTGCAGCAATGGTAAATGGCGCTAAGGTAACAACCATAACCATGGTGTTTGGTAATATATGATTAAAAATTATTCTTGCAGTCGATGCGCCTAATGCTTTAGCGGCCACAACATAATCACGGGCCGATTCTTTATACGTCATGGTTCTCATATACCAAGTGATACCAATCCATCCGAACAAAACATTAATGCCCACAAATAAGCTAAAAGTCGGTTGAACAATAGACACCAAAATCATGATTACATATAGAAATGGCACCATAGACCAAATTTCTATAAATCTCTGAGCGATTAAATCAAGTTTCCCACCAAAAAATCCCATTGCGCATCCCACTGCAACGCCAATCACATAAGACGCAACCATAGTGAGCAACGAAAAACCCATGGCAGTTCGAAACCCATAGACAAGCCTAGCCAGAATATCTCGACCAATGACATCGGTTCCTAAATAGTGCTGCGATTCAAACTGAGGAGCATTCGGAGGGTAGTCTCCCGAAAAATCTTGTTCATAAGGGTTATAAGGGACCAAAGGCATCCAGACGAAGTTATCACTCCCCTCCTGGAGAAAAGTCGATTTTAGGGCTCGATAATCCGCTTCTCCATTGGTTTTCTGTCCAAATTCACTACCTAAACGAACCTCTGTAAATATAGGGAAAGAATATTCACCTTGATAGCGAACAACTAACGCCTTGCTATTAATAATAACTTCAGCAATCAGTGATAAGAACACCAACAAAGATAAAACGATAAAGGAATAATAACCGCGACGAATGTTTTTAAAGTGTTTTATTTTCTTACGTGTTAATGGGCTAATCTTCAATATCATGTTAAGCTCCAAACTTTACTCGTGGGTCAACCAAAGCAACACATATGTCTGAAATTATATTACCTATCATCAACAATAAGGCATTTATTGCCACAATTCCCATAACTACTGGATAATCTCTCTCTATAATAGATTCATACCCAAGTAAGCCAATTCCATCTATATTAAAAACCACCTCAATTAAAAATGAACCAGTCATAAAAAATAATAATGAATTACCGAAGTGACTAGCGATAGGAATAAGGCTATTACGTAATGCATGCTTGCGAACAGCACGTTTAAAGGGTAATCCCTTTGCTATGGCGGTACGAATATAATCAGACGACAAGTTCTCCATTAAATTATTTTTCATCGTCATAGTTAACGTCGCGAAATCACCAATCAAATAACAGGTAAGAGGAAGCAACGCATGCCATATTATGTCTTTAAATTGAGAATAAAAACTTTCAATATCATCAAATTCATCACTCGAGAAACCGCCCATAGGAAACCATTCTAAGTGATAACTAAACAGCGTAATCAATAAGACCCCGACGACATAACCGGGTAAAGCATAACCAACAAATATAAGAATAGATGAGGAGGAATCAAATACCGAACCATGCTTAAGAGCTTTATAATAACCTAGAGGAATAGATATGAAGTAACTTATAAAGAATGTCATTCCTCCATAAAAAAGAGATACAGGGAATCGTTCAGCAATCATTTCTGAAACAGGTTCGTAGTAACGCGTGGATTCGCCAAGGTCAAGGTGGACTAATCTAATGATCCACTCAAGATAAGCCTCGCCCATTGGTTTATCTAAGCCATAAAAAGCATTTAATTCAGCAATTTGATCTTCGGAAAGTGCAGAATTACTGCCCACAGACAAAGCTGTAGTCCCTTCTCCCTGAGACTGCATTTTAGAAATCATACGCTCAACAGGGCCACCTGGAACAAAACGAGTTATCGCGAAAATAAGAATAGTAACCCCAATAAACGTTGGGATAACTAAAGACAAACGTCGAATAAAATAAGCCAGCATACGATTAACAACTCCATGTCGAACGGCTGTTTTGCATTAAATGTAATTTATTAAACTATCAACATTTCATATTAAATAAATATCATCTTATTAAAAATAAGAATTATAAAATACAATTAAATCAATTAAAATTAATGACAATTCCAATTTGTCATGTATTTCTGTTTTTATATTTTATTCAAAAAATAATCAAGACAAAATTTTAATTAAATTATTAGTTTCATGAAGCCACCAATAATTTTAATTATCTAGAAAAAAAAGGATATGTAAATCCAATATTAGGACAAACCCAGAGTTTTAACCTTTTTAACAAAATATTAAAAAATGGAATAAATATGCAGTTCGTTAGAATTTATAACCACTTATCCAAAACTAACTTAGCCTATTGGACACCTAATAAATTCGGAAGCTAGAGACAATATGCAACAGACTTTACATAGTGCCTTATAACAAGATTTAGCTATCAATTATTCAAAAAAACCAATCAGAATATATCACTAAAAACTCACAAATATTCAGCCTATTAAACCCACAAATTAACGCAAATCCACATACTTTATTATATATCGGAAAAACAGCAAAACTTATCCTAAAAACAGAGCAAAAACACTAATACACTTAAGACAAACAGAGCAATAACCTAAAAAATTCATAATTTAAGTTATTTTCCCCATATTAAAAGCCAATTTACTGGTAAAACGCCTAGTTTGACTTTGAAAACGATACAAAGGTATACCTCTGTGCGTACCACTCAATTTTAGTGTTACCCCGAGTTTAAAAACTGGGCAGTGGATTTATTAAAATGTAATGGAGTACACGGATGTATAAGAAAAAAACAGGTCTGTCTGTTGCTGTAAGCCTTGTTCTTGGAACAGCAATTGCTATTCCAAACGCAATAGCTGAAGAACAAGTAGAGCAGCTACAAAAAATGAAAGTGACAGGTTCACGTATCTCAACGACGGATATGGAAGGACCATCCCCTATTACGGTGATTTCCAGTGATGAAATCAATGCGAAAGGATTTAACAGCGCACAAGACATCCTCAATAGTTTGACGCAAAACACCGGAGGAACTCTCAATCAAACAGACTCATTTGGTTTTACGCCAGCCGCCCAATCGGTGAACTTACGAGGTCTGGGAGCGTCACGAACTCTGATCTTAATAGATGGTCGTCGTATGCCTCAATATCCACTTGCTGAAGAAGGCGTATCTAACTTTCAAGATATTGGTCAAATCCCTATTGCAGCAATAGAAAGAGTTGAGATTATGACCGATTCAGGCTCAGCGATTTATGGCTCTGACGCAATCGGTGGTGTCGTCAACTTCATCATGAAAAAAGACTTTGATGGCGTGTCCGTTAAAGCTCGTTATGGTGATGCAACCAACGGTGGCTATCAAAATGGAAGAGTGGATATCGTCGCTGGTAATGATATGGGTGACTCTCGCATCCTATTTGTTGGGCAGTTCGCAGGCAACGAAATGTTAAAACAAACCGACCGAGACTGGGCTGGCGATGACGGCTCCTCTCGCTCTGCCCTCAGCGCCTATTCCTCCTATGGTGCCAACTTTATTGCCGATGATGGCACAGTTACAACACCTGCTGATTGTCAAGCAGTAGTAGGAAAACATGGTGTTGATAGAGCCGATGGCAAGTGTGGTTTCAACCGTTCAGCCTATCGAACTTTAACACCAAAAAACAATCAAGCCGATATCATGCTTAGAGGTGAGTTGGATATCAATGCAGATTTAACGGCAATGGCTGAAGCCCGTTTCGGTTATAAAAAAACCGAGTCGACTTTTGAACCCAACCCGTTTGATGTTGAAGTGACCTCAGCAGCCCCATTAGGGGAAGGGATGTACACACGCCGTTTAGTGGAATTTGGTCCTCGAGAAAGTAATACCGAAGCAAATTCATATGGCTTTACGACAGGTTTAATGGGCGTTCTTGCAGATACATACGATTGGGAACTATACGCTGGTTATTCTGAGCAAAAAATCGACACAAGTAATCCCGCGGTTTATGCAACTCTCGGTGATGCTGTAGAAAGTGGTGAAGTTGACCTACTGGACGTTATTTCCCAGGAAACTGTCGATGAATATAGCGGCACGTCCACTAAAGATGCCTATTCAAAACTATATTCAGTCAACGGTTCTTTGTCTGGAGATATGTTTGATATGCCGGCAGGAACTTCAGGATTTGCGCTTTACGGCGAATGGAATCGTACAGACTATTATGAGTCAGTCGACTCTGTGACAGCTGCTGGCGGTTTTTCAGGCCTAGGTGGTTCACAAGGTGGTGGAGAGCGAGACCAAATTGGTATCGGAGCGGAAATGCTATTCCCAATCCTTGATGATCTAGATGTCACCGTTGCTGGACGTTACGACCATTACTTTGATGACTCGGCGACAGGTGGAGCGTTCACACCTAAAATTTCAGCTGCATATCGCCCAACGGATACCTTACTGGTTCGAGGAAGTTATGGGTTAGGTTTTAGAGCCCCCGACCTAAAGCGTCTATTTGGCGATGAAACTCGTGCGTTTGGCTCAGGCTTCGACCCTCAACTTTGTGCTTCTGTTGGAGGAACGAGACCAGACGAAACCATCCCTGAATGTTCAACACAGTATTTTGATACAGTTAATGGTCCAAATTCGGAGTTGGAAGAAGAAGAAAGCACCAATATCAACCTAGGTATCGCTTGGGAACCAGTTGAAAACTTGGGAATGACGGTTGATTGGTATCACATCAAGATGGAGAACGTTGTTACCGCGCCTACTTATCAAGATGTGATCAATGACCCGAACAAATATGCTGGTGCAGAAGTGGTCAGAAACTCCAATGGCGAGATAGTGAGTGTTAGCTATGGACCTGTCAACCAAGCATTCGAAACCCGTTCAGGTATCGATCTTGCTGTTACATACGCATACGATACTCGTGATTTTGGTTCATTCAATTCTCGTCTTGCCGTAACTAAAATCCTTAAGGCTGAATATCAAGAAAGCTCATCAGAGCCTGTGATTGATGAGCGCGATTTCATGCCGGAATATACTGCAACACTAAACCTGGGCTGGGCATATCAAGACGTTAGCCTAAACGTATTTGGGAAATACCGTGACCGTATGTGTACCGAGTTCGCAAACCAGTACTACTTTGAAAACTGTAAAGAAGCCAAAGACGCTGGTTACAAGGCGGATATTGCGAGTATGACGACGTGGAACCTTACTGCATCGTACCAGTTTAGTGAGCAGGGAACCGTAACAATTGGCGCTATCAATGTATTTGATAAAGAACCGCCAGCGGATCCACTAAGCGATACCTCTCCTTTCTATGCAAATACCTACGATGACCCAATCGGACGTCAGGTTTACCTTGAGGCAGCATACAACTTTTAATCCTCTTTAATAACGAGGCGCGAGAGCAGACTCGCGCCTCTCTCGACTGACTTTTACACAAGGATGGAACATGAAGTTAAAGGACTTTAGACGCAGTGTATTGAGTATAGCGCTGCTCCTGAGCACCAGTACATTCGCAACAGATTCAGGGACGTTACTATCAACTCAGGCCAAAGCTGATAAATCAGCTAAAGCCTCACAAACCAAAATTGACCAATACGCTGATAAAACTGACGAAATGCTAGCTGAGTATAAAGAAGTACTCCGCCAACTCGATAGCATGGAAATTTACAACCAGCAAATTGAACGTATGGTTGACTCACAACAGTCTGAGCTCAATTCACTCAATCGCCAAATCGCGCAAATTGACCAAACCGCCATGGAGGTGGTGCCCTTAACATTAAAAATGGTCGACGCCTTAGATGAATTCGTAGCGCTCGATTTACCATTTCAAACTGAAGAGAGACAACATCGAATTGATGAACTCCGACGCTTAATGGATCGCGCAGATGTCACAACGTCAGAAAAATTTAGAAAAGTGATGGAAGCCTATCAAATAGAAGAAGGCTTTTCACGTTCAATTGAATCTTATAAGGCTAGTTTAGAGCGTGACGGTGAAGTGGTGACTTATGACTTCTTGCGCCTTGGTAGAACGGCTCTACTTTATCAATCTCCTGACGGCGCTGACACAGGAATGTGGAACCAGCAAATCGGTGAATGGCAACGTCTGCCGGAAACCTATCGTTCAGCTGTCCAACAAGGTATTCGAATTGCCAAAAAACAAGCACCACCAGCACTTATCAAGCTACCGGTATACACTGGGGGAACACACTAATGAAAAGATTCAAACTCATTACGGCATCTTTATTGTCTAGCCTGCTTTTTGCTCCAATAGCAACGGCTGAAACACCAAAAAACCTAGCTGAATTACTTAGCAACGTTAAAGCTCACAGTTTGGTTGAATCGAAACAGAATAAACAACGTGAAGCAACATTTCTCGCTGACAGAAATCAGCAAGCAAACCTTTTAAAACAAGCTAAAGAGAGACTTAACGCAGAGACATTACGTGGTGAGCAACTTAAAGCCGACTTTGATAGTAATGACAAAACGTTAACTGAACTGACTGAAACACTGCGTCAACGCTCAGGAACACTGGGTGAAATGTTTGGTGTTGTTCGACAGTACGCAGGCGAATTTAAGGGATTATTCCACGCCTCTCAAAACGCGGCACTATTTCCTCAGCGCGATGAATTATTAACAAAAATGGCCGAAAGCAAAGAGCTACCATCAACTCAGGAACTAGAGAGCTTTTGGCACACGATACTACAGCAAATTATTACCTCAGGGAAAACCAGTAGCTCTCCTGCGACGGTTGTATATGGCGAAGGAAAAGAAGCCCAAACCGAAGTCACTTTAGTCGGTGAATTCAATGCGATTGCTGACGGGAAATACGTCACTTATGTGCCTGAAACAGGTAAGTTCGAAGAGTTATCACGTCAGCCGTCAAAAGCAATGACCAGTCTTTTGAATGATTTTCAAGGTCAAACTGATAGCTATCAACCTTTGTTTATTGATCCTTCTCGAGGTGTGATTCTTTCCCTTTTAGTACAAAGCCCTACTGTTCAAGAACGTGTAGACCAAGGTGGAATCGTTGGTTATGTCATTTTAGGGATGGGAGCTATTGGTGTGTTAATCGCTTTAGTCTGTTACCTACGTCTACTTGTCATTGGTGGCAAAATGCGTAAACAAGCCAAGAGTGATGATGTCATACAAGGAAATCCTTTAGGTGAAGTTATCGAAGCCTACCAGGGACATAAAGGCAACGACCTAGAAGACCTTGAAGCAAAACTAGACGAGATCATTTTACGCCACGCACCACGTATTCAACGTTTCGTCAGCTCAATTAAGTTATTTGCTTCAGTAGCACCACTGCTAGGTTTGCTCGGTACCGTTATGGGAATGATTGGAACTTTCCAAGCAATTACCTTGTTCGGCACTGGTGACCCCAAATTGATGGCAGGTGGTATTTCTGAGGCGCTCGTTACTACCATGCTTGGACTGGTCGTCGCTATCCCACTTCTATTCCTTTATACCTTGGTCAACAGTAAAGGTCGACGTCTAGTACAAATGCTCGAAGAGCAAAGTGCCGGATTCATTGCTCGTTACCAAGAAAAACTGCATACCGCGCAAGCCTAGGAGGCAGATATGTGGTGGTTAATGGAAGAACTCGAATCGATTCGACGGTTCTTAGGTATGGGGGGCGATGTATTAATCGCCATCTTTATCCTCGGTCTCATGCTTTGGATTGTCATGCTAGAACGGTGGATATATTTCGCAACCGTAGCACCGAAGGCTCGAAACGCAACAATAAACATATGGAATGAACGCCAAGACCGTCAAAGTTGGAATGCGAAAGTTATACGCCAAGAACTGGTTTCGATGCAGGACATTGAGAACAAAAAAGGACTGCCGATCATTAAAGTGCTTATTGCTTTGTGTCCTCTACTTGGATTACTCGGCACTGTAGTAGGTATGATCCATGTTTTTGACATTCTTGCTGTTGTCGGTACAGGAAGTCCTAGAGCAATGGCTTCTGGGATTTCCAAAGCAACGATTCCAACTCTTGCTGGTATGGTTGCTTCACTATCTGGACTCTTTTTTAGTTCACGACTTGATCACTTGGCAAAAATAACAACTCAGAAGTTGGAAGACCAACTTAAACATTCGGCCTGAATCAAAGGAATGAGAGGTAAAGGTCATGAAAAGACGCTTTAGCGCAGAAGAAAATGATGAAGCAGCCATTGATATGACTCCTATGCTTGACATCGTTTTCATTATGTTAATTTTCTTTATTGTTACAACGTCCTTCGTTAAAGAAGCAGGGATAGATGTCAATCGCCCTAGTGCAAATACGGCTCAAACCATCTCCAAAGGAAATATTATGGTAGCGGTCGGCGCTGCTGGAGATGTTTGGGTTGATAAACGTCGAATAGAGGTCGACGCAGTGCGGGCCAATGTAGAACGTCTTCGCGCAGAAAGTCCAGATGGTGCGGTGGTAATCCAAGCGGACGAAGAGGCCAATGCAGGAGTCGTTGTAAAAGTGATGGACCAGATACGAATGGCCGGAGTTCAAAACATCTCCATTGCAGCCACGAATAAGGGTTAAGCCTATGCGTTATCTGGCCTCAATTGCACTGGCGCTCATTGTCTCTCTCGGGTTATTTTGGGGAATGGACAAGCTAGTAAATAAAGAGCGCCACGAACTGGCATCTAATGATGATAACCGAATGGTTGAATTCATTCGTGTCAAGCCACAGGAACAAATACAGGAGAAAAAACGCGAGTTACCTAAACCTCCACCGCCTAAAAAGCCACCTCCACCACCAGAAATGAAGGTGACATCAACGGTTAAACCGGTCATGGAACAAATTCCTATGGACATGCCAAAGCTCGATCTACCAGTTAACGTCACAGGTGGCTCAGTATTAGGCCACTACAGCCAAGGGGGAGGAACTGCTCTATCAGGCAATGTGGGGCCAACACCTCTAGCCACGTTCCAGCCTCAAATGCCACGCAAAGCGGCAAGAGCTGGCATAGAGAAAGGCTTGGTATTGCTGGAGTTCACTGTTAACGAACGTGGTGGGGTCGAAGACGTCAAGGTTCTCAAGGAATCACCTAGACGTTTAGACCTCGGAAAAACGGCTCGTAGAACGGTTTCAAAATGGACATTCAAACCCAAGATGGTTGACGGAAAACCAACCCGTGCCCGTCTGTCACAAGAAATTGAGTTTTCAATTAACTAAGGAGACTACAATGAAAAAAACCAGAAGTTTTTTGTTAGCTGCCTTGGTCATAACAATCGGGAGTTACACTCTCCCGGTATTGGCAGACAACTCACCACAGCTCTCGGACCGAACGTTTCGAACGGTAAATAAAGTTCAAGAGTTGATAGCAGAGGAAAACTATTCTGCTGCAATCGAACGCCTGTCTGACGCACTTGAAAGCACTTCTTCACGTAAATATGACCATGCGGTTTTGCTTCAGCAAACAGGATTTTTATATTCACTGAAGAATGACTACACCAAAGCAGCTACCTACTTCGCAAAGGCATTGCAGGCCGAAGCGCTGCCAGTACCTGTCGCTCAACAAGTTCGTTACAGTTTGGCACAACTCTACTTAAGCGAAGAGAAGTTTACTCAATCGGTTAGTACTATGAAGCAATGGTTTGATATCGCCAAAACAACCAAGGAGAAACCACAACCGCATGCGTACATTACACTAGCAAGCGCATATATACAGTTAGAAGATTTCAACCAAGCTATTCCAGCTATAAAGCAGGCAATCTCACTCTCTGAGAATCCTAGTGAATCGTGGTACTTGCTATTGGTCGCTTCATATTATGAACTGAAACAATATAAAAACACTGCCAGTGTATTAAAAACACTGACAACTAAGTACCCACAAAATAAGCGGTATTGGATGCAACTTTCCGGTACTTATATGGAACTCAATCAAGAGCAAAATGCTTTGGCTGCGTTAGAAATGTCCTATTCACTAGGGCTTTTCGATAATGCCAAAGAGTACCTTAGGCTGGCTAATTTTCAGGCATATCTAGGAATTCCATATCGCGCAGCCTCTACGTTAAAAGGCGCGATAGAAAAAGGTATCGTGGTAAAAGATGCAGAAAACGTAGAGCAACTTGCCAATTTTTATCACCAAGCTAAGGCTCTCAATAAAGCCATTGAGTATTATCAGTTAGGATACAAACTCGCGCCAACTTGGGATAAACAAAAGCGTATTGCAACGTTGATGATGCAAGCTAAGCAATTTCAGCAAGCTATAGAATTTACTCAACAAGTATCGCTCGACGCTCAGCGAGATCAAAAAGCCGAACTGAACTATTTACAAGGCATGGCACAATATGAGTTAGACAATCGAAATGCGGCTTTACAATCAATGAAACGCGCAGCCCAGTCCGCCAAAATTAAACCAATGGTGGCTCCGTGGATAGCTTATTTAGAAAATCAGGGTTAAGAAAATGCAGACACTGTCTATTTTAGTGTGAGTCAGTCGCACACCCAGGGAAGCTTCGGCTTCCCTTTTTCATCCCCTAAAAAACGCCTCATTAGAGGCGTTTTTTAGGGGATTCCAACGAATTAAATCGATAAGCGTTTGATGGTATCCACCACTTTGCCAGCATCGTTTTCTATATTTTCAATCACACTGGCGATTTCATTCGTTTGCTGTTCACCCGCTGACGATTTTTCAAAGACCACTTTGATTTGCTCATCGATCTTAGCGGTAATCTCACTGTTTTTGGTTATGACGGCGGTAATTTCGCTGGTCGACTCTGAAGTCCGAGCCGCCAGTTTCCTGACCTCATCAGCAACAACCGCAAAGCCTCGACCTTGTTCGCCTGCTCTCGCGGCTTCAATGGCTGCGTTGAGGGCCAATAAATTGGTTTGTTCAGCAATTCCGCTAATGGTTGAAATAATCGCCTCAACACTTCGAGATTGTTCATTGAGGTTACCGATCATTTGTGAGACTTGCTCTACCGCTTGATTAATCTCGATTGAGTTAGACAATAGGCTCTTAATTGAACTCTTACCTTCCTGGGCACTGGTAACCGTTGCGTTAGCAATGTCTAAGGATGTCTCTGCCGCTTCACGCACGGTCATCGCCTGTTCGACTCGCTCGGTGATATCACTGGCCATCTTAATAATTCGCACAACTTTACCCTCGTGATTAAACACGGGGTTATAGGTCGCTTCTAGCCAAATCCGTCGTCCATAATGATCAACTCGGTTAAACAGACCGTTTTTGTGTTTACCTTGCGCCAACTCAGCCCAGAAGTTGGGAAACTTCTGATAAAAATCATCGTCGCAAAACATGCGATGATGCTTACCTTGAATTTCCGATAACTTGTAACCCATGCACTTTAGAAAATTATCATTGGCTTCCTGAATATGGCCATCTGGAGAAAACTCAATCACCGCTAACGATCGCTCTATCGCTTCTTGCTCTGCAGTAACACGTTCTAACTGAACCTGCTCCTCGGTAACATCAGAGGCAACTTTGATCACCGATGTCACTTTACCCGAGCTATTCATAATAGGTAGATAGGTCGCCGCGAGCCACACCGCGTTATCCGCCTTATTCTTGCGAATAAAGTTGCCCTCTTGCGGGCGTCCTTTACCAAGATCATCCCAAAACTTTTTGTATTCTGGTTTCGCGGCATCTTCAGGAAAACACAATATGCGATGATGCTGTCCCTTCACCTCGCTCAAGGTATAACCGACAACACTGAGAAGTAGTTCATTGGCATACAGAATATGACCATCAGGGGTAAACTCGATAAAAGGCACTTGCGATTTTATGGAAGCTTTAAATGCCGCTAAGTCCTCCATATCATGCTCTAATGACGCAATTCGTTTTGTCAGCTTTTTTGAGTTGAACATTGATTCCTCCACAAGTGTTCACTTGCTTTCAGCTCCGACCTTTAGAGCTGAAAAATACCGTACTAAAAAAGAATAGAACAATATCGGCATCCTCGTTGATTACTAAAGTCACTATTTGGGAGAGAGTGTCGCTCTTAATGACGAATCGCGCTTTGCATCCAATGAACTAAAGAAAAACCGCCTCCGCGGCTTCAAGTAATGACATATGAAGAGGAACCAAAGTTTGGTGATCGCTGCGATACCCACCACCCACCACGCAGGCAACAGGAATATCCTCCTGCTGGCATAAACTGAGCATGAAAATATCCCTCTGCTTTATGGCTTGATGAGAAACATTCAAGTAACCAAGCTCATCGTCTTGATGGATATCTACCCCTGCATCATATATGACGAGATCCGGCTGATACAGATGAAACGCTGTCGTCACTGCCGAGCAAAATTCGGCGAGAAATTCATCGCCATTTGCTTGCTTGGGAAGCGCAATATCAATCGTCGAATTCGGTTTACGCGCTGGGAAGTTTTTATCGCAATGAAACGACAATGTAATGATCTCATGGTGAGACGCACACAATGTCGCGGTTCCATCCCCATGATGCACATCACTATCGACGATCAAAACTTTGCCAATCATAGGGAGTTCCAAGGCTGCGGTAGCAGCAAGTGCTAAGTCGTTAAACAGACAAAAGCCGCTACCAAAATCATGATGCGCATGGTGATACCCACCACTTAAGTGGATGGCAATGCCGTGCTGAGCAGCAAGTGTTGCCGTTAAACAGGTTCCTCCTGCGGAAATGCGGGTCCGCTCAATAAGTTTTTCACTCCATGGGAAGCCAATACGCCGCATCTTAGCCGCAGGCAATGTCCCCGTAACGAGTGCATCAACATACTGTGCGTCGTGCACTTGCTTGATGGTTTCTATATCTAGCGGCTTAGGTTCAAAAAATGAAAAGCCTTGTTCCCATAACGCATTTTGACGACGACGCTCAACAACTGCTTCATGCAATAAGCGATATTTGTTGATTGGGTATCGATGTTGAGATGGCAGCATCAATTGAGAGTAAATTTGGTGGTAAATCAAAGGTATCATGCAGTTCGCCAATATTAATCGTTGCATTTATTTATATAGTTTATTTTTACTATTCATACAGTTAGCATATTTAACATTTCGTTAAAAAATGAGTTCAAAACTGTGATGCGAAGAAAACTTGTGAGTTGCGTTTAACCGTCATGCCACGCAGAATAGCAGAATAATAAGTGCGAAAAGGAGTCCACTATGAACCGCGTATTTATTACCGGCGCAAATCGAGGCATAGGTTTGAGCCTTACTCAACAATACCTCAACTTAGGCTGGCACGTACACGCTACTTACCGCTGTATTGAATCTTCACAGGCACTGATTGATTTGGCTGAGCACCACTCTAACCTAAGTTGCCACCAATTGGATATTACCGATTATCCTTCCGTCCAAGCACTTGCTAGTCAGCTTCCGAACTTGGACTTACTGATCTCTAACGCAGGTTACTACGGCCCTAAAAATTATGGTTTTGGTCATACCGATGTCGACGAGTGGCGCAAGGTTTTCGAAATCAACGCGATTGCACCGCAAAAGTTGGTTGAAGCATTTTATCCACTACTTGAAAAAAGCTCGCAACCTAAAATTGCTTGTATCTCGTCTAAAGTTGGCAGTATGACTGAAAACACAGCAGGAGGTGGTTATCTTTATCGCTCATCAAAAGCCGCGCTGAATTCGGTCGTCAAAAGTTTAAGCAATGATCTCAAGCCCGTTGGCGTCACTGTACTGGCTCTTCACCCAGGTTGGGTACAAACCGACATGGGCGGCAGCAATGCCCCGATTGATACCAAAACCTCCGCGCTCGGATTAATTGAAGTGATAAAGCGCAGTGATATTGAGCAATCCGGTCATTTTATTAGCTACGATGGCACCCAGCTACCGTGGTAGCGTATTGTTCAACTTGGTGAAAATAAAAAACCGGCTTTGCCCGGTTTTTTATTTATCGACAAAGCATTAGCTTTTCGACGAACGCGGCTTTTTCGGTGTGCTACGTTTTCGACGCTTATAGGCAGGCCTCTCAACGGCAGGTAATGACCGCAGTGAATCAGGCACAGGCGAACTTTTCACTTGAGTAATCAGTTGATCAATTTGCTGTTGCAGCGCTTGCATGAAAGGCTGATACGCTTGGTTTTTCTCTGCCATCCCTTGAAGCTGATGCTCCCAATGGGCAGTCATATCGGGATAGGTCGACTCATTGGGCAAAGCATGAATCAAACCGCGACCAGCAGCACTACTGACAATACTTTTGCTTTGCCTCGTCAGCAATTGACGCTTGAAGAGAATATCGAGAATACCCGCTCGAGTTGCTTCGGTACCTAAACCGTCAGTCTCTCTCAGTATTTTCTTGAGCTCTTTATTTTCAACAAAGCGTGCTATCCCCGTCATTGCTTGCAGTAATGTGGCTTCGGTAAAGTGTCTTGGCGGTTCGGTTTTACGGTCTTTAATCTCTCCTTCACGACACGTTAAAACCGTTGCTTTTTCAAGTGGAGGAACTTGATCAACGCCTTCTTCCTGCTGATCCTTGTTTCCACCCATGAGAGCTTTCCAGCCTGGAGATACCAGTTGGCGTCCTTTAGCAATGAACACACCGCCTGCTATATCAAACACGAGCTTCGCTTCTGCAAATACGGCGGCGGGATAAAACTGAACCAAATATTGGCGGGCAATCAATGTATAAATTTTCATTTCATCACCAGACAAGCCATTAACAGCAGACTTTTTCGGTGTTGGAATAATCGCATGGTGCGCATCCACTTTACTGTCATTCCACGCCTTCGACTTGAGCGACAAATTGGCATCTTCAACGGCGCTAGTTAGCTCTCTAGCGTTATTCGCAATGGCCTCAACGACTTTAGGCGCTTCAGAAAAGTGTGCTTTGGGTAAATAACGGCTGTCGGAACGTGGATAAGTAATCAGCTTATGTTTTTCATACAAAGACTGACAGGTATCTAGCACACGCTGAGCACTCATTGAGTAGCGTTTCGCTGCATCAATTTGCAGAGACGAAAGTGAATATGGTAGCGGCGGGGCTTGCTTGGTTTGCTTTTGCTCGGACTCGGTGACCGTGGCCGGTTGGTTAGCGATTCGGCTAGCCACATTTTCCACCAGCTTTCGGCTGAGCACGCGCCCTTCGTCATCTTGCCAAGGCAGGCAAGCTTCACTCGGCTTCCAACGCGCGCGAATATCAAATGACTGGCCTGCATGTTGATACGGGATCAAAGCGTGTAACGTGAAATAGTCCTTGGGAACAAAATGCTCGATCTCTTCATCACGGCGCACCACAAGCCCGAGAACAGGGGTTTGTACTCGGCCAACAGATAACACCCCTTGGTATCCTGCCTTTTGACCCAGCAAGGTATAAGCGCGAGACATATTCATGCCATAGAGCCAATCTGCGCGAGAACGCGCTAAGGCAGAAATGGAAAGGGGGATAAAGTCGCGGTTGCTACGCAGTTGACTAAGCGCGCGCTTGACTGCGGGCAAGTTTAAATCGTTGATCAGCAGACGCTGGGTTGATGCTTTTTTAGTCTGGCTCAGCTTGCAGTAATCCAGAACTTCATCGACCAATAACTGCCCTTCGCGGTCAGGGTCGCCTGCATGAATCACTTCATTGGCTTCTTTGAGCAGTTTACGAACGACGGTCAATTGTTTGCTGGCTGACTTTCTCGGCCTTAATTGCCACTGCTGAGGGACGATGGGTAAATCGGCTAAATTCCACTTTTTGTAGCGTTCATCGTAAACATCAGGCTCAACCTGCTCAAGTAAATGGCCAATACACCATGTCACCACGTCACCATTACCACAGCGAATAAAGCCTTGATCTTTCTTTTGTGGGCCAGGCAGCGCTGCCGCAATAGCTCGACCAAGGCTGGGTTTTTCAGCGATAAATAGACGTGTCATAGCAAAGGTTTAGACAAAGAATAAAGGCCACATTATGCAATGTGGCCTTTAACAAAAGCAAGTTGTAACTGTAAATATAAACAGTATTACTCTTCGCTGGTTCCTGCTCGAGCAGCCGCTTCTTTAATTAATGGCTGCAATTCACCTTTTTGGAACATTTCAATGATAATGTCACAACCACCAATCAGTTCACCTTCGACCCAAAGCTGAGGGAACGTTGGCCATTGAGCGTAAATAGGTAGCTCTGCGCGAATGTCTGGATTTTGCAGAATGTCTACGTATGCGAATTTTTCGCCACACGCCATAAGCGCTTGAGAGGCTTGAGATGAAAAACCGCAGCTTGGAAGTTTTGGCGAACCTTTCATATAAAGAAGGATCGTGTTTTCTGCGATTTGCTGTTTAATTTTGTCGATAGTTTCCATTGCTTCCTCGTTATCGGAGTTACTGCCGTATAACCGATCATTCTAAACGATCGTCACAGAATAAAAAGCATATAATGTTTAAGGTTTTGTATATAACTATCAATCATAGAGAAATTTTAGTTGCCCCCTTTTAATAAAGTAAAAAGTTGCTAAAATAAATTCCAAGTCAGTCACATCACACAAAGTGGCGACAAAGAGCACTTACAAATAAAAAACACTGGAAGCAATCGAAAGAGGCAACTCTTTCAAAAATAACGGAGAATCGAGTAATGGCATTTGAACTACCAGCACTTCCTTACGCGAAAGACGCACTAGAACCACATATCTCAGCAGAAACTCTAGATTACCACCACGGCAAGCACCACAACACTTACGTTGTGAAGCTAAACGGCCTAATTCCAGGTACTGAGTTTGAAGGCAAAACGCTAGAAGAGATCATCAAAACTTCTACTGGTGGCGTATTCAACAACGCAGCTCAAATCTGGAACCACACGTTCTACTGGCACTGCCTATCTCCAAACGGTGGCGGTGAACCAACTGGCGCAGTTGCTGAAGCAATTAACGCTTCGTTTGGTTCATTTGATGCATTCAAAGAGAAGTTCACTGAATCAGCAATCAACAACTTCGGTTCATCTTGGACTTGGCTAGTTAAGAAAGCAGATGGTTCTCTAGAAATCGTTAACACTTCTAACGCTGCAACACCACTAACAGATGAAAGTGCAACACCACTTCTTACTGTTGACTTGTGGGAACACGCGTACTACATCGATTACCGTAACGTTCGTCCAGATTACATGAATGGTTTCTGGTCACTGGTTAACTGGGACTTCGTTGCAGAAAACCTAGCAAAATAATCGCTGAATTCACTTCAGGCATACAGCCTGAACGAATTGGTCAAAAAGCCTGCTCTCGAGCAGGCTTTTTTATTATTTTTCTAAAGATTAGCCTGGCTTCGCCGTTAAGAAAACACTGAGCGAGGAGCACAATGCAAGTACATACTTTAGATAAAGCGACGATCATTAACGAACTTCAATTTGGTGTGGGAATAAACCACGCAGTCCATGAAGGTCGTCGCTCTGATTTTGCATTTATTCTCTCCATGTTTTCTGATGACGTGCGTGACAATACACCTGTCGAAGTGGTGCAAGAGCCTCAAACCACAGATGAAATTCTACGTCAGCGCTTTGAGTTGCAAGCCCCGCAAGCATTGCGTTCTGACCAAAGCTCATATTCAATTTCTGCTCAGCAAGCCACTCAATTTCACCAAAGCGGGCTTGCCAGTGCGAAACTCACTCACTACCTCACCCCTGAACCGCTGACTTATCTGCCCGAGCAAACTTTTGATCTTCCAGAAGAGGTTTACCACAACCTATCCGGGCATCAACGTCGACATCTCGCAGAAAAAGCCCCACGCCAAGTCATTCCAGCCGATCTCTATAACCAACTGATCAGTGCCCAACGTCACGATCAAATACGAACTCAAATCTGATCACTTAACTGTGACATACATATTATCGATGTAATGAGAGCTAAAACACTATTCATGGTTATGTGAAACAGGACAAAGAATCAAACCCCAATAAAGTTATCAACACGTAATTTGACCTTATTCACATCTAAGACACAGCTAATCAACCATGATAGTTGGACAATTTAGAATCAGTTGATTCTTTGGGAGGGAGAAATGGATATAAAATCTTCTTTGATTTTAATCACTTCTGCGGGAACACGCTTTGGTGCAACTCTGGCAATGCATTTTATAAGCTTGGGCGCGAAAGTGGTTCTCTGTGATAGTAATAAGTCAGAATTACATAAAACCTATCAGTGCTGCCGAACACTATCTCATCGCGTCTACCAGTACCCGTTAAGTGATCACGCCTATGAATCCATACATCAATTATTTGATGATATCGAAAGTGATTTGGGGCAAGCGCCTGATGTGTTGATTAACCACTTTACGCCGGATGCGATTCCTCCTTTGATGGACGCGCACAGCGCCGCAACTGCTGGGCAAAGTATGTCGACGTTGGCTTCAATGCTCTTTAGCTACAGCCAGGCGACGGCAGAAAGGCTACGCCGTAATCAGAGTCAAGGCGTGATAGTCAATGTCATTTCTCAGGATAATTCACCCAATATTGCAGGGTTTGAAAATGCAGCATCAGTGGTTTCTGGTTTTACCCAGAGTTGGGGAAAAGAACTTAACCCGTTTAACATACGCGTCGGCGCAGTCATCCCCTCTTACGACGACTGTTTAGAACAACTGCGCTGGGGTGAGTTACAAGACGAATTAATTCGTAATATCGAGTACATTGTTAGCAACGATTACTTCAGTGGGCGGGTGATGGCCGCTTAGCAAGATAAGCTGCGCAAGACGTTTTCTGCCGCGTCTTCAATCATATCCAACACCAGTTCAAATCCTTGCTCACCACCGTAGTATGGGTCAGGGATTTCATCTCGACCTGCTGAGCCATAGTTCATAAATAACTTCAATTTATGCTGATATTGACTGGGGCATTGCGCTTGCAGATCAGCGAGATTGTCATTATCTGCGGCTAAGATTAAATCGAATTTGGCAAAATCTTCCGCGCTTACCTGTCTTGAGTAAATCCCAGCAAACGAATAACCCCGTTGTTCGCCAGCTGCTTGCGCACGCTTATCTGGTGGGTTGCCAGTGTGGT
Source organism: Vibrio sp. AK197 (assembly GCF_053903115.1). Classification (NCBI taxonomy): domain Bacteria; kingdom Pseudomonadati; phylum Pseudomonadota; class Gammaproteobacteria; order Vibrionales; family Vibrionaceae; genus Vibrio; species Vibrio sp. AK197. The sequence goes on from NZ_CP096430.1 coordinate 2,176,117, forward strand.
AACCAATTGTCCCTGCCGAGTCGATCTCAACATCAATGCCCATGTCTTGGGCTTTGGCACGTAATATCGCTTCACCGGTTGGTGAACGACAAATATTACCCATACAGACAACAAGAATAGAAGGTTTAGTGGTTGAATTCATCACTTCTCCAAAACAGCTTTAACGGAAATCACTACTTACCTACGCTACTAAAAAGCCGGGGATTTGCCAAATCCCGTCTAGATTTATCTCGATACTTATCGCTCTACCACCTCAGCCCTTTCCAAAGTGAGCGGTTTTGAATGTGCCCTTCGCTCTTATCGGCTACCAAAATCAGTATTACAAGCTTTAAGCGCTCAATACATGCTCAATTACATTGAACCAGTGCCATATTGCAATGTCAGATTTGACTTAAAGTGACCAAATTGCGATAGATCTATCGGTAACGAGATAAACCATTCGTTAGTTTATGCGCGTAAACGATTTAACTAAGGCAACTGCTATGACACGCTGGTATACACGACAAGGCCCCAGCCATATTGAAATTGTAATGACCAAAAGAACCCCTTTGGTCAGTCAACTGAGGGCCACTCTTTATACTGCTGATAATCATCCCATTGCGTTGAATATGACGTTAAAATACGCCTATCATCCCGATGAAGATGATAAAATTCTGGATTCAATTCGCATTGATGATTTAACTGGCAATGGTGACAGCCACCCAGCCTACCGCAATAAAGGATTGGGCAGCGCTTTAGTATCAACAACCTTAAAGTTTATTGGCGACCACACCTTCGAACTATCTTCGAACCCATGCTCGATTACCGGACAAATGGGCGCTCACGATGACCGTCACTTTGATTCAATTGTACGGCGCAGCGTATTTTGGCAGAAAATGGCGATGCAACTGCATGATCCAAGTGATCCCATGTCAAAATTCACTGGGCAACTGTTTGACGATAAACGAGACAAATTCGCTTGGAATAGCAAGTGGCATCAGGATACTGACGATATGATGGCTTGGAATCAAGAAGATGAAACGGGTCTCAAACAGTTACTTGCTATCAAACAAGATTGCGATTTAAGCCAACAAGCCTCTCGTTATATCAATCAGCAAGAACAGCGTGTCGACAAACTCACCAATATCGCCTGCTTAGCGCTATTTATTGGCCTGACACTGATAACTGTACCGCTGATTTGGAGCTTGAAACTCACGGCACTGTGGTTATTGCTCTCAACCGGGGTTGCTTTAGGCGTGAGTTATAGCCTAAGCCAAATCATCATCGGAGTCATCGAGCAACGTTACATGCGACAATTACTCCGCGTTAAACAGCATCAACAGAGCGACGAGGAAACAGCATTTATTCAATCGCTTAGTGATATCTCACAGCGCTACTACCATTTGCTTCCACGGGCATGTGAACGCTACCTGCGCACCACCATCACGGATCCAGAGCTCAATGGGAAATGTATCCCGAGCACGCTTAGCCAAAGTAGCAAAATGTCATTGCAACATCTTGTCGCCTTGATTCGTCAAGAGCGTGAAACCGCACGTAAAACAAGGCCAAACGCCCACTATTCACATCCTTTAACATGACCTTACCCGTCAGGTCTGAAAGCAGGTCAGGCCTGACGGAAGGAAACGCTATATACGACCGCCCCGCACGCCTTTATGCATGCCACGCTCGCTCTGCCGTGATTGCGAAAACGGGTGACGACCAAGCTCTTGGGCCGTGAGTACTCCGTCTTTATTCGCATCGAGCGTCGCGAAGCTGACCGCATTCACCACATTTTCCATCATTCTTCCCTGCTCACTGCGCTGTTTAATACGTGCACTGCGGACAGCGTTAAACTCTTGTTCCGTTACTTGCCCGTTACCATCCTGATCAAACTGCGCAAACGCAGGTGCTTGACGCAGTGTTTGTTGCGGCCCATTGTTCATTCCAGCAGCCATTGCACCTGTAGCGACCACCATCGATAACATAATCATCATTGCGGTTTTCATCATTCTTTCCTCTCTCTCAACACATTCAATATCAGCATAAGCTAATATATGTAAAGCAACGTAAGGCGTCGTAAAGTTGCTTAAAGAGTGGAAGGACAAAAACAGATTAGCCATCAGGTGAGATTTTTCGTTATCATTCGCAACATATTATTAATACAAAGGAAAGAAAGATGTCAGCGCACAACCACCAGCAAGAGCGTCATAAAGCTCGCCAGCAAAAAGTGAAGGAACAAGTCGATGCGAAAATCGCGGCAGCAACCGAAGAGAAAGGCTTAGTACTGATCATTACCGGTAATGGCAAAGGTAAATCCACGTCTGGCTTTGGCACCATTACTCGCGCCGTCGGTCATGGTCTGAAGTGCGCGGTTGCTCAGTTTATCAAAGGGACTTGGGATAATGGCGAACGTAATGTACTGGATAAATTGGGCGTCGAGTTTCAAGTTATGGCAACGGGTTTCACTTGGGAGACCCAAAATAAGGAAACCGACACAGCAGCAGCTCAACAAGTGTGGAAAGAGTGTCAACGCATGCTGCAAGACGAATCATTAAATGTCCTATTGTTTGATGAACTGACTTACATGGTGAACTACGGCTATATCGAACTTCAGGAAGTGATTGATGCACTGAAACAGCGTCCACCAATGCAAACCGTGATCATTACCGGACGCGCCGCACATCGGGAATTGGTTGAATTAGCCGACACGGTCTCTGAAGTTAAAAACGTGAAACACGCATTTCAAGCTGGCATCAAAGCGCAAAAAGGCATTGATTGGTAGTCACGCTTCCAATCCCAAATAAAAAAGAGGCTTGTTATCCAAGCCTCTTTTTTCACGTTATATCCATGACCACAATGTCAGGACATGAGTTAATCAAAACATTAATTAAATAACCCCTTGAGCAGATTGTTAACCGCCTCTTTGGTTTTTTCATCTTTAATTTTATCGTCAAGTTTCTTATCTAGCTTTTCTAAACCGCGGTCGATCTCTTTCTTGGCTTTTTCTTTTAGAACGTCATCAAACACCAGCTTGTATTTCAGATCCGTCCATGAGCCCGAGATATTAATTGGAATCGTTAAATCGCGCAGTTCATCGATATCTTTGCCGCCTTGGCCTTCTAACGTGCCAACAATCGACGTATCAATCAGAAAGTCGATGGTTTCATTGATGTAATTCGCAGACCCTTGGCCGTGAATACGTAAAAGCGGTGACTGCATCGACAAATTGTTGGTCGACACTTTACCCTGATTCAACGTCAAGGTTGAAGACACCGCACTAAAGTCAGTTTTTTGTACGCCTTGTTTGTCATCAATGGATTTGCCTTTGATGCGCGCATAATTTTTGCGAATCAATTGCGCAACGTTAATACCGTGCACTGCACCATCATTGAAAACGATATCCACGGTTCCTTTGAGGTTTTGCTTGATTTTATCCATCACTAAACCTGATCCAGTCAGATTGGCCGTGATGTTCCCAGTTCCCTCTAAAATGTCTTTGTCGGCCACATCAACTAACAGTGGCTGAATTTTGACATTGTCCACTTGGCTGCGGATCGAGTAGGTTGCTGGTGTTTTATTGACATTCAGCTCAGCGCTCGCTTGTACCGTGCCTTGATATAAATTAGCGCTCAAACGGTTCAACTTGGCGACGCCTTTATTCACCGAAAACTGAGTGATGACATTATCTAAATGCGCGCCCGATGCCTTCAGTTTATCAATACTGACTTTGCCTTGAACATCGAGTGTTTTCAGTGCAGAAAGGTCCGGCTCACTCTGGCTGGCTGATGATTGAGAGTTTCCGCCGTCACCGCCAGAAGCCGCACTACTGCTTGATGCAGGCTTAGACGCTTCATTTTGACTTGCCAGCAAGCTGTCCACATCAAGATTAGGGCTATGCAAATCAATCCGGATTTTTGGAATATCACCTAAAGTAACATTGGCATTACCGTCAAGAGCGATATCATTCGCCTTCAGTGAATTAAGCTCTAGGTCCAGTTGGTTCTGCTGGACGTCGAAGCGAATATCAGCAGCCATATCGAGGTTCATCGGTGACTGAGGCAACGCACTGCCTTCAATATCCCCTTTTAATGTTAACGTCTTCACTTGAGCCAGAGTCAATTCGCTATCAACGGCGACACTCCCTTGACCTGAGAGATCAAGCGCCATATCTGCCACGCGTCCTGTGACTGCGTAACTCAGTACATTATCTTGGTCAAACGCAAAGCTTTCGAGTTCCAGCTTGGCTGAATCAATATGATTGCTTTCATCAGCGTACTCAGCATCGACACTGACTTGACGCAATTCATACTGTTTGAATCCAGGCGCCAATTTGAAATCGGCTTGGCCTTGGGCAGAAAAGGTTTGTTGATTGATTTGCCCTTTGGCAGCAAACTGGGCGTGGGTCCATGCGTCAAATTCAAACTCAGACAGATTCAGCGAGACATCATATAACTTGGTAAGGCTGCCAGCTTGTTTGTCATCCACTTCCAACATCGCGTTATTAATATCCACCCCAGCGAGATTAATCGTCCAAGGCTCATTGGAATCTGACGATGACGCTTGAGCGGGAGATTCTTCCGGTTGTGAATTGGCAGTGTCTTGAGACGAAGGGGCTTCTTCATTTTGCGCTTTACTCAGCGCATCAATATTACGGCGACCATCTTTTAACGTTTCGACGTAGAATTCTGCGCCATCGAGCGAAATGCTGCCAATTTCCAACTGGTGACTGAGTAGAGGCATAACAGAAACATCGATACCCACAGCATCGACTTTAAACAGATTCGGTTGGCTGAACCCTTGTGGGTTCTTCAACTCTGTTTTACCCAGTTCAAATCCGAGTGATGGGAAGAACTGCCAACTAATGTCGCCCTCAATCACCAAATCCAAGCCAGTTTGTTGCTTAGCCTGTTTAACAATCAGCGGTTTAAACTGGTTTGGATTCACCAATACCACTAGCGCAGTAATCGCAATAATCACCACAACCACTAAGCCCGCTAAGAATAAAAGTAGTTTCTTCATTCGCCTGTTCCCTTACTTCACTCGATCCTGTAAGAATAGGATTCTAAAACGAAAAATGGCACCCAAGGTGCCATTTATCAATGAAAAAATAAAGCGGTTACGCGTTAAGCTTTCAAAAGTCTTGCAATGTGAGCTTTTAGTACATCAATCGCGATACGGTTTTTACCACCACGTGGCACAATAATATCCGCATACTGCTTTGAAGGCTCAATAAACTGCATGAACATAGGACGAACCGTCGCCTGATATTGCTTAAGCACAGAATCCATTGTACGACCACGCTCTTCTACATCACGTTTAACACGGCGCAGCAAACAAATGTCTAACGGTGTATCCATAAAGACTGTTGCGTGCATTAAGTCACGTAAACGAGGATCGGTAAGAAGCAGAATACCTTCTAAGATAATCACCTTTTTAGGCGTCAATGTTCTGCTGTTCGATGTGCGGGTATGCTCTGTGTAGCTGTATTCTGGGACTTCAACTGCCTCACCACGAATCAATTGCTGAAGGTGTTCACACAAAAGATCATGGTCTAAGGCATTCGGGTGATCATAGTTGGTTTTTACACGCTCTTCCATGCTCAAGTCGCTTTGATCATTGTAGTAACAATCTTCCGTAATCACACCAATTTGATGATCGCCGACTTTCTCTCGAAGCTCGTTATAGATGGTACTCGCGATAAGACTCTTTCCTGAAGCGGAAGCGCCAGCGATACCGACTATGACGCACTGATTTTTATCAGACATTATTCTTGCACCCGATGCTGTAACTCGATAAACCGCCTGATTATAGGGGCACAGCCCCGTCGATACTAGTCGCGAATGACGGAAAATGTCAGGTTTTCCTGAAATAGAACAATAATCCGTCAAGCAATCGATTACATGTTAATAACTTACGCAATAAGCAAAAATAAACTTTTGATTAAGAATCCACCATAGTGAACAAGATTTCATCGGGCTTCGCTTTTCCTTGCCAAAATAATCGGCTGGTTATCGCGTCGGCAAGCTCGACGTAGTGCTTGGCATGTTGTGATTCTGGCCTTGCAGTCACCGTTGGGCAGCCATTATCAATATCTTGGCGCATTTCAATATGCAGTGGTATTTGTGCTAGCAGAGCCATGCCGTAATCCGTCGCCATTTGCGCAGCGCCGCCTTCACCAAAAATGGCTTCGTGATGACCACAATGGCTACAAACGTGGTAGCTCATATTTTCCACCAGCCCAACCACAGGGACTTCGACTTTTTCAAACATATTGGCCCCTTTGCGTGCATCCGCTAACGCTAAATCTTGTGGCGTTGTTACGATCAGCGCTCCGGTCACCGGAATTTGCTGTGCCAGCGTTAACTGGATATCACCAGTACCAGGAGGCATATCAATCACTAAATAATCCAGCTCCGGCCACTCAGTTTCATTGAGTAACTGAGAAAGCGCTTTAGACGCCATCGGTCCACGCCATACAGCCGCCTCTTGCTTATCAACTAAAAAGCCGATTGATTGCGTCACAATGCCATGCGCAGCAACGGGCTGCATCCATTTATTATCACGTACCGCGAGTTCTGCCTCTTGCTGGCCAAGCATCATGGGGACGGATGGCCCATAAATATCCGCATCCAATAACCCAACGCTGGCGCCTGAACGCGCAATGCCAAGCGCTAAGTTCACCGCAGTGGTCGATTTACCCACACCGCCTTTGGCGGACGTCACCGCGATGATATTTTTGACCTTGGTCAGGGATGACTGGACTTGTGTCTGCAATGCTTTGATTTGGCAACTCACTGCATAACGAATATCACCAATAATCTGATCACGCTTGGCTTGCTCGATCCACGCAACCAGTTGGCTTGGCAAGTCGTTGGCCGCAAATGGTAATTGGATTTGATACACGCCTTGTTCATCGAGCGTCACGATATTCGCGTGATCAGCCCACTCATTGATAAGACATGGATGTTCAAATTGATTCAACCACGAGCAGAAATCTTGTTTGGATGTGAATTGGTGCATAGCCCCTCCTTGTTATCGTTATGCTAACACTGAGCGAGAGTATGCAGAACCCCAAAAACGCGCTGGATGATGCTTCACCACGCCATTCCGACAACGAGACAATGAGTCGTTGAAGTGGGTTGCCGTCACGTAATAGCGACACCCAAGATAAACCTGCTGATTTAGCACAAAAATTCATCAATACAGTTAGTCAATCAAACCAAGATTGATCGCCCTCACAGCTTGGAGTTGAGACATGGATCGGGTAATATTGGCTTTTATTTTATACCTATCAAGAAAAGCGAAAATTAAGTATGGCAAACGATCCAAGAAATACTACTGCAAGGAAACTGTTGGTAACTTGTGCTCTTCCGTACGCTAATGGTTCGATCCACCTTGGTCACATGCTTGAACATATTCAAGCTGACATTTGGGTCCGTTATCAGCGTCTGCGTGGCAACACAGTTAATTTCATTTGTGCTGATGATGCTCACGGCACACCGATCATGCTTAAAGCTCAACAGATGGGTATCACACCAGAACAGATGATTGCTGAAGTCAGCGAAGAGCACCAAAAAGATTTCGCCGGTTTTGATATCAGCTTTGATAACTACCACAGCACACACTCCGATGAAAACCGCGAGCTGGCTTCTCACATCTATTTGGAACTGAAGAAAAATGGCTTTATCTCAAGCCGTACCATCTCTCAATTGTTTGACCCAGAGAAAGAGATGTTCCTGCCTGACCGTTTTGTCAAAGGCACGTGCCCTAAGTGTAAGTCTGAAGATCAATACGGTGATAACTGTGATGCATGTGGTGAAACCTACAGCCCGACAGATCTGATCGACCCTAAATCAGCAGTCTCTGGCGCCACACCTGTTATGAAAGACTCTGAGCACTTCTTCTTTGATCTTCCGCAGTTTGAAAGCATGCTCAAAGAGTGGACGCGTTCTGGATCTCTACAAAATGAAACCGCCAACAAGATGCAAGAGTGGTTTGAGTCTGGTTTGCAGCAGTGGGATATCTCCCGCGATGCGCCTTACTTCGGTTTTGAAATCCCAGGTGAAACAGGCAAATTCTTCTACGTTTGGCTAGACGCACCTATCGGCTACATGGGTTCGTTTAAAAACCTGTGCGACAAGCGTGATGATTTAAACTTTGACGAATATTGGAACAAAGACAGCAGCGCTGAGCTTTATCACTTTATCGGTAAAGACATTGTCTACTTCCACAGCCTGTTCTGGCCAGCCATGCTTGATGGTGCTGGTTACCGTAAGCCAAACAACGTTTTTGTTCATGGCTACGTCACAGTGAATGGCGCAAAAATGTCAAAGTCGAAAGGCACTTTTGTTAAAGCCAGCACCTACCTTGAACACTTAGACCCTGAATGTCTGCGTTACTACTACGCTGCGAAACTGAACAGCCGCATTGACGACCTAGATTTAAATCTAGAAGACTTTACTCAACGTGTTAATGCGGATGTCGTGAATAAGATCGTAAACCTTGCGTCACGTAACGCAGGTTTCATTGCTAAGCGTTTTGACGGCAAATTATCAGATAACGTTGCGCAGCCAGAACTGTACAACGAATTCGTTGCAGCAGCAGAGCGCATCGGTGAATTGTACGAAGCGCGTGAATTTGGTCGTGCGATTCGTGAAATCACAGCGTTGGCCGATAAAGCCAACCAATATGTCGATGAAAAAGCCCCTTGGGTCATCGCCAAAGAAGAAGGTAAAGACCAAGAGCTACAAGACATCTGCTCTGTGGGTATTAACCTATTCCGTGTGCTAATGACCTATTTGAAACCGGTAATGCCAGCACTGGCTGCGCGTTCAGAAGCGTTCTTAAACGAGGAACTCTCTTGGGGGCGCATTGCTACACCTCTTGTTAGCCATGAAATCACCAAGTTCAAAGCGTTATTTAACCGTATCGATCCGAAAAACATCGAGGCCATGATTGAAGCGTCTAAAGAAGACGCCGCGGCAGAAATGGCCGCGAAACAAGAAGCAGAAGCGAAACTGGCTGGCGAAGAAACGGAGCTGAGTAAAGATCCGATTGCGGATGAAATCGAATTTGATGATTTTGCCAAAGTTGATTTACGAATCGCTAAGATAGTCTCTTGCGAGGAAGTTCCAAAAGCCAATAAGCTTCTGAAATTCCAATTGGATATTGGCGGTGAAATGCGCCAAGTGTTCTCTGGCATTAAAGCGGCCTACAAACCTGAAGACTTAGTGGGTAAGTACACGGTTGTGGTTGCAAACTTGAAACCTCGTAAAATGAAGTTTGGTATGTCAGAAGGCATGATCCTAGCGGCAGGCCCTGGTGGCAGTGAGCTGTGGATTTTGGAACCACATGACGGTGCTCAGCCAGGTATGCGTGTAATGTAATTTACGGTTTGCACCAAGACAAAGCCCTAACTTTTACCAGGTTAGGGCTTTTTTATTTCCATTGTCCTTTTTAAGACAAAGCGCCCCAATTTAGTGCAATAAACAAAAGGAAAAACACGTAAGGTGCTGTTAAATAAAGTTATTTTATTTGGCTTAAAGTTTGCTTCTATTATTCCATTGTTTGCTCATTATCGAGTAAATCAGACTATAGGAGTGAGTCGTTATGTTTGTTGTCCTCTCGTTGCTGCTTTCATGCGCCATTCTTGCTCTGCTTGTCTATCTGTCTAAACAACGTCAAAGTGCTCAGCAACAACACTATGATGTCCTAGTCGTATTACGAGAGATTCTCTATTTATGCCGTCAACACCGGCGCATTAGCCATCATGCGCTGATCCACAGTCAAACTGACAATGACGAACTCAACCATTTACAAGATTTGATGATAGAGAAAAGTAATCATTTGATCGCCAACGCGCCATTTGAAAGCAAAGCAATGTATCGAATTTTGCAGCTGAAGCTCAAAAGCTTAATTAAGGAATGGCAATATCGCAGTGTTGCTCGCAATCAGATGATTCATGGAAAAACCATTCGTCATTGCCTATTTTTGATGGACGAAGTCGCCCTGGCTTGGTTAATTGAATCAGACAGAGAAGACCTCAGTGATGAATATCACCTACAGTGGCAACAAGTGCTTGATAGCATGGAAGTGCTGACCCAACTACGCATTTCAATTCAAGATGTAAACAGTTATGAGGGCACGCAGCGGATAAAATATCACAGTGATAAAATGCGAAGAAAAATGAATCAGCTGTCCTTGATAAGCCCCCTTTCGATTGCATCACCAAGTTGTACTGACGCACTGCTTAAACTTGGAGAAGTATGTGATGCCAGTGAGATAAAATTGAGTAATGAAGAGCTTTATCAACTGACGACCGAACTATCGCTGAGTATTTCCCAAGTCTATGATCAAATGCTCTCGGATCTGACCGAAACGCTGTATTTACCACTTCCCAAACCCGCAATAAACTCATAAACAAAAAAAGAGCCACCCTGTGGGTAGCTCTTTTTTAAACCTGTATGATTAAAGAAGCTTACGTGCAGCTTCAACCACCACTTTGATGGAGCGAGTTTCCGCTTCTTTGAGTGTCGCGTGATCTGGCGTTTCTTTTTGAGTACGGTTGATAATCACACCGGCAACACAACCAGCACGTAAGCCGGAACTTGCACACATAGTTAATAGCGTTGCAGATTCCATCTCAAAGTTCAGCACGCCCATGTCTTGCCACTCTTTCATCGAACCTTGGAAGCGACGTACCACACGACCACTAAACGTATCGTAACGTTCTTGACCTGGGTAGAACGTATCACTCGACGCCGTGACCCCCATATGAACCGTCGCGCCCGCTTCTTCGACCGCTTCTTTCATTGCTGTTGCCACCGCGAAGTCAGCAACCGCTGGAAACTCCATGGGTGCAAAGTGCAAACTTGCACCATCAAGACGAACCGAGCCGGTTGAAACAATCATATCACCCACATTTACGTGCGGTTGAATCGCTCCTGTTGTCCCTACACGAAGGAAAGTACGTACACCTAATTGAGCAAGTTCTTCAACCGCAATAGAAGTTGATGGGCCACCGATACCGGTTGAGCACACAACAACAGACTTACCATCTAACTCTGCGCGGTATAAGGTGTATTCACGATGACTGGCAAGAAAAACTGGGTTTTCCATAAGCTCGGCAATTTTTTGTACTCGAGCTGGATCGCCTGGAATAATTGCTAGCGTCGCGCCATTGAGATCAGATTCAGTGACTCCAAGATGGAATACTGCTTGAGACATAAGGGACTCCTTTAATCGCGCTTACAGGTTGGACATTTAGCCTGTTTATACGCACTCTGTATTAATTAGCGTTAAGTATACAATACCCAACCTAAACGCAACAATTAGTGATTCACATCACAATGAAAAAAGTAACAATTATACGCATTTCAAATAAAAACGGTTTGCATCACACTTTTACCCCTAAACCACCTCAAGCAACATTTCATAAGCATTCAAATAAAAGTGTTATGCGTGATATTTTGCTTTATAACGAAGTAGACGCAACGCGTTTACCGTCACCAATGCTGTCGCACCGCTATCTGCCAATACCGCTAACCATAATCCAGTGATGCCAAGTAAACTGGTCACTAAGAACACGGCCTTTAAGCCAAGTGCCAAACTCACGTTTTGACGAATATTTCGCGATGTTGCTTTGGATAAATCAATAACATTAGCCAATTCAATTAAACGGTTATGGGTTAACGCCGCGTCTGCGGTTTCTAACGCAACGTCACTCCCCCCACCCATCGCAACACCAATGTGTGAAGCCTTCATCGCTGGCGCATCATTGATACCATCACCAACCATGGCGACGCGTTGGCTAGAACTCATCGACTCAATCCAACGAACTTTATCTTCGGGTAACAAGTTCGCTTGGTAATCAATACCCATTTGTTCACTGAGCGCTTTGGCGCTGACTGGGTTATCACCTGTCAGCATGACGGCTTGAATATCCATCGCTTTAAGCGCCTGAACCGCTGCTGCTGCATCGTCGCGAATTTGATCTTGCCAAGCCACAAGCCCTAGCGGAGTCTGATTTTGATCGACCAATACCGCCAATGTTTTACCTTGGGCTTCAAGCGCTTCAAATTGCGTTTTATGTGAATGATCGACAGTCAGCTTGGACGGGGCAATCAACTGATAACGCTGCCCTTCAACCAGCGCCTGAACGCCACGCCCAACCAGTGCTTGTTGCTCAGTCGCAACAGGAATATCGGCTTGTTGTGCCTGTGCATGATTGACCAGCGCCACTGCCAACGGATGGCGAGAACCCTGCTCAACACCAGCGGCAATGCGAAGAACTTGTGACTCATTTAAGTTGTCATTTAACGGCTCAATATCCGTAACTTGAGGCTTTCCTAAGGTTAATGTTCCCGTTTTATCAAATGCAATTCGCTCAATAGAACCGAGCTGTTCAAGCGCCGCTCCTCCTTTGATTAATGCACCATGCCGTGAGGCCGCCGCAAGTCCAGACGTGATCGCGGCCGGGGTAGAGATAACCAATGCGCATGGGCAGGCAATAAGCAGAGTCGCCAGCCCGCGATATACCCAAGTATCCCAAGCTTGAGCAAACAGTAGCGGAGGAACCAAGATCACCAGCAGCGCGACCAACATCATCAACGGTGTATACCAACGGCTGAAACGATCTAAAAAGCGTTCTATGGGCGCTTTTCGAGTATCGGCTTCTTCGATCATGTGCAAAATACGATCGATCGCATTTTGCCCTTGCTTGGACGTAATTAGAATCTCAACGACTTTGTCGACGATCACCGTGCCAGCCATTACTTTGTCATTCGCAAGCTTTTCTACCGGTACGGACTCGCCAGTAAGCGCACTCTCATCAACATTCGCTGACGACGTCACTAACTGGCCATCGGCAGGCAAACGACCGCCAGGAGCGACTTCGATTCGATCTCCCGGCTGTAAACTCGCAACAGGGACGTCAACTCGCTCACCATCCACCCATTTGGTTGCGTTTTCAGGCACCAATGCCATTAACGCCTTCACGCCACTGCGCGCTTTGGTTGCGGCAAAACCTTCCAGCTCTTCGCCGATAAGAAATAACACCAGCACCATGCCCGCTTCCGCCGTTTCGCCAAGATAGAGAGCCCCGAGCGCGGCAACTGTCATTAAGCTCTCGATGGCAAATGGCGTTCCTGATAACGCCAACTGCAGTGCTTTACGTCCTATAGGATAAAGCCCAACCAGACAGGTCACAAAAAACAGCCAATGACTCAGATTTGGCAACAGAGGATTAAGCACAAAGCCTAGTAACATCGCGGCACTAATACTAATAATGTATTGATACTGCTTTATTTTTTCAGGAAACGACGTGTTATTTGTCTGGGAGGAAGCCGCGGTTTGACTAAATGAGAATCCGCTTTGCGTAATGGCCTGTTCCACTGCAGGTTCAAGTCCACTGTATTCCGTTTTAACCACCAGTTTTTCCGTCGCAAATAGAACTTGAGCCTGCTCGACGCCGCGAACACGGCTTACCGCACTTTCGATTTTTCGAGCGCACGACGGGCAATCCATGCCTAACAGATGCCAAGTGTAGGTTAGGAGCGTAGACGAACTGGGGTCGGGGTCATCATCCTCTTGGTTCGGGTCAGCACTTGAGTGTGAACCTGGGTGTTCACAACCATATTGGGACGTAGATTGCTGAGAGCAGCAAGATGACGCTTGCTGGTGATTGTCACAACATTGGTGAGTGGGTTTGGCTTTTTGAGAGGGGGTTTCAGAGCAACACCCTTGATGTTTAGTACACATAAACGCGCCTCCTGATCACGGTTTAAGCTCAGCATAGACCTTGGAGTTAACTCCAAGGTCAAGACAATCGCTAAAAAAGTGGAGAATAAAAACGTTTTATCAAGAAATTGCGTTGTCGATTAAGGTTATACCGGATGTTGGAAACACGTCGTCAAACTCTTACCGATGGCTCGAAGCACATCTCGGCGAGTAATAATGCCAACGAGAATACCATTGTCGACCACCGGATAGACTTTCGGTTTGCCAATTTTCATCATATCAGCCAGCGCTAGTATCGACGTCTCGGGTGAGACCGACAACACTTCGGTGTGCATGCATTCGGAAACTAGGTTGGTATCTTCACAAAAATAGGAAGCCTTAACTAACTTATCCAGCAGGTCTTGTTCGGATAAAAAACCAATAACATTGTGTTTTTCATCGATAACCGGACCGCCTAAATGCTCTGAACGAACCACTTTTTCAAGGGCTGCACTCAGTGACATATCAGGCCGAAAGGTAATCGCCTGCTTGGTCATATAATCTTTTACTTTGGGTGATTCCATCGCCATCTCCTTCATACGCCGGTGCGTCGTTTTGATAACGTAATTGTTGTCCAATTTGCTGTTTTTACTAAATTGGAAACAGCGATTTTTTTGATAGAAGAGATCAATGGCACGTTACCGAAAAGTAACGACATAATACTTACTATCCAGTGCCCCCCTAAAACAAAGGCACCAACAGTCTTGTTAGTGCCTTAGGATACATTCACGCAGAGAACAATGACGCTACTCTTGCCACCGCTTTGCCGCATCATGGTCACTCTCACGTGACTCGACCCAGCGCGTTTGGGTGGTGGTGCGCTCCTTTTTCCAAAACGGAGCCTGCGTTTTTAAATAATCCATAATAAATTCACACGCTTCAAACGCCGCTTGGCGGTGCGCACTGCTGACACCGACATAAACGATTTGATCGCCAATATCTAAGTCGCCCACTCGGTGAATCACACGGACAGCCAAGAGTGGCCAACGCTGCTCGGCTTGATCGCAAATCGATAACAGTGATTTTTCGGTCATTCCGGGATAGTGCTCTAAAGACAGACCGGTGACATTATCACCCAAGTTCATATCACGGACTTTACCAACGAACGTAACAACGGCACCGGCGGCACTGCCTTGAGCAAGATATTGATATTCTTTGCCAACATCAAAGTCTGGATGTTGAACAGACACACGAGAGTCCATACTATCCCCCCGTTACAGGAGGGAAAAAAGCCACTTCATCCCCATCATTGATTTCGGTCTCCATCGGCACAATGGCTTGATTGACTGCCGCTAATATTTTCCCTTGTTCTAGCGCAAGTGACCACTTACCTTCTTGTTCAGCAAGATGAGCACGCAGTGTCTCCACATCACCAAATGTTGACTCGAGTTCGATTTCGTCAACGCCGACTAACTCACGTGTTTGGGCAAAGAAAAGAACTTTAATCATGGCTCCACCTTGAAATGTCCGGATTTACCGCCGGTTTTTTCTAACAAACGAAGCCCGCTGATCTCCATGTCTTTCTGCACCGCTTTACACATATCGTAAATCGTTAATGCCGCGACGGAAGCCGCCGTTAATGCTTCCATTTCAACACCGGTTTTGCCCGCCAGTTTACAGACAGATTCAATACGAACTTGATTTTGCTCTTCCAACGCTTCGAGTTGCACTTCAACTTTGGATAGCAATAGCGGATGACATAACGGAATAAGATCCCAGGTTTTTTTCGCAGCTTGAATACCTGCAATTCTGGCGGTCGCGAACACATCACCTTTATGATGTTGACCTGAGATAATGAGCGTTAACGTCTCGGGTGCCATGCTCACGTACGCTTCGGCACGCGCTTCACGTACGGTTTCATTTTTGGCAGAAACATCGACCATATTTGCCTCTCCAGAGGCATTAATGTGTGTCAGTTGACTCATAGTTCCTCACTTATACGGCAAGATGAGGCATGAAATTACACGGACGATGGCTGGCATCCAGTTGCTGCTGAATAATTTTCGTCCAGCCTGTTTTGCATGCGCCAGTAGAGCCTGGCATCGCAAAGATCACTGTGTGATTGGCAAAGCCAGCAATCGCGCGAGATTGAATGGTTGAAGTACCAATCTCTTCATACGAAACCATGCGAAACAGCTCACCAAAACCTTCTACTTCTTTATCAAACAACGGTTTGAGCGCTTCGGGGGTGCTGTCACGGGAAGTGAATCCAGTACCACCGGTAATCATCACCGCTTGCACACCTTCATCGGCAATCCACTGTGAAACAATGGCGCGAATCTTGTACATATCATCAATGACAATCTGTTTATCCACCACGTTGTGGCCCACGGCTTTGGCTTGCTCAGCCAAATATTGGCCAGAGGTATCGTTCTCTTCAGTGCGCGTATCAGAAACGGTTAATACCGCAATATTTGCTGCTTGAAATTTGCTTTCTGCGTGACCCATTTGCTCACCTGTAAATCATATTAAATCGTGCGGCTTCAGCAACGTAACGCTACTGAAGCAAAAAGAAGATTATCCGCCAATAGAGGCAAGATGCGGCGTCATGCCACTATCCCCATCGTGAAGAAAGTGGCTAACACGCTTGGTTTGAAGTTGCTGTTCAATACGAGCGATCAACTCACCATGCTGCTCGTCTTGTTGCAATAAATCACGTAACTCTAGCCCTTGTTCACCAAACAAACACAGGTGCAACTTACCGAGCGCAGAGATGCGAAGGCGATTACAACTATCGCAAAAGTGTTTTTCATACGGCATGATTAAGCCGATTTCGCCTTGGTAGTCGGGATGTACAAACACTTGAGCGGGACCATCGTTCGCCGCTCGTACCTTGAGTAACCAGCCATTGGCGATCAAATGATTGCGAATCGCCACACCGGAGACATGGTGACGGTCAAATAAGTCGTCCATTTCGCCAGTTTGCATCAGCTCAATAAAACGCAGTTGAATCGGCTTATCTTTTATCCACTCAAGAAACTGGGGCAATTGATGATGGTTGAGGTCCTTCATCAAGACCACGTTCACTTTGACTTGCTCGTAGCCGACTTCAAACGCGCGCTCAATGCCCGCCATCACTTGATGGAATTTGTTTTCGCCAGTGATTTGGTGAAACAAACTCGGATCTAAACTATCAACGCTCACGTTAATATGCGTCAGCCCCGCCGCTTTCCAGTCAGCCACCTGTTTTTCCATTCGATAGCCATTGGTTGTGGTTGCCACTTTACGTATACCCGGCGTTTGGGCCACGGTTTCAATAATCTGGTTAAAATCTTTACGCAAGCTTGGCTCACCACCTGTGATTCGAACTTTGGTGGTTCCACAATCGGCAAACGCAGTAACCACGCGCCGAATTTCATCAAGGCCTATAAATGATGAATTTTTCTTGCCCGACGGTTTGTAACCATCAGGAAGGCAATATGTACACTTGAAATTACAGACATCTGTAACCGAGAGACGTAAGTAATAAAACTTACGATTGAACTTATCTTCGAATTGTTGCGCCACGGAACACCTTTCCAAACACGGGAGGCAACACCATTTCCAATGCAGCCCTTGTGATCAAATGTCACTGGCTTATCACGCATATCAATGAATGACTTAGCGAAAATAAGCTCGGAGTTATGGCAACTAGCCCTCAGACCAGCAGCTGATAGTAAAAATACTGAATAACAGTACGTGTTTCTAGCTCTATCGCGAAAAAAACGTGCCTTTCGCGCAAAATACCTCATTATGAGTATCAGCTATTATCTAATTAAACTAAATTATAAGCGTTTTGAAAATACGATAAGAAAAATTTATGCCTTTATACACTTCAAAAAAGGTAGTGGCCATTGGCGGTGGTCACGGGCTAGGACGTATGCTTGCGGCGCTGCGCAGCTTTGGCTCAAATGCTACAGGCATAGTCACCACAACCGACAATGGTGGCTCCACCGGTCGTATTCGCGACTGCCAAGGGGGAATCGCTTGGGGTGATACTCGCAACTGTATCAACCAGCTGATTACCGAACCTTCCATCAGTTCGATGATGTTTGAATACCGCTTTCGAGGCTCCGGCGAACTCAATGGTCATAACCTTGGCAATCTGATGTTAACTGCGCTGGACAACCTTTCCGTACGTCCGCTTGATGCCATCAACCTGATTCGCGATATGCTCAACGTGGAAGTTAATATTCTTCCTATGTCAGAACACCCGTCCGATTTACGTGCGCTCTCAACGAGTGGTGAGTGGGTTACAGGGGAAACCAACGTTGATGAAATGGAACAAGATCTATTAAGACTGGATCTCGAACCTGAAGTCCCTGCCACTCGTGAAGCCGTCGTCGCACTGCAAGAGGCAGATTGCATTATCCTTGGGCCAGGCAGCTTTTTAACCAGCGTCATGCCACCGCTACTGCTACCAGAAATCGCCAACGCAATTAATCAAAACCAAAAAGCGACATTAGTGTTTGTTGCCAACCTTGCGTTTGAATATGGTCCTGCAGGTAGAATGACCCCAAAACAAAAGCTCCAATGGTGTGAGAGAGCATGTAAGGCGAGAAAAATTGATGTCGTGCTTGGAGAAAAGGCCCACCCTGACCTAGCAGAGTGGAACTGTATTACAGAAGATTTGGCGTCGCCGAACCGAGCTTGGCGTCATGACCGGTTGAAACTGAAGAACGCCATTGAGAGTCTATTAAACGATTAACTGCTGGTAGCGCATTTTTGTGGTTTCTAACAGTTCGATCATCGAAGCGGCGTATGTCGCTTCGATTTGCGATTGACCCGCTTTCGCCGCCGCGTCCACTTCCGCTGCGTAAGCGCAGAGCTTATCCGCGCCAAAACTGGCCGCACTGCTTTTCAGCGCATGACTAATTTCTTTTAAATACTGCCCTTTATCTAGAGTTTGGCTGGAGTTCAGAGACTCAAGATACGTATTTAATTCACCTAAAAAAATGTCCAACAATACCGGAACGTTTTCTTGTCCGATCTCACCACTCAGGCGCTCAATCTTTTGCTGATTTAAAACTTCCATTAATACCTACTGTTTTTCTTTTATATTCCAAGCTTGTAACTTGCGATATATCGTTGAAGGGCTGACATCCAAATACCCAGCGGCTTTGGGAATGTTGCCTTCACACGCTTTTATCGCTTGTTCTATCGCGTGTTTTTCAGTCATCCATAATGGAAAAATATCGTGCACGGAAAGAGCTTCTTTCTCCATAATAGGAACTCGAATTTCTCTTTCGTGTGGTTTATTCAACGGTGGTGGTAACATTTCAATGGTAATATCCTTACCGTTGTTCAACACCACCACGTTGCGCAGCACGTTCTGCAATTGCCTTACGTTACCCGGCCATTCATAGTGAATAAATCGTTCAACGACTTCCGGGGATAAACGCACAAAGTTTTTGCCCTCTTCTTTGGACATGAAACCCAATAACGAGTATGCAATTTCTATGACATCTTCTCCTCGCTCACGCAGAGGCGGTAAGTGCAAAGGAATGACATATAAACGATAGTACAAATCTTCACGGAACCGCCCTTCTTGTACTTCTTTCCATGGGTCACGGTTGGTCGCACAAACGAAGCGAACATCGACGCTTTTCATTTTTGATGAGCCGACTTTTTGAAACGTGCCCGTTTGAATAAAACGCAGC
The DNA here is from genome assembly GCF_053903115.1 of Vibrio sp. AK197. NCBI lineage: Bacteria > Pseudomonadati > Pseudomonadota > Gammaproteobacteria > Vibrionales > Vibrionaceae > Vibrio > Vibrio sp. AK197. Next base: position 2,195,511 of record NZ_CP096430.1, read on the forward strand.
AGTTTGGTTTGCAGGTCAAGGTCCATCTCACACAGTTCATCAAGGAACAAGGTGCCACCATCGGCCAATTCTGCTGCCCCTTGTCGGTCGGTCGCGGCGCCAGTAAATGCGCCTTTTACATGCCCGAACAACTCACTTTCAATCAGGTCTTTGGGAATGGCCGCACAGTTGATGGCGATAAAGGGTTTGTCTCCTCGCTTGCTGGCGGCGTGGACCGCTTCTGCACATACTTCTTTGCCGGTACCACTTTCTCCGGTGATAAAAATACTCGCCTTACTTGAAGCAGCAGAGTCAATGGTGCGATACACCGCTTGCATCGTGTGGCTACTGCCAATGAAACCTTGGTACGATTGATTACCCGGATCATCCGCTTCATTCTTCAATTTCGTCGCTTTACGAATCGCATTATTAACGGTTACACGCAGACGGTCGGCTTCGCAGGGTTTAATGAGAAAGTCTTGTGCCCCATAACGCATCGCTTCCACTGCAATATCAATCGAGCCATGAGCGGTCATAAAAATAACCGGTACATCAGGGTGCTCAGATTTGACTTGATACAGGACGTCCATCCCGGTCATATCAGGGAGACGTAAATCGAGAAGAATCAAATCCGGAGTGCGGACATTTAGACTGTCGAGTGCTTCGCGCCCACTGCCCACCACATTGATGTCAATGCCGAGCGGCATAAGATAAGAGCGATACAGCGCCGCAACAGATGCTGTATCCTCAACCATTAAGAGGTATTTGTTTTTTTTGTTTTGATCGTTGGATTGCATACTCTAGCCAATTAGTTTGCATTTTGTGCAAATAATCGCACTACGCATTGCATTTTGCAAATTTCAAGTAAGTGAAATGCAAAAAAACCGTAAAAATAATGACTTAAAAAATCATAGAAAATGGCACAGATAGTGCTATACCTATAGTGAGACCCTAACGGGTCCCTAGCCAACTGACGTTGTTAGTGAATATGATGTTCACAAAATGAAGCCAATAGTGTGTTTACTATTGGCTATTTTTTTATCTAAGCGTCGCAATCAACAGAACTATCAACTATTTACAATGAATTGCTCTCTCAGTTTTTCAAGCTGATCACGCATCTCTGCGGCCAATTCGAACTCAAGATCTTGTGCATGTTTGTACATTTGCGCTTCAAGCTTAGCGATCTCTTTCTCCAGCTCTTGCGGCGTGAAGGCTTGATAAGTTTGCGAAGACTCAGCCACTTTTGACAGCGGAACTGGCTTATTGGTGTTGCGCTGGCTTTTGGCTTTCGTTGCATCACCCAGCTCCATAATATCTTTGATATTACGTTTTAACGCTTGAGGTACAATGCCCATCGACTCATTATACGCTTGCTGCTTTTCTCGGCGGCGATTGGTTTCGTCCATCGCTTTTTTCATCGATTTGGTAATAGAGTCCGCATAAAGAATTGCTTTCCCTTTAAGGTTACGTGCGGCGCGGCCAATAGTCTGAATCAATGAACGTTCAGAGCGCAAGAAGCCTTCTTTATCTGCATCCAAAATGGCCACCAGCGAGACTTCTGGCATATCCAGCCCTTCTCGTAGCAAGTTAATCCCGACGAGAACGTCAAACTCTCCTAAGCGCAAATCACGAATAATTTCCACTCGCTCAACGGTATCAATGTCTGAGTGCAGGTAGCGCACTTTCACATCATGCTCATTCAGATATTCAGTCAAGTCTTCGGCCATACGCTTAGTCAGCGTGGTCACCAAAACTCGCTCATCAATCGCGGCTCTTAAGCGAATTTCAGAGAGTAAATCATCAACCTGCGTTGCCACAGGACGCACTTCTAATTCAGGATCAAGCAATCCGGTAGGACGAACAACTTGATCAACTACATCGCCACCGGATTTCTCAAGTTCGTAATTACCAGGCGTTGCCGAAACGAAAATCGTTTGTGGTGCTAACGCTTCAAACTCTTCAAATTTGAGAGGACGGTTGTCCAGCGCCGAAGGCAGGCGAAATCCATATTCGACTAGGGTTTCTTTACGTGAGCGGTCTCCCTTATACATTGCGCCAATTTGTGGAACAGTCACGTGTGACTCATCTATTACCAACAAACCATCCTGAGGGAGATAGTCAAATAGCGTTGGTGGCGGCTCACCCTCTTGGCGTCCACTGAGGTAACGTGAATAGTTCTCTATCCCTGAGCAAAACCCAAGCTCATTCATCATTTCAATGTCAAATTGAGTGCGTTGGGTCACGCGCTGCTCTTCAAGCAGTTTGTTGTTATCTCGCAGGTATTGCTGACGTTGATGCAGCTCTTTTTTAATCTGCTCCACCGCTTCCAGCATTCGGTCACGAGGGGTTACGTAGTGCGTTTTGGGGTAAATGGTGTAACGAGGCAAATCACGTTGCTTTACCACCCCCGTTAATGGGTCAAACACACTGATACAATCCACTTCGTCATCAAACATTTCAACCCGCACCGCATCTTGCTCAGATTCAGCAGGAAAAATATCAATCACTTCGCCACGCACACGAAATTGACCACGCTCAAACGCAACATCATTACGCGAATACTGCAGCTCAGCTAAACGGCGTAACATATCACGTTGGTCTATGACATCACCACGTCTCAAATGCAGCATCATTTGTAGATAAGACTGAGGATCACCCAAACCGTAGATTGCAGACACCGAGGCAACAATAATCGCATCTTTACGCTCCAATAATGCCTTGGTGGCGGAGAGTCGCATCTGCTCAATATGCGCATTCACAGAGGCATCTTTCTCGATAAAGGTGTCTGTGGTCGGCACGTATGCTTCAGGCTGGTAATAGTCATAGTAGGAAACGAAATACTCCACGGCGTTATTCGGAAAGAAAGATTTCATTTCTCCGTATAACTGCGCAGCCAGCGTTTTATTCGGAGCCAGCAGAATTGCCGGCCTTTGCGCCTGAGCGATAACATTGGCCAAGGTAAACGTCTTACCGGACCCCGTCACTCCGAGCAAGGTTTGGTGGGCTAGACCAGAATCTAAGCCATCTAACAATTTATCAATCGCCGCAGGTTGATCCCCTGATGGTTGATAGTCTGAGACGAGATCGAATACTTTACTCATGGTCACCTTCTACACAGACATGGGTCGAGAATGGATTCTGTATGAATATACAGATTAAATGCGCAAAATAAAATTAAACCCTCTTTTTTCACTTTACTGATCATACGGCTGGAATGTCTTTTGTTACTCTGATATTATCCTTCGCCCTAGCGGATCTCCTCCTAAAACCCCCTCTACTTTCATCCACAACCTATACACAATTTTTCTATTTTTATCATGTAAATGATGATCGTTTCGTTTAAGCGTTAAACTTGAAATCGATTGCAAAAATGAAACATATCATTAGATAACAAAGAGTTAGCAAAGTTACGCACATAAAACGCACTCACTCTAAAGGGTGAGTGGTGAATAACATTCATTTTGCGCAAGATTCATCAACACACTTATCCACAATTTTGGTGGATAAGTAAATGCACGCTTTAGCGCGCAAGGCATACAGGAAAGTAAAGGATTTTTTTTCAAAAATAATTTCGCAATTCTTCTGCTCTGAGTATTGACAGCTTTTCGTGTTCTAGCTAACATTCGCACCGCTTTACAGCAATTCCCCCTTAGTTCAGTTGGTAGAACGGCGGACTGTTAATCCGTATGTCGCAGGTTCGAGTCCCGCAGGGGGAGCCAAATTTAGAAAGCCCAGCTATTTAGCTGGGCTTTTGTCGTTTTTCGGTCTAGCGGCCACTAAGTCTTGCTTTGAAGTAAACCTATGCCCACTTCGCTAATGTAAGCAATGTGGTGTTCAACCACTGATAATACACATCCAATTCAATCGATAGCTGCGAACACTCAACTCGAACCCTTAATTGGTTGTCAGTCACCGATAACACCTTGGCATGATGAAACTCTAAATAGCACTGAACCTGAGGATAGACTGCTTTAAATACACTCTCTTTGGCAGAAAACAGCAAGGTAATGAATTGAGCCGCACTCCCAAGTTGACGATGGTACAGTGCATACTCTTCATCGCTGGCCAGTAGTGTTTTGATTGCACTGGCTGTTTTACTGTCAATCATGGATTCAACATCAACACCGAGTCCTTGATGCTCGGCGTCAAACCTTGCAACACTGACGGCTAAACGCTGAGTGTGCGCAATCGAGCCGCACACTCCCTCTGGCCACACCGGCGCACGGTGTTGACCAATAGCCACCACATGATCATCGATACCGATGGATGATAACGCGCATTGGGCTGCCATGCGTCCAGCAACAAACTCTGCTTTCCGAGAATTCACCGCCGAACGTAGACCACGATATTCCGGTTTGCTCAGTAACCTCTCATGCTTGGGCGTCCATAAATGAGAGGCAAACTGGCAACAATAGAGCATTTCACCGCCCAGTTGGTACTGAGGATAGGCTTGAATAAATCCCATAACAAATCCAGCCTGCGCAGCCTGCCGCGAAGACAGGCCACACGTAGATTAGACGATATAAGGATTGGTGGTTTTGAGCTCAGTCCGTAACGCAGACAGAGACAAGTCACCATCACCCAAGGTTGCAAATCGAGTCAATACGTCACTGGTGGTATTCGACAATAATTCAACTTGGGCTGGGCTATAATGCTTTGCAAGATAACTCATCAGAACGCGAACCCTTGGCTCACCACTGATCATCTCTTCCATCACTTCAAACTGCAGCCCTAAGCCACCTTCACTCTTATCAGGGTCAACCTGCTGAAACTCAATGGTTTCCCCTGAAGCGCCAGCCAAATAACCATTTAATTTGTTTTTGGCATGCAACTGAATAAACACTTCAAAAATATGATTTTCTCGCTCTTCACCCGGTGCCAGTAGCGCTTCTTCGATAAGATCGATGGGAATATCGGTGTATGGCATTGAGCCATTAATGGTCTGCTTAACCTGCTCAATGATATCAACCACACTCAGAGACTCTTCGACTCGATTCATGTGCACGACCATGGTGGTAAAATAACCAACGGTATCAAAGAACTCTGCGTCAAGACGGCCTGACGCTGGCGTACCGACCACCAAGTTTTGCGGAGCACCCAGTAACCGCAAGGCGGTAATGATTCCTGCGTACATCACGTTAAACAAAGAGGCGCTACGACACTTGGCTAACTGATACAACTGCTCAGAGACCTGAGGTTCAATTTTAAACTCAACCCAACCGCCTTGGTTATCATCTTCCTCGTACACCACACTCAGTGGATGGTTATGGTCAAAAATCGGCGAGCTCCAAGTTGCGTCATGCAAGTGCTGCTTCCAAAAAGCTTGGTGCTGTTGATTCATGCCTGAGGCATGCTGCTTTTGTGCATACTGATGGAATGGTAACGGCTCAAATGACCACTCGGGCTCTCGCCCTTGAATACGCGCTTGATAAGCTTGATTAAGTTCATCCATCAGAATGTTAACTGACCATTCATCGAGTACGATATGGTGGAAAAGCAGTGACAGATATTGCTGTTTTGATTGCGCATCGCGAATAAATTTAAGCCGAAGTGGCAGCTCATTGGCTAAATCAAACCCATGCCCCGACTCCTGCTTTAGCGCAGCAGCATGAGGTTCGCTTGGTGTTTCATCGCTGGTCCAAAACCACTGATATTCATCAAGCTCAGCAACCGGGACCACGCGTTGTAATGGCTCACCGTTTTGCTCGAAAAACTGGGTTCGTAACCCGGGATGACGAATGAGAAGATCGTTAAACGCTTGACCAAATACTTGCTCATCCACCGGGTCGATAAAGTGCAAAGCAAAGGGAATATTGAAGATGTGATGTAAACCAAACTCTGCGTATTTCTGCTTCGCTTTCCACAACGAGTTTTGCGCTAACGACAGCGGAAAAGCGTCGTCGTCGCTGCGAGTTTGCTCGTCTAAATGAGGCGTTGTGACCTCAGTTTGATGAACGGTTGCCTTTTGAGCCAGGGCCGCCGCCGAGGAATAACTAAACAGATCATTAATATGAATTTCGACCTGATGCTGTTTCAGCAAGCGTCCAATCACACGAGTGGCAATCAACGAGTGACCACCCATATCAAAAAAGTCATCATCGACACTCATTTCTGGTTTGCCGAGTGCATCACGAAACTCGTTCACAATGAGCTGAGCAATGTCTTTCTCTGGTTGTTGCTCAGAGGTCGCTGGGTTTTGCGTGACCTCCTGAGATAAAATGTCGATTGGAGAAATAGCGTCTGTCGGCACAGTTAACGAACGCAACTGTAATTCGTTATGTGGCTGACCATCGAGAGCCTTAAGCAGACTTTCCAGCATCCACCCACCTGCATAAGCTGACAAATTAGGCGCTGTGGTCAACTCAATAACCCCTTCTTGGCGGCAATTGACACCCATAGCCAACGACAGCTCGAAACGACAATCGGTAGTTGGCAGAGCAACGCGGTCAACGCTTACGCCATCAAACCTTAAAAAGGTTACCGGGTCTGCCAGCCAAGAGACCAACACATGAGGCATAGTCGTCTCGCTGCTGAGCTGGGCGGTTTGTTGCATTTGTGACTCGATTTGCGCCACGATATAAGCGGGATCATCACGGCTGCAATCCAGCTCCACGCAGACTAAGTTGGACTCGATCATGGTGGCGCCCAATTCAAAGAATCGGTCATCCAACTCACGAGGCAAGCTGACTTTCACCATCGGACGGTCAGTCACTTGGCTTATTTGTTTGGCAAATAAAGCCGCAACGCCATTGAGAACATTGCGCTTTGCAAGTTCATCACCACTGAGTTTGGTTAACTGCTCTATGTCTAAACACGCACTGAAAGTATTGGCTACCGTAGGCTCACTCGGTGAATGTTTTGTCGTGACATCAAGCGCGGCCCTTTCTAACCCAGGCACATGACACTTCACCCTATCGAGATTCATAAGCTCCGGCTGCAAGTGACTTGCTCGAATCGATGCATCGAATGGCTGTTGTTGATAGGCGCGGCTGATCGCACTAAACACATCACGCCAACACATTTGCTGTTGCAAGATCGGATGCACCACGGCTCCAAGAATGACTTCTCCTTGATTTAAAAGATAAACATGGAATTGCAAGCCTGGCTGGTGATGAAGGTCAATCGCGGCGGCTTGGCACTGTCGTAGACGCTCAATCGCCTGTTGCTCGAAAGAGACACTATCTAAGCTGATAATATTGGATACCGTGGGTGCAAACGCCTTTATCAGCCCAAGTTCATCGTCAAATTGGTACAGGGTTTTCAACTCAGGATAATGTGCACATGCCCGTTCGATTGCCGTCAATAATTTGCTGCGATCAATGTGATGGGAGAGTTTTATCGCGATGGCATATTGATGGATGCCCTGCTCACACTGTTGATGACGTAGCCAAGTGAGTTCTTCATATTCGTTAAGCGCTTCGCTCTTAGCGTCCCGCGTTTGAGGTTGAGTGATATTTTCCATCATCATTTCGTTCCAACTGACTGGTTGTTAATTGTTAACTAGTAAGCGGTTTGGTCCGCTTTATTGTGACGTTGTAATAAATGTGTCCAAGCAGCGATGGTGGGCTGCTGGGCTAACTGGGCGTAAAGCAAGGAAGAGTGGGTAATGCGTTGGCAATGCTCTAACATTCGCATCATGTGAAGAGAGTGGATCCCATGTTCAATTAAGTTGGCATTAGCATCTAATTGATTAAATTCATCACCTGTAATGCTCGCCAGTCGCTCTCTAATCCAAGTATCAAAGTTCATGACTAACTCCAATATAAAACGCCACCAGCTGATAACGCTGGTGGCATCGTGTTTAGAAATGCATTTCTACTGAGACACCAATTTGACGTTCTGGAAGTAAAACTGGGGAATCTTGATCGATGGAATTACGCACGGAGCTATACAGTACTTCATCATCAGCATCAAAGACATTATTGGCATACAGCTTTGCTTGGCCCATGTCGAAGTTATAGGCTAACGACAGATTGGTGGTTGAATAGCCTGAAATCTTACCGTCTTCGTCGTTGTCTGCGGTTGAGTAGTAATCATCAATGTAGTTGACGTTACCGCTTAGCTCAAAATCACCAAGCCAGTAACGAGCACCGACTGACCCTGTAAACGCAGGAGAACGTGCGAGATCTTTACCATCAAACGCAGTCAATTCTGGTGATGAATCTGATAGTTCCGTTTTCAACAAACCTAAGTTGGCATAAAGCTGCACATCTTGAGTCGCAAACCAGTTGACCGTCGCTTCTGCGCCGTAGGTTTGCGCTTGTTCGGCATTCATTACTGTATTACCACTTAGAACCTGCAAATCATCGTAGTCGTTGTAGAACAAGTTCGTGGTGAGCTGCAGCGTATCATCGAACAAGCGATGACGACTGAACAGCTCATAACTCCACACCGATTCCTCACCAAAGATATAGGTGACCATATTGGTGAAATCGACACCGCCACTCCCTGCTCGATAACCTTTAGAAACACTTGCGCCATAGGTACTGTTCTCGGTCGCCTTCCAAGCCAATGAGACTTTAGGCATAAAGTCGCTAAAGGTTTCGTCAAAATCAATGGCAAACATACCATCGCCCCCTTTACGCTCACGATCTTCGTGCTCGTAACGACCAACTGCCGTTAAGTCTAAGGAAGACGTCAAACTCTGTTTGACTTCAACATAGGCAGATGCAGTTTGTGTTTCGTCATGGTAGTCACCCATACCATCGACAAAGTCATCATGTTCATCTTGATAGTAACGAACGCCGACCAATACGTTGGTCGCTTGGCTATCTGATACATAACGAACCGCGGGTTCAATAAAGAACTCTTTCCCATCGATATGCGCAGTAAAAAATTGACCTTCTTCAACGAAGCGATGCACTTCAAAATCGGTATAGTTGGTCTTCGCGGTAAACACCGTGTTGTTGTTGATGTCGTAATCCACATCCCAAATCACATTGTTAGATTTGCTTTCAAATACAGGGCGATTAGCGGAAAATGAAGAGCCTGCAGCATCACTTGGCTGATTCTCACCTTGCGGTGCACGGCTGTCATAATAGGCGTAGGTAAGCATCGAGGACAAAGCGGGAATCTGTGCGGGTTCGACAAGTAATTTGGCACGAACTGCATTGGATTCGATCTCGCGAGAGTTCCCTGCCGGAGAGTAAGTACCAAGGTCAACACTGCTTTCGCGAGTTTGACGGTCCGCGCTCAGGCGAAACGCTACTTGATCTTCGATGATGGCATCTGAAATATACGCAGCAGTTTGCACGTACTCGTGGTTACCAACACCAAGTTTCACGCCACTTTGGAAGTCGTAGGTCGGATCGTTCGATTTTAGAACCATTGAGCCAGCAATCGAGTTACGTCCTTGAATAAAGCTTTGTGGACCAAGATAAATTTCCGCTTGCTGCATGTCCCACATCGACAGTGGACCAAACGCTAACTCGTTATACGTCAATGAACGCCCATCGACCGAAATATTTAAACGTGGACGAGTTCCTGCAAAAAAGGCCACGGCGCCAATACCTGGGCCTGCGCCATCAATACCACGGATGGTTGGCACCGTATTGCCGTAACCTGTTTCTACAACGTTGGGGGTCATTTTAAGTAAGTCACGCGCTTCATTAGCGTTGCGAGATTTGATCTCATCTTCATCAAACACCACGACACTAGAGCTGGTTTCTTGCAACGAGCGCTCGGTTTTTTCACCGTAAACAACCACGTCTGCGACTTTACCGGCATCGCCATTTTGTCCCTCTTCTGCCCCATAGGCAGAAGGTAAAACCCCAAGACACGCCAAGGTCACCGCGGCAGAAAGCGCATTGATTTTAAGCTTAGTGCTGGTGTTGTTTTTCATTTGCACAGTGGGCAAAAGTTCCATTTTTATTCTCCTATGAAGCACACCAACGGACGCTTATCCAAGCACCTTTAAAAGAGGACTCATATTGTATTTTTTGATGCTAAGCGCTGCCGATAAGGCAATAGAGTGTGCTGTAAACTAATAAATGAGCACTGACTTGCATGCGCATGCAAGTTCGGATTGATACTCTATTGTCAAAAACCACAAATGTAAAGCATTCTCATTTGCATGTGTTAACAATAATCATTTGTAGTGAAATTTTATGAGTCAAGTACCACTTTGTGACCAAGATTCCACTCGCGATATTTCGTAGGGACGATGACGTCAATTAGGGAGAAAAAATAGAATTCGCTATTCACTTAGCGAAACTCAATAATGATATTGATTCTCATTACATATTGAGTTTATGATAAATCATGGAAATCAATCGAAGGTAATTAGGGTCTTATCAACCCGATTAAACGTGCTATGCAGCAGACCATGACATTAGCTCAGACCCCATTTTGGCAACGTTTTACGCTTCAGCCTAACGCCAGCGTCGACACCGTCGCGCACTGCTCAGTCATTACTGGTGAGTTAAATATCGAGGTTTTTCGTCAAGCACTGCTGCACACGCTGAATGAAACCGATGTGTTTCGTGGTTACTTCACGGCCCGCGGAACATGGACGCTCGCACCCGAAGTCGCGGGGATTGATGTTCGCGACTATCGAGCAGTGCAACATGGCGAAAAGCAAGCTTGGGCAGAGATGGAAAAAGATGCGCAAAGCGCCGTTGATTTATATCGCTCCCCCATTACCTTACTTCGTTTGTACCGATTATCAGCCAACAAAACCCTCTGGTATACACGCGCTCATCATATCGTGATTGATGGCTACGGCATGATGCTCTTCGAGCAGCGCTGTTGTGAGTGGTACCATCACCTGACGTCATCAGCGCCCCTTAGCTCCGCTTTCAAGCCCTACTCTGATTTTATTCAAGAAGAGCAACGTTATGTGTCAAGCAAACAGTATTTGGCCGATCAGTTATTTTGGCGCTCATATTTGCCTGAGCAGCCTCCCCTGACGCTTACAGAAGATGATTACGACCCAACGCAAAGCGAGGAAGTCTGCTATCAGGTAGTCTTTGACACGCTCTGCTCAAAGCGTCTGGCTTTGATTTGCGAGCAACTGGCAATTGGCTGGCCCGATGCATTAGTCGCCATCACTTGCCTGTATTTGCAACAATCCAATCTCAGTGATGAGCCCGTTGTTTGGCTACCATTCATGAATCGCTGGGGCAGCGTTGCCGCTAAAATCCCCGGTTTGATGGTCAATATCTTGCCTTACTGTCATCAACAGATTCCATTATCAAACATCACGCTACAGGGGTATTTGAAACAAAGTCGACAGCAGCTCAGAAAACTCTATTGCCACGGCCGCTACCGTGTTGAACAAATAGAGCAAGACCACAACCTGCCAAGCGGGAAAAACTACTTTATGACTCCCTTTATTAATGTGATGCCATTTGACTCCCCCGCCATTGAAGGTTGTCAGGTGGAGCAACACGTTCTCGCGTCGGGTTCGTTGGAAGGGCTGAATATTACGTTTCGTGGCGCCCCCAACTCGGAACAGTTTTGTGCCTTCATTGAGGCCGACATCAACAGTTACCCTCAGCAAGATGCCATCGAACATGCGACCCATTTACAGGATTTTTTCCAGCGTTTAATGCAGGTTGATCACCCGACCTGCTCACTCACCTCGCTGCTCAATCAACCGCTCGTGAATGTGATTGATCAACCTGTTGTTACCTCTCCAGATTCGCCATCGGACTCCCTCAAGTTCAGCGCCTAATCCCCCGGTTAAAATAGATAAATACTCGCAGTCCCCGCCATAAAAAACATCACCGCCAAAGACGGTGATGTTGCACTAACAAACCAATGGGCCTACTGGACTATGTTTATTGGCTAAGCAGGTCGGCCACTTGCTCAACGTTGTGGCATCGAGCTAACTGCACCGGCTTAAGCTCGGCGCCAAAGTGACGATTTAGCTCTGTTGCAAGCGGTTTAAGGTGTGATGGGATTAACCCCAAATCCATAAATCGGCTCTGTTGATTAAGCAAAGCTTGCTCGACACCCAATACCTTGGCGTAAATCGCTAAAATAGGCGAAAAATCACCAGTGAATGTTGAGGTTGAAACGGTCTCTTTCGCACCTTGAGAAGTTTGAAGCCATTCGGTCTTCGCGCGATTGCGGTCAATTTTACCATTCGCAGAAAGAGGGAATGCTGGAATTTGCACCATTTGGCTTGGTAAATGGGACACCGGAAGTTGTGATTTTAACTGCTCACGAAGCTGATTTTGGCTTAAAGATTGCCCCGCCGTCAGAGTGTAAAGTGCGCATAATGCCGTATCCCCTGTGAGGGGTTCCTGATAATCAAATACAATAGTATCTTGTATCGCGTCTATTTGACGCAGCACTTTTTCGACATCCGGCATCGACAGACGAACCCCGCGAACTTTGACGTATCCATTCACCCGAGTAGCAAAAATAATCGTCCCATCGGCGCGAAAATACCCCATGTCTCCGGTTCTAAATGCACGGACAGACTCACCTTCGGGCGTGTCTAATTCAATGAAATCCGTTTGCTGAAGCTCACCATGTTGCAAATACCCTAAACTCAAGCCAACGCCGGCCGTTACAATTCGTCCCACTTTATAAGGAGGGCAATGTGAGAGCGTCTCATCGACAATATAATATTGAGTTGCAGGGAGCGGATGACCATATGGAATCACTTCAATATCCTGCGCTTCGAGCGGATGCCAAATACTCCAAATCGTCGTTTCCGTCGGGCCACCTAGAGAATAGAGGGACAGCGCAGGCAGATGCTGACGTAAATACGCAATGGTTTTAGGCTTAATATAGTCGCCCCCTTGAGCCACTAAACGAAGTGACGCCAAGTCGTCACTCATCTCACACGCCAACAGCATTTCTAAAATCGCAGGCACGGAGCACCAAATCGTGACTTGATGGCGCTTCACCAGTTGATTCCACAACAACGCGTTTTTGTCCTGCTCAGCATCAGGTAATACTAACGATGCGCCAACGGTCATGGTCCCCAGCAAATCAAACACCGACATATCATGATGCAACGGGGTCACCGAAATGCCCACATCGCGACGTGTCATTTGCCATTGCGCGATAGTCGCGCCAATCACGTTCGAAGTGGCTTGGTTATTGACCACCACACACTTGGGCTGGCCAGTGGTACCAGACGTATAGAGATAATAGCCAGCAGTCAACGCGCTGCTAGCGGCGGCATAATCTCGCTCTGGAAGCGTCTGTGCCCGTGGCAAAGATAGCAATAAATCATCAACCAATTTCACAGACGCATGGCTCGCGCTAATCGCTTGATTCGCCAAAATTAACTGAGGGTCACAATGTGTCAGCAGGTAATCAAGCCGCTCACTTGGCGAGCGAGCATCGATCGGTACCCAGATTAATCCCGACAGCGCGCACGCCAACGTCATAACAACATGTTCCGGGCTTCGTGGTAAGCAGATTGCCACCACATCGCCTTGCTTCAATTGCAAGTCAACAAAATGACGACGAACTCGATCCACTTGTTCACCCAAGTGCTGATAGCTGATCGCGGACTCATTATGCCAAAGCGCGATAGCCTGACTGTGTTGCCCGTAGAGGTTGTCATAAATGCGCTGCAAAAATTGCGAACACTGGAACTGTTCATTCGCAGAATTACGTGTCAGGTGTTGGCGGCTGATAAAGTCACCAGGCTTCAATTCCAGAGTTTGACGCTCGCGCACTTGGCTCATTACATGCTGAAGAGAACCTAAAAATGCCGTAACTAATCCATCCTCAATCGCTTGAGTAGCATAATCAACACTGATGATTAGATTGCGTTGCTGATCAAAACTGAGGCGTAAATCCATTGCCACTTGCGGTGTTTGAGTCATGGCTGAGACCAACTCAACGCCGGATTGCAAAGATGGTAAGCTCCAGCTTAATGCATTGGTTAGCACCACTGGCAGCGCCACACTTTGCTCGGCATTTTTACTGAGTAATAAACGAGCCAGATCGACACCAGAAAACTGCAGATGTTCGAGGCCGTTCATCACATCTTGTTGCAACTGCTTAGCCCTATCGATAAACGAGCCGTGATTAGGCTGATAGACAACGGTGACAAAAGTTGAATCGTTGGTCAGCGCTTTATTCGGGTCAGGAATTGCCACAGGAACACCAACGCACAGCGGCGTCTCATCGGTACGCCATTGCGCTAGAGTCTCGAGCAATAAAGCGCTCAGCAGTGAATTTTGAAAGAGCCGTTCTCCCGCACCAACCCGAGTTAAGCTCATCAACTGCGCTTTATCTATCGCGATCGATTGACGCTGATAGGTGGCATTACGAATCGAAACCAACGGCATTTTCCATGGCAAATGCGGCGCATCAGTGACATCGGACAATTTCTGCTGCCAATATGTCTTGTCAGCCTCAATTCGCGGTGCATCATCCTGGTTGGCGTTTATGACCACTTTTTGCTCAAGGCGTGGCTGCTGACGTTCAAACAGCAATGTCAAAATATGCGAAATTGCCTGCCCATCGGCAATCAAGGCATCAAAGCTCGTAAAGATAATTGACGGTGCCGCTTGCCCATCTTGGGCTGGCATCTTCATGATGCAAATTTGCCATGGTGACTGAAGCTCAAGGTCATAGAGACGCTGCTGATAGCGTTGACGCACTCGCTCTGCTCTTTGCGCCGCATGTTGGGGCGAAAGATGCGAGACATCAACCTGCTCAATGTTCATCACGCCTTGTGGGTAAATCACACTTTGCATCTTTTCAACATCAATTCGAGTACGTAACAGCGGATAATGCGCCACCAATTCACTTAACGTTTGCCGTAACTGCGCTTCCTCTACATGCCCGTGAAACTCTCGAAAATCATGCATCGCTACGCCGCCAAGTGGCATTTGTGGATCACGCCCGATCAAGTACGCTTTTTGCAGTTCATTGAGAGGCATTGTGACGGGCTCGTTGAACTGCATTCGTTCACTGGCGCTATGCGTCATCACATCGGGGTTGGCAGCAAGACGAGTTAAACGTTCGGTATAATCATCAAACACCCCCTCGATGAACCCGGCAGGAAAGACATCCATACGAACATCCCAGTTGATCAACAGCCCTTGGTTGAGCTCGGTAATTTGAGCATCTAAGGTCACCTGAGCACCTTGGGAAATGGCCCACACCATTTCTCCGAACACCTTATCAACTTGCTGTGATAACAAACTGCCTTGCGGTAGATTGACTCCAGAAGTAAACACGACGGGGGAGCTTTGCAGCTCACCAGTATGGCGTGATAAATCGCGCATCACATTCACGCCCGGATAATCACTGTAACTCAAAAGGGTTTGCATTTGCGTTGCCAGATCGCTGGCAAATTCACTCAAGCTCTGGCCATCTTTAACTTCGACACTGAGGAGCATAAGACGCGAAAAGTCACCCACGACCCTTTGCACATCAACCCCATTTCCAGGCCGAAAAAATGCGGGCACATTCAGCCTAAATCGGCGCTGACAGGTTGCCTTTGCGAGGGATTGAGCAAATAAGGCCAAACATACGGTGGTGAGTGTTAGCCGCTGCTGTTTGGCAACCTGTTGTAACTGCTGATGCTGTTCACAAGACATTAGCTTAGCGAAACGCTCCGTCTGACACTGCGCGGCGCTCGCGTTATTCGTGAGGTATGGTAAATCGGGGGCGGGCGCAACCTGACTCAACCTTTTCTGCCACCAGTCGCGGCTGACCTTAAACCCATTGGAGCCAGAAGTTTGCTGGGTTAGAAAGCGAAAGAATGGGCAAGGCGCCTCATTATCTTGCTCAGGAACATCGCCTTCATACAGCCGTGCCAAGTCCTCCAAAACAATGCGAAAGCTTTGTGCATCTGCGGCAATCATATCAAGATCGACATGCAAACGGCATCGCCCATTCCCGAATAACGTCAAACGAAAATCTGCAGCCTTGCCTTGGCTAAGATCGAGCTTTTGATGTGACATCTGCTCGCGCAGAGAGCGCAGTTTTTGCTGTACTTCCTCGTCACTGAGTAACGTTAAATCATGAATCGTTAAATCATGCTGGGACGTCAACGGAGCAATAGTTTGCCTGCCCTCTTGATTCACTTGCACCCGTAACATGGGATGAAGTGTAAACAACTGTTTGACCGCAACAGCTAAGCGCTGTGGGTCGAGGTGTTGTGTGTCAAATTCGGTGTATAAATGGGCAGCCATGCCACACAAAGCCTGCTTCGACTCTCGTCCAACCCAGTATGCCGCCTGCATCGGTGTTAGTTCGATTGACTCTAATTGTTCCAATATCACGGTCTCAACTCCCTGAATTCCCGTCAGTTCGTCCATTCAAGCTAGATTTTATTGATCATCGGAAACCAAAAGCAGTGAAACACCATACGGCCGCCTCACTGCTCTCACTCTCAAACCAAACAACCGAGTTTGCAAAATAACGATTGACAAAGGTGAAAATGTTACACAATATTTCGTAATGAAATTAATAATAATTATCATTTCGATTAATGTAAACAAGACAGTTGCATATCCGTAAGCAAATTTGCGTTTAGCAACATTGTACGTCCGTTGGCTAACCATGTTGGAAAACTCATGTCTCATTTAACTCAAATATTCAACACTGAGAAAATTCAACCTCTCCCCAGTGTTGAAGACCTCGCAAATCGCTATTCACTCACTCAGCAGCAGCAAAGGTTTGTCGAACAAACCCGTGAGGATATTAAACGTATATTGAATGGCGATGATGATCGCTTACTGGTGATTATTGGCCCCTGTTCCATACACGACCCTCAAGCAGGGCTCGACTATGCGAAGCGCATCGCTGAGTTACAAACGCGTTATCGTGACCAATTGCTTATTGTGATGCGAACCTACTTTGAAAAACCACGTACTCGCACAGGTTGGAAGGGGTTGATGGTTGATCCCAACCTTGACGGTAGTCAGGACCTCTTTCTGGGTCTGCATACTGCACGCCAGTTTCTCACGCAGGTATTGGCGTTAGGTGTGCCCACCGCGACCGAGTTTCTCGATACCAATCTCGCACCCTATTTAGCCGACTTGATCTGTTGGGGCGCGATAGGTGCTCGCACCGCAGAGTCTCAACCTCATCGCCAACTGGCATCCGCCCTTCCCTTTGCCGTGGGGATTAAAAACGGTACTCAGGGTGATATCAACATTGCGATCAATGCAATTCACGCCATGCAAGAACCGCAACTTTTGCCTCTGTCGAGTTCAATCCATGGCTCGGTAAGCGTCACGACAAGTGGTAATCCAGATGGACACCTGATTTTGCGCGGCGGCGCTCAGCCTAACTATCAGACTGAACATGTCATCCAAACCGCTCGAGCACTGACCGAAAGTCAATTACCGAGTCGATTGGTTATCGACTTCAGCCACGGAAATAGCCAGAAGTACGCTAAAAACCAGATTGTTGTTGCACGTGATATCGCACAGCAACTCATTTCAGGTGAGCAATGTATCGCCGGTGTCATGTGCGAGAGCTTTTTGGTCGCAGGTAGCCAAGCGATCGAACCGGGACAATTAGTTTACGGTCAATCGGTGACAGATGAGTGTTTGTGCTGGCAGGACTCCGTTGAGGTGTTAGACACCCTCGCTCAAGCCGTAGACCAAGCCGGTGAAGTTCGCTACTCAACGGTCGCTTAATTTGGCGTCAATACGCGATAAAAATCAAAAACCTATGGAATAAAAAAAGCTGACCACAGGCCAGCTTGTTAAGAGGGATCAGTTATCTAACGTGGCACCGCCATCAACACGTAAATCGTGCAGGGTGATGTGGTTTGCCGCCTCGGACATCAGAAACAGAACGGTTTGAGCAATATCACTGGGCTCCGCAATTTTATTGAGTGGAATGCCGAGACGAAATTGACTTGCATCGCCAGCAATCACCTGTGCTTCGCCATATTCCTCGGTCCAAAGCTGACGCTGCATGTCGGTGCGAGTAGAACCAGGGCTGACAATATTGCAGCGAATGCCATATGGCGCTAACTCCATCCCCATGCATTTTACCAGCATGTGCAGCGCGGCTTTGGAGGAGCCATAAGCACCAATACCGTTACGCGGTGTATTGGCGGCGTTTGAGCCAATGATGACCATGTTGCCTTTAGCTGCCAGTTTCATGCTTGGCGCGACAGCTTGCATCGCAGCAAGTACGCCAAAGGTGTTGACGTCATACGTCTGTTTCACTTGTTCAAGCGGCATCTCATGAAGCATGCCCGGTTTAAGGATGCCCGCGCAGCACACGAGGTGATCAAACTGACCGAGCTCTTCAACCCAGTGCTGTATTTGCATGCTCACAGCGTGGTGATCGCCGAGATCCAGAGAGTGACAAACGAGCTGATTCGCCGCAAACGGTATTGATTCACTGTTGGCGAGCAAAGTATCAAGCTGGTTATCTGCGGCGACCACTTGCGCCCCTTGGGACAATAGATGTTGAAGTACGGAGAGACCAATGCCCGTTGCAGCACCGATAAGAAGAACACGTTGATCAGTTAATGACATAACTATCCCTTTTTAAATTGAGCATTTATCAACGCCGCAGTCGGCCTCACTGATAGATGCTTTTATTGAGAAAAATTAACACATGGAATTAATAAGCATTCTCATTTGTGTAGTATCAAATGTAAAGGGTTGCCCAATAAAGCGCAACCAGACACCACTCAACATTGATAGAAGGAACTGGTAATGAAACGCGAAGTTGTCGGATATACTCGTATGTCCACTGAACTGATTGATGAGAATCTCAATTCATCGCCTTTTTTCTTTGCCTCCGCAAATACCTCTATGCTTGGCAAAGGGATACAACACCACTTTAAACAAGCCATCCCGTTCTCACAGCTTGCGGAACAAGCCCAAGCTCTTCTTGAACAGAGCAAAACTGCTGACTGTGAAAATCCCGTCTTGTTTGGGGTCGTACCGTTTAATCAAGAAAACCCAACTCAGTTTGTTGTGCCGCAGACGCTGTATGTCTCAAGCAGTCCTCGAGCAAATGGCGCTCGCCACCACAATCAATCCCAAGCCAAAGTCATTTCTTCACCGACAGGCGGTCACTATAAACAAGGGGTCTCCAGCTTACTTGAGATGTTCGCTAACGCCGGACTATCGAAAGTGGTGCTTTCGCGTGCCGTGGAGGTGGCGACGGACCAAGACATCAATCAAACCGAGCTATTGCATAACCTTTTGGCCATCAATGCCAAAGGTTATACCTTTGCAGCACGCATTGATGACGATAGCCGGCTAATGGGAGCCAGCCCTGAACTGTTGGTTGCTAAACGTGGTAACCATCTCATCTCAAATCCATTAGCTGGTTCTCGTCCTCGTTCGCTGTCCGAGCACGAAAATGACGCACATCGCGCTTCACTGCTCAATACCGCAAAAGACTTGCACGAGCATGGTCTTGTGGTTGAAGAAGTTGAGCGCGTATTGGCTAAGTACTGCCACAATTTGTACACCCCAATGGTGCCGTCTGTGATTGAAACTGAAACCATGCTCCATCTCTCGACTGTTCTTGAAGGACAAGTGAGCGATTCCAGCGTCAGTGCACTAAAAGTCGCTGCTGACTTGCACCCAACGCCCGCCGTGTGCGGGTTTCCACGTCAATCGGCTTACGATGCGATTAAAAAGCTCGAAGGCTTTGACCGTGGCTATTTTACCGGCATGGTCGGCTGGTGTGATGCTCGCGGCAACGGTGAATGGGTGGTCACTATTCGTTGTGCTGAAGTCAAATCTCGACAAATGAAAGTGTTTGCAGGTGCGGGCATCGTCAATGAATCCTCACCACAAAGTGAGCTCGATGAAACCGGCGCCAAAATGCGTACGATTTTGTCCGCAGCAGGCATCCAATTGAATGAACACCTTACAGCCTAGGAGCCAATGATGAGCCTTGAATCTGTAGAATTTACCCCTTGGCCACCAGCATTAGCGGATCAATATCGAGCTTTAGGCTACTGGCAAGACAAAACCTTACTCGACTATCTACGAGACAGTGTTGAACGCCACCCCGATCAAACAGCCATCATTTGTGGGGAGCGGCATATCAGCTATCGCGAGTTCCATCAGAAAATCGCAGAACTCGCGAGCGGATTCAGTCAGCTTGGTTTGCAAGCAGGCGATAATGTCGTCCTGCAAATGACCAATGTCGCTGAGTTTTACTTTTGCTTTTTTGCCTTAGTACAAAAAGGCATTCGCCCAATAATGGCTCTGCCAGCGCACCGTTTAGCCGAAGTCCGCTTCTTTTGCCAACACACCGAAGCAAAAGCGTATATTATCAACGGTGAAGAGCGCCAATTTGACTATCAGCAGCTAGCCGCTCAAGTTGTCAACGAATGCCCTTCCGTGAAACACGTAATTGTTAAAGGCCCAGTCAACGCCGCTCACCAAGATAAGTTCATCGCGCTTGACACTTGCTACCAAGGCGCAGACTACCAGCAAACAGCAAACCCAACCCAAGTGGCCTTCTTTCAGCTATCGGGAGGCACCACTGGCACACCCAAGTTGATTCCAAGAACCCACAATGACTACGCCTATAGTGTGGTGGGCAGCAATGATATTTGCCATTTTGACCATCACACTATTTATCTCTGCGCACTACCCGTTGCGCATAATTTCCCCTTTAGCTCGCCGGGGGCGTTAGGGGTATTTTGGGCTGCCGGTACCTTGGTACTCAGCAAAGATCCGACACCACAGTGTGCATTTGAATTGATTGAACGACATCAAGTTAATGTGAGCGGCCTCGTCCCTCCCCTTGCTCTGCTTTGGATGGATCACGCCAGTCAAACCGAGCGAGACATCTCGAGCTTAGCATTGCTGCAAGTCGGCGGTGCAAAGTTCAGTGAAAGCGCCGCGAGACGAGTACCTCAAGCGCTCAAATGCCAACTACAACAGATTTTTGGTATGGCGGAAGGCTTGGTGAACTACACACGCCTAGACGATCCTGACGAAGTGATCTTTACCACCCAAGGTCGGCCAATTTCACCGCATGACGAAGTGATGGTCGTCGACGAAGACGGTCAGCCCGTGAAACCCGGTGAAGAAGGCTTTTTACTAACTCAAGGCCCATATACGATACGGGGGTATTATAAAGCGCCGAAGCACAACCAGCGCGCATTCAACCAGCAAGGATTTTATGCCACCGGAGATATTGTAAAACGGACATCACAAGGCAATATCATTGTCACTGGACGCGATAAGGATCAAATCAATCGCGGCGGAGAAAAAATTGCGGCAGAAGAAGTCGAAAACCAAATGCTACGCCATACGGCAATTCATGACGCGGCGTTGGTAGCAATGCCGGATGAATACCTTGGAGAACGCAGCTGTGCAGTGGTCGTACTCAAGCCCGAGCAGACGCTAAAGCCTATTGCACTAAAGCGATTTTTGCGCGATGCAGGGTTAGCCGATTACAAAATCCCAGACCAAATTCAGTTTGTTGACCTGTTGCCAAAAACATCCGTCGGCAAAATTGATAAGAAAACGCTAAGGCAGCGCTTTGTCTCAGCGTAACCAAGTAATTCTCAAATAGAAATACACGAACAATAAAAACCGATTTCATTAGAAATCGGTTTTTATTTAAAACGAACAGCCGCTGTAGACGACTTGAGAGCGACAACTAATACTCTTCATCCATAATTTCATGGCGCTCTTCATGGTATTTCTCTTCGTCCTTGCCTCGCTTCCAATAAGGAATGGCATAAAGGCTCTTTTTCTTGAGTTGATAGTCAGCAATTAACTTATTGCGGCATGCAACCACCGACGCATTTTCTCCAGCGACAAACGCAGATACTGACGTTACACCTTGTGGCGCTGCAACTTGACTTATCGCCGTTAACAGCGGCAGTGGATCTTTCGACGGTTCACGGACCAACCAACACACTTCAATACCAGAAGGGTGCGATAAAGGATGCTCATCGTCCGGGCTATCCACTTCAATGAAAGTATAACCCTGAGCTTCCTCTGGTAACTCCTCTAAAATGGCACTGATCGCAGGTAACGAGCTCAAATCCCCGGCTAAGATATGCCAATCAGCCGGCGTCAACAGAGGGTCTGGGCCTCCAGGCCCTGCCAAGCCGATAACATCGCCAGGCTCGCATCGCATCGCCCAACCAGAACCAGGGCTTTCTAGACCATGGGCAACAAAATCAATGTCTAACTCATTAGATTCTGGGCGATATTTTCTCACCGTATAAGCACGCGATACCGGTTTATTTTTCGGCCAACAGATCCGGTCGCCTTCGCGCCATGGTAACTCCAAAGTTCCGGTCTTACGGTTGGCAAAAAACAGTTTAATCAACCCACCATTTTTATCGGCAGGAAAACCAATAAGATCGTCACAACTAAACGTGACCCTAAGTAAATTCGGCGTCACATAGTGTTTACGCACGCACTCAATCAAGCGCGGCTTTAGCCTATCATCGTAACCACTTTCGCTCATATTATTATCCTTGTGTAGTAAAATGAAACTCGCCGTCTACGCGGCTTGCGTCTCTTGGCTTGGTTGAGCTTCAATCAATCGCCACCACTCGGCGAGCGTGACGCTTTCCATCATTTGGGCGAATGAAATATTCGCGCCTTTGGCTTTCCATTTTTCAAGCAGGGTCATTGCGCGAATCGAATCTAAGCCTAGAAACAGCAGATTCTCATCGGCTTCGACATCCTCGAGATCCAGCTCCAAAATGGCCGCCACATCTTGGCGCATTACCTCAAGCGATAATTGCGTTTGATCACTGTTCATTTCGCACAGCGTCTGCTCGGTTGATTTCACTGCACCTGCTCGCCCGACAATATACTTAAGCGTGAAAGCATGCTCTTCTGCCGAAAAGTCGGCTATCGCATCACCCACCACAAACGGTTGAACATCAAGCATGAAGGCCTCAAGCGTGGTAGACAAAATGCCAATATGACCGTAAACACCAGAAATAATGATTTGATCGCGTCCTGTCTCATGTAAGTAATCGAGTAACGGACTTTTCTTAAACGCGCTATAACGCCATTTCGTCAATTGAACATCTCCTTGCTGCGGCGCTAATTCTGAAACGATGGCAGTCTCTTCTGTTAGGCCTGGCCCCCAGAAATCCGTCAGTAGCGCACGCTCGTTAAGATCTTGATTGGCAGGTTGCGCGGTATAGATCACAGGTATGCCTAATTCACGGGCCTTAGATTGAAGCTGGGCGATATTATGAATTAACTGTGGAACTGGCTGAGCACTCGTATCAAAGAAGTTCAAAAAGTATTCTTGCATGTCATGAACCAATAATACTGCCCGGTTTGGGTCAATCGTCCAGTTCACTTTGTTCTCTGGGAAATACTCTGTCTCGGGAAGCGTATATGACGCAATTTTGGGAATAGCCATAATGTATCCTTGTTGGTAGCCAACCGCCGTTGTTGTGGATCTGAGCCTTTGGCGGCGTAACGTGATTCCTAGGGTTAAGTCGTGCGGCTTAACCTCTTATTAGTCAGTAAATCAATTAACTCACCAATACTAGCAACCACACCTTTACAAGTAAATAATAATGGTTATCATTTGCGTTCAAATACTAAAAATTCGCTCTTTTGCATGACCAACGTCATATTGAGCACCTGTTGGCAAGGACCGCATATGGCTTCAACTTCCATTTATCAACCATTAATTAAAATCGCGATACCGATCATTTTCATCCAAGTCTGCCAAGCATCACTCGGCTTGTTTGATACGCTTATTGCTGGGCGATACCACTTCCAGCATCTGGCTGGTGTCGGCCTGGGCAGTAATTTGTGGACACCGGTTATCACCCTCGCAACCGGCGTGCTTTACGCTTTGGTTCCTAAAATCTCGTCAAGCGCAAGCCAACGAGATTATTTTCAAATGAAAGCTCTTTATCAACACGGCAAAAACAACGCGATCAAGTTAATGATTTTTGGCTTCATTACGATTCATCTTTTGGCGTTAAGCTGTCACTGGTTTATTGAAGACCCTGAGGTGGCAAAAGTCACTCGTGGCTACTTACACTTTGTCGCGTTTGCCATGCCCGGCCTTTTGTATATGGTGCTCACACGCTTTTTCTGTGAGGGAAATAGCCAATTTACGCCCGTGGTACTCACCACCGTGGTGATTACGCTTCTCAATCTTGGGCTAAATATGGTGTTGGTTAACGGTCTGATTGGTTTTCCTGAGCTCGGCGGAGCTGGCTGTGGGTTGGCAACCGCCATTTCGGTCACAGTGGGCGCCGTGATGATTCACTTTCTTGCCAGACGTCAACTGCGCTTTGCGTTTCCTGAACACGCCTTCGCGGTAGACCAACAGCAAACGAAAGCGATGTTTAAGGAAGGCCTACCGATTGGTATCGCCATTGTTGTCGAAATTCTTGCGCTGTGCTTACTGGCGTTTTTCGCCTCATCGCTGGGAACGAAAGTCATCGCGGCTCATCAGGTAGCGATTAACATTGCGATTGTCATATTTATGATTCCTCTTGCGCTTGGTAGCGCCGCGACCATTCGTATTGCTCATTTTCGCGCCCAACAAAACTGGCACGATCTCGCCAAAACACGCAATGCGTCATTGTTGTTCTCACTGATTTACGGCGCTCTGATGGCATTCGCCATTCTCTATCTGCTTGAACCATTTGCTGCGCTATTTAGTCATGATCAGCAAGTCGTAGTACTGATTACTGCACTATTTGGTTATATTGCCGCGTTCCAATTTGTCGATGCGGTGCTTATCGTGGCATCCAGTATTTTGCGTGGTGTCGAAGAGTTCGTGAAACCCTTAGCAGCGATCTTCTTCTGCTACTGGCTGTTTGTTTTACCCATGAGTTACGTGGTTGGCGTCAAAGGCTGGTGGTTTGGTGAATCAGGTATCACAACCATTTGGAGCATTTTAATCGTTGGCCTTGCTGCCGCTGCGGGCGTTCTAACGGTGCAAGCCCATCGTTCAACGCGGCAAACAAAGACGACACAAACCGCGGACAGTTTCTAACTGACTCATAGCAAAACGCATTAACCTCAAGATCAACGTCATTTGGTCTTGAGGTTACTTTTCTCTCGATGAACTCCCTTGCTCTCAAGCCCCTTTGTCACTCGAAGATGATTGAATTCTCAAGCTTTGATTTTCCGAACAAGATAAAACCTTAAGTTTCCTTGGTTGTTATTCAGCGCTCAAAACGAGATAATACCGCGCTCGGAATGTCTACAATATATAATTATGACCGAATATCTTTTGTTATTGGTTGGCACTGTGCTGGTCAATAACTTCGTACTGGTAAAGTTCTTGGGCTTATGTCCGTTCATGGGGGTTTCTAAGAAGCTAGAAACCGCAATAGGTATGGGGTTAGCAACTACTTTCGTTCTAACCTTAGCGTCCGTGTGTGCGTATCTTGTTGAAACCTATATTCTGGCCCCGCTTGGGCTTGAATACTTACGCACTATGAGCTTTATTTTGGTCATCGCGGTCGTGGTCCAGTTCACCGAAATGGTCGTCCATAAAACCAGCCCGACACTCTATCGGCTCTTAGGTATCTTTCTGCCCCTGATCACAACCAACTGTGCTGTACTCGGGGTTGCATTACTCAATATCAACCAAAATCATAACTTTATCGAATCCATCATTTATGGATTTGGCGCCGCAGTCGGCTTTTCACTGGTATTGATCCTCTTTGCATCAATGCGTGAACGAATTGCCGCTGCCGATGTTCCTTCGCCCTTTAAAGGCGCTTCGATTGCCATGATTACCGCAGGCTTAATGTCGCTTGCCTTTATGGGCTTCACCGGTCTAGTGAGTTTATAATGAATGCCATTATTATCGCGATAATCGCACTTGCAGTACTGGCGGCGATTTTTGGTGCTATTCTCGGCTTTGCTTCGATTCGGTTTAAAGTCGAGGCCGACCCTATCGTCGACCAGATCGACAGTATTCTTCCGCAAACCCAATGTGGTCAATGTGGCTACCCAGGTTGCCGCCCGTATGCCGAAGCCATTGCCAATGGTGATGACATCAATAAATGTCCTCCAGGCGGACAAGTCACCATTGAAAAACTTGCAGATTTAATGGGCGTTGAAGTCCAAGAGTCTGCTCATGATCTTGATAACGCAGTAAAAAAAGTCGCTTTTATCCACGAAGACATGTGCATTGGCTGCACAAAATGTATTCAAGCCTGCCCGGTGGATGCCATTGTTGGTGGCACTAAAGCACTGCATACCGTCATTAAAGATGAGTGCACGGGTTGCGATCTGTGTGTTGCTCCGTGCCCAACCGACTGCATTGAAATGATTCCAGTCGAAACCACGCCGGAAAGTTGGAAGTGGCAATTGGACGCCATTCCTGTTGTTGATATTACCGATTCTGCTCAATCGACCGAGCAGAATGGTGTGCATTAAGGACTGGTATGCTGTCATTAATCGAACAAATTAAAAATGGCGCTCTGTGGGATTTCCCTGGCGGCGTGCATCCACCAGAAAATAAAACTCAATCGACATCCACCCATTTAGCATGGGCAAGTATTCCACAAGAAATTGTCTTGCCGATAAAACAGCATATTGGTAAACCCGGTATCTTGTTGGTTGCTGTTGGTGACGAAGTCAAAAAAGGCCAACCGCTCACTCGTTATGACACCAACTTCAGCGTGCCCGTTCATGCACCAACGTCTGGTGTGATTACCGCTATTGAAAATCGAACCACCGCTCACCCTTCTGGGCTACGCGATATGTGCGTCGTGATTAAACCCGATTTCAAAGATACCTGGATTGAACGTTCACCCGTCACTTCTCTGGATGACCATACTCCGGATGAATTGATTGAAATGATTCGTCAAGCCGGCGTTTCCGGGATGGGCGGAGCCGGCTTTCCGACTGGACGAAAAGTTCAGTCAGGCCTCTCACGCGTCGAGATGTTGATTGTGAACGCTGCAGAATGTGAGCCTTACATTACCGCCGATGATGCCTTAATGCGCGAGCACGCCGAAGAGATTGTGGCTGGTATCGAAGTCGTAGAGCACATTCTAAAACCAAAACTCACCATTATTGGCATTGAGGACAATAAACCACAAGCCATCGAAGCATTAGAGCGTGCGACCGAAAATAAAGACATAGTGATTCGTGTCGTGCCGACGAAATACCCTTCTGGGGGGGCAAAGCAGCTCATTAAGCTTTTAACTAATAAAGAAATCCCTTCCGGCCAGCACTCTGCAGATATCGGTATGGTGGTGTTAAATGTTGGCACACTGCAAGCCATTAAATCGGCCATTTATGATGGCGAACCATCAATTCGCCGTGTCGTCACATTAACTGGCAACACCTTTAAACAGCCACGCAATGTATGGGCACTGATCGGGACTTCAGTACAAGACCTCTTGGATGAATTCGGTTACCAGCCGGACAAAAAGCTGCCGCGACTGATCATGGGCGGCCCGATGATGGGCTTTACCTTGCCGCACGCAAATGTGCCCATCACGAAAATTTCGAACTGTATTTTAGCGCCAACACGAAAAGAAATTGCTCCAGCCCGACACGAGATGGCTTGTATTCGTTGCGGTGATTGTGCAGAGGTTTGCCCTGCTTCGTTGTTACCGCAACAGTTGCAGTGGTACGCCAAAGCGCAAGACTACGACAAGTGTGAAGAACTTGATCTTAAAGATTGTATTGAATGCGGGGCGTGCGCTTACGTTTGCCCAAGTGAAATACCGTTGGTGCAATATTACCGTCAAGCCAAAGCAGAAATTCGCGCTCAAAAATGGGAAGCGGAAGCGGCAGAGCGAGCTCGTCAACGCTTTGAAGAGAAAAAAGCGCGTATGGAGCGCGATAAAGCCGAGCGTGAAAACCGTTTCAAGAAAGCGGCAGAAGATCGTCGTAAAGAGATGAAGTCGTCTTCTGGCGACGACGCCATTGCAGCCGCGATCGCACGAGTTCAATCTCAGAAAGCGACATCGACAGACGGTGAGCCTCAAGTTAAGCCTGCTGTCGCAGCGGCAATAGCCAAGGCCAAAGCCAAACAAGCACAAGCCTTGCAGCAAGGAAAAGAGCAGCCAGATAATAGCGAAATGGCAAAACTTCGTGAAGAGCGTAAGCGTCAAGCACGCGAGCGTAAAGCCGAGCAACAATCGTCCGAAAGCAATGAGGCCAATGAGAACAAGAAAGATGCGGTAGCCGCAGCTGTAGAGCGTGCTAAAGCTCGGAAGGCTGCCCAACAAACCACTCCTTCATCGTCCGAGCAAGCGCAAACTAGCGATGGCAACGAGACGAAAAAAGCCGCGGTTTCTGCTGCCGTAGAACGCGCTAAGGCCCGAAAAGCAGCGCAGAAACACGCGAAGGAAGAGACGTCCGCGGTTCAACAAGATGACGCAGACGATCCCAAAAAAGTCGCCATCGCAGCAGCGGTAGAACGAGCAAAAGCGCGCAAAGCTAACCAACTAGAGAAATCAGAAGCTTCATTGGTTGAAGATAACGCTGAACCTGCTGATTCGAAACAAGCCGCTGTCGCCGCCGCCGTCGAGCGAGCTAAAGCACGTAAAGCTGCGAAGCAAGCGCAAAGTACTGCTGACTCAACCGATGATGATAACGCCGAGCCTGCTGACCCGAAAAAAGCCGCTGTCGCCGCCGCCGTTGAGCGAGCCAAAGCACGTAAAGCTGCGCAGCAAGCGCAAAGTACTGCTGACTCAACCGATGACGACAACGCCGAGCCTGCTGATCCGAAAAAAGCCGCTGTCGCCGCAGCCGTCGAGCGAGCCAAAGCACGTAAAGCCGCGCAGCAAGCGCAAAGTGCTGACTCAACCGATGATGACAACGCCGAGCCTGCTGATCCGAAAAAAGCCGCTGTCGCCGCCGCCGTCGAGCGAGCCAAAGCACGTAAAGCTGCGCAGCAAGCGCAAAGTACTGACTCAACCGATGAAGACAACGCCGAGCCTGCTGACCCGAAAAAAGCCGCTGTCACCGCAGCCGTTGAGCGAGCCAAAGCACGCAAAGCCGCGCAGCAAGCTCAAAGTGCTGACTCAACCGGTGATGATAACGCCGAGCCTGCTGACCCGAAAAAAGCTGCTGTCGCCGCCGCCGTCGAGCGAGCCAAAGCACGTAAACTCGCGAAGCAACAACAAGATAATAAGATTGAGGAGAACAAATAGTGGCTTTTTTTATCGCCAGCTCCCCCCATACTCACAGCCGTCGAAGTACACCTGATTTGATGAAATGGGTAGCGCTTTGCGCACTGCCCGGCTTAGCAACTCAGACCTACTTTTTTGGTTGGGGCACGATTATTCAGCTACTGTTTGCCATTGTCCTTGCCTTTAGCTTAGAAGGCATCGTGATGTTGGTGCGCAAACGCCACCCGATGTCTGCGCTTAGGGACAACAGTGCCTTGGTCACTGCATGGTTATTAGCGGTATCGATACCCCCTTTGTCACCATGGTGGATTGTCACTATTGGCTTGGTGTTTGCCATCGTCATCGCCAAACACTTATACGGAGGCATGGGGCAAAATCTATTTAATCCGGCGATGGTCGCCTACGTGGTGTTACTCATTTCGTTCCCGGTCCAAATGACCAGTTGGATTGCGCCATCAACGCTGCAGCCAGCCACAATTTCAATAGGTGATTCATTTGCACTGATCTTTAGTGGCTTTAACTTGGATGGCCTATCGTTGCAACAAGTGCGTACTGGTATTGATGGCGTGACCATGGCGACTCCGCTGGATGCATTTAAAACCGGGCTTCGAGCTGGGCAAACGAGTCAGGAGGTCTTATCACACTCGCAGTTTTCTGGCCTCGCGGGTGTCGGTTGGGAATGGGTTAATATTGCCTACCTTTTAGGAGGGCTACTGATGCTCAGACTGCGGATTATCGCTTGGCATATCCCGGCAGCGTTTTTAGTTAGCCTCGTGGTGTTCAGTGGTGCCTTTTTCTTGTTTACGCCCGGTGAAACCGCCTCTCCGGTTTTGCACTTATTTTCAGGTGCTACCATGTTAGGCGCCTTCTTTATCGCGACCGACCCTGTGTCGGCATCAACTACGGTCAAAGGTCGTTTGGTATTTGGTGCTATGATCGGGGCCCTCGTGTTTATCATTCGCAGTTGGGGCGGGTTCCCTGATGGCGTCGCATTTGCCGTACTACTCGCCAACATGTGTGTACCTATGATTGATTACTATACAAAGCCTCGAACTTACGGACACTAAGTGATGTTAAAAGCGATTCAAAAAAATGGTCTGACTTTGGCGCTATTTGCTTGCGCTTCCACTGGGCTCGTAGCAATCACTAACGCGCTCACAGAGGACCAAATCGACCAACAGCAAAAAGCTCAGCTCAAATCGGTTCTCAATCAAGTCATTTCGCCGCGCATGCATGATAATGATTTAGCAAATGCGTGTACTCTCGTCACGCACCCTTCTCTCGGGAGCGATAAGCCAATGCCCGTCTATATCGCCACGCTCGATGGCCAACCGAGCGCGGTGGCCATCGAGTCGGTGGCACCTGATGGCTATAACGGCGCAATCCAATTAATTACTGGAATAACCGCAGATGGCACAGTGTCAGGCACTCGTGTTCTCGCTCATGCCGAAACACCCGGGCTTGGTGATAAAATTGATCTTCGGGTCAGCGACTGGATTTTGAGCTTTACCGGAAAAACCGTGACACCGGAAAACGAATCAAGTTGGAAAGTACGTAAAGACGGCGGACAGTTTGATCAATTTACTGGCGCAACGATAACGCCTCGCGCAGTGGTAAAAGCCGTAAAACACACCGTTGAATATGTGAATAGTCACTGGCAAACCATTGTTAACCAACCTCAAACATGTGGAGGTTCCAATGAGTGAACATAAAGTGTTAATGAAAAATGGCATGTGGGATAACAACCCGGCCCTCGTTCAGTTGCTGGGGTTGTGCCCACTGCTTGCGGTGTCATCAACCGTTACCAATGCCTTAGGCCTTGGTATTGCAACGATGCTCGTGCTTGTTGGATCAAACGTTATCGTCTCATTAGTTCGAGATTATGTACCTAAAGAAGTACGTATCCCTGTGTTTGTGATGATCATCGCCGCACTGGTAACCTGTGTTCAACTATTGATGAATGCCTATGCCCATGGCTTGTACCTCTCTTTAGGGATCTTTATTCCTCTGATCGTAACGAACTGTATCATCATTGGTCGCGCTGAAGCTTACGCATCAAAAAATGCCCCGCTTCCTTCTGCGATTGATGGATTTTGGATGGGACTTGGCATGACCAGTGTTCTGGTCGTCCTTGGGGCGATGCGTGAAATTCTTGGTCAAGGTACCCTATTTGACGGTGCTGACCTATTGCTGGGCGATTGGGCGACCGCTTTGCGTATTGAAGTCTTCCATTTTGATACCAGCTTTTTACTTGCGCTTATGCCACCAGGCGCTTTTATTGGTGTTGGATTGTTAATCGCATTGAAAAACATTATTGATAAATACATTGCAGCTCGCCAACCAAAACAAGAAAAACCGAACATCGAACGGGTTCGCGTGACCAACTAATGGCGAAATTTGATTAAACATATTTACGGAAGCTTTGTGACTCATGAACAATACCAAACGCGTTCAAATATTGGAGCGACTGAGGGAAAATAACCCGAACCCACAAACTGAACTGAATTGGAGTTCACCCTTTGAGCTCTTAATTGCGGTTTTGTTGTCGGCACAAGCCACAGATGTTAGTGTCAATAAAGCGACGGATAAACTCTACCCTGTTGCGAACACACCACAATCTATCTTGGATTTGGGTGTCGATGGGGTTAAAGAGTACATCAAGACTATTGGATTATTTAATTCTAAAGCTGAAAACGTCATTAAGACCTGCAAAATTTTGGTTGAACAGCACGGTGGTGAAGTCCCTGAAAACCGCGAAGCTTTGGAAGCGCTTCCCGGGGTTGGTCGTAAGACCGCCAATGTGGTACTGAACACAGCCTTTGGCTGGCCGACCATTGCCGTCGATACGCATATTTATCGCGTATCTAATCGCACTAAGTTTGCGATGGGCAAAACCGTAGACGACGTTGAAGCAAAACTGCTAAAAGTCGTCCCTAAAGAGTTTAAACTCGATGTACACCACTGGTTGATTCTTCATGGCCGCTATACTTGCGTGGCACGTAAGCCCCGTTGTGGCAGCTGTATTATTGAAGACTTGTGCGAGTACAAAGATAAAATCTATCCAGAAAACTAGGAGCAAATCATGTCAAACGGTCGTGTTTTACACACCATGCTGCGCGTTGGCGATCTTGATCGTTCAGTCAAGTTCTACACCGAAGTTATGGGAATGAAACTTCTTCGCACTAGCGAGAACAAAGAATACGAATACACCCTAGCGTTTGTTGGTTACAGCGACGAATCAGAAGGCGCAGTGATTGAGCTAACCTACAACTGGGGCACGTCGGAATACGATTTGGGTAACGCATTTGGTCACATCGCGATTGGCGTCGATGACATTTACACTACTTGTGATGATATTAAAGCAGCGGGTGGCAACGTGACTCGTGAGCCAGGCCCAGTCAAAGGCGGCACAACACACATCGCCTTCGTTAAAGACCCTGATGGCTATATGCTTGAACTTATTCAAAACCGCCAAGCTTCAGCAGGCCTTGAAGGCTAAGCCGAAGATAAGCTTGTACCTAAAAGGATGGCTTAGCCATCCTTTTTATTTATGCTTTACTTGAGAATGATTACCATTTAATATTAAACCACTTTGTTAACACGGAGTGACAACAATGGATATTCGTGATTGGGAAAACCACACTCTCCTTGCCGATACAGCACTAAAAGATAACGATCCACTGCGCAGTATTCTTCATTATCAACAAGCGTTAACCGTCAGTGACTTACTGTCTGAAGTCGCTGAAATTGAACTCGAAGAGCGGCTAATGATTTCGGTCATCTCTTGCCATAATTTGGCCAGTTTTTGGCGTAGCGTCGGTGATGATGGTTATGAGTTAAAATACCTACAGCTCGCCTCTGAGAAAGTTCTAACGATGGTACCGCAGTGTCCGAACTCTGAATGCAGCGCATTTATCGACTCAGTCGGTTGCTGTAAAAAAGCGCTGGTGGAGTTTATGAAACGCCACCCAAACCCCACTATCGCACGTTTGGTACAAGACATAGACACGGCAACCAACTGCAACCTCATCGCGAAATTTAAACTCAATTAAAAAAGCCTGCATAATGCAGGCTTTCATTTCTAGATTTGAGTGCGCCCTAACGAAATGACGACGCGTCGGTTACGGTCTTTACCTAATGGTGAAGCATTATCGGCAACCGGCCGGCGCTTACCATACCCCTGCACTTGAATTCGATCTTCCGGCAAGCCCAGAGATTTAAAATAGCGTTGCAGCGCTTCAGCCCGTTGCTCTGACAAGCTCTGGCTAACGCTTTTACTATCGGAATTATCGGTGTAGGTCGACACCAATACTAAGTCGATATCTTGATTGTATCGAATGTATTCTGCAATTTGCGCCAACCGTTTTTGTGAGGTTTTATTCAGTTCGACACTGGTTAGGTCGTAGTGAAGGATAGTAAATGCGATATCTTCAAAACTGTATGGCAATAAATTGGCAAGACAATCACTGAACGTGTTGTATTTGGCTTGAAACTGAACGGACGATAACGCGACTTCAATTCGCTCGTTTCGCCCTTGCCACTCTTGGTAACTGAATGTTGGATAACGTCCTTTCTCCAGCTCAGTCAAAATGCTCCACGCCATTTGACCACCGACATAGCCATCAAACTGTTTAAAAAACGTCAGATTCGTTAATCTCTCGGCACTGTCTCCTGGGCGCCATACAGGAGGCATAGAAACAAGGGTAACATTACGGCTTTCTCCCATTGGTCGGCGCATCTTAAGCTCAAAATCCAAATTGATTTTCTTGCTGGCGTGAGATGTAAACTGCGCTTCACCAAAATTTGGAATCCGATGTGAGAGACGACACTCCAAAGGCGTATCGACAATCATCTGCCACGACGACTGCTGCGGCGTAGCCACATAATGCCGTTCAAGCGCTGCTGCTGGAAGGTTAACTGCCAGTGGCATGATGGCAAATAATAAGTAAGCTAAGGGGTTTCGTTTC
This sequence comes from Vibrio sp. AK197, assembly GCF_053903115.1. NCBI lineage: Bacteria > Pseudomonadati > Pseudomonadota > Gammaproteobacteria > Vibrionales > Vibrionaceae > Vibrio > Vibrio sp. AK197. The sequence continues at coordinate 2,229,444 of NZ_CP096430.1, forward strand.
AATGTCATCTCTATCTGTACCGCTAAAAAAAGTGGCGACTTATTGCCGCTTAACACGTTTCCTTGACCAAGGATGCAAAAAGCTCGCCAATACATGAGAATCACTTTCTTGTGCTCGATAGTTTTTCTTACTGGAAGAATCTGCAATAATGCCGAGCTTGTCACAATAATCTGGACTCTCATGACTGAACAGAATGACCAACTGACCCTTAAAAAGCGCTTTCGAGGCTATTTTCCTGTGGTGATCGACGTGGAAACAGCCGGTTTCAATTCTCAGACTGATGCACTGTTGGAAATCTGCGCTGTGACATTGAAAATGGATGAGGAAGGCAACCTACACCCAGCGTCTACTTTACATTTTCATATCGAACCGTTTGAAGGTGCCAACCTTGAAAAGGAAGCGTTAGAGTTTAATGGTATTCTCGACCCGTTTAGCCCATTACGCGGAGCCGTCACAGAAGAGCATGCTTTAAAAGAGATCTATAAACAGATCCGTAAAGAGCAAAAAGCAGAAAGCTGTAGCCGAGCAATCATGGTCGCCCATAATGCGAACTTTGATTTAAGCTTTGTCATGGCAGCCAGTGAACGTGCCAAACTCAAGCGCATTCCTTTCCACCCCTTTGCCGTGTTCGACACCGCGACGTTAAGTGGCCTTGCCTATGGGCAAACGGTGCTCGCACGCGCTTGTAAAGTGGCAGGAATGGAGTTTGATAATAAAGAAGCACACTCAGCGCTTTATGATACTGAAAAAACTGCTGAGCTCTTCTGCGGTATCGTCAATAAGTGGAAAGCTTTGGGTGGCTGGCCATTGACCTCTGCACAAGAGAACGAATAATCCCCAATAAATATTGAGCCGAACATGAATCCTGTCGTAATTTCTGTATGTATAATGCTGTTGCTCGCGCTGATGCGGGTCAACGTTGTGGTCGCGCTAACCTTTAGTGCGATTGTTGGCGGTTTAGTTGCCGGAATGCCGCTTGTTGAGACCGTATCTGCATTTGAGAGTGGTCTTGGTGGCGGTGCGACGATAGCACTGAGTTATGCCATGCTAGGCACCTTTGCTGTTGCCATCTCCAAATCGGGTATCACCGATCTTCTCGCTCGTAGCGTGATTAAGCGTATCCATGGTAGAGACGCCGGTGCCGCAAGCACAGGGTTAAAATATACCGTGCTGATCGCGTTGATCCTGATGACCATGTCATCGCAAAATGTCATTCCTGTGCATATCGCGTTTATCCCTATTTTGATTCCACCTCTATTAGGCGTGTTTGCCAAATTAAACGTTGACCGCCGTTTGATCGCTTGTGTCTTAACCTTTGGTTTAATCACGCCTTATATGGTTCTACCTGTTGGGTTTGGTGGTATTTTCCTCAATAACATTCTGCTTAAGAACCTGCATGACAACGGACTTGCCAGCGTTGATGCAAGCCAAGTTCCTACCGCAATGCTACTGCCAGCGGCTGGCATGTTGTTTGGCTTGGTGACCGCGATTTTCTTTAGCTATCGTAAACCTCGTGAATACCAAGAGACTGGATTAACCCAAGTTGATGAAAACCCGACACATCATATCCAAGGTAAAAACATTGCTGTCGCCGTCGTCGGCATTGTTGCGGCACTGAGCGTCCAATTAGTGACAGGCTCGATGATTGTTGGCGCACTGGCTGGCTTTATGGTGTTTACTTTTGGCGGTGTGATTGCTTGGAAAGAGACTCATGATGTGTTTACTAAAGGTGTACACATGATGGCAATGATTGGCTTTATCATGATTTCTGCGGCGGGTTTCGCTGCTGTCATGAAACAAACTGGTGGTGTCGAATCGCTGGTACAAGCCCTTTCAACCAGTATCGGTGATAACAAGCCAATGGCAGCACTACTGATGTTAGTTGTTGGCCTGCTAGTGACCATGGGTATAGGCTCTTCATTCTCAACGATTCCTATTATCGCCACTATTTATGTCCCACTTGCGGCAGCGTTCGGCTTTTCTCCGATGGCTACCATCGCACTGGTAGGAACTGCAGCAGCGCTGGGTGATGCCGGGTCACCCGCTTCTGACTCGACATTAGGCCCAACATCTGGTCTTAACGCAGATGGTCAACATGAGCATATTTGGGAAACTGTGGTTCCAACCTTTATCCACTACAACATTCCACTCATCATATTTGGCTGGATTGCGGCAATGACGCTTTAGTCCATCCATCGCATAAAAAAGGTCTGGCATTTGCCAGACCTTTTGCTTTAACTCAGTCTGCGTACGAAAATTACCAACCGGTAACTTCACGTAGCCCTTGACCAATTTCCGCTAGCGACTTAACGGTTTTCACACCAGCCGATTCAAGCGCTTCAAACTTATCTTCTGCCGTTCCTTTACCACCAGAGATAATCGCACCAGCGTGACCCATGCGTTTACCTGGAGGCGCAGTCACACCCGCAATGTAAGATACCACTGGCTTGGTGACATTCTCTTTAATGAACGCTGCTGCTTCTTCTTCCGCTGTTCCGCCGATTTCACCAATCATCACGATGGCTTCCGTTTCAGGGTCTTCTTGGAACAGTTTTAGGATATCAATAAAGTTTGAACCAGGAATTGGGTCACCACCAATACCAACACAGGTAGACTGACCAAAACCTTCGTCAGTGGTTTGCTTAACCGCTTCGTAAGTCAATGTTCCACTACGAGAGACGATTCCAACTTTACCTTTCTTATGAATATGACCTGGCATAATACCGATCTTACATTCGTCAGGCGTGATAACACCCGGACAGTTCGGACCAATCATACGAACGCCAGTTTCTTCAAGCTTAACTTTAACGTCGATCATATCCGTCGTCGGGATACCTTCAGTGATCGTAACGATGAGTTCAATACCGGCATCGATCGCTTCTAAGATTGCATCTTTACAGAAAGGCGCTGGGACATAAATGACCGTCGCAGTTGCTCCAGTAGCTTCAACCGCTTCACGTACTGTGTTAAATACAGGCAGACCTAAATGCGTTTGACCACCTTTACCAGGGGAGACGCCTCCTACCATTTGTGTGCCGTAAGCGATTGCTTGCTCTGAGTGGAAAGTGCCTTGACCACCAGTGAAACCTTGGCAGATTACTTTCGTGTCTTTGTTAATTAATACAGACATTATTTCGCCTCCGCAGCAGCAACAACTTTCTGAGCAGCATCAGTGAGCGACTCAGCAGCAATGATATCAACATCAGAATTAGCCAGAACTTCGCGACCTTTATCCGCGTTCGTACCTTCAAGACGAACGACAACAGGGACGCTGACTCCAACCTCTTTAACCGCACCGATAATGCCTTCTGCGATCATGTCACAGCGAACAATGCCGCCGAAGATATTAACCAGTACCGCTTTTACGTTGTCATCAGAGAGGATAATTTTGAAGGCTTCGGCAACACGTTCTTTCGTTGCACCGCCTCCCACATCGAGGAAGTTCGCTGGTTTACCACCATGTAGGTTAACAATGTCCATTGTTCCCATTGCAAGACCTGCACCGTTAACCATACAGCCAACGTTACCATCAAGCGCCACATAGTTAAGTTCCCACTGTGCGGCATGCGCTTCACGCTCGTCTTCTTGAGAAGCATCGTGCATTTCACGCAGTTTAGGCTGGCGGTACATAGCATTAGAGTCAATGTTGATTTTGCCATCGAGACACAGCAAGTTGCCTTCACCCGTAATCACTAACGGGTTGATCTCAAGTAATGCAAGGTCATATTGAGAGAACATAGTGCCAAGACCCATAAAGATCTTCACAAACTGTTTAATTTGATCGCCTTGCAGTCCAAGTTTGAATGCCAGTTCACGGCCTTGATAAGCTTGAGGGCCAACTAATGGATCGATCGCCGCTTTGTGAATTAATTCAGGGGTTTCTTCGGCGACTTTTTCAATTTCAACACCACCTTCTGTGGATGCCATGAAAACAATGCGACGCGAACCGCGGTCAACAACAGCACCAAGATACAGTTCATTAGCGATGTTAGAAGCTTCCTCTACGAGGATTTTAGAGACCGGTTGACCATTCGCATCTGTTTGATAAGTCACTAGGTTTTGACCTAGCCATTTTTGGGCGAATTCACGGATGCCATCTTTGGTGTCATGCAGTTCTACACCGCCCGCTTTACCGCGGCCGCCAGCGTGGACCTGACATTTTACGACCCATTTTTCTCCGCCAATTTTACCCGCTGCTTCCGCCGCTTCTTGTGGCGTATCACATGCGTAACCTTCCGGCACTGGCAAACCGAATTCTGCAAACAGCTGTTTGGCTTGATATTCATGCAAATTCATTGTGTTATTCCGTAAGTTTATATCCTTTAAAGGATTTATTATTTCCATTTAGCCCTAAAGGGCTGATGACTTTTACGTCTGTAGGGTGCTTCTCAAATTCAGCCGTTGTATCGGCTCAAATGAAGGCCAGAGGTTGAGCAATCTAGCCGTTGAAGTAATCGGTGCTTAAGTGATTAAGCACCGATTAGCTTCGATTACACGTCAAGCAGAAGACGTGCAGGATCTTCTAGAAGTTCTTTAATGGTCACCAAGAAGCCAACCGACTCACGACCATCAATCAAACGGTGATCGTATGAAAGCGCCAAATACATCATTGGCAAAATCTCTACCTGACCATTGACTGCCATTGGACGTTCTTGGATTTTATGCATACCCAAAATTGCCGATTGTGGCGGGTTGATGATAGGCGTCGACATTAATGAACCAAAAACACCACCGTTAGTGATAGTGAAATTGCCGCCCATTAGCTCATCGACGGTCAACTTGCCGTCACGTCCTTTAATCGCAAGGTCTTTAATGCCTTTTTCAATGTCGGCAAATCCAAGAGTATCACAATCTTTGAGCACTGGCGTAACCAAGCCGCGAGGGGTAGAAACCGCCATGCTAATGTCAAAATAGTTGTGATACACGATGTCATCACCATCAATCGATGCGTTCACTTCAGGGAAACGCTTTAGTGCCTCGGTAACGGCTTTCACGTAGAAAGACATAAAGCCAAGACGAATACCATGACGCTCTTCGAACACATCTTTATATTGCTTGCGAAGATCCATGATTGGCTTCATGTTAACTTCGTTGAATGTCGTTAGCATCGCCGTGCTGTTTTTCGCTTCAAGAAGACGATTTGCAACCGTTTTACGCAAACGTGTCATTGGAACACGTTTTTCACTGCGAGCGGCAGCAGGCGCTTCAACCGCCGCTGGAGCATCGGATTTCGGTGCCTCTTTTGCTTTGGCAAGATGCGCTTCGATATCTTCACGTGTAATACGACCACCCACACCCGTGCCTTTGACTTGGCTAGCCTCAAGACCATGTTCGCCTAATAAGCGGCGTACCGCTGGGCTTAACGCATCATTGCTTTCTTCGGTCAAAGACGCTTTGTGGCGTTTATCAGGAGAAGATTGTGATTCTGCCGTAGTATCTTTTGTCGGTTCGCCGGCCACAGCGCCAGGTTTAAGCTTAGCTAAAAGCTGTTTAGACAGAACCGTTGCGCCTTCTTGCTCAACGATCGATTCTAAAACACCGGATTCAGGCGCAGGCACTTCCAGCACCACTTTATCGGTTTCAATATCAACTAAAACTTCGTCACGTTCTACAGCATCACCGGGTTGTTTGTGCCATGTTGCCACTGTTGCATCTGCAACCGACTCGGGTAAGTCCGGAACCAGAATTTCAATTGTCATATCTGTTTCATCCTTTTTACTTCTAGTTCTAATCTAGGGTCAGAGCGTCATCAACCAACGCTTTTTGTTGTTTCAAGTGGACTGACATATAACCCACCGCCGGAGAAGCGGATGCTGGGCGTCCTGCGTATTTAAGGTCCGCACCTTTAGGAATTGCCGCTCGGAAGTTATGTTGGCTGCTATACCAGGCGCCTTGGTTTTGAGGCTCTTCCTGACACCATACATAGTCCACAACGTTCGGATACTTCTCAATTGCCGCTTTCACGTCGTCAAGTGGGAACGGATACAACTGCTCAATACGAACAATAGCAACATCGTCCTGTTCGTTGTTGCGGCGCTGTTCGAGTAAGTCGTAATAAACTTTACCCGCACAGAAAACAACACGCTTGACTTGCTCAACAGGAAGTTCTTCCACTTCTGGAATCGCAGCTTGGAAACCACCTTCCGCGAGGTCTTCCAAAGAAGATACACAGAGTGGATGGCGAAGCAGTGACTTAGGAGACATCACAATCAAAGGTCGACGCATTGGGCGAACCACTTGGCGACGAATCATGTGATAAACCTGCGCTGGTGTTGAAGGGACAACCACTTGCATGTTTTGCTCTGCACAAAGCTGTAAGTAACGCTCTAGACGTGCTGAAGAGTGTTCAGGACCCTGTCCTTCGTAACCATGTGGTAACAGCATTGTTAGACCGCATAAGCGCGCCCACTTCTGTTCCCCAGATGAAATAAATTGGTCGATAACCACTTGAGCACCGTTGGCAAAATCACCAAACTGCGCTTCCCAAAGAGTGAGTCCGCCCGGCTCTGCCGTTGCATAACCATACTCAAACGCCAATACCGCCTCTTCAGACAACACAGAGTCAAACACTTGGAATGGCCCCTGCTTATCGTGAATATTACACAGCGGAATATAGGTGCTGGCATCACTTTGGTTGTGGAGTACAGCATGGCGATGGAAGAACGTACCACGACCTGAGTCTTGACCTGAGATTCGAATGCGTTTGCCATCATCGACCAGCGTAGCGTAAGCCAAGATTTCTGCCATCCCCCAGTCAATCGCTTTTTCACCGGTCAACATCGCATTGCGATCGTTATACAGCTTATTAACTCGACTTTGCAGTTTATGGCTTTCAGGATACTGACAAGCACGCTGACCTAACTCAATCAAGCGCTTACGATCAAATTGATTCGCCCATTTTTCATCCCACTCATGGCCGATATATGGAGACCAATCCACCGAATGCATTGCCATCGGACGCCACTCTTTCACCACGACTTCACCTCGGTCCAAGGCGTCACGGTATTCGTTAATCAGTTGAGTGGCGGTTTCGATATCGCTTTCGTTTTTATCAATCAAGACATCTGCATACAACTTACGTGGCGTTGGATGCTTCTTGATTTTCTGATACATCAACGGTTGCGTTGCATTAGGTTCATCCGCTTCATTGTGACCATGACGGCGGTAACAGACAAGGTCAATCACCACATCACGTTTAAACTCATTACGGTAATCAAGCGCAATGCGAGTCACAAAGGCGACGGCTTCTGGATCATCGGCATTAACATGGAAAATAGGTGCCTGAACCATCTTCGCGATGTCAGTACAGTACATCGTGGAGCGAGTATCCTTCGGGTTTGATGTTGTAAAGCCCACTTGGTTATTCACCACAATACGAACCGTACCACCAACTTGGAAACCACGCGCTTGAGACATATTAAAGGTTTCTGCAACGACACCTTGTCCAACCACAGCGGAATCACCATGAATGGTAATCGGCAGTACTTTGCTACCGTCTGAATCTTCGAGGCGATCTTGACGAGCACGTACAGACCCCATAACCACAGGGTTAACGATTTCTAGGTGCGATGGGTTAAACGCAAGCGCTAAGTGGACATCACCACCTGCCGTCGCGAAGTCTGCCGAAAAGCCCTGATGGTACTTCACATCACCCGTACCCCAGGTTTCATCGTGCTTACCAGCAAACTCATCAAACAAATCTTGCGGCTTTTTACCCAACACGTTCACCAACATGTTTAGACGCCCACGGTGTGCCATTCCCACAACCACTTCACGCATACCGCTTGAGCCTGCGTGACGAATTAATTCTTTTGTCATTGGAATAAGCGCATCGCCCCCTTCAAGGGAGAAACGCTTCGCGCCTGGGAATTTAGCACCGAGATAGCGTTCAAGACCTTCTGCCGCGGTCAATTCTTCTAAAAAGGTCAGTTTTTCTTCAGGGGTAAAAGAAGGTTGACCAACAACAGATTCAAGGCGTTGTTGAATCCAACGCTTTTGCTCTGTGTCTGTCATATGCATATATTCAGCACCAATCGAACCACAGTAGATCTTATTTAACGCGGCGTGAATATCTTTAAGTTGCATTGTGTCTTGACCAATAGCGAAAGAACCGACGTTAAACGTCTCTTCGAAATCGTCTTGGGTCAAATTATGAAATGCTGGGTCTAGTTCAGCCACTGTTGGGCGGATCCATAGACCTAGAGGATCTAATTGAGCTGCTTCATGTCCGCGGAAGCGGTACGCATTAATCAGCTGTAGGACTTTTACTTGTTTCGCATCGACATCAGGATCACTAACTTGGACACTGTAATGCTTCGTTTCTTGAGCGAGTCTCCGGAAGTAGTCACGGACACGTGAGTGTGGCTGTTCAGCGACACTGTCTGAGTTTTTTGGTAACTCATCAAAAACACGTACCCACTCCTCACTTACCGAGTCGGGATCACTTAGATACAGTTCGTAGAGGTCTTCTACGTACGTTGCATTGGCGCCAGCCAAGTGTGAAGACTCGAGCCATGCCTTCATCACGCCGTTGTGCATATTTTCCCTTTACCAGTAGTTTTCACGTTTGCTGCGGTCTACGCCGAGCTCTATTTAACGTCGGCGACGTTAGCCATCGCCGACCAAGATGTTGCAGTCATTAAACCGAACGGTTCACCAGCATTGACTTAATATGGCCAATCGCTTTGGTTGGATTCAGTCCCTTTGGACACACACTGACACAGTTCATAATGCCGTGGCATCGGAAAACACTGAAAGCGTCGTCCAAATTTGACAAACGTTCGTCAGTTGCCGTATCGCGACTGTCAATCAACCAGCGGTAAGCTGCAAGCAGCCCAGCAGGACCAATAAATTTATCCGGATTCCACCAGAATGACGGGCACGATGTCGTACAACAAGCACACATAATACACTCATATAAGCCATCTAAATGCGCGCGCTCTTCCGGCGATTGCAAATTTTCTCGAGACGGTGGTAAATCGCCGTCAGAAATCAAGAAAGGCTTAACTTTTGCATAGTTATCGTAAAATTGTGTCATGTCAACGATAAGATCTCGCACAACCGGTAAACCGGGCAATGGACGGATAACAATCTTACTTCCAGATAAAGCTGAAAGTGGTGTAATACAGGCCAACCCGTTCTTACCATTCATGTTTAAACCGTCTGACCCACATACGCCTTCGCGGCATGAACGACGAAACGCAATAGATGGGTCTTGCTCTTTCAGCAAAATAAGTGCGTCCAACACCATCATGTCAGAGCCTTCTTTCACCTCAAGCTCATAATCCTTCATATACGGCTTTTTATCGACGTCCGGATTATAACGATACACAGAGAAGTTCAGTTTCATTGTCGTGTCCTCCCTTAGTATGTACGTACTTTCGGTGGAAAGGCATCACGGTGAACGGGTGTCATATTGACATCACGCGTGCTCATTTCTCCGGTTTCTGGATTATAAATAGAGTGGCATAGCCATTTCTCGTCATCACGTTCAGGATAGTCGAAACGAGCGTGAGCACCACGGCTTTCCGTTCTAAAGTTTGCGGCAACCGCTGTTGAGATTGCTGTTTCCATCAAATTATCCAGCTCCAGACACTCAATACGCTGGGTATTGAACTCTTTCGATTTATCGGATAGATGACCTTGCTGTAGACGCTCACGGATTTCTCTAAGCTCATTGAGCCCTGTCGCCATTGCGTCACCTTCACGGAATACCGAGAAGCTATTTTGCATACATGTTTGTAGATCTTTACGAATCTGTGCTGGGTCCTCACCACTGGTGCTGTTCTCCCAGCGCATAGTGCGGGCCAATGACGCCTCAATATCAGATTCGGTTGCCGGGCGAGCTTCTGCTTGAGCGGCTAAGGTTTCGCCTAAATGCAAACCCGTTGCACGGCCAAATACCACTAAATCTAGCAACGAGTTACCACCGAGACGGTTTGCGCCATGCACAGAGACAGATGCAATTTCGCCACAGGCAAACAAGCCTTGAACTTCAACATCTTGACCTTGCGGGTTTTGCTTCAACGCTTGGCCAGAGACTTGTGTTGGTACGCCACCCATCATGTAGTGACAAGTTGGGATTACAGGAATCGGCTCTTTAACTGGATCAACGTGAGCAAAGGTACGTGACAACTCACAAATACCAGGAAGACGTGATTCAAGTACATCTTTACCTAAATGATCGAGTTTCAATTTAATGTGAGGCCCCCAAGGACCATCGCAGCCACGGCCTTCACGAATTTCGATCATCATCGAGCGTGCAACAACATCACGTCCTGCCAAATCTTTGGCATTCGGTGCGTAACGTTCCATAAAGCGCTCGCCATCTTTATTAAGAAGATAGCCACCTTCACCACGGCAACCTTCAGTTACCAGTACCCCAGCGCCAGCAATGCCGGTGGGGTGGAACTGCCACATTTCCATATCTTGCATTGGCACACCTGCACGCAATGCCATACCAACACCATCACCGGTGTTAATGTGGGCATTGGTGGTTGAGGCGTAAATGCGACCTGCCCCACCTGTAGCGAGGATAGTTGCTTTCGACTTGAAGTAACAGATCTCTCCGGTTTCCATGCAGATTGCAGTACAACCGAGAATCGCGCCGTCTTGGTTTTTCACCAAATCCAGTGCATACCACTCAGAGAAAATTGTGGTTTTATGTTTAATGTTTTGTTGATACAAAGTATGCAAAAGCGCATGGCCTGTACGGTCAGCGGCAGCGGCAGTACGCGCCGCTTGCTCACCACCAAACTCTTTTGACTGACCGCCAAACGGACGCTGATAAATAGAGCCATTTTCAAAACGAGAAAATGGTAATCCCATTTTTTCAAGTTCAATGACTGACTCTGGGCCCGTTTTACACATGTATTCGATGGCGTTTTGGTCACCGATATAATCAGAACCTTTCACGGTATCGTACATGTGCCACTGCCAGTTATCTTGGTGAGAATTGCCTAAGGCAACGGTAATCCCGCCTTGAGCAGACACCGTATGAGACCGTGTCGGAAAAACTTTAGACAGCAAAGCACAAGTAAGGCCTTGCTCAGAGATTTGCAGTGCAGCGCGCATACCTGCACCACCAGCGCCGATTACAACGGCGTCAAATTCGCGAACTGGAATAGTCACTTACGCACCCCACAGAATAAATAGACCAGAGAAAAAATAACCAAATAGCACAGCAATCACACCTAGCTGAAGAAACGCGCGAAGCTTGGAACATTTGATATAGTCAGTAAGAACTTGCCATAGGCCGATCCACGCGTGGATAAGCACACATACCAGAGCAAGCATGGTGAACACCTTAGTAAAAGTGCCGCCAAAAAACTGGGTCCAGGAAGCGTAATTGATGTCTGCGAAGGCGAAAAAGCCAACCAGATACACGGTATAAAGCGTCATGATGATCGCAGTGGCACGAATTAACAGATAATCGTGTACCCCATTACGACCAAAAGAAGAGATGTGTTTTACCATACCATTACCCCCGCAAGAACAGATAGGATGATTGTTACACCGAAAGCGACTTTCGCGCTCATTGCGCCAGATTCAAGCTCTTCGAAATAACCGAGATCCATGAGGAGGTGACGAATACCACCAGCGATATGGTAAGCAAGGGCAGTAAGAATGCCCCATAAAATGAACTTAACAAAAAAGCCTTCTACAATTTCAGAAGCTTCCATAAAGCCCATTTGGGACGAGAGGGATGTGGATAGTAACCAAAGCAATATACCGATCGATACAAACGTTATCACACCTGACACGCGGTGAAGGATAGAAGCGATTGCTGTGATCGGAAAGCGAATGGTCTGCAAATCTAAATTAACAGGTCTTGACTTTCTTTCTTTCACGGGCTTGCTCACTCTGCTCTATCGAGCATTTATAGTTATCAACGAAAATCAGGTTGAAAACCCACAAAAGTTACATTTAATTAACATTTAATCGCCCATATGAGCGCACCATTTTGTAAAATAAATGTTAACAACAAGATTAAAAACAGCCTTCATGATTTGTTTCTAGCCTTGAATTTATAAGGTTTTCACCATAATTCACTACGCCACTATACGGCTCGCAACATTCTAATACAATTGATGTAACAATTTTTGCTACACAGAACAGATTTTTAACTTTATACGTTCAAAAAATCATAACAAGTGCACACATCCGAGGAGAACAATTGACTTTGCTTGCGAAGGCACGTAAAAAAATGGCACACAAAACATCCTGGACGGATTAAATAATAAACAAAGGAGATTGTTATGGCAGATAAGAAAGCGACCCTTCATATTGAGGGCAAAGCGCCAATCGAACTGCCGATTATGGACGGGACACTCGGTCCGCAAGTAATCGACGTTCGTAAACTTGGAGCCAATGGTTTCTTTACCTTTGACCCAGGTTTTCTTGCCACTGCATCTTGTGAATCTCAAATCACTTATATCGATGGTGCCAAAGGTGTGCTTTTACACCGTGGGTTCCCAATCGATGAATTGGCGAATAACGCTGATTATTTAGAAGTCTGCTACATCCTTCTTTATGGGGAAGCCCCTACACGTGAGCAATACGAGAAGTTCAAAAAGACAGTGACTCGTCATACGATGGTTCACGAACAAATCGCCAGTTTTTTCCACGGCTTCCGCCGCGACGCACACCCAATGGCAGTGATGTGTGGTGTGGTTGGAGCACTGGCTGCGTTCTATCATGACTCGCTCGACATCAATAACGATTCACACCGAGAAATCGCTGCGTATCGCTTGATTTCAAAAATGCCGACCTTAGCGTCAATGTGTTACAAGTACTCTATTGGTCAACCATTCATCTACCCACGTAACGACTTAAGCTACGCAGAAAACTTCTTACACATGATGTTTGCCAACCCATGTGAAGAATACGAAGTGAATCCAATCGTCGCTCGCGCTATGGATAAAATCTTTACTCTGCATGCTGATCATGAACAAAATGCGTCAACATCAACGGTTCGTCTCGCCGGTTCTTCTGGTGCTAACCCATTTGCGTGTATCGCAGCGGGTATTGCATCACTTTGGGGGCCTGCACACGGCGGTGCAAATGAAGCATGTTTGAGAATGCTGGAAGAAATCGGCAGTGTCGATAAGATTCCTGAGTTTGTTGCGCGAGCAAAAGACAAAGATGACCCATTCCGCCTGATGGGCTTTGGTCATCGCGTTTACAAAAACTACGACCCACGAGCCACGGTGATGCGTGAAGCGTGTCATGAAGTACTTACTGAGCTTAATATTCAAGATCCACTGCTTGATGTGGCAATGGAACTGGAAAAAATTGCCTTATCTGATGAGTACTTTGTTGAGAAGAAACTATACCCGAATGTGGACTTCTACTCAGGGATCATTTTGAAAGCGATTGGTATTCCTGTCTCCATGTTCACCGTTATCTTTGCGATGTCACGTACTATCGGTTGGATTGCACACTGGAATGAAATGCACAGTGACCCAACTAATCGTATCGGTCGTCCTCGTCAACTTTATACCGGTAAGCAATCACGTAAATTTAAGCCATTGCACGAACGTGAATAACGACTTGGTCATCAAAAAAAGCGAGCTTCTAAGCTCGCTTTTTTATTGCTAGGGATTGCATCCAATCTCAAGATAGTCGTCATCAAACTGGATTATCGATATCAATAAATTCCACGTCCAAATCATACGTTTGACTTAACCACTCACCCAACGCTTTCACCCCATAACGCTCAGTCGCATGGTGCCCTGCCGCAAAATAATGAATATTTTGTTCACGTGCACTGTAAGTCGTGCGTTCAGAGATTTCACCGGAAAGATAAGCGTCTAAATGATTCGCTGCCGCAAGCTCAATAAAGTCCTGTCCTCCTCCGGTGCACCAACCGATGGTTTCAATCTGATTTCCGTTGCCACTCGCAATATGCAGCGGCTGTCGATTCAGCACCTGAGCAATCTTTTGGCCAAACTGCTCTGCGCTCATCGGTTGTTTTAATCGCCCTTGCATCACCACAGATTGAGGCGTCGGCTCAAGGCCACCAAGCACTTCAATATCCAGCAACTGAGCTAATTGTGCGTTGTTGCCCAATGTCGGATGAATATCAAGCGGCAAATGGTACGCATACAAGTTAATATCATGTTTGATTAATTGACGAATACGCGTCCCTTTCATGCCTCGAATAGGCTCGGCCTCGCCTTTCCAGAAATAGCCGTGATGGACCAATATCGCATCTGCATTTGCTTCAATTGCTCTCTCAATGAGCGCCTTAGACGCCGTTACCCCGGTAATGACTTTTCTCACTTCAGATTTGCCCTCAACCTGAAGTCCATTCGGGCAATAATCTTTGATTAAATGCGGTGAGAGTTCCGCATTGAGTCGCTGTTCGAGTTCTAAATGATTCATTCGGGCTTCCCATCTTGTTCAATGTGAGAGGTTATAGCAATTTCAGGTTACAATGTCGAAATTATCCATTCAAGAGTGTAGCCGCCACATCGCATGCAGCATTTTTATCAGTGGGTCATTGAAACCCCAGCTCTATTTGAGCTTGAGCAATCAGCACCTTTTACCAGTTTCGAGCACTTAGGCTTATCTCAACAGCGCCCCGAAGCCATGGTTTATCAAGGTAACCCTCGCTTAGGGTTCGTATATCAGTACCTATGCGACCAAGTCTTGAAACATTCATCACAATTCGAGGTTGTCGAGCAAGAAATTCAACTCAATCAAAATGGTAAGACTCTCGGCGCAATTGATTTCATCGTTCGCGATCATCAGCAACCACAATTGCAGCACTGGGAAGTCGCGATTAAGTTTTACCTTCTGCACGGAGATAGTTGGTATGGCCCAAATGCGCACGACCGTTTAGATAAAAAGCTTCAGCGAATGCTCGAGCATCAACTGACTTTGACGCAGCATCCCGCCTTTATCGAGCAATACCCTGACTATCAGCACCTATTTACCCAATTACTCATGCAGGGACGACTGTATATCAACCCGTTTTCTGCTCAAGCAGTTCCTCAATATTGTCTTGGCCATAAACTGAACTCAAGCCAAATCCAAGGCTATTGGTGCTACTCACATCAATGGCATCATATTGGAGAACCTCTCTTCGCACTTGAAAAACATCAATGGGCAACAGGGCTAGAGCCTCAACATCAACACACGCCAATCACTGAATTTTCCGGGCGATTTATTCATGCTCAAAGCGCAAGTGGTCAATTTTGGTTTATCGTTAATCAACAATGGCCACATGACAATAACTAATCACGTGATCGGCTAAACGAAAAAACAAAAAAAGGCGACACAGTAACCTGTATCGCCTTCATGTTATTAATCAGCCTGTGTTATAAACCGGCTTCTGCAAATACTTGATTCACAATCTCTTGTGCTTCTTGTTCAATTTGCTTGAGGTGCTCACCACCCTTAAAGCTTTCACAGTAAATTTTGTACACGTCTTCAGTACCTGACGGACGAGCAGCAAACCAGCCATTTTCTGTTGTTACTTTAAGGCCACCAATTGCCGCATCATTGCCTGGCGCATGAGTTAAACGCGCGGTAATGGCATCGCCGGCTAAAGTATCGGCTTTCACCATTTCTGCTGACAACTTTTTTAATACGTCTTTTTGTGGACCATTGGCGACGGCTTGAATTCGGTTGTATTGAGATTCACCGTGTTTCGCGGCCAACTCTTCATAATACTGCTGTGGGTTTTTGCCAGTCACTGCAGTGATTTCAGCAGCAAGAAGGCAAAGAATGATACCGTCTTTATCTGTAGACCATGGCGTACCGTCTTTACGCAGGAATGAGGCTCCCGCACTTTCTTCGCCGCCAAAGCCAAAGGTGCCGTTATATAAACCGTCGACAAACCATTTAAAGCCAACCGGGACTTCACACAACTGGCGGCCAAGATCCGCGACCACGCGATCGATCAATGCACTAGATACAAGGGTCTTACCTACCGCAACGTCCTTATTCCATCCTTGACGATGACGGAATAAGTAATCAATACATACGGCAAGGTAGTGATTTGGATTCATCAAACCTTTTGGCGTAACGATACCGTGACGGTCGTAATCGGGGTCATTACCAAATGCCAAGTCATATTGGTCCTTTAATGCCAGTAAACCTGCCATGGCATACGGTGATGAACAATCCATGCGAATCGCACCGTCTTTATCCAACGACATAAACTGGAAGGTTGGATCAATGGCTTCGCTCACCAAAGTGATATCGAGCTTGTACGTCGCCGCAATTTGGCGCCAGTAATCAATACCGCTACCGCCAAGAGGATCAACTCCGATTTTAAGCCCTGACTTTTGAATCGCTTCGATATCGATGACATTGACGAGGTCATCAATATAAGGCTTAACTAAATCACGCTCACTATAAAGCTCACTCGCTTTTGCCTCAGACAGTTCCATGCGTTTCACGGCGGCTAGGTTGTCTGCAATTAAAGCATTGGCGCGATCTTCAATCGCTTGAGTCAGCTCTGCTTCGGCAGGGCCACCGTGAACGGGGTTGTATTTAATACCACCATCTTGTGGTGGGTTATGAGATGGCGTAATCACAATACCATCCGCTTTTTCGGCGTGAGTTTGGTTGTAGGTTAAGATTGCATGAGAGATACCCGGAGTTGGTGTGTAGCCACCCTCTTGTTGGGCAATCACTTGAACACCATTTGCAACCAGAACTTCGACCACGTTAGCAAACGCCGGTTCAGACAAAGCATGGGTATCTTTACCCACAAACAGAGGGCCAGTTGTTCCCTGCTGCGCGCGTATTTCTGCTACCGCTTGAGCGATCGCCAAAATATGATTTTGATTAAATGTAGATTTGTCCGCGCTACCACGGTGACCAGAAGTACCGAAAACAACTTTATGTTCGGGGTTGCTTGAATCAGGTTGAAGTAGGAAATAGTTCGAAACCAAAGCTGGAATATTATGCAGGTCTTGCTGCTGCGCTTTTTGGCCCGCTCTAGGGTGGTTAGCCATCATGACATCCTTTCTTGAAAATAATGATGAGAAATCAAAAGCCTCATAATAACCAGATGTACTGTATCATTAATGAGGCTTTTGTCAGACTTTTCATTAAATCGATTGGGTCACTTTCTCAATAAGCTCCGCAGGGAAGTTCATACGCGTCATGACTTGGTCGATCATTTGACGTTTACGGCTGGTGTTGGTATTCGTGATAACCCAAAAAGGCGAGTTAGGAATCGCTTTTGGTTTCGTGGTATTGCCACTTGTCAGTAGGGTCTGTTCGTTATCGGCAAAGTAGACTCGCTTGCGTCCTTTCACTTGAGCCGCTTCAGAAAAACCTTGGGCATCCAATTTATACAAAGTCGAAAGAACCAACATAAAACGGTCAATGGCTTTCTTAAGACCCGCAAACTCATCCGAAATCAATAAACCACGCATCTCTTTGACTAAATCATACGTGGTCTCTTGTCCTGCATCTTTGCTGACAACAATCCCTTTGGTTGGTGCAGATGTCAATTCTGCCACTTGGGCTTGCGGCGCTACGTAAGGCGCTTGCGCTTGACCATCGACATTTAACAGACGGCGCAGAATATCCGACGCGCTCTCACCAATATGCTGGGTTTGACCTGCGATGTAACGGTATAGATCCTCATCAACCTCTATTGTTTTCATTCGCTTTTCACAATCTCTATGTTTAAACTCGGATGAATTATAACGAGATCTTCGCCGAGACTCTACGATAAACCAGTCACGAATAAGATAAAAAATGTCACAGCAGCTCAACTATAAAATTCAAGGTGAGGGTCACACCATTGTTTTGATCCATGGACTCTTTGGTAATTTAGACAATTTAGGCCTTTTAGCACGTGATTTAGTCCTTGATCATCAAGTGCTGAGTGTCGATCTTCGAAATCACGGTCAGTCCTTCCACAGCCAAACCCATGATTATGCTTCAATGGCGAAGGATATCGTGGAACTCCTATCGAATCTTGGCATCAAAACGTATACGTTGGTAGGCCATTCAATGGGTGGCAAAGTCGCGATGCAAGTCGCCAACTTGTCTCGTCAAAATACTTCAGCGCTGATTGTGTTAGATATGGCGCCAGTACAATATCACCAACGACGCCACGATGACGTATTCGCGGGGTTGTTTGCGGTATTAGACCACAAGCCCGCTTCGCGGAAAGAAGCGATGGCGATTCTGGAACAACATATTGACACCGATGGTGTACGTCAATTTCTGAGTAAATCCTTATATAAGGAGGAGCAACATATGACATGGCGCTTCAATGTTCATTCCTTATACCAAAATTATCTGAACATTCTGGCATGGGAAACTCAGGCAAGTAACACCGTGCCAACCCTTTTTATTAAAGGCGCAAACTCCGATTACTTAACCCCTGAGTACCAACCACAGATTCAAGCTCAATACCCGATAGCCAAAGCTCATGTAATCGCCAACACCGGACACTGGCTACACGCGGAGAAACCCGCGGAAGTATTGAGGGTAATGCGCCGTTTTCTTAGTAAATAACGTATATTTCGGTGTTAAACGTAAAAAATCCTGCGAATATTCTGCTTGTCATTACGCACTGAATTAACTTTGTGGATTAACAGTGGTATAGTTCGCGCAATAAAATTAGGCATAAAGGGATTCCATGCTTTACGACTATATGAACGTCATTGAGTCTATTGGATTAGACTTACTGTTTGCTGCGATATTCTTTTTAATTGGTATGGCAATTAAAGATGTATTGAAATCCGGCAATGTTCCTCCTTTTGGGCGTCGTATTGTATGGTTGGTTTTGTTTCTCGGCTGTGCTGGGTTTATCGTCAAAGGGATAATTCAGTTAAGTTGGGAAGGAACGGGCTTAGGCTAATCCGTTTTATCGCTAATCACAGACAAGAGTAAAGGTAACGAATCTATGGCAAGTGTAGGTATCTTCTTTGGTAGCGACACAGGTAACACTGAAGCCGTTGCGAAGATGATTCAAAAGCAACTCGGCAAAAAATTAGTTAATGTCCAAGACATTGCGAAAAGCAGTAAAGAAGACATCGATAATTTCGATCTGCTTCTGCTTGGCATTCCAACGTGGTATTACGGCGAAGCACAGTGCGATTGGGATGATTTCTTCCCTGAACTTGAGCAAATTGACTTCTCGACCAAACTCGTTGCTATTTTTGGCTGCGGAGACCAAGAAGATTACGCTGAATACTTTTGCGATGCGATGGGCACGGTACGTGACATCGTTGAAGCAAAAGGCGGCACTATTCTAGGTTATACATCAACCGAAGGTTATGAATTCGAAGCATCTAAAGCGGTGCTAGAGGATGACGATAGCCAATTTGTTGGATTGTGTATCGATGAAGACCGTCAGCCTGAGCTAACCGAGCAACGTGTCAACACGTGGTGTGAGCAGATTTACGAAGAGATGTGTCTCGCTGAGCTCGAAGACTGATAACCATCCCCTGACTGTTCAGGGGATTTTTTTATCTACTTTCAACCGCTAAAGGTTATTCCGCGGTGGTTAACTCTCGGTAAGCCGTCTTTTTTCTGACATAAAGCGTTCGCTGTACTTGCGAGACGACTTCGCCTTGAACATTTTTTATATGGATATCAAATATCGGGAAGTATTTATCGCCAGTTACAGTCTGTTGCAAAATGGCGTCAAGCTGCCCCTGAGAAATCACAAATTCAGCAAACAAATCCGTAGTACCCGGTTTAATAAAGTTGATGCTTGCTTGTTTATCCCACACATAATATTGATGGCCTAAAATACGCATCAACATCAGGGCATAAATCGGGTCAGTTAACGAAAAAATGCTGCCGCCATATTGCGTTCGATTGGCATTTTTATTCCACCAGCGCAGTTTGAGTTTAACGTTAACTTGCCGAAAATCCTGACTAATTTCAGTAATTTTAATTCCCGCTCCCCAGAAAGGCGGCCAACTGTTTAACAAAAATTTTGCCACGCTTGGGGTTAAAAGCTTAGATAGCGAAGAATTCATCCCTGTACTCCATCCAAATTGATTAAGTTAATAAATTGTAACTGGTCGGATGTTTGCAATCAGTGATTATCGTACAATTTTATGACGACCCTCTAGTAACCCCTTGAAGTTCGTGGTTTATTGTTCCCTTATACTAACCTATAATATTCGGAATAGTGAGTGCTGTTTATCGCTGCAGATCATCAACAGGAATGTATATGTCAGACAACAACCAAGCGTTGAAGGATGCTGGTCTCAAAGTAACCCTTCCAAGGCTAAAGATTTTAGAAGTACTACAGCAGCCTGAGTGCCAACACATCAGTGCAGAAGAGCTGTATAAAAAGCTGATTGATCTCGGCGAGGAGATTGGTCTTGCCACGGTGTACCGTGTATTGAACCAATTTGATGATGCGGGCATTGTTACTCGTCATCATTTTGAAGGGGGTAAATCCGTCTTTGAACTCTCAACCCAACATCACCACGATCACCTAGTGTGTTTAGACTGTGGCGAGGTGATTGAGTTTTCAGATCAATTAATTGAAGACCGTCAAAAAGAGATTGCGGCACGTTACAATGTTAACTTGACCAACCACAGTCTTTATCTCTACGGCAAGTGTGGTGATGGGAGTTGTAAAACTAACCCTGACGCACATAAAGAGAAGAAATAATAAAGGCGCTTATAGCGCCTTTTTTGATCGACAAACCTATTTAAAAGGCACATTTCTGTGCCTTTTTAGTTTCTAATCACCAATCTTTGCCCACGTATCACGAAGGCCAACGGTACGGTTGAATATTAACTTGTCCGCGCTTGACGTTGTATCAGCACAGAAGTAGCCCGTACGTTCAAACTGGTAGCCGGCTTGCTCTTGCGCCTGACCCAGGCTTGGTTCCACATAGCCGTGTTTAACAACCAAAGACTCTGGATTAATGGTTTCAGCAAAGTTATCAGACGCCGCTGGGTTTGGTACGGTAAACAGACGATCGTACAAACGAATTTCAGCAGGCAGCGCTTTATCCGCTGATACCCAATGAATAACGCCTTTCACTTTTCGACCATCGGCTGGATTCTTGCCCAACGTTTGGTCATCGTAGCTACAGTAAATCGTTGTGATATTGCCTTGGTCATCTTTTTCAATGCGTTCAGCCTTAATCACATAAGCGCCACGTAAACGCACCTCTTTACCCAACACTAAACGTTTGTACTTTTTATTGGCTTCTTCACGGAAGTCTTCACGCTCAATCCAAACTTCACGAGTAAACGGAACTTCACGGCTGCCCATCTCAGGTTTGTTTGGATGATTTGCCACGTTCAAGGTTTCGACTTTACCTTGCTCGTAGTTTTCAATCACTAACTTAACTGGGTCAATAACCGCCATTGCACGTGGTGCATTTTCATTCAAATCATCACGAATACAAGACTCTAACGAGCTCATTTCAATCATGTTATCTTGCTTGGTGACACCAATGCGTTTACAAAACTCACGAATCGATGCAGCAGTAAAGCCACGACGACGCAAACCAGAGATGGTTGGCATACGTGGATCATCCCAACCATCAACCAGTTTCTCGGTCACAAGTTGGTTCAATTTACGCTTAGACATCACCGTGTACTCTAAATTCAAGCGACTGAATTCGTACTGATGTGGCGTGCAATCAATCGTAATGTTTTCAAGAACCCAATCATAAAGACGGCGGTTGTCTTGGAACTCAAGCGTACACAATGAGTGAGTAATGCCTTCCAATGCATCTGAAATGCAGTGAGTAAAATCGTACATTGGATAAATGCACCATTTATCACCAGTCTGATGATGCTCGGCAAAGCGCACACGATATAAGACAGGATCGCGCATAACCATGAACGACGAACCCATATCGATTTTCGCACGTAAACATGCACTACCTTCAGCAAACTCACCTGCTCGCATTTTTTCAAATAGTGCAAGGTTCTCTTCCACACTGCGATCGCGATACGGGCTTGGTTTACCTGGCGCTTTTAAAGTGCCACGGTATTCACGAATTTGATCTGGGGTTAACTCTTCAACGTAAGCAAGGCCTTTATTAATAAGCTCAATCGCATACTCGTAAAGTTTATCGAAGTAATTGGACGAATAGCAGATATCGCCACTCCACTGGAAACCTAACCAGCTTACGTCATTCTTAATCGATTCAACGTATTCCACATCCTCTTTTTCAGGGTTGGTGTCGTCAAAACGTAAGTTACATTGTCCCTGGTAATCCTGAGCAATACCAAAGTTTAAGCAAATGGACTTGGCGTGCCCGATATGCAGATAGCCATTCGGCTCTGGCGGAAAACGAGTATGCACGCTTGTGTGTTTGCCATCCGCTAAATCTTTATCGATGATTTGGCGAATAAAATTCGATGGACGAGCTTCAGCTTCACTCATCTATAGCACCTCAATTGTTTTAGTATTGTCAGAGAAAGGGTTTGTACCTGTAATTAGGCCACAAATTATATTAGCGGTAATGATCCACAATTCTTTGCGAATGCACAACTATATCTCGAGTTTTCTTGAAAAATAATCACGACCAACGCTTAAACCACCACCAACTTGATGTTTGTGCCACTATGATTAATCCACGCCAGCACAATACGTGACAATTAAGTCGGCAAATGTCGTTCAATTTCTATACGTTTTTACAAAAAAAGCCCCCTAAATAGGAGGCTCTATGATGGATAACCAAAGGTATTATGAGGAAGTTGAAACCTCAGATAAATCTTCGTTTTGGTCAATATTTTTCATTTCACCGGCAATGATTTCCGCAAGCGGTCCCAAGATAACTTGTAGGTTGTTAGAGCCAAGTTTAACCACGCCCATTGCACCTAAATCTTTGAGCTGCTGCTCATCAATCACTGACATGTCTTTTACTGTCAAACGAAGGCGGGTAATACAAGCATCAATGTTCGATAGGTTTTGATGACCACCAAGCACTTTTAAATACTGTTTAGCCAATTTATTTGACTCTTTTGCCCCTTGCAATGGTTGACCAGCGCGACCTTCAACCTCGTCTTCACGTCCTGGTGTTTTGAGGTTAAAGCGCACGATAACCGTTCTGAACACAACGTAGTAGATAGCGAAGAACACCAATCCTTGGATAATCAACATATACCACTGAACCGCCAATGGGTTACGCGTAGAAAGGAATAAGTCGACAAAACCTGCGGAGAAACCAAAGCCTGCAATCCAGTGCATGGAAGCGGCAATAAACACCGAAATACCCGTTAACACGGCGTGCAGCACATAAAGCAGTGGCGCAAGGAACATGAATGAAAACTCAAGTGGCTCCGTTACCCCTGTAAAGAAAGAAGCAAATGCAGCCGCAATCATGATGCCTGCCACTTTTTCTTTGTTCTTGGCGGTCGATGTATGGTAAATCGCAAGAGCAGCACCAGGTAGACCAAACATCATAATTGGGAAGAACCCAGCTTGATACATACCCGTTACACCGGCAACGGCGGTTCCTTCTGCAATGGATTTTGCGCCACCTAAGAAATTAGGAATATCATTAATCCCTGCAACATCAAACCAGAACACTGAGTTTAATGCGTGATGAAGACCAACAGGAATCAATAAGCGGTTAAAGAAGGCATAAATCCCCGCACCTGCAGACCCCATGCCTTGAATCGACTCACCAAAATGTACAAGCCCACCATAAATCGCTGGCCAAATATACATAAGAACAAAAGAGAGAAGGATACCAACGAATGAAGTTAAGATAGGAACAAGGCGCTTACCTGAGAAGAAAGCCAGCGCTTTATGCAATTCAACTGTCGAATAACGGTTATAAATTTCGGCAGAAATGATGCCCACTAGAATACCTACAAATTGGTTTTGAATTTTACCAAATGCGGCAGGAACTTCTGAAGGGTCAATACCTTGGATTTGTGCAACTGCACCAGGTGACAGCAGGGTTGTAACCACATACATACACACCAAACCGGCCAGTGCGGAAGCACCATCTTTGTCTTTCGACATACCGTAAGCGACACCGACAGCAAATAACCATGACATGTTGTCAATAATCGCTGCACCCGCTTTAATGAGGAACCCCGCCAATGCAGAGTTAGCACCCCAGCCGGTCGGGTCAATCCAGTACCCTACCCCCATGAGGATGGCCGCGGCGGGCAAAGTTGCCACCGGAACCATCAGCGCTTTACCTACGCTTTGAAAATAACCAAGAATATTCACCTTATAGTTCCCCCTATAGGATATTTATTATCTTGAACGACTTTTTTTATCCGCTCAATTTAGTTCCCCCAGTTTATGGTTTTAATTTTGCTCCGCAAATTAAAACCTTATCTTTTGTGATCATTATCACCGCAAAGTTCTGCAATATAGGGTTTTTGCTAGCAAGATCATAAAACTTATTTCATGTTGTAAAAAATGATAATATAATCTCGTAAACCGCGTTATTCTTGACATTTAGCGTCATCAATACCCAAAAAATTTATAAACAATGAAGAAAACAGCCCTAGGTCTTGTCATAAATATCGCATAATGTGAAAAAACCGAAGATTTTATCACCTAAAAGTTACTTTTCTTCATTTTATTTTGCCTGACCATGTAAACAAACAAGAGACAATCTGCCATTGTTGTTTGACGGAAATTTTAGGCGTAACCAAAGAACAAGAATCGATAAAAGGATTAGCTGACCATGTATGCGCTAACGAACTGCAAAATATTCACCGGCTCTGACGTATTGCTTCACCATGCGGTCGTCGTAAAAAATGGGGTCATTGAACAAGTCTGCCGTGAAGAACAACTGCCGCACAACATTGAAAAGAAAGATTTGGCGGGCGCAAATTTAAGTCCTGGCTTTATTGATTTACAACTCAATGGTTGTGGTGGTGTGATGTTTAACGACGACATCACGCCTGCCGCGCTAGAAACAATGCATCGCGCCAATTTAAAATCTGGATGTACCAGCTTTCTTCCTACCTTGATCACCTCATCCGATGAGGATATGCGGCGGGCTATCGCGGTCACACGTGAGTATCAACGCCTAAACCCAAACCATTCACTTGGCTTGCATCTTGAAGGGCCCTATCTTAACGCCGCGAAAAAAGGCATTCACAATGTGGATTACATTCGCCCTTCAAACCAAGCAATGATTGAGACAATTTGTGACAATGCGGATGTCATCGCCAAGGTGACCCTAGCACCAGAAATCAACGATCATTCACATATTCAACGCCTTCACCAAGCGGGTATTGTTGTGTCAATTGGTCATACCAATGCAACCTACATCGAAGCCCGTCAAGGGTTTGAATCCGGTATTCGTTTTGCGACTCATCTATTCAATGCGATGACACCTAGTGTTGGCCGTGAACCTGGAGTGGTGGGCGCTATCTTTGATACTCAAGACGTCTATGCTGGTATTATTGCAGATGGCTTCCATGTTGATTACGCGAACATTCGTATCGCCCACAAAATTAAGGGCGAAAAATTAGTATTAGTGACGGATGCCACAGCTCCTGCAGGCGCTAATATGGATTACTTTATTTTTGTTGGTAAGAAAGTATATTACCGAGATGGTAAGTGTGTTGATGAGAATGGCACACTAGGCGGCTCAGCGCTCACGATGATAGAAGCGGTTAAAAATACCGTTGAGCACGTCGGTATCGCGTTGGATGAAGCGCTGCGAATGGCAACATTATATCCTGCCAAGGCAATCGGTGTAGACAGTAAACTCGGCCGTATTCGAGAAGGAATGGTCGCAAACCTCACCGCATTTGACCGCGACTTCAACGTTGTAAAAACGATAGTTAACGGACAAGACGAGTAAACATAAAGCATGAATGGCGGACAGATAGGTAACGTAGATCTAGTAAAACAACTTAACAGCGCAGCTGTGTATCGCCTGATTGATCAACAAGGCCCGATATCACGAATTCAAGTTGCGGATGTTAGCCAATTAGCCCCCGCCAGTGTTACCAAGATTACCCGTCAGCTTCTAGAGCGCGGTTTAATCAAAGAAGTAGCGCAGCAAGCCTCTACAGGCGGTCGACGCGCTATCTCGCTCACGACTGAAGTGGAGCCTTTCCACTCGATTGCCGTGCGGCTTGGGCGAGACTATATCCACCTCAGCTTATATAACCTCGGTGGTAAAGAACTGGTGTCTGAACACCAAGAATTTTACTACACCAGCCAAACGCAACTTACCGACGGATTGATCACGCACATTCGCCAATTTATCGATAATCAGCAGGGCTTCATTAAACAACTGATCGCGATTGGCGTCTCATTACCAGGTTTAGTTAATCCTGAATCTGGTGTGGTGGAATACATGCCTAACGTTGCAGTGAGCAGCTTAGCCATTTCTGATTTGATCGTAGAAACCTTTCAAGTACCGTGTTTTGTCGGCAATGATGTTCGTGGTATGGCGCTTGCTGAGCACTATTTCGGAGCCAGCCAAGATTGTCAGGATTCGATTTTGGTTAGCGTTCATCGAGGCACCGGTGCAGGTATTATCGTCAATGGACAAGTTTTTCTTGGCCACAACCGTAACGTTGGCGAAATTGGTCATATCCAAATCGATCCACTCGGCGAACAATGCCAGTGCGGTAACTTTGGCTGTTTAGAAACAGTGGCTGCCAATCCTGCGATTGTAGAGCGGGTAAAAAAACTGATCGCCCAAGGCTATGAATCAAGCTTATCTCAAGCAGAGCACATTACAATTACCACGATTTGCCAGCATGCCAACCAAGGCGATGAGTTGGCTAAACAAAGCTTAGTGAGGGTCGGAAACCAGTTAGGAAAAGCGATTGCGATCACCATTAACTTATTTAACCCACAGAAAGTGGTGATTGCCGGCGATATTATTCAAAGCCAAGACATTGTTTTTCCTGCAATACAACGTAATGTCGAAAATCAATCCTTGAAGACATTTCATCAACAGTTACCGATTGTGGCGTCCGAAATCGATACTCAACCGACCATTGGAGCTTTTGCAATGATTAAGCGGGCAATGTTAAATGGGGTTTTGTTACAAAAGTTACTTGAAAATTAACAACAAACTCTCACAGTTAGATAAACTTAAGGGCTAAGTATACTACCTAGCCCTTTTTTGTATTAAGCGAGTAAACGTCAGCCATGGATCTCATTCTTATTAGCGCCGCCTTTGTCGCGGGTTTCATTGCGTTAAAGTGTCACCTTCCTCCTCTGGTCGGCTTCTTACTTGCAGGGTTTGGCTTGCATGCTTTCGGCTACACCACCAATGACACCATTATTGAATTGGCGGATCTTGGGGTCACTTTATTGTTGTTTACCATCGGCCTGAAGCTGGATGTCAAAGTCTTGATGTCCAAAGAAATATGGGCTGGCGCAACCCTGCATAATCTCCTTTCTACCGCGCTGTTTAGTGTTGTCCTCGTGGGCCTTAAAGTGCTTGGAGTGAATGCGTTAGCATCAATGGACTTTGCACAATTGGCCTTACTTGGCTTCGCTCTGTCATTTTCAAGTACGGTCTTTGCGGTAAAGTCATTGCAAGAACGGGGTGATATGAATGCTACCTTTGGCACCATCGCGATCGGGATTCTTGTTATGCAGGACATCTTCGCGGTGGTGTTTCTAACCGCATCAACCGGAAAGTTACCTCATTGGTATGCGATTGCCCTATTTGCCTTACCACTGGTTCGCCCGCTATTTTTCAGATTGATGGATAAAGTCGGCCACGGCGAAATGTTGATCTTATTAGGCGTTTTCCTCGCCTTAGTCGTTGGCGCCGGACTGTTTGAATTGGTCGGAGTGAAGCCGGATTTAGGCGCGTTGATTCTGGGTATGTTACTCGCTCAACATTCAAAAGCGTCAGAACTCTCGAAGTCACTCTTCAACTTAAAAGAGCTGTTTTTGATCTGTTTCTTTCTTAATATCGGACTGTCGGCACAACCAACCTTATCCGGCCTCGTCCTCGCTCTATTAGTGTTGTTACTCTTGCCGTTGAAAGGCGTTCTTTACTTTTGGGTATTGAACCGATTTAAATTTCGAGTCCGAACGTCTTTAATGGCCTCTTTCAGCCTACTCAATTACAGCGAGTTTGGCCTAATACTGGGTGGGCTTGCGTTTAAGATGGGATGGATGAGTGACGACGTACTGGTCGCACTCGCGCTTGCGGTGTCAATGTCATTTATCATCGCATCGCCAATTAATCGTAAAGGCCATGAACTCTACCAAAAATCCGCCAAATGGTTAAAAGAACAGGCGGCGGAAAATCTCAATCACCGCGATCAGCGTATTAACCCAGGACATGCACAAATTCTCATTCTGGGCATGGGGCGTATTGGATCGGGAGCCTATGACGAACTTCGAGCTCGCTATGGAAAAATTAGCTTAGGAATCGAAGTACGGGAGGACGCAGCGCATGAGCATCGCAGTTTAGGTCGTAATGTGATCTGTGGCGATGCGACAGACTCTGATTTTTGGGAACGAATTTTAGATACCGCTAACGTCAAATTGGTTTTGCTCGCCATGCCTCACCATCAGGGTAATCAAATAGCCTTACAACAGCTTCAAGCGCGCGGATTTAACGGTCAAATCGCGGCCATTGCCGAATACCCCGACCAAGTGGAGGATTTAATGGAATCAGGCGTTGACGCCGCGTTTAATATTTATCGCGAAGCCGGGGGCGGGTTTGCTCGCCACGTTTGTGACCAACTGAAGCCAAACTTTAATCAACCCTAAAAACTCAATCATGCTAAGGCGGTCATAAGACCGCCTTATTTGTCCCCTTTTCTCACTTCCTTACACCAAAAGTGGCTAAAATCTACCCCGAGTTAGATTTCATTTAATTATTTTCAATATAATTAAAAATAATTTACCACAAAGCATTTTAAGTATTATTTTGACCACTTTCTGGTTGCATTTATTAATCAAAGTGGCAAATTATCTTCAAAGCAGTAAAAAACGTTCAACAAAGGAATTGGTTATGTGTTCTATCTTCGGCATTTTAGACATAAAAACAGACGCGCAAGCGCTTCGTCCTGTTGCATTGGAAATGTCTAAAAAATTGCGTCACCGTGGTCCTGATTGGTCAGGAATTTACTCATCAGAGCGTGCGATTTTAGCACATGAGCGCCTTGCGATTGTTGGTCTCAACAGTGGCGCTCAACCAATTTATAGCCCTGATAAAAAACTGGTTCTTGCAGTTAACGGTGAGATCTATAACCACAAAGAAATTCGTCAACGCTACCAAGATAAATACGATTTCCAGACCGACTCTGACTGCGAAGTGATCTTAGCGCTGTATCAAGAGATGGGTGCGGATCTATTGGAAGAGTTGAACGGTATTTTCGCTTTCGTTCTTTACGATGAAGAAAAAGACCAATTCCTAGTCGGCCGTGATCACATCGGGATTATTCCTTTGTACCAAGGTTATGATGAACATGGTAACTATTATGTGGCATCAGAAATGAAAGCCCTAGTGCCGGTATGTCGTACCATCAGTGAATTCCCTCCGGGTTGCTACTACGGCTCGCAAGATTCGTCTCCGGTTCGTTACTATCTACGCGACTGGAATGAATATGCAGCGGTTCAAGGCAACACCACCAGCAAAGAAGAGTTAACAGAAGCACTAGAAGCCGCCGTTAAACGTCAATTGATGACCGATGTACCTTATGGCGTGTTATTGTCTGGTGGTTTAGATTCCTCCATCACTTCGGCAGTGGCTAAACGCTTTGCGGCAATGCGTATCGAAGATGACGATAAATCAGCTGCTTGGTGGCCCCAGCTACACTCATTTGCCATTGGCCTTGAAGGCGCCCCCGATCTAAAAGCGGCACGTGAAGTGGCCGAGCAAATTGGTACGGTTCACCATGAAATGACCTACACCATTCAAGAAGGGTTAGATGCGATTCGTGACGTTATCTATCATATTGAAACTTATGACGTCACGACGATTCGAGCATCAACACCTATGTTTTTGATGGGACGTAAAATCAAAGCCATGGGGATTAAGATGGTGCTTTCCGGCGAAGGCGCTGATGAAATTTTTGGTGGTTACTTGTACTTCCATAAAGCACCTAATGCCCAAGAGTTCCATGAAGAAACGGTTCGTAAATTGTTAGCTCTGAACATGTTTGACTGCGCGCGAGCTAATAAATCATTGGCCGCATGGGGCGTCGAAGGTCGTGTTCCATTCCTTGATAAAGAATTTATCGATGTCGCGATGCGCTTAAACCCAGCCGATAAAATGTGCGGTAACGGCAAAATGGAAAAACACATTCTTCGCGAATGTTTTGAACATTACCTGCCTGAATCTATCGCATGGCGTCAAAAAGAGCAGTTCTCTGACGGTGTCGGTTATGGTTGGATTGATACTCTTAAAGCGGTTGCAGCGGAGCGTGTTACGGATCAACAGATGGAAACGGCTTCTTTCCGCTTCCCATACAACACACCAACCACCAAAGAAGGCTACATGTACCGCGAGATTTTTGAAGAATTATTCCCGCTTCCATCTGCCGTTGAGTGTGTTCCAGGTGGGCCATCGGTCGCTTGTTCTTCTGCTAAGGCAATTGAATGGGATGAATCGTTCAAAAACTGTGTTGACCCATCAGGCCGCGCGGTTCAAAACGTACACAACGACGCCTATGCCGAAGGGGCTTAATCGTTAACTCAGTTTTACATTGAACGTAAAAAGCGCAGAGTCATCAACTCTGCGCTTTTTTATGTCAGTGAGTAATATGCCAACGTCTCAGTCGAATTCAATATCGTGATTATCAATACTCATTTCAACAGGAGTGCTCAAAAGCGTGACCAGTAGAATAGAGCGTGTTTCACCGTCAGGTTCTTGATAGATAGCATCTATCCCCGCAAATTGCCCGCTCTTGACACGAAGCGACTGTCCCTTTTTCGGCACTTCACTTTGCATTTGCTCATCGAGCTGTTCCATTTGCTTGAGCGACACGACTAAATCGCCTTGCAACTGCTGAGGCATCGCACCTTGCCGAACAAAGTCGATCACTCCCCGTGTTGAACGAATCGTGGTAAACGTGGGGCCGATTTCACAATCAAACCGAATAAAAATATAAGAAGGAAACAGAGGCTCTTGTTTCAGCTGACGCTTACCGCGAACTATTTTCTCGACACTTATTTGTGGGTAGTAACATTCAACACCTTGATGTTCAAGGTTGAGCTTGGCTCTTAACTGCTCTCCCCGCTTGCAGTAAACCAAATACCAGTTTTTCATAGACATCAACCAGTGCAAAATTTTGCTTATACTAACATTTCTCAAAAACGCAGCAAACTGCTCCAAGTTAAGTCCAACGCCACCGACAGCACAATTCCATTTATGAAATCATAGATTTCGAACCACTCATTGAGATAAAGATCACGCAAATTTCTTTTTGTTTCAAACAATTACAGCACAATGTAGGCAATACCGCACAAATGCGAATTTACAATATATTTATCTAGTCAGTATAAATAAAGTAAAATATTCAGCTCACATAAGATCCATAAGCAGAATATATGTCAAACCAACATCATCAAATCATGGGCCACCCACGCGGCCTATTCCTTCTTTTTGGTACCGAACTTTGGGAACGCTTTTCCTACTACGCAATGCGTGCAATTTTGGTACTTTACCTGACCGATGCAACGATCAATGGCGGTATGGGTTGGAGTACTAAAGATGCTCTCGATCTATACGGAATATACACTGGGCTCGTTTATATCACCCCGCTGATTGGTGGATGGTTGGCTGATAACTATTTAGGTCAACGTCGCTCTGTGTTAATTGGTGGTGCGTTAATGGCCATCGGCCAGTTCACGCTGGCACTGCCTCATAACGCAGTATTTGGTTTAAATGACGTCCACGCATTCTATCTCGGTCTCGGCCTTCTTATTACCGGGAATGGCTTATTTAAGCCGAATATTTCCACTATGGTTGGTGATCTCTATGATGAAGGTGACCACCGTCGTGATGGCGCATTCACTATTTTCTACATGGGCATCAATTTAGGCGCGCTCCTTGCTGGTGTCATTGCAGGTTCAGTTACCGACAGTTTTGGTTGGAAATATGGCTTTGTCACAGCTGGAATCGGTATGGTCATTAGCTTGATTATGCAAATGATGTTTGCGGGTCGTTGGTTGGGTAAAATTGGCGTCGTTCCAGCTGCAAAAAGAGATCTGGATAAAAAGCACGCAAAAAGCAAACAACCCTTAACCAAGCAAGAACGCGATCGACTCAAAGTTATTCTAATTATGGGCCTATTCGTCATTGTCTTCTGGGCTGGCTTTGAACAAGCAGGTGGCCTGATGAATATCTATACCCAAGAATATACTGACCGTATGATTGGTGGGTTTGAAGTGCCAGCCGCATGGTTCCAGTCTCTCAATCCATTCTTCATTATTACTCTTGCTCCAGTACTGGCTGCACTCTGGGTGAAAATGGGGAAACGCGAACCGAGCTCACCGGTTAAATTTGCTGTTGCTTTACTCTTCTTAGCGCTTGGGTTCTTGTGCATGGTTGGTGCCGTAATGGAGCAAGGGGGCGATGTTACTGTCAAAACGTCGATGTTGTGGCTTGTTGGCGCTTTCTTCTTCCATACTCTTGGTGAGCTTTGCTTGTCTCCAATCGGGCTTTCAATGGTAACTAAGTTAGCCCCGCTACGTTTAGCCTCTCTAATGATGGGTGCTTGGTTTGGTTTTAATGCGATTGCCAATTACGTCGCTGGGCTAATCGGTTCACATGTCGGCGAGCTTGGCGCGATGTCAATCTTTGGCGGTATTGCCATTGCAGCAACCATTAGCGCCGTACTACTTCTTCTGTTTTCTAACCAGTTAGTGAAATGGATGCATGGCGCAGAGGGTGGAGAGCACGATGAAAATGAGCAGCCTCAAGCAGAGGTCCAAACTGCGTAATCTATGATCATCAATAAAAAAGGCACCACTTCGGTGCCTTTTTTATTTCGCCATCAATGAATCAATTAGGCATTCTTCTCACGAATTAATTGCGCCATTAAATCAACATGCGCGGCATCCGCATTTAGGCATGGCACGTAATTAAACCCCTCGCCTCCAGCTTCCATGAATAGCTCCTGATTTTGCTCACATATCTCTTCCAACGTCTCCAAACAATCGACAGAAAATGCTGGGCAGATAACGTCCAATGTCTTAATACCCTGGTTTGGAAGCGTTTCAATGGTTTTGTCCGTGTAAGGCTGTAACCACTCTTCTTTGCCAAATTGAGATTGATAAGTCATCTTAATTTGCTGCTCAGAGAGCCCCAATTCAATCCCCAATAAACGAGTCGTTTCGGCGCAGTGTTGAGGATAAACATCGCCGTTATCCGCATAGCGCTTTGGTATGCCATGGTATGAACACAGTAATAAGTCACCGCGCCCATGTGTTTGCCAAGACTCACGCACTTTATCTGCAAGCGCTTTAATAAACAGTGGGTGGTTATGATAATCACCAATAAAATAGAGCTCCGGCAAATAGGCCGATTGGTTGAACACTTTCGCAAGCCCATCAAATACCGCTGCCGTTGTTGTCGCTGAATACTGAGGATATAAAGGCAGGACGACCAACCGTTCAACCCCCTGGGCGAGTAGCGCTTCCACGCCTTGTTTTAGGCTAGGTTCGCCATACGTCATACCTAGCTCAACAGGGAGATTTAACTGTTCATGCAAGGCGTCACGTTGCTGCTGAGAATACACCATCAATGGCGACCCTCCTTCCATCCAAATCGATTGGTACAGCTTGGCAACTTTCGGGGAGCGGATCGGTAAGATGATGCCATGTAAAATGGGACACCATAACCAACGACTCATATCAACAACCCGATGGTCATGAAGGAACTCGCTCAAAAACGATTTGACTCCGGAGGCGGTTGGTGCGTTTGGGGTACCTAAGTTGGCAAGTAGCACACCCGTCTTTTTATGTTCGTTCATCTCACCCTTTTCTATTTGTTATCGTCGCCTTTTCTCTACGCCAAACACGCTCGGCAAGATCAAAAAAAGCGACTCTTAAAGTCGCTTTTTACTATAACAATTTCATTCAAATACGGGTAGACGAATTACGCCAATGCCTTCTCAATATCTGCACTGACTTCATCAACTGGCTTCGTACCGTCAAACTGAAGGTATTTAGTATTACCCTGCTCAGCTTCTTTGCCGTAGTACTGAATAAGAGGAGCTGTTTGCTCATGGTAAACACCAAGACGTGCACGAACTGTTTCTTCTTTGTCGTCATCACGGATCACTAAGTCTTCACCAGTAATATCATCTTTACCATCGACTTTCGGTGGGTTGTACACCAAATGGTAAGTACGTCCTGAAGGTAAGTGCGCACGACGACCAGCCATACGTTCAACGATCACATCATCTGCCACGTCGAATTCGATCACGTAGTCGATATCCACGCCCATTGCTTTCAAACCGTCAGCTTGAGGAATGGTGCGAGGGAAACCGTCTAGCAAGAAGCCTTTTTCGCAATCGTCTTGAGCGATACGCTCTTTGATAAGCCCGAGAATAATGTCATCAGACACTAGTTGTCCGGCATCGATAACAGCTTTCGCTTGTTTACCTAACTCAGTTCCTGCTTTGATTGCAGCACGTAGCATGTCACCGGTTGAGATTTGTGGAATGCCGTATTTTTCTTGAATGAACTGAGCTTGTGTGCCTTTACCTGCACCTGGAGCACCTAGAAGAATGATGCGCATGTGTAATCCTCTTTAGATAAAAGTTTTATACCGAAGCTCACTGTGTCGCGACCACAAAAAGGTAGCTACGATAAGTTTCGGTATAAGATGACTTAAATTAGGCGTGCAAAATACACGCGTTGCTGTTCACATTCAAGTCTTGGATTTTATCACAACTTCAGGTAAAGAGGCGGCGTTTAAGACTAAAGAATGCCTTTTGATATCGATTTCACGACATAAACACCGAATTTAGCCGAAGATGTGTAAATTTCATTTAAAAACAAGATAAAAGCCCGCTTTATGCGGGCTTTTGCTTATTAATTTAGCTTATGACTTAGCCAAAAGTTGGTTAATGGCCCCAACGAATTGAGTTGGATCTTCCATAGAGCCACGTTCCGCTAACATTGCCTGACCTAGCAGAACTTCAACCCAACGCCCAAAGGCTTCTTGATCCGGTTCATCTGCCATGCGCTTAACAAGATCATGATTTGGGTTAATTTCAAGAATGTACTTCACTTCTGGCGCAGCTTGGCCAGCCGCTTCTAGTAGCTTGGCCATTTGCGTTCCCATCTCAAAATCATCGGTAACCACAACGGCTGGGGTTGATGCCAGTTTGAACGTGGTGCGGACTTCTTTCACGCGCTCACCCAAGTACTCCTTGGTACGCTCAACCACAGACTTAAACTCTTCCTCGGTTTCTTTCTGCTTCTCTTTTTCCGCTTCGTCTTCAAACTTGCTGAGATCCAAACCGGCTTTGGTGATGGACTGGAACTGCTTACCATCAAACTCGGTGAGGTAGTTCATCAGCCACTCATCAATGCGGTCATACATTAAGATGACTTCCAAACCTTTGGCTTTAAACTGTTCAAGGTGTGGGCTATTTTTCGCTGCTGAGTAGCTATCCGCGGTGAGATAGTAAATCTTATCTTGTCCTTCTTTCATGCGCTCGACATAAGAAGCAAGCCCGACATTTTGCTCAGACGACTCATTTTCGGTCGATGCAAAACGCAGTAGTCCCGCGACTTTCTCTTTGTTAGAGAAGTCTTCCGCTGGGCCTTCTTTCATAACCAAACCAAACTCTTTCCAGAAGGTTTGGTATTTTTCTGGATCGTTTTTCGCTAAACGCTCAAGCGTGGTGAGAACACGCTTAGTACAAGCGTTACGCAGTGATTGGGTCACTTTGTTATCTTGAAGAATTTCGCGCGATACGTTGAGCGGCAAATCATTAGAATCAATTAAGCCACGAACAAAACGCAGATAAGATGGCATAAACTGCTCAGCGTCATCCATAATGAAGACGCGCTGAACATACAGTTTCAAGCCACTCTTATGGTCGCGATTCATCATATCCCAAGGTGCTTTCGCCGGGATATAGAGTAAGCTGGTGTAATCGTTTTTACCTTCAACACGGTTATGTGCCCAAACGAGTGGTTCAGCAAAATCGTGTGAAACGTGTTTGTAGAACTCTCTATACTCTTCGTCGCTGATGTCCGATTTAGAACGAGTCCAAAGCGCTTGTGCTTTATTGACTTGCTCCCAGGTTTTTTCGTCGGTTTCGTTACCTTCGTCATCTCTAACTGTGGTCTGAATAAAGACTGGAATACCAATGTGATCAGAATATTTGTTGATCACTTCGCGTAGGCGCCACTCGTTAAGGAACTCTTTACCTTCGTCACGCATATGCAAAACGATGTCGGTACCTCGAGACTCTTTGCTTACCGTCTCGATGGTGTAATCCCCTTCACCGGCAGAGTGCCACTGAACCGCTTGATCAGCTGCAAGACCCGCAGCTCGAGTTCTTACAGTTACAGCATCAGCGACAATAAATGCCGAGTAGAAACCAACACCAAACTGACCAATCAATTGCGAATCTTTACTCTGATCATCGGATAATTTGGAAAAGAATTCTGCGGTTCCTGATTTGGCGATGGTACCAAGGTGTTCAATAACATCTTCTCGGCTCATACCAATCCCGTTATCAGAAATGGTCAGTGTGTTGGCCTCTTCGTCAAACGAGACTTTCACACCAAGATCCGCATCACCTTGGTATAGATCGGGGTTAGATAACGCTTGAAAGCGCAATTTGTCAGACGCATCCGAAGCGTTAGATATCAGTTCTCGTAAAAAAATCTCTTTATTGGAATATAAAGAGTGAATCATCAAGTGAAGTAGTTGTTTCACTTCTGATTGAAAACCACGAGTTTCTTTATTGTTAGTAACAGTTTCGCTCATGTTTGCTCCATAACCTAGTTACATAGCCATCACTTGAAATCGCACAAGTGATGAGTCGGAATGAGTTTGGTACTAAAAGTGAGGGTGCTAAATGTAAATTCAAGGTCAAACAGCATAAAAACATTGTTTTTTTGACATAAATTTTATTATTCTTGGGATCTAAAAAAATATAAATTCTCCTAGGGTTTCGTTTATTCCTACAAGGAGTAGACTTAGCCCAGCATTAAATATAAAAACATGTAGTGGTCTTACCCATGAGTCAAATTGGCACCAAGTTTAATCTGGCAAATCGTTTCATCTTCGACCCCAACAGCAATTCTCTTGTCGATTTAAACAACGAAAGTGATGTTATCCGTTTAGGAAGCAATGAAAGCCGCATCCTATTACTGCTTGCCGAAAAACCTAATGAAGTGGTAACTCGTAACGAGTTGCATGATTTTGTATGGCGCGAACAAGGCTTTGAAGTCGATGATTCAAGTCTCACTCAAGCCATTTCTACGCTACGTAAAATGCTTCATGATTCCACGCGTTCACCGGAGTTTGTAAAAACCGTCCCTAAGCGTGGCTACCAGCTAATTTGCCTGGTCGAGCAAACCAATGAACTTCAAGATACAACCCCAAGCGCGCCACCGAGCATCTCATCAATAAGCGAACCCCCTGAAGAAACGCCGACTTCGCAGAATGCGCCATCATCTGTAGATGAAACGGCGGTATCCATGCCTCAGGTGGAGAGTATCAATTCAACCGATATCGAATTGAGTAAACCCACGTACGAGGCACAGCCAGAAACGGAAAAGTTCTCATGGTTAAGTAAAACATTACTCGTATTGGCGGTGTTGCTACCCGTTTGTGTGCTTCTTTTTTCGCAGCCCAGCCAATCCACATTTCGTGACATAGCCGTTTATCATGATGTCCCGGTGAAAACACCGATTAGCCATCCATCATTACAAAATTGGCTGGGTTCGATTGAACGTTGTATCAATCAGTACAATGAGAGGTCTCACATCAACGGTGTTGCCCCTGAAGAAATCATCGCTACTGGAGGCCAAAATAATCAGCTTGTTCTCAACTACATTTATCCTCTCAATCATTCAGAGAACAATGTGACCTTAAGAATCTTCACCGATGAGAGCGGTCTTAATAGGGTGTGCCAATAAGGATGAAAAATATTAATCAAAAGATTGTTGGGTTAGTCATTCTGCTTTCGGTCGGTTTTAGCGCTTGGTTGTATTGGGGAAGCGACTTGAAAATGGAGCAGGTATTAACCTCTCGAGAGTGGCAATCAAGAATGGTCACCATCATCAACGAGCAAGAACAAAATGAGGGTGTTGGCCCACTTCAAAAGGCGATCGCTACCTCCAACGTAAAATACCTGCCGAACGGTCATTACATTCGTGTCGCAGCTATTACGCTATACGCAGAGAACAGCGAGGAAACCAGTGTTTTACGCTTTTCTGAAACCGGTGACTGGGGCATCAGTGATAACTATTTGCTGGTCTCCCCCACTGAGTTTAAAGATGTGTCGGCACAAACCGCAAAAAACTTCTCTCAATCTCAGTTAGCCTTGATTACTCAACTGTTTAAAGTGGATGCTCAGCAAAGCCGGCGCATCGATATCGTCAATGATAAAACCTTATTGCTGACCAGTTTAAGCCATGGGTCAACGGTGTTATTCTCAAACTAATCCCTCTAGGAGGTTCACTACGGTGAGCCTCTTTTTTATCATCGTCTTAGTGAAAGAGAAACCATGACAAAAGCTAAAATTGATATCTATTATTGTCGTCAATGTAACTGGATGCTGCGCGCAAGTTGGTTAAGCCAAGAGCTATTACATACTTTTAGTGAAGACGTAGAGCAGGTGGCTCTTCATCCTGATACGGGTGGGCGTTTTGAAATTTTCTGCAATGGGGAGCGCATTTGGGAGCGCAAACAAGACGACGGGTTTCCTGAAGCGAAAGTTTTAAAACAACGCGTTAGAGATGTGATAGACCCTGAGCGAGATTTAGGACATTCTGATAACCATAATAACCGAGCTTAAAAGCTCGGCTGTTATGCTCACTATCTTCAACCATCCAATGAATACGTCATCAAGGTTTGACCATCAAAATCTCGAACGAAAAGTTGTTGGCTGTCCATGTCGACTTCGCCATAACTTGGTACATACTCCTGACGTGGAAATGTCGTTGAGCCCGGATTAAAAATCACACAGTCATCGTCTAATTGAGCCACAGGAATGTGCGTATGCCCATGAACAATGACATCCCCAGCTCTGAGTGCTGGTCGTTTGGCGCTATTGTAGAGATGACCGTGGGTTAAAAACAGACGACGACCATTCGCCAGCAATACCCAAGCGTAGTCCGCAAGCATTGGAAAACCTAAAAGCATTTGATCGACTTCGCTATCACAGTTTCCCCTCACCGCAATAATACGCTCAGAGTAACGATTTAAACACTGAGCAACCTCGGCTGGTTGATAGCCATCCGGAATCGGGTTTCGAGGTCCGTGGTTGAGTAAGTCCCCTAATAAAATGAGCGTCTCAGCACCACTTTGTTCAAAGGCAGCAAGCATCTTTTCGGTGGCTGGTAAACTGCCATGCAAATCGGAAGCAATAAATAATTTCACAGCGCCTTCTCCTTTAAATTCCTAAGGACATTGTACCGATTTTGCTACCCATCGTCATCGGTCACCATGCCGTTCAAGACAATGTTGTTATAGCTCACCATTCCGATAACCTCACCCGATTCAATGACAGGTGCCCGACTGATACCAAAGCGCTCAAACAAACGAGCGCAATATTTCAGTTCCATATCAGGACTCACCGATAATGCCGGTTTCGTCATAATTTCATAAATATTAGTGCGTGTGGTCGCCCGATTTTGCGCCAACACCTTCTTAGCGATGTCATTCATTAAAACCAAACCAAATTCATCATGCTCATGGCGCTTATTAACAACCAAAGCTTTAACTTGATGCTTTTTCGCTAACAAGATGCCTTCTTTAACCGTGGTTAACCCATCCACCATTACGTAACTGTTCGCCATCACATCCCGCACACAGATTGCTTTATGCTCCTTCACAACTCATCCTCCACGACTTTGGTTAGACGCTCGACTTGGTGACTAACCCCCACGGCATCTTCTATATCGATTTGAATCGCAATTCCCTGCCCAGATTGGCTTTCAAATTCCCCGACCTGATTGATAGTTTCTAATATGTGCCGAGCAAGATGCTCTTCAACCACAAACAGCAAAACGTCTTTTTGTACCTCTAATGTCAGTCCTAAAAACGTCGGCTTTTGATTGAGACCTTGACCTCGCGCATTGTTGATGACGGTCGCCCCCGTTGCGCCAGCCTCACGCGCAGCATCAAGTACCGCATCGGTCCTACTGTCTTCAACAAATGCTACCAATAATTTAAATCGCATCGTGTTTCTCCTTTTGCTCAATACGTTGAGTCCACCACTGAGTGATCTGCGCATAAGCCATGACGGATATAATCGGAAATAAGCTCGCAAAGGCGATAAGACCAAAACCATCAATCATCGGACTGCGCCCAGGCACGGTTGATGCAAGCCCCAAACCTAGTGCTGCGACAATCGGTACAGTCACGGTTGACGTAGTGACACCGCCAGAATCATAAGCCAGAGGAATGATCATTTTAGGTGCAAAGTAGGTTTGCACCACCACCACTAAATACCCAGTAATAATGTAATAATGAATAGGGTCGCCAACCACAATGCGATAGCAGCCCAAAGCAATCCCAATGGCAACACCAAATGCAACGGATATTCGTAAGCCGTTCACTCGTATGCTGCCCCCTGAGACTTGGTTGGCTTTAATCGCAACGGCGATCAAAGCCGGTTCAGCGATGGTGGTGCTAAACCCGATACAAAACGCAAATAAATACACCCAGTAGTAATCTATCGCTTTTAATTGATGTGAAGGAACCCATTGCATCTCATGTAAAAACTTGGTGTCTGTTAGCTGCTTTGCCATCGTATCACCAAGTGGAAATAAGGCTTTCTCAAGCCCAATCAAAAAAAGTGATAACCCGATTACTACATAAACAAAACCCAGTATGACCTTGGGTAAATTCGCCACAGGCTTTCTCAAAATAACCCACTGGAAAACCACAATCATCGTCACTATTGGCGCCACATCCCCCAGCGTTCCGAGCAATGATGCCCACCACGACAGC
Source organism: Vibrio sp. AK197 (assembly GCF_053903115.1). NCBI lineage: Bacteria > Pseudomonadati > Pseudomonadota > Gammaproteobacteria > Vibrionales > Vibrionaceae > Vibrio > Vibrio sp. AK197. Next base: position 2,270,477 of record NZ_CP096430.1, read on the forward strand.
CAGATCATACAACCACCCACATGCCGTAAAGCATGACGAAAATCATCGGTAACAAGGACGCAAAGGCAATTAAACCAAAGCCATCAATCATTGGATTGCGACCTTTTATCGCTGAAGAGAGCCCGATGCCGAGCGCGGTCACTAGAGGGACCGTAATCGTTGACGTTGTGACCCCTCCGGAGTCATAAGCAATGCCAATAATAGATGGAGGTGCCACCAGCGTTAGAGCCACAACCGCCAAATAACCACTAATAATGAACCTTTGAATGGGCCAGCCTTTCACAATACGTATGACTCCAAGAACAATGGCTACCCCAACGGACAATGCGACGGTTAATCGCAGCCCTAACGCATAACTCTCTATGTCCTCAATCCCGCTATGAATCATTCCCCCGTGAGCCGCGACTTCACTCGCTTCATCAGCGATGGCAGTGAGCGCCGGTTCTGCCACCGTGGTACCAAACCCCAAACAAAATGCAAAAACCAATAACCACATTAACGACCCTTTGCGAGCAAACGTTTGCGCCATCGTTTCTCCAATTGGAAATAGCCCAAGTTGCAGTCCGAAAACAAACAGCGTCAACCCCAACACAACCAAAAAAAGCCCACTTAGAATTGATAGCAAATTAGGTAGAGACTGCCCAAGCACGCCCCATTGGAAAAATGCGATGACAACCACAATCGGCAATAGATCTTTAAGGCTTGAAAGCATCGCTTTTAATAATGAAAAAAATCCGCCCATTCCTTCCTCACTTAGCTGACCTTCAAAGCTTGGCACAGCGCAGGTAAAGGGGTGTGATCCGACACTGAGCTTGGACATTTTTATGACTCGTCATGGGCTGTTTTGTTAACTCGAGACTTTGAAAGCACGAATCGACATCAACGGTTGACAAATTTATGTGTGTGAGTTTGTCTAAGTGACTATAATTCAAAGACTAAAGAAAGGAGGTGCGAATGGATATCTTGATCACCGGTGGTACAGGTTTCATTGGACGAGAACTGTTAAAATTGCTTTCGACCCATCGTATTACACTTGTTACACGCCAGCCCTCCAGAGCTAAACAGACGCTTGCGCATGCTGACATGGGAAATATCCACTATATTTCCAGTCTCGATGAATTCAGTGATTTTAATCAATTTGACGCGGTGATAAACCTCGCCGGAGAACCCATCGCCGATAAACGTTGGACCGCGGCGCAAAAAAGCAAGATTTGTCAAAGTCGTTGGCAACTCACCGAGCAGTTAGTTGAACGTTTCCATGCGAGCACAGAAGCGCCTTCGGTCTTTATCAGCGGGTCAGCCGTTGGCTATTACGGTGACCAACAGCAGCATCCTTTTGATGAGAGCCTGCAGGTGAATAACTCTCAATTTCCTCACCAGGTTTGCGCTCGCTGGGAAGAAATCGCGTTACGAGCGCGCTCTGAGCAAACTCGAGTATGTTTATTGAGAACAGGCGTTGTATTAGACCCCAGCGGCGGTGCATTACAAAAAATGCTTTTACCTTACAAAATGGGAATTGGAGGTCCTATTGGTTCAGGAAAGCAATACATGCCATGGATACATCGCCAAGATATGGTTAAAGCGATTGAATTTCTACTCAACACCCCACATGCTCAGGGAGCGTTTAATTTATGCGCTCCTCATCCTGTCACTAACCGCGAATTTAGTCACCAATTGGCTAAAGCTCTTAGAAGACCACATTTCCTTTTTACCCCTAAATGGGCAATTCGGTTGCTAATGGGAGAAAGTTCAGTACTGCTTTTTGACAGTGCGCGTGCCAAACCCAAAAAGCTCACCGAGTTAGAATTCACCTTCACGTACTCAAGACTAAAACCCGCACTGCATAATTTATTTGCACATACCGAATAACTTCAGCCATGACGAGATTATGACTTCACCATTAAATACAAAAATTGTCTTTATCACTGGGTGCTCCACCGGAATTGGTTATCAACTGGCTCAACAGCTCAACCAACGCGGATACCGGGTGATTGCCTCATGCCGAAAAGCCCAAGACGTTGAACGTTTGAGAAAACAAGGCCTCCATTGCCTACAACTTGATCTAAATAGTAGCCAATCAATCCAATCCACTGTTGAGTACTTATCACTGATTAAAGATGGGGACCTGTACGCATTAATTAATAATGGTGCATATGGTCAACCTGGTGCACTTGAGGACTTGCCAACTCAAGCGCTACGCGAACAGTTTGAAACGAACTTCTTTGGCTGGCATGAGCTCACAACCGGTTTACTCCCGATTTTACTGCGTCAACCTGACGCAAGAATAATTCAAGTGAGTTCGGTACTCGGCTTTGCAGCGATGAAATACCGCGGCGCGTACAACGCATCAAAATTTGCACTAGAAGGATGGACCGACACTCTCCGTATCGAGCTTGCCAGCACCAATGTGCAAGTAAGTTTAATCGAACCAGGCCCCATAGAAACGCATTTTCGTGCTAATGCGCTTGCGGCATTTAAACGCTGGATACAACGTGAAGGAAGCCGACATCAAACTCAGTACGAACGAGAACTAGAGCGACTCTCAAAAGCTACCTCAAAAAATCGCTTTGTCCTCCCTGCACAAGCATGTGTTCCACCTGTTATCGATGCACTCGAAGCAAAGCGTCCAAAAATTCGCTATCGAGTGACCACGCCAACAAAAGTATTTGCTTGCTTGAAACGCCTGCTTCCCGCTCGAATGCTGGATAGGATCTTGAACAAGGCCGCATAACACTTGCTCAAAATGTAATCAAATCGTAATACTGAGAATTTAAACTCATCTCCAATCACACTTCACGGCGTTGCATTTGGAGAACAAAATGACACTAAACCAATTAAATTGGCTTGGCGTGGGCATTGCTCTCACGATTTTATTACTGATTTAATCAGCGATGTGCGCTTACTTGTATTTCTAAAACACTGCGTTAGGCGGTGTTTTTTGTTTCTTTTGCTCGCCTACTCCTTGAATCTTTTTTTATTTTCCCCCACATAGAAAGAAACAGCCACTGATTTAGGATAACAAGATGCAATCCCCTTTTATTGTCGAGCTTAATGAACAGAACTTTCGAGAAGTCCTTGAGGGTTCAATGCAAACGCCCGTTCTGATTCACTTCTGGGCTTCTATGAGCCAAGAGAGTGCGGATTTGATCACGCCACTGCAAACATTGGCTCAGCAATATAACGGCGCATTCACACTTGCGTTATTGGACTGTGAGCAACAGCAAATGATCGCCAGTCAGTTTGGCGTTCAAGCACTGCCAACTATCGCGTTGTTTGTTAACGGCCAACCTGTTGATGGTCTAGGCGGTCCTCAACCCATAGAGGCCATTGAGCAAATGCTAACCAAACATCTGCCAAGTCAGGACGAGCTTCAATTGCAGAATGCGCAGTCCATGATTGCTCAAGGCAATTACGTGGATGCGCTTACTGTCTTACAATCGCTTGCCGAAGAACTCAAAAACCACGGCGAAGTAAAGCTACTGATTGCCGACTGTTTATTAGAGACTCAGCAGTTTTCACAAGCGGAAGCCCTGCTTGAGACCATTCCGCTCGAATACAAAAATCACAATGAGTACAAACAGTTAGTTTCTAAATTAGAATTACACCAGCAAGCCGCTGACAGCCCTGAAATTCAAGCACTTGAAGCACAATTACAAAGTGATGGCAATAACCCTCAATTAGCCCATGACTTGGCGGTTCAATATCATCAAGTAAGCCGTGATGAGGAAGCACTCGCTCTACTGTGGAGTTATGTATCGAAGGATCTCAATGTATTAGATGGTGAACTGAAAAAAGTATTTATGGACATTTTAACAGCGTTGGGGCAAGGCAATGCCATCGCCAGTAAATATCGCCGTCAATTATATTCTATCCTTTATTAATAGGATTTTCTTGTTATCACATAGAAAGGCCAGCTATTTGCTGGCTTTTTTATTTACACATGTCATTAAAAAACATTTAAATCAAAAAATTAAATAACTTAATGTGTAGAATTAAGTAAGTAATAGAATAAACATTTCCCCTATTACATTTTCAGCATCATCGACAATTTAGGGTTTATTTCGACATCAACCAAAGATATTTTCTCACTTATTTATTATCAATAAATTTGATTTTGTAAATTTTTTTGATCTTTTCTTGATTAAAAACATACTTATTAACGCATGTTTCACTATCTCAATCGAGGTTATTATGAAATTATTAAGTATGATGTCGGCGCTCGTTCTCTCACTACTTTTTAGCTTTTCAGCCGTTGCTGCTCAAAATGCAGGAAGCTCAGCGACTGGGCCTAATGTAGATTGTAAGATGGCAGATGGAAGCATAAAGACTTTTCCAATGGTCATCTGCAAATATTACCGAGGAATATAATAATCAATTGAATAGCGTAGAATAAGGAGCCGATGCTCCTTATTTTTATTCTGTATCTAATAACCACGCTAATATTTGTTTTTTCTCTTCGCTGCTTGCTTGCTCATACCAATAACTCAGCATTTGTGTTGGTTGTGATTGGGTTACCATCTTGGTGTTAATACTATTACGATTTACGAAAGCCCAATCTCTAAACTTACCTTGCTCAGTCGTCGACGCTTTGTCATACCAATAAGTGATCATTTCCTGAGCACGGCTGACTTGCGAAGTAACTTGTGCCGACTGGGATTGAATATTGTCGTGATTGGGCGATTCATTCAGATAGGTGGCCTCTTTCCGAACAGCGGAGAAATAGGCTTTAGGTATCGAAAACTTGACCGTATGTTGGTGATTTTCAGCCGTTAATGTGAATTCAACAAACTCCGACGGTTCGCTATCAATATATTGCTCAGAAATGGGGAATGTAAACCACTGACTGACTGTGCAGTGCTCTGTGCATGTTTCCGCTATAGGGCGATCATTGGTGAGTTGATAACGCTTTTGCCCGATTTGTACATAAGAAAAATGATCGTAATTTTTAAAATAGCTGACTTCCCCCGAAATGGATGATGACTTGGTGGTTTCCTGCCCTGATTTTGGAAAAACGCCAATATAACTTAATTGTGATTTAACAATATTTTGCCCAGATAAAGCCTGAGTCTCCGGAGTGATCGATTTACCCGTAACTTGTACAAAGTCCCGCCTCTCTGTTGTACTTTTGATTACATCAGTAAACTCGCTTGTACTGTTCAGTGTACTGCATCCGCCAGCACCAAACATAACAGCCAAGACAATCCAAGCTTTTAATTTATTCATACAACGTATCCTTTGTCATTTATGAAAACACCGACCTGAGGCCGGTGTTTTGTCAAAAAGGTAGAGGCTAACTCTTAGAATCCGTATTCAAGCCCGACACGTACGAATGCCAATTTATCACTCGCATTGTAAGCGTCATGCTGACCTACGCGCAGATATGGCACAAACCCATTATGAACATACATTAACTGTGCAGATAAGACTTCATCATCGTCATTCTGCTCAACACTGTTAACTTCTGATTCTAAGTTTGCTGCATAACCTAGTTTAAAGCCCCAAGGCCCATTCCAATATTGACCGATAATCGAGTATTGGCCTTGCTCGCCAGTTTCTCCACCAACAACTTTCGATGCGCCCTCTGTATACTTATATGCACCAGCTAGGCCAAAACCAGCAGGCAAAGGTAGTTCGAAGCCAATAATGTAGGCTTTAGCATCCACAAGATAGGTAGCATCCGCTTCTGCAGCGTCTTTATAGTCAAACTTGAATTTTGAGTTATTTTCAAAACCTGCATGCAGTGTTACAACATCAGCAGCATTATAATGTACGGCAGCACCTAAATGATTAGAGCCATCAGTGCCAGTATCACCACGACCAGCAGAAAGACTGAACGTTAAACCTCCAAACGCTGGAGAATCATAACGAGCAATATCTCCCTTACGGTCATAATGACCAGCAACATCACCACCCCAGTCAAATACACGTCCGAGACCTGGGTTTGAGTATGGCCAGTCAACGATTTCATACATTGGAGTGAGCATACGACCAAAGCGAACCTGCCCCCAGTCACCACGAAGACCTAAGAAAGTATCACGAGCACCAAGTGTCGATCCCGATCCATCCTCACCAACGTAACCAGATTCAATTTGCATAAACACATTCACATTATCGAACATGTCTTTACTTGCACGAAAACCAATCCGTGACTCGTTTTCGTAGTCGTAACCATTACCATCTTCTTGATAGAAAGCAGAAATTGCTGCGACACCGTATACATCAACTTTAAAATCAGAAAGAACGCCAATTTGACCTGTTTCTCCCGCCGCCATTGCGCCTGTTGAAGCAAAGGCGACTACTGCGCCAAGTAATGTGCGTTTAAACATTTTGTCCATGGAAAAGAACTCCTAAATATGGATATAGCTGTTTAGATTGCTTTTCTCCTTAAGTTGGCCGCCGAAGGGAAAAGCGCTCCTTTATTGAAAATCAGGCCTCTGTCGGTACCTGTTTTCCTTATCTGCATACACCTCGTGTATCCATGTCTAAGAGATTATCCGGGAGAGAATAAACATCAACGTATACTTATTTTTTTACTAAAAAAATATGAGTCACTACAAATTTTAAACCGCAGATTGATCTGCCTCGAAAGTATTGACAAAAACAACGATATAAAAATAAAATCATTAAATTTCAATAGTTTATTTAATCGTTAATATTGGATACTTTGAAGTCACTCGCAGAGTAATAACCATATAATCGATGATTATCAGATTATGAAGTGAATCACAGTGTTATTCACAACGATGAATTAGCTACTTATTTCTTTAAAAAAATAAAGGCCCATTCATGATGAATGGGCCTTTCAATCCTCAAAATAGGATGACAATTATAGTAAGTCGACTAAGTCTTGCTCTGTTTTGATTTCTACACCCAGTTCTTGGGCTTTAGCCAGTTTGGAGCCAGCGTTATCTCCGGCAAATAAAATATCCGTATTTTTTGATACACTCCCCGTCACTTTCGCGCCTAAGTTCTGTAGCGCTTCTTTTGCTTGAGTTCGAGTTAACTGCGTTAACGAACCAGTAAGCACGACCGTTTTTCCTGCTAACGGCTGCGGGGTGGATTCATCTGGAACTTCAATATCAGGCCAGGTCACGCCCAGTTCGATAAGATCTTGAATCACTTTCTGATTCTGCTCTTCGGCAAAGAACGCAGTGATGTGGCTGGCCACAATTTGGCCGATGTCTTGAACCTCAACCAATTGTTCTAAACTTGCCGCCTGAATCGCATCAAGAGTTTTGAAATGATTGGCAAGATTTGATGCTGTCGCTTCTCCGACTTCTCGAATACCCAATGAGTATAAAAATTTAGCCAGTGTCGTTTGCTTAGCCACATTTAATGCGTTGACAATATTCTGAGCCGACTTAGGTCCCATTCGCTCAAGTACTGTAATCACGCCAGCACTCAAGCGGAAGAGATCCGCGGGTGTCGTCACCATTTCACGTTCAACAAGCTGCTCAATGACTTTGTCACCAAGGCCATCGACATCCAACGCTTTACGAGAAACGAAATGCTTCAGCGCTTCTTTGCGCTGCGCGCCACACACCAACCCTCCAGTGCAACGGGTGACCGCTTCTCCTTCGACGCGTTCGACTTCAGAATCACACACTGGGCAGTGAGCCGGAAATATAATATCTTTGACCTCTTCTGGACGTCGCTCTAGTACCACCGAGACGACTTGCGGAATCACATCTCCCGCACGGCGAATCACGACGTGATCGCCAATTTTTACGCCCAACCGGTCGATTTCATCCCGATTGTGCAGTGTTGCATTACTAACCGTCACACCGCCGACAAACACGGGTTCCAATTTGGCAACAGGTGTAATCGCCCCAGTTCGTCCAACTTGAAACTCAACGTCACGTAATAGCGTAATTTCTTCCTGAGCGGGAAACTTATAAGCAATCGCCCAGCGTGGCGCTCGAGCAACAAAGCCTAGCTGCTGCTGAATCGCAATATCATCGACTTTGATAACCACACCATCAATTTCGTATGAGAGTTGGTCTCGACGCTCAAGAATATCTTGATAAAAGGCTTTAACTTCTTGCATAGAACCAACACGTCGAGTTTCTGGACACATCGGCAGTCCCCAACGTTTTAGTTGTAGAAAGCGATCATAATGGCTGGGGGCTAGCTCAACGCCTTCAACAACACCAACACTGTATGCGTAGAAGTTGAGGGGGCGCGTTGCGGTAATGCGTGAATCTAACTGTCTCAAGCTCCCTGCGGCTGCATTACGCGGATTGACAAAGACTTTTTGTCCTTTCTTCAACGCTTGCTGGTTGAATTGCTCAAATCCCGCTTTAGGCATAAATACTTCACCGCGCACTTCCAAACGCTGAGGCCATCCCTCACCTCTCAGTTTCAACGGTATGGCCTTAATGGTACGAACATTCTCTGTAATATTTTCGCCATTAGCCCCATCCCCACGGGTAGCAGCACGTACCAAAACACCATTTTCATATAAGATACTCACCGCTAAGCCATCCAGCTTAGGTTCACAGCAGAAACCATCAAGCGCTGCCGCAGGAATTCGGTCTTGCATCCGCTTGTAGAAACTATCGATCTCTTCATCATCAAAAGCATTATCGAGAGAAAGCATCGGTATTTCATGGGCAACGGTTTCAAACCCGTCAAGAGGAGCCCCTCCCACTCGCTGTGAAGGTGAATCTATCGTTATAAGATCGGGATGTTGTGCTTCAATCTCCTGTAGCTCACGCATTAAACGGTCGTATTCTGCATCTGGTATCTCGGGGGAATCTTCAACGTAATACTTTACCGAATGGTAATGAAGGGTCTCTTTTAATTGATTGAGCTTTTCTTGAATCTCTGTCGACATAACGAACTCTAGTCTTAATAATTTATCTTGGTCTATTCGGCATCAGCGCTTGAATAAGTTGCTTGCAGTATCATACCTTAATCTGAGCGCGATACCGATAACAAAAAAGGCCCCATAACTAGGAGCCTTTCGAAGTATTACTGCGATGAATTTTATGCGCTTTGCTGCGCTTTAAACTTCTGAATTTGAGCACGATAGGTGTCAAGCTTATCAGGCGTTATCAAGTTACGTTTATCATCCAGCACATTGCCACTGAGATCATCCGCAATTTGCTGCGCCGTTTTCAGCATCAGTTTAAAGTTTTGCTCTGGATCGCCATAGCAAGGCAATGTCATAAAGAATGAGATACCTTTGGTGGTAAAGGTCTCAGGATCATCATGCTTGAGAGTACCAGGTTGCATCATATTGGCGACGCTAAATAATACTTTGCCCGTCCCCGACATGTCGGCATGGCGATGAAAAATATCAAGCTCTCCGTAGAGCAACCCATTTTGCTGCATGCTATCAAACAGCTTGGTTCCCACAAAGGGCTCACTGCCAGAACAATGGACATTAAGCACAATCACTTGCAGGTCATCTTCGGGGGTTGCTTTCGAATCATCTTCAGTGCTTGGTGTCGCCACTGGCTCTTGTCGCGGCTCAGGCTCAGGCTGAATCTCAACCGAAGGTAGCTCTTCTTCGACGGGCTCACGACGAGCACGAATAAATGGCGGCGGCGTTTTATCCTGCTCCTCATCATCATGTGACGTCATTTTTTCGCCAGTGAGCGGATCGATATCTGTTTGAGTCGCACTAAAGTCAGGCTCTTTCCGTTCTTTACGAATGATCTCAAAATCATCTTCTGGCGCAAATGTGGGCTCAGCAATGTCATCTTGCTCATCTTTGTTGATTTTTAATTTGCCAAGCGGTTTATCACCAAACTTCGCCTTTCCTTCTTTTTTGCTGGTCCACAAACCGTGGAACAATAGTGCGGCTATCGCTAAGGCACCAACAATAATGAGTACGAATCGCAGTTCCTGCATTGCTTGCTCTCAGTTGCTCGAAAAGAAAATTAAGTCAGTAATTAAAACAAGTTACTAACAATAATAAAATACGCGTTATTTACTTACTTTACCAAAACTAACCACTGTTTTAGAACAACTTAATGTTAGAAGTTCCCATGATGTTGTGATTTTGAACACGCTTTTTTTCTTGTAAGATGCATATTCGCTCAATCAATCACAACTTAGTAGTGACACATATGGATAATCAATTAAAACAAAGAACCGGATTTGGTTACTTTTTCTACGGCTTAGAAATTGCCATGATGCCCAAAATTCGTCGTTTTGTGCTCCTACCTCTTCTTGCCAATATTATTTTGGTCGGCGGCGCGCTGTTCTATTTATTCTCCCACCTTAATGGTTGGATAGAACAATTAATGGGACAGTTACCAGGGTTCCTTGCCTGGCTCAGCTACATTATCTGGCCGCTACTGGTATTAACCATTCTTGCGACCTTCTCTTATTTTTTTAGTACTCTGGCCAACTTTATTGCCGCGCCGTTCAATGGGCTATTAGCCGAAAAAGTTGAAGAACGTCTCACCGGAAAAAAAGTGAGTGATGACGGTTTCATGAGCGTGGTCAAAGACATTCCTCGAGTCTTAGCCCGTGAATGGCGTAAACTGGTTTATCTACTCCCAAAAGCGATTGGCTTATTCATTCTGCTGCTCATCCCGGCATTGGGGCAAACGGTGGGTCCCATCCTTTGGTTTATATTTACCGCTTGGATGCTGGCCATTCAATATTGTGACTATCCATTTGATAATCATAAAGTCAGCTTTAACGACATGAGACACAATTTGAAACAAAAACAAGGCAAGGCTTATGGGTTTGGAGTTTTAGTGTCTATCTTTACCACCATTCCCGTGCTGAACCTAATCGTCATGCCTGTTGCTGTGTGCGGCGCGACCGCAATGTGGGTGAATGAATTTCGTCATCAGCATGACAAAATCCAGTAACTGAGAGCTAAGTCAAAACGACTAATCTAGCTTCTATATCTTATAACTTTTTAATCCTTTTCAGGTTTTTTACGCTGTCTTATGCTGATTCCTGTTAAGTGATGAATATACACATGCTGGCGCTCAACTCACACAGCGTCGGTAAACTGAAGGATCTAATACCATGAGCAAAATCTACGAAGATAACTCTCTTACCATTGGTAATACACCGCTTGTTCGCCTAAACAAAGTCAGCAAAGGCAATGTGTTAGCAAAAGTTGAAGCTCGTAACCCAAGCTTCAGCGTTAAATGCCGTATCGGCGCTAACATGATTTGGGATGCAGAAAAACAAGGCAAACTAAAGCCTGGCGTTGAGCTTGTAGAACCTACAAGTGGTAACACTGGTATTGCCCTCGCATTTGTTGCCGCTGCACGTGGATACAAACTGACACTCACCATGCCTGAATCAATGAGCCTAGAACGCCGTAAGCTTCTTAAAGCGCTTGGCGCCAACCTTGAGCTTACTGAAGCAGCAAAAGGCATGAAAGGAGCGATTGATAAAGCAGAACAAATCGTTGCTAGCGATCCAAGTAAATACTTGCTGCTTCAACAATTTAACAACCCAGCTAACCCAGAGATTCATGAAAAAACAACGGGCCCAGAAATCTGGGAAGCAACCGATGGTGAAGTAGACGTATTCGTCGCGGGCGTGGGTACTGGCGGTACATTGACAGGAACCAGCCGCTATATCAAAAACCAAAAAGGCAAAGCCATTGTTTCTGTTGCGGTTGAGCCAGCCGAGTCTCCAGTGATTGCTCAAGCACTTGCGGGTGAAGAAATCAAACCCGCTCCACACAAAATTCAAGGTATCGGCGCAGGTTTCATCCCTCAAAACTTGGATTTGGACCTGATTGACCGTGTTGAGCCCGTCACTTCTGAAGACGCGATTGCTATGGCTCGTCGCCTGATGGAAGAGGAAGGCATTCTTGCGGGTATCTCATCAGGTGCCGCCGTTGTTGCAGCAAACCGACTTGCAGAACTCCCTGAGTTTGAAGGAAAAACCATTGTAACCATCTTGCCAAGCTCAGGTGAACGTTACCTAAGTACCGCGCTATTTGCAGGCATCTTCACTGAGAAAGAGAACCAGCAATAATCTGTGGTCAAATCAATTTTTAGTCTAAAAAAGCCCCTTTGAGGGGCTTTTTTGTTGATCCTATCCGAGCCTTTGGTAATATCACGGTGTTTTATTTTTAGCTTCAAAATAAAGAAGCTGCATAAGGTTTCATATAAAGCAACTGCTTAGAATATTACTTCTAAGACTGTTGTAAAAATCATAATTAGTATCAGTTCTGACACACAAACCTCATTAACCTTCTAGCGGAAATGTGGGTTACCAGTTAAGCTGAATCTGATTAAGAAATTAACAAATATAAATCAATATTGGGGTATAAAACATGTACGAGAAGCAAGTAGAAATCACTGCAGAAAACGGTCTTCACACTCGTCCAGCTGCACAGTTCGTTAAAGAAGCTAAAGGTTTTGATGCGGACATCACTGTGACTTCTAACGGTAAAAGCGCTAGTGCAAAAAGCCTATTCAAACTGCAAACTCTTGGCCTAGTAAAAGGTACTTTAGTGACTATTTCAGCTGAAGGTCCTCAAGCTCAGCAAGCAGTTGACCACCTAGTTGAACTTATGGATCAACTACACTAATTGGGTCTCCTATTCTGAAGCCATTTTGCCCTCGCAAAATGGCTTCGTTGGCAATAGGCCCAAAACTAAGCTACAAGTATCGTTAGCGCGATTCAATAATCTCCCGTTTAAAGTTGACCAGTTTAAGGTAAGGCTATGATTTCAGGTATTCTGGCATCTCCTGGTATTGCTATTGGTAAAGCACTACTCCTTCAAGAAGATGAAATTGTCCTAAACACACACAAGATTTCTGATGGCCAAGTAGAAGCCGAAGTTAAGCGTTTTTATGACGCTCGTGACAAATCGGCTGCGCAACTTGAATCAATCAAGCAGAAAGCTTTAGAAACATTTGGTGAAGAAAAAGAAGCGATCTTTGAAGGTCACATCATGCTTCTTGAAGATGAAGAGCTAGAAGAAGAAATCCTAGCATTGATCAAAGACGAAAAACTTCACGCAGATAACGCCATTCATACTGTTATCGAAGAGCAAGCGACCGCGCTTGAGTCTCTTGATGACGAGTATCTAAAAGAGCGTGCAACAGACATTCGTGATATCGGCTCTCGTTTTGTGAAAAACGCACTCGGTATCAATGTCGTGTCCCTAAGCGATATCTCAGAACAAGTTATCCTAGTGGCTTACGACCTAACGCCTTCAGAAACCGCGCAAATTGACCTTGACTACGTTCTCGGTTTTGCGTGTGATATCGGCGGCCGTACTTCTCATACGTCTATCATGGCTCGCTCTCTTGAGCTTCCAGCGATCGTTGGTACGAACGACATCACTAAGAAAGTACGTAATGGCGATACTCTGATTTTGGACGCGATGAACAACAAAATCATCGTTAATCCTTCTGAAGCGGAACTTGAAGAAGCGAAAAAAGTTCAAGCTGACGTTATTGCTGAAAAAGAAGAACTTGCAAAAATTAAAGATCTTCCAGCAGAAACCACTGACGGACATCGCGTAGAAGTTTGCGGTAACATCGGTACCGTAAAAGACTGCCAAGGTGTATTACGTAATGGTGGTGAAGGTGTCGGCTTGTACCGCACTGAGTTCCTCTTTATGGACCGTACTTCGCTTCCGACTGAAGAAGAGCAATACGAAGCCTACAAAGAAGTGGCTGAAGCGATGCACGGCGAAGCTGTGATCATTCGTACTATGGATATCGGCGGTGACAAAGACCTTCCATACATGGATTTGCCACAAGAAATGAACCCATTCTTGGGTTGGCGTGCAGTCCGCATCAGCTTAGACCGTCGTGAAATCCTACGCGATCAATTACGCGGCATTCTGCGCGCGTCTGCACACGGTAAGCTTCGCGTCATGTTCCCAATGATCATTTCCGTCGAAGAAATTCGTGAACTGAAGGACGCCATTGAAGGTTATAAAGCGGAGCTTCGCGAAGAAGGCCTAGCGTTTGACGAAAACATCGAAATCGGTGTGATGGTTGAGACGCCAGCGGCAGCAGCGATTGCTCACCACCTAGCCAAAGAAGTGGCATTCTTCTCTATCGGTACCAACGACTTGACTCAATACACATTGGCAGTTGACCGTGGTAACGAAATGATTTCACACCTATACAACCCACTGTCTCCTGCAGTACTAAACGTGATCAAACAAGTGATTGATGCGTCTCACGCTGAAGGTAAATGGACAGGTATGTGTGGTGAGCTTGCTGGTGATGAGCGTGCGACTCTACTTCTTCTCGGTATGGGCTTAGATGAATTCTCAATGAGCGGCATTTCTGTCCCGAAAGTGAAGAAAGTCATCCGTAACTCGAACTTCGCTGAAGTGAAAGCAATGGCAGAAGAAGCTCTGTCACTGCCAACAGCAGACGAAATTCAAGCGTGCGTTGATAAGTTTATCGCTGAAAAAACAAAATAATCTGATATGCCAATACATTAGACGACGAAAATTGTCGTCTAATGATCTATATTGGTATAGTATAATTCGCACAGAATAAATCAAAACGTTAGGAGCATGACACAATGGGTCTGTTTGACAAACTTAAGAAGCTTGTATCTGATGACAGCGCTGACGCAGGTGCCATCGAGATTATCGCGCCACTTTCTGGTGAAATCGTAAATATCGAAGATGTGCCAGATGTCGTATTCGCTGAGAAGATCGTTGGTGACGGCATCGCGATCAAACCATCTGGTGATAAAATGGTAGCTCCTGTTAACGGTACTATCGGCAAGATCTTTGAAACCAACCACGCGTTTTCAATTGAATCTGACGATGGCGTTGAGCTATTTGTTCACTTTGGTATCGATACTGTTGAGCTTAAAGGCGAAGGTTTCACTCGCATCGCTGAAGAAGGTCAAACAGTGAAAGCTGGTGACACTATCATTGAATTCAACCTTTCTGTTCTAGAAGAGAAAGCGAAATCAACGTTGACACCTGTTGTTATCTCTAACATGGATGAAATCAAAGAGCTGAATAAGCTTTCTGGTTCAGTCACTGTTGGTGAAACGCCTGTTCTGCGCGTAACTAAGTAAACATCGCTTTTACTTAGCAAAGAATACGAAAACGCTGCTCATTGAGCAGCGTTTTTTTGTTGTCTCGTCGTATATTTCTAAGCTAAGCCTAGTGCGTATTTAAGTACTTGCTGCTTAACTGGGCCGGAATGCTCAGCCAACTTCAATGCCGCATTTCGAATAAATTTCACTGGTGGTAGAGAATTACTGAATCCTTTGTAAAACATATCCATTCCCGTTTGCATCATCAAGTTATCCCCACGACGGCGGCGTTGATACTGAGCCAGCGCACCTTCAGACAGCGATTTATCTTGACTGGCTTGCAACAATGCAATCACATCTTTAAAGCCTAAGTTGACGCCCTGCCCCGCAAGAGGATTAATAGTGTGCGCCGAATCACCAACTAATACGCAGTTGTTTTGATAATAACGCTGCGCATGTCGCCTAGTCAGTGGGAAAGCACCGTGACTTAGTACTTTGATATCACCCAACTCTGCCGGAAATGTCGATAATATTTCCTCACGTAACGCTTGTGTTGACAGACGACTTAGCTGCTTTATTTTACTCGGTGAGTCGTACCATACGAGCGAACCTTGATGCCCACATAGAGGTAAAAAAGAACGAGGCCCACGAGGCGTAAATTGCTGCCAAGTAATGTCTTGTTGAGGTAACTCCGTTTCCACAGCGATCAACATGCAGTGCTGACGATAATCCCAAGCGGTGACACCGATATTCGCGATCTCTCGAACTTTTGAGTTTGCTCCATCAGCGCCAACAATCCAAGTGGCGGTATGTACTTCTCCTGACGTTAGCTTTAAACGCGGATATTGCTCACCCAACTCAATACTCGCCAATGTGTCTGGGCACTTGAGCGTCAGATTAGGGTATTGGTTGAATTGCTGCCATAGGCCAAGCTGCAACACTCGGTTTTCAACAATAAACCCTAACTGGTCAAGGTTTAGAGAGTCCGCATGAAAACGAGTGCGACACGCTTGCGTTTCCCAGGTTTCTAAGCGGCGATAAGGGCATACACGCATTGCTTCAATGGCGCTCCAAGCTCCTAGCTGCTTAAGCAACGCGACTGAAGTGTCAGAAATGGCAGAGACACGAATATCCATCGTTTGATCGCTCGAAAACGCCAACGGTTCACGGCCCTCGACCAATAAAACACGTTGCCCTTGCTTTGCAAAACCAATGGCTGTCGCCGCACCGACCATGCCGCCACCAATAACCGCGATATCATATGCGCTCATTTTTTACACTTCATCATGTTGATTTTTGAACAGTTTTTAATTGTACTTTTTCATCACTCAAATGTAACGAAAAACCTTAAGTCCGATAAGGGCAAAGTCCTTACAATACATAGTGTTTGACTGTTTTTCTTTCAACACTAGTCAGTGGGTTTTGAAAGCAGTACAATACGCCGCCTACCGCCGAGAGGGCGGCTATAATTTGAACGAAATGTTCATGGTTTATTGAGAATTAACACGAGCGAAAGTGAGATGAGTAAGAAACTGCTAATTAAGACCTGGGGCTGCCAGATGAACGAGTACGATTCATCAAAAATGGCAGATCTGCTTAACGCCGCGAACGGCTACGAGCTTACTGAAGTTCCAGAAGAAGCAGACGTCCTACTATTGAACACCTGTTCGATCCGTGAAAAAGCGCAGGAAAAGGTGTTCCATCAGCTTGGTCGTTGGAAAAACCTTAAAGATACCAAACCCGGTGTGGTCATTGGTGTCGGCGGTTGTGTTGCCACTCAAGAAGGTGACCACATTCGAGAGCGTGCACCTTACGTTGACGTCATTTTCGGTCCACAAACATTGCATCGCCTTCCAGAGATGATCAGACAATCTCAAAATGATGATGCGCCAGTGATGGATATCTCGTTCCCAGAAATTGAAAAATTTGACCGCTTACCTGAGCCTCGTGCTGAAGGTCCGACGGCGTTTGTTTCAATTATGGAAGGGTGTTCTAAATACTGTACTTACTGTGTAGTGCCTTATACGCGTGGTGAAGAAGTCAGCCGTCCAATGGATGACGTCTTGTTTGAAATCGCTCAACTGGCAGAACAAGGTGTGCGTGAAGTTAACCTTCTGGGTCAAAATGTGAACGCTTATCGTGGTCCAACGTTTGATGGTGATATTTGCTCATTTTCAGAGCTACTGCGCCTTGTCGCATCTATCGATGGTATCGATCGTATTCGTTTCACCACCAGCCACCCGATGGAATTCACCGATGATATTATCGCTGTGTACGAAGACACACCAGAACTCGTGAGCTTTTTACACCTACCGGTACAAAGTGGCAGTGACCGCATCTTAACCATGATGAAACGTCCGCACACTGCGATTGAATACAAATCAACGATTCGTAAACTGCGTAAAGCTCGTCCTGATATTCAAATCAGTTCAGACTTTATCGTTGGTTTCCCCGGTGAAAGCGATAAAGACTTCCAAGATACAATGAAGTTGATTCGCGACGTAGACTTTGACATGAGCTTTAGCTTTATTTTCTCACCTCGTCCTGGTACGCCGGCAGCAGATTACCCTTGCGATGTCAGTGAACAAGAGAAGAAAGAACGCTTGTATGAACTGCAACAGCAGATCAACACTCAGGCAATGCGCTATTCGCGCTTGATGCTCGGCACAGAGCAGCGTATTTTGGTAGAAGGTCCGTCGAAAAAGAACCTCATGGAACTTCGCGGTCGTACCGAAAACAACCGTGTCGTAAACTTTGAAGGCTCGGCTGATCTAATCGGTCAGTTTGTCGATGTGAAAATTTTGGACGTTTTCCCGAACTCTTTACGTGGCGAACTACTGCGTACAGAGAAAGACATGAACCTTCGCGTTGTCACTTCACCAACAGAAATGATGGAGAAGACTCGACGTGAAGACGAACTGGGTGTTGCAACCTTTACGCCTTAAGTTCGTATAAACTGCCATTGGGAACCTGGTCGAGCTCAGGTTCCCTTAAATGGCCATATTGAGAGGCAACATTGAGCAATAAAATTGTAACGCTAGAAATCGATCTAGAACCTTCAGATAACCGCCGACTTGCGAGTCTCTGCGGTCCTTTCGATGACAACATCAAACACTTAGAACGCCGTTTAGGTGTTGAAATTAGCTACCGAGGTAACTTCTTTACGATTGTGGGTAAACCTCACACCTCTGCGGCAGCCCTTGACATCCTCAAGACACTTTACGTCAGTACCGCGCCAGTTAAAGGTCATATTCCTGATATTGATCCTGAAGAAATTCATTTGGCGGTAAAAGAATCTGGTGTCCTTGAGCAAAACACTGAGTCAGAGTTTGACCATGGCAAAGAGGTCTTTATTAAGACCAAAAAAGGGGTCATCAAGCCTCGAACGCCAAACCAAGCTCAATATCTCGTGAATATGGTAACGCACGACATTAGCTTTGGTATCGGCCCTGCGGGTACGGGTAAAACTTACCTTGCCGTAGCAGCTGCCGTAGATGCTTTAGAGCGCCAAGAAGTTCGCCGTATATTATTAACTCGACCGGCGGTTGAAGCGGGAGAGAAATTGGGTTTCCTACCCGGTGACTTAAGCCAAAAAGTCGATCCCTACTTGCGACCGTTGTACGACGCACTATTTGAAATGCTCGGCTTTGAACGCGTCGAAAAGCTGATCGAACGTAATGTTATCGAGGTGGCACCGCTGGCTTACATGCGTGGTCGAACGTTGAATGATGCCTTTATCATTCTGGATGAAAGCCAAAACACCACGGTAGAGCAAATGAAAATGTTCTTAACCCGTATTGGCTTCAACTCTCGAGCCGTCATTACTGGTGATATTACGCAGATAGACTTACCTCGCGGAGCGCGTTCAGGCCTTCGCCATGCGATTGAAGTACTTGGTGAAGTCGATGAAATTTCGTTTAACTTCTTCCAGTCAGACGATGTGGTTCGCCACCCGGTGGTGGCACGTATCGTTAATGCCTATGAAAAATGGGAAGCGCAAGATCAAAAAGAGCGTAAAGCGTATGAGCAGCGCCGACGCGAAGAGCGGGAAGCGAAGTTAGTTGAGAGCCAAACGGCAACCACTCAAGCCCCAGAGAACTCTGATACCATTGAGGAAACCAGTAAATAATGAGTATCGAACTTGATCTGCAACTTGCGGTCGAAACAGAACTTGGTCTGCCACAGGCAGACCAAGTACAACGCTGGTTAGAAGCCGCAATATTGCCGATAAAAGATGAGGCAGAAGTCACAGTTCGCATCGTCGATAGTGAAGAGAGCCAGTCTCTAAACCGAGACTACCGAGGAAAAGATAAACCAACCAATGTGTTATCTTTTCCTTTCGAGGCCCCTCCGGGCATTGAGCTCTCACTATTAGGTGACTTAGTCATTTGTCGACAAGTCGTTGAAAAAGAGGCAGATGAGCAACAAAAACCGCTCATATCTCACTGGGCTCATATGGTTGTACATGGTAGCTTACATCTGCTAGGTTATGATCATATTGAAGATGATGACGCTGAAGTGATGGAATCACTTGAGAGTAAAATCATGCAAGAAATGGGGTTTGACGACCCTTACCTTGCTGAAAAAGAGTAACTTTACTCTTCGCGGATGTCCCCAACACCGCTAAGTTCTTTCACCGAAACCGTGAAATGTAACGATCGTTGGTGACGTCTATGTGTGCTATCACACGTTTGATAGCGAAACGTAAATGAGAAACAATGAACGACGATAATTCGCCCTCTGCGGCAGCAGAAGGAAAAGAAAAGTCTGAAGGTCCGAGTAGAAAGTCCTTCTTTGAACGCCTAAGCCAACTGTTTCAAGGTGACCCAAAAGACCGCCAAGAACTGGTTGATGTGATTCGAGATTCCGAATCAAACGATCTGATAGACCACGACACGCGAGGTATGCTCGAAGGCGTTATGGAAATATCAGAGATGCGAGTGAGAGACATCATGATCCCTCGTTCGCAAATGGTCACCGTCGATCGTGGCAACGATCTCGACGCTCTGGTCACGCTTATTACAGATGCACAGCACTCTCGCTACCCTGTCATAAGCGAAGACAAAGACCATGTTGAAGGCATTCTACTAGCGAAGGACTTACTCAAATATTTGGGCTCCGACAGTGCTGAATTTAACATCGAAGAAGTGATTCGGCCTGCAGTTGTTGTTCCCGGCAGTAAACGGGTTGACCGTCTACTGAAAGAGTTTCGCGAAGAGCGTTACCACATGGCGATCGTGGTTGACGAATTTGGCGGCGTTTCGGGTCTGATCACCATCGAAGATATTCTCGAACAGATTGTTGGGGAGATCGAAGATGAATTTGATGACGAAGAAGAAGTCGAAATTCGTAAACTGTCTAAACATACCTACTCGATCAAGGCGCTGACCACCATCGACGAATTTAACTCGACTTTCGGCACTGACTTTAGCGACGATGAAGTCGACACGGTTGGCGGTTTGGTGATGACCTCGTTTGGCCACCTACCATCTCGTGGTGAAGTTGTTGAAATCGCAGGGTATAGTTTCAAGGTTACCTCCGCCGATAATCGACGTGTTGTCCAGTTGCAAGTCACGGTTCCAGACCAAGAGTCGCTACCAGAGATTGCCGAAGACTAACCCTATCATTCAGCTTAAAAGACTCTCGATGAAAAAAACGCTCTTTCATCGCCTATGGCGGCCCATTGTGGCCGCTTTTGTTGGCGCTAGCACCACTCTTTCTTTTGCCCCTTACCATCTTTGGCCTTTTGCTCTATTAAGCCCATTTATTCTGTTACTGTTGATTTCGCGTCAGAGCCCGAAAGCAGCACTTTGGACGGGGTTTACCTGGGGCCTAGGCCAATTTGCCACCGGCATCAGCTGGGTACATATCAGCATTGATACCTTTGGTGGAATGCCTAAAGCCGCCAGTGTATTGTTAATGACGCTGCTAGTCAGCTATCTTGCCCTCTACCCTGCGTTATTTGCTTGGCTGAGTAACCGCTTTTTTCCACGCCTTTCGCGACACCGCTACTTTTTGGCGATTCCGGTTTTATGGCTAATCACAGATTGGCTACGCGGCTGGGTGATGACGGGATTTCCTTGGCTATGGCTCGGATACAGCCAACTAGAGACGCCTCTTGGTAACTTTGCGCCGCTGGGTGGTGTTGAGCTAGTCACTTATGTGATCATGCTCTGTGCGGCTTCTTTGAGCTACAGCGTTTTGCGTAAGCAGTGGATCACGCTACTGATTCCACTGGTTGTTTTCGCTACTGGCTTTGGCTTAAATGGCGTTGATTGGATCACAACCAGTGAACGTTCGACTAAGTTTGCGCTTATTCAAGGGAATATCGATCAGGCACTTAAATGGGTGCCAAGCCAACGCTGGCCGACCATTTTAAAATATACCGATTTAAGTCGAGAGAATTGGGATGCGGATATCGTTATTTGGCCGGAAGCCGCAATCCCCGCTTTTGAATTTGAAGTCTCTTCATTTCTGGAAACCTTAGACAGTGCAGCTCGTAATAACGACACCGCCCTCATCACAGGCGTGGTTAATCGTGATGAAGATAAACGCTTTTTCAATAGCGTCCTCACTCTTGGCATGACGCCTGAAGAGCCCTATCAATATGATGTTGGGCAGCGGTATCATAAACACCATTTGTTACCATTTGGCGAATTTGTACCTTTTGAAAGTATACTTCGTCCACTCGCGCCATTTTTTAATTTGCCAATGTCTTCCTTTAGTAGTGGCGATTATATCCAGCCAAACTTGATTGCGCATGATCGGCAACTTGCAGCGGCGCTATGTTATGAAATCATTTTCAATGAGCAAGTGCGTGCCAACGTGACTGACGATACCGATTTTATTTTAACACTGTCTAATGATGCTTGGTTTGGACGCTCTATTGGCCCGCTACAGCATATGCAAATCGCGCAAATGCGGGCACTCGAGCTTGGTAAGCCCGTCATTCGCTCAACCAACAATGGCCTAACTGCCGTGACCGATTACAAAGGGCGCATCACCGCGAAATTACCACAGTTCGAAACCGGTGTGCTCAAAGCAGAGGTTCATTCAACCACCGGGCAAACGCCGTACCATCAATTGGGTTCTTGGCCACTTTATCTGCTGTGTTTACTTGCCTTTGTCGTCGCCTGGTGGCGAAGCATTCTTCCTGCCAAGCTCAATGCGAAGCAAGTTAGCTAAGCACTTGATAAAAAAGGCTCCGTTCGGAGCCTTTTTTATTTATGGTTTCAGAGGTTGCCGTGAGAAGTGGTCATTACCACATTCAACACAAGGGGAGATTTCCGTTGGATGAGTGTATTGTGTTTTGTGTCCACAGCGTTCACACACCAAAACACCGAGAGCAATCATATCACCAGTTTGGTACAGGCCCTGATGCTCTAAATCTGAAGAAAGCTCCATCCATTCCAGACGTGTTCTGTCAGTAATATCAAGTAACCCTTGCCAAATGGAATTCGACAACGCCAAATAAAATGGCCCGGATTTGCTCTCTTCATAACTGTCGGTGAACTCTTTCAAGTCTGATTTCAGGTAAGCAGAAATCAGAGCGAGTTCATCTTTAGTGAGGTCATTTGCCGCTTCGACCACTTTACCGGATTGCTCCACCACATGGTTAAGCTCCTCGGGACTCTTTTTTAACGTATCCACTACATTTTTCAACATAGCTTCGTATCCGGTTTTACGATTTGGCATCTTAACCTCCTTTCACTCAAGCTTGAATACGCCGAATATTGCCTGAGCTATTGTTGTACTCGGCGCCTTTAGGTATTCTATGACGATCTATTAGTATCTGTTCAAATTGAACTCACAAATTCCAAGATAATGGATATCATCGATGCAAGACCAATATAACCCGCAAGATATTGAACAAAAAGTTCAACAGCACTGGGAAAACAACAAAACCTTTGTTGTGCAAGAAGACCCAAACAAAGAAAAATTCTACTGTCTCTCCATGTTCCCATACCCAAGTGGTCGACTCCACATGGGGCACGTGCGTAACTATACTATCGGTGATGTTGTTTCTCGATTCCAGCGTCTGCAAGGTAAAAATGTCATGCAACCAATCGGTTGGGATGCCTTTGGCCTACCAGCGGAAAATGCTGCAGTAAAAAACAAAACCGCGCCAGCACCTTGGACCTACGAAAACATCGAATACATGAAAAACCAGCTAAAACTGCTGGGTTTCGGCTACGACTGGAATCGTGAATTCGCCACCTGTACCCCAGAGTACTACCGTTGGGAACAAGAATTCTTCACCAAATTGTACGAAAAAGGCTTAGTTTACAAGCGTACCTCTTCTGTTAACTGGTGTCCAAACGACCAAACCGTACTAGCCAACGAACAAGTTGAAGATGGTTGTTGCTGGCGTTGTGATACTCCTGTAGAACAAAAAGAAATCCCTCAGTGGTTTATTAAGATCACCGCGTACGCTCAAGAACTACTGGATGATCTGGATAACCTAGATGGTTGGCCTGAAATGGTCAAAACCATGCAGCGTAACTGGATTGGTCGCTCTGAAGGTGTTGAGCTTAAGTTTGACGTCAAAGACGGTGGCGAACTCGAAGTGTATACCACGCGCCCTGACACCCTGATGGGCGTTACCTATGTTGGCATTGCCGCTGGCCACCCTCTGGCAGCAAAAGCAGCGCAAAACAATCCAGAGCTTGCCGCCTTTATCGAAGAATGTAAAAACACCAAAGTCGCTGAAGCAGAGTTGGCAACAATGGAGAAAAAAGGCATGGATACGGGCTTAACAGCAATCCATCCTTTAAATGGACGTGAAGTACCTATTTACGTGGCTAACTTTGTGTTGATGGATTACGGCACAGGTGCGGTCATGGCGGTACCAGCCCACGACCAACGAGACTTTGAGTTCGCAACCAAATATGGCATTGAGCTACAACCTGTCATTCTTGCAGCCGACGGCAGTCAACCAAACATCAGCGAAGCCGCTCAGACCGAAAAAGGTGTACTGTTCAATTCTGGTGAATTTGATGGCCTCGATTTTGAACAAGCGTTTAAAGCGATCGCGTCGAAGCTCGAATCCATGGGGAAAGGTAAAACCACGGTGAATTTC
This sequence comes from Vibrio sp. AK197, assembly GCF_053903115.1. Taxonomy (NCBI): domain Bacteria; kingdom Pseudomonadati; phylum Pseudomonadota; class Gammaproteobacteria; order Vibrionales; family Vibrionaceae; genus Vibrio; species Vibrio sp. AK197. The sequence goes on from NZ_CP096430.1 coordinate 2,294,514, forward strand.
CGTCTACGTGACTGGGGCGTTTCGCGTCAACGTTACTGGGGTGCACCAATCCCAATGGTCACCACCGAAGATGGCCAAGTTCACCCGGTACCTGCAGACCAACTCCCAGTTATCTTGCCAGAAGATGTGGTTATGGACGGCGTTACCAGCCCAATCAAAGCAGATAAAGAGTGGGCAAAAACGACCTTTAACGGCGAACCTGCCCTACGTGAAACCGATACGTTTGACACCTTTATGGAATCGTCTTGGTACTACGCCCGTTACTGTAGCCCACAAGCAGATGATATCCTTGATCCAGAAAAAGCCAACTACTGGCTGCCAGTCGACCAATATGTAGGCGGTATCGAACACGCTTGTATGCACTTACTTTACTCGCGTTTCTTCCATAAATTGCTGCGCGATGCTGGTTATGTAAAATCAGATGAACCGTTCAAACAGCTTCTGTGTCAAGGCATGGTATTGGCAGATGCTTTCTACCATACCAACGAAAAAGGCACAAAAGAGTGGGTTTCACCGACTGATGTACGTGTTGAGCGTGATGGTAAAGGCCACATAACGTCAGCCATTGATCACCAAGGCCGTCAAGTTGAGCACTCAGGCATGATCAAAATGTCTAAGTCCAAAAACAACGGTATCGATCCACAAGAAATGGTTGATAAATACGGTGCCGACACCGTACGTCTGTTCATGATGTTTGCATCACCGGCTGACATGACCCTTGAATGGCAAGAATCTGGCGTTGAAGGCGCAAACCGCTTCCTAAAACGTGTTTGGAAATTGGTAAAAGAGCACACCGATAAAGGCGTTGCAGAGAGTGTCGATACATCGGCCTTAAGCGGTGACCAGAAAGCGCTGCGTCGTGATGTTCATAAAACTATCGCAAAAGTGTCTGATGATATTTCACGTCGTCAAACCTTTAATACTGCGATTGCAGCGATCATGGAACTAATGAACAAGTTAGCCAAAGCGCCGCAAGAGTCTGCTCAGGATCGTGCCATTTTAGACGAAGCCCTGAAAGCGGTTGTTGCAATGCTATACCCAATTACTCCGCACGTATGTTTTGAAATGTGGGTCGCATTGGGCGAAAGCAACATCGACAGCGCGACATGGCCTTCATATGACGAAAAAGCCTTAGTTGAAGATGAGAAACTGATCGTCGTTCAGGTTAACGGTAAGCTACGTGCGAAATTGACGGTTGCTGCAGACGCCAGCAAAGAGCAAGTAGAAAGCCTTGGTCTAAATGACGAAAACGTTGTGAAGTTCACAGAAGGAAAAACTATTCGTAAAGTGATTTACGTACCGGGTAAACTTCTGAACATCGTTGCGAACTAATCACGTAAAATAACGTCTATGACTAAGACCTTGCGGCAGCAACTTCCGCAAGGTGAAAGTGATTCAACAGGGTGGCAAGTCCGCCCTGTTTATTTATCTTAGTTTATTGCATCACCAGTAATTTAAGATAAATAATGCCTAACACAGAGAGCCATTAATTCATGCGACTGATTTCTATGCCTGCCATTAAGTTAACCTGTATTCTGATATTGTCTTCCCTCCTCACCGCATGCGGCTTTCACCTAAGAGGTGACTATTCAGTTCCAAGCGAACTGCACGCGATGTCACTGACGAGCTATGACCAATACAGTGCCTTTACGCGCATGGTACGTAGCCAACTTCGCATGAACGAAATAGACATCGTGTCACCAGGTAAAGACATTCCTAATTTACACTTGATCAGTGAAAGTGTCGGTGAACGTACGCTATCGCTGTACCAAAATACACGAGCAGCAGAAAAAGAGCTGACGCTAAGAACCTCATACCGAGTTACAGTACCGAATTTGGGTAGCAAAACCCTTTCGACCAGCGTAACGCGAAGCTATCTAGATAACCCTTTGACAGCCCTTGCTAAATCCGTCGAACGCGACATGCTTGAGGATGAAATGCGCCAAGTGGCGGCTTCGCAAATTATTCGTCAAATGGCGCGCCTTAAAGCCGATATTTCTGCGAATGAAATTCAAACCGATATTCAAGAGAAGCAGATTGAATTAAATGACGAACAATACGACGTGAAGACCAGTGCAGGCTCAGAGTCCGTTGAACCCGAAACTCCGTCAGAGACGCAGCAATAAGAGGTCACGATGCGAATTTTCGCCGATCGATTAGCTGAACACCTGAGCAAATCGCTGCAGCCAGTTTATCTACTGTTTGGTAACGAGCCGTTGCTACTTCAAGAGTCAAAAGAAGCGATCCGCCACACCGCGATGGCTCAGGGTTTTGAAGAACGTCACCGCTTTGGCGTCGATACCAGTTTTGATTGGAACTCACTCTACGACTGCTGCCAAGCCATGAGTCTATTTTCTGCTCGGCAGTTAATCGAAGTGGAACTCCCTGAAACGCTCACCACGGCAATGACCAAAGAATTGGTTGCGTTAGCCGATATGTTGCACCAAGACATTACCTTGGTCGTTATCGGTACCAAGCTGACCAAAGCGCAGGAAAACAGCAAGTGGTACAAAGCGTTAATGGTCAATGGCTGCCACGTAAACTGCTTATCTCCTGACCAACAACGCTTACCACAATTTGTTCAGACCCGCTGTCGACAACTCGGACTCCAAGCGGATGCCCAGGCCGTTCAAATGCTCGCACAGTGGCATGAAGGAAACCTGCTTGCGCTAGTACAGAGCCTTGAAAAGCTGCTGCTACTCTATCCGGATAAGCAGCTCAATTTGGTTCGGCTTGAAGAGTCGCTGAGTCGCCACAACCACTTCACCCCTTTTCACTGGTCAGACGCATTGCTCGCCGGAAAAGCGAAGCGTGCTCAGCGAATATTACGTCAGTTGGAGGCGGAAGGTGTTGAAATCACGATCTTGGCGCGAACCATTCAAAAGGAACTTATCCTTCTTACTCAACTACAGAGCCAAGCTCGGCATACCCCGTTGGCGCAACTGTTTGAACGTCATCGAATTTGGCAATCTAAGCGCCCGATTTATTCAGCGGCCATAAACCGCCTTTCGGTTACACGTTTACACCAATGCTTACAAACCCTCGCGCAATTAGAGATCGTCAGCAAAACTCAATATGAGGAGTCGGCTTGGCCATTACTCCATCAATTGAGCACCGAGATCTGCATGCCACAAGTGCAATTTACTAAAGCATGATATACTGCGCCGCCGCAAAAAAGTGGGTAAGTTAAGTCATTAGAGGATCAGATATTGTTACATCAAGATTTAAAAAACTTTCTAGCAGACAAAGCAGACGACATGAAAGCGCAAAACATCGTTACCCTCGATGTAACTGACAAGTCGAGTGTTACTGATTACATGATTATCTGCACCGGTACATCTAAGCGTCATGTTGCTTCTATCGCCGACCATGTGGCCAGCGAAGTGAAACAGGCAGGCCTTGAACCGCTGGGTATTGATGGCGAAAAAGAAGGCGAATGGGTCGTTGTTGATATGGGCAGCGCCATGTTGCATGTGATGCAGGAAGAGTATCGCGAGTTATACCAACTTGAGAAACTGTGGAACTAAAGCATGAAAATCCAGCTAATCGCGGTGGGAACCAAAATGCCCAAATGGGTTGAAGAAGGTTTTCAAGAGTATCGCCGCCGCTTTCCCCATGACATGCCACTTGAACTTATCGAAATTCCGGCTGGCAAACGAGGGAAAAACGCGGATATCGCGCGGATTTTGCAAAAAGAAGGTGACGCGATGCTGGCAGCGGTACCGAAAGGCAACCGCATCGTCACGTTGGATATTCCCGGAAAGCGCTGGGATACCGAACAATTGTCTCAGCAGCTTGAAGCGTGGAAGTTAGATGCCCGTGATGTATCAATTCTTATCGGCGGTCCGGAAGGTCTGTCACCGGCATGCAAAGCCGCAGCGGATCAGAGCTGGTCATTGTCCCCCCTGACGCTGCCTCATCCCCTAGTGCGTATTGTGATGGCTGAAAGCCTATACCGCGCATGGAGCATTACCGCTAATCATCCATATCATCGAGAATAGCCTTATATGTTACGTCGGCGTAGCCAAATTCGAGATTATCAAGAAGAAGCACGACTGTTTACACGTCGTGCTATTGTCGCGTTTATCGGCATCGTTTTCTTGGTCGGCGTATTAGTCGCTAACCTCTACAACATTCAAGTTAACCAATTTCAAGATTATAAAACGCGGTCGAATGACAACCGTATCAAGGTTGTTCCTATCGCGCCTAATCGCGGCCTTATCTATGACCGTAACGGTGTGCTTCTCGCGGAAAACCGGCCAGTATTTAGCCTGGAAGTCACTCCTGAAAAAGTGCCGAATATGGATGAAACCCTCAAGCGGTTACAAACCATCCTGCCAATTTCCGAAGATGACATAGAGCAATTTGACAAAGAGCGCCGTCATAGCCGCCGTTTCAATGCCGTTCCACTAATGACGCAACTTACACAGCAGCAAGTTGCGAAATTTTCTGTTCGTCAGCATGAGTTTCCGGGCGTCACCGTCAATGCAGCACTTAAACGCTATTATCCGTATGGTAATGTATTAACTCACGTCATCGGTTATGTCTCTCGCATCAACGACCGAGACATGCAACGCCTAACCCGTGAAGGCAAAGACTCAAACTATCAAGCTTCACGCGACATCGGCAAACTCGGTATTGAACGCTATTATGAGGATATGTTACACGGCACTGCGGGCTACCAAGAAGTGGAAGTCAACAGCCGTGGACGCGTTATTCGTACACTGAAATACGTGCCTCCCGAACCGGGCAAAGATATCGTGTTGAACATTGATATCAACCTGCAGCTCTACGTCGACAAATTGCTTGAAGGCCGCCGCGGTAGTGCGGTGATTTTGGATCCGCACGATAACGGCGTACTCGCCATGGTATCGAGCCCAAGTTATGATCCCAACGCTTTTGTACACGGTATATCGAGTAAAGCCTACTCTGCCCTGCTCAATGATAAAAACCGCCCTCTAGTTAACCGAGCAACGCTAGGCATCTACCCACCAGCCTCAACCATTAAGCCATTAATGGCGGTAGCTGCGCTTACCGAAGGCGTGATTACTCCAAATACAACCCGTAACGATCCCGGTTACTGGCGCATTCCAAACTCCAAGACCAAACCGTTTCGTGACTGGCTACGCTGGGGACATGGAAAAGTAAACGTAACCAAAGCAATTGAAGAGTCAGTAGATACATTCTTCTATCAAGTGGCTTATGACATGGGTATCGATCGTATATCGCGCTGGATGATGATGTTTGGATTTGGTGACTACACGGGGATCGATATCCTTGAAGAAAGCAAAGCGAATATGCCAACCCGTGAATGGAAGATGCAGCGTCACCGCACACCTTGGTATCAAGGTGACACCATTCCTGTCGGTATCGGACAAGGGTATTGGACCGCGACCCCGATGCAGATCACCAAAGCGATGTCGGTACTTGTGCATCACGGTGAAGTCCTGGCGCCACACTTTTTACGCGCAACTATCGATAACGGCCGCAATTTAAGTGAACAAGTAACAGCGGAAGTCGAAACTTACCCGCCGATTGCTGGCGTTCCTGAGCGTTACTGGAATATCGCCATTAACGGAATGTATTTAGTCAACAACGGTAAACGCGGTACCGCGCGCCGTTCATTCAGTGATGCGCCGTATAAGAGTGCAGGTAAATCAGGTACCGCTCAGGTCTTTGGTTTAGGCGAAGATGAAGAGTACAACGCCGATGAAATCGCTGAGCATCTACGTGACCATGCATTATTTACTGGGTTTGCACCTCTCGATTCACCAAAACTGATTGGTACCGTGGTATTAGAAAACGCCGGTGGTGGTTCAAGCCATGGCGCTCCCGTATTAAGAAAGATTTTTGACCATGTATTGCTTGGTGCACAACATAAGGACAATGACTAATGGACTTTGATCCGGCTACTGGGCAAAACCGCTCAGCGTTTGAGCGATTTCATATAGACCTTCCGCTACTGCTTGGCATTTTGGTACTCATGGGCTTTGGTCTGGTGATCATGTACAGTGCCAGTGGTCAAAGCTTAGCCATGATGGATCGTCAAGCGATGCGCATGGCGTTGTCTCTGGGTGTGATGTTACTGTTGGCACAAATCCCGCCAAGAACTTATGAGTCTTTAGCACCGTTTATGTTCTTTATCGGCGTGGGATTACTGCTGGGTGTCCTCCTGTTTGGTGAATCATCAAAAGGGGCGCAGCGCTGGCTTAACCTCGGCTTTGTGCGCTTTCAACCTTCCGAACTGCTCAAGCTTGCCGTGCCGTTAATGGTGGCACGATATATTGGTAAGCGCCCCCTTCCTCCCTCATTCAAAACTTTAGTCGTTTCGTTAGTAATGGTATGCGTTCCGACTATTTTGATCGCCAAACAGCCGGATTTAGGGACCTCCATTTTGATTGCGGCTTCCGGTATCTTCGTGATCTTTTTGGCTGGCATCAGTTGGAAAATCATTATTGCCGCAGCAATGGCACTGGGAGGGTTTGTACCGGTACTTTGGTTCTTTTTGATGCGTGAGTACCAAAAAGTTCGCGTTCGGACGCTATTTAACCCTGAGTCCGATCCGCTTGGTGCCGGTTACCACATCATTCAAAGTAAAATTGCCATTGGTTCTGGCGGTATGGCAGGTAAAGGCTGGCTGCACGGCACCCAGTCTCAGCTCGAATTTCTTCCAGAGCGCCACACTGACTTTATTTTTGCTGTCATTGCCGAAGAATGGGGGCTGATTGGAATTTTGGCGCTACTCAGTGCGTATCTATTTGTGATCGGGCGCGGATTATACCTTGCTAGTCACTCACAAACGGCCTTTGGACGTATGATGGCAGGTAGTATTGTTCTAAGCTTCTTTGTTTATGTATTTGTAAATATTGGTATGGTGAGTGGAATTTTACCTGTTGTTGGCGTTCCTCTGCCTTTAATCAGTTATGGTGGCACCTCAATGGTCACCCTTATGGCTGGCTTTGGTATGTTAATGTCCATTCACACGCACAGAAAAGCGTTCTCGAAGGCAACCTAATTCATGAATTTTAAACAACTGCTGAGCATCTCTGCGCTGATCTTATTCCTCGCAGGTTGCTCTTCTTCATCGGGAAGATACGATATTAATGACGATATCGCACCTTCATCGCCAATTTCAGTCGATCACATTGAAGATGCAATTCCTAAGTTTGAACCCTACAGTTTAGGGGGCAATAAAGATTACACGTTACGCGGTGCCGACTATCAAATCGTCAAAACGACCGAAGGCTTTCGCGAACGCGGACAAGCGTCTTGGTACGGAAAGAAGTTTCATGGCCACTTAACTTCTAACGGTGAAATCTATGACATGTATTCGATGTCTGCCGCACACAAAACATTGCCGCTACCGAGTTATGTTAAGGTCACCAACTTGGATAATGGAAAAACCGCTATTGTCAGAGTGAACGACCGTGGCCCTTTCCACCCAGGACGAATAATCGATTTAAGTTATGCGGCAGCAAAAAAATTAGATGTCCTAAAAACGGGGACAGCCAACGTTGAAATTGAAGTTATAAACGTTGGTAAATCAACGAGTAAACCCAAGACGACTGGCCACCCAAGTTACGTCATTCAAGTGGCTTCATCAAAACAATTGCAACCTTTGCGAACTTTAGTGGCAAATTTGAGTCAGAACTTATCGGTGAGTAGTTTTGTCAACAGTGAGCAAAATCTTCACCGAGGTTTCCTTGGGCCTTTTGACGATTACGCAACGACTCAGGAAACCCTTGAAAAAGTAAAACAATTGGGCCATCCCACTGCCTTCATACGAAAGCAATCAACAGAGCAGTAACCTGAAAGGAAAAAACACGCTAAGGCAAATGCCTAGGGTGGTTTGGGACTCGGTTTCTGGTAAGATACATTCAGTTTAAACAAAAATATAATCATCATGAAAAAAACAACGCTACTAAACTCTTTTTTCGTTACATCAGCTGTCGCGTTTTCTGCAGTGTTTGCAACTTCGACTTTCGCTTCTCCTGTTGTTGTTCCTGATGCGCCTCAAATCGCCGCTAAAGGCTACGTTTTGCTTGATTACCATTCAGGCAAAGTGCTGGCAGAAAAAAATATGGATACCAAACTTTCGCCAGCAAGCTTGACCAAAATGATGACCAGTTACGTCATCGGTCAAGAGCTTAAGCAAGGTAACATTTCCAAAGAAGACGATGTTACGATCAGTAAAAACGCTTGGGCGAAAAACTTCCCTGAATCATCAAAAATGTTCATCGAAGTCGGAACCACAGTTAAAGTTAAAGATCTTAACCACGGTATCATTATCCAATCAGGTAATGACGCGTGTGTCGCGATGGCAGAGCACATTGCCGGTTCTGAAGATGCATTTGTCGACTTGATGAACGCATGGGCAGAAAGCATTGGTATGACCAACACTCATTTTGCCAACGTTCACGGGTTAGATAACCCAGAACTGTACTCAACACCTTATGATATGGCGCTGCTTGGTTCTGCTCTGATTCGTGACGTTCCTGACGAATACGCTCTCTATGCTGAGAAGAAATTTACATACAACGGCATTACCCAATACAACCGTAATGGTTTGCTTTGGGATAAAAGCATGAACGTTGACGGCATTAAAACCGGCCATACCAGCAAGGCGGGTTACAGCCTAGTAAGCTCAGCAACTGAAGGTCAGATGCGTTTGGTTTCCGTTGTGATGGGAACCAAAAGTTCCAATGCCCGTAAGTCAGAAAGTAAAAAGCTACTAAGCTACGGCTTCCGTTTCTTTGAAACTGTAGCGCCACATAAAGCTGGCGAAACTTTTGTTGACGAAAAAGTATGGATGGGTGACAAAGACACTGTTGCTTTAGGCGTCGATAAAGATACTTACGTAACACTACCTCGCGGTCAGGCGAAAAACCTTAAAGCGAGTTTTGTACTTGAAAAAGAACTGGAAGCGCCAATCCAAAAAGGCGATGTCGTCGGTAAACTTTACTACCAACTCAATGATGAAGACGTAGCAGAATACCCATTGATGGCGCTTGAAGATGTTCATCAAGGCAGCCTATTTAGCCGTCTGTGGGACTACATTGTTCTACTATTCAAAGGCTTGTTCTAAACTTGAACATTGTTTGCTAACAAAGGCCGCTCTCGCGGCCTTTGTTGATCGTCAGTTAAAGTGCCGCATAACTTGAGTTCCACATCAAGAGACAGTACTATTCGCCCCGTTTACTTAATAATCGTAACTGGAGTTCCTCTATGCTAACAATCAACTCAGACGCAAAATTGAAAGACCTGCTTGAGTTTCCTTGTTCTTTTACTTACAAGGTCATGGGTTACGCAAAACCAGAGCTTCCAGATCTTGTGTTAGAAGTTATTCAGCGTCACGCGCCAGGTGATTACAACCCGCAAGTCAAACCTAGTGCAAAAGGCAACTACCACTCGGTATCGGTTACCATTAAAGCCACCTCAATTGAGCAAGTCGAAGTGCTTTATAAAGAGCTGGGTGACATTGAAATCGTGCGCATGGTTCTGTAATTTTTTTAAAAGTTAAATTTTTTTTGAAAGCAGCGTTTGCTGCTTTCTTTTTATAATCAATAAGATAAAAAACCTTTAGCCTTTCTAAGGTTAAAAATGTGTTATCAACGTATAGTTCATGACGGCTAAGACGTTTATAATCGCAGCCACTTGTTGATTGAAGATGGATACCCGCATGCAAAACCAGCTGATCGTCAAAAGGCTTGGTCAATGTGATTACTTGCCGATATGGCAAGCCATGCATGACTTTACCGACAACCGCACTGACGAAACCCTAGATGAGATATGGCTTGTCGAACACAATCCCGTGTTTACTCAGGGTCAAGCAGGCAAAGCAGAACATCTTCTCAATACCGGCGATATCCCCGTGGTTCAAAGTGACCGTGGCGGTCAAGTGACTTACCACGGCCCCGGGCAATTGGTTGTCTATTTTTTGATTAACCTTCGCCGCAAAAAACTTGGCGTGCGTGATCTGGTCACGCACATCGAAAATCTTGTCATCAACACGCTTGGTTCGTTTGATATCACAGCAAGCGCAAGGCCGGATGCACCAGGTGTGTATGTTGATGGCAAAAAAATCTGCTCTCTGGGACTGCGCATCCGCAAAGGTTGTTCGTTTCACGGTTTGGCGCTGAACGTCAATATGGATTTGACCCCGTTCTTGCGTATTAATCCATGTGGCTACTCAGGCATGGAGATGGTGCAAGTTAGCCAACTCGGCGGGCCAAGCGACATAGATACCGTTGAACAGCAACTCATTGAACACCTCGTCGAACGATTAGCGTACGAGCACGTAGAATTCAGTACAGAAGCACCTTTCACAGGTAAAGAAGCATGAGCAAACCTATCCAGATGGAAAAAGGCGTTAAATACCGTGACGCTGATAAAATGGCATTGATTCCTGTTAAGAACATGCCAACCGAACAAAAAGAAATCCTGCGTAAACCGGATTGGATGAAAATCAAATTGCCGGCGGATAGCCAACGCATTCAAGACATTAAGTCTGCAATGCGCAAAAATAATTTGCATTCAGTGTGTGAAGAAGCATCGTGCCCTAACCTCGCTGAGTGTTTTAACCATGGCACGGCGACATTTATGATTTTGGGTGCTATCTGTACACGTCGTTGCCCTTTCTGTGATGTTGCCCATGGTCGTCCGTTGACCCCAGAAGCCGATGAGCCGAAAAAGCTCGCCAAAACAATCCAGGATATGAAGCTAAAATACGTGGTGATTACGTCGGTAGACCGTGATGATTTGCGTGATGGCGGCGCTCAACACTTTGCAGACTGCAACCGTGAGATTCGAGCGCTGAACCCAGAGATTCGTATCGAAACACTCGTACCAGATTTCCGTGGGCGCATGGACGTTGCACTGGATTTACTTAAAGACAATCCACCGGATGTGTTCAACCACAACCTAGAAACCGCACCGCGCCTTTACCGTAAGGCGCGTCCTGGCGCGAACTACAAGTGGTCTTTACAACTGCTACAAAAATTTAAACAGCAACACCCTGATGTCCCGACTAAATCAGGTTTGATGATGGGCCTTGGGGAAACCAAAGAAGAGATCGTCGAAGTCCTGAAAGATTTACGTGCCCATGGCGTCACCATGCTGACCCTTGGTCAATACCTTGCGCCAAGCCGTCACCACTTGCCGGTAGAACGTTATGTGCCGCCATCAGAGTTTGATGAATTAAAAGACATTGCTCTGGAACTGGGTTTCACACACGCTGCCTGCGGGCCATTTGTACGTTCTTCGTACCATGCTGACCTTCAAGCAAAAGGTGTAGAGATCAAATAACCAATTCGATCTCTGCCACAAGCTTCGAAAAGGGTTAGTCATTCGACTAACCCTTTTTAGTATTCATCTTGAAAAGGTCGCACAGTGTGGATAGTCTTAATTTAAAACCTCGTGACTAGAAACCTAATTCACGCCATTTCAAGGAACTATTATGAAAAAGCTTGGACTTGCTATGGTGGTTATCGCCGCCTCAGTGGCTGGATGCTCATCCACAACTTCACAAGATAACTACCGCGAAGCCTCATTTGAACTGTGTAACACAGAAGTTGACCTCTATTCTGTAAGCGACGATGGCCGCATTCGTATCGCCTGTGCTGACGGCGCTAAATTCGCACTCGACAGTGAAGACACCTTAACCACAATGCGCGATATCAACATTGACTACTGTGACGGCGAAGGGTTAGGGAAGTTTAATGAAACCAGCAAGTATTACTCGTTTAAGTGCAAATCAGGCACCTTACTAAACATTAATAAGTAACCACAAAAAAGCCCGCGAGTATCGCGGGCTTTTTTATACGAGCCTTTACTGTTAAGCGTAAACAGGTAGACGCTTACAAATCTCAAGCACTTTTTGCTTAGTCTCTTCAATCACCGCTTCACTATTGATGTTATCTAGAACATCACACATCCAATTAGCCAGCTGCTTGGCATCTTCTACGGTAAAGCCACGGCGAGTAATCGCTGGCGTACCAACACGGATACCAGATGTCACAAACGGGCTGCGAGGGTCATTAGGCACTGAGTTTTTGTTCACAGTGATGTTTGCCGCGCCAAGAGCCGCATCCGCCTCTTTACCTGTGATATCTTTGTCGATCAAATCCACTAGGAACAAATGATTTTCTGTGCTGTTAGAGACGATTTTGTAGCCACGCTCTTGGAATTGAGCAACCATCGCTTTTGCATTTTCAACAACACGAGCCTGATAGGCTTTGAATTCAGGTTCCATCGCTTCTTTGAACGCGACGGCTTTACCAGCAATCACGTGCATCAAAGGACCACCTTGGCCACCAGGGAATACCGCTGAGTTCAGTTTTTTATACATGTCTTCGCCAGCGTTTGACAAAATCAAACCACCACGAGGGCCTGCTAATGTTTTGTGAGTTGTGGTGGTCACAACGTGTGCGTGAGGTAGTGGCGTTGGGTAAACACCCGCAGCAATTAGACCAGCAACGTGCGCCATATCAACAAACAGGTAAGCATCAACCTTATCGGCAATGTCACGCATACGTTTCCAATCAACGATTTGCGAATAAGCCGAGAAACCACCAATGATCATCTTTGGTTTGTGCTCTAGAGCAAGCGCTTCCATCTCGTCGTAATTGATTTGACCTTGGGCATCAATACCGTAAGGAATAACGTTGTAGTGCTTACCAGAGAAGTTCACTGGAGAACCGTGAGTCAGGTGGCCACCGTGCGCAAGGCTCATACCTAAAACCGTGTCGCCTGGGTTAAGTAGCGCCATATACACTGCACTGTTTGCCTGCGAACCAGAGTGTGGCTGCACGTTTGCGTATTCACATTCAAACAGTTGGCATGCGCGATCGATCGCGAGAGCTTCTGCTTTGTCGACGTATTCACAACCACCGTAGTAGCGCTTGCCTGGATAGCCTTCAGCGTACTTGTTAGTAAGCTGAGAGCCTTGTGCTTCCATTACACGTGGACTGGTGTAGTTTTCTGAAGCGATAAGTTCAATGTGTTCTTCCTGGCGAAGTGTTTCTTCCTGGATTGCTGCAAACAGCTCGGCATCATAATCTGCGATGTTCATATCACGCTTTAGCATCTGTATCTCCTGACTCAGATTTTTACTGAAAATTGCGAAAAAACCATTCAACGACCAAAAGCAAACGTTTTCGTCACCGTAATATGGCGCGCATTCTACAGAATATACTTAAGGTCATAAAGCGAAAATTTCACTTTTTGTCATGCAGTTTTTTCATGATGACTTACGTCCAGTATAAAGCAATTAAGCTGGGTATATCCCTATTAGCAGAAGTGTCAACTTAGACCTTTACACTGCGTAAAATCATAATTACATAGGTTTACCTTAATTTTCCCTTCCAAGCTACCGAAAATCTGAGGTTTTCCTTAGTATGCTCGTCATATTTCTCATACTTAAATTAAAATTGATGGAAAAACATTCAATAAAGGAAGATTGGATCGCCATTGCAACGGGCACCTTTCTTGTTGCCCAAGGGGTATTCTTTTTAAAATCTGTTGGCTTACTGACTGGAGGAACCACAGGTTTAGCCCTACTCGCGACCCATTTTGTTCCACTCTCTTTTGGCAGTTTGTACTTTTTAATTAATAGCCCATTTTACTTAATGGCTTGGCGGCGATTTGGAGGCACCTTTGCTCTGAATAGTGCGGTGGCAGGCGGCTTAGTGTCGATTCTGGTCGATCATTCTGACTTGGTCATCCATGTCGATATGATTAATGAGATATATTGCGCCGTGATTGGAGGCTTGTTGATGGGCCTCGGTATGCTGATTCTATTTCGCCATCGTGCGAGTCTTGGCGGGTTTAATGTCTTGTGCCTTTACCTTCAAGATAAATTTGGCCTCTCAGTCGGCAAGTCACAAATGGTGTTGGACTGCGCGATTTTGGTGGCGTCATTTTTCTTTGTTTCCTCTCTGACTATCGCCCTCTCGGTACTTGGCGCAGTGGTACTCAATATTGTACTGGCCATGAATCATAAACCAACTCGTTATACCGTTACCTACAGTTAGAGTGGCGATGTCATAATGCAAAAGCCCGCAAACGCGGGCTTTTTAGTCCTCCAAACACACACATGCCGCTAATGTGTCGAACGAGCTTTAACATCATGACTCAATTCAAGATTAAGCTCGGCTTCCACATGACCAGGAGAACGCGTCGAGGCGGAAATGAGGCGATACATTGCAGGAATCACAAACAAGGTAACTAACGTCGCAAATCCCATTCCAAAGAAGATGACCGTCCCGACCGCGACTCGGCTTTCATAGCCAGCCCCTTGAGAGGTAATTAATGGAATCGCGCCAGCTAACGTGGTAAAGGCTGTCATCAAAATTGGCCGCAATCGACGCGCAGCTGCATCCACTATCGACTTTTCAAACTCAATCCCACGATCACGAAGTTGGTTGGCAAACTCAACAATCAAAATGCCATTTTTGGTGACCATGCCAATTAACATAATCATGCCAATTTGGCTGTAGATGTTCATCCCCTCACCCATTAGCCACATGCCAAGAAAGCCGCCAAACACTCCCATCGGAACGGTAAACATCACCACCAGTGGGTTAATGAAGCTTTCAAACTGAGCCGCTAGCACTAAATAAGCGACCAACAAGGCCAAAGCGAAAACCACCAGCACACTCGATTGATTCTCTTTAAAGTCTTTCGACTCCCCTGAATAGCTAACACTGACATCGCCAGGCAACACCTCAAGCGCTTGCTGATCAAGAAAATCGAGCGCCGCCCCTAACGTCGCACCTTGCGACAAATTAGCAGTAACCGTAATCGCTTTCTGTTTATTGTAGTGAGAAAGACGAATCGCAGACGCCACTTCATCAATTCGAGTTAATGCATCCAAGGTCACCAACTCACCTCGCTGGGTACGCATGTATATTTGACTCAGATCGGCAGCATTATTGAAGCTGTTTTCATCACCACGCAGATAAACGTCATACTCTTCACCACGTTCAACAAACGTGGTTTCTTTTTTCCCACCGAGCATCACCTCTAAGGTGTTGGAGATATCGGCGACACTGACTCCCAGCTCTGCAGCGCGCTGTTTATCCACAGTAACCACCAGCTCTGGTGTCTTTTCAGAATAATTAATGTCCGCCCCTTCCATCAAAGGGGAGTCTTCCGCACGTTGTTTGAGTGTCTCGGCTAAACCTTGTAACTCTTGATAGTCCGACCCTCCGATCACAAACTGCACAGGTTCACTCGATCCCCCACGAAACCCGGGCATAAACGGAAACACACGAACATCCGGAATCCCAGCGAGCGCCTTACGTACTTCGCCTAAGGCATTTTGCGCGGTAATATCACGTTCGTTCCAATCATCCAAAATCATGATCACGAACCCCGTTTGATCACCCGCATTACCTCCAAACGCCGGAGATTGAATGCTAAATGACTTTAAGAAACCTTGGCCGAGTAATGGCAACAGTCGCTCTTCGACTAAATCCATATTGGCAGACATACGATTATAACTGGTCGCATCTGCACCACGTACAAAGGCAAAGATAACCCCTCGGTCTTCTGACGGAGTCAGCTGAGCAGGCACCAACTTCAGCAAGCCAAAACTGCCCGCAATACAGGCCAAAATAATCACCGGAGCCGCCCATTTCCAGCGCAGAGCATAGCCAAGCACGCGGCGATAGCCCGTTTCTAAGCGAGAAAATAGATCATCAACCACACGATTAAACCGATTCGGTTTGACATTGGCACTCAGGATTTTGCTGCCTAAAACAGGCGTCAACGTGAGCGCAATGAGAGAAGAGAAAATCACCGACATCGCCAGTAACACCGAGAACTCGGTGAACAGTAATCCAACCATACCATCCATAAAGGATATTGGTAGGAACACCATCACGAGCACCAATGTTGTCGCTATCACAGCAAACCCAACTTCACGAGCGCCTTTATAGGCGGCAAGCAGTGGCTTTTCGCCTCGTTCAATGTGATGGAAAATATTTTCAACCACCACAATTGCATCATCGACGACCAGCCCGATGGATAAGATCAGCGCCATCAAGGTAATCAAGTTGATAGAAAAGCCAAAATAATAGGCCGCAACAAATGAAGAAATGAGAGACACAGGTACCGTGACAGCTGGAATTAAAGTCGCACGTGCTTGACCGATGAAAATATACAGCACCAAAATCACCAAACCGCCCGTGATAAATAGTGTGCTGTAGACTTCAGAGATGGAACGCTCGATAAACACCGTCGAATCATAGTCAATCGCTAAACGCGTTCCTTCGGGCAGAAAGCGCTGCGCTCTATCGACCTCGGCATGCACGGCTTTGGCCACATCCAAAGGATTGGCATCCGATTGAGGAATGACCCCCATGCTCACATTTACCACGCCATCACTTTTAAACGTCGAACTCTCGTTTTCAGCACCGATATAAACATCCGCGATATCTTTGAGATAAATCGGTGAGTTATCACTGGCACGTTTTACCACGAGATACTGGAAATCTTCTGGTGTTTTATAGCTACGAGCCGTGCGTACGGACATAACAATCTGATCATTACGCACTTCTCCACCAGGGCTTTCTAAGTTTTCTTGACGCAAAGCGGTGGTGATATCACTGGTGGTCACGCCACGGCCTGCCATTAATTCGGGCTTTAATTTTACGTACATGACTTTGTACAAGCCACCAGAAATATCCACCGAACTGACGCCCGAAATCAGGCTGAATCTATCCAACAACACGCGCTCAGCGTAATCCGTCAGTTGCGTTCGGTCCATTAGAGATGAACTTAGGTTGATATACACCGAGGCTTCGCCAGAACCGTTATTTTTGAACACAATCGGATCATCTGCCTCTTCAGGTAACGAACGCTGAGCTCGAGCAACCGCATCTCGCACATCGCTCACTCCAATCGTTAAGTCGTAGCCTAAGTCAAAGGTAATGGTTATTCGTGAACTGCCATTACGCGTAGTCGAGGAAATTTCATCAATGCCGCTGATGCCAGACAATTGATCTTCCAGTACCGACGTGATTTGGCTTTCAATGATGGTGGCGGACGCGCCTTCATAACGAGTAGATACCGAAACAACCGGGCTTTCGATATCCGGCATTTCACGTACTGCCAACTTGGAAAACGAGACAAAACCAAAAACACATAGCAGCAAACTTAAAACGATGGCGGCAATTGGCCGTTTAACAGAAACATCAGACAACAACATTACTGATTATCCTCTTGCGCAACCGGGCGTCCATCCTTACCCACTTCAACCACAGCCGCACCATCGCGCATATTAACAATGCCTTGCACAACCAGCTTTTCACCAATTGTCACGCCTTTTTCAATGACCACTTGGTTTTCCACTCGCGCGCCAAGAACCACCTCTCGGCGGTGTGCAATGTTGTTCTCATCCACCACATAAACATAGCGTTTGGTGCCTGAATACTCTAAAGCTTGGACAGGAATAATCGCCGCCTCTAGCGCAGGAAAAGCCAAGGTGGCCGATAGCAGCATTCCTGGTTTTAAAGCTTCATCTTGATTATCAAAATGGATACGTACGCGTAAATTTAGCGTTTCCGCGTTAATGCGGGTATCGACGCCAACAACATGCCCATAAAACGTGCGATCGCCCCACGCACTCGTGCGGGCGGTAACCGCCATTTGTTGTTTGATCAAATTAAGATAACGCTCTGGGACTTGCAGATCCAGTTGCATCACAGACAGGTCATCTAACGTCAACAACGCTTCTCCGCTACTGACCATTTTGCCGCGGCTAAAATCGATGAAGCCAATGCGCCCAGCAAACGGGGCTCGAATATTAAGATCGGCCAAATTGGCGTCAGATGCCGCAAGTCTTGCCTGAGCAATCTCAACGCTCGCCTTTTGAGCGTCAATTTCCGTTTGAGTGATTGCGTTGCGTTTCACCAAACGTTCAAATTCACGCAGCTTTCGCTGCTCATCATGTAAGTACGCTTGGGCTTCTGCTCGTGCCGCGCGAATTTTATCTTCATCCAGCTGGATCAGCAGTTGATTTTTGGTCACCAACTGATTTTCTTTAATTGCGATACGGTCGATTTTCCCGGTCACTTCAGGTGAAATCACGACCGATTGCTCAGCGTCCAATTTGCCCACTAACGTTAATGCTTGGGAAACTTCGTGCATTTCAACCATCTCGGTAATCACCGAAATTGCACGGTTTGCAGCCGCAGTAGAGAAGGTTAAAGTCGAGAGCGCCAATGTAAGTAAAGTCGTTATTGTCGTTTTTGTTTTCATTATGATGGATCTGCGAGTTAAAAACTGATGTTAGTGTAGCGAGATAACAGGGTTTTAAACGTCAAGGAGTGTAAATACAACCAGCAAAAGTGTAAGTAACTTCTCATTACTCTACATCAATTGGACTACAATCGTCCGCTTTGACGAAAAAGGCAGCATTCGGCTCTAATTTCTACAAAAACTCTTTACAGCGTTGCCGAGTTTGTTATGATGCGCTCCGCACTTAGCCAATGTGTTGGGAAAACGTTGGTTGAGCCTATTTTAGATAGGAAAAAACCCTGGAGGGGTTCCCGAGTGGCCAAAGGGAGCAGACTGTAAATCTGCCGGCTCCGCCTTCGATGGTTCGAATCCGTCCCCCTCCACCATCTTCTTCTCAGTAGAGAAAACCTTAATTGACTGTGTTGGGAAAACGTCGATTGAGCCTATTTTAGATAGGAAAACCCTGGAGGGGTTCCCGAGTGGCCAAAGGGAGCAGACTGTAAATCTGCCGGCTCCGCCTTCGATGGTTCGAATCCGTCCCCCTCCACCATCTTCTTCTCAGTAGAGAAAACCTTAATTGGACGTGTTGGGAAAACGCCGATTGAGCCTATTTTAGATAGGAAAAACCCTGGAGGGGTTCCCGAGTGGCCAAAGGGAGCAGACTGTAAATCTGCCGGCTCCGCCTTCGATGGTTCGAATCCGTCCCCCTCCACCATCTTCTTCTCAATAGAGAAAACCTTAATTGACTGTGTTGGGAAAACGTCGATTAAGCCTATTTTAGATAGGAAAAACTCCGGAGGGGTTCCCGAGTGGCCAAAGGGAGCAGACTGTAAATCTGCCGGCTCCGCCTTCGATGGTTCGAATCCGTCCCCCTCCACCATCTTGAAAAGACCCGCTTTTTTAAGCGGGTCTTTTTTTTATAGGTTCTTTCCATCTTACTCCACGTTCTTCCTTTGCTCTTCATGTATTTCATTGAGCAAAAATCAACCAAAAATAATAATTTTTGCGTACTTTCCTTGCTCCTATCTCTATTACAATTTAATCGTCTTCTTAGATAAAAACTGGCTAAAAACCAGACAAAAGCAACAACAAATAACATCAGTAACCAACTGATATTTAAGAAATAATAATACCATTATTTACTTTAAATCCTCTCTAATCCAATATTAATTTAAAACTTAAAAAAACAAATATACAAAATAATAAGCGATTAGGAATAATAAAAAATAAATAACCTCCGCATTCCACTTTAAATAATAAAATAATTACATACTGAGCATGTAATTATTACACTCACCTAGTTGAAATTATTTAATTAAGTTAACAACAGGAAAAGAAAAAAACAAAACCCTTTTAACCATTGATATGACTCGCCTTACTCACCATTTAGCATTAAAAAAACCACTTTATAAAAGTTAAACTTTTAATTATATAAAATGTCCCAATATTAATATAAGCCCTTGTATCAATGTACTTGTTTTATTTTTTTAGACGCGTTAGGTTAAATATAACGCTTAGATAAGAGAGTCTCTACATGCAAAATAAATTGCCGGATCTAGATTTTAATAAGGCTGCAATATTTTTGGATTTTGACGGTACACTTGTCGACCTACAACCCACTCCTGATGCTGTGATCGTCAGCGACTCTTTACGAAAAATGCTGCTACAGTTAAATGAGCACACTCAACATGCACTAGCACTTGTTAGTGGGCGCAGCATTGAATCGATCGATCAGTTGTTAGCACTTCCAGACATCGCCGTCAGTGGTAGTCATGGAATGCAATATCGTTGGGAGTCAACCCAATCCATTCAACACCATCCACAGGTGTCTGCAGTGCCCGACGCACTGGTTCAACAGTGTCAACAGTTTTGCCAACAGCATGGACTTTTGCTGGAACAGAAACCGCTATCGATAGCGATACATTATCGGAGTCACCCCGACATGGAACGTCAGGTTGAAAACTTTTTGAGCACGCTAATCGGCAGCGCGACGCAGCTCGAAATTCAAACAGGCAAATTTATTCGCGAAGTCAAGCCGCGAGGCATTGATAAAGCCTCAGCGCTCGCTCAGTTTATCCAATCATCCCCTTTTGCTGGACGTATCCCTTGGTACTTTGGCGATGATGTCACTGACGAACATGCTTTTGCTTGGGTCAAGCAGCACAATGGTATTTCGGTCAAAATTGGCGATGGAGACAGCTGTGCTGACTATCACCTGTCCTCACCGCAACACGTCCTTGAATATTTTCTTAAGAATTTAACCAGCGAGGAAGACTATGCACGACAATAACCTAGAACTAGCACTGATCGGTAACTGTAGAATTAGTGCACTCGTCAACAAAATGGGGGAAATCGTCTGGTGCTGCATGCCTCGTTTTGACAGCGACCCCGTATTCGCTTCATTGCTGAAAAGCGGAAATAAAGAAGATTTAAACGGTACTTATGGTATTGACGTTGATGGATTTAGTCACAGCGAGCAACAATACCAAAAAAATACGGCGATTTTAAAAACCACCCTCTACGATCAAAGCGGTAATGGCGTGGTGATCACTGACTTTGCTCCGCGCCTTTGGCAATACGGCCGTACCCATAGACCAGTCACGATTATGCGCATTCTTGAGCCCATTGGCTCACCCAAAATTCGCGTACGTATTCGCCCAGCGGATAACGAGCAAGACACCGCATATCAACGTCTTGAAGGCAGTAATCACATCAAATTCAATGGTGCGACCCAATCGCTTCGCCTCACGACCGATATTTCCGTGACCAGCATTCTTGATGAAAAGTGGTTTATACTCGACCGTAAATCACATCTTATTTTTGGCTCCAACGACAGCATTGAAGAGCCGATTCAACAGCTAACCCAGCGCTTTTTGCATGAAACCGAGACAAGCTGGCGAGAGTGGGTGTGTAACCTCGCCATTCCTTATGAGTGGCAAGATGCGGTTATTCGCTCGGCAATCACTCTTAAACTCAGTGCTTTTGAAGATACCGGCGCTATTGTCGCGGCAATGACCACCTCTATTCCCGAAGCTAAAGACACCGAACGTAACTGGGACTACCGCTTCTGCTGGCTACGCGACAGTTACTTCACTGTTCATGCCTTGAATCGCCTTGGTGTCACCGGGACTATGGAGCAATACCTTCATTACTTGGTCAACCTTGCGGCAACCGTTGATGATGAATACCTACAGCCGGTATTTTGCATCAATGGTGATAAAGAAATGGAAGAGCGCATTATCACCAAGCTTGATGGTTATCGAGGCATGGGTCCTGTGCGTTTTGGTAACCAAGCGGCGGACCAAATTCAGCATGACGTCTATGGTGCGATTGTACTCTCAGCGACTCAAATGTTTTTTGATGAACGCATTCGCAAACCCGACGATAAACGCTTATTCCCACTGCTAGAGACCGTGGGAGAGAAAGCCGTGAAGTACTACAATCAGCCAGATGCTGGCTTGTGGGAGCTGCGTGGCAGTCAACATATTCATACGTTCTCCAGCATGATGTGCTGGGCCGCAGCAGACCGCTTAGCCAAAATCGCCAAGTCCCTGCAACTTCATGGCCGTCAAGAATATTGGCAACGTCATGCGGACCAAATCCGTCAGGATATCGACCAACACGCCTTTAATACTGAGTTAAATAGCTACACCGCAACGTGGGGCGGTGACACTATGGATGCAAGCTTGCTACTTGCTTGCTCATTAGGCTATGTCAAAGGTGACGATCCGCGCTTTGTCGGTACAGTGGAATCAATCGAAGATCAGCTGCGTCCGCAAGGCAGTAAATATATTTTCCGCTATGTGATTGAAGACGATTTTGGCGCGCCAGAAAATGCCTTCACCATTTGCTCCTTCTGGTACATCGAAGCACTGGCAGCGATTGGTCGCGTCGAAGAAGCCCGAGAGTTATTTGAAGACTTACTTGAGCGCCGTAACCACGTTGGATTGTTATCTGAAGATTTAGAGCCGAACACAGGTGAATTGTGGGGTAACTTCCCGCAAACCTACAGTATGGTCGGCATAATTAATTGTGCACGTATTTTGAGTCAACGTTGGGAGGATGAACTATGAGTCGATTAGTCGTGGTATCCAATCGGGTCGCGAGGCCCGATTCTCTAAACAGTGGGTCGCAAGGCGGCCTAGCTGTTGGAGTGCTTGCTGCAATGGCAGAAGCAGGAGGATTGTGGTTCGGCTGGAACGGAAGAATTGAAAACCGCCCAACCACAGAAGTTCGTGAAGAGCGACGCAACAATATTGATTTTGTCACTATTGGTTTACGACAAAACGAATACAACAATTTTTATCTAGGCTATGCCAATAGCGTCCTTTGGCCACTGTTTCACCAACGGCCGGATTTGATGGCGTATCGTCATAACTATCGTATGGGCTATCTAGGAGTGAACCGCAAATATGTCAACCAGTTACTGCCTTATTTAAAACCGGATGACACAATTTGGATTCATGACTATCAGTTAATTCCAATGGCGCAAATGCTGCGCGAAGCTGGCGTAAAATGCCCAATTGGTTTTTTCCTACATACCCCATTCCCATCTTATGACCTGTTAAGAGCACTGCCCGACTACAAGCAGATGCTCAATGAACTGCTTCATTACGATTTAGTGGGTTTTCATACCAAAATCGATGAACACAATTTCCATGAATCGATTCGCTATGGGCTCGGTGGTACAGTGCCACCTTCTGGTCTGGTTGATTGTAAAGGCCACAATGTGCAAACCGGGGTTTATCCCATTGGCATTGAAGCCGATGAGATGTCACGCTTAGTTCAAGTCGGTAAAAATTCCAAAGAGTACCAACAGCTGGAAGAGGAGCTTGGCGAACGCAAGTTAATTATGGGCGTCGATAGGCTAGATTACAGTAAAGGTATTTTCCGCCGCATTCAGTCCTATGAACAATTGCTTAAAAACCACGCTGAAATGCATCGCAAAATCGTATGTATGCAGGTTGCACCAACGTCTCGTGGTGATGTAAAAGCGTACTCAGAATTAGCTCAGCGTATTGACCAAGTCGCAGGCCACGTTAACGGTACGTACGCAGACTTCGACTGGACACCTCTAAGATATATAAACCGCGGTTTTCGTCGACGTACTATTCTCGCTTTATATAACTTGGCTCATGTCGGCTTTGTGACGCCATTACGCGATGGGATGAATCTTGTCGCCAAAGAATATGTGGCTTCGCAAGATCCCGAAGATCCAGGCGTTCTTGTTCTATCAGAAACCGCGGGCGCTGCGGCAGAGTTAACCGATGCGGTTATCGTTAATCCATACGATACTGAAACGGTTGCTAAACGCTTGGCCGAAGCGATACAAATGCCACAAGACGAACGTGTAGATCGCTGGCAAAAAATGATGGCCATTCTGCGTAAGAATGATATTCACGCTTGGCAGAAAAACTTCCGTTCCGACCTTAAGGCGCTGCCTCACCCGGCTCCAGAGCAATCACTCGTCGTCAGCTGATTCATTCCCAGCCCGCGTAAAACTACCGAACTCAGCCAGTCCTTGCCTTACAAAGACTGGCTTTTTACCGCATTAAATTCTAATTATCTACAGCGCAGTTTTTAAAGATTGTGCCTTTAAATTCCAATCGCGCTTCATTCCCTTTGGTAAAGAGCATGATCGGGTGATAGGTATCCGGCGTATCATTGGCTAAGATGTAGCGAGCCCCTGAGCCCGAGCGAATACGTTTTAACGGATAGACTTTCTCTGATAACCCTAATTCAGCGATGTGGCCATCCGGCGCATAGCCTACCGAGAAGCGTTCACCTGATTCACATCGATAAATCAGTGGAGCACCATAAGTATGCTGCTCGAAAGAGCTGCAGGCCGTTAAGTAAAAAGACACCAGTAACCCAATTACTAAAGAAGACTGTTTTCTCATTCCCACTCCTTAGCCGTTAGCAATAAAAAAGGTCGCTTTGCGACCTTTAAGTATAATGCTATTTGCTGAGATAACCGGGCACGTCAGCCAAACTGTTTAACACCGCATCGGCCAGTGCTTCTCCTTGCTCGGTTATGGGTTTACCGGTTTTGACCAAAATTTTCGTACCAACGTCTGCCGATGCTGCCGCCATAAGGTCTTCTGCTTTGTCCCCAACCATCACCGAGTTGGCCATATCGATTTTCAAAAAATCCCGAGCCGAAATGAACATGCCTGGTTTAGGTTTTCGGCAATCACACTCTTCTTTATATTTGCCTTGACCAAATTCAGGATGATGCGGGCAGTAGTAAATACCATCGAACTCAACGCCATTATCAACGAAGTTCCAGTCCATCCATTGGGTTAATGACAAGAAACGGTCTTCGCTAAACTTACCGCGCGCAATTCCTGACTGATTGGTGACTAACACCAACTGATAGCCCATTTGCTTAAGCTGTTTACACGCTTCAAATACCCCTTCGATAAATTCGAAGTCGTGTTCATCATGGACGTATCCGTGGTCAACATTAATCACGCCGTCACGGTCTAAAAACACTGCTGGTTTAGCCAAAACTTACTTCTCTTTCTTAACTCAAAATGGTTGTTAGGAATTATTGCACGCTTTATTTCTTTCATCACTATCTAATTCCGAAAAGACAGTGCATTCTGCTGCATTTAGCCGTCTAGACGTCAAAATATCTATTGACTTGAATCCTTGAAACCCCTAGCATCTGCTAACAAATGAGATTTAGCTCAAAATATTCTACTGAATTCCCTGTACAACGAATGAACAGGTTGTTAAATGATTGAAATTAATCAAGTAAACAAAGTCTTTTACCAAGGCCACAAAGAAATTCACGCATTACGAGACATCAACTTGAAAATCACTCAAGGAACGATTTTCGGTGTCATCGGTTCATCAGGTGCAGGGAAGAGTACACTGATCCGCTGTGTGAACATGCTAGAAGCGCCAACCACTGGCGATATTATCGTCGACGGTGTGAACCTGACAACACTATCAAAACGTGAGTTGAGTGAAGCTCGTCGTAACATCGGGATGATCTTTCAGCATTTTAATTTGCTGTCGTCACGCACTGTGTTTGAAAACGTTGCTTTACCCTTAGAGCTCGCCGGTAAAGAGAGTTCGCACATTGAAACCAAAGTGGCAGAGCTGTTAGCCCTTGTTGGTCTTGCCGATAAACGCGATACCTATCCAGCCAACCTTAGTGGTGGACAGAAGCAACGTGTGGCCATTGCGCGAGCACTGGCATCTGATCCGAAAGTATTGTTGTGTGATGAGGCGACCAGCGCGCTTGACCCGGCAACAACCCATTCCATTTTGGAACTACTAAAAGAGATCAACCGCAAGCTGCACATCACTATTTTGCTGATCACGCATGAAATGGATGTCGTAAAAAGCATCTGTCATGAAGTCGCGATCATCGGTGATGGTGAATTGGTGGAAAAAGGCACAGTCGGTGAAATCTTCGCTCATCCTAAAACGGCTTTGGCGCATGAATTCATTCGTTCAACCTTGGACCTTTCAATTCCTGAAGACTACCAAGCTCGCCTGCATCAACAACCTGTTGAAGGGAGTCATCCGCTGGTTCGCTTAGAATTTACTGGTGCCACAGTAGATGCACCGCTTATGTCGCAGATAGCGCGCAAATTCAATATCGACGTCAGCATTCTGAGTTCTGACCTTGATTACGCTGGCGGCGTTAAGTTCGGCATGATGGTGGCAGAGCTGTATGGTGCAGAACAAGATGGCAATAGCGCTCTGGTTTTCCTAGATGAACATAACGTAAAAGTAGAGGTATTAGGTTATGTCCTTTAATGACATTGCAACATGGATGGATTTGAACTCTAAGCTGCTTCTTACTGCAACTTGGGAAACCCTATATATGGTCGCCGTTTCTGGCCTCGTGGGCTTTGCGTTAGGGATTCCTCTCGGTGTTATTCTTCACACCACCAAGAAAGGCGGTTTGTTGGAAAACTCAAAACTCAATAACGTGCTTGGTGCCATTGTTAACATTGGCCGCTCCGTACCTTTCTTAGTGCTAATGGTTGCCATCATTCCAGTCACCAAAATGTTGGTTGGCACGTTTATTGGCACCACGGCGGCCATTGTTCCCCTCACCATCGGCGCCATCCCGTTTGTTGCCCGCTTGATTGAAGGTGCACTGCTAGAAGTGCCTACGGGCTTGGTGGAAGCGGCACAATCTATGGGAGCGACTCCCATGCAAATTATTCGCAAAGTATTGCTGCCAGAAGCGATGCCGACCATTATTAATAGCGTAACCATCACACTTGTTACCTTAGTCAGCTATTCCGCAATGGCGGGGACGGTCGGGGGCGGTGGCCTTGGCGACGTGGCGATACGCTATGGCTTCCATCGCTACGATGTCGTGATTATGGCCGTGACCGTAGTCATGCTTATCGTACTGGTTCAAATTATTCAATCTATCGGTGATGCCATTGTTCGCCGTGTCGATCATCGATAATCAAAGCTATATAACAACAATATATTTTATTTAAAGTTTAACAGGAGATAGTCATGAAATTTTCACTCAAGGGTTTTCTAGCCATTGCTGCTACTGCATCTGCGTTAGTCCTTACAGGCTGTGGCGACGATGCCCAAGACAACAGCAAAATCAAAGTCGGTGTCATGGCGGGTGCAGAAGCACAAGTTGCCGAAGTTGCAGCAAAAGTTGCTAAAGAGAAATACGACCTTGACGTTGAGTTGGTGACTTTTACTGACTATGTAACACCAAACGCAGCACTAGACGACGGCTCTGTCGACGTCAACGCTTTCCAACATAAGCCTTACCTTGACCAGCAAATCGCTGACCGTGGTTACAAATTGGCTGTCGCAGGTAACAGCTTTGTGTACCCAATCGCGGGCTACTCTAAGCAAGTAAAATCGGTTGACGAGATTCAAGACGGTGCACGTATTGCTGTGCCAAATGATCCAACCAACCTAGGCCGTTCATTGCTGTTACTAGAACAACAAGGTCTAATCACACTGCGTGATGACGCGGGCTTACAAGCAACCGTACGAGATATCGTCGAAAATCCAAAGAATATCTCAATTGTTGAGTTGGATGCCGCACAGCTTCCGCGCTCTCTAGACGATGTAACTTTGTCTATCATTAATACCACTTACGCAAGTTCTATCAACCTAACACCAGAGAAAGACGGTGTGTTTGTTGAAGATAAAGAGTCACCATACGTAAACCTTATCGTTGCTCGTGAAGACAACGTTAATAATGAAAACGTGAAGAACTTTGTGAAAGCTTACCAAACTGAAGATGTTTACCAAGCAGCATCAGACATCTTTAACGGCGGTGCGGTTAAAGGCTGGTAATCTCTACGCAGATTTCAGCAGTGATAAAAAGGCCCCTACCTAGGGGCCTTTTTTGTTGTTCACGATTTACTTCAAATGATCCCAAGAGATGTTGGACACGATTCGGCAACTCTCACACTTAAAATGAAAGATATCATGCAATGGTTCATCCAGACGCCAATCGCCTCCGCATTTCGGGCAAGGGCGCGCTTGTTCGTCCGACAAACTACTGCCTCCAACTCGATACTGATAGTAGTAGGTAGGAATCTGCGTTAGATATTCGATTCGTCCACGTAAATCCCAGCCACGACGAAAGAGTACACTGTCTGCATCACAGATTTCATGCAGCGCTGCATGCTCTGCTCGGCAGCCTCCCGCCATCTGCAATTCATCGCAAGCTTGCCATTCTGTTTGCCACTTAATAACTGCTTTGTGGTCACCATTAAAGGTCGGCGGGTTGCGATACAAAGGGATCGGCAGTAAGGAATCACCACTGCGTAACGGCGAACAGGTGTGCACATAGGTGGTATACAGAATCTGCCAACTAGGTGCTTGTGGTTCAGCCGCTTGTTCTGAGTTCATATCACGGCCGAGCAATCGCATCTTAGGCATTAACAGCGCCGCATCACTTAACCGAGATAAACATGTTTTAACAAATCCCGAATGATTCCTAGGATGCAAACTCTCTTCTTCCGGACATACCACACGTACAAAGAATTCCCCCTCGCCCATCACGATGGGAAACTCTCGCCCTAAAACCTGACCGTTATAACGTAGTGCGTCCATCAGGCCATTGATGGCTTTGTCGACGGCATTTATCGTGGTGTTATCAAAACACTCAAACTGTAATTCAACGACGTACATGGTTACACCATCGGTTGGAGTTGTTCGAGAAACTCAGCGAGATTATTCGCCAAATGTACACGTTTTTTTGTACCTAAGGTTTCCAGAATCACTTCACCGCTTAAGTTACAGATAGACACGACATCTAAGTCAGCATCTGTAGCCGCAATAAACACCGTTGGCTTGAGTTTCAAACGGCGCTGCATCACCAAGTGGCCAAGAACATTTTCTTGTAGGCGTTCAAAATCATCGTCACTCCACACTTGAAGTATTGTTAATTCATGGTGCTCAAAACGTGCGGGCATATCAGCACTGTATTGCGCGCCGTAAAAGGTTTTAATATCGTCATGCAGGGTTAACTCAATACCGCGTTCAATATTCGCTAAGTCATTGGCCTGCTCACGAGGTGTCGCTTGCCACTCCACACCGTTGCTAAGCTTTTGCACTACACAGGGGGATGGCAGTTCAGCCAACTCTTCACTAATAGGAAGGCTTTGATGAATTTGTTGATAAGATTGCTGATAACGCTGGCTAAACGAAAATAATGCTTGCAAGGCACTGTTGGCCATAACACACTCCAACTTGATGAGTTTGCGTAGCGCCATGATTTGAGCTAATGACAGCCACGTCGGTATTGCGTAAAATTCTCGGTATTCTAATCGAAAACAATACAAATTATGAGTAAATATTCTGGTGCGAAAGAGCTCGCAGGCCTTACTTTAGGACAAAAAACCGACTATGCCTCTGAGTACGATCCTTCACTACTGCAACCCGTGCCACGCAGTTTAAATCGCGATGACTTGGATCTTGGTGAATCACTACCGTTTAAAGGCTGCGATATTTGGACCTTATATGAGCTGTCTTGGCTTAACCAGCATGGTCTTCCACAAGTTGCTGTCGGCGAAGTGACCATTCCTGCCACCAGTGCTCATTTGATTGAGTCTAAGTCGTTTAAGCTCTACCTCAATAGCTTTAATCAAACACGATTTGATGACTGGCAACAGGTTGAAAAAACACTCACTGACGATCTCTCTGTGTGTGCTGGCGAGCCGGTGAAGGTGGTCTTAAATCGTGTTCAACACTACACTCAGCAACCTATCGTCACCATGCAAGGTGAATGCATTGACGAGCAAGATATCGAGATCGCTGATTATCAGTTCAATTCGGCCTACTTAGAAAACGCCACCAGCGATCAGCAGGTCACTGAGAGCCTACATAGCCACTTGCTAAAATCGAACTGCCTGATCACCAATCAACCGGATTGGGGCAGCGTTGAAATTCAATATCAAGGCCGCAAAATTAATCGTGAAGCTTTACTGCGTTACATTGTTTCCTTTCGTGAGCATAATGAGTTCCATGAACAATGTGTCGAGCGTATTTTTACTGACATTATGAAATACTGTCAGCCAACCTCTCTCACCGTGTATGCACGCTATACACGACGTGGCGGTCTCGATATCAACCCATACCGCTCGACTCAACAGGCGAAGCCTTTACACAATCAACGCATGGCGCGTCAATAAGGATTTTTACATGCTACCTTTTCGCTGGATATTCATCATCCTGTGGTGTGCGTTAAGTGTTACTCACGCTGCGCGAGCAGCTATTCTTTATTCGTCTCCCGTCCTCAACGAAGCTGCGGGGCTGCTGGATATCGTTCCGGAACAATCTAAACAGTTAGCGAGTAGTTACTTAACCCAGCGAACCTTAACCGCAAAAGAGGAGAAAAGCCCCTCTTCCGTGGGACGTGAAGATACGGACAGTCGAATTCGTACGCCAGGAGGCACCGTTGAAGCGCTACAAATTCTCGCTCAAGCGGAATACAATCTTGATAACCATAAAATAGCGATGCAAAGGCTAGAGCAAGCAGAGCAACTTTCCTCGCGCCATACATTGCCGTTTCAACATTTGAGAACTCGATTACTGATGATTCGTCTACGCTGGTTGGACGATCATAACTCTCGTCAGGCGCAGAAAAGCCTAGCCTCCGTTGAACAAGAATTTCGTCAAATCGAAAACACCGAGCAACTAGCCAAAGGCATTCAGTATCAAATGAGCATGCTTGCCGCTGAAATTGCCTCGTATGACAACGACATTCTTGCAGCCGATCGCCTGTATGCCGCTCAAGCAGACTACATCAGTCATGTGCAATCACCGAGCATCATTATTGACTACCACACAGCCATTGGTCGCCACCTTCTCAATCACAAACTGTATAACAAAGCGTTGTCTGAGTTACTGCTCGCCTACTGGAGCGCGATTGAGGAAAATGCCAGTGCGGAGTTGGCTAAGGTCAACCAATTATTGGCTCAGCTGTTCTACGAACGCAAAGTGCTCGACAAGGCACTGGATCATCTATTGCAGGCCGCCGATTTCTATGACAATTACGAGAAATCGCCGGCTCTCCCCCATGTCTTGAAATTAATGGGCGATGTTTACTACCATCAAGGAAAATACAACCTTGCTTTGGTTCATTATTTTAATGTCATTGATCATGAAGACGAACGCAGTGATATTCGTAATGTCATTGATATTCGGCTTTCGCTGGCGAAAACCTACCTCCATCTGTACAACATCCCTTTGGCCGAGCAATATCTCAATCGCGCAAACGAACTGTTAGCGGTCGCTCACTTCCCTGAATTAAAGGCCGAGGCGTTACTTCTCGAGTCCGGGCTGGCGTATAATCAAAAGCTCTCTTCGCAAGCAATCCGCAGCGCACAACATGCTTTGGATATCGCAACCGAAGAAAAAGACGTTGGCTTACAACAAAATGCTTATCGTTTATTGTATTTAGCCTATGAACAAGCTGGCCAGTACGACAAAGCCCTTAGCAACATTGAGCAATATAATGCGTTGGCGACCATTGAACAGCGCCAGCTTAACCTGATTAGCGAAGACGCGTTTCGTCAACAAAAAGAAT
Organism: Vibrio sp. AK197; assembly: GCF_053903115.1. Classification (NCBI taxonomy): domain Bacteria; kingdom Pseudomonadati; phylum Pseudomonadota; class Gammaproteobacteria; order Vibrionales; family Vibrionaceae; genus Vibrio; species Vibrio sp. AK197. The sequence goes on from NZ_CP096430.1 coordinate 2,325,802, forward strand.
TTATCGAGCAGCGTTTACACTTAACCGCACAGCAAAAACAGTTGGATAAAGTCAGCAGCGACTTTCAAAAATTCCAGAAAGTGTCGTTTGTGCTATTCATCGGTGGCACCTTATTCTTTTTGTTAATGCTACGTCGCGGCCAATTGCTTAAAGACAGCCAAGAAAGCATCGATGCCCTAACCAACCGGTTATTTACTCACTCACGCTCAGGCCTCAACAACCTCAGAATGCTCAACATCAAATTGCCGCAATCTCTTGAGCAGAGCAGTGACAAATTTGAACGCTGGCACATTGGTGAACTGATTAACGAACCACTCAATGACCGCCTTCAATTCGCGATGATAGATGTTCCATTCATGCGTAACATTTACCTTAAACATGGATACGAAGAAGGCTTGAAATTAGAAAAAGCGTTCGGCGACTACATGAAAGAACATATTGAAGAGCCCGCGCGAATTTATCATTTTTCCGATTCCAATTTTTTGTATATCGAACCCAACACCGACCGCGACCGCGACCCAGCGCAATTAGTCGATAAAATTCAAAAGTGGATTGAGGAGTTTCTTCCTCAGCGCAACTTAGACAGAATTATTCGGGTTGGTCTCGCAGATTATCCGTTTTTGCCGCGTGCTTATACGGCGATCAACGACCGCGAACTCCTCGATATTTTGCTGATGGCGACGAGCGCAGCGCGTACTTTGGCAATGCAAGAGCAAACCAGCCAGTGGGTTTATCTCAAAGCGATTGAAAATGCACCTGCGGCAAGCTTAGCCACCGGAAATATTCGCAAAGCGTGTAAGCATTCACTCAGTCAGGGGTTAATAAAAGTGCATTCTTCATTCCAGAATGAGGAAACGCTCAAAAAACTGTTAAAAGATGACTAAAAGGGCATCAAACAATCGTACAAACGGGTGACGAAGCGTTTTTATTTGATATTATCGAATATCAGTCGGCAGAGATGTCAGTGATTTAGTGGTTAAAAAGTTTATAAATGAGCGGTTTAGAACAAGACCTTGATCAACAGCTAAAAATGCTGAAACAGCAGCTTGAGCAAGTGCGGCTGACACAAAGGGATAGCTCATTTAAATACCAGCGCGAGCAAAAAGTACTCACCCGAATGATTGCATCGTTATGCCATTCTCAACGTGATCGGGCCAACTTGCGTCTAAACCAAAGACTTGATGAACTGTGCCAATCTCTAGAACAAAATAAGGATGTCAGCCTCCTTATTCCTAAGATTTCCGTTGTCGAGCGGCTATTGCGTCAGCAATCGATAGCCAACGAAAAGCACGGGCAACACTTGGATACCCAAGTCAAACAAAGCGGTGAAACACTGCTACGGATAACGGGCTTACCCGCTAAGTTAAAACGCGACTTAAGAGATCTACTGAGTTACTCACACGGCACTTCCCTCTCCCATTCTGAACACATCACTAAACTTCTTTCTGTCTATGAACGAGCGCTAAAGGTTGTTACCGCCAACCCCGAAGCCACGGTTGAAGAATTCCATAACAGTGCAGAAAAAGAGTTATTAGCTCGGCTATCCAATGAACTTCAACACCTCATCACCGAGCTCGATTTTGAAGGCGAATATGGTGAACGGTTGCTGGACATTCGTGCGAAATTACTGCTTGGCTTAAATACTCACTCATTGCTTGAAATTACCTTGCAAACTTTGCGTTTGGTCGTTGAAGGCACCAAATTTGAACGTAAGACCTCCGAGCAATTTGTTGATACGGTCAATCAGACGTTATCTCATCACTTGGCCAATTCGGGGCACAATCTCGACCAAACGCAAAGTTACTTTCAGCAACGTGTTGCCACCAATCGTGAAATTCAACAAATCGTTCAACAGTCACACCGAACGGTGTCATCAGCGTCGACCCTTGAAGGGTTGCAGATGAACATTAGTCCGCTACTGGAGAAAATTGCCCAATTATCAGAACGATTGCAGTTAACCGAAGAGCGTGAACAAGCCCTGATTGAGCGTGTCAGCCATAGCCGAAGTCAGATAGAATCGCTGTACGAAGTCAGCCAAGATTATCGCCGCAGGCTTGAACTTCAAGCCCAGAAAATGCAGCGCGATCCACTCACCAAAGCATTGAACCGTAATGCTCTACTTGAACGTTTAGATATCGAATATCGTAAATGGATCCGTCATCAAAACTTGCTGCGCGTGGTACTGTTAGATATCGATAACTTCAAAGTGATTAACGATAATTTTGGCTACACCGCCGGCGATAAAGCATTGAAAATCATCGTTCGCACCATTTCTAAAGAGTTACATGCCTCAGAGACTCTCGCGCGTTTTTCTGGTGAAGAGTTCGTTCTGATTTTGCCAGAGCGCAACAGTAGTGACGCTCATAAACTAGTTAAAAACCTTCAAAATCAAGTCTCTAAACTTCCATTCAAATTTAAAGATCAAAACATCATGATTACCTTCACGGCCGCCGTTACCATGTTTGCTGACAACGACACGCCAGAAGTCGTGATGGATCGCCTCAACCATCTACTCAATCAAACCAAACAAAAAGGTCCCAACCAATTGGCGTGGCAATAAACGTCTCAACACATCATCAATATCTATAGATTGATTCAGTAATATCAAGAAGTTATGTTGTCCGATTCAAGCTTTGTCTGCTAAGCTAGGTTATACACCAACAATAACAGCATCAGTCAGGTGCGTTTTCCTGCTTAGGGAGGAGGTCATAATGATCACTCATATCAGTCCCGCTGGAAGCATGGATCTGCTTTCACAACTTGAAGTTGAACGTCTAAAGAAAACCGCAACCAGCGATAAAGACTTATACCAGCTATATCGAAATTGCACACTTGCGGTACTTAATTCAGGTAGCCATACCGATAACTCAAAAGAGCTTCTCGATAAATATCAATCTTTTGATGTTAATGTCTTAAGCCGAGAGCGTGGAATTAAGCTGGAACTTATTAATCCGCCAGAACATGCGTTTGTCGATGGTGACATCATTAAAGGTATCCAAGAGCACCTGTTTTCCGTATTGCGCGATATCGTCTACGTCAACATGCACTTGGCTGACAGCCAACGTCTTAACTTAACCAATTCAACGCACATTACGAACTTAGTGTTTGGAATACTGCGCAATTCAGGCACCATCCGCACCGGGATCATTCCTAATATGGTGGTGTGCTGGGGTGGTCACTCGATCAATCCTATCGAATACCAATATACGCGAGAAGTCGGAAATGAGCTTGGTTTACGCGAGCTAAACATCTGTACTGGATGCGGCCCTGGTGCAATGGAAGGCCCAATGAAAGGTGCTGCGATTGGTCATGCCAAGCAGCGTTACACCGAACAGCGTTATCTCGGCCTAACCGAGCCGTCGATTATTGCCGCTGAGCCACCCAACCCTATCGTCAATGAACTGGTGATCATGCCAGACATCGAGAAACGTCTTGAAGGATTCGTACGCCTTGGTCATGGCATCGTTATCTTCCCTGGCGGCCCAGGCACAGCGGAAGAGCTTCTTTACATTCTGGGTATTATGATGCATCCAGAAAATATCGATCAACCGATGCCCATCGTGCTGACAGGACCAAAAGAAAGTGAAGCTTACTTCCGCTCAATTGATGAGTTTATTGGTGACACCTTAGGCCCCGAGGCACAAAAACATTACCAGATTGTGATTGATGACCCGGCTCAAGTCGCTCGCATCGTCAAACAAGCGATGCCAAAAGTTCGTGAGCACCGTAAGATCAACAGTGATGCTTACAGCTTTAACTGGTCACTTAAAGTCGATGCAGATTTTCAGGTACCGTTTGAGCCGACCCATGAAAGTATGGCCGCGCTGGATTTGCACTTGGAGCAACCACCTGAGAAGCTGGCCGCTGCGTTGCGTAAGGCGTTCTCTGGAATTGTGGCTGGTAATGTCAAAGCCGAAGGCATTCGTGAAATAGAGCAATTTGGTCCATTTGAAATTGATGGCGACGCCCGTTTGATGCGTAAAATGGATAAACTACTTCGCGACTTTGTTGAGCAAAACCGAATGAAACTACCGGGTGGTAGTGACTATGTGCCTTGCTACAAAATTGCCTCGCAACTCTAACGGGTTGAAGGGCTGCGCATTTCTTTTACAATAGGGGCCAATTAACTGGCCCCTTTGCTTTGGAATTTTATGTCTATTCATCTTGTGATCATCGATGCGCTGAATCTTATTCGTCGAGTGCACTCGGCGCAGCCCGATCCAAACGATATTCCTCGCACCATTGAAACCACATCGCGCACCCTGAGACGTATTTTGTCTGAAGCTCAGCCAACCCATATTATCGCGGTGTTTGATCACCACCTTCAAGACCGAGGATGGCGGGCTGAGATCTTGCCAACCTACAAACAAAATCGTAAACCAATGCCCGAACCGCTACTCCATGGACTTGATACCATACAGCAAGCCTGGTGGGAGCTTGGTATTGACTCACTGTTGTCCGACGGTGATGAGGCCGATGACTTAGTGGCAACCCTGGCAGTCAAAGTGGCACAACACAACGAGAAGGTGACGATAATTTCAACCGATAAAGGCTACTGCCAACTGCTGTCACCCACATTGCAAATTCGTGATTACTTTCAAAACCGCTGGTTGGACGCGCCCTTCATCGCCAAAGAATTTGGCGTCGAGCCCAATCAACTCGCTGACTATTGGGGATTGACCGGCGTAAGTTCTAGCCAAGTTCCCGGTATACCCGGCATCGGCCCCAAAGCAGCAAAAGAGATATTAGGCCAATATCATGATATTGAGCAGGCATACGCAGCACCTGAACTCGCGACGAAATATCGTAAAAAATTCGATGAACATATTGAAATGGCGCGAGTTTGCAAGCAAGTCGCCATGCTCAAAACGGATATCGAGCTGGGGTTTAATTTGCAGGATATTCGGCTTCAATCGCCAAGCTAATCAGCGCCAAACAACAGACATAAAAAAGCCGACCTGTGGGCCGGCTTTTTTATTATTGAGGTGAGATGTTGGATAAACACTGAACATGCACCGTGATCTCTTCTCGATCGTGATAGAGGTGCTTAGCTTGCAGTTTAAACTTCACATCATGCTCTTTAAAAAACAGCTTTAAATTATCAATGTCTTCCGCCACCTCTTCGTAGCGCCCTTTCATTGGTAATTTGAGGTTAAAAATCGCCTCTTTCGCCCAGCCACTGATGATCCATTCTCCCATCAATTGTGCTACTCGTGACGGGCGCTCGATCATATCGCAGATCAACCAAGTCACGTTCTTGCGTACAGGCTCAAACTTAAAGCCATCCACTTGATGATGCGTAACTTGTCCTGTTTCCATCAGGCTATCCGCCATCATACCGTTATCCACGGCATGTACGAACATTGAACGTTTAACCAGTTGGTAAGTCCAGCCTCCAGGGCACGCTCCGAGATCAACGCCCCACATGCCTGGTGCCAAGCGATCATCCCATTCATTACGAGGAATAAACACATGGAACGCTTCTTCTAATTTCAACGTTGAGCGGCTTGGAGCATCGGCTGGGAACTTCAGGCGCGGAATCCCCATAAAGAAAGCGGAGTTATTACCCGGTATCGAGTAACCGACAAAGCAATGGCCTGGCGCGACAAAACAAATGTGTATTACTGGTTTCTTACTGTGTTCTTTTTTCAGCAAAAGACCTTTTCCGCGTAATGCTTGACGAGTTGGTACCGTAAACTTACGACAAAACTTTAACAACTCTTTGGCTTCGTTAGTGTCTGGCGTTTCAATTCGAAGATCACCACAAACAGGTAACCCATCACACTCGGCCAACGCGTCCAAAATCGGAGACAAGCGGTCACCACTTGGTAACTCACTCAGCTCTGCAGCGACCACAAACATCTGACGAGCGAAGATTAAGCTTTGAAAATCAAGCTGTTCAAGTAAGGCTTTTGCATCCCCTTCTTGATAGCATTCAAACAACACATAGCCTGAATGAACTTTTACACGAGGAAATCCAAAGATCTCTAGTTGATTAGCTCGGTCTTGGATTTCGCCAGCGCAGTCTTTTTCAAAACCTGCGCGGCAGTAAAGCATAAGGTGTTTCACTGCTTATCCTCTTTGATTTGTAGTGCTGCGAATATAAAGAGCGCCCAACCAACCATAAATAGCAAACCGCCAAATGGAGTAATGGGCCCAAACCATTTAATGCCAGTCAATGCCAACGCATACAAACTGCCACTAAAGCAAAAGACGCCGATGATAAAGCAAATCGCTGCCGCAAAAAATGCTTTTCGTGCTTTTGTAGGCAAAGAGAAGTTAAGTAAAACCGCACACACTAAAATAGCCAGCGCGTGAATAAACTGATAATGGACACCAGTTTTGAAAACCTCAAGCAGGTACGCAGAAAGCTGAGCTTTCAAACCATGAGCGGCAAACGCACCTAAACCAACACCAATCCCCGCGAACGCGCCACCAAAAACCAATAAATTTTTACTTGTCATTGTAAACCTCAAAAATAAAATCACTAAGCTCGGCTACGGCGGCCTTGATATTGTCCTGTTCGCTTAATCCAGAGCGTTTACGTGGTTTGAAACTATGGTCGCCATCCGTAAGGAATGTTAACCGTACTTGGTCTGAGAAAGGATATTGTAAACACTCTTGCTGAGTTCCAAACGTATCGCGCTCGCCTTGCAAAATTAAGCACGGTTTTTCAATCTTCGCTAAGTGTTCACCTTTAAAGTTCTCGGGTTTACCCGGCGGGTGAAATGGAAACCCTAAACATGCCACCCCAACAACCTGCGGCAGATGAGCGAGATGGCTCGCCATGCGTCCACCCATGGATTTACCACCAATAACCACCTTGGCGCCTGAATGTTGTTCAATCACTTGCTGATAAGCCTCAAGCAATTTAGGAGCACGATCTGGCGGACGCTTTTTCCCATCTTGTTCGCGTTTTTCCATGTAAGGAAAGTTAAAACGCAGAACCTGAATGCCTTTGGTTGCTAATCCGCTCGCAACTGCCGTCATAAACTCGTGATCCATCCCCGCCCCGGCTCCATGGGCAAAAATAAATAATGGCTGATTGGTTTCACCATTATGGCGTATTTGTGTCATCTAAAAGCTCCTCTTGCTCGCTTTGTGCTTTGGCTAGCATCCAATCTCGGAATGTCGCGATACGCCCAGTATCCGCTTGTTTTTCATGGCAAACCACGTAAAACGCATTGTTGGTCATCAATACTTCATCAAAAGGGGCAATCAAGCGCCCGGCATCCATTTCTGGTTGCGCCAACACGTTATTTCCAAGGGCGATTCCCTGCCCATGCGCCGCAGCTTGCAATACCATGGTCGAGTGGCTAAAGATCGGACCATGATTCACGTTCACCCCTTCAAGGTGATTTTGTTTGACGAACTGTTTCCAATCTTTGCGCGAAGTATCATGCAGAAGGGTATGCAGTTTCAAGTCTGCGAGGCTTTCCAAAGGCTTAGCGCCCAAAAGCAGAGAAGGAGAACACAAAGGTATGAGAAACTCTTGATAGAGCTTATCCGCACGTAGCCCAGGCCAGTGACCTCGACCATAATAAATGGCCACATCCACATCATCGGTCAGTGAACCCTCTTCGACATCCGCGGCTTTGATTCGTACATCAATATCCGGCTCTTGCTGATTGAAATCAGCAAGACGAGGAACCAACCATTGAATCGCAAAACTGGGCGGTAAACTGATGGTCAAGGTCCCTTTTTCACTGCGCTCAAGGACTTTATCTGTCGCTTCAGCTAATGAAGAAAAGATATCTTTAATATCGAGGAAGTAGCCTTGCCCTTCCTCAGTAAGTAGCAAAGAACGATTGCGTCGGCGAAATAATTTTAATCCTAGAAATTCTTCTAGCGCTTTAATTTGATGACTTACCGCCGCCTGTGTCACAAACAGCTCTTCCGCGGCACGCGTGAAACTCAGGTGCCTTGCAGCCGCTTCAAACACGCGCAGCGAATTTAGAGGTGGCAATCTTCTGGACATAGGTCACTCTTTATTATGGATTAGTTTTTTTTATCTGAAACATTATAAAATGTCCGTTGCTTAGCAGCCAGAGAAATTCTATATTTCACCCCGCAACGCTAACCCAGAACGGCTTGGTTCTTCGAATCAATTGGCTTAGTTGTTGCGATGTTGTGTTTGCAAACTCGTATTTCGAGTTAGGTAGATTTCTACCATTGTTTTGTTTCTTTAAATCCGGGAAACAAAACAAATACTTCCTGTATTTATTTTGACCTGTCTGTCAAATATTTTTAGCACCGCCAATAGGCGGTGTTTTTTTATCACATGTTCACTGCCGAACACCCTTTTACCGCCCTAAGCCGAATTTGGGCCAATAAAAAACCGCTTACCTGACGATAAGCGGTTATTGATTGGTTCGAAGCGTTACGTTTACGGGCGGTATACTTTTACGTTACCAAAGCCTTGCTCTTGCAAATACAACGCCTGCAAGCGACTCATCACCCCACGCTCACAATAGAGTAAATAGGTTTTACTCTGATCCAAGTCACCAAACTTAGTACCAAGCTTGTAAAACGGTAGGTGCCGCACTTCAACACCATCGATTTCCAGCGGATTATGCTCTTCTTCTTCAGGGCCGCGAATATCCAGCACAACCGCGTGCTCTTCCACCGCTTCCACCAACTCAACCTCAGGCGCGACTTGCTGCGACTCTTTGGCGATGTCACGAATATCCATTACGCGAGCGTCATACACCACCTGCTCAAGAACGGAGAAGTCGAAGTTTTGCTCTTCTGCTTCGAGCTTACGTTTAACCGCCTTGACTGTTGGCTTCTTAGAAATCACACCACAGTATTCAGGCATGGTTTTGGCGAAATCTTCAGTGCCGATATCACGCGCTAAATTGATGATGTCTTCTTTATCCCAGTTGATAAGTGGGCGTAAAATCAGAGTATCCGTTACGCCGTCGATATGGCGTAAGTTGGTTAGCGTCTGGCTAGAAACTTGCCCTAGCGCTTCACCAGTAACCAATGCTTCAATACCAAATTTATCCGCAACCATACCCGCTGCACGCATAAACATCCGCTTGAGCACTACGCCCATCTGACCATCATCGATGTTTTCTAAAATCTGTGCGACGACAGGTTCAAAATCGATAGAGATAAACTTCACTTTGGCCGACGAACCGTATTTGTTCCACAAGAAATGAGCGACTTGCTTCACGCCAATTTCATGAGCAGGGCCACCTAAATTAAAGAAACAATAATGAACTTTTGAGCCTCGTTTAATGTGCAAATAGCTAGAGACACCAGAATCGAAACCACCTGAAATTAGGCTCAGTACATCTTCCTGAGTTCCCAGAGGGAAACCGCCCAAACCTTTATGGCGCGCAATGATTTGATTAAGTTTGTCACCAGAGACTTCAACATTGACGGTCACATCGGGATTCTTCAATTTAACCGATGCAGATTCAACGGCTTGATTTAAACCACCACCGACATAACGCTCGAGTTCAATCGAGGTGAAATCGTGTTTACCACGACGCTTAGCACGGACAACAAACGTCTTGTTTTCGATGTTTTTGCCGTTGAGCTCCAGTACTTGCTCAAAAATATCATGTAAGTCTTTGAACTCGGACTGCTGAACTTCCAACACGTGGTGAATACCCGGCGTACGAGTGAGAACACTCAATGCTTGTTGGTAATACTCTGAGGACTCTGACGTAACTTCAATATGATCACGACGGTTAAATACCGCGACAGACTGGGTCTCACGCTTGATGATATTGCGAATATTGCATTCAAGAATCTTCGTGAAGCGCTTGCGCACTGATTCACTTTTAACAAAAATTTCCGGATGTGGCTTAACAATAAATTTCATAGTTTCTTCGCAAGTTAGTTTCGCAAACAGTCAACCGTGCGTCAGAATCGCTTGCTGACGATCACGCGCCTTTAAGGGCGCAGGATTATACATGATCAATCGCACATAAAAAAGACGAGTCGCTGACTCGTCTTTGTATTTCATGTTATGGGCCTGCCTTTGACTATTCGCTCGGCGCCGGAACCGAAGGCACTTCATCGCTGTACAAAGGCTCGCCTTGCATGATGCTAATTTCAACACGGCGATTTCTCGCGCGCTGAATATCGGTATCATTCGGGACCAGTGGCTCTGTATCCGCCATTCCTCGCACTCGCAAACGCTGATGTGATAAGCCACGCACCTGCTCCATTTCTTGAGCAACCGACACAGCACGCTGCGATGATAAATCCCAATTTGAGCGGTATAACTCTGAGTCAAGACGCTGATTATCGGTATGCCCGGACACTCGCACAATACCCGGCACGTCTTTAACTAAATCGGCGATTTGCCTCACCAAAGGACGGAACTTGGGTTGTAAGAACGCGGAGTTTTCAGGAAAGGCGCCCTTTTCACGAATTCGAATAACCAGTTGCTGACCTAAATTTTCGACTTCAATCGCACCTTGATCGATCTCTTGCTGTAGCGCTTTCTTAATTTTTTCTTGCAGCTCTTCCATCTCTTGTGATTGAGATTCCGATTGCTGCTGCGGTTGATCCGATTCAGAGTTCTGGTTGGTCTGAGTCGACGTTTGCGGAGAGTCACCACCGGTCAGTTTGCCCGCTTCACGTTGCGTACCACCAGCACGGTCAGACTCCCCTTCATGAAACTCGAGCGTTTGCTGAGTGATATCCATGGTTTGCTGCATGATAACGTCAATTGGCGTTGGTTCTGGACGACCAGGACGAAATTCTTGTGCGATAATGCTTGTCCCTTTCGGGATGTCTTTTACCTCTAAGCGATTTTGTACACCAAAGGCGAATTTCATTGAGCCCGCAATCTGCTTAAACTTAAGGACATCCATCTCAGAGAACGAAAGAAGCAGAACGAAAAAGCACATCAGCAATGACATCAAATCAGCAAACGTCCCCATCCATAATGGAAGGCCGGGTGGCGGACATTTTTTGTCATTTTCTTCTTCCATGCCGCTTACCTACTCGTTGTCAACGTCAAGCGCACGTTTGCTTTCATTGAGATAGTTTTTCAGATAGCCGTCGATAACTCGTGGGTTTTGGCCATCTTGAATCGCCAAGACACCATCCATAATCAAGCGGCGATTTAGTTTCTCTTGTTCACGGCGAAGCGACAGTTTGTCGGCGATAGGGAAAAACACCATATTAGACAGGACCGCACCATAAAGCGTGGTCAACAAAGCCACCGCCATCGCCGGCCCAATGGATTTTGGATCATCCATGTTTGACAGCATCGCCACCAGACCGATCAAAGTCCCGATCATTCCCATGGCTGGCGCTACATCGCCAAAGGCACGAAATACCCCCGCACCCGCTTCATGTCGCTCATCGGTAAGTGCAATGTCTTTTTGCAGTGCGGCGCGCACGACATCGGCGTCATGGCCATCAACCAATAAATCAATGCCTTTTTGCATGAAGCTGCTGCTGATTTCCATTTCTTCCAAAGCGAGAAAACCGCCCTTACGCGCGGCATCGGCCATTTCAACCACTTTGGCAATCAAGTCTTCTGGGTCATCGGCCTTAAACATAAAGGCTTTACCGGCAATTTTGGCTGCACCAAAGAACTGCCCCATGGTAAATTTCATCAACACCACAAAAGTGGAGCCGCCGACGACGATCAAAATAGAAGTGACGTCGATAAACATCATAATGCTTCCGCCTAGCACCATCGCCATAATCACGAAAGCAAAACCGCCAATGAGCCCTATCAGCGTTGCTAAATCCACAAAGCACTCCTCATGCACAAAATTAAACGTCTCATTCAGTATATCGGCAACATCTTAAGATCTTTAATGTTTTATTAAATTCTGTAGCCTATGCCAAACACCGCCATCCTAACACTATAAACCACCACAGATGAATTTCCTCACGGTGATGGATTGTCATCTTCAATCCATCAAGCGAGGTCGAATTTTATGGTAAATTTACATGGTTACATTTGACCATCCTCTATGCCTAAGGTAACTTTCGTCCATCTTTCTAAATCAAGAATTATTATGGCAAGCAAAAAACCGGAAAACATGACCTTTGAAGCTACCATCGAAGAACTCGATACGCTGGTTGAACAATTGGAAACGGGCGATTTGTCCCTTGACGATGCTTTAAAGAAGTTTGAACGTGGCATTGCCTTAGCACGCTCAGGACAAGTGAAACTGACGGAAGCGGAACAACGTGTTAGCATTCTCTTACAAAATGATGATGACGCCCCTTTGAGTGATTTTGACACTCCGTCTGAATAATCAAATGAAAGAAGTCCCGTTCCATGATTGAGTCTTTAACTGCGCTTCAACACCGTAATAGCGCTCAGCTTGACCAATGGTTAAGCCAACTCCCTCAACAAGAGGTTCCGCTAATCCAAGCCATGCGTTATGGGTTGCTGCTTGGCGGAAAACGTGCTCGTCCTTACTTAGTCTATATTACAGGCACCATGTTAGGTTGTGAGCTTGAAGCGCTGGATACTCCGGCCTCTGCCGTTGAGTGTATTCATGCCTACTCACTGATTCATGACGATCTTCCAGCAATGGACGACGACGAACTACGCCGTGGTCAGCCAACTTGCCATATCAAGTTTGATGAAGCGACTGCCATTTTAACTGGCGATGCCCTGCAAACGTTAGCCTTTACCATTTTAAGTGAAGGTCGATTGAGCCAACAAGGTGAGTCAAATCGTATAAAGATGATTCAGACCCTAGCCAACGCCTCGGGTATTGGTGGTATGTGCTTGGGGCAAGCACTTGATCTGGCAGCGGAAAACCGCAGAGTATCACTGGAAGAATTGCAGTTAATCCATCGCAATAAAACTGGCGCGCTGATGAAATGTGCCATACGCTTAGGCGCATTGGCTGCCGGAGAAAAAGGCCTTGCTGTCTTACCTCAGCTTGACAAATTTGCTGACGCGATTGGCTTGGCGTTTCAGGTTCAAGACGATATTCTGGATATAATCAGTGACACTGAAACCCTCGGAAAGCCGCAAGGCTCAGACCAGGAACTGAACAAAAGTACCTACCCAGCATTGCTGGGTTTAGAAGGTGCAATCAATAAAGCTCAAACTCTGTTAGAGGAAGCACTTCAAGCATTGTCGGCAATCCCTTACAATACTGAGCGTCTAGAAGAGTTCGCCCGATATGTCATCGAGCGCAAGAACTAACACTATAAGCGCGCATTTTATATGACTCTTGATATTTCAAAATATCCAACATTGGCATTGACCAACACACCGGATGAATTACGCAAGCTCCCAAAGGAGACATTGCCGAAGCTGTGTGACGAATTACGCACCTACTTACTGAACTCTGTGAGTCAGTCGAGCGGACACCTTGCGTCTGGACTCGGCACGGTTGAGCTCACCGTGGCGCTTCATTACGTCTACAACACGCCATTTGATAAATTAATTTGGGATGTAGGCCATCAAGCGTATCCACACAAAATCCTGACAGGGCGCCGTAGTAAAATGTCGACCATTCGCCAAAAAGAGGGGCTCCACCCTTTTCCATGGCGTGAGGAAAGCGAGTACGATACCTTATCTGTCGGTCACTCCTCGACCTCGATCAGTGCTGGGCTTGGTTTGGCCATCAGTGCGGAAAAGGAAGGTCAAGATCGTAAAGTGGTCAGCGTTATCGGCGACGGTGCGATTACTGCCGGGATGGCGTTTGAAGCCATGAACCACGCGGGTGATGTCCACCCTGATATGCTGGTGATTCTTAACGACAACGAGATGTCGATCTCTGAGAATGTGGGCGCGCTGAATAATCACTTAGCTCAATTGTTATCTGGCAATTTTTACACTTCCATTCGTGAAAGTAGTAAAAAAGTGCTTTCCGGTGTTCCGCCGATTAAAGAATTGGTTCGTCGCACCGAAGAGCATTTAAAAGGTATGGTAGTGCCGGGGACGCTATTTGAAGAGCTCGGTTTCAACTACATTGGCCCGGTTGATGGCCATGATGTCAATGAACTGGTCAAAACATTAAAGAACATGCGAGAGCTTAAAGGTCCGCAGTTTTTGCATATTATGACTAAAAAAGGCAAAGGCTATGAGCCAGCGGAGAAAGATCCCATTGGCTATCATGCTGTGCCGAAGTTTGCACCAAACAACGATTGCTTGCCCAAAAATACCAGCGCGAAACCAACATTTTCCAATATCTTTGGTGACTTCCTCTGCGATATGGCCGCCGAAGACCCTAGCCTTATGGCGATTACTCCAGCCATGCGCGAAGGTTCAGGCATGGTGCGTTTCTCTAAGGAATACCCATCGCAATACTTTGACGTTGCGATAGCTGAGCAACATGCTGTGACATTGGCATCAGGAATAGCGATTGCAGGTAATAAACCGATTGTGGCTATCTACTCCACCTTCTTGCAGCGTGGTTATGACCAGTTAATTCACGACGTGGCAATTATGGATCTCCCTGTGATGTTTGCTATTGACCGCGCCGGGCTAGTCGGTGCTGATGGTCAGACTCACCAAGGTGCATTTGATTTGAGCTTTATGCGCTGCATTCCGAACATGGTGATCATGACGCCAAGTGACGAAAATGAATGCCGTCAAATGCTGTATACCGGCCATCAACATCAAGGGCCAAGTGCGGTGCGCTATCCACGAGGAAGTGGCTGTGGTGCCAAAGTGGAAACTCAGTTCACGGCGCTTGAGATTGGTAAAGGCCGCATCGTTCGTGAAGGTCAAAAAGTCGCGATATTAAACTTTGGTACGTTCTTACCAAACGCACTTGAAGCAGCAAACAACCTCAACGCAACTGTCGCCGACATGCGTTTTGTTAAGCCGCTGGATACCGCACTAATCAAGCAGCTTGCCGAACAATACGACGTATTGGTAACACTGGAAGAGAATGCCATTGCCGGCGGCGCGGGTGCGGGTGTCGTCGAGTTTATGATGCAAAATAAACTGATTAAGCCGGTGCTCAATCTTGGCCTGCCTGACCAATTTATCGAGCAAGGGACTCAAGATGAGCTTCATCAGCAACTCGGCCTTGATAGCCAAGGTATCGAACGTTCGATTCGCGAGTATTTAGACAAGTAGTCTTCGATAAAAAGGCCCTTTAAGGGCCTTTTTTCATATTGATGATTGCTACGTTAGGTAAGCGGGTTGTGCCAGCTAAATTGATCAAATAAGCGCAGCCAGACGTCATCAAATCCGGCTTTTATTGTGAGCGATTGCTCAGTAAACGGATGGATAAACGTCAACTCTGAAGCATGTAGCATTAAACGGTGCGCATCATACTGCTCTCGAAATAGGCGATTGTGTTTGCCATCGCCATGAGTCGTATCACCAATGATTGGGTGGCTCAAGTGATGCATATGACGTCGTAACTGATGCTTACGCCCGGTTGTTGGTTTCATCTCCAGTAATCCATAACGACTGGTAGCAAAACGACCTGTCGAATAGGGCACTTCGACTTTCGCTAACGGCTGGTAAGCAGTGACAGCGGACTGCGGTGGTTTATCTTCACTGGCAAACTTATCGGCGATTTTATCCAACTCCACTTTGAGCGGATAATCCAGTACATCCCCTTGCTCAATCCAACCACGAATGATCGCATGATAGGTTTTCTCCATATCGTGATTGGCAAACATTGGCATCACTTGAGATGCTATCTCACTTGATAACGCAAACAGCAGTACACCGGATGTCGGACGATCGAGACGATGCAGTGGGAACACATGCTGACCCAGTTGATCACGTAGCGTTTGCATGACAAATTGCGTTTCGTGTTTGTCCAACCAACTGCGGTGGACCAGCATACCTGCGGGTTTATTCACCGCCACGAAGTAAGGGTCTTGATAAATAATCTCTAGCATTATTTGTGACTCTCTTGATCAATTCGCTGGAGTATCGTCAGCACATTGGCATAGCCGGGCTGTTGTTGCCATACCTGCTCAAAGTACGGTGTGACCTCAAAACCACTAGGTAGCCCATGGTTCGCTTCAATCAACGCCCCCATTTTAGGAATAAAGATCCACTGTAACCATTGTTGCGGTGTTAGAATATCGACCGAAAAGGGCTCTCGGCTGCTCAATTGCTTCAGCGTAGGAGATTCAGTTTGCCATACCCCTAAAGCCTGTAATTCTCGCTCTAGCTCTTCAAGCAGTAACGCCATTGTTTTGAGTGTTGCCATTGATATTTTAAGAATTGACCTTGAAAAAGGGCCATAGAGTACCATTTATACTGGAAAGAAAGTTAGGACAAATTTCCATGGAAACCATTAATACTTTGACCCAGCTGTTAACTAACAGCGATTGCGAGTTTCGCATCTTTGATTTGGGTCGCCGCATCACACCGATAGACGCTAAGGTGTTTTCTGACGTAGAGCAAGGGCTTCAACCCTATCCTTACCCACTACAACGCAAAGCTCACATCGCTATTGCCTATTGGAATGCGCAGCAACAACCGTGGATTTGGTTTTTGAAGTTTGACCTTGATGAGCGCGGTTTACTCAAACAAGCGGAAATCGGCCAATTTATTAAATACGTTCTAGAGGCAATGGGGACGCGTTTAAACCAAGAGATTGATGAAGAGCAGCAGCAGAAGCTCGCGAATAATCCATATACTTTTAAACCATCAGAAGACAAGATGGCGGTGTTTCATAGCCAAGTTCGTGCGCTACTCGATCTCGCGACCAGTCAATACTACGAACACGCGCAGCACTATTTCAGTGGTGGCTTGGGTTGGCAAAACTGGCAAACAGTTGGCCTACAAGGCATCACTGATATCTGTGCCCGCTTAGACAAAGAACAGAATCAAGTCACGCTGCGTAAGTCACTCCCACATCTTCCTAATGAGCCTTTGTATGCGCTGCTTGGCGCATTGGAACATGTCGAATTACCCGCAAAGTTAGCGCTGCGCCTTCAAGAGTTAGCCGATGAACAGATAACAAGCTCCGACCCAGACCTGTTTTTGCTTGCTGCCTTAGCCCGCGCTCTTTCAGGTGCAGATAATAAAACGTTAACTGCAATGGTTAATGCCATTCTTGCCAGCCCACGTCTAAGCCATCAAGAGGTGCTTATCGGAATTGCAGGCCGCTCTTGGCACGCACTAAGCGATGCCGCAGTGGCTGAACAGTTTCTATTGCGTCTTGCCCAAACTGGCAACCAAGCACTATTTAACCAATTGTTTGCTGATTTAGTGATGATTCCACAGCTACGCATGGTTTTATTGCCCTTACTGCATAGCAATCCATCGCCACAATTGGCACAAGCGCTGACAGAGCTGCAACGTAGCGCCAAAGGTCAGCATGATGGATAACTTGTTGATGATTCTTGGTGTCAGCTTAGCGTGCTGGCTTTTTTGGCAACAGCGACGTCAAGCGGAAATCGCAAGAACAACCATCACTCAAAAATGCAAGCAACTCGACCTGCAGTTGGTGAGCGTTGCGTTTGGCGCTCACAAATTAAAAACGCCAGCAGGAGCCTGGCGTTTTCATACTGTTTACCACTTTGAATTTTCTTCTTTGGGCGATGATTGCTACCCAGGAAGTCTGACCATGTGGGGCTTTAGGCCTGGCGAGTTTCATTTATCGCCGCATCGGCTCTAAACACATACTCATAAAATGGCCCAAAACTATCACTGCGCTGTGCGCTATTCATGAATCCAAGCTTGTGCAGAATGCGTATTGATGCCTGATGATTGACATTCACAGTCGCACTCACGGTTTCAAGCTGACACTCATACAGCGCTTTAGGGAAGAAAGCCTTTAATGCTTCACTGGCGATTCCCCTGCCCCAATACGCTTTGTCAAAGATAAAACCAAGCTCAGGTTTTTTATCAAGATGGCACACAAAAACATGCCCAATAAATTCGCGAGTGGTTTGATCAAGAACCGCCATCGAATACAAACTAGAATCATGCATCACTTGATGAAAAAGCTGTTTTGCCGCAGTTACGGTTAGCGGTCCATTCATCTCAGCACGGTTTTTTGAGCAGCAATTTAACATTAAAAAATCAGATTGAAGCGACTCATTATAAGGGATAAGGAGTAATCTCCTTGTTGCTATTGTCACGCCACATCCTTGGTAGTGATTTATTATTACGGTAAGTAAAGCCGATTAAAGTGTTAGCCAAATAGTGTTTATGTTATTACCAGCGTTGCTAATGTGGTGTGGGCCACGGGAAGGCGAAAATTAATAGTTATTGATAGAACAATAAAAGGCCTATCGCTCACAATAAGAAAAGCCCTGACACGTAAGTATCAGGGCTATAGTCTTACTCGCAGCAGTCCGGCTACATTATAATGCTCCATGCATCATCCATAATAGTGGCGACTCCATGTGCCTTATCCTGACTTCGCCATCCTAGCGGTGTCCTGTTCGTCCTGATAGCTAACTATCCTCGTTAGCTGTCATCACTTGTTCCTTGAGCGGTGTCCCTTGTGCCGTCCCAGCACTGTCCTTAATCCTTTAACACTCACATCCTGTTCGTGTTTTTGCATCCTGCTTGACCACTCATCCTGAGCCATCAAACTTTGATTCCTTACCATCCATCCTTGATGTTTGGCTTCAGCATCCTGCCGACAGAGATAAATTTACCCTATTCCGTAAAAGAAACAATCCTTGTCAGTTCACGTTTTTTATTCAAAAAACGATGAAACAAAGTGAATTATATAAATTTCAATAGATTACACATAATAACTCAGTAAAACACACCAATGAAAAGCGCTATATCTCACGCTCGTGTGAGAGATATCGCACAATATTCATAATAAGAAAAAAGTCGATAAACGACGCTAAGTCAGTATGATTAACCTATCGCCTTAAATTGATGGTGCATTATGCTAACCAAAAACATCACAGACGAACTCGAATCCGTCTTACAAGCTCTCCATGATGAGGGAAAAACACCCACCGTTGCGTTGGTAAAAGCCCGTTTAACGACTCAGGTTCCAATGCCGGCCTTGGTCTCTACGTTGAAAAGCTGGAAAAGCAAAAAGCGAGTTCCTAAAGTCGAAGTCGCTACACAGCCAAACAACGAGCCAACCATCGCGCAATTGATGGAAAAAATTGATGCGTTAACCGAGCGTGTTATTGTTCTGGAAGATCAATTGAGAAAAACATCATGAAAATATGGATTGATGCTGATGCCTGTCCGAAAGTGATTCGCGAGACCATCATTCGAGCAGCAGAGCGCACTGGTGTGGAATGCACATTTGTTGCCAATCATGTGGTGCCAATTCCGAAACGTGATAACTTGCGGTCATTGCAAGTACCTGCTGGTTTTGACATCGCAGATAACGAAATCGTCAAGCGCACTGAAGCCGGTGATTTGGTGATTACCTCCGATATTCCACTGGCCGATGAAGTCATTACTAAAGGCGCATTTGCTTTGAGTAGTCGCGGTGAGTTGTACACGAAAGACACGATAAAAGCGCGACTTAATATTCGTGACTTTATGGATACCATGCGTTCAAGCGGTATTCAAACTGGTGGACCAAGTGCATTATCACAAACCGAGCGTCGTGAATTCGCTAATCATTTGGACCGATTCCTCGCCAAGTACCACCGCTAAATTTAGAAAAAAAGCCTGCATTAATGCAGGCTTTTTCGTCTCTAACTCTCGCGTTAACCACTAAGGCGTATAATACGTAGCGGCCCCAGGCCCTACAGGTAACCCGAAAATAAACACCCAAACGTAGAACAATACACTCCAACCCGCGATAAAACAGATTGAATATGGCAGCATGGTCGCAATCAACGTACCGATACCTAGGTTTTTCATATAACGCGTTGCAACCGCTAGAATTAAACCAAAGTAGCTCATCATTGGCGTAATAATATTGGTGGTCGAGTCACCAATACGATATGCCGCTTGAATGGTTTCCGGTGCGTAACCGACCAACATCAGCATAGGTACAAAAATGGGTGCTGTGACCGCCCACTGCGCGGATGCTGAGCCAATCATTAAGTTGATAAAGCCACACATCAAAATGAAGGCAAAGAATAAACCTGGTCCAGTTAAGCCAACATTTTGTAAGAAGTCGGCACCAGCCACGGCAAAAACTTGTCCAAAGTTTGTCCATTTAAAGAACGCAACGAATTGAGCAGCGAAGAATACTAATACGATGTACATACCCATTGATGACATTGACTTAGACATTGCGTCAATCACATCACGGTCAGTTTTCATCGTTCCCGCAATACGCCCATACACAAACCCGGGAATCGCAAAGAAAACGAAAATAAACGCCACGATACTCTTAAGGAAAGGAGACCCCGCAACGGTACCTTGCGCCGAACGAAGAACGCCATCTTCAGGGACAATGGTCCAAGCCAAGAGCGCAGAAACAACCAGTACCGCAACACCTGCCCATTTTAGAGCCTTCTTCTCGATGGCGGTCAGTTTGCCCATACTGTCTTTAGAGAGATCCTCCGCCGCATCTTCATCTTGGTAAGCTCCCAGTTTTGGCTCAACGATTTTCTCAGTAACAAATGCCCCCATTCCTGCGATGAAGAAGGTCGAAATGAACATAAAGTACCAGTTCGATTCAGGCCCAACCGTATAGGTTGGATCAATCACTTGTGCCGCCGTTTGGGTAATCCCCGACAATAGAGGGTCAACCGTACCGATCAGCAGATTCGCTGAATAACCGCCAGAAACACCAGCAAAAGCCGCTGCTAGGCCCGCTAAAGGGTGACGTCCTAATGAGTGGAACAACATCGCAGCCAGTGGTATTAACACCACATACCCGAGCTCTGATGCCGTATTTGAAATAATACCAGCAAAAACAACGGTGACCGTTACCATACGCTTAGAAGCGCCCATGACAAGGCCGCGCATAGCCGCTGACAGTAAACCTGAATGCTCGGCAATCGCCACACCTAACATGGCAACCAACACTGTCCCAAGCGGTGCAAAACCAACAAAGTTTTTCACCAAGTTAGTGACGATCAGCTGTAAACCTTCGGCATTGAGTAGACTTACTACGTAAATCATCCCATCCGCAGAACGTCCTTTTGCTCCCTCAGGACGAGGGTCGACAACAGAAACATCGAAATAGCCCGCAACCCCTGACATCACCAAAATGGCTAAACAGAAAATGGCAAACAAAGTGATTGGGTGGGGCAATAAATTCCCTAAGTACTCGACAGAATCAAGAAAGCGCGTAAACAGTGGCTTCTTCGGCGAGTTTTGTTTTATTGAAGTTGATGAACTCATCAAATTCCTCCTTGTAATTATCCTTAGCTCCCAGGGGGTTAGCACTGAGAAGGCGGGATAATACAAAACAGGGAGAGCATGCGGTAAATAAAAGTGTTACAAAAGTTTATAATATCAAACTAAATAACTATTATTAGTAGATAAATTAAATTTTACCTCCAATTAAATTTATTTTTCCAGCATATAAAATCAAAATGAATAACACCAGGTTCATCACCAGCAGTGATTACTGGCGCGGCATTTCATAACGCAGGCCTATCTGACTCTTGCAATGCATTGATCGACGAACGCACGCTTTGCTCTAAAACTAGCTGAAATGTGTTATTTTCTTGCCATTCCAACTCGAACAAATACCGATATGCATATCATCACTCCTATTGGCTACGTTGACAGTCCATATAAAGAAAAATTTGCTGTCCCTCGCCAACCTCGATTAGTCCCGAGTGCCACGGCGAAAATTCAGTTATGTGGCGAAGCGAATTCACCACAAGCCATTCGAGGAATCGAACAATTTAGTCACTTGTGGCTACTGTTTTTGTTTGACCAGAACTTAGAGCAGGGCTGGAAGCCGACGGTGCGTCCGCCCCGTCTTGGTGGCAATGAAAGAATGGGCGTTTTCGCGTCACGCGCAACATTTCGCCCTAATGGCATTGGCATGTCTGCCGTGGAGTTACTCGGCAGTGAAATCAACGGTGACCAAGTTTCCTTATTAGTCGGAAGTGTCGATTTAGTCGATAAAACCCCGATCGTCGATATTAAGCCGTATATCCCCTACTCTGACGCGATTTCAGATGCGACCGGTGGCTACGCGGGTAGCCAACCAGAAACCATTGAGGTCATGTTTTCACAACGCGCCCTAGACGCGTTAGATCAACATAGTGATGCCAGCATGATCAAAAACGTCATCGCACAGGTATTGGCTCAAGATCCAAGGCCTGCGTACAAAAAGAACAAACCCGACAGTAAAGAATATGCCGTAAATTTGTTCGACTTGAACGTAAAATTCACGATCACTGACAACTTAGCGACCGTAACCGACATACAAGGCTTTTGACAAACGCATTTGGCTGATATTATTAGCGGCTACAGAAATTTGCGCCAGCCCACGGGTATGGCGAGTTATTATCACCTTAATAAACGGATACCATAAATGCGTACCAGTAATTATCTTCTTTCAACTCTGAAGGAGACCCCAAACGACGCAGAAGTTGTGAGCCACCAGCTCATGCTACGTGCCGGTATGATCCGTAAGCTAGCTTCAGGTCTTTACACTTGGCTACCTACAGGTCTGCGCGTAATGCGTAAAGTCGAAAACATCGTTCGCCAAGAAATCGATAATGCTGGCGCGATTGAAACGCTAATGCCTGTCGTTCAGCCGTTTGAACTGTGGGAAGAGACAGGTCGCTCAGAAAAAATGGGCCCCGAGCTTCTGCGCTTTACTGACCGCCATGAACGTCCGTTTGTTTTGAGCCCAACCGCTGAAGAAGTGATCACCAGTTTGGTACGTAACGAGGTCAGCTCCTACAAACAACTTCCGCTCAACTTGTACCAGATTCAAACCAAATTCCGTGATGAACGTCGCCCTCGCTTTGGTGTGATGCGTGCGCGCGAATTTTCAATGATGGATGCTTATAGCTTCGACATTGATAAAGCGGGTCTGCAGCAATCTTACGACACAATGCATGACGCATACTGCAAAGCGTTTGATCGCATGGGCCTCGACTACCGTCCAGTATTAGCGGATAGCGGTGCGATTGGCGGCAACGGCTCGCAAGAATTCCATGTGCTTGCCGAAAGCGGTGAGGACTTGATTGCTTTCTCGAGTGAATCAGATTATGCAGCCAACATTGAAAAAGCTGAGGCAGTAGCACCAAGTGGTGAATTAGCTGAGCCGACTCAAGACATGCACTTGGTCGACACGCCAAATGCGAAAACCATCGCCCAATTGGTTGAGCAACACGGCCTAGATATCGAGAAAACGGTCAAAACTTTGTTCTTCAAAGCCTCTGACCAAGTTGATGCCCCAATCATTGCTCTAATGGTTCGTGGCGATCATGAGCTCAATGAGGTGAAAGCAGAAAACCTACCTCAAGTTGCGGCACCACTTGAGATGGCAACCGAAGAAGAAATTCGGGAGTTAGTGGGGGCAGGCCCTGGCTCTCTCGGCCCTGTTGGTCTGAAACTGCCATTAATCGTTGACCGCTCAGTCGCAATGATGAGCGATTTCGGCGCTGGCGCTAATATCGACGGTAAGCACTATTTCGGCATTAACTGGGGACGTGATGTTGAACTCGGTCAAGTTGAAGACATTCGTAACGTGGTTGAAGGTGATCCAAGCCCATGTGGTCAAGGCGTTATTCAGCTAAAACGTGGTATCGAAGTCGGCCATATTTTCCAACTGGGCACCAACTACTCAGAGAAAATGAACTGTGGTGTGCTTGGTCCTGATGGTAAAAATGTGATTTTGGAAATGGGCTGTTATGGTATCGGTGTATCCCGTGTTGTCGCTGCCGCCATTGAGCAGAACCACGATAAGTACGGCATTATCTGGCCAGATACCATCGCGCCATTCCAGATCGCCATTGTGCCAATGAACATGCATAAATCTGAGCGTGTACAACAAGCCGCTGAAAAACTGTATGCAGAACTGACTGCTGCTGGTTTCGATGTATTGTTTGATGATCGTAAAGAACGCCCCGGCGTCATGTTCTCTGATATGGAACTTATCGGCGTACCACACACCGTCATCATTGGTGACCGTAGTATGGATGAGGGTAACTTCGAATATAAGAATCGTCGTAGCGGTGAGAAATCTGCGGTGGCCATCGATAACATCATCGAGCACCTCTCATCACAAATCGCTTAGTGATTGAAATAAAAAAGGTTGATGCTCGCATCAACCTTTTTTTTTGACCATTTATATCAGCGGTTCAGCAGGCGCCTGATTCCCAGGCTTGGCCTCAGCGTAGTCAATATGCGAAAGCGCATTGGTATTACTGGCAATACGCTCCCCCAAATAGAATACCCCATATTCTCCCGGCTTCATTCTGCGCCAATCTTCGTTGTCCGTTAAAGGCTGGGTGGCAATCACCGAGACAATATCATTCGGCGTGGTCTCTTCCTGAAAGTTAATCGTGACATCTTCATCAATTAACGTGGCTTTACCAAAAGGCGCACGGCGGGTAATCCAATATAAATGGTTGGTGCAGTACGTCATCACATACTCACCATCAGACATCAACATATTGAACACCCCTTTCTCACGCAACTGAGTACAACAATCTGCAAGGTATTCAAATACCTCCACCATATTGCTCGGCGGCATTGGATATTTCGTTTCCAGCTGATTTAGCAGCCAACAAAAGGCATGTTCACTATCGGTTTGACCGACAGGTCGGTGACGCCCAGTTTCCAAACTCTCATAGCCCGTCATCTGTCCATTGTGGGCAAACGTCCAATATTTACCCCACAACTCACGGGTAAAAGGGTGCGTATTTTCAAGGTTGATCGCTCCGCGATTTGCCTGACGAATATGGCTGATCACCGCACAGCTTTTGATGGGATAGTTTTGTACAAGCTCCGCTATTTTTGACTCGGAACTGGGCGCAGGATCTTTAAAGTTACGAAAGCCTTTACCTTCATAAAAGGTAATCCCCCAGCCATCGCGATGAGGGCCAGTATTGCCCCCACGCTGCATCAAGCCTGTGAAGCTAAAACATATGTCAGTGGGCACATTGGCACTCATACCGAGCAACTCACACATGATTTCATTGTCTCCTTTTTCATTCACCGCTGTGAATTACTTTTCCATTTCTTTTTCAATTAATTGAATCACGATATGGATGATTTTAATGTGTACTTCTTGAATACGATCCGCGTAGCCAAAATGTGGAACGCGAATTTCGACATCCGCTAAACCCGCCATTTTTCCGCCATCTTTACCGGTTAACGCAATAGTTTTCATTCCTTTTGCTTGCGCCGCTTCTATCGCTTTAAGAATATTGCCTGAGTTACCCGAGGTCGATAAACCAAATAACACATCGCCTTTACTGCCGACCGCTTCAACGTAACGAGAGAAAACAAAATCGTAACCAAAATCGTTACTCACGCAAGAAAGATGACTAGGATCTGAAATCGCAATCCCTGGGTAACCAGGACGGTTTTCTCGATAACGACCCGTTAATTCTTCTGCAAAATGCATAGAATCGCAGTGGGAACCGCCGTTACCACAAGAAAGCACCTTACCACCCTGCTTAAAAGAGTCTGCAATCGTTTTTGCTGCCTTTTCTATTTGGGCAATATTGTGGTCATCGCTTAAAAATGCGTTCAGTACTTCAGCCGCTTCCGTCAATTCGTTCTTAATTAAGTCGTGGTACATAGCTAATGTCTCTGGTTATCGATCTAAAAAATAGCTCTGAATAGAGGCTAGTGGTTATGGGGTGAGTTTACCCGAACTCCAGATAGTGTCGATAGTTATACTCCAAGATTTATCTCAAACTTAGCTTTTATGACTTTCGTTCCTTTGAACTAAGCAGTCAAAGTTAGACTATTAACTCTACTTGGATCACTTTTTACTCAATTGATCATTTTACAAACCATTAATAATCTGTTTACACTCTTCTGGTCTGACCTCTAATTAAAATCATAACGTATAACTCCTACACCACGTCCAAAAAAGGAACATGACTATGGACTTGCTTCTTTCACTCTTTACTCTCGCTCTGGTACTGGGTATCTGCCTCTACCACCGTGCATCAATGATGACCAGCCTTATTACGTTAGCGGTATCCATGCTAGCGCTGACATTGGTTGGCATAACCTCATCATTAGGATGGCTGATTTTTATTGTCATGGCGAGCATCGTCGCGATCCCAAACCTGCGCCAATCCTTAGTTAGCGCAAAGGCATTAAAGCTGTTCAAATCCGTACTCCCTGCCATGTCTCAAACCGAGAAAGAGGCCCTTGAGGCTGGGACAGTATGGTGGGAGGCAGACCTGTTTAAAGGCAAACCGGATTGGCAAAAAATGCACAAAATTGGCGCACCAACACTCAGCGCCGAAGAGCAAGCCTTTATCGATGGTCCGGTCAATGAAGTGTGTGCGATGGCTAGCGATTTTGAAATCACTCATGAACTCGCCGACCTTCCTCCACAAGTATGGCAATATCTCAAAGACAATAAGTTCTTTGCGATGATCATCAAAAAGCAATATGGCGGTTTAGAGTTCTCCGCCTATGCTCAATCGGTTGTATTGCAAAAACTATCCGGTGTATCGGGCGTTTTATCTTCTACCGTTGGCGTGCCTAATTCATTGGGCCCAGGTGAACTGTTACAACACTACGGTACTGAAGAACAAAAAAATTATTACCTGCCTCGTCTTGCACAAGGCATTGAAATTCCATGCTTTGCCTTAACCAGCCCAGAAGCAGGCTCTGACGCGGGCTCGATTCCAGATTATGGCGTTGTTTGTGAAGGAGAATGGGAAGGTAAAAAAGTGTTGGGGATGCGCCTGACTTGGAACAAACGCTATATTACATTAGCTCCTGTTGCCACTGTACTGGGCTTAGCGTTTAAGTTACGTGATCCTGATGGGCTGCTTGGCGAACAACAAGACTTAGGTATTACCTGTGCGCTAATTCCAACTGACCTCAAAGGGGTCGAAATTGGTCACCGCCACTTCCCGTTGAATGTCCCGTTTCAAAATGGCCCAACACGTGGTAATGATATTTTCGTCCCACTTGATTTCATCATTGGTGGCGCAGCCATGGCTGGTCAAGGCTGGCGTATGTTGGTGGAATGTTTATCAGTCGGTCGCGGCATCACGTTACCCTCAAACTCAACAGGCACCACAAAAGCAGCGGCACTGGCGACCGGCGCTTACGCTCGTATACGCCGTCAATTTAAACAGCCTATTGGTCATATGGAAGGGGTAGAAGAACCGCTAGCTCGTCTTGCGGGGAACGCCTACATGATGGATGCGGCAAGCAACTTTACCGTTGCGGCGATCGATCTCGGCGAAAAACCTTCCGTAATCTCAGCAATTGTCAAATACCACTGTACTCATCGCGGTCAACGTGCCGTCATTGATGCAATGGATATCGTCGGTGGTAAGGGTATTTGCATGGGACCATCTAACTTTTTGGCGCGTAGCTATCAAGGCTCCCCCATCGCGATCACTGTCGAAGGGGCCAATATTCTTACTCGCTCGATGATCATCTTTGGCCAAGGGGCTATTCGTTGTCATCCCTATGTCCTCAAAGAGATGGAGGCGGCTTATTCACAAAGCCCAAATGCCGTTAACGACTTTGACCAAGCACTTGTCGGTCATATTGGTTTTACCCTCAGCAACTTTGCTCGTAGTTTATGGCTGGGATTAACCGATGGTCGAGGGTCTGCAAGCCCCGTCAGTGATAGCACCAAACGTTACTATCAACAACTCAATCGCTACAGCGCGAACTTGGCGCTGCTCGCGGATATTTCCATGGCGGTACTTGGCGGTTCATTGAAGCGTAAAGAGCGCTTATCAGCACGGTTGGGGGATATTCTCAGCCAACTCTATTTAAGTTCTGCGGCCCTCAAACGGTTTGATAACGATGGACGCGTCAGTGATGATTTAGCCTTGGTTCACTGGGGATTACAAGACAGCTTATACCAAGCGGAACAAGCAATTGATGCCTTCTTAGCAAACTTCCCGAATAAATTGCTGGCAAAAGCGCTGCGTGTTGTGATTCTACCTTTTGGCAAAGTTCGCCGTTTGCCCAACGACAAACTTGATAGCAAAGTGGCGCGAATCCTTCAAATGCCCAGCGCGACTCGTTCACGCATTGGACGCGATCAATACCTTGAGCCCACAGAGCACAATACTGTTGGTCGTATTGAGCAAGCTTTGGACGTCATCTTACAGGCCGAACCTGTATTTGATAAAGTATGCCAAGCCCTTGAACAACGCAGACCTTTTACCAACCTGGATAAAGTTGCAGAGTTAGGGTTAGAGCAGCAAGTGATTGACCAACAAGAAGCAGATCTGTTAATCACGGCCGAACGGCTACGTTTATATGTCATTAATGTCGATGACTTTAAACCAGAGCAATTATCGGCAAACCAATCATTAACACATCCGGCGATGGGCAACGTGGCGTAAATTAGGTCACGTTCAACATAAAAAAGGCAGCATCATGATGCTGCCTTTTTGTTTGTCGATACATGATCAACTCTTGGGCATGTCCAGTTGCATTTCAGGAACTTTTGCTTTGCTGGCTTTAATTTTACGCACAACAAACCAGCCTAAAATTCCCAGTACAAGAGCAACCAAGTTGCCGATGATTAAAATCAGCATATTACGTTGGCGTGCATCTTCACGCGCCTGAATAATACGAATTTCTTGCAAGCGCTGCGCCTGCTTCGCTCGCTCCTCTTCCTGAAGACGCCGGCTTTCAGCGATATCGAGCTCTTGGACAACACTGTAGGTATGATTGGTTATTGGGAAGATCAATGGGCGTTTTGATGCCAGATCCGTTGCGTACATCATTCCAGACCAAGAGTAATTACCGAGTTGGCCGTCATAGGGAACATCTAAACTCGCTTTTAAAGAGCCATTCTCGGCGCGAGTTTCAACGGCCAGTTTATCGCCATCCGGGCCTTGATGATCAATATGCGCCGCCACGGAACCCGGCTCAATCATGCCCTGTTCACCAGAAAACACGATTTGATGCGGTGTGCCTTCATTGCGTGATTGAATAAACGTACTTTCCATCGGTGGTGGATAGACCAACACTTCCTGCTCTAAAGCACGTAAAAATACCCCGTTGCCTGAGGTGATACGAACACGATATTTGTTTGGTTGCGCGGTGATCGGCAATGAAACCGTAAACACCCCATCGCCAGCTTGTTCATCAAGCCCTAGCCCATCATCTTCAAACACACCAAGTTCAATCGGAATCGGCCTCGCGTCTTTAGAAAGGCTTTCAACACTCTCAATATACTTGGTAAAGGTCACTTTTAAGTTCACTCGATCCAGAAAGTCTCTCAACACGAGTGGCTGATCATCAGAGGTCAATCGAGCGGTAAATTTCAGCTCTTCACCTTCAAAAAGACGTTCGGGCAATGGCTGTGCTTCCAGCTTGAGATTAGAGATTAACTTAATTTTGTTTTTAGGCGTGACTTTACCGATCGCTTGCCATGGACCTGGCATGGGATTATCGACCGAGATAATGTCCATTGACGATTCCTGATACCAACGAACGTTATCAGGAAAACGCGAAGCATAATATTTTTTGCCATCGGGGCGCACCAGAACCACCGGCTGTGAATTATCCGCGCGATATATCACAAAGGTCATCTGCTCTACAGATGGGTCGACACGAAAACGATTATCGAGGAGCGACATTGAGGACTCTTGGCTCGCAAACCCGCTTGCACTAACAAGTAATCCCAATATGGACACCAGCTTCCTCAACATGTTCTCTCCTACTCGATTTTACTTAGTTACGATCGCCACAGGCAGTTGCCACCTTTAGCCACTAAATCTAAACGTTCATTATGCGCTGCTATTTCATCGGCAGAAGCAGGGATAACCTTTAGCGATTTTCGTCCGACATCCGCTCGTTTTATCGACTCACCTCCCACTTCACCGCTGCTATTACCATTGCCACCAAACTGAATTGACGTTTGGCCGCCAGTCATCATTAAGTAAACGTCCGCTAATATCTCCGCATCGAGCAAAGCGCCGTGCAGCGTACGATGTGAGTTATCAATCCCGTAACGCTCACAAAGAATGTCCAAGTTGTTACGCTTACCGGGGAAGATTTTCTTTGCCATCGCCAAGGTATCAGTCACTTGACAGAAATCCTCTGTCTTACCGATTGAGCGATTAAGCATTTCAAACTCGTTGTCCATAAAGCCAACGTCAAACGGCGCATTGTGTGCGACAAGTTCGGCGCCTTTGATAAATTCGAGAAACTCATCATGGACATCACGATACTCTGGCTTATCAGCCAAGAATTCATCGGTAATACCGTGAACTTCAATCGCTTGTTCTTGAATCAGACGATCAGGTTTAATGTAAACGTGAAAATGACGCCCCGTCAGTTTACGGTTAACGATTTCCACCGCACCTATTTCAACGATGCGATGGCCTTGATAATGTGGACCACCTTCAAAGTTCATACCTGTGGTTTCGGTATCGAGAACCACAATGCGGTGGTAGTAAGAATTGTTGCTAGTATTCATAACAAATTTTGTGTCAGACTATGCCAATAATGTGCTTAACCCAATAGTATCAAATCATGACGAAACAGGTGGAAATTTTCACTGATGGTTCTTGCTTAGGCAATCCAGGGCCCGGTGGCTATGGCATTGTAATGCGCTATAAGCAGACCGAAAAAACGTTAGCCAAAGGCTTTCGACTCACCACCAACAACCGGATGGAAATGTTGGCAACTATTGAGGCACTGCGGGCGCTGAAAGAGCCATGTAAAGTGAGCTTAACCACCGACAGCCAATATGTTCGTCAAGGTATAACCCAGTGGATTCATAACTGGAAAAAGCGTGGTTGGAAAACATCCGACAAGAAACCAGTAAAAAATGCCGACCTTTGGAAAGCGTTAGATGCTGAAACACAACGCCATGACATAGAATGGCATTGGGTTAAGGGCCACGCGGGCCATCGCGAAAATGAGATGTGTGACGAGTTAGCACGCACCGCCGCCGAAAACCCTACCCTTGATGACCAAGGTTATATAGACGCAACTCAAGCGAACTAAATCGTTCATCCATTGACGCTTACCGGCGTCAATTTTCGTTTTAACTTCCAGTGCGGTTTGATCGGTTTCAACGGGTAACTGCGTTTTCTGGCCACAATAAAATACAGGCTACCAAATGGTGACGCCCATTCACCGATGCCATTTTCCACCCAAGTCCAAAAGGTTCGATGGTACTGGAAAGGAAACAGCGCGTAACTGTCCGCTTCAACCACTTGATAATTGAGAATACCGAGCCAATCTTTGACACGGTTGGGCGTAAACATTCGCCCACACCAAGGAAAATTATTTTTCCGCCATGGCATTAAACTCGACAAGCCCGTCAGGCTAAAGGGATTAAACCCCGTGATGATAAGATAGCCATCGTCAATCATGACCCGATCCACCTCGCGCAGTAAGCGATGCGGATCGCTGACATAATCCAACTGATGAGAAAGAATCACAACATCAATACTTTTTTCACAAATAGGTAAATCGTAACAATCAGCGATGACGTTGTGTAATGGATTCTGGATATCTAGGTTTACTTGATGTTGAATGGTAGAGTTAAGCGTAGAAAGTTCACAGCTCAATCCACCGAGTTTGAGCATGTGGTAACCAAAGAGTTTCGGGCACCATTCATCGAGGCGAGTTTGAATCGATTCACTCACCCACTGTCCATTTTTCAGCTGAGACCAAGAATGCGGCTTTTCAATTTTTCTTTTGCTGCGTGCTGGCTTCATGGATAACCTGCTCACTTAAAAAGGGTCAACAGCCCCTAATAAACTGGAGACTCAACAATGTTAGATATCAAAAGCATACCTGCATTTAATGATAATTACATCTGGCTAATTGAAAATAACCAACAGTCGTGCGCTGTGGTTGACCCAGGTGACGCCAAACCCGTTTTAGATTACCTAGAAGCAAATGATTTAGCGCTTGACGCGATTCTGATTACCCATCATCACAATGACCACACAGGCGGCGTTGCCGAGTTGGTCCGCCACTTTCCTAAAGCTCAAGTGGTGGGGCCCAAAAATGATCCGGTGTCTTCATTAAATCTTTCTGTCAGCGGCGGCGATCAAATTGAGTTGTTTGGCGAAGTGTTCTTTGTGCTTGACCTCGCAGGGCACACACTCGGTCATATCGGCTATGTCGGCGATGGTAAACTTTTTTGTGGGGATGTCCTATTTTCTGCAGGATGTGGACGTGTGTTTGAAGGCAGTATGGCACAAATGCATGACTCATTGAGTAAACTGGAAAAGCTGCCTGAAGAGACCTTGGTCTATTGCGCTCATGAGTATACGGCCAGTAATGTCGCATTTGCATTAGCGGTCGAACCGGACAATCAACTCCTGCATAAGTACCGTGATGAGGTGAATCGCCTGCGTGCGCAAAATCATCCCACGTTACCAACCACCATTCGCCAAGAGAAATGGATTAACCCTTTCCTACGAGTGGATCAGCCAAGTGTGATGAAATCCGTCTCCAATCGCACCTTGAAAACAGATCCTCTTTCAATTTTTACTGCTTTACGTGAGTGGAAGAACGAATTTTAACGATTTCTTACTTGTCACCTACACACGGTGGCAAGTATTATCAGCAGCCGTTTAAAAAAAGGGCTGTATGATGCGAGTAAAATACAGCTGGGTGTTGGCGCTTTTTATCGCTGGATGTCAACTAACCCAGCCCCAACAAGAGACAACAAACACCGATTCGATTGATGACACTAATCATCCACAAGTTGCAGAAAAAAAGATCGACGCAACTGATTTAAGTAGTGAAAAAGTCATAGAAGAACCGGTTGTCACGCCCCAATCTCAGCAAGACGTTTGGCGTCGTATTGGTATGCAGTTAGAGCTACCAATACCGGATAATAAACGCGTAAACTACTATCGTAACTGGTACTTAAAACACCCAGGTCATTTAGCGATCGTATCAAAGCGCGCTGAACCATTTCTATACCTAATTACCGAAAAAATAGAGCAAAAAGGTTTACCCCTTGAACTCGCTCTACTGCCTATTGTTGAAAGTTCATTTGATGCTTTTGCGTACTCTCATGGTAGTGCTGCCGGTCTTTGGCAGTTTGTACCTGCGACAGGCAAAATGTATGGATTGAAGCAAAACTACTGGTATGACGGTCGTCGTGATGTGGCGGCGGCAACAGATGCAGCTCTCGCGTATCTCGAAAACCTTTCTAAGCGTTTTGATGGTGACTGGGGACACGCAATTGCCGCATATAACAGTGGTGGTGGCAGAGTTTCAAGCGCCATTCGTAAAAACCGCAAAGCAGGCAAACCGATTGACTTCTTCTCTTTAGAGTTACCTGAAGAGACCAGTGGCTATGTGCCAAAACTCTTAGCCTTAGCAGATATTGTCGCCAATCAAGACAAATATGGCCTGCACCTCCCAGCCATTGCCAACCAGCCAAAGGTGGAACTTGTGGATCCTCAAGAGCAGCTGGATTTAGCCATTGCGGCAAGCTACGCGGGCATTTCGGTCAAAGCATTACAAAGCTTGAACCCGGCCTACAACAAATGGTCCACAGCGCCTGAAGGGCCACATCAATTACTGCTGCCAGTCTACGCTGTCGAACGTTTTAATCAGCAAGTACTCGCCAATCAAGGGCAAGGGATTAAAACCATTCGCTACCGTGTTCAGTCTGGCGATACCATCAGCACTCTCGCGGTAAAATACAACACCAGCAGTAAAGTCATTCGAGCCGCCAACAGTTTAACCAATAACGAAATTCGTATTGGGCAGTATTTACTGATTCCTACCTCAGCCAAAGATGATGATGCTTACGTATTGAGCGCGGCGAATCGTCTTGCTAAAAAGCAGTCCATTGCCCGTGGTCAGTACAAACTTGAACATCGAGTCACCAGTGGTGAAAGCTTATGGACCATTGCTCGCCGTCATAAAGTGTCGACGGCCTCATTAGCCAAGTGGAACGGCATGGGGCCACGCGATACCTTACGAGTCGGACAGAAATTAGTGATTTGGAAAAAGCCGACTGACGGAGCCATCATTCGAACCGTATTTTATCGAGTACGCAATGGTGACACGATTAGCGGAATTGCCAGTAAATTCAGAGTTAAGAGCCATGATATTGTAAAATGGAACGATTTGAGCCGCAGTAAGTACTTGCAACCGGGTCAAAAGCTCAAGCTCTATGTTGATATCACGAAGGTAAGTGTATGACCGTTTCCGCCTCCAGCAATCCATTAACGTTATTGTTGGATATTTTCCGCAGCCCAAGCGCCTGCTTTCTCGCCCTTTACGAACGAGGTTTATGGGGCTGGCAACCGTTTATCGTGCTATTGGTTACCCCCTTTTTATTTTGGGGTAGCTACTTTGATATGGTCGACTTTGTTTGGCTTAAAGCCGAACTGGTCAAACAAATGCCAACGGCAGCAGCGGTAGAGCTGGATCGTATTGATGCCAATACTTTGATGGCAACCGAAATCATCACCGATACCGTTGGACGTCTAACCACTGTGTTAATGCTTGGTTTATGGTTTTTGCTCGCCACTCGAAGTAACCAACAGCAACATGGTTACTGGCGTTGGGTCGCGGCAAGCTGTGCGATTTTGTTTCCTGCAGTACTGGGGGACTTAGCCAGTTATGTGAGCCTGGTACTTAACCAAGGACACGTACTTAACTATGCCGCAGACCTCAACACATTAAACGGGTTGTTGAAGCTACCAATGACGCATCCTTGGTCCGAGTTTTGTCGCTCACTGCCACTATTGATGCCATGGTACATCGTGCTCGGCTACGCTGCCGTCATCACATGGACAACAATAGAACGCGGGCAAGCGCTAGTGATCGCCGCCCTTCCCTGGGTTGGTTATTACGCAGCTTGGGCGCTGTATTTACTGGTGATGTAGTCGGTTAAAGCGTAAAACTCACCATCAGTGGATTATGATCAGAGGCGTCGGTTTTCGGCGCCTTTGCCGTTTTAAGGGTCAAGCCTCGAAAAAAGACATGATCAAGCGCGAGTCCAGTCATAAAGCGCTTACGCTCATCAGGCATAAAACTGACTTCTTGCATCTCCAATGAGTCGAGTGCTTGTCTCATCGCGCTCAATCTAGATTCACTCCACGAGTTAAAATCTCCCGCAACAATAAGCGGCCCGCGATGCTGTATCAGTTCTTGTTTGAGCTGTTGCAACTGCTGCCTATACGCTTTGACTCCTAGCGTAAAGTTCACGGCGTGAATGTTGACCACCGCCAACGTTTCTCCATTGGACAGAGGATAACGCGCGTAAATCGCCGATTTGGGCAACCTTAGCCAAGGTTCGACCGTCATGTAGGCACAAGCCAACAAGGGGTTATCCTTACTCAAGTTCAATACGCCTGCAGGCGTATCAAAAGCCTTAAAGGCGTTGGCTTGATTACCATACCATTTCGATTGGGTAATCCACTGCTTCATTTCCGTGGTCATACTCGCTTCTTGAAGTAAAACCAACTGTTTGTTATTCGATAACTGACTCAGTGCTCGCTGCCAATTCTGGCGATTTTGTTTGTAGATATTCCACACCAAGAGATTTAATTCACCGTTGTCATCAAGAAACGTGTCACTTTGTGAATGAAAGCAGTGCAGCTCGGGGGATGAAACAGACTGGTGGTCAAAGTGAGTAATCATCGGCTCATCATTCAAGGTAAAAATTTGTGAGAAACTAAAGTACGCGGCGAAACCGGCAACTGCGGGATAAAGAAACGCTTTTTTCTTCATAAACAACTACAACTCAAAAAAAAAGTATCCACCGGCATAGCCGGTGGTTTTTCATATGCGCCTATAAGGCTCTCCTACTGGCAGCGCCCTAGCAGGCGCGTAGTGATCTGACATTTGCATATGACTATTTCCTGCGGCCCGTAAACGGGCTACCTGAATACGGGAGCGATAATTGCTCTCCCATTTTATCTTGCTCTAATTGGTGCTTGATGTAATTTTGTATCTTGCTCGTATTCTTACCTACCGTATCTACTAATAACCTCGGCACCAAAACTCTCGATTTCTAT
The DNA here is from genome assembly GCF_053903115.1 of Vibrio sp. AK197. NCBI lineage: Bacteria > Pseudomonadati > Pseudomonadota > Gammaproteobacteria > Vibrionales > Vibrionaceae > Vibrio > Vibrio sp. AK197. The sequence continues at coordinate 2,361,724 of NZ_CP096430.1, forward strand.
ATTTAAACTTCAAATCGCCGAATCGTTCATAAAGCATTAGGCTACTTTTGCCTTTCAAGTACCCCATAAACCCTGAAACACTCATTTTGGGCGGTATTTCTAAAAGCATGTGGATATGATCCGCGCAACATTCCGCTTCAAGAATGTTCACATTTTTCCATTCACATAGTTTCCTCAATATTTCACCTATCGCTCTACGTTTTTCTCCGTAGAAAACTTGCCTTCTATATTTCGGTGCAAAGACTATGTGGTATTTACAGTTCCAGCGCGTGTGCGCTAAGCTCTTTTCGTCCCCCATTGGGACCCCCTTTCAATTCTTAATTAACTCTTGCAGTTGCCAGACCACAAGACGTTTTTATCAAATTGAAAGGGGTTATATAACTGACTTATAGCTATAAGCTTTACGGAACCCCCAGCCTAGCTGGGGGTTTTCTCTATACAACAAATAAGGAGCCATCTGGCTCCTTATCATTAAAATCGATTGTTTTAAATCGCGTCGTCGTCTTCTTCACCAGTTCGAATACGAACAACACGTTCAACGGCAGTGATGAATATCTTACCGTCACCGATTTTACCTGTTTGTGCGGTTTCAATAATGCTGTCGACACATTGCTCTGCAACATCATCAGTAACCACGATTTCGATTTTCACTTTTGGAAGAAAATCGACCATATATTCGGCACCACGGTATAATTCCGTATGACCTTTTTGACGACCAAAACCTTTAACTTCTGACACCGTCATACCTGTAATGCCAACATCGGCTAAGGCTTCACGAACATCATCCAACTTAAACGGTTTGATAATGGCTTCAATCTTTTTCATGTTCATCCCTTACACTTCAATCAATTACGCTATTATCGAACAGCTACTTTCAACAATCAAATAAAAGCCTGAGAGCCACACCAAGTTTATCAAATTCAGACTTATTTTAAACTTGCGTAGTAAGCAGCAAGATTTTCGATATCTTGATCGTTTAGCATTCCTGCTTGAGCCTGCATCACCGCGGCGAGACCACCGGTACGTTTACCACTCTTATAAGCTTTGAGTGCAGAAACCAAGTATTGTTCATTCTGCCCTCGCAAATTTGGATAACCAGGGATGGTTGCCATTCCGTTTGCACCATGACAAGCCGCACATACCGCTGCTTTGGTTTTTCCAGCGTCAACATCCCCAGCGGCAAAAGCATTTGTTGCCAACATTACTCCACCAAGTACGATTCCAATCATTGCTGCTTTCATTGCTTTCCCTTCTCATCCTCATCAATAATGAGTCTTTATTCTAAGATTGTGGCACAAATACGCGATTTTTGTGCCACACAAAATCATATTGTTGTCCGGCAAATGTTCGATCGACAAACAGTCCTGCTACCGCAGCAACTTGCCCATTACACAGTAAAATAGGCGTACGACGCCTTAACCAGCTTGGCACACCATATTCTTGAAACAGTTTTTTTAATTGCCGGCTATGTCCGCGTTGTACTGGGTGAGCCGTCAACCCTTGTGGATTAAAAATCACATCTAAATGCGCATCTGGAGGAATCGCTAATGCTCCCTGTGCCGATGGTTTGATGATCACTTCCCCCAGATTATCTGGTAACACTTGCGGCAAATTTAAGGTTAACGTCGCGCGCCAGTCGCTCACATCCGCAAAAGTAGGTAGCCAATATAACCCATCTCCATAGCGGCGAATTTGACCTTGGTTAAGCATCAGTTCGGGGTTAGCGTCGTGTTTTGCGAGTGCAACTTGATTCCAGAGCTGGGAAAGCTGGGCTTCACTTGGCATCCTTGCTTTGTGATTGTCTAACCACATGCGTAACAACCGAAACCGTGTCAGCTCAGTTTGTGTCGTCAAGTACGAGATTTGGATGCTGCCATCAAAACGTGTTGCATTTTTTAAATGCGGCGTGAGTAACTCATCCAGCAGTGCTTCTTGCTCCGCACATAAACGTGCACTGCGCGCCACCGAGCGATCAAGAGACGGCCATCGTGCAAGAAGTAGTGGTAAAATTTCCTGACGCAAAAAATTACGATCATAGCGGCGGTCTTGGTTACTCTCATCTTCAACCCAGCTTAACCTTTGCTGCTTGGCGTAATCTTCTATCTCACTTTGTTCAACACTTAACAGCGGCCGTGCCAACCAGCCTTTAGCAAATGGCATTATGGATGCCATCGCAGACAACCCTTTGGGGCCACTGCCTCGGCGTAATGCTAGCAAGAAAGTTTCGAGCTGATCATGGCGATGTTGCCCGGTGATCAACACATCGCCCTCTGTCATATGTGCTGACAGCGCTTGATAGCGCGCATCGCGTGCTTTTTCTTCGACACTTTCACCATCCAGTTCATTCAGTGTGATGTGCTCAATACGCAGAGGAATTTGGTATTGCTGGCACCAAGTTTGACAGCGTTCAGCCCACCTATCCGCATGGGGACTCAAACCATGATGGACATGAATTGCCATACAGCGTTCACCGCTGATGTTTTGATGATGGTGCATTAAATCAAGTAGCACTCGTGAGTCTACGCCACCGCTCAAAGCGATAATCCAACGATTAGGCGTAAAACTGACTGTGTGTCTCAGTAAGGTGGAAAAGCGATGGTCTAAGCTCGTCATAAGGCTTGGCTAGAAGGGTCGAAAGCTCAACCCATTGATAAACAAATATCCTTAAGTGTAACTCGAATTGGTCATTGTGTGCCAACAACAAAAAAGGCTAACCAAAATGGTTAGCCTTTCAATTGTCGTCAACGGTAACTTAGCAGTAACCGTAGCTCATCAGACGCTGGTATCGACGCTCACGAAGTTCGTCAGTAGAGAGAGGCTCGAGATCAGCAAGTTGCTTCTTCAATACCGCTTTCATGTTCTCCGCCATTGCCGGATAATCACGATGCGCACCACCCAGTGGTTCTTCGATGATTTCATCGATAAGCTCGAGTTCTTTCAAGCGTGGGGCAATCAAGCCCATCGCTTCAGCGGCTTGCGGTGCCTTATCAGAATCACGCCACAAGATAGAGGCACAGCCCTCTGGAGAAATAACCGAGTAAGTGGAGTATTGCAGCATATTGACGTAGTCACCAACACCAATGGCCAATGCACCACCAGACCCCCCTTCGCCAACCACATTACAGATGACGGGCACTTTCAAACCTGCCATAACTTTTAAGTTAGTCGCAATCGCTTCAGATTGGCCGCGTTCTTCTGCACCCACACCAGGATAAGCACCTGCAGTATCGATAAAGGTAATCACGGGCATATTGAAACGCTCAGCCATACGCATTAAGCGCAGTGCTTTACGATAACCTTCAGGCTTTGGCATACCAAAGTTACGACGCACTTTTTCCTTCGTTTCACGGCCTTTTTGGTGACCAATTACCATCACTGGCTGATCATCCAGACGCGCAATGCCGCCGACGATCGCTTTATCATCAGCAAAAGCGCGATCGCCTGCCAATTCATCAAATTCAGTAAATACATGTTCGATGTAGTCAAGGGTGTACGGGCGTAACGGGTGACGAGCAAGTTGCGCCGTTTCCCAAGCACCTAAGTTACTAAACGTACGTTTCTTAAGCTCTACACTCTTCTTTTCAAGCTGTTCAATCTCTTTGTCTAGATCGACTCCTGAATTGCCGCCGTGGCGAGAAACGTCACGTAACGCTTCAATTTTAGCTTCAAGTTCTGCAATCGGTTTTTCAAATTCTAGAAAATTCAGGCTCATCTATGGATCCTTTTTTACTCGGCTATCTTTAATTGCGCCGAATTTAGTTAAATTCGAGTTCTACCTGGCTCTTACCAAGTAATTGCTTCAATTCGTCTAATAATGTATCGCTTGGCGTTACACGCCATTCGGTACCAAGCGTCAACCGCGCTCGCGCGTCGTTACGCTGATAATATACATTGACAGGTATAGTCCCTGCTTTATGAGGCTCCAATATTTGGCTAAAGCGCTCAAAAAATTGGTCATTTATCTGAGATTGATGGATAGAAACGGATAAACCTCTTGCGTATTTTTCTCGAGCATTGCCGAGATCCATCACCTCGCGGGCGGTCATTTTAAGACCGCCATTGAAATCATCAAAGCTGACCTGTCCAGAAACGACTAAAATTCTGTCTTTTTCAAGTAATTCTGCGTACCTATCTAAGGAATCGGAGAATAACATCACTTCCATACGACCACTGCGGTCATCTAATGTCATGATCCCAATGCGACTGCCTCGCTTGGTGGTCATGACACGTGCTGCAATCACTAAACCCGCCACCGTGACAGATTGATCGCGCCGAGTTGGCGTTGCGTCTTTTAGTCGACAACTGGTGTATTTAGTTAGTTCCTTGAGGTAAGCATTAATTGGGTGCCCCGTCAAATATAGCCCTAAAGTATCGCGCTCTCCTTCCAACCATACTTTTTCGGGCCATGGATCAACTTTGGTGTATTTGTTTTCAACTTCTTCCGGCGCTTCCGTCAACACACCAAACAAGTCGGTTTGACCAAAGGCTTCTGCTTGGTGGTGTTGGCTGGCAGCTTTGACGGCATCATCTAGTGAGGCCATCATCGCGGCGCGATGTGGGCCTAAACGGTCCAGCGCGCCAGCATAAATCAGCTTCTCGATAACTCGCTTATTGACTTTCTTAAGGTCAAGTCGCGCACAGAAATCAAACAAGTCTTTAAAGTGGCCATCTTTACGCGCTTCAAGGATGGCTTCGATAGGACCTTCACCCACCCCTTTGATCGCTCCGATGCCATAAACAATGGCTCCATTTTCATCCACATTAAAGCGATAGAGCCCCGAGTTAATATCCGGTGGTAAAACCGTGAGCTTCATGCGAATACACTCATCGACTAAGCCAACCACCTTCTCGGTGTTGTCCATATCCGCGGTCATCACGGCCGCCATGAACTCGGCCGGATAATGCGTTTTTAACCACAATGTTTGGTAAGAGACCAGAGCGTAAGCCGCCGAGTGCGATTTGTTAAATCCATAACCGGCAAATTTCTCTACCAAGTCAAAGATTTTGATCGCCAGTTCACCATCAATACCGTTCTTGATCGCGCCCTCTTCAAACGTCGCCCGCTGCTTGGCCATCTCTTCGGGCTTTTTCTTACCCATGGCACGACGTAACATATCCGCGCCGCCAAGCGTATACCCAGATAATACCTGAGCAATCTGCATCACCTGCTCTTGATAGAGGATGATGCCGTAAGTCGGATCCAATATCTCTTTCAACGACTCATGTTGCCATTTTTCATCTGGATAAGACACCGCTTCACGGCCGTGCTTACGGTCGATAAAGTTATCTACCATGCCCGATTGCAACGGGCCGGGACGAAACAGCGCTACCAACGCGATGATGTCTTCAAAACAGTCAGGTTGCAGACGCTTAATCAGCTCTTTCATGCCACGCGATTCGAGCTGGAATACCGCCGTCGTCTCCGAGTTTTGCAGAATGTTAAACGAGGCTTTATCGGCTAAGTCAATCGCTTCAATGCGAACGGGCTCTTTACCTTCTCGCTCTAAACGCGGGTTAATTAACCCTAGAGCCCAGTCGATAATGGTCAGCGTACGCAGCCCCAAGAAGTCAAATTTAACCAAACCCGCGGTTTCGACATCGTTTTTGTCAAACTGCGTTACGGGGAAATGGCCTTCTGCATCGGCGTAAATTGGCGCAAAATCGGTAATGGTTGTCGGTGAAATCACGACCCCGCCGGCGTGTTTACCAGCATTTCGAGTACAACCTTCAAGAATACGGCACATGTCGATAAGCTCTTTGACTTCTTCATCGGCGTCATAGAGCTCAGGGAGTGCTGGTTCGGCTTTAAACGCTTTTTCAAGCGTCATGCCCGGATCGGGTGGCACCAATTTCGAAATGCGGTCAACAAAGCCAAATGGATGCCCCAGCACGCGGCCAACATCGCGAATTACCGCTTTGGCCGCCATGGTACCAAAAGTAATGATCTGCGATACCGCATCACGGCCGTACATTTCTGCTACGTGATCAATCACTCGGTCACGCTTATCCATACAGAAGTCGACGTCGAAATCGGGCATCGAAACCCGCTCTGGGTTCAGAAAACGTTCGAACAGCAGATCGTATTCCAACGGATCAAGGTCGGTGATTTTAAGCGCATAAGCCACCAGCGAACCTGCACCAGACCCTCGTCCTGGACCAACAGGAATGTCGTTATCTTTAGACCACTGGATAAACTCCATTACGATCAAGAAATAACCGGGAAAGCCCATGTTATTGATCACTTCGAGCTCAACTTGCAAACGCTCATCGTATTCAGGGCGCTTTTGCGCTCTGACTTCTGGGTCTGGGAATAAAAATTCTAAACGCTCTTCGAGTCCTTCCAGTGACTTCTTGACTAAGAATTCGGTTTCTTCCATCCCTTCGGTTGGGAATGCAGGCAAAAAGTATTCGCCAAGACGTACAGTGACGTTACAGCGCTTAGCGATTTCTACACTGTTTTGCAGCGCTTCTGGAATGTCTTCAAACAGCCCGCACATTTCTTCTTCACTGCGAAGATACTGCTGAGGGCTGTAGTTTTTAGGACGACGAGGATCTTCTAATGTGTACCCGTCATGAATAGCAACGCGAATTTCATGGGCATCAAATAATTCTTGATTCAAGAACACAACTTCGTTCGTGGCCACAACAGGTAGACCAACTTCCTGCGCCAATTCCAAAGCAAAATGAAGGTAAGTTTCTTCATCACTACGCCCGGTTCGCACCAACTCTAAATAATAACGGTCGGCAAAATGCGTTTGATAGAACTCAACACATTGTTCCACTAACCGCTGATTGCCTTTTAATAAAGCTCGCCCAACATCCCCATTTTTGGCACCAGAGAGTAATATCAGCCCTTGCGCATGCTCAATTAGCCAGGATTTATCGATCACGGGCTGATGCTGAATATGCCCGCGTAAATAGGCTTTTGAAATTAATAAAGTGAGGTTTTTATAGCCTTCATTATCAGCAGCTAAAATCGTCAGTCGAGTCAGTTCATCACCAAACTCTTCTGACTGAACAGCAAAGTCAGCGCCAATAATCGGCTTAATACCCTGTTTATGCGCATTGTCATAAAACTTCACCAAACCGCATAAGTTTGTAAAATCTGTCAATGCCATCGCGGGCATATTCAATTCAGCCACTTTACTCACCAAGGGCGGCACTTTGGATAGGCCGTCAACCATGGAAAAGTCACTGTGAATGCGAAGGTGGACAAACTTTGGGTCAGACATGGATAGGTTCCAAGTTAAGGAAATTAAAAACCAGCAAGGGCACTATTTTACGGAATTCGAGAAGGGAATAAAGGGCTGTTTAGTCCAGCCCTAATGCACGACGTACTGGTTTGAAGCTTTTGCGGTGCTGGTCAATCACGCCATGCTGCTCAATCGCTGCAAAATGCGCTTTGGTTGGGTAACCTTTATGTTGTGCAAAGCCAAATTGCGGATACAACGCATCCAATTCGTCCATTTCACTGTCACGAACCACTTTGGCGATAATGGAAGCAGCACTGATCTCCGCCACTCGCAGATCACCTTTGACCACGGCCAGACCTGGAATTTCAAGCTCTGGTACACGGTTCCCATCAATTAAAGCAAAGTCCGGCTGAACATGAAGCCCGGCGAGTGCGCGCTGCATCGCCACCATGGTCGCCTGCAAAATATTCCATTGATCAATTTCTGCGGGAGAGCAACGTCCGACTGACCAAGCTAAAGCCTTTTGCTGAATTTCAGGAAACAACGCTAAGCGCTTTTTCTCAGACAACTTTTTAGAGTCGTTTAAACCTTCAATCGGCTGGGTTGGATCTAAAATAACCGCCGCCGTAACCACATCACCAACTAAGGGTCCGCGTCCCACTTCATCAACGCCAGCAAATAAGCGGTAGCCTAGTGGGTATTCAAATGGCGGTAGAACGAGTTTTTCTTTCGGCATGACACTCTCTTTATCGTTTGTCTATCAACGCAAGTACGGCTTTTGCAGCTTGTTTGTCAGCGTCCTTTCGAATCCAATGATGCATCTCAGTGAACTTGCTGAGCATGGTTTGGTTGTCAGAATCAAGCAACTGGCTGACTTCGCGAAACAGGTTTTCAACGGTGCAGTCTTCTTGAAGCAGCTCTTTGACCAATTCACTGTCTGACAAAATATTGGGTAAGGATACATATTTGGTTTTTAGCATTCGACGCGCTAAGAAGGCGGTAACGGCGTTGACCCGATACCCAACGACCATTGGGCGTTTCAGAAGCATACACTCTAAAGCGACCGTTCCGGAGGCCAACATCACAGCATCTGATGCAGTAATCACATTGCGTGCAGTGTCATTCACCAATTCAAACTCAAGCTCAGGTGCAAACTCTTTCCAAGCTTGCTCAAACTGTTCGCGGCGTTTTTCATTCACCAAAGCGACCACAAAACCTAAGTCTGGATAGCGCTGTTTGAGCTGCTGGCAAGTTTCGATAAATGGCTGAGCCAACATTTTAAGTTCAGCGCCGCGGCTTCCCGGCAGTACGGCTAACCAACGTTTTTGACTATCCAACCCAAGGTGTTCACAGGCCTGCGCTTTATCTGACTGTAAAGGAATGGCATCAGCCAAGGTATGACCAACAAACTCACAAGGTACATTGAATTTGTCGTAAAACGCTTTTTCAAAGGGCAAAAACGCAAGCACCAAATTTGTCGCCGCTGCAATCTTATGGATTCGCTTTTGACGCCATGCCCATACTGATGGGCTAACGTAGTGAACCGTTTTGATTCCGGCTTGCTTGAGATCTTTTTCCACGCGCAGGTTAAAGTCTGGCGCATCAATCCCCACGAACACATCCGGTGGGTTAGCGGTGAAATAATCCACCAACTCAGCCTTGACTTTCAGTAAGCGAGGAAGGCGACCAAGCACTTCGACTAAGCCCATCACCGCGAGCTCTTCCATATCAAACAGGCTTTGACAGCCTTGGGCAATCATTTTAGGCCCACCAATGCCCACAAATTCAGCGTCTGGGTGAACTTGCTTAATCGCTCTGATAAAACCTTCACCTAAGGTGTCACCGGATAATTCTCCAGCAATAATACCGATGCGCAGTGGCTTATCCATAATAATCCTTGGTTGACATGAGCGTTGTCGCTCACAATAAAATCGCTACATTAGATACAAAAAGATCGCCGCAATAGCGGCGATCTTCATCGCGAATCATTCCCGTTAATTAACGAATAATGCCGCGCTCTGTCGTCTCAAGCATGTGAATAATACGCTCAATCGACGCATGCTCTTTGGCCATTTCTTGAAGCGCTGGGATGGCTTCTGGCAGCGTTTTGCCTGAACGATAAATTTCTTTATACGCTTTCATCAAAGCGCGCAATTCCGCTTTCTCAAAGCCATTACGTTGCAAACCAACTTTGTTCAAACCAAATGGTGCCGCATGGTTACCTTGAGCCAATACATAAGGCAGCACATCCTGAACCACCGCAGAACAGCCACCAATATAGGCATAAGCCCCAACAGTACAAAATGGATGAATGGCTGACAGCGCCATCACACCGGCATAGTCATCTACAGTTACGTGACCACCCAAAATCGAATTGTTGCCGATATGCGTATGATTACCGACAATCACATCATGCGCGATGTGAGCATTCACACACAGCAAGTTATCATCACCAACCACGGTTTCACCACGGTCTTGAATTGTGCCGCGATGAATTTGTACGGCTTCACGGATGACGTTGCGATCACCAATCACCACCGTCGTATCTTCACCGCCGTATTTCTTATCTTGGTTCTCTTCACCAATAACGGCATGAGGAAAAATTCGGTTATCTTTACCTATCGTGGTGTGACCTTTGATCACCACGTGAGACATCACTTCAGTCCCCTCACCAATTTCAACGTTTGATGTGATATAGGTAAATGGTCCAACGGTTACATTAGCACCAATCTTAGCGCCATCTTCAACCACCGCTGCTGGGTGGATTTGAGCGGTTTCATGAATCATATTAAAACTCTCGGCGTGCACATTTTAATTCAGCAGAACAAACCACGTCACCATCGACTTTGGCTACGCAGCTAAACGCAGCGATGCCGCGACGCTCTTTAATAAATTGTACTTCAATAACCAGTTGATCACCTGGCGTGACTGGCTTACGGAATTTTGCGCCGTCAACACTGGCAAAATAGTAAAGCTCCTTACCAGAAGGCGCACCAAATGATTTAAATGCCAGTAGGCCCGTCGCTTGAGCCATAGCTTCAAGGATTAATACACCAGGAAAAACAGGTAACTGAGGGAAGTGGCCTGTAAATTGAGGCTCATTCACTGAAACGTTCTTAATCGCGTGAAGGTACTGTTCTTCTTGAAAATCAGTCACACGGTCAATCAGCAAAAATGGATAACGGTGAGGGAGGAGTTCCTGGATTTCAGAGATATCCATTGTTCTTTTTTCAGTAGTCAAAGTCGTAATCCTATATGAAAATTTAAAAACTTTGTAATGGCAGGCATTATAGACGAAAAAGGCCCGCGTTTCGCGAGCCTTTTAAAACAGAAATTGAATAAAGATTACGTTTTCTGTCCTAGCTGCTTTTCGATAGCCTTCAAGCGTTTATTCATTTCATCAATTCGATGAACGCGAGTGGCTGTCTTGCGCCACTCTTTATTCGGTTGAAGAGGAATACCCGATGAGTATACGCCTTTCTCTTCGATACTGCGCATCACCATACCCATACCGGTAATGGTTACGCCATCCGCAATCTCGATATGACCGTTAATCACCGATGCTCCACCGATAATGCAGTACTTACCTATGGTCGTACTACCAGCAACAATGGTACCACCAGCCATCGCGGTACCATATCCGATGTGCACGTTATGGGCGATTTGCATCTGGTTATCAAGAATCACGTTGTCTTCAATCACTGTATCATCAAGTGCGCCACGATCGATGGTGGTAGAAGCACCAATTTCCACGCGGTTACCAATGCGAACACTACCAAGCTGAGGAATTTTAATCCACTCACCACGTTCATTCGCATAACCAAACCCGTCAGAACCGATGACACTCCCCGCTTGTACTAAGCAGTCATCACCAATAATAACTTGATGGTAGATACTGACATTGGCCCAAAGTTTGGTGTTGTTTCCCAACTTGGCGCCTTTGCCGATAAAACAACCCGCACCGATAATGACGTTATCACCAAGCACGGCACCAGATTCGATCACCGCATTCGCGCCTACCGATACATTTGTACCGAGCGTGGCATCATCCGCAATCACGGCTGATGGCGAAATGCCCGTCGCTGGATTCGGTGTCGTATCTAAAGCTTGTGCGACGCGTGCAAAGGCAACATAGGGATCAGCAACAACCAGTACGTTACCGCTGAATTGCTCTTTTTGAGCTTCTTTAACCATTACGACGGTAGCTTGGCACTGTTCAAGATGCTTTGCGTATTTAGGATTAGACAAAAAGGTCACATGACCTTTTTGCGCTTTATCCATTGGAGCGACCATGGAAACTTCTGCATTTTTGTCACCATGCAGCGTTCCCCCGGTAATTGTTGCCAGTTCGGCTAATGTCAATGTTGCCATAAGTTATTTTAATTCTTTGATTACTTTCTCGGAAAGGTTGTCTTCAGACTTGCCGTATTGCATGGTCTGAATGTCGATCACCATATCATAACCGTCACGTTCTGCGACAGTTTTCACGGCTTTTTGAATCACTTGGAATAACTTGCCTTTCTCTTCAGCTTCGCGGCGTTTTGATGCTTGATCCAACGCTTGCGCTTTTACTTTGTACTTGCTATCCAGCTGACCGATTTCGATACGCAGTTTTTCAACTTGATCGTCATTCATCAACTCGCCATCACGCTTAAGCTTTTCGATCTTTGTTTTCGCTTGAGCTTGGATGGATTTTAGCTCATCAGCACGATCTTTGAATTCGCTTTGCATCTTTTGCAAAACCGCTTCGCGCTGCGGCAATGCCTGAAAAACTTGAGCTGTATTGATGTAACCAATTTTTTGAGCAGCGCTCGCAACATTAGCAAACAACATAGAACTCAAGACAACAAGGCTAACACCAGCCGCTTTGACGATTTTTTTCAAAATTAATTCCTCTTTTAGAAGGTTTTACCGATAGTGAAAGTGAAGAATTCCTCATCGTCACCTTTATATTTCTTGATAGGTCTTGCAATGGAGAAGACCAAAGGCCCCATTGGAGACATCCATTGCAATGCTGCACCATAGGATGCACGATAATTCATCGGATCGGAGTAATCATCGTAGTATTCATTACCATACGCAGCACTACCTTGATAATCAAATTCCGTATCCCAAACACTGGCAGCGTCTAAGAACACACTGGTACGAATTTGACTTCTTGCTTCATCCGATGCAAATGGCGTTGGAACAATCAGCTCCATACTTGCCAATGCGATGGCATTACCACCCACGGAATCATCCGTCGCTGACACACAGCCGTTGTTACCACAGCCGCCACTGCGCGTCGTGTAGACGGCACGCGGGCCCGCACTGTTGGAGCTAAAGCCTCGTAGCGACGAGAAACCACCAGCGTAGTAGTTTTCATAGAACGGGAACAGGTTATCACTGTCACCAGATGTTCCATATCCATTACCGTAACCAACACGACCACGCATCAACAAGGTAAACTCATGGCCCTTAGTTAACGGGAAGTACTGACGTACATCATATTGCAATTTAAAGTACTGAGCATCAGAGCCCGGTACGGTCATTTTCGCAGAAGCGCGTTGGTAGTTACCAGCAGTTGGGAAATACCCTTTATTGAGGTTGTTTCGGGTCCATGACAGGTTAATATCGAAATCACTGGTAAGAATTTCGTTTTCATCGCCTTGGCCAATACTGATGGCAAACTGACGAGCCTGATCATAAGTTGGCACATTACCGATTCGGTTATGGGTATAACCAAGACCAAATTCTAAACGGTTAAGTTCATCAAACGGGAAACCCCACGTTAAATCTGCGCCATAGCTTTCATTGGTATAGTCGATGATACCCGCTTCGGATGCTTCGAATTCATTGTAGAAAATCTTGCCACCAAGGCTCACACCATCAAGGTTCCAGTATGGGTCACGATATTCTAAGCTGATGTTCTTTTGATAATCGTTGGTCATCGCGTTAATGCCAACTCGATTACCCGTTCCCATAAAGTTATCTTGTTGAAGGCCAACTTGGAAACTCACCCCAGATTCCGTGCCGTAACCAACACCGAAGTTAATGCTACCTGAGTTTGCTTCTTTAACACTGTATACCAAATCAACCTGGTCATCGCTGCCTGGCACACGCACAGTTTGTACATCAACGGTTTCGAAAAAACCGAGACGGTTAAGGCGGTTTTTACCAGTATCAATCGCTTTTGAATTCAACCAGCTGCCTTCCATTTGGCGCATTTCACGGCGCAAGACTTCATCTTTTGTGACCGTGTTACCGACAAAACGAATGTCGCGAACGTAAATACGTTTTCCGGCTTCGACGTTGACCACCAAAGAAACCTCTTTGGTCTCTTCGTCAAATTCCGGCATGGTGCGAACTTGAGGGTAAGCGTAGCCGGCCTCCCCAAGAATGCGCTTTACGCCCTCTTCAAGATTGGTGACTTGTGAGCCATTGTAGGTATCGCCTTCTTCAAACGGCACCAAAGCTTCAAACTCATCGTTCTTACCGATCAATTCACCACGGAACTTGACGTCTTTAACTTTGTATTGCTCCCCTTCTTCCAGACCAAGCGTAATATAAACGCCCTTCTTGTCTGGTGAGATAGCAACTTGCGTAGAATCAACTTTAAATTTCAGGTAACCGCGATCCAGATAATACGATTTCAGCGCTTCAATATCGCCCGCAAGCACTTGCTTTTGATACTTGTCGTCAGACAGGAAGTTCCACCATGCGACATCAACATTAAGATTGAAACGGCTTAGTAGTTCGTCATCACTGAAGACTTCATTACCGATAAAGTTGATCTGTTGAATTTTAGCGGAAACACCTTCAGTGAACACAAACTTCAAATCAGCTCGGTTACGTGGAAGTGGGGTGACAACGGCTTTCACAGTCGCATTGTATTTACCCACGCTATAGTAGAAGTCTTCTAGCCCTTTTTCGATATTGGTCAAGGTGGTGCGATCAAGTGCCTCACCAACGCGAACACCCGAGGCATCAAGGTTTTCTTGCAACTGCTCTTCTTTGATCGCCTTATTGCCAGAGAACGAAACACTGGCAATGGTTGGACGCTCTTTAACCTGAACCACTAAGGTGTTGTTATCACGCAATACTTTAATATCTTCAAAGTTGCCTGAGTCATACAGCGCTTTAATGATTTCTGATACGTCGTTGTTATCTACCGTATCGCCCACACGTACGGGCATTTTTAGAAGCGCGGCGCCAAGAGCGACACGCTGCAAACCTTCAATTTTAATGTCTTGAACTACGAAGTCCTCGGCACCATGTGCTGATACACTGGTTGCTAGAAGCGTCGCAAGCAGAAGTTTTTTCATCGCCATATTTGTTTTAGTTATTCCTTACTACAACCTATGCCCTGCTTACAGGCGTGCAAAATCATTGAATATCGCAATTATCATCAGAGAAAAAATAATTGCACCACCTAAACGGTAACCCATCTCCTGCACCTTTTCGGAAACAGGACGTCGAATAACAGCCTCGACAGCGAAAAACAACAAATGACCGCCGTCTAGCATAGGTAATGGAACCAAATTGATAATACCGAGGTTCACACTGATTAAAGCGAGAAAACCTAGAAAATAAACCAACCCATAATCAGCCGTCGCTCCCGCGCCCTTGGCAATCGAGATAGGACCGCTGAGATTGTTCAGCCCAACATCCCCAACGACCAGCTTTTTCAACATGCTGACAGTTAAACCGATAATTTGACCGGTTTTATCTACCGCTTTGCCGACAGACTCAAGAACACCGTATTGCAGTTCAAAACGGTAATTCTCGGGCCACTCTGCCACCTCGGGAGCAATACCGGCAAAGCCGATAGATTCACCGTTTTTACCTGCCTTCTCAGCGGGCGTAAAGGTGATACTGCGTTGTTGACCATCGCGCTCAATCACCGTTTCTATCGGTGTGCTCGCGCTGGCTTGAATTTTTTGTACCACTTGTGGCCACGAAGTGATGGCAACGCCATCCATCTCGAGCAAAGTGTCGCCCGTTCGCAGCCCGGATTGGTAACCAGCCCCTTGCTCAGAAACCATCGCTAACTGCGTGGAAACTTCTGGCGTATAAGGTTTAAACCCCAACGCCTCCATAGCAGACTCGTTTTCTGGGTCAAAGTTCCAATCATGAAGATCGAGAACTTTGGTTTCTTCAACGCCAATCCCATCAACAGGCACCACGGTTAACGTCATACGGTCATCACCAATATGCGAAATAAGCTCCATATTGACTGATTCCCAATCCGAGGTTTTGACGCCAGAGACGGCTTTAAGTTCCATACCTGATGAGATTCCTGCTTGAGCAGAAATAGACGACGGCGCCACCTCACCGACAACGGGTTTGACCGCAGGGACACCGATTAGAAACACCAGCCAGTACGCAACAATGGCAAATAGAAAGTTAAAGATAGGCCCGGCGGACACAATCGCCGTTCTCTTCCACAAAGGTTTTTTATCAAAGGCAAATTGCTGCTGTTCAGGAGTAACATCATCCACTCGCCCATCAAGCATTTTGACAAAACCACCCAACGGAATCATCGAGATACTGTATTCAGTGCCATCCGCTGCGACTCGGCTCCAGAGCGATTTACCAAAACCGATGGAAAACTTCTCGACTTTCACGCCACATTTGCGTGCTACCCAGAAATGACCAAATTCATGAACAGCAACCAAAATGCTCAATGCGACAATAAAAGAAGCCAGGTTCCATAGAATGCCTGTCATAGTTTTCGTCCACTTATAATGTTACCCGCAATTAATCGAGCCATTCTATCCAGCTCAATTAAGCTTTCCAAGTCATGGTTTTGTAACTGAGTGTTCTGAGCGACAATTTGTGACATTACCTGCTCATTCACCACCGCAATATCGGTAAATCCAAGCTCGCGGTTAAGGAAAGCCGCAACCGCCACCTCATTGGCTGCGTTCAGCGCTGTAGTTGCATGTTGCCCTTCATAACACGCCTCTATGGCTAATTTAAGACAAGGATAACGGTTAAAATCCGGCTCAAGGAAAGTTAACTCACCAACTCGAGTGAAATCTAAGGGCTTTACGCCTGCCTCAACCCGCTGGGGATAAGCCATGGTTTGAGCGATCGGCGTTGCCATGTCGGGTTCCCCCATCTGCGCGATGACCGAACCATCTTTATACTGCACCATCGAGTGAATAACAGATTGAGGATGAATCAGCACTTTCAACTGCGACTGCGCGGCATTGAACAGCCATTTAGCTTCAATAAATTCGAGGCCTTTATTCATCATTGTCGCTGAGTCGACCGATATTTTCGGTCCCATCGACCAGTTCGGGTGGGCAATCGCCTGCTCAGGCGTAACACTGGCAAGCGTTTGAATATCTGTGTAACGAAATGGACCGCCAGAGCCCGTTAATAAGATATGGTTAATCCCATGAGCACGTAAATCACAACGGCCAAGCTGAGTTTGAATTTCACTAGGTAGGCATTGGAAGATGGCATTGTGCTCACTATCGACGGGCAGCAGTTCAGCTCCGTACTGCTCAACCGCATCAATGAACAGTTGCCCAGACATGACCAGCGCTTCTTTATTCGCAAGTAACACACGCTTACCCGCTTTTACGGCGGCCATGGTTGGCAGTAATCCAGCCGCGCCGACAATTGCGGCCATGACTGAATCGACTTCGTCTAGAGCAGCAACGTGGCACATGGCGTCAACGCCATAACTGACTTCGGTATGAATACCTAGATTGCGCAGCTTTAATGTCAGTTGCTGCGCCGCTTCTGCGCTTGACATCACCGCATATTGAGGCGACCAACGCTGACACAATTGCGCCATCTTCTCGACATTTTTCCCTGCCACTAATGCAACAACCGAAAAGGATTCTGGGTTTTGAGCAACGACTTTAAGCGTGCTTTCGCCTATCGACCCTGTCGCCCCAAGAATTGTTAACTTACGCATATAATATCAAACCGCTGATGTAATGGGCCTGTATGCTACAGGCCCATTACGTTAGAAACTAAAATACAGAAGAGTAAAGATAGGAAATGCTGCCGTAAGGCTATCGATACGATCTAATACGCCACCATGGCCAGGAATAATATTGCTGCTGTCTTTGATACCCGACACACGCTTAAACATACTTTCGACAAGATCCCCCAGTACTGAGATGATCACGGTCAATAAGGTAGTCACTAGCAACGCACCAAAGCTCGCAAACTGAATATCAAAATATTGAGCCGCAGCCCAACCGGCAATAAGCGCGGTGGCCATGCCGCCAAGCAACCCTTCAATGGTTTTATTCGGGCTAACATTGGGTGCCATTTTGTGCTTGCCGAAACTCTTTCCAGCAAAATAAGCGCCGCTATCTGCAGCCCAAACAATTAAGCAAACAAACAGCACTAATTTGGCACCGTGATAAACGTCGCCGCTCATGTTCTCTGCACGAAGAAGAATAACACTCCAAAAAAACGGCAGTAAGGTCAAAATGCCAAAGGCATGACGTAATAGAGAGGAATGATTCCAAAGAGACGATGAACGCGGGTAAGTCACCGCGAGCACACTGGCGATAATCCACCAGATCGTTCCCAACCATAGCATCACAAAATGTGAGTGAGTTACGGCGTCTAGGCTAATGCTGTCAAAAGGGATGAAATAAAGGCTTAGCGCACTAACCACGACACCCGGAATCAACGTCATCACGCGAGACGCATCTCCGACAAACTGAGTCCATTCCCAGAAACCAATTAAGGTAATAATCGCCAAAGCGGCAATGAACAGAGGAAGAGGCAACATAAAAATGCCAGCAATAACTAAAGGCGCCAGGATAACGGCGGTTATTATTCTTTGCTTCAAATGATGAGGTCCTTGTTTAATATTCCATCAACGCCTTGACTTGCTCACCTGTACAGCCAAATCGACGCTCGCGATTCACATACCAGGTCACTGCTTCAATCAAACAGCTTTCATCAAATTCAGGCCAAAATACTGGGGTAAAATACATTTCAGCATAGGCCATCTGCCACAACATAAAGTTGCTGATTCGGCACTCCCCACTAGTACGAATTAATAAATCAACGTCTGGTAAATCAGCCATAGTTAAGTACTGAGATAACGTCTCTTCGTTAATATCTTCTGGTTCAATTTGACCAAGCTTGACGCTTTCGGCAACGCGTTTTGCGGCCTGAGTAATGTCCCACTTTCCACCGTAGTTCGCAGCGATATTAATCACCATTCCGGTATTATTCGCGGTCATCTCCTCCGCATGAGCGATTTTTTCTTGTAAACGTCGGCTAAATCGAGATTTATCGCCGATGATACGCAGCCTTAAATTATTTTTGTGTAGTTTCTTTACCTCTGTTGATAGCACAGAAATAAATAACTCCATCAATACGCCAACTTCATCCTCCGGACGTCGCCAGTTTTCACTGCTAAATGCAAATAAAGTAACGGCTTTGATTCCTAACTTCGCTGAAGAAGAGATGGTTTTACGAACCGCGCTCACGCCATTTTTATGACCAAACACTCTTGGCTTTCCACGAGCTTTCGCCCAGCGGCCATTGCCATCCATAATTATCGCGATATGTTGTGGTAATTGTTCAGGTGAGAGTTGTGAGTTATGCATAAGAGGTTAGTCTGAGTAACAGCAAGGGACAAAGCGTAGCATAAAAAAACGCTGGGCTGCGAGCACAGCGTTTTTCATATTGAGGGAGTGTATGAAATATTAAACTTCCATCAACTCTTTTTCTTTCGCGGCTAGAGCTTCATCCACTTTTTTGATCGCCAAGTCGGTGATTTTTTGGATTTCGTCTTGCGCTTTACGATCTTCATCTTCTGAAATTTCTTTCTCTTTCAGTAGTCCTTTCAGATCGCTGTTCGAATCACGGCGAATATTACGGATAGCCACACGACCACCTTCAGCTTCGCCACGAACGATTTTCACAAGGTCTTTACGACGCTCTTCTGTCAGCGGTGGAAGTGGTACACGAATAACCGTGCCCGCTGACATTGGGTTAAGACCTAAGTCAGACTGCATGATCGCTTTCTCAACTTTTTGAGTAAGCTCTTTATCAAATACAGTGATCGCCAGTGTACGTGCATCTTCAGCGACAACGTTAGCAACTTGGTTTAGAGGCGTTGGCGCACCGTAGTACTCAACATTGATACCTGATAAAAGGCTTGGATGAGCACGGCCCGTACGGACTTTAGAAAGGTTATTTTTCAGTGCTTCAACACTTTTATCCATGCGCTCTTGAGCACTTTTTTTAATCTCGTTAATCACAATATCACCTTAATGTATGATTTTATTAGGCTTTAGCCTAGCGGGCTGAAAAGAATAGCCTGATATTCTGCTCTAAAAACAGCAGGCTAAACAGTGATTAGTCGTCTGAACTGATCAACGTTCCTTCCACTTCACCCATTACCACGCGACGCAATGCGCCTGGCTTATTCATATTAAATACGCGAATCGGCATTTTATGGTCACGGGCCAGAGTAAACGCCGCTAAATCCATTACTTTAAGCTCTTTATCAAGAACTGCATTGTAAGACAGCTTATCATACAGCTCTGCATCTGGATTGGCTACCGGGTCTGCACTAAATACACCATCAACTTTGGTCGCTTTGAGCACAACATCAGCTTCAATTTCGATACCGCGCAAACATGCAGCAGAATCGGTGGTGAAGAATGGGTTCCCTGTCCCTGCAGAGAAGATGACCACGCGTCCTTGGCGCAGCTCGCGAATCGCATCTGCCCAATTGTAATCATCACAAACACTTTGCAATGGAATCGCCGACATAACGCGCGCATTCACGTAAGCACGGTGCAGTGCATCGCGCATCGCCAAACCGTTCATTACGGTTGCTAACATCCCCATGTGGTCACCAACAACGCGGTTCATTCCTGCTTCCGCAAGACCAGCACCACGGAAAAGGTTACCACCGCCAATCACGACACCAACCTGAACCCCTAATTCAACCAGTTCTTTTACTTCTTGAGCCATACGGTCGAGAACCGCGGGATCGATACCAAAACCTTCAGAGCCTTGTAGCGCCTCGCCACTCAGTTTTAACAGAATACGTTGATACGCTGGTTTAGGGTTCGTAGTCATGGAGCTTACCTTCCAAAGTGAATTGTTTATTAACAGTCAAGAATAACGGCTTAGACTCTATCGCCTTTTTTGTCTCAAAGGTGCATCAACAAGCAGGAAATGAGCCATTATTCGTCACGGCTAAGCAAATTTTTATTTCTCTATTCACAAAAAGACCGTAGCCATGGCCACGGTCTAATTGTTGTACAACGACGCTAAAGATTAACCTTTTTGCGCTGCTGCAACTTCTTCAGCGAAGCTCATTTCTTCTTTCTTCTCGATACCTTCACCTACTTCTAGGCGAACGAAAGTAGAAACAGAAGCGCCACGCTCTTTAAGAATTTCGCCAACAGATTTCTTAGGTTCCATTACGAATGGTTGACCTGTTAGAGAAATCTCGCCAGTGAATTTCTTCATACGACCGACAACCATTTTCTCTGCGATCTCAGCAGGTTTGCCTTCGTTCATTGCGATTTCAACTTGAACCGCTTTTTCTTTTTCTACAACGTCAGCAGGAACATCTTCTGGGTTCACGAACTCTGGCTTAGAAGCAGCAACGTGCATTGCTACGTGTTTTAGAGTTTCTGCGTCGCCTTCACCAGAAACAACCACACCGATTTTCTCACCGTGACGGTAAGAAGCAAGTGCAGAACCAGAAACATAAGATACGCGACGAATAGTCACGTTCTCACCAATTTTTGCAACTAGAGCAACGCGAGTTTCTTCGAATTGAGCTTGTAGCTCTTCAACTGTTGCTTTAGAAGCGAGAGCCGCGTCAGCAACTTGGTCTGCGAATGCAGTGAAGTTCGCGTCTTTTGCAACGAAGTCAGTTTGGCAGTTTACTTCAAGAAGAACTGCAACACCGTCAGCGTCTTTGATGATGATTGCGCCTTCAGCCGCTACGTTACCTGCTTTCTTAGCAGCTTTAGCAGCACCTGATTTACGCATGTTCTCGATTGCAAGTTCGATGTCGCCGTCAGTTTCAACAAGCGCTTTCTTACATTCCATCATACCTGCGCCAGTACGTTCGCGCAGTTCTTTTACTAGAGCAGCAGTAACAGCCATTCTCTATTCCTCAGTTTATTCTGTACGGGGTAAAAATCAGGGGCCTTAAGATTTGGCCCCTGATGCTAACTATACTTAGTTTATGCTACAACTCGGTTTCACACAGACTAAGCTTGGACACAGAGCCGCTATTATTCAGCTTCTACGAAACCGTCTTTTTCAGCAACTTCAGCAACGTCGTTGTTACGTCCTTCATTTACTGCTTCAGCAGCAGCGTTCAGGTATAGCTGAACTGCACGGATCGCATCGTCGTTACCTGGGATGATGTAGTCAACGCCGTCTGGGTTAGAGTTAGTATCTACCACAGCGAAAACTGGGATACCTAGGTTGTTCGCTTCTTTGATCGCGATGTGTTCGTGATCAGCATCGATAACGAATAGAGCGTCAGGTAGACCACCCATATCTTTGATACCACCAAGAGATTTCTCTAGCTTCTCCATTTCACGAGTACGCATTAGAGCTTCTTTCTTAGTAAGTTTATCAAAAGTACCGTCTTGAGACTGAGCTTCAAGGTCTTTTAGACGCTTGATAGACTGACGAACAGTTTTGTAGTTAGTCAGCATACCACCCAACCAACGGTTGTTTACGTAGTATTGGTTGCTTGCGATAGCAGCTTCTTTAACAGCTTCAGATGCAGCGCGCTTAGTACCTACGAAAAGAACTTTACCTTTCTTGTCGCCAATTTTGCTTAGCTCAGCAAGTGCTTCGTTAAACATTGGTACAGTTTTTTCTAGGTTAACGATATGAACACGGTTACGAGCGCCAAAGATGAATGGCTTCATTTTTGGGTTCCAGTAACGAGTCTGGTGACCGAAGTGAACACCAGCTTTTAGCATATCGCGCATTGATACAGTTGCCATTTTAAATTCCTCTATGGGGTTAGGCCTCCACATTCCCCATAACTCCGACTAGGCTTCTGCCCAGCACCCCGGAATATGTGTCGGAATGTGTGTGATTTAAAGATAAAAGTTAATGGAATTGACCCGCATCGCCCTTTCGGAAGAAAAACGGTCCAAGTTCCGGCGCGCTTTATATCATAATTCTACCCTTAGTGGCTAGAAAAAATTGTTTTGCGCACTGTTTACCCTAGCCGATTGTGGCGCATTTTCCTAAACGATTTGCCACACTTGACATAAACAAGACAAATACACTTTTTTCCCGCTTCCTGATAGAATGCGCGCAATCACACAATTGTCGTGCAATAGAATTAATAGAGAAAGTCATATGTCCATTAAAATCAAGACTCCAGAAGAAATCGAACGCATGCGTATCGCTTGTGCGCTCGCCGCCGATACGCTTGAAATGATCGAGCCTTACATCAAAGAAGGTGTAACGACAGAAGAACTCAACCAAATCTGTCACGATTATGCATTGGAGAGAGGTGCGTATTCGGCTCCGCTTGATTACCACGGCTTTCCAAAGTCAATTTGTACCTCAATTAACCATATCGTTTGTCACGGCATTCCAGCGTCACAAGATGAAGTGGGCGCGAATGGTCAAATCAAACCTGCAGTATTGAAAAGTGGTGATATCGTTAACCTCGATATTACGGTCATTGTACCGAATGACCCTGATGCTGATCTTAGTGTGCGCCCTGAAGGCTACCACGGTGACACCTCTAAGATGTTCTTAGTCGGTGATGTGTCTCCTGCGGATAAGCGTCTGTGCATGGTGACTCAAGAAGCCCTTTATGTGGGTATGCGTACAGTCAAACCCGGCTCAACCGTTAGTGATATCGGCACGGCTATCGAAAAATACATCAAAGAAAACAACAAAAAGAACCCACGACATAAGTTTTCTATCGTCAAAGACTTCTGCGGACACGGTATTGGCGCTGAGTTCCACGATGAGCCACAAGTCGTTCACTACCGCAACTCAGACCGCCGCGTACTAAAAGAAGGGATGATTTTTACCATTGAGCCGATGATCAACGCTGGCAAGTTCGGTGTTACCGTTGATGCGGAAGACGATTGGACGGTCTATACCGGTGATGGCAAAAACTCAGCGCAATATGAACACACGATTGTCGTCACCAAAGAGGGCTGTGAAGTCCTCACCTTACGTAAAGAGGAAAGTATTCCTCGCTTTATGAACAACGCCTAGCATTTTGTATCCCCGCATCGCGGGGATATTTTTTTATCTCAACCAATTTGCTAGAGTGTGAAATATTGCATTACAACGGAAGTAAACGCATGGACGACAGTCGTATTATGCCATATCAAGCACCACTCACCTTTTCACAGCAGCAGCTCACGATTGGCGAGCTAAAATCGCAACTTGAACAGTTTTCTGAGTATCAAAAAGACGCGTTTCTTCAGCATCAACCCGTCGCTGACTTAGTCTATGGGCGTGCAGAGTATATCGACATGTTACTCAATCGACTTTGGGACTCTTTTGGCTTCAACCAGCACCCTTACCTCAGCCTTGTCGCCGTTGGAGGGTATGGTCGTAGCGAACTTCATCCACTGTCAGATATTGATATTTTGGTGGTCTCGCGTAACCGCTTATCGGATGCGGTTGCGGCTAAAATTAGCGAATTCATCACTCTTCTTTGGGATTTGCGCTTAGAAGTTGGTCATGCAGTGCGTACGGTGAAAGAGTGTGCCGAAATTGGTCGTGACGATCTGACTGTCGCCACCAACTTGCAAGAGGCACGATTACTGTGTGGCTGTGAAGAAACCTTCCATCAGTTAAAATTGCTCATCCACTCTGAATCATTTTGGCCAAGTGAAACCTTTTATAAAGCCAAAGTGCAAGAACAAGTGGAACGCCACGCACGCTATCACGACACCACTTATAATCTTGAGCCGGATATCAAGTCCACTCCTGGTGGGTTGCGTGATATTCACACTCTGAGCTGGATTGCTCGCCGCCATTTTGGTGCCACCTCATTATTTGAAATGAGCCGCTTTGGCTTTTTGACGGATGCCGAATACCGAGAACTGGGTGAATGTCAGGACTTTCTATGGCGCGTGCGCTTTGCGCTGCACATTGAATTAAAACGTTACGACAACCGGTTAACCTTTGAACATCAAGCACAGGTCGCAGAACACCTAGGGTTCAGTGGTGAAGGTAATCACGGCGTTGAAATGATGATGAAAGAGTTCTACCGCACATTACGCCGCGTTGCAGAACTCAACAAAATGCTGATTAAACTGTTTGATCAAGCCATTTTGGACAATTACATCGACGAAGAACCGGAAGAGTTAAGCGCCGACTTCCTTCGACGCGGGCACCTTATCGAAGCACGAAAACCGGTACTGTTCCAAGCGCGTCCAGAAACCATCTTGGATATGTTCATCCATATCGCTAATGACTCGACGATTGAGGGGGTTTCACCGGCGACATTGCGTCAATTGCGTACCGCGCGCCGTCGGTTGAATAAGTTTTTGCATACCATCCCTGCAGCGCGAGAAAAATTCATGGCGCTGTGCAGCCATCCCAATGCGCTCAATCGTGCATTTGGGTTGATGCATAACCTCGGGGTACTCGCCGCCTATTTGCCTCAATGGAGCCAGATTGTCGGTCAAATGCAATTTGACCTGTTCCATGTATACACTGTTGATGAACACAGTATTCGCCTGCTTAAGCATATCAACATGTTTAGCTACGAAGAAAATCATGAACGTCATCCGATTTGCTGCGATATCTATCCGAAAATGCAGAAAAAAGAGCTGCTGATTTTGGCTGCCATTTTCCATGACATTGGTAAAGGCCGAGGGGGCGATCACTCAGAAATCGGTGCAGAAGAAGCTTATGACTTTTGCCTTGAACATGGATTGTCCAAACCTGAAGCCAAGTTAGTTTCATGGTTGGTTCGCCATCACCTCTTGATGTCCGTGACCGCACAGCGCCGAGATATTTACGATCCTGAGGTCATTACCGAATTTGCCAAACAAGTTCGTGATGAAGAGTACTTGGATTATCTCGTGTGTCTTACGGTGGCTGATATCTGTGCTACCAACCCGGAACTTTGGAACAGTTGGAAGCGTACACTGTTAGCCGAACTGTATTATTCCACCCAGCGAGCACTGCGTCGTGGGCTTGAAAACCCGGTTGATGTCCGTGACCGTATTCGTCACAACCAACAAATGGCCTCAGCACTATTGCGTAAAGAAGGCATCGCCGCTCAAGATATTGAACGCTTATGGAAACGCTTAAAAGCTGACTACTTCTTGCGCCACACTCATAAGCAAATCGCCTGGCACTGTAGCCACATTCTGGCACATGAAAACCCTGACCAGCCGATGATTTTGGTTAGCAAAAAAGCAACGCGTGGCGGCACTGAAGTGTTCGTCTATTGCAAAGACCAACATGCCTTATTTGCGACCGTCGTTGCCGAACTTGATCGACGAAACTTCAACGTTCACGACGCCCAAGTCATGACCAGCAAAGATGGGTTTGTACTCGATACGTTCCTCGTCCTTGATCAACAAGGAGACTCGATTGAAGAGAGCCGACATGAAGTGTTGATTAACCAGTTAATGGCAGCACTAAAACAAGGGCGTACTGAGGAACTGCGCACTCGGCGAATTCCTCGCCAACTGAAACACTTTAAAGTACGCACCCAAGTGGACTTTCTGCCAACGCGCAGCAAAAAACACAGCTTATTGGAATTTGTCGCGCTCGATACTCCAGGGTTACTCGCTACCGTTGGTGAAACCTTTGCTGATTTTGGCATTCATCTTCACGGTGCCAAAATCACAACAATGGGTGAGCGCGCGGAAGACTTGTTCATCATAACCAATGAAAGCGGATTAAAATTGGATGAAGACCAACAGCAGAGTTTACGTGAACGTTTGATTGAGAACGTGGCGGAGTTAGCACCAAATTAAGCGCGATCTTGCCCACAACTTGCTATGTTGCACGAAAAATCAGCTAGGTGAGGCGAATATAGGCTGCTAAAGTAAGGTTAAAGAAGATTATTTTAATCACTCAACGTTGAGGTAGCCTATGTTTCCACACCTCTCGGCTCTTGGGATACAAGATCCGCAACAAATTGAGCGTTATAGTCTACGCCAAGAAGCGCATAAGGATGTGTTGAAGATTTACTTTCTCAAACAAAAAGGGGAGTTCTTCGCAAAAAGCGTCAAGTTCAAGTTTCCACGTCAAATTAAAAATGTGCTGGTTGATGGAGGCAGTCACCAATACCGGGAAGTCACGGAAATCAGTCGTAACCTAACTTTAGTGATCGATGAATTAAATCAAATCACCAAGCCAGAAACGTTATCTGAAGAAGACATTAAACGTAAAATTCTCGCGGATTTAAGCCACTTGGAAAATGTGGTTTCCAACAAAATTGCCGAGATTGAAGCGGATCTTGAAAAACTGAAGTGATGCATAATGAACAAGATAAAGGCTCCTGTTAGGAGCCTTTTTATATTGCCATTTACCTGTCATCGTGGCCTCTATAGCCAGAAGTAAGCACCGACACCATAAAGGACAATACCAGAGACAATACCGGCTACAATGTCATCAACCATAATGCCAAAGCCACCGTGGATATTTTTATCAAACCAAGAGATAGGCCATGGCTTCACCATGTCAAAGAAACGGAAAATGATAAAACCCGCAATAGGCCAGCGCCAATCCTGTAATGGCACGCTCAGGAGCACAACAGGTAGCATGGTTAACCAAAAACCCACAAACTCATCCCAAACAATGGATCCATGGTCATGAACGCCCATGTCGTCAGAAGTTTTCTGACAAATTGTCACCCCAACAAACGAAGAAATGACCACCACGGCGAGGTATACAGTGATAGGCAAACTCGCGAGTATGAAATAAAACGGGACAGCAGCCAGTGTTCCCATCGTTCCTGGCACAACGGGCGACAGCCCACTGCCAAACCCAGTCGCTAACAGGTGCCAAGGATTACTCAAGCGAATTCGTTGCTTTGGGTTTTGTGATACTGAAAAATTCATCGCGTTCTTTATGCTTTAAAGTGGTCGAAACCGTCGAGTTGCCAATCCACGACTTGACCTTGGTTATGTAATTCAAATACGCCATAGGGACGAATCTGACCGATGCATGTGACCTTAACGCCGCAATGAGCCAATGCGCTTTCTATCATCCCTTTGTTTTCTTCAGGAACAGTGAAGCACAGCTCATATTCTTCTCCGCTGGTAAGCGCATACTGCTGCGCAGTGCTGCGGCTACCAACAAACTGCAGCAATTCGGAAGACAAGGGTAACAGGCTAACATCTATCGTCGCGCCAACTTGTGAACGCGTTAATATATGCTGTAAGTCGGCAATTAAACCATCGGAAATATCAATCGCCGAATTGGCCAAGCCGAGTAATGCCTGCCCGACTAACACTCGAGGTGTGGCGCGATAGTGACGCTGCTCTAGCACTTGAGCATAGGGTTTATCAGCCAATGACTTATCAAGAATGACATCTAACCCCGCTTTACTGTCGCCGAGTTGTCCCGTCACGTAAAGCCAATCACCATTTTTAGCTTGAGAACGCGTGAGCGACTTACCCTCTGGTAGCGTTCCTTGAACGGTTAGCGTAATACTTAATGGGCCTTTGGTGGTATCCCCACCAATAAGCTGAATACCAAAGTAATCCGCAAGCTGAAAAAACGCCTCACTAAAAGCTTCAAGCCAAGTTTCATCAACAGAGGGTAAAGTTAAAGCGAGCGATGCCCAAGTGGGTGTTGCTCCCATGGCAGCAAGATCACTAATGTTCGCTGCTAGCGCCTTATGAGCGACCCAAGCCGGATTTGCATCAGCAACAAAATGGGTACCACACACTAAGGTATCCGTCGTGATAGCAATCGCAACGTTGTCGCCAGGTTTCACTAACGCACAATCATCCCCTGCAGCCAGCAGTACATCTTTACGATTGGTTTGGCGACCGACGAAATATTTGTCGATCAGAGTAAATTCACCAGACATGTTAAAGTCTCAAAAAAGATCTTAAGCGAATACGTTGTCTGATGCCGATATCGGCATCAAGCCACATAAAAAAGGTCAGCAGTTGCTGACCTTTTTCTTCATCTTCAATTATTTTTTGCGCACATGCGGTGCGGCTTTATCCAGCACACCATTGATGAACTTGTGGCTTTCTTCAGCAGCAAACACCTTTGCCAACTCTATGGCTTCGTTAATCACCACTTTGTATGGAACATCATCTCGACGTGTCATTTCATACATGGCTAAACGTAGCAATGCCAGTTCCATCATATCCAAATCTTGCATTGGACGAGAGGTATATGGACGAATTTTGCTATCGAGCTGAGTGTGACTAAGCACTACGCCTGTTAGCAGATCACGGAAGTAAGCGACATCTGTATCGGGTGCAGAAAGTGCAGGTTCAGAAGCATGATTTTCTTCTTCATCATACTTATCACCGGATAAGAATTGCTCTTCGATTGTGGCAACATTTTCGTTGGTAATCTGCCAAGAATAGATTGCTTGTAAAGCGAATCGACGTGCGTTACGACGTGCGGCTGGTTTCACACAGGCCCCCATTAGGAATCAATTTCTGAAAGAACATTAATCATTTCAAGTGCGCTTAGTGCAGCCTCTGCACCTTTATTACCAGCCTTGGTTCCTGCGCGCTCGATAGCTTGATCGATAGTATCAACAGTCAAAACACCAAATGCGACTGGAAGACTAAATTCCAATGACACTTGCGCAAGACCTTTATTCATTTCACTACAAACATAATCAAAGTGTGGAGTACCACCGCGGATCACACTCCCTAAAGAGACAATCGCATCATATTTTTGTGTTTTCGCAACACGCTGAGCTACCAAAGGCAATTCAACCGCACCCGGGCAACGAACGACGGTAATGTTATCATCGCTAACTTGACCGTGACGCTTTAAAGTATCGATTGCACCAGACAATAGACTTTCGTTAATAAAACTGTTGAAACGAGAAATAACGATAGCAATTTTTGCATTTGGCGCTGGGAAGCCACCCTCGACCACTTTCATAAGCCTTCCTTTAACTATGTTCATCAAGTGAGAATCGCCGGATTCTAGCACAATTTTGTGAGCAATATCTAATGATATTTCGCATTGGAAACCGCTTTAAATCAGGCGTGACAATAAATGGAGAAGGAAGCAAAGAGCTTCCTTAACCTTATTCGCAGATGTATTCCACGACATTCAAACCAAAGCCACCCAGAGCGTGGTACTTTTTATTCGTCGATGATAATAAGCGCATATCACTGATGCCTAAATCCGCCAAAATTTGCGAACCCACACCAACACGGCGCGAGGTGCCTTGCTTTTTGGCTAAAGTCGGCGCTTCACCTTTGTCTTGCGCTTGGAACATCTTAACGCGATGAATAAGAAGCTCTGGAGACTCTTCGTTACCCAGGACAATAAGCACACCGCCTTCCTCACCAATACGTTTCATGGCTTTTTCCAGTGTCCAACTGCGTTCGGCATTGCGGTCACTGCGTAGCAAGTCAGTAAATGTATCTTGAAGGTGGACACGAACCAATGGCGCCGGATCAGAAGAAACATCACCTTTACACATCGCATAGTGAACTTGGTTATCAATAACATCACGGTAGGTCACTAATTTAAACTCACCAAATTCGGTGGGGAGAAGACACTCGGCAACGCGCTCGATGGTGGTTTCTGTGTTGTTGCGATATTCAATCAAATCAGCAATGGTGCCTAACTTCACATCGTGCTGCTGGGAGAACACTTCAAGGTCAGAACGGCGCGCCATCGAGCCATCAGCGTTCAAAATTTCAACAATCACCCCAGCAGGTTCAAATCCAGCCATACGCGCTAAGTCACAGCCGGCTTCGGTGTGTCCAGCACGAACTAATACACCACCATCTTGCGCGGCCAGTGGGAAGATATGCCCGGGTTGAACCAAATCAGACGCTTGGGCATCTTTGGCCACTGCAGCTTGTACCGTACGCGAACGGTCAGCCGCAGAGATACCAGTGGTCACGCCCTCAGCCGCCTCAATTGAAACCGTAAAATTGGTGGTGAACTGTGCATTGTTATCTTGAACCATCGGAGGAAGTCCAAGACGTTCACAGCGCTCTTTGGTCATGGTCAAACAAATCAAACCTCGACCGTGAGTCGCCATAAAGTTGATCGCTTCTGGCGTAACGCACTCCGCCGCCATGATCAGATCACCTTCATTTTCTCTGTCTTCGTCATCCATCAGAATGACCATTTTTCCTAAGCGAATATCTTCAATAATTTCTTGTGGCGTACTAATTGGCATCGTGTTGTTCCTATTCGTGGAAAGTGGTCAATAAAGCCTGTTGTCGCGAATCAAAATGGGGTTAGGCAAAACCATTTTGTTGTAAAAATTCCATGGTGAGTGATGATTTAGGCTGCGACTCTTGCTGACGAGCCTCAAGCAAACGCTCCATATAACGAGCGAGAACATCCACTTCGAGATTCACAATACGCCCAACATGGAAATGGTCAATGGTCGTCTCCGCCGAAGTATGGGGGACGATGGTTAATTTAAACGCATTCTTGCGTAGGTCATTCACCGTTAGACTAATGCCATCAACGGTAATGGATCCTTTTTCGGCAATATAACGACTGATTTCTTCAGGCACGGCCACCCAGAACTCTATGGCACGCCCAACTTGATGACGCTCAATGATTTCACCGACCCCATCGACATGACCAGAGACAATGTGCCCACCAAAACGCGTGGTAGGCAACATCGCCTTCTCTAGATTTACGGCATCACCCACTCGGTAGTGCGTTAACCCGGTTTTTTTCATCGTTTCTAACGATAGATCCGCGCTGTAGCTGTTGTCGTCGAAATCAATCACGGTTAAGCACACGCCATTGGTAGCAATACTATCGCCAAGTTGGACATCAGACATATCCAAATGACTGGCGTCTACCGTGATCGTAATATCTTCGCCCTTTGCGGTGATCGCTTTTAGATGACCAACAGCTTCAATAATTCCTGTAAACATAGTGACTCTATCTTGTTTTCGGTGTAGCAATAATACGGATATCCGCACCGACTTGACGAACGTCTTGAAATTCCAGTTCAGGAACCTCAGTCATCTTAGTCAGACCTAACCCAGCAAATATACCTCGGCTATCGCCTCCCATGAGCTTCGGCGCTAAGTAAATAATTAACTCATCAACCAACTGCTCTTGGAGTAAACTGCTGGCAAGCGATGCGCCTGCTTCAACCCAAATATGCTGGATATTATGCGCTTTTGCCAACTCAGCGAAAAGAGCAGAGAGAGAAATTTGTCCATTGGGGCCCAGTGACGCCGATATATCCCCTTTTTCACCGACCACAAGAATCTCTCCTTGTGTCTGAAATAACTTAAGTTGCGGCGCAAGCTTTGCTTGCCGATCCAAAATAACACGAACGGGCTGACGTAAATCTTGCTGCTGGTATTGCGCTTGAATAGATTGGGGGAGCTCGTGCCAACGTACGGTCAACGAAGCATCATCATCACTAACGGTTTTTTGGGTCGATAAAATAGCGCCAGCCTGAGCACGAAACTGCTGTACATCACGTCTTGCCGGTGGGGAGGTGATCCACTGGCTTTGACCGTTAGCAAGCGCACTTTGCCCATCGAGACTGGCAGCCATTTTTAACTGCACAAACGGCATGCCGGTTTCCATACGTTTGAAGAAACCGCGATTGAGTTGATATGCCTCTTGCTCTAAAACACCGATTTCAACCTCAATCCCAGCTTGGCGCAGCATGTCAATGCCTTTTCCGGCAACCTGAGGGTTGGGGTCTCGCATCGCACACACCACTTTCGCCACTTTCGCATCAATTAAGCCGAGCGCACACGGTGGCGTGCGACCAAAATGCGAACAGGGCTCAAGAGTGACATAAGCCGTGGCTCCTTGTGCTCGCTCCCCTGCCATTCTTAGTGCATGCACTTCAGCGTGAGGCTCTCCTGCACGAAAATGAAACCCCTCGCCGACAATCTCCTCACCTTGGGCGATCACACAACCAACATTAGGATTTGGCGCCGTGGTAAAACGCCCCTTTTTAGCCAGCGTTATTGCTCGAGCCATCATTTGAAAATCGAAAGGCGTAGCCATGATGTTCCTGTTAGTCTTCGAGTTTAGCGATCTCTTCACCAAACTCTTTAATGTCTTCAAAGCTGCGATATACCGATGCGAAACGGATATACGCGACTTTATCTAATTCTTTTAATTGGTCCATAACTAGATTACCAATCATCTTACTCGGTACTTCTCGTTCTCCGGTTGCCCGTAACTGAGATTTAATCATGCTAATCGCAAGCTCTATGGCATCAGCACTGACTGGGCGTTTTTCAAGTGCCCGTTGAATGCCCCCAGCCATTTTGTCTTCATCAAAAGGCTCTCGGTTGCCATTTGACTTCACGACTTTTGGCATCACAAGTTCAGCCGTTTCAAAGGTAGTAAAACGCTCATTACACGCCAGACACTGACGCCTACGGCGCACTTGATGGCCATCAGCGACCAGACGAGAATCGATCACTTTGGTATCGTTTTCAGAACAAAAAGGACAATGCATATCACCTCCACATTATGCAACAGCTTGTTTTCACAAGTCGCTGGCTAGTTTACCGGAATTGAGAATGCGAAGAAAAGAAAAAGGGGCATTCCGCCCCTTTTTTGCTCACTGATGAAATGATTTTGTTAACTGCGCGACAAGTAATCCGCTTTGCCCACCCACTTATAACTGGTGAGCTCCTCCAATCCCATCGGCCCTCGAGCATGCAGTTTTTGAGTGGAAACAGCCACTTCTGCGCCAAGACCGAATTGTGCGCCATCGGTAAAACGCGTCGACGCATTGACATAAACCGCGGCAGAATCCACCGAGTTAATAAAGCGCTCAGCGCTATTAAGATCGTTGGTCATAATCGCGTCAGAATGGCTCGCGTTATGCACTCGCATGTGTTCAATGGCTTGGTCCAAATCCTCGACGACTTTCACTCCTAAGGTGTAACTCAGCCATTCGGTATCAAAGTCACCGGCTTGCGCCTCACGCCATTGCTTCGCACCAGTAATTAGAGCTTGAGCAGAGCTATCAGCCACAAACGTTACGCGATCTTGCAGTCGCGCCACCAGTTGCGGCAAAAATTGCTCAGCCACTTGGCGATGAACCAACAACGAATCGAGCGCATTACATGCAGAAGGGCGCTGAGTTTTAGCGTTATCGACGACATCAAGAGATTTGGCTAAGTCTGCGCTTTGGTCAACAAAAATATGACTGATACCAAAACCACCGATGATCACAGGAATCGTACTTTTTTCTTTACACATTTTGTGAAGACCAGCGCCGCCACGAGGAATAATCATGTCAACGTATTGGTCGAGCGTCAGTAGCTGAGAGACCAATTCACGATCAGGTTTTTCAATGTATTGTACACATGCTGCTGGTAGCTTGGCTTTGGCTAACGCGGTTTGAATCACACTCACCAACTCCATATTGGAATAGAATGTCTCTTTACCGCCTCGTAAGATACTGGCATTCCCAGTTTTTAAGCACAGAGCAGCAATATCAATCGTGACATTCGGGCGAGCTTCATATATCACGCCAACGACCCCAAGTGGGACTCGACGGCGAGCTAATGACATCCCGTTTTCAAGCACTTTATGGTCTATTTCACTGCCGACCGGATCATTCAAGCTGATGACGTTGCGCACATCGCTGGCGATAGCGTTCAGACGCTCTGTGTTGAGTAGCAAGCGATCAAGCAATGCCTCACTCAACCCGGCTTCACGGCCAAGTTCAATATCTTTACTGTTGGCCGCTAAAATCTGCTCTGAATTGGCTTGCAGTTCATCAGCAATGATCGCCAATGCTAGATTCTTTTGTTGTGTTGAGGCCGTTGCCAGAGCGAACGCCGCTTGTTTTGCGGCTTTGCCCATGTTGATTAAATCCACGATACGTTCCCTTATTTCGATTATTCTTGAATCACGACCAAATCATCACGGTGAATGACTTCTGAACCATAGTCATAACCTAAGATCGTCGAAATATCCTTGCTGTGTTTGCCGATGATTTTACTTAAATCTTGGCTTGAGTACGCCGAAATACCCCGAGCGATTAAATGCCCTTCGCCATCACAGACTCGAACAACTTCACCGCGACCAAACGAACCTCGGGTTTCAAACACACCTTTTGCCAATAAGCTACTGCCCTTAGCCACAACCGCCTTAACCGCTCCGGTATCAATTAAAATATCGCCCGAGGCCGATGGACCAGCGAGAATCCAACGTTTACGATTTTCTAGTGACTCTGTACATGGCAAGAATTTTGTGCCATTGGGCTTATCACTCAATGCATCGATGATGACATTCGGCGCACTGCCTGCAGCAATCATCACTTCGATTCCAGCTCGACGCGCGATATCCGCAGCTTGCAGTTTGGTCGCCATGCCGCCAGTACCGAGGTTGGTGCCACTGCCACCTGCAATTTCACGCAAGGTATCATCAATGGTTTTGACCTCTTTAATCAGCTCTGCGTTTGGGTCTTTTCGAGGATCAGCGGTGAACAAACCTTTTTGATCGGTCAATAACAAGAGTTTATCTGCGCCACACAAAATCCCCACTAGTGCGGACAAGTTATCGTTGTCACCAACCTTGATTTCATTGGTTGCAACGGCATCATTTTCGTTAACGACAGGAATAATACCGTTGTCGACCAATGCATTAACGCTGTCACGCGCATTTAAAAAGCGCTCACGGTCTTCAAGGTCGGCTCGAGTTAACAGCATTTGACCAATTTTGATTCCGTAAATCGCAAACAGTGACTCCCAAACTTGAATAAGTTGGCTTTGCCCAACTGCCGCCAACAATTGTTTGCTGGCGACGGAGTTGGGCAGTGCGGGGTAACCTAAGTGTTCACGGCCTGCGGCAATAGCGCCTGATGAGACCAAAACCACTGAGTGGCCTAATTTTTTTAACACAGCGCATTGGCGCGCAAGCTCAACCATATGAGCTTTATTAAGTGCCAATGTCCCACCGGTTAAAACACTGGTTCCTAACTTCACAACCACGGTTTGTGATTGGGAGTCTTTTCCGCTTTTTTTATTCATGTTGGTTTATAACTACACTGAGAAAAATAGATGGGTGAGAGCTGATGTTTTATCAATCCAATTGGAAATAAACAAGAAGAAAAGGTGCATAAATGCACCTTTTTAGTAATAAGGAAAAAATACGAGCGGTTATTTACACAAATTCGCAGGAATCGCTGTGAAGTTCTACTGTCATTTCAAACTTGTCGCTTAATGTATCGGTTAACTTGGTATGAAATGCTTCTTGCGTACGTTTGACCTCTTTCAAGGCCGCAGCAGAAATCTCACATGGAACCCAATCGCCTACATCGTTATATAAACCGATATGGTATTTAGCCACGCAGTGATGCTGGTTTTGTTCAAGTTCTAACCACCACCCCCAGAACTCACGCTCCTCTGGTGATTTCTTTTCATCGACACACACCGATAGACAATCAAATAGATAGAAGCCATCGCGACACTGCACCTCTCGCAAATAGGGCCCTACCGCGCGGAGTGTGGATAGCAAACGGTAATGTGTTGGTAACTTGGTCACTTCTGACATATTGACTCTCCATTTCAAATGTTAAGAATGACAATTATTATTATTTATCAGGAATTTATTATTATTCCGTATACATCACTGTTAACTAATTTAGGAGGTTTGTCATCTAAATAGCTCGTCTTCTAACCATTTTATGGCTAAATCGAGGGATTGCTCATATCCTTTTGTAATTGTTTGAGAACTGATTTTCTTCGCTTGACCATGGTGACTGAACAGTGCCACCAGCTTATTATCAGAGAACGGTGACACCGGATCCCCTTCCAAGCTCAAAGATAAAATCGGCACTTTCGTTCTTCGACCAGAAAGAAATCCCTGTACTTTCAGTGACCAAGCAACCAACTGTCCAGCAAGACTATCAATATCTACCCCATTTTTATTTAAGCGATTGGCCAAAATATCTAGATACATCTTACTCATGAGCTTCATTTTTGTCGGCGATGAGAAGATATCGTGAATCGGCGCACCCATTGAGACACACGCTTTAATCTTCTCTTGCTCTAAGAATGATAAGCGCACCATCGCATTGCCACCAAACCGAAAACCGATTAGGCCGACACGATGGTGATCAACCCAGGGCAATTTAGGCAGTTCATTGAGCACCGCTTGGTGCAAACAAGAGGTATCTTCAGACAGCGGCCATTGGCTACTATGCCCAAGTGCCGGCATATCAACCGTTAACATCGCAATATCACGTTCAGCCAAGTGATCACGAAACAGCCGCCACATATCGGTTTGTAAACTGTCGAGACCCGCACTGACAATAACCACGGGTTTGGGCTTATCGGTATTCGCCAGATGCAAATTGGCAGTAATGGTTTTATTTTTGTACGGAATCTCTATAGGTTTAATGACGTAGCGCGTATGCTTAGCGGCCTGTTGATATGCATTATTGGCTAAGGTTTGTGCTTGCAGAGCGAGATTATCATTTTTCAGGTGCGGGTAACCGGCAATGCTAAAACACAAAGACGCGCGAAACAGCTCATCGGCTGCCGCCTCACCGTCTAACTCATCAGCCTGCTTTTGATGCTGCATGCCAAGGCGTGTCCACTCGTAAGCCCAGTTTCCACCGTGATAGCCCATAACAGTATCAAGCAGTTCATCATTGGTACGTGAATGCGTTGAAGAGGCAATTTTTGCCAGTACCGCTTCTTGTTCTATGGGATCAATTCCCTGCCAGGCCCACTGCAATCTTCGTAGATTACGGTACCATTTGCGACCTTCTTGCTGCTGTTTTTGCTCAAGTACCGCAAGGCTACTTGGCATGTATTGGGTCAGTGCCGATGTTTCCTTCGCTTGTTTGTGTTTCGCAAACAAGGTTTCGGAAAGATTCTTACTGGTGGGTTCTGACATAGTATCGCCTTAGAAGATGGACCGAAGTGTTTATACTAATAAAAAAAATGACCCATGAAAGGGTCATTTTTAAAAAACTAAGCTTTTGAAAAAGCAAGATTGCTTATTTACGCTTACGGTTGATTGGCTCAGCAAACTGAACAACCATATCCCACGGTTGTTCAATCCATGTATCTTGAGCAATATCGACAATGTATTCGTCAACCAGCTCACGGCCTGCAGGTTTGGCGCAAACAGTAACAAATTTCGCTTTTGGATACATTTCGCGAATTTTACGGGCTGTATCACCACTATCAACTAGGTCATCTACGACTAAGAAACCTTCACCATCGTGGTCCGGTGCTTTAAGTACGCTCATATCACGTTGATGATCATGATCGTAACTTGAAATACACACAGTATCGACATATCGAATGCCCAGTTCACGCGCCAAAATAGCAGCAGGAACCAAACCACCACGACTTACACCAAGAATTCCTTTCCACTGTTCAGCTGGCATTTGTTTTTCAGCTAGCTGACGACAGTAAGTCTGCATATTGTCCCAAGTAATAACGAATTTGTTGCTCATTGAAGTAACCTAATTAAATACATTTAGGGCCTGAAAACTGTGTCCAGGCCCGTCGAGCGTTTACGCGAAAATCAGTTTCGCGACGAAAACAGCTGACATCACCCAAACGCTAAGTGAGATTTCACGGCCTTTACCACTCAATACTTTAATAGCAGTATAAGAGATAAAGCCAAGAACGATACCTTCAGCAATGGAATAAGTCAGCGGCATTAGCAAGCAAGTAACCACAACAGGAGCCGATTCTGTCAGATCACGCCAGTCAATGTTGACCAGGCCTGAAAGCATCAAGATCGCAACGTAAAATAACGCGCCTGCGGTTGCATATGCGGGGATCATACCAGCTAATGGTGAGAAAAACAGTGCGAGAAGGAACATTACGCCAACAACAACCGCCGTTAAGCCCGTACGTCCACCTGCGGCAACACCTGCCGTACTTTCTACGAATGAGGTGGTGTTTGACGTCCCCAATAACGCACCGACTGACGTCGCGGTTGAGTCAGCAAGCAGTGCCTTATTCAAGCGAGGGATTTTGCCATCTTTACCAATCAGATCGGCTTTTTGCGCGACACCAACCAGCGTGCCCGCTGTATCAAATAAATCCACGAATAAGAAGGCGAAAATGACTGAAATCATGCCAACTTCAAATACCGCAGAGAAATCAAGCTGAAGGAAAGTCGGAGCAATACTTGGTGGCATAGACACCACGCCATGCCATTCAACATCACCAAAAATCATTCCGAGAATAGAGGTAATTAGAATCGCAATCATAACCGCGCCACTGACACCGCGGTACACAAGTCCGATAGTAAGGAAGAAACCGACAGCCGCTAGAATCACAGGGACAGATGTAAAGTCACCGACAGAAACTAACGTGGCTGGGTTATCCACTACGATTTGTGCATTTTGTAGTGCGATAAAGGCAAGGAATAAACCAATACCTGCAGAGATACCGGTACGCAGAGACATCGGAATTGAGTTGATGATCCACTCGCGAATCTTAAACAAGCTCAAAAGAATAAACAGCACGCCTGACACAAAAACCGCCGCCAAAGCGACTTGCCATGTGTAGCCCATACCGAGTACAACTGAGTAGGTAAAGAAGGCATTTAGCCCCATACCTGGAGCTTGAGCAATGGGGTAGTTAGCAACAACACCCATAATAAAACAGCCAATTGCAGCGGCCAAACAAGTCGCAACAAATACTGCGCCTTGATCCATCCCCGTGGCTGATAAAATCGCCGGGTTAACAAAGATAATGTACGCCATTGTCAGGAAGGTAGTAATACCTGCAATGACCTCAGTTTTCACATTCGTGCTGTGTTCACTGAGTTTAAATAGCTTTTCAAGCATGATTTAAATCCTATAAATCCTGTAAAGAGAGAGTAAAACGGTTGCGTAATCGATTGGCGGCGATTATAAAGTTATCAAATTCTAAATTCCAGATAGAATTAAAGCTCTAACCCATTTTTCGTAGAAATCGCCATTAAATGAATGCGTCAGCGAGCGAATATTTTTAAATTAGTAAAAATAAAACAACAAGATAAGTACAAATATTAACACCTACCATACTGTTTAATTTTTCACCACCCCACCAAACTAATTAGTAAGAATGAGAGAAAAACCAAGCTCTAATTATGCTATTAAAGTCATAAAAATTAAGTTTTAGGTGCAAAACAAACGCACATTCAAAATGGTCAAAGGAGAGTAAAACGCAATCGGCAGGATAAAAAAACGCCACTCAATTTGAGTGGCGGCAGAATTATGTCAGCTTGGTAAGGCTGTAAAAAAATTCCAATTATAGGGGTGAACAAACTGCTCAATTAACGGCTTTGGTCAGGTTTCAGTAACCAAAACTCGTTGGGTATGCAAAATTACCGGTATAAACGGAACGATTAATCCAGAACACTGCACTTGGTAAACCTTTCATAACTATCACCTTCTCTATTAAAACATGTTAAACAGATGTCTCAGTTCCTTGGAGGCGATAAATCGGACTCATCCTTTGAGCGTTTTTACTCTCTTTTACGAGAAGCTGGTTATAAATATACCACTAAGAAATTTTATTACAATACACAAAGTGACTTAAATCACACAAAATTAGCTTTAGCTGCCAATTTTCGTAATTTAATTACAAAATCATTATCAGCATCACGTTTTGTTTAACCGCAAGTAGGGAAAAAGACTGAACGCAAGCTCTACTAAATTCCTTCGTCTACAGATGGGATGACTACTCTACTCTAGGAACTAGTGATATGCTTAGCCCATCATTTTTGGCCAGCCTATTGTTGTGGTATCGAGTTTTACTGGGACCACTTCAACCCCTATTTTCTCTGGCTTTTTGACAATAAAGGAGTCACTTGTGTCTGAGTTCCATTCTGAAATCAGCAACTTATCACCCACTCCAATTTGGCAGTTTTTTGATAAGATCTGTTCTATTCCTCACCCTTCCAAACATGAAGAGGCCCTAGCAAGCTACATAGTTGACTGGGCTACCCAACAAGACTTAAGTGTACGTCGCGATCCAACAGGCAATGTGATTATAAAAAAACCAGCCACAGCCGGTATGGAGCATAAGAAAGCCGTCGTCTTACAAGCACACATTGATATGGTGCCGCAAAAAAATGAAGACACGATCCACGACTTCACGACAGATCCTATTCAACCTTATATTGATGGCGAGTGGGTAACTGCTCAGGGAACAACTCTCGGCGCGGATAATGGCATGGGCATGGCTTCTTGCCTCGCCGTTTTGGCCTCAAATGACATCAAACATGGCCCGCTTGAGGTTCTACTCACTGTCGATGAAGAAGCAGGCATGTCTGGCGCATTTGGACTTGAAGCCGGCTGGTTAGAAGGAGAGATTCTTCTGAATACCGATTCCGAACAAGAAGGCGAAGTCTACATGGGCTGCGCTGGCGGCGTTGATGGCGAAATCACCTTCCCTATCGAGCGTGAAGCCAAACCAGAGCAATTCGAAACTCGTAAGCTGGTGATTAAAGGCCTGAAAGGTGGTCACTCTGGTGTTGATATCCACACCGGCCGCGCGAATGCCAACAAACTGATGGCTCGTTTTCTTGCTCAGCACGCGAAAGCGCTCGACCTTCGCCTTGTTGAATTCCGTGGTGGTACTTTGCGAAACGCGATCCCTCGAGAAGCTTTTGCCACCGTCGCGCTACCCGCAAAGAATCTTGAGCAGCTTAACAGTGTATTTGAAAGCTACACTGAACTGGTGAAAACTGAACTGGCGGCAATTGAAACCAACCTTGTGTCTTTTAATGAAGCAGTCGCCAGCCAAGAGCCTGTGTTTTCGTCGCCATCTCAGCAACGTTTTATCGCCGCACTCAACGCTTGTCCTAACGGCGTGATTCGTATGAGTGATGATATCGAAGGCGTGGTTGAAACGTCACTGAATGTCGGTGTTATCAGTACAGAAGAAAATGCCGTAAAAGTCTTATGTCTGGTTCGCTCTCTGATCGACTCTGGCCGTGACCAAGTAGAAGGCATTTTGAGTTCTGTTGCCGACTTAGCAGGCGCAAGCATTGCTTTCTCTGGTGCCTATCCAGGTTGGAAGCCAGACCCAGACTCCGAAATCATGCATATTTTCCGTGACATGTATGAAGGGATCTACGGTCATAAACCCAACATTATGGTGATCCACGCAGGCCTAGAGTGTGGGCTGTTTAAGAAACCTTATCCGAATATGGATATGGTCTCGTTTGGCCCAACCATTAAGTTCCCGCATTCACCTGATGAAAAAGTGGAGATCAGCAGCGTCGCTCTGTTTTGGGAACAAATGGTCGCCATCCTTGAAAACATTCCTGAGAAAGCCTAAACCTCAGTCAAAAAAGCCAGTAGTCATACTGGCTTTTTTTGTTTTTATCGATAAATAATTTTTGTCATTAAGAACAAAATTTATCGTTAGCCTCTCTTCCCTCATGCTGCTAGATTGCGCCAACTCTGGCACTTCAGACCACCGCTCATTCCCAGAAAAATCGAGCACAACCATCAGGATATCCTATCCTTGGATATCAAATACCCATACTTAATTTTGTGATTACAATGAAAAATAAGATGCTTGTTGGCTGGCGCGAAAACTTCAGCTTACCGACACTTGGGATTCAAAAAATCAAAGCCAAGATTGATACAGGTGCGAGAACCTCTTGCTTGCACGCGTTCAAAATTGAAACATTCGATAAAAACGGTCAATTGTGGGTGCGCTTTTGGATTCATCCCAGGCAACATGATATTGAGTTTGAAAAAGTATGTGAAGCCGAGGTGATCGATCAACGAAGTGTGCGTGATTCTGGCGGTCATGAAGAAATCCGTTACGTCATTAAAACCACACTAAAACTCGGGCCACAGGCGTGGGACGCTGAAATCACCCTGACTAACCGAGAGAATATGGCGTTTCGAATGCTACTAGGCCGAACCGCCATGCACGGTCGCATCATTGTTGACCCTATTGAATCGTATTTAATTCCCTTTGAGGAGCCCCAATCATGAA
Source organism: Vibrio sp. AK197 (assembly GCF_053903115.1). Lineage (NCBI taxonomy): Bacteria > Pseudomonadati > Pseudomonadota > Gammaproteobacteria > Vibrionales > Vibrionaceae > Vibrio > Vibrio sp. AK197. The sequence goes on from NZ_CP096430.1 coordinate 2,403,986, forward strand.
AATTGCTATTCTATCTCGCAACGCGAATCTTTATTCGACCAAACGTTTGATTGAAGCAAGTAAAAACCGAGGCCATGAGGTTAAAGTGGTCGACGCGTTGCGTTGTTATATGAATATCAATTCCGAAAAGCCAGAGATTCACTATAAAGGTGAACAATTGTCTGACTTTGATGCCGTCATTCCTCGTATTGGCGCTTCGGTAACTTTTTATGGTACAGCGGTGCTACGTCAATTTGAAATGATGGGCACCTACCCTGTGAATGAATCTGTGGCGATTACCCGCTCACGAGATAAGTTACGCTCAATGCAACTGTTATCTCGTAAAGGCATCGGCATGCCGATTACCGGTTTTGCCAGTAAGCCGGATGACGTCAAAGATCTACTGAACATGGTTGGTGGAGCCCCTGTCGTAATCAAACTGCTTGAAGGCACCCAAGGTATCGGTGTTGTTTTAGCCGAAACACGCAAAGCTGCTGAGAGCGTGATCGAAGCTTTTATGGGTTTAAAAGCAAACATCATGGTTCAAGAGTATATTAAAGAAGCCAATGGCGCGGATATTCGTTGCTTTGTTATTGGTGACCGTGTAATTGCAGCGATGAAGCGTCAAGGTGCTGAAGGGGAATTTCGCTCAAACTTGCACCGAGGCGGTTCGGCTTCCCTCGTTCGAATTACACCAGAGGAACGTCGCACTGCAGTCGCTGCGGCAAAAATCATGGGCCTAAATGTGGCGGGCGTTGACTTATTACGCTCCGCTCGCGGCCCTTTGGTGATGGAAGTGAACTCCTCACCTGGCCTTGAAGGTATCGAACTTGCCACCGGTAAAGATATTGCCGGTCTGATTGTGGAGTTTATTGAAAAGAATGCAGCCAGTAAAAACACCAAAACCCGCGGTAAGGGCTAAACCGAATCGCAGCTTTTCTTTCCTAGGAGAAGACGTGTTACCAGGAGAGCGTAAAGCGATTCAAATGGAAGCAGCGAAGCTCTATACCCACTCACCGCTGTCCATACCGATTGAAATTATTAATGGTGTCCATCAAGGGCCAGTGTTGATGGTCAATGCCGCCATTCACGGTGACGAGCTAAACGGTGTCGAGATTGTTCGCCAGTTAATCAATACCATTGACCCCAAAAAACTTAAAGGCACACTGATTGCTGTGCCTATTGTTAATGTCTTTGGGTTTATCCATAAATCACGCTACCTCCCAGATAGACGGGATCTCAACCGATGCTTTCCTGGCAGTGAAAATGGCTCCGTCGCTTCTCGTATGGCGCACACCTTTTTCTCGCAAGTGGCGTCAATGTGTGACTATATTATCGACTTACATACGGGCGCGATTCACCGTACTAACCTGCCACAGATTCGCGCCAATTTAAGCAATCCAGAAACATTACGAATTGCACAAGCCTTTGCAACGCCAGTAATCATCGACTCACCACTTCGTGAAGGTTCACTGCGCAGTGAGGCAGAAACACACAAAATTCCGGTTCTGACTTATGAAGCAGGAGAAGCTCTACGCTTTGAGCCTTTTTGTATCAATGCCGGGTTTATTGGCGTTAAACGAGTCATGCAAGCCATCGGTATGCTGAGACAAAGCCGCAAGAAGGTGCCAACCTCGGTGATTGCTAAGTCAACCTCATGGCTTCGCGCGGAAAGTGACGGAATTTTACGTACAATGGTGAACTTAGGTGACCGCGTGGTGAGAAACCAAGTGCTGGCTTACATTAGCTCGCCACTAGGTCACGGAGAGATCGCTTTAAAAGCTCGAAAAGGCGGGATTGTGATTGGCCAACAAACACTGCCCCTCGTCAATGAAGGCGACGCCGTGTTTCACCTCGCCTACTTCAAAGAAGACTATGAAGAGGTCGAGCAGATGGTTGGAGACTATATCGATGAAATCTCGGATATTGATGTTGAACCTTTAACCACCGGTCAAATAACAGCGCCATCCGCTTAAAACGAAAAAGCCCGCACAATGCGGGCTTTCAGTTATCGTGTGTTCATCAACCAAATGACGCCCAAATCACCGTAACCACCAGCAGAGGACAAACAAACTTCACGTAACTTGGCCACACTTTTCCAAACCAACCTAGTGAGAACTCCGCACAGCCTTGCTCTAACTCTTTAATCTTGGCTTGACGATTCCATACCCAACCGCCAAAAACACAAAACAGTAATGCCGCAGTTGGCTGTAAATATTGGGTTGCGACAGTCGCAACCAGACCAAATAGCTGAGCAAAATTAAAGATAATCGCAATGCTAAATAGCGCAATCAATCCTCCAAGCACCCAACTCGTCGTGCTTCGTTTGGTATCGAAACGTTCGCTCACTAATGCTACCGGGCATTCAAGCATCGAGATACTTGACGTCAACGCGGCAATCGTTAATAGCAAGAAGAAGATGACGGAAAACAGCTCTCCCCACCAGCCAAGACTGTCAAACATTAAGGGTAAAACGGTAAAGACGAGAGTATCAGAGCTGAGCAGCGAACCATCTTCGGCATAAATTTGCACGCCTTTTTGCATCGCAACAAACATTGCTGGCATCACAACAAGCCCAGCGATAAAGGCAACCGCCGTATCGACTAAAGTGACGTTCATCGCCATTTTAGGTAGATTCTCTTTTTTGCTGAGGTAAGAGCCATAAATCAGCATCGAGCACCCGCCAATCGTCAAAGAGAAAAAACCTTGGCCCATCGCGGCAAGAATTAACTTGCGGTCCCATATTTTCGAAAAATCAGGTAGTAAATAATGCTTTAGCCCTTCCATCGCGCCTTGCTGAGTAATGATATACACAAACAGCAGCGCGAACAGTACGAACAACGCAGGCATTAAGCGTGTTGACCATTTTTCGATGCCCTTTTTCACTCCGCCCTGAACGATCAAGATCGTAAATGCATAAAAAACAATCGCGCCAAATAAGTTTCGCTCAACACTAAACCCTTTAAACCATTCTGTGGCCTGCTCTAAACCGAGTAAGCTAGAGATAGCGCCGAGTAAAAAGCAAATCAGCCATCCACCGACAATACTGTAAAATGCTAACACGGCGCTCGGTACGCTAAGCCCAATCCAGCCGACTACACCACCCAGCTTTTTCGCTGCTGGGTTGCTGGTTAATGACTTCATGCTATCAACAGGATTAGCTTGGCCATAACGTCCAATCGCCATCTCCACGACCAGCATCGGGAATGCAACAATCAAAATCATAACCAGATAGACCAGCAAGAACGCGCCACCGCCATTGCTGGCAGCTTGGGTTGGGAATCCCCAAATATTACCAAGACCGACAGCTGCGCCCGCCGCCGCTAGAATAAAACCAAGGCGTGAGCCAAAGTGCTCACGGTTCGAATTTGTTTCAGATGCCATACAACTCACACGACAATAAACTAGTTAACTAGTACAATATTACACTATGTAACGTTTAAAACCCAATCAAAATATGGCAACTTGCGCAGAAACCAGTCATTTGTGTTCACGAATTGCTATTCAACTATCATTTTTATCTAGTAATTGCCGGTTAGATACAAAAAGAGCGCCCTAAAGCGCTCTTTCCTATCGTCATCCACACGACAAATTAAATCGTAAACACCGGATAACCTTTAAGCTCTGGGATTTTCTCATGCAGTGATTGCTCTTTATCCGCGATGTCATCAAGTGAGTCACAGAAGTCATCACCCTGCTGTTTCAATTCCTTGCCACGTTCCTGAATGCGTTTTTCGATGCGCGCTTTCAACTCCGCCATATTATCCGTCAATTCAGTGAGATTCAGACCGCCATCTTTTTGCATTTTTTCTGACATGGCAGAAAACGCGCTAGTGATAAACTCTTGATTGAAGATCTCTCGCGCATTCGCAAAATCCGCACTCCAATCGCGTTTCATTGTGCTGAAGGTATCGGCAGGCAGAATGAGGTCCCCGTCTTTGTAATAACGAGATTCGATATCTTGCCAAAAACTTTGCATTGATGCTTTGACGTTATCGAACGCATTTGGCGCGTCAATACTCTCAGCCACATCATCTATCAGATTATTGACGAACTCCAACCCATCATCTGCAAATTGTTTTACTTTCGGGACATACTCATTCAGCTCATCACGATAATCGCTAATCGCGGCACGCTGGTCGTTATCAAGTGGGATCGTCTCGCCATGGATGATCAGATTATCATGCGCGTCAACGATGGCGGTATCGCCATTTTTCTGGTGGATTTCTAACTGTTCACCCGTGAGGTGAACTTCATTTTTCAAATCCACTTTACATTGAGCAGCCCACGTTTGGCTACTGACCATAAGTAGAGCAGCAAAAACCGTCACTTTTTTCATCATTTCAAACCCCAAAAATAAGAGTTAGTGTTGTTCCTAGTTGTGCACACCTTAGCAAAGTTGAGACAAACTAAGTTAGCCTAGCGTCAATCTATTTGGTCTATTTCATAACAATATTGACGACCTTCAACGTCGTAAATCACTTCATCACCGACATTTCGGCCCTTCAATACGGCGCCAAGTGGTGATTGAATAGTGACTAACGTCACTTCGTCGTCACCAAAACGTATTTTCATTCCACCCGCACTCGGTGCAAAAAACACCCAGCGTCCAATACCAGATTCATCCAGCAGGCGAATCAGACAACCCACCATGACTTTCGTTGGGTTACGAACCTCTGACTGCGACTTAAATGCTTGAATATCTTGTTCACACTCTTGTAAGCGCTTCGCTTGTCCGTGGGCAAGGTAAGACGCTTCAAGCGCTAAGGTATCGTACTTATGCTCAGGCACAGTCTGTTCATTGGTCGCCGCATCAATCGCACTACGAACCGATTCGAGAGCGACTCGATGGTTGGCAGTGAGCATCTGTTGAATCTTATCAATAACCTCCGCTTTGCGGATCGCTTCGCTCATCATTGGGTATCAAAAAAGCTCAGTTGGCGACTATGTTCTTGAGGTTTTAGCATAACATTTAATCCAAGTAATCGAATTTCTCGTCCTTTTTGCCGTTTAAGTATCTCGCGCAATAAACTCTTAAAGTCTTCAAGCTCAAGCTGAGTATGACCGTGCTCAATGGTGGTAAGTTGAAAATCGGCAAACTTGACCTTAATCCCTTGTTTAATAATATCACGATCGCCATAAGCGCGTTGAAGGCGTGAAAAAAGCTCTGGATAAAGCTGCGTTTCAATCACCTGCCAACATTGCTCATAAGATTGAATATTTTGGCTAAACGTTCGCTCAACCCCCACCGATTTTCGCTCACGTTCCACTACCACTTGGCGTAAATCAATGCCATGACTGCGCTTCCACAGTGACTCACCTAAGCGGCCAAACCGGCGCAGTAACTCGATATAATCCGTGTTTTTAATATCTTCGCAGTAATAAAAACCGGCTTGGTGAAGCTTTTCAAGACTCACCTTGCCAACCCCTGGGATTTTTTCAAGCGGCAGTTTATCAACGACAGATTGCACTTGCTCAGGCGGGATCACACACAAACCATTCGGCTTATTAATATCAGAAGCGACTTTGGCTAAAAACTTAATCGGTGCGACACCAGCAGAAGCCGTCAGCTGTAACTCACGCCAAATATCTTGCCGTATCGCTTCAGCAATTAAGGTCGCTGAACCATGGTGTTGTTTGCAATCAGTAACATCAAGGTAAGCTTCATCTAAAGATAGCGGTTCTATTAAATGAGTGTAACGTGAAAAAATCTGTTGAATATGCGCGGATACGCTTTTATAGACTGACATTCTTCCGGGAATGACAACAAGGTTTGGACACAGCTGTAATGCTCGAGATGTCGGCATGGCACTGCGCACACCAAATTCGCGCGCTTTATAATTGCAGGTACTGATGACACCTCGCTGTTTTTCGCTACCACCAACCGCAAGCGCAACATCCCGATATTGGGGAAAGTCGCGCATCTCTACGGCCGCATAAAAACAGTCCATATCAATATGTATGAGTTTACGAATGACGTTTGAGTTCACGAGCACAGTTAAGCTGTATAAAAAAACAGTATAAACAATCCACACTCGAAGTGGTAGCTTTCGCTGCTATTATTCGCGTCAAGGTCGAAAATTCAGACAGACTCGCACAAAAAAGCTCGAACTGATGTTCGAGCTTTTCGTTATCGCATCTTAATGTTTAAGCGATACGATCTTTTTCCCATGCAGCAAGCTTTTCAGCCCTCGCCGCTTCACGAGCCTCTCGCTTCTTGCGAGCGTCACAGGGTTCAGGGCAATTACATACTTTTTCAATGCCTACCGCGCCAAGTCCACCACAGCTCCCTTTAACCACTTTTCGCTGAAAGATATAACCAACAGCCATCGCGGCGATCACTGCGACAAAAATGCCAAAGGTGATTAGAAATGTATTCATACGACACGCTCTTCTCTTGCTCTGTTACTTTTTAATATATGGCTTGTATGCTTCTGAGGCAATCTCTTGGAAGCCATCATCGGTTTTTACAATCATAAACACGGGGATATTGTGCTGATTAGCCACCTCAATACCTTTCACCTCACCGAGAACCATCAACCCTGTGGCTAAGCCATCTGCCGTCATGCATGATTTATCCAATACCGTCACTGACACGACTTTGTGACTGATTGGGTACCCTGTATCCGGGTCAATAATATGCGAGTAACGAATACCATCTCGCTCAAAGTAGTTACGGTAATCCCCAGAAGTCGCAATCGCCATGTCACCCGGCTCAATAATCTCTTGGATACTGCGCTCGTCAACGGATGGTTTTTCTATAGCGATACGCCAAGGCACACTTTCTTTGTTAATGCCTTTCAAGCGAATTTCCCCGCCAACTTCGACCATATAGTTATGAATACCTTGCGACTCAATGTAGTTGGCTACAACGTCAACGCCCCAGCCTTTCGCTATCGTTGACAAGTCCACATATAAGTGAGGCAAATCTTTAACTAATTTGTTCCCGTTAACGTGCAAGTGATTGATACCAATATTGGCTTTACGCTCTGCCAGTTCCTGCTCTGTGGGCACTACATCGCGACGAGCTTCAGGGCCAAACCCCCATAAATTGACTAACGGCCCAACCGTAACATCAAGTTTACCTAATGTCAGTTCGTTGAGGCGAATCGCTTCTTTGACAACCGTTGCGGTTTGCTCGGAGACATCAAATGCTTCCGTACCTTGATATTGATTAAAACGGCTGAGTTCTGAGTCTTCTCGGTAGGTCGACATTTGATCGTTCACTTGTTCAAGTAACCGGTCAATGCCTTGATGTAAGTCTTTCGAAGAAGGTGTACCTTCAGCAGTGAGATATTTTACGTTGTAGGTTGTACCCATGGTAGGGCCGCTGAGATGGACTTGTTCTGGAGCTTTTTCACAGCCCATGAGAATAAGCACAGAAGCAATTGCAACAAGCCATTTTTTCACTTGTTTGACTCCGATTAAAATTGAAACATGTATAGCGATAGCCATTCTTTCGGGCAAATCGCTATCGCTATCGCTATACAGGCTAAAAAAATATGGCTGGCCCAATGAGCCAGCCATGGTTTTTATCACTTTGCTGAATTAACCACCAAAGTCATCCAGTAGAATGTTTTCATCTTCTACACCGAGATCTTTTAGCATGCCGATAACCGCTGCGTTCATCATCGGTGGACCACACATGTAGTACTCACAATCTTCAGGCGCTTCATGGTCCTTGAGATAGTTTTCATACAATACATTGTGGATAAAGCCTGTGTAGCCATCCCAATTATCTTCCGGTAGCGGATCAGAAAGAGCACAGAACCATTGGAAGTTATCGTTCTCATTTTGAAGCATATCGAAATCTTCCACATAGAACATTTCACGCTTAGAACGAGCACCATACCAGAAAGACATCTTACGTTTTGACTTCAAGCGCTTAAGCTGGTCGAAGATATGAGAACGCATTGGCGCCATACCTGCACCACCACCAATGAAGACCATTTCGGCATCGGTATCTTTGGCGAAGAACTCACCAAATGGGCCAGAAATAGTACATTTATCACCTGGTTTCAAAGACCAAATGTACGATGACATTTGACCTGGCGGTACATCTGGATTGTTTGGCGGCGGCGTAGCGATACGCACGTTAAGCATGATGATGCCAAACTCTTCAGGGTAGTTCGCCATTGAATACGCACGGATGATATCTTCATCGACTTTAGACTCATAACGGAACAAGTTGAACTTATCCCAGTCTTCACGGAATTTTTCCGGAACGTCGTAATCGGCATATTTAATATGGTGAGCTGGCGCTTCAATCTGAATGTAACCACCCGCACGGAACGGTACTGATTCACCATCAGGAATTTGTAGCTTAAGCTCTTTAATGAAGGTTGCTTTGTTATCGTTCGAGATAACTTCACATTCCCACTTCTTAACACCGAAGATCTCTTCTGGCAATTCGATTTCCATGTCCGTTTTCATGGCAACTTGACATGAAAGACGTTCACCTTCTCGAGCTTCACCTTTTGTAATGTGGTCAAGCTCGGTAGGTAGAATGTCACCACCACCAGATTTAATTTTCACGCGGCATTGGCCACAAGAGCCACCACCACCACAAGCAGACGATACGAAAACACCTGCGCCCGCGAGAGCACCTAGAAGCTTACCGCCTGGTTGAGTCACGATCGCTTTATCAGGATCGCCATTGATAGATATTGTAATGTCACCTGTTGGAACTAGTTTAGATTTAGCGAATAGAATCACTAAAACTAACACTAGAACAATCAGAGTAAACATCACTACACCAAGAATAATGTCCATTGACTATTCCTTTATTGTTGCGGTTTACCCGACTTACAGTTGAACACCAGAGAAAGACATAAAGCCTAACGCCATTAAACCTGCAGTGATAAAGGTAATACCTAAACCACGAAGACCAGGAGGCACATCAGAGTACTTCATTTTCTCACGGATACCTGCAAGCGCTACAATCGCCAGCATCCACCCGATACCAGAACCGAAGCCGTAAACGATCGATTCTCCGAAGTTGTAATCACGTTGTACCATGAAAGATACACCGCCGAAGATCGCACAGTTTACGGTGATCAAAGGTAGGAAGATACCTAGAGCGTTGTACAGAGGTGGGAAGAAACGGTCTAAGATCATCTCTAGAATCTGTACGAGTGCCGCAATAACACCGATAAAGGTAATAAAGTTCAGGAAGCTTAAATCAACTTCTGGGCTAATAGCACCTGGTTTAAGAATCAGGTTGTAGACCAAGTTGTTGACTGGCACAGCAATAGTCAATACCACTGTAACCGCAATACCCAAACCAAATGAGGTTTTAACTTTCTTAGAAACCGCTAGGAATGTACACATACCTAGGAAGAAAGCGAGCGCCATGTTTTCGATAAAAATCGATCTGACGAGCAGACTAATATAATGTTCCATGACCGTTATTACTCCTTCGCTTCTACTTGTTCAGGCTTAATGGTACGGATAACCCAAATCAAGAAGCCAATTAGGAAGAACGCAGAAGGCGCCAATAGCATCAAGCCGTTAGGTTGGTACCAACCACCGTCTTTAACTAGAGGTAGAATCTCCATACCGAAAATTTTGCCAGAACCAAACAGCTCACGGAAAAAACCAACCGTAATCAAAACGAAACCATAACCTAAGCCATTGCCAATCCCGTCAATCAGAGACGGTACTGGTGATGATTTCATCGCAAACGCTTCAGCACGACCCATTACAATACAGTTAGTAATGATCAAGCCAACGAATACTGATAACTGCTTTGAAATTTCGTACAAGTAAGCTTTCAGTACCTGGTCTACCACGATAACCAGTGACGCGATAATCGCCATCTGAACGATGATACGTACGCTGCTTGGAATGTGGTTACGGATAGTGGAAACAAAGAAGTTAGACAATGCAGTAACAAAAGTTACCGCTAGGGTCATAACGAATGCTGTCTCTAATTTTGTTGTTACTGCAAGCGCAGAACATACACCAAGAACCTGTAGCGCGATTGGGTTGTTATCCAATACTGGCGCTAAAATGCTCTTTTTCACATTTTGTGCACTAGACATTAGTTCAGACCTCCGTCACGAACTTGAGCTAGGAATGGGCCGTAGCCAAGGTCGCCTAACCAAAAATCAAATTGGTGCTGTACGCCGTTACTTGTCAGTGTGGCACCAGAAAGTGCATCTACACCGTGCTCTGAGCCTGCCGGAGCGCCACCTTTAACCACTTTGATTGCGGGTTGATTGTTTTCGTCAAACAGCTTTTTGCCCTCAAATTGAGCGCGCCATTTCGGATTCTCAACTTCACCACCAAGTCCCGGAGTTTCACCTTGCTCGTAGTAAATGATGCCATCCACTGTGTTGCCGTCGGTTTCAACAGCGACAAATGCATACATCATAGACCACAAACCATTACCATGGATTGGTAGAATTAAACGCTCGACGTCATCGCCTTGCTTCACAAGGTAAACCAAACCGTAGTTCGCACGGTGAATGATTTTCGCCGGGTCATTTTCTGGATCTAAGCGAGTAGACTGGCTTGGATTGTTGGCTGCTTTACGCTGATCGTAATCAGACGCGGCAACGCCATCCGCCGTTTCATCGACCAATTTGCCTGTTGAGAAATCAACAAGCTTAGGTTCAATGTATTGATCATACAATTCTGGGATAGAATCTTGCGTCATATCGACACCAGACACTTGCAGAATTTTTGATTGCTTATCCAGCGCTGCGTTAGTGACTTGCTTACTACGCAGACCGACCGCCGCTGTTGACACGATAATTGAGCACACAAGGCTCAAAGCGATAACAACAAACAGCGTCTTTTTAATGCTATCGTTATTACTTGCCATAGCGTGATAGTCTCCGTTTGATGTTCTTCTCAACGACAATGTGGTCGAACAATGGTGCAAATAGGTTCGAGAATAGAATCGCCAGCATCATCCCTTCTGGGTAAGCCGGGTTCACGACACGAATCATGACACACATGCCGCCGATCAAAATGCCGTACCACCATTTACCACTATTGGTAAATGAAGCCGATACAGGATCAGTTGCCATAAAGAACATACCAAATGCGAAGCCACCTAGAACTAGGTGCCAGTGCCAAGGCATATTAAACATTGGGTTAGTATCAGAACCGATGAGATTAAACAGGGTTGATACTGCAATCATACCGATCATTACACCAGCAATAATGCGCCAAGACGCAATGCCCATGTAAACAATCAGTGCGGCGCCAATAAGTAACGCTAACGTTGAAACTTCACCAATCGAGCCAGGAATGTTACCAATAAAGGCATCCATCCAAGAAATTGGCGAACCTGTTACTGTGTTAACTAATGCGCCGTTACCACCTTGAGCCCATTGGCTCAATGCCGTTGCACCCGAGAAACCATCCGCTGCTGTCCAAACAACATCGCCAGAGATTTGAGCTGGGTAAGCAAAGAATAGGAAAGCACGACCCGCTAGTGCAGGGTTAAGGAAGTTACGTCCCGTACCACCAAAAATTTCTTTCGCAACTACAACACCAAACGTAATACCTAAAGCGGCTTGCCAAAGCGGCAATGTTGGTGGAACGATCAACGCAAAAAGAATGGAAGTGACAAAGAAACCTTCGTTAACTTCGTGCTTGCGCACCATACAGAACAGCACTTCCCAAAAACCACCAACGATGAATACCGTTGCGTAGATAGGTAAGAAGTAAGTCGCGCCCAGTAACATTTTACTGCCCCAACCCGCATCTGCGGAAATCGTCCCGCCGATGGCTTCAGTTAGCCAGTAATGCCAGTTACCCTCGATAACAGAGGTCAGCTCCGTGCCCGAGTACATATGTACGAGTGCTGCAATTGCTTGGCCGCCGGAGTTGTACATCCCCCAGAACATCGCAGGGAAGACCGCGAACCAAACCATAATCATGATACGTTTTAAATCAACGCTATCACGTACGTGTGAGCTTTTTTTCGTCACTAGACCCGGCGTGTATAAAACGGTCGCAACGGCTTCATACAATGCAAACCATTTTTCATGTTTGCCGCCTGGCTCAAAATGATGCTCGACATCTTCAAGAAACTTCTTAAGGCCCATGAAATTACCCTTCCTTCTCGATGGTATCCAAGCACTCACGTAGCAATGAGCCATATTCGTATTTGCCTGGACATACAAAGGTACATAGTGCTACATCATCTTCGTCTAGCTCTAGAACACCTAAACGTTGTGCGCTGTCTGAATCGCCAGCACATAGATCACGAAGCAGCAATGTTGGCTCGATATCAAGAGGCATAACGCGTTCATAGTTACCAATTGGCACCATAGAACGATCACTACCATTGGTAGAGGTTGTCATGTTAAACAACTGCCCTTTGAACAAGTGACCTAAGAATGCGCGAGTAACAGAGAATCTGTTTTTACCAGGCATCGCCCAGCCAAGCAGTTCTTTATCACGACCTTCACGCAACACAGACACTTGTTGATGATAACGACCAAGGTAGGCATGAGGACCCGTCGCATGAGTTCCGGTCAAAACAGAGCCAGAAATCACACGGACTTCACCTTGCATAAGCTCGTTGTCCGTCAACTCATCAAGGCTCGCACCAATCGTGGTACGTACGAGACGCGGATTGTTCACAACAGGGCCAGCAAGAGAAACGACGCGGTCAGTATAAAGCTCACCTGTCGTGAACAACTTACCGAAAGCAATAACGTCTTGATAGTTAATGCTCCAGGCAACATTGTCCATGTTTACCGGATAGAGAAAGTGCATGTGCGTACCCGCAAGACCTGCTGGGTGAGGGCCATTAAATACATGCTCTTCTACATTTGATTGGCTTGAGCGTGGCAGGCTGGAGCCTGATTTACAAACGTAAACCTTGCCACTGGTTAAAGCAGAAAGAATATCTAAACCCGCAATGAAAGCATCGGCTTGCTCATTGATCACCACTTCCGGGTTTGCCGCCAGAGGATTGGTGTCAATCGCCGTTACGAAGATTGCTTGAGTTGTAGAATCGATTGCTGGAACCTTGCTGAACGGTCGAGTACGTAAAGCGGTCCAAAGGCCAGATTCAATTAGCTGAGTTTTCACTACTTCGCGGTCAAGACCGGCTAGTTGATTAGCTTCAAACTTATCAAAAGTTACCTGTTCGTCGCCGTTCACTTCAATCACTACAGATTGGAGTACACGCTTCGCACCACGGTTAACTTCGATCACTTTACCATTCGCTGGCGAAGTAAACTTCACTCCTGGGTTCTTTTTATCTTCAAAAAGAATTTGAGCTTTTTTTACTTCGTCTCCTACGCGAACATGCATCGTAGGACGCATGCCAACGTACTCTTCGCCAAGCAAGGCGACTTTTTTGATGGTTTTACCATCATTAATCACCTGGGAAGGAGTTCCTGCGATAGGAAGATCCAATCCCTTCTTTATTGTAATCATACGCACTTGCACTACTTTATCGGGAAAAAGATTTTTTAATTGCGTAACTTTAAGACACGACATGAGTGTCCGGTTTTGCTGTTGTTTAAAAACACCAAAATCGCAACATCCTAGTAAAAACCTCGTCACTAAATTTTAGCGAGATTTATCAGGTGCGATAGTGTAGCATTTTTTCGGAAGTTGATGCCATGACCATTATACGGAATAGTGGTTATATTTCGGAAGTTACGTGTTTAAAAGGTTAAGAAAACACCATATTTTTGAGCTAACGCACAAAGATAATCTACCTGAAAGCACTCTGTTTCAAGCAACAATTTGCCTACAAAATACCAAAACTGTCATTCAGTGACGCAGTGATTTGTTTATAGGCTGTTAAAACATTTGGGTGATTACTGATCCGTTTTACTGCCACCCATACACATTGGACTATCTGGCGCTTGTTGATTTTCGCTCATCCATTCTTGTGGTGTATAAGTGTGCATTGAAAGCGCATGAATTTGCCCAGCTAACTCTTGAGCTAAAGTCTGGTTCACAGAGCGATGTCTTGCAAGTAAGCGTTTTCCATCAAAGTTCTCAGAGACAATGATCACTTTAAAATGACTCTCTGAGCCGGCTGGTACATTGTGCATGTAACTCTCATTGATCACCTCAAGATGCTGAGGTTCAAATGCAGCAAGAAGCTTTTGCTCTATAATCGGCTGAAGCATGCGAAATCATCCCATAGATATTATTTATCACGACAGCTCAGTCTAACGTGCTACCGAGATAATCGAAAGGTTTTGGTTTGCACTTCTCTAACCTTTTGCGACAATAGCGTGAGTTCCTTAACTAACAAGTCTTTCCAAAAATGCAAACTGAGCTTACGCTAAACGAGCGTCATTTATATCTGCACCGCTACCCAACCCGCCAAAATGAAACGCTTCAAGCTTGGGATGCGGGCGATGAATACTTAATCAACCACATCGAGCAACTCGGCTTACCCTCTGCTCAGAATATCGTTATCATCAATGACAGCTTTGGCGCGCTTTCGTGCTATTTATCCAAGCATCACAATGTGACTATGGTAAGCGATTCGTTTATCGCTCATCAAGGTGCGAAAGCAAATCTAAGCCGTAACCATTGCGTACCTATCACGCATTTAAATACCCTCAATGAGCTACCGTCAGATACCGACTTAGTCTTACTTAAAATCCCCAAAAGCAATCGCCATCTCAGCTGGATTTTAGACAAAATTCGTAACACTTTACCGGCAAATTGCAGGGTAGTTTCAGTCAATAAAGTACGAGAAATACACACTTCGACCTTAAAACTGTTTGAAAAGCATTTGGGAACCACAACCACTTCACTTGCATGGAAAAAACATCGCTTAGTATTTTCACAGTTAGATGCGTCGCCCCAGCCACTCTCTCCCTTTGTCGAATGGTCAGTCGATGGAGAGAACTATTCCTTAAAAAACTTGCCCAATGTCTATTCCGGAGAAAGCTTGGATCTTGGTGCACGGTTTTTATTGCCCTATTTACCGAAAGACGAACGTTTTAAACGGATTATCGATCTGGGCTGTGGCAACGGTGTCCTTTCTGTGAAACTCGGTCAACTCAATCCTAACGCTGAAATTATCGGTGTCGATGAGAGTTATATGGCGGTTGAATCCGCAACGCTGAATGTGAAAGCGGCTTTGGGACCCGAGTTCCAATTTGAAGCCAAGGTCAATAATTGCCTTGATGATTTTGCGCCACAGAGTGCAGACTTAATTGTCTGTAATCCCCCGTTTCATCAACAATTAGCCGTGACTGATCATATTGCTTGGCAAATGTTCTGTGATGCTAAGCAAGTTCTACGCGCAAAAGGTAAGTTATTGGTTATCGGTAACCGTCACCTCGGATACGATAACAAGCTTGCAAGGCTGTTTGGTAAAGCTCAGCTACGTCAAATCGCAGTCAATAAGAAATTTGTTATTTTACAAGCGACTAAATAATTCACTATTATCTGCTAAAACAGATACCACTCATCTCGAACAAGAGAAAGTAGAAAGGAACCATTAGCATGAGAAAATTCGTTCTGGCAGCCTCTATTGCTTTATTAACAGCATGTTCTGCCCCACAACAAGAACAGTTGAATTTGACACTTCAGCCGCAACTGAGCATGAACACCATAACTCAAGGCAAAGCCTTCTCTCTAACCAGTAAAGATGTTCGAGCTGCGCAATATGTCGCCCTTGTTGACAGTGGACGTTCTAACATTGAACCTCTGCATGCTAAGCAAAATGTACGCATTGCCTTAGAGAATGCCCTGTTGGAACAGTTTGAATCTCAAGGTTTCAAAAATACGGTAAATAGCGAAAACAATGTCGAGTTAGAAATCCAAGAAGCTTTGGTTTCCGTTAAGCATTCCGTACTAGAAAACCAAATGGATGCCAACTTGGTGCTCGAAGTGACCGCAGAAACACCAAAAGGTAAGCTGGTTAAGACGTATACCGGCACCGCAAGTCGCAACGGAATGATGAGTGCATCTAACGAAGAAATTCAAAGCGTGCTCAATGATGTGATGAACCTAGTGCTTGAAGAAATCGCCAATGATAATGAACTGCAAAACTACATGAAGGAACGTTTCTGATGTGGAAATCACTGGTTCTTGCCCTGACTTTGGTCAGTAGCTCCGTATTTGCAGGCCCCAAAGTAACGTTTGAGACCAATCTTGGCCCATTCACGGTTGAGTTGAACCAAGAAAAAGCGCCTATCAGTGTGGCTAACTTTATGAAATACGTGAATGACGGCAGTTATGTTGGCAGTCAATTTCACCGCGTGATTCCTAATTTCATGGCACAAGGTGGTGGTTTTGACCAAGAAATGAATCGTCTACCGACTTACGCGCCCATCACCAATGAAGCGACTAATGGCTTAAGCAATAAAACCGCTACCATCGCGATGGCGCGCACCAACGACCCTAACTCGGCGACTCGTCAGTTTTATATCAACCTTGTCGATAATAACTTTCTTGACTACAAACAGCGTCCGCCAGGTTACGCAGTATTTGGTGAAGTAACCCAAGGGTTTAATGTCATTCAGAATATGGCTAAAAAACCAACGACTGCGAAGCGAGGCATGCGAGATGTGCCAGTCGAACCGATTATCATCACTGCGGTTAGCGTAGAAAAATAAAACTTATGGGCTCTACTTTGTAGAGCCTTATTCATCTTAAGGACCATGCATGTCATCTAATCCTTCTCATCTATCGTGGGCCGAGACCTTCCGTAGTTACCTCGATCGCCGCCTACTATGGGTTTTGATGCTTGGTTGCTCAAGTGGCTTTCCTTGGGTATTAATTGGCTCAAATATGTCGGGTTGGCTAACCGACGCAGGGCTCAGCCGTACTGCAATTGGCTATTTTGGTAGCGTATTTGCCGTTTATAGTATTAATTTTCTCTGGGCTCCTTTGGTTGACCGAGTAAAACTGCCCTTTCTGCATTCATTACTGGGCCAGCGACGCAGTTGGATCTTCTTCTGCCAAGCCATCATCTTAGCCTGCACATTAGTGATCGCAGGGATAGACCCACGTCATGACTTGATGTTTGCGTCTATGGTGGCTCTTGGAATCGCCACCGCTTCGGCAACTCAAGATATCGCCATCGATGCCTTTAGGATTGATACCTTTCCTCGTTCTCAATCGGAAAAACTGCCACAGGCGTCTGCCATGGCTGTTATCGGATGGTGGACGGGGTACTCCCTTCCGGGTTATTTAGCGTTTATCAATGCCGACCAAATTGGCTGGAATGGAGTTTACTATGGCATGGCATTTGTCGTCGGGTTGCTAATGGTGTTTACCCTACTGGTAGGTGAACCTATCACTTTGCGAGATCAATTGCAGTCAGAAGCGGAAAAACGCCATACGAATGTTGTAGGCAACCGAGTCATCTCTTGGCTAACCGTGACGCTATTCGAACCCTTCATTGATTTCTTTCGACGTAACGGTACACGCGTCGCCCTGACTCTATTGCTCTTCGTATTTCTGTTTAAGATTGGGGAAGCTTTCCTTGGCCGAATGTCGATCACTTTCTATAAAGAGATCGGTTTTACCAACGAACAAATCGGTAACTACTCAAAACTTATGGGCTGGGGGGTCACCATGCTATTTACCTTTATTGGCAGCATGGTTAACGTACGATTTGGCATCGTTAAAGGGCTAATGATTGGTGGCACTGCGATGGCGGCCAGCAATTTAATGTTCTCATGGATTGCAAATGTTGGTCCCAATGAACACCTATTTGTGGCCACCATTTTTGTCGATAACTTCACGACCGCTTTCTCGACCGTGGCGTTTGTCTCGTTTCTAACGGTGCTGACTGGTCAAGCTTTTTCCGCCACTCAATATGCGCTGCTAGCCTCTCTGGGGAACTTTAGCCGCACCGTACTGGCTTCATTTAGCGGAGAGTTAGCCGATTTACTCAATAACTGGTCACTGTTCTTTGTCATCACTGCACTGATGGTAGTACCGAGTTTGCTGATGCTGTATTCCCTTCGTCACTACTTCAATCGGTTACTGGATAAAGCACATCGAGAGAATCAATCAACTTGACGATAAAAGGGCGACTCATCGGAGTCGCCCTTTTATCGTGAGAATTATTTACGGATACAGCCCTTTACCAAACATATTAAAGATTCTGGCAACACCTTGAGTAAATAACATGGGTTCAGTCAGAACACTCAAACATAAGCAATCTTCATCTTGGGATGTGGTTGGACTGTGTTTGACTGACGCATCTTTCAACAAAAAATCGCCCGCACGGTAGTGACCATCTTCGTCACTAAACCCGCCATGCAGTACCAGAGTCGATTCATAGCCTTTGTGCGTATGCTGGGGAACCGAAACGCCTGGCGCCATGTACATCAGGTTCACTCGCGCTTCTTCTTCCAAATCAATCACCGCACTGAACACTTTGCCGCCATAGTTGCGCCAATCACCGATTCTATCTCTAAACGGATACAAGGCTTTTGGCAACGTGAAACGTCGACTATTGACCGTCACTTGATGTGGTTTACTCGGCACGAGAAGCTCTTCCCTACTCTTCTGAGGTAGAGTAAGGATCTGAGACAGCATATCTTCAGACGGTAAGTCGTCCGACGGCTCCATCGCTTGGTGTTCAAGCTTTGCGCCGAGTTGCCGCTCAAAACGGACAACCTGTTGGTGGCACTCGGGGCAAGACTCTAAGTGCACCGCAAGAGCAAGACCTTGGGTTGCATCTACATCACCTTGCGCATATTGCTGAAGTAATAATTTGTCAGGATGGAACCTCATGGCCTATCGCCCTCCATACTTAACCGAAGCTTTTCAACCGCTAAACGCAGCCTAGATTTGACTGTACCAAGAGGAATATCAAACATGTCCGCCACCTGCTGGTGAGGAATCTCCTCTATGTATACAGCCTGAACGACTTTGCGCTGTGGCTCCGGTAATAAATCTAAAAACTTTAAAACTTGCTGCTTGAGTCGGTCTTGTTCCGGCGAGTAATGCTCGACCATATCAGGGGGCGTAAAATCACTCGGCCAAATATCGTCAGCAAGCACGTGTGGTTCACGTCCTTTTTGTTTACGCATCATGTCAAAACACAGGTTGCGAGCAATCGTGTAAATCCAAGTCGACAGCGCACTTTTCTTGCCGTCGAACAGAGCGGCTTTTTGCCAAACCATCGCCAATGTGTCCTGAACCACTTCAATCGCAACTTGCTCATTGCCGATATGCTTGAAAGCAAATTGCTTCAAACGCGGCGAGAAGTGATTAAAAATCAGACCAAAAGCGTGTTTATCCTGTTGTTTTACTTGTTCCATGCACAAACGCCAGTCTTCCCGACTAAACCCTTGTGGATCTTTATTTAACATTGCAGCACCCTTTGCCCCTTGGCGATAACCCTGCACTCGTAAATTGTACGTACAAAGTTCAGAACTCGATCATTGTGAGTATAGCTATTTTTCGACCTCAATCGCCTGATCCAAGAAATCCAACGCCTGCGAACAGTCTGGCTGCAACGTTAAGTGATCAAACTGTCGCCTTTTCAGCGGTAACAATTCTAACCAGCGCTGTGCAACCCAACTCTCGTTATCAAAAAAGCACTGGTCATAAAGCTGTCCTAACTCGGGAATCTGCTGGTAAATGGACTGTAGTTGACGACTCAATGTTTGATGATCCGGGTTGAGGTCGCGGTCAGGCCACGCAGACAACCATTCCACTCTCGCGATACGCAATCCGTCAGGTTCAAAGCGCACTTGCTGAATTAAAAACCGCTTAAGTCCTACGACGGTAATCCCCAGCAAACCATCATCGAGCGCCTCAAAATCAACAATACGTACTAAAGTACCAGTGGCTGACAGCGAGCCGGATGATGAATCAGGCTCAGATTCAAACAGGCAAATACCGAACGTATTGTCCCCTTTACTCGCCTCCGTGACTAACCGCTGATATCTCGGTTCAAAGATTCTTAGTCGCATCTTTCCTTCAGGCAAAATCACCGCGCCTAGCGGAAACAACATAATGTCAGACATTGGGCACTCCTCACACTCTTTGACACGTTAATACGTATTCCGGTCATATAGCGATCAATTACTCAATGTGTTGATTATTTGATAAACATAAAAATAAGAACAACCGCTTGCGCAATCGATTTCGGTATCAAAATTAATGCAAAAACATGAAACAAGACCGTCGCAGTACAACCTTTGTTTAATAGTGAGACACTCGTCACTTATTAAAGTCATGTTTACATACATTTAGGCTTCAATTTGAGATTGAAATCGCTATTATTCGCAGGATAACAACTCGGCAACAAGAAACGAGTGCAGCAAGAACGGTGATTCCACTTTCACTTTTACAAACATAGAGAACTCCTTATGCGTAAATCACTTTTAACTCTAAGCATGCTAGCAGCAATGTCAGCGCCAGCTATGGCCGCTGATTACTCTGATGGCGACATCCACAAAAATGACTACAAGTGGCTACAATTTAACCTAATGGGTGCTTTTAACGAGCTACCAGGTTTCCCTGACGGTTCTGATCACGATTACCTAGAGATGGAATTTGGCGGTCGCTCTGGCCTGTTTGACCTCTACGGTTATGTCGATGTATTCAACCTAACGAACGATCCAGGCAGTGACAAAGACGGGCAAAGCAAACTGTTTATGAAATTTGCGCCTCGTATGTCTTTAGATGCATTGACTGGTAAAGATCTGTCTTTCGGCCCAGTCAAAGAGCTTTACATTGCTTCTTTGATTGAATGGAGCGGTGGTGCTAGTGGTCAAGACACTAACAACCAAAAAATTGGTCTAGGTTCTGATGTTGAAGTGCCATGGTTAGGTAAAATTGGTCTAAACCTTTACTCTACCTATTCAGGTAACGATCGCGACTGGAACGGCTATCACCTAGCAACTAACTGGTTTAAACCACTGCACTTCTTTGAAAACGGCTCATTTATTTCTTACCAAGGTTATATTGACTGGCAATTTGGTATGAAGTCTGAGTACGCAGGCCATGCCACAGGTGGTACAATGTTTAATGGTCTATATTGGCACTCAGATCGCTACGCGGTCGGTTACGGTCTAAAAGGCTTTAAAAACATCTACGGTATTAAAGATGGCTCTGGTGTCGATTCTACCGGCTTCGGTCACTACATCTCTGTGACTTACAAGTTCTAAGCTTTGTTAATGCTTGTAAAAAAATGGCGCCCTTGGGCGCCATTTTTATTTGCTTTCTGGTTATGAATTATTATCCTTGCCTGCATTAGTTGGCATCGAGAACAGTCTGTGAATATTGTCGTGGTTGGCCCTGGTTCTATCGGCACCTTATGGGCATACAAATTAAAACAAGCCGGGCACAAGGTGAGTATTCAGAGTCGTGTTGATGGCGATACATTAAGTCTGACGCTAAATGACCAGCGACCTGTGACTTTGCCGAATAACCACTTAAGACAGGTTGCTGATGCCGACCTTATCTTAGTCACGCTTAAAGCCTGGCAGGTCTCATCGGCACTGAATCAAATCAGGAGTCACATCGCACCAGAGGCGATGATTCTGCTGCTTCACAATGGCATGGGGACGGCAGAATCTGTCAGTCAGGTCTTTTCCAGTAACCCTATGTTACTGGGCACGACGACACATGGGGCGTTTCAACCGCAAAAACACCACTCACAACATGTTGGTGTCGGCCAAACGCTGATTGGCGCACATAACCACCAAGCATTGCAATGTGGGTTTATCGCTGACGTATTAAACCATGCGCTGCCCGAGTGTATTTGGCAAAACAATATTCAAAGCGCATTATGGAATAAATTGGCGATAAATTGTGCCATTAACCCACTCACCGCGCTGCATAACATTCGAAATGGCGCGCTAAGTAAAATGCAATACCAAGAGACGCTTGACCAGGTTGTATTCGAAGTCAGTCAAGTCATGGCATGTGAAGGGTTTGCAGTTGCTCAACACGCGCTTCGCCAACAGGTCGATAGTGTTATTGAGAAAACCGCAGAAAATTATTCCTCAATGCAGCAAGATATTTTTTATCAAAGACCGACAGAAATCGATTTTATTAGCGGGTATTTACTCAATTGCGCGCGTAAACATAGCATTGAGACACCAGCAAACCAAAAGCTCTACACTGCCATCAAACAGATTGAAAACATCGGGAGTTGCTCATGAGTAAACACGTCCTCGTTCTTATCGCTCAAGGAACGGAAGAAATGGAAGCCATTACGATTATCGATATGATGGTACGCGCAGGATATCAAGTCACAACAGCCAGTGCTGATTTTGAAGGAAGACTGGCACTAAAAGCCTCCCGTGGTGTTACGCTAACCGCAGATTGTGCCTTAGTCGATATTGCCGATAATCAATTTGACGCCATCATTCTTCCCGGCGGCGCAGAAGGGGCACAAACGTTTAGTGACAGTACGCTGCTTGTCGAAATGGTTCGCCAACAGATGTTCGAAGGTAAACTCGTCGCGGCCATATGTGCTGCTCCCGCCTTGGTATTGCAACGCCATCAACTCTACCCGAACGCCTTGATGACAGGCCACCCAAACTTTCGTCAGCATATTCCCGAAGCGCGTTGGCGTGACAAGCGAGTAACCATTGATATCAACCATAATCTCATCACCAGCCAAGGTCCGGGAACTGCACTGGAGTTTGCGATGGAAATTATTATTCATTTTTCAGGAAAAGCTCATGCGTGGACGGTCGCAGAGCCAATGGTTACTCTACCGACCCTTCACTACCATAAGATGGGTCAGCAAGAATGCTAGAAACAGTCAGTATTAGAGCGCAATTTCCAGCACTAGCGCAGACAGTTAATCATCAACCACTGATTTATCTAGATAGTGCTGCGACGACTCAAAAACCCGATGTCGTTATCGATGCGATAGCTGACTACTATCGCCAGCAAAACGCAAACGTACACCGCGGTAGTCACAGCTTAACCGCCAATGCGACAACCCAGTTTGAGCATGCACGAGACATCGTTCGTCAATTTATTGGAGCCCAAGCGATAGAAGAGATCATTTGGACTCGCGGTGCAACCGAGGCAATTAACCTAGTTGCGCAGACCTATGCTCGTAATCACTTATCCATGGGTGACGAAATTTTAGTGGGAGAGATGGAGCATCACGCCAATATTGTTCCTTGGCAGATTGTCGCGCAGCAAACTGGGGCAAAAGTGGTTAAAGTGCCGATGACGGACAATTGCCAACTCGATATGGATGTTTTTCAATCTCTGCTAAACCACAAAACAAAGATTGTCGCGCTGGCACACATCACCAATGTGACGGGCACGCGACAACCAATAGAACAGTGTATTGAACTGGCGCATCGGTTTGGTGCTATGGTACTGATCGATGGCGCTCAAGGTATTGTGCATGAAGCTGTGAACGTCGTTGAGCTCAATGCCGATTTTTATGTTTTCTCTGGTCATAAGCTTTATGCGCCTGCAGGTATTGGCGTTCTGTATGGCAAGCGAGACATACTTGAAGCGATGCCACCTTGGCACGGGGGAGGGAAAATGGTCGAAAAAGTCAGCTTTGAACATACCTCTTTTTCTGCACTTCCCGGAAAATTCGAAGCAGGCACGCCGAATGTGGCAGGAGCCATTGCTCTTGGCAAAGCCATTGAATGGTATCAAGGCTTTAAGCTCGCCGATATTGAACAGCACATCGCTCAGTTGCAACACATGGCTTACACACAACTTAGCTTAATCGATGATATCGACATCATCGGCTACCAACCGGGCTCATCACTTTTAAGTTTTGTTATTCAAGGTGTTCATCATCAAGACTTGGCGACTTTACTTGATCAGCAAGGGATCGCCGTTCGCTCTGGCCATCACTGCGCACATCCCTTTATGGATGCGCTTAACATCACAGGTACGGTACGAGTTTCGTTTGGTATTTATAATACGGAACAAGATGTGACACGCTTGGTTGCTGCCGTTCACAAGGCGTGTGATTTGCTATAGCTACGGCTGACGGTCCATAAAAAGAAAAGCCTCCCGATATAGAGAGGCTTACTTAAAATATCAAAGCTCTACAAACTTCAAATCAGTGAGAAAATACTTCAGACTGCGGGAAGAAAAATTCGATCTCACGCGCGGCTGACTCAGGGCTGTCTGAACCATGTACCGAATTTTGACGCATATTCAGTGCATAATCGTTACGTAGAGTACCGCAAGCCGCTTCTTGTGGATTCGTTTTCCCCATCAATTCTCGGTAGCGCGCAATCGCATTTTCACCTTCAAGAACTTGAACCATAATCGGCCCTGAAGTCATAAACTCTTTCAGTGGCGGAAAGAACTCTTTGCCTTGGTGTTCAGCGTAAAAACCGCTTGCTTGCTCATCGGTCAAATGCACCATTTTCGCCGCCACAATTTTCAGGCCGGCTTTTTCGATTCGCTGATAAATTTCACCGATCAAATTACGTTCTACCGCATCGGGTTTAATAATTGAAAATGTTTTCTCTAGCGCCATAGGGTATTTTCCTTTTGAATTGTAATAAATTTTCTTGGAGCAGAAATGTGTCTGCTTATCCTTAGTTGACTTTGGTTATTGAGCTAAAATGCGCGCTAAGGTACGAATACCCGTTCCCGTTGCGCCGGCTGCCCATTTATCTGTCGCTGATTTACGGTAAGTTGCCGCACAGTCAATATGTAACCAACCTTGCTTGTAATCTTCAACGAAATACGACAAGAAAGCCGCCGCGGTACTTGCACCTGGGGAGTAATCGCCACTACTGATGTTACACAAGTCAGCAAAATTCGACGGCAACATATCACGGTGGAAGTCCGCTAACGGCAGAGGCCAAAGCCCTTCGTTCTCTTGCTGCGCAGCCTTCAGCGCTTGCTGAGATAACTCTTGGTCAAAACTCATCAATGCATGGTAATCATTACCAAGCGCATTTTTAGCGGCACCGGTAAGCGTTGCACAGTCAACAATCAGCTGTGGCTTTTGCTCACAAGCGTAAATCAAACCATCAGCCAGAACGAGACGACCTTCCGCATCAGTGTTTTGTATTTCAACCGTTTTGCCATTCTTATAAGTGATAATATCGCCCAATTTAAGCGCACGACCTGAAATCATGTTTTCCGCGCAGCACAAAATGAGTTTTACACGCTTGTTAAGGCCACGCATAATCGCCAGTGCAAGGCCACCGGTTACGGTTGCCGAACCACCCATGTCTGACTTCATCGCTCCCATCATATTCGATGGTTTAAGGCTGTAACCGCCGGAGTCAAAGGTAATACCTTTACCGACTAAACACGCGTAAACCGGCGCGTTTTCATCACCGGTTGGGTTGTAATCCAACTGCAGCATGGCAGACGTACGCTCAGAACCACGTCCTACTGCGTAGATGCCTTCCCAACCTTCAACCAGTAAATCTTTATCTTTGACAATTTTGATGCTCACAGTGCCTTCAGGTGCAACCGACTTGATAAATTCAGATGCCATCGTTGCCAATTGACGAGGTGCCACTTCTTCTGCCGATTTATTGATAAGGTCACGCGTAAAGTCGGCCGCCTTGATGCGAGCTTGAAGTTCAGCACTGTCAGCTTCGCTTAACTCAGGTAACGTCAACTCATTATTCAGTTTTGGGTTACGGTAAGCTTGAGAGAATGCCCAAGCCGCTTCTAAATTCCAACCCTCGCCTTGCAAAGCAATTTGTTTAATTCCTTGCGCGTCCAACTTGCGAGCGGCGCGCTGAATGGCGGCAAGATCAAAACCTTGATCTAGGTGAATAACCGCACCATTTTCATTAAATGACAACGTCGCTTTTTCACCCCAGTGCGGTAAAGCGGCCTCTTGGCTTATAAATACAGACATCTGTGTAGACATGGTTTCTCCTTGTCTTTGTGTAGCGTTGCCTACGCTTTTATTATCTAAACCCTAGGATGTTAGCATTATGTAGGGTAACTATGTCAACTTGATAAAAAAGCGGACTATTTAGCCCGCTTTTTTTAGTGCAAATTGTTAATAATGTGAGATTAAGAAGATAATCTTCTAGTCCATCTCATCCATCCAGCAAAGAATGATGGCTTCCAGAATCTTCTCATTTGAACGATTCGGATCATCATCAAACTCTTCGAGCTCGGTAATCCATTGATGCAAGTCGGTAAAACGTACGTTTTTCGGATCTACATCAGGATATTGGTCACAAAGTTCTATCGCGATATCGCGAGAATCAGTCCATTTCATTGTTTCACCTTACCGGTTGTCTTAATGATCTTCTTTTGCCAAGTTGATGGTGTACTTTGGAATCTCGACCACCAAGTCTTCATCGGCAATACGCGCTTGGCAGCCAAGACGAGACTCAGGCTCCAATCCCCATGCTTTATCCAACATGTCATCTTCCAGCTCATCACTCTCTTCCAGTGAATCAAAACCTTCTCGGATAACGACATGGCACGTCGTACAAGCACAAGATTTTTCACACGCATGCTCGATACCGATGCCGTTTTTTAGTGCCACATCCAGTACCGATTCGCCCGTTTGAGCGTCTAAAACCGCACCCTCTGGACATAAATCTTCATGAGGTAAAACAATAATCTTAGGCATATAACTAAAAACCTCTATTAAATATCATTCACAGACTGACCAGCGAGAGCAGCACGAATCGATTTATCCATTCGGCGAGAAGCAAAGTCTTGGCTGGCTTTATCTAAGTCTTTAATGCCTTGTTCAATGGCATCTGCATCATCGCCATTTCTCACTTCAATCAGTGACTCTATGACTTTAACTAATTGTTGGCTTTCTTGCTCACTCAGCAGTTCATCGCCATCGGCTTGCATCGCCGCTATCAAGCCTTCAATCACTCGATCAGCTTCAACGCGTTGCTCTGCAAGCGCTCGTGCCTGCATATCTTCTTTCGCGTAAGTCATCGAGTCATTGAGCATGTCCGCGACTTCCGTATCACTTAACCCGTAGGACGGTTTAACTTGAATATCAGAATGCACGCCAGTGCTTTTCTCCATCGCGGTGACAGACAAAAGACCATCTGCATCAACTTGATAAGTCACACGCACATGCGCAGCGCCCGCCGCCATGGGAGGAATGCCTTTTAATGAAAAACGGGCCAGTGAGCGACAATCATCAACCATTTCACGCTCACCTTGCACTACATGGACGCTCATGCCTGTTTGCCCATCTTTAAAGGTGGTAAACTCTTGAGCTCGTGCAACAGGAATCGTGGTATTGCGTGGAATGATTTTCTCAACTAAGCCGCCCATGGTTTCAATTCCTAAAGAGAGAGGAATAACATCCAAAAGTAGCATTTCAGAATCGGGCTTATTGCCGGCAAGAATATCGGCTTGAATGGCCGCGCCTATCGCGACGACTTCGTCAGGGTTAATGCTCGTCAATGGCGTGCGGCCAAAGAAATCACCGACCATATCACGAACTGCAGGCGTGCGTGTTGAACCACCAACCATGACCACTTCAAGGACTTCATCACTGTCTACGTGTGCATCTTTCAATGCTCGGCGACAAGACAATAAGGTCTTTTTAACCAGCGGTTCAATCAGCTCGTTCAATGTGTCCCGAGTCAATTCGCCTTCCCAACCAAGTACTGAAATCGAGGTGGTTTGAGACTGAGATAGCGCAATTTTGGCCTCAGTCGCGACATTGAGCAAAATTCGATTTTGCTCAGCCGACAGTGGACGCTCGATAGTGATTTGCTCGAGTAAATGCTCAGCAATCAAATGATCGAAGTCGTCACCACCTAATGCTGAATCTCCGCCCGTTGAAAGTACTTCAAACACGCCTTTAGACAAGCGAAGGATAGAAATATCGAATGTGCCACCACCTAAATCGTATACAGCGATTACGCCTTCTTGACCAGAATCAAGGCCATAGGCAATGGCTGCAGCCGTAGGTTCATTTAGTAGGCGTAAAACATGAAGGCCCGCCAACTTAGCAGCATCTTTGGTACCCGCTCGCTGTGCATCGTCAAAATAGGCAGGCACGGTAATCACGACACCGGCTAATTCGCCCCCTAAGCTTTTTTCAGCACGCTGTCCAAGCGCTTTAAGTATGTCTGCAGAGACTTGAATCGGATTTCGGCTTCCTTGAGCGGTGTTCAGCAGAGGTAATCCAGATTCACTGGCCGTAAAACGGTAAGGCAACGTGGGGTAGCGAGATTGAATATCCTCGAGCGAACGACCAATCAAACGCTTCACGGAAATTATGGTGTTTTGAGGGTCCAATTCCGCTTGCTGTTTCGCTTCATAGCCAACAACGGGTTGCTGTTGAGCGTAGCTAACGACAGACGGCAAAATACTTCGGTTGAGATCGTCCGCTAACGTGTTCGCTTCACCACTTCTTACCGAAGCAACCAGCGAATTGGTAGTACCTAAATCGATACCAGCGGCCAATTTGTGTTCGTGAGGCGCCGAACTTTGTCCGGGTTCTGCGATTTGGAGTAACGCCATAATTGGTCCTTTATTACAATCTAGCCCAGGAGTTTATCTTCGACTAGCTCTATTTCTCTCTTTAACTTGGCAATGAATTTGAGCTTTCGTACACGATCAGCCGCTTGGGACCAAAGTTCATCGCCCAACTCTTGCTCAACAGCAGCAAGGTGCTGCTTGTACATTTTAGAGACACGACTATCGAAATCGAGTAATTTTGATTCAGGGTCTGATGAATGAGCAATGCTTTCGAGTTGCTCGCGCAACTCCATCTGCTCCATCAGAAACATGGGATCTTGCATCGTTTGCTGTTCGCTACGAATGTCCACCCCTTGCTCAGCCAGTAAATACTCAGCACGAGTAATTGGGTCTTTTAAAATCTGATAAGCATCATTGATTTGTGACGCTTTTTGCACCGCTTGTAAGCGTTCGCTATCCGATCCGGTAGCAAAGTTATCTGGGTGGAAACGCTTCTGCAGTTCACGGAACTGTGAAGAAAGAAGGCTACCATCCAGCTGGAACTGAGTTGGTAGCCCAAATAATTCAAAGTGATTCATGGAGTGTCAGGTCCTTTGCGAGATGTCTGACTGCTGTGCAACAACCAGACACTTAGTTATTAAACGTTAAAGCTTTCACCGCAGCCACATTCACTTTTCGCATTGGGGTTATTGAACTCAAAACCTTCGTTTAGCCCCTCTTTGACATAGTCAAGTTGAGTACCATCTAAGTAAACAAGGCTCTTTTTATCAATGATCACTTTTACGCCAGAGTGCTCAAAGACTTCATCTTCGTCTTCATTGAGCTCATCAACAAACTCCAGCACGTAAGCCATTCCCGAACAGCCAGTCGTCTTGACCCCAAGGCGTAAACCAATGCCTTTACCACGGTTTTCAAGGAAAGCTTTTACTCGAGAAGCTGCTGCGTCTGATAATGTGATGGCCATACTGCACCTTAAACTGATTCTATCGATGGAATGGGAGCAAGAAAGCTCCCATTATAAACGGTTTTACTGATGTTTCTTCTTATAATCAGCAACAGCCGCTTTAATTGCGTCTTCTGCAAGAATTGAGCAGTGAACTTTCACTGGCGGCAACTCAAGCTCTTCTGCAATTTCAGAGTTTTTGATTGCTGCAGCATCGTCGATCGATTTACCTTTTACCCACTCAGTAACCAGTGAGCTCGATGCGATAGCACTACCACAACCGTAAGTTTTAAACTTAGCATCTTCAATGATGCCTTCTGGCGTCACTTTGATTTGAAGCTTCATGACGTCACCACACGCTGGAGCACCAACCATGCCGCTGCCAATCGCTGGATCTTCATTATCAAATGAACCAACGTTACGTGGGTTCTCGTAGTGATCAATTACTTTTTCGCTATATGCCATAATAAGTTACCTCGAATCCTCTAGTTCTATCCTTGAGACGATTAGTGATGCGCCCATTCAACAGAGCTCAAATCAACACCCTCTTTGTACATATCCCATAGAGGAGACATTTCACGTAGCTTGCTAACGGCTACGCGGATTTGTTCAATTGCATAATCCACTTCTTCTTCGGTCGTGAAACGGCCAAAAGAGAAACGAATTGAGCTATGAGCTAATTCATCATCCAAACCCAGTGCACGTAGTACATAAGACGGCTCTAGACTGGCTGACGTACAAGCACTGCCAGAAGACACTGCTAAATCCTTCAGTGACATCAGCAAAGACTCGCCTTCTACAAAGGCAAAGCTGATGTTTAAGTTGTTCGGAAGACGTTGCTCCAAATCACCGTTAATCGTCACAGCTTCCATATCACTGACTCCAGCCAGTAAGCGATCGCGCAGTGCTTTACCGTGATTGTAATCTTTTTGCATGTCTTCTTTTGCGATACGGAATGCTTCGCCCATACCAACAATTTGATGTGTCGGTAGTGTACCTGAACGGAAACCACGCTCATGACCACCACCATGCATTTGTGCTTCTAAACGAATGCGTGGCTTACGACGTACATACAAGGCACCAATACCTTTAGGGCCATACACTTTGTGTGCTGACATTGAGATCAAGTCAACTTTCATCTCTTGTACATCAATAGGTAACTTACCCGCTGATTGCGCGGCATCAACATGGAACACGATTTTACGGTCGCGGCACAATTCACCAATCGACGCGATATCTTGAATCACACCGATTTCGTTATTTACGTGCATGATCGACACCAAAATAGTGTCATCACGCATTTCTGCTTCTAACTTCTTGAGGTCAATTAAGCCATTTGGTTCAGGCTGAATGTAAGTGACTTCGAAGCCTTCACGCTCAAGTTGACGACAAGGGTCAAGAACCGCTTTGTGCTCGGTTTTGCAGGTAATGATGTGCTTACCTTTTTTACCGTAAAAATGCGCAGCACCTTTAATCGCTAAGTTATCAGACTCAGTCGCGCCAGACGTAAAAATGATTTCACGCGGGTCAGCATTAAGAACATCTGCAATTTGCTCACGAGCGGTATCAACTGCTTCTTCAGCCTGCCAACCGTAACGATGTGAACGCGACGCTGGGTTACCAAAAGTACCGTCCATCGTCATGTACTGAACCATTTTCTCAGCTACACGAGGATCAACTGGACAAGTCGCTGAATAATCTAAATAAATAGGCAGTTTCATTTTCTACTCCAATGTAACTTGCAGACCCGCTTACGAGCGGACATTAACTCCGATAGGCGCGCTACTTGTTGTTGTATTGGCTGCGCCATGACTAACCGCCAAATCGATATCTTGTCGGTCGGATATTTCGAGAACTTCGTTATCAACCATCAACTCACCAAGAGTGATGTTATTTAAAAAGTCGCTAATACGAGAACTTAAATCACGCCACAAAGTATGAGTTAAGCAACGAGAGCCACCTTGACAATCCGCTTTACCATTACACTTTGTCGCATCAACAGATTCATCTACAGCCGCGATGACAGTACCGATAGCAATAGTTTGCGCATCAGCACCCAAGCGATAACCACCACCTGGCCCACGAACGCTCGCGACGAGTCCAGCTTTGCGAAGCTTTGAAAACAGCTGCTCAAGATAAGAGAGTGAAATACCTTGTCGCTCAGAAATATCCGCAAGAGGTACTGGGCTTTGCTGCGAGTGAAGCGCCACGTCTAACATGGCAGTTACTGCATATCTTCCTTTTGATGTTAGTCTCATATTACACCATATCCACATCGTTTATGTGGTATGGATTTTTTCATACCCGAGTAATTTGGTCAAGTATTTATTTGACTAATTTACTCAGGTATTTTGGGTTATTCTTTTGTCGTGCCACGTATTACCGCTTACTGCCTATCGATTTCTCAACCGCAGTTAAAATACCACGCAAAGTATTCAACTCTTGAATCTCTGGTCTCGCTCGCGAAAACAAGCGGCGCAACTTATTCATCACTTTTCCAGGCTGGTCTTTAGAAGTAAATTGAGTGTCGATCAGTACCTTTTCAAGGTGTGAGTAAAATAATTCCAACTCTTTGTTACGTGGATACTCGGCTTGGTACTGAGAAATATTGCCAGAATACGCCCGCTCCTGACGTTCTAAATACGCCATTCTTACTTCATAACTTAAGGTTTGTACCGCCATCGCAAGATTGAGAGAGGAATACTCAGGATTTGCAGGTATCGCAACGTGATAATGGCACTTTTGCAATTCATCATTGGTTAAGCCCGTTCTCTCACGACCAAACACTAGAGCAGAATGACTGTGATGCACTGCTTGCTCAATCATTTTACGTCCGCAATCTCTAGGTTCCAGCATTGGCCATTCCAGCGTTCTTGAACGAGCACTAGAGCCGACGACCAAAGTACACTCTTCAACAGCTTGCTCTAGTGACTCAACCACCTGAGCATTAAGTGCGATATCACTAGCGCCAGCTGCGAGCGCAATCGCCTGAGCATCGACTTCACACTGCGGTGCCACTAAGACCATTTCACTTAAGCCCATCACTTTCATTGCTCGAGCCGCTGAGCCGATATTACCGGAGTGAGAAGTGCCAACAAGGACGACTTTGACATGATTAAGCATTGATGAATCCGCAGTAGCCAATAAATGAGACGCGGATATTAACACATACCTGACTCAATTGGTCAGTCTCTAAAGAGCTTAGCGTTTAAAAGTGCAAAAATTAACCACTTCCCTTTTACTGTCACTCTGTTATACTCGCCGCCGTTTTCTGTTCTTTAACATCCGTTGGGAAATTCGTATGCATCCTATGCTTAATATTGCGATTCGCGCTGCGCGAAAAGCAGGCAACCATATTGCCAAATCTCTAGAAAATGCTGAAAAAATTGAATCAGTACAAAAAGGCTCTAATGACTTTGTTACTAACGTAGACAAAGAAGCAGAAGCGATCATTATCAATACCATCAAGCAATCTTACCCTGAACACAGTGTTGTGGCAGAGGAAAATGGCTTAATTGAAGGTAAAGACAATGACGTGCAATGGATCATCGACCCACTGGATGGCACGACCAACTTTATCAAAGGTCTCCCTCACTTTAGTGTCTCTATCGCTGTACGTATCAAAGGCAAAACAGAAGTAGCCTGTGTATACGACCCTATGCTTAATGAACTGTTTACCGCTCAACGTGGTGCCGGCGCTCAGCTGAACAGTGCTCGTATTCGAGTTAAACCACTTAAAGACCTACAAGGTACTGTATTAGCAACGGGCTTTCCGTTCAAACAAAAGCAGCACTCTGAAAGCTACCTAAAAATCATTTCTGCACTTTTCGTCGACTGCGCTGATTTTCGTCGTACAGGCTCAGCAGCGCTAGATCTCTGCTATGTTGCAGCTGGCCGTGTTGATGGTTACTTTGAATTAGGCCTAAAACCTTGGGATCTTGCGGCAGGTGAACTGATTGCTCGTGAAGCGGGAGCTCTTGTTACTGATTTCGCTGGTGGCACTGATTATATGAAATCAGGAAATGTCGTCGCAGCCAGCGCACGTGGCGCTAAAGAATTACTCAAACATATCCGTGAAAACGGTAATGAAGCGATTCTAAAATAAGTTAATCAGCCCGTCACAGCTGAAAGCCGAGCAACGCTCGGCTTTTTTGTATACATCGAAAACAATCAAAGCCGTCAGTACAGATTGATGAACGTGTTTTCAGATCTCAGAGACAAACTTGATTGGGATCTACTCCTATTTCAAGCACCTAACACCTTAAGTAGCTCTCCACCGGGGATAAGGAATTCGGCTACAGAACTAATATAAATGAAAATAGCTCTAGCAATTCTTCTAAAGCCGCATATATGGCAGGATGTGCCAGGACAATTTGCCTACCACCACACTGATATAGGTATTAGTGACCTTCAGGTATACAACACCAACGTAGAAACGAAAACGCCAAATTAAACATGTAAAAAGCTCTGTTCTTTCGAATGAGGCTTCTTAACTATGGCAGGGGTTGACTGGGTCGGCACACCGAAGATTCGATGGGACTTGCCTACAAGCTCCCAACACGCGCCAATTTTAGGTATGGGCGGAATCCGCTGCTATGTCACTCAGACATAGACACGCAACAACAAATTTCGGATGTAAAAAAGCCCCGTTCTTTCGAACGAGGCTTCTTAAATATGGCAGGGGTGGACTGGGTCGGCACACCGAAGATTCGATGGGACTTGCCTACAAGCTCCCTGCACGCGCCAATTTTAGTCATTAGCGGAATCCGTTGCTATGTCACTCAGACATAGACACGCAACAACAAATTTCGGATGTAAAAAAGCCCCAGTCTTTCGACTGAGGCTTCTTAAATATGGCAGGGGTGGAGAGATTCGAACTCCCAACACGCGGATTTGGAATCCGCTGCTCTGCCAATTGGAGCTACACCCCTGTAGTTCGTGTTTTATGAGACGACTCTCATTCTTTATAACAAAGAATAGTGGCGGAGCGGACGGGACTCGAACCCGCGACCCCCGGCGTGACAGGCCGGTATTCTAACCAACTGAACTACCGCTCCACTAAATTGAGTCTCTAAATAAAGTCTTATATAGATTTGCTTTATTTAGGCATTTGTCGCTGTGCGTAGAAGATTTTGAAATGAGAAGCGCAGTGTGCAAGTGCACATGAGCATCGCAATTATCAAAAGCATCAAGCTACAGTAGACAAATTGCAAATCAAAGCCTGGCGATGTCCTACTCTCACATGGGGAAACCCCACACTACCATCGGCGCTAATTCGTTTCACTTCTGAGTTCGGCATGGAAATCAGGTGGGTCCAAATCGCTATGGTCGCCAAGCAAATTCTTTTTTAAACCCGCTCATTCAAGCAAGTTTATCTGTTTTACTTTCACTTTTTCTAAAAAAGTGAAAACAAAAAGTTTGGAAAGCTGTTTTCGTTCTGTTTCTTACACATTCAATTCTGTTCTTGCTTTGAGCCCACAAAACCCCTTGGGTGTTGTATGGTTAAGCCTCACGGGCAATTAGTACAGGTTAGCTCAACGCCTCACAACGCTTACACACCCTGCCTATCAACGTCGTAGTCTACGACAACCCTTTAGGACGCTTAAAGCGCCAGGGAGAACTCATCTCAAGGCTTGCTTCCCGCTTAGATGCTTTCAGCGGTTATCAATTCCGAACTTAGCTACCGGGCAATGCGTCTGGCGACACAACCCGAACACCAGAGGTTCGTCCACTCCGGTCCTCTCGTACTAGGAGCAGCCCCTTTCAATTCTCCAACGCCCACGGCAGATAGGGACCGAACTGTCTCACGACGTTCTAAACCCAGCTCGCGTACCACTTTAAATGGCGAACAGCCATACCCTTGGGACCGACTTCAGCCCCAGGATGTGATGAGCCGACATCGAGGTGCCAAACACCGCCGTCGATATGAACTCTTGGGCGGTATCAGCCTGTTATCCCCGGAGTACCTTTTATCCGTTGAGCGATGGCCCTTCCATTCAGAACCACCGGATCACTATGACCTGCTTTCGCACCTGCTCGAATTGTCATTCTCGCAGTCAAGCGGGCTTATGCCATTGCACTAACCTCACGATGTCCAACCGTGATTAGCCCACCTTCGTGCTCCTCCGTTACTCTTTGGGAGGAGACCGCCCCAGTCAAACTACCCACCAGGCACTGTCCTCATCCCCGATTAGGGGACCAAGTTAGAACATCAAACATACAAGGGTGGTATTTCAAGGATGGCTCCATAACCACTGGCGTGATTACTTCAAAGCCTCCCACCTATCCTACACATGTAGGCTCAATGTTCAGTGCCAAGCTGTAGTAAAGGTTCACGGGGTCTTTCCGTCTAGCCGCGGGTACACTGCATCTTCACAGCGATTTCAATTTCACTGAGTCTCGGGTGGAGACAGCGTGGCCATCATTACGCCATTCGTGCAGGTCGGAACTTACCCGACAAGGAATTTCGCTACCTTAGGACCGTTATAGTTACGGCCGCCGTTTACCGGGGCTTCGATCAAGAGCGTCGACCGAAGTCTAACCCCATCAATTAACCTTCCGGCACCGGGCAGGCGTCACACCGTATACGTCATCTTACGATTTTGCACAGTGCTGTGTTTTTAATAAACAGTTGCAGCCACCTGGTATCTGCGACTTCCGATAGCTCCATCTGCAAGAGACTTCACCGTCAGAAGCGTACCTTCTCCCGAAGTTACGGTACCATTTTGCCTAGTTCCTTCACCCGAGTTCTCTCAAGCGCCTTGGTATTCTCTACCCGACCACCTGTGTCGGTTTGGGGTACGATTCCTTACAATCTGAAGCTTAGAGGCTTTTCCTGGAAGCATGGCATCAATGACTTCACCACCGTAGTGGCTCGACATCGTGTCTCGACCTTAGAAAGAGCCGGATTTACCTAACTCTTAAGTCTACGCACTTGAACCTGGACAACCGTCGCCAGGCCCACCTAGCCTTCTCCGTCCCCCCATCGCAATTGTAAGAAGTACGGGAATATTAACCCGTTTCCCATCGACTACGCCTTTCGGCCTCGCCTTAGGGGTCGACTTACCCTGCCCCGATTAACGTTGGACAGGAACCCTTGGTCTTCCGGCGAGGAGGTTTTTCACCCCCTTTATCGTTACTCATGTCAGCATTCGCACTTCTGATACGTCCAGCATGCGTTACCACACACCTTCAACCGCTTACAGAACGCTCCCCTACCCAATACAATAAATTGCATTGCCGCAGCTTCGGTTTATTGCTTAGCCCCGTTACATCTTCCGCGCAGGCCGACTCGACTAGTGAGCTATTACGCTTTCTTTAAATGATGGCTGCTTCTAAGCCAACATCCTAGCTGTCTAAGCCTTCCCACATCGTTTCCCACTTAGCAATAATTTGGGACCTTAGCTGGCGGTCTGGGTTGTTTCCCTCTCCACGACGGACGTTAGCACCCGCCGTGTGTCTCCCGGATAGTACTTACTGGTATTCGGAGTTTGCAAAGGGTTGGTAAGTCGGGATGACCCCCTAGCCTTAACAGTGCTCTACCCCCAGTAGTATTCGTCCGAGGCGCTACCTAAATAGCTTTCGGGGAGAACCAGCTATCTCCGAGTTTGATTGGCCTTTCACCCCTAGCCACAAGTCATCCGCTAATTTTTCAACATTAGTCGGTTCGGTCCTCCAATTGATGTTACTCAATCTTCAACCTGCCCATGGCTAGATCACTCGGTTTCGGGTCTATATCCAGAGACTAAAGCGCCCAGTTAAGACTCGGTTTCCCTACGGCTCCCCTATGCGGTTAACCTTGCCACTGAATATAAGTCGCTGACCCATTATACAAAAGGTACGCAGTCACACCACGAAGGTGCTCCTACTGCTTGTACGTACACGGTTTCAGGTTCTATTTCACTCCCCTCACAGGGGTTCTTTTCGCCTTTCCCTCACGGTACTGGTTCACTATCGGTCAGTCAGGAGTATTTAGCCTTGGAGGATGGTCCCCCCATCTTCAAACAGGATATCACGTGTCCCGCCTTACTCGTTTTCACTCAAAATGATGGAGCGGCTACGGGGCTATCACCCTTTATTGCCAAGCTTTCCAGCTTGTTCACCTGCATCATTAAAAGCTTAAGGGCTAATCCGATTTCGCTCGCCGCTACTGTCGGAATCTCGGTTGATTTCTTTTCCTTCGGGTACTTAGATGTTTCAGTTCCCCGAGTTCGCCTCTTACAGCTATGTATTCACTGCAAGATAAGTGCTTATGCACTTGGGTTTCCCCATTCGGAAATCGTAGACTCAAGTGGCTCTTACTGCCTCATCTACGCTTATCGCAAGTTAGTACGTCCTTCATCGCCTCTGACTGCCAAGGCATCCACCGTGTACGCTTAGTCACTTAACCATACAACCCCAAAGGGTCTTGCGTATGGCCCATTTGATTTCACTTTTTAAAGTGAAGACAAATAAGCAACCAAGGTTTGTGTCTCTCATTATTTGAATGAGCGAGAGACATTCGATTTTGCCGGACTCAAATATGAACAACATAAATGTTGTTCCCAAGAACACTTGAATGTGTATTTTGGTACCTACTCTCATAGAGAATAGGATTTGAGAACTTTTATTTGAATAACAACGCTTATCAAAAGATAAGGGGATTGTTGTTATTCGTCAGCTTTCCAAATTGTTAAAGAGCAAAGTTTCCTTTCTATTGAAAGAAACCATGTTTAAAAACACTACTTCTAATGCGTTTAAAGATGGTGGAGCTAAGCGGGATCGAACCGCTGACCTCCTGCATGCCATGCAGGCGCTCTCCCAGCTGAGCTATAGCCCCATTTGTATGGCTAAACCATAAAATAGTCATTTTTTCTTGTGCGCGGAGTGAAATGAGCAAGTTTACATAGGGTAAACGACGATTTTCACAACAAAACAGAAGGAAAAATTGGTGGGTCTGAGTGGACTTGAACCACCGACCTCTCGCTTATCAGGCGAACGCTCTAACCACCTGAGCTACAGACCCAATTTTCTAACTCGATATTCTTGCTTAATACCTCGTTGTACTGCCTATCCTCGCTCAGTTACATACTGATGTATGCGCCTTTACTCGTCAGTTGTACGACTCGATTTAAACAAAAATTTCTTCGTTATCATCTCTTTTACATAAACCGTATCAATCTGTGTGAACACTTATCGCAATAATCTTTCGTATTAAGGAGGTGATCCAGCGCCAGGTTCCCCTAGCGCTACCTTGTTACGACTTCACCCCAGTCATGAACCACAAAGTGGTAAGCGTTCCCCCGAAGGTTAAACTACCTACTTCTTTTGCAGCCCACTCCCATGGTGTGACGGGCGGTGTGTACAAGGCCCGGGAACGTATTCACCGTGGCATTCTGATCCACGATTACTAGCGATTCCGACTTCATGGAGTCGAGTTGCAGACTCCAATCCGGACTACGACGCACTTTTTGGGATTCGCTCACTCTCGCAAGTTGGCCGCCCTCTGTATGCGCCATTGTAGCACGTGTGTAGCCCTACTCGTAAGGGCCATGATGACTTGACGTCGTCCCCACCTTCCTCCGGTTTATCACCGGCAGTCTCCCTGGAGTTCCCGACATGACTCGCTGGCAAACAAGGATAAGGGTTGCGCTCGTTGCGGGACTTAACCCAACATTTCACAACACGAGCTGACGACAGCCATGCAGCACCTGTCTCAGAGCTCCCGAAGGCACCAAGGCATCTCTGCCAAGTTCTCTGGATGTCAAGAGTAGGTAAGGTTCTTCGCGTTGCATCGAATTAAACCACATGCTCCACCGCTTGTGCGGGCCCCCGTCAATTCATTTGAGTTTTAATCTTGCGACCGTACTCCCCAGGCGGTCTACTTAACGCGTTAGCTCCGAAAGCCACTCCTCAAGGGAACAACCTCCAAGTAGACATCGTTTACGGCGTGGACTACCAGGGTATCTAATCCTGTTTGCTCCCCACGCTTTCGCATCTGAGTGTCAGTATCTGTCCAGGGGGCCGCCTTCGCCACTGGTATTCCTTCAGATCTCTACGCATTTCACCGCTACACCTGAAATTCTACCCCCCTCTACAGTACTCTAGCCTGCCAGTTTCAAATGCTATTCCGAGGTTGAGCCCCGGGCTTTCACATCTGACTTAACAAACCACCTGCATGCGCTTTACGCCCAGTAATTCCGATTAACGCTCGCACCCTCCGTATTACCGCGGCTGCTGGCACGGAGTTAGCCGGTGCTTCTTCTGCAGCTAACGTCAA
Source organism: Vibrio sp. AK197 (assembly GCF_053903115.1). NCBI lineage: Bacteria > Pseudomonadati > Pseudomonadota > Gammaproteobacteria > Vibrionales > Vibrionaceae > Vibrio > Vibrio sp. AK197. The sequence goes on from NZ_CP096430.1 coordinate 2,443,477, forward strand.
GCAATGCATCTATTAAATACATTGCCTTCCTCACTGCTGAAAGTGCTTTACAACCCGAAGGCCTTCTTCACACACGCGGCATGGCTGCATCAGGCTTGCGCCCATTGTGCAATATTCCCCACTGCTGCCTCCCGTAGGAGTCTGGGCCGTGTCTCAGTCCCAGTGTGGCTGATCATCCTCTCAGACCAGCTAGGGATCGTTGCCTTGGTGAGCCCTTACCTCACCAACTAGCTAATCCCACCTGGGCATATCCTGACGCGAGAGGCCCGAAGGTCCCCCTCTTTGAGCCGAAGCTATCATGCGGTATTAGCCATCGTTTCCAATGGTTATCCCCCACATCAGGGCAATTTCCCAGGCATTACTCACCCGTCCGCCGCTCGACGCCGTTAACGTCACCCGAAGGGTCAGTTAACTCGTTTCCGCTCGACTTGCATGTGTTAGGCCTGCCGCCAGCGTTCAATCTGAGCCATGATCAAACTCTTCAATTTAAAGTTTTTTTTGGCTCAATGAATACTGATTACATTACATAGTAATGTTGAATTGACTGTGCTCGATACCCTTCTTATAAAAGAGAGTATCAAATTGGTCACTCAGTTCATTGAAACCTCAGTTGATTCTCTAGAATCATCTTTGATTATCATCAACGAGTGCCCACACAGATTGATAGGTTTATATTGTTAAAGAGCTTGTTTTGAGTGCTTCTCAAAACGGACGGTCATTTTAACCAGTTAACTCTATGAGTCAACAGTTTTTTCTACTCTTATTTTTGATTAAATAACAGAAGAAATGTGACCTTATTGTTACTTTCGGAAACTCTAATTTCCTAAGCAACGGAGGCGCATTATAGGGAGGAAAAATCGCTTGGCAAGAGCAAAACAGCCAAAAAAGTAACTTTTCCGGCTGATGGGTCAAATAATAAGCAAAAACCTGAGTTGGAGCCTAATTTAGGCTCGTTCTAGATACTGAACACGGCCAATTAACTCTTCGACAGAATGTTGAACATCCTCGACTAAGGAATGGTAAATATCGCTATCGTTCTGTTGGAATACAATCCGCCCATTGATGAAGCTGGTTTTGATTTCCACAGGCTCACCACATAATAAGGGAGCCATAAGAGGAGAATGAACACCAGAAAATCTCGGTTTGTGAATATCATAGATAACGAGATCAGCCGCAAAGCCGACTTCGATTTGTCCCACTTGATCCAACCCAAGAATGGATGCGCCGCCCTGAGCCCCCCATTTCAGAACTTGCTCAGCGTTGGTTGCTGAAGGACCGTGTTGGGCTCGATGGATTAACCACGTTAAGTTGAGCTCTTGAATCATCGACCCCGATTCTGACGAAGCAGAGCCATCCACGCCAATAGAAATCGGCATACCGGCCTTTTCCATCTCTATAATTGGTGCAATACCACTGCCTAACCGACAATTTGACGTCGGACAATGAGCAATACCAGTTTTCGTCTCTGCTAATATTTTAATATCCTGCTCCGTTGCTTGCACAATGTGCGCAAACCAAACATCATCACCGAGCCAGTCACAGCTTTCAGCAAAGTCGACTGCCGTTTTTCCATACTTCGCTAAAGTTTGTTCGTTATCAAACCCCACCTCCAAAAGATGCGAGTGCATACGTAACTTATGGCTTCTTGCATATTCAGCCAACAGTTTTAAATCATCGGGTGTCGCTGAGTGGGCGATCGTCGTCGGAGCAACCACCAACTTTCTCATCGCATCTCCCCCTTCCTGATGATATCGACTTCGTGTTCGCTCTAAACGCTCTAACATTAATTCAGTAGACTCAGGAATCACCCCGGCTTTAGCAAGCCCTTTATGTGAACCTTTAACCGTGGCTCCTCCACGGCACAGTACAAAACGAATTCCCATATCTTCTGCGGCTTGCCACACCGCTTCTTCCATCTCTTTGCTCGAATTGGCATGGTACAAGTAATGATGGTCTGCACAGGTGGTGGTCCCTGAACGTACAAGTTCATAGAACCCCAAGCGAGCTGCGTGATACATCATCTGCGGGGTAATTTGCGGCCAGTATCGATAAGGGACACTGGCTAACCATTCACCCAAGCCCTGATTCAGCCCCTCGGGAACCCCCTTAAGAATCGATTGCGCGAGGTGATGATGTGTATTGACCAGGCCTGGATAAATAACACAACCCTGCGCATCGACGACTTTTTCGCCTTGTTCGGCAAGTAAATGATTTCCGAGTTCTGCGATTTTGCCATTACGAATACGGATATCAGACACATTAGACTGAGCGCAAGCAATCGCACTTGCATTTTTTACTAAATAGTCCACAGACCACTCCTCTTGATAAAACCAATAGAAACCAGCCTTCGCTGTTTCTAATGAGCAATGTCCCGGAGTGGTAGTAACTCCTAACCGCTTCTACTCATCCTCATTGGGAAACCTAGCACGATCTCAGCTTCCTACTGTATACAATGCAATTAATAGACCATTGTTCGGTGCTTCAATTGAGAGACACCAGCCTCAACTTTGCACCAAAATGATTCAAAAACACCCAACCAACAAACCAAAAAGGTGCGAAATGATAACATTCATTAAAATTAAATTAACAAAAGTGTATACAAAAACACCTCATTCATTGCGCATTAACACTTTACTCGTTAAGGGTTTGTTATTCGCTTTAGCGCAAGTCCACAAAATATGGCACACAGTTTGCTCTGTATTTATCTGAAATGCGTGAGTAGAAGCGGTTAGATGCCACCAATGTGCATCGGGACATTGCTCATAGTTAGTCACAGTGTGAGGCACTCTGTGAACGGTGCATCACACTTGTAAAGTGCAAGGGAATACACGGAGCAACTATGAAGCCACTTTTAAAACTCAAAACTTTAACCCTCTCTTTATCTGTTCTTGTCACCTCCGCGAGTAGCTTCGCAATGGATAAAGTGACTTTCCAACTAGATTGGTTACCTGGTGGCGATAAAGCCCCTGTTTACGTTGGCGTAGAACAAGGTTTTTTTGCTGAGCAAGATCTTGATGTCACCATTTTACAAGGGAAAGGCTCAACGGACGCCATCACCAAAGTGGCCACGGGTATCGCAGATTTAGGTTCATCCGATATCGTTGCTCTCCTAGTCGCAAAAGCGAATGACAACGTGCCGGTCAAAGGGGTCTATTCAATATTTAGCAAAGCCCCTTATGCGTTCTATGCGTTAAGCGGCTCAGGGATTGACTCTGTCGATGACGTCTCAGGTAAAACCATCGTCACCTCACCTTTCACCTCTGCGAATGTTTTTTTGCCTCTATTACTTAAGAAGAATGGTATCGATGAAAACAGCGTCAAAGTTTTAAAAGCGGATCCTGGCGCACTAAACCCGATGCTGATTACAGGACAATCGGACGTCATGATCTCTTGGATTACTGATGCAGTGAAAAATCAGCAACAAGCAAAACAAGCTGGCAAAAAAATCGATATCTTCCCTTGGTATGATGCAGGTCTAGAGTTCTACTCTTCATCTGTGATCGCTAGTGACCGCATGATGGCGGAACGACCTGATGTGGTGAAACGTTTCTTAAAGGCATTTGATAAAGCCGTAGCCTACACGTGGGAAAACCCAGAAAAAAGCGCGCAAGCCGTTCACGATGTCGTTCCAGAAGTCGACACGCAACAAGCTGCAGATACCATTAAATCGATTCGCTATTTGGTCATTAACGAAGTCAGTGAACGTGATGGAATTGGCGCCTTTACCCCTGTACGTTTGGCTGAGACGTGGAAATGGACGGCAGAAGCACAAGATATCGAGCTTGAAAAACTCAACCCAGAAAATGCCATTTCACGTGAGTTCTTTCAAGGAGTGAACTAATGCAGCCTTTTGTGTCATTTAACCAAGTCGGTCACACCTATCACTCAGAGAAACAATCGGTCAAAGTCCTTGATAACGTCAATTTTGATGTGAGGAAACATGAGTTTGTTGCGATTGTTGGCCCTTCTGGGTGTGGTAAATCGACACTATTACGAGTTTTATCTGGGCTCATTGAGCCCAGTGAAGGTCAAGTTCGCGTATTTGGTCATCCTGTCAGTGGGCCTCGAGAAGATATCGGCATCGTGTTTCAAAAATCGACACTGCTTCCTTGGAAAAATGTACTGGATAATGTTCTGTTTCCGCTCAAGCATAAATTTGGTCATGTCAGTAATAAAGACCGCAAACACGCCCAGTCTTTACTTGAAAAAGTGGGGCTTGCAGACTTTACCACCAGCATGCCAAATGAACTGTCAGGTGGTATGCAACAGCGCGTTGGAATTGCTAGAGCTTTGCTTCTAAACCCAGATATTTTGATTATGGATGAGCCTTTTTCGGCACTTGACGCGTTAACTCGTGAGGAAATGGGCTTTGAACTGCAACGGATTTGGATGGAAAAACCCAAAACCGTTCTGTTTATTACGCACTCGATCTCAGAAGCCGTGTTACTCGCCGACAAAGTACTCGTGATGGGCCCTAGACCCAGTACGGTCCTCGAAGAAATTCAAATCAATCTTCCACGTCCACGTACCATCAATACACTGCAAGAAAAAACATTCAGCGACTACACCACAAAGATTCGTGAATACTTTTACCGTCCTGCCGTCATGGAAACCACGGCTAGCGCTGATAAAGATAATGTCGCTCCGCTGCGTCGCCGCGCGTAATTACATAGAGTAAGGATACAATATGAAACGCTTAGCCTCTTATTGGTCACATAACGGTTTACCATTGCTGGCGATTTTGGCGCTGATTCCTTTGTGGGAGTTGATCTGTCGAGTTTTTTCCGTGCCGACCTTCATTCTTCCAGCGCCGTCAGATATTTTCATCGCGTTTAATCAAGTCTCGGCAGATCGCTGGTTGGACAACCTTTGGGCCACACTACGCATTGCGCTGCTAGGATTTGGGCTGTCTTTTGTTATCAGTATTCCACTCGCGATTATGATGGTCAGTTCAAAGTTTCTCACTCGAGCTGTATTTCCGTTATTGGTGGTGATTCAATCGACCCCAGTTGTCGCCATCGCGCCACTGTTGATTGTTATTTTAGGTACTGGCGATGCACCACGACTGGCTATTACGTGCCTCATTACCTTTTTCCCATTGGTGGTTTCCGCGACCACAGGCATGTTAGCCACACCGCCAGAGTTGATTGAGTTATCTCGCTCTCTGAACGTCAATACGAAGAAAACCATCTGGCAAATTCGTTTACCTTATGCAATTCCACATATTTTCAGTGGTATCAAAGTCGCCATTACACTCGCTGTCATTGGGGCGGTGATTGCCGAGTTTGTCGCTGCAGAAAAAGGCTTAGGCTATTTAGTTCAATTTTCAACTTCATACTTCAAGATTCCACAAGCGTTCGCCGCTTTAATGTTCCTATCACTGGTCAGCATGCTGCTGTTTAAATCCGTTAGTTGGATACAGAAAGGCTGCTTTGCATGGAGCTTATCTGACGAAGAAAAACAGCGTTCATAGGGAGAGAGCATGCTGGATAAAACACTGGATTTAAAATTTTTACGTTACAGTTTTTCATTGGCAGAAGACGCAAAAAGCAAAGGTATTCATCCTTTTGCTGCCGTTCTGGTTAATGCGAATGGCGAAATCTTATTGGAGAAAATCAATGGCTACCTTCCTGATTTGGATATGACTGGACATGCTGAACGTCTGATTATGACCAAAGCCAGCAAGCGCTACCGTCCGGATTTTCTCTCGCAGTGCACCTTGTATATTTCCGCAGAGCCTTGTGCGATGTGTGCTGGTGCGATTTATTGGGCTGGTGTTGGACGCGTAGTTTATGGACTCAGCGAGGAAAAACTCAAATCAATCACCGGAAATCATCCAGAAAACCCGACGTTAGCACTACCTTGCCGCACGGTATTTGACTCTGGTCAGCGTAAAGTTGAGGTTATCGGCCCGCTACTGGAAGAGGAAGCGGCCGAAATTCAACACGGGGTGTGGTAACACTAACAACCCAAAGTACGGAGTAGAAGCGGTCTGTAATCGTTGGTGATTGCTGGACATTGCTCCAATCACAAGCAATTGCTTAAATTGGAGAACAACACAATGACTCAAACTTCTTATGCTTTAGACGAACTTAACTTTGAAACAACCATTGGAGGGCGCGGTGTTGAAGCCGATGTCGATGCCATTCCTATGATTGACCTTGACAATTTTGAGCAGCGTCGCGAGGAGATCACTGAGCAACTTTGGCATGCGGCCACACAAGTCGGCTTCTTTCAACTGACGAATCACGGTATCGCGCTAAGGGATATTGAAAAAGCATTCCAAGTGAGTGAAGCGTTTTTCTCTTTACCCAATCAAGAGAAGCAACAATTCCCGCTCAAGGAAGGGCTCAATGCAGGTTGGGAGTTTAAACAACAAGTTCGTCCTTCCACCGGTTCCGCCGATCAAAAAGAGTCTTACCAGATCACGTTACCGCACATGGAGGACTTATGGCCAAGTGACGTTTTAGTACCCGAGTTCAAATCTCACTTGTTATCGATGGAGTTTCAAGCGTGGCAACTTGGCATGAAGGTGCTGTCTTGCTTTGCTGACAAGCTGGGTTTTGAACGTGACTTTTTCACCCAAGCCCATCAGCGAGACTCTCAAAATTATTTGAGCACATTGCGAATGCTGCACTATTTGCCAATGAAAGACATTCCCACAGAAGGGGAACATTGGCGTGCGGGGGCACATACCGATTTTGATTGCCTGACAATGGTCTTTCAACAAGAAGATCAAGGAGGGCTACAAGCCGCTGCAGGCAAAGACGCAAAACAAAACTTAGTCTGGAGTAATGTGATCCCCAAAGCTGGTGTGATTACCTGTAATATTGGTGACATGCTCATGCGCTGGAGTGATGATGAACTAAAATCAACGCTTCACCGAGTACGCATGCCAACAGAAAGCGAAAACCAAGGTTCACGCTATAGTATGGCGTTCTTTTGTCAAGCTAACCGCGATCAAGTCATTCAAGGGCCGAAACAACGTTATCAGCCAATGACCGCGCAAGAATATTTAAAAATGCGCATTAATGCCAATTTCGCTTAATCAAGTGATATAAAAAAAGCCATGCATCCGCATGGCTTTTTTACTCTTAACAGGCTTATTGTGTGGCAACAATTTTACCATCGACTGCATCAAGTTTAACTGGCATCCCCGGAACCACTTGACCAGCAAGGATTTGCTTCGCGAGTGGGTTCTCGACACTTTGTTGTACGGCACGTTTTAGTGGTCGCGCGCCATACACCGGATCAAAGCCAACTTCCGCAATCATGGCTAGCGCTTCATCCGATACTTGTAGCTCATAGCCTTGATCTTCCATACGTTGCGACAAACGCGCCAACTGGATCGAAGCGATAGACTTGATGTGATCGGAGCCCAATGGATGGAATACCACCGTCTCGTCCACTCGGTTTAAGAACTCAGGACGGAAATGCTGAGCGACAACTTCCATTACCTGATCTTTAATGCCTTGGTAATCCAGTTTAGCGAAGTTTTCCTGAATGCGAGTCGAGCCTAAGTTTGACGTCATGATCACCACGGTATTACGAAAATCGACCGTGCGACCTTGACCATCCGTTAACCGCCCATCGTCCAATACTTGCAGTAGAATATTGAACACATCAGGGTGTGCTTTTTCCACTTCATCAAGCAAGATAACCGAGTACGGTTTGCGTCGCACCGCTTCCGTTAAGTAGCCCCCTTCTTCGTAGCCAACATAACCAGGAGGCGCACCGACAAGACGGGCCACAGAGTGTTTCTCCATAAATTCCGACATGTCGATTCGAACCATGTTGTCTTCACTATCAAACATAAAGTTAGCCAGTGTCTTACACAGTTCGGTTTTACCTACCCCTGTTGGGCCTAAAAATAGGAACGAGCCAATCGGACGGTGCGGATCGGATAATCCAGCTCGGCTACGGCGAATCGCGTCCGCAACGGCCTCAACCGCTTCCGTTTGACCAATCACCTGTTGATGCAGCACTTCTTCCATGCGCAGCAACTTATCTTTTTCTGCTTCAAGCATTTTCGAAACCGGAATCCCGGTTTGTTTCGATAGCACTTCTGCGATTTCCGCATCTGTTACTTTGTTTTTGAGCAGCGTCATCTCTTGCATTTCTGCTTGTGTCGCTAGGTCGAGCTGTTTTTCAAGCTCTGGAATACGACCATATTGCAGCTCGGACATGCGGCTTAAATCACCAGCACGACGCGCAAACTCCATATCCATACGCGCTTGTTCAAGCTCGGACTTAATGTGTTGAGTGCCAGACAGTGCCGCTTTTTCGGTGTTCCAAACTTCGCTGAGCTCTGCCAATTCACGCTCTTTATCTGCCAACTCATCATTCAGCGTCACCAAACGACGCTCACTGGCATCATCATGTTCATTGGTTAGCGCTTGCTGCTCAATTTTAAGTTGAATGATTTTACGCTCTAAACGATCAAGTGCTTCCGGTTTGGAGTCGATCTGCATACGAATGCTTGAAGCCGCTTCATCGATTAAGTCGATGGCTTTATCCGGCAACTGCCTGTCAGAGACGTATCGATGTGAAAGCGTGGCTGCTGAGACAATTGCCGGGTCCGTGATTTCAACATGGTGGTGCAGCTCATAACGCTCTTTTAATCCGCGTAGAATCGCCACTGTGTCTTCAACACTCGGTTCATCAACCAACACTTTTTGGAAACGACGCTCCAATGCTGGGTCTTTTTCGATGTATTGGCGATACTCATCCAATGTCGTTGCACCAACACAATGTAGCTCACCACGAGCCAGAGCTGGCTTGAGCATGTTACCGGCATCCATTGAGCCTTCACCTTTACCGGCGCCGACCATTGTATGGATTTCATCAATGAATAAGATGACGTTGCCTTCTTCTTTGGCAAGCTCATTCAGTACCGATTTCAACCGCTCTTCGAATTCACCGCGGTACTTCGCTCCCGCAACCAGCGCGCCCATATCCAGAGACAGAACACGTTTGGTACGTAACCCTTCGGGGACCTCATTGTTGACGATGCGCTGAGCCAGTCCTTCGACAATCGCTGTTTTACCCACACCAGGCTCACCAATGATCACTGGGTTGTTTTTCGTTCTGCGCTGTAACACTTGAATGGTACGACGAATCTCATCGTCACGGCCGATCACAGGGTCCAACTTGCCTTGTTCCGCTCGCTCAGTGAGATCAATAGTAAATTTTTCTAATGCTTGGCGAAGCTCTTCAGCATTAGGGTCATCGACGGTTTGTCCGCCGCGCACTTTCTCAATCGCATCACTGACTTTTTTCTCGGTCAACCCAAGCTCTTTTAATAATGAGCCCAGCGGGCCGCGGTCTTCCAATGCAGCGAGAAGAAAAATCTCCGATGAGATGTATGCATCTTTGCGCTTTTGAGCAATCTTGTCACAAAGATTGAACATGGAACCCATGGATGATGACAACTGCACATCGCCACCAATGCCACTCACTTTTGGCAAGCGATCAAGAATTTCTCCCAGTTTTGAACGTAACTGAGTGACGTCGATGTCCATCATCGTCAGCAGAGGCCGAATTGGGCTGCCATTTTGATCGAGCAAGGCCACCATCAGGTGTGCAGGTTCGATATATTGATGGTCACGCCCAAGTGCTAATGACTGAGCATCAGAAATCGCAATTTGAAACTTGCTGGTAAATCTATCGAGACGCATATCTACCTTCCTAACCTCAATTAAGATAATCGTGATTTAACAACAAAGAAGATGGATACTCGATGAGTGATTTTCAAGGTCTATGAGTGAGGTTCAATCAAAAGAGCGACTTGCTCCAGAATTATTCCTCAATCCAGATGAAACTGGCCTGACGTCCGGTCACGCCATCACGACGATATGAATAGAAGCGGTTTGAATCTTGGTAGGTGCATAAACCGCTATTATAAACAGCATCTACGCCTGCTCGGTTGAGCCTTTGAGTAGCAAGTCGTGGCATATCTGCCCACCACTTCCCCGTTTGTCGCCCACTACGAAACGCCAGATGTGCGTTTGCATCTTCATTCATAAACTCGTCGCGGACATCGTCACCGACTTCAAATACAGCGGGGCCTATTGCTGGCCCAAGCCAAGCAACAACCTCTCCCTCAAAGTAGTCAAGTGCATTTTCGACGATGCCGTGCGCTAAGCCGCGCCAACCCGCGTGGACAGCGGCCACACCCCGTCCTTGGCGGTCCGCTAATAGCACTGGCAAGCAATCTGCGGTCATAGCACTACAAACCACGCCAGGCGTTGTCGTAAACACACCATCCGCATCAATCACTTTACTGGTTGGCGCATTCAGCGCCACCACCTTGGTTGAGTGGGTTTGATTTAACCATACAGGCGCACTAGGCATGCCTGCTTGTTGCATTAAACGCTGACGGTTGTGTTCGACTTTGATCCAATCATCCCCAACATGAGCACCAATATTGAGCCCCCGGAACTCACCGAGGGAAACGCCGCCGTCTCGTGTTGACGACACGGCTTGAACATTCTTAACTTCAGGCCAATTGGGAGTGATCAAATCCATGCTTAAAACTCTTCTTCGAGACCAAATTGTTCGGTATCAAGACGCAGAGCTTCGGTCATCGCGACCATGTCATCTGGAATCGGCGCATGAAACTCAAGCTCTTCACCCGTTACCGGGTGTTCGAAACGCAACATGGCTGCATGCAGCGCTTGGCGGTCAAATTGGCGAATCATCTCGGTAAGCTCTGCACTGGCGCCTTTCGGGATTCGTGCTCGACCACCATAAGCGGTATCACCTAACAATGGGTGCTGCAAATAAGACATATGCACACGAATTTGGTGAGTACGCCCAGTTTCTAGACGCAGGCGAATACGCGTATGCTCACGAAAATGTTCAGCCACACGATAATGAGTAATCGCCGGTTTTCCCGTCGGCGTAACCGCCATTAAAGTGCGCTTGGTCGAGTGACGTCCAATTGGCTTTTCAACCATGCCGCCCGCCGTCATACGTCCAATCGCAATCGCTTCGTATTCACGAGTAATTTTGCGTTTTTGCAGTGCGCGCACCAAACGTGTTTGTGCCGGTACTGTTTTAGCCACCACCATCAAACCCGTGGTGTCTTTATCCAGACGGTGCACAATGCCTGCTCGCGGAACTTCCGCAATATCAGGGTAATGGAAGAGTAACGCATTCAGCACCGTACCATCAGGTGTGCCTGCACCAGGGTGAACTACTAAATCACGAGGTTTATTAATAACGATGATATCATCGTCTTCGTAAACAATATTCAGCGCAATATCTTGTGCTTCCCAACGCTCTTCATCTTCAAGTTCGGCTTGAACAGTGATGAGTTCCCCCCCCATCACTTTAGTGCGAGGCTTGGTGATCACCTGACCATCAACCTGAACTTTACCTTCAAGTAACCACTCTTTGAGACGTGAACGAGAGAAATCGGTGAATAATTCGGCGATCGCTTGGTCTAAGCGCTGACCTAATTGGCTTTCATTTACGGTGTGTGTTAATTCAATCTGCTGAGCCATATCGAACTTTTTTAAAAACTGTGAGACTAATGCTCACTAGTATGGAAAAATAATGCCGTTATTGTATCTGTTACTTCGCTGAATGTAACGGTGCTTAAGAAATATTTACCTAAAGGAACCGACTCCTGACATGAAACTGCGTACTTTATCTGGCTTGTTGGCCGTGTCTCTATTAGTGGGCTGCTCAAGCAGCGACAAAGAAGTTGTGCCAGATAGCCCACCTTCTGAGCTGTATTCTGAAGCCCAAATTTCTCTGCAAGGAGGAAACTGGATGACGGCAATTGAAAAGTTAGAAGCGTTGGATTCACGTTATCCATTCGGCGCCTATTCAGAGCAAGTTCAACTTGATCTTATTTACGCGTATTACAAAAATGATGACTTAGCGCTAGGTTTAGCGACAATTGAGCGCTTTACGCGTTTGAACCCAACTCATGAAAAGTTAGACTGGGTATTGTACATGCGCGGCCTGACCCACATGGCACAAGACCGCAATTTCATGCACGACATGTTCGGTATCGATCGTAGCGATCGCGATCCTGAACCAGTAAAAGCCGCATTTGCTGACTTTAAACGTCTGCTCGAACGCTATCCAAATAGCCCCTACGCAGAAGACGCGCATAAACGCTTATTTGCGCTAAAAAATCGTCTTGCCAATTATGACCTTGCTACCGCTGACTTCTATCTGCGCCGTGAAGCTTGGATCGCCGCGATTAACCGCTCTCAAGAGCTGCAAAAAACCTACCCAGATACCCAAGCGGCTCGCGAATCATTGAATATTCAATTGAAAGCTTACCAAGCATTAGGAATGGATGATGCGGTCAAACATACGCAAACCCTGATGAAGCTCAATCCGGTTAAAAAGTAACGCAGCTTTTTTAGCCTAGGGTCCAACACAAAAAAACCGCAGACGAAGCTGCGGTTTTTTTATGTCTAAATTCGATGGAAAACAAAAACAGAATTGTCCACTTGAATAGCCGGAAAATTCAAACATTCACCGACGTGATCAAACTCAAATTCCTTTATTGTTCAAAGACTAAGCAACCGTCTTTTCAAAGCCGTAAAAACTCCCTAAAAACGGATAATTTCTAGCGTGCTACTTACTCAAACGTAGCGTTATTTTTTCTCTTCGACAAGCTTTTTTGGGGTAAAACAGTAAGACTCTTTGCTTCGGATCACAATCCAATTTGATGCCCAAAAACCCGACTTTATACGTGATCTAAGTCACATCTTTTTTACCTTGAAGCAGTAATCTGAAGTTAACCCATGAGGGATTCTACAGAGGAAATGCAATATGAAAGTAAACATCACTGGTAAAAACATCGATATCACCTCTGCAATCCGCAACCATATTGAGGCCAAGTTCAAAAAGCTAGAAAAGTGGCAAGTGGACATCATTGGTTGCCAAACTTCATTCAGTGAAGAACCGAATAAACAGAAGCGTTTTGAAGCGGTTATCACCATTCCGAAAGGCAAACTAGTTGCCTCTGCTCAAAATGAAGATCTGTATGCGGCCATTAACGAAGTTGAGCAAAAATTGGAACGTCAACTGAATAAACTTCGTCATAAGCCTGAGGCTCGCAGAGCGGAAAAGCCAGTGCTTGAAGAAACCGTAGAATAAAAGGATGACTTAAATAGCGCCGCAAGGCGCTATTTTTTTCTTGACGCTTTACAGTCCCTTGCTTATTGTGTTTGACGAATTAACCGATGTGCTTTTGAACATGAACTCACTCATTCTATTCTTTTTTGATTTCTTTTTTATCCGCCATTTCTAGTGGGGGCTAAATCGTTTCATAAAGAGTAATCAAAAACGAATAGAGACGAAGCCTCCCAAACGGGGGGCTTTTTTTATATAAGGATTAGTAATATGGCTCAGCAGAAATACTCCCTTGAAGAAATTCGCCTTCGCTTAAATGAACTGGATGACAATTTACTCAAGCTGTTTTCTGAACGTCGTCAATTGAGTATTGAGGTCGCCAAAAGCAAAGTTGAGACGTCAAAGCCAGTACGCGATGCTGAGCGTGAACAGCAACTGTTGGTCAAACTGATTAATGCTGGTCACGATAAATACCATCTTGATGCTCAATATATTACTAAGCTATTCCATACCATCATTGAAGATTCCGTACTGCTTCAACAATCCTACCTGCAGAATTTAGCCAACCCAGAGTTAAGCCGAAAACCCCTAGCTCGCGTCGCTTTTCTTGGGGCAAAAGGCTCATATTCCCATTTAGCCAGCCGTGAATATTTTAGTCGTAAAAATATGGAGCTGATTGAAGTCAATTGTGGGCACTTTAAAGAAGTCGCCTCCACGGTTGAGTCTGGCCATGCCGACTACGGCGTATTGCCAATTGAAAACACCAGTTCAGGGTCAATCAATGAAGTCTACGACTTGTTGCAGCATACAACCTTATATATCGTCGGCGAACTTACGTTACCAATAGAACACTGCCTCGTCGCAACCAACGATATTCGTCTTGAAGACATCAAAGTACTCTACTCTCATCCGCAACCTCATCAACAGTGCAGTGAGTTTTTAAGTCGCATGGAGGGAGTAACCTTGAAGTCCTGCGCCAGCACCGCAGATGCCATGAAAAAGGTCAAAGAGCTAAACCGAAATGATGTCGCCGCTATTGGCAATGCGAGCAGTGGTAAATTGTATGGTTTGCAATCATTACAAAGCCAAATCGCCAACCAAACCGAAAACCACACTCGCTTTATTGTTGTTGCCCGCAAGCCTGTGGAAGTCTCGAGTCAAATTCCGGCGAAAACCACATTAATTATGTCAACAACTCAACATGCCGGTTCTTTGGTCGAGACATTACTTGTGCTCCAACGCTACGGCATCAATATGACGAAACTAGAATCAAGACCGATTATGGGGAACCCTTGGGAAGAAATGTTCTATGTCGATCTTGAAGCACAGCTCAACTCAGAACATATGCAAAAAGCCTTAGCTGAGCTGACTAAAATCACTAAACACTTAAAAGTGTTAGGTTGTTACCCAAGTGAAAACGTCAAACCAACCCAGATAAAACTCTAATTTCGTCGTTTTGAAAAATAATAGATAGCATAAATGAGAAAACCCCAATTTAACCAATGGATTTATAAATTGGGGTTGTTTGTCCAACCAAAGCTGCTATCTTATCGCGGCTAATAATTATCCAAACGTTGTTATGAGATTCGGACTTCACGTTACTTTTTGTTGTTGTTTCAGTACGTTTGCTCTTGCAGAGCCTCCCCCTCTCAATATTTATATGTGGGAAGACAGTTTATCTCCTCAGGTACGTCGTCATTGGGAAGACCTCACCAACCAAAGGATAAAAATCGCAAACTTTGATAACGACGATGAACGTAACTTGTTGATGATGAATATCCCCAAACTCCCTTTTGATATTACGGTACTCGACAACATTTCAGCGAACCTTTATGGCAAAGCGGGTTCATTCGAAGATCTCTCCTCCCTTGAAAATCCTCAGAACAATAATCCCGTTTGGAATAAAGCATGTGGTCGTTATGCCGTTCCTTATTTTTGGGGGCGGATTGGTATTGCCTATCGGAAAGACAAAGTTTTCCAGCCACCAACGACTTGGAAAGAATTTCTATCGCCTCCTCCTGAGTTATCTGGGCATATTGGTCTACTTACGGACACGGTCGACACCCTGTTACCCGCGTTTTCGAGCCTTGGGCTTTCACCGATCAGTGACGACCCGAGTGAACTACAGCAAGCCTTTAAAAAAATGCAGGCTTTTTTACCCAATATTCTGACGTTTGAATACATTCTTAGCTACGTTCGCAGCCACAGTGACTCAAGTAATGTCACCATGGCGATGGCCTACAGCGGCGATAACTACGCACTGAACCGTTATCTAAAAAAAGACCTATGGGGGTTCATTGTACCTGATGACCATCCTTATATTTGGGTCGACTGCTTAGCCATCAACAAAAACTCAAGTAATAAGCAGCAAGCAAAAGCTTTTCTTGAGTATTTGTCCATTCCTCAAGTTGCCGCCGACAACGCGAAGTTTGTCCGTGCAGCAACGCCCAATTCGAGCGCTCTAAAATTGATGCCTGAATGGTATCTAAATGATTCGACTCTGTTTCCCAAGCACCTTTCACATACTCAAGGTCAACTTGATGCGAGTTTGTCGGCTCAAAACATCAATTTAAGGGCAAAAATACTTTATAAACTCCTTAAAGATCATGAAACTCAATACTAGAGTGTTATTACTGGTCACCCCAGTAATTTTACTGAGCTCAGTTATATCGAGCTACAGCATTTATTACAGTCAAAAAGACTCATTAATCAAACGTGAGTACAGTTACTTACAGCTGACAATGGAAAAGTTAGCGGGTCAGTTTCGTCAGTCACTTGCTGCACTCAATAGCTATTCGCTCACATTAACTCAAAGCGATATTGTTGAGCACTATCTGCGCGAACAAAGTAATCCATACAGCGAAATGGATTTGTACGAAAACCTGCAAGATACGATAGCGTCGATGCACCAGAGCAAAAATGACAGCGTGTCAGTTGCGATTCTGGATAGCCAGTATAGCGAACAGTTCTATGCGGATAATCAAGGTGACCCTTTTACCGCCATTGACCCCAATATTCGCCAATTTGTACAAAGCCAGCATCAGGACAAACAGAGCCAAACTTATGACATCGGTTTTATTCATGATGAAGCCGGCAATGACACTTTAGTGCGTTTTGATGTACTTGATAAACAAACCTTAAAAACGCCGCTGAGCTATAATCGCGATCAAATCTATTTTGTGGTTGTCTATATTCAGCTTGAGCAGTTCGACACGATGCGTCGTAACATTGAGTTAGACAATGACACCAGTTTGTTTTTCACTGAGAGTCCGATTCAATCAACCGATTTAACTCAGTCTGTTGAGCTGATGCCATCGTTATTTGCGGTACTCTCTCCGGCACAATATCTGTTGAACAACAAACTAAAGCACATTGAACGTAAGCTCATGCTTTCTTATGCGCTTTCCGCCAGTATCACACTGTTTATTTTGCTGTACCTGCTCTATCAACGAGTGATAAGACCGATCACACGGCTCGATCAGCAACTCAAACAAGTTGAACAGCGTAAGCGTTGGAATATTCAAAAGCTAACCTCTAACGATGAAATCGGCCGTTTATCAGTGCGTGTGCATGACATGTATAACGAGCTCAACTCAAGCTATCAAAAAACCAAAGCGATGGCCGAAAATGATCACCTGACTCAATTAGCCAATCGCTATCAATTCCAGCAGCATCTCAAAGAGAAACTGCTGGAACCACAATCGGCAGCGCCATTCACCGCGTGGATTTTGTACATCGACCTCGATAATTTCAAATACGTCAACGATAAATATGGCCACCACCTCGGTGACTCACTGCTGGTTGATTTTGCCGAACACATTCGCAAACTCAGTTTTGTCTACCAGCGTCGCTACAGCTTGCAATGCTTACCCGCACGACTTTCCGGTGATGAATTTGCGGTGTTTTTGCTCTCAACCACTCATGATCGTGAAATTGCTGAAAATTTAGCCAAAGACATTCTTGAACCCATTGAACATGGCGTTGACTCGCCGCTAAGTAACTTCCCGATTACGGCCAGTATTGGTATTGCGTCGTTTCCGGATGATGCTGATGACATCACTAAGTTGCTATCGCACGCCGATACAGCGATGTATCAAGCTAAGCGCGCGGGTAAAAACCAAGTAGCCCATTATTCACAAGAGTTGGATAAAACCGTTCGTCGCCGGGCTCGGCTAGAACAAGCGCTGCGTAATGCAGACTTTGATAACGAATTCTCCCTATGTTATCAGCCTTATTTCGATCAAAGCGGTGAGGTGATCAAAGGTGTGGAATCCTTAATTCGCTGGCATTCGCCTTCATTGGGTGAAGTAGCACCAGGCGAATTCATTCCAATTGCAGAACAAACCGGTATGTTTGGATTAATTGATCGCTGGGTGATTAAGCGCGCCTTTCAAGACTTCCACCAGCTGACCTATATTCTAGGCTCGCAAATGGACTTGTCGATTAATCTCTCTTCGGCCGAGCTTGATTCAGCGTTGCTTGCCAAGTACATCATCAATACAGCGCTGACCTATCACATACCAGCAGGCAATATCGACTTTGAAATCACCGAAACGTTTGCCAGTGATTCACAGAGTTACTCATTGCTGCACGAACTGTCGGTGATGGGCTTTAAATTGGCCATCGATGACTTTGGCTCTGGGTATACCTCCATCACTCAGTTGGTTGAATACCCGGTCCACAAAATTAAATTTGACCGCGAATTTTTGACCACGCTGGTCAAGACCAATAAGCGTCAAGTGCTTAAACCGCTTGTCGCGCTTTGCCACTCTCAATCAATGATCGTCACAGCCGAAGGCGTCGAAAGCCGCGAGCTTCAATGTTGGCTAACACAAAGTGGCTGCGATTATTTGCAAGGCAATTTGTTATCTGTACCATTAACGATTGAAGAGCTTGCCCAACGTTATAAACAGACTCAAGGAGAGGCTAATGCCAGTCAGAAAAGTGGTTATCGCTTCGCTTAATCCAGCAAAAATTGCTGCAGTGGAAAGTGCTTTTCAAAGTGTCTTTCCTCAAGAGGTGTTTGATTTTGAAGGAGTCAGTGTTGCAAGCGAAGTCTCAGACCAACCGATGAGCGACCAAGAAACATATGATGGAGCACGTAACCGTGTTAGCAACGCGAAAAAGTTGCTCACAGATGGCGCGTTTTATGTTGGTTTGGAAGCGGGGATTGAAGGCGATAAAACCTTCGCTTGGATGATTGTAGAGTCCCGCCATCAGCGCGGAGAGTCGCGCTCGGCTAGCTTGGCACTGCCACCTTTGGTCATTGAAAAACTCGCCCACGCCAACGAATTAGGCGATGTGATGGATGAGGTGTTTGATACCGATAACATTAAACAAAAGGGAGGCGCGATCGGCTTACTGACACATAACCTGCTGACTCGCAGCTCGGTCTACCATCAAGCGCTTATTTTGGCGTTGATCCCCTTTGTTCACCCTGAGCATTACCCTGCCAACCTCTGATCCAAAACGGGAATGTGACAGACACAAAAAGAGCGGCCCAGCCGCTCTTTTGTGAATAATGACTCAGTTAAGCCCTAAGCAATTTTTCAATCAGCGCTCTTTGCTGCTCATCTTTCGATTTCAGTTCGTTGGAGCCGCGAGTAATGGTCGCAACACCAACACCAAGCATCTGGCTGATTTGCCGTTGAGACAACTCCCCTTTGAGTAACTCGCAAAAGATATTCACCCGCGCAATCAGCGCTTCTCGCTCATCCGCCGTTAATAGCATCGTCAATAACATGCCATGCTGATCTTGATCTGCGCTTTGCTTAATCAAATCGACAATTTGCTGCCAGTCTGTGTACTCAGGTTGCTGTGACATAGTTCCTATCACCTACTCAATACTTGGTATTGATCTCATGTTGATTGAGGAACGCACCATCCACACCCAGCAAGTCTCGATAATAGGTCTCAAACATTAAAATGTTTTGTACATAACCTCGCGTTTCGTTAAATGGAATCGCTTCAATAAACGCGTACGCATCGAGTTTACCTTGGGTGCGCTCCCGCCAAGTTTTCACTCTATTAGGACCTGCATTATACGCAGCAAACGCGAAAATTCGATTGTTATCGTACTGTTTGAGGAGCCCCTCTAAATAACGGCTACCAATTTCAATGTTTTTACCGACATCAAACAGCTGCTCACCGCCATTGTAACTGAGCTTGTATTTGCGGGCGGTGTACTTCGCGGTGGCGGGCATGATCTGCATTAAACCGCGAGCTCCAACTGGCGATCGCGCCTTCGCATCAAACGCACTCTCCTGACGAGCTAGCGACATCAAAGTCACAGGGTCAATGCCGGTTTTCTCACCGTAGAAATTAAACCACCACTGGTGAGCCGCCGGAAAACGTAACTCTAAATTATCCCACATTTTTGCCTGAATACTCGCGGTGACCGTGAGATTATGCCAGTGCTGAGTGGCCGCATAGGCGGCAAGCATCTCTTTTTTATCTGCCGTATCAACATTCAACAGTAACCATTGCCATTCACTTTTCGCAGCAGCAATTTTATCGCGGGCGATCAGCTCATCAATACGTACTAATGTCGATTGATACGGCTTGATTAACTGCTCGTTCAAAGTCAGTGTTTGCGTTGGATAATGAATGGATTGATGGATAGCGGAAGCAGCAGCGACGCTATAAAAGTTACGTTGGCCAACGATTTTCTCTAAACGCTGCTGACCTTTAGTGGGATAACCAAGGGCGATATCAGCTCGACCATACCAATACTGCCAGCGCAGTGAAATTTGCTCCGCTTCTGGCAGGTGATCGATCCACTTTTTCACCTCCCGCCAGTTAGCGTTTTGAATAGCCAAACGGGTACGGCGCGCAATGAGGTTGGTATCTTGCGTAGTTTTAATTGCCTCATCACGCCATTGTGCAAGCGCTTTTGAATCGGTGTTCATCGAATAATACGCGATGTAGTCCGCCATTTTCTGCTGTTGCTCAGCAGAAAAATCTTGTGCTTTAACGACGCCATCAAGTGCTTGTCGAGCTTGGTCAGCATCACGCCGGGTTAACGCTCGCATAGCGAGATAGGTTTGCTGACGATAAAACGCACTTTTCGGCGACTTTTTAGCAAACGATGCGACTGACGCCGGGTCATTAAATAACGCCATCATGGCTTGCGCTTGTTGGCTCGTCTTGCTACCCGTGATCTGTTTTTTCAAGTAGCGCATCATACTGGCATTGCGCTCTTCAAACGCTTTTACCATGCGAGCGAGTATCAGTTCATCGGTTTGCAGCCCCGCACTTTTCCAAGCAGAAAACAGATCGTCACATGCATTGGAAACACTGTGGCCACTTAACCATAATTTCTCAGCGCCTTGAAAAGCGAGCTCACGATCACCTACTTTATAATTCGCGTAATAGTAGTGGCACTGATAGGTTTCGCCCTTCGGCTCATGTGTTTGATATTCAAGGAAGGTTGACCACTTATCATTCATCGCCAGGCTTAATAAATAACGGGGCCCCACACGATTAGCAAACGGAAAGTCTTGATGCTCAGCGACAAAACGTTTCACTTCATTCGGTGAGCGCTTTTCGATATCAACCAAAAATGCCCGATAATCGATATAAGGGGTTAATGGATAATCCGCAATTTCAGAACGCATCGCTTGGTACCGTTCCACTTGTCGTTTGTCGAGCATGGTTTGCGCGGCATCGTAGCGGTCACGTTGTTGTTTGAGCGTTAAAGCGTGAGAAGTCAGTGGAATCGTTGCGCCGCAAATTAACGTACATAAGCCGGCAAGAAGGCGTTGCGGGCGCGAAGGATTACGTCGATACATTAAAGATCCTTGGTGCTCTGTTTAGGTGAATGCCTAGTCATTAAGGCTCATTCTATACAAGGCTGTAAAGCCTCAACGCCCGTTTCGTGATAATTTCACGTAACCGTGACATAACTGACGCTTTACTCAATCAATTAAGTCATTTTTCATTGATGTTGCGAATAAATTTTACCTCGCACAATTGGTGGGTAACAAAAGCTCAGCGATTAAGTTAAAATGCCTTACTCTTTGACATTCAAACAGACAATTTAGGAACGATCGGCGATGGCTGAATACGTATATACTATGTCGCGGGTGAGCAAAATCGTGCCACCTAAGCGTCAAATCCTGAAAGACATTTCACTGAGCTTTTTTCCAGGTGCCAAAATTGGTGTTCTTGGTCTGAACGGTGCAGGGAAATCAACACTGCTGCGTATCATGGCAGGGATTGATACTGACATCGATGGCGAAGCGCGTCCTCAACCTGGGTTGAACGTGGGTTACTTGCCACAAGAACCTGTACTAGACGAATCCAAAACCGTACGCGAAGTGGTGGAAGAAGCCGTTTCTGATGTCGCTGATGCTTTAAAACGTCTGGATGCGGTTTATGCGGCTTATGCCGACCCTGATGCGGACTTTGATGCACTGGCTAAAGAGCAAGGCGAGCTTGAAGGTTTGATTCAAGCCAAAGATGGCCACAATCTTGAAAACGCGCTTGAGCGCGCAGCAGAAGCACTGCGCTTACCAGAATGGGATCAAAAAATCGCTCACCTCTCGGGGGGGGAACGTCGTCGTGTTGCCATTTGTCGTCTATTGCTTGAAAAGCCAGACATGCTGCTGCTCGACGAACCAACCAACCACCTAGATGCGGAATCCGTTGCTTGGTTAGAACGCTTCTTAGTTGATTACACGGGCACTGTTGTCGCTATTACCCACGACCGCTACTTCTTAGACAATGCAGCGGGCTGGATTTTGGAACTTGACCGTGGTGAAGGTATTCCTTGGGAAGGGAACTACACCTCTTGGCTGGAGCAAAAAGACGCTCGCCTACAACAAGAAGCTTCACAAGAAAAAGCGCGTCAAAAAACCATTGAGAAAGAACTGGAATGGGTTCGTCAGAATCCAAAAGGTCGCCAAGCAAAATCCAAAGCACGTATGGCACGCTTTGAAGAACTGCAAAATAACGATCACCAGAAGCGTAACGAAACCAATGAGCTGTTTATTCCGCCAGGTGAACGTCTTGGTGACAAGGTTATCGATGTCAATAACCTCACAAAGTCATTTGATGGTCGCGTATTGATCGACGATCTGTCCTTTAGTATTCCGAAAGGCGCAATCGTCGGTATTATCGGTGCAAACGGTGCTGGTAAATCGACGTTATTCAAGATGCTCAGCGGCACTGAACAACCTGATTCGGGTAGTATTGAATTGGGCGACACGGTGAAACTGGCTTCTGTTGAGCAGTTCCGTGACTCAATGAATGACACAAACACGGTATTCCAAGAGATTTCTGAAGGTTCGGACATCATTAAGATCAACAACTTTGAAATACCGGCGCGAGCTTACTGTTCTCGTTTCAACTTCAAAGGTTCTGATCAACAAAAGGTCATTGGTGAACTGTCTGGGGGTGAACGAAACCGTGTTCACTTAGCCAAGCTATTAAAAGCGGGCGGCAACGTATTGCTACTCGACGAACCAACCAACGATCTTGATGTGGAAACTTTGCGTGCGCTTGAAGAAGCACTACTGGAATTCCCTGGTTGTGCCATGGTGATTTCGCATGACCGTTGGTTCCTTGACCGTATCGCGACGCACATCATCGATTACCGTGATGAAGGCCAAGTTAACTTCTACGAAGGGAACTACACCGAGTACATGGAATGGCTGAAGAAAACCTTGGGTCCAGAAGCGGCAGAACCGCATCGTATCAAGTACAAACGAATCACCAAATAATCGGTGTAAACTGTGTTCTAAAGCCGCTGAATATCAGCGGCTTTTTTGTGCTGACAACTGAATAAAATTGAGCCCCGCTCACACTTCCCTAGCTCGAAAGTGTGATTCTTTTGCTAACCTTTAGAAAAAAGGATTGGGATTAAATTATGAAAGAAAGACGACGCTTTTCACGCATTGTATATCATGCAACGGCAAGCCTTACTCAAGGCGACTTACACTGCACAGGACAACTGAAAGATGTGTCATTGCATGGCTTATTGCTCACGGTGAGCGAAACGCCGCTCCCGTTTAATGGAGAGTTATTGATCGATGTCGCGTTTACTCTGCCAGGGTCTGAAATCGAACTCACCATGACCGCGCAAATTGTTGAACAGATTGGCGCATTACTGCGAATGAGGATCGACCATATTGATATTGAGAGTCTCAGCCACCTGAAGCGTCTTGTGGAACTTAATGTCGGTACTGATGAGTTACTGCACAGAAATTTAGAACATCTCTCAGATATTGGTGACGAAGAGCACTTTTGATGCGCAACTCAGTCAAAGGTAATAATTAAAAAAGAGCGCAGTGCGCTCTTTTTATTGCCTCGAATGATCTCAATCAACCTCGATGAATAGAGTCATTCGCTTGTTTAAGCAAGTTCTGGCTCTCGGTCATAAATTGCTGAGAGTAATCGCCAAACCACTCACTGACCTGAGCAAAGCTTTCAATAAATGCTTGCTTATTTCCCCCTTCCAGCAGTTTGACGGCTTCGCCTAAACGCTGATGGAAACGCTCTATCATTTCAATATTCTCTTGAGACGAGAAGATAATATCACCATACAAATTTGGATCTTGAGCGAATAAACGTCCAACCATGGCAATTTCCAAGCGATAAATCGGAGAACTTAATTGCAGCAAGCGGTCAATATTGGGATTTTCTTTGCTTAAGTGCAAGCCGTAGGCAAACGACGTAAAGTGGCGTAGCGCTTGAATCAGTGTCATGCCGTGATCGTGGTCTTCTGCACTCATTTGGCATAGGCTCGCTCCCCAAATCGAAAACTGCTTGAGTAACCATTGGTATGCCGACTCGTCACGCCCATCACAATGCACTATCACTTGTTTAGCAAGGCTCGGCACATCCGGACCAAACATTGGGTGAAGACCAACAACTGGGCCAGCATGAACGTCTAACATCGCTTTCAGCGGTTTGCTCTTAATCGACGTTAAATCGCATAAGATGCAATCTTTAGGCAAATTGCCGAGTTTCTCAATCACGCCTTGTGTCAGGTGAATCGGCACCGTCACAACCACAAGGCCAGCATCACAGAGTAACTCATCTGCTTTGTGCCAATCTTTACTGCCGAGTACTTTTACCTCATAGCCAGAAAGACGGAACATACGGCTAAATAACCCACCGAGCTGACCATGCCCACCAATAACCACCACAGAACGTAATTCAGGATTTAGGCATTTAAACCCCGAGTCTTTTTCGCTGGCATAAGACTCACGCATCGTTCGGCGCAAAATATCTTCGATAAGTTGCGGAGGAACTCCGATTCTCTCAGCTTCTTCACGGCGAGAAGCAAGCATTGCGGCTTCTCGATCCGGTGCATAAATAGGCAAACCGTGACGGCTTTTAACTTCACCAACCTTTTCGACTAATGCCAGACGCTGAGATAACAAATCAAGAATTTGCTTATCAACGGCATCAATACCATCACGTAACTCATTCAGTTCTACAGCCATTTATGCTCCCTTACCCTTGTAGACGATTTTCCAAAAATGGGGTTAACTCACTATGTGCTTTGCGCAGTAATGTTTCTGTGGTCTCCCAGTTTATACACGCATCGGTGATAGAAACACCATACTCCATTTGATCAAAAGGTAAATCTGAACTTTGGTTGCCTTCATTGATATGGCTTTCGATCATAAGCCCAATAATAGAGCGGTTGCCTTCACGAATCTGTGCCATCACATCTTCTGCCACTAAGGTCTGGCGACGGAAATCTTTACGCGAGTTGGCGTGACTGCAATCCACCATCAATGAACAATCAAGAGAATGCTGAGCCATTTCTTGTTCGCACTCTGCCACAGACACAGAATCATAATTGGTTTGTTTACCGCCACGTAAAATAACGTGTCCATTTTGGTTGCCCTGCGTCGTCAGCAACGCCACTTGACCTTCACGGTTAATCCCCATAAAGCGATGGCTTGAGGAGGCGGCTTGCATGGCATTTATCGCCGTGGAAAGGCTACCATCAGTCCCATTTTTAAACCCAATAGGCATAGAAAGACCACTCGCCATCTCTCGGTGCGTCTGTGATTCAGTAGTACGTGCACCAATTGCCGCCCAGCTAAAAGTATCCGCTAGGTATTGTGGGCTAATGGGGTCCAACGCTTCAGTGGCTAATGGAATTTCCATTTCTGCCAATTCAACCAATAATTGACGGCCGATGTGCAAGCCGTGCTCGATATCAAAACTGCCGTCTAAATGTGGATCATTGATCAACCCTTTCCAACCCACTGTGGTTCTCGGTTTCTCAAAGTAGACACGCATAACAAGGTAAATTTGATCACTTAACTGCTCTGATAATGCTTTCAAACGGCGGGCATAATCTTTGGCAGCATCTAAGTCATGAATAGAGCAAGGACCACACACCACCAGCAAACGGTGGTCACGCTTATGAATGATATCCGCGATGGTTTGGCGAGATTCACGAATAAAGCGACGCGCGTTGTCACTAAGTGGGATTTTGTTTTTCAGTTCCTGAGGGGTAATCAGCACCTGCTGTTCACTGATATTAATATCGCTGAGTTCGCTCTTATTCATGACTTTACCTTGTACATTTAAATCTACAGTTATTTCTATCCGGCCGTTACTACGGAGTGAGATGATAAAATAACAGCCTGAAAAACATTTTCAAGTGTAAATAATAAAAAACATTTAATGTAAAAATAAATTTACACTAACCATTGATACTTTCTCTTATCTAAAAATCCGCGTCAAAGGCTTTGCATTGCTTAATTTTGTTTTAGAATGGCGAAAACCACAGGAAGTCTTGATATGGATTTAATCCTCTCGCTATTACAACAGATGTGCGTGTATCTGGTCTTAGCTTATATGCTAAGTAAAACGCCCCTGTTTTTGCCACTGCTTAGTATTTCGAATCGACCGGTTCACCAATTCAGTGTTTACGTAATGTTTTCACTATTTTGTGTCATGGGGACCTATTTTGGCCTGCAATTCAATGATGCCATCGCTAATACTCGCGCAATAGGAGCGGTCATGGGGGGGCTATTTGGTGGTCCTGTTATTGGTTTTTTGGTTGGCTTAACCGGAGGATTGCATCGCTACAGTTTGGGCGGTTTTACGGATATAGCCTGCGCGATTTCCACTACCGCTGAAGGCTTAATTGGTGGGCTATTACATACCTATTTAGTACGCCGAGGGAAGGCATCTCATCTCTTCAACCCAACCGTAGTTTTCTCGGTCACGTTAGTCGCTGAAGTCATACAAATGTTGATCATTTTGCTGGTCGCCAAACCGTTTGATCAAGCATTTCATTTGGTGTCTGCAATTGCAGCGCCAATGATTATCGCCAACTCCGTGGGCGCCGCCTTATTTATGAGTATCCTCCATGACAGAAAAACCATCTTTGAAGAGTACTCGGCTGCCTTTTCGCGGCGAGCATTAAATATAGCCGAACGCTCAGTGGGGATTCTGGCTGCGGGATTTAACACGGAAAATGCCGAAAAAATTGCGCGTATCGTCTATGAAGAAACCAATGTCGGCGCAGTCTCCATTACCGACCAAGAAAAAATACTCGCCTTTGTTGGCATCGGGGATGACCACCATAAGCCCAATACCCCCATCTCTTCACAAAGCACTCTGGATGCGATAAAAAACAATGCCATCATCCATTTAGATGGTAAAGAAAAACCATTCCAATGCTCGTTGTCCAAACAATGCAAGCTCGGCTCGGCATTGATTATTCCCCTTCGCACCGGCGACCGCGTCATTGGCAGCATTAAACTT
Source organism: Vibrio sp. AK197 (assembly GCF_053903115.1). Lineage (NCBI taxonomy): Bacteria > Pseudomonadati > Pseudomonadota > Gammaproteobacteria > Vibrionales > Vibrionaceae > Vibrio > Vibrio sp. AK197. The sequence goes on from NZ_CP096430.1 coordinate 2,470,318, forward strand.
TATGAACCAAAGCGAAAATTGCTGTCGACGATTAATATGTCGATGGGTCAAGGGATTGCTCAACTGCTTTCCAGCCAAATTCTGTACGGTGACTATCAACAGAAACGCTCACTGCTAGCACAAGCCGAGATCAAATTGCTACAAGCTCAGGTGAACCCTCACTTTCTATTTAATGCGTTGAATACCATCAGCGCAGTGATTCGCCGCGATCCAACCAAAGCCCGTGAGTTAATTCAGCACTTATCACAATTCTTTCGTAGTAACTTGAAACAAAAGGTCGAAAGCGTTTCACTACGCGATGAACTGGCGCATGTCAATGCCTACCTAACGATTGAAAAGGCTCGCTTTAGTGACCGCCTTGAAGTTGAAATAGATATTGAAGAGTCGTTACTCGACAAATTGCTTCCCACCTTTACCCTGCAACCTCTGGTTGAAAATGCGATTAAGCATGGCGTATCCAATTTATTGGATGGCGGAAAAGTGAAAATTTACAGCCAAAAAGTCAGCCAAGGTTATCGTGTTGTGGTTGAAGATAATGCAGGAAGTTACGCCAAACCCGAACAAGACCACAGTGGTTTAGGATTGGAAATTGTCGATAAACGCTTAACCAATCAATTTGGTCAAGTCTCCGCATTGGATATTCAAGTCGAACCCGACCATTACACTCGAATGAGCTTTATCATTCCCAACCGCTTTTGATAAGGAGCGCGCATGTTTTCTGCACTGGTTATCGATGATGAGTTGTTTGCACGTGAAGAGTTGATTGAGCTGCTTGAAGAAACAGGGCTTATCGAAGTGATTGGCGAAGCAAGTAATGCGATTGAAGGCTTAAAGAAAATAAACCAGCTCAAACCTGACGTCGTCTTTCTCGATATTCAGATGCCGCAGATCACTGGCGTCGAGTTGTTGGGCATGTTAGATACCGAAACCATGCCGCATGTGGTGTTTGTTACTGCCTACGATCAATTCGCGATTCAAGCTTTTGAAGAAAATGCCTTTGATTACCTGCTTAAGCCTGTCGATACTGACCGATTGAACAAAACCGTGCAGCGCTTAGTAAAAGCCGATCAGCCAAGCCCTGCCCCCTATCATGCGATTACTCCGACACAACTTGAGCATGTCCCATGTTATGGGCATAACCGTATTGTTATCGTCAGCAGTAAAGACATTGAATTTGCTTACTCCGATGTCAGTGGCGTTCATATCCAGACGGCCTCACAACTGACCACCAGCCAATTGACGCTCAAAGTGCTCGAAGAAAAAACCGTACTGATTCGTTGCCACCGCCAGTATCTTGTTAACCTGAGTGCGATTAAAGAGATTAAATTACTTGAGAACGGGTTGGCAGAAATCATCACAGTCAGTGAGCATAAACTGCCTGTCAGTCGCCGTTACCTAAAATATTTAAAAGAGCGTTTAGGCTTTCACTAATTATGAGAGGTATCAGAGAAAAGACCCAGCCGCAATGATCGCAGCCGGGCATTATTGCTTAACGGATGGAGAGTTATCTATCCAATACGCGCTTTACAGCGGCATCTGCTTGCTGCCATTGGCTGGAGCGCTTTAACTCCGACAAGGTGAATGACTGTTTTTTCAATAGTGCAGAAGCCTGTGGCACGCTCGAAATAGGTAAGTGATCCAAGACTTCGACTTGTGCATCGCGCTGGTTACACACCAACAACATGTCACATCCAGCTGCCAAAGACTGTTCAGCCCTCTGCGCAGGCCCTCCCATTACCGATGCTCCTTCCATGGTTAAATCATCGGAAAAAATAATGCCCTTAAAACCCAACTGCTCACGCAAAATCTGTTTAAGCCAATACGATGAACCACTGGCGGGTTGGGCATCATAATGCGGATAAATCACGTGTGCTGGCATCATGGCATCGAGCAGTCCTTCGTCGATTTGCTGTTTAAAAATCGCCATATCTTGCTCAATAATCGTTTCACGATGGTCAAACGGGGTTTCAAGATGCGAATCTGCAATGACGCCGCCATGGCCAGGAAAATGTTTGCCTGTCGTCGCCATGCCCGCTGATTTCATACCGTGCATAAACGCACTACTGTATTGCTTGATGGTCGACAGGTCGTCACCAAAAGCGCGATTGCCAATCGCTTTACACTCATGACCTTGGTCCAGTACGGGAGCAAAACTTAAATCAATATCATGAGCAATGAGCTCGGCCGCCATCAACCATCCGGCTTGCTGCGCAATCCGCTCGCCATTTTCAACTTGAGCATAACGCTGAGCGGGTGGAATCAATGAAAAGCCCTCGCGAAAACGCTGAACGCGCCCTCCCTCTTGGTCAACACCAATTAAGATGGGTCGTTTTGCTGCTTTTCGAATCGCCGTATTGAGCGCTAACAACTGTTGATTATCATGATAATTACGCGTAAACAAAATCACCCCGCCCACGGTTGGGTGCTCAAGAATCTCTTTATCTTCCGCGCTCAGTTCATAACCAGCCACGTCTAACCACAACGGTCCCATAGTTTTCTCATGCTATCTTTGAATTTGACGAATTTTCGAGATTATTCGCTTTAACAATCCATTACAATAGACCCGACTAACATTTGCGAAGCGAGATAAAGATGAAACAACTGTATATTGGCGTCATGTCTGGCACCAGTATGGATGGTGTCGACACCGCACTGGTCGCGATTGAAGGCAATCATATTGAACTCATCGCTCACCACGACACGCCCATGCCGCAAGCGTTAAAACAACGTCTGATGTCAGTGTGTATTGGCCAACAAACCAATTTGGTCGAAATTGGCGAACTTGACCACCTACTTGGCCACCTATTTGCTGAAGCCGTTAATCAGCTATTGGAACAAAGTGGTTATCAAGCATCACAGATTCGCGCGATTGGAAACCATGGGCAAACGGTTTATCACCAACCCAGTGGCAACGCACCTTTTACCCTACAGCTTGGCGACGCCAACATCATCGCCACCGTAACGGGTATTGATACCATCGCCGACTTTCGTCGCAAAGATATCGCGCTAGGCGGCCAAGGTGCCCCACTGGTTCCTGCTTTTCATCGCACTATTTTTCAATCTCAGGACTCCAATATCGTTGTTCTTAACATTGGCGGAATCGCTAACATCTCTGTACTGCCTGCAAGTGGCAGCGTTCTCGGCTATGACACTGGGCCGGGGAATATGTTAATGGACGCCTGGTGTCTAAAACACACAGGCAAGGGGTTTGATAAAGACGCACAGTTTGCTAGTCAAGGCCAAGTCTCGCAGAAGCTATTAGACTCTTTATTAAATGACCCCTACTTTGCGCTCCAGGCCCCAAAAAGTACGGGTCGTGAATACTTCAATTTGGCTTGGCTTGAGGCGCATTTGGTCACCCATGATCTTTTAGCTCATGATGTGCAAAAAACGCTTTGTGAACTGAGTGCACAGACCATTGCCAATGAAGTTAAACGCTTTACTAAAGGGCCGAACCCACAGCTATTAGTGTGTGGCGGCGGAGCAAGAAACCCATTATTAATGAAGCAATTAGAACAGCTTCTTAATGATTGGCAAGTGAGCTCAACCAGCAGCAAAGGGGTTGATAGTGATTATATGGAAGCCATGGCTTTTGCATGGCTGGCCGCGCGCCGAATGGATGGCCTACCCAGTAATTTGCCGGAAGTAACCGGAGCCAGTAAGCTAGCGTCGTTAGGCGTGATGTATTTTGCCAATTAGTAAGGATAGTTATGACCAATGATGCTCTGATCACAGCGCTCTCTCACCTCATCTCAGAAGAGCGTAACCCGGAAACCATGGATATTGATTTACTCTCGTCATTAGAGATTGTCGAACGGCTAAATCAACAAGACAAATTGGTGCCGATTGCTGTCGAGCAAGTGATCCCCGAGATAGCCAAAGCGGTCGATGCCATTACCGCCGCCTTTCAGCAAGGTGGTCGTTTGATTTATATGGGCGCGGGAACCAGCGGTCGTTTGGGCGTGTTAGATGCCTCCGAGTGTCCTCCTACTTTTGGTGTCTCTGATCAATTAGTGATTGGTCTTATTGCCGGGGGTCAGAAAGCCATGTTTAAAGCTCAGGAAGGGGCCGAGGATTCACTCGAACTCGGGGTTCAAGATCTGAAAGCCATTGACTTTAGCGTCAAAGATATTGTCGTCGGAATTGCTGCCAGTGGTCGAACCCCATACGTCATTGGTGCCCTTGAATACGCGAATGACATTGGCGCGACAACCGTTGCCCTCTCTTGCAATCCGGATTCAGCCATTGCCGATATTGCACACATTGCTATCAGCCCTGTGGTGGGCCCTGAAGCATTAACCGGTTCAACACGCTTGAAGTCAGGCACAGCACAAAAATTGGTGCTCAACATGTTGACCACCGCTTCGATGATTCGCCTAGGGAAGAGTTATCAAAACTTAATGGTGGATGTGAAAGCAACCAATAAAAAGCTCATTGCTCGTGCTGCTCGTATCGTTATGCAAGCGACCGAGTGCGGTGAACCTCAAGCGATTCAAGCACTAGAACAAACAGATTACGATGTAAAGTTAGCCATTTTAATCTTGTTAACTGGGCTCGATGTGCACAGTGCCAAACAACAACTGGCAAATCAAAATGGCTTTCTGCGGCGAGCGGTTGAAAAAAACTGAGTCGCACCGAATGCAAATGATTGGCTAGTCGTCGTATAGCCAATCATCAAAGGCTTGCTGCTCCTTGTCTTTAATTTCATCCTTGGCACGCTTCTTCATTTCATTGGGGTCGGTAAGGTCTTTAACGGTGTCGACTTTATCCTCCAATGGATCCGTCACATCATCCACTTTACGCTTGACGCTGTTTTCAACATAAGTCCCCTCCTGCAACTCATTGACCGTGCGCTTGGTATCATGAATCGTATTTTCAACTTTATGCTTCTCGTGTTTGACTTTGCGATGCAGTTTGATGGTGTCTTTGACTGGGTCAACCGCCAAAACGGAAGGAGACAGCGGCACTAAAAGAACCGCTGCCAATAGAGAAGTAACTCTGAACATAAGATGGCAACTCGCTTAGCTAATGTGGGTGCTATGGATAATTGGCTCCAAACCTAGCAAAGCGATCAATGAAGATCTGTCAGAAAAAACGGCACTTCAGTCATCGTTCAAAAATAAGACAAATCAATGATTGAAGTCATTCCAGCCACGCTGCCACTCCATTCGAAACTTTTGCGCGATGGGTGTTCCCTCACAAACCCCTTGGTAATATTGACCAGAAAAACCAACTTGATAAGCGACATCAGGATCACAGTACTCATTTACGCCATCAAGGTAACCTTGGTAGTACTCTCCTTGATTCCCCTCTCCTAGCGACTGAAGATTACTTTGCGTTCGTTGGGTGTGGCCTTTTATGCCATCCTGATAGCCCACTTGATACCAATTGCCTTGAGCGGCGAGTTGCTGCGGGCTTTGACTACACGCAGCCAGTAAGCCTGCGATAATGGTGATGATGAATATTTTCATAATGACGGACTCCTTTCATTGCTTTGTCGATGGCGCAATACCACCGATAGAGCCGATTTGACCGCTGAGTAGCATAACACGACCACTGCCCTTTGTAGGTGACCACTTAAAATTTGATAAAACCGCTCACTAAGCTAATCAACCATTCACCACTCAATACGACCACTCAGTGTATTAGCCAATGCGAATACACTCCTTTAAGCGTAGTATCGCTGACGAAGTTATAGAACTGTTAATTACATAATTACAAAGGACGAGAACAATGTTGTGGTTTCTAACCTGTGTAGTCGCGCTAATCCTCGGCTACGTTATCTACGGTGCTTTCGTTGAAAAAGTATTTGGTATCAATGAAAAACGCCAAACACCGGCACACACAAAACAAGATGGTGTCGACTATGTCCCGATGTCAACCAAGAAAGTATATCTAGTACAGCTACTTAACATTGCCGGGGTCGGTCCAATTTTTGGTCCTATCATGGGGGCGCTTTATGGCCCTGCCGCGATGCTATGGATAGTACTAGGTTGTATCTTTGCTGGCGCCGTACACGATTACTTCTCAGGTATGTTGTCTGTACGCAACGGCGGCGCATCGGTTCCTAGTATTACTGGTCGCTACTTAGGCAACGGCGCAAAACACTTTATGAATCTTTTTGCTATCGTGTTGTTGCTTCTCGTCGGTGTGGTGTTTGTTTCCGCTCCAGCAGGAATGATCACGAACCTTATCAATGATCAAACCGACTGGACCATGACGATGGGTACGATGGTTGGCATTATCTTCGCCTACTACATTCTAGCGACGATTGTACCCGTCGATAAAATCATCGGCCGCTTCTACCCACTGTTTGGCGCTTTACTTATCTTTATGTCTGTCGGCCTAATGACCGCTATCGCATTCTCAAGCGAGCACACCGTCATGGGTGGTTTTGCAGTCAGTGATATGTTCGCTAACCTCAATCCAAATGACATGCCTCTATGGCCTGCGCTCTTTATCACCATTGCTTGTGGTGCTATCTCTGGTTTCCACGCAACTCAATCGCCGCTGATGGCTCGCTGCATGGAAAATGAGAAAAATGGTCGCTTCGTATTCTTTGGTGCCATGATTGGTGAAGGGATTATCGCCTTAATTTGGTGTGCGATTGCGCTTTCATTCTTCGGTTCACTAGACGCTTTACAAGAAGCCGTGGCGAACGGTGGCCCAGGTAACGTGGTTTACTCTTCATCATTTGGCCTATTAGGCGTCTTTGGCGGTATCATTGCTTTCCTTGGTGTGGTTATCTTGCCGATTACCTCAGGAGATACGGCATTCCGTTCAAGCCGTCTTATTTTGGCAGAGTACTTTAACGTTGAGCAAAAAAGCCTACGTAACCGCCTACTAATGGCTGCTCCGCTGTTCATCATCGGTGGTATTCTGACCCAAGTTGACTTCGGTATTATTTGGCGCTACTTCGGTTTTGCAAACCAAACGACAGCAGTCATGATGCTGTGGACGGCATCGGCTTACTTGCTACGCCATAACAAGCTGCATTGGATCACAACCATTCCTGCTGCCTTTATGACTTCAGTCTGTGTGACCTTTATCCTAAATAACAGCACTCTAGGCTTCGGGCTTCCAATGGTGACATCAACCATTGCTGGTATTGTCTTTGCTCTTGCAGTGACCACCTACGTGATTAAAATTTCCAAAGGTAAAGGCGAAAGTGATTTGCCAAGTGAAGAAAAACCACAAGGTATCACTAAAACGGCTTAATCCCCCTCTCATCTCCTGATGAAAAAAGGGCTCCCATTGGGAGCCCTTTCTAATTGATTTGGTGATGGTCGCGAGCCTAATCAATTTGCTTAATTTGTAGCTCCTTTGGAACCTCAAAGAACATATTTTCTTCGCGTCCCGAGATTTCTTCAACACTTTCACCGCCAAGCTGTTTAATCCGCTCAAGGATCTGATTCACTAACTCCTCTGGCGCCGATGCACCCGCAGTGACTCCTACGCTTTGCTTGCCGACAAACCATTCAGGCTCAATGTCTTCTGGGCAATCCGTCAAATAACCAGGTGTACCCAGTTTTTCTGCTAATTCTTTGAGTCGTGTTGAGTTGGATGAGTTCTTTGAGCCCACCACCACCAAGACATCCACCTGCTCAGCCATATCTCTTACCGCATCTTGGCGGTTTTGAGTGGCATAGCAGATGTCATCTTTACGTGGCCCCTGAATACTTGGGAATACACGGCGAAGTTCATCAATCACGTCTGCCGTTTCATCCACAGAGAGCGTTGTCTGACTCACATAATGAAGGTTACTAGGATCTTTCACAATCGGCAGAAGCTGTTCTACATCTTGCGGTTTTTCAACCAAATACATACCGCCAGTTTGGCTGGCATATTGCCCCATCGTACCTTCAACTTCCGGATGTCCAGCATGGCCAATCAGCACCACTTCCATACTTTTTCGGCTAGCACGTGCGACTTCCATATGCACTTTAGTCACCAATGGACAAGTCGCATCAAATACCGTCAAATCACGTTCTTTGGCCTCTTTGCGCACCGCTTGCGATACACCATGTGCTGAGAAGATCACGATGTTATCATCTGGAACTTCACTTAGCTCTTCGACGAAAATCGCACCACGCTGTTTTAATCCTTCAACCACAAACCGGTTATGTACCACTTCATGGCGCACATAGATAGGCGGCTGATACATTTCAAGGGCGCGCTCTACAATGCTAATCGCACGATCAACACCGGCACAAAAACCGCGAGGGTTCGCTAACAGTATTTTCATCTTATTGCTCATGGGAAAACTCAGGCTGGTCATTTTATACTTAACTCACTTCAAGATGCGAGTCAGTTTATGAATTACTTGTTTCAACCGCTAAGATTTCAACATCAAAGGTGACGTCCTGTCCAGCCAGAGGATGATTAAAATCCACCGTGACAGAATCGCCAGCAATATCAGTAATAATCCCCGGAATCTCCATACCATCAGGGCCAGAGAACGCCATAATGGTGCCAACTTCAACTTGGTTGTCACCAACAAATTTAGCTCTATCCATGTAATGAATATTGTCCGGATTTGGCAGACCAAAAGCATCGATGGCTTTGAGTTCAATCGAACGACTGTCACCTTGCTGAAGGCCAATTAAACACTGCTCAAAGTTGTCACTCAGGCTTCCATCGCCCATCACAAACTTCGCGGGCTTACCCATGTTGTGTGTGCTGTCAGCCACAGAGCCATCGCTCAATTTAATGGTGAAATGAAGGGTCACTTCTGAATGGGAGGTAATGGTGGTCACGTTAGGGCTTCCTTTTACTTCTCGCTACTGATAAATACCAAGCAGCGTTATTATCATTGGAAGCAGATAATACCATTGTGACAAAAAATAGCAGTCGACCAGATACAAAAAAGCGCCGCTCGTTAACACAAGCAGCGCTACTTCACTCATAGGATGCGCTTAACGCTTATCCGCTTTACCACGAAAAGCATCAAGAATGATCATCGCCGCTCCAATGCAGATCGCTGAATCCGCAAGGTTAAAAGCCGGCCAATGGTAGTTACCCCAATAAACATCAAGGTAATCGACCACAAAACCATGGACTACGCGGTCAAATACATTGCCTACCGCGCCGCCGATGATCAGAGCATAAGCGATATTATTCCACTTCTCTTTCGCTGGCAGTTTACTCATCCAATAGGTGAGCATGCCAGTAACGGCGAAAGCGATGCCGGTAAACAGCCAACGCTGCCAACCTTCTTGATCGCTTAAAAAGCTAAAAGCCGCTCCGTAGTTATGAACATACAGCAAGTTAAAGAATGGTAGAACCTCGATTCGGTTCTCCCAGCCATAACCCATGCTATTCATAACCACGAGTTTAATACCTATATCCGCGACAAAAATCAGAGCCGCTAGCCATAGCCAGCGAACTCCAGATTGCTTTAACGTCAGCGTTTGTTCACTCATATTTAACCCTTGCTTTGACAGTCAGTGCTAAATATTAAGCAAAGTGACGAACTTCGCCTTCACCTTCGACGTTCGACACACAACGTCCACAGATGGTCTCATGACCAGCGATGGTGCCAACTTCCGGCGTATGGTGCCAACAACGCTCACACTTCTCAGACTCGGTCGCATGTAGATCAACCCACAGGCCTTCGATATCCGTCGCTTGTGCCGCATCAGATTTCGCATCAAGAGGCGCCACACTTGCAGCCGAAGTGAGCAGAACAAAGCGCAGTTCATCACCAAGCTTATTGATATTCGCCGCCAATGCTGGCTCTGCAAACAAAGTGACTTCAGCTTGTAATGAACCACCGATCGTCTTCTCGTTACGAGCCGCTTCGATCACCTTATTCACTGCACCACGAACGTGGAGGATTTCTTGCCAGAACTCGTTGTTAAGCTCTTCGCTGCTATCCAGTGCGAACAATCCATCAAACCACTCATCAGCAAACACAAACTGACCACGTTGACCCGGCATTTCATTCCAGATTTCATCTGCAGTAAAAGACATGATTGGCGCCATCCAACGAACCAATGCTTCAACGATGTAGTACAAAGCGGTTTGACAGCTGCGCTGAGCATTGCCACCCGTTTTAGCGGTGTACTGGCGGTCCTTAATGATGTCGAGATAGAAAGACCCCATTTCGATAGAACAGAAATGCATCAATCGCTGCATAACCGCATGGGTATTGTACTCTTCGTATGCTTTAACGATTTCTTGCTGCGCGGCGTATGCACGGCCAACCGCCCAGCGGTCAAGCGCGACCATCTCGTTAGCAGGCACTAAATCAGTTTCAGGATTGAAGCCGTTCAAGTTTGCCAAGAAGAAACGAGCCGTGTTACGAATACGACGATAAGAGTCTGCGCTACGTTTTAGAATTTCATCTGAAACGGCAACCTCACCAGTGTAGTCAGTCGAGGCAACCCATAGACGAAGAATATCAGCACCCAACTTGTTGGTGATGTCTTTTGGTGACACAACGTTACCGATAGACTTCGACATCTTACGACCCTGACCATCCACCACAAAACCGTGGGTTAAGACTTGGTTGTAAGGGGCTTTGTCTTTCATTGCGATTGAGGTAATCAGCGATGACTGGAACCAACCACGGTGTTGATCTGACCCTTCAAGATACATATCGGCTTGCGCGCCATGAAACTCTTCACGTCCATCAACCACAGAGTAGTGAGTTACACCCGAGTCAAACCACACATCCAGCGTATCCAGTACCTTTTCGTAGTTGTCCGCGTCCGCGCCAAGTAGCTCTGCGTTTTCAACATCCCACCACGCCTGAATACCTTTTTGCTCAACAAGTTGTGCCACTTTCTCGATCAACTCAGGAGTATTCGGATGCAGCTCCGCTGTTTCTTTGTGAACAAACAGAGCAATCGGCACGCCCCAAGTACGCTGACGAGAAATACACCACTCAGGGCGTCCTTCCATCATGCCTTCAATTCGGTTTTGGCCCCACTCAGGAATCCATTGTACGTTTTTGATCGATTCAAGTGCTTTAGCGCGCAATCCTGCTTTATCCATCGACACAAACCATTGTGGTGTGGCGCGGAAGATGATTGGCGTCTTGTGGCGCCAGCAGTGTGGGTAACTGTGTTCATACGCGTGGTTATGCAGCAGTGAACCATGCTCTTTGAGCACGTCAATCACAGCATCGTTTGCTTTAAACACATGCTGACCAGCAAAGAACTGAGTATCTGGAAGGTAGACACCGTTTGAACCAACTGGGTTAGCCACTTCGAGACCGTATTTCTGACCGACTGCAAAGTCTTCTTGACCATGGCCTGGAGCAGTATGAACGACACCGGTACCAGATTCTGTTGTCACGTGATCACCGAGGATCGCTGGCACAGTGAAGTCATAAAATGGGTGATGGAATTGCGACAACTCAAGTGCTTCGCCTTTGGCAAAGCCTAGGTTGTGATAGTTTTCAACACCCGCTTGATCCATCACGTCTTTCACCAGTTCTGCCGCAACGATCAAGCGCTCAGGGGTATCCCCTTCAACTTGAACCAAGGCATATTCAAGATCATCACGTAAACACACAGCGCGGTTTGCTGGCATGGTCCATGGCGTAGTTGTCCAGATAACAGTAGAAACTTGGCCTTCACCCGCATGACCATTCTCAAGAGAGAATTTAGACAACAACGCCGCTTCGTCAGCCGACTTAAAACGCACATAGATAGATGGCGACGTTTTATCTTTGTATTCGACTTCAGCTTCAGCCAAAGCCGATCCACAATCCGTACACCAGTGAACAGGCTTAAAGCCTTTCAATAAGTGACCATTGTCAGCGATTTTACCCAGAGCACGAATGATGTTCGCTTCGGTTGCAAAATCCATGGTGCGATAAGGTTTTTCCCACTCACCAAGAATCCCCATGCGAATAAACGATTCTTTTTGGCCTTCTACCTGACCTGCTGCGTACTCGCGGCATTTTTCACGAAACTCAGCAGCCGTCACTTTCTGACCTGGCTTACCGACTTTCTTCTCAACCATCAATTCAATTGGCAAACCGTGACAGTCCCAACCTGGAATATAAGGTGAGTCATACCCTGACAATGTTTTGGATTTAATAATAATGTCTTTAAGAATCTTGTTTAGTGCGTGTCCCATGTGAATGTCACCATTCGCATAGGGAGGGCCATCGTGTAATACAAAAGATTTTTTACCTTTTTTTGCTTCACGGATTGCACCGTAAAGATCTTCTTTGTACCAACGATTAAGCATCTCTGGCTCGCGTTTGGCCAGATTGCCGCGCATTGGAAACCCTGTTTCCGGTAAGTTCAGGGTATCTTTATACTCACTCATCGATTCTTAATTCCGTTCTTTTGGGCGAACATTAGACATTATGTTAATTCCATCGGAATCAACGTTTAAACTGATGCAACCACGCCCTTGCTGCATCAGCATCCAATTCGATTTGTTGTTTCAGTGCCTCAAATGAAGCAAATTTCTCTTCATTGCGAAGCTTGTGTAAAAGTTCAATTTCAAGCTGTTTTCCATATAAATCAGCTTGAACGTCAAATAAGTGAACTTCTAATTGTTGACGCACTCCATTCACCGTTGGTCGATTGCCGATATTTGCAACGCCGCCAATCGGTTGTTCGGTAATGCCTTTTGCTTGAACCACATAGACTCCAGAAACCGGAGACACTCGACGCTTAAGCGGAATGTTTGCCGTTGGAAAGCCTATCGTACGGCCCAATTTTCGCCCATGAGAGACACGCCCGCTAATACTATAATGGCGCCCTAACATGATTTCAGCTTCTTCAAGTTTGTCGTTCGCTAATGCATCTCGAATAGCAGTACTGCTCACTCTTAACTCATCAAAACAGAAGCTATGGGTATTCACTACTTCAAAGCCGTACTTTTTTCCAGCTTGTTGTAACATTGCGAAGTTGCCTTCTCGCCCTTTACCAAAGCAGAAGTCATCTCCGACCACCAAAAACTTAACACCCAAACGCTTGACCAACAAGTCACGGATAAAGTAGTCCGCACTGAGATTGGCGAAATGCGCATTAAAATTGATACACAACAAACGTTCAATCCCCAATTTACCCAATTGAACGTATTTATCTCGTAAGCGAGTCAATCTTGCTGGTGCATTATCTTTAGCAAACAACTCTAACGGTTGAGGTTCAAACGTCATCGCTGTCGATGGCAACCCTAAACGGGCAGCCTGTTCACTGACTTGGCGTAACACCTTCTGATGCCCTAGATGCACACCGTCAAAGTTGCCTATCGTCAACACACAGCCATGGTGCCTCGGTTGAATATTATGTCTGCCTCGAATCAATTCCATCAGATGCTGCTAAATATTTCTCGTTTGAGTTGGCTAAGGGTGAAACCGACGGATTATATACAATCCTCTTTAGTCTGTCGCTGCTTTTAGATCTTTTAAACGTACGCCGATAATCAACAGGCTCAATAAATAGATTACTGCGGCCATCACAATCAGTGCCGCCAGCATGACCATACGCTGTGTCAGCCCCCAACTCAGCCATACGGTGAGATCTTCAAGTTGCCAATACAAGGCTGCCACCATGACAGCACCAGCAAGAATAAGACGAATCATAAATACAAAGGTTCGGCGTGATACTCGGTACACGCCTTGAAGATGTAAGCCTCGATACAGCAGCGCCATATTGACGAACGCAGAAAGCGCGGTGGCGATAGCCAACCCCACATAGCCATATAAATAAGCAAAGATCGCATTGAACACCATGTTAGTTATCATGGCGACAATGCCATATTTCATGGGAGTTTTAGTATCTTGGCGTGAGTAATAACCAGGCGCCAAAACTTTTATCAACATGAAATTGAGTAAACCAGAAGCGTATGCCGTTAACGATAAAGACGCTTGCTGCACGTCTTGAACCGTAAACTCACCACGCATAAACAAGACCATTAGCATTGGTTTTGCCAATACCATCAACCCCAGCATCGCCGGCAACCCCAATAACACCACCATACGCACCCCCCAGTCCATGGTGCTGGAAAAGCCTTTCGATTCAGCATCAACATGTTTACGGGACAAGGCAGGTAAAACCACCGTTGCGATAGCAATGCCAAACAATCCAAGCGGAAATTCCAACAGGCGATCCGAATAATAAAGCCAACTGATTGAACCGGTTGCAAGGAAGCTAGCAATAAAGGTATCGAACAGTAAGTTAATTTGGCTCACCGAGACGCCAAATAAAGCAGGAATCATCAAGGTGCGAATCTTGATCACTCCCGGATGTCGCCATCCCCATTTAGGTCGAACTAAAGCGCCAGCTTTGATAAGAAAAGGAATTTGAAATGAAAACTGAACCAATCCACCAAGAAAGACCCCTATCGCTAAGCCGATTTCAGGTTGTTCTAAGCGTGGGGAGATAAATATCGCCGCCGCAATGATCGTGATATTAAGAAATACAGGTGTAAATGACGAAACCGCAAATTTCCCCATGGTGTTAAGTATTGCGCCTGATAGAGCGACAAAGGTAATAAACCATAAGTAAGGAAATGTAATTTTGAGCATGAAACTGGCAAGCTCAAACTTGGCTGCAGAGGGCCCTCCATGCAACCAATCAATAAACCAACCGGCACCAAACAGGGCAGTAATCGCTCCAGAGAACACCACACCAACCACGGTCACTAAGGTCACTATGACGCCTAATGTTCCCGCAGCGCTGGCGATTAACTCCCGGGTTTTCTGATGGTCACCTTGCGCATGATACTCAGTTAATACCGGTACAAAAGCTTGTGAGAACGCCCCCTCAGCAAATAGACGACGTAAAAAATTGGGAATTTTATTGGCAAAAAAGAACACATCAGCACTGGCCCCAGCCCCCATTAAGTTGGCGACCACAATATCCCGTACTAACCCTAAAACTCGTGACACCAACGTCATGGCGCTGACTATCGCGCCGGATTTGAGCAGACCTTTACTCACAGTAACCTCAAAAATAAACACAGCCGAAGAAACTGCCCTAAAGACATTAAGTCATCGAGAAGAGCAGATAAGTATTAGCATTGGAAAAAAAATACTGTTAGAATCCCCGCCATCTTAACCGTGAAGGCCTTTGAATCCAAAATTTGTTTGGGCTCGATGGGTTTTTGCACAAATCATTTGACATTTAAGAGCAAATAGGGGATATTCCTCGCCCTTAAAATGTCACCGAACTAAAGTTTTTGGGAGTTAGACCCTTGGCAAATAGTAAATCTGCTAAGAAGCGCGCTATCCAAGCTGAGAAACGTCGCCAGCACAACGCTAGCCGTCGTTCTATGATGCGCACTTACATGAAGAAAACTGTTGCTGCTATTGAAGCAGGCGACAAAGAAGCGGCAACGGCTGCATTCGCTGTAGTTACACCGATTTTAGACCGTATGGCAACTAAAGGCCTTATTCACAAGAATAAAGCAGCTCGTCATAAGTCTCGCTTCACTGCACGTATCAAAGCACTATAATTTCGCTTTGATTCTCAGAGAAGAAAAACCGGCCTAGGCCGGTTTTTTTATTTTCTAACGCTGCAATTTTCTTCTTTATTTACTCACAATAGAGACGATGCAGCAGCTGTATGACCTTTTTTACTTCACCACTGCTCAAGGTGTAAAACACCGTCTGGGCTTCTTTGCGAGTATTCACTAACCCATCACGGCGCAGCCAAGCTAAATGTTGTGACAAAGCCGACTGGCTTAACGACAATTTGGCACACAACTCCCCGACCGACAGTTCGCTGTCATGCAATAAACATAAAATCTGCAAGCGGCGCTCATTTGCCATCGCTTTCAGCAGCACTACCGCCTTGGCTGAGTTCTTTTCCATCTCTTGTAGGTTCATGTAGTGATTAACCTCTTGGAATGACACCTTTCAGCACACCAACCAAAGTTGAACATGCGTTTTATAAATTGATAAATAGTAATTGTGATAATAATCGATCTCATTCACTGAATAAACTTATGTTTCAAATAGATCATGAAAATCTGCGTCACACACGTTTTTCACTGCAGGATGTTGAATCATACGCTCAGCAAAAATTACGTAATATTCTTCTTTGAGATCGTTAAGCTTTGCAATCTGTTTAAGAGGTAGCTCATCTTTAACTTCTGCAGCATACAGTGTTGGCGCCAAGAAGATCACCTCGTGGTGATAACGCGCAAACGCTTTAATCAATGCAGAATCGTCAAACTCTCCCAAAATATTGGGGCTTAGACCCTGTTTATCAAACCACTGAAGAATTTTACGCCCCATAGACGTCCGGCTTCCTGGTATCAATAATTTACGCAGTTCTAGGTCTTGGGGGAATACGACGTCATTCATTTCTCGAGAACAGAAAAAACTCATTGATGTCTCTCCCAGTTTCTTGCTATAGAGCCCAGGGCTTTGACTGGAATCCACTGGGCAATCGGATAAAATCATGTCCAATTTATGTTGAGACAATTGCTCCAACAGCATTTCATGGGTCGACTCAAAGCAGCGTAAGTGAATACTGTTATCATCCGGTACCGTGGTCATCAAAATTTTACTGACCAGACGTTTAGACAGCGCATCCGCCACACCGACATCAAACAGCATATTAGAGCGTTGACTGTAATTAACGATATCGAGCATCTCGTAACTTAAGCCAAACATGCGATCAGCATATTTAAACACTAACTGCCCAAGCTCTGTGGGCTCTAATGTGCGCCCATTACGCTTAGTGAGCTTACCCGACATACGCTCTTCTAACGCTTTGATTTGCCCAGTCACCGTCTGTGGGGTTAAAAACAGCGCATCAGCCGCCTTGGTGACCGACCCTTGCTTACACACCATCCAAAAGTAATAAAGGTGGTTATAGTTCAAATGGGACATAAAGATTTATCGCTTTAATAACAAGATGACAGCATTAACTTCGTAATAAACGAAGTTACCAGTCATAAAAACAGGTAATAACGAAACCTTATCATAAGTTATATGACAATATCATGGCCAGAAAGATTGAAAGTCACCGTCTAAATCGAAAAAAATTGCCAAAAAATGGCTTAAATCACAATTTTAAAGACTAAGAAAATAACCATTTAAATCAATAAATTAAAATAAAAACAAGCCAAACAATAGCGTGTACTTTCTCCAAAAAACTCGAAAGTCGCTTGATGACAACAAATTGTCATATTACTGAAATATTTCATCTCTACTATCGCCTCGAGTTTATAATTACCCACCCACAAGTTGTAACGTGGGTCCACGGAGAAGATTATGATGAACCAAGCGACAACTGCAGCCCCAACGGCATCAAGCACGCGCTGGCTGCGCTGGGCAAACTTGGCATTCATGTTATACCTGCTACTACTGGCTGTATCTATGGTTGGAAGTGGCTTCAAATTAGCAACAGGCGAACAGGCAAAAGTACTGTTTGAATTTGCCTCACATCCCGTTGCAGGATTAATGATTGGCTTAGTCGCAACGGCGCTGATTCAATCATCCAGTACCGTAACATCAATTATCGTTGGCCTCGTCGCTGGCGGTCTCCCTGTTGAGACGGCCATCCCGATGATCATGGGGGCGAACATCGGTACCACCGTCACCAACACTTTGGTCAGCTTAGGCCATATCCGCTGTAAAGAAGAGTTTAAGCGCGCGTTTGCGAGTGCCACGATTCATGACTTCTTCAATCTACTGGCTGTAGTTATCTTCCTGCCACTCGAAATGATGTTTGGTATTTTGGAAAAGATTTCCCATTGGTTAGTCTCTCCTCTGCTTGCAACCGGTGATATGAGTTTGAAAGGCTTTAACTTTGTTAAACCAATCACTAAACCTGTTGTTAGCGCGATTAAGGAGCCGCTGCACACCTTTGGAGACACCGCAGGCGGGATTGCGCTGATTCTACTGGGTATCGCAACTATTTTTGTCGCCATTACCGTCATGGGTAAATTGATGAAGAGCCTGATGGTTGGCCGCGCTCGTGATATTCTAAAAAATGCAATTGGCCGTGGCCCAATCCACGGGATTGTCTCCGGTTCCATTGTCACAGTACTGGTTCAATCGTCTTCAACGACCACCAGCCTAATGGTGCCACTTGTTGGCTCTGGCGTGTTGAAAGTTCGTGAAGTATATCCGTTTACTCTAGGTGCCAACATCGGTACTTGTATCACCGCCCTACTCGCGGCAACGGCAGTATCTGGTGAGTTTGCCGTATTTGCACTACAGATTGCCTTAGTGCATTTAGCCTTTAATATTTTGGCAACTCTGTTTATCTTCGGTATTCCGTTCCTACGCGAACTGCCACTGAAAGGCGCAGATTATATCTCGGACATGGCGGTAAAAAATAAAGCCATTGTTGCCGGATACCTGGTGTCCGTCTTCGTTCTGATTCCAGGCGTAATCCTCGCTTTAAGTGCGTAAGTCACGCGCAGATATCAGATATAAAAAGAGCCCCATTGGGGCTCTTTTTTGTTTGTATCAAAGATTAGACCGAGAATGGATACTTAATCGGTTCGTGACTTTCGTAGCCTTGGACATCAAAGTCATCAAGCGTCACCCAAGTTTCTAAATCTTCGAGTGAACGAATATCAGGGTTAATGTGAAATGTCGGCGCTTGTAACGGTTCACGTTTGAGTTGGACATCACGCATCAACTCCAGTTGATCTTCATAAATATGCGCATTGACAATTTTATGGTAAGCAACGCCGGCCTTTTTACCGGTGATCTGCGCCATGATCGCCAGAAAAGCATACACTTGAACCATATTAAAATTCAGTCCAAGAGGGACATCACATGAACGCTGAGTGCTGTTTAGGTAGAGCGTATCACCAAGCAACGAAAAGTGATGGCTATACATACAAGGACGCAAACACCCCATATGAAATTCGCCAGGGTTGTAAAAATTGAGAATTTCTCCTCGATCATCAATACCACGGGTCAAGTCATCAACAATTTTCTTAAGTTGATCAATCTGTCCACCATCAGGCTTAGCCCAAGCGCGTCCTTGAACACCATAAACTCGGCCCATATCGTCATCTCCTTTACGATATGGGTTATTTAACCAAGCTTGGTTTAAGTTGGCGTTCGCATCCCAAGTTTTCGTGCCTAACTGGCGGAAATCTTGCGCATTATCATAGCCACGAATATAACCGAGCAGCTCAGCCACCGCAGCTTTCCAAAAGCTCTTACGCGTGGTGACTAACGGAAATTGGTTGTTTTCAACATCATAACTGAGGTCGGCGTTAATGACAGTTAAACAGCGTTTGCCTGTACGTTCATTTTCAACCCAAACACCTTGATCAACGATGCGCTGACAAAGATCTAAATACTGTTTCACTTCAGCACCTTACTTTACTGCTTTTTGATTAGTTTTGACGTTCACGTCTTGATATAAACCGCGGCGATATGACCAGATAATCATCGCTAAACCAAGCACCACCATCGGCAATGACAGAATTTGTCCCATTGAGATAAATCCACCAAACAAACCAAGCTGAGCATCTGGTTCGCGGAAGTATTCTACAATAAAGCGGAACGTTCCATAACCCATCAAAAATAGTCCGGAAACAGAACCTAACGGTCTTGGTTTACGAATAAAGATATTCAGAATCATGAATAGTACGATTCCTTCGAGAAAGAACTCATACAGTTGAGAAGGGTGACGTGGGTAAGGACCACCATTTGGGAAAATAATCGCCCAAGGCACGTCTGTCACTCGTCCCCAAAGTTCGCCATTCATAAAGTTTCCAAGCCTGCCCATACCGAGCCCAAAAGGCACTAACGGTGCAATAAAATCGGCAACGCCAAAGAAAGTACGCCCATGCTTTCGCGCGTACAGCATCATCGCCGTAATCACGCCCAGTAATCCGCCATGGAATGACATTCCTCCGGTCCAAACTTTGAACAAATACAACGGATCTTCCAAAAACAAACCAAAGTTATAAAACAGCACGTAGCCAATACGTCCGCCAATAACAACACCTAGGAATCCGGCAAACAGTAAGTCAGACACCTGTTCGCGCGTCCACCCACTGCCCGGTTTATCCGCTCGACGATTCGCCAACCATAATGCAAAGGCAAAACCAATCAGATACATCAGTCCATACCAACGTATGGACAAAGGACCAATTGATACGAGAACCGGGTCGATATTCGGAAATTCCATATATCCCTGAGACATAAAAGCTACTCTTAATTTATTGATTTCGATAATAAGATGGAGTTAAGCGAGCATAGTTCCCGCAATACACAGTAAAAATACGGCAAAGACTTTTTTCAACTGCCCTGTCGGCATGTTGGTAGCGAGCTTCGCGCCCAATCGAGTCGTAAAGATCGACGATGCAGCAATTGCCAGTAATGCAGGTAAATACACATAACCAACGCTATAGGGCGGAAGCGCGCTAGAGTGATAACCATGCACAATAAACCCAAGCATACCGGAGATGGCAATGACACAGCCACAGACCGATGATGAACCAACAGCCTTACGCATTTCGACGCCATGTCGATTTAAAAATGGCACGGATAACGAGCCCCCACCGATACCTGCCAAACTGGAAATCATACCAATACCCGCGCCACTTAATATCGTCACCAGCGCGCTGGGCATCGGCCGAACTTTGACGGCTTTTATGGATACCAACATTTGAATAGCAAGCGCAAGCACAATAATGCCAAAGAGTTTCGGTAGGTATTGAGATGGAACCCACTCAGCAATATTGGCGCCGACAAAGCCACCAACGATCACGCCAGGCATTAGCCATTTAATGACAAACATATCGACATTACCGAGCTTTAAGTGGTTCAGCGCTGAAGAACCAGAAGTGATGATGATGGTGGCCAGAGAGGTCGCCAGAGCGATTTGCATGCTAACAGAAGGATCAATATCGGCAAGTGGTAGGATAAATACTAGAGCAGGCACCACAATCAGCCCGCCACCAATTCCCAGCAACCCGGCCATTGTTCCCACAAATGCGCCAAGCAATAGCAGTAAAACCAGCAGTTCTACACCCACCTAAGTACCTATTTTTTACCGGCCCGAATAAAGCCAGCAAATCCTTTCTGTTCAAAAAAGGCCTGCATCATAGCATAAATATCTTTACCGTAGGGCTGCTTTAACGCTTGGTGAGCAAGGGATTCTAATTCAGAAAGTTGGCTGTTTCTTAGCAAGTACTTTACTTTCGCAATATTGGAGGTGTTCATACTTAACGTGCGGTAACCGAGCCCAACAAGCAGCAATGCACCGATCGGATCACCGGCCAGCTCGCCACAAATACATACCGGCAGCTTCAAACTTTCACAAGTGGTGTAGATATGTTGCAGCGCCAACACAACCGATGGATGAACACTTTCATAAACCGAAGCGACACGTGCATTGTTACGATCAACCGCCAATAAGTATTGGGTTAAGTCGTTCGTCCCCACCGAAACGAAATCAAGTTTATTTGCGATCAATGGAAGTAAATACAGCATGGAGGGGACTTCAACCATGACCCCTATTTGCGGCCTCTTGACCCGCGAATCCAGTTTAGAGATTTCCTGATAAGCGCGGTCAATGATCGCCATGGCATCATCTAACTCCTGGGCTCCCGAAACCATCGGCAACAAAATACTCAGATTTTGGTACTGCGCACTGGCACGTAACATCGCACGGATTTGAATTAAAAAGATATCAGGATGATCCAGTGTAAAGCGAATACCACGCCAACCTAAGAAAGGGTTGTCCTCTTCAATGGGAAGATATGGCAGCGGTTTATCGCCTCCCACATCCAAGGTTCGCATCACCACTTTTTTGTCAGGATAACTGTTGAGCACTGACTGATATTGCTGCGTTTGTTCCTCTTCTGAGGGGAACCGATGTTGAAGGAGGAAAGAAAACTCGGTGCGATACAAACCAACGCCGTCAACGCCTTGATTAATGGCAATATTGGCATCGGCGCTCAAGCCAGAGTTGAGCATCATCTCAATACGCGTGCCGTCTTGAGTCGCTCCAGGCTCGTCGGATTGCTCATTCACCAAACTGGTCAGCTGCCGCTCTTCACGAGACAGCGCTTTGTAAGCACGCAGTAATTGCTTGTTTGGCGAAACAAAGATTTTACCGCTGTAACCATCAACCACGCCCTTACGGCCGTTGATCGCTTTAAGGCTTAAATTCGCCCCCATGACAGCAGGAATACCTAATGCACGAGATAAAATGGCAGCGTGCGAATTTGCCGCCCCTTCTAGAGAGACGACGGCTAACAACTTATCTTTGGGAACCGACGCCAGTAGAGAGGCCGTGAGCTCCCTAACGACGAGAATAACTGGCTTATCCAGTTCGCGTTCTTCATGTTCGGTATTGTAGAGGAAATAAAGCAGACGCTGTCCGAGCTCGCGAATATCTTGCGCACGCTCTCGCAAGTAGACATCGGACATTTTCGCAAACCGATTAGAGTAAGACTCAACCACTTGGCGCAATGCCCAATCCGCACGATCCCCTTTTTGAATCTGCGCTTTCAGATCCTTCCTGAGCATAGGGTCGTTGAGCAAGTGAGTAAAAAGGTCAAAAATCGCCAGCGTTTCTTTATGAATTTCACTATCGAGTTTTTTACGCATTCGGCGAAAATCAGCCAGCGCCGCTTCAATCGCAAGTAATAGCCACTCATGCTCTTTATCGACATCCACGGTAGAGGCCGGATAAACATGAGATAACTCGGGCTGAGTGTCATCCCACCAGAAATTCCCAATAGCGATCCCTGTCGAAGCCGGAATGCCAATCACTTCTTGTTGCTTTTTCTCTAACCGCCAAGCGCCCTGAGTTTGGGCGTGCGCCACAATAACCGCCAGCTGCGCAGCCAAGGTCACTAAAAATGATTCTTCGATTTCATCAAACTGGCGCGGTGTTTTTTGCTGGACAACCAACACACCAAGCACTTGCTTACGATGAATAATCGGCGTACCTAGAAAGCTTTGGTAAATTTCTTCACCCAGCTCAGAGAAGTATTTAAAGTTTGGATGTTTGGATGCTTCAGCAAGGTTAAGAAGCTCGGCACTGCGTTTGACCAAGCCCACCAAGCCTTCATTAAAATCGATATGGATTTCATCGCCTTTGAACTTCAGGCCTTGTGTGGCCATCAGTTCAAGGCGATGCATTTGTTCATTCGCTAAATAGACTGTGCAACAATCGGTGTGCATCGCCAAACAGGTTTGTTTAACAAAAATCTCCAACGCTTGATGCACGTCTTCAACTTTTGAAACCTCTTCAACGATATCCCTAAGCTGCGAAAGCATGTCTATTCTTATCCTCTTCGGTTTTTCCGTTTACCTTTTGCCTTGCGCTCTTTAAAAGGCATTGCCATGGATGCAAACTCTTTCATGGCGCGGCGATATACATCGCGCTTAAAAGACACAACTTGCCGTACAGGATACCAGTAACTTACCCATCGCCAACCATCAAATTCAGGCGCATTTCCACTTTGCATATTGATTCGTGTTTCATCACAGTCCAAACGCAGCAGAAACCATTTCTGTTTTTGGCCAATACAGACCGGTTTAGAATCCCAGCGAACCAAACGTTTTGGTAGTTTATACCTTAACCAATGTCGGCTCGAAGCGACGATCTTTACATCTTTTTTAGTAAGACCAACCTCTTCATACAACTCCCGGAACATTGCTTGTTCAGGAGTTTCACCATCATCAATTCCCCCCTGAGGAAATTGCCATGAGTGTTGTCCGTATCGTTTTGCCCAGAAGACCTGACCATGGCTGTTACAAATCACAATCCCGACATTTAACCGGTAACCATCGCCATCTATCACTGGCCAACCTCTAATAAAATCTTAATACCCGTGATTTTTCCACATATCCCCAACAGGAGCAAACATCCTGACCTTATTGACCAATAATTTATGATGCCGTCGACAGTTGTTGGATAACTTTTAATCCCATTCGAGGTTATCAACACACAAATGCGTCATAGGCCACATTTATTCACCTTTTCTGTGTATAACTATGTGAAAAATTCACAAATAAGCGATCTTTAACTTTAGTTTGAGTAATTGACCTAAATACAAATTAAAAACATAGACGACCAAAATTAAGTAAAAACATAAAGTTATTTAATTTTTCCGCTCAGACTCTCAAAATTCACAACGCGAGAGACAACCCTCACAACAGATCGGTCAAAGATCCATCAACCATGGTTTTATCCACACCACTCAGTACAATTTTCGCAAAAAACGCCAAATTTCAAGTAATTTAATCGCTTACAACCCCTGTTAATTGATCCAGCATTGCTCAAATGGGTCAGACATTCTCTCAATTCTGTGGATAACCCGTTAAATGTTGATCTTTTATGCGGTTTGATCATTATTTACTCAGCGAACCGATCCGCTGTTTACCGCATTTCTGATACACTACGTTTTTTGCGATTTTAAATACGGTAATGAAACCAGAGCCAAAGACTGAACAAGAGTTATTGCAACGTGCATTTGACATCGCAGGCTGTACTTTTGAACAGCTCGCACAAGAAGCCACGATGGCTGTCCCTGCAGACCTGAAACGCGACAAAGGCTGGGTTGGGCAATTGCTCGAATGGCACTTAGGCGCAGTGGCGGGTAGCAAGCCAACGCAAGATTTTGAAAAGCTCGGTATCGAACTCAAAAGCATTCCCATTAGCTACAGTGGTAAACCATTAGAAACAACCTTTGTGTGTGTCGCGCCGTTAGTGGGTGTTCATGGTTTGACTTGGGAAACAAGCCATGTACGCAATAAGTTATCTCGGATTCTCTGGATTCCAGTGGAAGGAGAGCGCGAGATACCACTGGCAGAGAGGCGAGTCGGCTCACCGCTTTTATGGTCTCCTTCGCTGAAACAAGAGCAGCAATTGAAACAAGATTGGGAAGAGTTGATGGAGATGATCGTACTAGGCGAAGTCGAGCAGATTACAGCTAAGCACGGTGAAGTCATGCAGCTAAGACCAAAAGCAGCAAATGGCAAAGCCCTGACAGAAGCATACGGAGCCAGCGGTCGCATTATCAAAACCAGACCAAGAGGTTTCTATTTACGTACTCAGTTTACCGAGCAAATCCTCAATCAACATTATGTTCACGCACCAAGTGATCAATGAGTGAACAAAGGTAATTCGATTTCACAATAACCCACGTGTTGACCACTGCCACATTCATCGTAGGCGTTATGCAAACGTAAATAGGCGTGCCCTACCCCCATGCTCTGAAGTGCCTCTTTAGCTTGTTCTAATGAGGTAAAGTGCACCGGACGAGAGTCTTGCTTAACGGGCTCTACACGTTGCTTATATTCAACAGCCAAGAGATAACTCGAAAGATCAGAGCAGCCGATTAAGAACACTTTTGGGCCTTGCCCATCACCTTTATGTTCGCCACGCAGCCATTTGGTTAACTGATACTTGTGCATAATGCCACCTCCAACCAAAGTGTAGCTAAGCTGATAATAAATGCGAATTTGTGCTTAACCGCTTCCCATCTCTCTGATAATTCACATATAGTGGGGGTCAACACAATTCACATTGATCAAGGAAGTGACATGCAAACCACTAAGCTCCCTCATTCAACGTTGGAAATCAGTAAGCTGTGTTTAGGCACAATGACTTTTGGTGAACAAAATACCCAAGACGATGCCTTTCGCCAGCTTGATTACGCATTAGAGCGTGGTATTAATTTTATTGATACGGCTGAGATGTACCCGGTTCCACCGAAAGCGGAAACTCAAGGATTAACGGAAGAGTATATAGGGAACTGGTTAGAGAAGAGCGGAAAACGTGAAAAGGTGGTATTGGCAACGAAAGTATCCGGTCCCCGTAGCGTTCCCTACATTCGTGATAACCTCAGTTTAGACCGACGCAACATCCATCAAGCCATCGACGATAGCTTACGTCGTTTAAAAACCGACTATGTCGATCTTTATCAGCTACATTGGCCACAACGACAAACTAATACCTTTGGCAAGCTCAACTACCCGACGCCTGAAGGCAAAGAAGAAGTTACCTTAATTGAGTCTTTAGAAGCGTTAAGCGAACTGGTCAAAGCCGGGAAAATCCGTTACATCGGCGTCTCCAATGAAACCCCTTGGGGGGTTATGACCTTGCTAAGGTTGGCTGAAAAACACGATTTACCGCGCATTGTTTCAATTCAAAATCCTTATAGCTTGGTCAACCGCAGCTTTGAAGTTGGCTTATCAGAAATTAGCCACTTTGAAGGTGTTGAACTGTTGGCCTATTCACCGCTGGCAATGGGCATGCTAACCGGAAAATACGCAAACGGTGCTCGGCCTGCGGGTGCCCGGTTAACCTTGTTTGAACGTTTCCAACGGTATTCAAAACCACAAGGTGTCGCCGCGGCGCAAGCTTATGTTGATTTAGCCCAGGAATTTGGGCTTGATCCAGCCCAGATGGCGTTAGCCTTTGTGAACCAACGTCCATTTGTTGCTTCAACCATTCTTGGTGCGACAACGATGCAACAGTTGAAAGCCAATATCGACAGTTTAGATGTGCAGTTGAACCAAGAACTGCTGCAGAAAATCGAAGAGATTAGTACGGTCTACTCGAATCCTTGCCCTTAATCAGTAGCGGGGCAGGCATTTCGCCTGCCCCGCTGTATTACGTCGGTATTCGCGCACTTAATATTCGACGAAGATGACGAACACGACGTTGAGCGGTGAGTGCTGGAGGCTCAGAAAAACCAATTGGACGACCATCCATTTGTAAACCAATATCCTTAAGTAAATGCTCGTTTGTCCATGGAATATCATGAACACTACGTCGAACTTTACTTCGCCAAACTCGTTCTTCATGTTTGATATCGATACGAACTAAGATAATTGCTAATTTTAAATATACAGATTGAGTCATTATTATTTCTCCAGAAATAATGCTGGGAATAATGACAGTCTCAGATATAAAAAGGGGAATAACGCTCTTTCTGGGCTGCCATCTTCCGCAGCCTTCGAGGTTACGGATTAATTAGTTTGCGGGTTTATCTGAACCAAAATCTCGAGATAGATCTGAGGCTTGGGTACGTGATGATACGATGTCCATCTTGGTATTGATGGCCATAGTAGAAGCGCAAACGTGACGTTTTGAATGTAGATGTTTCATGTTGCGCCTCCTAGCAAATAATTAATCCAAAATTAAGATGAGATATGAGCTTGAACTCATGGTTAAATTCTATGTAAGTTAGCGGATTATTCAATTATTTATTCTAAAAAAAGTAAAATACGCAGTATTGCTCTGGAAGATTACGAAGAGTAGATAAAAAAATAATATATTCCGCTTAAGAATAAGTTATTACATAGATATTCTCTTGCCCATGAAAAAGCCGCGTAATAATTACGCGGCTATAAATAAATGCAGTTTATAAATTACATCGTGCTATCAGACGAAATAAGGTTATGTTTGTTGAGCAAACGATACATTGTTGCACGCGACACACCCAATTCTTTGGCGGCCATTGATACCTGCCCTGCATGAGACTCTAATACCAATAGCAGAGCGTCACGTTCGCTACGCTCACGGATACTCTTCAAGCTACGCTTACCATCACTGCGTTTTGGTAGATCAAGATGCTGCTCATCGAGCATCACGGTTTCTGACATCAGAACCACACGTTTAATTTGGTTCATCAGTTCACGCACATTACCTGGCCAATGATAGCGAGTCAGAGCACGAACGGCATCTTCAGTGAAGCTACGCGCTTGAGCATTAAACTCTTTTGAGTACTCTTGCAGGAAGTGACGCGCCAGAATAGCTATATCACCTGCACGTTCTTTCAAGCTTGGTACATTGATTCGCAATACATTGATGTAATGATAGAGTTCCTCATTGAAGTCACCATCAATCAACGCTTTTTCAATATCGGCTGAATTCGCCGCTAAAATACGAACGTCCACTTCTTTGCGTCCATTCGACGTCTCAACCGTGCCCTCTTGTAAAAAACGCAGCAAATTCAACTGCTGGGATTTTGGCAAAGTGAGGATATCGTTGAGTAATACCGTTCCGCCATCCGCTCGTTCTAACATTGAGACCTGTGATTCATCTTCGCGATTAATCCCAAATAGATCGCACTCAAGGCGTCGCTCTGACATCGCACGGCAGTTCACTGAGATAAACTCTTTCTGAGCTCGTGCAGACGTTTTGTGGACCGCGCGGGCAACGGTTTCTTTACCCGTACCGCTTTCACCATAAATCAGAATACTTACGTCAGTTGGACCAATACGCTTAATTTGGTCGCGTAGGCGTTTCATTGGGATAGAGTCGCCAATTAAGCCCATGTCGTTGTTGTTACCATAATGAGGCCATACTTTCTTCTCTAGCTTCAACATACCCAGTTGGTGCCCAATGGTACTGAGTAACTGAGCATCCGGGATCGGAGCCGTAAAGAAGTCAATACAGAAGTTCACAATGAACTGGCAAATGGTGTCTGAGCTGAGTTGTGATTCACGAATGAAAGCCAACCAGCGCACTTGCTTGTGATTGCTCACCAAATTTGCAATCCCATTGAGGCTAAATTCATCGTGAGTTAAATCAACAATACCAATACAAGGCCCTGTTTCTGCAAACAGAGCATCTGCTTTACGTAGATCTGCACACTGTGTGCAACGCCAACCGACTTGTTCTAAAACCGAGAGCCAAGGTTCATAAGTACCACCGACCGCGATAAGTGAACCCGGGACAGAATCCATTCGGAATTGAGTGCCCATTTATCTGTTCCTTATGTTTAATTATATTTAATTGTATGCTGCGCCAACTCAGCATGTCGTTAGACGTTACATTATCGAGACTTACGAAAATAATCTGTCTTATTTTCGAGACATTGGAAATAATAAGTTGTTTTGCCTAAGAGAACGAGACTTTCATTCATAAACTGATTGCAACAAAAATCGGGTCATTCATAAGACAGATGATCGTTAGACGGTTAACGATAAAAAGCCCAAAGCATAAAAAAAGCCACCCGAAGGTGGCTTTTTCACATCTTTTCGCTGCATGTTCTCTATGGTTGCGCCTGAGGACGCATCGCTGGGAACAAAATGACATCGCGAATTGTGTGCGTATTAGTGAACAGCATCGCTAAGCGGTCGATACCAATACCTTGACCAGCCGTCGGTGGTAAACCATGTTCAAGAGCGGTGATGTAATCGGCATCGTAGTACATCGCTTCATCATCACCAGCATCTTTCGCATCAACCTGAGCTTTAAAACGTGCATCTTGGTCTTCTGCGTCATTAAGCTCAGAGAAACCATTCGCAACTTCACGACCGCCAA
Organism: Vibrio sp. AK197; assembly: GCF_053903115.1. Taxonomy (NCBI): domain Bacteria; kingdom Pseudomonadati; phylum Pseudomonadota; class Gammaproteobacteria; order Vibrionales; family Vibrionaceae; genus Vibrio; species Vibrio sp. AK197. The sequence goes on from NZ_CP096430.1 coordinate 2,499,510, forward strand.
TAAAGAACTCAAAGCGATCCGTAAAGAATGGATTGTCATCACTGCGACGTGCCAAAGGTGAAATGTCTGCAGGGTAACCCGTAATGAAAGTCGGTTGAATCAATTTGGGTTCAGCAGTCTCACCAAAGATCTCTTCAAGCAATTGGCCACATGTCCAGAAGCTCTCGACATCAACATGCACGGATTTCGCGATAGACACCATCAATTCACGGTTTTGCAGATCCTCTTCGGTAAGGTTCTGAATCGCTTCGTGGTTTGGATTGTAGTGTTTAATCGCTTCAAACATACTCATGCGCGCATAAGTGCCACCAAACTCAACGGTTTCATCCCCATAAGGCATAGAGGTCGAGCCCAGAACGTTCATGGCAACCGTGCTTAGCATCTCTTCGGTCAGATCCATCAAATCTTTGTAATCTGCGTAGGCTTGGTAGAATTCCATCATGGTGAATTCTGGGTTATGACGTGGCGATAACCCTTCGTTACGGAAGTTACGGTTGATTTCAAAGACGCGATCAAAGCCGCCCACCACCAAACGTTTTAGGTATAGTTCAGGGGCAACACGCAAATACATGTCAATATCCAGAGCGTTGTGATGCGTCACAAACGGACGCGCTGTCGCACCGCCAGGGATAACGTGCATCATTGGCGTTTCAACTTCTAAGTAACCTTTTGAGCTCATAAAGTTACGAATAGCCGATACCAATTTAGAACGAATAATAAATGCTTGGCGCGAATCTTCGTTGACGATCAAGTCAACGTAACGCTGACGATAACGCATCTCTTGGTCAGTTAGACCATGGAATTTTTCAGGAAGTGGACGAAGAGCTTTAGTCAGCAACTCGTACTCTTCCATATTCACGTACAAATCGCCCTTACCTGACTTATGCAGCGCACCTTTCACACCGATGATGTCACCGATGTCCAAGCCTTGATATTTGGCTTTAAGATCTTTTTGAACGTCTTTTGCCGCATAGGCTTGAATACGTCCAGACGTTTCTTGAATCACCAAGAATGGACCACGTTTTGCCATCACACGGCCCGCGATTGCGACAATGTGATTCAACGCTTCAAGCTCTTCTTTTGTCTTTTCACCGAACTCAGCTTGTAAGTCGCCCGCTAGGCTATCGCGACGAAAGTCATTTGGGTGACCGTTCGCTTTACACGCCTTGCGAATCTCATCGAGTTTCGCACGACGCTCAGCGATCAGCTTGTTTTCTTCTTGAAGGTTTTCGTTATGAACAGCATCACTCATATTCGATCTATCCTGTCTGTGGTCGGTGAAAGCTTAAAGGCCTGATTTTAGGCTAGCTTCGATAAATTTGTCTAAATCGCCATCAAGAACCGCCTGAGTATTGCGGTTTTCAACGCCGGTACGTAAATCTTTAATGCGTGAGTCATCAAGCACATAAGAACGAATCTGGCTGCCCCAACCGATATCGGATTTGGCATCTTCGTTGGCTTGCTTTTCCGCATTTTGTTTTTGCAATTCCAGCTCAAACAATTTTGCACGTAGCTGCTTCATTGCTTGGTCTTTGTTTTTGTGCTGTGAACGATCATTCTGGCATTGCACTACGGTGTTGGTCGGAATATGGGTGATACGTACCGCAGATTCCGTGGTATTAACGTGCTGACCACCCGCGCCAGAGGCTCGGTAAACATCGATTCGCAAATCGGCTGGATTAACGTCGATAGCAATGTTTTCATCCACCTCAGGGTAGATAAACGCAGAGGCAAACGAAGTATGGCGACGGCCGCCTGAATCAAACGGAGATTTACGTACCAAGCGGTGAACACCGGTCTCGGTTCTTAGCCAACCGTACGCATACTCACCAGAGATTCGTACCGTTGCAGATTTCAATCCTGCGACTTCGCCTTCAGAGACTTCAATCACTTCCGCTTTAAAGCCTTTGGCTTCCGCCCAACGCAGATACATACGCAACATCATATTGGTCCAATCTTGCGCTTCCGTACCACCTGAGCCCGCTTGCAAGTCAATATAGCAATCGGAGGCGTCATGATCACCTGAGAACATACGACGGAATTCAAGCTGAGCGAGTTTATCCTCAAGCTCGACCAATTCCGGTTCAATCTCATCGAATGTTTCTTGGTCTTCTTCTTCAACCGCAAGCTCTAATAAACCTTCAACGTCTTCGACGCCTTGATCTAGTTGAACAATAGTCTCAACCACCGCTTCTAGAGAAGATCGCTCTTTACCTAAGGCTTGAGCTCGGTCGGGTTCGTTCCATACATCCGGTTGTTCAAGTTCTGCGTTAACTTCTTCTAGACGCTCTTTCTTAGCGTCATAGTCAAAGATACCCCCTCAGGACTTGAGTGCGCTCTGACACATCCTGAAGACGATTTTTAATAGGATTGATTTCAAACATGTTTGCTCGACATTTTAGCGTAGAATTTAACCGCAGAATTCTACTGAAAAATGTGAACAAGATACAGGGATTTTTACATACAACGCTGACATGACGCCGCTTTAGTGATAAGGACGATCGCGGGGGATAAAAAAATCCCTCACGCTAAAACCGCGTAAGGGATTTCTACGTTACCCGATAGCTTTATCAAGCGTTGTCTTGAGCAAGTGCTTGGTTTTGAGGTTGACCGACAAAAAACATCACGACAATCGCTGCAAATGTGGGCAGTAACCACCCCATCCCTACATCAAACAGAGGCAGGAAGTTAAATGCGCCCATGTTGAGACCAGCAACTTTCGCCGCATCGATTAGCGCAAACAACAGTGAGACAATCAACACGAAACGGTACGCCAAGCGTGGATTACGGAATTGACGACGCAAAAAGGTTAATGCAACCAACGCAATCGCAACCGGATATAGAGCAAACAATACCGGCACAGACAGCGTAATCAATTGTGACAGGCCTACATTGGCAACAACCGCACATGCAACACCGGTAACCAGCACCCAAGCTTTGTACGGCAGTGGCGTGTGTGTACTAAAGAAATCAGAACAAGCGGATATCAAACCAATCGCGGTGGTCAAGCAAGCTAACAACACAATGGAGGATAAAACCCACTGGCCATTGCTACCAAACAACGCTTGCACATATTGACTCAAAATAGCGCCACCGTTGTCTGCACCCAATGCAACTGCCGAGCTCGTCGCGCCTAGGTAAAATAAGGAAATATAAACAAATGCTAACCCCGCAGCCGCAATAAATGCAGCGCTGATTAAATATTTGGTGGTGGCTCGACGCTCAGTAATACCTTTACTGCGTAGCGCATCAACCATTAATACCCCAAACATCAATGATGCAAAGGTATCCATGGTGTTGTAGCCCTCAAGAAAGCCCTTTTGCAGCGGATGAGTTAAGTACTCATTCTGCGCCTGCAGAATCTCCCCCTGAGGGTTAACAAAAACACTCACTGCCAGAATGATCAACGCGATAAAGAGCACTGGGGTTAAGATCTTACCAATCATATCAATCAGTCTGCCTTGGAACCAAGCAAACAGCATCGCGATGCCAAAGAAAATGACTGAAAATACAGTTAGATCGGATGGCGAAGGCGAGGTAATAAATGGATTAACCGCCATTTCAAACGCAACCAAACCAGTACGCGGCGCAGCAAAAGCGGGGCCAATAATAATGAAGATCAATGCTGCCATAATGGTCGCGATGCTTTTCGGCAAATCACGTGTCATGTGCTCCCAACTGCCGCCAGCGAGTGCAATCGCGATAATTGTAACCAGTGGTAATCCCACCGCCGTCAGCAAGAATCCGCTCATCGCCGACAATAAATTCTCACCGGCAAGTTGGCCTGCAAATGGCGGAAAGATGATGTTGCCCGCCCCTAAAAAAAACGCAAACAGCATAAAGCCGACTGCGGTAATATCTGTAACTTTTAAAGTCTGCTTCACAGCTAACCCTTTTTTGTAGAAATTATTGATGTTGTGTCAGTTTGAAAAACAACCGAATAGAATATCCCAGGGCAAAATCTGGGAGCAGGATCATGACGAAATGACGCACAATACGCAAGTTTCACGACCAAAACGTTATATAAATCCAGATTATCAACTTATATTTGGTTTTATAAACCATATAAATAAGAAATGTCAGATTTTATAACTAAGAATTTTCCTAATATTAGAAATCATGGCCAGCATAATTATCTAAACGTTAAAATATAACCAGTAACTATTACTGGTTTAAGCCCAATAATCAGTCATAACTAAGAGCATAGCGTATTGAAAAACAAGAACTTTAACTTCAAACAATTCACCATTGCTCAGCATCAGGCAGGCATGGCGGTGAGTACTGATGGCGTACTGCTCGGCGCTTGGTGCCAAGTTGAACAAGCACATCATATTTTGGATATCGGGACAGGGACCGGACTCCTGGCCTTGATGTGCGCTCAGCGTAATTCTTTAGCGAAGATTACTGCGTTAGAGCTCGATGCCTATGCTGTCCAAGCGGCTAGCGACAACTTTTCACAATCGCCATGGGCGGCGCGTCTCTCTTTAATTCACGCCGATGCTCAAACGGTGGCACTCGATGAGCAATATGATGTCATCATCTGTAATCCACCCTATTTTAATAGTGGCGAACATGCTCAAACCACACAACGCGCGACAGCACGCCATACTCATACCCTAAACCACCAAAGTTTACTGGAACGCTGTGTGCAATGGCTCAAGCCTGAAGGCAAAGCGAGCTTTATCCTGCCGATTGCAGAGGGAGAGCAATTTATCAAAATAGCGCAGTCTCTTGGGCTACAGTTACAGCGTCGGTGTTTGGTCAAACCGACGCAAGCGAAAGCAGCCAACCGCAGTTTATTTGAGCTAGCAAGAGCAACGGTCATGACTGATGAGCAAAGGATAGTCATCCGCAATAATGGCCAATATAGCGAGGAATTTACGGCATTAACCAAAGAATTTTATCTAAAAATGTAGAATTACCTGTGATCATGGTCACTGTTGCCTTTATAATACCGCGTCCTAAACTTAGCCCTAATTTGCCCATTGGTGCACGGAGAGAATAACGTGATCAAAACTTTCGCCGAACTTGATCTAGACCCTAACTTGCTTCAAGCGATTGAAAGCATGGGTTTCAGTCGCCCAACTGACATTCAAGCCCAAGCCATTCCAGCCGCTTTGGATGGTCGAGATGTTCTGGCGTCTGCGCCAACAGGGACAGGTAAAACCGCTGCGTTTGCCCTGCCTGCGCTGCAATACTTGCAAGATTTTCCACGCCGTAAACCTGGGCCAGCGCGCGTGCTGATCCTAACGCCGACCCGTGAACTCGCGATGCAAGTCGCCGATCAAGCGCGCGCATTGGCCAAGCACACGTCACTCAATATTTTTACTATTACTGGTGGTGTGCAATATCAAGAACACGCAGATATTCTGGCCAAAACTCAAGATATCGTCGTGGCAACGCCAGGCCGTCTCATGGAGTACATTCAAGCGGAGCGTTTTGACTGTCGTGCGATTGAATGGCTGATTCTTGATGAAGCCGATCGCATGCTCGACATGGGCTTTGGTCCGGTGGTTGATAAGCTGTCTACAGAGTGCCGCTGGCGTAAACAAACCCTACTGTTCTCCGCAACATTGGAAGGCAAAGGGGTTGAAGGATTTAGCGCTGGCCTACTGACAGACCCAGCAGATATTGATGCGGAGCCTTCACGTCGTGAACGTAAAAAAATCGCCCAGTGGTATCACCGCGCGGATAACGCAGAGCACAAACTAACGCTGCTAAAGACCATTTTGACCACGCAAGCAGAACGTTCAATTGTATTTCTAAAAACTCGTGAACGTCTTGCAGAGCTAAGATCTGAGTTGGAAAGTGCTTCTATTCCTTGCGCTTGGATTCAAGGAGAAATGCCACAAGATCGCCGTAATAATGCGATTAGCCGTTTTCGTGAAGGCACCGTCAATGTCCTGCTTGCAACTGATGTTGCGGCGCGCGGTATCGACCTCCCCGATGTAAGCCATGTGATCAACTACGACATGCCACGCACAGCAGATGTCTATCTGCACCGTATTGGTCGCACCGCTCGTGCAGGTAAAAAAGGCAATGCCGTTTCTCTGGTTGAAGCTCATGATCAGCCAATGATGGATCGCGTTGCCCGCTACGTGAAAGAAGATATTAAAGAACGCTTTGTTGATGGCCTACGTCCGAAACACAAAAAACCCGTGTTCAAGAAGAAAAAGAAAAAAGACGATAAGAAAAAATCTGCGACCAAAACCAAAAAGAAAGTCGCAAAGAAAAAGTAAGACAGACGTTGCCTCAAACAAAAAGCCGCTTCAAATGAAGCGGCTTTTTTAGGTCCATAACTCAATACTGATTAGTGTTCGCGAGTCGCACGGAATTTAATATCGGGGAAGCGCTCTTGAGCAAGATTGAGGTTCACCATGGTCGGAGCAATGTAGCTTAAGTTATCACCACCATCCAACGCGAGGTTTGTTTGGTTCTTACGCTGAAACTCATCGAGTTTTTTCTCATCATCGCATTCCACCCAACGCGCCGTAGCCACGTTGACGCTCTCGTAAATAGCCTCAACATTATATTCAGACTTCAAACGCGCAACCACAACATCAAACTGCAATACACCGACAGCGCCAACGATCAAATCATTATTTTGTAATGGTCTAAAGACTTGCACCGCCCCTTCTTCGGAAAGTTGCACTAAGCCTTTAAGCAGCTGTTTTTGTTTCAATGGGTCACGGAGACGAATGCGTCGGAACAACTCTGGCGCAAAGTTCGGAATCCCGGAAAATTTCAGCGCACCACTTTGTGTGAAGGTATCGCCGATCTGAATCGTGCCATGGTTATGCAAACCAATGATATCACCAGCAAATGCGTTTTCTGCGCGAGACCGGTCACCCGCCATAAAAGTAACGGCATCAGAAATATTCACCATTTTGCCCAAACGCACATGATTCATTTTCATGCCTTGCTTGTAAGTACCTGATACAATTCGCATAAAAGCGATACGGTCACGGTGTTTTGGATCCATGTTAGCTTGGATTTTAAATACAAAGCCAGAGAAGCCTTCTTCTGTTGCTTCAACAGTGCGCTCAGTTGCTTCACGTGGCATTGGCGCTGGCGCCCACTCGGTCAAGCCATCAAGCATATGGTCAACACCAAAGTTGCCCAATGCTGTTCCAAAAAAGACTGGCGTTAGCTCACCTTGTAAGAACAGTTCACGATCAAACTCATGAGACGCCCCCAGCACCAATTCAAGCTCTTCACGCAGTTGCTCGGCCAGTTCCGCGCCGACGTGCTGATCCAACTCTGGATTATCTAACCCTTTAACAATACGAACATCTTGAATCGTATGACCTTGGCCAGAGCTGTAGAGGATGGTTTCGTCACGATGGATATGGTAAACCCCTTTAAACTCTTTACCACAACCAATAGGCCACGACACCGGCGCACAGGCAATGTTGAGCTCGCTTTCAACTTCATCAAGCAGTTCCATTGGATCACGAATATCGCGGTCCAATTTGTTCATAAAGGTGATGATTGGCGTATCACGCAGACGGGTTACTTCCATCAACTTACGAGTTCGGTCTTCGACACCTTTTGCGGCATCGATAACCATTAAGCACGAGTCAACCGCAGTTAAAGTCCGATATGTATCTTCCGAGAAATCTTCGTGCCCCGGAGTATCCAGTAGGTTAACTAGGCAATCGTTATAGGGAAATTGCATCACAGAGGTCGTTACCGAGATACCACGCTCTTTTTCCATTTCCATCCAGTCAGATTTTGCATGTTGACTAGAACCGCGACCTTTAACCGTACCCGCCGTTTGAATGGCGTGTCCGAATAAAAGAACTTTTTCTGTAATGGTGGTTTTACCCGCATCGGGGTGCGAAATAATTGCGAAGGTACGACGCTTCGACACTTCGCTCAAAAAGGTTTCATTTGACATGCTAATGCTCTTTTCAGCTCTACAATTGGCATGACACTGCCAATGGCTCGATTCAATTGCGCCGTATTGTCCCTGATCTTAAGGTATTGGGCAACAATCTATCGGGTATCCGGCCGATTTCTTTGTATTTAAAGAATATAAAAAGCTCGAATTTTTAGGCTATAACTAAAGGAGTAGCCGTCAATAATTAGGTCGTAATGTCAAACATCAATCGCTCCTCATCGCTGGCGTTTCGTCAAGCCAAAACGGTTTTTCTCGTTTCTGTTGTGCTAAGTTTGATGTTCAGTGTTTATGTCATCATTGTTGATTTACACCAAGAGCAAGACCGAATAAAAAGCCACTATCAAATCCAGCTTAATCAGCATTACGCGAATGCAAGCCAAGCTGCGTACTTTTTAAATCCGTCGTTAGCCAAACAAGTGGCGACCGCCCTAATGAGCGATCCAGCGATCAATCACGTGGAAATCATTGATGATTTTGGCGATGTACTCGCCCAATTAACCCGCAAACCGGAGTCGCATTCTGCCTTTACCGAGTACTTATCCAACTTTCTCACCCCATCACCAGCGCAGTTTTCTATTGATCTCCACCAGCCAAATTCAAAAGCCATCATTGGCTCATTGAGCTTTACTATCAATGGCAGTCATTTGTCCAAACAGTTCATAAAAAGAACCTATGAACTGCTACTGTTCGATCTGTTGCGAAATGTTGTCCTAACCTGCGTTTTGTTGGTGTTTTTCTATTACAAATTATCCAAACCCATTCTGGTATTAGTCGGTTGGGTACAATCACTCCAAAACACCAAGCAGGCCCCAGCAATCCCCCTCAAAGCGCGGAAAGATGAGTTGACTCATCTCGCCACTACGTTTTTACATATCTGGCAAGAACGTGAAATAGCGGAAAATAAACTCAACCGTCTCGCCTACTATGACTCGCTGACCGGACTAGCGAACCGAAGTATGCTGATGCAACGCTTGGATGAAACTTTACAGGAAACCAAACAGACCAACGCGAGTGGCGCCTTGTTTTATCTCGATTTAGACCGTTTTAAAACCATCAATGATTCACTCGGTCACTCCATTGGTGACCAGTTACTTAAAGCACTGTCGGCGCGTTTAGAAGCTTGGCTTAAACCCGACCATCTCGCCGCACGCATCGGTGGCGATGAGTTTGCTATATTGCTGCCTTGTGTTTCAAAACAACGGGCTGAAGAAATCGCCAAACAGTTGATGGCATTAACGGCCAACCCCTTTGTCATTGATGAACATCAGCTTTACTGCACGGTGAGTCTAGGGATTTCGGTCTTTCCTGCTGATGTCAAAGACACGTTGGATATTCTGCGCCAAGCCGATACTGCGCTCTATCGGGCAAAAGTCAGCCAACGTAACAACTACTTATTTTATGAACCAGAAATGCATGCGCAGGTTGAGCGATTACAGCAAATAGAAAAAGGCCTTCACGATGCACTCTATTTGGACCAGCTCGTGCTTTACTATCAGCCCCAAGTTGACGACGATTTGCAACTGATTGGTGTTGAAGCGCTGATACGCTGGAATCATCCGCAAAAAGGGCTGCTTTATCCCGGGCATTTTATGCCTATCGCCGAGGAAACAGGGCAAATCCTTAAACTGGGTCAGTGGATCATTGAGCAAGCGTTTTATCAATATGCTCAGTGGAAACAACAAGGTGTATTACCCGCATCTTTTCGGCGTCTTGCGATCAATATTAGTCCTCTGCAATTTGCTCAAGACAGCTTCGTCGAACACATTCGTGATAGTTTGCAACAAGCCGGAATCAGCGGAGAGCACATAGAGCTCGAAATTACTGAAAACTTGTTGCTGGAAAATGTTGAGAGTGCGATAGAAAAAATGCGTGAGCTTAAAGCGCTCAATATCAATATCTCAATCGATGATTTTGGGACGGGCTATTCATCCTTACGCTACTTAAAACACTTGTCTGTTGATCTGCTTAAGATTGACCGCTCTTTCGTTACAGAGCTGCACTTAAACCAGAGCGATCAGGCCATTGTCGATTCGATCATTTTGATGGCAAAGCGTCTCAACCTGCATGTTATCGCTGAAGGTGTTGAAACGCTTGACGAGCTCAATACGCTGAAAGCGCTGGGATGTCAGCAATTTCAAGGATTTTTATTCGATCAAGCCTTAGACGCCGAGGCTCTTAACCATCGCTTTGCACAGGGAAAGTATAGTGCGGCGCAATTGACAACTGCCGTCCGCAAGTGATGCCTAGTGAAAAGGAAAAAATAGGTAACTCATGATAATCGCATCTTCTTTACCATTCATCGTTGGATAGTAATCACGACGTCGATCAACTTCGTTGAAACCTAAATTTTGATACAAGCGGGAGGCTGTGATATTACTTTCACGCACTTCCAGCCACACACTTTCCGCCTCTCTGTGCTGGCAGAACTCTAAAAAAGCTTCTAGCAACTTAGAGCCATAACCTTGTCCTTGAAAGCATGGATCAATTGCGATGTTCAGCAAGGTCACTTCACCAACGATATTTTGCGCGTAGAAGTAACCGATCACACGCTGATCTTTAATAAGAACATGGTGAAATGCGCCGCGGCTATTGATATCAGAAAGTAACGTCTCAGACCACGGGTGGGAATGAGCCTGAGGCTCAATCTCTAAAATACGTGGAAGATGCTCAGGTGCTAATGGGAGAATATCTAACGACATGCAATGTTTCTTTTTCATTAACTTGATTGGTATTGACGAATTTGTTGCCACAACGCACGTTTACGCTGATTATCGCCATCGAGTAAGGTCAGCGACTCAGACGTTAATACATGGGTATTCTCGAGCGACGACAACGGCTCACAGCCAGCAAACCATAACCAATTTAATTGATGCCGCCCCAAAGAGGCCAACTGATGTGGATAGATATGTGCTGCTTGCGCCAAGGTCAAATTCATCGCCTTTAGAATGTTCTCAAACAAAGTTGCGGTTTGAGAAACAGGAAGGTGATCAGAAACCAAAAGCAGTTGACAAGATTCTGGCAAAATAAGTTCGCTAGGTGTGTAACCTGCTAATCTTTCAGGATGTCGTAGCTGAAAATGGTCAATACCCATCTCATGTAAATACGCGGATGATTGTGGTGACATGAACTTATTAATATTCCGTTAGATCAACGATGACATCCTAACAATTTTTTGCCAAAAAGTCAGAGGTACAATGAATTATATTAACTGGTTGCTACTCACTGTTTGCCTACTCGCTAGTTCGACTCAAAGTTGGGCGAACAGTAAGGAACCGGAATGGGTTTTATTAGATACAGCGACGTTGTCTTTAAGCAGCGAAAAATCCCATATCAGCTTAAAGAAGATTGTCAGCCGCCGCGATTTTAGCCATATCAAATTAGTCTGCGTACAAGGCGAAGTCGATATACGTTCCTTAAATTTGAAAATGACCACTGGCGAAGCACGGACTTACCAAACATTCAACTTATTAACTAAAGGGGCTTCGACTCGAGAGCTTTCCTTACCCGGAACACGGCAGAGTAACTTAACACGCTTTACAGTGACCTATGCTAACTGGGACGCAAAAACGGCGGGAAATTTGGGGGGTGACAATCTGACTAAGCTCGAAATCTGGGGCCAGAAAATTCCTCCCGCCCCAGCGAAAAAATCAACGCAGCCTTAGAGCGATTATAATTTAGAAAACTCTTGGCTGTAGCGAACCACCCCATGATGACCATTCAACACATCTGGGTACAGGGCTTTAATCGCGAACGCGCCTTCGGGAACATCCCATTCACAGCGCATATCGTATTCATGTGCTGGTTCAAAACCGTGCTGAGCATAATAGCGAACATCACCTAATACAGCACACACAGGATAGCCTAACTCAGCCAACGAGGTTAACCCCTCTTCCACTAGACGATGACCAATGCCTTGACCTCGGAATTGAGGGGCTACACACAAGGGAGCAAGTCCTTGCCATCCAAGATCTTCTCCCTCGAGAGTAATCGGTGAAAATAATACGTGCCCCATCAATTCACCCTCGTCGGAACACGCCACTAACGAAAGTGTCAGTTGACTATTTTCTCTCAGGGACATGACCAAATTGGCTTCTGCGGTGGTCTCAAAGCTCGCTTTGAGTAGCCGGTCGATAGTTAAAATATCGGCGGGCGCTTCAGTTCGAATAAGCATTCGCTACCTCATTTATCGGTTTCGGCGATTGTACTCCTTTGTGAACGAATTCCGCTAGTTGATTCATCAATATTTGTAATGGTTTCGGCAATAGATCTAAATCAACGCTGTCCATCAAGTTTTTCACTTCCAATCCTAATTCCGTATCGCCCTCAATTTGTAAGCGGCGCTGGAAAAAAAGAGTATCAGGGTCTTCTTTGCGCCCAGCGATCAACACTAAATCATTCAAGTTACCGCTAAACGAGACATCTTCTTTTTGAGGTTCGCTGGCCACCACTAGCTTTTCATCACAAAAACTAATAAACCAAGCAAGATCCATATCCTTTACTGCAACTTTCAGCCATTTTCCTTGCAAAAATTCGAAATCTCCATCTTCCAAGGCTTCGCTAAATACCTTGTTCATGCCCTCTAATAGTGCACGTTTCTGTAATGACATAGGTAACATTTGGACTGGAGATCTCAAAATTGTGGCGGCATTCTGAACTAATTGGGTACGAATCTTGTTTATCACGTGGCTTATCCGTTAGGTTTAAATCAAACTGACTTGCATCTTAAAACAAGCAATGAATTCGATTCCTGTCGTGTATCAAAAAAACGTCTTACAGCTTGTAAGCCTTTAATTTTAAGGCAATCACAGTTATAGTTATTTTGACGTGCATAATTATTCGAAGCGTGAATAATCTTGCTCATTGGAGATCCGGTGAATCATTAATGCCTTCACAACAATTACAACATTGGTTTGCGAAATTAACAGCAAACAGCCCTTTTTTCTTTTCCGTTTTGGACCAACAGCATCACTATTCGATGGTCAATGAGCGATACAGTGCGATCGCGGGTTTAAATGCGCTTGAACTTATCGGCATGAATGACAGCCAAGTACTTGGGCAAGGATTCTACCAACGATTAAAACCTTATTACGATAGAGCTTTTCAAGGCGAATATATTGAAGCGGAGCTCACGCTTGATGACGGCGATTACGAAACCAGTCTGCACTTTTGCCTCGCGCCCATAGAACAAGATGAAAAAATTGAACACATCATCTTTCACGCTGTTGATACTTCAGAAAAGCACATCCTAATTCGCTCATTAGAAGAATCTGAAGGCAAATTCGGTAAACTCACCCAGATCTTAAATGAAGGCGTCATGTTAGCCGAAGATGGCTGTATTATTTCTGCAAACCCTGCGTGTGCACGTCTTCTCGGTTTTCACCAAGTCAGCGACCTTCTAGGTGAAGACGTCTCTCGTCTGTTTGTTGATATTCAGACTCACAGTGCATTTAGCCAACCATTGAGCAGGTTATTGAGCGAACAAGCACTGACCTGTATGACCAGCCAGCACTGTGGTGTTGAACGACAAGTGGCTCTGTATGGTGACCAAGCGCACCTCTTTGGACATGACTCGCAACTTATCTTGATTCAAGATGCCGAACACCCGCTTCAAGAAGGTGGTGGTCGTGGTGACGATATCCATACCGACTCACTGACTGGGCTGTATAACCGCCTTGGTTTCACTAAGCAACTTGAATATTGTATTGATAACCAAATTCCACTGTTACTGCTTTATTTAGATATCGATAACTTTAAAAATATTAATGATTCGCTTGGTCATCATATTGGTGACCGGGTGATTAAAGAGGTGGCAGATCGGCTCAAGTGTGTGCTTCCACCGCAAGGGATATTGGGCCATCTCGGTGGCGATGAATTTGGCCTTATTATTCCCAAACCCGATAATGACCACGTCGCCGAAGCGCTTGCTGAACGAATTATTGCTTCAATCAATCAGCCGTTTGATTTGCATCACTTTAGTAAAAGATTGGCTTGCTCGATTGGCAGTGTCGCTTACCCACAAAATGGCAATGATGCTCGGGTTTTGCTGCAAAATGCCGATACCGCGATGTATGAAGCCAAAGATCGCGGCCGTAATCGACTGATCAAATTCAACGAGCAGATGAACAAAGAGGCGCGCATGCGCTTGTGGCTTGAGATTGAATTGCAAAAAGCGCTACAACAAAATGGCTTAGAGGTTTGGTATCAACCCAAGGTCAATGCGCGTGATTTCAGTATCAACGGCGCTGAAGCCTTGATACGCTGGAAACACCCGGTTGAAGGGTACATTAGCCCTGGTGCCTTTATACCTGTCGCTGAACGCGCAGGGTTGATCGAACATTTGGGACGCGTTGTCATGCGTGAAGTGTTTACCACCGTCAAACGCTGGCGGCAGCAAAACATCTTGCCAGGGCGAGTTGCTATCAACTTATCGCCCGAGCAGTTTGGTAACCCTAAGCTTATCAATTATATGGAAAGATTGATGCGCAGTACCGAGCTTGACCCGAATGATATTACCTTCGAATTGACAGAGAGTGCGGTAATGAGTGACAGTGAGCACACCTTACAGATGCTCAATGCGATCAAAAAACTTGGGTTCTCGTTGTCAATCGATGACTTTGGCACCGGATACTCATCACTCTCCTATCTGGCTCGATTCCCCCTAGATGAATTGAAAATTGACCGCGCCTTTATTTCTGATATCGATACGCTGCCAAAACAAGTTACCGTTATTGAAAACATCATTAATTTAGGTAAGTCACTGGATTTAAAAGTCGTTGCCGAAGGGGTCGAAACCTCTCAACAAGCCACCTTATTATCCAATTTACATTGCCATTCGATTCAAGGTTTTCACTTTCATCGTCCACAGCCAAGACACGATGTAGAATTACTTTTCGCTCAAAACCGTCGTCATAAAAACTAAGGACTGTTTATTTTTGATGGGTAATCTGGCGTAAACCTGCCTTATATCAAATCAGTTACCTAGCGGGCTTCTTACAATATGGGGCTATGTTGACGCTGACGACTGGGAACAATGGAACTTTTATGCCCCGCAGGTAATCTGCCTGCTCTAAAAACCGCTATCGACTGCGGTGCTGATGCGGTTTACATCGGCTTTAAGGATGACACCAATGCTCGCCACTTTGCTGGACTGAACTTCGCAGGTAAGAAACTGGATAAAGCCGTACAATACGTACGTGACCACAACAAAAAAATTCACGTTGCCTTAAATACCTTTGCCCACCCACAAAACTTTTCGCGCTGGACGAATGCTGTCGATAATGCAGCAGATTTGGGTGTAGATGCATTAATTGTCGCCGATATCGCGTTATTGGATTACGCTGCCGAGCATTATCCGCAAATGGAGCTGCACCTTTCTGTACAAGCCTCCGCGACGAACGTTGCCGCCATTGACTTTTACCAACGTAATTTCAATGTTAAACGCGTCGTGCTACCACGCGTTCTCTCGATTCATCAAGTCAAACAACTGTCGCGCAATATGACCAGTGATGTGGAACTTGAGGTTTTCGCCTTTGGTAGCCTATGCATTATGTCAGAAGGACGTTGTTACCTTTCGTCCTATCTTACTGGAGAATCGCCAAATACGGTGGGAGCCTGTTCACCGGCCAAATACGTTCGCTGGCAAGAAACTCCAAATGGCTTAGAATCACGACTCAATAATATTTTGATCGACAAATACCAGCACGGGGAAAATGCTGGCTACCCCACTCTATGCAAAGGACGGTTTATCGCCCAAACTGGCGATGCTGCGCAAAGCTATCATGCTCTTGAAGAGCCTACGAGTCTAAACACATTGTCTCTGCTTCCAGAGCTTTTCGCTGCCAACGTTGCCTCAGTCAAAATTGAAGGTCGCCAACGCAGCCCCGCTTATGTCGAACAAGTGACCCGTACATGGCGAGCGGCTATCGACCATTACCTCACGACACCTGAACACTATAGCGTAAATCCCGACTGGGATTGTGCCCTTGCCAACGTTTCTGAAGGCACACAAACCACGCTCGGTGCATACCATCGTAAATGGCAATAAGGAGTTCCGATGGACCAACAGTTTAAATATTCACTTGGCCCTTTACTCTACTTTTGGCCGAAAAGTGATGTCGAAACCTTTTATCAGCGCGCCATGCAAAGCCCTGCTGATATCATTTATCTTGGGGAATCTGTGTGTTCAAAGCGCCGTGAATTAAAACCGAAAGATTGGCTAGAGATTGCTCGCCAGCTTGCCGGCCAAGGTAAACAGGTCGTGCTCTCGACAATGGCATTGCTTGAAGCCCCCAGCGAAGTCAATATTCTCAAAAAATATATCGATAATGGCGACTTTGCGATTGAGGCAAACGATGTATCCGCGATTCAACTGGCCAGTGAAAAACACGTACCATTTGTTGTCGGCCCCGCCATCAATGCGTATAACGCACACACCTTAAAATTGTTTCTTAAGCAAGGGATGATTCGCTGGTGTATGCCAGTGGAACTGTCTCGTGACTGGTTAAACAATATCTTGATCCAGTGTGAAGAGCTTCAGATTCGCGGTCAATTTGAAACCGAAGTCTTTAGCCATGGTTATCTTCCTCTTGCTTACTCTGCTCGCTGCTTTACGGCACGTGCCGAAGACAGAGCAAAAGATGAATGCGAGACATGCTGCATCAACTACCCCACAGGGCTTCAAGTCCATAGCCAAGAAGGGCAAGAAGTGTTTAATCTCAATGGCATTCAGACTCAATCGGGTTACTGCTATAACTTGGTCAATGCCTTGCCAGAAATGCGTGATCTCGTTGATGTCGTTAGATTAAGCCCACTTGGAGAGCAAACTTTTAACCAACTGGAACAGTTTCGAGCCAATGAGCAAGGTGAGCAACCTGTTAAGCTTGAGAGCCGACAGTGCAACGGTTATTGGTATCAAATTCCGGGGTTAGACCTCGCAACTGACTAGTGAGTCGACAAACCGGTCATCAAAGTAAAAAGCCACCGCTTAGGTGGCTTTTTACTAACTGGGGATCGTCATCGTCTGCTCTTGATGCACTAACTGCGCTTTGACGCGCTTCCTCTCGCCATAGAGCATGACCACCACCACCAATGCAAGCGTTACATTCGATAAAGGATACGCCAACCAAATGCCAGCGACACCATACCATTTAGGCAGCAAGTAAAGATAAGGCAACTGAATCAGCATATTTCCCACAATCACAAACATTGCTTTTCCACCCCGATTGGTTGCTTGATAATAGGTGCCTACGATCACTATCATTCCATCAAGAAATAGGGCCCAGATGTGCAAACGAATGCCGTGCACAGTGCTTTGTATTAGCGCTTGATCATTGCTGTTAAAGATCGAAATGATCGCCTGTGGAAAGAGGTTCAATAACGCAATAAATGCCAGGCCCAGAGCGATCGTCGTAACCAACGCAATGTTCATTAAACGCAAAATATTGCCTGGTTTTTTAGCCCCATAATTAAAGCTCACCAGAGGCTGCATACCACTTGCCACGCCTTCCACTGCGAGATAATAGACGGTCACGATATAACCAATGATGGTGTACGCACCAATGAGTAATGCGCTGTCATACTCGGTAAACAAGTAGTTATGAAGACCGACCATCACTGAGCCATAGGCGTACATAAAAAAGCTCGAGCTTCCAATGGAAAAAATACGTGGAATCGCCCGCCAGTCAATATGCCATCCACCACGACTTAAACGTAACTGTGCTCGTGAGGTAAAGAAATAATACAGCCCAGAGACCATCACCAGCATTTGTGCAACGCCGGTAGCAAGTGCTGCTCCAACAAGTTCTCCATCCAAAATAACGATAAACAGATAGTCAAATACAATATTCGCCAAAGCCCCGATCATCATCATGACAGTGGCCACCTTTGGACTGTTATCGTTGCGAACCAAAAACGGCAAACAGATAGAGCCCAATGTAAAAACGCAGCTGACGGTCAGCACGTCAAGATATTGCGTCCCCATAATCAGCGCATTACCTTGTGCGCCTTGCCACAACAGAAATTGATCGTTGTATTGCCACAATATCAAAGCAACGATAGGCGTGACGCCCAGCAATACACTGAGTCCCGTCGTGAGTTCGCTTTTAGCTGCGCTCGTATTGCCTTCACCTTGCCGCAATGATACTAAGGCACCAGTTCCGACGCCGATCAGCATTCCCAAACCAAGCACAGCACTGATCACCGGCCACGCCAAGTTGATCCCCGCAAGGCCATCGGCTCCGAGAACTCGCCCAATAAAAATGCCGTCGACTACTTGGTATAAACCATTCACAAGCATGGCCGCTAACGTCGGTATGGTATAACGCCAAAACTGTTTATGAATTGAGTGCTGCATATCTCTTCCCAATTAGGATTATGATTCAATTAATTAGCGAGGCTAACTAAATCAATCAAAAAATGATCAGTATTCCTTCCCTAATGCCTTATCCAGTAGCTGATTGAGCTGCTTGGTTTCAGTAGGTGTTAAACCGTTAATCACCTGCTCAGCCAAGGTTTGATACACCTTGGCTTCATAAGCCATGTATTCCAGTGCCAGGGGCGTCAGCTTAACCCGTTTTACTCTCGCATCTTGTGGGCAATCGCAACGCACGACCAACCCTTTACGTGTTAAACGGCTCACCATATTAGAGGCTGATGGTTTCGTCACTTCCATTTCCATCGCCAGATCCGTTAATCGAATGGGCTCGCTTGCTACCTGAATCACTTTTAGGTAATCATATTCATTAAAGCTCAGCTGAGAAATCGGATCCTCTTTGCTGTTTTTACGCCAAACTTTGGCTGCGAAACGCTCTAATCTCTCTAAGCTATTTTCTAAACTCATTGCATGACCCATTTAGTTAGTCAGGCTAACTATTTTAGCGATTTGCTCATTTAACCGCAATCTCGAACATAAAAAAACCGCCAACGATGTGGCGGTTTTAAGAGCATGGTAAGACGATAATTAATTCGCAGCTTGTTGCTCAGCTTTACGTTCTTCTCGAACCGTATGATAGATACGCCCAAGCTCTAACAATGCATAACGATGCTCAACATAGTCAAACATATTAAACGACAACACTAACTTGTACAGAGAAAGGGCTTGTGCGTAATCCCCTTCCTGCTGGTAGCGCTTCGCCAAATAGAAATAAGCTTCGGTCAAACGCTGTGCCAATAAGGTATTATCTGGTGTTCCTTGTAAAATCGCATTAAAGACTTGCTCTTCACTGACCTGATTTAAACTGATCGCCACCAGCAACCAACCCCATTGCTCATCACGGTGCTGATAACTTTCAAGTAGCTCCGCTCGAGCCTGTTCAGGTTGCTGTTTGGATTGAATAATGTAGCGCCATAATGCGCGAAAAGGGTCAGATGGATCCTCTTCATAATGCTGGGTAATGTCTTCCATCGCTAAATGGAGGCGGTCACCATAGTAAAGCGCGACAGCTCGGTTACGCAGCGCGTAACTGTTATCAGGATCCAACTCTAGCGCTGAATCAAAGGCATCATAGGCGGCATCAAATTCCCCCACTTGCGTATAATAAACGCCTAAGAGATTAAATAATTCAGGCTGCTCAGGATTGAGTGACAGTGACTGATCATAGTCAAGCCGAGCCAAGTCCTTAAGCCCTACGCTATCGTAATAACTGCCCCGCTTATAAAACATCTCGGCTCTGAGATCGTCTGCCAGATCCGCTCTTTGGAGTAACTGAGTTAAACGGGCGATTTGCACTTCTTGCTGAAGCCCCGCTTGCAAAGGGACAGCCATGGGCGGATAAAGCCACTTGGTATCGTTATTTCCAGTGATCGAAGCACAACCTGATATCACTAACAACGATAAGCTCATTGCGGCGGTATGAAACCATTTCACAAATAGGTACTCCTGTTGCTGACCTCCCGTCAGCATTGTATCTGCATAAAAAAAGGGAGCGAGAGGCTCCCTTTATAACATGCTTTTACACTTCAAGGGTAAAAACCCTGCTTTTGGTCATAAAAGCGCGGTGTTTATTCCGCTTCTGGTGCTGCGTTGTTTTCTTCTGCAGCTTCTTCTGCTGGCTTTTCTACCGCTTCTTTCATACTTAGACGAACACGGTTCTGGCGGTCAATTTCAAGAACTTTAACTTGAACTTCTTGGCCTTCAGCTAGGTAGTCAGACACTTTTTCAACGCGCTTGTCAGCGATTTGAGAAATATGCACTAGACCATCTTTACCTGGAAGAATTGTAACGAAAGCGCCAAAGTCAGCTAGACGAGCTACTTTACCGGTGTAGATACGGCCGACTTCAACTTCTGCTGTGATCTCTTCAATACGACGAATCGCTTCTTTCGCAGCGGTACCTTCCGTTGCAGCAATCTTGATCGTGCCATCGTCTTCGATTTCGATAGTGGTACCTGTCTCTTCCGTTAGAGCACGGATCACTGCACCACCTTTACCGATAACATCTTTGATCTTCTCAGCACTGATCTTCATTGTGTGAATACGCGGAGCGAACTCAGAAATGTCATCACGAGCACCAGAGATGGCTTCATCCATAACAGATAGGATGTGCTTACGTGCACCTTGAGCTTGGTTAAGCGCAATTTGCATAATCTCTTTAGTGATACCTTCGATCTTGATATCCATTTGCAGTGCAGTAACACCAGTGTTCGTACCGGCTACTTTAAAGTCCATATCACCTAGGTGGTCTTCGTCACCAAGGATGTCTGAAAGCACGACAAAATCGTCGCCTTCTTTAACAAGACCCATTGCGATACCCGCAACAGAAGACTTAATTGGCACACCCGCATCCATCAATGCTAGAGACGTACCACATACAGAAGCCATTGAAGATGAACCGTTAGATTCAGTGATTTCTGATACAACACGTACTGTGTATGGGAATTCTTCTGGAGATGGCATTACCGCAGCAATACCACGCTTCGCGAGTTTACCATGGCCGATTTCACGACGCTTAGGCGAACCAACAAAACCTGTCTCACCCACACAGTATGGAGGGAAGTTGTAGTGAAGTAGGAAGTGATCTTTACGCTCACCGGTTAGCTCATCGATGATTTGTGCATCACGTTGAGTACCAAGAGTCGCCGTCACTAAAGCCTGAGTTTCACCACGGGTGAACAGAGCAGAACCGTGAGTACGTGGTAGTACGCCAGTACGTACATCAAGTGCACGAACCATGTCTTTCTCACGGCCATCAATACGAGGGTTACCTGCGATGATGCTGCGGCGAACGACGGTTTTTTCTAGGTCGTGGAAAAGAGTGTGAACTTCTTTTAGATTCAACTCTTCATCTTCTGCAAGCAGTTTTTCGTTCACTTCATCGCTGATTTGATGGATACGGTCATAACGCGCCATCTTCTCAGTGATTTGGTAAGCTTCAACGAGTTTCTGTTCTGCAAGCTCAGCAATTTTCGCTTTGAGTTCAGTGTTTTCAGCAGGTGCTGTCCAATCCCAAGCTGGCGTTGCAACTTCAGCAGCAAATTCATTGATTGCGCTGATGACCACTTGTTGTTGATCGTGACCAAACACAACAGCAGACAGCATTTCTTCTTCTGTTAGGTTGTCCGCTTCTGATTCAACCATCAGTACTGCAGATTCAGTACCTGCAACGACAAGATCAAGTTTAGAAGAAGCCAGTTCTGTGTTGCTTGGGTTAAGCACAAGTTGACCATCAATGTGACCAACACGTGCAGAACCGATAGGGCCGTTAAACGGAATACCAGAAATCGCCAATGCTGCTGAAGTACCGATCATGGTAACGACATCCGGTTGCACGTCTGGGTTTACAGAAACCACAGTCGCAATCACTTGAACTTCATTTTTGAACGAATCAGGGAACAGAGGACGGATTGGACGGTCAATCAGACGTGCAGTTAGCGTTTCACCTTCAGAAGGACGACCTTCACGTTTGAAGAAACCACCTGGGATTTTACCCGCAGCGTAAGTACGCTCTTGGTAGTTAACCGTTAGTGGGAAAAAGTCTTGACCTTCAACCGCTTCTTTTTTACCTACAACAGAAACGAATACCGCGGTATCGTCCATTGTGACCATAACGGCTGCGGTCGCTTGACGAGCAATAACGCCCGTTTCCAGAGTGACAGTGTGATTTCCATATTGGAACGTTTTAACAACTGGTTTTTCGAACATGTTTATTCCTTGCTCTGAGCATTAAGCTCAGATTGAGTCATTGTTACTCCTCACACATTACGAATCGCGACTAGTGAAAACGTATTTCAACAGCACTAAACACGCTTTGAATAGCCGCGACCGTTTGGTCGACTTGGTTGACTGTAATGTAGTGAGTTATTGTTTTTGGAAACCCACATCGTGGATTTCGCCGTGCGTAGTATATACCTGCTCGCTACAAGATGCTAATTTCGGCAGCAAAACTAGCGCGATCTCGCGCTCACTAGGGTAAAATTTAGACAATAAAAAAAGGGGCATAAAGCCCCTTTTTACAAACTTTTCTATGCAGTCACTGATTAGCGACGTAGGCCTAGACGTTTGATTAGGTCGTGGTAACGATCTAGATCTTTACCTTTAAGGTAGTCTAGAAGCTTACGACGGCTAGAAACCATGCGTAGAAGACCACGACGGCTGTGGTGATCTTGTTTGTGAGCTTTGAAGTGACCTTGTAGGTGGTTGATAGAAGCAGTCAGTAGAGCTACTTGTACTTCTGGTGAACCAGTGTCGCCTTCAGAGCGCGCGTATTCTGCAACGATTGCTGCTTTAGTTTCTGCATTCAGAGACATCATTCTCTCCTAAAGAGTTAAGTTTATCGTTGTGCCAGCCAATCTCTGATTCAGCCGACACGAGAAGCGCGAATTATAGGAGAATCATTGACCCACCGCAACAGCTAATTCAACACAAGTTCACCTAGCCCGTTTTAGCGATACGTGAACATATTAGCCATCTACAATTTCATGTTACACTTTCGACAATCCTATTCATGCCGCGAAGAGACAACAAATGAAAATCGGTATTATTGGCGCGATGCAACAAGAAGTCGCCATTTTAAAAGACGCCCTTACTGACTGCCAACAAACGGTCATCGGCGGTAGCACGTTCTACACGGGTGAACTCCAAGGTAAACAAATCATCTTATTGCAATCTGGTATCGGTAAAGTCGCGGCAGCGATCGGTACAACGTTGTTGATTCAAGAATTTAAACCCGATGTCGTCATCAATACCGGCTCTGCTGGTGGTTTTGATTCAAGCCTTAACCTTAGTGATGTGGTGATCTCCACCGAAGTTCGTCACCACGATGCCGACGTCACAGCCTTTGGCTATGAGATGGGGCAAATGGCAGGCCAACCCGCGGCATTCCCTGCCGATGAAAAACTGATGGCTGCAGCAGAACAGGCCCTAAGCGAAATAGGTGACAAACACGCCGTACGCGGTTTGATCTGTACCGGTGATGCTTTTGTTTGCCGTCCTGACCAACAAGCTTTTATTCGCCAGCATTTTCCAAGTGTTATTGCGGTTGAAATGGAAGCGTCAGCCATCGCACAGACTTGTCACCAATTCTCGATGCCTTTTGTCGTAGTGCGTGCCATTTCTGATGTTGCAGATAAAGAATCCCCAATGAGTTTTGAAGAGTTTTTGCCACTTGCTGCGCAAAGCTCATCAGACATGGTGTTTAAAATGGTGGATATTCTCAGCTAACTTTCAGGCCACGACATGGACGATTTTTTGAATCATATCTATGCCAATGGAGCGCTCCTCGTCATGTGGGGCGCTTTACTCATTCATGCTTTTCTTCCCCTTCCTAGAGAATCTCATCCTGCGACTTTATGGCGAAAGTTCGCCGTAATGTTGGCCGCCAAAGTCAATACCAATCATAGTTACCGTCAAAGCCAACTCTCAGGCACTCTTGCACTGTTATTAATGATGCTGCCGTTAATTGTGGTGTTATTGGCATTAAAGCCATTAGTTTGGCAAAGCGAATTGTTTAATCTAGCGCTGTTATTACTCGCCATTGATTGGCGAAATACCGATAAATTTACTCAGGCGTTTACCCAAGCTCTCGCTCAAGAACACAAACCCCAAGCCAAGCAGATCATCACGCCTTGGCTTAATCGTGAGACAAACACTCTCTCGACCATGGGACTTGGAAAAGCAGGAACAGAAACTCTGGTAATGAGTGTTGGGCGCAATGTTGTTGGGGTTCTTTTTTGGTATGGTGCTTGTGGCGGCATTGGCGCTCTAAGTTACCGATTTTTGGTAGAATTAGCTCGTGCATGGTCGCCAACACGCTCGCAATTTTTTCCTTTTGGTTTACCCGCAATAAAAGTTCTGGCAATCATGGATTACCTGCCTTTAAAACTGTATGCTCTGATTATTAGCCTTGGTGGTAGAACATCTAACACTTGGCATAATATTCGTCATCAAGCAGCCACTTGGCCTCTGCCAGGACCTGCTTGGTTATTGATAGCGGTAGGTAGTAAATTGGAGCTCTCTTTAGGAGGGCCAGCCATCTATGATGATAAAAAAACCGTACGCGCTAAATTAGGTGGGCGTGTGGCACCTTCCGCTTTTCATATTGCTCAAGTCAGAAAGCTATTGATTTGGCGTGCGGCAACTTGGGTGGTTGTCCAAAGCCTCATCATGGGAATAATTTATCAGGGAGTGTGAATGAAACACTTTGTAGCGCTCACATTATGGTGCTTTAGCTCAGTCCTTTGGGCTCAACAACCAATCGAACGAATCATCAGTTTAGCTCCCCATGCCACGGAGCTGGCCTTTGCAGCGGGTTTAGGGAGTAAACTGGTTGCGGTTAGTGATCACAGTAATTACCCCGAAGCCGCGAAACAGCTTGAAGTTATCTCAAGCTATCAAGGTATCAATATAGAGCGCATTATCGCTCTTCAGCCCGACTTAATCATTGCTTGGCCAGCGGGAAATCCGATTCGTGAACTGGAAAAACTCAAACAGTTCGGTCTGCGTATCTATTACACCAAAACCGATTCGCTAGAAAATATCGCAGAAAACATCGAAGCGTTAAGTGAATATGCGGATGACCCAACCGTTGGTCATCAGGCTGCAGAAAAGTTTCGTCACGATCTGGCTCAGCTTAAAGCCAAGTATCAAACCAACGATAAAGTACGCTACTTCTATCAACTGGCCGAAAAACCCGTGATTACCTTAGCCAAAGGAAAATGGCCTAGCGAGGTATTCTCCTTTTGTGGTGGTGAAAACATTTTCGAAGACAGTTCCGCTCCTTATCCTAAGATTGGCATCGAGCAAGTCATACTGCGTAACCCGGACGTTATTTTCACCTCAGAACACGCGATTAAAAATGGCACCATGTGGCAGTCGTGGCAACAGCAGTTACAAGCGGTGAAAAATGGCTATGTGTGGTCACTCAGTTCAGATTGGATAAACCGCCCTACACCACGTACGTTAAATGCCATTACCGAAGTGTGCGAACACTTCAAAAAGGTTCGCCAAAATCGCTAACACTACAGAATAAAATTTCGTACAATTCGCAGTAATTAGACATTCGTTAGTGAATACGTACGTAAATATGGATCCTACTCTGCTTTATATCGCTGATCTTTTTGGCACTGCTATCTTTGCTATTTCTGGCGTTCTGCTCGCAGGACGCCTTAAGATGGATCCGTTTGGCGTGATGGTGTTAGGCAGTGTCACTGCGATTGGCGGTGGCACTATTCGTGATATGTCGCTCGGAGCGACGCCTGTCTTTTGGATTACCGATACGTATTATTTGTGGGTCATTTTGATCACCTGCTTACTGACCATGGTCATTGTTCGCCGACCGAAACGAATCGCCTGGTGGGTTTTACCCGCTTGTGATGCGATAGGGTTGGCGGTATTTGTCGGTATTGGCGTCGAAAAGGCAATGAGTTACCAAGACTCTCCACTCGTGGCAATTATTATGGGCGTGATAACCGGATGCGGCGGCGGAATTATTCGTGATGTACTCGCTCGCGAGGTCCCCATGGTTTTGCGTAGTGAAGTCTACGCCACCGCGTGCATCATCGGCGGTATTTTCCATACTACGGCTCTCGCTATGGATTACAGTACTTCGACTGCGTTTACCTCGGGCGTACTTTCTACATTGATTATCCGTTTGGGCGCTATCCGCTGGCACTTATCTCTACCAACATTTGCCCTAACCCGTTGATTATTTGGTATACCACTGACATGAAAAAAGGCTGCCTAAGCAGCCTTTCATTTCATCATACGACTCTATTTTTGCGCACTGTGTAATACTGCTTTTAACGCCTCAAAATCGTTATCGAGATCTTGAGATAACAATGTCATCGCAGCATGTTTTGCAAGTGGCGCTGGCAGTTCAATGTCAGATGACAAGATGTCATCAACCACTTCTTTAAATTTCGCCGGGTGAGCGGTGCATAAGAATAAGCCAGTCTCACCATCTTGTAACTGCTCATCCAATACGCGATATGCGATCGCACCATGTGGTTCACAAAGATAGCCTAAGTCATTCAATGTTTTGACTGATTCCGCACTTTGCTCATCACTCACAGCGCCTTTACCCAATGTCTCTAAGCCCCACTCTTTCACGCGGCACAGCTCTTCAATACGCGGCCAGTTATTTGGCTGGCTAACATCCATCGCGTTAGACGTCGTCGCGACCGTCGGTTTTGGATCCCATTGACCCGTTTCAAGGTAACGTGGCACCGTATCGTTGGCATTGGTTGCCGCAATAAAGCGCTTAATTGGCAAGCCCATTGCTTTGGCTAGCAGGCCCGCGGTTAGGTTACCGAAGTTACCACTCGGAACGGAAATGACTAAGTTCTCGCGCTCTTGCTTACTCAGTTGAGACGCCGCCTCAAAGTAGTAACAGATCTGAGCCATGAGACGACTGATGTTGATTGAGTTTGCGGAATTTAAACCAATATCTTGGCGCAGTTGCTCGTCATCAAACGCTTTTTTCACCAATGCTTGGCACGCGTCAAAATCACCGTTAATTGCGACAGTGTGGATATTTTTACCCAAGGTACAGAACAGTTTTTCTTGTAGTGGGCTGATCTTTCCTTTCGGATAAAGAATCACAACATTGATGTCTTCCATGCCATAAAATGCATGAGCAACCGCAGCACCTGTGTCGCCAGAGGTTGCGGTAAGAATCGTTATCTTGCCGCCATTGGATACGGCAGCCAATGATTGAGCCATGAAACGGCCGCCAAAGTCTTTAAACGCCAGAGTCGGACCATGAAATAGTTCTAAAGCGTAAACACCATCTTTGACTTTATTGATTGGCGCAGGAAATTGAAATGCCGCATCGACCAAGCCATGAACTTGTTCTCTGCTCAGTTCGTCACCAATCAGTGCAGACAGTATTTCTGTACTGCGGGTAACGAAATCTTTAGCAAGTAAGCCATCAATATCGTCAAAGGTTGGCAGAGACGATGGGAAAAATAGACCTTGATTAAGGCCTAACCCTTGGCGTACGGCTTGGCCAAAGGAGACTTGTTCATCATTTTCTTTTATGTTGTAAAGCTTCATAGCTTACTTCCTGTTACTTTTGAGCCCTGTTTGTCGAGACGACAAATGTGGACGAATCCTTCTTCATTCTGGACGTAGTTATTTTCAAGCCATTGAGCGACACGCTCGGCAACTTCTTTTTGTTTACAGATACTAAATAGTGTCGGCCCACTACCTGAAATACCTGTTGCGAGCGCACCCGCAGAATTTGCGTATTCACGAGCTTTAGCAAAGCCCGGAAGTAGTTTCTCACGATACGGTTCTGCGATCACGTCTTTGATCATTTTGGCAGCCAGTTGGTCTTGCTTAGAATGACAGGCATGAATAAAACCACCGAGGTGTCGACCGTGGGCAATGATGTCTTGACGGCGATATTGCGATGGAAGAATGGCGCGAGCTTCTGCGGTTGAGACTTTAATCCCAGGGTATGCCATCACCCAGTACCAATCATCAAAACAAGGAACTTCTTGACTGATAATGCCAAGCTCCTCCAGCATCAGTTGTAAGCCACCCAGATAACAAGGTGCGACGTTGTCATAATGAATACCACCGGAGATTTGACCTTCCATTTCACCCATTAACGCCAGCAGTTCCATCTCCTCGAGAGGTTCACCATGAAAGCGATTTAAAGCATCAAGAGCTGCAACAATTGAACAAGCGCTCGACCCCAATCCAGAGCCGATAGGCATATTCTTCTCTAGAGTTAGCGCGACAGGTTTAAGCGTAAGACCTTTCTTTTCCAACTCACGTGCAAACACTCTCCAGCAATCATAAACAATATTTTCTTTTGGATTGTCGGGCAGCTTGGCCACAAAACGTCCTGCTGTTGAAAGGCTAAATGCTTCATCACCAGAGGTCACCGCCACGCGGTCACCTAACAATGAACCGTCAACCGGTGACACGGCCGCCCCAAGAACATCAAAGCCGACACTCACGTTACCAATTGAAGCCGGAGCGTAAACCACCACATCCATATCACTACTCATTCCATTAAACCCCTAATTTCCAGCCGAGTGTCCGCATGACATCGGAGAACACACCCGCCGCGGTAACTTCAGTACCAGCGCCATAACCGCGCAGTACCAGCGGAATCGGATTGTAATAACGGCTATAAAACGCCAGTGCGTTCTCACCGTCTTTAATCTTAAACATTGGATCGTTTTCATCGACGCAAGCGATGCTCACTCGACATTTACCATCAATGATCTCACCGACGTAACGCAATACTTTGCCTTCCTGTTTCGCTTCATCAATTAATTGACTGAAATAGGCATCCGCTTGAGGAAGACGCGCCATAAATTCATCAACGCTACCAGAATCATCAAAACCCGGTGGTAGAGCTTGATCAACCACGACATCTTCAAGCTCCAAGGCCATTCCTGCCTCACGTGCCAAAATCAACAGTTTACGTGCCACGTCCATACCCGAAAGATCATCACGAGGATCGGGCTCGGTGAAACCATTACTTTTCGCAATTTCAGTCGCTTGACTTAGTGTCATGCCTTCATCGAGCTTGCCAAAAATAAACGACAGTGAGCCAGACAAAATACCGGTAAATCGCTCTAGTTCATCCCCTGCAGAGATCAGGTTTTGTAGGTTTTCAATCACTGGCAAACCCGCACCAACTGTAGTTTCGTACATCAATTTACGACGCGAGCTACGCGCAACTTCACGCAACTGATGGTAGTAGGCCATGCTTGAGGTATTCGCTTTCTTATTTGGTGTAACAACGTGAAAGCCAGCAGCAAGAAAATCAGCGTACTGATTAGCAATCAGATCACTGGCCGTACAATCAACCAGCACAGGGTTAATGATATGGTTACGCTGAACTAATGCAATCAAACGCGCTAAGCTGAACTCTTCCGTCGCGCCACTCATGCGATCACGCCAGTGATCAAGCGGTAGACCTTCGCTATCAAGCAACAAGCCTTTACTATTGGCAAGACCACAGACGCGAATCACAATGCCTTTCTCAGACAACTTATGTTGTTGGCGCTGAATTTGATCCACCAACTCCCCCCCAACGCCACCAATGCCGACAACAAAGACATCAAGGAAGTGTTTCGAATCAAAGAGATTCACGTGACAAGCTTTAATCGCTTCAGAGATTTTATCTTCCGGTATCACAGCTGAGATAGCTCGCTCTGATGACCCCTGAGCAATGGCTACAATATTTACATTCACTTCCGCCAGTGCAGAGAAGAAGCGTGATGCAACGCCGCGCGAGGTACGCATACGGTCACCGACTAAGGTCACAATCGCCACATCATCAATGAATTCTACTGGCTCAAGCAGCCCATCTTTCAACTCAAGTTCAAATGAATCACCCAGTGCGCGCTGCGCTTTCAGTTTATCCGCGGCTTCAATACAGAAGCTGATACTGTACTCAGAGGAAGACTGTGTAATTAATACAATGGACACACCAGCAGCAGACATTGAACCAAATACGCGGCTTGCCATGCCAACCATACCTTTCATGCCCGGGCCAGAGACATTGACCATCGTCAGTTCACTGAGAGTGGTGATGCCTTTGATCGCCAGCTTATCTTCACCAGTGTCTTGACCAATCAAAGTGCCCGCACCTTGAGGATTAAAGCTATTTTTAATCAGACATGGAATTTGGAACTGAGCGATTGGCGCGATGGTTTTTGGATGTAATACCGATGCGCCAAAGTACGATAGCTCCATCGCCTCTTGATAGCTGAGTGATTTCAGCAAGCGTGCATCTTCGACTAATCGAGGGTCACAATTGTAAACCCCATCAACATCGGTCCAGATTTCACAGCAATCTGCACGTAAACAAGCGGCTAGCACAGCGGCCGAGTAATCGGAGCCATTACGACCCAGCGTGACCAACTCGCCTTTTTCGTTCCCAGCTGTGAACCCCGGCATGATGGCAACATGACCTTGAGGAAGAGGTTCATTTCTAAAGTTCTGGGTTGAACTGTCTACATCAACCATGGCTTCTAGATGAGGGCCTTTGGCGACTAAGTATTTCACAGGGTCAATCAGGTGTGCAGGTAGCGCTTTCGCTTCCAATGCCGCTTTCATTAGCTCGATAGAAACACGCTCGCCTTTACTAATAATGCGCGCATTAACATGGTCAGGACACATACCTAGAAGGCTGATTCCATGAACAAATTGGCGAAGCTGAAGCATGGTGGTTTGAACACGATTGTGGAAATCCGTACCGTCAATCGTAGGTAGTGTCGCTTTAATGGCTTGGAACAAATCACGGAATGACTCTTCAAGCTCCTTAATTTGCAGCTCGACTTCACCATTGCGCATTGCGCACTCTATAATCGCAACCAATTTATTGGTGGTTTTGCCTGGCGCGGACAGCACCACGGCGACTTCTTCTTGTTGGGCATTATTGGCAATAATGTCTGCTGCCCGTAAAAACCGGTCTGCATCAGCCAGTGATGAACCACCAAACTTTAATACTCGCATCCCTTCCTCTCCGAAATTATGAAAAAATTGGTATAAAAAAAGGCCTGTATCTGGTGGGATACAGGCCTTTTCTTGAATTTCTTTTACTTAGCAGCCTGCCCCAACAATGGTAATGTCGGTAATAATAATGGTTGTGGTCATTACGGTCAGGTGGCTAAATTTCATCTTTAAGCGTGTGTTGTGTGTTTGCTTACCCTACGTGTACCTTATTTGAAGCTAGGACGTCAATGAAAACTTTGTATTTTTTAACCTCTATCGCCCTATTTCTTATTTAAATCGATAACTTATAAACTTTTTATCTAATTTCGATGGAGAAAGACGCGAGAAACCGTTAAATAAATGTGGTCCAAAATCTCACCAGCAATCCGTTTTGTGCTTTAATTAATTGTGCAGTGGAGCACCAAAGTGAGGACAATGGCATGAAAAAAATAATCAGCCTCATCACCATCATTGGATTTTGGGGATGTAGTATTGCAAGCTATGCGATTGAACTTCCGGCACTTCCTGCCCAGCAGGCGGGTAACCATTCGCCATTCAAATTTTTTATCTCTTCTGAACCAGACACCCAGACTTTTGACTCATGGAAAGTCGACAGCGGCTATTCCTATGCCGTTTTTGACAATTTAAATGTTTATGTGGGTGCTCGCGTCGATAACGCTTCAAACATCAATCAAAGTGGCTTTTTAAGTGGTGTCAGCTACCAAATCTCGCCGAGATTTTCGGTAAAAAGTACATTACACGCTTATAGCTACACGGGACAAGAAACCAGGGAAGAGAGTAAAGATGCCGCGATTTCAGCAGAGGTTTCTAGCCGAATGAAACTAACTGAAAACCTCGATGTGCATGCCACTGTTGATTACCAACAGTGGCAACAAGGTGTCGAGTTTGGATTAGGTTTTCGTTTTTAACCCCGTTAGCTCCAATCAAGCAAAGTTAACGACGTCAGTATTCCATTCCAATCCGAGTAGATATAATCGCCGGGCTGAACCATCTGATTATTCATTGTCAATGTAACATTCACTTCACCCGCTCCTCTTTTCTCCGTTTTGAACGGGCATGCGCCGAGTGCTTTGACGCCGATATCCATCATCGCAAGAGCTGCAACATCTCGCACTGCACCGTTAATGATGATCCCTTCCCATTGATTATCAAGTGCCATTATGGCCAATTGATCCCCTAATAGTGCTTTATGACATGAGCCATTACCGTCAATGACCAACACTTTTCCTTTGCCGTTTTGACTCAACAATTCTCTTACTTTTGAATTGTCGTGATAACAGCGCACCGTAACAATTTCCCCCCAGAAAGCGCTCTTCTGTCCAAAATTTTGTAACGGCAAATTAACCAAAGTGACTTGATTCTCGAACTTGTCACAAATATCAGGCGTTATGTCTATCATTATTCCTCCGTGATACTAATTATTAGAAATCCTTTGTATCAGTCGCTTCCAAAACGGACCGATTTCCACTTGTGTGTCATCTCGACAAAAGAGTAAAAAGCGTCGTTGTGGGTCGACATAAAGAGTGCGCTTGGCGGATATACCCATCCATGACCAATGCATCCTCGCTGGTCACTTCAATGATAAAACTCACATAAACCCTATAAAATAAAGGGTTTTAAACTCACTTTATTCACCATGAAAGCAACTGGCAGTGATCAAGCAAGCGCGGATTATTATTGTGATTTTTGGACAACCACTTAATCTCGGGGTTCCCCCAAGTCATAATGGCCAACTGTTTATTTAGCCATATATAAGTGACTTTTGATGACAAAATAGCTATCAAATATCGTTAATTTTCATATAAGTAACAGACTTGCATTTGGCTGAAGTTATTCATATTTGTTACATTTGCTATTGATATAAATCAACAAAGTGTTTGGAATTAACATTCTGTCGTTGTTAGCAAGCTGTTAACATTATAGAATCCGCTCAAAGACTAGTAGAAACATCAGAGGTTCGGAACCCTCTAATTTTCAGTACGCTATACCATGGACGGCGGGCAGTAATAAGGCAATATTATTTGATTAGCCTTTCGTTTATCATCAACATCACATTACCTGTATGTTATGTTTTTGCCTAGAATTTATTCTATTAGCACAGTTTATTCACAAATTTAGGTACCGCCAATGCAAACGCCGCATATTCTTATCGTAGAAGATGAGCAAGTAACTCGTAACACTCTTAAAAGTATTTTTGAAGCAGAGGGATACGCTGTTTTTGAGGCAAGCGATGGTGAAGAAATGCACCATGTACTGTCTGAAAACCAAATCAACTTGGTGATCATGGATATCAATCTACCGGGTAAAAACGGCTTACTACTGGCACGTGAACTGCGTGAACAAGTGAATATGGCCCTCATGTTTTTGACAGGTCGCGATAACGAAGTTGATAAAATCCTCGGCCTTGAAATTGGTGCTGATGACTACATTACCAAGCCATTTAATCCACGTGAATTGACTATTCGTGCACGTAACCTATTGAATCGTTCAATGAACTCAAGCGCGGTTCAAGAAGAAAAACGCAGTGTGGAAAAGTATCAATTTAACGGTTGGGTATTGGACATCAATAGCCGCTCATTGGTTAGCCCAGATGGCAGCAGCTACAAACTACCGCGTTCAGAATTCCGAGCTCTGCTTCACTTCTGTGAAAACCCAGGCAAAATTCAAACTCGTGCAGATTTGCTGAAGAAAATGACCGGTCGTGAGCTTAAGCCACACGATCGCACTGTCGATGTGACGATTCGTCGTATTCGTAAGCACTTTGAATCGGTCTCCGGAACACCAGAAATCATCGCCACAATTCACGGTGAAGGTTACCGCTTCTGCGGCGATATCGAAGAATAATCAATCGTCGAGAATAGCAAACATAAAGGCTTGCCATCTTGGCAAGCCTTTTTTATGCCTTCCACATCATCAATGACGACTTTCCAGCCATTGCCTGAGCACCGCAATATCATTTTGATACTCGTTTTTAATCTCTTCAACCCAATCATCAACGTTCTCCCACCACGCTGGCATATCTGGCGATTGCGCTTTCTGTGCCACACGCTGAATACGCTGTAGCCCTATCGAACCAGCCGCTCCTTTGATTTTGTGCGCTTCAGATACAATGCCATCTTTATCTTTGGCCATCATGTTTGAATCCAGCACTTGAATGTAATCGGGCATCATGCTTTCAAACATCTCAATACTGTCGAGTACTGGTTTTGCGCCGACGATATCGACGTAAGATTCCAGCATCGCGATATCCAGCAATTTCTGATAGCAATCGTGATCTGGATGCTCCTGGGTGACTTCTTGTCGGGGGGCATTATCCGTCGTAGGGGATTCTGGCAGACAGGATTTAGCAATCACCTTTTGTACCGCCTGTACAGATAGTGGCTTACTAATAGCGTCATCCATGCCCTGACGTAAATATTCATTTTTGTCTTTTAATACATTGGCCGTCAGCGCGACGAGCGGCGGTAGTGATTCATAACGTTGACGATAGTATTGAGCAATATCAAACCCTGTCATGTCCGGAAGCTGAATATCCAAGAACACTAAGTCGAAGTGTAGCGGATCAAATTTAGCCTTCGCTTCTTCGCCTGTCATCGCGACCGTCACCGAATGCCCCAAACTCTCGAGCAGTGAACGCGCCACCGTTACATTTAACTCGATGTCTTCAACCATAAAGATACGAAGAGGCTGCACGATTTCTGTTGGCTGGGCTATCAGCTCACTCTCCTTACTAAGTGGAACGTGAATGTGAACGGTAAACACACTGCCGAAACCTTCTTCAGAACTAACCGTAATCTCTCCTTGCATCATATGAATCAGTTGCTGAGAAACGGCAAGCCCAATCCCCGTGCCCACAGCGTGCAGATTGTCCTTACCGGATTTCACCTGATAGTACATGGCAAAAATCTTTTCTACTTCAGACTCTGGGATGCCAATTCCCGTATCTTCAACTTCAATGGTGATGTCAGCAAAGCCTTCATTTTGCTCAGCACTGACACTCATAACGACTCCGCCTTCTTTAGTGAACTTCATCGCATTATTGATAAGGTTCCACAGAACTTGGCGAAGACGAGTCGCATCGACGTCAATCGCTTGAGGCAGATCGCTCAGTCGTTCAAGATCAAAACGTAATCCTTTCTGCTCGGCCATTAATGCAGAAATGCTTTCCATCTCAGTCACGAACTGCTCAAAATCCAAAGGAGCAGGAAATAGCTCTAACTTACGACGATCAAATTTATCCATATCAATAATATCGTTAAAGATATTACCGAGAGTAATCGCACTGACGTTGATGGTCTGCATGTGTTTCCGCTGTTCATCGGTCATCGGCGTATCCAGTAACATACGACTCAAGCCAACAATACCGTTAAGCGGGGTTCTCAGCTCATGACTAATAGTAGAAATGAACGTCGTTTTATCTCGGCTTGCTTTTTCAAGCGATTCTTCATGACGTTTGCGCTCTGTAATATCTCGTCCGAACCCAACCAGACCAAGGTGACGGCCATCTTGACTGTAAAACGGTACTTTGCGCAGTTCGAAGTAATTTTTGCGCCCATCCGGGTACTCAAGCCACTGCTCATAGGTCAGCGCGTTATTATTGGCAAACACTTGTTGGTCGGTTTCAACGATCGGCTGAGCCACCTCTTTGCTATAAACATCCCACGGTGTTAACCCCACCAGTTGACTTTCCTTACGTCCTGTCAGCTCTTCCATCGCTCGGTTACAGCCAGAAAACACCCCATCGGCATTACGGTAATAGATCAAATCCGGAGAAGCATCAATAAATGAACGCAGTAAAGCCGTACGCTCAGCCAGTTCCATTTGAGTTCGTTCACGTTGATAAACTTCATTCTCAAGATCTTTCATCGCATCTTCGCGAGCTGCTTCCGCTTTGATCCGCTCCTCGATCTCGAGGTTAAGTTTGGTGATGTTTTGCTGTAATTTTTGGTTCAACTCTTGATCGCGTGAGCGCATATCTTTGAGTTTAGAGACGAGTTTAGACAAGCGCTGGCGTGAGTCTTCGAGTTGATCGACCACGACAGATAAGAAATAAACAGCCCACGGTGTAATGATCAGGCCAAAAAACACCGAGCGAACAATGTCGATGTTATCAACCCGACCATTAAGAAATAAGGTGATTCCCACCTGTACCACAACCGCTAAAGCGACAAGAGCCAGCGCCAATAAAATTGAAAAACGTAAAATACCGAGTTTGACAAGCAAATCGACATAATACTGGGCGAGGTTTTTTATAGTTTTCATGCCGCATCCTAGGGGTAAACGATGGTCAAAGTTTACCGTGTTTCTTACGAGGAGGTAAGAGCCGAACCAATCAGCCAAAGGTTAATTTGTCGTTGTGTGATAAAGACATAACAGCGACTATGACTTGACGGTAATCCGCGCTTGACGCTCTCTTTTATGACAACGTCGAGTGAAAAATGGGCGGAATATAATGAAAAGGTCGCCCTAAACTTGAGCCTTGCGGCCCCTGCTCATCCAGCGCTTTGCCAATTTCCGTCATCGCCAGCCAACGATTCTCACACCATAACGGCGCTAATAACGTCGGGCGGCGCGCCGCCGAACTGACGCGATGGTAGATAATATCGGGCGGCGTCATGCGAATCAGCCGACTGGCAGTCGAGACATACTCATCAAGGGTTGGAGCTTGCAGGCGCCCTGCCTTCCACGCTTTTGCCATGCTGCTCCCTTCAACGATATGTAACCCATGCAGTTTGATACCATCCGTCCCCGTTTCAAGCACTTGTTCCAGTGTTGAAACATTCTCGGTTTGCCCCTCTTTGGGTAAACCAACAATGAGGTGAGTACATACCTTTATACCCAACGCTCGGGCTCGCTGAGTAATGGCGTTGTAGCACGCAAAATCATGGCCTCGGTTAATACGTTTTAACGTTTTGTCATGTGCAGTTTGCAAGCCAAGTTCAAGCCAAATTTCATAACCTTGGTCGACATAATTCGCCAGCAGGCTTAACACCGAATCAGGCACACAATCAGGTCGCGTACCCACACATAAGCCGACAATATCCGCCGCAGTCAATGCTTGTTCATACATCGTTTTTAACGTCTGTACTTCTGCATAGGTACTGGTGTAAGCCTGAAAATAAGCGAGGTACTTTTTAGCTCGTCGAATTTCACCAGCGCGGTCACGAAGCTGCTGGTCAATCGTGTGTACTTGGGTATTTTCATCAACAAACGAGGAGACATTACAAAATGTGCATCCCCCTCGGCCGATCGTCCCATCGCGGTTAGGACAGCTGAAACCACCGTGCAGCGTCAGCTTATGAACGCGTTCTCCGTACCGGCGTGATAAATCTTGGCCTATGGTATTCACCAACTCATGTAACTGCACATGCCCTCCTAACGGGATAAGAATAACTCTCATTCCCATTTAGTAATAAAATTACACAATTAGTTTATTAAACAGAATATTGTACTTATTTTGGTCAATGTGACTTATGAGAATAATCAATAAAAATGCACAAAAATACGTGAAAATGCTTAATGTTAACTGGTTGTTACACATAAAAATGCACATTTGCAACTTTGTTTTGATTGCCAACCTAGCCCTCAAAAATGTAGGATACTTACAGATCCTACACATTTTGTGTAATTTTAAGTCCACAAAATGTGTAGGACATTCTGTGATATTCACCCCCTCCGCTATAAAGCACTATAAACTCATATAAAAACTATGGATATCACTAGGGATTAAGTTTCTCGCGACACATTTCCTGCGAGAGAGAACGGACTCAAACCAGTCGCCTAAACTGGTTTCGATACACATTACAAGGACAACGGCAGAACCAGAACGCAACACAGATGCGCCTAACGTTCTGCCAATAACTGGAAGGATGTATTTATGGTAGATCTAAAACAGGCGCCACAAGGCCTCTATACTCCAGAATTGGAGCATGATGCTTGTGGTATCGGTTTTGTCGCCCACCTAAAAAACCGAAAATCACACCAAGTGCTGACTCAAGCACTGGATATGCTGGCTCGTATGGAACACCGCGGCGGACAAGGTTGCGATCCGTGCAGTGGCGATGGTGCGGGCATTTTATTGCAAAAACCCCATGAGTTTTTGCTTGAAGAGGCACAAAAAGTCGGCATTAAGCTACCTTCTTTTGAGAAATACGGCGTCGGCGTGATGCTATTTCCTCAAGATGAATACCAACGAGCGCAATGTCGTGACATTTTAGAGCGTAACGCCAAACGCCTGGATCTGGATATCCTAGGCTATCGCGTACTGCCAACAGACAACAGCATGCTTGGCCATGATCCACTGACCACAGAACCACAATTCGAACATGTGTTTGTCTCTGGTGGACCAGGCATGTCACCAGAAGAACTTGAGCGTAAACTCTACGTATTACGCAACTACACCGTACGTGTATGTTTGGAAAGCGTGTCCAACATCGGGGATAATTTTTATATTAACTCCATGTCTTACAAGACGATTGTTTATAAAGGCCAGCTCACAACAGAACAAGTTCCGCAATATTTCCTCGAATTGCAAAACCCAACCATGGTCACGGCGCTGGCATTGGTTCACTCACGCTTTTCCACCAACACGTTCCCGAAATGGCGCCTAGCACAGCCTTTCCGTTATATTGCCCACAATGGTGAAATCAACACGGTTCGTGGTAACTTGAACTGGATGAAAGCTCGTGAAGCCATTCTCGATTCACAGCTATTCACACAAGCAGAAATCGATATGTTACTGCCGATCTGTCAAGAAGACAGCTCGGACTCCTCCAACTTCGATATGGTGCTTGAACTGCTTGTTCTTTCAGGTCGTAGCCTTCCTCATGCGCTCATGATGATGATTCCTGAAGCTTGGCAAGAAAATAAAAATATGGATCCGACGCGCCGTGCGTTTTATCAATATCATGCCAACATTATGGAACCTTGGGATGGCCCGGCATCAGTGTGCTTTACCGATGGTGTCCAAGTGGGCGCGACTTTAGACCGTAATGGCTTACGTCCATCTCGCTACACGGTAACCAAAGATGACTTTTTGATCATGGCGTCGGAGTCGGGTGTGGTCGAAATCGCACCGGAAAACGTTGAATACCGAGGTCGTCTGCAACCGGGCCGTATCTTTGTGGCGGATTTAGAACAAGGCCGCATTATCTCTGACGAAGAGATTAAAGATGGCATCGCCTCCGCACAGCCTTACCAGAAGTGGGTCGAAGATAACCTGCTAAGCCTGAAAAAACTGCCGGAAGCGGATAACGCCCACAGCCAACCAAATGCGGAGCGATTGCTTCATCGCCAGTTAGCCTTTGGTGTGAGCAACGAAGAAGTGAATGAGATCATCACGCCAATGACGCGTGACGGTAAAGAACCGTTAAGTGCGATGGGTGCCGACTGGCCTCTAGCCGTGCTTTCTCACCAATCTCAGCACCTTTCCAACTATTTCAAGCAGTTGTTCGCTCAGGTGACCAACCCACCGATCGACCCGATCCGTGAGCGAATGGTGATGTCACTTAACAGCTACATTGGTAAAGACCAAAACTTGCTGTCAGAGTCGCCGGTTCATTGTCGTAAAGTCGAATTAGAATCCCCGGTTATTTCTAACGCTGAGCTTGAAAAGCTGCGCGCAATTGACAATGAACACTTACAAGCCAAAACCTTGGATATTGTATTTCAGGCCAGCGGTGATACCGGTAAGCTTGAGCGAGCATTAAAACGTATTTGCCAATACGCCGAAGATGCCGTCATTGATGGCTACTCCATCCTGCTGTTGAGTGATCGCGCCATCAATTCTAACCATGCAGCGATTCCAGCTATGCTTGCCGTTGGTGCGGTTCACCACCACCTAATTCGTAAAGGCTTGCGCGCGAAATGCGGTATCGTGGTTGAAACAGGTGATGCTCGCGAAACCCATCATTTCGCAACGCTGCTTGGTTATGGCGCCGATGCGGTCAACCCATATTTGGTGATTGAAACTTGCGTAGATTTACAGCGCCGTAAAAAGTTACCGCAAGACCAAACCACAGCCCAACTGTTTGACAGCTATCGTAAAGCGGTCAATGGCGGGCTACTTAAAATCTTCTCAAAAATGGGGATTTCAACCCTGCAATCGTACCAAGGTGCACAAATCTTTGAGGCGCTTGGTATCAGTAAAGCCGTGGTTGATAAATACTTCACAGGCACCGTTACTCGCATTCAAGGTTTGACGTTGGATGAAATTGCTAGAGAAGTAGTCGTGCGTCATCGTGTTGGCTATCCGACTCGAGAAATTCCAGTACAGATGCTGGATGTTGGCGGCGTTTACCAGTGGAAACAACGCGGTGAAAAACACCTGTTTAATCCTGAAACCATTTCTTTGCTGCAGCAATCTACGCGTAACAAAGATTTCGCTCAGTTTAAGCAATACACCCAAGCAGTTGATCAGCAGTTAGATCATGCAGTGACACTGCGTAGCCAGCTCGAATTTGTCAAAAATCCAGCGGGCAGTGTTGCCATCGAAGACGTTGAACCTATTGAAAGTATCGTCAAACGTTTCGCAACAGGGGCGATGTCGTTTGGATCTATCTCCTACGAAGCTCACTCAACACTTGCCGTGGCTATGAACCGCCTTGGCGCCAAGTCAAACTCTGGCGAAGGCGGCGAAGACGCAGCGCGCTTTGAACCTAAAGACAATGGCGATTGGGAGCGCTCTGCGATTAAACAAGTCGCATCAGGTCGCTTTGGTGTAACCTCGTACTACTTGACCAACGCCGACGAGCTGCAAATCAAAATGGCTCAAGGCGCGAAACCTGGTGAAGGGGGTCAATTACCCGGAGATAAAGTCGACGACTGGATCGGCGCAACAAGGCACTCAACGCCAGGGGTTGGTCTCATTTCTCCGCCACCGCACCACGATATCTACTCTATCGAAGATTTAGCCCAGCTGATCTACGATTTGAAAAATGCCAACCGTGCGGGACGCGTCAACGTCAAATTGGTGTCTGAAGCCGGTGTCGGAACCATTGCGTCTGGCGTTGCTAAAGCCAAAGCCGATGTCGTATTGATCGCAGGTTACGATGGCGGTACGGGGGCTTCTCCGATGTCATCGATTCGCCATACCGGTTTACCTTGGGAGCTTGGTCTAGCTGAAACGCATCAAACTCTGCTGAAAAACGGTTTACGTAACCGCATCGTCGTGCAAGCCGATGGTCAAATGAAAACCCCTCGTGATCTGGCGGTAGCGACTTTGCTCGGTGCCGAAGAATGGGGTGTGGCTACAGCCGCGTTAGTGGTAGAAGGCTGTATTATGATGCGTAAATGTCATAAAAACACCTGCCCTGTCGGTATCGCAACTCAAAATAAAACGCTGCGTGAGCGCTTTGATGGCCGCGTCGATGACGTTGTTACCTTCTTCCAATATATGGCTCAAGGGCTGCGTGAAATCATGGCGGAACTTGGCTTTAGAACCGTTGATGAGATGGTTGGACAAGGTCATAAACTGAAAGTCCGTGATGATATCCAGCATTGGAAATATCAACATTTGGATTTGTCACCCATGCTGCATATTGAGCAGCCACGTGAACAAGACGGCGTATACTGCCAAACCCAACAAAACCACCAGCTTGAACATGTGCTTGATAGACAATTAATTCAAGCCGCGGCTCCAGCTTTGGAAATGGGCAAAGCAGTGAATCTAGAATTACCAATTATTAACACCGACCGCTCAGTCGGTACTATGTTGTCCAACGAAATATCCAAGGTCTATAAAGATCAAGGATTACCACAACCAATGAATGTGAAATTCCACGGTTCTGCGGGACAATCGTTTGGCGCATTCCTAGCCAAAGGTGTGACGTTCGAAGTCGAAGGTGACGCGAATGACTACTGGGGTAAAGGGTTATCAGGCGGTACATTGGTTCTGTATCCCAACACCCAATCTAACATCGTTCCAGAAGACAACATTGTCGTTGGTAATGTGTGTTTCTACGGCGCGACCTCTGGTGAATCCTACATTCGTGGTTTAGCCGGCGAGCGTTTCTGTGTACGTAACTCTGGCGCAAAAGTTGTGGTCGAAGGTGTGGGTGACCACGGCTGTGAATACATGACCGGCGGCGTTGCAATTATCCTTGGCTCTACCGGACGCAACTTTGCTGCAGGTATGAGTGGCGGTGTTGCTTATGTTTGGGACAAATCCGGTGACTTTGCATCGAAGTTAAATCCAGAGCTTGTCGATGTTGATCCTATCGAAGCAGAAGATCGTGAACTGCTAAAAGAGATGGTCACCAAACATATGAACTTCACAGGCAGTGAGGTCGCTCAATCGTTCCTTGATAATTTTGAGTCCAGTATGGCATCGATTGTCAAAGTCATGCCTCGTGACTACAAAGCCGCGCTAAAACAGCGTCAACTTCAGGCACAACCAACCGCAGCGGAGGCAGTATAATGGGTAAGCCGACGGGATTTTTAGAGCATGGTCGTGAACTACCGAAGAAAATCGACCCTGCTGAGCGAATTCAAAATAACCAAGAATTTGTACTAAACGACGAGTTTGGTAGCAAAATCAATACACAAGCATCACGCTGCATGGACTGTGGCGTGCCGTTTTGTCACAACGGTTGTCCAATTGGCAACATCATTCCTGAGTTCAATGATGCGGTTTACCGTGACAGCTGGGAAGAGGCATGGACGATCCTAAGCTCGACCAATAACTTTCCAGAGTTTACTGGCCGTGTTTGCCCTGCCCCTTGCGAGAGCTCTTGCGTTCTAGGCATCAACCAGGATCCAATCACCATCTGTAATATCGAGAAAACCATTGTCGAAACCGCCTACCGTGAAGGCTATGCTAAACCAAAGACGCCACGTGCGCGCAGCGGTAAAACCGTGGCAATTATTGGTAGTGGTCCAGCGGGCCTTGCCGCAGCTGAGCAGCTCAATAGTGCTGGGCATAGTGTGACGGTCTTTGAACGCGATGAAAAAGTCGGTGGGTTACTGCGTTTTGGTATCCCAGATTTCAAACTCAGCATGGCCGTCATTGATCGTAAAATAGATCTAATGGCACAAGCGGGTATCGAGTTTAAGGTCAACCAGCACATTGGCGTTGATGTGAATGCACAGCAACTGCGACAAGAATACGATGTCGTTCTGCTGACTGGCGGTTCAACGGTTCCGCGAGATCTACCGATTCCAGGTCGTGCTCTTAATGGCGTCTACTTTGCCATGCAGTTCCTTGGTCAAAATAACCGCCGCGCCAATAAGATGGATCTCAAAACCGATGAGATCCATGCACAAGGTAAACATGTGGTCGTAATTGGCGGCGGCGATACGGGCTCTGACTGCGTCGGTACATCAAACCGTCACGGGGCAGCAAGCATAACTCAAGTAGAAATAATGCCGATGCCACCGGAGAAGCGCCCAGCGAATATGCCTTGGCCGCAATATCCGATGATTCTACGTACATCGACCTCTCATGAGGAAGGTTGTGACCGTCATTGGAATATTTTAACCAAAGAGTTTATTGGCAACGATCAAGGCGAAGTAACAGGGCTACGTATTGCTGATATCGTTTGGCAGGATGCGAAACCTGGTGAACGTCCAAGTTTTGAAGAAGTACCAGGCAGTGAGCGTGTTATTCCATGCGATATGGCTTTCCTTGCGATGGGCTTTTTACACCCAGAACCTCACGGTGTGCTTGCCCAGCTGGATATTAAGCTTGATGAACGTGGTAATGTCGCAACCGATAGCTTCCAAACCAATCAAAAAGGTGTATTTGCCGCGGGGGATATGCGCACAGGACAATCGTTGGTGGTTCGCTGTATCAACGAAGGCCGAGAATGTGCACGGGAAATCGACAGCTACTTAATGGGTAACACCAACTTGGAGGCTAGGGCTAATTCGCTCATGCTATCCGCTTAACCTAAGCAGGCAGTCCATTTTAACGTCTGACAATTGACTGCCTTATCGCTAAATAGACGTAAATTCCTTCCAAAGTTATCTCTTAGACCAGTATATTATGCTGGTCTTTTTTTATAACTGACTAAATAAATGTTGCGACATTGCAACAGTCAAAATCTTATCTGATTGAAATAACAAGACTTATTCAGACAAATTAATGGTAAATCTCAGCTCAGCGTGATATTCCACCAAAAACTTGACCTTTTTCACAATAACCTATAGGTTGTGAAGTCGATGAAAATAAATTCGTCGCAAACCGTTAAATTTATATCGACAAAAACTGAATAAATATACAAAATAATAACAAAATTCAAAATAGTTAGTCATTTCTCTGCCAGGAGCGGCAGGAAGCAAAGGGAGAATTGCAATGGCTCTTTACGATCCTCGTCTTGAAAAAGACAACTGCGGATTTGGCTTAATCGCTCATATGGAAGGTGAACCAAGCCATAAATTGGTTCGTACCGCAATTTCAGCACTTGATCGCATGACCCACCGTGGCGGTATCGCTGCCGATGGAAAAACAGGCGATGGCTGTGGTTTACTCCTTCAAAAGCCCGATTCCTATCTAAGACTCATTGCTAAAGACAATGGTTTTGCTCTTAGCAAACAATACGCTGTGGGGATGATTTTTTTCAGTCAAGACCCAGTAAAAGCACAGTTTGCCAAAGACATTATTAATAAAGAGCTAACGCAAGAAACGTTAACCGTAGCAGGTTGGCGTGAAGTTCCGACCAACCCTGAAGTGTTGGGACCTATCGCAGAATCCTCGCTACCTAATATTCAACAAGTCTTCATTTCCGCCCCCGCCGGTTGGCGTGAGCGTGATATTGAACGCCGCCTGTACATTGCGCGTCGTCGTATCGAGAAGCAAATCACCGATGACAGTGACTTTTACGTGTGTAGCCTTTCTACTCAAGTCATTGTTTATAAAGGTTTGTGTATGCCGGCTGACTTGCCGCGCTTCTACTTAGACTTAGCCGATTTACGCATGGAATCAGCCATTTGTCTGTTCCACCAGCGTTTTTCAACCAATACGCAACCTCGTTG
This sequence comes from Vibrio sp. AK197, assembly GCF_053903115.1. NCBI lineage: Bacteria > Pseudomonadati > Pseudomonadota > Gammaproteobacteria > Vibrionales > Vibrionaceae > Vibrio > Vibrio sp. AK197. The sequence continues at coordinate 2,544,298 of NZ_CP096430.1, forward strand.
GCCTCTAGCTCAACCGTTCCGCTATCTCGCACACAACGGTGAGATCAATACCATTGAGGGTAACCGCCAATGGGCACGCGCACGTGCTTACAAGTTCTCGTCACCGCTATTACCGGATTTGCAGACCGCTGCGCCGTTTGTCAATGAAACGGGTTCAGATTCCTCCAGCTTAGATAACATGCTGGACCTGTTCCTATCTGGCGGGATGGATCTGTTCCGAGCAATGCGTATGCTTGTGCCGCCAGCATGGCAAAATCACCCAGATATGGACGATGATCTGCGCGCCTTCTATGACTTTAACTCCAAACATATGGAACCATGGGATGGGCCGGCAGGTATCGTACTTTCTGATGGACGCTACGCGGCTTGTAACCTAGACCGTAACGGTCTACGCCCAGCGCGTTATGTCATTACCAAAGACAAATTCATTACTCTGGCTTCTGAAGTCGGTATCTGGAACTACGCGCCTGACGAAGTTGCAGAGAAAGGCCGTGTTGGACCTGGTGAGCTATTGGTGGTCGATACACGCAAAGGTAAGTTGTGGCAATCTGGTGAGATCGATAACGATCTTAAGAGTCGCCACCCGTATAAGGAATGGATGGAGCACAACGTTCGTACGCTCACGCCATTCTCTGAGCTGCCTGACGATAAAGTAGGCCAACGTGAGTTTGATGAAAGCTTGCTGCAAACCTATCAAAAGCAATTTGCGATGACCAACGAAGAGGTTGATCAGGTCCTGCGAGTAATGGGTGATATGGGCCAAGAAGCGGTTGGCTCGATGGGCGACGACACTCCGATGGCGGTGCTGTCTTCCAAAGAACGTTTAGTCACCGACTACTTCCGTCAAAAATTTGCTCAGGTGACCAACCCACCGATTGATCCACTGCGTGAAAAGCACGTAATGTCTCTAGCGACCAGTATTGGTCAAGAGATGAATGTGTTTAACGAAACCGATGGCCACGCCCATCGTGTGACGTTTGAATCACCTGTGCTGCTGTATTCTGATATGCAGCAACTGCTGGCTCTGAGCGATGATCATTATCGTAATACCATTCTAGATATTAATTACGATCCTCAGCAAAAAGATCTGCAGCAAGCGCTCGTCGAATTGTGTGATGAGGCGGAGAAAGTGGTTCGCGAAGGCACGGTCTTGGTCATCCTTTCTGACCGAGCGTTAGTCAAAGGTCGCTTACCGATTCCTGCAGCTATGGCGGTCGGGGCCGTACAAAAACGTCTTGTCGATGCCAACTTACGCTGTGATGCCAATATTGTGGCGGAAACCGGCGCGGCCCGTGATCCGCATCAATTTGCGGTGTTACTTGGCTTTGGTGCAACCGCGATATACCCGTACCTCGCTTATGAAGCATTAGGTAAAGTCATTGACGATGGTGCACTGGACAAAAGCTATCGTGAAGTAATGCAAAACTACCAGTACGGCATCAATAAAGGCTTATACAAAATCATGTCGAAAATGGGCATTTCAACGGTTGCTTCATACCGCTGCTCTCAACTGTTTGAAGCGGTTGGCCTACATCAAGACGTGATTGAGCTGTGTTTTAAAGGCGTTGCTAGCCGAATTCAAGGTGCAAACTTTGATGACTTCCAACAAGACTTGTTTAATTTGGCGCGTAAAGCTTGGGCCAAACGTAAGCCGATCGAACATGGTGGCTTACTCAAGTATGTTCATGGTGGAGAGTATCACGCGTATAACCCGGACGTAGTGAGTACACTGCAAACCGCTGTAAAATCGGGTGAACATGCCGATTATAAGAGTTTCGCCAATAACGTTAATGCTCGCCCAGTTGCGATGTTGCGTGACCTGATGAAACTTAAAAAGGCGCAACAACCGTTAACGCTTGAAAATATCGAACCAAAAACCGAATTATTTAAACGCTTTGACTCCGCAGCAATGTCAATTGGTGCGTTAAGTCCTGAAGCGCACCAGGCGCTAGCGACGGCGATGAACCGCTTAGGGGGTTACTCAAACTCTGGTGAAGGTGGTGAAGATCCTCGCCGCTTTGGTACTGAGCGTAACTCTCGAATCAAACAGGTCGCCTCTGGACGCTTTGGCGTGACGCCACACTACTTAACCAATGCCGATGTTCTACAGATCAAAGTGGCACAAGGTGCAAAACCAGGTGAAGGCGGCCAGCTTCCAGGGCATAAAGTTACGGCAGAAATCGCTAAATTGCGTCACTCAGTACAAGGGGTGACCTTGATTTCTCCACCGCCACACCATGATATCTACTCGATTGAAGATTTGGCGCAGTTGATCTTTGACCTTAAACAGGTCAATCCAAGCGCGCTAGTGTCAGTCAAACTGGTGTCTGAACCCGGTGTTGGTACCATTGCGACAGGGGTGGCGAAAGCCTATGCCGACCTCATTACCATCTCTGGTTACGACGGCGGTACTGCAGCGAGCCCACTAACTTCGGTAAAATACGCAGGCAGCCCTTGGGAACTAGGCCTCGCTGAAACTCAGCAAGCCTTAGTCGCGAATGGGCTACGTCATAAGATTCGCCTTCAAGTCGATGGCGGTCTAAAAACAGGCCTTGATGTGGTCAAAGCCGCTATTCTTGGTGCTGAAAGCTTTGGCTTTGGTACGGCACCGATGGTCGCTATGGGTTGTAAATTCTTGCGTATTTGTCATCTCAACAACTGTGCAACGGGCGTAGCAACACAAGACGAAACACTGCGTAGAGAGTTCTTTAAAGGCTTGCCTGAAATGGTGATGAACTACTTCACCGGTCTTGCGGATGAAGTGCGTGAGTTGCTCGCCGAACTTGGCGTACAAAAACTGACTGACCTCATCGGTCGTACTGACCTACTTGAAGCGGTCGAAGGCATGACAGCGAAACAAACTAAGCTGGATCTGTCCGGTATTTTGGAAGCGCCGGTGTCACCAGAGAACCATCCGTTATTCTGGCATCAACCAAATACACCGTTTGATAAAGCAGAACTCAACAACAAGATTGTTGACGATGCATTGGCCGCCGTAGAGGCGCAAACCTCAGCCAGCTTCTTCTACGACATCATCAACACCGATCGCTCGGTAGGTGCTCGTCTTTCTGGCGAAGTAGCCAAACGCTACGGAAACCAAGGCGTGGCCGCCTCCCCGATTAAGATTCACCTAAACGGAACCGCAGGTCAGTCATTTGGGGTTTGGAATGCCGGTGGTGTTGAGCTTTATCTCACTGGTGATGCCAACGACTACGTCGGTAAAGGCATGGCCGGTGGTAAGATTGTGATTAAACCGCACCTTGGCACGGCGTTTAAGTGTAACGAAGCGACCATTGTTGGTAATACCTGTCTCTATGGCGCAACCGGCGGCAAACTGTTTGCCGCAGGTAAAGCAGGCGAACGTTTTGGTGTGCGTAACTCAGGCACGATTTCAGTGATTGAAGGCGCGGGTGACAACGCTTGTGAATACATGACCGGCGGTATTGTGGCCATTCTTGGCGCGACCGGGGTTAACTTTGGCGCTGGCATGACAGGCGGTTTTGCTTATGTCATGGATGAAAATGACGACTTCCAAGGTCGAGTGAATAACGAATCGGTTGAAGCCATTGCGCTATCGGATTTGTATATTCACCAAGAACATTTGCGTGGCTTAATTGCTGAGCACCTTGAGGAAACGGGTTCTGTTCACGCAGAAAAAATCCTAGCTAACTTTGATGAATGGATTCCAAAGTTCTATCTCGTTAAACCTCAAGCAGCAGACCTCAACACCTTGTTGGGGCATCAAAGCCGTAGCGCGGCCGAACTGCGCGTTCAAGCACAATAAGAATTGGAAGGAGCCAAAGCAAATGAGCCAGAATGTATACCAATTTATCGATGTTCAGCGCGTAGATCCGGCTAAAAAGCCTATTGATGTGCGTAAAATCGAGTTTGTCGAAATCTATGAACCCTTTACTAAGCAACAAGCGACCGCGCAAGCGGATCGCTGCTTAGACTGTGGTAACCCATACTGTGAGTGGAAATGTCCGGTTCATAACTACATTCCTCAATGGTTAAAACTGGCCAATGAAGGACGTATTTTAGAAGCGGTAGAGCTTTCTCACCAAACCAACAGCCTGCCTGAGGTTTGTGGGCGCGTATGCCCACAAGATCGCCTGTGTGAAGGCTCATGTACTCTAAATGATGACTTCGGTGCGGTCACCATCGGTAATGTTGAAAAGTACATCACCGACAAAGCGTTTGAAATGGGCTGGAAACCAGACATGTCTCATGTTGAGTGGACAGATAAGAAAGTCGCAATTATCGGCGCGGGCCCTGCTGGCCTCGCCGCAGCGGATGTTCTTGTTCGAAACGGCGTGAAACCTGTCGTGTTCGATCGCTATCCAGAAATTGGTGGCTTGCTGACATTTGGAATTCCCTCATTCAAGCTCGAAAAAGGAGTGATGGAAAATCGCCGTCGCATCTTTAGTGAGATGGGTGTTGAGTTTCGTATGAATGTCGAAGTGGGTAAAGACGTGGAGATGCAGCAGCTACTCGATGAGTACGATGCCGTATTTCTTGGCGTAGGGACTTATAAATACATGCGTGCAGGGCTGGAAAACGAAGATGCAAATGGCGTTTATGACGCTCTGCCATTTTTGGTTTCTAATACCTACAAAGTAATGGATTTGGAACACGACCAACCGTTCATTGATATGGCGGGTAAAAAAGTCGTCGTACTCGGTGGTGGTGATACCGCGATGGACTGTGTTCGTACATCGATTCGTCAAGGCGCATCAAACGTAATTTGTGCCTATCGTCGAGACGAAGAGAATATGCCGGGCTCACGCCGAGAAGTTAAAAACGCGAAGGAAGAAGGCGTAGACTTTATGTTTAACCTGCAACCTTTGGCCATTGAGGTTAACTCCGCAGGGCAAGTTTCAGGCGTGAAAGTGGTGAAAACCGCACTGGGTGAAGCGGATGAAGCGGGCCGACGCCGTCCTCAACCGGTTGAAGGCAGTGAGCATGTGTTAGATGCGGATGCGGTCATTATGGCGTTTGGTTTCCAACCGCACCAAATGTCTTGGTTAGAACCGTTTGATGTAAAACTGGATCAATGGGGACGCATTCAAGCTCCTGTGAGCCAAGAGTTTATGTACCAAACCTCTAATCCAAAAATCTTCGCTGGCGGCGATGCAGTTCGTGGGTCAGATCTCGTCGTGACAGCCATTGATGAAGGTCGTAAGGCGGCTGACGGAATTTTAGACTTTCTCGACGTCTAACTCATTCAAAAGCCGTTATACTAAAAGGGATGCCGAGTGCATCCCTTTTTGTTTGTGAAACCCAAGGACAGTGATGAAATACCCCCTGATATTTTCGGTGCTACTGTTAACAGCGTGCAGCCAGACGCCGGATCAAATAGCGGATCGCAGCGCAACGCTTTGTCCGGATAGCCCGAACTGTGTTTCAACCCAGGATAGCCGAGAGTCTCATCACTTAGCGCCTTTTTTACTAACCGAGAGCGCAACCTTAGACCAAATACAGCAGGTAGCGACCACACTTCCTCGAGCGAAAACAGCGGTCAAGCAAGCAGACTACCTGCGTATCGAATACACGTCTTTGGTGTTTCGCTTCGTTGATGACTTAGAATTAAGGATATCTGGTAGGGAACTTTGGGTGCGCTCTCAATCTCGAGTCGGCTATTATGATTTTGGCGTTAACCGTCAGCGAGCAGAAGCCTTAAGAGATTCATTGCAACAAGCTCAACTAATTGAGTAATCGTAAGCATAAAAAAACCGAAGCCTTGGCTTCGGTTTTAAGTATCTATTCTTGCTCTTCACGAAACACAACGAGCCGTTTCGGGGCAATTTTGCCATCATCATTCATTTCACCAACACCAATGAATAACTTTTCATTGCCGGAGGTAAGGCGTACCTGACCTTGAGTCGGTGCGCCAAACACCTGTACAGGCTGACCATGTTGAATGAGATCGGTAAGCTCAGCATTAACGTTCACTTCTGGCAGCGCTTGAACGGCAGTATCCATTGGTAACAACAAAGGATCAAGAAGAGACTTTGGCGCAATCTCCTGGCTCTGAGCTTGTTCCAACAACTCATTTAACTGTTCAAGCGTTACCATACTTTCGTAAGGATAATTGGCGACGCCAGTACGGCGCAGCATGGTGACATGAGCGCCACAGCCAAGCATCTCACCCAAGTCATCGACGATAGTGCGAATATACGTTCCTTTCGAACAGTGCACTTCCATTTCAACTTCATCACCTTCAAAACGATGAAGCGCAATATCGTACACCGTGATTTTTCGCGATTCACGTGGCACTTCTATCCCCTGACGAGCATACTCATACAGAGGCTTTCCTTGATATTTCAGCGCCGAAAACATCGATGGTACTTGATCCGTTTCTCCGCGAAACTTTTCAATGCAAGCCATTAATGTTTCTAGGTCAACACTCACTGGACGTGTTTCGACCACATCACCATCGGAATCCGACGTGTCGGTGCGCTCACCCAATTTCGCAATCACGCGATAGCGTTTATCGGAATCAAGTAAAAACTGAGAAAACTTAGTGGCTTCACCCAAACAAATGGGCAACATACCAGTTGCAAGAGGATCCAGTGCACCAGTATGCCCTGCCTTTTCGGCAAAATAGATACGCTTTACTTTTTGAAGCGCATCATTTGAAGAGATGCCTGTCGGCTTATCAAGGAGCACAACACCATTAATTGGACGACCTTTGCGACGACGAGCCATTACTCTTGATCCTCATTCCCTGAATCTTTGTGCTTGAGCTTATCTTGATGAACCACTTCCGTCACCAAGTTAGACATACGCATCCCTTCCACCAAGGTATTATCGTAATGGAAACGAATCTCGGGCGTTAAACGTAAGCGAATACGTTTTCCAAGCATCATGCGCACATGTGCTTCATGCTCGCGCAGTGCGGATAAACACGACTCAGGCGTTTGTTCACCCACACATAAGAAAGTGACAAACACTTTGGCGTAGGCAAGGTCACGCGATACTTCTACATCAGAAATGGTCACCATTCCTAAACGAGAGTCACGGACTTCGCGTTGAAGAATCATCGCGAGTTCTTTTTGCAACTGCTGCGCTACGCGCTGCGTGCGGCTAAATTCTTTTGACATATCTTTACTCACTTAATACTTAGCGCGGCAAAAATTATGCGCCTAAGTAACGAAAGAATGGGGGGATGGTAAAAACCAGCCCCCCATGGTGTATTCAACAACCAATCACTGTATGACAGTAATTTTAGTCAATTAGTCGAGTGTACGTACCACTTCAACAATTTCGAAGACTTCGATTTGGTCACCAACGCGAACATCATTGTAGTTCTTAACGCCGATACCACATTCGTAGCCATTCTTAACTTCTTGTACGTCGTCTTTAAAGCGGCGAAGTGATTCAAGCTCACCTTCATAAATAACCACGTTATCGCGTAGAACACGAATTGGGTTATTACGCTTAATCAGACCTTCTGTAACCATACAACCAGCGATAGCACCAAGTTTAGGCGACTTAAACACGTCACGAACTTCAGCAAGACCAATGATCTCTTGCTTGAATTCTGGTGCCAACATACCACTCATCGCTTGCTTCACTTCATCAATCAATTGGTAGATGATTGAGTAGTAGCGAAGGTCAAGGCTTTCAGCTTCGATAGTACGGCGTGCTGATGCATCGGCACGAACGTTAAAGCCAAGAATGATTGCATTCGATGCGGCTGCCAATACGGCATCAGTCTCGGTAATACCACCAACACCAGAACCAACGATGTTCACTTTAACTTCTTCAGTCGACAGTTTCACGAGTGAGTCAGCAATCGCTTCAACCGAACCTTGAACGTCGGCTTTCAGTACGATATTTAGCTCAGCAACGTCACCTGCCGCCATGTTCGAGAACATGTTCTCTAGTTTCGATTTCTGCTGACGAGCAAGTTTCACTTCACGGAACTTACCTTGACGGTAGTTTGCAACTTCACGCGCTTTACGCTCGTCACGAACGACTGTCGCTTCATCACCAGAAGCCGGAACACCAGAAAGACCTAAAATCTCAACTGGAATCGATGGACCCGCTTCAGACACTTCATTACCAGTTTCGTCACGCATCGCACGAACACGTCCGTATTCCTGACCACAAAGGACAATATCACCCTTGTGAAGGGTACCAGATTGAACCAGTACCGTTGCAACCGGACCACGACCTTTATCAAGGCGAGATTCAACCACAACGCCAGAAGCCATACCGTCAGCAACCGCTGTCAGTTCAAGAACTTCTGCTTGAAGAAGAATCGATTCAAGTAGACCATCGATATTAGTACCTTGTTTCGCAGAGATGTGAACGAAGATGTTCTCACCGCCCCACTCTTCAGGAATAACATCGTATTGTGCAAGTTCATTCTTCACGTTGTCTGGGTTTGCGCCTTCTTTATCGATCTTGTTCACTGCGATGATAAGAGGAACTTCCGCGGCTTTCGCGTGTTGAATGGCTTCCACAGTTTGAGGCATAACACCGTCGTCTGCTGCAACAACAAGTACAACGATATCTGTTGCTTGAGCACCACGAGCACGCATTGCGGTAAACGCCGCGTGTCCAGGAGTATCCAAGAAAGTGATCATGCCGTTGTCAGTTTCTACATGGTAAGCACCGATGTGCTGCGTAATACCACCCGCTTCACCAGAAGCAACGTGTGTACGACGAATGTAGTCCAACGTTGATGTTTTACCGTGGTCAACGTGACCCATAATAGTAACCACTGGTGCACGTGAAACGGCCTCTGCAGTGTCATCACCACGGTCTTGCATCACTGACTCTTCCAACTCATTCTCTTTGCGAAGAATAACCTTATGGCCCATTTCTTCAGCAACAAGCTGAGCAGTTTCTTGGTCAATGACTTGGTTAATGGTAGCCATCGCGCCCATCTTCATCATCACTTTGATAACTTCAGTGCCTTTTACTGACATCTTTTGTGCTAGCTCAGAAACCACGATGGTTTCGCCAATCACAACATCAGATTTTGCGACCGTTGCTGTTTTATCAAAGCCATGTTGCATTGAAGCAGGCTTAGCAAGCTTACCTTTACGGCCTCGGCCGCGAGTGTTGTTACGACCACCGCGTTCTTGCTCGTCGTTTTTAGAAGAAGATTTTTTCTTCTTCTTATTGCTAGTACGACGAGAGGCTTCTTCACGACGGTCTGCTTCATCTTCGGCTTCACGTGCATATTGTGAAGTCGTTACATGGTAATCTGTATCTTCCATATCACCCTTTTTCTTTTCTTCCGCAGACCAACGCTCATTATTTTTTTCGGCCAGTTCGCGAGCTTCCTCTAGCTTGCGTTGGCTTTCTTCTTCGGCTTTTCGCTTAGCTTCTTCTTCCTGACGGCGTTTAAGCTCTTGTGCCTCTTTTTGCGCTGCTTCTTGCTTAGATTTATCTTCAGCGGTACTCTGATCAGCATCAGCTGAACGTTGTTTCGCTTTTCCTTCAGCTTCACGCTTCGCCTTTTCTTCAGCTTCGCGTTTCGCCTTCTCTTCAGCTTCACGCTTCGCTGCTTCTTCAGCTTCACGTTTCGCCTGCTCTTCAGCTTCGCGCTTCGCTGCTTCTTCAGCTTCGCGTTTTGCTGTTTCTTCCGCTTCACGTTTTGCCGCTTCTTCAGCTTCACGTTTCGCTTCATCTTCGATTGCACTACGTTTTACGTATGTACGTTTCTTACGTACTTCAACCTGAACATTCTTACTCTTACCGCCACCCGCATTCACACTGAGTGTGCTTCGAGTTTTACGTTGCAGAGTTAAACGAGTAGGACCAGACTCATTTGAGCTGTCACCGTGTTCTTTCTTTAGATGAGTGAGTAGTTTTTGCTTCTCATCGTCAGAAACAGCATCGCCACTCGCTTTTTTCATCCCCGCATCAGCAAGTTGTTCTAATAAGCGGTCGATTGGCGTACCAATCTCTTCACTGAGTGTTTGAACTGTTCTTTGTGTCATGCCGCTTCCTCCCCCTTGCTGAAATAATTATGCGTCTTCGCCGAACCAACAAATGTTGCGAGCTGCCATGATAAGTTCACCAGCACGCTCTTCGGTTAGACCTTCAATGCCTTCTAGATCGTCGATGCCCTGATCAGCGAGATCTTCAAGTGTTGCAACACCTTTCGCCGCCAATTTGTAAGCCATCTCGCGCTCGAGGCCATCAAGAGCTAAAAGGTCATCAGCAGGCTCTACGCCTTCAAATGATTCTTCTTGAGCAAGTGCAATTGTGGTTAACGCATCTTTTGCACGGGTACGTAGCTCTTCGACTAGCTCTTCGTTAAGGCCGTCGACTTCAAGTAGCTCGTTTACAGGTACATAAGCGATTTCTTCTAATGTAGAGAATCCTTCTTCAACCAGTAACTCGGCAAAGTCTTCTTCAATATCGAGGTACTTCATGAAGTTTTCAAGCGATGCTTGAGATTCTTCTGCATGTTTCTTTTGTAGATCTTCAACAGTCATTACGTTCAGTTCCCAACCAGACAGTTGAGATGCCAAACGAACGTTTTGACCATTACGCCCAATCGCTTGAGCTAAGTTATCGGCTTCAACCGCGATATCCATTGAGTGCGCATCTTCATCAACGATGATAGAAGCCACATCAGCAGGTGCCATTGCATTGATAACAAATTGCGCTGGGTTATCATCCCACAGCACGATATCAATACGCTCACCGCCAAGTTCACCAGAAACCGCTTGAACACGAGCGCCACGCATACCAACACACGCACCAACAGGGTCAATACGACGGTCGTTAGTTTTTACTGCAATTTTCGCACGTGAACCAGGGTCACGAGCAGCGCCTTTCAGTTCGATGATTTCTTCAGCGATCTCAGGAACTTCCACTCGGAATAGTTCAGCCAACATTTCTGGCTTTGAACGAGTAACAAACAGTTGGAAACCGCGTGCTTCAGGACGAACTGCGTAAAGCAGGCCACGAACACGGTCACCAGGACGGAAGTTTTCACGCGGTAGTTGATCGTCACGTAAAATCACGGCTTCGGCGTTATTACCTAAATCGAGAATAATGGTATCACGATTCACTTTCTTCACCGCACCAGTCACCAATTCACCTTCATTGTCGATGAATTGTTCGACGATTTGCGCACGCTCAGCTTCGCGTACTTTTTGTACAATAACCTGTTTTGCTGTCTGAGTAGTGATACGATCGAACGTTACAGATTCAATCTCATCCTCGACATAATCACCAAGTTGCACAGTCTCATCATCATACTGAGCAGCTTCAAGTGAAATCTCTTTGGTTGGGAACTCAACTTCCTCAACCACTAACCAACGACGGAAAGTTTCGAATTCACCGGTTTTACGATCGATCGCAACGCGCACATCGATTTCGAATTCATGTTTCTTCTTAGTCGATGTTGCTAGGGCAATTTCTAACGCTTCAAAAATACGCTCACGAGGTACGCCTTTTTCGTTGGATACCGCTTCTGCAACCGCTAAAATCTCTTTACTCATTTTAATTAGCCTCTTCAGCTCTTTTCTCTAGGAGAACTAAAATTTAGGGATCAGGTTCGCTTTGGAAATATTGCTTAGAGCAAATTGCTCTTCTTGGCCGTCAACCTGGACAGTAATCATCTCGCCATCAACGGCTTGAATAATCCCTTTCCATTTACGACGATTGCCAACAGCCATTTTCAATACGATGCTTACCTCGTGACCAATAAACTGTTGATAGTGTGCTGGCTTGAAAAGTGGTCGTTCTAAACCTGGTGAAGACACTTCTAGGTTGTAAGCCACTGAGATTGGATCTTCAACATCTAGAACCGCACTTGCTTGATGACTAACTTCAGCACAATCATCAACCGTAATACCATTCTCATGATCGATAAAAAGACGCAATGTTGAGTGCTCGCCAGCACGAATAAATTCTAATCCAACTAACTCATATCCAGCTGCTGAAACCGGAGCTTCAAGCAATTCAGTAAGTTGTCTTTCTAAACCAGTCATTTAAACCACTCCAGAAACAAAAAAAGGGCTCAGAGCCCAATCTAAATACCAAGCAACTATCCGATTTAAGAAAATCAGATAACAAAAAACCCCGATAGTCGGGGTTTTTTGTTGCTGGACCCTGAATGTTAAGTGACATTTCACTTAACCCGCAGCGGGTTAGCACTGCGCAAACTTGCCCAATCTTATCTTCATAATGATATAAAGATTGGTTGCGGGGGCCGGATTTGAACCGACGACCTTCGGGTTATGAGCCCGACGAGCTACCAAGCTGCTCCACCCCGCGTCCGACTAGTGAGCAATTATACGCTCCACATAGTGTTTTACAAGTTTGTAAAAGAATGGTGCCGAGAGAGGGACTCGAACCCTCACACCTAAGGCACTAGCACCTCATGCTAGCGTGTCTACCAATTTCACCATCTCGGCATCGAATTCTTATTGAGGAATTTCTTCACCCGTAGGGGCTGGAACTTCACTCACTGTCTCATCAGCTTTCTTTTCAATGGTTACACCTTGTGACGGGTCTACCCATTGAGATTCAGTTTTGTGCGTTGACATATTACCAAGCACTAAGCTGATGATAAAAAATACTACTGCAAAAATTGCTGTCATTCGGGTTAAAAAGTTACCAGAGCCGCCTGCGCCAAACACTGTGTTTGATGCGCCTGCACCGAATGAGGCTCCCATATCTGCGCCTTTACCTTGCTGAATCAACACCAGGCCAATTACACCAAGCGCTGCCAACAGGTAAATCACAAGTAGAACAGTAAACATATTTCCACCTATGTTCCAAATTGTTGAGCCAGCGCCGTTTAAACGACTTAAACAAGGCTAGCGGCCTCCTTTGCGAAGGCGGAGCAATACTAGCGGAACCCAATAGCGCTGACAAGGGGTATTTCTTAAATTTTCTCGATATCCGAATTAAATGCTCAAAAAAAGGGCAAGTTAGCGAATAAATAGCCGAGAGGACAAGCTATTAGCCCCTCGGCATTGCATTAACTGTTTGCTTTTACTGTCTCAGCAATCATTAACGCTAAGCGTTGAACTAATTCGGCATCTTCGCCTTCAACCATAACGCGAATCAACGGCTCGGTACCAGAAGCTCGCAACAAGACGCGCCCTTTATCACCAAGTTCGGTTTCAGCGGCATTAACTGCTGTTTTTACCGCTTCTGACGACATAGGGTCAGAATCACCAGCAAACCGCACATTTTCCAATACTTGTGGATAGAGCGTCATACCTTGAGAGAGATCGTACAATGATTGATGGCTACGAACAACCGAAGATAACACTTGAAGCGCTGCAACAATGGCATCTCCAGTGGTCACTTTATCGAGTAAAATAACGTGCCCAGAATTTTCAGCGCCAATCTTCCAGCCGTTCTCCAACAGTTTTTCCATCACATAACGGTCACCGACGGCTGCCCTTTCAAACGGAATGCCAAGCTCTTTCAAGCCATTTTCCATTCCGAGATTGGTCATGAGCGTGCCAACCACTCCACCTTGCAGCTTGCCGGTTTTCTGCGCTTCACGAGCAATAATGTATGCAATCTGGTCACCGTCGACTTTATTGCCAAGGTGATCAACCATAATAAGGCGATCACCATCACCATCAAAGGCCAGACCTAAGTCCGCGCCTTCCGCAAGGACACGTTGCTGTAATGCATTAACATCGGTCGCCCCAACTTTATCGTTGATATTGGTGCCGTTGGGCTCGACACCCATTGCAATAAGTTCAGCGCCTAATTCTCGGAACACACTTGGCGCAATATGATAGGTCGCCCCATGAGCACAATCGACGACGATTTTGAGTGTCGATAAACTTAATTCATGTGGAAAAGTACTTTTACAAAACTCAATATAGCGCCCAGCAGCATCGGTTAAGCGCGCCGCTTTACCAAGAAGCGATGATTCAACACACTCAAGTTCTTTATCCAATTCCGCTTCAATGGCCAATTCGACTTCATCTGGCAGTTTAGTGCCTTCTGACGAGAAGAATTTAATTCCGTTATCGTAGTAAGGGTTGTGTGATGCAGAAATCACGATACCCGCTTCGGCGCGAAATGTTTGAGTCAAGTAAGCGACCGCAGGTGTCGGCATTGGCCCAGTGAGCGTTGCTTTGAGTCCAGCAGCAGCAAGACCTGCCTCGAGTGCAGATTCCAACATATAGCCTGAAATTCGAGTATCTTTTCCAATAATCACTTGTTTGGTGCCTTGCTTAGCAAGCACTCGACCAGCCGCCCAGCCAAGCTTCAATACGAAATCAGGTGTGATTGGGTAAGTACCTACTTTGCCTCGAACACCGTCTGTACCAAAATAACGTCTTTGATTCGACATGATGTATCCTTTGTTATAATTCTGGTGTTACTGATTCTCTAAGACGGCATTCACGATTTTGACCGCTTCTAATGTCTCTTCGAAATCATGTACACGGATAATTTGCGCACCTTTGAGCGCCGCGATGGTGGCACATGCAACACTGGCAACCATGCACTCGGCAGGCTGTTTATCAAGTAACTTAAACAGCATAGATTTACGTGACATCCCGGCAAGCACTGGCAAGTCATAGCGATGGAACTCTTCAAGATGCGCCAGCATAGAGTAATTATGTTCTACTGTTTTGCCAAATCCAAAGCCCGGATCTAAGATCAGCTGCTCACGTTTTATGCCAGAGGCAACACAAACATCAATTCTTTCACCTAAAAACTGATGTACTTCCTCCATCAACTGATCATAGCGTGGATTATTTTGCATTGTTTGCGGATCGCCCTGCATATGCATAATACAGACAGGAACATTGGCTTTGGCAGCCACTTCCAACGCGCCTGGTTCGGTTAATGAACGCACATCGTTGATAATGTCGGCACCAGCCTCAATCGCTTGCCTCATGACCTCGGCTTTGCTGGTATCGACAGAAATCCAAACGTCATAATGCTCTCGAATCGCTTTTACAACGGGAATGACGCGAGCAAGCTCTTCTTGTTCACTCACTTCAGGTGCGCCAGGGCGAGTCGACTCGCCGCCAATATCAATGATCGTGACACCAGCATTGACCATCGCTTCCACTCGCTGTAACGCCGTCTCGATAGTATTGAAACGACCGCCATCAGAAAAAGAGTCGGGAGTGACATTTAAGATCCCCATCACGTGTGGTTTGGTCAGGTCAAGAACTCGATTATGTGCTGTTAACTTCATTTTAAAACTCATTATCCCTAAAACAAAAAACCCCGAGTAAACTCGGGGTTTCAATCAAAAGACGGGTTACTCGCTGTCTTTTTTCTCAGCTGATTCGTTTAAGTTGGTATCTTCGGATACTTCACTCTTCGAATCATCGTCAACTTTGGTTGGCGCTGCTGGAGATGGTTTCTCGTCAGGCTTTGCTCCTTTAGAACCGCTACCATGGTCGTTATCAACCCACCCTGCAGGTTCACGGATATCCGCCTTACGTTCCATCAAATCATCGATTTGCCCAGCATCAATCGTTTCATACTTCATCAATGCATCTTTCATCGCATGCATGATATCCATATTATCTTCAATGATTTGCTTAGCTCGGTCATAGTTGCGATCAATGATCTTACGAACTTCATCGTCAATCAGCTTAGCGGTGTCATCTGACATATGCTTAGTTTGCGTCACGCTACGGCCAAGAAAAACTTCGCCTTCATCTTCAGCATATAAAAGAGGACCCAGTTTTTCAGAGAAGCCCCATTGGGTAACCATCTTGCGAGCAATTTCTGTTGCACGTTCGATATCGTTAGAAGCGCCAGTGGAGACTTTGTCAGCACCATAAATAAGCTCTTCTGCTAAACGTCCACCATACAAGCTGGAAATCATCGACTCCAAATGCTGACGCGACATACTGACTCGATCATGCTCAGGAAGATACATCGTCACACCTAAAGCGCGGCCACGTGGAATAATCGAGACTTTATAAACAGGGTCATGTTCAGGCACCAAGCGCCCAACGATTGCGTGTCCCGCTTCGTGGTACGCAGTAGACTCTTTCGTCTCTTCAGACATCACCATAGAACGGCGCTCCGCACCCATCATGATTTTGTCTTTAGCCAGTTCAAATTCGACCATCGAGACATTACGCTTGTTACCACGTGCAGCAAATAAAGCCGCTTCGTTAACAAGGTTTGCTAAGTCAGCGCCCGAAAAGCCCGGTGTACCACGTGCGATCAAAGACGGCTCAACGTCTCCCGCTAGCGGAACCTTACGCATGTGAACTTTAAGGATTTGCTCACGGCCTCGAACATCGGGTAGACCAACCACGACTTGACGGTCGAAACGACCGGGACGAAGTAGCGCAGGGTCAAGAACATCAGGACGGTTGGTTGCCGCGATAACGATGATACCTTCGTTACCTTCGAAACCATCCATTTCAACCAGCATTTGGTTTAGCGTTTGTTCACGTTCATCGTGTCCACCGCCCACACCAGCACCACGTTGACGACCGACAGCATCGATTTCATCGATAAAGATGATACAAGGCGCTGCCTTTTTCGCTTGTTCAAACATGTCACGGACACGGGATGCACCGACACCAACAAACATTTCAACAAAGTCAGAACCTGAGATCGTAAAGAATGGGACTTTTGCTTCACCCGCAATGGCTTTCGCGAGCAAGGTTTTACCCGTACCTGGAGGACCAACCATCAATACACCAGTTGGAATCTTACCACCCAACTTTTGGAATCGACTCGGATCACGCAGATAATCGACCAGCTCTTTCACATCTTCTTTGGCTTCATCACAACCAGCGACATCAGCAAAGGTGGTTTTGATTTGCTCTTCGCTCATCATCCGCGCTTTACTTTTACCGAAAGACATTGCGCCTTTACCGCCGCCACCTTGCATTTGGCGCATAAAGAAGATCCACACACCGATCAACAAAATCATCGGGAACCAAGAGATAAAGATGGTTCCAAGCAAGCTTTGTTCTTCCGGTGGAGTACCTTGAACTTTGACGTTTTGATTAATCAAATCATCGAGAAGCTTTTGATCATAAACGGGCATGTACGTCACGTTGCGAGTTGCGCTACCACGACGTGTAAAGGTGATTTCACTATCTTTGAAAGTTGCTTCTTGAATCTGGCCTTTGCCAACTTCTTGTACAAAGGTCGTATAATCGACTGCTCTGCCGCTGCTTTCACCAGGGCCAAAGCTCTGGAAAACAGACATCAATACGACAGCGATAACGAGCCACAAAATTAAATTTTTTGCCATGTCACTCAAGGTGTCAGCCTCTCGATAACTAATTGTAATTAAAAGGTAGGGTACTACAGATTATAAACTGTAGCTATAGGGTAAACCGTAGCGTCAATTCGCTATTTGGTTAACCTTTGTAACCAGTGGCTACAATATAAACTTCTCGAGAGCGAGCGCGAGAAGAATCTGGTTTGCGTATCTTAACCGCTTTAAACAGATCACGGACATCTTTAAGATACTGATCAAAACCTTCACCTTGGAAGACTTTCACCACAAAACTACCATTAGGTGCCAGAACTTGTCGACACATATCTAATGCTAGCTCAACTAGATACATTGCACGAGGTTGGTCGACAGATAAATTGCCTGCCATGTTTGGCGCCATATCTGACATCACCACATCCACCATGCTTGGTTGAATTCGTTCAAGCAACGCGTCTAATACCGCTTCTTCACGAAAATCACCTTGTAAAAAAGCCACTCCAGCAATCGAATCCATCGGCAAAATATCACAGGCAATCACCTGCCCTTCATCGCCAACGATGCCCGCGGCATATTGCGACCAACCACCAGGGGCTGCCCCGAGATCCACCACTGTCATTCCCGGTTTTAGCAACTTGTCTTTATTTTGAATTTCTTCGATTTTAAAAATCGCACGGGAACGGTAGCCTTTCTTTTTGGCTTCATTCACGTATTTATCATCAAAATGTTCTTTCAACCAGCGTCCGGAGCTGGCTGAGTGTTTTTGTTTACTCATCTATTTTCGACCGGTAGAGCGCATCTAGCCCAATAATTGATAGTCTTAAGGGATAGATGGCGTTAAAATGCAGTTTTTCAACCCTAATAGTAAATAAAATTGGCCGCGTAATGAACCTAAGCACCAAACAAAAGCAGCATCTCAAAGGTCTAGCTCACAATCTGAAACCTGTCGTCCTACTGGGCGCAAATGGCTTAACCGAGGCTGTACTAGCAGAAATCGAAATCGCGCTGGACCATCATGAACTGATCAAGGTAAAAGTGGCTTCAGAAGATCGCGAAACAAAAAACTTGATTGTTGACGCCATTGTTCGCGAAACAGGCGCAGAAAAAGTCCAAGTCATTGGCAAAACCTTGGTCTTGTATCGCCAAAGCGAACAGCGCAAGATTGAATTACCACGCAAGTAATCGCTGTGTGCAGAATAAAAAAGGTCGTAATTACGACCTTTTTTATTAACTTGTATTTGAAATCTAAGCTGTCGCTAAGAAAACAAATTTAAATGTAATCGACACGGTCGATTTCGTAATCTTTCACACCACCTGGTGTGGTAATCGATACTTCATCGCCTTCCAGTTTACCAATCAATCCACGCGCCATCGGCGAACTGACCGAAATACGACCGGCTTTAATGTCCGCTTCATCATCACCGACAATTTGGAATGTCTTTTCTTCTTCAGTATCCATGTCAATCAGGGTAACTGTCGTCCCAAAAATGACTTTGCCCGTGTTTTCCATTTTCGTCACATCAATAACCTGTGCAATGGAAAGCTTGTATTCAATATCACGAATCTGAGCTTCGCAAATGCCCTGCTCTTCACGGGCAGCATGGTATTCTGCGTTTTCTTTTAAATCACCCAATTCGCGCGCTTCAGCAATTGCTTGTGAAATTTGTGGGCGAAGTTTTAGTAGTCTGTCGAGTTCTTGGCGCAGCTTCGCTTCGCCATTCACAGTCATTGGGACTTTTTCCATTTCATACCTCTATGCCAAAGTAATTTTTGGACAAAATAAAACTACCCAACCCAAGAGGGTTAGGTAGTGGTGGTGAATATTCAATTTCTTGTAGTGTAAACAAAGTTAGCTATGAAATCATCCTAATTCCGGCACGTGTGATCCACTTCAAATAAATAAAAAGTTACCAAAATGAATAAATTTGCTTACTCGTATCAATCTCGTGATTATCAACAAATATTAAACTAAAAAAAACTAAAAGATCATTTAACTAAAAAAATCATAAATAAGGCACAATTTAATTAAATATCAGTAGTTTGATATTTTTTCCGCTAAAAATAAAACACTGTTCAAATGTGTAATTTATATCATTTTACTATCTAATCGCGGAACTTTAGCGGTACAACTAGTTCCGAGATTCCTTAGCGGAAGTCCAATGATTTTTATATTTTAACAACTGTTTAATATAAAACGCATTGGCTAAGGCTATCCCCCCCTACGGGCAACTCGTGTATTCATGCTTGAGTGCCCAGCTCAAATTTATTTATGGACAGTAAATTAGGACTAATAAAATGAACAAGACTCTGATTGCTCTAGCAGTATCAGCCGCAGCAGTGGCGACAGGTGTAAATGCCGCGGAACTTTACAACCAAGACGGTAACACTGTGAACATGGGCGGCCGTGCTGAAGGACGTATGCTTCTACAAGACGGAAAAGCAACAGATAAAACTCGTATTCGTCTAAACTTCGAAGGCAAAGCTCAAATTAATCAAAACCTATACGGTTTGGGCTTCTGGGAAGGCGAATTTACGACAGCGGAAAACGGTCAAACAGACGGTGACGACGCTAGTGACCTGACCACTCGTCTTGCTTACGCAGGGTTAGGTGGTAATTTTGGTGAAGTCGCTTACGGTAAAACGGAAGGTGCTTTAGGTGTCATCACTGACTTTACCGATATCATGGGCTACCACGGTAACTCAGCTGCGGACAAACTAGCAGTAGCAGATCGTACTGACAACATGTTGGCATATAAAGGCAGCTTCCAAAACTTAAATGTTAAAGCAAGCTACCGCTTCGCAGATGCGAACGATGACCTAAGTGGCGATAACGACCAAGACGGTTACTCACTATCGGCCATCGCAGCCCTAGGTAATACTGGTGTTAACCTAGGTGCCGGTTACGCTTCTCAAGACGAAGCGAACGAGTACATGGTTGGCGCGAACTGGACTTACAATAACTTGTATCTAGCCGGTTTGTTCACTGACGGTGAAAAACAGATCGAAAGTTCAAATGACACTGTTGACTACACTGGTTACGAATTTGCAGCGGCGTACACTGTAGACAAAACTGTATTTACTACCACGTACAACAATGCTGAAACTAACGATGAAACATCAGCAGATAACATCGCAATCGATGCTTCTTACTACTTTAAGCCTAACTTCCGCGGTTACGTTTCATACAACTTTAATCTAATCAGCGAAGGCGATGCTATCAATAAAGTTGCCGCAACCAACACCAATGCATCTAAGTCTGATTCTGAAGACTCAATTGCTCTAGGTCTACGTTACGACTTCTAATCTCTCGATTAAAGTCATAAAGATAAGACGCCTGCTCGCTAGCAGGCGTTTTTTTTACTCGCTATACTGTGTCACTGTTTTTCTATTCTGCCGACTTTCTATGTTTCTTCGACGCTTATTTTGCCTAGCGGTACTGATTTTCGCTTCCGTATTCACCATCCAGGCTAGTGAACTCACAGCTCCCCTCCCTAGTGGCACTCGCGTCGGCCTAGTCATTCAAGAGTTGGCGACACAACGCAATTTAGAAACCACTGGCAATCAAGATGTTTACTTTCCACCAGCCAGTACGCTCAAACTGGTTACTGCACTGGCGGCGAAACTTGAGCTTGGTGACGATTTTCGCTATCAAACCGAGTTATCAAGCGCTGACCAAGATCTGGTTTTTCACTTTTCTGGTGATCCGACGTTAACCACCTCCGATTTGCATGCCATGCTCGTGAGTGCGAAGAAACAAGGCATCACCCATATTGATGGCGACATTTGGCTAGATACCAGCGTATTCAGTGGTTATGATCGCGCTGTAGGTTGGCCGTGGGATATTCTTGGCGTTTGCTACAGTGCGCCCGCCAGTGCAGTGATTATCGATGACAACTGTATTGAAGCCTCAATATACACCAAAAAAGATGGCTCAACTCGTGTGTTTGTCCCTGAGCATTACCCGATACATGTCATTACCCAAGCTCAAACCGTCACTAAAGCCGGACAAAAGAGCAGTCAGTGTGATCTAGAGCTATTGACCACTCAGAATAACCACTATCAGTTACAAGGCTGTCTCGTGGAACGTTCCAAACCGCTTCCTCTGCGCTTTGCGGTGCAAAACCCAACGCTCTATGCCTCTCGCGTCATATACGCCCAACTTCGTCAGGCCGGCATTGAGCTTAAAGGCCAAGTTAAGATCGGTACGCCAAACAGTGCTCAACAAGTAAAGCGTCTCGTTATTCATCAGTCTGAAACGTTGGATGGATTACTTGATACGATGCTTAAGCACTCTGATAATTTGATTGCTGACAGCCTGACTAAAACCATTGGTGCACATTTCTTCATTCAACCGGGGAGTTTCAATAATGGCACCGAGGCGATCAAACAAGTTTTGTTCTCACACGCGAACTTGGATTTGTCTGATTTACCGATGGCGGATGGCTCTGGCTTGTCACGCAATAACCGCATGACGGTAAAAGCAATGAGCGATGTTTTACGCTACATTTGGCAACAAGATGATAAGCTGAATCTAATTCGTCATATGCCAACCGCGGGGGTAGATGGAACGTTAAAATACCGACGCAGCATGCGTCGAGCACCGATACAAAACAACATCATAGCCAAAAGTGGCTCTTTATATGGCAGTCATAATATGGCGGGATTTGGTTTAGATCGTTTTGGCAAACCGAAAACTCTGTTTGTGCAATATGTGACTGACTACTATCCACCTGAACGTAATGAGGCTCAGCCAAGCACCATCGCACCACTCACCCAATTTGAGCAGCGCTTTTACCGGATCATTGTGACTGACAGTCAAGCTACGGCAAAAAAGTAAACATCAATTGATAAAAGCAACACGAACTATCGTTGAAATCTATTTGCTTATCGGTACTTCGCTAACGATACTAAAAACATTGTTCCTATATATTGTGTCGATGAGATGAACCAACCCTGTTCAAAAACAGAAGCAATAAAACGCAAGGGGTATAGTTGTGTCGGTTGGACCTGCGTCATCCTCGGGTTGATTGGCGTCACCGTTCCATTATTACCCACCGTCCCTTTTATCCTGTTGGCCTTATATTGTTTCGGCTGCTCTTCACCAGCCTTCCAGCAATGGCTGCTGGATCATCGAACTCTTGGGCCGATTGCTCGACGTTTGAAAGATAAAAAAGGATTAACCAAACGTGAGAAATGGCAATCTTTGGTGGTTATTTGGTTGTCGATGGGCAGCGTATTGTACTTTGTTGCTTACGGAACTCACTGGCAGTGGGCGATCATTAGCCTGCTAGTATTTGAAACTTGGTTTATTCTTCGTTTTCGCACTTATCAGCCAGAACAATGAGATCATGCTAAGTCAATGGAAATAAAAAAGCGCCACAAAGGCGCTTTTTTATTAACGGGGGTTATTAACCTCGATTACTTGATAGTAATACGAGCGAATTTACGTTTACCCACTTGGAAAACATACGTTCCCGCTTCTGGCGTTAATTTCGCGTCAGTGATTTTTTCACCATCCAACTTCGCTGCGCCTTGTTTCACCATACGCATAGCATCAGACGTTGAAGAGCAAAGTCCCGCTTCTTTTAGCAAATTGCTCACCGGTACACCTGAGTCAAAACTAAACTCTGGCATCTCATCAGGCACCGCACCTTTTTGGAAACGATTAATAAACTCTTGCTCAGCCGCATCCGCATCCGCATCCGTGTGATAACGCGCAATGATCTCTTTCGCCAACAGAATTTTGATATCGCGTGGGTTCTTACCGTTAGCAATTTCCTGTTTAAACTGTGCAATTTCTTCTAGCGGACGGAACGAAAGTAATTCGTAGTAGCTCCACATCAGATCATCTGAAATCGACATGATTTTACCGAACATTTCGCTGGGTGCTTCGCTAATACCAATATAGTTGTTCGCTGACTTAGACATTTTCTTCTCGCCATCTAACCCGACTAACAATGGCATCATCAACACAACTTGAGGTTTCTGACCATTGGCTTTTTGTAGTTCACGCCCCATCAACAAGTTAAATTTCTGATCGGTACCGCCTAATTCGACATCGGTTTCCATCGCGACCGAGTCATAACCTTGCAATAACGGATACATGAACTCGTGAATCGCGATAGGTTGGCCGCTTGAGTAACGCTTTTTAAAGTCATCACGTTCTAGCATGCGCGCAACGGTTTGATTCGCAGCAAGACGAATCATGCCTTCCGCGCCTAATTCAGATAACCAATTCGAGTTAAACTCGATCTTGGTTTTCGCCGGATCCAGAATCTTGAATACCTGTTCTTTATAGGTTTCCGCATTACGTAGTACGTCTTCACGAGTCAACGGTGGACGCGTGGTATTTTTGCCGGTTGGGTCCCCCACCATACCGGTAAAGTCACCAATCAAGAAAGTCACATCATGACCAAGCTCTTGAAACGTGCGTAACTTATTAAAAATAACCGTGTGCCCCAAATGGATATCTGGCGCCGTTGGATCCGCACCTAATTTAATACGAAGGGGACGGCCTTCTTTCAGTTTTGCGAGCAATTCCTCTTCTGGAATCAACTCATCCACACCACGCTTAATCTCGGCCAGTGCTGCTTCAATACTCGCCATTCTTGTTCTCTCCCACAGATTTGGCAAAAATTTGATAGTTCGACATCTTACTTGAATAGCGATGCTTTTTGAAACCAGTTAGACTTAACCAAGCCGTTTTTTATGATTTTGTCGCTACGAATTTATAATGTTATCTATTTTTGCTCGTTTACCGAAGCTTCATCGTATCCTCATTGCGCTGTGCATTGTTCTCATGATCGTTGCGCTGTGCTTGCCTTCCCCTAAAAGTTTGCATCACGAGACAAGTTTTTATCAAATTGGTCAACACTATCCGATTGAAATCAACCCTCAGAACCTCTCTTCCCCCAAAATAGACTCTCCTCTCGCGAGTTTAAAGTGGGAAAAGCACACCGTAGGTTCAGGGGAGAGTGCTGCGGTATTGTTCAAACGTTTAGGGCTCTCATCACGGTTGCTTTATCAGCTGACGACAACCAATAAAGACATTAAGCAGCAACTGACGCACTTACGCCCAGGCGATGTGTTGGAGTTTGGCTTTGATGAGCAAAGAGATCTGATTCAACTCAAACGACGTCTTAGTGCAGATGAAACCTTTGTCATCTCCAAAACGGAACAGAGTTATGATTCCAGCGTAGATAAAAAAGAAGTGCATTATCAATATAACTACGCGCAAGCTTCCATTACCTCGAGCTTTTGGAATGCGGGTAAAGCCGCGGGGTTAACCGCTAATCAAATCATCGAGATCGCCAAAATTTTTGGCTGGGATATCGATTTCGCGCTAGATATTCGTCGCGGGGACGGATTCAAAGTGCTGTATCAGGAAAAAATTGTTGAAGGTGAAGTGGTACAACGAGGACGAATTATCGCCGCTATCTTTACCAACCAAGGCGAGACATTCAAAGCGATCTACGACGATCATAGCGAAAGTTATTATGATGAAACAGGCCGAGCGATGAAAAAAGCCTTTTTGCGCTCCCCCCTAGATTTTCGTCGTGTTAGCTCCAACTTCAACCCTCGCCGCTTACACCCAGTCACAGGTCAAGTCAGGCCTCATCGCGGCACAGATTATGTGGCCCCGGTTGGCACACCTATTTGGGCGGCAGGTGATGGTATCGTTCAGAAATCGAGCTACAACAAATATAATGGTAACTATGTGTTTATTCGTCACAGCAGCACATACATCACCAAATATCTGCATCTAACCAAACGTACAGTCAAAACCGGTCAACGTGTTAAACAAGGGCAAACCATCGGCACTCTGGGTAGCACAGGTCGTGTGACCGGCCCTCACTTGCACTATGAATTCTTGGTCAATGGTCGCCACAAAAACCCGCGAACCGTCTCTTTACCTCAGTCAAAATCATTGACCGGTAAAAACAAAGCGACGTTTATCGCCAACGCAAAAGTACGCTTAGGCAAACTTGATCGCTACAGTCAGTTATTAGCCAAGCAGTAACTAAATGCCAAGAACAAAAAAAAAGCACTGATAAATCAGTGCTTTTTTTTTGGTGATTCAGTGTTTATACACTAAATGAAGCGCCACAGCCGCAAGTGGTAGTGGCATTTGGGTTATCAATAAAGAAGCGTGCACCTTCTAACCCTTCGGTGTAATCCACTTTACCACCGATCAAATATTGCAAACTCATGGGATCAACCACCAGCGTCACGCCACTGTTGACGATCGTGGTGTCTCCATCATTGACGTTTTCGTCAAAGGTGAAACCATATTGAAAACCGCTACAGCCGCCTCCAGTAATGTATACTCGCAGCTTGAGCTCTGGGTTTTCTTCTTCTGCAATCAAGGTTTTGACACGCATTGCAGCTGTATCAGAAAACGT
Source organism: Vibrio sp. AK197 (assembly GCF_053903115.1). Lineage (NCBI taxonomy): Bacteria > Pseudomonadati > Pseudomonadota > Gammaproteobacteria > Vibrionales > Vibrionaceae > Vibrio > Vibrio sp. AK197. Next base: position 2,569,861 of record NZ_CP096430.1, read on the forward strand.
TAAAGGTACATTGACTTCGCTCACGACGACCTCTCTTTTTTATTTGGGTGAGACTGAATAGACACAGATGCCACAGCCTATCCCATGTATCTCATATTAGGTGATTATCTAATACCTGACTGCTGCGTTCAAGTATTCACCAATAACATTCCACTCAGTTGACGCTTTTTTCTTGTTTTAAGACGCTTTTTTTAAATGATATCGCGATTATTTTTAACTTATCATTCCTCGCTGAGTCTTGGACAGGTACAATGCCTTGCAAATTGGTCCGAGCAATCAAAAGAGGATATACCAATGACCAAATCCGCAGAGCTTTACGCAAAAGCACAGCAACGTATTCCCGGTGGCGTTAACTCGCCAGTACGCGCGTTTAATGGTGTCGGTGGTTCGCCTTTATTTATCGAACGAGCAGACGGCGCCTTAATCTTTGATGCCGATGGCAAAGCGTACATCGACTACGTAGGGTCTTGGGGTCCGATGATTCTTGGCCACAATCACGCGGTTATCCGTGAAGCGGTCATTGAAGCCGCTCAGCGGGGTTTAAGCTTTGGAGCCCCTACCGAGCTTGAAATTAATATGGCCGAATTGGTGAGTGAACTCGTCCCCTCTATGGAACAAGTACGCATGGTAAGCTCAGGTACTGAAGCAACCATGAGTGCGATTCGCCTCGCTCGCGGTTACACCGGACGCGATAAAATCATCAAATTTGAAGGCTGCTACCACGGTCATGCTGATAGCCTGTTAGTCAAAGCTGGGTCTGGTGCGCTCACCTTGGGCCAACCTAGTTCTCCCGGTGTACCTGCTGATTTTGCGAAACACACATTAACCGCAACCTTTAACGATCTGGAGTCTGTTCGTGAGCTGTTTGCCACTCACAAAGATCAAATTGCTTGTATTATCGTTGAACCCGTTGCTGGCAACATGAACTGTATCCCACCTGTCGATGGTTTTCATCAAGGTCTACGCGAGATCTGTGACCAAGAAGGTGCGTTACTGATCTTTGATGAAGTCATGACCGGTTTTCGTGTGGCATTGGGCGGCGCTCAAGCACACTACAACATCAAACCCGATTTGACCACGCTAGGTAAAGTCATCGGCGGCGGTATGCCTGTAGGGGCCTTTGGCGGTCGCAAAGAAGTAATGCAGCACGTGGCTCCAACAGGGCCGGTTTATCAAGCGGGCACGCTCTCTGGTAATCCGGTGGCCATGGCGGCAGGCTACGCGTGTCTCAACATGCTAAAAGAAGAAGGCAATGAAAAACGCCTAGCGTCTAAGACCAAACAACTTGCTGACGGCTTCAAAGAGCTTGCAGACAAGTACGGCATTCCGTTGGTCGTACACCAAGTTGGCGGGATGTTCGGTTTCTTCTTTACCGACCAACCGGAAGTCACTTGCTACGAACATGTCGCTCAATGTGATGTAGAACGCTTTAAACGCTTCTTCCACCTTATGTTGGGGTACGGCGTATACTTGGCGCCATCAGCCTTTGAAGCCAGCTTTACCTCGCTCGCTCACGGTTCAAAAGAGATTGAAGCAACGCTTGAAGCGGCAGAACGCAGCTTTGCTGAACTCGCCAAACAAGCATAAAAGTCAGCGCTCAGGCGAGAATTCGTCTGAGCGTTTTATTGCCAATTAAGCATCACCAAGATAGCTAAAATCCCCAGCACCACACCAAACCATGGCACCTTTCTGATTTTATTCATGTTTTGGTTTTTATCTTTTGCCTTATTATCGCAACACCCCATTTCACTGACTCCATTGATCGCACTTACGTTTGCCGTCATTATACTCTCATTCAAATCACCATATAGGTCATGAACGTGAGAGAAAATCTAAAAATATCATCCAGCCATTGGGTATTGATCATTGCGTTATTGGCCGCAATGTTTGCCTGTTACCAGCTGTTAATTCCTTATCTCAATCCGATTATCTTGGCGTTTATCATTTCGATGTTGATGTACCCACTGCATGAAAAAATCGAAGCGCGATTTGGTGAGCACCCCAATATTTGTTCCCTAATCTCCTGTACCATTTTGACCTTTATTATTGTGATACCACTACTTTTTGTACTCTCAGCCTTAGTACAACAAGGGTCTGTATTATCAGAAAACATATATAAATGGGTAACCCATGATGGTATTCAAACGGCCTTTGAACACCCTTGGGTCACGACCGCTTTAAACTGGGCAAATCACTATTTACCTTTTGATGAAGTGGAACCTCAAGATATTGCTAAACGCCTTGCTGAATTTGCTTCTGGTTTTGGCACACGCCTGGTTGGCATGAGTGCCAAGATATTAGGAGACGCCACCAACTTCCTACTCGACTTCTTCTTAATGCTGTTTGTGCTGTTCTTTTTACTTCGCGATCACAATCGTATTATTCATATTATTCGTCATATATTGCCGTTTTCACGTAGCCAAGAAGACCGTTTGTTTGAAGAAGTAGAGAAAGTGTCCAAATCTGCGGTAATGGGCTCGTTTTTAACCGCACTTGCTCAGGGATTTGCTGGTGGTATCGGAATGGGCATTACCGGATTTCCTATGTTATTTTGGGGCACAATGATGGGCTTTGCCTCATTCATCCCCGTTGTTGGTACCGCTTTAGTTTGGATTCCCGCCGCTGCGTATCTCTTTTTGACTGGCGACACGACCTGGGCGATTTTCCTTGCAGCGTGGAGTATTGTGGTGGTGGGTTCCATTGACAACCTTCTGCGCCCACTGCTAATGCAGGGCAGCAATGGCATGAATACCTTGATGATTTTCTTCTCTTTATTAGGAGGATTGCAATTGTTCGGGCTTATAGGGCTACTTTACGGCCCATTAATTTTTGCTATTACCATCGTGTTGTTTAATCTCTACGAGGAAGAGTTTTCTCGCTTTCTCGATAAGCAAGATCAAAGCTAATGCTTCAAGCAACGGGCGGTTTATGCGAAAATCGCCCCTTGTTTTGACTACACCATCATTTTTATGTCTGCTTATACTGCTCCAAGCCAAATTGCTCAGCGTCAATTAGCCTATTTTGCCGATAAACACCTTGTTGTTGCCGGCGAAGTTGAAGACTTATTTCCTCTTGAGCTTACCGAGCACTGCGCATCGGTTTCCGTCTTTACAACCCATTACGGCTATTACCGTCAATTGCAGTCTCACCCAGAGATCTACAGTGAGTTTGGTATCGAGTGGCGAGCAGAAAAACCCGCAGATATGATTCTACTCTATTGGCCTAAAGCGAAAGCGGAAGCGGAATATTTACTGTCAATGTTAATGAGTAAATTGGGCGTAGGTACCGAAATTGTGGTGGTTGGTGAAAACCGCTCAGGCGTCAAAAGCATTGAGCAACAATTTCAGGCGTATGGCGCAATCAATAAATATGATTCAGCCCGGCGCTGTTCCTTTTATTGGGGGCAATGCGAACAAGTCACCAAACCCTTTGAACTGCAAGCTTGGTTTAAAACCTACCAAGTTGATTATCAGCAGCACACACTTACAGTAAAAAGCTTACCTGGTGTATTTAGCCATGGTGAATTTGACCATGGCTCTCGCCTGCTGTTGGATTCACTTCCAACATTGCGGGGAAAAACGCTCGACTTTGGCTGTGGTGCGGGGGTTATCGGCGCAGTGCTTGCCACGTTGAATCCAGATATCGAACTAGAGATGACCGATGTCAGTGCGCTTGCCATAGCCTCTAGCCAAGAGACATTGAATGCCAACCAATTGACAGGTCGCGTATTTGCCTCGGATGTGTATTCCAACACGGCGAGCGATTACGATTATATTATTAGTAATCCACCGTTCCACTCGGGGCTGGACACCAGTTACAGCGCGACTGAAACCTTATTACGTGACGCGCCGAACCATCAAACCGCTCACGGTGAATTGTTTATCGTTGCCAACAGCTTTTTAAAATACCCACCGATTATTGAGGGGAGTTATGGGCACTGCGAAACCATCAATAAAACCAATAAATTTTCCATTTATCACGCGAAAAAGTAATATTTAGGCCTGAAAATCACCGTATTTTCAGGCTCTTTCATTCCTTACTGGTAAAAAGTGGGCGTTTAACCACGCTTCCTACCCAACTTACTTGTCAAAGCGAAAAAACTCTTTAATTTGTGCTGTTAGAGCCTTGAGGGCTCTCAACCATCGTGACTTTCCCTCTTGGAATAAACAGCATAATTATGTTCAGCCTTTATAAAAAACAGAAATTTAAGCGTCTTCATAACACCTTAATGCTGGCTTTTTTGGTCTTGAGCATTACTCCACTCACGGTTACCGCGCTGTTTTTCCTTCAATCTCACAGTAAAGATCTTCAAGAACAAAGTACGTCTCACTTACGCTCTGTCCGCGATAGCAAGCAACAGCAGGTTATTGACTACTTGCTGGCGAAAGAGTCCGAAGTGATGGGATTTGTCCGCTCGGAGCTGGCTTACGCCAGTGGTGGGCGATTTTATGGGTTAGTCAACGCTTTCCAAAACCTAGGACTAACCATCGAGCAAGCTCGCAGTAATGCTCAGCAGCGTTATATCAGAGGTTCTGGGGACCAAATAAAAACATCGATTTTACCGGAATCGTCCTTATTTAACGGAACGGAGCGATATCGCTTATTGCATAAACGTTACCATCGAAGTTACTTAGAACTGCTTAAACGATCCGATTTTGACGACATTTTATTGGTCGACCGTGAAGGAAATGTCACCTATTCCATCTATAAATATGGCTACTACGGGACAAACTTGCACAGTGGTCGCTATAAAAACGACAAACTTGGTGAGACATTTCGTCAACTCGAACAATGGGTACACGAAAAGCGAAAAACCAACGAAGACTTTACGCCTGTTGTACTCTCTGATTTCGCACAAGATGAACATGGAGAGCGCGTCGCTTGGCTTGCCGCGCCGATTATTCAGCAAGGCTATCTTCACAGCTATGCGATGTTTCGGCTACCCAATAACGGCATTACTAAGCTCATAGCGGATAAATCCCGTCATACTTCAGGGCTTCGAACGCTATTAGTTGGTGAAAACCACCAATCAAAGACATTGGCTTATCAACAATCAGACATTGATAAAAGTGTTGATGTGATCGACAAAGCGCTGGCAGGCGCTGCCGATGTCGGGACCTATACCAACACCAACAATCAACCGATTATCGCCGCGTATGCGCCAATTTCACTCAAAGGAATCCATTGGGCCATCGTCGTCGAAATTCCGCAAAAAGAAGCGTTCGCTCGAGTTAATCAGCTCGAAACCGTATTTATTTTCGCTATGGTTACCGCCATTATTTTAGTCTTTATCGCCTCTCATTATCTTTCTAACTTCATTACCGCACCGCTACTGAAGCTCACTTGGGCTGCCGAAAAGGTCTCAGCGGGTGAGCTAGACACCGAAATTATTCATACCGACCGCAAAGATGAAATTGGTCGCTTAGCCGTCAGTTTTGAGCGGATGCAACGCTCGATCCACGATAAAATGCAACTGATCAATCAAAAAAATCAGGAACTGGCAGAAAACCTCAAGCTGATTCAAAAGCAAAATGACGATTTGCAACTCGCCGATAAGCTCAAAGATGAATTCTTGGCAACCACCTCCCATGAGTTAAGAACTCCACTGCATGGTATGGTCGGGATCGCAGAGGCGTTAACCAGCGGAGCGAATGGCCCCCTGACCTCTGATCACAAATATCAATTAGATATCATCATTAGCAGCGGCCAACGTCTTGCTAATTTGGTCGATGACCTGCTCGACTACCATAAGATGCGCTATGGAAATTTAGATATTCATACTACCGCTGTCGATATCTCCAGCTCGACACGCCTTGTCTTAGAGCTATCCTCTCACCTGCTGGGTAACAAGCCGCTGCGTATTATTAATCAGATTGAAGATCAGCCACTGTGGGTCAGCGCCGATCCTCAGCGCCTTGAGCAAGTGATGTACAACTTGGTTGGCAATGCCATTAAATACACCAGTGAAGGAAAAATAGTTATTTCTGCCAGTGTGGTTGATGACCACATTCGCGTTCAAGTCGTCGACACCGGGCAAGGCATTCCAGCCGATCAACTTGAGCATATTTTTGAACCACTGATACAAGCGGGCAATGATGCCAACCGTTATCGACAAGGCGCAGGGCTCGGGCTTTCAATTAGCCGCCAATTAGTCGAACTGATGGATGGTTCGCTCTATGTCAGCAGTCAACCTATGGTGGGGACCACCTTTAGCTTCACACTCCCCGTTGCTTCAAGAGAACAAATTGAGCAAGTTGATCAACGGAATAACACCCATTTTAGTGTGCCTGAAAGCAATGACCTCGACTTAACTGACCGCCGCGGCCTGCAAGAGAATCCTGATGGGCCTTTGCTACTCATTGTTGATGATGAACCGGTCAATGTCCGGGTACTCGATAGCTTCCTGCGCATGGAAGGTTATCGAGTACGCAGCGCGCAAAGCGGTCCTGAAGCACTGGAGTTAATTGACCAGCAAAAACCGGAATTACTTCTGCTTGATATCATGATGCCAGGAATGAGTGGCTATGAAGTATGTGAAACACTGCGTCAGCGCTACGATCATGCCAGTTTGCCGATCATCATGCTCACCGCATTAAATCAGCCCAATGATCGTATTCGAGGGTTTGACGCCGGTGCCAACGATTACCTATCAAAGCCATTTAACAAACAAGAATTAGCGGCACGTATTGCAGCTCATTTAACGGCCAGTAAAGCCGAACAGCGGCGGCTAGAAAATCAGTTCCTAAAATCAGAACTCAAGCAAAGAGCAATGATCGAAGCAAGCCTGCTAGAAACACAAGGACGCTTACTTGAACAACTTGATAGCGCGCCTGAAGCCATATTATGTCTACGCGAAGACAATCGTATTCGCTATGCCAATGAAGCTGCAGCTAAGCTGTTTCATCGAACCCAAGAGCAACTCAAACGCTCCAACGCCAGCGAGTTGATCGCGCTAAAATATCTCGAGGTGAATCAAGAACATTACTGTGGCGATATCAGCGTCTATATTAAGGAAGTCCGCCAAACGTTAACCTGTGACATTCTGACTCTTCCAAAAGGAGGTGAGCTGAAATCACTGTATATCTTTGCCGCTGAAGGGACCTATCACAGCCACCGTATTACCGATCTAGAAACCGCAGTCGAAGCGCTTTCCAGCTATGCGTTTGAGGGCGATGCCGCGAAACTCGAGGAACTAAAACAGCTTGGCGGCGAATTCAGCCAAATGGTAGACAAAGCGGGGGATGACCGCTTGTCTAAACCCGAGTTGATGCGTGAAGTCTTAGTCGATGCGATGACCAGCGCACTCGACTATTGGGAGAATGTCACCGGCCAGAGTAAATTTACTTTTGCTGAGCAAAGTGGCTTATGGCGCGTATACCTAGATAGAAGCACTCTACAAACCCGTACCTTAGATAAATACTTACGCATCGAAACGCTCCCCAAAACCCCGCGTTGGCGTACCGTATTGAACTCCCTGGATTACATTCTTGAGCATTGCCAAGAGCAAAGCCCTGAGCGTGTGCATATCGAAAAGCTACGCGACAAACTGCAGCACCTGCTGACGAGCTGATCAACGTGTCTAATCACGGTTGATATCATGAGCATTAATACCGCCCTGACTCCCTTAGCCTGCGCTTTGAAGTATCATGCCTAAGGCGCGATACCCTTATTGCACCTTATCAACCGGACTTGCTGCGATGAGATAAGCGTCTGGGTATTTGCTCTTAATAATTGATGAGAAATAACATCAAGATTCGATTTCCACTAAAAGAGAAGTGGGCGGATAAAGCTGACAAGCGCACTACTTAGCAGCGATAAAACGTCATAAAACCTGCGGATTGCGAGTCTAATCACAACAATCTCAGCATGGTAATTTGGACGCATAAAATAATCGTCAACCACCAAGTGATGAAGATCGCACCTCAAAATAAAATCAGACAACCCCTTATTATAAAAAACCTGAAAAGTAAGTAAATACTCACACACATATAACAAAGGTGGAGAAACTGCGAGCCAGTTCAAGCGTCTTTTTAGGATGTCCAACGTGAGTTTTTTCTTATTTTTGCAGATATTGACGGACTTCAAAGTGGTTTTGACGTTTTTAACGAGAAAGGCAATTGCCTAATTTGTCGATAAGGTGTTTTCTTAACTCTAACTAAGGGCTACAGGCCACTCATATTACTTTCAGCCATCGGCAGAAACGATCCCTGAGGTAGTTCTTAGAGAGTGATGAAAACGTGATTCATCACAAGTGAAATGAAAGCAAATAGTAAGGAACAGCTATGCTTGCCAATATAAAAAAAACCGCAGTAGCAACCGCAATGATTGCTACTGCAACCACTGGATATGCTTCGTTTGCAAACGCAGCAGAACGCAGTGAGTTAACGGTTCATCCTAAAGAGTTTACTACTTTTGTTCGTAACTTTAATCCTTATTTGGGCGCAACTAACCTGCACACGACGACGGACTTTATGTACGAACCTCTTGTGGTCTTTAACGAAATGCATGGTAATACTCCTGTATTTCGTTTAGCTGAAAGCTACAAAATGGCTGACGATCTAATGAGCGTCACTTTTAACATTCGCAAAGGCGTCAAGTGGTCAGATGGCCAAGCGTTTACCGCCGATGATGTAATTTATTCGTTTAACTTAGTAAAAGAAAAACCAGAATTGGATCAAAGTGGTATCAACTCTTGGGTTTCTGGTGTTGAAAAGATTAGCGACTATCAAGTTCGCTTCCGCTTAACGGAAGCCAACTCCAATGTTCCTTACGAAATTTCAAAAGTGCCGGTTGTCCCTGAGCACATCTGGAAAAACGTTAAAGACCCAGCAACATTTACTAACGAGAATCCGGTAGGGTCCGGTCCTTTTACCGAAATCGATACCTTTACGGCTCAGCTGTACATTCAATGTCGTAACCCCAACTACTGGGACAATGACAATCTAGACGTTGATTGTTTGCGAGTGCCACAAATCGCTAATAACGATCAATTTCTAGGTAAAGTCGTGAACGGTGAAATGGATTGGACGTCTTCGTTTATTCCCGATATCGACCGGACTTACGCTGCGGCGAGTCCAACCCACCACTACTGGTACCCGCCATCAGGTACTCAAGCGTTCGTGGTGAACTTCAAAAACCCAGACCCTGCGAAAAATGAAGCCCTCACCAACGTCGATTTTCGTCGTGCATTCTCAATGGCGCTGGATCGTCAAACAATCATCGATATCGCTTTTTACGGTGGCGGTACAGTCAATGACTTCGCTTCCGGCCTGGGCTATGCGTTTGAAGCTTGGTCTGATGAAAGTGTTCACAACAAGTTCAAACAATATAACTCTTATAACCTCGACGCTTCGAAATCTCTACTCAACAAAGCTGGATTTCAAGATGTGGATGGTGACGGGTTTGTTGAAACACCTTCTGGTAAATCTTTTGAGCTGATGATTCAATCCCCCAATGGTTGGACGGACTTTAACAACACGGTGCAATTAGCCGTTGAACAGTTAGCTGAAGCGGGCATCAAAGCCAAAGCTCGTACGCCAGACTTCTCGGTTTATAACCAAGCGATGCTCGAAGGTACCTACGATGTGGCTTACACCAACTATTTCCACGGTGCCGACCCTTATACCTACTGGAATAGTGCCTATAACTCAGCGTTGCAATCTGGTGAAGGTATGCCGAGATTCGCGATGCACTTTTACAAGAATCAGAAGCTGGATGGGTTGCTAAACAGCTTCTATAAGACTGCGGATAAAGATGAGCAGTTAGATATCGCTCATGGGATTCAGCAAATCATTGCCAAAGACCAAGTAACCATTCCTGTGATGTCTGGCGCCTACATGTTCCAGTACAACACCAAACGCTTCACGGGTTGGTGGAATGAAGAGAATCCGAAAGGCCGTCCAAACATTTGGGCTGGTATTCCAGAGCGTCTCTTGCATGTATTGGATTTAAAACCAGTTCAGTAACAGTCCCTCTGTTAGCGGCACGCGACTGTGTGCCGCTCTATCCCCCTAACTATCAATATCTTAATTGATGGCGCTCGTACGTCAGGGGGGAATTTACTTTGAATTTAAGGTTTCAAAGTCATCTCCAACCAGAGCCAATAAATCTGGGTGAGTTTTAAGGTGTGAGTTATGGGTTATTTTTTAAGACGTCTGTCATTTTATTTGGTCGCTTTACTGGTTGCGGCAACATTAAATTTTGTTATTCCACGAGCAATGCCCGGCGATCCGGTAACGATGATGTTTGCAAACGCCTCGGTGCAAGTGACGCCTGAGCGAATTGCCGCCATGAAAGAACTACTGGGCTTTGTCGATGGCGGTCTGGTCACTCAATACATTGCTTATATGAAAAATATATTGAGCTGGGAATTAGGCACATCCATTCAATTTTATCCTTTGTCTGTCAACTCACTGCTTGGCAGCGCATTTGGCTGGTCACTGTTTTTAGCAGGCAGTGCGGTCATTCTGTCTTTTTCTCTCGGTTCACTGCTTGGCATTTTTGCCGCTTGGAAGCGCGGCAGTAAATACGACACTTTCGTAACACCTGGCATGTTGATACTACAAGCCGTACCACAAGTGGTCATTGCCATGCTGGCACTATTTATCTTTGCCATTGGTCTCAAATGGTTTCCAACCGGTTATGCCTATACCCCAGGAACCACCCCTGACTGGACAAACTGGGCGTTTGTAAAAGATGTCGGTTACCACGCGGTATTGCCTTTGATTTGCGCATCAGTCGTTCAAATCGGTGGATTTCTGGTCAATATGCGTAACAACATGATTAACCTTCTCGCCGAAGACTACATCACCATGGCAAAAGGCAAAGGATTAAGCGAAAACCGAGTGGTATTCAACTATGCGGCGCGTAACGCCCTACTGCCAAGCGTTACGGCTCTCTCTATGTCACTTGGCATGGCAATCGGTGGTCAGCTGATTGTTGAGATCATTTTCAACTACCCAGGACTTGGAACGGTGCTGCTCAATGCTATCAATGCTCGTGACTATCAGGTTCTCCAGGGGCAGCTGCTGATCATGACCTTGTTCATGCTGTCCTTCAACTTAATCGCAGACATGTTGTATGTCGTACTCGATCCTCGCCTACGTAAAGGAGGCAAATAATCATGCAAGCTCTGATTCAACTGATCCTGCGTAATCCGGTCGCTCGTGCGGGTTCGTTCATCGTCGGTCTGTTCTTATTCGTTGCACTCGCGGCCCCTCTATTAACTAAGCATGCGCCGGATAAGCGTACTGGTAACCCTCATGAATACCCAAGTTGGGTGACCAAAGCCGCCAATACTAACCCGGACGGTTGGATTGCGACTCACTTGGGTAATGACCGCCGTACGCTTGCGATGTCCAAAAAGCAAGACCATACCCTTGGTACGACACGAATGGGACGCGACGTATGGTCCCAACTGGCGCACGGAGCTCGAGTATCTCTCGCGGTAGGCTTTGGCGCTGGAATAACGGTCTGTTTCCTTGCGACTGTAATTGGCATTTCAGCTGGCTATTTTGGCGGACGTATCGATGATGTGCTTACCGCGGCAATGAATATCATGCTTGTGATTCCACAGTATCCGCTGCTGTTTGTCCTTGCCGCATTTATTGGTGAAGCTGGGCCACTAACCATCGCCATTATTATCGGTTGTACATCGTGGGCCTGGGGGGCTCGTGTCGTGCGATCACAAACCTTGGCGCTGCGAGAGAAAGAATTTGTCAAAGCAGCAGAGGTTCTTGGAGAGTCTGCTTTTCGCATCATTTTCGTTGAAATCTTACCCAACCTCGTGCCAATCGTCGGTGCAAGTTTTATAGGCTCGGTGATGTATGCCATCACCATGGAATCGATTATCTCCTTCTTGGGGCTAGGCGACCCGAATACCATCAGTTGGGGCATTATGCTTTATAACGTTCAAACGTCTTCATCAATGCTTATTGGTGCTTGGTGGGAGTTGCTAGCGCCTTGTATTGCTCTGACTCTACTTGTCACCGGTTTAGCGCTACTTAACTTCGCCGTCGATGAAATTGCCAACCCACAACTACGGGCTCAAAAAGGCATGAAACGCTGGAAGAAACTGGTCAAGCAAGAGAAACAATCTCAGAAGCCAGAGCCATCAACTCAACATGCCTTGTGGAATGGAGACAAATAATCATGACTCAACCGCTAATTTCAATCCGCAATCTATGCGTTGACTACATTACTGATGCTGGCGATGTCCGTGCCTGCAATAACGTGAGCTTTGACATAGCTCCTGGTGAGGTTTTTGGCCTCGCTGGAGAGTCTGGCTGTGGTAAGTCTACGGTTGCCTTCTCGCTCATGCGCCTTCACAAGCCACCAGCATTTATCACCGGCGGAGAGGTTGTTTTCAATGGTGAAGACATCCTCAAGTACAGCGAATCCCAAATGCAGGCATTTCGCTGGAGCCAAATGTCGATGGTATTTCAAAGTGCCATGAATGCATTAAATCCCGTTCTTACGATGGAAGAGCAGTTTTGCGACGTGATCATGCGTCATACCAGCATGACGCGTCGTCAAGCCAAAAACCGAGCGGAAGGTCTATTAGAGATCGTCGACATTCATCCTAGCCGATTGAACGATTATCCTCATCAGTTTTCAGGTGGAATGCGCCAACGCTTAGTGATCGCGATTGCTTTGGCACTGAATCCCAAAATGATCATTATGGATGAACCGACAACGGCATTGGATGTCGTGGTCCAGCGTGAAATTCTACAAAAGATATACGCACTCAAAGAGGAGTTTGGCTTTTCGATCCTCTTTATCACGCATGATCTCTCGCTGATGGTCGAGTTTTCAGATCGCATTGGCATTATGTATTCGGGTGAACTGATCGAAGTGGCGCCCTCAAAACAAATACTGCAAAGCCCTTATCACCCCTACACTCATGGCCTCGGGAGCTCTTTTCCACCACTAACTGGGCCCAAAACCAAGCTCAAGGGCATTCCTGGCAACCCACTTAACTTGTTAGAAATCCCGACGGGTTGCCGCTTTCAAGCACGCTGTGATCGAGTCCATGACGCTTGCACTCATGTTGCAACGGAACTGCGCTGCATTGAACCGGGCCGCTATTCCAATTGCCACCTATACGGTGATCCCATCGTTCAAAGCAAGTTGTAACTACGAATTTTTCTGGAGTCGAATATGAGTCAAACACACGGTGAACTGTTGGTTGAAGGCAAAAACTTAGTGAAAGATTTTCCAATCAACAGCAATGCTCTGAATCAGCCAATGATGCGCGCTATTAATGACGTGTCATTTAAAATGTATAAAAGTCGCGGGCTTTCTGTGGTGGGAGAATCCGGATCAGGTAAATCAACCACGGCCAAGATGATCGCAAAAATGTACGCACCAACCGACGGTGCGATTGAATACAAAGGACGTGATATCGCCACGATCCGCGCGAAAAAAGATCTCATGTATTACCGTGAAGGTATTCAAATGGTATGGCAAGATCCTTTTGGTTCTCTCAATCCTACCCACAATATCTTTCACCATATTGCTCGGCCGCTGTTGATCCATAAAAAAGTCGCTCGCGGTAATAAGAAAGAGCTGCAGGAACGCGTTTATGACTTGCTCGAGCAAGTCGGACTGATCCCTCCCAAAGAAACGGCAGACAAGTTCCCCCATCAACTTTCCGGTGGTCAACGTCAAAGGGTGAATCTTGCCCGCAATATCGCTGTGGGCGCTGAAGTGGTTCTGGCCGATGAACCAACGTCCATGCTTGATGTTTCGATTCGCGCTGGCGTGTTGAATTTGATGGAAGAAATGAAGTTTGAGAAGCAGATGTCGCTGCTGTACATCACGCACGATATCGCCACAGCGCGCTATATAGCCGAAGACCTAGCGGTGATGTATGTCGGCCACATGGTGGAATGGGGAGACACCGAACAAATTATCCATGATCCTCAACACCCTTACACTCAACTGTTGGTTTCGGCGGTGCCCGATCCAAGTAAATCGATTCACGACAAGCTAAAAGGTCATCGCGGAGAAATTCCTCTGTGGACACCTCAGTCTACTGGATGCCCATTTTCTGGACGCTGCACTCACGCAACAGAGCGCTGCAAAGAAAGGCTTCCAGAAGTTACCCAACTGGCGGACAACCATTTTGTTCGTTGTTACCTGTATCAATAACAGGATCTTTTTCTATCGGGGCCAACCGCCTTTTCTGGCCTCGATAGAACCTTTAACCACATGATTATGGTGTTGGAGAGAGAAATGCAACTGCTCATTAACCACCTCGGCTACGAAACTGATGGCCCAAAGCAAGCGATTCTGATGACTCAGCAGCCACGTCTGACCTGTGACAATGCGAGATTGGTCGATGCCACTACCCATTTAACCGTTGCGCATTACATCGTACACCAAGGAGAAAAGGTCGCTAACTGGCCTCAAGGTTACTTCCATCAAATCGATTTTTCGACGTTAAACCATAGTGGTCAGTTTTATTTGATCTTTGAGCAAACACAATCGCCTGTATTTGAGGTTAAACCTCATCTTTTGTTGAAACGAACCTTCTCCGACCTGCTGCACTATTTCAAATCACAGCGCTGTGGTGGCCAATTTGAACAAGCTGACCACCAAGTCCCTATCTTTCAAATCAATCACCAAACTTCGCCACAAAAAGTCGACGTTCACGGCGGTTGGTACGATGCCTCTGGCGATGTCAGCAAGTATTTAAGCCACCTTTCTTACGCGAATTACTTTAATCCACAACAAATTCCTATGGTGGTTTGGAGCTTCTTAAAAAGTCATCAAACGTTAACCACGCAACAGATGTTAGCGCCCTTTGTCACTTTACGTTTAGAGGAAGAAGCCCTGTATGGCGCCGATTTTCTGATGCGAATGCAAGCGCCATCTGGCTATTTTTACATGACGGTCTTTGATCAATGGTCGAAACACACTGATCAGCGTGAAATTTGTGCTTACCAAACCCAAAACGGTGATAAATCACAAGACCATCAAAGTGGTTTTCGCCAAGGTGGGGGGATGACGATTGCGGCATTGGCTCGTATTGCACGCTGGCAATTAGCCGGGAATTACACACCACAACAATATCTTCATGCCGCCGAGAGTGGGTACCAACATTTGAGAGAGTACAATAAGCATTATCTCGATGATGGATGCGAAAACATTATTGATGAGTATTGCGCTCTGCTCGCATGTGTTGAGTTATATAAAAGTACCCAGCGAGATGAGTACCTTAAAGACAGCCGAATCTGGGCTGATCGTGTTTGTCAGCGTCAGCTCAGCGACAATAACTTCTGCCATTTTTGGTCAGCAAATAACGATGGGAGTCGGCCTTATTATCATGCTGCAGAAGCCGGGCTTCCAGGGCTTGCCCTGTGTGAATTTCTCACCATTGAATCCGATAATGATCGCAAACAAAGAATAAAACACGTGATCATTCAGGCCTGTCAATTTGAGCTGACGATTACGCACGCGACAAACAACCCATTCGGCTACCCACGCCAATACGTCAAGCCGCTTGAACAACCTAAGCATGACGCCTTTTTCATCGCCCAAAACAACGAAACAGGCTACTGGTGGCAAGGCGAAAACGCACGGCTTGCTTCCTTAGCC
Organism: Vibrio sp. AK197; assembly: GCF_053903115.1. Taxonomy (NCBI): domain Bacteria; kingdom Pseudomonadati; phylum Pseudomonadota; class Gammaproteobacteria; order Vibrionales; family Vibrionaceae; genus Vibrio; species Vibrio sp. AK197. The sequence goes on from NZ_CP096430.1 coordinate 2,585,461, forward strand.
AGCTTTGCCTACCAAGCCGCTGAGCTCATTGACGACTCGAACTTGGGCAAAAGACTGCTCGACTATGCACAGCACGCCATTGATTGGATTTTGGGCCTCAATCCATATGACATCTGCATGCTTGATGGCCATGGTCGCAACAATCCCGATTACTTACCCCAACTTGGTTTTTTTAATGCCAAGGGAGGCATCTGTAACGGCATAACTGCAGGCGTTGATGATGCCGATGGCATCGCCTTCAATCCAGAACCTCACTGTCATGACTTGCTGCAAAACTGGCGCTGGGGAGAACAATGGATACCTCATGCCGCCTGGTTTTTACTGGCGATCAGCCAACAAACCGTACATTACTCTGCCCATTCATCACAGCATTAACCATGCCGTAAAGATTTCATGAGACGCAATAATGAATTACCGCATTGATCTTACCGTATTGAGCGAATCTGAACGCGGATGCCTAATGGGCCTGACCGTTCACAACCTCAGTGACCAACGTATTAGTTCTTGGTCACTGGAATTTCTCTTTGACCGTTATATCGAACCGAAAAGCTTAACTACAGGAGACATCCAGCAAGTGGGGAGTGATTGTTTACTGACACCGAACATGACACCACTTGAGGCCAATGGCCACTTCTATTGTGAGTTTCTCATACAGTCGATGCCGATTCGTTTTCATAGCGACGGAATTAAACAGGCGATATTAGTGGTCGACAACCACCTTCGTTACCCTGTGGACGTCACACCTATCGCACTTACGCAGCAAAATGCCGACTCATCATCGCTGCCCCATCCTCCAGTTAGCGCGATCGCGATCATTCCCAAACCGCAACAATTACAAGCGCTATCGGGGCAATTCTTACTCTCTAGTAACACCTGTCTCTTGTGTCATAGCTCGCTCGCGGCGAACGCAAAACAGTGGCTTGAACAAGAGATGGCTGAGCTATATGCCATCGAATTTGGCCAGCAACCAACCCCCACGAATCATGTGGAACTTAAATTTAATCCAACACTGAATGCACAAGGCTATCGGCTCAACGTTCAATCTCACTGCGTGTTGCTTGAGGCCAGTAGCGAACGAGGTTTTGTATATGGTGTCGCCAGCTTGCTGCAACTCTTAACCTCCCCTGACGAAAAAAACAAGTGTGGATACTTGCCATGCGTACTGATCGTCGACAAACCACGGTTTACTTATCGTGGCATGATGTTGGACTGTGCTCGTCACTTCCACAGCATCTCTAGCATCAAAAAGCTCATTAATCAGTTAGCCTATTACAAATTCAATACCTTGCATTGGCACCTAACCGATGACGAAGGCTGGCGCATCGAAATTCGAGCGTTTCCCCAACTCACCGAGATCGGGGCAAAACGCGGCCATGGCACTCAACTCGAACCTCAATTTAGCCATTTAGACAGTGTTTACGGAGAATTTTATACCCAAACGCAAATTCAAGATGTTATCGAGTATGCTGCGATTCGAGGCATTACCATCATTCCTGAAATTGATATCCCCGGACACTGCCGTGCGGCCATCAAATCTTTGCCCGAACTGCTGTTTAATCCCAATGACCACTCTCAATATAAAAGTGTTCAGCACTATCGTGACAATGTTTTATCCCCAGCTTTAGCTGGCACCTACACCTTCCTTGATACGGTCTTAGAAGAAGTCTGCGCACTCTTTCCTTCACCATGGCTGCATATTGGCGCGGATGAAGTTCCTGAAGGCGCATGGAGTGACTGCCCACTGTGTGCGGAACTGATGAAAGATCATGGCTATGAGCAGCCCAATCAGTTGCAGGGGCATCTTTTAAGCTATGTAGAAAGCAAACTCAAAAAATTGGGAAAACGTATGGTTGGTTGGGAAGAAGCACAGCATGGAAACAAAGTCAGTAAAGATACCGTGATTTACTCATGGCTTAGTGAACAAGCGGCGCTGAACTGCGCCAAGCAGGGGTTTGATGTCATCTTACAACCTGGGCAGTACACTTATCTTGATATGTGCCAAGACTTTTCCCCACAGGAACCTGGTGTCAGTTGGGCGAACGTATTGCCGTTGGAAACCACTTATCGCTATGAACCTCTCGCACAACTCGCCACCAGCGACCCAATTCGTAAACGCATTCTTGGCATTCAATGCGCCCTATGGAGTGAAATCGTCACCACGCCTCAACGCTTGGAATACATGGTGTATCCAAGGCTAAGTGCGGTTGCTGAAGTCGGTTGGAGTCAACCGACACAGCGTGAGTGGCATGATTACCTCAGCCGGTTACCCGTACATCTTAAGCGCTGGGATAAACAAGGCGTTGGCTATCGAAACCCTTGGAAAACGAGTATTTGATTGCCCCGGTGGCCAGCAACGCCCTTAATTTCAGTTACTACCCAGGTCTATTTTTACAAGGATAACGCCATGAAATACGGCTATTTCGACAATGAAAATCGCGAATACGTCATTACGCGCCCAGACGCACCTGCTCCATGGACCAACTATCTCGGTACAGAAAAGTTTTGTTCCGTGATCTCCCATAATGCAGGAGGATACGCATTCTATAACTCTCCAGAGTACAATCGAATAACCAAATTCCGCCCCAATGCAAGCTTTGACCGCCCAGGGCACTACGTATATCTGAGAGATGATGACACTGGTGATTATTGGTCTATCTCTTGGCAACCAGTCGCCAAAAGCCTCAATGAAGCCAATTATGAAGTACGTCATGGCCTCTCCTACTCTAAATTTCGCTGCGAGTATTCCTCTATTGTGGCGACCAAAACACTGTTTGTTCCTAAGGGTGAAGACGTTGAGATTTGGGATGTAGTGATTCGCAATACTGGCGATACACCGAGAAAAATCAGCGCCTTCTCTTTTGTTGAGTTCTCTTTTAGCCATATCGCTTCGGATAACCAAAATCATCAAATGTCACTCTATTCAGCAGGCACCAGCTACCAACAAGGCGTGATTGAATATGACCTTTTCTACAACACCGATGAATTTGAAGGTTTTTACTATCTGGCATCGACGTTTGAACCAGACTCTTATGACGGTCAACGCGATCAGTTTTTAGGTCTTTATCGTGATGAATCGAACCCGATTGCGGTTGAACAAGGTCAATGCTCAAACTCAGCGCAAACTTGCTATAACCACTGTGGTTCTTTACATAAACAATTTGAATTACAGCCGGGTGAGGAAGTCCGCTTTGCCTACTTATTAGGCATCGGCAAAGGCAACGGTCAACGCCTTCGCCAGCATTACCAGAAACCACACAACGTTGACAGCGCATTTGCCCAGATTCAGCAGCATTGGCAACAACGCTGTGACCAATTTCAAGTCCGCTCACCCAACCCAGGGTTAGATACCATGATCAACACTTGGACCTTGTATCAAGCAGAGACTTGCGTGGTTTGGTCACGTTTTGCTTCCTTTATCGAGGTCGGTGGACGCACTGGGCTTGGTTACCGTGATACGGCGCAAGACGCCATCTCCGTGCCCCATACCAACCCAGATAAGACCCGTAAGCGCCTTATTGATCTTCTACGAGGTCAAGTACAAGCAGGCTACGGTTTGCATCTGTTTGATCCTGACTGGTTCGATCCCGACAAAGCAGATGTCGCGCCATCCAAATCACCCACGGTCGTTCCTACGCCCTCGAATGAAGATAAAATCCACGGCATCAAAGATACCTGCTCTGACGATCACCTTTGGCTGATTCCAACCATATGCCGCTACGTAATGGAGACCGGAGATCATGACTTTATTGACCAAGTTATTCCTTACGCTGATGGTGGTGAAGACACGGTTTACCAGCACATGAAAGCCGCACTGGATTTTTCCGCCTTGCATGTTGGTCAAAGTGGGATTTGTAAAGGGCTGCGCGCGGATTGGAATGATTGTTTAAACCTAGGCGGTGGTGAGTCTGCAATGGTGTCATTCTTACATTTCTGGGCATTACAAGAATTTATCGCCCTCGCTCAATATCGAGGTAAAACTCAAGACGCCGAGCATTACACACGTATGGCTGCAGACGTAAAAGAAGCCTGTGAGAGTGAGTTATGGGATGAAGAAGGCGGCTGGTATATTCGCGGCCTGACTCAGCAAGGCGATAAAATTGGAACGGCGCAACAAACGGAAGGTCGGATTCATCTTGAGTCAAATACGCTTGCCGTACTTTCCGGCCTCGCAGAGCCTGCTCGCGGCCAGCAAGCGATGGATGCCGTTGACCAGCATTTATTCAGTGATTACGGGTTACACCTGAATGCCCCGTCATTCGCCACCCCCAATGATGATATCGGTTTTGTCACACGAGTTTACCAAGGCGTGAAAGAAAATGGCGCTATTTTCTCACACCCGAACCCCTGGGCTTGGGTGGCGGAAGCAAAGCTAGGACGCGGTGATCGTGCGATGAAATTTTATGACGCGCTTAATCCTTACAATCAAAATGACATGATCGAAAAACGTATCGCAGAACCTTACTCGTACGTGCAATTTGTTATGGGCCGAGATCACCAAGATCATGGCCGAGCCAATCATCCGTGGCTCACCGGCACCTCAGGATGGGCCTATTTTGCCGTCACCAACTTTATTCTTGGCATCCGTACCGGGTTTGATGCATTAACAATAGACCCTTGTATTCCCACCGACTGGCCAGGGTTTGAAGTCACTCGCCAATGGCGCGGGGCTCGCTACGTCATTACCGTCAAGAATCCATCTGGCGTTAGCAAAGGAGTAAAAAGAATACAGCTCAATGGCAGCGCTATCGAGGGAGATATTCTCGCTCAACCTCAAGGCACAGTGAACCATGTCGTGGTTACGCTCGGTTAAGCAATGATAAGGCCTCATAGCGTGAGGCCAAATACAAGGAATGAGTCATGATTCAATTTGGAACAGGAGGCTGGCGAGCCTTGATTGGCGAAGAGTTTACACGCGATAATGTTCGCCTTATCGCGCAAGCACTGGCCAATATTCTCAATCAAGAAGGCAAACAACAAAGCGGATTCGTTATTGGTTATGACCGCCGGTTTTTGTCAGACAAAGCCGCGCGTTGGCTGGCAGAAGTTTTAGCTGCCAATGGGATTAACGTCAGCTTCATCGATAAATTTGTCCCTACCCCTGTCGTGATGTTTAAAGCGAAACAGATGGACTGCGCCTACTCTGCATGCATTACCGCTTCGCACAACCCAGCTGACTACAATGGCATTAAAGTCTTTATCCAAGGGGGGCGCGATGCTGACGAAGAGATTACTCAGAGGATAGAAAGCCAAATCGCGCAATTAACCTTTGGTGATGTTTATAGCGTCGACTTTGATCATGCCGTCAATGATGGCTTAATCAAGATCATCAACCCAATGAATGAATTTGTCGATTCAATCATTAACTTTATCGATATTGAGGCCATTAAAGCAGCGAATTTGCGAGTATTGATCGATCCGATGTTCGGCGTGGCGAAAAATGCACTGCAAACCGTGTTAATTAACGGCCGCTGCGATGTTGATGTCATCCACGATGGAAAAAATCCTGATTTTGGCGGTTTAATGCCTTCACCAAACGCCACAACGCTTTATCGGCTCAAACATCTGGTCGCCGCTGAAGGCTATGACATTGGCATTGGCACTGATGGTGACGCTGATCGCTTGGGTATCATCGATGAACAAGGGCACTTTATTCATCCGAATGAAGTCTTATTGCTACTTTATTACTACCTACTTGAATATAAAGGCTGGCGCGGCTCTGTAGTCAGAAATATCGCAACCACCCATTTATTGGACAAGATCGCCGCTGAGTACGGAGAAAAGAGCTTTGAGGTTCCTGTAGGCTTTAAGCATATCAGCGCTCAAATGGAAGCAGCCGATGCGCTGCTTGGCGGCGAAAGTTCAGGAGGCTTGACAATTCGCGGGCATATCAAAGGGAAAGATGGGGTGTTTGCCTCAAGCTTACTGATTGAAATGATCTCGGTCACAGGCAAGACCCTGTCTCAATTACTCGGCGAAATTTACGATAGATACGGTTATGCTTATACGGCAGAAGGCGACTGCAGTTTTAAACCAGAACAGAAGCAGAGATTGCATGACAAACTCTATGTCCAACGTCAGCTACCAGATTTTGTCGTGGCGATAGAGCGCGTAAGTTACGACGATGGCGCTAAAGTTTATTTTAGCAATGGAGGGTGGGTCATTGCTCGATTTTCAGGGACAGAACCACTGCTGCGGATATTTTCGGAAATGGCAGATAAACCCTCAGCACAGAATATGGTCAAGATAATGAAACATTTTCTAGCTCTGTAGGAGTGAGTATCTTTAAGGCCAATCATTGCACAGAAGTAGGGGATATGAAGTCCCCTATTTTTGATTCTGCGACTAGCACTCGGCGGTTAAAACGCCAATACGCCTTGCGGCTGAAGTCTCACCGCCACGGCTTGCCCTACCGTCAATGGCTCGTTGGAGCTTGCCAATAATTGGCTGCCGCTCGCATTGATCACATAGCGACAATGATCGCCCATAAACTGCTGCTCTAAAACATGAATATCGCTGTTATTCACCGCTTCTAGCACCAGATGCTGTGGACGAAGCAACAGCTCGCAAGCTTGGTTTAAATCGATATTGTGTTGCGCTTTTGCAGGGATACAACCAAGCTGTGTTTGATACTCCGACTCAGAAATTCGCCGAGCCGCTAGGTAACTTCCTCCACCAAGAAAATCGGCGACGAACTTACTCGAAGGGTGGTAATAAAGCTCACTCGCGGTTCCGTATTGTTCAATAACGCCGTGGTTCATCACCGCCATCTTATCAGCAAAAGCGAACGCCTCTTCACGGCTATGAGTGACAAAAATCGCGGTCACGCCTTGCTGTTTGAATAATCGACGTATTTCAGCAATAAGCTCATGACGAACCTGAGTATCAATATTAGAAAAAGGTTCATCTAGCAACAGTAAATCCGGCTTATAAGCCAGTGACCGAGCAATGGCCACACGTTGTTGCTGTCCGCCAGACAATTGATGTGGATAGCGCTGGGCGAAGTCTTGCAAGTGCACCAGATGCAACATTTCATTGACCTTGTCAGCGCGCTCATTAGGCTTAACGTCCGTCAATCCAAAGCCGACATTCTCCGCCACAGTGAGATGAGGAAACAGAGCGTAATCTTGAAAAATCATACCAATATTGCGCTGCTCTGGAGGTAGCCAATCGCGTCCATCGTCCAATGTTTGATGGCGCAAACTAATACTGCCAGAGCTGAGTGGTAACAACCCCGCAATGGCTTTGAGTAACGTTGTTTTCCCGCAGCCACTGGCTCCCAGCAAACAAACGATCTCACCCTGCTCTACCTTCAGAGACAGCGATTCAAGAATCACTTGTTGATCATACTTACACGTCAGGTGATTAATCGATAATGCGCTATTCATCAGTGTGTTTGCTCCAAGGAACGGTTAACTAATACGAGAGGCACCAGTCCCACCAGCACCAACAAAACGGCAGGAAGTGCGGCTAGCTCTAACTGCTCATCTGAGGCAAAGTTGTAGACATAAGTCGCCAGAGTTTCAAAATTGAAAGGACGCAGCAATAAAGAGGCATTGAGCTCTTTCATTGACTCGATAAAGACCAGTAACCCGGCAATCAGAGCCCCACGTTTAATCAGAGGCAGATGTACTCGCCGCAGCATTTGATTTGGCGTACAACCCATGGTTCTTGAAGCCATATCCAGAGAAGGAGAGAGCTTACTTAAGCTGCTTTCAACACTGCCAATCGCAACGGCTGAGAAACGTACAACCATAGCAAAAATCAACGCTAACATGGTGCCAGAGAAAATCAGACCAGGCCGTCCCCAATCCATCCACTTCGCGACATCATTGATTGCATGATCCAGTGACAAAACCGGCACCATTATTCCTATCGCTAATACCGTTCCAGGCACCGCATACCCAAGTGAAGATAAGCGCAAAAAACTCAAGCTACGCTTGTTGCTTTCTAAGCGATGATAGAAATTGACCGTCAACGCCACCATCACGCTGACGACAGCGGCTGCCAATGATACATACAAACTATTAAGTGCAAACTGGCGAAATTCTTCAGTCCAACTTTGTGCGAAATAATGCCATGCAAAGACCATCAATTGTCCTAAAGGAAAAATGAAAGCCACAGCAATCAAACCCCAACACCAAATCAGAGCACACCACTTCTTCCATCCCTTCAGCGTGTAGCGAAAATCTTCACGACTGGTAAATTCACTTTGAAATAGCTTCTGTTTACGCCGGCTATAACGCTCACTACTGAGCAGTATAACGATGAGAACCAACATCATCGCCGAGATTTTCGCCGCAGCACTTAGGCTGGAATATCCAAGCCAAGTGTCATAAACCGCCGTGGTTAAGGTATTCACCGCAAAATAACTGACCGTGCCAAAGTCACCAATCGTCTCCATAGCGACAAGTGACAGACTGACTGCGATTGCTGGGCGTACAAGAGGGAGAGAGACACGTCGAAAGCTCTGCCAAGGGGAACATTTTAATAACCGCGCCGATTGGAGCAAAGAGACATTCTGCTCCATAAATGCAGCGCGGCACAGCAAATACACATAGGGATAGAGCACCAACGCCAGCACAATCGCGGCGCCGGTTAACGTTCGAATATCAGGAAACCAATACTCCTTAGCCTGCCAACCCGTGATATCGCGCAGCATGACTTGGATAGGGCCTGCAAAATCAAACCAATCAGTAAAGATATAACCGACAATATAGCCAGGCATCGCGAGCGGTAATACCAAAGCCCATTGTAAAAATCGTTCGCCAGGTAAACGACACATCGCCATAAACCAAGCACTTGGAATACCAAATAGGAGCGCTAAAACCATCACCCCTAGCGTCAGTAAAATGGTGTTATAGGCGTAGGTAGGCATGACCGTTGACATCAGATGGGCAAATAGCTCATCAGTGTCTCCGACCGAGGTATAGAAAATCGCGACAATAGGCAATACCAGTAGCAGCGTGAGAACGCCACTACTGGCCTGCCATAAATAATGTTTATCTTTCATTAAGGCCTAATGGGCGAAAATTACAGCGCTTACAACAACCCGCGCTGTGTTAAGTCTTTCATTGCCAACAATAATAACAATTAAAGATCAAATTTCACTTCATCAAGTAACTTTATTGCCGCTTCGTGATGTGCCGCAATCTCATCTAAAGGCAAGGTATCCGCTTTAAACTCACCCCATGAGCCCACTAATTCAGACGGTTCAACGCCTGGTTTCACCGGGTATTCAAAGTTGATCTCAGCATACATTGTCTGTGCGGTGTCGTTTGATAAAAACTCCATCAGTTTCAATGCATTTTCACGGTTAGGTGCGTATTTCGCCATCGCCATCCCAGAGATATTCACATGCGTACCTGTGCTATCTTGGTTAGGGAAGTTGATATACACCGAGTCTGCCCACGCTTTTTGTTCAGGGTCTGTCACCATTTTGCCTAAGTAGTAGCTATTACCCAGAGAAACGTCACACAAACCTTCCTTGATTGCTTTAACTTGAGCACGGTCATTACCTTGTGGCTTACGTGCTAAGTTAGCTTTGACGCCTTCCAGCCACTGTTTGGTTTCTGCCTCACCATAATGAGCGATCATCGATGATACCAATGAAATGTTGTAAGGGTGCTTTCCACTACGCGTACAGATTTTTCCTTTGAATTCAGGCTTGGCAAGATCAAGATACTCAAAGTCTTGGCCAAGCTTTCCAATACGCTCTTTTGACGAATACACAGAACGAGTGCGCGTTGTTAAACCAAACCACTCGTTATTACTGTCTTGATATTGACTTGGAATATTGGCTTCAAGAACTTCGCTATTTACAGGCTGAACCACTTTCTTATCGGTGAGTTCCGAGAGGCGAGCAATATCCACGGTGAGCAAAACGTCCGCCGGGCTGTACTCACCTTCCTGAACTAACTTTTCTGCGATACCCGTTTTAGCAAATTTCACATTGACACGAATCCCGGTTTCACGCGTGAACTCTTCAAGCATAGGTTCCACGAGAAACGGTTGACGATAAGAGTAAACATTGACTTCTTCAGCAGCCATCGCTGATGGAGTCAGCGCACTTAGTGCCAATAGAGAAAGTGGAAAATATTTAGTCATTCAGGCAGTCCTTTACAATTATTAGTAGTAATAATGATTATCAATTGAATAATTATAAGCAGACTAAAACGGTATACAACGCTGTAAAAACAAAAAACCTGCCCGAGGGCAGGTTTTTTTCGTTTCGTTTTGTAACCGAAAGTTTATTTCACAGTAACGAATTCAGGGTAAGCACCAACACCACAGTCATGCATGTCCATACCTTCCATTTCTTCGTCTTCAGAAACTCGGATACCGATCGTTGCTTTCAAGATAGCCCATACAATCAAGCTCGCTACGAATACCCAAGCAAAGATAACAACGGCACCAAGTAGCTGAGAACCAAATGAAGCATCACCATTGCTTAGAGGCACAACCATTAGACCAAAGAAGCCACACACACCGTGTACAGAGATAGCACCCACTGGATCGTCGATTTTTAGTTTATCAAGACCAATAATGCTAAACACAACGATTGCACCAGCAACAGCACCGATAGCCACAGAGTAAAGCGGGCTTGGTGATAGTGGGTCAGCAGTAATCGCAACAAGACCAGCAAGTGCACCGTTAAGGATCATAGTTAGGTCAGCTTTGCCCCAAGTTGTTTTACAAACAAGAAGTGCGGCAATAGAACCTGCGGCTGCAGCTGCGTTAGTGTTTAGGAAAATTTGACCAACGGCTGTTGCGTTCTCAAAGTCAGAAACCATAAGCTGAGAACCACCGTTAAAGCCAAACCAGCCAAACCATAGAATAAAGGTACCTAGCGTTGCTAGTGGCATGTTTGAACCAGGGATTGGGAAGATTTCGCCGTTTTTACCGTATTTACCTTTACGAGCACCCAGCAACAGTACACCTGCAAGCGCAGCAGAGGCACCCGCCATATGAACGATACCAGAACCAGCAAAGTCGCTGAAGCCAGCAGCAGATAGGAAACCGCCGCCCCAAGTCCAGTAGCCTTCCATAGGGTAGATAAACGCTGTTAGTACAACAGAGAAAATCAAGAACGCCCATAGTTTCATACGTTCAGCAACTGCGCCAGAAACCACTGACATTGCTGTTGCAACGAACACAACTTGGAAGAAGAAATCAGATTCTAGAGAGTGGTCTGCACCTTCACCTTGAGAGCCAATCAGTGCTCCGAATGAAGGAAGCCAACCGCCTTCTGCGTTATCTACATACATGATGTGGTAACCCACTAGCAGGTACATAGTACAAGCGATAGCATAAAGAACGAAGTTCTTAGTTAAAATTTCAGTTGTGTTCTTTGAGCGAACAAGGCCCGCTTCAAGCATGGCAAACCCTGCTGCCATCCACATTACCAACGCACCGGAAATGAGGAAGTAGAAGGTATCAAGTGCATAACGTAACTCGGTTACTGTTGTTGCGATTTCCATAGTATTACTCCAATCCTTATTATTCTTTTACAGCGCTTCTGTATCCATTTCACCAGTACGGATACGAACGGCATGGCTCAGATCGTAAACGAAGATCTTACCGTCACCGATTTTTCCGGTGTGCGCTGCTTTAGTGATGGCTTCAATCACGCGATCAACGTTCTCAGCTTGAGTTGCGATCTCCAATTTTACTTTTGGTAGAAAATCTACCTGGTATTCGGCACCGCGATAAAGCTCGGTGTGACCCTTTTGACGTCCGAAGCCTTTGACTTCTGAAACAGTCATACCCTCGATACCCACATCAGCAAGTGCTTCGCGAACATCGTCTAATTTGAACGGTTTGATTATGGCGTTAATGAGTTTCATTGCATCCTCTCTGAAGCAGTCTTCCTTTCACAGCAATAAACAAAACAAGTGTCGTGCCAACTTTTTAACCTATTGATAGTTAAAAGATTTAGTAAAATCCTTTGCATATAACAAAAAGGGTTGCACTTTTTGAGTGCAACCCTTTCCCTAAAACAATGCGCTTTTTTATTCGCTCACCAATTCAGTGCAGTTGGTTTTCAGCGCATGATGAATTTTTTCCAATCTTGCATCACTAAATCGAAATCTTCTAAACCACAATAGCTCACACTTTCGCTGTCATAGATCTCAAAAGACTCACCAGAAAGTTCATCTCCCTCTCCTTCAAGCGCATTTTGCTTTATTTCAACTTCATTATTCGAAATAAACATACTGATCTCACGACCAACTAATTGAAAAGTTTGGCTGTTATTTTTTTTAGAACTTACAATTAAATCAAAGATTTCTTCTACTCTTTCTAAACGATTTCCGACTTCCTCTTGCAGCCAGCGCCCCAGCACTTCATGGCCCATTGAGAACGAACAGGTATAACTGCCATCCAGAGTATTTTTTTTAAATTCGTAATCCATCGTGTTTCCGTTTGGCTAATCACTATAGCTTATTGTACTTTGCCTGATATTATCCTTGATTCCACTCGTAGACTCCAAATAGAAATCATGCAGTTAAATGAAGTGATCGCCAAACAAATCGTTGAACGGGCCATGAAAATTATTCACTACTCGATTAATGTCATGGACGAACAAGGACGAATCATTGGCTCTGGCGACCCAAACCGACTCTACCAGCAACATGACGGTGCTATTTTGGCGATCACTGACAACCGTGTCGTTGATATTAACGTAGCCACCGCCGAAAACCTCCAAGGCGTAAAGCCGGGCATCAATTTACCGATTCACTATCAAGATCAAGTCATTGGTGTGGTTGGAATTTCAGGACAACCCGATGACGTTAGGCGCTATGGCGAATTAGTAAAAATGACCGCTGAGTTGATCATAGAACAAGCGGATATGATGTCCAAGATCGAGTGGAATAAACGCCATCGTGAAGAACTACTACTTCAGTTGATAAAAGGAGTTACGCTTAAAGAAGAGCAGATCAACTCCATTGCTGAACGGCTAAATTTGGATCTCAGCCAACCAAGAATTGCATCAGTGATCAAAGTCATCCCCAAAAAGGGGCATGTGATCACCCTTGAACACTTGCAAAGAGTGGTTCACCTTCTCGAATCACCAGAAAAAGACAGCATAGTTGGTATTCTTTCCGTCTCATCGAACCAAATTGTGGCATTAAGACCAATAAGCATCACTTCACAAGGTTGGTCCCAAGATATTGAGACGAAACGACTGCATACTCTTCTCAAACGCATTCAGCAGGAAAACGAATTTTCGGTCAAAATTGCGATTGGCGATTACTTCCCCGCTCTCTCAGGATTGGCGCAATCCTTTGAAACAGCACGATTAACCATGCAATTAAAGCAGAACAGTACAAAGTCACTGCTGTTCTATAGCGACCACCAATTACCCGTGTTACTCAGCGGTATAGAGTATCAAGATTGGCAGCAACAATTACTCAGAGAGCCGATTGATAAACTTGAAAGGCATGACAAAAAAGGGACGTTGCTGAAAACCCTGCACATTTATTTTTCCCAAAACTGCGACCTGCATCAAACTAGTGCAAGCCTACATATTCATCGCAATACTCTACGTTATCGACTGGAACAAGTAGAAAAGATAACATCTTTAAATTTCAATAAGTTAAATGAGAAAACTTTGCTGTATTTAGCCTGCCAGTTCCACCTATAACGTCTGAAATCTTGTAAAAAAACACAACAAACTAAGGTCTTGCATGCCGACTATTTGTTCAATAGTACAAAGAAGCGATGCATCGCTTTCCATATAGTAGCCAAGTTAAAAACCTAAAAATACTATGGAAATAGAACATGATTGAAGTCTCTACTTTAGGTGCTCTGGCTGCATTAGTTGTAGCAATCACATTGATCTTAAAAAAAGTACCACCTGCATACGGCATGATTATTGGTGCCTTAATCGGCGGTGTGGTCGGTGGGGTCTCACTGACAGAAACGGTCAGTTTGATGATTGGTGGTGCTCAAGGAATTGTCACCGCAGTCCTGCGCATATTGGCGGCGGGTGTATTGGCAGGCGTACTGATTGAGTCTGGTGCCGCTACATCAATTGCAGAAACCATTGTAAAAAAAGTTGGCGAAACACGAGCGTTATTAGCTCTAGCCCTCGCCACGATGATTTTGACTGCTGTTGGCGTTTTCGTTGACGTTGCGGTCATCACCGTCTCGCCTATTGCTCTCGCTATCGCTCGTCGTGCAGACCTTTCTAAAATGGCCATTTTGCTGGCGATGATCGGTGGTGGTAAAGCAGGAAACGTGATGTCACCTAACCCGAATGCCATTGCAGCAGCCGATGCCTTTAATGTACCTCTGACCTCCGTCATGGCCGCAGGTATTATTCCAGGATTATGCGGTATGTTCTTCGCGTATTTCATTGCCAAAAAGCTGGTTAATCGCGGCTCAAAAGTGCAAGAGAAAGAAGTGATCGCAGTTGATCATGCCAAGCTGCCTGGCTTTGGCGCTGCAATTGTTGCTCCATTAGTGGCGATTGCCTTGCTTGCGCTTCGTCCTATCGCAGACATCAATGTGGATCCACTGATTGCTTTACCACTTGGAGGCCTGCTGGGAGCATTGGTCATGGGACGCTTCCGTGACACTAATCATTTTGCCGTATCAGGACTGAGCCGCATGGCGCCAGTGGCCGTGATGCTGTTAGGTACGGGTACTCTAGCCGGTATTATTGCTCATTCCGGTCTTAAAGACGGTCTGATTGATCTATTGACCGCTTCCGGGCTGCCTTCATATTTACTTGCCCCTATTTCAGGTGCCATGATGTCATTGGCCACCGCATCAACAACGGCAGGTACTGCCGTCGCTTCCAATGTGTTTAGCCATACTATTCTTGAGTTAGGTGTACCAGCATTGGCCGGTGCAGCAATGATCCACTCGGGGGCAACGGTATTGGATCACATGCCTCATGGTAGCTTCTTCCATGCCACTGGTGGTGCCGTGCACATGGATATTCGTGAACGTCTAAAATTAATCCCTTATGAATCTGCGGTCGGTCTTATGATTGCGTTCATCTCTGTGATGGTCTTTGGCGTCTTCGGCTGGTTTATTTAATTTCAGTTAGGAACATAAAATGAAAATTGTCATTGCTCCAGATTCTTTCAAAGAGAGCTTGACGGCGATGGAGGTCGCTCAAGCGATTGAGCAAGGTTTTCGCCAAGTCTTGCCAGACGCTGAGTACGTAAAGCTTCCCATGGCAGATGGTGGTGAAGGCACCGTACAGTCTTTGGTTGATGCCACTCAAGGTTCTATCGTTGAACTCGATGTTACCGCGCCGCTAGGCAATCGTGTTAAAGGTTTTTTTGGCCTGATGGGGGACAAAAAAACCGCAGTAATTGAAATGGCAGCGGCCTCTGGTTTGCACTTAGTCTCATTCGAGCAGCGAAACCCGTTACTGACCAGCAGCGTGGGTACTGGCGAGCTGATCAGAGCGGTACTCGATCAGGGCGTGAAACATATCATCATCGGTATTGGTGGCAGTGCGACTAATGACGGTGGTCTCGGTATGGCGCAAGCCTTAGGTGTCAAAATGCTGGATGCCGAAGGAAATGCTCTCGGCGCTGGTGGTGGTGAGCTCAATAAATTGGCTCGAATTGATGTGAACGAGTTAGATCCTCGCTTAAGTCAAATCACCCTTGAGGTCGCTTGTGATGTTGATAATCCACTTTGTGGTCCTAAAGGCGCCTCACATGTGTTTGGCCCTCAAAAAGGCGCGACGGAGGAGATGGTCAAAACCTTGGATGAAAACTTAGCACACTACGCCCAGATCATTGAACGCGATCTTGGCTGCTCAGTCAAAGATCTTCCAGGCGCGGGTGCTGCTGGTGGCCTAGGAGCGGCGTTTGTTGCGCTTCTTGGCGCTCAACTTCGTCCAGGTATTGATATTGTCATGGATGCGGTCAACTTTGATGATGTCCTCGCCGATACTGATTTAGTGATTACTGGTGAAGGTCGAATTGACAGCCAAACCATTCATGGTAAGACACCAATCGGTGTCGCTCGAATGGCTAAAAAGCACGACCTTTCGGTGATCGGTATTGCAGGCAGTTTGGCTCAAGATTGTGGTGTCGTACATGAGCATGGGATTGATGCGGTATTTTCGGTGGTAAATGGAGCAGTGCCATTAAAAATGGCTCTAGAACAAGCAGCCGATAACCTGAAATTGACCGCGCGTAATGTCGCAGCGATGTACAAAATGCGCTATTAAACGCTTGTTGTTTGACCACATCATCGTGACCAAATAACTTGGTTACTGACCAAAAAAAAGTATCCACCGGCATAGCCGGTGGTTTTTCATATGCGCCTATAAGGCTCTCCTACTGGCAGCGCCCTAGCAGGCGCGTAGTGATCTGACATTTGCATATGACTATTTCCTGCGGCCCGTAAACGGGCTACCTGAATACGGGAGCGATAATTGCTCTCCCATTTTATCTTGCTCTAATTGGTGCTTGATGTAATTTTGTATCTTGCTCGTATTCTTACCTACCGTATCTACTAATAACCTCGGCACCAAAACTCTCGATTTCTATATTTAAACTTCAAATCGCCGAATCGTTCATAAAGCATTAGGCTACTTTTGCCTTTCAAGTACCCCATAAACCCTGAAACACTCATTTTGGGCGGTATTTCTAAAAGCATGTGGATATGATCCGCGCAACATTCCGCTTCAAGAATGTTCACATTTTTCCATTCACATAGTTTCCTCAATATTTCACCTATCGCTCTACGTTTTTCTCCGTAGAAAACTTGCCTTCTATATTTCGGTGCAAAGACTATGTGGTATTTACAGTTCCAGCGCGTGTGCGCTAAGCTCTTTTCGTCCCCCATTGGGACCCCCTTTCAATTCTTAATTAACTCTTGCAGTTGCCAGACCACAAGACGTTTTTATCAAATTGAAAGGGGTTATATAACTGACTTATAGCTATAAGCTTTACGGAACCCCCAGCCTAGCTGGGGGTTTTCTCTATACAATAAAAAAGCCGCTGAGTTCAGCGGCTTTTTTTCTGTTGCTTACCCTATGGATATTCTAGGGCAAGCTGCGCTAGAGCTGCTTACGCTGGCTCTTGGAAAATAACATCCTGCGCTTTCTCAACATAGTTATCCATCAAGTGGAAGTTGAGGTAACGATAAGTATCGGCTGCTGTTGCATCGATTTGCTCAGCATACTGCAGGTACTCATCTTTGGTCGGAATACGGCCAATAATAGCCCCCACTGCAGAAAGTTCTGCTGAGGCCAAAAATACGTTCGCACCATTACCAAGACGGTTCGGGAAGTTACGTGTCGACGTCGACATTACGGTTGATTTCTCAGCAACACGTGCTTGGTTACCCATACACAATGAACATCCCGGCGTTTCTATACGCACCCCGGCACGGCCAAAGATGCCATAGTAACCTTCTTCAATCAGTTGGTCTTTATCCATTTTGGTTGGTGGAGCCACCCAAAGACGTGTTTCCAATTGACCATTGTACTTATCAAGCAGTTTACCCGCAGCGCGGAAGTGACCGATGTTAGTCATACAAGAACCGATAAACACTTCATCAATTTCCGTACCTTGAACATCTGACAACAGGCGAGCATCATCCGGGTCGTTTGGTGCACACAGAATTGGCTGATCGATTTCTGCGAGATCGATTTCGACAACATGCGCATATTCGGCATCTTTATCCGCTTCCATCAATTCAGGTTTCGCTAACCACTCTTCCATTGCTTTCACGCGACGCTCAATCGTACGGCGATCGCCATAACCTTCTGAGATCATCCATTTCAGCATAGTGATGTTAGAGTTGAGGTACTCAGAAATCGATTCTTGAGATAATTTCACGGTACAACCAGCGGCTGAACGCTCAGCCGATGCATCTGATAATTCAAACGCCTGCTCAACCGTTAAATGCTCAAGACCTTCAATCTCCAACACGCGACCAGAGAACTCATTAATTTTACCTGCTTTCTCTACCGTTAATAGACCTTGTTTAATACCGTAATAAGGGATCGCATGAACCAAATCACGTAACGTGATACCTGGCTTCATTTTTCCCTTAAAACGCACTAACACTGACTCAGGCATATCAAGAGGCATCACACCGGTTGCCGCAGCGAACGCCACAAGACCAGACCCCGCAGGGAAAGAAATACCAAGAGGGAAACGGGTATGTGAATCACCGCCTGTACCCACGGTATCAGGTAGCAACATACGGTTTAACCATGAGTGGATAATACCGTCACCAGGACGTAGAGAGACACCACCGCGATTCATAATGAAATCGGGTAAAGTATGGTGCGTATTGACGTCGACAGGTTTTGGATACGCCGAGGTGTGACAGAATGACTGCATGACTAAATCTGCAGAGAATCCTAGACACGCTAAATCTTTGAGCTCGTCACGGGTCATTGGACCGGTGGTATCTTGCGAGCCAACGGTGGTCATTTTCGGTTCACAGTAAGTACCAGGACGAATGCCTTCGACACCACACGCTTTACCGACCATTTTCTGTGCAAGAGTGAATCCCTTGCCTGAATCAGCAACTGGCACAGGTTTCGCGAATACATCACTTGGCTCAAGACCAAGAGACTCACGTGCTTTATCTGTTAAGCCACGACCAATGATCAGTGGAATACGTCCGCCAGCACGTACTTCGTCAAGCAAAACACCGGTTTTCAATTTGAAAGTCGACAGGACTTCATCCGTGCCGTGAGCGCAAACTTTGCCTTCATAAGGGTAAACATCAATCACATCCCCCATGTCCAGCTTCGATACATCCAACTCAATAGGTAATGCACCAGCGTCTTCCATCGTATTGTAGAAAATCGGGGCAATCTTACCGCCAAGCACAAAACCGCCTGCGCGCTTGTTCGGCACAAACGGAATGTCATCACCCATAAACCAAAGCACAGAGTTGGTCGCAGATTTACGAGAAGAGCCTGTACCAACCACGTCACCAACGTACACCAGTTTGTGGCCTTTCTCTTTTAGCGCTTCGATCTGTTTGATCGGGCCAATTGTTCCTGGCTGATCCGGCTCAATTCCTTCACGTTCGTTTTTGAGCATCGCCAAAGCGTGGACAGGAATATCAGGTCGAGACCAAGCATCTGGAGCTGGAGACAAGTCATCCGTGTTGGTTTCACCCGTGACTTTAAAGACCGTTAACGTGACTTTTTCTTCCAGCTTAGGCTTTTTCAGGAACCATTCGGCTTCAGCCCACGACTTAAGAATCGTCTTCGCAAACTCATTGCCATTTTTAGCTTTTTCTTCAACATCATAGAAAGCGTCAAACATGAGCAAAGTATGAGACAAGGCTTCAACAGCAATCGGAGCAAGCTGTTCATCATCAAGTAAGGTAACCAAAGGCTCAATGTTGTAGCCGCCTTGCATAGTGCCAAGTAGCTTGGCCGCATGTTCACGACTGACGAGAGGGGATTGGACTTCACCTTTGGCAACAGCAGTCAGAAAGCCGGCTTTTACATAAGCCGCTTCATCAACACCAGGTGGAATACGGTTTTCCAACAGGTCAAGAATAAACGCTTCTTCACCTTGAGGGGGATTTTTCAGAAGTTCAACCAGACCAGCGACTTGCTCAGCGTCTAGTGGTTTAGGGACGACTCCTTCGGCAGCACGCTCTTCGACGTGTTTACGGTAGGCTTCAAGCACGACTTATTCCTCTCATTGCGGTTCCTCCTATATTTTTTTAAAAATGAGGAGTGAACATCCTTGGAAACTTGGCTCCCTTTCGCCTTTTAATCACTCATTTTTGACTGAGAAACAGCGCCAGAGAGGCCAAACTGTGGAACGGAGAATAGCAAATTTAACTTAAAATTAAAATCTCATCACTTTGACCAACATATCAACTTGGAACAAAACTTGATGAATATCCCCGTTTTATATTATGTCTTGGCAAAGTGCACTATTTAAAAGTAGTACCTAAGATCAAGTACACAGAATTATAGCCCTGCTCCGTTTGTCCATAAGCGAGCATAATAGGCCCGAGTGGCGAATCTACGCCAGCAAAAACTGACCCAGCAACATACAAGGGCAATTCTTTGTAATTCAATGAATCATCAGTCCATACGCCACCATACTCCATCGACGCACCAAGATAAAAGGGCGAAGTGAACAATCCGAAGTTATTATCAAACCAGCGATAACGGTACACAAGGCTTGCATACGCTTTGTTTTGTCCAATTAAGCTATTGCGCGGAATTCCGGACAGATTTAAGAATCCGCCCACTTCTTTAGGGTTGATCGGCATGGTCGAGTTTTTATTTTCCACCCACTCAAAGTCAGTATTCACCACCGCGGTGTGGCGTTCTTCCGTATATGCCCACATAAATTTCGCTTGGAATTCATGGGAAGTATCATCGCCAGACTCGAGGTCAATTTGGCTTTGATGATCTTTGATGTTGTCATGGGAAACTCGATATTTAAGATCCAGATAAACCCCGCGAGTCGGCAAACTGTAATTATCCAACGAATCAATTCGATAATTAATAAACGCCCCTAAACTTCTAAAGTCAATTTCCCCATAAGAAGGCAAGGTCGAGTAATTGCCACTGCCTTTGGTAAAATTAATACCGAGTTTGAGTTCTCGCCACAACCAAGCTTGGTAACCAATGGTCGTTTCAAACTCAAATTGGCGATAGTTGACTGGCAAATAGTTCGTGGTGGTGCTGAGGTCTGTATTCTCAAAGCCAGCCACCGGCGCACTGCGTTGCTCATCTGCATAACCGACACTAAAGGTCGTAAAAACTTCTTGATGAGAGAAAAAAGGCGAATAGAGTTCGGCTTCGAGTAACTTATCTGTGCCCATTTCAACATTGGTACGCAGTTCTGCGCCATGCTGATTGAGGTCAGTAAAATTAAACGATGCTCCCAATGAATACTGACTTTCGGTTTCAAAGTCATCTTCCAAGAAAAAGCGAAAGTTAAGGTAATTCGGGCCCCAAGATTTTTCATTAACGTCGACGGTCAACGTGGTTTGCTGCGCATCATCTTGTGAGTAGCGGTAATTGATCAATTCGAAACGATCCAGTGCATATAAGTCCTGAATTCGCTGTTCAATGTCTTCCGATTTATAGGTATTACCCGGCTCTAAATTGAGTTTGTTTTCAAGAATCAAATCGCTGTAGTGGGTTCGATTATTGATCACCAACTTATCAATTCGGGTATTCGAACCATAATGCAACTGACGTCGCACTCTTTGTTTATGCTCAATGTAGCGCTGGTAATCCCCTGGGGAGAGCGCAATTTTCTCCAGCTCATCCTTAAGAGCCATGACCGCACCATACCCTTTGACATACGCCTCAGGCATTTTTTGAAACTCCGTCGTTTCCATATCGCCAACTTCAGGGCGTATCAGGAAGTCAGTGTCGCTTAACGTATCGGCCTGCTCTTTGGTACTGCGCCTAACTAGATAGTTAGAGAGTTGCTCTCCAACCGTAAAAAAAGTTTTGAAATCGTCTTCGGTTTTATAATCAGTACTGATATCCACAGCAATGACGACCTCCGCACCAATTTCACGGGCGATGTTGACCGGCATATTATTAATCACACCGCCATCGACCAGCAGCCGGCCATTCAAATTGTAGGGCGGCAAAGCGCCAGGCACCGACATACTTGCCATCATGGCATCGGCTAAATTGCCCTTATCAAGAATCACAGGTTCCAGTTTGACGATGTCCGTTGCGACAGACCGATAGGGAATGGCTAATTCATCAAACGACTCAAAAGCGGGCAAGTTACCAGACGTTTCGCGCAAAATACGTAACATTCCTTGCCCCTGAACGAGACCTCGGTAAGCGCGAATCTCCCCCCAGCGTACGCCTAAATCTGTGGTTAGTTGATAGCGGTCTTCATATTCTTTATCACGAATTCGGCGATCACTTCGGCTCACTCGGTCACGGTAGCCGCTATTCCAATCCACCGAATAGATCAATGCTTCGATCTCATCGGCGCTCATCCCAGTGGCATACAATCCACCAAAAAATGCCCCCATACTGGTGCCAGTAATGAAGTCGATTGGGACGTGCAGATCTTCGAGCGCTTTAAGAACGCCTATATGCGCAGCACCTTTGGCACCACCACCAGCAAGCACCACGGCAATTTGAGGATGATGTGGTGGGGTTGGATGGAGCGATTGCGCCGCCACCTTAAAACTGAGCAACCCCAAAATCATCAAATAAACACTATTTCGCACTGCTTATTGTTATCCTTACTATCACGCACATTGGGCTCGAAGTGCCAAATCACTACCAACTAAAAATACGTTTAATCCATTGTGCCGGTTGATCTTCACATTGTTTTTTCAACGCGCCATCTCGATCCCACACCGGAAGCTTCTGGCGATCATTACAGTCTAACTCTAACCCACCTTCAGAGGTTGGTGAGAAGCCTAACGTTGTAATGCCTTTTGGCCACGGCAAAATCAATTTTTGTGGGACACGCTGCGCAAGGTAATCTGCATAAATACGTAAAGCGCCGCTCGATCCCGTCAAATGTGTCGGCTTGTTGTCGTCGCGCCCAACCCAAATGGTTGTCACTTCTCGACCATCAGTCCCCACAAACCAACTGTCACGAGTGTCGTTACTGGTACCGGTTTTCCCCGCCAGTGCCGCCCACCCAAATTGGCTACGCAGATAGCGCCCAGTCCCTTCCAAAACACCGCGTTTCATGGCGTAAGTGGTTAACCACGCAGCTTGCTGATCGACGGTTTGTGACACGCGTGGAATGGATTCGTAAATCACCTTGCCATCGAGATCAATGACCGATCGCAACGCTGATAATTGGGCTTTTTTACCCGAATTTGTCAAGGTTTGGTACATTTGTGCGACTTGAATTGGGGTCAAGGTAAAGGATCCCAAAAACATTGATGGAACAGGACGAATTTCATCGCCACTAACGCCAAGTCGAGTAAACGTGTCGACCACGTTATCAATGCCAAGCTGCATGCCTAGCTGTACGGTCGGTACATTTAGCGATTTGGCGAGCGCCAAATACAAGGGGACATCACCTCGGAACTTACGATCATAGTTACGTGGTGCCCACAAATCGCCGCTCTCATTTTTCAGCGTCAGTGGTTTATCATCAAGTGTGGTCGCCAAATTATATTTATCTGGTTGCGACAAGGCGGTTAGGTACACCGCAGGCTTTGCCAACGAGCCAATTTGACGGCTGGCATTGAGCGCTCGGTTAAACCCATCATAGCCTGCGCGTTTACCTCCAACCATGGCGCGAATTTCACCACTGTGACGATCAACTGCGACAGCCGCCGCTTCAAGCTCATTGCCACCCACTTTGGCAAGATCAGGTATTTTACGCGCCACTGATTTTTCCAGTTCATCTTGCGATACCGGATCCAGCGAGGTAAATACTCGTAATCCCACTTCCGATTTAAATCCTGCCCCGACCTTCGCTTTCAGCTCACGATTAAGTTGTTCAAAATAGGCAGGCTGTCGGCTGGCAATTCTGGGATTATCCTGAATATCAAGATTTCGACTCGCGGCCTGTTCATATTGGCGCGGCGTCAAAATATTTTGCTGCATCATCAATTTTAAAACCAAATCCCGGCGTTCTTTGGCACGTTCAGGGTAGCGGACTGGATTATAGTAGGAAGGACCTTTAACCATTCCCACCAACAGTGCCAGTTGATCAATACGCAGCTCTTCTATGGGTTGACCAAAATAAAGGCGAGAGGCCAAACCAAAACCGTGAATCGCTTCTCCGCGTGATTGCCCTAAATACACCTCATTCAGGTAACCTTCCAAAATACGGTCTTTGCTGTAGCGATAATCAATGATGAGAGCCATGTAAGCTTCACGTAATTTACGCCACAAAGTCCGGTCACTGGATAAAAAGATGTTCTTGGCCAATTGCTGAGTCAGCGTGCTACCGCCTTGCACCGTGCGTCCAGCCTTAATATTAGCCACCAGTGCACGCGCGATCGCCATCGGAGAAACACCGTCATGACGATAAAAGTTGCGATCTTCGGTGACAAGAAGCGCATCAACCATCACTTCCGGAAATTGTTCGCGACGTAGAAACAGTCGTTGTTCATCTTGCCCTTTTTCCAACATCCCCAACATTTTAGGCTCAATGCGTAAGTAACCCAAATCGCCTCGCTTCTCTAACGACTGAATACGTTGCAAGCCAGACTGGTTAAAATAGAGCATAACGTGACGATCCGGTTCTGGGCCGTCAGAGAATTCGAACGGACGACGGATCACTTCAATCTTGGTCGAAGATGATGAATATTCCCCCGGATAATGTGGCTGAGAGACTTTACGATAGTTGAGCACATCCAGTTCGTTACGGACTTCTTGAATCGAAATATCATCACCAGGCGCCAAATTCAAAATTCTGGCATACACCACCGTTGGTAATTCAAACAAGTGCCCTTCAAAGCGCTGTTTGACCACGCTATCAAGATAGATACCGACAAAAATCAGTATCGCGATCACCACCAACGCGACTTTCCAACCAATGCTCCACAAACGTTTTAAAATGGAATGCTTGGCTGAACCACTGCGGTTTTTTGAGCGCTTTTTCGAACTGGCCGTATTGTTAGTTCGGGGCTTTTTCGGCGTTTTCTTATCAGTCATGAATTCAGTTGTCGTTTGGTTTTCGTTGTCGCGATGTGGGATGCAGGATCATCAGGCCACACATGTTTGGGGTAACGCCCTTTCATTTCTTTTTGTACGTCTTTATAGGCGCCTTGCCAAAAAGCCGCTAAGTCTTGTGTCACTTGAAGAGGACGTTGAGCAGGGGAAAGCAACTCTAACACAACCTTCACCGTACCGTTCGCAACAGTTGGAGAGGTTTGTTCGCCAAAGACCTCCTGCATGCGAACGGAGAGCGTCGGTTGCTTTCCTTGCTGATAGAGAATTGCCTTGCGAGTGCCCGTCGGCAGTTGATATTCACAAGGCAACCATTGGTCGATAGACTGGTTTAATGGCCA
This sequence comes from Vibrio sp. AK197, assembly GCF_053903115.1. Taxonomy (NCBI): domain Bacteria; kingdom Pseudomonadati; phylum Pseudomonadota; class Gammaproteobacteria; order Vibrionales; family Vibrionaceae; genus Vibrio; species Vibrio sp. AK197. The sequence goes on from NZ_CP096430.1 coordinate 2,610,400, forward strand.
CCCTAAATAAGCATTCAACGCTTGATACACATCGACCTTGTTTATCTGCTTGGCAGAATGAATTGAGTGAAGATACGGCTCGAGCCAATCTTCCAGATGGCTCAACAACGCAGAGTCATCGAGTTCAGGCCACGCTTGCTCGGGCAACCATTCTGCGCCACAGCGAGCACGTTCCAGCAGGTTAGTTGCTTTTGGCGTCCAATTTAATACTTTCAGACCATGGCGACGGACATAGTTAAGTAAAGCTTGCGTCATTTTTTTGCGAGGCGGATCGGCAAGCGCTTGGCGCTCTAATATCAACTGCCCAAGTTGCACTCGCAATTCAGCGACTAGACGACCACGCTTATCATCCCAATCAACCCACTCATGCTCAACGAGCAAATGCGGAATATGCTGTTGAACGCTAATAATATCAAGCTCAGCGGCAAGCAATACCCGGCTTGATTGGCGAGCATTGGGACTGCGCATGACATCGGCAACCACCAAATAATCGCATTGTGCTAAAGGGTGTTCATCACTCAATTCAACACCATGGCCATTCGCTAATAGGTAGCTGACTTGCCCATTTGGCGATTGCGTAGGACGTCGCTGCGCAATGCGTTCAGGAAAAGCTCGACACAGCATCGTGGCCAGTAATGTCGGCTCCACAGCATGGCTCTCAAACGATTCACCGCATAAACGGGCGAGTTGGGTCGCCCGTGCCAACACACGTTGCTGAACGCTATGACGACGTGATAAAAAGCGCTGTGCACTGTGGGCAAAATCCACTTGCTGCTTTTCAGGTTCTTCAAGCAAGGCCGCAGCAAGCGCGGCGGTGACGGTTTGCGAACGATTCTCTGCGCTGGTGAGCATAGCGCCGATTCTTGGCGCAACACCAAGGTGTTGGTTTTTCTGCCCTTGCGTGGTGAGTTGATAATGGCGGTCCATCAACCCCAGACGCTGTAAGAGTGCCCTCGCCTGATTGAATGCCGCAGTTGGAGGACAATCTAACCAAGCCAATTCGGATACCTGAGTCGTTCCCCATTGAGCCAACTCCATCGCCAATGGCGATAAATCGCTACGCACAATTTCTGGAACTGGCACATAGGGTTGTTGTTTGAGCTGAGACTCGCTATACAAACGCACACAAATACCAGCTTCAAGGCGCCCAGCCCGGCCAGCGCGCTGCTCAGCAGACGACTGAGCAATGCGAATTTGTTCAAGCTTACTGATACCCGTTTTGAGATCAAAGCTGGCGGTGCGTTCAAGCCCACTATCGACCACTAAGCGAATGCCTTCAATGGTCAAAGACGTTTCCGCTATGTTGGTCGCAAGTACCACTTTACGCCGCCCCTTTGGGCTTGGCTCAATGGCTTTTTGCTGCTCATCAGCACTTAATTGACCAAAAAGCGGGCAAATATCCACGTCATCGGCAATCAATGATTCGAGCGTTTGCTGAGTCTGCTTGATGGCACCAACGCCAGGTAAAAACGCGAGCAATGATCCATGATGCTGATAAAGAAGCGCGCTGATTTTTTTGGCCATAAACGGCGCTAAATACTCATTGGCCCCCAAGGGTTGATAGACAATATCAACCGGAAACGATCGCCCTTGTGACTCAATGAAACGCGCTTCGGGCAATAATTGCTGGAGAGCTTGTCCATCCAAGGTCGCCGACATCACCACCAGCTTTAAATCGTCACGAAGTGCTTGTTGAATTTCCAAACACAGAGCCAACCCGGTATCCGCATGTAGGCTGCGTTCATGAAACTCATCAAACATCACCATACTGATACCGCTCAGTTCGGGATCAGACTGAATCATCCCGGTTAACACGCCTTCAGTCACCACCTCGAGACGTGTGTGCGTACTGGTTTTGGTTTCCCCACGAACGCGATACCCAACGGTGTGTCCAACTTGCTCCCCCAGTTGTTTGGCAAGATAACGCGCAATATTCCTCGCGGCCAAGCGCCTGGGCTCAAGTAAAATAATCTTTTCTGGCAACAGGTTGGCCTGCAAAACTGACAATGGAAAGTGAGTAGACTTGCCCGCCCCTGGTGCAGCTTTAAGGATCAATTGTTGGCAATCAGACACCGCTGCAAGCAATTGCGGCATCACTGTTTCTATGGGCAGTTGTGACAATGGAGAAACCTTGTGGTGTAATGACAACAGACATTGTACATAAAAACAGTAACTAAATGCACTTTCAACCCGAACTCCAACCGGCGATATTAATTAAACGCTACAAGCGCTTCCTCGCCGATATCACGTTACACGACGGCAGTGAGCGAACCATCCATTGTGCGAATACAGGGGCAATGACTGGCTGCGCTGACCCCGGCAGCACCATCTGGTACTCAACTTCCGATAATCCAAAACGCAAATACCCAAATAGTTGGGAACTGGTTGAAACCGCAAAAAGGCATACCATTTGCATTAATACCGCTCGCGCCAACCAATTGGCGATAGAAGCCATTGAGGCTGGCGTCATTGATGAGCTACAAGGGTATGAGCAACTTCAGGCAGAAGTGAAATATGGCAATGAAAATAGCCGGATTGATATCTTGCTCAAATCAAACGCTCAACCAAAATGTTATATAGAAGTAAAAAGTGTCACCTTGTTGGATGAAGCACAACATGGACAAGGCTACTTCCCCGATGCGGTGACGACTCGTGGTCAAAAGCACCTGCGAGAATTAACGGAAATGGTCAATACTGGAAGCAGAGCGGTACTTTTGTTTGTAGTTTTACATTCAGGTATTGAAAAAGTCTCTCCGGCACACCATATAGATGCGAACTATTCAAAATTATTGAAACACGCGCAAAGACAGGGAGTCGAAGTCTACTGCTATAAAGCAGAGATGAACAAAGACGGTATGGCACTGAACGAGTCAATTGAGTTCATTAACTGACAGAAAAAATGATGTTGTGTTCACATTGACAACAAGTTTACCAATCAGTGTTTGCCTCGCCCAATTCTTTTTGCTATAGATACCCGCCTCAAATTAACTGCTCAAGCAGTTGACTAGGTGTTAGTAGGAGATGCTGCATGCCAGAATCATCAAAAAAGAAAGCGCTAGGCATCCTAGCCATTGCTGGTGTTGAGCCATACCAGGAAAAAGCAGGTGAAGAATACATGTCACCTGAGCAACTGGCTCATTTTAGAAAAATTTTAGAAGCTTGGCGTAATCAGTTAAGAGAAGAAGTCAACCGTACTGTGCATCACATGCAAGACGAAGCCGCTAACTTCCCAGATCCGGTTGACCGAGCATCTCAAGAAGAAGAGTTCAGCCTAGAACTGCGTAACCGAGACCGTGAACGTCGTCTGATCAAAAAGATCGAAAAGACACTGAACAAAATCGAAGAAGATGATTTCGGTTTCTGTGAGTCTTGTGGCGTTGAGATCGGTGTTCGTCGTCTAGAAGCTCGTCCTACAGCAGACCTATGTATCGACTGTAAAACGCTGGCTGAAATCAAAGAAAAACAGATGCAGGGTTAAACCGCTGCTATTAATCAAAAGGGAGCTATGGCTCCCTTTTTGGTTTACTACATCGTGAAATTTATATTTTCGGGGTTTGCATCTCCGCCCCATTCACCACCTTTTCGCGAGCAATGTCATGACATATATTGGACGCTTTGCCCCTTCCCCGTCTGGTCCCTTGCATTTTGGATCTCTTGTCGCGGCTTTAGGCAGTTACTTTCAAGCCCGAGCCCAACAAGGCCAATGGCGAGTCAGAATCGAAGATCTCGACCCTCCACGTGAAATGCCAGGCGCAGCCGACGCAATTCTAAGAACGCTTGAAGCTTATCAGCTGCATTGGGACGGCGAAGTCGTATACCAAAGTCAGCGCCACGATTTGTATCAATCGCAAATTGACCATTGGTTAGAACACAATGCCGCTTACTACTGTGAATGCACTCGAAAACAGATAAAAGCTGAGGGCGGTTTTTATCGCGGAACTTGTCGTAATAAACACATTACCTCCCCTAAAGCATGTTCTGTACGCCTGCGCATGACACAACCCGTCTATCAATTTTACGATATCAAACACGGTGAGATTAAAATCCCTAAACCATTGGCGGATGAAGATTTTATTATCAAAAGACGCGATGGTTTGTTTGCGTACAATTTAGCAGTAGTATTAGACGACATTGACCAAGGTGTGACCGAAGTTGTGCGCGGCGCAGATCTGATTGAACCAACAGGACGTCAGTTGAGTCTCTATAAATTGCTCGCAAAGCCTCAGGTAAGCTACTTGCATTTGCCCCTCGCATTAGATCAACATGGGCATAAATTATCTAAGCAGAATCATGCGACAGCGATTGATGACCATCAGCCTCGTCTCGCGCTACTCAATGCGATGCAGTTTTTGGGCTTTCATGTTCCTGATGACGTATCACAAGCCAAGATTGAAGAAATTCTTCAATGGGGAGTGGCGCATTGGCAAGTTTCTCAGCTACCGATGGCACTCGAGATCACACCAAGATTCTCAAATGCGGCGCGCTAAGCTATTATTAGCCGCAAAATTCGTCCCGATTGGGCCTAAGTGAATAAACCAAGCAAGGTTGGCTTTAGTGATTATTGCCAAAAGCAGATGAATAAGAACGATACAAAACCGAGCGAGGCAACGCATATTCCAGAACTCGCTTTAAATCTCATGACTCGAGAAGAGCACAACATTTCCCGCAAGCAGATCAGTGATAACGCGCTGAAAGTCCTTTATCGTCTGCACAGTGCTGGATTTGATGCGTATCTTGTTGGTGGTGGTGTACGAGATTTACTTTTAGAACACACCCCCAAAGACTTTGATATCGCCACCAATGCGACGCCAGAGCAGATCAAAAAACTGTTTCGTAACTGTCGTTTAATCGGTAGACGTTTTCGTCTTGCCCACATTATGTTTGGTCGTGACATCATTGAGGTGGCGACTTTTCGTGGTCATCATCAAGAGAAAGCTCAGAATATTGCTCAGCAATCAAAAGAAGGCATGCTACTGCGTGACAACGTCTATGGCACCATTGATGAAGATGCTGAGCGTCGTGATTTCACGATTAATGCGATGTACTACAACATCGCTAATTATGCGATCCACGATTACGCTGGTGGCGTAGAAGATCTCGAAGACAAACTGGTGCGCCTGATTGGCGACCCAGAAGTACGCTATCGTGAAGATCCAGTTCGTATGCTGCGTGCCATTCGATTTGCCGTCAAACTAGATTTTGACATTGAAGAAGACACGGCCGATCCTATCGAGCATCTTGCGCCGTTGTTGAAAGATATTCCGTCAGCACGTCTGTATGAAGAATCACTCAAAATGCTCCAGACCGGGCTTGGCTTGGAAACCTATCATTTGATGCGCGAATATCAGCTGTTCCAACAACTGTTTCCAACCATCGCTCAGTTCTTTACCGACGATTATTCGTCGCCAACAGAACAGATGTTGGATTTAGTACTGGATGCGACCGATCAGCGCATAGAGAGTGGTAAACGCATCAACCCTGCGTTTATGTTTGCCGCGATGCTGTGGTATCCAATGCAAGCCAAAGCGGAGCAGCTGCAGGCCGAGCGCAAGCTGTCCTATTACGACGCTGTGATGGAAGCGGGTAACATCATTATTGATGAACAAGTAAAAACCATCGCCATTCCTCGCCGTCATACCGCTACGATACGAGAAATCTGGCAACTGCAGCTACGCCTGCCACGTCGCAACGGCAAACGCGCTTTTCGCTTAATGGAGCTGAACAAGTTCCGTGCTGGGTTTGATTTTCTTGAAATGCGCGGTGAAATTGAAGGCGAAGAGACAAAGCAACTTGCCAAATGGTGGGAAACCTTTCAAAATGCCGGCCGCAATATGCGCCAAGCGATGGTTGCAGACATAGACGGTGCTTCGCCAAAACCAAAGCGTCGCCGTACCAATAAGAAAAAAACCAAGGCAACATCATGATTACCGTTTTTATTGCGATTGGCAGTAATCTTGATGATCCGGTGAGCCAAGCTCAGCAGGCGATTGAAGCACTTAAAGATCTTCCAGAATCCACTTGGGTGAGTGCTTCTTCGCTCTATAGCAGCACACCGATGGGGCCACAAAATCAACCCGACTACATCAACGCAGTCGTGGAAATAAAAACAACTTTGACGCCGTTGGCTTTACTTGATTGCACACAAGCAATTGAGCAAAAGCACGGGCGCGTACGTAAAGACGAACGTTGGGGGCCACGAACCCTCGACCTCGATATTTTACTTTACGGCAATGAGGTGATCGACTCTGAGCGTTTAACCGTTCCTCATTACGGAATGAAGCAGCGCGAATTTGTGCTTTATCCGCTCGCTGAGATCGCACCGAATTTGACTCTCCCTGATGGGACTGAGCTCCCAGCCCTACTTGCGACAGTAGACAAAAATGGACTCAGCATTTGGCGCCCCTAGCCATTCCCTGCTAAGGACAAGAACATGAAAAAAATTACCATTAATGACTTGATGAAGTGGAAGCAAGAAGGCCGTAAGTTTGCTTCGGTAACCGCTTACGATGCCAGCTTCGCTCAACTGTTTGAAAGCCAAGAGATGCCGGTGCTATTGGTCGGCGACTCATTAGGTATGGTATTGCAAGGTCGTGAAGACACCTTGCCAGTGACCGTTGAAGATATTGCTTATCACACACGTTGTGTACGTGCGGGTAGCCCAAACAGCTTACTGATGGCCGACATGCCCTTCATGAGCTATGCCACTCCACAACAAGCGTGTGAAAACGCAGCGAAGATCATGCAAGCAGGCGCGAACATGGTCAAAATCGAAGGTGGTGAATGGTTGGTTGATTGCGTAAAAATGCTGACTGAGCGCGCCGTTCCTGTGTGTGCACATCTCGGCCTAACGCCTCAATCTGTCAATATTTTTGGTGGTTATAAAGTCCAAGGTCGTGACAGCGACAAAGCCGATCGCATGGTAAAAGATGCGTTGGCTCTTCAAGAAGCTGGCGCACAAGTTATTTTACTTGAATGCGTTCCGGCCGATCTTGCTGCACGCATTACCGAAGTATTAGACGTCCCGGTCATCGGAATCGGTGCAGGCAACCAAACCGACGGTCAAATTTTAGTGATGCACGATATGTTTGGTATTTCCGCCAACTATATGCCGAAATTCTCGAAAAACTTCCTCGAAGAAACAGGAAATATGCGAGATGCTGTGACCAAGTACCTACAAGATGTGCAATCAGGCACTTTTCCTGATGAACAACATACGATTGCCTAGAGGACATACTCATGCAAACCATTGCTGACATTTCGACGTTAAGAGAACAGATCGCCCAATATAAGCGTGATGGCCGAACGATCGCTTTTGTCCCAACCATGGGCAACCTGCATGAAGGCCACATGAGTTTAGTGCGCAAAGCACGCGAAGTGGCGGATATTGTTGTCGCTAGTATCTTTGTTAATCCGATGCAATTTGATCGCGCCGACGATCTTAATAGCTATCCGCGCACGCTCGATGACGATCTCAACAAGCTTAACCAAGAGTCTGTGGATCTGGTTTTTACACCAACGCCTGAGGCTATCTATCCTGAAGGATTGGATAAACACACTTACGTCGATGTACCTGGGTTATCCACTATGCTTGAAGGCGCGTCTCGTCCGGGACACTTTCGCGGTGTGACAACCGTGGTCACTAAGCTATTTAACCTAGTTCAACCTGATATTGCCTGCTTTGGCGAAAAAGATTATCAGCAGTTGGCGGTGATTCGTAAGATGGTCTCCGACATGGCCATGAACATCATCATCATTGGTGTACCCACGGTGCGTGAAATGGATGGCCTTGCGATGAGTTCACGTAACAACCGTTTGACGCTTGATCAACGCCAGCGTGCTCCTGTCCTTGCTCGTACGATGCGCTGGATAAGCAGTACGATTCGCAGCGGACGACGAGACTACGCCTCGATCATCGAAGACGCTAATGATCAATTGCGAGCCGCAGGTTTGCACCCTGATGAGATTTTTATTCGAGACGCCCATACTTTATCAACGATTACTGAGCAAAGTATTCAAGCGGTGATTTTGATGTCTGCGCACTTAGGTCAAGTACGACTGATTGATAACCAAGTCATCGATCTCAACACCGAAACGAAAGATAAAGACACACAAAGTGAAGCGTCTCACCAAGACGCCTAATGGATTAGCAATAAAAAAGGTCGACATCCGTCGACCTTTTTTATTGCCTTTGTTATCGGTTAGGTACGCAGGCCAATTCCTTTCGTCACCAAGTAGTGCGCTACGGAATAAAGCAATACAACAAAAATGCCCAGCACACTGAATGAAGTAACAATCCCCACATCCGAAACGCCTAAGAAGCCATAACGGAAGGCATTGACCATATAGACAATCGGGTTCACTTTAGAGACTACTTGCCAAAAGTCCGGTAGCAGACTGATCGAGTAGAATACCCCACCCAAGTAGGTTAATGGGGTGAGCACAAACGTCGGGACAATAGAGATATCATCAAACGTTTTCGCAAATACGGCATTAATCAAACCACCTAACGCAAACACGACTGAAGTCAGGAAGACGGTGACAATAATAATGCCCCAATGTTCGACATTTAAATCAACAAACAGCAGAGAAACCAGAGTGACTAACGTCCCCACCAGCAAACCACGTGTAACGCCTCCCATCACATAACCAGCGATAATCACATAGTTCGGCACAGGTGCGACCAACAGTTCTTCGATATTTTTCTGCATTTTGGCGCTAAAAAATGATGATGCAACATTGGAGTACGAGTTTGTAATCACCGACATCATGATTAAGCCTGGAACGATGTATTCCATATAGCTAAAGCCGTTCATTTCGCCAATACGCGAGCCAATCAAATTACCGAAAATAATGAAATAGAGTGTCATGGTAATCGCTGGCGGTACTAGGGTTTGTACCCAGATACGCATAAAGCGATGAACTTCTTTACTTAATAAGGCGCGAAATGCTGTCCAATACAACTGATACATTCGACTAGGCTCCTTGTTGTTCACGTACAATGCTGACAAATAACTCTTCGAGACGATTGGCTTTATTGCGCATTGACGTCACGGTCACACCAAGATCTGTTAATTGAGTAAAGACTGAATTCAAGCCTTGGCTTTTGTTCAGTTCAATTTCCAGCGAACCATCCACCATCGCTTGGGCGTTCACCCCGTTTAGCGTAGGCAGTTCAATATCATTGTTTTCGAGATCAAGAATGAAGGTCTCGACACTCAGTTTACTCAGCAATGACTTCATCGTGGTGTTTTCGATTAATTCACCACGATTGATAATACCGATATGCCGACACAGCATTTCCGCTTCTTCTAAATAGTGGGTAGTCAGGATGATAGTAATGCCTTGGTCGCGGTTAATTTCTTTTAGAAACTCCCACATTGAGCGGCGCAATTCGATGTCAACTCCAGCGGTTGGCTCATCCAAAATCAGCAATTTGGGTTCGTGCATTAACGCACGAGCAATCATCAGTCGACGCTTCATCCCACCCGATAAGTTGCGCGCACGTTCATCACGCTTCTCCCAAAGATCGAGTTTTGACAGATATTTTTCTGCGCGCTGCTTAGCCACTTCTTTGGAGACACCGTAGTAACCCGCCTGCTGCATCACAATTTGCTCAACCGTTTCAAACTGGTTGAAGTTAAACTCCTGCGGAACCAGCCCAAGGTTTTGTTTCGCCAATTCAAGATCGGTATCGATATCATAACCAAAGACCTTAACGCGGCCAGATGTTTTGTTGACGAGTGAAGAAATGATACCGATAGATGTAGATTTACCTGCCCCATTGGGGCCAAGGAGTGCATAAAAGTCTCCTTGTTCGACATTTAAGCTGATGCCCTTTAATGCTTCAAAACCTCCAGCGTAGGTTTTTCTAAGTTGTTCTATTTCTAATGCGTACATATATAAGTCGCTTGTTTTCTCAAGACCCTCTACAGATGCCGTTGAAATGCGGCTTTTTCAACCCTAGAGGGAAATTAATTATTTGATTCCGACACAAAATTGTACAGAAACCACACAACAATTTACACATCGACGACGAGTCAGGCTTGCAAGTCGTAGAAAAGATCGGCAGATTTCAATTACGGAACCCATAACACATCTGAACAGTCCTATCCTGCCTATTTTTTGCGAGAATGCTGTCGGGTATTTGTGTATATTGGAAACAGGTTTTTAGGGAAATGTTAACATGCCGGAAATTAAACAGCTTTTTGAAAACAACTCAAAATGGTCGGAGTCAATCAAATCCGAACGTCCAGAATACTTTACCAAGCTAGCCGAAGGTCAAAAACCTGATTTTCTATGGATCGGCTGCTCAGATAGCCGTGTACCGGCCGAACGCTTAACCGGACTTTATTCCGGCGAACTGTTTGTTCACCGTAACGTTGCGAACCAAGTCATTCATACCGACCTCAACTGCCTATCCGTCGTCCAATACGCGGTTGATGTGTTGAAAGTCAAACATATCATCATTTGTGGTCACTATGGTTGTGGCGGTGTGAATGCGGCGATTGATAACCCGAATCTGGGCCTTATCAACAACTGGCTACTGCACATTCGTGATGTCTACTTTAAGCATCGTGAATACTTAGACCAAATGCCAGCGGCCGATCGCGCTGACAAACTTGGTGAAATTAATGTCGCAGAACAAGTCTACAATCTGGGTAACTCAACCATCATGCAAAACGCATGGGAACGAGGTCAAGACGTGGAAATTCACGGCGTTGTTTACGGTATTGAAGACGGCCGTTTGGAATACTTAGGTATTCGCAGTAATTCAAGAGAGACAGTTGAAGCTTCTTACCAAACCGCACTGGACACTATTTTAAACCCAGATCAGAAGCTGCTTTGCCGCTAAGATTGAGCTTTTCAGGTTTTCAGTCATAAAAAAACGCCCAAATGGGCGTTTTTTTATGAGCGTTTATCAGGCAATGAGATTACTCAAGAGGAACCACTTTGCCAATAAACGGCAGATGACGATATTTCTGCGCGTAGTCAATACCTACACCAACGACGAATTCATCGGGAATATCGAAACCAATCCATTCGACTTTTACGTCAACTTCGCGGCGACTTGGCTTATCCAACAATGTACAGATATTAATCGAATTTGGCTCACGCAATGACAAAATTTCACATACTTTTGAAAGTGTATTTCCAGTATCAATGATATCTTCGACCAATAATACGTCTTTACCTTTGATGTCATCATCTAGGTCTTTCAAAATACGGACATCACGCGAGCTTTCCATGCTGTTACCGTAGCTCGACGCGGTCATGAAGTCGACTTGATGAATCACGTCAATGCTACGAGCAAGGTCTGCCATAAAGACAAACGAGCCACGTAAAAGGCCGACAAGAACCAGTTCTTCGCTGTCTTTATAATGTTGGGTGATCTGTTTACCTAGCTCGTGAATGCGCTCCTGAACTTGCTGTTCAGAAATCATCACATCTACTCTGTGCTTCATAACTCTCTCGTTTTTCTATTGACGATTTGGTTGGAACGCAGTGCGCACCGATTTTAAGGCGCTAAGTCTACCACTGATGGTAATGAAGTAAAAATGACAATAGAAAAATACAAATTTAGTTAATTTTGACCTGTATTTTATAAATTATATAATTAATTATAAAAGCCCAGCAAAGGATTGACCAAAATGATATGCACCATTACACTCATAATGCTAAAAAGCAAATAATAATTAATTATATAGGGCATATCAGCCCATACAACGACAACTCAATTGGCAAGGAAATACCCTTATGGACTCAATAGCTAAAAGGCCACGTACACGGCTTTCGCCTCAAAAACGTAAGCAGCAGTTAATGGAAATAGCACTCGAAGTGTTCGCCAAACGCGGTATTGGACGAGGCGGTCATGCAGACATTGCAGAAATCGCGCAAGTGTCTGTGGCGACTGTCTTTAACTACTTTCCTACTCGTGAAGATTTGGTGGATGACGTACTCAACTACGTCGTGCGACAATTCTCTAACTTCCTCACTGAAAACATCGACCTTGACCTTCACGCCAAAGACAACATTAACAACTTAACCAGTGCTATGGTTCACCTTGTGGTTAATGATTGTGATTGGCTACGCGTATGGTTTGAGTGGAGCGCTTCAACGCGCGATGAAGTTTGGCCGCTGTTTATCAATACCAACGAGACCAATCAGAAACTGATTCAAAACATGTTTGCGAAATCAATGGAACGCGGAGAATTGAGCAACGAGCACGATCCTGAAGATCTGGCGACATTGTTCCATGGCTTATGTTACTCATTGTTCTTGCAATCAAACCGTCTACACAATGAAGAAGCGATGCAACGCTTAACGCAAAACTATTTGGACATGCTCTCGATCTACAAGAAAGCGTCTTAATAATGCTTCGAGTAACACGTGACTTATGTTGTATCACTGATAATAAAAAACCGCTGACGTAATCAGCGGTTTTTTTGTATTTAAAGCTAACGTGTAAGACGCGTTATTTCTTCTTCGCTTTCGCGTTCGGAAGGTCAGTAATGGTACCTTCAAAGACTTCAGATGCAAGACCAACAGACTCATGCAATGTTGGGTGAGCATGAATGGTCAATGCGATATCTTCGGCATCACAACCCATCTCGATCGCAAGACCGATTTCACCAAGCAACTCACCACCGTTAGTACCAACGATAGCACCACCAATAACGCGGTGAGTTTCTTTATCAAAGATAAGCTTAGTCATACCGTCAGCACAGTCAGAGGCGATTGCACGGCCTGACGCTGCCCAAGGGAAGGTAGCCACTTCGTACTTAATGCCTTCTTCTTTGGCTTCTTTTTCAGTTTTACCAACCCAAGCCACTTCTGGCTCAGTGTACGCAATTGAAGGAATGACTTTCGGATCGAAGTAGTGTTTCTTACCAGCAATAACTTCAGCCGCGACGTGACCTTCATGCACACCTTTGTGGGCAAGCATTGGTTGGCCAACGATATCGCCGATTGCGAAGATGTGCGGTACGTTTGTACGCATTTGCTTATCAACATTGATAAAGCCACGCTCGTCCACTTCCAGACCCGCTTTCTCAGCTTCCAGAAGTTTGCCGTTTGGTACACGACCGATAGCCACAAGGACCGCATCGTAACGCTCAGGTTCTGCTGGCGCTTTTTTGCCTTCCATCGAAACGTAAATACCATCTTCTTTTGCTTCAACCGCGGTGACTTTGGTTTCTAGCATCAAGTTGAACTTGTCTTTGATACGTTTGGTATAAACCTTAACGATGTCTTTATCTGCTGCTGGGATTACCTGGTCGAACATCTCAACCACGTCAATTTGTGAACCTAGAGAGTCGTAAACGGTTCCCATTTCCAGACCGATGATACCACCGCCCATGATGAGAAGTTTTCCAGGAACTTCTTTCAGTTCAAGCGCATCCGTTGAATCCCAAATGCGTGGGTCTTCATGCGGGATGAACGGCAGTTTGATTGGGCGAGAACCCGCTGCCACGATAGCGTTGTCGAAATTAACGACGGTTGTGCCGTCTTCGCCTTCAACTTCAATGCTGTTAGGACCCGTGAACTTACCAAGACCGTTAACCACGTTAACTTTACGCATCTTAGCCATACCGCCAAGACCACCAGTCAATTGGTTGATCACCTTCTCTTTCCACAAACGTACTTTATCGATGTCCGTTTGAGGTTCACCAAAGACAATACCGTGCTCTGCAAGGGCTTTTGCTTCTTCAATTACTTTCGCAACGTGAAGCAAGGCTTTTGATGGGATACAACCCACGTTTAGACACACGCCACCAAGCGTGCTGTAACGTTCAATAAGAACAGTGTCCAGACCTAAGTCTGCACAACGGAATGCAGCGGAGTAACCAGCAGGACCGGCACCAAGTACAACCACTTGGGCTTTAATTTCTTTGCTCATTTTGACCTCTTGTAGTCATTATCCCTAACAGGCTGAGTGGGTATTGATTTTGTAGGTATAAAGTAATGTTGGGCTTTAACCAATTTTTCAGACCGTCAACAGTTTACAGAGATGTTAATGGTGTGAAAAGTAAATCCATTTAGCCTGTGAGCTAGACAACAATTCGCTTGTGAAACCAGATTTTTGACTCCGATTTTAACGAAGTTGTCGTCAAAGTTGATTAGAGAGGCGGCCTAACGCCGCCTCTCTTTAATCATCGAATGTCTATTAAAGAACTAGACGACGAATGTCAGATAGACAAGCGTTCAAGTAAGTAATGAAACGCGCACCTTCTGCACCATCAATCACACGGTGATCATACGACAGTGATAGAGGTAGTTGTAGACGCGGAGCAAATTCTTTGCCGTTCCACACAGGTTTCATTTCAGACTTAGAAACACCCAAAATGCCAACTTCTGGCGCATTCACGATAGGAGTAAATGCCGTACCACCGATACCACCAAGGCTTGAGATAGTGAAACAGCCACCTTGCATATCAGAAGCCGTCAGTTTACCTGCACGTGCTTTCTTCGATACCGCCGCCAACTCTTCTGAAAGTTCGTAAATACCTTTCTTGTTCACGTCTTTAAAGACAGGAACCACTAGGCCATTTGGTGTATCAACCGCAATGCCCACGTTGACGAATTTCTTCAGAATCAAGCTTTCGCCATCTTCAGACAGAGAAGAGTTAAACGCAGGGAACTCTTCAAGCGCTTTAGCCACGGCTTTCATGATGAACACAAGAGGCGTGATCTTCATACCCGTGTCTTTTTTCGCTTCGATCGCATTTTGTTCTTTACGGAATTTCTCTAGCTCAGTGATATCTGCGTTATCCCATTGGGTAACGTGTGGGATCATCACCCAGTTGCGGTGCAGGTTCGCACCCGAGATCTTCTTAATGCGTGAAAGTGGTTTAACTTCTGTTTCACCAAACTTGCTGAAGTCCACTTTTGGCCAAGGAAGTAGGCCAAGTGCTGCACCGTCACCTTTACCTGATGCTCCCGAACCAGACTCAAGACGCTTAAGCGCTTCTTTGACGTAATTCTGAACGTCTTCTTTTAGGATACGGCTCTTACGACCCGAACCTTTAACCTTAGAAAGGTTAACGCCAAATTCACGAGCAAGACGGCGAACAACTGGAGACGCATGCGCATACTCGTTGTTTTCTTGGAAATCACCGGTAGAGGCTGCTGGTGCCGCTTCCGCTTTTGGAGCTTCCGTTTTGGCTGCTGGTGCTGCAGGTGCTGCTGCTTGAGCAGGAGCGGCAGCTGGCGCTGCGCCTGCTACTTCAAAGACCATGATCAGAGAGCCAGTAGACACTTTATCGCCAGCAGCGATCTTGATCTCTTTTACTTTACCTGCGAATGGTGCAGGTACTTCCATTGACGCTTTGTCGCCTTCAACGGTGATCAAAGATTGCTCTTCTTCAATCATGTCGCCAACTGCAACCATGATTTCAGTGACTTCAACTTCATCGCCGCCGATATCTGGTACGTTCACTTCTTTGTCAGCCGCTGCTGCAGGAGCCGCTGCTGGCGCAGATGCTTCTGCCGGCGCTGCTGGAGCACCAGAACCTGCGGTTTCAAAGACCATGATCAGTGAACCTGTTGACACTTTGTCACCAGAAGCGATTTTGATCTCTTTGACGGTGCCGGCAAATGGAGCCGGAACTTCCATTGAAGCCTTATCACCTTCAACGGTGATCAACGATTGCTCTTCTTCAACCGTATCACCGACAGCGACCATGATTTCAGTGACTTCAACTTCGTCGCCACCGATGTCCGGTACGTTCACTTCTTTGACTTCAGCTGCAGCAGGCGCTGCCGCTGGGGCTGGTGCCGCTTCTGCAGCAGGAGCCGGCGCTGCTGCGCCCGCTTCTTCTTCAAAGACCATGATAAGAGAACCAGTAGAAACTTTGTCACCTTCAGCGACTTTAATTTCTTTAACTACACCGGCTTGAGAAGCTGGAACTTCCATAGAAGCTTTATCGCCTTCAACCGTGATCAGAGACTGTTCTTCTTCAACCTTGTCACCAACGCTTACCAGAATCTCAGTAACTTCAACCTCATCCGCACCGATGTCTGGTACATTAATTTCGATTGCCATTGCTTTTCCTACCTTTATTAAGCGTATAGTGGGTTTGTTTTGTCTGCGTCGATGTCGAATTTCTTAATCGCTTCAGTCACGACAGATTTCTCAACATCACCACGTTTCGCAAGCTCATTTAGCGCAGCAACCACAACGTAACCCGCGTTCACTTCAAAGTGACGACGTAGGTTATCGCGGCTATCTGAACGACCAAAGCCATCTGTACCCAACACTTTGTAAGACTCAGCAGGAACAAATGCACGGACTTGTTCAGCGTAGTTCTTCATGTAATCAGTCGCGGCGATTGCCGGTTCACTGCCCATCACGGTTGTGATGTAAGGTACTTGAGCTTCAGCTTCTGGGTGAAGCATGTTGTAGCGCTCAGCTGCTTGACCATCGCGAGTCAGCTCATTGAATGACGTGACAGAGTAAACGTCAGACGCAATGCCGTATTCTTCGCTTAGGATTTGGCCTGCTTTACGCACTTCGTTCATGATCGTGCCAGAGCTTAGTAGCTGAACTTTGGCTTTTTTGCCTTCGTTGCTTTCAAGCTTGTAGATACCTTTACGAATGCCTTCTTCAGCGCCTTCAGGCATCGCTGGCATTGCGTAGTTTTCATTCATTAGCGTCAAGTAGTAGTAAACGTTCTCTTGCTCACCATACATACGACGAATGCCGTCTTGCATGATCACTGCAACTTCGTAAGCAAAAGTTGGGTCATAAGAGATACAGTTAGGTACTGTGTTCGCCATGATGTGTGAGTGACCATCTTCGTGTTGAAGACCTTCACCATTCAATGTTGTACGACCAGCCGTTGCACCCAATAGGAAACCACGAGCTTGTTGGTCACCTGCCATCCACGCCATGTCGCCAACACGTTGGAAACCGAACATTGAGTAGTAGATGTAGAAAGGAATCATTGGCAAGTTGTTGGTGCTATATGATGTTGCTGCAGCAACCCATGAAGACATTGCACCTAGCTCGTTGATACCTTCTTGCAGAACTTGACCTGAGGTGTCTTCTTTGTAGTAAGAAACCACACCGCGGTCTTCTGGCGTGTAAGTTTGACCATGCGGGTTGTAGATACCCACTTGACGGAACAAACCTTCCATACCAAAGGTACGTGCTTCATCAGCGATGATAGGAACGATGTTTTGACCAATGTTCTTATCTTTCAGCAGGACGTTTAGAGAACGAACAAATGCCATGGTTGATGAAATATCACGTTTTTGCTCTTCAAGTAGTGCTTTAAAGTCACCCAGTTCAGGTACTTTAAACTCTTGAGTAAAGTTAGGTAGACGCTGAGGCGTATAACCATGAAGCGCTTTGCGGCGAGCATGTAGGTATTCGTACTCTTTTGAGCCTTCTTCCAGTTTCAAGTATGGAAGTTCTTTAATTGTCTCATCAGAAACCAAGTCTTGTAGGCCAAGACGATCACGCAAGTGTTGTACGTGAGTCATGTCCATCTTCTTAACTTGGTGCGCGATGTTTTTACCTTCCGCCGCTTCACCCATGCCATAGCCTTTCACGGTTTTCGCTAGAATAACCGTTGGCTTGCCTTTGGTGTCTTGAGCGTTTTTGAACGCCGCGTATAGTTTCGAAGACTCATGACCACCACGTTTCAGTGCGAACACTTCGTCGTCAGTCATGTCAGCAACCAATGCTGCTGTCTCTGGGTATTTACCAAAGAAGTGTTCACGAACGTACGCGCCATCTTTTGATTTGAAGGTTTGGTAGTCGCCGTCAATGGTTTCGTTCATCAGTTGAAGAAGCTTACCAGACGTATCTTTAGCAAGTAGCGAATCCCAGTTGTTACCCCAGATAACCTTAACAACGTTCCAACCAGCACCTTTGAATAGACCTTCAAGTTCTTGAATGATCTTACCGTTACCCATTACAGGGCCGTCAAGACGCTGTAGGTTACAGTTGATTAGGAAACATAGGTTGTCCAGTTTTTCACGTGCTGCGAATGAAATTGCACCGCGTGATTCTGGCTCATCCATTTCACCATCGCCAAGGAAAGCGTAAACGCGCTGTTCTGAAGTATCTTTCAGACCACGACCTTCAAGGTATTTTAGGAAACGCGCTTGGTAAATTGAGGCGATAGGACCAAGACCCATAGAAACGGTTGGGAATTGCCAGAATTCAGGCATCAGTTTCGGGTGAGGGTATGAAGGAATACCTTTGCCATCCACTTCTTGGCGGAAGTTATCTAGCTGCTCTTCAGTTAGACGGCCTTCAACGAATGCGCGAGAGTAAACCCCTGGAGAGATGTGACCTTGATAGTAAACCAAGTCACCGCCGTCTTTTTCGTTTGGCGCACGGAAGAAGTGGTTAAAACATGTCTCATAGAATGCGGCAGATGATTGGAAAGACGCCATGTGGCCGCCTAGCTCCAAATCTTTCTTAGACGCACGTAGAACGATCATGATTGCATTCCAACGGATGATGGAACGAATACGACGTTCTAAAGTGGTATCACCTGGGTATGCAGGTTCTTGATCGGCTGGAATCGTATTGATGTAGTTGGTGGTGATTCCGGTTGGCATGTCAACACCGTCTAGACGTGCTTTGTCTAGAACTTGCTCAAGTAAGAACTGAGCACGTTCCACACCTTCTTCACGTACAACTGACTCAAGGGCAGCAAGCCATTCTTGAGTCTCCAGTGCATCTACGTCATGCTTCATATCAGACATGGCGATCTATCCTTCTGTTGGTTGGATCTACTTAAACGAGCATGACTCGTTAAGAGTCATTGCCTTGTTGAATTCGACGCAAAGAACGCTCGCGACGAGACTCTTCGCGAGTCAAATCCAACAATGTTTCTTCGATATAAGCTAAATGCGAATGACACATTTCTCGCGCCTTGTCTGGCTGACCTGAAACAATCGCATCCACAATGTTAGCTCGGTGTTTGCTTACTTTCTCCACCACGTCATCGCGGCGGTGTAATAACTTTAAATTTTGAGAAATATTCTGCTCAAGCAAAGGCGCTAAGCTACGAACAATATGCAGCAAGACCACGTTATGGGCCGCTTCGGTAAGCGCAATCAAAAACTCCATAACCGCGGCAGATTCTGCTTCGACGTTTTTGCTAGCTTGTTGCTCACTGATACGTTCTAAGCACTCTTGAATTCGAGCAAAATCTTCGCTGGTACCACGCAATGCTGCGAAATACGCTGAGATACCTTCCATCGCATGGCGAGTTTCCAGTAAATCAAGCTGTGTTTCTGAGTGACTAGACAATAAATTTAGCAAAGGATCAGAAAAGCTCGTCCAAATGTTGTCACTAACGAAAGTGCCACCACCTTGACGACGCGTCAGTAGACGCTTTGCTTCCAAACGCTGGATGGCTTCTCGGATTGACGGACGAGACACGTCAAACTGCTTAGCCAGTTCGCGCTCTGGAGGCAACTTTTGCCCCGGAGAGAGTGTTCCTTCCACAATCAACCGTTCTAACTCTTGTTCAATCACATCTGAGAGTTTTGGCTGACGAATCCTTTGATAAGCCATAATTTGTTATTCTGTTACTCTTGTAGGCAATTGGTAATACCAATTTTAAGATGGCGAAGAAATTAACATAATTAAAACGTTTTTGTCCAGCCAAAAATTGACCTAAGTCATAGAAGCTATCAGGACTCAACAGCCTGATAACATTCGGGCATTAAAACAACAATAAAAATGGTCTGACCAATTACAACCGGTCAACACACTCCACTTTTGGGAGCCTGTTGGCACAATAGTCGACGGGTTTTAACAAAAGGTGAAGAATTTGCGTGAATGAGTGTTACATCGAGCCAAGATAAATAAATAAAAAGCCAATGACGTAGCATTGGCTTCGATGATTTATATATATCGATTTGTTTTATTATTTCGCTTCAATATGCTCGATCATTATTTGTAACGACTGATTTCCACGAAACTCGTTGATATCCAACTTATAGGCGAGACGTACCGTTTTCACTGACGCATCAGGCCAGCGACGTAAATCAACATTAAATGCGATTCCATCGATAGTGAGGTTGGTAGGATGTCCACGATACAGGGGTTCAAGCATCATTTTTAAGTGCTTTTCCCCGACTAACTTTTGATGCAAGACTTTAAACTCTCCATCAAAAATTGGCTCAGGAAAGGCTTGCCCCCATGGGCCTGCTGCACGCAGCATCTCTGCGGTATACATCGAAAACTCTTCGGGCGTCAGTTCGCCATCAGAGAGTACAACACCTTTCAGTGCTGCCTCATCAAGATCCTGCTTAACCATCTCATCGAATAAACGCGCAAAACGCTCAAAATCATCTTCTTTGATGGTTAATCCCGCCGCCATCGCATGACCACCGAATTTTAAAATTAGCCCCGGATTCTGAGTATCAATTTTATCCAGTGTATCTCGCATATGTAAGCCGGGAATTGAACGGCATGAGCCTTTAACCGTACCCTCTCCACCGTCTGCAAATGCAATTACTGGGCGGTGGAACTGCTCTTTGATTCGTGATGCTAAAATACCGATAACGCCTTGATGCCAGTCACGTTGAAACAGAACCAACCCATGAGGTAATTGGCTGTTTTCGCCAAACTGCAACCGCTCACAGAAGGCCATGGCTTCTTGCTTCATCCCCGCTTCTATTTCTTTACGAGTCTGATTCAGCCCATCCAATTCACTCGCCATGCGTCTCGCAGCATGAATGTTATTACACATTAACAATTCAACGCCAAACGACATATCATCTAAGCGCCCTGCCGCATTAATTCTGGGCCCAAGCGCAAAGCCAAAGTCCGTGGCGATCAAACGTCGCGCGTCACGTTTGGCGACCTCAATCAAAGCTTGAATTCCCGGGCGCGCTTTACCCGCCCGAATGCGTTGTAACCCTTGATGAACCAAAATACGGTTATTGTCATCCAATGGCACCACGTCAGCGACGGTACCTAACGCCACTAAATCAATCAGTTCCATTAGCTTAGGTTCTGCCATCCCTTGGGTTTGGAACCAGCCGACTTTGCGCATATGGACACACAAAGCCATCATCAAGTAAAACGCGACCCCCACCCCAGCCAGCGCTTTTGAAGGAAATGAGCAGGTTTCAAGATTTGGGTTGACGATGGCATCGGCAATGGGCAATTCATGCCCCGGTAAGTGGTGGTCTGTCACCACAACTTGCAGACCATTTTGCTTGGCGTAACGCACACCTTCAATTGAGGAAACGCCGTTATCTACCGTCATGATCACTTCGACGCCGAGTTCCAGCGCCTGATCCACCACTTCTGGGCTTAGCCCGTAACCATCTTCAAATCGATTCGGAACTAAGTAGTCAACGTTGTGACACCCCAACATACGCAATGCCAGCACCGATAACGCGGAGCTAGTCGCGCCATCGGCATCAAAATCTCCGACCACGATAATACGTTTATGGTTTTGAATTGCCGCAAATAAAATCTCTACCGCCTGCTCGATACCATCAAGCATTTGATACGATTTTAACGCTTTTGCTGCCGTATTTAGCTGTTCAGCTTGGGTAATTCCACGACGAATGTATATTTTGCGCAGCAGCGCAGGAATGGAATCAGGAAGTAATGAGAGATCGACTTCCGGACGCTGTTGAATTTCAATCATAATAAATTCGGCAGGCGAATTGCCTGCCTTCCAAATCGTTAAATACTTTCAAGCTCTTGCAGTAAGCGCTCCGGTGGTAGATAGCCACCGATCATTTTACCGTTAGGTAAGAAGATGGCAGGCGTTCCGCTCATACCGAGTGCAACACCAAGATCATGTTGATTTTTCACTTGCTGCTTACACTGTGCCATATCACCACTTGGCTCAGGGACTTCGCGCTTGGTTTTTGCAGCATCTAATGCGGCTTGTTTGTCATCCGCACACCAAATCGCTGCCATATCATCGGCAACTGGCCCCGTGCTGCCTTGGCGAGGGAAAGCCAGATAATGCACGGTAATACCCAACTCATTGTATTGCTGCATTTGGCTATGTAAACGGACACAGTAACCACAGGTGATATCAGTAAATACAGTGACGATATATTTTTCGTTATCCGCCTTGTACTCAATCATTTGGTCACGAAACTCTGCGATTTTCTGTGCATTGATTGGCGCCTGGCGTACCGCCTGAACATCTTCGTAACGCCCTTGCTCATCCAAATGATACAAGGTACCCGCGATGAAATACTGACCATCCGGTGACGCATAAAGAATCCCACCCTGAGTGTGTACTTCAATGAGACCCGGAATATCGGCTGGCACAATATCAGAGACTTGAAGATTCAACGCAGAAAAACGTTCAATCAACGCTGCTTTATCAATACTTTGTTCACTCACTGCCGCGCTGCTGCTATTGTCACTGCTCGCTTCTTCGGCATTACACGCTACCACAAATAGCGGTAGCGTTAACAAAGCCAGTTTTCTGATTACGCTGAATACTTTGGTCATTATTTTCAAGCCCTTGGATGATGCTGATTATGAATTTGTTTGAGTCTTTCCGTTGCCACGTGAGTATAAATTTGCGTGGTTGATAAGTCACTATGCCCCAGTAGCATCTGCACCACTCTGAGATCTGCCCCATAGTTCAGTAGGTGCGTTGCAAAGGCATGTCTCAATACGTGCGGTGATAGCATTTCGGTATCAATTCCGGCAAGAACAGCATAGTGTTTAATTCGGTGCCAAAAGGTTTGCCGTGTCATCTGACGTGCGCGTTTACTCGGAAAAACAACGTCGGATGTCTGTTCGCCAAGCAATATAGACCGCCCCTTCTCAAGAAAAGTTTCAATCCAATCGACGGCATCTTCCCCCATTGGAACCAAACGCTCTTTTCCGCCTTTACCAGTTACTCGCACTACCCCTTGGCGCAAACTGATATTTTCCATGGTTAAGCTCACCAATTCGGTAACACGAAGACCAGTGGCATACAGTAACTCCAACATTGCTTTATCACGCAGTTCAAGTGGATCGTTCGGATCCGGCGCATTCAATAATGCATCAACCTGATCTTCGGTGAGATCTTTTGGAAGACGTTTGGGTAATTTGGGGCTAACCAGCAATGCACTCGGATCATCAGCACGTACTTTTTCACGATGCAAATACTGAAACAGCCGGCGAATAGCCGACAACATTCGAGCGCGTGAGGTTTGTTTATAATCTTGGTCAAGTAACCAAGTTTGATATTGTTGAAGACCTGTCAAGCTGATGAAGTTCAAACGGTAATTGTTCTCTTCCATCCACGCTAGCAATTTCATTAGATCATTTCGATATGATGCCAAGGTGTTTTCAGACAATCCTCGCTCCATCCACATCGCATCTAAAAACTGTTCAACCAGACCTTGCTCGGCCAACACTCGTTCTGACACAACTTACCTCTCGACAATTGACCGCTTCACTCTACGGGAGCCATCCACACAATGCTACAAAATTTATCATGTAAAAGGCGTAGGAATACGGTTAGAATTTGCTGGTTAACGTAAGAATTGAAAAAGAAAATTATGAAGATTGGTCTGTTTTATGGCTCCACCACTTGTTACACCGAAATGGCGGCAGAAAAAATTCGTCAGTTGATCGGTGAAGAATTGGTCGATGTCCACAATGTCAAAGATTCTCCTCTATCCTTAATGAACGAATACGATTTTCTGATCTTGGGGATTTCCACGTGGGATTTCGGTGAGATTCAGGAAGACTGGAGCGCGGCATGGCAGCAAATCGATGGCGTATCGCTAAAAGACAAACACGTCGCATTGTTCGGCTTAGGCGATCAAGAAGGTTATGGGGAATGGTATCTGGATGCGATGGGCCTACTTCACGACGAAATCGTGAAGACGGGTGCAACGATCCTGGGTTACTGGCCAAACCAAGGGTATGAATTTGATGCTTCAAAAGCCCTCACCGAAGATGAGAGCCATTTTGTTGGCCTTGCGCTCGATGAAGATTCGCAATATGAATTGAGTGACCAGCGGCTCGAAGCCTGGGTTGAACAGATTTTAGTGGAATACCACGACGCACTCTAAGCTCGTCACCAAAGACTTACGACAAAAGCAAATTAAGCGGGGCGTTCCTCGCCCCTAGCCGCCGCTTGCTTTACCTAACAAGCAAGCGGCGAAATCTCCGCCAATCAAATACCAATCCGGGGTCGGTTTTTCTTAAGGGTGCAATATATTGGTGCCCGGTAATTCGAGGCTCAGTGATCTGCGGGTAATGGGCCATTAAGTGCTGAGTCAGCGTAGCTAAAGCTTGATACTGCTCAGCGCTATACGCCACAAAGTCGCTGCCCTCTAACTCAATGCCAATAGAGTAATCGTTACACTTTCCTCGCCCAGCAAATGATGATTTTCCGGCGTGCCATGCTCGGTCAAGAAAAGAAACAAACTGTACCACTTCTCCGTCTCGACGAATCAAACAATGCGCCGAGACCCCCATGTTATGGATGACCTTAAAGAAAGGATGCTGATTGGCATCCAGTTGACCGGTAAAAAATTGTTCGATGTAAGGCCCACCAAATTCTCTCGGTGGCAAACTGATGTTATGAACCACCAGCAGCGAGATATCCTGCACATCACTGCGCTGGTCAAAATACGGTGAAGGAACCTGTCTCGCGAATTGGTACCAGCCGCTAGAATCGATCATCACATTACCCTTATCTATTTGCGCTACAAAGATTTTATCGCCTTCTTACTGAAAAGCGAGATTAATGGCTGAATTTGATGTCAAGACACCGTATCATAGCCGCTCAGTTTATTCGGTTTGATAAGATTTGTGATGAAAGATACCCATAACAGCCAAGCTCGCCTTGACTATTTAAAGCAGCAACTTCCGCTTGAAATCACACGCTCAGTGACAGACACCTTAAAAGAAGACTTGGGTGGTACACTCGATCCCAATGCGGATATCACAGCGAGTTTGATTCCCGCAGATGCACAGAATGAAGCGACGATCATCACTCGTGAAGCTGGTGTCTTTTGCGGTCAAGCCTGGGCTGACGAAGTCTTTAAATTACTGGGTGGTGAAGTCGTCATCCATTGGCTCGTTAACGATGGCGATCAGGTTGAGCCGAATCAAACCTTATGCCACCTCAAAGGGCCTGCACGCATTCTGCTTACGGGTGAACGTAATGCGATGAATTTTATTCAAACCCTTTCAGGATGTGCCACAGAAACAGCCAAATACGCCAATATTCTACAAGGGACAAACTGCAAACTACTCGATACTCGTAAAACCATTCCTGGCCTGCGTAGTGCTTTGAAATACGCTGTCGCTTGTGGCGGTGGCTTTAACCACCGCATCGGAGTATTTGACGCCTATCTGATTAAAGAGAATCATATCATTGCATGTGGTGGCATAGAGCAAGCGATTGCAACCGCCAAGCAGCTTAACCCCGGTAAACCGGTCGAGGTCGAAACCGAGAGTTTGGAAGAATTACAGCAAGCCATCGATGCGGGAGCGGATATTATAATGCTGGATAACTTCTCAACCGAAATGATGCGTGAAGCGGTCGCCATTAATGCAGGTCGCGCGGCATTAGAAAACTCAGGCAATGTGACCTTAGAAACGCTACGTGAATATGCTGAAACGGGTGTGGATTATATCTCGGTTGGTGCGCTGACTAAGCACGTCAGAGCTATGGATCTTTCAATGCGTTTCAAATAATCATCACTTTCATTGATAAAAACAGAAGGCACCTGCCTTCTGTTTTTGTTTCGACCGAGATCAAATGACGCCGTAAACCCAATGTCGCACAGCGGTGAATTTTCTTTACTGCTTACGCACTCACCGAATCATTCCACCGCTAAATTCACTCGATACTTTTACTCTCAGTGCATTCGAAATAAATCGGCTGATCAAACAAGCAATGCGCACATTCTCTTGCTCAAAGCACTCTGGATTTACCCTAATTGAATTGATGATTGTCGTCGCGATCATTGGCATCCTATCTTCTATCGCGGTTCCGGCTTATCAACACTATGTAAAGAAAGCGGAAATGGCCTCCGCGTTGAGTATGCTTAAGTCACTGCTTACCCCAGCCGAACTCTATTATCAGCAACATGGTGCTATATCGAGTGAGCAGTCCAATGACATATGGCAAGCGCTCGGGACCTCTGCCAGTGCTTCTAGTTTAGGCACACTGTCTATAGAGGATGATGGCTTCGCGTTTGCTTTCGACAACAGCGCGATCACCACAGGTACTCGTCTGCTTTACTCAAGAGCCGCGAATGGCTGGTTTTGTACTACGTTTCTTGGCGAAGGCGAATCCGCCGACATTATTGCGAGCAGTTGTCCGGAGAGCCAACCATGAAGGCAGTACTTATCGATCTGCTGCGCCAAGCAAATTGGCTGACTGAAGAGCAATGTGCTCAAATCGAGATTCAAGGGGATCCAGACCTAAAAACCTTAGTCACAGAGATCGGACTCAATGCTCAGCAATTGTGTCAGTTCTTAAGCCACCAATTAGGAATTGGCGTCGTCTCATTAAGTGATTACGACTACCTCAAGCTTTGCCGTGAGCTCAACCAAGGAAAGCTATGGCATGATTATCAAGCCCTTCCCATAGAACGTCATCTTCAGCATTTAACCATAGCGGTCGCCGATCCAACGACAGACCAGCTTGAAGAAATGCTGCGTTTCCATTGTGGTTGCAACATTGAACTGGTTTTGTGTAACGGTGTAGAGCTCATTGGCGCACTGCAATACCTTTACGAGTTTGGCTCGCAAACGCCCCCATTTGCGATTCATGAAGCCACACCACAAGCTCACACGCCTTCCAAAGATTCACTAGATAATGAGCCTGACCATCAACATGCAACCATAAGCCAATACATCGATGACTTATTTACCCAGGCTCAGCGTCGCCAAGCTTCTGACATCCATCTCGAGCCCTTTGAGCATCATTATCGAATTCGCTTACGCTGTGATGGCCTGCTTAACGTGATAGACCAACCCGATATTCAGTTAGGGCGCCGAATCATAGGACGAATTAAAATTCTCGCTAAGTTGGATATTGCCGAGCAAAGACTGCCGCAAGATGGACGTTTACAGATGACGCTAAACCAAGGCTTAGAGCTGGATATGCGTGTATCAACACTCCCAACACTATGGGGTGAAAAAGTGGTACTTAGAGTGGTCGATAAAAACGCCGCCGATCTTGATCTCACCAAATTAGGATTAACTCCGGCCCAGCAACATCACTATGTGACGGCACTCAATAAGCCACAAGGGCTGATTTTAGTGACAGGCCCAACGGGCAGTGGCAAGACGGTCACTTTATATAGTGGCCTCAAACATTTAAACCGCACCGATCTGAATATAGCCAGCGCTGAAGACCCAATCGAGATCCAACTCGATGGTATCAACCAAGTGCAAATAAATACGGGTATTGGCTTTCATTTCGCCCACGCGCTTCGAGCGTTCTTACGCCAAGATCCCGATGTGTTAATGGTCGGAGAAATTCGCGATCAAGAAACTGCCGATATCGCTGTCAAAGCCGCGCAAACCGGGCATTTAGTGTTAGCAACGCTACACACCCAATCCGCCTCAGAAAGCATTACTCGACTCTCTCAAATCGGCGTGGAGATGTTCAATCTCGCATCGTCAATCAATCTGATTATCGCCCAACGACTCGTTCGTAAGTTATGTACTCACTGTAAACAGCCTGCTGTGACTGAGTCCGGCGATAATAACGCGCAACATTCATCATTTACTGCTGATCCGAATGGTTGTTCACACTGCTATCGTGGCTATCAAGGAAGAGTGGGCATTTACGAATTGATGCCCATTGACCGAGAACTCGCTCTTGCCATTGCCCAATCACAGCCTATCGAACATATCCAGCATTTAGCTGAGCAGAAAGGCATGCAAACGTTGCAGCAATCGGCAACGCTTGTCTATCAGCAGGGTAACACCAGTTATGCTGAGATCCAGCGGGTACTTAGCTAGCAAACCACGTTTATGATGCCGAAATCGCCCTTACATCGTTATCGATACACAGCTAAACGTTCGAGCGCACGGGTTCGAGGATCGCTACTGGCCTGTTCAAGTGAACATGCCAATGAGCAACTTAGAGCTCAAGGATTAGAGGTACTGCGACTCACTCAGCTGTCGCTATCGCTTTTTGCTCAGCTGAAACATCGTGTGACACAATCAGATATTACGATGTTAACTCAGCAGCTCTCAACACTGTTGAACTCTGGCGTGGCACTCTTACCCGCTTTGGCACTAATCACACAAACTCAACACAAAGCAGGGATGCGTGCATTGCTTTACCAATTAATCACTCATCTTGAATCAGGGCATTCACTCGCCAACGCTTTACGCCATGCCAGCCCTCAGTTCGATGACTTCTATTGTCAGCTGATTGCGAATGGCGAACTCTCAGGGCGACTTGCGCCCACTCTTTCTCGTTTAACCGAGTATCGAGAGAAGTCACAGCGTTTAAAGTCAAAAGTGATTAAAGCCATGATCTACCCATTGCTGATTGTCATTGTGGCCCTCGTTGTCAGTTACTTAATGCTGACGATGGTGATTCCCGAGTTTGAGCGTATGTTTTCAAGCTTCGGAGCACCGCTCCCTTGGTTTACTCAGCAAGTGTTAACGTTGTCGACCTACATTCAGACATTGAACGTCGTGCATTTGATCCTTGCCACCCTTCCTTTCACTGTCCTTCACTGGGCCGTCAAACGTCATCCGCAATGGCAATTAAGTCTGAGTCGTTTAAGTTTAAGGTTACCGATTATCGGTGAGCTTCTAAGCAAGGCCGCATTAGCCCGATTCAGCCGCAGTTTGGCTTTAAGTTGCCAAGCTGGTGTATCGATACTCACTGGGCTAGAAAATGCCATCGCGACCACGCAGCACGCCTACTATCAAATCCAGCTGCAACACGCCCTTCAAGATACGGCTGCCGGGAGTGGGTTAACGAATGCATTGCGCCAGGCACAGTGTTTTCCCGAGTTAATGCTTCAAATGCTGCACATTGGCGAGCAAAGTGGTCAAATGGATACCATGTTATTGAAAGTCTCTGACTTATATGAGTTTGAGGTAGAAAATCTCACCGATAACCTTGGTAAAGCGATAGAGCCCATGATTATCCTCGTTTTAGGCTCGCTGATTGGTGCATTAGTTATCGCGATGTATTTACCAATCTTTAATTTAATGAGTGTATTAGGGTAGAATCCTCTCCACTTTAGCGCGAAAGTTGTGCCAAGCTTATGACTTGTCATCAATAAGAGAGACTCTATGGAAGCTTTCCAGTTTTACCTTTGGCTATTCCCTCTGATGGCCGCTATTTTTGGTTTGATCATTGGCAGTTTTCTTAATGTGGTGATATATCGCCTGCCACTTATGATGGAACGAGAATGGCGACGAGACTGTGCCGAAAGCTTTCCTGAATATCATATCGAACCACCCACTGATGTATTCAATTTAAGTCTGCCAGCATCGACTTGCCCACACTGCCAAACTCGGCTCAAAGTTAAAGACAATATTCCCCTGATAAGCTGGCTCATGCTCAGGGGCAAATGTCGCTATTGCTCACAGCCAATCGGTATTCGCTATCCTTTGGTTGAGCTCCTTTCTGCGCTCACGTGTGCCAGTGTCGCCTGGCAATTTGGCCCAACACCTTATGCCCTTGCCCTGATTGCATTCACACTCGTTCTTATTGCATTAACTGGTATCGACTTTGCCACTTTGCTCCTGCCCGACCAAATCACTCTACCGCTTATTTGGGCGGGAATTTCCTTGGCCTTAGTCGGTATTAGCCCGATATCCTTGCAAGACGCGGTGATTGGTGCGATCAGTGGTTACCTCTGCTTATGGACAGTCTATTGGTTGTTTAAATTACTGACTGGCAAGGAAGGTATGGGCTATGGCGATTTTAAATTACTTGCCGCCCTTGGCGCTTGGTTAGGCTGGCAAGCTCTCCCATTCGTTGTTCTGCTTTCGTCAGTAGTTGGATTAGTGTTTGGCTTAATTCAGTTGAGGCTACAAAAGCAAGGTATCGATAAGGCTTTTCCTTTTGGCCCTTATCTAGCCATTGCTGGTTGGGTCATTATGATGTGGGATACGCCATTTATGGCCTGGTATTTTCAGCATTATTTGGGGTATTAACATGACTTATGTTGTCGGTTTGACCGGAGGTATTGCCAGCGGAAAAACCACCGTCGCCAACTTATTTCATCAACATTTTGACATCGAGATCGTCGATGCGGATGTCGTTGCCCGTGAGGTTGTTGAACCCAATACCATCGGATTAAATGCACTTATCGAACGCTACGGAAATGAAATAATTCTCAACGATGGTCGCCTTAATCGTAAGAAACTAAGAGAAATCATTTTTTCTGACGAAAGTGAAAAGCACTGGGTCAACCAGTTACTTCACCCATTGATTCGTCAAAGTATGCTTGAACAACTCGATATGGTGCAATCGCCCTATGCGTTATTGGTTATTCCATTAATGGTAGAGAACGATCTCCAGCGTCTTGCTCAACGCGTATTAGTGGTCGATGTTGAACCCTCGACCCAGATTGAACGAACCATGCAGCGTGACCAAGTTTCAGAGCAGCAAGCACGTGCAATTCTTGCTGCGCAGGCCGATCGTGAACAACGTTTAGCCATCGCTGACGATGTGGTTAAAAATGATGCAAAAAACCAGAAACTTTTGCCTCAAATCACAGAATTACACCAAAAGTACCTAGCATTGTGTAGGGAAAATCTGTGAGAATGAATAAGGTAATCTTACAGGAAGGCTTTTTTATTGCATGACAGCTCATTATTTTGAACATCCACTAAACGAGAAGACACGAATCTACCTGCGCGTTGAATATTTGTTGCGCCAGTTGAAAGTGTCCGCTCAATTTCGCGATGAGCTCCAGCACCTACTTTTCTTCCGTTCATTGTTTGATTTGCTCGAAATCTTTGATCAGATTCAGTTAAAAAGTGAGTTAGCGAAAGACATTGAAAAGCAGCGATTAACTTATCGTAGCTGGCTCAATGTAGATGGTGTCGACCAAGAAATGCTGCAGCATGTATTGCAAGATATCGACACCATTCACGGCACCTTGATGCAATCAGAACGCTTTGGTCTGTCACTCAAAGAAGATCGCTTCCTAAGTGCGATTCGCCAACGATTTAACTTACCAGGCGGAGCATGTGGCTTTGATCTGCCTGCGCTACATCATTGGCTTCACCTTAGTGAAGACGTCAAAACTCGCGACACCAATAAATGGGTAGAAAAGCTCAAGCCGCTGTCAGACGCCCTAGAAATGTGGCTACGCCTAGCGCGAGAAACCGGAATGTTTAAATCCCACATTGCAACCAACGGTTTTTATCAAAGTGATGCTGAAGAAGCGAACATTCTACGTTTATCGATACCGGGTCACTATGGCGTTTATCCAATGATTTCCGGACACAAAAATCGCTTCGCAATCAAATTCATTGATTTTGCCAGTGGTCAAGCAAGCTCCGCCGACGTCGAATTTGAACTCGCGGTATGCTCTTAACCGTCGACGTTCTATTTGCAATTCCTTGTTGAAGCGTCAACAATACCCGCATTGTCTCCATACTAGGTTTTGATCATGGAAAAAAAGGTAACGATCGTTAAATGCCCTCAATGCGGCACTGATGTCGAATGGGGAGAGCAAAGCCCTCATCGCCCATTTTGCAGTAAAAAATGCCAAATGATTGATTTTGGCGAATGGGCGGATGAAGAGAAGTCTATCCCTGGTGCGCCAGATATGTCGGATAGCGATGGTTGGTCAGAAGACCAGTACTAAACCGAGAATTATCGAATGATTTATAAGGTTGATGTGTGAACATCAGCCTTTTTATTACCTATAAGGCCAGAGCTAAGCTCAAACGCCCCAAGAACCAAATCGCGTTATTTCTGCTAATTTATTCTTCCTTCCCCTTTATCGAATTCAACACAACACTCTCGTTGCGCTTTGAACCTTGATATTTTTCTCTGACAAGGAGGAATTGCGGAGTTTATAAGTATAAATGAGCACTTACGATGCAGTGAGAGGGGAAAAATAGCCAGTTCAAATCGTAGCGATAAAAAAACGGGGCCTGTAAAGGCCCCGTTTCGTATGAGAACGCTAGTTATAGCATTACTTCTTAGCAAGTTTCTCTTTGATACGAGCTGACTTACCAGAACGCTCACGTAGGTAGTACAACTTGGCACGACGTACTGCACCACGGCGTTTAACTTCAATGCTATCAACCATTGGAGAGTGAGTTTGGAACGTACGCTCAACACCTTCACCGCTAGAGATTTTACGTACAGTGAAAGCAGAGTGTAGACCACGGTTACGAATACCGATAACTACGCCTTCGAACGCCTGTAGACGTTCACGGTCGCCTTCTTTTACCTTAACTTGAACAACAACAGTGTCACCTGGTGCAAAGTTAGGTAGGTCTTTTTTCATTTGCTCTTGCTCAAGAGCTTTGATGATGTTACTCATTTTTTAAATTCCTAGAATAAACTGATACTAAATAAATTAGGTTACTGAGCTCGATACTCTTTAATGAAATCAGCCAGTAATAGTTCCTGTTCGTCAGTCAGAGCTAGGTTTTCCAGGAGCTCTGGTCTTCGTAGCCAAGTACGGCCTAGCGATTGCTTTAATCGCCAACGACGAATGTCCTTATGATTTCCCGACTTAAGCACTGAAGGAACTTCAACGCCATCGAGCACCTCAGGACGAGTATAGTGGGGACAATCCAATAAGCCATTGGCAAAAGAGTCTTCTTCTGCCGACGCAAAATCGCCAAGTACCCCCGGAATAAACCGAGAAACTGAATCAATCAACGTCATGGCTGGTATTTCACCACCCGTCATTACAAAATCACCAATCGACCATTCTTCGTCGACTTCTGATTGAATAATGCGTTCATCTACCCCTTCATAACGACCACAAATGAGCAATAAATTGTCATTGGTTGCCAGTTCTTCAACTCCTTGTTGGTCTAATTTGCGACCTTGAGGAGAGAGATAAATGACCTTCGTCTTACCCGGTGCTGCCTGTTTTGCCGTATGAATGGCATCGCGCAAAGGCTGAACCATCATCAACATACCAGGGCCACCACCGTAAGGTCTATCATCAACAGTGCGATGCTTATCATGAGTGAAATCTCGAGGATTCCATATCTCAACTGATAAAAGACCTTTTTTAACCGCTTGGCCTGTTACTCCAAAATCCGTAACGCTGCGGAACATGTCAGGAAATAGGCTAATAACGCCAACCCACATAGTGTTCTTACTCCGTTACAGGGGAGTTAAAATCCAGGATCCCAGTCAACTTCGATCCGTTGAGCTGAGCGATCAATCTGTATGATCACCTGCTCTTCAAGGAACGGGATTAATCGTTCCTTTTGCCCAAAAGCATCTTTTAGATTGGCTTTGACTACCAAAACATCGTTTGAACCTGTTTCAAGCATATCTGTCACAACACCAAGGTCATAACCTTTGGTCGTAACAACTTGCATGCCAAACAATTCACGCCAGTAGAACTCATCTTCTGACAGTTCAGGCAGTACCGCCGGGTCAATAGCAATTTCAAAGTTCGTCATTAAATGCGCGTCTTCACGAACATCCATGCCTTCAAGCTTAACCACCATACCTTTGTTATGGCGTTTCCAGCTTTCCACTTTGTACTCAACCCACTCACCCTTTTGGTTCACAAACCAAGGGCTGTAATCGAAAATGCTTTCAGCATTGTCTGTGTAAGAAAAGACTTTAAGCCATCCACGAATTCCATAAGTCGCGCCAAATTTGCCGACAACTACTTTATCGCTCTGCTTATTGTTCATTTCTTTACCTTCCATCGAGTTAAGCTACTCAATTAAGCCGCTTTTTGAGCGTCTTTAACTAGCTTAGCTACGCGGTCAGATACAGATGCGCCTTGACCAACCCAGTGGTTAACGCGATCTAGGTCTAGACGTAGACCTTCTTCTTGACCTTGAGCAGTAGGGTTAAAGAAACCTACTTTTTCGATGAAACGGCCAGTTGCAGCATTGCGGCTATCCGCTACTACGATTTGATAGAATGGACGCTTCTTAGCGCCGTGACGTGCCAAACGAATGGTTACCATATCGTCCTCTTTGCTTTCTCAAAAATAAAATTAACCCCAGAAGCTACTCATAAAAAATAACTTGGGGTCTCGTGCCAAAATAAAGCTCCGGAATTTTACCCTTATTCCAACGCAATGCAAGGGGTTTAGCTATTTTTTAGCCACTTGATTGGCTCAAGCCGTTCTGTGACCAAGCTAACAAAAGTACTTACGAACCTTTAACCCCTTAATATAAAAAGAGCGCGGCTATTTGCTACGCTCTTTTTTAAAATTTCAGGCTTGTCTAGCGGCCAAATGGGTTAAAACCGCCACCACCACCGCCGCCCATCATTCCTTGCATATTACGCATCATGCCTTTCATGCCACCCTTCTGCATTTTTTTCATCATTTTTTGCATTTGGGTAAATTGCTTGAGCAGACGATTAACATCTTGTACCTGAGTGCCCGAACCTGCAGCGATACGCTTTTTACGTGAACCTTTAATCAGTTCAGGACGCTGACGCTCTTTCATGGTCATAGAGTTAATGATAGCTTCCATTTGTTTAAACATTTTATCATCAACTTTGTCTTTCACATTATCAGGGAGTTGGGACATACCGGGTAGTTTGTCCATCATCCCCATCATGCCGCCCATATTTTGCATTTGCCCCAACTGCTCACGAAAATCTTCTAAATCAAAGCCTTTTTTCTCTTTGAATTTTTTCGCCAGCTTCTGTGCTTTCTCTTCATCAACGTTACGCTGCAGATCTTCGATAAGCGACAGAACATCCCCCATTCCAAGGATGCGTGATGCAACACGATCAGGATGGAAAGGTTCGAGAGCATCGGTTTTCTCACCCACACCCAAGAATTTGATTGGCTTACCAGTGATATGACGAACCGACAGCGCGGCACCACCACGAGCATCACCATCTACTTTGGTCAGAATAACACCAGTGAGCGGCAACGCATCACCGAAAGCTTTGGCTGTATTCGCCGCATCTTGACCTGTCATGGCATCAACCACAAACAGCGTCTCAACAGGCGTAATCGCATTATGCAACTGCTGGATTTCTGCCATCATATCTTCGTCGATCGCAAGGCGACCTGCAGTATCGACAATTAGCACGTCAAAGAATTTCTTCTTAGCGTGGTCAATGGCAGCATTAGCAATATCAATTGGCTTTTGATCCGGTGAGGATGGGAAGAAATCGACACCGATATCTGTAGCAAGCGTTTCCAACTGTTTGATCGCGGCTGGGCGATAAACGTCAGCAGAAACCACCAAGACTTTCTTTTTGTCACGCTCTTTAAGGAGCTTGGAGAGTTTACCTACACTGGTGGTTTTACCCGCACCCTGTAAACCAGCCATCAAAATCACGGCAGGTGGTTGAGCCGCTAGGTTGAGCGCCTCGTTAGACTCCCCCATCACCGCTTCAAGCTCAGATTGAACGATCTTGATGAACTCTTGGCCAGGCGTCAACGATTTAGAAACCTCAACACCCACCGCGCCTTCTTTTACGCGTTTTACAAAATCACGAACCACAGGCAACGCAACGTCGGCTTCCAACAAAGCCATACGAACTTCACGCAGGGTTTCCTTGATATTGTCTTCGGTCAAACGACCTTTACCGCTGATGTTTTTCAGCGTTTTGGATAATCGATCCGTTAAATTATCAAACATCTTTTACTCTTCGCTTGCATTCGGCGATAAATTAAAGTGAGTATACCTTAGCCATGCAAAGCATGACACCGATCTATGCAGATTTAAACTTTCACTTTTACAATTGTTTTATAGACATAGCCCAACTAATTGATGCAGGGTATAATCTGCCCAACGTATTTCAATATAAGAGACTCATGGATAACATTGCTGCCGTTGCTGCTGCCATTCTGTACGTTTTGGCTATCGCAACCATCGTACCAGGACTGGTTCAACAAACAGGCATTCGCGTCAAGACCGTTTTCATCAGCGCGGTTGGAGCTTTGGTGTTTCACGGTTGGCTTTTGCACGACCTCATCATTGCCAGCTCGGGACAAAACCTCAGCATTCTTAACGTCGCTTCTTTGATAGGCTTTATCATTTCTCTATCAATGAGTATTGCTATGGTCAAAACGCGATTGTGGTTTTTACTCCCTGTTATCTATGGCTTTTCAGCGATTAATTTACTCGCTGCAGCCTTCTTACCCAGCTCGTTCATTACGCATCTTGAGCACGAACCTGCTTTGCTATTTCATATTTCCATCGCGCTGTTTGCCTACTCAACGCTATCAATTGCTGCCCTCTACTCTCTGCAACTGGTATGGTTAGATCGCAAATTAAAAACCAAAAAAGCGTTAGCAATTAACCCTAACCTTCCGCCTTTAATGATGGTAGAAAGACAACTTTTCAAGATCATCCTAGTCGGAAATGTGCTGTTGACCGGAACTTTATTAACCGGGTTTATGTTCGTCCAAGATATGTTTGCACAAGGACAAGCTCACAAGGGCATCCTCTCTTTTGTTGCATGGGTCGTCTATTCCGTTTTATTGTGGGGGCATTACCAACGTGGGTGGCGAGGACGTCGAGCCACTTGGTTGACGGTGATTGGTGCGATGATTTTGACGCTCGCCTATTTTGGTAGCCGCTTTGTTCGAGAATTTATACTGCACTAAACCGATCGACACCTTGTTTTGGGCGCTAGGTAGTAGTTTTCATTATCTTTCAACGTTATTTTCAGTTTAGCCCAAAACTCATTCATTATTGTATAAGGAAGTTTTAAGCTTTGGACGACATATCAACGGGTATCTTATTTGCGCTACTCGCGTGTCTTATTATTATCTCCGGTTATTTCTCTGGTTCAGAAACAGGCATGATGTCGCTGAACCGTTATCGCCTTAAACACCTTTCCAATAATGGCCACAAAGGCGCTCGTCGTGTTGAAAGACTACTCAATCGACCAGACCGTTTGATTGGTTTGATTCTCATTGGTAATAACCTTGTTAATATTCTTGCCTCCGCCATCGCGACCATTATTGGTATGCGTCTCTACGGCGATATGGGGGTCGCGATTGCAACGGGTGTGCTGACATTGGTCATTTTGGTATTTTCAGAAGTGACGCCAAAAACCTTGGCCGCTCTTTATCCAGAACGTGTCTCTTTTACCAGTAGTATCGTATTGATATTTCTGATGAAGTTGCTCTCTCCTCTTGTGGTATTTGTTAACTTCATTACGAATGGTTTTATTCGTTTACTCGGCATACGTGTCGATAATCATGGTGATGACCATCTAAGCTCAGAAGAATTGAGAACCGTCGTTAATGAAGCTGGCGGCCTGATTCCTCGCCGACACCAAGATATGCTGCTGTCTATTTTGGATTTAGAGCATGTCACCGTGAATGACATCATGGTGCCAAGAAATGAGATCAGCGCCATCGATATCAACGATGATTGGAAATCCATTTCTCGTCAGTTAACGCACTCGCCTCATGGGCGTATCGTTTTATATCGTGACAATGTGGATGAAGTCGTAGGCATGTTACGCTTGCGCGAAGCATACCGTCTGATGCTTGAGAAGAACGAGTTTAATAAAGAGACCTTATTACGCGCTGCAGACGAGGTGTATTTCATTCCCGAAGGCACACCACTCAACGTCCAGTTGTTAAAGTTCCAGCGTAATAAACAGCGCATTGGCTTAGTCGTCGATGAATATGGTGACATTATTGGCTTGGTGACACTGGAAGATATTCTGGAAGAAATTGTCGGTGAATTTACCACCTCCATTGCACCGAGTTTAGCCGAAGAGATAACCCCTCAAGGCGATGGAAGCTTCTTAATTGAAGGTAGTGCAAACATTCGTGATATCAACAAAGGGTTAAAGTGGAAGTTGCCGACTTCAGGACCACGAACTCTAAACGGCTTGATTCTTGAGTATTTAGAGCATATTCCAGAAAGCAATTTAAGCGTTGTGGTTTCTAACCATCCGATGGAAATCGTTGAGCTAGAAGAGAATCGCATCAAACTGGTTCGCGTGTACCCACGTCGCAAGAAATAATTCTTTTCATTAGAGACAATAAAGCCTTGGCAAACCGCCAAGGCTTTTTTCTGCTTATCAAGACACAATAAGAAACGTTATTCTTCTTCAACGCTAAACAGGCTTTCCATATTAAGCCCTTGTTTGACGAGTATTTCACGCAAACGGCGTAAGCCTTCCACCTGAATTTGACGAACACGTTCACGGGTTAGATTGATTTCACGCCCGACTTCCTCTAGCGTCGAAGGCTCATACCCCAATAGTCCAAAGCGACGTGCAAGCACCTCTTTTTGTTTAGGATTAAGCTCTTCAAGCCAGTGAATCAAAGAGTTCTTGATGTCATCATCTTGAGTTGAAACCTGTGGATCACAATTATTAATATCTGGAATGATATCGAGTAAGGCTTTCTCACTCTCACCACCACCAATTGGCGTATCTACCGAACTGACTCGCTCATTAAGGCGCAACATTTTACTGACGTCATCCACCGGACGGTCCAACTGCTGAGCGATTTCTTCTGCGGTAGGTTCATGGTCAAGCTTTTGCGATAACTCACGAGCGGTGCGCAGGTAGATATTCAATTCTTTGACAACATGAATAGGGAGACGAATAGTACGAGTTTGATTCATCAGCGCACGTTCAATGGTTTGACGAATCCACCAAGTCGCATACGTAGAAAAACGGAAACCACGTTCAGGGTCGAACTTCTCGACAGCACGAATAAGACCGAGGTTACCTTCTTCAATGAGATCAAGCAGTGCTAAACCGCGATTGCTGTAACGACGCGAAATTTTAACCACCAAACGCAAGTTACTTTCTATCATACGTTTGCGAGCCGCCTCATCTCCGCGTAAAGCACGACGGGCGTAAAGAACTTCTTCTTCTGCGGTTAAAAGTGGTGAAAAGCCGATTTCTCCTAAATAAAGCTGAGTGGCATCCAAACTTTTGACAGATGCATCAAACTCTTCTTTAAGAGCTGTATTTGAAAGGGTGTCAGAATTGTCCTTCTCCAAAGCTTCCATGGCTTCGTTGTCGATATCAAATTCTTCTACTTTAGATGCTGTATTGCTGATACTCATAACGCCTCCCCCTGGCGAGATAGCAAGACATTACTGCTTAATATGTCGCTATTTTTACTCTTTACAAGTAAACATTACGGTAAGTAGCGTTTGGGATTCACTGACTTACCTTGATAGCGAATTTCAAAGTGCAAGCGAACACTGTTAGAACCCGAACTTCCCATCGTGGCAATCTTTTGGCCTGCTTTGACACTTTGTCCTTCGTGTACAAGCAACCGGTCGTTGTGCGCATAAGCGCTTAGGTAATTATCATTATGTTTAACAATAACTAAATTACCATAACCTCTGAGTGCATTACCCGAGTAGACGACGGTGCCTCCTGCTGTGGAAACGATTGATTGACCACGCTGACCCGCGATATCAATGCCTTTATTTCCTTGGTCCCCAGCAGAGAAATTTTTAATGACTCTCCCTTTCGTAGGCCATAACCATTTGGTTACTTTGTCGTTTTTAGGCTTGGTTCCACTGGCAGTTTTATTAACATTTCTTTTACCAGCAGAATCAACATACTCCTTTGATTTTGATTGTTCAACCCTCTTTTCTGCGTCTTTTTTGCTCAACTTTTGAGCTGGAGAAAGCGGTTTAGTGCTAACTCCTTGACTAGAGTTTTTGTTCAAAGATGCAGCAGATGAGGAGGATGAGGGGGAAGAAACAATCGGTTTAGAGGCCGCAACGCTAGGTTTTACCGTACTTGCTACGGCACCCACCTCGGCCCCAGCTCCTGTTCCACCATAAGATGGAGGGGTATAAACTGGACGCCATAAATTGAGTTTTTGGCCTGGGTAAATGGTATAAGGTTTTTGTAAATGATTGTAACGAATAAGGTCATTTACATCTTTATCTGTGATGTAAGCGATAAAGTACAGCGTATCGCCTTTTTTAACTTCGTAATAGCTGCCTCGGTAACTTCCTCTCGGCACACTGTCATAATCTTTATGTAAACCTGATACTGGCGCAGGGGAATGCACAGCACACCCAGTTAAGGAAAGTGCAATGCTAGCCATTAATAAGGTTTTCGATTGTAAAGATTTATTCATTTAACTACGCTAAATCACCTGCTACCAGTGGAACAAAGCGAACCATTTCAATCGGCTCCGAGATAAAGTCTTCTCCACGACGAGTGATTTTAAGCAGTTGCTGTTCTACATCACCGACGGGAATCACCATTACGCCCCCTTCAGTCAACTGCTCAAGGAGTAACTGCGGTATAAAAGTCGGGGCTGCAGTGACGATGATCGCGTCAAATGGGCCGCGAGCGGGCCAGCCATTCCACCCATCACCATGCTTGGTAGAGACATTATAGATATCTAACTGTTTGAGACGACGCTTGGCTTCCCACTGCAGCGACTTAATTCTTTCGATAGAATAAACGTGTTCCACCAGCTGTGCCAACACCGCCGTCTGATAACCCGATCCTGTGCCCACCTCTAAGACTTTACTGTCATGACGAAGTTCCAAGCACTGCGTCATTTTAGCAACGATGTATGGCTGAGAAATGGTTTGCCCCTGACCAATTGGAAGCGCGTTATTATCATAAGCTTGATGGATCATGGCTTGAGAGACAAAACGCTCTCTTGGCACTCGATAGATCGCATCCAATACTCGCTGGTCTTGAATGCCATTTGTACGCAAAAATTCAATCAGTCGGTCGGCTTGTGGTCTGGACATGCCTACTTATCCTTTAACCAATTATCCATAGTGAGCAATGATTCATGGGCCGTGAGATCCACTTGCAGCGGTGTGAGAGAAACATAACCGTTTTCAATTGCATGGAAATCCGTCCCTTCTCCAGCATCTTGCTCTTTGCCTGGAGGACCTAACCAATAGATGTCATGTCCTCTAGGATCCTTTTGTTTGATCATATCCTCTGCATGATGACGCGCACCAAGGCGAGTAACAAAAGTTCCCTGTAACTGATCAATAGCGACATCAGGCACATTAACATTCAATAAACGGTTAGTGGGAATAGGCTGCTTTAGATGCTGTTCGACTAATTCTCGAGCAATATGAGCGGCAGTGGCAAAATGCGTTTTACCCACAAGGGAAAAAGCAATGGCTTGCACACCTAAAAAATGCCCCTCCATGGCCGCGGCAACTGTGCCAGAATAAAGCACATCATCACCTAAATTGGCGCCATGATTAATCCCAGTTAATACCAAATCAGGCATACGATCTTTCATTAACTCATTGAGCGCAAAGTGCACACAATCGGTCGGAGTCCCCTCAACTGAGTAGACTTGAGGCTCAATTTCACGCACGCGCAAAGGCTGTTCTAACGTCAGTGAGTTTGAAGCTCCAGACCGGTTACGATCTGGGGCGACGATGGTGATATCTGCGCGGTCACGTAGCGCATCAGCTAACACTCGAATCCCTTCAGCATGCACACCGTCATCGTTACTCAGCAAAACTCTTAACACAACTTCCTCCGTTAGTACTCGCGTATTACTTCGATTTCGTTAATCAATTCTCGGGTAATTGAGGTTGCATAACAACCTGATGGCAAAGAAAAATTCAAAGTAATACGTGATCCGTCCACTTGCCAA
This sequence comes from Vibrio sp. AK197, assembly GCF_053903115.1. Taxonomy (NCBI): domain Bacteria; kingdom Pseudomonadati; phylum Pseudomonadota; class Gammaproteobacteria; order Vibrionales; family Vibrionaceae; genus Vibrio; species Vibrio sp. AK197. Next base: position 2,652,079 of record NZ_CP096430.1, read on the forward strand.
CTGAATTGTTCTGGCTTCAATGCAATCGCACGGCGCTCATGGCGCATGCGGTTACCCCGAATTAATGCCATTAAATCGGGTTCTGCATCAAGATGGGGCTGCTCAAGAATTAATGCCTGAGCGGTTGTAGGCAAAGCATTATCTCCTGCAAGTGCCGCGCTAACCTGCGCGTCACCATTAATCACTTTCTGCTTTGCAGCCGTGAGGTCTTGTTCGCTCACTGGCTCACTCGGACGGCCATTTTCCAGCAACAGATCACCAACCACAACATCATCAAACACATTGTTGTTAATGCGAGCCGAGACAATATGGTTGAAAATCCACGATCGCGCCGTTGAAAGATACAAACTGCGCTTGTTTTGATTACGAGTCCGCACGTTATCACGTCCCCAACGTCTAGCTTCGTCGAGGTTGTTGCCTTGCTGGCCAAATCGTTGTGCGCCGAAATAGTTTGGCACTCCGCGCTCAGCTATCGCCGTCAAACGATTCACCACCTCTTCAACATCACTGACGTCACTCAAAGTGACGACAAAGTGGTTCCCTTGGAGGTCACCGGGGCGCAGCTTTTTGTTATGACGAGTTTTCTCTATAACTTCAATGTGCGGATACTGAGCAAGAAACGCGCTGAGATCTGGTTCATCACCTTTTGGTAAATGAACACTAAACCACTGCTCTGTCACCGCATGGCGATCTTTGAGCCCGGCCCAACTCACGTCTTTTGATTTAACTTCGCAAGCTTTGGCTAATTCATTGGCAACAAATGCCGTATTTTCGCCTCGCTTACGGATCCGCAACATCAAATGCTCACCTTGGCCAGACAGTTCGTAGCCAAGCTGTTCGTAAACTTGAAAATCTTCTGCGGTTTCTTTTAATTTAGCACTTGCCGTAGGCTGGCCATGAAGGTACGCAAAGGGCGTTAAAATATCTGTCATGATGCATTTCTTATTAATTAAGCTTTAACCAGTAGCACTACAGCTTCCGCTGCAATACCTTCTTTACGCCCAGTAAATCCTAAACGCTCTGTGGTTGTGGCTTTCACGTTCACATTCCCCAGTGACGTCTCTAAATCGTCTGCAATCGCTTGGCACATGTATTCAATGTGCGGGGCCATTTTAGGCGCTTGCGCCATTATCGTGACATCCGCATTGCCTAACACATAGCCCTGCTTTTTAACGCGTTGATACACGTCTTTCAGCAGTTCGCGACTGTTGGCTCCTTTCCACTTATCATCGGTATCAGGAAAGTGGCGACCAATATCACCAGCCGCTATTGCGCCGAGTAAAGCATCAGTGAGCGCATGCAAAGCGACATCACCATCAGAATGGGCCAATAAACCTTGCTCATAGGGCACTGCAACGCCGCCAATAATAACCGGGCCTTCTCCGCCAAACTTATGAACATCAAAGCCGTGACCAATTCGAATCATGATTTATCCTTGTTTTCTCTTTGTAAATAAAACTCAGCCAAGGCGAGATCTTCAGGTTGAGTAATTTTAATGTTGTCTGCCGACCCCGTCACTAAAAGTGGCTGTTTACCAGCCCATTCGAGTGCAGAGGCTTCATCGGTGATGACGGCTGAACTGGCTAAAGCGCCGCGTAGTGCATGCGTTAAACTTTCGACAGGAAACAGTTGCGGTGTTAATGCATGCCACAGAGCAACACGTTCGACGGTTTGTGTAATATGCGCGCATGGCGTCGAACGCTTCATGGTATCGCGCACCGGAGCGGCTAAAATGCCACCGACATCATGACACGAGACTTGCTCAATAAGCCGATCGATATCTGTTAGGCGTACACACGGACGAGCAGCATCATGCACCATGGCCCAATGAGCATGACAATGCGCTTGAATAAATTCTAACCCTTTGAGCACTGAATCTGCTCGCTCTTTTCCACGCGCAATCGAGACTCGTTGAATACGGGGATCCGCTGCACAAGGCAGCGCAGAAAAGTAGGGATCATCATCAGTAAGAACCACCACGACTTGTTGAACCTGAGGATGTTCAAGCAGGCGATAAATGGTATGTTCAAGTACGGTTTTCTCACCAATCGTTAAATATTGTTTGGGACGATCAGCTTGCATGCGGCTACCAATGCCAGCGGCCGGTACTAATGCAATAACCGAAAAATCTGCGCGATGAGCACTCATTGTGCTTCCTCTCCGATAATCCGGTAGAAGGTTTCTCCCTCTTTTACCATACCTAACTCATGGCGTGCTCGCTCTTCAATAGCATCTAACCCTTGGCGCAAATCATCGATTTCAGCAAACATTTCACTATTTCTGGTTTGTAAGCTTTTGTTTACTTGGTGTTGCACCTCGATTTCGCTGTTGACGGCTTTAAAGTCACTAACGCCGTTCTTACCAAACCACATGGTGTATTGCAGTGCGGCAAATAACGTCAACAAAGCTAAAGAAAATAATCGCATAATGTTTATTGCAACCCAGAAAAAACAAAGACCACATATATACCACAATGGCGCATTTCAAGCGACATTGCTCTATGTGGTCTTGATAAAGATCTGACTTTATATCGTGTTAAATCTTAAATGGTTAGTTTTGCATCATAAACACCATCAATCCGATTCCGAGCAACAACCGATAAATAACAAAAGGTGTCATCCCCATGCGCGAGATCATCTTCAAAAAGAAGTAGATACATAGATAAGCACTGATAAATGACGTGATAATCCCCGTCAGTAAGAAACCGAGATGTACAGGCTCACCACTGGTAATTAACTGAGCACCGAGGTAGCTACCGGCTAACAAAATGATCGGAATCGACATTAAGAAAGAGAAGCGCGCTGCCGCTTCACGTGTAAAGCCCAAATACAGTGCTGCGGTAATGGTCGCGCCAGAACGTGATGTTCCAGGGATCATGGCCACAGCCTGAGCGATGCCAATCATTAGCGCTTGTTTCCAACCCGCCTGATACTCATCATCACGAAGAGGAGCGTTGCGATCCACCACCCAAAGCAGTAAACCAAATATAATGGTCGTCGCCGCAATCACCCAGGCACTACGAAGGTATACCTCAATAAAATCTTTCATTAGGTAACCAAATAAGCAGGCTGGAATGGTGGCAATCACAATCATCCATGCCAATTTAGCTTCTTTACTGCGGTCGCCTTTAAAAATTGAGGCCAAAAATGCCGTAAGCAACGTTACCACTTCATGACGAAAGTAAATCACCACAGCTAACAATGTCCCAACGTGAACGGCCACATCAAAGGCAAGCCCTTGGTCTTCCCAACCTAAAATTGCGGACGGTAATATCAGGTGAGCGGAACTTGAGATCGGAAGAAACTCCGTTAAACCCTGAATCAGAGCCAAAATAAACGCTTCAAAATAACTCATTATTTTCTCTTATTTTTATTGCTCTACGCTGCCTTTGATTGACGAGCGCAGACATTTATCACTGTGCGGAGAATACACCACACATCAAAAACTATGCATGTAACCAAAGCAATAAGGCAACGCCAAAGACGATTCGGTAGAGACCAAACGCTCTAAATGTGAATCGACTTAGGAACGCCAAGAACACTTTCATTACGACCCAAGCAGACAGATAGGAAACCGCAAAACCAACCAATAATGGCATCGCTTGCTCACCAGTAAAGTCCTGATAGTGTTCAATCAAATCCAAGCCACTCGCGGCTACCATAACGGGTAAAGCCAATAAGAAAGAGTATTCTGCACTGGCCGTACGGCTGACTCCTGCCAGTAAAGATCCGACGATCGTCGAACCTGCACGACTGGTTCCGGGCACTAAGGCAAAGATCTGAGCAAAACCGATAATACCTGCCTGGCGGTAACTTATGTCATCTAACGTTAAAGTCGTGGGATCCCGATCTTTTAAATAGTGTTCGACCCACAAGAAAATCACCCCGCCGATGATGAACATCACTGGGACAACGTCGATGGTAAATAGAGATTTCACTTGGTCTTTAAAAATGAAGCCAACGATGGCGATAGGAAGGAATGAGATCAACACTTTGACCCATAAAGAAAAATATTTGGGCTGAAAGCGCTCCTTGTAATTGGTGACGACCGCCAAAATAGCGGAAAGTTGGATAATAACTTCAAATGCTTTATTGCTGTCCGTTTGTGGTAAACCGAGCCACTCACTCGCAATAATCAAATGTCCGGTTGAAGATATCGGCAAAAATTCAGTAACACCCTCGATCAAACCGAGAATGGCACTTTGAATTATATCCATGTATTTACTCTAGTGTTGGGTTAAGGATTAAACCAAGGTTTAACCTCATCTAATAAATGTAAATCTTTGGCTTGATGCCAAACTGCTCGGACAGTGCGACCATCGTTCGGTAAGATAAGTTCCGGACAAAGTTCATAAAGAGGTTGAATCACAAAGGGATACCGATAGATATCAGAACGCGGCAACTCAGGCTTTGAGTCTGAAACGGCATCGCCAAAGAGCAAAATATCCAAATCAATCGTGCGTGCTTCAAACTTTTTCGCTTGGCTGTCACGCCCACAGTGAAACTCGATTTCTCTCAAAGCCAAAGAAAAATCTTGTAAATTCAACGCGGTTTTCATTTCTAATACAAGGTTGTAAAAGGGCTCACTTTTGAACCCAACAGCTTCACTCTGATAGATCGTTGATAATTTAATCTGCTCACCCAACGAACGGAGCAGAGAGACCGCGTGTTCTATATGACGTTCGCGGTCAACATTCGAGCCGATCCCCAGATAAACCGTGGTCATTGCAGACCTCGCTCAATGACAACCCCTACCCCACTCGCTTGAGCAACAGCCCCCGGCTTGGTTAAGCGAATCTTAACCCAAGGCACTGAGAACTGAGTTTGAATAAGCTCAGCGACTTCTTCTGCAACGCGTTCGACCAGCAGAAACCGTCCCTGTTCGATGTGATCAATAATCGCCTGGCTCACTTTGGCATAATCCAGTGCATCTTCTACGTTATCACTCAATCCAGCTGGGCGATTGTCATGACCCATTTCGATATCCAAGACCAATTTTTGCTTAATTTGCTGTTCCCAGTCATATACGCCAATCGTAGTAATAACAGTCAGTTGTTCGATAAAAACTTTATCCATGTGGTTCAAATCCTATACAGGTCGGATACCTAAACTCGGTAAAACATCGTACTATGTGCCATAAGCAGGTATGATATCAACTACTTGCTTATCGAGCACCTGTTTCACGCGAGTAACCTTTATGACGCCATTAGCACTGTCGATGATTATCTGCGCCTATCTGCTAGGTTCTATTTCTAGCGCAGTGCTGATCTGTCGATTACTCCGCCTACCCGATCCTCGTTCCGTCGGCTCCAACAATCCAGGAGCAACCAATGTAATGCGCATTGGCGGGAAAAAAAGTGCGGCAGCGGTACTGTTGTGTGACATGCTAAAAGGCACGATTCCAGTATGGGCAGGGTATTTTCTTGAAATTGAACCTTTAATTTTAGGCTTGGTGGCGATAGCGGCGTGTCTTGGGCATATGTACCCCCTATTTTTCCATTTTAAAGGCGGAAAAGGGGTGGCGACCGCTTTAGGGGCAATTGCACCGATTGGCTGGGATTTGACTTTACTGATCATGTTCACTTGGCTGGTGATCGCCGTGGTCTTTCGTTACTCGTCGCTGGCAGCAATCATTACCGTCCTTATTGCTCCCTTATATACTTGGCTTATCAAGCCACAATACACTTTACCCGTCGCTATGTTGTGCTGCTTGATTGTCTTGCGTCACCATCAAAATATTCGGCGATTAGTGAGTGGTACCGAACCCAAAGTCGGTAAAAAGACAGCCTCTTCGTTGAAGAAACCATCTTAATCACCTTGCCAATTTAGCCTCAGCGGCGAATTTTCTCGAGGAAGGATTGCAACGTTCGCGTGACGTATTCTGGCTGCTCAAGATTGGCAATATGGCCAGCACTCGGAATTTCGATCAACTGACTCCCCTCAATGCAATCATGCATTAAATATGACTCAAGCACTGGTCGCGGTATATCGTCTTGCCCAACAGCAATTAGCACCGGTAAATGAAACGTTTCAATTTCATCGATCATATCGCGGCGACCAAAAATCATCCGTCCAACACGGGCGATTTCTACGGCATCTTGTCCTTTGATGGCTGCCAAACGACGCTCAAATAGCTCTATCAAGTGCGGGTTATCTTGACGAACATTCTTCGCGAAAAAGATAGGCCCAACCGTATCAATTAACTGCTGCGGCACCATCTGTGATAAAGAGATGGTTTCTAACATCGCAAAATATTTTCGATTGGTAACTTCAGGCTCTAACCCCAAAAACGTGTCCATCAAAACCAACGACTCAACCCGCTTCGGCGCTAGTGACACAACCTCCGCGCCCCACATTCCTCCCATGGATAAACCAACAATCGAGAAAGTTTCAACCCCGAGATAATCCATCAAAGCGAGAATGTGAGCGGCGTAATCACGTAAGTTAGCCATGTTGTAAGGCGCGGCTTGCGATAAACCATGAGCCCAAAAATCGGGAACAATACAGCGATAAGACTGACTCAACATTTCTATTTGTGGTTGCCACATTTGACTGTCCCACAAATAACTGTGGCCAAATACAACAACAGGGCCTTGACCATAATCATGGTACGCCATCTGTTGGCCATCTATCGAAAACGTCTTCATCCTGTTCCTACTTTTTTATAAAACTAAACGGTTCATTTTTACCGCGAAATAGGCGCCTAAGAAAAACAAAAACAGCCACCGAAGTGACTGTTTTGAATCGGCATCAATTTATTGTTGAGAATCATGAAGCAACGGGCGTTAGCTGATCAATAGGCCAACGCGGTGTTGCTTGCACTTCAAGATCAGCCACTTCACCATTACGTAAACGTTGCATGCCGGCATAAGCAATCATTGCCCCATTGTCGGTGCAAAACTCAGTACGAGGATAATAAACGTCCCCTCCGACTTTTTCCGCCAACTTAGCAAGCTCAGCACGTAAACGTTTATTGGCACTGACACCGCCAGCGATGACGATACGCTTCATCCCTGTCTGTTCCAATGCGCGGCGACATTTAATCGCGAGAGTGGCGCATACCGCTTCTTCAAACGCTAGGGCAATATCCGCGCGAGTTTGCTCGTCGTCCCCATTAGCCGCAATGGTATTGGCGGTAAACGTTTTTAAGCCCGAAAAGCTCATATCCAAACCTGGGCGATCAGTCATTGGTCGAGGGAATTTAAAACGTCCCGGCGTTCCTTTTTCAGCCAGACGTGAGAGCAACGGGCCGCCAGGATAATCCAATCCCATTAATTTGGCAGTCTTATCAAACGCTTCACCTGCGGCATCATCAATCGATTCACCTAAGATGGTGTATTCGCCAATGCCCTTAACTTCGACCATCATCGAGTGACCACCAGATACCAATACCGCCACAAACGGAAATGGCGGTGGATTATCTTCAAGCATTGGCGCTAATAAGTGACCTTCCATATGGTGCACCGGCACTGCAGGAACATTCCATGCGTAAGCTAAACTGCGGCCTATCGTTGCGCCAACAAGTAACGCCCCGACAAGCCCAGGCCCAGCCGTGTACGCCACACCATCAATATCTTGGGGCGTAAGATTCGCTTCTGACATCGCCGCTTTTATCAGCGGAATGGTTTTCTTAACATGATCTCGCGAGGCCAGTTCAGGTACAACGCCGCCGTAGTCGGCATGCAGTTTAACTTGACTATAAAGCTTATGAGCCAACAACCCATTTTGGTCGTCATAAATGGCAATGCCAGTTTCATCACAGGAGGTTTCAATACCTAGAATGCGCATGGTAATCTCGAAGGGGTTATTGCTGAATTTGAAATTGGCGGCAATCTTACCTGTAATTGGCGTCTCAAACAAATTTTGTACAGACAATAATCGACAAAAGGCTTTACAAACTGACTTGGTTCGGATTAAAATTCCGCACCATTTTTGATCTAGCTGGTTGTAGACCGGGTCACATGACTTGGCGCATAAACTCCAGCGTTAACGAATAACCCCTGAGGTGAAAGGCATATGCCAGTAGTTAAAGTACGTGAAAACGAACCATTCGACGTTGCTCTACGTCGTTTCAAGCGCTCTTGCGAAAAAGCAGGTATCCTTTCTGAAGTGCGTCGTCGTGAGCACTACGAAAAACCAACTACCGTTCGCAAACGCGCTAAAGCAGCAGCTCAAAAGCGTCACGCTAAGAAGCTAGCTCGCGAAAACGCTCGTCGCGTTCGTTTGTACTAATAGCTGAATCCCTAAGAGGAATTAGTTATGGCTCTTATTGACCAACTCAAAGAAGAGCAAAAATTAGCGATGAAAGCCAAGGACAAATTGCGCCTTGGCACTATTCGTTTAGCCTTATCTGACATCAAGCAACGTGAAGTCGACGAGAGAATTACTCTGACTGACGACGACATTATTGCAGTGTTGACCAAAATGGTTAAACAGCGTCGCGACTCTGTCGCTCAATATGAATCAGCAGGTCGTCAAGACCTTGCCGAAGCAGAGCAAGCTGAAATCACCGTTCTTGAGGATTTTATGCCTCAACCGCTTAGCGATGACGAAGTAAGTGCACTAATTGAACGTGCTATTGCTGACTCAGGTGCGGCGAGCATGCAAGACATGGGCAAAGTGATGGGCGTGCTTAAACCTCAGATTCAAGGGCGTGCAGACATGGGTAAAGTCAGTGGTTTAGTTCGCGCTAAGCTCGCTTAAGGTTTACCCACAAAAACTATTGCAGCAAGCCGTGCAATCCTATGGAACGCACGGCTTGTTTGTATTCTCCCGTCTGGTTTTCTTTTTTTGTTAGGTTTTATGGCAGGACACATTCCCCGCAGTTTCATTGATGATCTTCTTGCTCGACTGGATATTGTCGACATCATTGATGCGCGCGTGAAACTTAAGAAAAAAGGTAAAAACTATGGGGCTTGTTGTCCTTTTCACAACGAGAAAACCCCCTCTTTTTCAGTCAGTCAAGAGAAGCAATTTTACCATTGCTTCGGTTGTGGCGTTCACGGTAATGCCATCGACTTTCTTATGGAATATGAGCGTTTAGAGTTTCCTGAAGCAATTGAAGAGTTGGCGTCGTTCTTAGGTCTTGAAGTCCCAAGAGAACAACGCAGCGGCAGCCAAAATACTCCGCGAGGGCCGCAAGCCAGCAGTGAAGAAAAACGCAGCCTCTATGACTTAATGGGCAGTATTGCCCAGTTTTACCGTCAGCAATTGAAGCTTTCAAGCAGTAAAGTCGCCATTGACTATTTGAAGAACCGAGGTTTATCTGGCGAGATTGTCCAGAAATTTGGTATCGGTTATGTCGCTGACGAGTGGGATCTGGTGCGTAAGAACTTTGGTCAGCAGAAAGCGGTCCAAGACATGCTGGTGTCTGGCGGTATGTTGATTGAAAACGACAAAGGCAATCGCTATGACCGTTTTCGAGGCCGAGTCATGTTTCCGATTCGTGACCGACGCGGCCGTGTGATTGGTTTTGGCGGGCGAGTGCTTGGTGAAGGTACGCCGAAATATCTCAACTCACCAGAGACGCCTATCTTCCATAAAGGAAAAGAGCTTTATGGACTTTATGAAGTCTTGCAGGCTTATCGCGAACCACCCCACATTTTAGTGGTCGAAGGCTACATGGATGTGGTGGCGCTTGCACAATATGGCGTGGATTATTCCGTTGCCTCATTAGGAACGTCAACCACCGGCGATCATTTGCAAATTCTGTTTCGTCAAACCAGTAATGTGGTGTGTTGTTACGATGGCGACCGTGCCGGGCGAGAAGCGGCTTGGCGAGCGATGGAAAATGCTCTGCCCTATTTAACGGATGGCCGTCAACTCAAGTTTATGTTTTTACCTGATGGCGAAGACCCAGATTCTTACATTCGCCAACACGGTAAGCAGGCTTTTGAAGAACAAGTCGCCAATGCAACGCCGCTTTCAGAGTTTATGTTTAACTCTTTAATGCAAGATGTTGATGTCAGTACTCGAGAAGGAATGGCGAAGTTGAGCGCCTTAGCCGTTCCTTTAATAGAAAAAGTACCAGGTGGCACACTCAGGCTATACTTAAGGGAACTCCTTGGTAAACGCCTAGGATTAATGGATGAACGCCAGCTTCAGCAATTAATTAGTCGAGACGACAGTCAGGCTAAGCGTCCTCAACCTCATCGCGAGATTAAACGGACGCCAATGCGAGAAGTCATTGCACTCTTAATCCAAAATCCAAACTATGCTCAATTGATACCGGATCTCAGCAGTGTCAGAGACCTACCTGTGCCGGGGCTGAGTTTATTAGTCGATGTGCTTGATTATTGTAGGGCTAATCCCCATATCAATACCGGAATGTTAATAGAACATTGGCGAAATCATCAGCACGAGGCACCCTTGTCTCGTTTAGCCGGGTGGGAAGTACCACTCGATGACGACAATCAAGAAGATATATTTTTAGACTCATTGGACAGAATACTGGCTCAATGTGTGGAAAAACAAATTGACAAGCTGCAAGCCAAAGAGAGAAGCGTCGGCTTATCAGTCGATGAAAGAAGGGAGCTGATGGCATTAATGCTAGATTTAAAAGCGTAACCCTGTTTGTTTGAATAGTCAGCAATCAATTAATTTGTTAACATGTATGGTTTGCAATTCGCATACTAATTCCTTCACCAGATACTAAGTTGGATACCGTCTATGGATCAAAATCCGCAGTCACAGCTAAAACTCCTTGTAATTAAAGGCAAAGAGCAAGGCTATCTGACCTACGCCGAAGTAAACGACCACCTACCTGCTGAGATTGTAGACTCAGAACAGGTAGAAGACATTATTCAGATGATCAACGACATGGGCATCAAGGTAGTTGAAACTGCCCCTGATGCAGATGATCTTGCTCTAAACGATGATGACACCATTACCGATGAAGATGCGGCGGAAGCAGCGGCAGCAGCACTTTCTAGTGTTGAAAGTGAAATTGGCCGTACCACTGACCCTGTCCGCATGTATATGCGTGAAATGGGTACCGTTGAGCTACTGACTCGCGAAGGTGAAATTGATATTGCAAAGCGTATTGAAGACGGTATTAACCAAGTTCAAAACGCTGTTGCTATCTACCCAGGCACCATCCCATACATCCTAGAACAGTTCGATAAAGTTCAAGCCGAAGAGCTACGCTTAACTGACTTGATCACCGGTTTTGTGGACCCAGATGCAGATGAAACCGCTGCACCAACGGCGACCCATATCGGTTCTGAACTGGCTGAATCTGATCTCGATGACGAAGACGACATCGAAGATGAAGATGAAGACGAGGATGATGATAAAGATAGTGATGAAGAAGAAACCGATGTCGGTATTGACCCAGAACTTGCGCTAGAGAAATTCACGTCTCTACGTAATACATTCCAAGATTACCAGTTAGCGTTAAACGAGCACGGTGAAAACAGTGCAAAAGCAGACGCGGCTGGCGAAGTCATGTTGGATGTATTTAAAGAGTTCCGTTTAACACCGAAACAGTTTGACTATCTAGTACAAGAACTACGTACCTCAATGGAACGCGTTCGTACTCAAGAGCGTCTTATCATGCGCTCAGCGGTTGAATACGGCAAAATGCCGAAGAAATCATTCATCGCCCTATTTACAGGTAATGAATCAAGCGAAGCATGGTTAGATGAAGTTCTTGCTTCAGACAAGCCTTATGCAGAGAAGATTAAACGTTACGAAGATGACATTCGTCGCTCAATCTTGAAACTCAAAACGATTGAAAACGAAACATCACTGTGTGTACAAAGCATTAAAGATATCAGCCGTCGTATGTCGATCGGTGAAGCGAAAGCTCGTCGTGCGAAAAAAGAAATGGTTGAAGCGAACTTGCGTCTGGTTATCTCTATTGCCAAGAAGTACACCAACCGTGGTCTCCAATTCTTGGATCTTATTCAGGAAGGTAACATCGGTTTGATGAAAGCGGTGGATAAATTCGAATACCGTCGTGGTTACAAGTTCTCAACTTATGCGACATGGTGGATTCGCCAAGCGATCACTCGTTCAATCGCAGACCAAGCTCGTACCATTCGTATTCCAGTACACATGATCGAAACGATCAACAAGCTGAATCGTATTTCACGTCAAATGCTTCAAGAGATGGGCCGTGAGCCTCTTCCTGAAGAATTGGCAGAACGTATGCAGATGCCTGAAGATAAGATTCGCAAAGTACTGAAAATCGCGAAAGAGCCAATCTCGATGGAAACACCAATCGGTGATGACGAAGATTCGCATCTAGGTGATTTCATTGAAGATACAACGCTTGAGTTGCCACTGGATTCAGCAACAGCTACAAGCTTGAAAGGCGCAACTCGTGACGTACTCTCAGGCCTTACTCCACGTGAAGCCAAAGTACTGCGTATGCGTTTTGGTATTGATATGAACACAGACCACACGCTAGAAGAAGTAGGTAAACAGTTTGACGTAACCCGTGAGCGTATTCGTCAAATTGAAGCCAAAGCTCTACGTAAACTGCGTCACCCAAGCCGCTCAGAAACTCTGCGTAGCTTCTTAGACGAGTAACTCGTGTGTTATTGATTAAAAGGTGAGCGTTAGCTCACCTTTTTTATTGCTCGTAAGGTTAAGTGAATAAAAACTAAGCGCATTTAGCCACCTTACTGTCTAGACAGTATGAGCCGCTTCCCCTATAATTCTCGCTCCACATTGGCCCCTTAGCTCAGTGGTTAGAGCAGTCGACTCATAATCGATTGGTCCGCAGTTCAAGTCTGCGAGGGGCCACCATTCAAATCAAGCACTTATCGCTTACCCTTCTTTGAATGTTGCCTTTTATTCCGTCCCGAGGTACAAAATCAGTACAGTACGCATTCGGGAGTACTCACATGGCAACTTTAGTTAAAACCTCTTCAGGTACCTGGAAAGCCGTTATTCGAAAAACCGGCTGGCCGACGACGTCTAAAACTTTTCGTCTCAAACGCGATGCCGAGGATTGGGCAAGACGCACCGAAGATGAAATTGTACGTGGCGTGTATATCAAACGCTCTTCATCTGAACGCCTCACCATTGAAGAAGCATTAAAACGCTACCTGGCAGAAATCTCACCTACCAAACGACCGGCGACCGCTGCCTGTGACGCGAGACATTCCAAACCGCTCATCAAAGCCCTGGGAAAATACTCCCTGGCCGCCCTGACGCCCGAAATCATTGCCAAGTATCGAGACGACCGGTTAGCTGGCCTGGATCGTTGCGACGCCAGAGGTAACCCGGCCCCTAAGCCACGCTCACCTAACACCGTGCGCATTGACCTGGCCCTGCTCAGTCACCTGTACAACATTGCGATTAAAGAGTGGGGTATCGGCCTGGCAATTAACCCGGTCCAGAATATTCGTAAGCCCTCCCCGCCTTCTGGCCGGGAACGACGCTTAACCGAGGAAGAAGAGTTACAGCTCCTGGAAGCTGTTGAGGCGCACACCAACCCGATGCTGGCCTGGATTGTCCGTATCGCGCTGGAAACCGGGATGCGTTCCTCTGAAATCACTTCTCTGCGCCGCTCTCAGGTTGATTTGAAAAAGCGCGTGGTTTTCCTGGTCGAAACCAAAAACACCATGCCGAGAACCGTCCCGCTTTCTCTCCTGGCGTTAGAATCCTTTAAACAGGCAATTAATAATCCGGTACGGCCCATTGATACCGACCTGATTTTCTTCGGTGAACCAGGCAAAGACGGCAAGCGACGCCCGTACAACTTCAATAAAGTCTGGATGAAGATTAAAGCCAAGATTGGCCTGAAGGATTTTAAATTCCACGACCTGCGCCACGAGAGCGTCAGCCGTTTGGTTGAAGGCGGGCTAAGTGATCAGCAAGTCGCCGCCATCAGCGGCCATAAATCAATGCAGATGCTACGCCGCTACACGCACCTCAGAGCCGAAGACCTTGTTGAAGAACTGGACGCAATTGCGAAAGGGAAAAAGTCTTAGCCAACACCGCCCCTCAAGTGTCAATGAAATGAGGATTATGCCGGTGTGACCTGGCTATGAGCAATCGTCAGGACTGGTTTATTGACACTTGGGGGGCAGTACCTACGTGTAAGGGAAGTTACATACTGCCCAAATCATTTTTGGACAATAGTAATTTAGAGCCTGAATTCTAAGATGTAATCCTCAGATTAGTTAAAGTATCTTGAACTTAGAATGTTTATATGCAACCAATTGATACCTGAGTGGTATGCTAGATGAGAAATTATTGGCTTCTAGAAATTGAAAACCCCAGCTCAAGGCTGGGGCGAATTCTTTAGGTCTTTACGCAAGGTCTTGGATATAATCCTTAGAGCCAGACGTCAACCTTGTGGTAAATTATATGTAATACTAACGCAGGCGTCAACATTGAAGTTCGAGAGCAATAATAAATGCCACATACAATTTACTATCAAGAAATTATAGACGATCTTATCACAGAAGGACGTCTAAAAAGCTATGAAGTTACATTTAATACGCAAAACGATATTGAATTACTCGGAGCTTACTTATGGAACTCCCACGTTTGCTCAGCTCTCTACCCTTTACTTAGTGCCACAGAGGTGGCATTACGCAACGCTATTGACTCTGCACTAACCTCTTCAGAAGGTTTGGGTTACTTTTGGTGGAGGAAGAACAAGCTCCATTTTAAAAGTTTCAACCCAGATGAGCCAAATAAGAAGCCTCCATTTGAAGTCGAGGCTATAAGGACTAACTTCTCTAAGGCTGCATCACAAGTTAAACAAGACAAAAAGAAACGTTATAACATCAATAACCCAACTCCGAAACACCAAGAGATCATTGCAAAGACTGAATTTTCCACATGGGAATTCATTCTTAGCAAGGAGTTTATGGGGCCAGGTTTGATTTGGCCAACTCACCTAGGTACTGTGTTCAAAGGTGAATGGAACACAACCAAGACCAAAGAGCTGCTAAGCAATACAAAAGATCTAGTCAAAACCGTAAGAGAGTTCCGAAACAGGGTCTCTCACCACGAACCCGTGTGGAAAAAATATGGTGTGGCTACTGAAGATGATGCTATTGAACATTTGCACGAAAAAATAGACAAAATTTTGCAGCTTTTAGCTTTAGTATCTCCAGAAAAAAAGCGTCTTCTGGAAAAAAACAAAATTGTAGAGAGAGCTTACCGAGCATGTACACTCGGTGAATTACGACGATTCCAACACAATATCGCTACACACAATGTGAAGTCTATTTCTAAGCTTTGTCGATTAGTACAAAGCGCACAAGAAGCCAATTCAGTTGAGAAGATTCAAGTGTATAAAATGGGAAAAATGAGTTTTTTGATTCACCCAAACTAGGGGCCATACCACGTCAAATTACGCGGCTTGAAATCGGGTAAAATCTCGGCCTAGCTCGTTGGACTATCTTCACCTACTTCAGATAGCCTGATTTTAGTTAAATCAAAGCTGGCGACTTTAATAAAACGCGATTTTAGAGTGTGGGCGAAACTACCTCAGTCATGATTATAGTAGCTATTGTTAATTAAAATAATCAAATGATACGTATCAAAAGCCTACCTGTAGGGGGTGGCCTTTTTTATTAGAATGAGTATGAGACGATACAAAAGACAATGGGTTAGATTAATTCGGAATTGATTTTGGCTTCCTGGTATCACTAATGTCAATTACTCTTTAGACAAGTCACTCATGAGTGTTGATAACGGGATATAAAACATAATTCCAACTAAGAAAGTAACCACCTGAGCTATGTAAAAGTTGAAGTTAATATCAGGTATCAACTGGAATCCGATATACATTGCCATAGACAAAATAGACACAACAAAGATGTATACCTGATAAGTGCTAAACCTATCTCTTTTCTTGTTTTTATCAGGTACATCAAGTGTCTTAGCTAGTAACTGTCCGTACATGATAGAAGTCGCTAGAGAGAAGTCAGAGAGCTTTAAGAATGACATTAGCTCATTGTTAAGCATCTTTATCAAGAACAGCACCAGAAGCGGCAACGCTATGAATACCGCTTCTTTCTTCGCTGTGTCATAACTTCTAGTCATTTTCTAAGTCCAATGTGAATTGCTCTATCTCGCTTTGCGGGACAACTCGAATCACT
Source organism: Vibrio sp. AK197 (assembly GCF_053903115.1). Lineage (NCBI taxonomy): Bacteria > Pseudomonadati > Pseudomonadota > Gammaproteobacteria > Vibrionales > Vibrionaceae > Vibrio > Vibrio sp. AK197. Next base: position 2,668,148 of record NZ_CP096430.1, read on the forward strand.
TTTAAAATCTCGGTTTCGTATGATACTTTTTTCTTGAGCTTGTTAGTTCTTCGCTTCGTTCTTACTTGAACATGTAAAGCATCACCAGGCCATATTTGTTCTTCATGGTTCGACCATTTTTTGAACCATTTCTCGTCTAACATTTTCGCGCTGAAATTCTTAGGTTTGCGTGTATTGCACTCAAAGTCCCATTGTAGATTCTCAACATAAGACGGACGACGAACAATGAACACCTCTTTAGACGGAAAAGGCTGAACAGTGTCTTCAAAAATTTGGTCTCCCGTTCGAGGGCAAGAAAAATCTTTATTTATGTCATCAAAGTCTAGTTCACGACCGAATTGAACCAAATCGGATGGTGAAAGCATACCCTTGGCTTTGTAGATTTTGTTCAATGCGTTTGCCACATCTATCAAGTGAGCATCACCCTCACAAGTGAATTGCTCAAAAGATGATTCATTTGCAGATGCTATTGTATAGACGTTATCCACGAACTTTCGTACATCACTTTCTGAATCAATCTTATTAGCCGTAGCGATTTCTTTTCTTACGCCATTATAGATGCCGTCAAAGATGTTATTCAGCTTTGCATTGAGAATTTTGTCTTTCAGCTTTGTACCAATATCCGCGATACAAGAGCCTTCGCGAGTACTGTTTAATGAAGAAATAAACTCTATGTCTTTGCCGTAGCCTTTAATAAAAGCTTCTTGAAGTTCGTTGAACCCCTCGATGTATACAGCCATTGCGTGAAAGACTCGCTCTGGTCTTTCCTCGGTTTTGTCGAAGTCGATTCGGATTGAGTAGCCAACAGACATATAATTCTCCATTATTCAGTCTGTTAGATTTTCACCTGTAACTGGCGATGACACAAGTAGTTTGTCGTTGCAGATTAACGCAAGTTCATCAAAAGCAATAACAGGAGTAAGTGAAGTAAATCATTAAATTTGGCCTCGGTTTGGAGCGTTTACGAGTTAACACTTTCGTTTCATAAGCTCACATATATTGATATTGACACTTGAGGGGCACATTCACGCTGTGCAAAGAAGCCATAAAATGGACACCTTCAACCATAGTGATTTAAATCACAAATAAAGATGTAAAACAGAGAAAAATCAATTAAGCAATTTTACAAGTTAAGCGTATTCCCCCCCGAATTAATCCAACTCTACTGACTATCTCACTCGCTTGATTCCACTCCTCTCTCTTTATTTATAAATACAGAACAAAGGTAAATTTTAATAATTAAAACAACAGGATAAATAACCAACCATATCAATAGAGATATTAATGTTCGATATACCGAAATCAAGAACGCTCAAAATCAGCAAAGACTCTATTTTAGCCGCTAAAAAATAGAAAACATCAAATCAAAAAACTTACGACATATCGAAAATTGTCGACAAAATTCACGAAAAGTATAGCTATACCACCGAAAAGCTTCCATTTGACACGAAAACTCACATTTCATACGCTCAAATTCAAAGTAATAACGAACGTTACGAAGGAGAGCAACATGACGACTGAAGAATGGTTGTACAACAAATACGGAAATTCTCCGCTGCTGTCATTTACTCAGGTTGCGGAGATCCTGCATCGCAGTCCTGAAGGGTTGAGAATTACTCTTCGCACTAACTGTGATTTAGCCAACAAGCTGAAACCCAATCGACTCAAAATAGGCAGACGCGTTTATTTCAAGGTCTCCGATATCGCCAACTTAATTGACCAGGCTACCCCGGACAATATGGAGGCTTGAGATGCCGGATTCCGTCAAAGAGCTGCAAGCCTGGATTATTCAGCGTCAGCCCAATACTCGCTCACCCACCAAGCAGGAAGTCCTTGCAACCTTCCTTGGCGTTCAACCCTTCGTCGAGGAAAGCATTGAGGCCGGATATAACCTCAAAACCATCTGGGAGTACCTGACGGAGCAGAAATATATCTCGTTCCGCTATGAAACGTTTCTGCGCTACGTAAAGCAGTACATCGCGACGAAGTCCAAGCCCTGCACAACCAATAAGCCAGATGAAGAAAAGCAGAACGTTTCGCGCAAAATCAGCGGATTTTCGTTTGATGGCAAGCCAAATAAGCAGGACTTGATATGAATACGCCGCCACGCAGTTTACCCGCTGTCAGCTCGCAGTCGCGGCACTACCAACGCGCAACGCAGACACAACTTTGTGTGTTTTTCGCTGGTATTGATGTGGTTTGTTCGTGTTTTTGCCTGCTTTTGGGCTGGTTTACGCGCAATTGCGCGACAGCAGCGCAGCATACCTGCGGTATCCAAAACACAGTTGCGGGTGATATTGCGGGCAGGATAGGTGAAGTGGTCCCCCCGACAAGTCGGCGGTTACCACTTCACTTCCCTTATTCGCGCCAGGGCGCTCAACGGTAATCCTGCCCTGCGGGGCCGAGTCAGTAACAGACGGTTCGAGACGGAGACAACACATGAATCATTCACAGAAAGTCACCAGGAAGAATACGACGCCAATCAAAGTCTATTGCCTGCCGGAAGAGCGTGAACGGATTGAAGCCAACGCCAAACAAGCCGGGCTGAGCGTATCCACTTACCTGCGCAGAATTGGTCAGGGACGCCAAGTGAAAAGCGTCGTCGATGCACAGCAGGTGCGGGAACTGGTTAAGGTCAATGGCGATCTTGGCCGTCTTGGCGGTTTACTCAAACTCTGGCTGACCAACGATGTTAAAGCCGCGCAAATCGGTGTGCCGACCATCAAGGCCGTGCTGAACCGGATTGATACCACGAAAGATCAGATGAGCACCATCATGGAGTCGGTCCTGCGCCAAAGGTCATAGTCATGATTGTCAAACACATTCCGATGCGTTCCACGCACAAATCTGATTTTGCCGGCTTAATCAATTACCTCACCGATGCTCAGAGCAAAGAGCACCGCTTGGGGCACGTTAAGCTGACGAACTGCCACGCCGATTCCGTCCGGGACGCAATCAGCGAAGTACTTGCCACTCAGCAGTCGAACACCCGGGCAAAGAACGATAAAACCTATCACCTGATCATCAGCTTCCGAGCCAGTGAACAGCTTGCTCAGGACGTGCTTTCAGAGATTGAAAAACGTGTGTGTGACAGCCTTGGATTTAACGGACATCAACGTATCAGCGCCGTTCACAACGACACGGACAACCTGCATATCCATGTTGCCATCAATAAGATTCACCCAATGCGCCACACCATGCATGAACCGTATGCCGCCTATCGAACCTTAGCCGAACAATGTGAGCAGTTAGAAAAAGCGTTTGGACTCCAGCAGGACAATCATACGCCGCAACAAACTCACAACGCTGCGCGCGCGGCTGACATGGAACGACACTCTGGTATTGAAAGCCTGGCCGGTTGGATCAAACGAGAGTGTTTAGACGAGATGAAAGCCGCCCAAACCTGGGCAGAATTACACGATACCTGCCGCACACATGGCCTAACGCTATCGGCCAAAGGTAATGGCTTGGTTTTCTCGGCTGACAATGGCATCACGGTCAAAGCCAGTACGGTTGCGCGCGATTTCTCAAAACCCAAATTAGAAGCTCGATTCGGCGCTTTCCAATCGGCTAAGACCGATAGCAATCACTCCGGCCAAGCCGCGCAGCGTAAGTACCAAAAGCAGCCGCTAAAGACACGCATCGATATCAGCGAACTGTATGCACGCTATCAGCGTGAGCAACAAGCTCTCGCGACTCATAAGGCCACCGCTTTAGCCCAGCTTCGCCACAAGAAAAACCAGCAATTCATCAACGCCAAAAATAACAACAAGGTTCGCCGCGCCGCCATCAAACTGACCAGCAGCGGTCGATTTACTAAACGCGTACTGTATTCCCAGGCAAGTCAGGCGCTGCAAAGCCGCTTGGACTCTATCCATAAACAATATCAACAAGAACGCCAACAGGTTTATCAAACTCACAGCAAGCTCACCTGGGCCGACTGGCTGAAGCACCAAGCGCAACAAGGTGACCAAACCGCATTAGCCGCGTTGCGAGCGCGAGAAGCAGCTCAGGCACTGGATGGCAACACGCTCCAGGGAAACGGACAGACGCGCAAAGACCAGAGCAGTGTGATCGATTCAATCACCAAAACCGGCACCGTTCTGTTTCGCTCCAAAAATGGCGCGGTCCGTGACGATGGTCAGCGCCTCCAGGTTTCGACTCAATCCGACTCCGAAGCGATAACTCAGGCGCTGAAAATAGCCCTGGAGCGTTATGGTAATCAAATCAGTGTCAATGGTTCTCCGGAATTTAAAGCTCGCGTGATCCGCGCAGCGGCAGACACCGGCCTGCCTCTTACTTTCAGCGATAAAGGTCTGGAACAACGTCGATTAGCTTTGCTGTCTGCCAACCATCAGGCCACACCGGCTAAGGCTCAACGCCGTGGTGTTCCGCCAATTGGTAAAGCGCCGCCTGGCATCAGGCGCAACACGCTCAGCACCCTTTCTCAGCTTGATGTCATGCGTTTTGACAAGCCACAGGAGCAAAGGCCATCGGCGCTGGAACAACGTAAAGCGCAACTGCGCGCTGAAATGGCTCAGAAAAAACAGAAACAAGCCACGAAGAGCAGAAGTCGATAAACCACTTAAACGTCAGTAAGGAATACACGATGAACATCAGCACAAAAATTTTAGCGGCTAAAATTCGTCTTTTAGCACTCGGCGGAATAATGGCGCACGCCAGCCCTGTTTGGTCCGGTATACCGGTGGCCGATGGCGTTAACCTGCAACAAAACATCATTTCAGCGATGGAAGCCGTGACGCAGACTGCCAAACAAATCCAGCAGTATCAGTCCCAATTACAGCAGTATGAAAACATGCTACAAAACACCATGGCTCCGGCTTCCTACATCTGGGACCAGGCTCAATCCACGATTCATGATCTGACTCAGGCGACCAATACACTCTCCTATTACCAGAATCAGCTCGGCAGTCTGGACGAGTATCTGGGCAAATTTCAGGACGTGGCCTACTACCGCAGTTCACCTTGTTTTTCCTCTTCAGGGTGCAGTGAAACGGAAAGGACTGCCATGATCCAAAACCGTCGCTTGGCCTCTGAATCTCAGAAAAAAGCCAACGACGCCTTATTCAACAACCTGGCACTCCAGCAAGACAACTTACAAACCGATGCCCGCCAGCTTCAACGATTGCAGTCAGCCGCTCAGGGAGCCGATGGTCAGATGGCGGCTATCGGTTATGCCAATCAACTTGCCAGCAACCAGGCTAACCAACTGCTGCAAATCCGCAGTTTATTGATTGCTCAGCAAAACGCTGTAGGTGCCCGGATGCAGGCAGACGCCGATAAAGAGGCACTGCAACAAGCCGCCCACGAAGCACTTTTTGATTTTGGTTCGCCAACCGACCGTTCCCAAAACAGAGGGTTTTAAGCATGAAAATCACTTCACCTATCGCTTTGTGCCTGCTTACGTCATTGCTTCTGCTTGGCTGTGACCAATCCCAAGACATCAAAGATATCGATTGCGACTCACCGAACCTGACCAAAGCCGAAAAACAACAAGCCAACTGCTTTTGGAACATGGGTGACCCTACCGATCGCAGCCAGAATAAGGGGTTCTGATCATGAAGGCTCGTCAGGTAATTTCCTTGGGCTTGATTGTCCCTTCGGTGACCGCCCATGCTGCCATTGATAACAACGGTGTGCTGGATGACGTCGCATTGCAATTCATGACGGTCGCCAGTACCTGGACTAGCGTGATGACCAACTATGCCAGTTGGCTGTTCTGGCTGCTTGGTACTATCTCTCTGGTTTGGACCGGAGGAACCCTCCTCCTCCGCCAAGCGGATATCAGGGAATTCTTTGCCGAGTTTATCCGCTTCATAATGACGTTCGGCTTCTTTCTGTGGCTGCTACGCAATGGTCCTGAATTTGCCACGTCCATCATCGATTCACTGAGAATCATTGGCGCAGAAGCTGCGGGGTTACCGCGTGAACTGACGCCATCTGAGCCAATCAGTATCGCCCTGGATATTGTGGCTAAATCAGGCAATGCCTACAGCTTTTCCAGCCCCTTCGACAGCCTGGCGATCTTTATCATCACCCTGCTGATTGTCGTGTGTATGACTATCGTTTCTGCCAACGTGTTAGTGGCCTTGGTGTCGGCCTGGGTACTTTGTTATGCAGGAATCTTTGTGCTTGGTTTTGGCGGCTCGCGCTGGACTTCCGATATCGCCATTAACTATTTCCGTAACGTCCTTGGCCTGGCGTTAAAACTCATGACGATGACGCTCATGATCGGCATTGCGATGTCCATCATGGATTCATTCCTGGTCAATCTTTCTGACGATGCCCCCATGCGAGAGCTGCTGGTTATTTTCATTGTTGCTCTGGTCCTGGTGCTATTGATCCACTCCGTTCCCAATATCGTTGCAGGCCTAATCCCAGGCGCTGGATCCGCCGCCAGTTCAGGCAACATCAGTGCCGGAGCAATGGCCGGGGCCGCAATGACCACAGGGGGAATGGCCGCTGGTGCAGTCATGAGCACTGCCGGTGGCGCATCCGCCCTTCAAGCCGCGTTTAAGTCGGCGACCAACTCAGAGATGGCTGAGATGATGACAGGCTCAATTGGCAGCGATTCTGCCAAGTCCGAAGAACCAGGTACAGGTGACACACCGTTTGCCAGAGCTGCAGGTATGGGGCGTGAGTCGAATTGAGTTTTAGCGCGCAGGTAGACGGTTGGCTAAAGAATCACACACCGAAGTTCTGAGAGAACAATTCTTCAGGATTTCACCATTAGGCATAGAGGAGAACAAGCATGGATCTACATTTCCCACCTCAAAACTGGACCGACTTTAGCGCATTTTTCACGGTCATGTTCCTGGTGATGCTGGCGTTTTATTTTGCTGGTCAGTGGGCACACTCCACCAAATACAGTAAGCAGCTTTATCGCTTAGCTGACGTGCTGAAAGGGATTCAAAACAAAGTGGCAAACAAGGCGTATCGAGGAATGATGTCGTTGAATAAGCAAACCAACAAAACCAGAGGTTGGCCGTTCAAGTAAGGCAAATAATCAAGACACACAGGCCGGTGCTCGCAACACCGGCCCGCATTTTCACATTAACCTTCCTGAGAGGTATAACATGACAATAAAACATTATAGAGCACGCTTTAAAGATATAAAGTGCTCATTTTTCACCCTGACATATTCTATCTTCAAAGGGTGATCCCATGACCAACAAAAACAATAGCAGCACCCGACAAAATAAGCACCGTTTTAACAAGTATCGAGGAAAAAGGCTCAAAGCAGTACCAGAAACCACTCGTATCGTCTCAGACCGAGTCGCTAAATTCCCGGTACGTAGCTTTATGCTCAAATCGCTGGATATATGCCGCAAAGACGCTCGCCTCCGAATGTACCGAATACTCGAAACCTTAATTGATGCAGTAGATTGGTCGACTTTGCGTATCGGCGTAGCCAAAAAAGAGTTCTTGGACCCAATTACATACAAAGCCTTCATGAAACGCCATGAACGACTGCACAACGAAACGATTCCCCGTTCCACTTGGTACCGGTATATCAAAAAAATCACCGATGCAGGCTACTTAAATAGTATCACTGCAAGAATGAGTACGAGTGAAGGAAAGGTCTTCAACAAGCCCGCTTATAAATGGTTCACGAAAAAATTCATGACTGAACTCGGGTTCAAAAAAGATTGGCTTTCTCAGCAACAAGAGCACGCTCTGAAATCTCTCAAAGCTAAAGGGCTAAGTAATCAATGGCGAGTATTTAAAGGCCACGGTGCTCGTATCGCTCATTCTATGGCGATATCACTGCAAACAACGCAGGACTATCGTTATTGCGAAGCAGAGCCTTTTAGCAACGAGAGCTGACGGTACCTAAATCAAGCTCAACACTTCAATACAACACGCCGGTTTACTCCGGTCATATTCGCACGCCTGGCATCTGGAAATGTTCAATTTTTCGCCACTAATGAGCGATTCTGACCCCACCCCAAACTCCAATTTCTACAGATTTACTCATCAATCACTGTTCAGTAGCCCTTAAAACGAAAAAATTTAACTCGTACAAACCATATCGTCGATAAAGTGAGACTCTAAAACGGGACCACGGGAAGCACGAGAAGTGAGAACTGTACAGACTTCCTAACCTATTACTTCATGCATTGATTCATGCCTCGTACCTCCCCATGAATCAATGTCTTCGCGAACTTACGTTCGAATAAAATTTGAAGGTTTACGCTGCGCTATGCCCAAAGGGGCAAGCCCCTCTGGACTCCCTCATTGGTAACTTGGTCACCTGCTGTCGGTATAGGTTACTTATTGAGCATTAGTGCACGTGGTGAGATGATGGTTTGTACGCCAAGAAGTGAATGAATTAAACCACTGAGATCAACGTAGCTCGATCAATAGAGGTAACATGAAAAGAAAAGAACCTAATACAGAGCCACCACGCCCCCTCACAGAAGCCGAAAAGGAAAACTTGAGGAATGATATGCTGGAGTCGTCAAAATGGGCCAGAGAAGAGCTGAGAAAGAGAAAAACAGCCAAATCATCCAGTTCTGAGCAACTAGACCAGGATGGACCAAGACCACTCACACCTGAAGAAATTGAAGATCTGCGCCAGGACATGAAAGATGCGTCGGCCAAGATGAAAGAAGTTTTGGAAAAGAGATATAGCTCGAAGCTACGTCGCAACTAGGTAGGTAAAAGATAATTTGAGAATGTATAAGACGTTATATGTTTTCCGAGGCAGAAGAAACAAGTAACCAAAACATAAATTATTGATATTAAAGAACAAAAAATCAACATAAAAATCTTAATACAGCTATTAGTTATTCTTCATCAAGTTGAGCAACACCTCACATAAGAAAAATAAAGTTGTTTCATAGGGTGCTTTTACTATCATTGAGATGATATCTTCAAATCAAACGCAATAGAAATTTTATTGAAAGCACGGATTGCTTGTGTATAATTTGCGCGAATTTTTTCAAGGTGAATGCAATGAATATTGTTGATATGGCTGTGTCTGAAACTCGTACTGCTGAGAAAGTAAGCAAACATCCTTCTACCTCCCAAAAGGCAACGGTATCTTCAATTCACCAGAAGAAAAAGATGATCGCATTCGAAAATGCAAAGAAAAACCTCAAGGTAGCAGCAAGTAAGCTTGATTGGTAAAGTTGTTATGTCTGATAATATGACCCTATATGCGCAATCTATAGGGACTTATAATGCCAGCAGAAACTGTTACGAGTATATCCCCTTCACAATCTCCTTCGGCGGCGAATAGCGGCTATAGAAACTCGCTTGAAGCTATACGTTCTAGACACTCACAAGAGCTCGTTATAGGCCTCTGTGGTGCTGTTGGTGCAGGAATTAATAGACTTAAAAGCGTCGTAATTACTGAACTAAAGTCCGCCAACTATCATGTCGAACACATAAAGCTCAGTGACTTAATTGCAGCTACCCAACCAGATCCAGAATCCATACTCAGTTTACGTGGATTTCAGCGCTACAATACTCTACAGGATCTCGGAGATCAGCTTAGAAAGCAGCATTCAAACACTACAGTTGCTGAAATTGGCATTCGCAGAATACATCTAATCAGAAACTCAATATTTGGTGATGGAAGTGATAGTGGTAAAGCTGTCAAAGTCACAAAAAAAGTAGCATATGTCGTTGATCAGATAAAACACCACGATGAAGTAGCTCTGTTTCAAGAAGTCTACAGAAAAAACTTCTATCTCATTGGCCTTCTGAGAACTAAGGATCAAAGAGAGAAGAACCTCAAGGAAGAAGGCATTACAGACGGTACTGAAGCGATAAAGCTCATAGAAAGAGATCGGAATAGTAATGACAAATTTGGTCAGCATGTGGAGAAAGCAATCCAAATGTCAGACTACTTTATCAGAAACCTCGATGATACTACAGAACTCAGTCGGTCTATAAAAAGGTTCATAAACTTGGTCCATGGAGTCGGGAATCACACACCTACTAGAGATGAGAGAGGCATTTACTCAGCTCAATCAGCATCGCTCTCTTCAGCTTGCCTATCTAGACAAGTAGGCGCTGCAATCATGGATGATAAAGGGAAAATAATTGCTACAGGATGCAATGATGTCCCTCAGTTTGGAGGAGGCCTCTACGATAACGACAGTAAAAAAGACTTGCGGTGTTATAACCAATCAGGGTGTCAAAACGATAAACACAAATTACAACTGAAAGAACAGATAAAACAGATTCTTGTCGGTGAAGGAATCTCTGAACCAGGAAGAGTTGCTGACATTATCTTCAACAATTCAAAAGCAAAATCACTTATTGAGTATTCCAGAGCAATACACGCCGAAATGGATGCAATAGTCTCTCTAGCTCGCAGCAGCGGAGCAAGTACTATTGGAAAAACTTTGTATTGTACAACATTTCCTTGTCACAATTGTGCCAGACATATCGTAGCTGCAGGTATTACAAGCGTTGTTTACATTGAGCCTTACGAAAAAAGTTTAGCCCTCGATTTACATAGTGACGCAATCTCTCAAATAGATAGTCCAAATCACGATAAATTAGTGCTAAAGAATTTTGAGGGTGTTTCACCAAACAGATACGCAGAGTTCTTTATCTATAAGAAAGAGCGTAAGAATAGCGAAGGTGAAGTAATTAATTATGAATTACCTACCTCCAATCAAGTAGAGCCACATCAACTAGACTGCTACGTAGATTATGAAGTTAAAGTCGCCGACTTTGCCAATCAATCAGTTGGAGAGGATTCATACTCTGCCCCTGATACATGATATGGAAATTATAAAGTTTTTAGTTCCGAGAACCATCATCGCTTATTTTTTAAAGGTGGTTGTAATCCTGAATAAAATACCAAGAGACGGAACTGTGTGAGATGAGAATATGGCGAAAATTAACTATTGACGCCATACTCATGGCGTTATTTAGTTTTGCAAAAATATACTTCCGCCTCTTCTTTTGCACTTCCATTCAAGCCTTTATAATATTCTCCACTTTTGAACACCTTACACTGCCGTTCAAAATTGATAATTTTATTACTACCACTTATTACTATTACTTTAATTGGTTGAAAACTTGCGAAGCAAAGACACGCTGTAACGAACCAGGCAGTTTTTCTGAAGCGTTGAAAACCCATCAAGTTGAAGATTGGATTAACTAACAACCTAAATGGCCACCACACCAATACGACTAATATATAAATCATCCAACCGAGGTGAGAAAATGACTGTTCAGGGAATAATCCCTTGAGCAAAAGATCTCCGTAGCTTTTTATAAATAGTAATCCTAAAAGCAATCCATATAAAGCATATATTCGTAACCCATGAGCAAATATTTTATAAAAAATATCTTTGTAGTAATTAACATTACCTACTCGTAAACAGTACCAAGCAGTAAAAACTAAAGATAATGTGGCTGCATACAGGATACCATTAGCGATATAGATCGCGACTATGTGAACTGGATTAAATACAGATATTGTTTTGAATACAGCCCAAGACTTTTCAACTAAGGCTAAAAATAAACACGCGACTGACAAGAATCCTAATGCATTAAAAATGTCAACACCGGAATTCTGAAGCTGGGTAGAGCATGCATAACTATTATCTAAGACTGGATTCTTGATAAATCCAACCATTCGCTTCCTAAATTCCGGAAAAGGTATTTCATCTAGCACTCTTGCCAATATTTGTCGATAATTATCCATACTATCCCTACTACATAATGATGAGAACAGTTGCAAAATACAAGGCGCTACATTTTGGAAACCAAAACTCGTGATATGTATTTTTTCAATTCATTCGCCTTGTTAGAGTAAATTACGAAGAAAGTAACTTGTTTCCTTTCTTTTTATATCTCGAGATAAGGATTCAAGACCCGGATATATAAAAGATTCCGATATACCTAATGCTTGCAAGTCGTGGAAAATTTGTAGTGAATATTCATATGGTATAAATATTTTATTCAAAATATTTCGTAATGCAGTGTAATAATCCAATGGCCATATATTTGCACCATGCAGAGTAAAGTGCCCCGATTGCGATCTAATTCTTGTATCTATATGACTAGATTGAACCGCAATTGGTGTATAATTACTGCTTGGTTTATTCATTGGATCAAAATAAGAATCCCACTTATCAGGCTCTTCAGATATGTAAATTTTGTCTGATCTACCAATAGAGGTTTTATTTAATTTGGATGGACTAACAACAAATACTGCAGCACCATGAGGGCAAAACTCATCATGTTCCAAAAATTCTTCTGAAGCGGTATGATCATATATCTTTTCTTCTTCTGATTTTGGAAATGATTCTAATGCAAAAAACAAAGCAACTAGGGCATTTTCCGTCCAATCCAGCAATCTGGTAGGTAACCCATAATGTTGCATCAAAAACATCCATTCGAAATTATTTTTAGGCTCTCGACCTAAAAATGGCATTGCTCTCGATTTAAATTCGTAAAACATCCTTTCAGGATTGATTCCTGTAACTGTTCCACCTTCGGAGATGACTATTTGTCCGTCTTCGACTTGATTACCTCTACCATCCGTCAATGGAACACTATCACGCAGAACAGATGGTGTAAGTCTATATGAGGCATTTGCGTGACCACGAAACCATGCATCATCCACTTGGTCTACAATAGATGTCGCTATTGATATATACTCTGATAAAGATGTTGCAACATATTTTTCCAAATGTAACTCCGAATTTAATTATTATCACTCTAAAGCCATGTTAAGGTGTGAGCAACGCAATACCGATTCCGCCGCATACCACCTTAAACGCCAAACACAACGCATAGTGAAAATGCCACGCGTTGCGAATCACTCTTAAACAGTTTGTATACAGTATTTATTTGCAAAACGATTTCTTAAAGTTGTTGTACCACTTTGTACTCCAAGACATTTGCTGACAAAGGAACAGTAACTCTTTTTCATCGTTTACATTATTCCTAGTTATTAGGTCATGAGTGGACTTGTTGACAATTAAGCCATTATCCAAATAGTGGGCAATTTGAGGATAGGCACTTTTGCTACGTATGTGTGAAAACTCAGCTGTCCTTATATTCAAATCATCTCCAGTCAACTCATCCTTCGTTATTTTATGGACTTTGATTCTTATTGATTTTAGTCTTTTCAGCTTTTCTGAAGTTTGCTCATAGCGTTTAGCTCTAAGTTCTCGAGCTCGAGAACATCGGCGTGTCGCAACCAATAGTGCATAGGAATACTCCAAATAGTCTTCTGTATTTAGTTTTCCTGCGTAATTTACTCGCTCGTCCAAGTTTTTACACAATGAAGAACCACTAACATAAATATCCCCATTTTCTACTACAATTTTTTCATTGTTCGGCAGCTTTGAAACCCAGTATTTTGCATTTCCCTTAGTGGTTCTAATTACGGTATGCAATTTGCTTGATTCAACCCAAACAATACCCTCATCATTTATTATCCCAATTTTATCCCAAGCATTATCAATACCTTTTATGGTTTTAGAGTCTAAGTGCTCAAACTGCTCCATGCTTGGTTTTTTATACAAACCCTTAACGCTTTCACTCTTAAAAGGTAACAACTCATGCATCATTGCACCATTTCATTATAAATATCATTCAAAGCTCTTGTTGCTGCTTCTGAACGACTATCACTACATACGTCAGGATGTATTGCTTTCAGCACTTTATTTCTCCATTTTTTAGCAACAGATTTGTCTTTATAATGATTAACATCTACTTCTAAAAAATCGAGCCTAATCTTTCCGGATGTGTATAAGAGTACAAAGATGTACTTATTACTTTCAGATATGAAATCTCCATCTGATTTTTGTGGTTCTGAAATGTACAAGGCGCGAAGAGATGTTATTTTATCGAATAGTTCATTCCACCCTCTTGCATTAATTGATGAAATATTTTCAAGGTCACAATTTATCTTTTCCTTTACTGATTTAAAGCTTCCCAATTTCTTTAATGCTCTGAGTGAGTCGCAATCCCTCCAGTCCATTATTATCTCCTTACTCTAATACTACTAACGCCTCAATCAGCCGACGCAATAGCGGTCGGCTGCATTGATTTGTTAAATTTTAGTTATCCTTTTGGAGGGAAAGGATCGTTACCGTGGCTATCTTTTCCACCAATTTGGCCGTCCTTATTATGAATAACCAACTCAGTATTTTGATTTTGGCTAATTTCTCTCGCTCGATCTACCGCATCCTGTTTTCTGTCAAAATGACCAGATGAACGTTGCCCGCCGCTCTGCTTAATGTCCCAGCCACCATCAGAGTTTGGAACAACGTGCGTAGATTTACCACTCATAACACTCCCTCCTATGGTGTGTACTCAGTTTCTTGGCATTTTGGACAAGGCGGTAAAGTATCGGAGTTGTCATCTAATACAACCACCTGTCCGCAGTTATCACATGTGTATGCACCTTTTCCTGGTTTTTCCCCAGTGGTAGACATATCGTTTCTCCATTCAATTCCCTTGAAATGGCACTGCACTTGCCGTGAGGGATACGCGGAAAGATGCCAAGAAATTTAACAGTCTTTTTTAAGCAGACATTGTTTATATGAGATTTTAAGAAAACACAGACACCATCATATCAATGCACTGATTTATATGGTCAATTCTACTAAACACTCTGCAACTACAGAACATGTCTATCTCACCACCAATAATCTACTAAGCTCATAATCTGCCATTGATAAAAGGCGGTCAAGAAATGACAAAAGAAACGTGTCTATTATGTGCTGACTAGCCGGTTTTGTTGTGGGAAAATATTGCCTCTTCGGTCTTGGGGTACAGGAGTGGTGAAGGGCTCGATCGGAGAGTTCTGATATCACAGAGTGTGAGTACTGTACCGAAAAAAAGGTACGCTACCGGTACAGTCACTAGTTTTGACAACTTTAGAGAAACTACGCTAAACTACTGTTTAGTAAATACTTTAAGGTATTTTTAGTTACGCTTAATTTACCTCGGTTTTCCTAGACTTACTGCGTTAGTGGCTAACTCATAATCGATTGGTCCGCAGTTCAAGTCTGCGAGGGGCCACCATATTCTAAAAGCCTGATGAAGTCATTCGTCAGGCTTTTTTCGTTTTCTCTCCGTGCGCTCTTTCAAATCGATAGCAAGTCACTTAATTCATTCACTGTATTTGCTCTTACCAAAACACCTCAGGGGCTCAGTTATATGACCCAACCCGCAATGCGCGTTTCATATTATAACAATGCATATTGATCGACCGAGCTTAGTTGCGAATTGAATAGCCATCCCGTACCCTACTGACAGGCGTTGTTTTATAAAGAAAACCCACTTAATTCCTATCGCTTGGCTCTGCGCTTATCGCTCTCTGCTCAAACTTTATATGGCTTCACGTCGTGTTTTCTTTGTCATTCCGTGACCCCTCATTATTCAACGCCGATACAATAAATTAGTAAGGACACCTCACAGATGAAGATACAGTTTTCTCCGCTCACACTACCCACTGATGGTAACGCTCTATTTTTGATGGCTAAAGGCGCTCCGCTTTCTAAGCTTGCACAGCAATTGGATGCCCAGACCCAAGGCGCGCTCACTCGGGCGCTTGAGGTAGAAGAGTTTTCCGCGAGCAAAGACGCCTTGATTCATATCGTTGCCCCTTCCGGTAGCGAGTTGAAACGAGTACTTATCCTTGGAGTAGAAAGTGGGTCAGATCTTGATGTTCAGCAAGCAGCAGATACTCTCGTAAAACACATTGAAGCGCTACGTTTAACCGAGCTTAACGTGATTACCGAAGAGCCTGCACAAGCCGCTCATTTTGCCTATGGCTTGCAATTGAGCCACTATCGTTTTGACAAGTACCGCACTCAACCACAACGGCAAGCCAAGTATCAATTAGAAAGTGTCACGTTTTCCTCTGCTAGCCCTCAAGTCGCCCAAGACATGTACCAGCCACTTGATGCGATTGTCGAAGGTGTGAAAGTCACTCGAGATCTCATTTGGGAGCCCGCCAATGTGGTTTACCCTGAGTCCTATGCGCAGTTCTGCGAATGCCTCACAGAACACGGATTAGAAGTTGAAGTCGTCAACAGCCAAACGATGGCTGAACTGGGAATGGGTGCTCTCCTTGGTGTCGGTCAAGGTTCGGCTCGTGAAAGCCTAATGGTTATCTTAAAGTACTCTGGCAGTGACGCTTCTCAAGCGCCAGTGGCCTTTCTAGGGAAAGGCGTTACTTTTGACAGCGGCGGCCTTTCTCTAAAACCCAATGCCAGCATGAATACCATGAAAGAAGATATGGGTGGTGCCGCAACAGTTACTGGCTTAATGGTCACCCTAGCTAAACGTCAAGCAAAAGTGAATGCCATTGGTGTACTTGGTCTGGTTGAAAACATGCCCAGTGATAAGGCCCAGCGCCCTAGCGATGTGGTAACCAGTATGTCAGGACAGACTATCGAGGTCATGAACACCGATGCTGAAGGTCGCCTAGTTCTGTGTGATCTAATGACTTACACACAGCGTAACTTTAAACCTCAAGCGATGTTTGATTTAGCCACACTGACGGGAGCGGTACTGATTGCATTGGGTGAAGAGATCGCCGGTGTATTTTCAAACAATGATGCCCTGGTTGAACAACTCACTACAGCAGGCGAAGTCGAGCAAGAGCTAGTTTGGCGACTGCCAATGGGTGGGCAATTTGACCGCTTACTCAATAGCGATATTGCCGACATGCGCAATAACGGCAACAAGCTACGTATTGGTGGAGCCAGTGTCGCCGCCCAATTCTTAGCACGCTTTGTTGAAAATGATACACCTTGGGTTCACATTGATATCGCAGGCACTGCCTGGACCAGTGAAGGTCTTCCGAATAAGCCGAAAGGCGCTACAGGCTACGGTGTACGTCTTCTTGATCGTCTAGTCAAAGAGCAATTCGAAAAATAACACCGCTACAAATCTATCGTCATGGGAGCCAATAAGGCTCCCATTTTTTTATCTCAAGAATCAGCGATAGAAGATTTTTTTGCTTTTGGTCACCCATGATCTAAAAGCTTTTAGATCATGGGTGACCAAAAGACTCACTAACTATAAAAGTAAATTAAAACAAAACTTTGTGTATAGAAGTTATCACCATAAAAAACGGGAACCAAAAAGGTTCCCGTTATCCAGAGCAGCATCAACAAAGGTAAACTCAGTTTCTATGATTATTTATATTGCCCCAAAACAGTAGCAATAATTTTTCGATGATGTCGATAAAAGTCGCCAGTTTGTGAGGCAATTATGCTTTCAAGTGGCTCATCACAGCACATACAAACTTTCCTTTCAAATAGACTCGAAAAACGCCACAGCTTCATATAAGTGTCATATCAAGATCACTAAACACTCATTGAAATGCCGCGTAAGTGACACATGCATTTTTTACTCTCGACGAAATGAATCAGCGAGATGAATCCCTTATGTCACTAGTTAGCCCTTTTCGACTTCCTCGTAAAACACCATTTGCTCTTGGTGAAAATGTTGCCGAATGGGCAACCGGACTAAGTAAACTTGATAAGTTTTATGCCAAACGCCCCGTCGGTATCGATACTCAAGGTTTCTTACGTTTTACGTTAGAAGTATTAGGTATTGACTATCGAATTGCGCGAGGATCACTCAATAATGTGCCAGAAACAGGCGCGACGATTATTGTCGCCAATCATCCACTTGGGTGCGTCGAGGGAATCATCTTAGCGGAACTGCTGCTTATGCTCCGTAGTGACGTAAAAATCCTAGCCAATCACTATTTAAAAACCGTACCTGAGTTAGACCAACTGTTTATTGGTGTCGATGTGTTTGAGGGAAAACAAGCTCATAAAGCCAATCACCTTGCTCTGCGAGAAGCCCATCGACATCTACAACAACAAGGCCTGCTTTTGTTATTTCCTGCTGGCGAAGTCTCAACGATGGTCGATAGCAAACAAGGGCGATTAGAAGATAAGCAGTGGAGCCGCTCTGTCGCCAGTTTAATCCAATCCAACCATGCGACAACCGTCCCTGTATTTATTGATGGCCACAATTCAAAGCGCTTCTATCTTGCTGGGAAGGTACATCCCTTGTTACGAACCTTAATGCTCGGAAGAGAGTTGCTCAACAAACACAACCAATGTATTGATATTTCGATTGGCAGCGAGATAAAACCCAGAGAACTTAACCAACTTTCTGAGCACGCTTTAGTCGGCTATCTCAGGCTTAATACGTATCTGCTCCATCAGGACAACACGACCAAAACAGCCATCCGCAGCACGCAGCCAGAAAGCCCGATAGCCAAGCGGTTGCCACTCGATACTTTGCTTGAGGATTTAGCCAATCTGCCATTTCATCATAAGTTATTCACTCATCAAGATTTTGAGGTTTATTGCACGAAAGCATCAATGATTCCCGCTATGTTGCATGAAATCGGTCGAGTAAGAGAAACCAACTTTCGCGATGCGGGCGAAGGAACAGGCCATGGGCTCGATCTCGACGTCTTTGATCAGCACTATCATCACCTCTTTATTTGGGATCGAAAGGAGCAGCAATTAGTTGGCGCATATCGCCTAGGACTGGTTGATAAAATACTGACGCATCAAGACATTAATGGTCTCTATTCACACACCTTATTCGACTACAATTACTCATTTTTAAACAAAATGGGCAACGCGATAGAGCTTGGGCGCTCTGTTATTGCCAAACCGTACCAAAAATCGACGACCGCCCTATTGCTGCTTTGGAAAGGCATTGCCCATTTTATCTATCAAAACCCGCATTATACGCACCTGTTTGGCCCAGTGAGCATCAGCAATGATTACAGCGATCAAGCGCGGCAGTTATTGGTTCAAACATTAACCCAGCACTACTCTCATTCTGAATTTCAAGATGCGGTGACCGCTCGCACACCGTTTAGTGAGCGACAAACATGGTGTCCAGACATGTTAGCCGCTTTAAACGACGTTCAACGATTATCAAAAGTACTGAGCCGCATCGATGAAGGCAGAACCGTTCCGGTTCTCCTAAGACACTACCTCGGGCTCAATGGAAAAATCGTCAGTTTTAACCTTGATGCACAATTTAACCACGCGCTTGATGGACTTATTATGGTGGACTTAACCCAAGTGCCCGAGAAAACCTTACAACGCTACATGGGAGAGGAAGCAGCATGCCGTTATTTGACGATTCACAACCAAGTTTAACCTCAGGTATCTAAGCCCTAGAAGTCGCCACTCTTCGCTGGACAAAATAGAATTTGTGCCCACATAATCATTTAGTTAGCACTAATAATAGGATGTGATATGGGCTTTATGATAGACCACTGGGATTTTTCTGTATTCCCAGCGCAGCAACAACCTCTTGAAAGTGAGCCTTTACAAACGAATCACTGGTATCACTGTGAAAGGATGAGCCCTGAACTTCGCACTTGGTTGCTCGATAATGGCATTCCGGAAAGTACTGTCGACCAACTGCTGGCAGATGAGACGCGCCCATCCTTTCATCAATACGATGCGGATAATTTCATGCTGATTCTCCGTGGCATCAATATGAACAGTAACGATACGCCAGACAATATGCTCAGCGTTCGAATTCTGTATTATCAAGGTATCTTAATCTCGACGCGTAAAATTCCTTCCCGCTCAATTTTGGAAATTCGCCAAGCTCTTGAAAAAAAATCCGGACCTGGCGATCTCGCCGAATTGCTGCTGCAAATCATTGATGGCCTCAGCAGTAAAATCGATCTTTATTTAGAGGGGATTGATAATGCGATCAACGCGTTTGATATTAATGACAGTGAAACCTACAAAGCCATCGACACTCAAAAAGCCCTTCTAAGAATCAAACGCTTTATTCGCCCTCAACTGTATGCCATTCGTGATTTTTCTGAATCCGAGATTTCACCGCTGATACAGCACGAGCACCATGCTCATTACGCCCTCAACAACATTACCCGCATTAACGAAACTATCGATTTTTATTTGGGTGAACTAGACTTAATTCGAGATGAAATACGCCACCTTCGTGATGAGCAGGTAAACCAAAATAGCTACTTATTTACGGTCGTCGCTGCCATTTTTCTTCCAACCAGTTTTTTGACTGGCTTATTGGGAATCAACATCGGTGGTATGCCCGGCATGGAAGATGGCAATGCGTTTTGGTGGTTTTGCGCCGCTTTAATGGTGATCTTTGGTGCGGAAATTTGGCTTCTCCGATACCTCAAATTCTTTAACAAAGGCTAGTGACGTCAAACAAGATGTAAGAATAACGAAAAAACTTGTTAAAAAATTTCACGATTGAAGCTTTGGCGCTTTGATAGCGAGAGAACACCGAGTAAAAGCGCCTTAAAAAGTGACACAAATCACTATTAACCAGTAAATCTTTAAATTTAAATATAAAATAACGATCCTGATCACACTATTTTTTTATTAACAATAATAATAAAAGAGATATAGATCACCACCAAAGATATTGACAAATTTAGTTTCAGTTAAATGTAATTTATTTTCATGGTTAATAATTGAGTGTGATCACATAAAAAATTCTTTGTCACTCGGTTTTATTTGGAGTGGATCACGAAAACCCCGTCCTCAGCTCGAAATAGTAATTGTGTGGTAAATTGATTGGGAACTAAACAAACAATAAACGGTTTTGGCGAACCGTCACTACAACAAGATCTATATCTATCAGAACATCGAACGGGGAACTGTTATGATATCACCAGACGCAAAGGTCAAGATACAGAATTTTGGCCGCTTCTTGTCTAACATGGTGATGCCTAATATTGGGGCATTCATCGCTTGGGGCTTTATTACGGCTCTCTTTATTCCAACCGGGTGGGTACCAAACGAATCACTCGCCGCAATGGTTGGTCCTATGATCACTTACCTGCTTCCATTACTGATCGGTTATACCGGCGGTAAATTAGTGGCAGGAGAACGCGGGGCAGTTGTCGGCGCAATCACCACTATGGGTGTGATTGTCGGTGCCGACATTCCAATGTTTATGGGCGCAATGATGGCAGGTCCACTCGGCGGCTGGGCAATCAAAGCGTTTGACAAGAAAATCGATGGCAAAGTCAAAAGCGGCTTTGAGATGTTGGTAAACAACTTCTCAGCAGGCATCATCGGGATGATCCTTGCCATTCTTGCTTTCTACTTCATCGGGCCTTTCGTTAAGATTTTATCTGGCGCGCTAGCGGCTGGTGTAAACTTCTTGGTGTCAGCGAACTTACTTCCGTTAACCTCAATCTTTGTTGAACCAGCGAAAATTCTGTTCCTGAATAACGCAATTAACCACGGCATCTTCTCACCACTAGGGATTCAACAATCAGCTGAAACGGGTCAATCGATCTTCTTCTTGATTGAAGCGAACCCAGGTCCAGGCCTTGGAATTTTATTGGCCTACATGGTGTTTGGAAAAGGCACAGCAAAACAAACGGCTGGCGGTGCATCCATCATTCATTTCTTTGGTGGTATCCACGAAATTTACTTCCCATACATCCTGATGAATCCACGCTTGATTCTCGCAGCGATCGCAGGTGGTATGACAGGTGTATTCACTTTAACTCTGTTTAACGCTGGTATTGTGTCACCTGCTTCTCCAGGTTCGATTTTTGCCGTACTGCTGATGGCATCAAAAAGCTCGATCCCTGGTGTCTTGTGCTCAATAGCAGCCGCAGCCATTGTTTCGTTTGCCGTTGCCTCACTGCTGATGAAAACTCAGCGTAGCACTGGCGATGACGAAGATGCTTTAGAAAGTGCAACGTCTAAAATGAAAGACATGAAGGCCACTTCAAAAGGTGCGGCACCCGCGGCCTCAGGCAACATCAATATGGCGAACGTTAAAAGCATTATCGTCGCTTGTGATGCCGGAATGGGTTCGAGCGCAATGGGGGCGAGCATGCTACGCAAGAAAGTGCAACAAGCAGGCTTGAACATCGATGTAACCAATCTGGCGATCAATAGCTTACAAGATGGTGTTGATATCGTGATTACTCATAAAGATTTAACTGACCGGGCTCGTAAGCATGTTCCAAATGCACATCATATTTCTCTAACCAATTTCCTTGATGGTGATACATACAATCAATTAGTTGAAACACTACAAGCCGCGCAAAGTGGCAGTGCTCCAGTCGAAGCGACAACCGCAGAAACACCAGAGCAACAGCCTTCCGTGTTTCAAATCTCACCAAGCAACATTCATGTCGGCTTAACCGCGAATAGCAAAGAAGAAGCAATTCGCTTTGCTGGGAACCAGTTAGTTGAACTGGGTTACGTGGAACCAGAATACGTCGATGCTATGTTTGAGCGTGAAAAAATGGTCTCAACCTACTTGGGAGAATCGATCGCTGTTCCTCATGGTACCGTGGATGCCAAAGATCGCGTCATCAAGACTGGTATTGTGATCTGCCAATACCCACAAGGTGTGCAGTTTGGTGAAGATGATGATGACGTTGCGAAACTAGTTATTGGTATTGCTGCTCAAAATGACGAGCATATTCAAGTCATTACAACCATTACTAATGCTCTCGATGACCCAGAGGCCATCGAAAAGCTGACCAGCACGACAGACGTCCAGGATATTTTGAACATCCTAGCTGGCCATCAAGCCGCATAAGTGGCTGACGTAACGTCACCACTTTCAGAACATTGCTCGTTTCAATGCTCCTGAGCAATCTGAGGTCAAGCCATACCCCCTATGGCTTGCCTCTCCTTTCAATTCGTTAGTTATTTTTTGGTAGGTATAACATGAAAAACGCAGTTCATTTTGGTGCGGGTAATATCGGTCGTGGTTTCATCGGTAAACTCTTAGCGGACGCGGGAATCAAGGTTATTTTTGCAGATGTCAATGAAACCGTGGTCAACCTATTGGCTGAAAAACAGCAATATCAGGTTAAAGTGGTTGGAACAGAATGCCAAGTCGATACTGTGACCGGCGTCAGCGCCGTCAATTCAACGCAACCAGAAGTGGTTAAATGCATCGCAGAAACCGATCTGGTCACCACCGCTGTCGGGCCTAACGTTCTTGATATCATTGCTAAAACCATCGCAGATGGTATTGCTACACGCTTTGAGTCCGGTAATAAGCAACCGCTAAATATCATCGCTTGTGAGAATATGGTTCGCGGTACGACGCACCTGAAGGAAGAAGTACTGAAACACTTAGATACGAAATGGCATGCCCAAGCAGAAAGCCAAATCGGGTTCGTTGATTCGGCTGTTGACCGTATTGTACCACCAGCCGATGCAGACAGTCGCGATCCTTTGGAAGTGACCGTAGAAAGCTTTAGCGAGTGGATTGTTGATGAGACTCAATTTAAAGGCGATATTCCAGCTATTCCAGGAATGGAAAAAACCGACAACCTCATGGCGTTTGTTGAACGTAAGCTTTTCACATTAAATACTGGCCACTGTATTACGGCCTATTTAGGTTGCTTAAATAACCACGCAACAATACGTGAAGCGATTGAAAACCCTGACATTAAAGCGCAAGTAAAACAAGCGATGCGAGAAAGCGGTGAAGTCCTCATTCGCCGTTATGGCTTTGATCGTGATGCGCATGCCGCTTACATAGAGAAAATTCTAGGTCGCTTTGCCAACCCTTACTTGGTGGATGAAGTAGACCGTGTTGGTCGTCAACCAATCAGAAAATTAGGTGCAAACGATAGATTAGTGAAGCCATTACTCGGTACAATGGAATACAATACCGACAATCAAGCTTTACTTAAAGGCATCGCCGCCGCGTTTAAATATCAAAATGATGATGATCCACAAGCCGTGGAACTCCAAAACGCGCTGCAACAGCAAGGGCTCAGAAAAACACTCGCGCACTACACTGGATTAGATGAAAACGGTCCACAAGCGCAGCATATTGAAACCTTGTTCAATCAGTTATAAAGCTGTCAGAGGGAGCCTCGCTCCCTCTGTATAACCAATAATTTATGTATGGCAGACCAATTTAACGAAACCGACATCATCGAAAAACTCAATAGTGCGCCCTCGGTAAGAGGTTTCTTTATCGCTGCGGTTGAAGTGTTAAATGACTCCATCGATACGTTAATGCAAAGAATTTTTCGTAAAGATAATTTCGCGGTGCAGTCTGTTGTCGGGCCTTTGCTGCACGATACCGGGCCACTGGGAAATCTCTCGGTACGTCTCAAACTGCTGTTTGGACTTGGGGTCGTTCCCGACGCGATTTACCACGATATTGAGTCGATTGTTAAACTGAAAAACAAGCTCAATAGTGAAGCTCAAGACTATCAATTCAGTGATCCACTGATCTTGTCATCGATCCAAAGCCTCAGCCTCGTCCAACAAATGGGTATGATGCAGTTAGAGCCTCTCGAGCTTGATGACGATATTGATCTTAGCTTCTACCAGCTTCAACTTCAGCGCCAACAACAGGTGATCAAATCTGGGCTTTCCCTAGCAATCGTTGAGATCTGCAATCATCTCGACCGAGAAAGCCCTTTCTAATCATGAGTGTCGTCGATGCCGATCGGCGATTTTCAATGTTGATACTTACTCTTGATTTCCACACCCTAAGCCACAGAGCTTACCGCATCAAACGGCGCGTATTTTAAATTGCGCCATCAGTGTTTTCAGCCCATTCGCCTGCTGAGATAAATCTTCACTTGATTGCGCTGTCTCCTCGGCACTGCTTAGGACTTTCTCTCCTGCATCACGAATCCCAACTAGGTTTTGTGTCACCTCTTCAGACGTCACCGCTTGCTGTTCGCTGGCCGTCGCGACTTGAGTATTCGCTTCTGTCAGCTCATTCAAGGCAACAGCAATAATTTGGAATTGCTGCTCCGTAGCATCAATATGCTGGCAAGTTTTATGAATTTTTTCTTCACTTTCCGACAACGAATCAGCGGCGACATTAACGTTATCTGTCAGGTGTTTAATTAACTCACTGATTTCGTTTGTCGCTTTATGAGAACGCCCAGCTAAGGTACGAACCTCATCAGCAACAACAGCAAACCCTCGCCCTTGTTCACCCGCTCGAGCCGCTTCAATGGCAGCATTTAAAGCCAGTAAATTGGTTTGTTCAGCAATTCCCGCCACTTCAGCAATAAAGCGTTCAATTTGCTCAGTACTTTGCTGTAACTCCAACACTCGCTCTCGAGAAATTCTTCCTTGCTCAAGGAGCTCTTTCGCAATTTTTTGGGTGCTTAAAATCTCTTCACAACCGAGGGTTACATTTTGATCCGCTCGGCGGGTGGATTCAGCAGCGGATTCGGCATTACTTGCGACTTGAGTAATGGTTGCCGACATTTCAATCATCGCCGTCGCAACCATTGAAGTATTTTCTTGCTGCTCTTCGACACTTTGCCTATTACTTTGTGACACATGTGCAAGCTCAGTCACCGTGCTCGCGATAGAGTCGGAACGCTGATTAACTTCGCCCACTAGCTGACTCAGCGAAACAGCCATCTGATCAAGGTAATCTAACAGCTGACCAAGCTCGTCACGACTTTTGGATTTTAATTGATGAGTAAAGTTGCCTCGCGCCATCTCCTGAGCCATCACATGAGCTTTGTGAATAGTCGCGATAATGCGGCCACTGAATATGACCCCTATCAGTAAACCTAAAATAATCGAACACGCGGCGAGAATACTCATTCCTGTAAGAGCTTGATGTTCCTCTTTTTTCGTCACATCGACGGCAGTTTGCGTAATCGCCTCGATTTGCTGCATAAACACAATCAACTCTTTATCTAGTTGGTTTTGCAAATGTTCAAGTTCAATCGCATGCAGCTTGGCAGACTCAACTTGCTTTGATTCAATCTTGGTTAGCACATCCTGTAATAGCGCATCGTACTGATGATAATGCGCTTGAATACTGGCGACAAATTTCTCTAAGTTACTAAGTTTACCGATAACTTCCGAATCAAACGCATGCTGTTTGGCGGTAGTGAGAAGGGCATTGGCTTGCGACATTTTGTTCTCAAAACGCTGCGTCGCTGTTTTTATTTGATCAATAAATGCTTGCTGGTCTTGGAGGCTGAAATCATGAGGTACACTAGCGGCACGAAATAATTTTTCGACCTCAATCGCGGTTTGTAGCTGTTGAATAGACACCTCATTGGCGATCTTCACCAATGGAATATTTTCATCTGCAATGATATCGATTTCTTCTGCGACTCGGGCCATTTTCATGACCGCATAGGAAGAGACGATAATGGTAAAACCCAGAAGTATCAGCACCAAAGCCAGTAGTTTTTTTCTAATTGAAATATCCGTTATCCAGCGCATACACCCACTCTTTGGTATGAGAAAATTCGTCCTTTTATGAGCATAGACTAGACAATCAAAAACACAGGCCTGATTCTGTCTACCTCTTGCTCACTATCAAACCTGTGGCACAGAAAAACCATGCGACGCAAAAAATAAACGCCTAAGTACAGCGTATTGAAAATATGTTGGATATTTAACGTTGGTTCAAAAATAAAACGATGCCTCCTCCTTTAAAAGCACCACCGTAGTTCATACTCAATCCAAGACCGATATTATCGACAAAAGGAACATCAACGCTAGGAGCAACTAATCCTCCCAATGTGATTTGATAGTAGTGCGGAGCATCGAGCGATTTAACCACATCGCTTCCTAAATCCACTCTCTTAACCGAACTATACATCGAGATTTTGGACGACATTATCTCTGTCATATCGTAAAAAAGGTTCACACCATTGACGACATACCAGCCTTCCGGATTTCCCACATCACCATTGTTCGCTTCCCCCCAACCATACCCATAAAAATAGTGGGCACTGGAAAAGAAGTTCCAACTCCCCCATCCTGTATCATGTTGATATTGAACCTTGAGTTGAGGCTCATACACAATTGCCCAAGCGGATGTGTTGAAAATTAATCCATTTAAGAATGGCGCGACACTTTGTCCGAATGTACTCCTATAACTCACATCGTTTTGATAATGCATCAGGTGTGCTCTTAAGCTGGGTTCGAGTGACCATGAACGGCTCAATGCATAGTGATATTGGTATCCACCAGACACATCGATCATGAGTTGTGAAAAGTCATCACTACCGCTACCTTCATTCCACTGAATATCTTCTTTTGTCTGTGTAAAGGATAAACGGAAAAAGGCACTGGCATTCTGCTGATGCTCCAAATCCCATGAGTAGGGAAAAGCAAAAACACTATAAGCTTGGCGATTCTTAAGCGAATCTGTGGTTCCTAACTCAGGGTTGTCAGTATGCAGTAACCCATTCGGATCAAAATCCACCATGCCTAATGTAATAAAATCGCTGTCACTCAGCACGATTGCGGAAGCGAAATTAGCTTCTAAAAACTTTTCGATAAAAGAGTATCCCTCAGCTTGTGCTTGAGAGACTACGAAAAACAGAACTATCCATCTCCAATGAAGATTCACAATGCTTCCCATCAGACCTAACAACATATTCATTCGTATAAATATAGGTTAATGAGACAAGTGCCATTATGTAGCAACTAAGACGGCTAGATTCTCGCCTCGTGTTACCTCACATTTTTAATAATTTCACCCAAGGGCAAAAACTTCGCACCGAAGGAAAAAGTCGGCTTCGATGAAAGTGAATAGTATGAAGAGGACTTGATAGAACTCGGAGTATAATAATGTTAAACAGCAAGTTGAGTGTCCTTTCACTCGTTATCTCTGCCGCCCTTATCGCTGGCTGTAATGACAGCGACAACGATAATGACACCAATAATCCACCTACCCCGCCGAATGACTTGGAAGCTCAGGCTCAAGCTTTGGTATCGCAAATGAACTCAGATGAAAAATTGCATTTGGTCATCGGCCCAGGGTTTGGTACCACCGCAACTAATGATCGAGCGCCAGTATCAGGCACCGTTGGCTTTATTAATGGTGTACTAAATGATGAATCAGGCCTTGATATTCCAGCAACCAAATTGATGGATGGCCCTGCTGGCATTCGCATCAACCCAACACGCGAAGGTGATGCCAACACCTACTATGCAACGAACTTTCCTTCAGCCACCGTATTGGCCTCAACTTGGAATACTGACTTAGTTGAACAAGTCGGTGAAGCCGCGGGGGAAGAAGGCCATGACTATGGCGTAGACATTTGGCTCGCCCCAGCAATGAATATTCAACGCCACCCGCTCGCAGGCCGTAACTTTGAATACTTTTCCGAAGATCCTCTGATCAGCGGCATGATGGGCGCTGCCATTGTGAATGGTGCGCAAAGTCAAGGCATTGGGACAACCATCAAACACTACGTCGCCAATAACTCAGAAACCAACCGTCGTACAGCCAATACCGTGATCACACCTCGTGCCCTACGTGAAATCTATCTGCGCGGCTTCCAATATACAGTTGAACACGCTCAGCCTTGGGCCATGATGTCATCTTATAACTCCGTCAACGGCACCAATACTGGCGAACGTTTGGATCTCATGACAACGGTCGCGCGTGATGAATGGGGCTTTGATGGCTTTATTATGAGTGACTGGTGGGCAGGATGGAATCCTGTCGAGATGCTAAAAGCGGGCGTTGATGTGATAGAGCCCGGTGGTCAATGGCGATTTGGCCACAGTGACGATTGGTTTCCTTATATTGAGGCGGCCTATGCATCAGGTGAACTCACCGATGCCGATCTTGATCGTAATATCGTACGTATCTTGAAACAGGTTCTGAAAACGCCGAGCTCCCAAAACTATGCATTTTCAAGCAATCCTGATTTAACCGCCCACGCCGCGGTCGCATTGCAAGCCGCAGAGGAAGGTATTGTACTACTGAAAAATGACAACAATGCCCTACCGCTTTCAACGGCAACTCACACCATTGCGGCCTTTGGTACTGGTCAATACGGTACATTACCCGTTGGCGGCGGCAGTGGTTCGGTGAATGCTGAAAACATCATTAGCATTAACCAAGGACTCAAAGATGAGGGGTTTGCTGTCAACAGTGCACTTGATGAGGTCTACAGCGGCGCTTACGCAACCCGCAGCCTTGAAGGCTCAATGGATCTCTCAGCCAACGACTTCAACCCAGCAAAATACTGTGAAGGAGGCACATCTGCAGGCGAAACCAATCTCGGTGGTTTGTTCGCAGTATGTCGTGAGCTGGACCTGACCGATGAACAAATTAGTGATGCAGCAGAGAATAGCGATGTGGCAATCATAACCATTACTCGCAATACAGCCGAAGGGGCGGATAACGAAGAGCATGCGCTCGAGACAGACAGCGATGGCAACAGCAATCCAATGTCTGAAGGTTACTACCTTAATAGCGTAGAACAGTCGCTTATTGACCGCGTATCCAGTGCCTTCCATGCACAAAGTAAAAACGTCGTTGTGGTTCTCAATGTGGGCAACTCGATGGATACAGCCCAATGGCGCGATCAAGTCGATGCAATTCTAGTGGCTTACTTACCCGGTCAAGAAGCTGGTACAGCCGTTGCTAACATCGTATCCGGTGCGGTCAACCCTAGCGGTAAACTCGCGCAAACCTTCCCTTTAGATCTTGAGAAGGTATCAAGTTATTCTGAAGACGGCGGTTCATTTCCTGGTATCTATGAGGAAAACTACATCAACGGCGGGCCCGATGATGTGCCTGAGTTAAATTACGACGACCAAGTCTTAGCGAACGATGATCATCGTGATTTTAACCAGTACTTCAGTGATGACATTTACGTAGGTTATCGTTATAACACCACCTTCGATGTCGATGTGGCTTATCCATTCGGCTATGGTTTGTCATACACGGCTTTCTCATTGGACAATCCAGCCGTCAGTGCAAATACACTGAGTGATGAAGGTCGCGATGGCAGCGTGATCTTAACCACAACCGTGCGCAATACCGGAGGGTTTGCTGGTAAAGAGGTCGCCCAGGTCTATATTTCTGCACCTGAAGCTCGCCTTGCGAAACCGCAAATTGAACTCAAAGCGTTTGCTAAAACGGACCAGTTAGCAGTGAATGGGCAACAGCGCTTAACATTTACCATTCCAGCTGCCGACTTAGCGAGCTTTGATCCACAAACCAACCAATGGATAGTCGAGCAAGGTCAGTATCAAGCCTACATCAGTACGTCGTCTGACGTGACCGATGTTCAGCCAGTTAGCTTTGCGGTTAATCAGGATATTGTTGTCAGTGACACCACACCGGATACACTCCAGCTACAACCTGAATACGCGGGTGAATTAAACTCACGCTTACTCACCAAATAATGCGCTTTACGCTAAACCTAAACGTAAAAGAGGAGACCTTAGGTCTCCTCTTTTTTTCATCAATACGCGACGACGGATTACTCAACCGTTACCGCTTTTGCTAAGTTACGAGGTTGGTCAACATCCGTACCTTTGATAAGCGCAACGTGATAAGACAGCAACTGCATTGGGACTGTGTAGAAGATCGGCGCCGTGATTTCACTCACGTGTGGCATTGGAATAATCTTCATCGTGTCATCTTCTTCAAAACCGGCTTGCTCATCCGCAAATACATAAAGTAAGCCGCCGCGAGCTCGCACTTCTTCAACGTTTGATTTCAGTTTTTCTAGCAGATCATTATTTGGCGCAATCACCACAACAGGCATATCCGCGTCAATTAATGCCAGAGGCCCGTGCTTCAATTCCCCTGCCGCGTAAGCTTCAGCGTGAATGTAAGAGATCTCTTTTAACTTCAGCGCCGCTTCCATCGCGATTGGGTAGTATTCGCCACGTCCAAGGAACAAAGTATGATGCTTGTCAGCGAAATCTTCGGCCAGCGCTTCAATCTGTTTATCAAACGCCAAAGCGCTTTCAATCTGCACAGGTAGGGCGTGAATCGCTTCAACGATTTCCGCTTCTTTTTCACTGCTTAAACGACCTTGCTCTTTACCAATTGCCGTTACCAGCATCAGCATCGCTGCTAATTGGGTGGTAAACGCTTTGGTCGACGCCACACCGATTTCAGTGCCTGCACGGGTCATAAACGCAATATCCGACTCGCGTACCAATGACGAACCCGACACGTTACAAATCGTCATAGCAGCCATATAACCACGCTGCTTAGCGATCCGAAGCGCCGCCAAGGTATCCGCCGTTTCACCAGACTGAGATAGCGTGATCAACAGGCTGTTTGGACGCGTGACAAAGTTACGGTAGCGAAACTCTGAGGCAATCTCGACATCACAGCTCACACCTGCAATATCTTCAAACCAATAACGAGCAGCCATGCCTGAGTTGTATGACGTACCACAAGCAATGATTTGTACGTGCTCAACTTTACTCAAAATTTCAACGGCATTAACACCAATACTTTCAGTGATCACTGAGTTATGGGTAATACGTCCTTCCATTGTACCTTTGAGCGCAGTCGGCTGCTCAAAGATCTCTTTTTGCATAAAGTGACGGTATTGACCTTTATCACCAGCGTCATGCTCTGCATTCGATTCAATAACTTCGCGCTCAACCGCTTTGCCTTGGCTATCAAATACCTTCACTTCGCGGCGGGTCATTTCAGCCACGTCACCTTCTTCCAGATACATAAAGCGACGAGTCACATTCAGTAACGCCAGTTGATCCGATGCTAAGAAATTTTCACCAACGCCAAAGCCAATCACAATCGGGCTACCAGAACGTGCCACGACGAGTCGAGTTGGATCTTTACGGTCGAAAATAACAGTGCCGTACGCGCCTTCAAGCTGAGCGGCAGCGCTTTGAACGGCTTCACGCAGTGAAGAAGCACTGCGTAGCTCCCATTCGACCAAGTGGGCAATCACCTCGGTATCGGTTTGAGAAACAAACTCGTAGCCACGCGCTTTAAGGACTTCACGCAATGCTTCATGGTTTTCGATAATCCCATTATGCACAACGGAGATATCACCTGAGATGTGTGGATGAGCATTGATTTCCGAAGGCTCGCCATGCGTTGCCCAACGTGTATGGGCAATGCCCGTACCACCAACTACGTGTTGCTCATCAATGGCATCAGAGAGCTCTTGCACTTTGCCTAAGCGACGAATTCGAGTTAGATTTTGCTTGTCGTCTACGATAGCCACACCCGCTGAGTCATAGCCTCGATATTCCAAACGACGTAAACCTTCAACCAAAATTTCTGCGACATCACGCTGAGCAACCGCCCCTACGATTCCACACATAAATTATTCTCCACTATTCCTAAATACCGATTTACTTTTCACCAAGTGAAAAGCCAAAAATTACTAACTGGCGCGAATCACTTTCACACCATGAG
The DNA here is from genome assembly GCF_053903115.1 of Vibrio sp. AK197. Lineage (NCBI taxonomy): Bacteria > Pseudomonadati > Pseudomonadota > Gammaproteobacteria > Vibrionales > Vibrionaceae > Vibrio > Vibrio sp. AK197. The sequence goes on from NZ_CP096430.1 coordinate 2,700,305, forward strand.
ATTCAATTTCAGCACTTTGCTGAGCAGATAACCCCGAATCAGTGACCAAGACGTCAATGCAATCCCAGGCCAGTTCCAAGTTTGGAATCTTACGACCAATTTTTTCTGATTCGACCAACACCACGACTTCACGTGATACTTCTGCCATCACTTTGCTAAGTCCAACCAACTCGTTAAATGTGGTCGTGCCTCGCGCTAAATCGATGCCATCGGCGCCAATAAACAGCTGATCAAAATCATAAGATCGAAGAACCGATTCAGCCACCTGCCCTTGAAAAGATTCGGAATGCGCATCCCAAGTTCCTCCGGTCATCAGCAACGTCGGTTCACTTTCGAGTTCGTTGAGCGCATGAGCAAGGTTCAGTGAATTGGTCATAACAACTAAGCCATGTTTCTGATTCAGTTGCTCAATCAAAGCTCCTGTCGTACTGCCGCTATCAATCACAATTCGGTTATGGTCACGAATTAATTTTGCCGCTGCTTTTGCCACTTCAACCTTACGAGTCGAAACCTTTTTCTCCATTTCATCACTTACGACTTCTTTCGGTAGTGCGATAGCGCCACCATACCGGCGCAATAGCTGACCATTTTTTTCTAATGAGGCTAGATCTTTACGAATAGTGACTTCGGATGTTTCAAACAGGTGGGAAAGCTCTTCAACACTGACCTCGCCTTTCTCATCAACCAACTTGGAAATCGAGTGTCTTCTGAGCTGAGTATTTCGTTTCGACATTTAAAACCGACATTTAAGTTTCGAAGTAAAACTTAATATAATCACATCGAAAGTTTATTGTCTATTTATTTTGAACCAAAAAATTAATCTTTACTGGTAAAACCTTGTCCTAAGACAATTCTTTAGCAGTGATATTGAAATAATTCAGTGGTAGAATTCGTCCGAGAAAAGAAAAAAAATTACAGAATTGAACACATTTTTTGGCGTGAAGTGTCGCATTTAGGGGAATATACCCCAAAAAGAGCCATATTCACCCATACATATTGGTCATAAAATGACTAAACTTTTTGTAAGACTTTCAGTTCTGGAGTCATGCTGCCGTTCTCACGAACAGACAAAGATTCGTCGAAAGTAGGTATCAAAATGGCGGACTTCAGGCAGGCGAACCAAATTTCAAATTGTAACTATTAATATTTACCGGAGATACTCTTCCATGAAAAAGACCAAAATCGTTTGTACGATTGGCCCGAAAACAGAATCTGTAGAGAAGCTGACGGAACTTGTAAATGCAGGCATGAATGTGATGCGCCTGAACTTCTCTCACGGTGATTTCGACGAGCACGGTACTCGTATCGCAAACTTCCGTAAAGTAATGGAAACAACAGGTAAACCACTTGCAATTCTACTTGATACTAAAGGTCCTGAGATCCGTACTATCAAGCTAGAAGGCGGTAACGATGTCGATCTCGTTGCAGGTCAAGAATTTACTTTCACCACTGACACCAGCGTCGTCGGTGACAAAGATAAAGTTGCAGTAACTTACGCAGGCTTCGCTGCGGACCTAAGCTCAGGTAACACTATCCTCGTTGATGATGGCCTGATTGAAATGGAAGTCATTTCAACCACAGACACCGAAGTAAAATGTAAAGTACTGAACAATGGCGCTCTAGGTGAAAACAAAGGGGTTAACCTTCCTGGCGTTTCAGTTAACCTTCCTGCGCTTTCTGATAAAGACAAAGGCGACCTTAAGTTTGGTTGTGAGCAAGGCGTTGACTTTGTTGCCGCTTCTTTCATCCGTAAAGGTTCAGACGTTCAAGAAATCCGTGAAGTATTGAAATCACACGGTGGCGAAAATATTCAAATCATCTCAAAAATCGAAAACCAAGAAGGTGTCGATAACTTTGATGAAATCCTTGAGCTTTCTGACGGCATCATGGTTGCTCGTGGTGACCTTGGCGTAGAAATCCCAGCAGAAGAAGTTATCTTCGCTCAGAAGATGATGATTGAGAAATGTAACCGCGCACGTAAAGTGGTTATCACTGCCACTCAAATGCTTGATTCAATGATCAAAAACCCACGTCCGACACGCGCAGAAGCGGGTGACGTAGCGAACGCGATCATGGATGGTACTGATGCGGTAATGCTGTCTGGTGAAACGGCGAAAGGTAAATACCCTGTCGAAGCAGTAACTATCATGGCGCAAATCGCAACTCGTACTGACGCGGCAGTTAAAGCAGAACTTGGTTCTCGCCTAGATAGCCCTCGTCTACGTATCACCGAAGCGGTATGTAAAGGCGCAGTCGATACAGCTGAGAAACTGGCTGCACCGCTGATTGTTGTTGCAACTGAAGGTGGTAAATCTGCTCGCTCTGTACGTAAGTACTTCCCAACAGCAAACATTCTTGCGCTAACAACGAATAAGAAAACCGCTGCTCAGCTTGTACTGAGCAAAGGGGTAACACCTATCGTTGTTGACTCTATCGAAAACACTGACGCTTTCTACCACTTAGGTAAAGAAATGGCGCTTGAGACTTCTTTAGGTAAGAAAGGCGACATCGTGGTTATGGTTTCTGGTGCACTTGTTGCTTCAGGCACGACCAACACTGCATCGGTACATGTTTTATAATAAACAAGATGCACATCAAACTAATGACAAAAAGAGGGCTTCGGCCCTCTTTTTTATTTATTGTTTCCCTTGTCGACACATATGACCCACGGTATTATCTCACCGTAACAGTATAATATACTGCTAGTACTTTAATTGTAACAAGGATGCTCAGAGGTAACCGTCGTGTCTAGTCCAACTTTAACCGATAAGGTATCTAAGTTTATACGCCATGACATACTTACCGGTCAACTAAGGCCGGGACAAAAGTTAGTCGTCGCGGAACTGAAAGATAAATACAATGTAGGTGCGTCGCCAATTAGAGAAGCTTTAGTTCAACTCTCATGGTCTAAATATGTCAAACTTGAGCCCCAAAAAGGAAGCTGGGTCGCTTCGGTTTGTCAGGATGAACTTAAAGATCTTTTCGACAGTTTACGTGTTGTATCGTCCGTCCTTCTTCAAAAGGCTATTGAGTCTGGAGATGAACACTGGGAGTTAGATGTACTGACATCATTCCACAAATTATCTCGTCTCGATAACCCAAAGACCGATGAAGATTGGTCAGAGTGGGAAGAACGCCATCTTCAATTTCATAAGTCCCTGCTTGAAGGCGCCAATTCAAAAACGATGATGTCATTTTTTAATGATCTCATCAACCAGATCAAAAGGTACCGCTACTTTGCGATCACTCGAATGAATGAAAACGAAGAACTGTACAATCTTGAACAACACGAAAAACTGATGAAAGCGGCCTTAGCTAAAGATACCAAAGCTGCAGCAGAAGTGCTTGAAACTCACCTAACGCGATCGTTAACGGTGATTAAAAAGAGCATTGATGCCGCGTAGTCCTCACGATTCAGGCTGAGGGCTCTCCTCAGCCTTCTTACCTTCTATTCTTAAGCAATATCTTCACAATCCAAGCACAATGACACTTGGTTACGACCAATTGTTTTCGACTCATACAAGGCGATATCGGCACATTTATAGCTGCGAGTGTAATCCGGCGTCAACTGTGTAAAGCCAACACTGACAGTCACACTCGCTTGTGTATCAATTTCGACTTGCTCGCGAATTCGGTTCAATGCCATGTTGGCATCCGCAATGCTGGTGTTGGGCATAATGACCGCAAACTCTTCGCCGCCAATACGCGCCAAAAAGTCACTGTGGCGAACCACGGAAGACATGACATAAGAGACACGGCTGATAATACGGTCACCCTCATCGTGGCCAAGTTCGTCATTAATCCGTTTAAAGTGATCAATATCGATCAAAGCCAAACACGTTGGTTTGTTTGAATCCGCTAGTTGGGCGAGCAACGCAGATCGACGCAATTCTTGCTCGAATTTACGGCGGTTCCATAGATCGCTCATCGGATCTTTTTCACTTAATACCCGCAACTTCTCTTCTAAAACTTTACGTTCGCTAATATCAACAAACGATACGATGTAATAACTAAGCTTACCCTTGCTATCAAATGAACTTTGAACACGCATAATCGTGGTGATTTCACTCTCACCTTGGTACAAAGTGACTTCGTCTTCCCAGATATCATGTTCACGCACATCAGCGAAAATCTGTTTGAACAGTTCTGCTTTGCGCTCGCCTAGTAGCCCTTTTAATACGTTTTTCGATTCGACGTAGGCGCTGGATAACCCAGTTAAACGCGTAAATTCCGGATTCACTAGTACCGTTTTACAATAACGGTCAATGATCATCACTGCCGACATCCCACTCAATGCGGCGCGAGCAAGATGGCTATCGATACTATTGCGTCGGTAGTACATCAACATAAAAGTGGTCGGCACAATAAAGAGCAACCCCAGTAAAATAGCTAAACCGGTTTCACGGTTTAGCGCTTCAATCGCCTCTTGGGCTAACCCCGTCAATTCATCTGGAGAAAGGGAAATCGCTAAATGCAGTGGTGTGGCTTCAATTAAATTCAGCGTTTTAAATACCGTAAGTACACCGTGCTCTTTGACAAATCCATCTTCAAATTCTTGCATTTTCTGCCAGGTTTTGGGCTGAACATCAGCGATGTTCGTCGCGGCGTGAAGCCGCTTACCGATATTCGACGTGTGCACTCGTTCAACACCATGACCGCCTTTAATCAAATACCCGCCGTTTTGATCAAGCAGATCCGCGCGGAGTAAAAGGTCAGGCGAGTAATTGACGCGTTGTGACAAACTTTCCATGTTCAAATCAAGGACCAAATATCCCTCGCGCTGGGCCTCGATGGTTAGGGGATAAATCAGCTTAATATCCAGTTCTTTGATGCCATTATGGTCATCTGAAGTCCATGGCCGATTTTCCCAATAACCGATCTGGTGATCGCTTAGTGTTTGGGCGTAAGCGAAAAATTCAGGCTGACTTTGAGCGCGTGTTTGATGAGCAAACTTTGAATGTGGTGGAAAAACGCAAAGTGTTTCCTGTCCTTGCGCATCAATAAATGCCAGCTTGTAATAACTTTGCTGATTCGAAAGTAGCGTCTGCCATTGCTCGGTCAACGCCTGTTTATGGTATTCAGTTTTGGTTTGCGCGTAATCATAGAGAGGTTTACTGTTGGCAATCAGTGTTGCCATACTTCTAAATTCATTCAGCGCTCGCTGATACTCTCTATCGGTATATTCGAGATAATTGAGCGCTTGCTGGCTAATTTGAGAAAGGCTGGTTTGGCGCAGTTCATGGTATCGCTGAAAATGAAATATCGCGGTAATGGCGACAAACATCACCACGACTGTCACGAGAACTTTTTGTAACGCTCGACGATATTTCACTGCCCTGAATCCACACTTACCAAAAGGCGTGGATTATATAGTATTTAATCAATATGGTTAAAGTTTTATCACTAAAGATTTATAAAAAATCTAAACTTTTATGCTTATTTTTTAAACATAGCTAATCATCAAGTTTATACAGTACATCAACTCGATCACGAATGGTTATCGCCGAATCTTGATAGCCGCTTTTTTCCATTCTTGCCGAATCCATCTGCATGGTTTTCATCAGAACAGGTTGAGTATTTGAGTTGTTATAGCGAATTTGCCAAATATCCCCCAACTCTTTATCAAATCCTTTCACCAAGGACTCTGCTTTCTGTTTAGCGTCTTTAATTGCAGCTTGTCGCGCCTGCTCTTGGTATTCAGATTCATTGCTAACTTTGAGCTCAATATTGTCAACTTGGTTGATGCCATCCACCAGTGCGACTTCGAGGTACTGATTTAATTTGCTGAGATCGTTCACAGTCACGTTGACGTTTCGCGATGCTCGATAACCCACCAGCTCGGGCTTTTCATCTTTAGGATAGTGATATTGAGGGGTAAGATATAAGTTTGAGCTCGAAATTGAATCCTCAGTCACCCCAGCTTGCGCCAGGCTAGAGATAAATCTTTCGACCACCTCATCAACCTTAGATTTAGCTTGCTCTGCCGTCATCGTACTTTCAACCACACTCACCGAAAAGGTCGCCATGTCAGGCTTGGCGATGACTTCACCATAACCTGTGGTGGTTAAATGTGGAAAGTCGACAGCAAATGCCGATGTATTTACACCTACCAGTAGTGATGAACAAACCGCGAAGAGAGCCATTTTTTTCATTGTTAAACCTACCTTTAGTCAATCCCGTTTTTTATCTTAGGTAATTAAAGACAATTAATCACCAGACTTTAATCAAACTTACAGAAGCTTGACGAGCCTATGCTGGCTCTAACACTGCTCGAGCATAATCAACAATTGCCTGACTGATCTCTTTCAATATGCCACTTTCTGCCTGCCAATGATGCCAGTAGATATGGTAAGAAAGATAATATTCTGGCGTGATATTGATTAATGTTTTCTGAGCCAACTCTTGCTCTATTTGCAACTTAGGCATTAAGCAGTAGGCGACCCCTGACAGCGCCAACTTAACAAAGGCCTCTGAACTGGCAACTTGATGGCGCAATCCCCCATTCTCTAAACCAAAAAACTGGCTGAGAAACTGTTGATGCATGTTGTCGTATTGATTAAATGACACCGAAGGCGCTTTATTTAAACTTTGCGTATCAACGCCGTCGGCAAAATACCGTTGGCAAAAGGCTGGGCTTGCGACACAGACATAATCCATACGTCCCAAATAATCCGCCGCACAACCAGAAACGGGTTTCGCGCCAGAACTGACCGCGCCCGCAACCTCACCACTTTTTACTTTTTCAATCGTACGATCCTCGGCATCCACGTAAATACTCATCTCGACATTACGCTGCTTCATTACCGATTCTAAAGCAGGAAGTAGCCACGTGGCTAAACTGTCGGCATTGCTGGCTATCGCCACCGACATCGGCATCTGTGATTCTTGATTAAGAAGGTTTGGTAATAGCTCGTTTTCCATCAACTGAACTCGGCGGTACAAACCCATTAGCTTTTTGCCGATCTCTGTCGGCCTCGGCGGTAACTCACGCACTAGCACCGGTTGAGCAACAAACTTTTCTAATTGTTTGATGCGTTGAGAGACAGCGGATTGAGAAAGAAACAACTTAGCGGCAGCCCGCTCAAAACTGCCAGTGGTTAATACCGCATCTAACGCTTCAATCGCCTTATAATCCAAACCTCGCATAGCACCTCATAAGAAAAACTGATAATCAATTAATATTATTCATTATACTGATATTAGCCATTTATAATATGGTGCGCTCCCTACTGTTTACAACACGATTGCGGAGACATCATGAACTTGTGGATTCTACTCCAAGGTTTTGGATTGGGAGCGACAATGATCATTCCAATCGGGGCGCAAAATGCGTACGTCCTAAACCAAGGAATGAAACGTCATCATCACTTTACAACAGCGACCATATGCAGCTTGCTTGATGTGCTGTTTATTTCTCTTGGTATGTTTGGCGGTGGTGCTTTGCTCACTCAACATGAATCTCTGCTGCAAGCCGTCACTATCGCCGGCATTGTCTTTTTAACGGTTTATGGTGCGATGTCTCTACGCAGTGCCTTTCGCACGCATCAACAACAATCTCCCAAACAGGCACAGAAGGTTTATGGTCGTAAAGGGGTGATTTTGGGCGCCATTGCGGTAACGGTGCTCAACCCTCACTTGTATCTGGATACGGTGGTGATTTTAGGCTCACTCGGAGGACAATTTGCAGGCCTAGACCGAGTTGCCTTTGCTATTGGCACCATGCTGGCCTCATTCACATGGTTTTATACAATCTCGTTTGCCGCAGCGAAAATGAGCCACATTCTTGCGCGGCCAAAAGTCAGTCAAGGGATTGATATTGCAGTGGCTATAATGATGTTTAGCATTGCAATGATGCTGTTTAAACAGCTTTAAGGCATAAAAAAACGAGGCAAGAGCCTCGCTTTTTTGTGGTTTGCGACGATTAAGCTTGTTGCTGCTCGTCACTGTTGCTGTCATTGGCAGCAACGGCTTTATCGAAATGAACATCCATTTGTGGGAATGGAATTTCAATACCTGCTTCGTCTAGATTCTCTTTGATTTTTTGCATTAAATCGAAATACGTTGGCCAGTAGTCAGCGGTTTTCACCCAAGGACGTACGGCAAAGTTCACCGAAGAATCCGCTAGAGCCAAAACACCCACGGTTGGCGCTGGATCTTTAAGTAAACGCGGCTCATCTTCAATGGTTTTAAGCAGCACTTCTTTCGTCTTCTGTAAATCAGAACCGTAAGAAACGCCAATCACCAAGTCAACACGGCGAGTGTCATGAGTCGAATAGTTGGTAATCGGCCCGCCAATCACTGATGAGTTGGGTACCACGACCATTTTGTTATCCGGTGTTTTCAAAATCGTTTGGAAAATTTGGATTGAATCCACAGAGCCAGCTACGCCGCCGGCTTCAACATAATCCCCGGCTTTAAACGGACGGAAAGCCACAATCAGTACGCCCGCAGCAAAGTTAGACAGTGACCCTTGCAGTGCCAAACCAACGGCTAAACCAGCGGCACCAATAACGGCAACCACAGAGGCGGTTTGTACACCAATTCGCCCTAGCGCAGCAATCAACACGATGACAAATAATAGGTAACGTACTAAGCCATGGATAAACCCGACAACCGCAGAGTCCATATCTTTACGTTTGAGCAGCTTCGCAACGCTGTTGGCGATCATCTTCGTAATGATGTTACCAATAAACAGAATCAGCACTGCTGAGATAATATTAATACCGTATTGGATTAATAGATCTGAATTATCTGTCAACCAATGTTGAGCGGTTTCTAAGCTCTCGGTAATTGGAGTCGGATCGTCCAACTTCTCACCTGCCATAATACGTTTCCTCTAAAATATCTAATGACTCACTATGTTCGATTTTTAGGTTATTACATCATTAAACTCGAACTGCTATAGCGCACTGTAGCCTATAACTTACTGAAAAAGCAAAACACCCCAGTTCTCACCCTAAAAAATAAGCCGAGTGAATTTCCATATGGCGTTCGCTTTTAGAGAGTAAGCAAAGGGCGTTTAAATCGCCACCTATTTGTCGACTTTCCTCACTCTGTCTTACTCTTAATCCTGTTTCGCCGCCATAAAAAAAGCTCGCTAAATAGCGAGCTTTTTAAACATTTTACGTATCTATGAATTATAGAACGTCAACCGCGTTTAGGTCAGCGAAGGCTTTCTCAAGACGAGCAACCATAGATGCCTGACCAGCGCGTAGCCATACACGTGGATCGTAGTATTTCTTGTTTGGCGCATCTTCACCCGTTGGGTTACCGATTTGACCTTGCAGGTAATCATGGTTGTCCGCTTCGTATTGACGGATACCATCCCAACAAGCCCACTGAGTATCCGTATCGATGTTCATTTTGATAACACCGTAAGAGATAGACTCTTGGATTTCAGCTTCAGAAGAACCAGAACCGCCGTGGAATACGAAGTTTAGAGAATTCTCAGGTAGACCGAATTTCTCAGAAACGTATTTTTGAGAATCACGTAGGATGGTTGGAGTAAGAACAACGTTACCTGGTTTGTAAACGCCGTGTACGTTACCGAAAGAAGCCGCGATAGTGAAACGATGGCTAATTGCGTTTAGTTTCTCGTATGCGTAAGCAACGTCTTCTGGAGAAGTGTAAAGCTCAGATGCGTCCATATCAGAGTTATCAACGCCATCTTCTTCACCACCAGTACAACCTAGTTCGATTTCAAGCGTCATGTTCATTTTTGCCATGCGCTCTAGGTATTTTGCAGAGATTTCGATGTTTTCTTCTAGAGACTCTTCAGAAAGGTCAATCATGTGAGAAGAGAACAGTGGCTTACCTGTTTCAGCGAAGTGTTTTTCACCTGCGTCTAGTAGCCCGTCAATCCATGGTAGAAGTTTCTTCGCAGCGTGGTCAGTGTGAAGAATAACAGGTACACCGTAAGCTTCAGCAACGTTGTGTACGTGTTTAGCACCAGAAATCGCACCAAGAACTTGTGCGCCTTGACCTTCTAGTTTCACGCCTTTACCAGCGAAGAAAGCCGCACCACCGTTTGAGAACTGAACGATAACTGGCGATTTCACTTTTGCTGCTGCTTCTAGTACTGCGTTGACAGAGTCAGTACCAATACAGTTAACTGCTGGAAGTGCGAAGCCGTTTTCTTTAGCAACTTCAAACACTTTCTGTACGTCATCACCAGAGATAACACCTGGTTTTACGAAGTCGAAGATCTTAGACATGGATAGAGTCCTATTTATCTGTCGTTTTAATAATTAAAACTTATTGTTAAGTATAAAAACTGGTAAATCGTTGCTCACAACTCGCACTATTCTAGCAAATTTGCCTTACGAGTGCAGCAAACATAAAAGCGGGAGATAACTCCCGCTCTATTGATTAATTATGCTTTAGCGCGTGCTTCTAGCATTTCGACTGCAGGAAGAACTTTACCTTCAACAAACTCAAGGAAAGCACCGCCACCCGTTGAAATGTAAGACACATCAGCCTTGATGCCGAACTTGTCGATAGCGGCTAGTGTGTCACCGCCACCCGCAACAGAGAAGCCATCAGAAGCGGCAATCGCTTCAGAGATACCTTTGGTACCCGCTTCAAAGTTTTTGAATTCGAAGACGCCAACAGGGCCGTTCCAAAGGATGGTTTTCGCATCTTTAAGAATTTTTGCAAGCTCTGCTGTTGAGTCAGGACCAAGGTCAAAGATCATGTCGTCATCTTGAACGTCAGCCACGTTTTTGATTTCTGCTTCTGCGTTTTCATCAAACGCTTTCGCACACGCTACGTCAGTTGCTACTGGGATAGCGCACTCTTCCATCAGCTTCTTAGCGGTATCCACTAAATCTGCTTCGTATAGAGACTTACCTACGTTGTTGCCAGCTGCGGCGATGAAAGTGTTGGCAATACCGCCACCCACAACCAGTTGGTCAGCGATTTTAGATAGAGACTCAAGCACTGTCAGTTTAGTCGATACTTTAGAACCACCCACGATAGCGACCATTGGGCGCGCTGGGTTATCCATCGCTTTACCAAGAGCTTCAAGTTCGTTAGCAAGTAGAGGGCCTGCACACGCAACTGGTGCATTCATGCCTACGCCGTGTGTTGACGCTTGAGCGCGGTGCGCGGTACCGAATGCGTCCATAACGAACACATCACATAGCGCTGCGTATTTCTTAGACAGTTCTTCTTCGTTTTTCTTTTCGCCTTTATTAAAGCGAACGTTTTCAAGAACGACGAGTTCACCAGCGTTAAGCTCTAGGCCATCAAGGTAGTCTTTTGCCAGTTTTACGTCACAATCAAGTGCATCGTTAAGGTAATTAACAACCGGTAATAGAGAGAACTCTTCAGCGTATTCACCTTCTGTAGGACGACCTAGGTGAGAAGTAACCATAACTTTTGCACCGGCTTCTAGGCAGTGCTTGATTGTTGGTAAAGATGCAAGAATACGCGCATCAGAAGTTACTTTGCCATCTTTTACTGGCACGTTTAGGTCTGCACGGATAAATACGCGTTTACCAGCGAGATCTAGATCAGTCATCTTGATTACAGACATGGTTTGTCCTCTCAATTAAATAAAGTTTTTAGTAAGCCCGGCAACCCTGCCGAACCTGAGAATCTTCAAATTATTTCTGATATGGAGATTTAACATATTTATTTCAAGCATGGAAATAAATATTTCTCCTTGGCGCCTAGTGGCATTAGGACGCCTGCATTGCGAGCGCAGTATCCAACATACGATTCGCAAAGCCCCATTCGTTATCACACCAGACCAGCATCTTCACCAGCCGTCCGTCGCTTACTCTGGTCTGTGTTCCATCAACAATCGCACTATGGGGATCATGGTTAAAATCAATGGAAACCAGAGGTGCTTCAGTATAGTCAACAATGTTGTGTAATGTACACTGAGACGCCTTGACTATGGTTTGATTTACGTCATTAACTTTCACATTTGTATTAATTGTGACACTTAAATCCATGGCCGTGACATTTACTGTGGGAACGCGCACTGAAATCGCTTCAAACTTGTTGGAAAATTTCGGAAATATCCGTTCAATCCCCTTGTGCAACTTAGTATCAACCGGAATGATCGATTGGCTGGCCGCGCGAGTACGGCGTAAATCTGAATGGTAAGCATCAATCACTTGCTGGTCATTCATTGACGAATGAATCGTGGTGATTGTGCCAGAGTCAATCCCAAACGCTTCATCCAGCACTTTAATGATTGGCACGATACAGTTGGTCGTGCAGGAGCCGTTTGAAACCACACGATGCTCATTGGTGAGGGTTTGGTGGTTCACGCCATAAATAATGGTATTGTCGACGTCGTTGGCACCGGGATGAGAAAACAACACCTTTTTAGCACCAGCTTGAATGTGCTGTAAACCATCCGCTTGGCTGCCAAATACGCCTGTGCAGTCGAGGACGATATCCACATCTAAATCCCGCCAAGGTAAGAGTTCGATTTCCGCCAAGTGTAGAATGCGAATTTTATCGGCTTCAAGGTTGTCGTGATGAACGTAAAGATGCTCTTGGTCATTGGTGACCTTTTTGACAAATCGTCCATGACTGGTGTCATATTGCAGTAGGTGAGCCATCGCATCCGGTTGCGCTAATTCGTTAACCGCAACCACTTTAATTTGCTGGTTCTTACCGCTTTCATACACCGCTCGCAATACGTTGCGACCGATTCGACCAAATCCATTAATGGCGACTTTTAGCATCTCACTTCGCTTCCTTTCCATTGACGCGCTAGATGGTAACGGCAAATGCCATCAAATTCACCTTTATTTATTGTGATTTCATGCACTATCAAAATACACAAATAAAAAACGCCCCTTACTGGATTGAGATAAGGGGCGAAAGCGTAATAAGAGCAAAATTGACGTTTGGAATTACTGGGTAAAGCGAGTACCTAAATCATCAACCGTTTTAGACACACTTTGATAGCCGCCAGTGGCCAAGTACCAAGCTTTTGGGTTGAGATAGTAAACATGCTCATCTTTCCACGCTGACGTGTCTGTCACATTCTCCATCGCGGATAAGGTGTCAACCGCTTGCCCTTCACCGCCAGTTGCCGCGCCGCGATCCAAAATAAACATCCAATTCGGGTCAGCCTTAAGTCCCGCGTTCAAGCGCTTCTGGCGCTCAACCTGCTGTTTTTTGGCTTCTTCAGAGCCCGGCTTCGGGCGTCCTTTTGAACCAGAAGATGGGTTGGCACTTAATACTGATGTCAATCCCGTTAACTCATACAGCATACCAAAACGTTCACCGGGCGCATGCGCCATAACGTGACCATTGACCGTAAACAACACCAAACCACTTCCCTGTTCAGTCGCTTGAGAACGCAACTGGCTAAGCTTGCTATCAAGCTCACTCTGTAACTGCTGTGCTTTTTGCTGTTGATTAAAGATATCGCCTAATAACGCTAAGTTGTGTTCCACTCCGTCAACAAAATGCGCTGGATCTATCGTTAAGTCCAAGGTTGGTGCAAGTTGACTCAATGCCTCATAAGCGCGAGCCGAGCGTCCCGCGACGATAATTAAATCTGGGTTCAAACCTTTTAATGCGTCGTAGTCTGGTTCAAATAAGCTACCAATCTTTGCGTAGCTATCATCAGCATACTGATCAAGATAAGTCGGCATAACGGTTCCCGGTACGCCTGCCGCCCTGACGCCAAGGGCACTCATGGTGTCTAATGTCGCAAGGTCAAACACGGCAACACGCTGCGGTGCACGCTCGATGACAGTGGTTCCCTGTGCATGATTGACTGTCACAGGAAAGGCGAAAGCAGGGCGAACAATACTGAACAGGCTAGTAAATAAAACCAGCCCGACTAACCATTTTTTCATTGCGAATTCTCTATTGATGTTCGAAAAAATCGAAGAAGTGATAAGTGAAGCGAGCCTTGCTCGCTTCACTCTCGAGTTTAGAAACGCATCGTTAGCGCGAGATTATATTTACGTCCATCAAGGATATAACGGTAGTTTTCGTCTTCCTCTGGATTAATCTCTTTGTTAAACGCGTTATATACACCCGCTTTCAAATTAATGTCTTTCTTGAGGTTATAAACCAGTCCAAGGTCAACCATAGTGTAAGCTGGAATCTGCAGACCATTGCTTGAGCGGCCGCTCGGCCCAGTCTGCCAACGTCCGGTCGTTTTACTGCGGTAATTGCCTTGAGTCCACAGCATCAATTGTTCCGTTGCTTGCCACTCAATTGACGCGTTGTACATATGCTTGGCGATATCATTTAGAGGCTCGCCTTTATATTCGCCACTCTTTTGCTCGGTTTCGCTAAAGGTATAAGATTGACGCAGCAAAATGTCTTGGTTGATTTGGTAATCCAACGTCGCTTCAATACCCGACATCTCAGCTTCGGCAATGTTCTCATAGGCGGTATAACCGTACTGATGAGCTGGGTATGTCGTACCACCATAAGTACACTCAACGTTGGCTTCGCAAATACGGCTGGTTCGATTAATTTTATCTTCAAACTCCGTCAAATAAGCGGTCAAGGTTGCTGAGACGCCCGAACCATAAACATCATCGAAAGCGATACCAATTTCGTAGTTCAAACTGGTTTCTGGCTCTAAATCTGGGTTACCAATAATGACGCCACCACGCGATACTGCACCAAAATCAGTGGCACTTTGACGTAAGCTTGGCGCTTTGTACCCTGACGTGACGCCACCTTTAAGTACCCAAGCATCGCTGATCCCGTAAACGGTATAGACTTTCGGGCTAAAGTGACTACCAAAGGCTTCGTTGTCATCAAATCGACCACTGAGTACGATTGACCAATCTTCCATTGGTAACCATTCGTTTTCGGCAAAGATCGAATACTGATAGCGTTCCATTTTGTTGATGGCATCGGCATCGGCAACAACCGGTTCTGACAGCCCGTTCGTCGCACCATCTTCAAGGTTCTCATTTTTATATGTCGCGCCGACAGTCAAAGTGTTGCTATCCCAGAACCAGTTAGCTGATGAGTTGACGGTCAGTACATCGAAATCAATTCCGTTGCCGGTATTATCATTGACGCGCGATGGGTTCTCAGAATCATCGTAATTAATAAAAGTTTTGAGACGCATGCCCTCGTAGTGTGCTTCGTGCTCAATAAAGTAAGTATCACGTATGGATTTGCTATAGCTGATTTCCGCATCGCTGATACTGCCGTCACGATTAGTCACGGTTTCAGAAATACTGACGCCCGGTGTATGAGTACGTTCCTGTTCATAACGACTGTACCCCATAGTGAGATTATTGTTGTCGTTAATAACCCAATTCACCTTGGTACTAAAATTACGGCGCTTATATTCAGGATCGGATGCTTCGCTATCATCGCTACCAATAAAGTGGCTTTCGTCCTGGTTAAGATAAGAGCCACTAAATTGCAGCGAAAGCGTATCGTCAATGAGCGGCGCATTCAGAGCAATGCTGGTTTGTGCCGAGTCTTCATTCACCTTATTTGAACTGTCAGCCATGGTGTATTCAGTCGTAATACTACCGCTCCACTCGTTGCCAACTTTCTTGGTGATCACATTGATAACCCCACCCATGGCATCCGAGCCATATAAAGCAGAAGCTGGACCACGGATCACTTCGATACGCTCAATTTCAGAAACTGGAGGTAAAAAGTTAATTGGCGTACCGGCCTGAGCCCCATTCAGACCAAAAGCATCATTTCCCTGAACTGGGCGTCCATCAATCAGAAACAGAGTGTAGCTTGATGACATGCCGCGAATCATGATCGCCTGTTCTACACCACCACCCGAAACTTGGACCCCTGAAATATTTTTTAACACATCAGTGATATCGGTATAGGATTTCTTTTCGATGTCTTCAGCAGTAATCACTGAGATGGTCGCGGGAGCGCGAGCAATATTCTGTTCATAACCGGCAGCCGTAACAACCACGGTCTCAGTCGTGTTGGAAGAGTCTGTATCGGCATACGCGTAAGGCGTGGTCAGCAGTACAGCACCACTTACTGCACTCAAATACCGACATTTCGAGATAGTCATAATTCGCTCCTAAACTGATAATAATTATCATTTGAATATTGATGATTATTCACATTCGTGATTGAATGAATAGTTAGATAACTGGAATGCCTCTTCCCAAAAATGGAACCCAACTCTCGTTCAACAGGATTTTGTCATGCATGATTTAACCTCAATAAGAGCCTTTGATGCGCTCAATGAACACAAAAGCCTGACAGCAGCAGCAAAAGCGTTAAATCAACCGAAATCTACCGTCAGCCGCCGCCTAGCTCAGCTTGAAGCGGATGTTGGTCAAGCCTTAACCATTCGCCAAGGTAACCGTTTGGTTATTACCAAAGCGGGACAAGTCTTTGCACGCTATAGCAAAAAAATGCTAGAGCTGGCCGATGAAAGCCAGGATGCGATTCAAGGCTTGAATAACCAAGTCTCTGGTGAACTGCAGATCATTTGTCATCCAGCATTAATGCGTGGTTGGATAAGTCAGGCTCTCAATCAATTTTTGACAGACAACCCCAAAGTACGTATTCGCTTAAGCAGTGAATACATCGCGGATTGTCATGGACCTGATTTGATCTTTTGGATTGGTCAAGTCCCTGATATTGAATGGCGAAAACAAACATTAGGTCATTGGCACTACGCCACTTATGCCGCACCAGATTATCTTGAAAAACATGGTCATTTTTCACACCCAAGTGAGCTGCATCATCATGCTTGGATTGACTTTGGTTCAGTGCGTGAAGCGGGGTTAGTGATGACTCACTCAGAGCATGGCGTATACTTTCTTGAGCCGATGGAAAGCCGTTTACAATGTGACAACTTAGCGCTGCAAATTGATGCGATCGCCAACGGTAATGGCATTGGGTTACTGCCAAAAACAATGGCGCAGGGTTATTCCTCTTACCACCCAGGGCGAATTGTTGAATGTTTGTCGGGTTGGGAAACTGGGCCAGTGGAGATCAACTGCTATACGCCAATTGGACGTCCACCACGCCGATTACTTGCGCTACTTGATTTGATCGAGGAGAGAATTCCTGACAGTTGGCGACGGCCGGTATCGCAAATCGAGTGTTAATCGGCAGTGAACAATGGCTGAGAAACGGACAAAATAAAAGGGCCCAAATGGGCCCTTTTTAATACTCAGCAAGAGTCATTAATTACTGGGTAACAATCTCAAGCTGGTTATCGACGTCTTTTACGTCATCGGTATTTTTCGCCAGCATGACAGCAAGTTGTTCCATCTCTTCTGACGTCACATGACCATCAAGCGTGACATTACCTTGGTCAACATCAACATCGATATCAGTACCGTTTACATCAGGATCCAGCAGTAGCGAAGACTTCACAACGGTCGCGATTTTTGCATCCACGACGTCTTGGCTAAAATCGGAGTCTTGCTCATCTTCGTTCATCACCGTTAGGTCGTTTTCGACCTCTTTAACGCCATCGATGTTACGAACCAATTCGCTCGCTAGACGTTTTTCGATATCAGAGTCGACTTTACCGGTTAGGTAAATGACGCCATCTTTTACATCGGTATTGATATCGAAGTTATTCAGTTCACTGTTAAACAAGAGTGTGGCTTCAGCTTTCCCATCGATCCAGCCATCGTGCGCTTCATCGCTCCAATCATTCGGCGCGGCCATTGCACTAAATGCAGTCACACCACAGGCAAGGATTACTGTTCGAGTTAACGTTGAAATCTTGGTCTTCATATCGTTTCCTCCATTATTTGGAATGCTTATTTAAGTCGCAGTTACACTGTTGCCAAACTTATGCCAAGTTTATTTTTCCATAAAATTCAAAACCTTATAAAAATCCTTTTTATTTTTCAATTCCTAGGCTGTGAAATAATTTCGTGTTTATCGGTAACTTCTTCAACACTGAGTGATGTGTTTGTTACCTTATTTCTCAACCTACCTTAATCGCTTTAGCGTTAAATGGGTCGCCTCTATCTCCATCTGAAGTGCTGCAATCCAATAGGATACCTTGTGCGCCAATTGGTTAGATTCTAAGTTTTTAACAATCGTTTTGCCTTTATCTATCAGATGCTTATCCGAAACAACCATGTTCATCATCAAGGTCATGTCTTGATCATCCTGCGGTGGTTTCGGGTTCATAAACAGTGGAAAAGGCGTATCGATCGCTTGTCGTAGATCTTGCGTTGCTTGGCGTTTAAGCAGCGTAATCCTCATCAATGATCGATATAAACTACTGTTTTCTATGCGATGTGATAGGAATCTCGCACTCATATAACTTTTATCTAACCAAGCAATCATCAGGCGTATCAAGTGCTCGTCTTTCGAGTTGACATCTATCTGCTGTCGGGCTTGATTATTCACAATCTCCTCCCGTGTATGAATAAACCTAAATAATCCCTTTCAAACTTCATACCAGAAATGTCGAACGTCGTTTTAGAGGTTAGAAGGCTGTCTAAAGTAGTTCTTAAGTATCAATTCGGTTAAAGTCAGGTAAAAAACGGTAAACCTTACTTGTTGACTCGGAAGTATTTACGTACATTATCGATCCCCCCTTATATGCTGAGGAAAGCAAATGAGCTTGCCTGTATTGTTCGTCCATCTTGTTAGTCAAGAATTTTGCGCACCACTAGCACAATGCAAAGCATTGTCTGAGTTTTCAGTGGTCAACGCCGATGGTGGAAGCCATTGGTTAGATCAATGGCAAGAATCCAAGGCTGACGCCGCTATCATTGATATCACCGCTCTTAGTGACCAAGAGCTGGATTTATTAGCGGCAGGCGATTTGTTCTCTCATCAAGACGTGATCTTATTTAGTGAAGGGAAACCGAATCCGAAATTGGATCAATTGATGCTGGGTGGCAGTGTCTTTCATTTTCGTACACCCGTTGATTTTGAATCGGTGAATGACACGCTAGAAGACATTGCTGGGTATTTCTTTCATAGCCAAGCAAAACGACAAGGCGTAAATAGCAGTAACTTGGATCAATTTGGTCTATTAGTGGGTTCATCACGTGTTATGCATCAGCTCTATCGAACTCTACGCCGCGTTGCACGCACAGAATCGAATGTTTTAATTATTGGTGAGAGTGGCTCAGGTAAAGAGCTGGTCGCTAATACAATTCACCTTGCTAGCGAACGCAATCATAAGCCTTTCATTGCGATAAACTGTGGCGCCATCAGCCCAGAGTTGGTCGATAGTGAGCTGTTTGGTCATGAGAAAGGGGCATTTACCGGCGCCCACCGCAACCATGCTGGGGTATTTAAGCAAGCCGAAGGCGGCACCCTCTTCCTTGATGAAGTGACTGAAATGCCAATAGAGCATCAAGTTAAACTTCTGCGTGTGCTTGAAACCGGAGAATATCGACCCGTTGGTAGCCAGCAAACACTCAAAGCCGATGTGCGTATTGTGGCAGCGACCAACCGCGATCCACAGAAAGCGATTGAAAATGAACGTTTTCGAGAAGACTTGTATTTCCGCTTATCGCAATTCCCGATACACGTGCCCCCTCTGCGTGAACGTAAGGAAGACATCACCGGTCTTGCTCTGCATTTTCTTGCGCATCGGAATACGGAAGAAAAACAGAATATTTCAATTTCTCCAGCTGCGCTTGAAGCGATCGCTCAACATTCATGGCCTGGCAATGTTCGCGAATTGAAACACAGTGTAGAGCGGGCTTATATTCTTGCTGATGACCAAATTGAACAGCAACATTTAGTGTTCGATGCCCCACCACTGCAGTCACCTTCAAGTGTCGAAGAGAGCATTCCAGCGGGTGTCGCATTGGAAGAAATCGAGCGTGCTGCAATTATGAACACACTCGCAGAAAACCAAGGAAACAAGACGGATACCGCTTCTGATTTAGGTATCAGCGTCAAAACCTTGTACAACAAGTTAGAACGCTACCAAGCCAAAGACTAATCGGTCTCTACATCATCAGTGCTGCGCCCTGCTTTTTCGGGCGTTAGCACCCAGAGTGAACGAGGAGCGGCTTCAATTTCAATCCCCTGCGCCTCAAAAAGCTCCCCATCAATGGCGTACTTCAGCCCCTGTTGAGATTCAATCACTATCTTCGAGACATGACGGTGCTGCACCGCATCATCAATGTTGGTTTGAACTACACTGTTGAAAATCAGTTCAGTCAAGGACCAAACATTATCGCTGACGTTTTCTGAACTCGGTAGCCATGTCACATCCAATTTGCCATCTTGCACATCAGGTACGCCCTTACCTTGAGCGAGAATCGTGCTAAAAGGCGCGGCATTCGCAATCACTATACTGCCCGTTTTTAATGTCTCTTGTGGCTGTTGGTCAAACGTGACCTTAAGCTCGAGCGCTTGATTTTCAGTCACGGCATTAAAAAAGCCTTTTAAATAGGCCCCTTGCCCTTGCTGGTTCTTTTCTTCACGGTTGGCATACTCAATCATCTGCTGTTCAAAACCGACGGCAATGACCATTAACGCTAACTCGCCATTACAGGTCGCGGTATCCATATGAATGGCTTTACCTTGCGTTAAGACGTCACAGGCGGTTTGAATAGGAACGAGTTTGGACTTCACTCCCCACAAAGCGTGACACAGTGAATTCGCAGTACCTAGCGGCAATATCCCGAGCTCAATTTCGCTACCGACTATCTGTGTCGCCACTTGGTTAATCGTGCCATCGCCCCCACCAGCGATAATCAGTTTGGGTTTATCTTGCACCGCCTGCTCAGCCAACTGACTCGCCGTGACGCTTTCTGTTGTTTCTTTAATGGTTAGACGATAATAAGGTGAGAGTTCTTCAACAATGTGCGCTTTGTTTTCAGGCCATTTTCCCCCGCCAGAAACCGGGTTGGCGATGATCCACGCATTGGGTTTGGCAAAACCAAAATTGTCTTTTTTTAAGTAATCACTCAACGCTTTCTCTTGCCAGCGGTTGAGCCGTGCATAGCGGCGAATGGATTGGATTTGTTTCATGACTTGCTGCAAGTCTTTATGCGGTGATTCTGCCAGCAAGTAAGCGGCCATCACTAACACCGAGCGTCCACGACCTAATGCGCAATGCACCACCACATTACGTTGATTCCGGCGCTGGCTGTCAATCCAGCGAATGGCTTGCATTAAGGTATCAAAATCTGGGTAGGCATGATCAAGAATGGGCACATTCAAATACTCGATTTCTTCGCCCAGTAGTGAAATTTTGAAGCTATCAAATTCAGCCGTTGCATCTAAAATCGCTTCGATTTTGTTTTTCTTGAGTAAATCCACATCCATAGGCGTAAGACGCGATGCTAAATATAAACCGGGTTCAATCTCTTGAATCACCGGAGAGCCTGAGCGCTTTTGAACAATGTGATTATAAATTTGCACGCCAAGCATAAACGGGAAGAACACCACTCGCATAAAGGTAGGAATATGTCCCCCTTTGCGCTTACGAAAAATCATGCCGTTATTTTTTTGATAAGCGTACGCCACCAAACCGAGCGCCAATGCCGTCCATGCCAGCAGAAAAGTTAACCACCACCATGGGCTAAGCACTGCTAACACCACAGTGGCAATACACCCATTAAAATAATAATTGGCTACTTTCATGATGCTCCTCACTATTGATACCGATTTTGTTGTTTGTATTAAAAAGCCTCCGACACTGCGGAGGCCCGATACTAGAAGTGTAGTTTGCTTATCGGTAAGTCAGTAACCGACAACAGGCCACTCACTTTTTATTAGCAGTCAGTATCTTGTGCATCAACACCTTCTTTGACATCTTCACAAGTATCTTCAATCGCGTTACCTGCATCTGTCATAGTGTCATCAATTTGATCGCTCGCTTCAGACATAGTTTGATCCACTTGCTCACCTGCATTTTCAGCAGGGCCATCATCGGTACATGCAGTAAGACCTAAAGTGAAAGCTGAAAATAGTAGTGTCATCAGTGCTGTTTTCATTGTCGTTTTCATGGGTACTCCTTAATGAGTTGAGCATAAATTTGTGTATAGACACTTTTAGTATTGCCAAACCCGTGCCAACTTAAAAAGTTCAATAAATTCATAAAGTTGACATTTTGAAAACAATGAAAATAATCGCAAAAATGTAAATCCTACATTCAGCGAAGAAAAACTTACCTTTGGATACATATAAAAAAAGAGGACCTAATGCCCTCTTTTTTAACATAAACACGGGTTTAATAATGGTTACGCCAGTACCTCTTTTGCCACGTTAACCACATTCTCAGTCGTAAAGCCAAACAGTTTGAATAGCTCACCAGCTGGCGCAGACTCACCAAAGGTTGTCATGCCCACAACGCGGCCGTTAAGACCCACGTACTTGTACCAGTAATCGGCAATACCAGCTTCCACCGCAACACGAGCCGTTACATCTGATGGCAATACCGCTTCACGGTACGCCGCATCTTGCTTATCAAACGCATCAGTGGATGGCATGGATACCACACGAACTTGTTTACCTGAAGCGCTAAGCTCTGCCGCAGCATTAACTGCAATCTCAACTTCTGAGCCAGTCGCGATCAAAATAAGTTCAGGTTTGCCTTCGCAATCTTTCAGGATGTAACCACCCTTGGCGATATCAGCCAATTGCTGCTCATTACGATCTTGCTGAGCAAGGTTTTGGCGCGAGAAAATCAGCGCGGTTGGCGCATCTTTACGTTCAATAGCCAGTTTCCAAGCCACTGCGGATTCCACTTGGTCACATGGACGCCATGTGCTCATGTTTGGCGTTAGACGCAGTGTGGCAATTTGTTCAACCGGTTGGTGAGTTGGGCCATCTTCACCAAGGCCAATCGAGTCGTGCGTATACACTTGGATGTTTTGCACTTTCATCAGTGCCGCCATACGCATTGCATTACGCGCGTATTCCATAAACATCAGGAAGGTCGCACCGTAAGGAATAAAACCGCCGTGCAATGCGATACCGTTGATGATGGCCGTCATACCAAACTCACGCACACCGTAGTGAATGTAGTTACCTGATGCGTCATCCGCAGTAATGGATTGAGAGCCTGACCAGATAGTAAGGTTCGATGGCGCAAGGTCCGCCGAGCCGCCCATAAATTCAGGGAGTAGCGCACCAAATGCTTCTAGTGCATTTTGTGATGCTTTACGTGATGCGATATTAGCTGGGTTTGCTTGCAGGTCGGCAATGATTTTCGACGCTTTCGCTTCCCACTCAGCGGGTAGGTCACCATCGACACGACGTTTAAATTCTGCGGCTAACTCTGGGTACGCTTTGGCGTAAGCGGCAAATTTTTCATCCCATGCTGATTCTTTAGCAGAGCCGGCTTCTTTTGCATTCCACTCAGCGTAGATATCGGCAGGAATTTCAAACGGACCGTATTCCCAACCTAGGAATTCACGTGCTGCTTTCACTTCGTCATCACCTAGCGGCGCGCCGTGACAGTCATGTGAGCCCGATTTGTTTGGTGAGCCAAAACCGATAATGGTTTTAGTACAAATCAGCGTTGGGCGAGCCGTTTCGGCTTTCGCGGCTTCAATGGCGGCATTAATCGCTTCAGGATCGTGACCATCAACCGCAGGGATCACATGCCAGCCGTACGATTCAAAACGTTTTGCTGTATCGTCAGAGAACCAGCCTTCAACGTGACCATCGATAGAAATGCCGTTGTCATCCCAGAACGCGATTAATTTGCCAAGGCCAAGCGTGCCCGCTAGTGAGCTTGCTTCATGAGAAATGCCTTCCATCAAACAGCCATCGCCAAGGAACGCGTAAGTATAGTGGTCAACGATATCGTGACCTTCTTTGTTAAACTGCGCGGCTAATGCTTTTTCAGCCAGTGCCATACCAACCGCATTGCTAATACCTTGGCCAAGTGGACCGGTCGTCGTTTCAATACCCGGCGCATAACCATATTCAGGGTGACCCGGTGTTTTTGAATGCAGCTGACGGAAGTTCTTTAGATCTTCAATTGGCAAGTCGTAGCCAGAAAGATGAAGCAGAGAGTAGATCAGCATTGAGCCGTGACCGTTAGACAGCACGAAGCGGTCACGGTCTGCCCAGTTTGGGTTCGCTGGGTTGTGGTTTAGGTGTGAACGCCAAAGTACTTCGGCGATATCCGCCATCCCCATCGGGGCACCTGGGTGACCTGAATTTGCTTTTTGAACGCCATCCATTGCGAGGGCACGAATCGCGTTCGCTAACTCACGACGTGAAAGAGAATTGCTGGAAGACATGTCTGCTCCTGAGTGTCTTTAAAAACAGTAAGAAAAAACTGCCAGCATTGTCGCAAAGCCCCTATATGCGTGCAAACCTTTTGGCGAGGATTTATCACCAAAATCACGCTATTGAACTAGGCTACTTTAAGATGTAACGGTATTTCATCAGGTTTAAATGCAATCGATTAACTATTCTCGTTCAAAAAAATAACTTGTAATTCGAGTATTTAAAATTAGAATAGACGTCTAGATGTAGAAACGCCTACAAATTTGTCTATTGCGATATTGGTCGAACGACGAGTATCGTCAACTTAATCAATAGTGGAGCTCTCATGGCTAAGCACCTGTTTACTTCTGAGTCTGTTTCAGAAGGTCATCCAGATAAAATCGCAGACCAAATTTCTGATGCTGTTCTTGATGCCATTCTCGAACAAGATCCAAAAGCACGTGTAGCATGTGAAACATACGTGAAAACCGGCATGGTAATGGTCGGCGGTGAAATCACCACCTCGGCTTGGGTTGACATCGAAGAGTTAACTCGTAAAACCGTACGTGAAATCGGTTATGTTCATTCAGACATGGGCTTTGATGCGGACTCTTGTGCCGTACTCAACACTATTGGTAAGCAGTCACCTGACATCAACCAAGGCGTCGACAAAACCGATCCTAAAGAACAAGGTGCGGGCGACCAAGGCATCATGTTTGGTTATGCATGTAATGAAACTGACGTGCTGATGCCTGCGCCAATCACTTACTCACACCGCCTAGTTCAAAAGCAAGCAGAAGTACGTAAAAACGGTACACTGCCTTGGCTTCGTCCTGATGCGAAATCTCAGGTTACGTTCCAATACGACCAAGGTAAGATTGTCGGTATTGATGCAGTCGTACTATCTACCCAACACGCTGATTCAATCTCAACGCCAGACCTACGCGAAGCGGTCATGGAAGAGATCATCAAGCCAGTGCTGCCATCAGAGTGGCTAAATAAAGAGACAAAATTCTTTATCAACCCAACGGGTCGTTTTGTTATCGGTGGTCCAATGGGTGACTGTGGTTTGACGGGTCGTAAAATCATCGTTGATACCTACGGCGGCGCTGCTCGTCATGGTGGCGGCGCGTTCTCAGGTAAAGATCCATCCAAAGTTGACCGTAGTGCCGCTTACGCAGCACGTTACGTAGCGAAAAACATCGTTGCGGCAGGTCTTGCGGATCGCTGTGAAATCCAACTCTCATACGCGATTGGTGTTGCAGAGCCAACATCTATCATGGTGGAAACGTTCGGAACTGAAAAAGTCGCTTCTGACATCATCGTTGAAGCGGTTCGTCAACACTTTGACCTACGCCCATACGGCCTACAAGAAATGCTTAACTTGTTACAACCTATTTACAAGAAGACAGCAGCATACGGCCACTTTGGTCGTGAAGAGTTCCCTTGGGAGAAAACGGATAAAGCCGCTATCCTACGTGACTTCGCTGGAATTAAATAAGTAAATTTAATCAGTTACATTTTAAAGCCTCGGTTTAAGCCGAGGCTTTTTTGTTGAGGAAAGGAAATTTCTCTTGATGCACATTGTATTTTTAGGGATCTCGGACAATAGTTAAAGAAACGTTAAATCCGTGTTTTCGTTAGCCAACCTTGGCGAGTCTACGCTTGGTTTGTATACCAACTTTCGTTGACTCTCCATTTTGTTCGTTTCAGGAGGAGTTATGCCTCGTACTGTTAACCCATCAAATATGCCGAGCAAACCGGTGCCCGACTCCGAATACGCTCGTACCATCCCCTGCAATACACTGGCTGTTAGCGCGCCCTTTCACTGGCTTAGCCTTGCCCTCAATGACTTAATTCGAATGCCACTGATTAGTGCTTTTTATGGCCTGTGTTTTATGGGAGCAGCCATCGGTATTGTGCTACTGATCCAATGGCAAGGCACTCACTTAGTGGTGATGCCCAGTTTGGTTGTTTATATGTTGATTGGGCCATTTTTAGCGCTAGGCTTGTACGATGCGAGCTGGGAGCGAGAAAAAGGCCACTCAGCCAAGCTAATGCACTCAATGCGAGCTATTGGACGCAATTCAACCTCCCAATGGGCGTTTGCGGTTCTGCTCGCCGTCGCGATGATTTTTTGGATGCGCATTGCTGCGCTGCTTCACGCACTCTACCCTTCGGTACAAGGCGCGCCGCTCACCGAATTTCTACCATTTTTAGTGATTGGTAGTTTGGTCGGTCTAGTGCTGGCTGCCATTGTCTTTAGTATCTCCGCTTTTTCTATCCCTCTTATGATGGAACGCCGAGTCGACATGATGACCGCCGTATTCACCAGCTTCAACGCAGTTAAATCCAATATCCCGGCAATGATCGTTTGGGCAGCACTGATCGCTGGCGGATTATTGATCGGCTTTGCAACTTACGGCATAGGAATGTTAGTGACAATGCCGCTACTCGGTTACGGAACTTGGCACGCCTACCAAGAAACAATAAAGAAAAAACATACTCCATGATGACTCCTAACATCTATCTTCAACTGGTATGATGTATTACTCGGCTTCGCGCCGAGTTTTTTTCTATTTGAGAGATTTGATGGATAACTTTGAGCTTCACTATCGCGCTGTCGCGCGCATGCAACACTGTATTACCCAAGCGAGTGAATACTTTAAACGTGACTTTTCCTTACCTAAACTGAACTATAAATTGAGGGGAAAAAGCGCAGGTAAAGCACTACTTCAGCTCAACGAAATTCGCCTCAACCCCACGTTGTTTGCTGAAAATCCGCAGGCGTTTATCGACGAAGTAGTACCTCATGAAACCGCACATTTACTCACTTGGCAGTTATTTGGTCGCGTACGCCCACACGGTAAAGAATGGCAGATGGTCATGGAGCAAGTCTTTGGCGTTTCGGCCAACACCACCCATCAATTTTCAGTTACGTCAGTACAAGGCAAAACGTTTGAATATCAATGTGGCTGTCGTCAACATGCCTTAACCATTCGTCGTCATAACAAAATACTCAAAGGTCAAGCTCAATACCGTTGCCAGCAATGCCAACAAACTTTGTCGTTTACGGGTAAACAACTGACTTAATGCCAGCCTGCTTCAAAGTTTTGAAAAGCAATGACAATATTTCACTCTAAAAATGCATGATAGAATGCACATTGTCATACTTTTCTAATACTTTTAAATCATGTCGATTGTTCGTCTCGGGTCTGCTTGCGTTATCGCAATGATGGCCTTTTCTGTTTGGGCAGGACACCCAACCTCATTCTCAAGTGCCAAACGTCAAGCCGTTAAAATCTATCAAACCCATCCGGTAAGTTTCTACTGTGGCTGTGATATCGAGTGGCAAGGTAAAAAAGGCAAGCCAGAACTGATTAACTGTGGCTATCAAGTAAGAAAACAGCCCAAACGCGCAAGCCGAATTGAGTGGGAGCACGTTGTTCCAGCTTGGCAATTTGGTCATCAGCGTCAATGTTGGCAACAAGGAGGACGTAAAAACTGCACGCGTCATGATCAAACATTTCGCTTGATGGAAGCGGATCTCCATAACCTAACGCCAGCGATTGGAGAAGTGAATGGCGATCGTTCCAACTATAATTTTAGCCAGTGGAATGGCGTTGATGGTGTAACCTACGGTCGCTGTGACATGCAAGTCAACTTCAAACAACGTAAAGTCATGCCACCGGATCGCGCGCGAGGCTCAATTGCCAGAACCTATCTGTATATGAGCCAAAAATACGGGTTTCGCCTTTCAAAACAGCAAACAAACCTGATGAACGCATGGAATAACACCTATCCCGCAGATGGATGGGAGTGTGAACGTGACAGGCGGATCGCCGAAGTTCAAGGGAATCATAACCCGTTTGTCGTCAAAGCCTGCCAAAAGCACTAAACTTAGACCCCATTGCACAAGGGCAAATCCCCATGGCTTTGGTGGTTTGCCCTTGTTTTTTCGATATAAAGCATCCATGTTAGTCATTAACTATTTGTAGGAAAATTCAAATAACCATGCGCATCCCTCGAATTTATCATCCTGAAATCATTCATCAGCTAAACACTCTGCCTTTAAGTGAAGATGCAGCGGGCCACGTAGGCCGTGTACTGCGAATGAAACCTGGGCAAGAAGTGTTGTTATTTGATGGCAGTGGCGCTGAATTCCCAGCTGTGATTGAAGAGGTCAGCAAAAAGAATGTGCTGGTAAAACCTCAAGAGCGGGTCGAACGTGATGTCGAGTCCCCCCTTGATTTGCATTTAGGCCAAGTCATTTCCCGTGGTGACAAGATGGAATTCACCATCCAAAAGTCGGTTGAGTTAGGGGTAAACACGATTACTCCACTGATTTCAGAACGTTGCGGTGTTAAACTCGATCCAAAGCGGTTTGAGAAGAAACTGATTCAATGGCAAAAAATCGCCATTGCCGCTTGTGAACAAAGTGGTCGTAACCGAGTGCCTGAAATTCGCCCCATCATGCAACTTGAGCAATGGTGTGAAGAAGAGTACGACGGCTTGAAGCTCAATTTGCATCCACGAGCAACCTACTCAATCAATACGCTACCAGCGCCTGTAACAAAAGTGCGCCTATTAATTGGTCCCGAAGGTGGGCTTTCGGCACAAGAAATAGACATGACACACCAATACCAATTTGAAGAGACGCTGCTTGGACCTCGCGTACTACGCACCGAAACCGCGGCTCTTACCGCAATTACTGCCCTCCAAGTTCGCTTTGGTGACCTTGGTTAAACCGGAGAAGCTCAATGATTAAACTCGGCATAGTGATGGACCCGATCTCGGACATCAATATCAAAAAAGATTCTAGTTTTGCGATGCTGCTTGAAGCACAGCGTCGTGGCTATGAAATTCACTACATGGAAATGAATGATCTACATTTAGATCAAGGTGTTGCAATGGCTGACACCAAAATCATAGAGCTAAAAGAGGATCCAAACGGCTGGTATCAGTTTAAATCTGAACAATCGATTGAGCTTTCTGAGCTTGATGCCGTATTAATGCGTAAGGATCCGCCTTTTGATACCGAGTTTATCTACGCAACTTATATTCTCGAGCGTGCAGAAGAAAAAGGCACATTGATCGTCAACAAACCGCAAAGCCTGCGTGACTGTAACGAAAAGCTGTTTACCGCTTGGTTCCCTGAGCTCACACCAACCACGATGGTGACACGTAAGGCAGAGAAATTTAAAGAATTTCGCGAACAACATGGGGACGTGATCCTTAAACCTTTAGACGGAATGGGCGGCGCGTCTATCTTTCGCGTCAAAGAGAATGATCCGAATGTGTCAGTGATCATTGAAACCTTGACCAATCATGGTCAAAACTACGCGATGGCACAGACCTTTGTTCCAGATATTAGCAATGGTGACAAGCGTATTCTGGTCGTTGACGGTGAACCAATGCCATACTGCTTAGCGCGAATTCCAGCCAAAGGTGAGACACGCGGCAACCTTGCTGCCGGTGGTCGTGGAGAAGCGCGCCCATTAAGTGAGACAGATAAACAGATAGCGAACGCTGTAGCGCCTACACTTAAAGAAAAAGGTCTGATTTTCGTTGGATTAGACGTCATCGGCGATAAGCTCACTGAGATTAATGTCACTAGCCCAACCTGTATTCGAGAAATCGAAGCGGCGTATGATATCTCTATCACTGGCAAGCTGATGGATGCCATCGAACGCCGCGTTAAGCAGGGCTAACTAACGATAACATGGCATCAATAATCCTATTGGATGCCACTTTTTGGATTGGAGTTGCTATGAATCTAACCAATCATTTCTTAGTTGCAATGCCGGGCATGAAAGATCCTTACTTTCAGCACCGAGTCATCTATGTGTGTGAACACAATGAAGAAGGTGCAATGGGGTTAATGATCAATGCTCCGGTCGATATTACCGTCGGAAAAATGCTCAAACAGGTTGAGATTGATCCTGTTCATCCTCAACTCAATACAGCGAGTTTGGATAAACCCGTGCTCAATGGCGGCCCCGTTTCAGAAGATCGCGGTTTTATCTTACATAAACCCAAAGATCGTTATGAGTCGAGTGTACAAATGACCGACCAAATTTACGTCACCACCTCACGTGATATTCTGTCGGTTCTCGGCACCGAAGCTGAGCCGAGTAATTATTTAGTTGCTCTCGGTTATTCAGGTTGGGAAGCTGGGCAATTAGAAACTGAATTGGCGGAGAACTCATGGTTGACCATTGAAGCCGATCCAAATGTTATTTTTGATACGCCGATTAATGAACGCTGGGATCGCGCCGTTGAAATGCTCGGCATTAACGCCACTCAGCTCTCAAGTGAATCAGGTCATGCTTAGGCATGACCTTCATTGTTAGAACAGCAGAAAACCGATGACATCAAGAACCATCATTGCCTTTGACTTTGGCACCAAGAGTATTGGCAGTGCAATAGGCCAAGAAATTATAGGCACGGCCTCACCGCTCCGTGCGTTTAAAGCAAACGACGGCATTCCTAATTGGGATGACATTGAAAAAATCCTCAAAGAGTGGCAACCGCAGTTACTCGTGGTCGGTTTACCCACTGATTTACATGGTAAGGCGCTCGAAACCATTACCCCACGAGCGAAAAAATTTGCCAACCGTTTGCACGGCCGATTTGGCTTACCCGTTGAACTACATGATGAACGTCTCTCTACCGCCGAAGCCAGAGCCGAACTCTTTGCTCACGGTGGTTATAAAGCCTTAAGCAAAGGCAACATTGACTGCCAATCCGCGGTGGTTATTTTAGAAAGCTGGTTTGAAGCGCAATGGGGCGATGAATAACCAACCGATAACTGATTGCTCAGTGATAAAAAAGCTTGGCGTTGCCAAGCTTTTTTAGTGGTTAATCCATATCAATCGTGACCCCGTCAAGCGCTCCACCTCGCGGATTTGTATCCATTTTGTGCGTTTTGAGCATTAGCCGTAAATCATTAGCCGAGTCGGCACTGTGTAGCGCTTCTTCAAGGTTAATTTTATCCTCAACTAATAATTGATACAGCGCCTGATCAAACGTCTGCATGCCAGCCTCACGTGATTTCGCCATTGTGGTCTTCAGTTCATGCAACTCACCCTGTCGAATCAGGTCGCTGACGCGAGGTGAGTTAAGCAATACTTCATACACGCCATGGCGCCCGCTACCTTGCTTATCACGAACCAATTGCTGACCAATCACCCCTTTCAAGTTAAGTGAAAGATCAAACAAAAACTGTTCACGCTGACCTTTTGGCATTAAATGCAAGATACGCTCTAACGCTTGGTTCGCATTATTGGCGTGTAAGGTCGCCAAACAAAGATGGCCCGTTTCTGCAAAATTCAGCGCATATTCCATGGTTTCTCGGTTACGAATCTCACCGATCAAAATCATGTCAGGCGCTTGGCGTAAGGAGTTCTTTAGCGCCACTTCATAGCTTTCAGTATCCAATCCCACTTCACGCTGAGTGACAATACAGCATTGATGCGGATGCACAAACTCGATGGGGTCCTCGACAGTGAGAATATGCCCATGACTATGCTGATTGCGATACCCTGTCATCGCCGCCATGGTGGTCGATTTTCCTGAGCCTGTAGCTCCTACCACCAGCACCAATCCACGTTTGGCCACGGCTAATGCCTTGAGTGCTTCAGGAAGTTTGAGCTGTTCAAAACTTGGAATCTCAGTTTCAATCCGGCGAATCACAGCGCCAGGCAATTCACGCTGGAAAAAACCACTAACACGAAAACGACCGACATCAGTCACTAACGCAAAGTTCGCTTCATGCTGAGCTAGGTATTCATCAAAGCGAGCCTCACCCATGGCTTGCGCCAGTAAATGATTAACTTCATCTCGATTAAGCTCAGCACCTTTGGGCTGTAGCTGCCCATCGACTCGATAGTGAATTGGAGCGCCGACCGTGATGTATAAA
Organism: Vibrio sp. AK197; assembly: GCF_053903115.1. Taxonomy (NCBI): domain Bacteria; kingdom Pseudomonadati; phylum Pseudomonadota; class Gammaproteobacteria; order Vibrionales; family Vibrionaceae; genus Vibrio; species Vibrio sp. AK197. Next base: position 2,732,337 of record NZ_CP096430.1, read on the forward strand.
TCGGAGGCCTTGCATTCGCTCATAACCTGTAAACAGTGTTTAATGTCCATTGCGCTTTCCTAGAACAGTGAATTCGCTGAGCCATCAGTTTCAATTTTTTGTGCCACTTCTTCTGGAGCAACAATGCCTTGCGCTAAGAGTTGCTTACTGTGTTGCTCCATGGTTTGCATCCCTGCCGCAGCACCGGTTTGAATGACAGAGACCATTTGCGCCACTTTATCTTCGCGGATCAAGTTACGAATCGCCGGATTGGCCATCATGATCTCATGACAAGCAACGCGTCCGCCCTCCATTCGCTTCAACAACTTCTGAGCAATGACCGTACGTAGAGATTCGGAAAGCATCGAGCGCACCATCGATTTATCTCCCGCTGGAAACACGTCAATGATACGGTCAATGGTCTTGGCTGCCGAACTGGTATGTAAGGTACCAAAAACTAAATGCCCGGTTTCCGCCGCCGTTAAAGCCAAACTGATGGTCTCTTGGTCACGCAACTCTCCGACTAAAATCACGTCAGGATCTTCTCGTAGCGCGCTACGTAGCGCATTTTTGAAACTGTGAGTATCGCGGTGCACTTCACGCTGGTTAATCAAGCACTTATGATTACTATGTACAAACTCGATAGGGTCTTCAATGGTGAGAATGTGTTTATTGTGGTGACGATTAATGTAATCCACCATCGCCGCTAATGTCGTTGATTTGCCCGACCCGGTAGGCCCAGTGACCAACACTAACCCTTTTTCAAAATTGGCGATTTTGGTAAATATTTCCGGAGCTTCAAGCTGTTCTAGGCTTGGAATCTCTGTCGGAATGGTTCGAAATACCGCTGAGCAGCCACGCGCCTGATTGAACGCATTGACTCGAAAGCGTCCAATCGCTGGCAACTCACAGGAAAAATCGACTTCAAGATGCGCTTCAAATTCACTACGCTGGGCATCGCTCATGATCTCAAAAACTAAACGATGCACTTCTTCATGACTCAAAGCTGGTACGCCAAGCTTCCTAACTTCACCATCTATACGTACCATTGGAGAAACACCTGCAGAAAGATGTAGATCTGACGCATTATGCTTTACACTAAAATCCAATAACTCAGCGATATCCATTTATTTTCCTTAGTAAAGTTAGCCATGAGTAGTATTCAACAAAATATTGAACATATCACCTCACAAATTGCCGACGTACAACAAAAGTGTGGACGAGCTCGAGACTCCGTGCAACTTCTGGCAGTGAGTAAAACCAAACCTAATCAAGCTATCCTTGATGCCGCCAAGGCTGGACAAACACGCTTTGGAGAAAACTACGTTCAAGAAGGCGTCGATAAGGTCCAATACTTTCAGACCAACCACCCTGAATTGGACTTAGAGTGGCACTTCATCGGACCTATCCAATCCAATAAAACGCGCCTTGTCGCCGAACACTTTGATTGGGTACATACCATCGACCGTGAAAAAATCGCCCAGCGTTTGAACGACCAACGCCCACAACACCTACCGCCACTGCAGGTATTAATTCAAGTGAACATCAGTGATGAAGCGTCTAAGTCCGGCGTTCAGCCACAACAAATATTTGACCTCGCCCAGTTGATTTCATCACTTCCCAACCTCACGTTAAGAGGGTTGATGTCGATTCCCGCGAACGTAGATAACCATCAACAACAGCTAGAGACATTCAAACAATTGGCTGCGTTACAAACCCAACTTGGTGAGCAGTACGCTCATATCGATACTCTATCGATGGGAATGTCTGGCGATATGGACGCAGCGATTGAAGCAGGGAGTACGATGGTACGAATTGGTACCGCTATTTTCGGAGCTCGTGACTACTCAAGCAAAGCGTAATACAACATTCAGACTCATCTCACACACTGTCAGGAAGAAACCGTTATGGAACACAAGAAAATCACTTTTATCGGCGCGGGAAATATGGCGCGCTCCATCATCTCCGGAATGATCGCAAACGGCTACCCTGCAGAGTTGATTACCGCAACAGCGCCAAGCCAAGCAACACGTGATTCTCTTGCCAACCAATATGCCATTAACACCACGGATGATAACCTCGCAGCCGCTAAGCAAGCCGAAGTGATTGTCTTAGCGGTTAAACCACAAATGATGGCAACTGTCGCTGAAGGCCTTCAATCGGTGGATTACAGCGACAAACTGGTTATTTCGATTGCAGCAGGCATTAATGCGGCGCGCTTTGATGAGATGTTTGCGACTAAGCTGACTCTCGTTCGCGTCATGCCTAACACGCCATCGCTGATTGGCAAAGGGATGAGCGGCCTTTACGCGCCAAATACGGTAACCAGCACTGATCGCCAATTTGCTGGAGATCTGATGTCTTTAGTGGGTGAGATCTGTTGGGTGGAACAAGAGTCAGGCATCAATAATGTCATTGCCGCAGCAGGCAGCGCTCCGGCGTACTTCTTCCTATTCATGGAAGCCATGCAAAAAGAAGCCATTGCTCAAGGCTTTGATGCTCAGACTGCGCGTAACCTCGTCCAGCAAGCCGCACTTGGAGCGGCGGAAATGGTCGTTGCTAACCCCGACACCGAGTTATCAACACTGCGCGAGCAAGTGACCTCAAAAGGCGGCACAACCGCTGAAGCACTGCGCACCTTTAATCAACATCATATTTCCGATATTGTAGCGAGCGCCATGCAAGCTGCGGTTACTCGCGCTGAAGAGATGGAAAAACTATTTTAATTACGCAGAATTTTGCTCTGCACTTAACTAAGGGTCATCTATGAATTCAATGAGTTTTTTGATATCTACGCTGTTTGATTTGTATATCATGGTGGTGATTTTACGCATCTGGTTACAAGCGGCTCGCGCAGATTTCTATAACCCATTTTCTCAGTTTGTCGTGAAAGCAACGCAGCCGATTGTTGGCCCATTGCGTCGCTTCATTCCATCAATTGGTAGCATTGATCTCGCAACCGTCCTATTTGCCTATGTACTGTGTGTACTCAAATACGTTGCGCTGATTTTGCTTCAATCCCGAGGCTCGGTCTCCTTTGACTCTTCATTTTTGATCTTAGGGGGTCTGTCTTTACTGAAAGCCGCGGGCGGTTTGCTGTTCTGGGTATTGTTGATCCGTGCAATCTTGAGCTGGGTTAGCCAAGGTCGCAGCCCAATTGAATACGTATTCCACCAGCTAACGGAGCCAATGCTTGCACCGATTCGCCGCTTTATTCCTGCGATGGGTGGCTTTGATTTCAGCGTGCTGGTTCTGTTTATTTTGCTCCAATTTGCCAACTTCCTAATGGGCGATCTCATTGGCCCACTGTGGTACCAGCTATAATGTCTTCAGCGGTGTGGCAAGACGGCGAAGATGTCATTCTTCGCCTGTATATTCAGCCCAAAGCAAGCCGTGATAAAATCGTCGGCTTGCATGGTGAAGAGTTAAAAATCGCCATCACTGCACCACCTGTAGACGGTAAAGCTAACGCTCATTTGAGCAAATTTTTAGCCAAACAGTTTAAAGTGGCGAAAGGGCTAATAGAGATAGAAAAAGGCGAGCTTGGGCGCCATAAACAAGTTCGCGTTCACACTCCCAGCCACATCCCCGCAGACATAAAAGCCATCTTGTAATGGCTTTTATGTCAATCTCTTAGATTGATTACATTTAACAATAAGTAAATCAATCCCACAAATCGACCACAACATGTAAAAAGCTCCATAGATGACTACGACAATCTACGGAGAGCTAACCTTGCCCCAAGTTGAAACATAAAGAAAACACAATTTTAACACTTTGTTTATAAAGAATATTATGAACAAAATGCAGGTGTCAGCGATCACAATTTATCCAATTTAATAGTCATAAAGTTTTATATTGGGGTTAACTTAAGGACTCAAAATGAAATCAATCGCATACTGAGACTAGAAATGAGATTACATGAACTCCAAATTAAAAATTTTAGAAAACTTAAAGACTGCAAAATAAATTTCAGAGATACCACTTTTCTTATCGGTTCAAACAATGCAGGAAAGTCTAGTGTATTCAAAGCGATAGACTACTTACACAAAGCACTGAATACGTCTAGAGAGGATTTCTCAAAAACATACGATGAAGCTCAAGATGATTATATCTATGCACCCGAGATAGAAATGATAGCGGAATATCAAAATGTTCCCCATGAAGCAAAAGAGTGGGTTGGGTTTAAGGGTAGAGTTATACCGACTGAATCGACTCTAGAGAACGAAACTGGAAATTCAATAATTTATAAGAAAGTGTGGAAACTTAATGGCTCTAAACCTACTGTCTGGATGAAAGAATTAAAAGTAACAGTAAAAGAAAAGTACCAAGCTGCAACGGTACTTTCAGAATTAGTGGGGGAAGACTGGAGCGAAGAATATTTAAAAGAGTTTTTTTCTGTAGATAAACTTGATGCGAAAGTAGGAAGCAAAAAAGTTTCAGAAAAACTTAGAGATCTACCTGAATACTGGGATATACAAACAGATGAAGACGAAGCTTCTTGGATTGAAAATCCCGGAGGTATCCCCGGCAATGTTCTTAAACGCCTACCAAATATAGTCATAATTCCGGCAGAATCATGCATGCAAGAGCTAACCTCCTCTGGTGGAGCGTTGCATAAATTACTCACCGATCTATTTAACAATGTACGAGAAAAATCGGTGAACTATGAAAAAGCTCAAGAGTTTTTGAAAAAACTAGCTAGCGAGTTAAATCCTCAAGATGCTGATACAGACTTTGGCCAGTTAATGAATGGATTGAACAATATGGTTGGTAACTTATTCCCAGACTCATCTGTACATGTTAATGCGTCTCTAGATGTGCCTGAAAAAGTAATAAAGCCCGAGTTCAATGTTGAGATGGAGAGCAATGTCAAAACCTCCGTAAATTATCAAGGGCATGGAATGATTCGCGCAACCGTTTTTGAATTACTAAGATTTGTACAAAATTTTGTAAATTCATCAATGGATATACCGACTGCTACAATTTTCTGTTTTGAAGAGCCAGAAATATATTTACACCCTTCAGCAGCTAACCAAATGAGAGACTCTTTATATGAATTAGCAGGAGAAAATTGTCAGATAATAGCGACCACACACTCTCCTTACATGATCAATCTAGGCTCAGATAAGAGTATGAGCCTAACCCAATTCTCACAAGAAGGCGGATTCACTAAAACTCATTCATTTAATCTAAATGATGCATTTTTAAACCTTCAACAAGAGGAGAAGCAAAATCTAAAAATGCTGCTAAAAGTTGACGATTACATTGCAAGAATATTCTTTACAAGAAAAAGTATTTTTGTAGAGGGAGATACAGAAGAAGTAGTTATCAGAGAAACAATTAAACGTCTAAAACCAGAGGACAGGGCAAAAGTAGTTGGTAACTGTGAGTTCCTTAGGGCGAGAGGTAAGTCTGTATTAATATCCTTAGCTAAATATTTAAATGCTTTATCCCTCAACTATACGTTTATGCATGATCGAGACGGTGGTACTCCGAAAGCTGAAGCCTTTAATGCTCCTATTTTAGCCCAAACAGGTGCTGAGAATAGAATCATGATTGAGGAATGTATTGAAGATATTCTTGGATATGAACCACCAAGTGGAGAGAAACCTTTTACTGCGTATAAATACATTAAAGACAACTGGGGTAATGATTTTTCCGATCTACCAGAGAATTGGAAGAATATCTTCTTAGATTTATGCTCACCAAATTTAGACCATTTGAAATAACAAATTACTTGATCAACTTTTTTTAGATTCAAGTCGAGTTAACCTTTGGTCCATTTTTTCCATCATCAGGCGTAACCACTTAACATCGGTTTTGAGGGTTACGCCAACCCCTATCCCACTAAAAAGGGCGCTGACTGCCGCAACAATCAGCGTTTGATACTCTGCTATTAGTCGAACTCTTTGCGAAAGGTTTCCCCATAGCCCAAGAAGTATAGGAACCGCTGTGCCTACAATGCCGCCATACTCCACACTATCCGGTGTTATGCTGGCGGCGGTGATTTCAGGGTGACCCGCAGCAAGCGACTCATGTAGTGAGGTGTATCTTTGCTCGTGATTTTATGATCAGTGTAAACAACATATACCTCTTACAAAAAAGCTTCGGTCATGCCACAATTCAAAAAACGATAACTTATGCACACATCTCCGGATAACTGGCAAAATACCGTGAGATTAACCTCATTAACGAGCATGAATGATGAAACTGAGTCGATTTGGATTTCTTATGGCTGCCTTTTTCTGCTTTTCAGCGTCGGCAGCTCAGTTCAAGCAACTAAAGCAGGTAGAAGTGCACTACTCCGCATTTAATTCCAGCTTTTTAACACCAAACATTGCACGCAGCTATCAACTTAAGCGTAACGGCTACTCCTCCATTCTTAATATCAGCGTGTTAGATACCAGCGAACCGGGTAAGCCTGCGACAACAGCAAAACTCAGCGGGCAAGCGAAAAACCTCCTAGGGCAAACGCGCCAGTTAACCTTTCGCCAAGTGAAAGAGGGAGACGCTATCTATTACCTCAGCGAATTCCCAATCACCAACGAAGAGACCTTGAGTTTTGATATTGATGTCGATGCTGGCATCAAAGGCAGTGGTAAACTCAAATTCACCCAAAAATTTTATGTAGAAGAGTAAGGTTTCGCCTCAGGAAACCCGCAACCAATAGGGATAGAAATGAAAAAAATAGTGCTCGCCACTGGTAATCAGGGCAAAGTTCGTGAAATGGCCGATCTACTGGCAGATTTTGGTTTTGATGTTGTCGCACAAAGCGAATTTAACGTCTCTGATGTAGCTGAAACCGGCACGACCTTTATTGAAAATGCCATCATTAAAGCACGTCATGCTGCCAAAGAGACTGGGCTACCTGCAATTGCAGATGATTCAGGTTTAGAAGTGGATTACCTTAACGGCGCACCTGGCGTATACTCCGCACGTTACTCTGGTGAAGGCGCTACCGACGAAAAAAATCTCAATAAGTTACTTGAGGCGATGAAAGACGTGCCTGAAGCTCAGCGCACTGCACGCTTTCATTGCGTGTTGGTCTTAATGCGCCATGAAAACGATCCAACACCTATCGTGTGTCATGGTCAATGGGAAGGGCGCATTCTCACCGAAGCCCATGGCGAAAATGGCTTTGGTTACGATCCTGTGTTCTTCGTACCTGAGCATCAATGTGCTTCAGCAGAGCTAGAGCCGGCAATGAAAAAACAACTTTCGCACCGTGGCAAAGCGTTGAAAAAGCTGTTCGCCACACTTTCACAGCAGTCCTAATTTTACATTCAGCATAAGCGAGATAGTCATGCTCACGCCTCCTGCACTTAGTTTGTATGTTCACATCCCATGGTGTGTACAAAAGTGCCCGTACTGTGATTTCAACTCTCATGAACTCAAAGAACAGATTCCTGAAAAGGCGTATATCAATGCCCTTCTGGAAGATCTGGATACAGATATCGATCGGTATCAGCTAGCGGATAATCCACGCCGATTACATTCTATCTTTATTGGGGGCGGAACACCGAGTTTAATTTCAGCTCAAGGTATCGCCCAACTAATACAAGGCATTGCTAAGCGAATTGTATTTGAGGATCAGATTGAAATCACCATGGAGGCGAACCCCGGAACAATAGAAGCTGAGCGCTTTAAAGCTTATCAACAAGCTGGCATTACGCGTATTTCGATTGGCGTTCAGAGCTTTGAACAACAAAAACTGGAACGCCTAGGTCGAATTCATGGTCAGCAAGAGGCGGTAAATGCGGCGAAATTGGCGCATCAAATTGGCCTCAACAGCTTTAATTTGGATTTGATGCATGGCTTGCCTGATCAAAGCATAGAACAAGCATTGGCAGACCTCGATCAAGCCATTGCACTCGACCCGCCGCATCTGTCCTGGTATCAGTTGACGATTGAGCCCAATACCATGTTCTACTATAAACCGCCGACGTTGCCTGATGACGATGATCTGTGGGATATCTTTGAACAAGGACACCAAAAACTGAGTGCGGCAGGCTATGTGCAATATGAAATTTCCGGATACAGCAAGCCAGGATTTCAATGCCAACACAATCTTAACTATTGGCGCTTTGGGGACTATCTTGGTATAGGCTGCGGCGCTCACGGTAAGCTTAGTTTCTCCGATGGGCGTATCATTCGAACCACAAAAATTAAGCACCCACGCGGCTACTTGGCGGCTTATCAAAATATGGTCAAACCGTATTTGGATCATGAACAGCTGGTGGCTGACCAAGACCGTCCTTTTGAATTCTTTATGAATCGCTTTCGGTTGCTTGAAGCCTGCCCCAAACAAGATTTTGTCTCTACCACAGGGTTGCCACAGCAAACGATTCAACCCACCATCGATTGGGCCTTAAACAAGGGCTATTTACAGCAAACTGAAACACATTGGCAAATTACGGAACAAGGTAAGCTGTTTCTCAACGACCTATTAGCCGCCTTCATGCCCGAAGACGAGTAGTAAAGTAAAGGGAGCATCACGCTCCCTTTTTTAAGCTTAAAATATGGATCGGCCCATCCGCTCGGAGAGTAATTCGAGAGCCTGCGTTCCGGCCAAAGAGTTACCCGAACGATCCAACTCTGGCGACCATACTGCGATCGTCATATCCCCCGGCACAATCGCAATAATGCCGCCGCCAACCCCAGATTTACCGGGCATACCGACACGATAAGCAAACTCACCCGCACCATCGTACAGACCACATGTTGCCAGCAAAGCATTCAGCTGTTTAGATTGCGTTTCGGTCACAATGCGCTTACCGCCATCGACCATACATCCTTTATTGGCGAGATAGCTGAACGTTCTCGCCAAATCGACACAGCTTAGTTTGATTGCACAGGCATGAAAGTAGTTATTGAGTACTGGAATGACTTCGTTGTCAAAATTTCCAAACGCTCGCATTAGGTAGGCGATCGCGGCGTTGCGATCACTGTGCATCATTTCTGAAGCGGCCACCACTTTGTCATAAACCACATGCGGGTTACTCGATAACTTACGCACAAATTCAAGCAAACGCTGACGCGGTGCGGATAAGCGGGATTGCAGCATATCGGCAACAATAATCGCGCCTGCGTTGATAAACGGATTACGCGGAATGCCCTGCTCCATTTCAAGCTGAATCATCGAGTTGAATGCTTGACCAGAAGGCTCTTTGCCCACTCGCTGCCAAAGCTCATTAGGCTGATATAGCCCCATTGCTAATGTCAGACTCAGCGCTTTAGAAATCGACTGAATCGAAAATGCTTCATGCGCATCACCAGCAGTGATCATGTCGCCTTGATTGGTATACACCGCGATCCCCAATTTATGATTCGAGACTTTGGCTAACGCCGGAATATAATCTGCAACCTTTCCTTGGCCGATTAACGGACGAACTTCTTCCAGTATCGTAGTTAACATTTCTGCGTTCGGTTTCATTTAGTACTTACCTCACAAACCCTGCTGTCGCAAATGACATTTTACTGGCTAATAAAAACAACAAAGCCAACATTAAATAATGTCGGCTTGGCTAGAATACGTGATAACGTCAGAGATTAAAACTTAGCTAACTCGCTGATATTTAATATCCCAAACCCCATGACCTAGACGCTGCCCACGAGCTTCAAACTTAGTTAACGGTCGATCGTCAGGGCGCTCAACGAATTGCCCATTTTGCGCAATGTTCTGATAGCCAGGCGCTTGCTCCATCACTTCAATCATATGCTCAGAGTAGTTTTCCCAATCTGTCGCCATATGGAAAATACCCTCGCCAATAATCAATTTTTGACGAATCATTTCTGCAAATTCAAGCTGAACAATGCGGCGTTTATGATGGCGTTTCTTATGCCATGGGTCTGGGAAAAACAGCTGCAATGTCGTTAAGCTATTATCAGGAATCATATGCTCAAACACTTCAACCGCATCATGACACATGACGCGCAGGTTAGTGACACCGGCGTCACGTGCAGAAGCTAAACATGCCCCCACACCAGGGCTATGAACTTCAATGCCGATAAAGTTTTTCTCTGGGGCATTTTTTGCCATTTCAACTAGAGAAGCACCCATACCAAAACCGATTTCAAGCACAACCGGATTATCGTTACCAAACACTTCATTCCAATTGAGCCGTTGAGGTTGGTAATCAATACCCATGGTTGGCCAGCACTCGTTCATCGCTGCCTCTTGACCTTTGGTCAGACGGCCTTCACGACGCACAAAACTGCGTACTTTACGGATCAATTTGCCGTCTTGGTTATATTCGTTGGTGGTCACTTCACTCATTGGTTTCGCCTGTTTAAAATTTGCTCTCGCCTCAAAGGGCTTGTGATTATCCAAAGAATTAGCTTTGGTGCAAGCAGAAAGATAAAACCACACCAAATGTCGGTTGTACATTTCACTCAGAATGTGGTGCAATTTTGCACCTAATTATATGTATAACTCATGTAGAGCAAGTCGTGACTCCTTTTGCTAAGGCTATTTTAAACTGGTATGACGCCTATGGGCGTAAAGAGCTTCCGTGGCAACATAACAAAACCGCCTATAGTGTTTGGTTATCGGAAATTATGTTGCAGCAAACCCAAGTGGCAACCGTTATTCCCTATTATCAGCGCTTCCTTGAACGTTTTCCTACCGTAACTGACCTTGCCGAAGCTGAGCAAGATGAAGTGCTGCACCTATGGACGGGACTTGGTTATTACGCGAGAGCACGTAATCTGCATAAAGCGGCCCAAATGGTTGCGAAACAATACGCTGGTGAATTTCCAACCGACATCGAGCAAATGAATGCGTTGCCAGGCATAGGCCGCTCAACCGCAGCTGCGATTCTGTCATCGGTGCATAAACAGCCTCACGCTATCTTGGATGGTAATGTGAAACGCACACTTGCGCGTGCATTTGCAGTGGAAGGTTGGCCGGGACAAAAAGCCGTTGAGAATAAGCTTTGGACAATCGCCCAAACGCACACACCAGACCACGATGTCGATAAATACAATCAAGCGATGATGGATATGGGGGCAATGGTCTGCACTCGCAGCAAGCCTAAATGTACTTTGTGCCCAATTCAATCGATGTGTGTGGCCTATAAACAAGGCAATCCACTCGACTACCCAGGCAAAAAGCCGAAAAAAGACAAACCCGTCAAAGAGACTTGGTTTATCATGCTTCACCATGATAATCAGGTATGGCTTGAGCAACGTCCACAAAGCGGAATCTGGGGTGGGCTCTTTGCGTTTCCCGAGAACACAGACGCGGATATCACTCAGCAATTGGAAAACCGAGGCATTTCTTCCTCAATCATTACTCAACATAAAACGTTAATTGCATTTCGCCATACCTTTAGTCATTACCATTTAGACATTACCCCAATACTGGTTGATGTTTCACAGCAACCGCATGTGATAATGGAAGGCAGTAAAGGTCTTTGGTATAACTTATCTCAACCGGAACAAGTAGGGCTGGCAGCCCCAGTGAAGCAGCTGCTAGAAACTCTGCCGTACGAACTTTAATCAAGGAGTCGTTATGAGCCGCACTGTATTTTGTGCTCGACTAAATAAAGAAGCCGAAGGGCTCGATTTTCAACTTTATCCAGGAGAACTGGGTAAACGTATTTTTGATAACATCTCAAAAGAAGCATGGGCTCAGTGGCAACATAAGCAAACCATGCTGATCAACGAGAAAAAACTCAACATGATGGATCCTGAGCATCGTAAGCTGATCGAAACGGAAATGGTCAATTACTTGTTTGAAGGCAAAGATGTGCAAATTGATGGTTACACGCCTCCGAGTGAGCAGTAAATAGAACTAGATTCAGATTTCTCTGATTTAGTCGGACGAATATTTGCATCCCTGATAATAAATGACATCATTACTGATGCTTTGGTGTCATTTATGTTAGGTAAAAAAGTATGAGAAAGCTTTGCTACTTTTTGAGTCTGCTTGTCTTGACCGGCTGTAGCCGAGAATTCGTTGAAAGTATTTATCAAGTCGATTACGAACCCACCAATCGATTTGCCAAAAATCTCGCCCAATTACCCGGTCAATTTACCAAAGACACCAAAGCGCTGGACTCTCTGATCGGCAACTTTACCAATAGTATCGAAAAAAAGTGGGGTAGCCGGGAAATCAAATACGCCGGCAAAAGTAACTACGTTAAGTACATCGATAATTACCTCAGTCGCTCAGAAGTTAACTTTTCTAAAGGGACAATTGTTGTTGAAACTGTCTCTCCGACCGACCCGAAATCGCACCTCAAAAACGCCATTGTCACGACACTATTAACGCCAGATGATCCGGCGAATGTCGATCTTTTTTCTTCAAAATCGATTCGCCTTGAAGGCCAGCCATTTCTCTACAATCAGGTCGTTGACCAAGATAAAAAACCGATTAAATGGTCTTGGCGAGCAAATCGTTATGCCGACTTTTTGATCGCGCACTATCTCAAAGTCAAACAAGTGGATTTTAAAAAGGCGTATTACGTTGAAATCCCTATGGTCGAGAATCAGATTGAAATTCGCGGCTATAAATACGCCGATATTGTCCGCCGAGCTTCGCGCAAATATGACATTCCAGAAGACTTGATTTACGCCATCATCAAAACCGAAAGCAGCTTTAATCCTTATGCTGTTAGTTGGGCCAACGCGTATGGGCTAATGCAAGTTGTACCTAAAACCGCAGGGCGTGATGTCTTTCAAATCGTTAAGAAGCGGCGTGGTCAACCGTCACCAGAATATTTGTTTAATCCAGAAAACAATATCGACACGGGCACCGCCTATTTCTATATTCTTAAAAATCGATACTTGAAAGATGTACGTAACGCAACCTCTCTCGAGTACAGCATGATTTCCGCCTACAACGGCGGCACCGGTGGCGTGCTTAATACTTTCAGCTCCAATCGAACTCGAGCGATGCGAGACTTAAATTCTCTCAAACCAAACCAAGTTTATTGGGCACTGACCAACAAACACCCGAACTCTGAGTCACGACGATATTTACAAAAAGTCACCAATTACAAACGAGAATTTAACGGCGGCTAAGCGCAATGACTTAAATCGGCTAAATTCGCAGCAGTTAACTCGTTTTTTGTTTTTTTTTCCAAAAACAAGTTGACGCCAAGCTCGAAAATCCGTTTAATAGCGCTCCGTTGCCCGGATAGCTCAGTCGGTAGAGCAGAGGATTGAAAATCCTCGTGTCGGTGGTTCGATTCCGCCTCCGGGCACCACAATTTGATTGTTGGTGTCTTTAGATATCAATATGCACAAAGAATATTAGTGTGCCGACTTAGCTCAGTAGGTAGAGCAACTGACTTGTAATCAGTAGGTCACCAGTTCGATTCCGGTAGTCGGCACCATTCTTTTGCCTCGATAGCTCAGTCGGTAGAGCAGAGGATTGAAAATCCTCGTGTCGGTGGTTCGATTCCGCCTCGAGGCACCATTATTTGGTGCTATCGTTCCTTTAAATAGGAAACATAGACAAATAATTCCCCCTTAGTTCAGTTGGTAGAACGGCGGACTGTTAATCCGTATGTCGCAGGTTCGAGTCCCGCAGGGGGAGCCACTTTTAAAAAAGCCGTGTCGCAAGACGCGGTTTTTTTATACCTAAAGCTCCTGATTTGTACCAAATCACTGTCTCAGACCTAGCCAGCCACGTTCGAGCCACTTTCAAAAAAGTCTTTCAACAAGCCGTCACCTTTTTCGGCCTAAAGCTTGCGACTTGAATGTGAGTCTCGACTTCCCAGCTCTGATTTCAAAAATGCTTCTCTCTAGAGTGATACGTCTGAAGCGCCACACTCTAATTGGCTCTTGATAGAGCGAAGTATGCGCTTTGAGCACAAATGTATCGTTAGTGACTAAAAGAAAACATTAGTTGGGATTTTCTTGCTAACAATCATGATTAAAGTCATCACGAAAACAGCACAACGCCCCCTGCCCATCATCGTTTTTTGTTTATAAATGAGCAAAAACACCACATTGAGTACAGAAAAACAACAAACGATATTTTTTTTCTATTTTAATGTTGACCTCTAAGACGAAAAGTCTTTTAATACACCCCGTTGCCTCGATAGCTCAGTCGGTAGAGCAGAGGATTGAAAATCCTCGTGTCGGTGGTTCGATTCCGCCTCGAGGCACCATGTTTACGTTGTTGGTGTAAAGTACGAGCAACATAAAAAATTGGGCCGACTTAGCTCAGTAGGTAGAGCAACTGACTTGTAATCAGTAGGTCACCAGTTCGATTCCGGTAGTCGGCACCATTTCTCTCTTAGAGAGTTTTAAAACAATTTATTCCCCCTTAGTTCAGTTGGTAGAACGGCGGACTGTTAATCCGTATGTCGCAGGTTCGAGTCCCGCAGGGGGAGCCACTTTCTTCATTAAGCATTGCTTGATGGAATTCGGAGCCGACTTAGCTCAGTAGGTAGAGCAACTGACTTGTAATCAGTAGGTCACCAGTTCGATTCCGGTAGTCGGCACCATTCTCTCTTAGAGAGAAATAAAATAATTTATTCCCCCTTAGTTCAGTTGGTAGAACGGCGGACTGTTAATCCGTATGTCGCAGGTTCGAGTCCCGCAGGGGGAGCCACTTTTAAAAAAGCCGTGTCGCAAGACGCGGTTTTTTTATACCTAACGCTCCTGATTTGTACCAAATCATTGTCTCAGACCTAGCCGGCCACGTTCAGTCCCGCAGGGGAGCCACTTTAAAAAAGCCGTGTCGCAAGACGCGGTTTTTTTATACCTAACGCTCCTGATTTGTATCAAATCATTGTCTCAGACCTAGCCGGCCACGTTCAGTCCCGCAGGGGGAGCCATTTTAGGAAGCCTCATCTTCTTCAGATTGGGCTTTTCTCTTATCTAAGCATCTCTAGGTATCTCGTGGCGAAATAAACATTTAGACAAATCACTCGCCTATTGGCGTGAGAAAAGCAATACGCATTAATTTAGGCTAAGTCCCGCATCAACGATAAAGTCTTGCCCTGTGCAACCACAGGACTCTTCAGAAGCAAGGAATGGAGCTAACCTAGCGACATTATCGCTACCCCAGAAACAAAAAAACCAGTGAAGATTCACTGGTTTTTCAAGTATTCGCGTTTATTTTACGCCTTCCGCTTGATTACGCTGAGCGACTTCAGCATCAAGCTCGGCGAGCTTATCTTTCATTTGCTGATGGCAGAGGTTGGCTAATTGACGAACATTTTGCTTGCTGTAATCCTCGGTGCTAACCACTGGAAGCATCTCAACAATCACGTGACCATTATTCCAACGGTTCAATTTCAGCCCGTCGGTTGAGCTACAGACAATCGGAATAATAGGGACTTCTGCCCCCACCGCGGCATGAAACGCACCGGTTTTAAATGGAAGTAAGCCTCGACCGCGAGAACGCGTGCCCTCTGGGAACATCCATACCGATACATCCGTTTTCTTAATACTATCGACAACTTGGTCAATGGTCCCTACCGCTTTAGAACGATTAGCACGGTCAATCAGAATATTACCGGTTAACCAGTACAGCTGACCAAACAAGGGTAACCATGCCAAGCTCTTTTTACCCACTGTCACGACTTTTGGTGTGACAGCCGCAGAGACGGTGAACATATCCCAGTTACTTTGATGGTTAGCAATATAAATATGCTGACCGCGAGAGTATGCATCTTCCGGTAAACGTAGTTCTAGTTTGATACCGAACAGGCGCGATAAGGAAGCAAAATAACGTCCAAAGCGAAACACATGTTTTGGATTACGTGGACTCAATAAGCAGTAACCACAACCAAAAACAAACATCACAATTGCCCAAATCGTGACAGCCAATACACGTAACAGTGCAATCATTCTGGGTCTCCGAAAAAATGACCAAATCAAGTTAACAATAACGCTGATAACTCGTTTTATAAAAAAAAGCCGAAACAGTTGTTTCGGCTTTACGTCTCAACGGTGATGAGTTTACCCTGTCTCAGACACGCGCTCAATGTTTGCGCCTAAAGCAGAGAGCTTGTCCTCAATTTTTTCGTAACCACGATCAATATGATAGATACGGTCAACAATGGTCTCACCTTTGGCAATGCAGCCAGCGATCACTAGACTTGCTGAAGCACGAAGGTCTGTCGCCATCACTTGTGCCCCACTGAGGCGCTCAACATCACCACAGATCACGGTGTTGCCTTCAATTTCTGCTTTTGCTCCCATGCGCATCAGCTCTGGCACGTGCATAAAACGATTTTCAAAAATGGTTTCGGTGATCACACCACCACCTTTCGCCATCATGTTAAGCAGCGTAAACTGCGCTTGCATATCTGTCGGGAAGCCAGGATGTGGCGCGGTTCTCACCGTCACCGCTTTAAGCTCACGTCCGGTCATATCTAGGCTGATCCAATCATCGCCTATTTCGATCTTCGCGCCAGCATCTTCAAGTTTCGCCAGCACCGCATCAAGCAAATGCGCTTTGGTGTTGCGACAGACAATCTTACCGCCAGAGACTGCAGCCGCAACAAGGAAAGTTCCGGTTTCGATACGGTCAGCGACAACCGCGTGTTGTCCGCCACCTAAACGCTCAACACCTTCGATAGTAATCGTATCAGTGCCAGCACCTGAGATTTTGGCACCTAGCGTATTAAGAAAATCAGCAGTATCGACAATTTCAGGCTCACGAGCAGCGTTATCAAGTACCGTTTTACCTTCTGCTAACGTCGCCGCGCACATGATGGTAATCGTGGCACCAACGCTAACTTTATCCATAACGATGTGCGCACCTTTGAGGCGACCATCGACACTTGCTTTGACATAACCATCTTCAAGTTCGATCTTCGCGCCCAGCTGCTCTAACCCGTGAATATGCAAATCGACAGGTCGAGCACCAATCGCGCAACCGCCAGGAAGTGAGACTTGGCCTTGACCAAAACGAGCAACCAAAGGCCCCAGTGCCCAAATTGACGCACGCATGGTTTTCACCAAATCATACGGTGCACAAAACTCGTTAATCTGGCTTGGGTCAACGTGCACAGAGCCATTACGTTCAACTTTGGCGCCTAAACGTTTGAGGAGCTCCATCGTCGTGTCAATGTCTCGCAAATGAGGAACATTGCTCACTTGTACAGGCTCTTCAGCCAAAATCGAAGCAAACAAAATCGGTAATGCGGCGTTTTTGGCACCTGAAATAGTCACTTCACCACTTAGCGGTTTATCTGACCCTATAACTCGAAACTTTTCCATTAATCAACCTTACAGTGACATCAACTTCTTATCACGAGCCCACTCGTCTGGCGTGTAAGCTTTAATGGATACAGCGTGAATGTCGTTTCTTTGAATGTATTCCATCAGCGGCGCATAAATCATTTGTTGTTTCTTCACGCGGCTCATGCCATCGAAACACGCGTCAACAGCGATCACTTCATAGTGACTGCCTTCGCCTTTTACGTGAAGTTCTTCTATTTGTAATGCCGCTGCGAGTATTTGTTGTACTTGTGCGCTATCCACACTTCACCCCTAAATTGTTTTGATATGGTCCGCCAGAATAGCGTCTGCGTTACTGAGATTCACTAGCATCAGCAATTTTTCTGGCACAAAACTCAGCATTATATGACAGTTTTGTTTTTTTGCATGCTCTATTAAGTGAATCAACAATACCATGCCAGCAGAATCGACACGGTCAACCCGCTCTAAAGACAACTCCATACCACCAGATTCAGGCGTCCATTGTTTTATATACGACCAAAGAGCAGGGACTGTTAATCGGTCAAGAGCGCCAGACAAAGTCACTTGGTCATCCGCTGCGCGGTGCCACTGAGGATGTGTCATTACTGCTTACTCTCGAAACGAATCGGCTGTGCCGCTAAGGATTCAAGCTCTTTTGCTACCGACAAAATACCGTCTTGGCGCAGTTTTCCACTCCACTCCGACTGTTTACTCGACAACAAGCTAATCCCTTCTGCAATCATATCAAACGCTTCCCAATCTCCGCTTTTGTCTTTGCGTAGTTTGAACTCGAGATTAATGTTTGGTCGTGGTGTATCAATAATATCGACTTTAATGCTGGTGATACGTTCTTGATCATCAATTTTGGGCTCGGGACCAAATTTTACTGTTTGATCAGTATATTGCGTTAAAACTTGTGCATAAGAACTGACCAAGTATTGATGAAAAGCCTCAATAAATTCACCCACATCTTCGCGCTTCGCGCCTTTCAAATTGGTTCCTAACAGTTTCAAAGCCGCATACTTGCTATTGACGTACGGCATCAACTCCTCTTCAACAATCGTTTTAAGGTGGTTAGGATCTTGATGAATACGAGTTTGCTCAGCGGTTAAGCGAGCAAAAGTCTGCCCGGACACTTGCTTCATCATTTGATACGGCTGAGTTTTATCGATTTCAGCGGCTTGCCCTACTAACGAAAGCGATAGCCCCAGTGTAGCGACAAGCGCCATCATCCAATTTTTCAACATACTTAGTTCCTTACTGGTCCGAATCTGAGTTACCACTGCTGTAAAGGAATTGACCAATCAAATCCTCCAGCACCATTGCTGACTTCGTATCTTCAATGAAGTCACCCTCTTTCAGCATCTCTTCATCATCAAAAACAAATCCAGGCGTCAGCCCCAAGTATTGTTCACCAATTAATCCTGAGGTCAGTATTTGTAAACTCGAGGTATCAGGAAATTGGTCAAATTGACGATCGACAGCAATGCTGACAACCGGCACCAAACGTTCACGGTCTAGATCGATGTTGGTCACTCGTCCAACTACCACGCCGCCGACTTTGACTGGCGACCGAACTTTTAGGCTACCGATGTTATCGAACCTTGCTTTCAGGGTGTAAGTATCACCCGATCCAAATCCCTTAACGTCAGCAACTTGAAAAATCATGACTAAAATTGCGCAAATTCCAGCCAGAACAAAGCTGCCGACCCATAATTCTGTTTTTCTTGTTGGTTGCATATTAATTTCCAAACATCAAAGCAGTTAGTACAAAGTCTAAACCTAAAACTGCAAGTGAAGAGTGAACCACGGTTCTAGTTGTGGCTCGACTGATTCCTTCTGAAGTAGGAATCGCGTCATACCCGTTAAATAAAGCGATCCAAGTGACGGTAATCGCAAACACCGCACTCTTAATTAAGCTGTTGCCGATATCTTGGCCAAATTCGACCGAGGACTGCATCGCGGACCAAAAGCTGCCATTATCAATGCCTTTCCAGTCCACGCCGACCAATTGGCCGCCCCAAATACCGACCGCAATAAAGATCATGGTCAGTAGCGGCATTGAAATCACCCCCGCCCACAAGCGAGGCGCAATAATGCGCTTTAAAGGGTCAACCGCCATCATCTCGAGGCTCGAGAGCTGCTCAGTGGCTTTCATTAACCCAATTTCAGCAGTCAACGCTGAGCCAGCACGTCCTGCAAACAGCAGAGCGGTCACAACAGGCCCCAGCTCTCGCAATAACGACAGCGCCACCATTTGGCCTAAGGCACCTTCAGCACCGAAGTCCACTAAAATCACATAGCCTTGTAAGCTAAGCACCATGCCAATAAACAGTCCGGAAAGGACAATTATGATCAGTGATTGAACACCAACGCTATAAAGTTGTTGAATAAGTAGCGGAAAGTGCTTGATAGGCCGCGGTTTTGACCAAACCGCTCCCCATAACATTAAACTGGCGCGCCCAAAAGCCGCGCAAACCGATAAAGAGCGTCGCCCAGTCGCTGCCACCCACTCGGTAATACTGGCTATCATTCAAATAAATCCTTCGCTAGATTGTCTGCTGGGTAACGAAATGGAACGGGTCCATCGGCTTCCCCAGTCAAAAATTGTTGGACTCGCGGATCGCTATTTTGACGCAATTCCTGTGGCGTACCACTCGCAATCACTTTGCCATCGGCCAATAGATAAACCCAATCAGCAATGCTCATGACTTCAGGCACATCATGGGAAACCACAATTGAGGTCAAATCTAACGCCTGATTAAGATTACCGATGAGCTCCACCAGCACACCCATCGTGATCGGATCTTGGCCGACAAACGGCTCATCAAACATGATCATCTGCGGATCAAGAGCAATCGCACGCGCTAATGCAGCGCGCCTTGCCATACCGCCTGAGAGCTCGCTAGGCATTAACTGCGCAGCCCCGCGTAAACCAACCGCTTCCAGCTTGAGCAACACCAATGAACGAATCAACGTTTCATCAAGATCCGTATGTTCACGCAATGGAAAAGCGACATTATCAAACACCGACAGATCGGTGAATAATGCGCCAGACTGAAACAGCATGCTCATCTTTTTACGTTCTGCATAAAGCTCAGTACGGCTTAATGTTGGTATATTGTGGCTATCGAACCAAATTTCACCCTTTTCAGGCGCGATTTGTCCGCCAATAAGACGCAATAAGGTTGTTTTACCGATACCAGAAGGGCCCATGATCGCCGTCACCTTACCTTTTGGCACGTGCAAGCTAATATCATCAAATATTTTCCTTGAACCTCTTGAAAAGGTTAAGTTTTTTATTGTGACCAAATCTTCTTGGCTCATAGTTAACTCTTTGCATGCTGCGTTTATTGATGGCAATCATAAGCAGATTGAAATCGAATTAAAAGCACTGTTCGATTATTTACCCTTGATTTACTTTTACTTTGCTTGGTGATGGATCGAGCAAAAATTCCTTAACCGATTTAAAAAAAGCAGACATTAAATGCGATGTTCAGCTTCCCTTTTCCTATCCAAACCGTCAAAATTAGCGGTTAATTTGTTGGTCTTAGAATTATTTAAGGATAGTCATGTTAACAGCTGTTGCGCTCCTCGTTGTGGGCTTAGTATTACTGGTTTGGAGTGCGGATAAATTAGTATACGGTTCGGCAGCTCTTGCACGTAACTTTGGTATCTCACCTTTGGTAATCGGCATGACGATTCTTGCAATGGGCTCTTCCGCTCCCGAGATGATGGTTTCTGCGACCGCCGCGCTTAGCGGTAAAACCGATACCGCTGTCGGCAACGTCCTTGGTTCGAACATCGCCAACATCGCGCTCATTCTTGGTATTACTGCTCTAATCAAACCCCTGTCTATTAGTTCCGGTGTACTGCGCAGAGAATTGCCTTTAATGATTGGCGTCACCCTCGTGGCAGGGGCGATCTTGTGGAACGACTTACTCGGATTTTATGAAGGGGTTCTGCTGTTTGTCCTATTCGCCGCTTTTATTCTCGCCATGATGCATATTAGCCGCAAAGATCAGAACAAAAACGACAGCATGTTGTCTGACCAAGAGTCAGAGGTTCCCCAAGGTGTCAGTAATGGAAAAGCCGCTTTTTGGGTTGTTGTCGGCTTGGTTCTGCTCCCCGTCTCTGCTGATATTCTGGTTGATAATGCAGTGATCATCGCCAAATACTTCGGAATGAGTGACTTAGTTATAGGCCTAACCATCATCGCAATTGGAACCAGCTTACCAGAATTGGCGGCTTCTCTAGCAGGCGTGCTCAAAGGCGAAGATGATATGGCAGTGGGCAACATCATCGGTTCAAATGTATTTAATATTCTCGCCGTAATGGGCATCCCCGGTATCATTAATCCTTCTGTGATTAATGAGTATGCGATGGGGCGTGATTTTTGGGTGATGCTTGGTGTATCCCTATTGCTTGTCGTGATGGCGTTGGGTAAATCTCGTAGCATCAACCGTATCGAAGGAATGATTTTATTTTTGAGCTTTGTCGCTTACCAAAGCTATTTATTTATGAACATGGCTGCCTAAGCCTTTCCGTCTTTCGGAGAACTTGAATGTTTGACTATCGCTCTGCCGCATTAGAAGTACTAAATACCGAAATTGCAGCGCTGCAACAGCTTGATCAGTACCTTGATCAGCACTTCCTTGATGCCTGTGACATGATTTTGGCCAATAAAGGCAAAGTCGTGGTGATGGGCATAGGTAAATCTGGCCATATCGGCAATAAAATAGCGGCAACCTTAGCCAGTACCGGAACGCCAGCGTTTTTTGTTCACCCTGGTGAAGCTGCGCATGGTGATCTGGGGATGATTGCCCCTGGTGATATTGTGCTCGCAATTTCAAACTCTGGTGAGTCACAAGAGATTCTTGCCCTGTTTCCCGTTCTTAAACGCTTACAAATAAAAATCATCAGTATGACGGGCAATCCGCAATCGAATATGGCGAAGTTGTCTGAAGGGCATTTGTGTATTCATGTTCCCAAAGAAGCGTGTCCTTTAGGATTAGCGCCCACCTCAAGTGCAACCGCAACCTTAGTGATGGGGGATGCATTAGCGGTCTCCTTACTTCAAGCTCGCGGCTTTACAGCCGAAGACTTTGCCCTCTCCCATCCGGGCGGTGCGTTAGGACGTAAATTGCTGCTTAAATTGTCTGACATTATGCACCTTGGCGATGATTTACCCATGGTCACACCTCAAACTCTGATTCGTGATGCCCTGCTTGAAATCAGCCAAAAAGGCTTAGGGATGACCGCGGTTATCGATGAAAAACAGCACCTACTGGGTATTTTTACTGATGGCGATTTACGGCGAATTCTCGATAAACGCATTGATATTCACACCACAGCAATCCGTGACGTCATGACCGAGAATCCAACGGTTGCCCATCCGGATATGTTGGCTGCAGAGGGCCTAAATTTAATGCAATCAAAGAGCATTAATGGTTTACTGCTTTGTGACCACAATAAACTGGTTGGTGCACTCAATATGCATGATCTACTGCGTGCGGGGGTAATGTAATGACAACCATGGTAGAAACACTGTATGGTCCAGTCGAACAGTCCACTTATCTTATCGCTAAACAGATCAAACTGCTGATCTGCGATGTCGATGGCGTCTTTTCCGATGGCTTGGTGTATATGGGAAATGACGGCGAAGAGCTAAAAACGTTTCACACCCGTGACGGCTATGGCGTTAAGTCGCTGATGAACGCAGGCATTGAAGTGGCGATCATTACCGGCCGTAACTCTAAGATCGTAGAAAATCGCATGCGTGCACTGGGTATTTCTTTGGTTTATCAAGGCCAAGATGACAAAGTCAAAGCGTACCTAGACATTTGCCGCCAGCTAAATATTGACCCGCAGCATACCGGCTATATTGGTGATGACTTGATCGACTGGCCGGTGATGGAAAAAGTGGCACTGCGTGTTTGCGTTGCCGATGGTCACCCCCTACTTCGCCAACGTGCCAACTACGTCACCCACATTCCTGGCGGGCGTGGTGCAGTGCGCGAAGTGTGCGACCTGATCTTGCAAGCTCGCGGTGAACTAGATGTGCATAAAGGACTGAGTATATGAGTTTGACTCGTATTGGTTACGTTCTTTTGGTGTTTGTTGTCTGCTGGTGTGGATATTATCTTATTGAACGCCAAGAAAGTTACGATCAACAGGTCGAACCAAATAGCGAATTACCAATGTTTAGCGGCCAAAACTTAACCAACACTTCGTACAATGAAGAGGGGATCCGCAGCTATGTGATCACCTCAGAACACCTCGACCACTTCGCTAAAAGTGGTGATACTGTTTTTGCACAACCGGTGCTAAAAGTGTACAAAGAAGGGGATATTCACGAGTGGGAAGTCACCGCAGACGAAGGTGTTCTTGATAAAGACCATGTTCTAACGCTAAAGGGCAATGTAAAAGCAAAAAACCTTCTTCCTGACTCAGGTTTTGATACATTAACCACCATAGAGCTGAGCATTCAGTTAGACAATCGAGATTTTTGGGCAGACAATCAGGTCACTCTGGTTGGGCCGCAGTTTGAAACAGTGGGACAAGCAATGAAAGGCAACTTTGCCGATAACACCGCTGTTCTTTACGAGCATGTACAAGGTAGATATGAAACTCTTACACCTTAGCCTCATGGCTTGCTTGATGGTTTCATCGAGCGCAATGGCGTTATCAACAGACCGGGACCAACCCGTCTATATCGATTCCGATAGCCAGCAACTGGATATGCAAAGCAACAAAGTCACCTTTACCGGTGATGTTAAGCTCAAGCAAGGCAGCATTAATATTAATGCGGATAAAATTATCGTCACTCGCGGCGCAAAAGATGGCGCAATTCAAGAAATTGAAGGCTATGGAAATCTCGCGACATTTTCTCAGCTCACCGATGATGGCAAAACCTTATACGGTGAAGCCAAAGAGTTGTACTACAAAATGGCTGATGACCAGCTAACGATGATCAACCAAGCCATGCTCTCGCAAGACGACAGCGTGATTAAAGGCTCACAGATTCGTTATAAAATCTCTTCGCAAAAGCTGATTGCCGATGGCAAACAGAGTGGCGATCGTGTCTCAACCGTATTACAGCCTCAAGCCGTTGAAGAGTAACTATGGCCTTATTGAAAGCAGAACATTTAGCAAAAAGTTATAAAAGTCGCCGAGTGGTTTCCGATGTCAGTTTGCAGGTGGAATCCGGTCAGATTGTGGGGCTACTTGGTCCAAACGGAGCAGGAAAAACCACTTCGTTCTATATGATTGTTGGTTTGGTCGCACGCGATGAAGGCAGCATCATGATTGATGATACCGACATCAGTATTCTGCCGATGCATAGCCGCTCACGCATGGGTATTGGCTATTTGCCGCAAGAAGCATCGATTTTTCGTAAACTTTCAGTACGCGACAATATCATGGCAGTGCTGGAAACTCGTGAAGAACTGACCCGCGAACAGCGCCAAGATAGACTAGAAGATTTATTGGAAGAGTTTCATATCCAGCACATTCGTAACAGTGCAGGTATGGCACTATCTGGTGGTGAGCGTCGACGCGTCGAAATAGCACGTGCGCTCGCCGCGAACCCTAAATTCATTCTTTTGGATGAACCTTTTGCAGGCGTTGACCCTATTTCAGTTATCGATATTAAGAAGATCATCGAGCATTTACGAGATAGAGGTCTTGGAGTCTTGATTACCGACCACAATGTGCGAGAGACTCTAGATGTTTGTGAAAAAGCATACATCGTTAGCCAAGGTAACTTAATTGCCGAAGGCACACCTGAGCAAGTCCTCAGTAATGAGCAAGTAAAACAGGTGTATCTAGGCGAACAGTTCCGGCTATGATAAAAATATATCAGTAAGATTCTTAAGGATTAAGGCAAGTACGACTGAATGAAACCCTCATTACAACTTAAACTGGGCCAACAGTTAGCAATGACACCGCAACTGCAGCAAGCGATCCGCCTGCTGCAGCTGTCAACTTTGGATCTTCAACAGGAGATTCAAGAAGCGTTGGATTCCAACCCACTGCTAGAAGTCGAAGAAGGCGCTGAAGAGAGCGGTCAAAATGATGAGCTCAATAGCGCCAATAGCAGTAGTGAAGCTGAAAATGAGGTTAAAGAGCCAACCGTTGATGTCGCTGATAG
Organism: Vibrio sp. AK197; assembly: GCF_053903115.1. Lineage (NCBI taxonomy): Bacteria > Pseudomonadati > Pseudomonadota > Gammaproteobacteria > Vibrionales > Vibrionaceae > Vibrio > Vibrio sp. AK197. Next base: position 2,757,640 of record NZ_CP096430.1, read on the forward strand.
CGAAGCTGACCCACAAGATAGCTCAGAATTAATTGAGAAATCAGAAATTAGTTCTGAATTGGAAATCGATACGACGTGGGACGATGTCTATAGCGCCAACTCCGGTAGCACAGGCCTTTCTCTTGATGATGATGCGCCTGTTTATCAAGGTGAAACCACCGAGTCCTTACAAGATTATCTAATTTGGCAGCTTGATTTGACGCCATTTAGCGACACTGACCGCATGATCGCCATGTCATTAATCGACGCCATCGATGATTACGGTTATCTCACTCTGTCACTAGAAGACATTGTTGAAAGCCTCAATACCGAAGGCGTGGAGCAAGAAGAAGTTGAACTGGATGAAGTGGAAGCGGTGCGCAAGCGCATTCAGCAGTTTGATCCGCTAGGTGTCGCTTCGGTCAATTTGCAAGATTGTTTATTGCTTCAACTCGGTACCTATCCAGAAGATACACCGTGGCTCAATGAAGCAAAAGAGGTGTTACTCAACTATATTGATCATCTCGGCAACCGCGACTATCGCCAAATCATTAAAGACACTAAACTGAAAGAGACGGATCTGAAAGACGTTCTTCGCCTCATTCAGCAACTTGATCCACGCCCGGGAAGTCGTATAGCCTCGGACCATGCGGAATACGTGATTCCCGATGTATCCGTATTTAAGGATCACGGTAAATGGGTGGTAACCATCAACCCTGACAGCGTGCCACGATTAAAAGTTAATCAGCAGTACGCCAGTTTAGGTAAAGGTAACAGCGCAGACAGTCAATACATACGAACCAATTTGCAAGAAGCGAAGTGGCTAATTAAAAGTTTGGAGAGCCGAAACGAAACCTTACTCAAAGTTGCGAAGTGTATCGTTGAACATCAACGCGATTTCTTTGAGTATGGGGAAGAAGCCATGAAACCTATGGTGCTCAATGATGTAGCCATGGCCGTAGACATGCATGAATCCACAATTTCACGGGTGACCACCCAGAAATATATGCATACGCCACGTGGTATCTTTGAGTTGAAATACTTTTTCTCAAGTCACGTCAGTACTGACAATGGCGGAGAATGTTCATCAACTGCAATCCGCGCACTGATTAAAAAATTGGTCGCATCTGAAAACACAGCCAAACCGCTGAGTGACAGTAAAATTGCAGCACTACTAGCTGACCAAGGGATTCAGGTAGCTAGGCGAACCATCGCTAAGTATCGTGAATCACTAGGTATTGCCCCTTCAAGTCAGCGTAAACGCCTACTTTAAGGCCTACAACCGAGAAGGAAAGTCTATGCAAATCAACATTAATGGCCACAACATTGATCTGACCGATTCAATGCAAGACTATGTAAACGAAAAGTTTCAAAAGCTCGAACGATTCTTTGATCACATCACCAACGTTCATGTGGTTCTGCGTGTTGAAAAAGTCACGCAAATCGCCGAAGCTACCCTTCACGTAAGTCAGGGCGAAATCCACGCCTCCGCTGAAAACGAAAACATGTATGCTGCTATCGATGCGCTGGTCGACAAACTGACGCGCCAGTTGAATAAGCACAAAGAAAAACTAATCAATCATTAATCATGCGACTAAATGAAATATTGACAGTGGACTGCACCAAAAGTGCAGTCCACTGCACGAGTAAGAAACGCGCTCTAGAAATGATCAGCGAACTCGTAGCCCAACAAACAGGTCAAAGCTCAACGGAGCTATTTGAATGTATGCTCAGCCGCGAAAAAATGGGCAGTACCGGAATTGGCAATGGTATCGCCATTCCACATGCGCGTATGCAGTCAAGTCAAAAGGCGGTTGCAGTACTTCTTCAATGTGATGAGGCGATTGAGTTTGGATCAGTCGATAACCGTCCGGTTGATCTGTTGTTTGCCTTGCTGGTGCCAGATGAACAGTGCAAAGAGCATCTTAAAACGCTATCCAGCATGGCGGAACGTTTGAGTGATAAGCAGGTGTTAAAACAGTTACGTAAGGCTCAAAGTGATCAAGAGCTCTACGACATTATGGTTAATCAGTAAGAGAACTCCTTGCTATGCGTCTAATCGTCGTCAGCGGTCAATCTGGGGCTGGTAAAAGTGTCGCCCTGCGCGTCCTTGAAGATTTAGGTTACTACTGTGTTGATAATTTACCAGTCAACCTGTTGATTCCATTTATCGACTCAGTGGAAGACAGCAAACAGAATGTGGCTGTCAGCCTCGATATCCGCAACCTCCCAAAAGACCCGCAGCTGGTCGCTGACACGTTAGATCAACTCAAGCAAGACACCGAAGTGAACGTGCTGTTTCTTGATGCCAGTAAAGAAACGCTGCTTAAACGCTATAGCGAAACTCGCCGCATTCATCCTTTATCTATCGGTCAGGAAAATTCCCTCGAGCAAGCGATTGAAGAAGAAAAACGTGTTCTTCTGCCACTTCGCGATCACGCAGATCTGATCCTCGACAGCAGCAATAAATCCCTGCATGAGCTCAGTGAGGCAGTACGCATGCGAGTGGAAGGCCGCGAACAGAAAAAGCTGATCATGGTGTTTGAGTCATTTGGTTTTAAATATGGCCTGCCCAGTGATGCCGATTATGTCTTCGACGTTCGCTTCCTGCCTAATCCGCATTGGGATCCCGCTTTACGTCCGATGACTGGTCTTGATACTCCCATCAAATCCTTTTTGGAAAACTACCCAGAAGTTCTCGAGCTCAAGCAACAGATACAATTCTTTTTTGAAAACTGGCTCGATCTTCTACAAAAAAATAACCGCAGTTATCTCACTGTTGCCATTGGCTGTACTGGCGGTAAACATCGCTCGGTGTACATCGCTCAGCAGTTGGGTGAATACTTTTCCAGCCTAGGGCACCAAGTACAAATTCGTCATACTGGCCTTGAAAAAGAACCCAAGGAATAACCGACATGTCGCAGCAAGAAAGCCGTACTGTCTTAATTCAAAACCGCTTAGGGCTGCATGCTCGTGCTGCCATCAAACTCGTCGAGTTAGCTCAATCATTTGAATCAATACTGACCATTGAAAACCGTGAGGGTAAGCAAGCCACCGCCGATGGGGTCATGGGTTTGTTGATGCTGGAATCGGCGCAAGGCGAAGAAGTCACGATTCATGCTCAGGGGCCTGATGCCAGTGACGCACTAGAAGCGGTTTGTCACCTTATTGAAGATAAATTCGACGAAGGTGAGTAACTCCCTCCCTAATAAAGAAAAATATTTGTTCGCCTTCCTATTAACTTGTTAAACAAGCTCTAAAATTAAGTTACTATTCAGAGCATTGTACACACAGAGAGTCAGGAGGAACCAATGGCAGAGCAAATAGAGTTTGACCAAGCTCACCAAGCCCTCCAAGAAGTCAGCGAGGCTCTGGAAAATGGCCGTTTCGTCCATGTCCGTCGTCAATTGCAAGACATGGAACCGGAGGATATCGCCCATCTATTAGAAGCTTCGCCACGAAAAAGCCGTGAAGTGTTATGGCAACTGGCTGACCCCGAAGATTATGGTGACATCCTCGATGAGTTAAACGAGGATGTGAAAGACGATTTGGTCTCCAAAATGGATCCCGAAATGTTGGTGGAAGCCACAGAAGGGATGGATACCGATGACATGGCTTACGTACTACGAAGCCTACCTGACGATCTTTCACAAGAAGTCCTGTCGCAGATGGACAGCGCTGACCGTTTACGGGTCGAAACCGCGCTCTCCTACCCAGAAGATTCCGCCGGTAGCTTGATGAACACCGACGTCATCACTATTCGTGCTGACGTGGATGTGGACGTAGTATTACGCTATTTACGCATTCTTGGTGAAATTCCCGAAGCAACCGATGCCATTTATGTCATCGATGCCGAAAATAAGCTGATTGGCTATTTGTCACTAACCACGCTTATCACCACGCAACCTGATGTAAAAGTTCACGACGTGATGGAAAGCAGTAGTGATGCGATTGAAGTCACAATGAGTGACTCCGATGTCGCCAGTTTGTTTGAGCGTCGTAACTGGGTGTCTGCTCCAGTGATTGATGAGCACCAACAACTGGTGGGCCGCATTACCATCGATGACGTCGTTGACGTTATTCGTGAAGACGTTGAGCACTCGATGATGAGTATGGCGGGTATGGATGATGACGAAGATACTTTTGCGCCGGTCGTAAAATCAGCTCGCAGACGGAGTATTTGGCTCGGCGCGAACGTGCTGGCAGCCCTAGCTGCAGCTTCTGTTTCTAACATGTTTGAAAATACCTTAGAACAGATGGCGGCCATTGCCGTATTGATGACCATCGTGCCTTCAATGGGCGGGGTTGCGGGTAACCAAACCGTTGCTCTAGTGATTCGCGGCTTAGCACTCGGTCATATCGGTGATGCAAACCGCCGAGAACTGTTATTAAAAGAGGCCGCTGTTGGTTTACTCAACGGTATTTTATGGGCCACCATCATTGGCGGTATCGTGGTCGCGTGGAAAGGTAACTGGGTGCTTGGCGGCATCATATCGGCCGCCATGCTCACCAACTTATTTATTGCTGGGGTCGCTGGGGTCATGATTCCGGTACTGCTCAAAAAGATGAATATTGATCCGGCACTCGCTGGAGGAATGGCCTTAACCACCGTGACCGATGTCATCGGTCTGTCAGTGTTCTTAGGTTTAGCGACCATCTTGCTCACCTAGTTCATCTGTGAAGTTTTGATTGGTGTGATGTCTTTACAACGAAAAAGCCCAGCGAATGCTGGGCTTTTTTTAAAGCTAGAAACTTACTCGCCAGCGACTTTCATCGTTTCAAGTAGGATAGAGCCCGTTTGAATTTGTGAGCGCGTCTCGATGTCTGAGCCCACCGCCACGATTTGACTGAACATATCTTTTAGGTTGCCAGCAATAGTGATCTCCGAAACTGGGTATTGAATCTCACCATTTTCGACCCAGAATCCTGCCGCGCCTCGAGAATAATCACCGGTCACAGTATTAACTCCTTGCCCCATCACTTCGGTAACAAGTAAACCAGTGCCAAGTTCACGTAGCATTTGACGATAATCTTGACCCGTTGACGAGACAAACCAGTTATGAATCCCGCCAGCATGACCCGTCGGGGTCATCTTCATTTTACGCGCAGCGTAACTGGTCAAAAGATAGGTCGCCAACACACCATCGGTAATGATGTCACGATCTTGAGTCGCCAAACCTTCATTGTCAAATGGACTGGACGCGAGACCACGCAGAATATGGGGCCGCTCAGCAATGTTAAACCACTGCGGCAAAATACGCTCACCCAACTTATCCAGTAGGAAAGAAGATTTGCGATATAAGTTGCCGCCACTGATCGCCATCACCAAATGACCGATCAAGCCCGTGGCAACATCCGCTGCAAACATCACGGGATACTTTCCGGTAGCCAAACGCTTGGCATCTAAACGACTTACGGTTTTTTCAGCCGCTTGCAGACCGACTTGCTCTGGCTTAAAAAGATCATCACGGTGGCGCGCGACACTGTAGCTGTAATCACGTTCCATTTCACCGTTGCTGCCTTGACCAATAACACAGCAGCTGATGCTATGGCGGCTCGATGGATAGCTCGCCACTAAGCCGTGACTGTTGCCATACACTTTTACACCATAGTGACTGTCATAGCTTGCCCCATCACTTTGCTTGATTTTGCTGCTGTAGCCCAGTGCATGTTGCTCAGCTTCAATCGCTTGCTGAGCAGCATAATCTGGGTCAGGCGTGTCAGGATGGAACAAATCGAGGTCTGGAATCTCCTTAACCATCAACTCCGCAGGAGCAGGACCAGCGAATGGGTCTTCAGAGGTATACTTGGCAATGTCTAACGCGGCGAGTACCGTTTCACGAATCGCTTTTTCACTTAAGTCAGAGGTGGATGCGCTTCCTTTGCATTGACCCCGATAAACGGTAATGCCCAGAGCACCATCGCTATTGAATTCAACATTTTCGACTTCACGCATGCGAGTAGAAACGCTTAATCCGGTACTTTTGGTGATCGCCACTTCAGCGGCGTCAGACTTCTCGGCGGCAATCTCTAATGCTTTAGAAACGGCGGCTTCAAGCTCAACACGTTGCTGAGCGACTTGCTGTTTTACGTCCATATCTCTTTCATTCATTTTGTGTTGAACAGATAGAATAACAAGAATTTCGCTTTCTCCCCACGATTCTTGTTAAAATAGAGAAATATTATTTCATAGAACATACAGGCAAAAAAATGGCTCGTAAGAATAAAAAAGCGCCATGGGAACCAGAAGAAGAGATTATCTGGGTCAGCAAATCAGAAATGAAGCGCGATATGGAAGAGCTACAACAACTCGGTGAAGAGTTGGTGGCGCTCAAACCTTCAGTCCTTGAAAAGTTTCCTCTTGATGATGATCTGTTTGACGCCATCAAAGACGCACAACGCTTTAAAAATGAAGCTCGTCGTCGACAATTACAGTTTATCGGTAAATTGATGCGTAATATCGACCCTGAGCCGATTCAAGCCGCGCTGGATAAAGTACGCAACAAGCACTCTCAGCAAACTGCGGTACTGCATAAACTTGAGAAGCTGCGTGATGACGTCGTGGAAAAAGGCGATGAAGCCATCGCAGAAGTGATGGAGCTGTACCCACAAGCAGATCGCCAGCGACTACGTCAATTAGCTCGCCAAGCAGCAAAAGAAAAACAAGCGGGTAAACCGGCTAAAGCCTACCGTGAGATTTTTCAAATTCTCAAAGAGTTAAATGACGAGGAATACTAATCGCCTTTTCAGTATAAAAAAAGCTGGCCTAGAGCCAGCTTTTTTATAATTGACCTAACCCCGCGCGGATAAACGCCTGCAATCTCGGATTACCATGTTGCTCCGTCAAGTTGCCCACTTTGTCACTCACCTCAACATGACCTTGGTCGATATACGCAAAATCTGTCGCTATCGCTTTTACGTCACTCAAATGATGGGTCACCATCACCAAGGTAATCTCACGTTCAATCGCTAGCTTATTCACTAAGGCAAGCATGTCTTCTCTCAATATAGGATCGAGTGCTGAAAACGGCTCATCAAATAACCAGATAGGATGTGATTGTACAAAGCAGCGGGCTAAAGCAACCCGTTGACGTTGCCCTCCCGACAACTGTTCAGGAAGACGTTCCATCAACTCACTCACGCCTACCTGCTTGGCTGCATCCACCACTTGCTGACGCTGGTCGATGGACAACTTCAAACTCGGACTAAGCCCGAGAGCAATGTTGTCAAACACCGATAAATGGGCAAATAAATTGTGCTCTTGAAATAACATTGCAAAGGGGCGTTGATAAGGAGGCAGGCCCACAACATCACGTTGATTGGCGACAATCCGACCACGGCTTGGTTCAATAAACCCCGCCATCAATGCCAGTAAGGTCGATTTTCCAGCCCCACTCGGGCCAAGTAACGCCACCCGCGCCCCCGCATTAACACGTAAATCAAAACAGAAATGCTCATTTTGATACTCATAGAGAACGTTATCTAGGGCTAACATGTTGTTTCCTTTAAACCTGTGTCTGAAGCCATAAGTGACGCTTTTCGGGGTTTAATTAGCCATTCCACCAGAGAGAAAACGCCAATACTCAGCAATAACATGACTACCGATACCACCGCGGCCGAAGCCATTTGATAACTCCCCAGCAACTGGAATAAATAGAGCGGTAACGTTTTAAACTCTTGGCTACCAAAAAGCGCGATAGCGCTTAAATCGCCAATCGCAAACATAAAGCAAATCGAAAGCGCTTGCGCGACGGGTTTATGCAAAGCCCGCCATTCCACGACTCGAAAACGCTGCCAACCTTTAAGCCCGAGCGAAGCACACAAATATTGATATTGCTGCTCCACATGTAACATCGGCTGAGCCAAGGTTTTGATAACGTAAGGCAGCCCCATTAATGCATTAACCACAACCACAATCAGCCAAGCCAGTTGAAAGACATCCGTAAATTGACGCAACAAAACAAACAACCCAGTGCTCAATACCAAACCAGGCGTAATTAAGATAATCGCCCCCAGCATCTCAATGCCGTTTGCTCGACGGTTTTTGTCTTGCACACGCCAGCGACGACTGGTGGATAAAATGGCGATGCCCGCACTTAATGCTAAGCCACTCGACATGACGGCCACTTGTAGTGATGCACCAAGTGCAGACCAAAACTCGCTATCTGCCAATACTTTGAAAAATGCCGAGCTGATGCCACTGATAAACACCATCAGCAAAGGTGAAAAAACAAATATCACCGTTATCGTGATGACTCCCATATCCCAAACTCTCACCAACATAGACTCTCGCCCTTTAAACTGGGTTTGACGATAGCTGATACCGTTGATGGCTAAAGGCTTGGCAAAACGCTGAATACTCAAGGCTAAGGTGCCACATAAAAGCATTTGCCACATTGCAAGGAGTGCGCCACTTTGTAAGTCAAAATCAAACTTAATCGCTTGATAAATGGCCAATTCAATGGTCGTAGATTTGGGGCCTCCGCCGAGCGCCATCACCGTCGCGAAACTGGTAAAGCACAGCATAAATACCAACCCACATACCGAAGGTAATTGCTGCCTTAGCCGCGGCCACTCAACCCATTTGAATTTATCCCATGCTGACATGCCCAAATGCGCGCATAACTTATGCTGTTCACCGGGTATGGTTTCCAACGATTGATATAACAGGCGCGTCGCGTAGGGCAAATTAAAAAACACATGGGCGAGTAGAATCCCACCGAGGCCATAAATAGAAAAAGGCAGAGTGAAATCGAAACGCTCAAGCCACTTGGCCACAAGACCACTATTGCCGTAAATCGCTAATAGACCAAAAACGCCAACCAACACAGGCATGACCAACGTGGTGCCGAATATTTTTATGATCCAGCTCTTCGCCGCGAAGTGACGCCGTGATAACGCCAAAGCAACAGGCAAGGCCCCGCCCACACTAAGTAGCATCGAGAGGAAAGCTTGATAGAAACTGAATTGCGTCACGTGGCGATAATAGCTGTCTTGCCATAAGAAGCTAATATCGCCGAGCGGTGCGTGCATTAACAGCGCACTAAGCGCAGCGATCACCAGCGCTGCAATGACAAAAGCAACGCCGATACCGGTTTTAGGTGTTGAGTTCAAAGCGACGCCTATTGAGTGAGCGCATTACGCCATTCACGAATCCAAGCTTTACGTTTTTCTGCAACTTGCTGATCACTGAAACTCAGCGCTTTGCTCGGTATCGTTAAGCTCGAAAATCCTTCGGGTAACGCAACATCCATCGCGGGATACATCCAGTTGGTCGTAGGAATCACATCTTGAAATTCAGGGCTGAGAATAAACGCCATAAATTGATCGGCAAGCTGTGGATGTGCACTGCTCGCCACCTTCGCTGCCACTTCAACTTGAATGTAATGTCCTTCACTAAAATTTGCGGCAGCGTAATGATCATCTTGCTCAGCGATTAGATGATAAGCTGGTGAGGTGGTATAGGAAAGCACCATATCCGCCTCGCCCTCTAAAAACATAGAGTAAGCTTCAGACCAGCCTTTGGTTACTGTTACGGTTTTTTGAGCAAGTTGCTGCCAAGCCGCCGGGGCTTGATCTCCATAAACCGATTTCATCCATAAAAGCAGCCCCTGTCCTGGTGTTGACGTTCGCGGATCTTGATAAATGATCTTGAGATCATCACGCTTTTCGACCAATTCTTTGAGGCTAGTAGGCGGATTGGAGAGCTGAGTTTTATTGTACACAAACGCGAAGTAACCATAATCATAGGGAACGAACACCTCGTCATTCCAACCATTTGGAACCGTAACAGCTTGAGTATCAACTGAGTGTTTAGCTAGCAATCCTGTCGATTTGGCTTCACTCATTAAATTATTATCGAGCCCCAACACAATATCCGCTTTAGTACTGCTACCTTCAAGGCGTAATCGGTTGAGAATCGAGACCCCATCATCCAGCGTGACAAAGTTAACATCACACCCGCATTTAGCCTCAAATGCTTGTTCGATTTTAGGCCCTGGTCCCCAATCTGAAGCAAAGGAATCATAGGTATAAATGGTTAATGTGTTATCCGCTGCGTTCGCAGAATTAGACACGGCAGCAGTCGCCACCAAGATACTAGTAAGAAGGGTATATTTTGCGTGTTTCACGGCTCGCTCTCTTGTTTGAGCGGCACAGGCTTGAGGTTGGCTTGCGTTACTTGCAGGTATCCAGACTCAATTCCTACGCCAGCATTATCTGGTTCAGGTTTACGGGTCCCAAAGCAAGCTTTGATCTCAGCGTCATTCATCTTTGAATGATGAGCCCCCCGATGAGTTGAAACGGCATTGTAAAGGTTAATATCTGAAATGGCTATAAGTGCAGCCATTAACTGCGTTGATCATACCCCCAACGTGGTACGAGACCTTGCTCAATACCAAGATGGTCCAGCACTCGAGCCACCATAAAATCAACCAAGTCTTCGATACTGGTTGGCTGATGATAAAAACCAGGGGCGGCCGGCATAATGGTGACGCCAAGCTTTGCGAGTGTCAGCATGTTTTCAAGGTGAATCGCTGAAAATGGCGTTTCGCGCACAACCAGCACCAGCTGACCTTTCTCTTTAATCACGACATCAGCGGCGCGTTCAATCAAGTTATCGGACATGCCATGGGCGATTGAGGCCACACTACCCGCCGAACATGGGCATACCACCATCCGTTTTGGCGCCGCAGAGCCGGACGCTACAGGGGAGAACCAATCCTCTTTGCCACAAACCACCAATTGCTGAGCATCACACTGAAAATGGTCGACCAACAACTTTTGCGCGGCTTCAGGGTTAGCTGGCAATTGCAACTGATGCTCGGTGGCGAGCACGACTCGCGCAGCAGATGAAATCAGCAAGTAGACGGTATAATCAGCAGCGAGTAAGCTTTCAAGCAAGCGCAGACCATAAGGCGCACCGGATGCGCCTGTCCATGCCAAAGTGATGTGTTTTGAATCTGTCATAGAACTCATCCGTGTGCGGTTGCTAATTGCGTTAACAGCTTGTCATGAATACCTTCAAAACCACCGTTACTCATTACCAGTATTTGGTCCCCCGGATGAGCATGACGCACAATATCTGCAACAAAATCATCAATCTGGTGACCAACGAAGGCGGGCTGTAAGCAACTTTCAGCCACATCTTTCACAGACCACTCAATGTTATTAGGCTGGAATAAAAATACGCTATCCGCTTTAGCGAGCGAAGCGGCCAGCGTGTCTTTATGAACTCCACGCTTCATCGTTGCTGAGCGAGGCTCAACCACAGCAATGATTTTTTTATCTCCCACCTTGTTACGTAAACCATCCAAAGTCAGTTCAATGGCGGTTGGGTGATGGGCGAAATCATCGTACAAGGTAACCCCATTGACTTCCCCTTTCAGCTCAAGACGACGTTTAGTATTGATAAAGCGTCCAAGTGCGTCACACGCGAGTTCTGGCGTCACACCAACATGACGCGCCGCAGCGATCGCCATCAGCGCATTATCCACGTTATGATCCCCCACCAAATACCAATTCACCTGTCCCACTTTCTCATTACTGAGATAAACATCAAACTGCGAACCCTCTTTGGTGATCTTCTCGGCTCGCCAATCCCCTTGCTCACCACTGGTTTCGGTTTCACTCCAGCAACCACGACTTAAAACATCTTGCAACGCCACGTCTTTTTGCGGCATGAGAATGCGACCATTACCAGGAACAGTTCGAATTAAGTGGTGGAATTGCCGCTTGATCGCTTCAAGATCATCAAAAATGTCGGCATGATCGAACTCAAGGTTATTTGTCACAAGAGTGCGAGGGTGGTAGTGCACAAACTTAGACCGCTTATCGAAAAAAGCACTGTCATATTCATCCGCTTCCACCACAAAAAACATACTTTCGCCAAGACGCGCCGATACACCGAAGTTACCCAGTACCCCCCCGACTAAGAAACCGGGTTGATAACCGCAATCTTCTAAAATCCAAGCCAACATACTCGAGGTGGTGGTTTTACCATGGGTGCCTGCCACAGCCAGTACCCAGCGGTCATGGAGTAAAAATTCCTGCAGCCACTGCGGGCCAGAGGTGTAACGAATATTGGTATTGAGAACATGCTCAACACACGGATTTCCTCGGCTCATCGCATTACCAATGACGACAAGGTCCGGTTGAGGGTCGAGCTGAGAAGGATCAAACCCTTCAATAATTTCAATACCTTGAGACTCTAAAAGGGTACTCATGGGTGGATAAACATTGGCATCTGACCCTGTGACTTTATGCCCAAGCTGACGTGCTAGTACCGCCGCGCCCCCCATAAAAGTGCCACAAATACCCAAGATATGAATATGCATAGATTTAACCCTGTGAAAAGTCTCAATAACCTGCCCATTATCCCCATACACATCAGAAAAGCGAGTCGCTTTGATCACTCTATTGGCATTCCATGGAGCCATTGCACATTTCGTCAACATGGTGATAACAGCGACTTTTTTATGGCTCATTTTTACTGAAACGTATTTTCAAAAAAAATCAAAAACTGAGATCTCAGTCAGTTACTTCATTACCAATAAAAAGATTCGCCGCTTAAAATCGAATAGGAGGCCGAGCATAACATCCAGTAAGAGATGAGATTACGCCCCACTACCCCCACAATTGTTAATGAAAGGAAAAAACATGTCAGGATTGCGCACCCTTGGCGAGTTCATTGTCGAAAAGCAAGCGGACTTCCCCCACGCAAGCGGTGATCTTTCGTCTCTGTTAGCCTCCATTCGTTTGGCAGCCAAAATCGTCAACCGTGAAATCAATAAAGCAGGTTTGGTTGATGATATTACTGGCGCCGTCGGTACGGAGAATGTACAAGGCGAAGCTCAGCAAAAGCTCGATGTTTATGCAAACGACAAATTTAAATCCGCTTTAGAAGCTCGAGACCAAGTTTGTGGCGTTGCCAGTGAAGAGGAAGATGAAGCCGTTACGTTTAGTAAACAGCTCAACAAAAACGCCAAATACGTGGTATTGATGGATCCACTTGATGGCTCTTCCAACATTGATGTCAATGTCTCAGTTGGTACTATTTTCTCTATCTACCGCCGAGTGTCACCCATTGGAACTCCGCCAACGGAAGAAGACTTTCTTCAGCCAGGTAACAAGCAAGTCGCCGCGGGTTATGTCATTTATGGTTCGTCCACTATGTTGGTTTACACGACAGGAAATGGCGTGAATGGCTTTACTTACGACCCTTCAATGGGGACTTTCTGTTTATCTCATGAGAATATGATGGTGCCAGATGACGGCTACATCTATTCGATCAACGAAGGCAACTACATTCGTTTCCCTCAAGGCGTCAAAAAGTACATTAAGTATTGCCAAGAAAGCCAACCGGATGAGGGGCGTCCATACACTTCTCGCTATATCGGCTCGCTGGTTGCTGACTTCCATCGTAACCTTCTCAAAGGGGGTATCTACCTATACCCGAGCACCCAAAGCCATCCGCAAGGAAAGTTACGTCTGTTGTATGAATGTAACCCAATGGCATTTTTAATCGAGCAAGCAGGCGGTATTGCCTCAGACGGCAATATGCGCATTATGGACATCGACCCACAAGAGCTACACCAACGTGTGCCGTTTTTTGTCGGTTCGAAAAACATGGTTCGAAAAGTCGAAGAATTCTTGGTTAACTACCCAGATTCGGAATAAGTTCTGATTTTCTTAATACAATTCAAGTTGATCACTTGCAGCGCTTAGCTTCGTCTAAGCGCTTTTTACATAAAACTTGAAACAATTCTCGACATCGTTTATTTACACATCCTACTATTTACGGCTAAAGTGTGCGGTTGTAATTTCAGCCCAAAATAAATTTTCTAAAAGGAAACCTTCGATGAGCTTAAATAACGTACCTGCGGGTAAATCTCTGCCAGATGATATCTACGTTGTAATCGAAATCCCAGCAAACGCTGATCCAATCAAATATGAAGTCGATAAAGATTCTGGTGCGGTATTCGTAGACCGTTTCATGTCTGCTCCTATGTTCTACCCATGTAACTACGGTTACGTGAACCACACGTTATCACTTGATGGCGACCCAGTAGACGTATTAGTCCCTACTCCGCACCCATTGATGCCAGGCTCAGTGATCCGCTGCCGCCCTGTTGGCGTTCTTAAGATGACGGATGAATCAGGTGAAGATGCGAAAGTTGTTGCGGTTCCTCACACTAAGCTGTCTAAAGAATACGATCACATCAATGACGTTGATGATTTGCCAGAGCTACTGAAAGCGCAAATCAAGCACTTCTTCGAGCGCTACAAAGAGCTTGAATCCGGTAAGTGGGTGAAAGTTGACGGTTGGGAAAATGCAGAGTCTGCACGCCAAGAAATCCTAACTTCATACGAGCGTGCGCAAAAATAATTTGCTTCTCGCTTAACGATCAAAAAAGCCAGTCTTCAACGGACTGGCTTTTTTCATTGCGCTCAAAACGCGACGTTCAATCGAGACTCGCACCATCATCCCACCATAAGCCTTCTTGATATTCATCGTGGAACGCGGGATCACTGGCGCAAATGCCTTGATAACGATGACCTATCAAACCAAGATGGAAAGCATCCTGCTGGCAAAACTCGCTGCGTCCGAGCTCATAACCATCGCTGTATTCACCATAGGTTGATTGATCAACATCTAACGTGGCATTGATTTGCTTCGCCATGCCATCCATCGCTTGTTGGTAACCGAAGTCATGCCAGCTTTGCTGTGCCATTGGCATAGTCGCTTGAGTGCTACAGCCAGCAAGTACGAGTGCCGCTGCAATTAGTAATCCTTTCATTTTGTGTTCTCCCATTGATTAGACTTATACAGTATAGGTCTCGACATGTAAGAGATCACAAAACAAATGTAAATGTAATGAAAGGTAACGTAAATTAAGATAAGCAGATTACACTTTTTGCCGCCAATCTCCTGAATCAATGAGAGATTCCAGATTACTCGCATCTTGATAAAGATAAACCCATGCCAGCCCAAACGGTGTCTCTATCTGCTCACGTCGGTATTCAACCGGCACATCTTCAAGCTTATCAAGCTCAGAAAGCGTCTGATTATCGATAAGATAAACTTCGCCACGAATGGTTTGATGACCAGGAATCACCGCCGGATATGCCCCCAAATCATACAATGCGTATTCAGGGAGAGTTTGATGTGAACCAAGCAGTTCACTGTGCTCGAGTAAATGGTGATTGCTCTCTCCTTGACGCAATGTCCCATACACAAAAACCAAATGTTGCATAGCTATCCTTAAGAGCCGACTTGGCTTACTACTTGTTCTACACGTTAATCAAATTCAAACTGATATAGCAGGTCAACAGCACTGTCCAGCCCGGACACCGCTTCGACGTATAAATCTTGCATTAGACGATAACGTACCGTGAATTCACCGACGGAATCAAAAATGCCAACGCCATATTTGACCTGTAATCCCGGAAGAATATAACCGCTCACCGTCACTTGTGAATCGTCACCCGCGCCTTCAGTATCCAATTGTAAGTCTTGAACTCCAAAGGCTTCGCCGATTTCACCAACGACTTTACCACTTTGCGCCAAACTCAAACCAATCAATGCGGTTGTCATCGCGCTGCCGCCAGACTCGCTGTCGATATCCTGCCCCCGTAATAGATAAGATAGCGCATTCGCTTGCGGCATGGCGGGATCCGAGAAAATTGTCATCTGCGGTTCATCAGCAGGCCCAGTCACTTTGACGCCGGCAACCACATCATCTTGCGTTGTTTCAGGGTTACGCACCGCAGTGATGTCCACATAAGGCTGATCGACCGGACCATTCATCAAAATTTTCCCCTCACGAATCAACAAATCTTGCCCAAATGAGGTGTAGGACCCATCGACAATGTTGATTTCACCATTGACCAGCGGTCCACGATCTTTTTGCGCGACCTTAAGTGATCCTTTCAAACCGCTGTTGAGCCCAAACGCAGACAATTTAAAATCATCACCAATATTAATATCAATATTCGTTTCAATATCAAACGGCAGCTTGTCACTATCATTAATTGGCTGCAGTGACTCATCCAGCAAAACTTGATCTTTCGAGACACCTATTGCACTAGGCGGCAATTCTTCAACCGTAATCCGCCCCCAAGGAAGGTTGATTTTACCGTCAATCTTGGCATGTTGTGGCGTTACAGCAATCGTCATATCCGGTTGGACTTGTACTTTCACCATCGGCGGGTAGTCGACTTTAAGGTCATCAGCAAACACGTGAACTTGCGTATCCCAGTCGTTTAAATTTTGCCAATCGGCATCACCATCGACATTCAACTGACCGTCTGGTGTATTAATTTTAGCGCTTAGCTTGGCTTGATAGCCGCTTAAGTCTAAGACGATATCACCCGATTTCACTTCGACGGGAGCGACATCCCCTTCAAACAACAGATCTTCAATTTTGATTTGGCCGAGTACTTTGGGCTGCATCATCGGGCCGCTGATATCGACGTCCGCACTGAGCACCGAGTCCAATTGACTATACGGGCCCAATAATGGGCTGAGAAACGCCAAACTAAACCGCGATAGATTGAGTTCACCATCTAACTGCTTATTCTCAACTTTTAAGTCTGGAATAGTCAGTTTTCCGTTTAAATCCCCATTATCTGTCACTTGAATGTCCCAATCCGCCATCAGTTTGTTATTTTGGATTTGGGCATTAAATGCCATGCTATCCCAACCCAAGGTCACCGGTTTATCGGCTTTTTGGGTCACCTTTCCTTGTGGCAAGGTCACTTGCGCTTTAAGCTGCGGTGGATTTTGCGGCGTCCACTTAGCCCAAAGATTGGCATCGACACTGCCTTCAATCTTCGTGGTATCGGGAATGAACATCGCTAACTGATTAAAGTTAAACTGCTCAACGCGCAGAGTGGCTTGCCCTGAACTCCCTGCGGTTAAGTCTTTATCGAGACACAGCGCAGAATCGTCTTGACGCCAGCAGTGATGACCAACACTGACTTCAACTTTTTCGCCGTTATACGCCAGTGGCGTTGCGTGGTTTAAACGCCATTCTCCCTGTTTAGATTCGATTGTGGCGCGCTCTAATTCGCCTGACCACACTAAGTTCGGATCGAGTTGCAACTTACCGTTGAGTGCCAAGCTGGTCGACACTAAATTCGAAGCAAGGTCGAATCTCACTTGATGTTGACTCTGGCCTCCGTTGAAATCAAGGGTCGCCTCACTGACATCAATGTCTTCATACTTTGCGTTATCAATGGTTAGCGCTAACTTACCTTGTGGCGTTGGCATTGTTTTAACTAGACCGTTAAGCGTGATTTTTTCAACACTTGCTTGATTTTGCCAAGTAACGCTTTCAACCGCTAAGTTCAGCCCGACATCGGGCTCCTGCATTGCGCCTTCAAGCTTAATATCACCGGCCACTTGACCGGTTAAATCCGGAACTGTTTTTGCGAGATCGGGGAAATTCACATTCACATCCATTTGCCACTGATGATCTAATTTCCCTTTGGCTATCAACTGGTTTGGGCCGTGAGCGAGCACTAACTTCGGAGTGTCGATCTCAATGTTACCGTTGCCTTTAAGGTCTTGAGCGTGTGCTTCTCCTTGAATCGTCAAGGGGTAATCACGAAGCACACCTTGAATATTCAGTTCAGGTAAAGACACCTGCCACCCATTGTCCGCTGTAAGATGCCCTTGGGTGCGCAGTTGACCACTGATTGAACCTTCGGCTTGAGGCCACTGTAATCCTGGCTGAATATCGGTTAACTCAAGTTGCGCTTGCCAATTGACCAACTTGGCCCAATCCGCTTTTGCGCTGCCTTTAAGATGCCCCCCTAGGCTATCCACATTCAGTTCAGAAAGCGCAATATGCTGGTCATCGCCCTGTCCATTTAATTTGGCCTTGATGGCTGGAATAGCGGCGCCATCAATCTCACTGTTAAGCGAGAGTTGGTAACCATCCAAATTGCCTTGAATCTGAGCTTGAGTCCGTTGGAGTTGATACTCGCTTTCGCCAACAAGCGGCCATTGAGCATTTACATCACGCAGCGATAACTCAAAGGGTACATTCGCTTTCAGTGCTTCAACATGCCCATTGAGTTTAGCGTGAGCAGGACCCAAAAGATCAGCATTAAGCGTTAAGTCCGCGACACTTCCTGTTGCACTCACAGCAAGCTTTTGACCTTTGGCCATCGGATCTTCAATCTTTGCATTTATCTGTAGGTTGAGTGGGTAATCGCCCTTGAGGGTCGCGTTACCTTTCACTGACGCTGTCCCTTGCGGCATAGTGACATCGAGCTGTTTGAGATTGATCGATTGCTGTTTCGCGCTGACGGCTAACTTCAGCTGATTAATCTCAAGCGGCGAAGGGTCTTGCTCCAAACGGAATGACTCAATCACAAAACTAGGTACTTCAACTTGTAGCGGTAACGTCACCTCCGGCAGTACGAGAGGTTGGCGTGGCGACGTCGAAGTTGGAGGATTTACCGCAGGCGTCTCCTTGCTCTCGGCGTCACTAGGTGCCAAGCGTAATGCAATATCCCGCCACTCTGTCGGTTTTAAGCGCAGTAAGTTTCCGGAGAATTCAGCTCCTGTGACCAATTGCTTCCAACTCACCTGATTGCCCAGTAGATTAAGATTAATGTTGGCTAGGGCTAAACGTTGAACCCGCACAGGCAATGGTGCCGTAATCGAACCCAGAGGTTCATCACTTTGCGCCTGATCACTGTCTTCATCAATCACCGGCAGCTCGGGTAAATTTACGTCAAGACCACGTAGTGAAAGATTATCCACACACAGTGACGGTTCGGTAAGACAGGACAGATTAAGCGCCAGAGATAAGCGCTCAACCTTGGCATCTAAGTTTAGATCTGAGTTGTGATATTCGACGTTATGCAGCGAAAATCTTGGTAGTAGAGCGCCTTGCGCCTCACCAATCGAGAGTTCTGGTAACGCTTTATGGGCACCCCACACCGCCAGCTTTAAGCCGGGAGAAGTAAATATCAGTATCGCGACCAACACCACCAGCACAACGCACAGTGATAATAGACAAAGCGATAGCCACTTCGACCATTTGAGAACCACTTTGGTCATAGTTCAGGCCCTAAAGAGAAGTGAATTTGAAACTCGTCGCCTGAGTCAGCATCCAGCCCCCAGGCAAAGTCTAAAGCAATCGGCCCGACGGGTGAGCCCCAGCGAATCCCCATACCAACGCCATCTTTCAAAATCGGCTCATCATTAAATGCGTCACCCGTGTCATAAAATAGCGCCGCCCACCAGTTTCCTCCGAGACAATATTGATACTCTAAGGAGTTAGTTAGTAAGTACTTCGCCCCTGTCAACGCGCCACTTGAGTCTCTTGGTGAAATCGATTCGTAACCGTAACCTCGTAAGCTATTGTCACCACCAGCGAAAAAACGCAGCGATGGGGGCAGCTTATCAAACTCTTCAGTTAAGTTTACCCCACCACTAATACGCCATAATCCGCGATGATTTTCGTTCAAACTGCGAATCCACGAACTGCTACCAATAATACGCAATACTGATGTTTCCGATAATGCATAGCGGTCACCGTATTCAAAAGTGACACTCTGTTTATCCCCCCAATACGGCATGGCACTACCACGGGTTCTTGTTCGGCTAAAAGAGAGCCCCGGCATAACAAATTGCCCGGCATCATCTTGCAAACCTTGCTCATAGTTTTCGACCAAGTACCGAATATAAGCGGTCGTGTGCCAACCGGTCTCTTTCACCCAATGACGTTCAAACTGGAGATTCGACTCCAAGCTATTGGTGTCGCGATTATCGACTTTTTTCATTCCGTATTGAATGCGATAGTACTGATGAAGCACGTCATCAAGCGGAATACGATACCCTGCGGTAATGGTCTGCTCTGGCTTGGACAGTGAAAAGCTACTATCAAAACTATGCCCACGTGAATTAACCCAAGGTTTGTTCCACTTCAGGGAACCTCTTACCCCAACATCGGTGGAATAACCAATACCCGTTTCCAGTTGATTGCGGGATTGCGGTGCAAGCGAGACATTGATGGGTAATTCACGATCATCGCCGAGATCACTGAGATCGGGTTCAACCACTATCGACGAGAACCAGTCGGTGTTGGAAAGGTTTGAGTTAAATTTCCCCACTTTGGAGACCAAATAGGGTTCACCCCGTTTGTAGGGTTGTAGAGAGTGCACTCGATCCAATTCAATTTGGCTACCATCGATATGCGTTTGCCCAAAGTGATAGCGCATGCCGCTGTCAAAATGAAGACGCACAAAAGCTTGGTTACGCTGCGGAGAGACCTCCAAGCGACTGGCTGTATATTTGGCGTTAAAATAGCCCTTTTTCAACGCCATATTACGCAGTTGTGACTTCAAAGAATCATACTGGCTGTGGTTAAGCACCTCTCCCACTTGGAGTGGACTCCGTTCTATCGCCTGCGTAAAATCTTTGTCTGTTTGGGCTTCGCCAGTCAGTTCAATGTCCAACTCAGCAATACGCGTTGGCTCACCTAAGTCGATATTAACCGTCAGCGTTTGCTCGGCTTTAGAAAAAACAAAACTGAACGTCGCGTTGTAGTAACCCACAGCGTTGAGTGCTTCGTTAATGCTATCTTGAACTCGAGATTGAAAGCGCAAATCGGCCGAATAGTCTTTTTGCGGAATGGAGGACAGATATACGTCGACATTGCGCTGTACGCTGCCATCTAACCCGTTAACAACAAGGTCAATATCTTTCGCATGAGCCATAGTCGACAGACATGAAATCGCGATAAAAACTGGCAATGACTTTGTGAACATGCTTAATTAACGGCTATCCATAGTACGTACCCAAATGATAACGTTAGTCTAATGATAAGTCTGTACGAAAACAGTCAATTAACGTTGTAGATGTAAGAATTAAGAGTAAGGACAGTCACATGCACAAAAAACAAACAATGGTTTCGGCTGAAGAAGCCCTTCCTGGACGCACTACGCCTTTAGTTGTCGATGATACGCATTTTATTAACCAAAGTAGTTTAAGCGCACAGCATCAAGGTGAACAGCAACAAATCTTACTTGGCATGGGTTGCTTTTGGGGGGCAGAGCGTCTCTTTTGGCAACTTGATGGGGTGGTTAGCACCTCGGTTGGCTACGCTGGCGGTTACACACCAAACCCGACTTATGAAGAAGTATGTACAGGTCAAACTGGTCATGCTGAGGTTGTTCGGGTTGTTTTTGATCCTAAGACCATCTCTCTAGAGCAACTGCTGCATCACTTCTGGGAGCGTCACGATCCCACTCAAGGCATGCAGCAAGGCAACGATCTCGGTACTCAATATCGCTCAATCATCTTTACTTACAGCGAAGCGCAACACGAACAAGCACTGGCTTCAAAACAACAATATCAAACGCTACTGGGCGCAGATAAACCGATTACAACAGAAATCCTTCCCGCTGGGGACTATTACTACGCTGAAACCTACCACCAACAATATCTGGCTAAGAATCCAGAAGGCTATTGTGGTTTAGGTGGCACTGGTGTGTGTTTCCCACCAAACCTATAAGCGGCGAGAAGTAATGAAAAAGGAGCGCTTTGTGTGCTCCTTTTTTGATCCTCCTAGCAATCTGCCGGATTAAGCAGCCTGACAAAAACCGCTGTAATTCTTTTGTGGTTATACTTTGTGCGCTTATTCAAAAGGAAGCAACATAATGAAAATTAAAACACTACTCTCTCTTTTATTTATCTGCTCTCCCGTCCTAGCGCATAACATCGAACTTGGCCACAACGTACCAAGTGTTAATGTTGACCGCTATGGTGAAGTCATTTTGAAGGGAAAAGACACGGCTTATCAAACTTGGCAAAGCCAGCAGATGACAGGCAAAGTCCGCGTCATTCAGGCAATTGCTGGTCGCAGCAGTGCCAAAGAAATGAATGCACCACTCATGTCCGCGATTACCGACGCTGATTTTCCTAAGCAGGACTATCAAACCACCACCATAATCAATCAAGATGACGCAATGTGGGGGACTGGTTCATTTGTAAAGTCCTCGGCTGAAGACAGTAAACAAGAGTTTTCTTGGTCATCCATTGTGTTGGATGAAGATGGTATTGTTGCAAGTACTTGGCAACTCAAACCGGAATCATCAGCGATTGTCGTGCAGGACAAAAAGGGCCAAGTGTTATTTGTCAAAGAAGGTCCATTAAGCGATGCAGAGATTGAACACGTCATCAAACTAGTAAGGCAAAGCTTGTAATTTTATAGAAGTTTTTGCGGCAACCACTAAGCTGTTATAGTATAACAGCTTAGTGTCTAGCGTATGGCGATGGTTTGATAAAGTGAAATTAAAAACAGTAAAGCTGCTTAGCGTTTGTGCAGTACTACTTACACTGTGGCTTAATTTCGCTGCTATTGAGCATAACTTAGACCTCGTGGCTGAGCATCATCTTCACCACGATTGTCAGCTGTTTGCTAACGCGCAACATGCCACCTGTAACGGCAGTTTCATCTGGCATGACAACTCTGTTCCCGAGCGTCACTCCCATACACAAGAAACCCTCTCAGCATTTGCCACCTACTTTAACTACCAACCCCGCTCTCCTCCGTTATCTGTTTGACATCTTAACTTGCTATAACCACTTTAAAATACAAACAAATAAGGAAATGATATGTCTTCGTACACATCACTAGCACTGGCAATTGGGCTGGTAGTAAGCACCAGCGCCCTGGCCAACGAAGAATACCGCCAGCATGAAGCTCATGTACATGGTCACGTCGAATTGAACATTGCGCAAGATGGCAACGAACTTTTAGTTGAAATTACCGCGCCGGGTGCTGATGTTGTTGGGTTTGAACACCAGCCAAACACCGATGAGCAACAGCAGCAACTCGAGCAAGCCATTGCGCTGTTAAATAAACCGAACAATGTCTTGCAACTGAGCCAGCAAGCTGACTGCCAGCTTGAACATCACGAAGTAAGGCATACACTTGGTGGTGAAGCACATCACGACGAAGACCATGATCATGATGAGCACCATGACCATGATGAGCACCATGACCATGATGAGCTCCATGAAGAAGAGCATGATTCTCATCATCACGATGACGCACATGAGCATGAGCATGAGCATGAGCATCATGGTAGTCACGGTTCATTTAGTGTGGAATACCATTATCAATGTGGTGATTTTAATCAACTCAAACAGATTAATACTTCATGGTTTACGCACTTCACACACACAGAAAAACTTGACGTTAATCTGCTCACCGATTCGCTACAAACAGCCCTGTCTCTAACCCCAGACAATACGGTGATTAAGTTGTAATTGGATAAACACCAACCTCTTCTGAGGTTGGTGTGTTGTGAAGGACCCCACTTGTTATGAGTATTTCAACTAACGCCAAGGTGATTGAACTCGAAAACGTACGTTTTGCATGGCAAGCCAATAGTGAACCGACCCTAATCATTGATGAACTGGCTATCGAACGAGGTGAGCACGTGTTTATCAAAGGACCTAGCGGCTGCGGTAAATCGACACTACTGAGCTTGCTGACGGGCATCAACCACACACAAAGCGGAAACGTAACCGTTCTTGGTCACGATCTCACTGGTTTAAATGGCCGTCAGCGCGATCTGTTTCGTGCTGAACATATTGGCTATATCTTTCAGCAATTCAATTTGCTGCCATACCTCAACGTGCTTGAAAACGTTACGCTACCTTGTCAATTTTCGGCAAAGCGCAGACAACGAGTCGATGGCGACCTCAATCACCAAGCCAGGCAGTTGCTTAAGCGCTTACATCTGCCTGAAACTTGTATTGATAAACCCGTGGTGACACTCAGTATTGGTCAGCAGCAACGTGTGGCAGCAGCGCGTGCCTTGATTGGTCAGCCACCGCTGATTATCGCCGATGAACCCACGTCATCACTCGATTACGACAACCGCAGTGCATTTATTGAATTACTGCAAGAGCAGGTCTCGCAAGCCGACGCCACTTTGCTCTTTGTTAGCCATGATCCAACGCTCGAACCTCTCTTTGATCGCACGATTGCCCTTGCCGATATCAACCAAGCAGGGAGAGTGTCATGAAAACGACGTTAAACTTGGCATGGAAAAGCGTGGCTAACCGTAAAGCCACTGCAATGCTCACCATCTTGACCGTGGCGATCTCCGTGGTCTTACTGATGGGGGTTGAACGAATTCGTACGCAAGCGAAAAGCAGTTTTGCCAATACGATTTCAAGCACTGACTTAATTGTTGGCGGGCGTTCAGGACAAGTAAACTTGCTGCTTTACTCGGTATTTCGCATTGGTAATGCCACCAATAACATCGACTGGAAAAGCTACCAAGAGTTCGCACAAAACCCAGCCGTCAAATGGGCAATTCCAATTTCATTGGGCGACTCCCACCGTGGCTTTCGCGTCATGGGTACCAATCATAGCTATTTCGAGCATTACCGTTATGGTCAAAAACAGCCATTAGAATTCACTCAAGGTCATGAGTTTAATGGTTTATTTGATACGGTTATTGGCTCTGATGTCGCTAAATCTTTGGGCTATCATGTAGGCAGTGAAATCATCATTGCTCACGGTATTAGTGACGTCGCCTTTAGTCGTCACGATACATTACCGTTTAAAGTGGTGGGAATTCTGGCACCAACCGGAACCCCGGTAGACAAAACTGTGCATGTCTCGCTTGAAGCCATTGAAGCCATTCATGTTGGCTGGGAATCTGGGGCGCACTTAGGCAACACGCCAGATGCCAAGACCTTGCGTGAGCGCGACTTTACACCCAATCAGATTACCGCCATGTTATTGGGACTTAAATCGAAAATTCAGACATTTTCACTGCAGCGACAAATTAATACCTATCCCAAAGAACCGCTCAGTGCGATTATTCCAGGCGTAGCTCTTCAGGAGTTATGGGGCATGATGTCAGTAGCTGAACAGGCGTTGATGGCGGTTTCCATCTTTGTGGTGGTCTCCGGCCTACTTGGCATGCTAAGTAGCCTCTTAACCAGTCTCCAAGAGCGACGCCGAGAGATGGCAATTCTGCGAGCCATGGGGGCTCGACCAAGGCATGTCTTTACTCTATTAGTTCTGGAAGCAAGTGTTCTCACCAGCATTGGTATTGTCGTTGGCATTGCCCTGCTCTACGCACTGTTGGCGGTTGCACATCCGTTAATTCAGCATCAATACGGAATTAACGTCGCCATGACCTCTATTACCTCACATGAGTGGCTGCTTATCGGCTGCGTTCAATTGGCAGGTATGGTTATTGGCTTTATTCCGGCTTTTCGAGCCTATCGCCAATCACTCAGTGATGGCATGACAATTAGGATTTAATCATTATGCTCAAACCGTTTTTTACTCGGCTTATGACCATCATCAGCTTAACCATGGTCACGACATTTGCCCAAGCTGAGGTTCTAGACCTCAACTGGATCGATTTGATTCCACAAAATGAACGCAACCAATTTGACGCTAACGGAATGCCTATGCCCAACCATGACGGTGGCGCGGCGAAACAGTCTCAAATCGGTGGGACGCGCTCTGAACTCAATGGTAGCCAAATCAAAATACCTGGATTTGTGATTCCGCTAGAAGGGGATGAAAACACAGTCACTGAATTCTTGTTAGTCCCTTACTTTGGTGCCTGTATTCATGTTCCGCCACCGCCACCGAACCAAATTATCTATGTTAAGTTCCCACAGGGCGCTCCCGTTCAGCAACTTTGGGATGTTATTTATTTGGTGGGAACATTGAAAACAGAATCCATCAGTACCGACTTGGCAACAACCGCTTATGTGGTTGAAGGCCAACGTATTGAAGTCTATGAGGATGGCGAATAAGGTTTTCGTTCAAAAGTGTGCAATAAGCGCCTGTTGAGCGCCTGAGTTATTGAATATAATCTGAGAGGTAAGCTAATGCCCCAACATAGATTGAAAATACTAGGGCAATCGACAGGTGTTTTTTTATTTTACTCATAGTCGTATTTCATCGATTACTAAAATAATAATAACAATTTTAACAAGTTATTATCATTTATGGTAGCGTATTTTTCGAAACAACATCACACGCTTTCGATGGCGAGTTACTCAATGACTCGCTAGAGTAAAATTTCTCATAGCCAGCAAACTGAGTAGAGTGCATGACAGATCCCAAACAACCGGTGATCATCGATCATCAAGCCGATGAATCCCCTCGTTACGAAAAAAAATCCAATTACATCAAAGAGAGTGGAGACCGGATTGAAAGCATCGCACGTCATCACGGCTTAGACGCCCTGCTCTCGTCGCAGAAACCAGAAAAAACGACGCTCGAACGGGCGCTCGTTCGCGAACGCAAACGGAAAGAACAGCAACAAAAAAACCTCGAAAAGATTCTGAAAGTCGCTTATGCCTCGTGCAAAAAAGAAACCGCTGGTGATCCCGACCAAGATTGGCTCCAGCGTTTTTTTGACATGGCAAAAGACATTCACAACACCTCAATGCAAAAGTTGTGGGCGCAAGTGCTCAAACGCGAAGTGACCAATCCTGGCTCAACCTCAATGAAGGCGCTGCAGATTCTCAAAGACATGACGCCAAAAGAAGCACAAATTCTTCAACGCGTCGCCTCTCTTTCGTGTCATTTTGGCGCCGATAGCAGCTTAAAGTTCCTCATTGGTTTACGTGCGCAAGGCGGTATTTTCAGCTTTGGTAAACGCAACTTAACCAATAACCTCAATCTTGGTCATTTTCAGTTGAATTACTCCAGCCTGTTGGTGTTGTTTGAACTTGGTATCATGCATGCTACAGAACTCGAGTCAGGTGAAATTGGGCTTGAAACACCCCTCTCCCTAGGTTACCAAGGAAAAAATCTATCACTGCAGGCGCAAAACCGTGGCGTTCATCTGCTGTATTATCGCTTTACACCCACGGGAAACGAGCTGTGTAAACTGCTGGGTAACAAACCCAACATGCAATACTACGATGAAATGGTGGCTCTACTGAGCCAGAAATTCTCCGTACATACCGATGTGCAATCCACGATTCACCACACCGTTTAGTCACGGCACATCGTGATTTACACCGATAAAAAAAGAGCGCTCATGGAGCGCTCTTTTCTATACAAACGTCAACTTATTGCGCTTTATACGCTTTAAATGCGTTGATAAGGCCGTTGGTTGAACTATCGTGGCTCGTCACTTTCGCATCATCAGCCAGTTCAGGAAGAATTTGGTTTGCTAGCTGCTTACCAAGTTCAACACCCCATTGGTCAAAAGTGAAGATATTCCAAATCACACCTTGAACAAAGATTTTATGCTCATACATAGCAATCAAGTTACCTAGTGTGCGAGGCGTAATCTCTTTAACCAAAATTGAGTTGGTTGGACGGTTACCTTCAAATACTTTAAATGGAACCAGCTCTGCCACTTCTTCAGCCGATTTACCTGCCGCTTCCAATTCAGCTTTTACGGTTTCAGCCGATTTACCAAACGCTAATGCTTCGGTTTGAGCAAAGAAGTTAGACATCAGTTTTTGATGATGATCGCCCGTTGGGTTGTGGCTGATAGCCGGTGCGATAAAGTCACAAGGAATCAGTTTTGTACCTTGGTGAATTAACTGATAGAACGCATGTTGGCCATTGGTGCCTGGCTCACCCCAGATAATTGGGCCAGTTTGATAAGTCACTGGGTTACCATCACGGTCCATAAACTTACCATTCGATTCCATATTGCCTTGTTGGAAGTAGGCAGCAAAGCGATGCATGTATTGGTCGTAAGGAAGAATCGCTTCTGACTCAGCACCGTGGAAGTTATTGTACCAAATACCAATCAACGCCAGAATCACCGGAATGTTGCTTTCAAGCTCAGTGGTCGCGAAATGCTTATCCATCTGATGAGCGCCATCAAGTAACTCAACGAAGTTATCAAAGCCAATAGAAAGCGCAATAGAAAGACCGATTGCAGACCATAGAGAATAGCGACCACCAACCCAGTCCCAGAATTCAAACATGTTGTCAGTATCGATGCCAAATTCAGATACCGCAGTGGCGTTAGTTGAAAGCGCAGCAAAGTGCTTAGCCACGTGTGCTTGGTCACCTGCGGTGGCCAAGAACCAATCACGAGCCGTGTGGGCATTCGTCATCGTTTCTTGAGTAGTAAATGTTTTAGAGGCGATCAAAAACAGGGTTGTTTCCGGGTTTAATGGCTTCAATGTTTCAACAATATGAGTACCATCAACGTTAGACACAAAATGCATGTTCAGATGGTTGGTGTAAGGAGCAAGCGCTTCAGTCACCATATATGGGCCAAGGTCAGAACCACCGATACCAATATTCACAACGTCAGTAATTGCTTTACCTGTATACCCCTTCCATTCACCGCCGATCACGCGATCTGTAAACGATTTGATTTTATCCAACACAGCGTTAACTGCTGGCATAACATCTTCACTATCAACCACGATTGGCGTGTTGCTGCGATTGCGAAGCGCCGTATGCAGCACAGCACGACCTTCCGTACGGTTGATTTTCTCACCGCTGAACATCGCTTCAATGGCTGACTTTAGCTCTGACTCTTTTGCCAAAGCAAAAAGGTGAGTCAAGGTCTCTTCATTGATTAGGTTCTTAGAGTAATCAACTAGAATGTCAGAACCAAACTGAGCAGAATACTGCTCAAAACGCTGTGGGTTTTGGGCAAACAGGTCTTGTAAATCCATGTCCTGTGCCGATTCAAAGTGGGCAGTCAGCGCTTTCCAAGCTTGAGTCTGAGTTGGATTGATGTTTTTCAGCATAATATGCGTCCCGAAGTTACAGTGGTCTCATTCTAAGCCAAGCATAAATCATCGCTACACTTGGTAGAACTCCCGATTTTTAGAATAGAAAAAAGTTTGGTCTCTGCGACGTTAAGTGTCAGCAAAAACTTTGTAATTAATTTTCAATGTGCAATTATGACCCAGCTATGTTGCACCATCATTGAGATATATCACGATAACTTAGATAGGCGTTACTAAGCAATGTCACTGAGTAATATAGGCAAGTGGACTCAACATAGCGTCTAACGATTGATTTGCCAAATGAATTATCAAGGATTCAATATGTGGAAACAGAAAAGCATTCAACTTAGGGCTCGTTCTCGCGGTTTTCACCTAGTCACTGATGAAATTGAACAACAAATTCCCGAGATTTCTGACTACTCTGTCGGAATATTACACCTATTCATTCAGCACACATCCGCCAGTTTGACCATCAATGAAAACGCCGATCCCACGGTACGCTCGGATATGGAAAAACACTTCAACCATTCGGTTCCAGAACGTGCACCTTATTACCAACACACTTATGAAGGCGACGATGATATGCCGGCCCATATAAAGACGTCGACCCTTGGCTGCAGTCTCACGATTCCTATAGCCAATGGACGTCTCGCTTTAGGTACTTGGCAAGGGATCTACTTAGGTGAGCATCGCGACTACGGTGGTCAGCGCCGCTTAATCGCGACGTTACAAGGGGAATAACCGTCGTCAAAAAAGAGGCTTGAAGCCTCTTTTTATCGAATCTAACTATATTGCATCTCAACGCGCGGCGTTAGCTTAGTCACTAACTCATAAGCGATCGTACCGATGTGCTGAGCCACCTCTTCAACAGGAAGAGCCTCTCCCCATAAAATCGCTTCATCACCCACCACGTCGCTGGCATTCGGGCCTAAATCGACCGTCAACATATCCATCGAAACACGCCCAGCAATCGGCACCTTACGACCATTGACCATCACTGGTGTGCCATTCGGAGCCATTCTCGGGTAACCATCACCATAACCTATCGCGATGACACCCACTTTGGTATCACGTTGACTGGTCCACGCTGCGCCGTAACCGACGCTTTCTCCCGTTTTCACTTCTCGAACTGCGATGAGATGTGATTTCAGGGTCATGACGGGCTTATAACCCAGCTCACCAGCAGTTTTATCACCAAACGGCGATACACCATACATGATAATGCCCGGCCTCACCCATTCAAGGTGACTATCCGGCCACGCTAACAAGCCTGCAGAAGCGGCTAAAGAACGTTCACCTTGCGAGCCTTGAGTTAACGATAAGAACTGGTCAATCTGCTGGGGAGTGGTCGAGCTCTCGAGTTCATCGGCGCAGCCAAAGTGACTAATATACCGCAATGGCTTTGCCACATTTTCACACGCGTCTAAACGCGCAGCAAAAGAGGAAAACTGTTCAGGACGCACACCAAGACGATGCATACCACTATCAATTTTGAGCCAAACCACAACTGGCGCATCCAACGATGCTTGCTCTAAGGCCGCCAACTGCTCCTCGCAATGGACAACTGTTTGAATATTATTGGTCACCAGCACCGGCAGATCAGAGGCGTTATAGAACCCTTCCAACAATAAGATAGGTTTAACCACACCGCAGGCTCTAAGCTGAAGAGCTTCTTCAATACGCGCTACACCAAAACTATCTGCGTTGGGGACATGAGTCGCGACATGTCGTAGCCCGTGCCCATACCCGTTCGCTTTCACCACCGCCATGAGTTTGCTATTGGGCGCTTTAGCCTGAAGTAATTGAAAATTATGTTGCAATGCACTCAAGTCAACACAAGCGGTTGCAGCTTTCATATAACTCATACGGCTTACTCATCGTCATCAAACGCAGGTCCTGCGTAATTATCAAAGCGGGAATATTGTCCTTGGAAGGTTAAACGTACTGAGCCGATAGGACCGTTACGTTGTTTACCTAAGATGATCTCGGCGGTGCCTTTCATCGTGCTGTCTGGGTGATAAACTTCATCACGGTAAATGAACATGATCAAGTCGGCATCTTGCTCGATAGAGCCAGACTCACGTAAGTCAGAGTTTACTGGGCGTTTGTCCGCACGTTGCTCCAACGAGCGGTTAAGCTGAGAAAGCGCAACAACAGGAACGTTTAACTCTTTCGCCAAAGCTTTTAGTGAGCGAGAAATTTCCGCAATCTCTAGCGTTCGGTTGTCAGACATTGACGGCACACGCATAAGCTGCAGATAGTCGACCATGATCAAGGATAACCCACCGTGATCGCGCGCGATACGTCGAGCACGTGAACGCACTTCCGTTGGAGTCAGGCCGGAGCTGTCATCGATATACATATTTTTCTTCTCCATGAGGATCCCCATGGTCGAAGAGATACGCGCCCAATCTTCGTCATCAAGCTGACCGGTACGGATTTTTGTTTGGTCAACGCGTGATAAAGAGGCCAACATCCTCATCATGATCTGCTCTGCTGGCATCTCCAGCGAGAAAATCAAAACTGGCTTTTCTTGCTCCATCGCCGCGTTTTCACACAAGTTCATCGCAAAGGTGGTTTTACCCATCGACGGACGCGCAGCAACAATCACCAAATCGGAACCTTGTAATCCCGCCGTTTTCTTATTGAGATCGGTAAACCCAGTGCTCACCCCTGTCACACCGTCTTGCGGTGTTTTATACAATAACTCTATGCGTTCGAGCGTCTTCTCAAGAATATTATCAACATTCTGCGGGCCCTCATTCTCGTTAGTGCGAGATTCGGCAATGGCGAACACTTTACTCTCGGCAAGGTCAAGCAGATCTTCTGAGTCGCGCCCCTGCGGATCATACCCAGCATCGGCAATCTCATTGGCAACACCGATTAACTGACGAACCAATGCACGCTCAGCAACGATATCGGCGTAAGCATTAATGTTGGCCGCACTCGGCGTATTTTTCACTAAGTCAGCCAGGTAGGCGAAGCCGCCAACATCATCCAACTGCTCGCGCTGCTCTAAGAACTCAGAGAGAGTGATAAGGTCAAGAGGCTTACTATCTTCAAGAATCGATTGAACCGCTTCAAAAACTAAGCGATGAGGACGGCTATAAAAATCGCTTGAACGAACACGCTCAGCAACCGTATCCCAACGTTCGTTATCCAGTAACAGGCCCCCGATCACTGACTGCTCAGCCTCCAAAGAATGTGGTGGCACTTTGATAGCTTCAACTTGCGCATCTTTATATTGGCGCTGTCGATTGTCTTTTTTAAAATCTGATCTGCTGTCTGGCATCTTGTTACTCAATCACGTCTCAATAACGCACCATTATAACCAGAATATAAGATTTGTAATTATCTCTGGCGGCTTTGTTTTTTCTCATGCAGAATTAACCGTCTGTTGACGGTTCTGCGAACTGAGTTCTTTATTATTCGCCCATTCATCTTATCAATACCATGAGGATTTTCGTGTCGAAACTTTGGCTAGTTGGAACAAGTCTATTATTTGTTTCACTTGCGCACGCTCAAGAAACCGAACAAAGTAAACCCAACGACATCGAAGTCCCATCACCTTGGGAAAGTGAGGTTGAATTCGGCTACCAGTCTCACAGCGGTAACTCCGATTCCGAATCACTGAACGCGCGCTTAAACGCAGAATATGTTTCTGGTCGCCACCGAACCAGCGGTGAGTGGAAGTTTTACTTACTGTATAAAAATGGTAAGGAGAACAAACGCCAGTCGACTTATACCTTACAAAGCGACTACAAGCTCGGCGCGAAAACCTACTTCTATACTAGCTTTAAAGGCATTGACTCTCGCTACAGTGCTTATTTCAAAGATTACACGCTCTCTGGTGGTTTAGGTTATCAGGTGACGAATACTGAGAAGTTCTTGTTAGAAGTGGAGGCAGGCCCAGGTTTCCGTTATCAGGAACCAAACCTTGATGAAATTGATGATGATGACATTATCTTCCCTGAAACCGTTCAGGAAGGGATTTTTCGAGGTAACATCAACGCTCGCTGGAAACCGCTCAAGGTACTGACATTAACCGGTAACCTGACGGTGGTAACAGGTAACAGCAACACACGTACAGACATCGACCTGAGCACCATCAATAACATCACTGAAGATATTGCCTTGAAGTTAACCTACTCTCGTACTTCGCATGATAAGGTCCCTGATGGACTGTATGATTCAGATTCGGTGTTTTCAGCCAACTTGTTGTTCGTTTTCTAACTGCTGTTCGCGTTTCCTTAAGACATAAAAAAACACCAGCCGAAGCTGGTGTTTTTCATTTCTTCAAAGAAGAATTCGTCTGATACTGAGTATTAGTCAGCAGCAACAACCTGTAGGTTTACAGTTGCGAATACTTCAGAGTGTAGCTGAACGCTCACTTCGAACTCACCAGTAGTACGTAGAGCACCTTCTGGAAGACGAACTTCACTTTTCGCTACTTCAACGCCAGCTGCAGTAATTGCATCAGCGATGTCACGAGTACCGATAGAACCGAACAGTTTACCTTCATCACCCGCTTTAGATGCGACAACAACCGCTTCTAGTGCTTCAACTTTTTCAGCACGAGCTTGAGCAGC
This sequence comes from Vibrio sp. AK197, assembly GCF_053903115.1. NCBI lineage: Bacteria > Pseudomonadati > Pseudomonadota > Gammaproteobacteria > Vibrionales > Vibrionaceae > Vibrio > Vibrio sp. AK197. Next base: position 2,790,934 of record NZ_CP096430.1, read on the forward strand.
TTGAAGCTGTTCAGCAACTTTTGCTTCAAGTTCAGCGCGACGAGCTTCGAACATTTCAACGTTAGCTTTGGTTGCCATAACCGCTTTACCCTGAGGGATAAGGAAGTTACGAGCGTAACCAGATTTAACAGTTACTGAATCGCCAAGACCACCTAGGTTACCGATTTTATCAAGTAGAATAACTTGCATTGTTTAATCCTCTTTCTTAATAAACCGAACCGATTACTGATGCTTGTCAGTGTACGGAAGTAGAGCTAGGTAGCGAGAACGTTTGATCGCGCGAGCTAGTTGACGCTGGTATTTAGCACTTGTGCCAGTGATACGGCTAGGTACGATTTTACCAGCTTCAGTGATGTAGTTTTTAAGAGTTGCTACGTCTTTGTAATCAATCTCTTGTACGCCTTCTGCAGTAAAACGGCAGAATTTACGACGACGGAAGAAACGAGCCATGGGCTATCTCCTGATTAAATATGAGTAATGTTGTCAGCATGAAGCACTAATTTTCCCACACCATTTCGGCCGGTCTGGTAAGTAACAAAGCCACTTACCTTAATGCTACTGCCTTGCACTAATTCTTGAGTTAACAATGATGACCCTTTACCACTAACCACGACTGGCATACGACAATAAACTTGTCTTAGAAGCTCTGCCTCCATCATCGTTGAGCGATGCTCAAGCCAGAATCGGCAGTGCTCTATACCGCTAGGGCTTTGGCTTCGAATCGGAGGCTTAGCAACAACGCCACTCAGCTCCATTCGATTGGTCATTTAATTGATTACTCAGCTGCTTCTGAGTTAGCTTCTGGCTTAGCTTCAGAACGCTCTTCACGACGTGGCGCGCGCTCTTCTTTTTGCTTAAGCATGATAGAAGGTTCAGTGATTGCAGCTTTAGTACGCATGATCATGTTACGTAGAACTGCATCGTTGAAACGGAAAGCAGTTTCCAGTTCATCGATTACAGCTTGGTCAGCTTCAACGTTCATTAGAACGTAGTGCGCTTTGTGAAGCTTGTTGATTGGGTAAGCCAGTTGACGACGACCCCAGTCTTCTAGACGGTGTACAGTACCGCCAGCTTCAGTGATAGAACCAGTGTAACGCTCGATCATGCCAGCAACTTGCTCGCTTTGATCAGGGTGCACCATGAATACGATTTCGTAATGACGCATTGGTTGCTCCTTACGGATTATTCAGCTTCCACAGTTGGCTCGGTCGTCCAGAGGAAGCAAGGAACGATTAAAATAGACCGAGAATTAAGGAGCCCGAATAGTACAGAAAGGGAGCAGATTAAGCAAGGGGAATTATTGTGCGGGAGAGCGAAAGGGGCCAAAAAGAAAACTGGACAGTTTACCCCCTAGAAATTCGATTATTCTTCGTCGACAAACTGCGCTTGGAGATAATTTTCGATACCGGTTTTTTCAATCAAGCCAAGTTGGGTTTCCAACCAGTCAACATGGTCTTCTTCGTCTTCGAGGATCTCTTGAAACAAGTCTCGAGAGACATAGTCGCGAATATCTTCCGCATAAGCAATGGCGTCTTTTAAATCCGGAATCGCTGCCATTTCCAATTTAAGATCGCATTCGAGCATCTCTTTGGTGTCTTCACCGATCATCAGTTTACCGAGATCTTGAAGATTTGGAGTTCCTTCAAGAAACAGGACTCGCTCGATAAGATGATCCGCGTGTTTCATCTCGTCGATAGACTCGTGATATTCTTTGTCTGCTAGGTGCTTTAGACCCCAGTCTTTATACATCCTTGCATGAAGGAAATATTGGTTTATCGCAACCAGCTCATTGCCTAAAATTTTATTCAAATGTTGAATTATTATTGGATCGCCTTTCATGACAAAACCCTCCTCATTGGTTCTCCCTTAATATGAGAGATAAATGAGAAGGTGTCAAAATTTGGCGATAAATTAATCGCTTTAATTAACTCGCTTGTTGATATTGAACTTCAATCGTTTCGTTAATAATACTCTTCGCTTGCTTGACACATTTGCCGCATTGAGAACCTAACGCTGTACACTTCTTGATACCTCGAACATCAGTGATACCCTCGTTTAGAACGAGCTTTTTGATCTTCTTATCCGAGACACCATGACATAAACAGACATACATAAAAGCAACCTACTCAATACAACTTTAACCAACAACGTTTACTCGAATATAAACAAGAATTATTCTTGTTACCAGTTAAGTTTGGGTGAAATTTAGAAGAATTGGTTATAAAAAACAGCTAAAAAGCGGAAGATTTAGAAAAATTATCGCGAGGCTTTAGAAAGGTCTAAGCTAACAGGTTGTTTTATTAATGAAACTTATTTTCAGCTAAAAAGATAAGGCATGCTATCTCTTATAACCAAAATCAACTCTACTTAGAATAACACCAATAAAAAAGGGAAGCCGAAGCTTCCCTTTTACATAGCTAACAAAGATTAATTCATTAAGAATTAAGCGATGATTTTAGCTACAACACCAGCGCCTACTGTACGGCCACCTTCGCGGATTGCGAAACGTAGACCTTCATCCATTGCGATTGGAGCGATTAGCTCTACAGTCATTTGGATGTTGTCGCCTGGCATTACCATTTCTACGCCTTCTGGTAGTGAGATATCACCAGTTACGTCAGTTGTACGGAAGTAGAACTGTGGACGGTAGCCTTTGAAGAATGGTGTGTGACGACCACCTTCATCTTTAGACAGTACGTAGACTTCTGATTCGAATTTAGTGTGTGGAGTGATTGAACCTGGTTTCGCTAGTACTTGACCACGTTCAACTTCATCACGCTTAGTACCACGTAGAAGTGCACCAACGTTCTCACCCGCACGACCTTCGTCTAGAAGCTTACGGAACATTTCAACACCAGTACAAGTAGTAGTGATGGTGTCTTTGATACCTACGATAGCAACTTCGTCACCAACGGTTAGGATACCTTGCTCGATACGACCAGTTACTACTGTACCACGACCTTGGATCGAGAACACGTCTTCGATTGGCATGATGAACGGTAGGTCTACTGCACGCTCTGGCTCTGGGATGTAGCTATCTAGCGCTTCTGCTAGTTCTACAATTTTCGCTTCCCATTGCTCTTCGCCGTTTAGGGCACCTAGCGCTGAACCTTGGATTACTGGTAGGTCATCACCTGGGAAATCGTACTCAGATAGAAGTTCACGTACTTCCATTTCTACTAGTTCTAGTAGCTCTTCATCATCTACCATGTCACATTTGTTCATGAATACGATGATGTATGGGATACCAACCTGACGACCTAGAAGGATGTGCTCACGAGTTTGTGGCATTGGGCCATCTGTCGCAGCTACTACTAGGATACCACCGTCCATTTGCGCAGCACCAGTGATCATGTTTTTAACATAGTCAGCGTGTCCTGGGCAGTCTACGTGTGCGTAGTGACGAGTTGGAGTGTCGTACTCAACGTGTGAAGTCGCGATAGTGATACCACGTTCACGTTCTTCTGGAGCGTTATCGATAGATGCGAAGTCTTTAGCTACACCGCCGTAAACTTTCGCAAGAGTAGTACAGATAGCTGCAGTTAGAGTTGTTTTACCGTGGTCAACGTGGCCGATAGTACCAACGTTTACGTGCGGTTTCGTACGTTCAAATTTTTCTTTAGACACGATCGTGTTCCTTCCTAGTTATGATTCGCCGCAGCCTTTATTGACCACGACGCGCCAGAAATTGCTATTTTATGCGCCAACGCTTGTCAGCGCAATATTTCAGCGTATCGATCTCGCAAAAACTCAAAGGTTTTTACCGAACGATACAGATGATCAATACCCTCGAGCAGCAATGATTTTATCTGCAAAGTTTTTCGGTACTTCTGCGTACTCATGGAACTCCATTGAGTAAGAAGCACGACCTTGCGTTGCTGAACGAAGATCGGTTGCATAACCGAACATCTCTGAAAGTGGTACCAAAGCACGGATGATTTTCAGGCCAACAACGCCTTCATCCATACCTTCGATCATGCCGCGGCGACGGTTCAGATCACCAACAACATCACCCATCCAATCTTCCGGAGTGGTTACTTCAACCTTCATCATTGGTTCAAGAATGACAGGCTGAGCTTCAAGAGCGCCTTTCTTAAACGCCATCGAACCGGCAATCTTAAACGCCATTTCGCTGGAGTCAACATCATGGTAAGAGCCGTCAAACAAGGTTGCTTTGATATCCATAACAGGGAAACCAGCAAGCACACCGCTGTTCATTTGCTCTTCGATACCTTTCGATACCGAATTGATGTATTCCTTAGGAACCACACCACCCACGATTTCATCGACAAAAACAAAGCCTTCGCCAGGTTCTGAAGGTTCCAGTTTGATCCAGACATGACCGTATTGACCACGACCGCCTGATTGGCGAACAAACTTACCTTCTACCTCAGCTTTACCACGAATGGTTTCACGGTACGCTACTTGAGGTTTACCAACGTTACAATCAACGCTGAATTCACGCTTCATACGGTCAACGATAATGTCGAGGTGAAGCTCACCCATACCAGAAATTAGAGTCTGGCCACTTTCGTCATCCGTCTCAACGCGAAACGATGGATCTTCCGCTGCGAGTTTACCCAGCGCAATACCCATTTTCTCTTGGTCAGCCTTAGAACGAGGCTCTACCGCAATTTGAATCACAGGAGCCGGGAATTCCATGCGTTCAAGAACCACTTTGTGGTTTGGATCGCACAGGGTATCCCCAGTGGTAACGTCTTTAAGACCTACCGCTGCAGCAATGTCTCCTGCGTAAATTTCTTTTAACTCTTCACGCTTGTTTGAGTGCATCTGAACGATACGCCCAAAACGCTCTTTCTTCTGTTTTACTGAGTTGAAAACAGCATCACCGGATTTTACAACACCGGAATAAACGCGCATAAAGGTTAGCGTACCAACAAATGGGTCTGTCGCAATTTTGAACGCCAATGCAGCAAAGGGTTCATTGTCATCCGCGTGGCGTTCGATTTCGTTTTCGTCTTCGTCCACACCTTTGATTGACATAACATCCGTTGGTGAAGGCAAGAAATCAATTACCGCATCCAACACTGCTTGTACACCTTTGTTTTTGAATGCACTACCACAAGTGGCCAGAACAATTTCGTTTTTCAGTGTACGAGCACGAAGACCCGCTTTGATGTCTTGTTCGGACAGTTCCCCTTCTTCAAGGTACTTATCCATTAACTCTTCATTGGCTTCTGCTGCTGACTCAACCATGTGGTTACGCCATTCTTCAGCAAGTTCCTGCATATCAGCTGGAATATCTTCATAAGTGAAGGTCATGCCCATATCGGCTTCATTCCAGTTGATCGCTTTCATCTTGATAAGGTCGATGACACCTTTGAACTCATCTTCCGCACCAATGTTTAATTGGATAGGAACAGGAGTCGCACCAAGACGATTTTTAATTTGGTCCACAACGCGTAGGAAGTCTGCGCCTGCACGGTCCATCTTATTCACAAATACCATACGAGGAACGTGATATTTGTCAGCTTGACGCCATACAGTCTCAGACTGAGGTTCAACACCAGATGATCCACAGAATACGACCACAGCACCATCAAGCACACGAAGAGAACGCTCTACTTCGATCGTAAAGTCAACGTGTCCAGGGGTATCAATGATGTTGATGCGATGATCTTGGAATTGCGCTTCCATACCACGCCAGAAGGTAGTCGTAGCAGCTGAGGTGATAGTGATACCACGCTCCTGCTCTTGCTCCATCCAGTCCATGGTGGCAGCACCATCGTGAACTTCGCCGATTTTGTGAGAGAGGCCAGTGTAGAACAGAATACGCTCAGTTGTGGTTGTTTTTCCTGCATCTACGTGAGCACAGATACCGATGTTACGGTAGCGCTCAATAGGAGTTTTACGAGCCACGATTGTATCCTCTTACTAAGGTGTACCTTAGAGTAAAGAAAAGTGCTGCGAGAGAAACTCGCAGCACTGAAGGTCCATTACCAGCGGTAATGAGCAAACGCTTTGTTTGCATCTGCCATACGGTGAACGTCTTCACGTTTCTTAACAGCAGTACCTTTGTTTTCTGATGCGTCTAGCATTTCTGCAGCTAGACGACCAGCCATAGATTTTTCACCACGCTTACGCGCAGCTTCAACTAACCAACGCATAGCAAGTGCGTTACGGCGAACCGGACGAACTTCTACAGGCACTTGGTAAGTAGAACCACCTACACGGCGAGATTTAACCTCTACCGCTGGGCGAACATTTTCAAGAGCTTCTTCAAAAATAGCCAAGTGATCTTTACCAGATTTCTCAGCCATAGTGTCTAGTGCAGTGTAAACAATTTTCTCTGCAGTAGATTTTTTACCGTCAACCATTAGGATGTTGACAAATTTTGCCAGCAGCTCAGATTTGAACTTAGGATCTGGAAGGATCTTACGCTGACCAATTACGCGACGACGTGGCATGGATATTCTCCGTTGTCTTCTTCAGGTTATCCAAAACTTTTCAGTTTCTTCAAAAATTAAAAATAATTTAGTGTTTGGCCTTACTTAACGGAATCCATTAAGACTTAGGACGCTTCACACCGTACTTAGAACGACCTTGTTTACGGTCATTTACGCCTGCACAGTCAAGTGCACCGCGAACAGTGTGGTAACGCACACCTGGAAGGTCTTTAACACGACCACCACGGATTAGAACAACTGAGTGCTCTTGAAGGTTGTGACCTTCACCGCCGATGTACGAAGTTACTTCGAAACCGTTCGTTAGACGAACACGGCAAACCTTACGAAGTGCTGAGTTAGGTTTTTTAGGTGTAGTAGTGTAAACACGAGTACATACACCACGTTTTTGTGGGCACGCTTCTAGTGCTGGCACGTTGCTTTTAACAACTTGCTTTGCACGTGGTTTGCGTACCAACTGGTTAATAGTTGCCATTAACTAGCTCCTGATTTACTTGAAAGTAAGCTTTGTGAAAAATCTAGTCCCAATAAGCAAATGCAAATTGGGGACGCAAAATTCTATGCAGCAGTGGGATGTGTGTCAAGAAATATACAGATCTTTTTTCAACCGTTCCTGAGAGTGGCGGCATTTATTCCGCCTGTATGGGATTGAACGGTGGGGCAGCGGGGTTTGTCGGGCGTTAATCCCATGTCATCGAGTGAGTGTGCTCTGCGGTCAAATCAACAAATCCGGCATAATCGACTAAATGAGTAGTATCGTCTATAACGCCGCTCACCCCACGAGCGAGGACGTCTTCTTTTAGTACATACACCCTCGTTTGTGATAGGGCGGTATTCATCAAAGTGTAAGCAAAATGCTGAGGATTGGCAGCATACACCGCATCTTCGACCAACAGTAAGCTATCACTTGCGGCCATGTATCGCTGTACATCGTGTAGCGCGGACGGAGTTTTAATAATGTGAAGCATGAACCCTTACTCTAAAAGGACAAGATTTTATCGGCTTGCTGAAGGCGGCGCTGAATATCTTCATGTTCCACCAGTTGAACCTCTGTTATCAACGCTTGCTCAGTAATCCCCCGTTCAATTAAGGATTGCTGACAAACCAAGACTTGCTCGATATCGTAAAGATCAAACAACTTAAACATTGGTGCATAATCCTTACTTAAAATACTACTTGGCTGTTGCTCAGGCAAAAGTTGCAAGACGCCATCACCAACAAAAAGTACGTGCAGATTTTCGCAATAGGCAGAGGCCGCAAGAAGTGCATCGAGCCCCTCTCGACCTGACGCGCTGCCGTGGGGTGCATGGCGGAAGACAAAAGTAAGTTGACTCAAAATTGCACCACTCGATCTTGACTGAGCAGCGCTTCGGCTAAACGACCAAGCCCTGCTTGCTCAAACCCTGTCGCCAAGTTACTGCTTGGCAAGTCATGTTGCTGAGCTTCCTGCTCACTCACGATGCCTCGGCGCAGCGCCGCGGCTACACAAGTTTCGAGAGCGATGTCATGCTCACTTGCTAATGCTTGCCAAGCTTTGGTGATATCAAACTCATCATTGGCAGGAACCGCAAGCTGGCTGCCATTAGTAACCCCATCGCGATAAAAGAACACGCTATTAAGCTGATGCCCTTTGGCAAGCAATGCACAAGCAAATAGATACGCCGATCGTGAAGACTGCTGGCCATAGTTGGCACCATTCACTACCAAGGTGTAGCTCAACGCATTCACTTCTCATCTTCCTCAGTTTTACGCTGACGAATATAGAGATAAACCGTGTGCTTGGAGATATTCAGTCGATCAGCGACACGGTTGATGGCATCCTTAATATCAAAAATGCCTTTATCAAACAGTTCCATGACGATCTGACGATTCTTGGTATTATTGGATACCGACTTATTGGCATTGATCTCTTCAATGGTGCGTTCTACCGTTTGATCCACCAGCTCTTCGACATCACTTGCGAAGTTAACCGACGAAGCCGCTTGTTTCGCTTCTTCATTGGGCATAAACGACTGTAAAACTTGCGAGAAAGGCGCATCAAGATTGACGTTGATACACAACAGTCCAATCACACGATTATCACCATTTCGAATCGCCACAGTGATTGACTTCATCAACACGCCACCCTTGGCACGCGTGAAATAAGAACGCGAAAAATTGCGCTCAGAACCTTCGATATCTTTCAGCATCTTCAATGCCATATCGGTGATCGGCGACCCCACTTGGCGTCCGGTGTTTTCACCATTGGCAATTTTTATCGCTGAGGTATTAAGGTCTTCAAGCGAGTGCAGAACAATTTCACAAAACGGACCGATCAGACTGGCTATCCCGTCGACTACCGCTTCATAAGATTTGAGAATAATTTTGTCGTGCTCGCTAAATGGCATCACATGGATGGATTCCATTTCGAGCAACTCATCGATATTAACCGTCTCTGTAGTCGTCACTTCTTTCGCCTTCGAGTGAAAAATCAACAAATTGACGTAAGTTTATCAGAAAATTTGAAATGAACCCTCAACTAACTGACGTTCTAGTGATTTAAAACAAATAATAGTGCACAAAATCAGCATAAAAAAAGGCCTGACAAAGTCAGACCTTTCAGGTTATCGATTTAAAATCAGTCAATTAACCTTGCGTATCTTGCGCTTCATCCCCATTGTCAATTTTTAGTAATTCTACTTCAAAGACAAGGGTCGAGTTAGCAGGGATGGTTGGCGTATCTTGCTCACCATAGGCCAACTCTGGCGGAATCACAAACTTGAATTTAGAACCAACTGGCATTAATTGAACACCTTCGGTCCAGCCAGGAATCACACGATTAAGAGGGAAAGTGGCAGGCTCACCACGGTCGTATGAGCTGTCAAATTGCGTACCATCGATCAAAGTACCTTTATAGTGAACTTGAACGGTATCGGTTTCTTGTGGTTTTTCACCATCACCTTCCGTCATCACTTGGTACATTAAGCCCGATTCTGTTTTCTCTACGCCATCTTGCTTTTCAAACTCAGCACGGAATTCATCACCCGCTTTTTTGTTTGTCGCCGCTTTCTCTGCGGTTTGCTTTTGCATAGTCTCAGCTACGCGCTTATCTAAGCTTTCAAGCGCCGCTCGAGTTTCTTCTTCACTCAATTCTGGGTTACCAGAGAAAACATGTTCAATGCCTTTTAGCACTAAATCTTTGTTAAGATGGATACCAATCTCACTTGGTTTATCCAGACTGGTGTTTAGATAGTTCGCGAAAGATACACCAATCGCGTACGCGGCTTTTTCATCTTCGTTTTTAAAGTTAACTGCTTTTCCAGTTTCAGCTTGAACCTGTTCGGCAGCAGGCTGAGTGTCCGCTTTTGGCTCTTCTTCTTTCTGACAGCCAACTGCTAACATAACGGTTGCGGCAAGCAGTGACACTTTAAACATTGATTTCATTGAATTCTCCACGTTTTGATGGATTTACTGTTTTGGGGTTGTGCACAAAAATATTCGAAATACTGGTATGCACAAATATGTTGTACCAATATAGCTAATATGTGTTCCTATTGTCGGAAAACCAAGTGGATAGTTAGACTTAATGCGGATAATTTTTCATACAGCCCTACTTTTACTTACCACATTACTGCTCAGTGGTTGCTTCTTTACTTCGCACGAAGTAAAGCGCTGGCCACTTGAGCCGCAAGGTGCAACCAGTTTTGCACTTAGCCGTGATGCACGCTTTGCTCTACTGTATTCGAAACAAAGCCAACTCAGATTATGGGATCTGGAAGAAAGCAAAGAATTAGCCGCACTCGGTGAACATGACGCACAAGGCAGCACCGTATCTCACATTCGAATTTCTGACAATGGTCGCTACGCAGTCACCGCCAGTCAGATGCATTTCGCTGTCTGGGATCTGGCTTGGACCCAATCAAATGGGCTTTGGTCGATCTCCGATGGATTAATCCGTGACGTCGATATTGCCAGCAACGGCGAACAAGTCGTGCTTGGTCTTTCCAATGGCAAAGCCATTTACGTCAATTTAGTCACTGGAAGACGCTTAGAGTTCCTCGCACACCAAGAAAAAGTCAATTCTGTTGCAATTTCACCGAATGGACGCTTCGCGCTTACGGGCGGAAACGACTATCACGCATTTTTGTGGGATACCTCTAGCGGACAAATTCTTCATGATTTTGAACTAGAACAACGTGTTAATCGTGTTGCTCTGCAGCGGGATGGGCTATACGCCTTTACATCAGATGGGGGAAACCAAGCGGTAATATGGGACTTATCGAATGGTGAAAAAATAAGTGAGTTACGCAGCTACTATCGCCAATTGATCTTCTCGAGTGCTCGCTTTTCTGACGATGGCAACCGCTTAATTACTGGCACACCGTCAGGAAGAGTTAGCGTTTGGAATACCGAGAACGGGAAAAAAATTGATCAATTTGAAGCCGAGCCCTTAAAAGATACTCGCCCACCTAGCGCGGTAGTGTATGATGCGGCTTTTGATAAACACCAACGAGTGATTTCCGTAACCTCAGCCGGGATCGCTCAAGCTTGGAAGCTGGAGCCGTAACTATGACTGACAAAACGAACGAGCAGCTAGAACAGCGCATTAACGATTTAGAGTGCCAAATTGCTTTTCAAGAGCAAACCATTGATGCATTGAACGAAGCACTGAGTGAACAACAATTAATGATCACTAAAATGCAAGATCAGATGAAGTATGTGGTCGGTAAAGTAAAAAATATCGATTCATCAAACATGGCGAGTGAAAAAGAAGAAACGCCACCACCCCATTATTGATACCAAGTAGGAGCCCCCTCCTACTTCCACCTGTCATTTCGAAGCAATAACACGCAATCAGCTAAACACCCACGCCATCACCACACCGGCTACCACGAGGCATCCCCCGATACGACGCAGTTGGTTATCAGGTTGAGCACTAAGCTGCGCCACCATTTGCCTCCACCCCTTAGGGGTAATTAACGGCCCAATGCCCTCAGCAATTAAAACTAAACCTAAAGCCAACCATAGCGCGTTTGACATTGTGTGCTCCGATAAATCGTTACAAAAAAGAAAAGCTCCTCAAAGAGGAGCCTTTATATCATGTTACACCGTCAACAATAATCACTTATTGCGCGGGGGCACCCTTTGAGTCTTTCATGTATTTGAAGAACTCGCTGTTTGGATCCAGCACAAGAATGTCACTCTTATCGCTAAACGATTTTTCGTAAGCTTTTAATGAGCGTAAGAAGCCAAAGAATTCAGGCTCTTTGCTGTAAGCATCAGAATAGATTTTCGCTGCGCGAGCATCTGCTTCACCACGCGTGACACGTGCGGTTTTATCCGCTTCAGCGAGAATCGTTGCCACTTCTAGCTCAGCTTGAGCTTTGATGACTTCTGCTTTTTCACGACCTTGCGAGCGGTGCTTACGAGCAACTGACTCACGTTCTGCACGCATACGACGATAAATTGATTCACTAATTTCATCAGGTAGGTTGATTTTCTTCATACGGAAATCGACCACATACACACCGATATCTTTCGCTGCACTTTCGCGAGTATCGTTAAGTACGTTTTCCATGATTTGGTCACGCTGCCCATCCACTTCGAGCGCTTCTTTTGCCGCTTCAGTGGTAACCACTTCAGCATCGGCGCTGTCTGGCAGGATGTCTTGGTTGCGAGGGCCTGAAACAATTTGCTTGATTTCGCGAGAACCGATCTCTGAGCGCAGCACGTCCGTTACTTTACGTTCAAGCAGATTTTCTGCTGTCAACGTGTTACCACCACCTGTTGCCAGATAGTATTGACCGAAATCTTTGATACGCCATTTCACGTAAGAGTCAATGATGACGTCTTTTTTCTCCGACGTGACGAAACGGTCAGAACGACCATCCATCGTTTGGATACGTGCATCGAGCGTTTTCACGCGATCAAACAATGGTAATTTGAAATGCAAACCTGGCTCGTAGATACGAGAAACATTCGTGTCATCTTTCAATACTCGACCAAAGCGAATCACAATGCCTCGTTCACCTTCAGGGATCACGAACAAGCTCATTAGCAAGATCACCAATAGAACAATCAGTAGAGGGATCGTTAACTTACGCATTCTTAGTATCTCCCTTGACGTGAGTCATTGGTGCGAGTTTGAGAGTCTGAACTGGAGTCATCACGTTGTGATTCAAGCTCGATTTGGTCATAGCTCGCAGACGATTTTTGGCTACGTTTCGTCGGGGCACCTTCTTGTCCTGCCAACTTATCAATCGGTAGGTACAGCAAGTTGCCACTGGATTTCGAATCGATCAGCACTTTAGACGATTTTGAATACACTTCTTGCATTGAATCCAAGTACAAACGGTCACGCGTTACTTTTGGTGCAGCTAAGTATTCAGGAAGTAGCTTTTCAAACTGCGCAACTTGACCGAGAGCTTCGTTTACTGTGCGCTCAGTGTAACCTTGTGCTTCTTTCTTCAAGCGTTCAGCACGACCCGTTGCTTTCGGCAAAATTTCGTTTTTGTACGCTTCCGCTTCGCGGATGAAACGCTCTTCATCTTCTCGTGCAGCAATGGCGTCATCAAACGCATCTTTCACTTGCTCTGGCGGACGAGCTGATTGGAAGTTCACATCAACGACGTAAATACCCATGTCGTAGCTGTCGATAATGTCATTTAGCGTCTCTTGAGTGCTTTGACGAATCTGTTGACGACCACTGGTCAAAATGCTGTCCATCAATGAGTCACCCACAACAGCACGTAACGCAGAGTCGGTCGCTTGACGTAAGCTGTCGTCGGCATTCGTTACCACATACAAATATTTGTATGGGTCAGAAACGCGATACTGGACATCCATGCTCACGGTGACGACATTTTCGTCTTTAGTTAGCATAAGACCAGAGGCACGCAGTGAGCGAATCGCTTGTACGTTAACCGGAGTGACTTCATCAATAAATTGAGGCCGCCAGTTCAGACCAGGCTCAACAATACGGTCATATTTGCCTAAACGAAGTACGACGCCTCGCTCGGCTTCGCCAATGGTGTAAAAACCAGCGAAAAACCAGACTGCAATCGCGATGACAGCGATGATACCGAACCCGATAGCGCTACCGCCACCAAATGAAGGTCCTTTACCACCTTTGCCTTTACCACCAAACTTTCCACCCAGCTTCTGACTCAGTTTGTTGAAGACTTCGTCTAAGTCTGGCGGACCTTGATCACGGCCACCTTTATTACCACGATTATTATTACCCCATGGGTCATTGTCGCGGCCATTGTCGCCGTTGTTATTTCCAGGCTCATTCCACGCCATTAGAAAGCTCCATCATTGATATGACGTTATACTGTAGCAGTCATTTAAGTAACTATAAAGTCACGTAAAACTGCCCCTTCTCTTTTTTCAAGTCTAGACCAATCTACCTGCTGCATACGAACATTAATCAGTAAACAGCCCTCTTGGTCATATTCTTCTTGTTGAATACAATTCATTCGAAAGAATATACTGCGAATACGCCCCTGATACTGTGGTGGTATCCGCAAACGGTGATCGACCATCTGACTCGCTAACCGAGCAGTTAACGCTTCAAATAGTAGGTCAATCCCTTCTCCTTCCATGGCTGATACCCAAACCATTCTGGGCATGCCTTCCTCATCATATTCAATACGAGGTTTCTGTCCTTCGAGGTTATCGATCTTGTTCATGACCAACAAAGTTGGAACTTCGTGTGCGTCAATCTCTTCAAGAACATCGTTCACCGCTTGAATATTCTCACGAAAACGGTCATCACTGGCATCAACAACATGTAACAAAATGTCAGCTTCTTGTGTTTCTTGTAAGGTCGCTTTAAACGCGGCGACAAGATCATGAGGTAAATGGCGTATAAAACCAACCGTATCCGCGAGAATCGCTGACCCCACATCAGCAAGCTCAATCTTTCTTAACGTCGGATCCAAGGTTGCAAATAATTGGTCTGCGGCGTATACCCCAGCTTCCGTAATACGGTTAAACAAGGTTGATTTACCCGCATTGGTATAACCAACAAGTGAAATAGTAGGAATTTCAGCACGATGACGAGCACGGCGCCCTTGTTCACGTTGCTTAGCGACTTTTTCAAGACGTCGCAGAATCGCTTTAATACGGTCACGCAATAAACGTCGGTCAGTTTCTAACTGTGTTTCCCCTGGTCCGCGTAGACCGATACCACCTTTTTGTCGTTCAAGGTGAGTCCAGCCTCGGATTAAGCGAGTTGAGATATGGCGTAGCTGCGCAAGTTCAACTTGCAGCTTACCTTCGTGAGTTCGTGCTCTTTGCGCAAAAATATCCAGAATCAGACCTGTGCGATCTAATACGCGACATTTGCAAAGAGTTTCGAGATTTCGCTCTTGGGCAGGAGAAAGGGCGTGATTAAAAATCACAATATCAGCGCCATTTAATTGCACCGCTTGGGCAATCTCCTGGGCTTTACCCTCTCCGACATAATATTTAGGGTGTGGAGATTGACGACTACCAGTAACGACTTGTAGCGTCGATACTCCAGCGGAGGAGACCAGCATTTCAAACTCGCTTAAGTCTTCCCACTCACCCTCTTGCGTGAAGTTGATATGAACAAGTACGGCTCGCTCACCGGCTTCATAACGGTCAAACAAGCAATCAACTCCTTAGTGTATTGCCGATAGAAATGTTCAGAGGATTACTCTTCTGATTTCTCTGGACGATCAGATTGTTGAGGACGATCGTTACTGTGATGGCTCACTGGACGAGCCGGAACCACAGTCGAAATCGCATGTTTATAAACCATTTGATTGACTGTGTTTTTCAATAGAATAACGAACTGGTCAAAAGATTCGATCTGGCCTTGTAACTTAATACCATTAACAAGGTAGATAGACACTGGAATACGTTCACGACGTAGTGCATTTAAGAACGGGTCTTGTAAAGATTGCCCCTTAGCCATTTTATTTTCCTTATTTGTAATTTTGTTTTAGTTAGTTAGCTAGCGGTGCACTGCAAAAGTAAGTGCCTTTGCATCAGAGCTAAACGAATAAAAAACACCCTACCGCTTCTTGTTATGACGGCTTTACACCAAAATATCAAGTCACAGTTCCTTGACAGGGCAAATTCACGCAAAAGCGATCACATTATACACAGCTATAACCCTCTGATGCTAATGCATTTGAAACGGTTTCTAGTGCTTGATCAATGTGTTCGCTATCCAACCAAGTTAAATTATCCCAGCTGCGCAACCAGGTAATTTGTCGCTTGGCCAATTGACGAGTTGCACAGATTCCGCGAAAAATCGCGTCATCAAGCGTGCAGTTCCCATCCAAGTAGTCCCACATCTGCCGATAACCGACACATCGAATTGATGGAAGATCAGAGTGAAGATCATCTCGGGCGTACAATCGTTTCATCTCTTGCTCAAAACCCATCTCGATCATTTTGTCGAATCGCAGTTCGATACGGCGATGGAGCTCAGCCCTTTCCTTGGGAGCGATCGCAAACTGTTTCACTCTAAACGGAAGATCTTCACCTTTGGTTTGAGTTAGCTCTGTTAGAGTTTTACCTGAAATTCGATAAACTTCCAATGCCCGCGATAAACGCTGCGGATCATTTGGGTGAATTCTTGCCGCTGAAACAGGGTCGATCACTTTTAACTGATCGTGCAGTACCTCCCAGCCATTAGTCAATGATTCTTCTTCAATTTGTTTACGAATTTCGGCATTGGCAGCAGGAAGTGGCGACAATCCTTCTAGTAGAGCCTTGTAATACAACATAGTTCCGCCCACCAGCAAAGGAATTTTTCCTTGAGAAACAATGTCGTTCATCTCATTAATTGCGTCTCGGCGAAAATCCGCGGCGGAATAAGCTTCACTGGGATCTAAAATATCGATCAAACGATGAGGCGCCAGAGCTTGCTCGGTCGCATCGGGTTTGGCCGTGCCAATGTCCATTCCCCGATAAATCAAAGCAGAATCGACAGAAATGATCTCTACCGGGTATTTCTGGCGGAGGCGAATAGCCAGATCAGTTTTGCCGGATGCGGTCGGCCCCATCAAAAACAGGGCTAAAGGTAATGGTTTATTCATAACGGTTTAATGCTGCGATCGTCGCTGTAAAATCGATGGGACGAACCAAAGCGTGATCGTCCAAAGGTAATGCTCCCTGCCAAACTTGTTCCGCTTCAGCCACAAGTTGAATGGCGTCTGATAAAGTGTAGTCGCTTTTGTATTTGACCACTTGATTGGCCAGCCAATCGGCTAAAATAGAAACGGTGGTCTCCTCAGCTTTCTGCACCTGTTGTAAATAAACCAGCATGTCAGGGATTAAGACTTGTAAATTGTGTTGTCTGAGCGGCTGCGGTACCCCCATGACCATCACGGCGTGCTGCCCACGAGCCTTTAGCTCAATCCCAAATTGCGCCAATAAGTTCTCCTGTTGCTGGGCAACCTCAATCAGCGCGTGATCAAGCTTCAATCCCAGTGGTACCAACAAAGGTTGGCTTTTTAAAGGTTGATCGTGAAGCTGTAATTGCCCTCGAGTGCGGTACCACTCTGCTCGGAGCAGCGAGACTAACACACACCCTTGCTTATCTGCCATCATCAAATATTGCGAGTCGACGACACAAATCGCTTTGCCCAACGTTTCAACGGGAACAGTGAATTGGGTACTTGGAGCCGTGAATGCTCTTTCTTCAAGCGTCACCGGTGTATTGGGTTTTGATATCCTCTGAGTTTCAGATGTAGGCACTTCCGCGGTTTCGGGCGTTTCGAGTAACGCTTGATATGCTTTTAATTCTGCCGAAGTTGGCGAACCCTCGACATGACGAGCTTTACCATAGCCACCACTTTTTCCACCGGAATTCGCATTTTTAGTGGCTGGTTGCCAAGGTTGTGACTGTTCTTGAACTTGGTAGCTACCGTCGTGTTGCCGAGTCGATTTGCTTGGATAAGCAGGAGTTTGCTCAACAGCTTGATAAACGTGCTCTGGCACGCTCGGTGAAACGACGTCTTCGGGTGTTGGCTCTGTATCGACCGCGGGCTGATCACTATATGCTGCCGATTGAGGATGGTGAAAAGCAGAAGCAGTATGAGCCACTTTATCAATGTGTTCACCTTGCGCCAAAGCATCACTCAAGGCTTGGTAGATAAAATCATGCACCAAGCGACCTTGATGGAAACGAACTTCATGCTTCGCTGGGTGAACATTTACATCAACTTGATGGGGATCGACATCAATATACAATACATAGGCAGCATATTGATCGGCTTTTAGGCTGGCCTCATAACTCTGTCGAATCGCATGATTAATCAATTTGTCACGCATCATTCGACCATTAACGTAACAGTACTGAAGATCGTTTTGCGCACGAGCGCCTTGAGGCGTGGTTATCCAACCATGCAGTGTCAGCCCTTGATGCTCTAACTCGATATTGAGCATATGGCGAACAAACGGTGCACCACATACCGCTGCAATACGTTTTTCTCGCTGCATCTGATTTTGTGCTGCGCGATATTGACGCACTACTTTACCGTTATGTTTGAGCTGAATCGTCACATCAAATCGACTTAAGGCGATGCGTTTAATTAACTCATCAATATGCGTAAACTCTGTCTTTTCGGTACGCAGAAACTTACGGCGGGCGGGGGTATTGAAAAATAAATCGAGCACTTCGATGGACGTACCAATCGGATGGGCAGCGGGTTGAAGCTTCACCTCCATTTCGCGCCCTTCAGCATGCGCAGACCAAGCTTGCTCTTGTGTCGCCGTTCTAGAAGTCAGTGTCAGCCTTGAAACTGCGCTGATACTCGCCAATGCCTCCCCTCGAAACCCTAAACTCATGATCGCTTCCAGATCATCGAGGCTATGAATCTTAGAGGTGGCATGTCGGCTTAAGGCTAAACCCAGCTGATCTTTTTCGATCCCTTTACCGTTATCTCGAACACGAATCAGTTTGGCGCCACCTTTATCAATATCGATATCAATACGGGTTGATCCAGCATCAAGACTGTTTTCCACCAACTCTTTCACCACAGAGGCCGGTCTTTCTACCACCTCTCCAGCAGCAATTTGGTTGGCAAGACGCGCTGGCAGGATTTTAATAGTCATGGCTCGATTTAACTCCGTTTAGAACGCGGGCGACTTCAACGACAAATCGCCCGACTTAACCATAAATCGGGCGATTGTTGATAGATAATTGGGGATAACTCTTCGTTCTTCAACGGTCAGTTATTGGGAATAATCAGTTCTTGCCCTATGGCCAAACTATCTGAACGCAGTTTATTTGCACTGCGCAGACTACTCACCGAGACCCCATATTGACTGGCTATCTTACCTAAAAACTCCCCACGCTTCACGGTATGTTTTCTCACCGGACGATCTTTCATGCTCACCGTGATTTTCAGTTTTTGGCCAAGTTTCAGGGTGTCAGACCTTAAATTATTCTCTCGCTTAATACTGGATACTGACACTTTGTATTTATTGGCAATAAGGCCTAGATACTCGCCTCGTTGAACAGCATGCGTAATTACACGTGTTTCAACAGGGTTATTGATAACAGGCACCGGAATATCTTTTGAGCCCCCCGCCGGAATCGTTAACTGTTGACCAATACGCAATGATGAACTTGAGAGATTATTGGCGCTCATTATCGCTTTCATAGACACGCCATAGCGCTGAGCAAGGCGAGATAACGATTCGCCACTGCTGACTTTATGTTTAATCGCTTTACCACGATTGGCAAACAGCGTTCCTTCTGGTGGATTTTCTTCAAAATACTGTACAACGGCTTTTGTCAGAGCGCGCGCCAGTTTGTCTTGGTGGCTACGCTGAAACAATAAACGCTCTTCCGTTGGGTTAGAAATGAACCCCGTCTCTACGAGTACCGAGGGAATATCTGGCGACTTTAGTACCGCCAAACTGGCATTCACTGGTTTTTTCTTATGCAAATACGCCACTTTCCCCATTTCACCGAGAATCTTGGTGGCCACTTTATAACCTTCTTTTTGCGAATGGCTAAATTGTAGATCCAGCAGCGTTTGACTGATGTTTTTATCGCTGTTGTTTTTAGCCAAGACTTCACCCGCACCGCCCAACAGCTGAGATTGCTGCTCATGATTTTCTACCCAGCGACCAATCTCGGTATTCGCACGGCGAGTATTAAGAACAAACACTGACGCTCCACGAGGTTTAGGAGACGAAAAGGCATCCGCATGAATCGACACTAACAAGTGGGCTTTATTCTTACGCGCAATTTCAGAACGTTTATTAAGATTGACGTAGTAGTCTCCACCGCGAGTAAGGACCGCTTTCATACCAGGGACCGCATCAATTTGCGCGGCTATCTTTTTCGCAATGGCTAACGTTGCCCGTTTTTCGTATTTACGCGTTGGGCCGATCGAACCAGGATCTTCACCGCCATGGCCAGCATCAATGGCAACTACAATATCCGCATTGCCATGCAGAGAAGATGCGTCTCGACTGACTTGCGTGCTGCTCGATGACGAGGAGGTAGCAGAACTATCACTACTTTGCGTTCCGTGGGATAAATCAATCACCAAACGATGCCCGTACTGGCCGCCAGGTGTGGGCGCGAGAGTAAACAAATTGGCAGAAACACGCTTGGAGAGTTCAAACACTAAGCGATAAGTGCCCTTCTCTGGTGGTGAGCTTTTGCGTACTTTTTTTAATACCGGACTGTCAGTAACAGAAACAGGTAGCTTAGTTGCCAAGGAAGTGTCTTTAAGATCGACCACCAAACGGTCAGGACCTGTCAGGCTGAAATAACTGTATGTTGCCTGCTGTTTTAAATCGATCACTACTCGGGTTTCATCTGGCGAAGGCCAAACACGAATCCCTTCTAACGCGTTTGCCCAAACCAGTTTGGGCAACAAAACAAGCGTTAATAAGCAGGAAAAAAAAGCGGCTTTAAACGACAAAGGACTTTTTAACATAGTTCCAATTTACTTAATAAGGTCGATCCATATTCGCTGTTTGCAGTGAACTCAGCAATGCGTTGTTCTCCCTGATAACGTAATACCAGATCCAGATCCGCTTGAGGAAGAAGCCCTTGGCCTTTCTCTGGCCATTCAACAAGACAGATCGCATCCGCAGAGAAATAATCTCGAATACCCATGAATTCGAGTTCTTCAGGATCTGCAAGGCGATAAAGATCAAAGTGGTAGACTTGCCATTGGTCTAGTTGATAAGGCTCAACCAAGGTGTAAGTTGGGCTTTTAACATTACCGTTATGGCCAAGAGCGCGAATAAAGCCACGACTGAATGTCGTTTTTCCTGCACCGAGATCACCGTGGAGATAGATCGTGGTTTGCTCAGAGCAACATTGAGCCAATGCGCTCCCTAAGGCAACGGTGGCATGTTCATCGAT
Source organism: Vibrio sp. AK197 (assembly GCF_053903115.1). Classification (NCBI taxonomy): domain Bacteria; kingdom Pseudomonadati; phylum Pseudomonadota; class Gammaproteobacteria; order Vibrionales; family Vibrionaceae; genus Vibrio; species Vibrio sp. AK197. Next base: position 2,811,712 of record NZ_CP096430.1, read on the forward strand.
TAAGGAAAAAGTTTTCGTGCTCATGAATGCATTCTCTAAAGAGTCTGAGTGACTATATAAAAATCAAAAGAATACGAATAGTAAACTGGGATCGATTTGAGAGACAAGATCTCTTCTGTAAGTAATTAGAAAATAATTGCTAAGATCTTGCTCCCAAAGTTAGAGACAAACTAGATCGTAACGCTAAGATCCGTTAAGATCCGCCCCCCATTTTAACCGATAAGCCCTCATGGATTATTCACAACTTGCCACGCAAATCAAAGCTTGGGCTGCAGAGCTTGGCTTTCAAAAAGTTGGAATTTGTGACATCGACTTATCCGAGCACGAAGCAGAGCTACAAAAGTGGCTGGATGCTGGCTATCACGGTGAAATGGATTGGATGGCTCGACATGGCATGATGCGAGCACGTCCAGCAGAGTTACTGCCCGGAACATTACGCGTAATCAGTGTCAGGATGGATTACCTACCGCAAGATGCTTTGTTTGCCGCCGACTTGAGCAATCGGCGCCATGCATACATCAGCCGCTACGCGCTCGGTCGGGATTATCACAAACTGCTGCGTAACCAATTGAAAAAATTAGGACAGAAGATCGAGCAACAAGTCGGTCAATTAGGCTACCGACCTTTTGTCGATTCGGCGCCAATCTTAGAACGCCCGCTTGCTGAAAAGGCAGGACTAGGTTGGACAGGCAAGCATTCGCTGATACTCGATAAAGAGGCTGGTTCATGGTTTTTCCTTGGCGAACTTCTGGTCGATATTCCTCTTCCGATTGATGAACCACAAAGCAATCAATGCGGAAAATGTCAGGCCTGTATTACGTCATGCCCAACCAATGCGATTGTTGAAGATGGCGTTGTGGATGCAAGACGCTGCATCTCCTATCTCACCATAGAATATGATGGGGTGATAGCGGAAGAATTTCGTCGAGCAATTGGTAACCGAATATATGGCTGTGATGATTGCCAACTCGTGTGCCCATGGAACCGATTTGCGCCTCTCAGCGAACAAGATGATTTTCAGCGTAGAGAAATATTGAAAAATCCCGATCTTGTGTCACTCTTTCTATGGAGTGAAGAACAATTTCTCAACAATATGCAGGGATCGGCAATTCGCCGCATAGGGCATATACAATGGCTTAGAAACATCGCGATTGCATTAGGTAACGCAGATTACTCAAGTGATATCGTTGATGTATTGCAACGTCGGAAAGGGATAAACGACATGTTAGACATTCACATTCAGTGGGCGTTAGAACAACAATTCAATCAAATACCCATTCAAGGGACCATCGATACCAAACAGCAGCGTTTGATTCGTATCGTGCAAAAAGGTCTGCCTAGAGATGCATAATACTTGCCTGATTTACCTTTACAGAGTTTGATTTAGCTCTAAAAAACACAATGTGGAAAAAGTCAAATTTACACAGCGTTTTCGTCTGTGTATTGAGAGTTAATCACACTAACTTCCAATGACAAAGATCAAAGAATGATAAGGTAATGATCTTCAAAACACGAAGAAACAAGTCATCCCAAGACGGAAAAAGCCTTATATTACAGTTAATTACTGTAAACTCTTTAAAAAGAGGAAACCCGTTTTAATAAAAAGATCTTAAATATTAAACGCTTATACAGAGGTCAATTTCAGGTTACTCACCAACTTATCCACAAAACACAACCTGTGGATAACTCTGTTGACTAAATACACAAACCTCGACTCAACCAATCTGGTCAGTCAAGCAGTATTTTCTATGCTTTAGGCATGAATTTAGAGTAGAAAAATCATCTCGTGACGATTTCTTATTTGGGGGTTAATGCTTCTCAGCATTATTAAAAGAGCGGTCATCAAACAATGATGAAACTTTGGCAGGGAAGTGTCATAACAACCCCGAGATAGATACCTCACTCATCGTGAATATCCATCGAATTTGAACTACGTTATCAGAATTTTTTCCAACATTGTAGTGTTTGTCCGTAAAGACACAAAACAGCTTCCAATCTTTTTCACACTGTTATCATCATGAGCTAACTCACGATAAAAAAGATAAAGGGGATAATGAATAAGATGTATATGCTATTTAAAGTTGGTTGCGGGGGCCGGATTTGAACCGACGACCTTCGGGTTATGAGCCCGACGAGCTACCAGGCTGCTCCACCCCGCGTCCGTATCATCATTCAAAGCATGATGAGCACTTGAACCTTTCGAAAAAGGTAATTTGGAGCGACACACGAGGTTCCCGTTCTCTTCGTAAAGAGGCGTGACCCCAACCTGAGCAAGGTTGCGCTCTAATGAGCGGTGACGCTATACCTTCCAAAGAAGGAAATTGGAGCGACACACGAGGTTCGAACTCGTGACCTCAACCTTGGCAAGGTTGCGCTCTACCAACTGAGCTAGTGTCGCATATTACAAGAAACTGCGTTCTCATAATTAAATTTGGTTGCGGGGGCCGGATTTGAACCGACGACCTTCGGGTTATGAGCCCGACGAGCTACCAGGCTGCTCCACCCCGCGTCCGTATCATCATTCAAAGCATGATGAGCGCTTGAACCTTTCGAAAAAGGCAATTTGAAGCGACACACGAGGTTCCCGATCTCTTCGTAAAGAGGCGTGACCTCAACCTTAGCAAGGTTGCGCTCTAATGAGCGGTGACGCTATACCTTCCAAAGAAGGAAATTGGAGCGACACACGAGGTTCGAACTCGTGACCTCAACCTTGGCAAGGTTGCGCTCTACCAACTGAGCTAGTGTCGCATATTACAAGAACTGCATTCTTATAATTAAATTTGGTTGCGGGGGCCGGATTTGAACCGACGACCTTCGGGTTATGAGCCCGACGAGCTACCAGGCTGCTCCACCCCGCGTCCGTATCATCATTCAAAGCATGATGAGCGCTTGAACCTTCCTAAGAAGGAAATTTGGAGCGACACACGAGGTTCGAACTCGTGACCTCAACCTTGGCAAGGTTGCGCTCTACCAACTGAGCTAGTGTCGCCTTACAACGTTTACGTCGTTTAGGGCTGCGAATTATAAGAGCATTTTTTTGTGATGCAAGTCCTTATTGAAAAAAATCTGTTTTTTTTTTCTTAACTGATGAAAAACCCAGCAAAATGTTAGCTTTTGGTTAGTTTTCATCCTGATAACGCAGCCCTGTGCTTAGATAGTAAAAATGGTTTGACGGTAATACTGCAACTCCGCAATAGACTCACGGATATCGTCTAGCGCGAGGTGGCTGCCTTTTTTACTGAAGCCATCAAGCACTTCTGGTTTCCAACGGCGCGTCAACTCTTTTAAGGTGCTCACATCGATGTAGCGGTAATGGAAATAGCTTTCAAGCTTGGGCATATGTTTGTAGAGAAAACGGCGGTCTTGGCCAATACTGTTTCCACAAATCGGCGAAACGCCAGCAGGTACCCATTGTTTCAAAAACTCAATGGTTTGTTCAATCGCTTGCTGCTCATCAACCGTACTTGCTTTTACACGCTCCACTAAACCACTGTTGGTGTGGGTTGTCGTGCACCAATCATCCATCTTTTGTAACTCAGATTCATTTTGATGAATCGCTAATACAGGGCCTTCTGCCAAGATATTTAGCTGTGCATCAGTAACAATCGTGGCGATTTCGATGATTTTATGCGTTTCAGGATCGAGCCCTGTCATTTCCAAATCGATCCAAATTAAGTTTTGATCGCTAAAGGACATACATCATTGCCTATTTGTTTAGTCGTAAAAAAGGTACTATACCCAAATTCAAATACCCAAGATAGTTTTGGCCAATAAAGCGTTCCACGCTTTTATTGGACTGACAGCAGAAAACAGAAAGTAGAGTGTTGTGGCAAAGAAGAAAAAGCTAACCAAGAGTCAAGTTAGACGAGTTCGAAATAATCAACATCGAAAACTCAAGCAAGAAAAAAATGACCAATGGGACGAAAACTCGTTAGGCCCGCAAAAAAGTGGTTTGGTGATTACGCGCTTTGGTCAACATGCTGATATCGAAGACCTGCAGACCAAAGAGGTTCATCGTTGTAACTTACGCCGAGGCGTTGAGAGCTTGGTCTCTGGCGATCTCGTTATGTGGCGTGCTGGCGCAGAAACCATGGATGGCATTTCAGGTGTAGTCGAAGCGGTGGAGCCTCGTCGCTCTATCCTAACTCGCCCTGACTATTACGATGGCTTAAAACCAGTAGCAGCCAATGTTGATCAGATGGTCATCGTCTCTTCGGTGTTGCCTGAGCTATCACTCAATATCATCGATCGCTATTTAATTGCCTCTGAAACTCTGAAAATTGCGCCTCTGTTGGTTCTTAACAAAGTCGACTTGCTTGACGTTCAGCAACGCGAACAATACCAACAATGGCTCAATGAATACCAAAAAATCGGATACAAGGTGCTACTGGTCAGTAAAGAGTCCGGCGAAGGTATCGCTGCTCTTGAAGCCGAGCTCGGTGGGCGTGTCAATATCTTCGTCGGCCAGTCAGGGGTAGGAAAATCGAGTCTCGTCAATGCATTAATGCCTGGCCTTGATGTAGAAGAAGGGGATGTTTCTGAAACCTCTGGGCTTGGTCAACACACCACGACGGCGGCGCGGTTATATCACATTCCATCAGGGGGCGACCTCATCGATTCGCCCGGAGTCCGCGAATTCGGTCTATGGCATTTGGAAGCGGAAGAAATCACTCAAGCGTTTGTGGAATTTCGACCGTATCTCGGTGGATGTAAGTTCCGTGACTGTAAACACTTAGATGATCCCGGTTGTATTCTCCGTGAAGCGGTTGAAAAAGGGGAAATTAGCGATCTTCGTTATCAAAATTATCATCGCATTATCGAAAGTATGTCGGAGAACAAGGCGAATCGTCAGTTCTCACGTAGCAAGAAAGCTGACTTGTAACCAAGTTAGCGATTTAAGTATATGAATGCTGACTTTCATTTATGATTTGATTAGTATCGCACGCCCTAAATGACATTGAACTTTGATTGAAATTGGAATCACATCCTATGGATAAATTGAAAGTTAGACTCCAGTACTGGATACCACAACACGGTTTGACTCGTGTGATGGGCAAATTAGCTTCAGCCAAAGCTGGCAGTCTGACCACCGCGGTCATTCGTTGGTTTATTAAACACTACAAGGTCAATATGGATGAAGCGTTACATCCAGACCCTACGCACTACAAAAGTTTTAACCAATTTTTTGTCCGAGAACTAAAACCCGGTGTTCGTCCTATTGCAGATGGTGACGAAGTCATCACCCATCCTGCAGACGCATGTGTGAGCCAATTTGGCCCTATTGATGATGGCCAACTTATTCAGGCAAAGGGGCACCGCTATTCAGCGTTAGAACTATTGGGTGGCGATGAAGCGCTTGCTCAAGAATTCGATCAAGGGGCGTTTGCGACGCTTTACTTGTCTCCACGTGACTATCACCGTGTGCACATGCCTTGTGATGGAACCTTGCGTCAAATGATTTACGTGCCGGGTGATCTATTTTCGGTTAATCCGTTAACGGCCGAGAATGTACCAAACCTGTTTGCGCGCAATGAACGCGTCGTGTGCATCTTCGATACCGAGTTTGGCCCTATGGCTCAAGTCCTCGTCGGCGCAACGATCGTGGGTAGTATTGAACTCGTTTGGGCGGGCACCGTCACTCCACCACGTGGAAACACGGTTTATCGCTGGGATTATCCCGCGCAAGGCGATAAATCTGTCGTGCTGAAAAAAGGTGAGGAAATGGGGCGCTTTAAACTAGGCTCAACCGTTATCAACCTGTTTGCTAAGGATCGTATCCGCTTTGATGATTCAATGCTTCATGAAGTCCCAACCGTGATGGGCAGCGCTTACGCCCATAAACAATAATTAAAGTGCTGCATTCACTTCTCTAAGCCTCAGGAAACTGAGGCTTTTTTATTATCAATAAATTTACCAGCTCATTGGTTTAACAGTTTGTTTTTGATAAAAACTCGGGCATATTATTCGCCTATTTTCACCGCATATTGATAGGTAATTTATGGGCTACGAATGGCTCGCTTTGGCAGCAGCATTTCTTTGGGCTATTGCGGGCCTAATGTCCGTTATTCCCGCTCAGCACCTTGGGACCTTTGCCTATAGCCGCTGGCGTATGGGTTGTACATCGCTCATGCTCTCATGTATGGCCTTATTCACTGGCGGATGGTGGAGCCTTGAATGGACGACGCTATCGGCAATGATGCTCTCCGGTCTGGTTGGTATTTTTATTGGCGACACCGCGCTCTTTGCGTGTTTAAACCGAATGGGGCCTCGTCAATCTGGGTTGCTTTTTTCTTGTCACGCGGTCTTTTCTGCTGTGATTGGTTATTTCCTGTTTAGTGAAACCATGACCAATATGGAACTACTTGGTTCCGCATTGGTATTTACTGGTGTTTTGACAGCGATCTTTTTTGGGCGACGCAAACAAACGACACCGAGTCTGGATGACATTAAGGGGAATATTTGGCTGGGCATTGGGTTAGGAATTCTCGCTGCGCTGTGTCAGGCCATGGGCGGAATTATTGCGAAACCCGTGATGCAGACCGACATCGACCCCGTGGCCGCTTCTGCCATTCGTATGATTTCTGCCTTCATCGCTCATTCTGTGCTGTGGTTGTTTGGCGCAAAAGTCGCGAAGGCACGTAAAGCGATGACTTCTCGCATTTTTATTATTACTGCCGTCAACGCGTTTTTAGCCATGGCTTTGGGCATGACGCTCATTCTTTACGCTTTACGTGAAGGAAATGTGGGAATGGTCGCCTTACTCTCTTCGACGACACCCATTATGCTACTGCCGATATTATGGATTTACACGAAACAACGCCCGAACCGTTTTGCATGGATTGGCGCGGTTGTCGCAGTCATTGGGACTGGAATTTTAGTGCAATAATCGATGAAGGCACCAAGATAGCTTAAAGGTGTCTAATAACTGCTATCTATGAGCATGATAGTCATTTTCATCTTTCAATTTGTTACGAGTTCGCTGAAAATAGACTCAATAGAAATGCATTGTGGCGAGATGAAGTCGATACGAAAAACGGTCAAAATTGAAAGAGAGCAACACGCCATCACAAACAATATTTGATCTTAACCTACAGTTTTGGTTAAAAAGTGTAGTAAAGTTACGCTAGTTTTGTATTGAGGTCATCAAGACCCACAGTTACTAATATTTGACGAGGTCATAACTATGTCTGCTAAGAAGCCAATCGCTCTAGTGATTCTTGACGGCTACGGTCACCGAGAAGATTCCGCAAGCAATGCCATTGCTAACGCTAAAACTCCGGTTATGGATAGCCTATTAAGCAGCCGCCCTAACACCCTTATCTCAGCCTCTGGGTTGGATGTGGGTCTACCTGATGGTCAGATGGGTAACTCAGAAGTTGGCCACACCAACATCGGTGCAGGTCGTGTTGTTTATCAAGATCTTACCCGTATCACCAAATCCATCGCGGATGGAGAGTTCGCATCAACTCCAGCTCTAGTTGACGCTATTGATAAAGCCGTTGCGGATAACAAAGCCGTTCATATCATGGGCTTGATGTCTCCAGGTGGTGTTCACTCTCACGAAGATCATATCTACGCAGCAGTGGAAATGGCGGCAGCACGTGGCGCTGAAAAGATCTACCTACACTGTTTCCTTGATGGTCGTGATACACCACCACGCAGTGCAGAAAATTCATTAAAACGTTTTGATGCGCTATTTGCGAAACTTGGTAAAGGTCGCATCGCATCATTGGTTGGTCGCTACTATGCTATGGACCGTGATAACAACTGGGATCGCGTTCAATTTGCCTATGACTTATTGACTCAAGCAAAAGGCGAATACACCTTTGACTCTGCTGTAGCAGGCCTTGAAGCCGCTTATGGTCGAGAAGAAAACGATGAGTTTGTTAAAGCCACTGTCATCAAAGCTGACGGCCAAGAAGATGCGGCGATGCAAGATGGCGATGCGGTTATCTTTATGAACTACCGTGCGGACCGTGCTCGTCAAATCACTCGTACTTTTGTACCTGACTTTGATGGATTTGAGCGTGAAGTATTCCCTGCAGTCAACTTCGTTATGCTGACTCAGTATGCAGCGGATATTCCTCTAACAACCGCTTTCCCACCAGCCTCGCTAGAAAACACATACGGTGAATGGCTATCGAAGAAAGGTCAAACTCAGCTACGTATTTCAGAAACAGAAAAATACGCGCACGTCACTTTCTTCTTTAATGGTGGCGTTGAAAACGAGTTTGATGGTGAAGAACGTCAACTGGTGGCATCACCAAAAGTCGCGACCTATGATCTTCAACCTGAGATGAGCTCTACCGAACTGACCGATAAACTGGTTTCTGCGATCAAATCAGGTAACTACGACACCATCATTTGTAACTACCCGAACGCTGACATGGTTGGCCACACAGGGGTTTACGAAGCAGCAGAAAAAGCAATTGAGGCATTGGATCAATGTTTAGGTCGCGTCATTGAAGCCATCGAAGAAGTGGACGGTCAGTTACTGATCACTGCTGACCACGGTAATGCTGAAATGATGGTAGACCCAGAAACTGGTGGCACTCACACGGCACATACTAACTTGCCTGTACCATTAGTTTATGTAGGCAGTAAAGACGTTGAACTTGTGTCTGGAGGTAAACTCTCTGATTTGGCACCAACGATGTTGTCACTGTCAGGTTTGGACATTCCACAAGAAATGACTGGTCAAGTCCTGGTAAAATAAGGCTCTGACACTGTAGAAAAAGCCCAGCATTCTCGCTGGGCTTTTTGTTTCTCAAACCAAGGTCACAGCTAAGTTTTTACATTCCTCTTTCTTCTTATAAAAATCTTTGGGTATACTGAGTGCCCAGCAATACTAAGGAAAAGCAAGGAATGACAGCCACTTCGGTCTCTTTTCAACACACCAACCGTCTCTCCACTCTGTTATTGACCGCGGTTTGTTCAATGTCATTCTTTAGCATGAATAGTGGTGCCGCTTCCCAAGCAGAGCTCAAAGGCGTCTCTGGTGAAATCAGTCGCCAACAAAAATCCTTAAGCCAACAAAAACAGCAGCTTGATAGCTTACAAAAACAACTCAAGCAACAAGAGCTTGGAATCAGTAATGTCGAAAAAGAGATTCGTCAAACTCGTAGTGCCTTGGCTAAGACGGAAGACAATATCAAGCAACTCGAAGCCAACGTCACCGAACTCGAACAGCAACAAACCCAGCAAAGCAAACAACTCGAAGAACTACTCAAAACCTATTATGTAACCAAACGAGCCAAAGCCACCTCAAACCTTCTCAATAACGATGCAGAAGCGGATCGTATCAGCCAGTACTTTCAATACCTTGCAAAACAGCGAGCCAACGTTATCAAAGAGTTGGAACAGACAGTCACCAAGTTGGATGACAATCGCCGCCAACTTGATTTACAGAAGCAGCAAACGACTGCGCTGCTGGAAAAGCAAACTCGTAAGCGTGATCAATTAGCCAAGGGACAATCTGAGCGGCAAAGCACCGTCAGCAAAATTAAGAAAAGCATTTCTGGTGATCAAGTTTACCTCTCCGAACTACGTCGCAACGAAACTCGTCTCAAAGCAGAAATTGCCAAAGCCGCCAAGCGTAATAATGTCCCTATGGATGGCCTCGCCCGCCATAAAGGAAAACTGCCATGGCCAGTAAAAGGACGCATTTTACATCGTTATGGTTCAGCTCAAACCGGCCAACTAAATTGGAAAGGCCTGGTTATCGATGCGAACTACGGTGAAGCCGTCAAAGCCGTCTATTCTGGCCGAGTGGTATTTGCCGATTACCTGCGCGGATATGGTTTAGTGGTTCTGCTTGACCATGGTAAGGGGGATATGACGTTGTATGGGTTTAACCAAAGCCTACTCAAAAAAGAGGGTGATAAGGTCAAAGCCGGTGACACGATTGCGCGCGCAGGCAATACCGGTGGACAAAGCCAAGCCTCACTGTATTTTGAAATTCGCCGAAACAGCGTAACCCAAAACCCAACATCTTGGCTTCGTCGCTAGATAACTAAGCGTAGTAGTTGGCTACGCGCTGAATAAACTCATCTAACTGCGACTTAGGCAAAGCATTAATGCCCGCCGCGGCTTCTCGTCCGCCCCCCGTCGTAAACTCGCTACACAGTGCGCCAGCACCTTGCTTGTTCGTCAACGGTGCACGCAATGACACTGTATAAGTATCATCGGCATTATCAGTAACCACCGCATGTGCGCTCTCAGGATGTTGGTTGGCCAGTAAATTCCCATACACGCCGCTAATTCGTCGTGACGCTTTACTATTCGGTAAACAGAAAACGCTCAGCGCCGCATTTTGGAAATATGGCTGACATGCGAGCGCTTGATTCAAATCGTCTTCGTACGCTTGTTTAAGCGTGGAGTAAGGGGACTTTGGGTCCTTGATGACATCAAATGGTGAGGCGTAGACTAAAAGCGCTTGATAAAGCTCTGCAGGATGATAGTGAAGGTCATCCAGTTGTTCACCATACCCGTTGTAATTAATCAGTGTTCCTAACGCTTTGAGCTGCTCACATTGTATTTCGGTTAAACCAGCCTGCATTGCCAGTTGGTCAGCACGGGCGATCATGTTATCCCCATACGCCGCCGTAATTGCCCATAAATGATATTCTCCATGCAGGTAACGGTCGATAATCAGCGCCGTACATGCATTCGCATCGAGATCGATATGGGCTTCAAGCTGCGCATGTTGAGGAATCTCTCCCGCTTGATGATGATCGGCGTAAAACACCGATGCGCCAGACTCAAGAACATTGCGCAACGCGTCAGCGTTCTTAGCCATGGAGATATCCAAAACCGTCACACTGTCTTGAGCCGTCGCCTCAACTTGCTTGAGTAACTGAATATCTCGTTTAACACCAGTAATAAGCTTGGTATTTTTGGGAGACTTAAGACGCAGCTGAAGAAGCGCAATGATGCCATCAGCATCGCCATTAAACACGTCATAATGCATTACGGTTTGACCTTAAAAGAAAAAAGCAGACTTCACTTTACTGATAAGTCTGCTTGGTAGGAAATGAGGTTTGGTTATATCTAAGCGTGAATCGCTTTTACACCATCGGCTAACAGGTCAAGTTGGTCCACGCCTTGCTCAGTCGCTTTCGGTTTAAGTACCGAAATCATTTGTAACATGCCGCGATGAATGACCTCTTCAGTGATATCCGTTTTTAACGACATAGCGGATTGATAGCCTAACCAACTCGATGCCATCATATGCAAGGTCGTCGTAAGGCTTAGCATCTCATCATCTTCAAGTTCAAGGAGTTCTAGGCGAACGAATTCGCGCATGATATTTTTCAAATTGCCCTGCAACTTATCTTGGACTTGAATGTATTCTTCATGCAACTGTTCATCACGCTGAAGAATTTCCGGTAAATTGGCGTAAAAGAAGCGATATTTCCACATCAAAGTAAAAATAGAATCGAGATAATGCTTAAGTAAAACCAAGCTTTCACTTTGTTCGTGTATCGGAGTAAACCGCTCTAATAACTCACCAGAATAGAGCGCAAAAATCTCACGGACAATTTCTTGCTTGTTTCGAAAGTGGTAGTAAAGGTTCCCAGGGCTAATTTCGATATGAGCCGCTATATGGTTGGTGGTGATATTTCGTTCGCCTTTTTGATTAAAAAGCTCCAATGCAGCGGAAACGATTTTATCGCGCGTTTTCATTTAGTAGCCAAGCCTATTTATTGAATAACAAAAGTATAATGTGGACCCTGTGAATAACAAAAGGCGCTCTCAGATGAAAGCGCCTTTTGGGTCAAAAATGCATTATTTGTGATATGGCTTAGAGAGTTGGTGTACCGCATCAACAAAAACACCCGCGTTTTCCGGCGGCACATCGAGATGAATACCATGACCCAAGTTAAATACATGGCCAGTATTGTCATGCCCGTAACCCTCTAAAATACTCGCAACTTCTTCGCGAATACGCTCTGGTGACGCATAGAGCATTGATGGGTCCATGTTCCCTTGCAGTGCAACCTTATCACCAATACGAGCTTTAGCCTCAGCGATATTGATCGTCCAATCTAACCCCACCCCATCGCAACCTGTCGCGGCAATTTTTTCTAGCCACATACCGCCATTCTTAGTAAACAGCGTAACAGGAACACGGCGTCCGTCATTCTCACGAATTAACCCATCGACGATTTTATGCATGTACTGTAGGGAGAATAAGTTGTAATCACGAGGTGTAAGAACACCACCCCAAGTATCAAAAACCATCACCGACTGGGCTCCGGCTTTAATCTGGGCATTGAGATATTCAATGACGCTATCCGCCAATTTATCAAGCAGTGCATGCAGTGTCTGAGGCTCGGCGTACATCATTTTTTTGATTTTAGTGAACGCCTTGGAACTTCCCCCCTCAACCATGTAGGTAGCGAGAGTCCAAGGGCTGCCAGAGAAACCAATCAGTGGAACTTCACCTTGCAAATCTTTACGAATTTGGCGCACCGCATTCATCACATATTGCAACTCACCTTCTGGGTCAGGTAAACCAATCTTATCGACATCAGCTTTGCAGGTAATAGGACGTTGAAACTTTGGGCCTTCTCCTGCTTCAAAATACAAACCTAACCCCATCGCATCTGGAATGGTCAGGATATCGGAAAATAGAATCGCAGCATCTAAAGGAAAGCGACGTAATGGCTGAAGAGTCACCTCTGATGCGAGTTCAGCATTACGGCATAGAGACATAAAATCCCCTGCTTGAGCGCGAGTCTCACGATATTCAGGTAGATAACGCCCCGCTTGACGCATCATCCATACTGGCGTGCAATCGACAGGCTGCTTTAGCAGTGCACGAAGATAACGGTCATTTTTTAATTCACTCATTACGATTCTCAACTCTTTTTTACGTCTTTGTCTGGACTGTATCCTAACATCGTTTTGATCGCAAAAAGCGAGCCGTTTGCAATCTGGATCATGTTATTAACTTTTAAATCAATGCGTCATTTGCAACCAGTCGGTAACGGTGTTAAAAATTTGATCGCTAGCGAAAATTACAATTACAAACACTGAGTAGTCACTACTCAGGATCTCATAACGACATCTTACTTACCCCCTCCCTCTCGGAGGGTTTTTTTTAATTTTCCGTTTCTGAACGAATCTGTGCCACCGTATGTTCGATAAGTTCTCTCGCGATGGTCCCCTTCGGTGCTAATTCTGGTAATTCATCCGGAGAATACCAGCGAGCATCACTGAGCTCAGTGTAATCAGGCTTCACCGTTCCACTCTCATAATCCGCCAAATAAGCCATCATCATACTGGATGGAAACGCCCAGGGCTGGCTACCATAGTAACGAATATTGGTCACTGTAATTCCGGTTTCTTCCATAACTTCACGAGCGACACATTGCTCGAGTGTTTCTCCAATCTCGACGAAACCCGCAATAACGGTATACATACCAGTTTTATGCCGTGGATGCTGAGCCAACAGAATTTGTCCTTGTTTACGCACTGCTACAATGATGCAAGGAAAAATCCTCGGATAATGTAGCGTTCGGCAGTCGTTACACTGCATTGCCAATTGATTATGGTTGAGATGATTGCGCCCACCGCATTGAGGGCAAAAACGTTCACTTTGAATCATATGACCAAATTGCACCGCTCGGCTTAAAAGCAGAAACTCTTGCTCAGTGAATTCAAGGCAGTCACGTAGCGATACCATATTCCGCGGAGTCAACGCTGAATCAGAGGTAAGTGATTCATCGACCCAAAGTACAGGCGCCCCTTTATGCTCCCCAATCTGTACAGCATGCTCTAACGGCAGTTGAAAGCTCTCCGAACTCCCATACGGTATAACACCATCGTCTAACCAAATTGTACTTCCTGACACAACACACCAGTAACTTAGCGTCTGATGGTTAAGGTGTTTGTTGTTTAACATTCCAGATCCTCGTCGCTTGAAGTTCACCCATTTTACTGGCAATCTAAATTCACGCCAGAGTTTGTAGTTTATGATTTTTATGACTATAAATTCTAGTAAGGACAAGAGTTTGTATCTCTATATTTCGCTTTAATGACAAAGCTTTCTGATCACCGGAGATGTGATCCGATCATGAGGGCATGATCATGCTAAATAAATTTAAAAGAACACAAGAACAGTGGGGTGGCTCGAGTGAAGTCATCGATCACTGGCTCGATAAACGCCAAGCGCTGCTCGTAGAATACTGCAAATTAGCCTCTGGCAAACCGTGTAATAATAAGCACTCTATACCTCGTTTACCTAAAGTCACCGAAATCGGCTATTTCTGCGAACACCTCGTTGACTACATCTCTGAAGGCCACTTCAAAATTTATAATATGGTGATGGACAAATGGCGCTCAACAGGATTTGAAGCGACCGACGAAATCAACCAAACCTATGGCAAAATCGTACTCACTACTGATCCATTGCTCAGTTTTACCGATAAATATGAAAATGTGCCGGAAGACGACGACTTGGAAGAGTTCAATAGCGATCTTTCGCTCATTGGTGAGATTCTAGAAGTCCGTTTTGAAGAAGAAGACGAACTGATACAGCAAATTGCGGATAGCTTAGCAATTCCACCCGGCGCTTAAAACCTTCATTGGCCATGTTGGATCAAATAGCCTCTTATCACTGACTATTTTATATGTGAATTAGAAAAGCAAAAAGGCACCCTAGGGTGCCTTTTTCATATTCACGTTAGTGAATTACTCTTCGGTAGAGAAACCTGCGTTCAATAGAGCCGCTAGGTTATCCGTTGCTTGTTCAGCAGATGGACCTTCTTGCTCTTTGTTACGTTGGTTTTGACGCTCTTGGTGATACGCGAAACCAGTACCTGCTGGAATCAAGCGACCCACAATAACGTTCTCTTTCAGGCCGCGTAGATCATCACGCTTACCTGATACCGCCGCCTCTGTCAGTACGCGAGTCGTTTCTTGGAACGACGCTGCTGAGATAAAGGATTCGGTTGCTAGAGACGCCTTAGTGATACCAAGCAGCTCACGCTCAAAGCGTGCTGGCTCTTTACCTTCCGCTTCTAGTTCACGGTTAGCAATCTTAACTTGTGAGTATTCAACTTGCTCACCAGCCAAGAATTCAGAGTCACCAGCATGAGTAATGATACATTTACGCAGCATTTGACGAACGATCGTTTCAATGTGCTTATCGTTAATCTTAACACCTTGTAGACGGTATACTTCTTGAACCTCATTGGCGATGTATTCAGTCACTGCGTGGATACCACGTAGACGCAAGATATCGTGTGGAGACTCAGGACCGTCGGCGATAACATCACCACGCTCAACCTTCTCACCTTCAAACACGTTAAGCTGACGGTGTTTCGGAATCATCTCTTCGTAATTCTCACCGTTTTCACGAGTGATAATTAGACGACGTTTACCTTTCGTCTCTTTACCGAAGCTCACAGCACCTGTGTGTTCAGCAAGGATTGCAGGCTCTTTTGGCTTACGAGCTTCAAACAAGTCAGCAACGCGTGGAAGACCACCGGTGATGTCTCGGTTTCCGCCTGATTTCTGAGGAATACGAGCAAGCGTATCACCCACACCAACTTCTGCGCCATCTTCGATGTTGACGATCGCTTTACCCGGTAGGAAGTAATGCGCTGGCATTTCAGTACCAGGAATCATTACATCGTTACCTTGCTCATCAATCAGTTTGATAGCTGGACGCATATCTTTACCGGCAGATGGACGGGCAGCAGGTTCTGTTACTTCGCTTGAAGAAAGACCCGTTAGATCATCAGTTTGACGAGATACAGTCACACCATCAATCATATCTACAAATTGGATACGACCTGCCACTTCAGTGATGATTGGCATCGTGTGCGCTTCCCAGTTTACAACGGTTTGACCCGCTTCAACCGTATCGCCATCACCTTTGCTCAACAAAGAGCCGTAAGGTAATTTGTGTTTCTCTTTGGTACGACCAAATTCATCGATAATCGTCAACTCAGCAGCACGTGATGTAATGACCAGCTTGCCGTCTTTGTTGGTTACGAATTTCGCATTGTGCAGCTTCATTGAACCATTGTTCTTAACTTGAACACTGTTCTCAGCCGCCGCTGTCGATGCCGCACCACCGATGTGGAACGTACGCATGGTTAGCTGTGTACCTGGTTCACCGATAGATTGTGCGGCGATAACACCCACAGATTCACCTTGGTTAACCAAGTGACCACGAGCAAGGTCACGACCGTAACATTGTGAACAACAACCGAAGTCAGAATCACAGGTTACAACAGAGCGAACTTTGATCTTATCAACCGAGTTCTCTTCCATGATCTGACACCACTTCTCATCAATCAGAGTGTTACGTGGAATCAGAACATCATCAGTACCTGGCTTAAGAATATCTTCAGCAACTACACGACCTAGTGCCAACTCTGTCAGTGGAACTTTAACATCACCACCTTCAATGTGCGGCATCATGTCCACACCTTCGTGTGTACCACAATCGTGTTCAGTAACCACAACGTCTTGAGCAACGTCAACCAGACGACGAGTTAGGTAACCCGAGTTTGCTGTTTTCAGTGCGGTATCCGCAAGACCCTTACGTGCACCGTGGGTTGAGATAAAGTACTGAAGTACGTTTAGACCTTCTTTAAAGTTCGCAGTGATTGGCGTTTCGATGATTGAACCATCTGGACGCGCCATCAGACCACGCATACCTGCTAGCTGACGAATCTGTGCAGCAGAACCACGAGCGCCCGAGTCAGCCATCATGTAGATGCTGTTAAACGACTCTTGTTGTTCTTCTTCACCATCACGGTTAACCACGGTTTCAGATGATAGGTTTTCCATCATCGCTTTCGCTACGCGATCGTTGGTTGATGCCCAAATATCGATCACTTTGTTGTAGCGCTCACCCGCAGTCACCAGACCAGATTGGTACTGCTCTTGGATTTCGCGAACTTCTTCTTCTGCTTCCGAAATTTCAGTGTATTTCGCTGCAGGTACAACCATATCGTCGATACCAACAGAAACACCAGAAAGTGCTGCGTAAGCGAAACCGGTGTACATGATTTGGTCAGCAAAGATAACGGTATCTTTCAGACCAAGTTTACGGTACGCCTCGTTAAGCAGGTTAGAAATCTGTTTCTTACCTAGCTTTTGGTTAACGATGCTAAATGGCAGACCTTTCGGTACGATTTGCCACAACATTGCACGACCAACGGTAGTGTCTACCATTTTGGTCTCTGTTGTGCTGTTGCCATCTTCGTCAACAACGGTTTCAGTAATACGAACTTTTACACGAGCGTGCAATTCAGCCGTCTTGGTGCGGTATGCCTTCTCAGCCTCTTCTGGGCCAGCAAGGTACATGCCTTCACCTTTCACGTTGATCTTTTCACGTGTCATGTAGTAAAGACCCAATACAACGTCCTGAGAAGGTACGATGATCGGATCGCCTGACGCTGGCGACAGAATGTTATTTGTCGACATCATCAGTGTACGAGCTTCTAGCTGTGCTTCTAGCGTTAGAGGCACGTGTACCGCCATTTGGTCACCATCGAAGTCCGCGTTATATGCCGCACACACTAGTGGGTGTAGCTGAATCGCTTTACCTTCGATAAGTACAGGTTCAAATGCCTGAATACCAAGACGGTGAAGTGTTGGTGCACGGTTAAGTAGCACTGGGTGTTCACGGATAACTTCATCCAGAATATCCCATACAACCGCTTCTTCACGCTCTACCATTTTCTTAGCCGCTTTGATCGTAGTCGCAAGACCACGAGTTTCTAGCTTGCTGTAGATAAATGGTTTAAATAGCTCAAGTGCCATCTTCTTAGGAAGACCACACTGGTGTAGACGAAGGTATGGACCTACTGTGATTACAGAACGGCCTGAGTAGTCTACACGTTTACCAAGTAGGTTCTGACGGAAACGACCTTGTTTACCCTTGATCATATCAGCAAGAGATTTCAGAGGACGTTTGTTAGAACCTGTGATCGCACGACCACGACGACCGTTATCAAGAAGCGCATCAACAGACTCTTGCAGCATACGTTTTTCGTTACGTACGATGATGTCCGGAGCCGCTAGCTCTAGAAGACGTTTCAAACGGTTGTTACGGTTGATCACACGACGGTATAGATCGTTCAAATCAGATGTCGCAAAACGACCGCCATCTAGTGGTACTAGAGGACGTAGATCTGGCGGAAGAACAGGAAGAACGGTTAGGATCATCCATTCTGGATTGTTACCAGACGCCACAAATGCTTCAACTAACTTAAGACGTTTCGTGATCTTCTTACGTTTCGTTTCAGAGTTTGTTGACTCTAATTCTTCACGCATTTGCTCAGCTTCAGCCTGAAGATCCATTGCCGCTAGAAGATCTTTGATGGCTTCAGCACCCATCTTAGCAGTGAATTCATCACCCCATTCTTCTAGACGATCTAGGTATTCTTCTTCAGTTAGCATCTGACCTTTTTCAAGATCAGTCATACCTGGCTCAGTCACGACGTACATTTCAAAGTAAAGTACGCGTTCGATATCACGCAGTGGGATATCCATCAACAAACCGATACGAGACGGCAGTGATTTGAGGAACCAGATGTGAGCAACAGGAGAAGCTAGCTCGATGTGGCCCATGCGGTCACGGCGAACTTTAGTTTGCGTGACTTCAACGCCACACTTCTCACAGATAACACCACGGTGTTTCAGGCGCTTGTATTTACCACAAAGACATTCGTAATCTTTTACTGGACCAAAAATACGCGCACAGAAAAGACCATCGCGCTCAGGCTTGAACGTACGATAGTTGATCGTTTCAGGTTTTTTAACTTCACCAAAAGACCATGAACGGATCATGTCTGGTGAAGATAGACCGATTTTGATTGCATCAAATTCTTCGGTCTTATGCTGTGCTTTTAGAAAGTTTAATAAGTCTTTCACAATCAGCTCCTGTAAGGAGTTAAAAAGGAGCCCACCGCAACAGTGAGCACCTTTCTACCAGATAATCCCGTGGGGATTACTCTTCGTCTTCTAGCTCGATGTTGATACCTAGCGAGCGAATCTCTTTCAACAATACGTTGAACGATTCTGGCATACCAGGTTCCATCGAATGGTTTCCGTCGACGATGTTCTTATACATCTTCGTACGGCCGTTAACGTCATCAGACTTAACGGTTAGCATTTCTTGTAGAGTGTAAGCCGCACCGTATGCTTCCAGTGCCCATACTTCCATCTCACCGAAGCGCTGACCACCAAACTGAGCTTTACCACCAAGCGGTTGTTGAGTAACCAAGCTGTAAGAGCCGGTTGAACGCGCGTGCATCTTATCATCAACCAAGTGGTTCAGTTTGAGCATGTACATGTAACCAACGGTAACCGGGCGCTCAAATGCATCACCAGTACGACCATCAAACAAGGTTAACTGACCTGATTCTGGCAAGTCTGCCAATTTCAGTAGGTTCTTGATTTCTGGTTCAGTCGCACCGTCAAAGACAGGCGTTGCTACTGGCAGACCACCACGTAGGTTAGAGATCAGTGTACGAACTTCATCATCCGTTAGGCTTGCCACATCGATCTTCTGACGTGTCTCACCAAGATTGTACACTTGTTGCAAGAAGTCACGGAACTTCGCTAACTCTTGCTGCTCTTTGACCATTTGGTTGATCTTGTCACCGATACCTTTCGCTGCCAGACCTAAGTGAACTTCTAGGATCTGACCGATGTTCATACGCGACGGTACACCCAGTGGGTTTAGCACGATATCAACAGGTTGACCTTTTTCATCATAAGGCATGTCTTCAACAGGGTTAATCTTAGAGATAACACCCTTGTTACCGTGACGACCCGCCATCTTATCACCAGGTTGAATGCGACGTTTAACCGCTAAGTAAACTTTAACGATCTTCAGTACGCCTGGTGCAAGATCATCACCTTGAGTGATCTTACGACGCTTGGTTTCAAATTTCTTATCGAATTCCGCTTTTAGCTCATCGTTTTGCTCTGCTAGTTGTTCTAGCTGAGATTGAAGTGCATCATCTTCAAGCGTTAGCTCAAGCCACTTCTTACGGTCGATGCTGTCAAGCTTCGCTTCAGAATATCCACCTTCAAGCAGAACAGACTTAACGCGAGCCAGTAGACCACCTTCCAGAATCTGGAATTCTTCGGTCAAATCTTTCTTCGCTTCTTTAAGCTGCATTTGCTCGATTTCAAGCGCACGCTTGTCTTTCTCTACGCCATCGCGAGTAAAGACTTGAACGTCGATGATGGTACCTGAAACTGAGTTTGGTACACGCAGTGAAGTGTCTTTCACATCCGATGCTTTTTCACCGAAGATCGCACGTAGTAGCTTCTCTTCTGGCGTTAGCTGAGTTTCACCTTTTGGTGTTACTTTACCAACTAGGATGTCGCCACCCTTAACTTCAGCACCAATGTAAACGATACCTGACTCGTCCAATTTAGACAGAGCCGATTCACCTACGTTTGGAATATCCGCTGTGATCTCTTCTGCGCCAAGCTTAGTATCACGCGCCACACAAGAAAGCTCTTGAATGTGGATAGTCGTGAAACGGTCTTCTTGAACAACACGTTCAGAAACAAGGATCGAGTCCTCGAAGTTGTAACCGTTCCAAGGCATGAATGCGATACGCATGTTTTGGCCAAGCGCCAACTCACCAAGGTCAGTTGAAGGACCATCTGCAAGAACATCACCACGCAACACTAGTTCACCAGGCATCACACAAGGACGTTGGTTAATACAAGTGTTTTGGTTCGAACGTGTGTATTTAGTCAGATTGTAGATATCGATACCCGCTTCACCAGGAATCAATTCATCATCATTGACCTTCACGACGATACGTGATGCGTCAACAGACTGAATCACACCACCACGTTTAGCAACTGCCGTAACACCAGAGTCAACAGCGATATTGCGTTCAATACCGGTACCAACAAGTGGTTTCTCTGCTTTCAGAGTCGGTACTGCCTGACGTTGCATGTTCGCACCCATCAAGGCACGGTTCGCATCATCGTGTTCTAGGAACGGGATAAGCGATGCCGCGATAGATACAACTTGGTTCGTTGCAACGTCCATGTAGTTAACATGGTCACGTGGGTGAAGACCGGATTCACCTTTTTGACGTGCTGTGATCAACTCGTCTGCAAATGTGCCGTCTTCGTTTAATTTTGTGTTCGCCTGCGCGATAACAAATTGGCCTTCTTCGATAGCAGATAGGTAATCTACTTCGTCAGTCACCACGTTATCGACAACGCGACGGTATGGGGTTTCTAGGAAACCAAACTCATTACAACGAGCAAACGCTGATAGTGAGTTAATCAAACCGATGTTTGGACCTTCCGGCGTTTCGATAGGACATAGACGACCGTAGTGAGTTACGTGTACATCACGTACTTCGAAACCAGCACGTTCACGAGTTAGACCGCCAGGACCCAATGCAGAAATACGACGTTTGTGCGTGACTTCTGAAAGCGGGTTGTTTTGGTCCATAAATTGTGAAAGCTGAGAAGAACCAAAGAATTCTTTAACAGCCGCTGAAATCGGCTTAGCATTGATCAAGTCTTGAGGCATGATCGCATCAAGATCACCAAGGCTTAGGCGCTCTTTCACAGCACGCTCAACACGAACCAGACCAACACGGAATTGGTTCTCGGCCATTTCACCAACGCTACGGATACGACGGTTACCTAGGTGGTCGATATCATCAACCTCACCTTTACCGTTACGAATCGCGATAAGCTTCTTCATCACTTCGATGATGTCGGTTTCGTCTAGCGTACCTTGATCTTGTGCATCTTCACGACCGATAGAGCTGTTGAACTTCATACGGCCAACAGTCGATAGATCGTAACGCTCTTCAGAGAAGAACAAACTTTCAAACAACGCTTCAGCCGCTTCTTTCGTTGGCGGCTCGCCAGGGCGCATCATGCGATAGATTTCAACTAGCGCAGAAATGCGGTCAACAGTGCTATCAATACGCACCGTTTCCGAGATAAACGGACCATGGTCAAGGTCGTTAGTGAACAACGTTTGCAGTGCTTTATGACCAGCTTGAGACAAGTTCGCTAGAGCTTCTAACGTGATCTCTTGGTTCGCAGCAATGATAACTTCGCCAGTTGCTTCGTTGATATAATCTTTAGAAGAAACTTTACCTACGATGTACTCAACAGGTACTTCGATATGTTCAACGTTGTCTTTTTCAAGTTGGCGAATGTGACGCGCAGTCACACGACGACCTTGCTCAACGTAAACTTTACCGTCTGCTTCAATATCAAACGTTGCCGTTTCACCACGTAGACGCTCAGGTACCAACTCCATCAATAGAGTTTGGTCTTTAACTTGGAAGTTCACTTTTTCGAAGAAAGTATCCAAAATTTCTTCGGTAGACTTACCAAGTGCGCGCATGATGATTGACGCTGGCAGTTTACGACGACGGTCAATACGTACGTATAAGTTGTCTTTAGGGTCAAATTCGAAATCTAACCATGAACCACGGTAAGGAATAATACGCGCGTTATACAGTACTTTACCTGATGAGTGGGTCTTACCCTTATCGCTGTCGAAGAATACGC
This sequence comes from Vibrio sp. AK197, assembly GCF_053903115.1. Lineage (NCBI taxonomy): Bacteria > Pseudomonadati > Pseudomonadota > Gammaproteobacteria > Vibrionales > Vibrionaceae > Vibrio > Vibrio sp. AK197. The sequence goes on from NZ_CP096430.1 coordinate 2,834,257, forward strand.
CAGGGCTTCTGTGCAGCTGGGATACGATAACCCTCTCGGTACCATTAATTACGAAGGTACCATTGTCTGTCATGAGTGGAATTTCACCCATGTAGACTTCTTGTTCTTTAATGTCTTTTACAGTACCTGCTGGCGCGTCTTTATCAAAAATAACCAAGCGCAGTTTTACGCGTAGTGGTTTTGAATAAGTTACACCGCGAATTTGACATTCTTTAACGTCAAAAACTGGCTCACCAAGACGGTAGCTAACGTATTGCAGCTCAGAGTTGCCGTTGTAGCTCTGAATTGGAAATACAGAACGGAAAGCAGCCTCAAGACCATATTGCCCTTCAGGATCCTGTTCGATGAACTTGTCGAACGAATCGAGCTGGATCGATAGCAGGTATGGAATGTCCAACACTTGTGGACGAGTACCAAAGTCCTTACGGATGCGCTTTTTCTCGGTATAAGAGTAAACCATGGGGTTCCTCAGCTCGCTGATAAGTGACCCAAACTGTCTCTCATTCTTTATGAGACAGTGACTAACAACTGTTTTTATGTAGTGACACTTCATTGTGTAGAAACGAAATGTTTTTTGCTGGATAAAGGCGCTTAAACAGCGGGAAAAATCGCCTATACCCTACAGCGCAAAAAGGCCGGTGGTCAATAAACCACCAGCCATTAGCCGTTAGGCTAAGAGATTAAGTATAAATTACTTGATCTCAACAGATGCACCAGCTTCTTCTAGTTGAGCTTTAAGAGCTTCAGCTTCTGCTTTCTCAATACCTTCTTTAAGAGGTGCTGGAGCGCCGTCAACTAGAGCTTTAGCTTCTTTAAGACCTAGGCCAGTTGCGCCACGTACTGCTTTGATAACAGCAACTTTGTTACCGCCAGCAGCAGTAAGAACTACGTCAAACTCAGTTTGCTCAGCAGCAGCTTCGCCGCCAGCAGCGCCGCCAGCTACAACAGCAGCAGCAGCAGAAACGCCGAATTTTTCTTCCATCGCTTCGATAAGTTCAACAACTTGCATTACAGACATTTCTGCAACTGCGTCTAGGATTTGCTCGTTAGTAATAGACATAACAATTCTCTTTTAAGTCAACAATAATTTTATTTTGCAACCAGTAAAAAGCAAGCTTTATTAAGCAGCTTCTTGTTTTTGATCGCGGACAGCAGCGATAGTACGTACCAGCTTGCCAGCAGAAGCTTCTTTCATGCACATCATTAGGCGTGCAATTGCTTCATCGTAAGTTGGTAGTGTCGCTAGTACGTTAGCGTCAGTAACTGCGCCTTCAAATGCAGCAGCTTTAACCTCGAATGTGTCGTTCTCTTTAGCGAAGTCTTTGAAAAGACGCGCTGCAGCACCTGGGTGCTCGTTAGAGAACGCAATCAAAGTAGGACCAGTGAAAGTGTCAGTTAGACACTCGTAGTCAGTACCTTGAACCGCACGGCGTGCTAGAGTGTTACGCACAACTCGCATGTAAACGCCCGCTTCACGCGCTTGTTTACGTAGAGCTGTCATTGCGCTTACTTCAACGCCACGAGAGTCAGCTACAACTGCAGAAAGTGCACCACTGGCTGCTTCGTTGACTTCAGCAACAATTGCTTTTTTGTCTTGAAGATTTAAAGCCATCTTGGATTTACTCCTGGTTGTCGATACACCACTCACTATTATCACAACAGTGAGAGCTATTGAGGTGCGTCCCAGAAGAAAGGAAACCCATTCTTTAATATAAAAAATGAAATCTTTCTGTCAGGTTCGGGCACCATCTACGTAGGACAATTAAGTTAATCAAAATTGAATAACACCTACGGTCTTGGACGGAGACTGGGTCATCATCAGCAAACGAATTTGCTCATCAAAGTTCAGCCCCAACCACAAATATTAGGCGCGAAATTATACATGAATTTCGCGCCTAGGCAAACAAATTAAGCTTGAGTGTTCAGAGTAGCCTGATCCACTGCAACGCCAGCACCCATAGTTGTAGAGATGCTAACTTTCTTCAGGAAAGTACCTTTCGCTGAAGATGGTTTTGCTTTCTTGATTGCAATAAGAAGAGCTTCTAGGTTCTCTTTCAATTGGTCAGTTTCGAAAGAAACTTTACCAATTGTAGTGTGAACGATGCCGTTCTTGTCGTTACGGTAACGAACCTGACCCGCTTTAGCGTTCTTAACTGCTTCAGCAACGTTAGGAGTTACAGTACCAACTTTAGGGTTTGGCATAAGACCACGAGGACCAAGAATAGTACCTAATTGACCGACAACGCGCATTGCATCTGGAGAAGCAACAACAACGTCAAAGTCCATTACGCCTTTCTTAACTTGCTCAGCTAGATCTTCCATACCCACTAGGTCAGCGCCAGCTTCTTTCGCAGCTTCAGCGTTTGCACCTTGAGTGAATACAGCAACGCGGATTTCACGACCAGTACCGTGAGGTAGTACAGTTGCACCACGTACGTTTTGGTCAGATTTACGAGCGTCGATACCTAGGTTTACAGCAACGTCCACAGACTCAACGAATTTTGCAGTTGCAAGTTCTTTAAGAAGAGCAACAGCTTCGTTGATTTCGTATTCTTTAGTCACTTCCACTTTTTCGCGGATAGTGCGCATGCGCTTAGTTAGTTTTGCCATGATCTTAACCCTCTACCACTAGGCCCATTGAACGAGCAGTACCTGCGATAGAACGTTTCATCGCTTCGATGTCAGCACCAGTCATATCCGCAGCTTTAGTTTCTGCGATTTCTTGGATTTGCGCGTCAGTCACAGTACCCACTTTTTCAGTGTTTGGACGACCAGAACCAGACTTAACGCCTGCTGCTTTCTTAAGAAGAACGGCTGCAGGTGGAGTCTTAGTGATGAACGTGAAAGAACGGTCGCTGTATACAGTGATAACAACTGGAGTCGGTAGACCTTTCTCTAGAGATTCTGTTTTTGCGTTGAACGCTTTACAGAATTCCATGATGTTAACACCGTGTTGACCTAGAGCAGGACCAACTGGTGGACTTGGGTTTGCCATACCCGCTGCAACTTGCAGCTTGATATAAGCTTCAACTTTCTTAGCCATGATATATCCTAATTTATGGGTTCAGACGCTTATCAACCGATAAGCTCCCCGCTTTTACATAAGAACTTTTCACTTCAATAGAAGCAAAAAGGCGCGAAATTATAGTCATAATTCACGCCTTATACAACCCTAAAAAGGTGATTTTTTATACTCTTTACGGGAGAGTATTAGTCGAGTTTTTCAACCTGACCAAATTCGAGTTCAACCGGTGTCGCACGACCAAAGATCGATACAGACACTTTAACGCGGCTCTTCTCGTAATCCACTTCTTCGACTGTACCGTTAAAGTCAGCAAATGGTCCTTCGTTAACACGAACCACTTCACCCGCCTCAAACATCGTTTTAGGACGCGGTGCTTCATTTGCTTTCTCAAGACGGTTCAGAATCGCATCGGCTTCCTTATCGGTGATAGGTGCCGGACGATCAGAGGTACCACCAATGAAGCCCATGACACGTGGCACACTGCGTACTAGGTGCCATGATTCATCGTTCATGATCATCTGTACCAATACGTAGCCAGGGAAGAATTTACGTTCTGACTTACGACGTTGACCTGCACGCATTTCAACGACTTCTTCAGTAGGAACTAATACTTCACCGAACAGCTCTTCCATGCCGTGCATTTTAATATGCTCACGCAGAGATTGAGCCACACGACCTTCAAATCCAGAAAAGGCTTGAACCACGTACCAGCGTTTTTTTGGAGCTTCACTCATGAATAAGAACCCTCTATACCCCAGTCACTAATGCCACTAAACGAACCATCAGCCCGTCAATGCCCCATAGTGCTAGAGCCATTACAATACTTACAGCCAAAACGATAAAAGTCGTTTGCGTTGTTTCTTGGCGAGTAGGCCAAACCACTTTACGAACTTCCATACGTGCTTCGCGAGCGAACGTGATCGCAGCTTTACCTTTAACAGTAGTAGCTAACACACCCAGCGCAGCTACAACCAGTACTACTGCACCAGCAGCACGGGCAACCACGTTTAGGTTATAATACGTAAAGTCTGAATTTGGACCACTTCCACCCAAAAGTGCGTTTCCCACAACAGCGGCAGCTAGCAGAACAAAAGCGACGATCCACTTAAATGTATCTGCGGCACTTGAGCTATCAGGAGTTTCAGCATTATTTGCTTTCATAAAACCAACCTGTCACAAGTCTTACTATAGACGACAACAACCCCGCTGTTGCAGGGCAAATCCATAAAGCACCAAGTATAATCACTTGATGCACGCTTTTATTGGCTCAGAGCAAATTCTCAACCAAAAAATTCCTGCTTTGTTGCTTTCTTGTTCAAGAAAACAACAACAATTATATGCAGTGCATAAAAAGGGCATCAAATGATGCCCTTTTTGGTGTTACTTCGTCAAATATTATTCAACGATTTTAGCTACAACACCAGCGCCTACTGTACGGCCACCTTCGCGGATTGCGAAACGTAGACCTTCATCCATTGCGATTGGAGCGATTAGCTCTACAGTCATTTGGATGTTGTCGCCTGGCATTACCATTTCTACGCCTTCTGGTAGTGAGATATCACCAGTTACGTCAGTTGTACGGAAGTAGAACTGTGGACGGTAGCCTTTGAAGAATGGTGTGTGACGACCACCTTCATCTTTAGACAGTACGTAAACTTCTGATTCGAATTTAGTGTGTGGAGTGATTGAACCTGGTTTCGCTAGTACTTGACCACGTTCAACTTCATCACGCTTAGTACCACGTAGTAGTGCACCAACGTTCTCACCCGCACGACCTTCGTCTAGAAGCTTACGGAACATTTCAACACCAGTACAAGTAGTAGTGATGGTGTCTTTGATACCTACGATAGCAACTTCGTCACCAACGGTTAGGATACCTTGCTCGATACGACCAGTTACTACTGTACCACGACCTTGGATCGAGAACACGTCTTCGATTGGCATGATGAACGGTAGGTCTACTGCACGCTCTGGCTCTGGGATGTAAGTATCTAGCGCTTCTGCTAGTTCTACAATTTTCGCTTCCCATTGCTCTTCGCCGTTTAGGGCACCTAGCGCTGAACCTTGGATTACTGGTAGGTCATCACCTGGGAAATCGTACTCAGATAGAAGTTCACGTACTTCCATTTCTACTAGTTCTAGTAGCTCTTCATCATCTACCATGTCACATTTGTTCATGAATACGATGATGTATGGGATACCAACCTGACGACCTAGAAGGATGTGCTCACGAGTTTGTGGCATTGGGCCATCTGTCGCAGCTACTACTAGGATACCACCGTCCATTTGCGCAGCACCAGTGATCATGTTTTTAACATAGTCAGCGTGTCCTGGGCAGTCTACGTGTGCGTAGTGACGAGTTGGAGTGTCGTACTCAACGTGTGAAGTCGCGATAGTGATACCACGTTCACGTTCTTCTGGAGCGTTATCGATAGATGCGAAGTCTTTAGCTACACCGCCGTAAACTTTCGCAAGAGTAGTACAGATAGCTGCAGTTAGAGTTGTTTTACCGTGGTCAACGTGGCCGATAGTACCAACGTTTACGTGCGGTTTCGTACGTTCAAATTTTTCTTTAGACATGAGTTGTCCCTCTAGGTACGGATTTAGGTGGCTTGAATGACCACGCAACCAAAAATTATTGGTAATAAACTTACTCTCAATCACTAAACTTAGTTTAGTCGAAAGAAAGTATCAAAAGGAAAACTTTGCTTAGAGCTGGTGCTGATAGGCAGACTCGAACTGCCGACCTCATCCTTACCAAGGATGCGCTCTACCACCTGAGCTATATCAGCACTCTAAATGAGTGGAGCGGGCAGCGGGAATCGAACCCGCATCATCAGCTTGGAAGGCTGAGGTAATAGCCATTATACGATGCCCGCACACGTAACTCTGAGAGCTATTTCCTTTGGAATATGGTGGAGGGGGACGGATTCGAACCATCGAAGGCAGTGCCGGCAGATTTACAGTCTGCTCCCTTTGGCCACTCGGGAACCCCTCCAAATTTTCAAAGCCATTCTCATTACTCGGTTGATTTACAACCAAAAGCAGGAAAATGGTGCCGACTACCGGAATCGAACTGGTGACCTACTGATTACAAGTCAGTTGCTCTACCTACTGAGCTAAGTCGGCATAAGTGGTGCGCATTCTATTGAATGATTTTGCCCCTTGCAATAGCTAAATTAAAAAAAAATGCTTTTTTAAAATTTTTACGCTTATTTGCTGTTTTTTCGTGCAAATTTACCGTGTTAGAGCAAATATCTCAGCTTAGTCATTTGCAATCGTCTGAGCATGATGTATGTTCGCTGCTCCCAGCTTTGCAATCAACACGAGTAAATTGATGACGCCATATCTTTCATTTAGTCGCCAAAAATGGGCAGAATTACGTAATTCTGTTGCGATGACATTGTCTGAAGACGACCTGAAAGAGCTACAAGGTGTTAATGAAAAACTCACGATGAGTGAAGCGGTTGAAATCTACCTTCCCTTAGCGCGTTTACTCAACCTCTATATCGAAGCTCGTCAAAGCCGCAATTCTGTGCTTCAGCAATTTCTGCACAATGAAGAAAAAGCTCCGCCGTTCATTATCGGTATTGCAGGCAGTGTTGCTGTTGGGAAAAGCACCACCGCTCGATTGCTGCAAGCCTTGCTATCTCGTTGGGAAAACCATCCAAAAGTCGAACTGGTGACGACCGATGGTTTTCTGTATCCGAAACGGGTTCTCGACGAGCGTGGTATCATGCAGCGCAAAGGGTTTCCAGAATCTTATGACATTCGTCGCTTGGTGGATTTTGTGTCTGACGTCAAGGCGGGTAAGCCTCACTTAACCGTCCCCGTCTATTCTCATGTCACTTACGATATTACCGATCAAGAGAAAGTGGTTGATCGCCCAGATGTGCTGATTATCGAAGGGTTGAATGTTCTACAAAGTGGGATGGATTACCCTCATGACCCACTGCGCGTTTTTGTTTCTGACTTCCTTGATTTTTCACTGTATGTCGACGCACAGAGCGACATCATTGAACAATGGTATATCGAACGTTTCTTAAAATTTAGAAAAGGCGCATTTAAAAAGCCAGGCTCCTATTTTAGCCATTACACCAAGCTGCCCGAAAGTGAGGCGATTGAAAAAGCGCGGGATATCTGGCGCTCAATCAATGGTGTCAATCTAAAACACAATATTCTGCCTACTCGTGAGCGAGCCCAGCTAATTTTGAAGAAAGGCGTCAATCACTTAGTGGAAGAGGTTCTACTCCGTAAATAGACGCTCATCTCAAGACGACGAAACCACAGCAGGGCCAAAACGATTTTCGCCCGGGGTGCCTTTGAGAAAACCACATTCCACCAGAATCCATACACCGCAAAACAGCGCAACAAACGAAATGGTCGTCTGCCAAGTCATCATCGGCTCGTCCGCCGTTGATGCAGCCACTGGCGCCGCTAAGCGACCAATCAATAATGGAACATTGAGCAATAGCCACCAACTGGATTTATTGCGATCGTGCCAACGTTTCGCTGTCATCGCTAAATCAGGGTACAACAGCACCAAAAGAATCACTGGGACTAACAAATGTGCCCACAACGGAACTAAAGTGTTCGCCAGTGAAATCAATATAATGATGGCAGCGTAATAGCACACGTTCCAAACCCAAAAGGTCTTACGCCCAATCCTTCCTTCAAAAGAAAACAGCAATGATTGAAAGTTCATAATACTCCTCTACTGACAGCTTGAATTCCAAGCTTGCTTATTGTGCTCGACGTTGAAAGGTACTTTTGTCCATATCACGAATATCGACCGTCAAGCTTTCAATCTGACCAGCACTTGCAGCCAGCAGCGCCATCAATTGGGTCGAGAGCCAAGCTTTTTGTTCCTCACTGCGACCTTCAAGTAATGAAAACGTAATATGAATAAAGTCGATACTATCCGCGGACTCCCCTACCAACCAATGGTGACAGCGTACTGCTCGGGATTTCACCGATGGAACATCAAACAGCTGACTGTCCAATGCAACCTGATGTAAATCTTCCAATAAGCCGGGAATATTCAACCGCTCTTCAACCGAATTAGAGTACTCCATGACTAAATGTGGCATAGTGTTGCTCCTTGCAACGCAGCGGATAACCAAAGTTAAGAGTGTCTCGACTAAAGTGCGTTTCGGCAACCAAAACCGACACTAGTGCTATGATTCTGTTTACTGGATCACTCACGCTGAGATCTTAGCTTTCTCGTTAGACATGATTAGAATCATGATCTAACGAATTTATTCTGTTATATTCGTTCGCAATCAATTTTGTTTTACATTTAATGAAACGGAGAAATTCCTATGCGTCGTCCTGTAGTGATGGGTAACTGGAAACTAAACGGTAGCAAAGCCATGGTCACTGAGCTGCTAACTGGTCTTAATAAGGAACTTGAAGGTGTTTCAGGTGTTGACGTTGCTGTTGCACCACCAGCACTTTACCTCGATCTTGCTGAACGCCTAATTAAAGAAGGTGGCAACAAAATTATTCTTGGTGCTCAAAACACTGATGTAAACAACAGCGGCGCATTCACTGGCGACATGTCTCCTGAAATGCTAAAAGACTTTGGCGCGACTCACATCATCATCGGTCACTCAGAGCGTCGTGATTACCACAATGAATCTGACGAGTTTGTTGCTAAAAAATTCTCTTTCCTAAAAGAAAATGGTCTAAAACCTGTTTTCTGTATCGGTGAAACGGAAGCACAAAACGAAGCGGGCGAAACTGAAGCAGTATGTGCACGTCAAATCAACGCAGTGATCGACGCTTACGGCGTTGAAGCGCTAAACGGTGCAATCATCGCTTACGAACCAATCTGGGCTATCGGTACTGGTAAAGCTGCAACAGCAGACGATGCACAGCGCATCCACGCTTCTATTCGTGCACTGATTGCAGCGAAAGACGCAGCAGTCGCTGAGCAAGTTATCATCCAATACGGTGGTAGCGTTAAGCCAGAAAACGCAGAAGCTTACTTCTCACAACCAGACATCGATGGTGCTCTTGTTGGTGGCGCATCTCTTGATGCGAAAAGCTTCGCTGCGATTGCAAAAGCAGCGGCAGCAGCAAAAGCTTAATTCGTTTAAGTATTTGTCGATAAAAGGCCAGCATTGCTGGCCTTTTTGTTTTGCGCTATCCCCCTTCTCGATGATCGAGTATCCTAACGTTTTTCCCTGCAAGCGACTCGATTTATGAAGGACAAACACGGCCTGCTGACTGGCTCCATTCCCAACGTTCTGCGTCAAATGACGATTCCGATGACGTTTGGATTAGTCTCTGTGCTGATGTTTAATCTTGTCGATACCTTCTTTATTTCGTTATTAGGCACAGATGCCTTAGCCGCCATCAGTTATACCTTTCCAGTCACTTTTGCAGTTAACTGCATTACCATGGGGATGGGGATTGGTATCTCGACAAGCATTGGACGCCTACTGGGACAAAATCAGCCTCAAGATGCCGCTCGTTTGGCAACGCATGGCTTGTTACTGGCGTTTATCTTAGTCTCTCTCGCTTCGCTGCTGGGTCTGGCCACCATAACGCCACTGTTTAATCGGCTTGGCGCAGATGCCAACCTCCTGCCGCTTATCGAGCAATATATGCAGGTTTGGTATTTAACGGTGCCGCTGTTGGTTCTTCCCATGGCGGGTAACAGTGCGATTCGCGCCACGGGTGACACCAAAACGCCAGCCAAACTGATGATGCTATCCGGGCTTATTAACGGTGTACTCGATCCTCTACTCATTTTTGGCCTAGGTCCCTTTCCTGAGCTGGGGATTCAAGGCGCAGCGATAGCCAGCGCTTTCAGTTGGTTAGGGGCGCTGCTCGGCTCCGCCTACATGTTGATTTATCGAGATAAGTTACTGGCGATGCCGTCTTTACGACGCTTGACTCAAGATTGGGGACTCATCCTTCGCATAGGCACACCTGCTGCTTTTTCTAATGCGATGACGCCATTGTCTGGCGCTCTACTTATGGTGATGATTTCAGAGAGTGGAAAAACCGCGGTGGCAGCCTATGGCGCAGCGCAGCGCGTCGAATCCATTTTGATCTTGGTATTGATGTCGCTCACCTCGGCATTAACACCCTTTATGGCGCAAAATCTCGGCGCAGAAAACCCGCAGCGCAGCTTCGCCGGGCTGTTTCTGAGTATGCGTTTTTCAGTACTGTTTCAAATCATGATCTTTGTGATGATGGTGCCTTTGAGTATTCCACTCTCCGCGCTATTTTCTCAGGAGCAAAGTGTTCGTGACCTGCTCTGGCACTATCTGTTAGTGGTTCCAGTGAGCTACGGCTTTCAAGGCATTGTGATGATGCTAGTGTCTGCGCTCAATGCCCTGCACCAGCCGCTACGTGCTTTTCAATGGAACTTTATGCGCTTATTTCTCTTTGTGCTCCCGTGCGCTTGGATGGGAAGCCAGCTCTATGCCATTGAAGGCCTGTTCATTGGAATAGGCGTCGGTAACATTGCGGCCGGAGTGTTTGGGTACCTGTATGCATTGCGCTTACGACGCCAACATTGCTCTCCGTTGCCAGTTTAATCACCCAGAAACAAAAACAGCTGGCATCTAGCCAGCTGTTCACCGAGCGGATTGGCATTACACTAATTCGTCATCTTCCTCTTCATCCAACTCATCGTCGACAATATTCATATCGACATCAAGTGGCTCTTGAGAGAGTATAATGCCGGTATTATCGGCATAAAGGTAATCTTCCGGTAGAAACGTTACGCCACCGAAATTGACTGGAATATCCACATCACCGACGCCTTGAGCGGTTGCACCAACCGGAATCGATGCTAATGCCTGAATTCCAATATTCATATCTTCAAGCTCATCGACTTCTCGCACACAGCCGTATACAACGATACCTTCCCAGTCATTTTCCTCAGCGATTGAGGCGATTTCAGCGTCGACCAGCGCGCGGCGCAAAGAGCCACCACCGTCAATCAGTAGCACGCGGCCTTCACCGTCCTGCTCCAGAACTTCTCGAATGACACTATTATCTTCGAAGCACTTAAGAGTGGTTATTTGCCCAGCAAACGACGCACTGCCGCCGAAATTACTGAACATAGGTTCTACTACATCGACTTGTTCGAGATAAATATCGCATAGAGCTGAGGTATTGTATTCCATAGCGTCTCTTCTTTATTACCGATCGTCACGTCTTTCGAGTATATCGAGTCATTGTGTCTTTGCAATGACAATACGCAAATTAACTGACGAGAGTTTGCGCTATAACCACGCCTGCAAACAACAGGTTAGTGACAACAGAGCACTTAACAACCACTGGTAGCATTGGCGCAATTTGCGCTGGCTGAGTGGCAACCCATACTGCTTTACCATGGCGAAAAAGCACCACAATACTGAGTAAGAACGGTAGACAAATCCAGACAGGACTTGGCTGTAACAGCAGATACGCGAGGAACGTGATTAACGCGCCTGACAGCAACGCAAAGTGATACTGCTTGGCTCGTTTTTGGCCAAGACGAACTGCAACGGTACGTTTACCGCATACCAGATCATTTTCGATATCACGCAGATTATTGATGTTAAGTACCGCAACGGCTAAGAACCCACAGCCAAGTGCAGGCAAAATCAACGAGTAGTCAACGATTCCGGTATGCAGAAAATAGGTGCCAGCCACTCCCAATAAACCAAAAAAGACAAACACCGAAACATCGCCCAACCCAACATACCCATAGGGCTTACTGCCCATGGTATAAGCAATCGCCGCGAAAATAGCGAGTAATCCGAGGCAAATGAAGGTTAAGATACTTTGCAAGGAATCCAACGCATAAAAGACGAGCGCTAACCCAGCAAGAATCGTTAATACAATATTAAAGCCAATGGCTTGCTTCATGACTCTTGGCGTGACCATCCCCGTTTGCATGGCGCGAACAGGGCCGATACGTGATTCATTATCGGTGCCTTGCACTGAGTCCCCATAGTCATTCGCGAGATTGGAAAGGATTTGCAGTAATGTCGCGGTCAAAAACGACAGCCCCGCGATCATCCAAGAGAAATGATCAGAAGCAAACGCAAGGACACTTCCCGTGGTGATTGAAATCAAAGCCAATGGAAGCGTTTTCGGTCTGGCCGCTTCATACCAGATACGGATCGAATCTTTCATAACTTGAATACTAGCGGCTTATCGATAAGTGAGAATTGTGTCACATCATATTTTGTGTCACAAAAATAAAAAAGACCACCGAAGTGGTCTTTTTCAACAATATTTCAATTACTTCACACGGCTCACATATTCCGCGCTACGCGTATCAACTTTGATAACTTCGCCAATTGCAATAAATAGTGGAACACGTACCACAGCGCCAGTGCTTAATGTCGCCGGCTTACCACCTGTACCTTGCGTGTCACCTTTCAGACCAGGGTCGGTTTCTACCACTTCTAGCTCAACAAAGTTTGGTGGCGTCACCGCGATTGGGTTACCGTTCCAAAGCGTTAGCATACAAGTATTGTTTTCTACCAACCATTTCGCATTGTCACCAATCGCTTTCATGTCTGCAGCGATTTGTTCAAACGTTTCTGCGTTCATGAAGTGGTAGAATTCACCATCGTTGTACAAGTAATCTAGGTCGATATCCATGACATCGGCAGTTTCAACCGTCTCACCAGACTTAAAGGTTTTTTCCAATACTTTACCAGAAAGCAGTTTACGGATTTTTACACGGTTGAACGCTTGACCTTTACCCGGTTTCACATACTCGTTTTCGAGAATGACACACGGCTCATTATCAAGCATAATTTTAAGACCGCCTTTAAATTCATTCGTGCTAACAGTAGCCATTATTTCCTCTTACCATCTTCGAGTTAATTTTAAATGCCGCATATCATAACCCGAAAAGTCGACGCTGTTGAGCAAAACTGGCTCAAACAGTTAGCGAATGGGATCTCTGATCCTGAAACCTTGCTCAAATCTTTGAACATTGATCCTTCGCCATGGCAACACGGATTTGAAGCTCGAAAGCTTTTTGCGCAGCGTGTGCCGCAAAGTTTTATCGATCGCATGGAAAAAGGCAATCCCAAAGACCCTTTATTACGTCAGGTCTTACCGCTAAGCGAAGAATTTGAGGTTCATGACGGTTATTCGGCGGATCCCCTTGAGGAGCAAGACAATGCTGTACCTGGATTGCTGCACAAGTATCGCAATCGTGCGCTAATGATCGTCAAAGGGGGCTGTGCGATTAATTGTCGTTATTGTTTTCGCCGCCATTTCCCATATCAAGATAACCCGGGAAACAAACTCGGCTGGCAACAGTCACTCAACTACATTGAACATCACTCAGAGTTGAATGAAGTGATCCTCTCTGGAGGCGACCCGTTAATGGCAAAAGATACCGAACTCAGTTGGCTGGTTGAACGCTTGGCGACGATTCCCCACCTTAAGCGGCTGCGCATTCATTCCCGATTACCTGTCGTCATTCCCGCTCGCGTTACCGAAGCGTTACTCAAACTACTTGCAAGCACGCGGTTACAAGTCATCTTTGTTACGCACATTAACCATGCGAATGAGATTGATGAAACCCTTCGTCATGCGATGACCAAACTCAAGCAAGCGGGCGTAACCCTACTTAATCAAAGTGTGCTGCTCAAAGGCGTGAATGATAACGTGGAAGCGCAGGTCGCTTTGAGTGAAGCGCTGTTCGATGCAGGAATCCAACCCTATTACCTTCACGTTCTCGACAAGGTTCAGGGCGCGGCGCATTTTTATGTCAGTGATGATAAAGCACGTCAATTGATGGCTGGATTAATCACTCAAGTATCAGGGTACTTAGTACCGAAACTAACTCGTGAAATCGGCGGTCGGCCAAGTAAAACGCCACTTGATCTCCACCTTGAATAATTAATCGTCACCATAGAAATATTTTGTTCGCCTCACCCTTAGGGTGTATGCATACTTCGCCCATTCTATGGGGAAGATAACAATGAATAACGAACTTTCATCTTGGTTCGATCTCGGACCATTTAGCTGGTCAGCACTACTTTGCTGCGCAATCAACGGCGTACTGATCGGTGCAGAGCGTCAAACACGTGGTAAACCTGTGGGCATTCGCACCGCCATTTTGATCATATCCGGTACCTATTTATTTATGTCGATGGCGGTGTCTTTATCACCGAATACTTTGGATCAAGCACGAGTGCTCGGGCAAATCATTACCGGCGTGGGCTTTTTGGGCGCCGGGGTCATGATGACTCAAGATGGAAAAATTCATGGTGTCACATCCGCTGCTGTCATTTGGGTATTGGCCGCGCTCGGTATGATGATTGGGCTTGGTCATATGCAGCAATCGGTGCTGTTAACCGTACTGGCGTTAGCGGTGTTGCTTGGTGTAGATAAAGCGGAGAATCGGATTCACGCCTTACGACGTGGTGTACATCAACGTATCAAACGGCGTAAACGTCCGCGCCGCGGTACGGCGGAAGAACTTCCTGACCTAAAATAAGATGAAAAAAACCACCTTCTAACAGGTGGTTTTTTGTTTTACTTTTTACTCGTGGATTAGAACAATTCTTGAGCCACTTGATATAAGTCATCACGTACAGGGCGTTTCATATTTTCAATCGCATCAATGATATCGTGGTGCACAAGCTGCTCTTTCACGATACCCACACAGCGACCGCCATGACCTTCAAGTAACAAATGCACCGCGTAGTTGCCCATTCGAGAAGCCAAAACACGGTCAAATGCCGTTGGTCGACCACCACGCTGAATATGACCAAGTACAGTGGCGCGTGTTTCACGGCCCGTTGCCATTTCAATTTCTTTTGCCAGTACGTTTGCGTCCATCATCAACTCAGTCAGAGCAATGATGGCATGCTTCTTACCTTTCTTGATGCCATCTTGTACATTGGCAATCAACTTCTCTTTATCAAGGCCGGTTTCAGGGCTGATAATGTACTCACAACCACCAGCAATCGCTGACATTAAGGTCAAATCACCACAGTGACGTCCCATGATCTCAACAATAGAAATACGTTGGTGTGAAGAGGAGGTATCACGCAGACGATCAATGGCATCAATAACCGTATTTAGCGCCGTTAGATAACCAATAGTGTAATCCGTACCAGCGATGTCGTTATCAATCGTGCCAGGTAGACCGATACATGGATAGCCCATTTCTGTTAGCTTTTTCGCGCCCATGTATGAGCCATCACCACCAATCACAACCAGTGCGTCAATGTCATGCTTTTTCAGGTTCTCGATCGCTTGCTGACGAACAGCTTCTTCTTTGAACTCAGGAAAACGAGCAGAACCTAAAAAGGTACCGCCTTTGTTAATCACATCAGAAACACTAGAGCGATCAAGCTTTACGATACGATCTTCATACAGACCTAGATAACCGTCATAAACACCGTACACTTCTAGGCCTTCAGATAACGCAGTACGAACAACACCGCGAACTGCTGCGTTCATGCCTGGTGCGTCACCACCACTCGTTAAGACACCGATTTTCTTAATCATGCTCACCCTCGATTATATGGGAATCAAATTTCAAAAAAAGTTGCGTCATTCGCTTTAAGCCAATGATCAATAATTGTTTAGTTTGTTGATTATGTTACTCGTACTGGATAGGAATACTACTGATATTTATCCAGATGTACGTAACTTTTTTACTTCTGTAATTGTATTACAGCTCACTGCCTCACTTTGTTGATAAATGTCAGTATCCATCGATTTATCGCTCACTAACAACGTAGACAATAACTGTGTATTTGTCCTAATCCAACCCATCACCATTGTTGAGAATAGTCGGTGTCTCTTGCTCATGAACCAAAGAGTAAGGGTCTTGGTGGATTAAGATGTCGGAGTCGGGAAATGCCGAAAATAAGAGAGCCTCGACTCTATCGGCAATTTGATGGGCTTCAAGTAATGAAATCCTATCTTCCATTTCTAGGTGCAACTGAATAAAACGAATCGGCCCTGACATACGCGTCCGAATATCGTGGACACCAAGAACCCCTTGTACCGACACGCTGATATCACGAATTTGTGCCACTTCATGTTCAGGAAGCTGACGGTCGAGCAAGGTTTGAATCGCAAGGTAGACCATTTTTGCTGCGCTATAAAGAATGTACCCACCAATTCCAATCGCAAATATCGCATCAGCTTGTTTGAGCCCAAACCAACTGAGAATCAGTGCCACCATGATGGCCGCGTTCATATAAAGATCGGATTGATAATGTAATGAGTCCGCCTCTATCGCTTGACTGCCCGTTTTTCTCACCACGTATTTTTGAAAACGCACAAGGCTGAAGGTGACCAAAATCGAAAACAGACTGACATAAACACCATACTGAGGAGACTGCAACTCATGGGGCCGAAAGAAGCGATCAATCCCGTTCAAAATCAAAAACATCGCGGAGCCAGAAATAAACATAGCTTGAGCCAGTGCCGCTAAGGATTCGGCCTTGCCATGACCAAATGAGTGTTCTTGATCGGCCGGCTGCAAGGCGTAGCGTAACACCACCAAATTGACCAAAGACGCAGCAATATCCAACATCGAATCAATCAATGAAGCCAATAGGCTGACCGACCCGGTGACCCACCATGCGGCTAACTTGACCACCAAAAGAAGCGTAGCAACGACGGTCGCTGTCCAAGCGGCCAAAGATACCAAGCGTGCATATTCTTGTTTCATATATAGATTTCAGTTTCCATTATTGTCGCCAAGTATAACCTGAGTTAAAAATAAAAGCGTACCAAACACAAAAAGCGACCACTTGGGTCGCTTTTTGAATGCTCTTCAAACAATGGAGCATTAATCGTTATTGGCTTTTTGTTGGCGCTTTTGTCTATGCTCAGCCATTTTCTGCGCGCACTCTTGTTGCTGCGCCTCGACGAGCGTCTCGTACTGCTGTTTTTGCTCATCGCTCAATACACTCAGCATATCATGACGATGATTCATCATTTTTACTCGCATTTGCGCTTGTTTCTCTGCCATTTCCAATGCCAATGCATTGGCCGCTTGTGCATCGAAATTATCCGCTAGCACCAATTGTTGCTCCTTGGCATGAAAGGCTTTCATTTCGGCCTGACGCTCAGCAAACTGACCTTGCATTTCCTCTTTCATCGCTTGACGAGATTGTTCACGCATCTGTTTAAGCTGCGATTTTTGTTCATCACTCAAGTTGAGTTGTTTCATCACACCACGCTCACCACCACCGCGGCACTGTTGATCAAAACCACGATGCTCAGGACCATGCCCACCTTTACCGCCGCCAAACGCCAATACACTAGCAGAACCTAACGCGATTGGTGCAATCAATGCCATCAGTACAAGTTTTTTTGTTGCTTTCATATTCATACCCTTATATTTATTGGTCAGGACTGTTTTACAGTGCTTGAGGGTAGAATACAGGGCACGACGTAAAGCAACGTGGGTGAACAGTAAATGTTCGTAAAGAGCGGATTACTGTCACCGAATTTCGCACTATTATAAGGCTACGCACATAGACGCTAAGGTATTTTTATGGCCCACATTTTACTGATCGACGATGACACCGAACTTACCAGCTTACTTAAGGAGGTCCTGACCTTCGAAGGGTTTACTATCTCTGAAGCAAATGATGGCCAGAGTGGTTTAGCGTTGATCGATGACACTGTGGACCTCATTTTACTTGATGTCATGATGCCCAAGCTTAATGGCACCGAAACGCTAAAACGTTTACGTGCCGACTGGGAAACCCCGGTCCTTATGCTCACCGCCAAAGGCGAAGAGATTGACCGCGTCATTGGGTTAGAGTTAGGCGCTGATGATTACTTACCAAAGCCTTTTAGCGATCGAGAGTTGCTGGCTCGCATTCGCGCGATTTTGCGCCGAACCCAAAGCCATAATGAACCTCACCCAGAAAAAAGCAGTGATTGCCTGCAATACCAAGATCTCAAAATCTATCCGGGCCGCTTGGAGGCCTATTGCCAAGACCAACTGTTAGAATTAACCACCACAGAATTTTCTCTGTTGAGTTATTTTGTCGAACACCCCGGAGAAACACTGACCAAAGAAATACTGAGCCTTGAAGTGCTTGGTAAGCACTTAGCGGCGTTTGATCGTGCTATCGATATGCATGTTTCCAATTTGCGTAAAAAGTTACCGGAACGTGCCGACGGCAAACCACGAATAAAAACACTGCGTGGGCGGGGTTACTTACTGGTTGAGGAAGAGTGATGCGTTTACCTAGAATCACCAGCCTCTATGGGCGTATTTTTGCTATTTTTTGGTTTACGATGTTTCTGGTCTTGATGGTTGCTTTGTCACTGCCTCATTTTGACCCCCGCAAGGCCAAAGATATCTCTTCAGATCATCTTCAACACCTTAAGGAGATTCGCGATGGCATTGAACAGCAGTTTGACGATGAGAGCGACCTTGGCCGTATTCTATTTGCTTTAGATGATCCTCGTGGCCGCTCACCAGATCGTAAAATGCGTATTTTCATTACCGACCAAGAAGGTCAGCCTCTCTCTGTCCGTAACCAACATAACTTTCCAGAACGAGCACTACAAAACTTTATTACTACCTCTGAATCACCAGAAACACCGCAACAAAAGCTCTATGGCCGCTTTATGATCGCCGGTCCACTGCCCGTGCAGTTAGCCAAGCAAAATTTATTGCTTTATGTCGGCGTCAAATGGGATCGACCACCGCCATTCCTACTGACCATATTGGATAAACCTTTCACCTTATTACTCGCCGTCATGCTAACCAGCACCCCATTACTGCTATGGCTTGCTTGGGCATTAAGCCAACCAGCGCGTAAGTTAGAGCGTGCTGCACAGCGCGTTGCAAAAGGCGAATTTGTGGTGGATCCACAACTTGAAAAAGGCACATCGGAGTTTCGCCAAGCGGGCGCCAGCTTTAATCAAATGGTTGAGGCTGTCAACCAGATGATTTCGGGCCAGCAGCGTCTGCTGTCTGATATTTCCCATGAGTTACGCTCCCCTCTCACACGGCTAAGAATGGCGACAGGTCTGGCAGCTCGTAAACAAGGAGAGAGCCAAGAACTAACCCGTATTGATACCGAAGCACAGCGGTTAGAGCAGATGATAGGCGAGCTGCTTGCGTTGTCACGCATTCAAGCCGACAGTCACCTCACACGTGAAATTCAGCCTCTGCAAAGCTTATGGGAAGAAATTCTTAGCGATGCGCAGTTTGAGGCCGAACAAGTCGCCAAAAGCTTAACGTTCACCGCCATTCCACAACGTGAGATTTCAGGTAATCCCAAACTATTGATGAGCGCAGTCGATAACGTGGTCCGTAACGCGATTTATTACAGTAAAGATCAGGTTCAAGTAGCGCTTTCAGATCAGAATGATCAACTATTTATTCGCGTGGAAGACAATGGTGACGGTGTCCCAGATGATGAACTGGACGCCATTTTCCGTCCATTTTATCGAGTTTCCACCGCACGCGATCGCCACAGTGGAGGGACAGGCCTCGGGCTGGCCATCACCCAAAATGCGATTCGCCAGCATAATGGTTCCATCGTCGCTAGCCGAAGTGAGTTAGGTGGCCTGAGGATTGATATGACATTGCCCCTCATCGCGAAGTAAGCGTTAGTCACTCTTTTATCAATAATTCAGTGAGTAATACCCTTACAAACTCAAATGTTGATAATAAGAACGATTATCATTACAGTAAATTCTCCAACTAAGGAGGATTTACCATGTCACATGTTTTTCCAGAATTGCCTTACGCCTATGATGCGCTAGAACCCTATATCGATGCGAAAACAATGGAAGTGCACTACAGCAAGCACCACCGTACCTACTTCGATAAATTCACCGCCGCGATCAAAGGCTCAGAACTTGAATCAACAAGTCTAAAAGATATTTTTGCTAATATTTCCAAGTTGTCGCCAGCCATACGTAACAACGGCGGCGGTTACTACAACCATATTGTTTATTGGAATTGCATGTCTCCTAATGGTGGCGGCGAACCGAAAGGCGCGCTTGGCGACGCCATTACCCGCACATTTGGCAGCTTCGAGGCATTTAAAGACCAATTTGCACAAGCGGCGATCAATACCTTTGGCTCTGGTTTTGCTTGGCTTGTGGTCAAAGATGGAGAGTTAAAGATAGTCTCGACCAGCAACCAAGATAACCCGCTGATGGACATTGCCAGCGAACAAGGCGAACCCATTCTAGCGCTAGATGTCTGGGAACACGCCTACTACATCAGTTATCAGAACCGCCGCCCAGAATATATTGACGCTTGGTGGAATGTCGTTGATTGGGATGCAGTAAGCGATAATTACCACGCCGCACTTTAAACACTGACGACGAAATGAACAGGCGGCTTGGCGTATTCGCTTCGCCGCCTTATACTGCTTGCCATTCTTAGCTCACCACCCGCTTTAACTATGTTTGATATCGCCCTTTACGAACCTGAAATAGCCCCGAATACCGGAAACATCATTCGCTTATGCGCTAACTGCGGCGCCAACCTTCACCTTATCGAGCCATTGGGGTTTGATTTAGAAGAAAAGAAAGTTCGTCGTGCGGGCTTGGATTACCACGACTTAGCGCGAGTGACACGCCATGAAAACTATCAAGCTTTTGTCGACTTCTTGAATGCTCGCGCGCAGCCATATCGAATTTTTGCTTGTACAACAAAAACCACAGGCCATCATGTTGACCCAAGTTATCAAGCGGGGGACGTATTGCTATTTGGCCCGGAGACACGAGGTTTACCTGCGGAGTTGATTGAAAGCATGCCGATGGAACAGCGTATTCGCATTCCAATGATGCCCGAAGCACGAAGCCTAAACTTATCCAATGCCGTTGCCATCATTGCCTTTGAAGCATGGCGACAAATGGGGTTTGACGGCGCGCAGTAACCCATACAAAAACACTGGCTTGAGCCAGTGTTTTACCTATTCGTTAACGAAGGCGATTATGGTGGTCGTCGGAGTCGTCTTTTTTATCTTCGTCTTTACGCTCGTATTCACCTTCGAACGTGTCGCCTTGTTCAGAGCGCTGAGAACCAAATGGATTATTGTCTTGTTGGCCATAAAAGCTGCCTTGCTGGAACGCATTCGCCCCTTTCACCACGACTTTACTCATAACGTATTTCGCGAGCAACGCACGCGGCGCAGGAAGTAGAACCACCATCCCTAAAGCATCCGTCATAAAGCCTGGCGTCAACAGTAAGACTCCAGATACCGCCAACATAACACCTTCAACGATTTGTTGTGCAGGCAGTTCACCTCGCTGCACACGTTGTTGTACGTTAATCAGAGTACGAATACCTTGGCTACGTACTAAAGATGCACCAACGAATGCGGTGAGCAAAACTAACCCAATGGTCGGCCATAAGCCAAGAAAACCACCGACTTGGATAAACAGTCCAATCTCTATAATTGGCACAAAAATAAATAACAGTAGCAATAGTGGGAACACGTCGCCTCCTCAGTTGGCTACCACATTAGACGTATCCCTCGACAACTTCAAGCACAGCACATCACGAGCAAAATTCTCTCACAATTTAAGTCAATATTGGTCGCTAAACCCCACCTCACAATATGCAATAAGTTGCTAGAATTTTAGTTGCAATTGATCGATGAGTAACTACATTTTAAGTAGTAGTTAACTTCGAACTTGATCATGAGATGAGACGCATCACCACGGTTATTAACAAAATAGTGATCATATGGCTAGGATGCTCATTAATTATTGGCGGTGTTTATCTTCATCTTTCAGATAAATCATACCAGTCGTTATTAGCGAAGCTAACCAGTGAAAACCTGCAATTGCTATCGTACATTGATACGAGGGCGACTCGTGTTCAAAATCATCTCGATAATATCTATCGCGCACTCTACTCGTCATCATTACTGCTCGATTACGCTCAAACTCAGGATGCGAATCTCAAACACTACATCGAAAACCAATGGTCCTTAGTCAGCGCCAACTCTGATTACTTCTATCAACTTCGCTTCCTTGATGCGCAAGGCAAGGAAAAAATTCGTGTCGAACGCAACAACAGTAACCCTAAGCCATATGTTGTTGCGAATGAGGAACTTCAAGATAAGAGCCACCGTGACTATGTTGCCTATGCCAAATCCCTACCCAATAATACAACAGGGCATGTGGGCGTCGATATTGAATATGAACATGGCCGCCCTGTCATACCATACCTTCCTGGCTATCGTATTATCCGCCCCATCAGCGACAACAATACGCGCTATGGCTACCTAATTGCGAATCTTGCGGTTCTTAAAATTGTACGCCTACTGACAGCATCAAACGTTGAAACCAATCAAGCGATCGATTTCGTTAATGAACTCGGTTTCTATCGTCTTAGCCAGCAAAGCGATAAACTGTTTGGTGACCTCATCGCCGATAGATATCACTATAATCTTCGTAACGAAAACATCGATTTATGGCGACAAATTCAAGCAAGCGATGCCCGTAGAGGGAATTATATGAGTCCCAATGGCTTATATGTTTTCAAGCCGATGGAGTCAAAGCTGTTCGTTTCCAAAAGCCCACTCATCATGTTGACTCATATACCAGCGGCTGACATCGCAGCACAATTTGATGCTCTGTCGACGGATATTCAACAAGAGTTGGTCATAATCTGGTTATTCTCCGGCATCCTCAGTGGTATTCTGGCGTTGATTTGGGATGCCAAACAGCGCGAATTACTCGATCAAAAATTTGCTGAGCTGGTGCTCTCCAGTGGCACCGCTATCGTGATTACGGACAGTCACCATCGTATTACTCGCGCCACGCGTCGTTTCTGTGAGTTAGTCGACCAAGAAACATCTGACGTTTTAAACGCCAATATTTTCAAATTTACCCTCGATCCCAAACAAGCAAAATCCATCGAGCACGATTTATATTTAGCGGATAGTTGGAAAGGTCAGCTCACCTTTCTCGCCAAAAGTGGCCAACAGCGTATTTGCCAAGCCGAAGTTACCACCTCTTCCTCAAGTTGGAATCGTAATCGTCATTATCTATATTCGATTAGCGACATCTCTGAACAATATGAACGAATCAAACAACTTAAGAGTCAAACAGAACGTGACCCAGCAACGGAACTGTGGAACAAAAGTAAATTTAATCATGTCTTGGAGCATTACTCCAAGTTATATCAGCGCTACCCAGAGCAGCCGCCAAGCTGCCTCGCGATTATCGACATTGATAACTTCAAACAAATTAATGATTCTCTCGGTCACTCCTTTGGCGACCGAATCATTTTATATGTCGCTGATAAGTTAGCCGCGTTACTACGCGAAACCGACTTTATCGCCCGCATTGGCGGCGATGAGTTTGCCGTAATCATTCAACATGCCGATACCGATAAAGCAGCACTGCTCATGCGTCGTGTATGCCAAACGATTGAAACCTCACAAGCTTATTCCCTCACCATCAGTGTCGGCATTGCTCAAATTGAGCTTGAGCCCGAACACTCGTTCAGCCACGCTGATGAGGCACTTTACCGCTCTAAAGCCAAAGGCAAAAACTGCGTAACCATCCATGGCAAAGAACAGCTTCACATTATAAAAAGCCACTCTCACGACTGATATTTATCACACGATGATAAAAAACCCGTCTTTTCCTCTATATTTCAGTGTCGATAACAGTATTATGTAGCGGCTAAGTCGGGAGCGATTTACCGCCACATATTCTAACGAACGGATTCTTAATTTTAGATTGGCAAACGATTCATCTTAAATACAAAATAATTATCTAAGGATCCTGTTATGTCGACTTTTACTGACGCTCCAGCAGCAGCCAGCAACGCGACTCGCATCGAAGAAGACTTGCTTGGTCAGCGCCACGTTCCAACCGATGCTTACTACGGTATTCATACCCTACGCGCCATCGAAAACTTTAATATTTCCAACGTCACCATCTCTGATGTGCCCGAATTTGTTCGTGGCATGATCATGACGAAAAAAGCGGCAGCTTTAGCCAATAAAGAACTTGGCGTCATTCCTAGTGAAGTCGCTCACTACATCATTCAAGCTTGTGACCTGATTTTGGACACAGGAAAATGTATGGATCAATTCCCTTCTGATGTGTTCCAAGGTGGGGCCGGCACATCAGTCAACATGAACACCAATGAAGTGGTTGCCAACGTTGCTTTAGAGTTGATGGGAAAAGAGAAAGGGCAATATCAGTTCGTTAACCCTAACGATCATGTCAATCGTAGCCAATCAACCAACTGTGCTTACCCAACCGGTTTCCGTATCGCGGTGTATAACTCCGTGCACAAACTGATTGAAGCCATCGAGTACTTAAAAGGCGCTTTTGACCTTAAAAGCCAAGAGTTCGGAAGTATTTTGAAAATGGGCCGTACTCAATTGCAAGATGCCGTGCCGATGACGGTTGGCCAAGAGTTCCACGCTTGGTCTGTGACCTTGAATGAGGAAATTCGCGCACTTGAATACACATCAAAACTGTTACTTGAAATCAACCTTGGTGCCACAGCCATTGGTACCGGCCTCAACGCCGCTGAAGGTTATCAAGAACTTGCTATCAAACATTTAGCAGCCGTAACGGGATTAGATGTGGTCGCTGCCGAAGATTTGATTGAGGCAACCTCTGATTGTGGTGCTTACGTTATGACTCATGGCGCTCTTAAGCGCCTCGCCGTTAAGCTCTCCAAAATCTGTAATGACTTGCGCTTGCTATCTTCAGGACCACGCGCGGGTCTCAATGAGCTCAACTTACCTGAACTGCAAGCTGGCTCATCAATCATGCCCGCTAAAGTCAACCCTGTGGTACCGGAAGTGGTTAACCAAGTGTGCTTTAAAGTTCTCGGTAACGACAACACGGTCTCGTTTGCAGCCGAGGGTGGGCAACTTCAATTAAACGTGATGGAACCGGTCATCGCACAAAGTATGTTTGAATCAATTTCTCTACTTTCAAATGCCTGCGTTAACTTGCGTGACAAATGTATTGATGGCATCACCGTCAACAAAGAGGTGTGTGAGAATTACGTCTACAACTCGATTGGTATCGTCACTTACCTCAACCCATACATTGGTCATCATGAAGGCGACATCGTCGGAAAGATCTGTGCAGAGACAGGCAAAAGCGTACGCGAGGTCGTCCTTGAGCGTGGCTTGCTTAGCGAAGAGGAAATTGACGATATTTTATGTGTCGATAACTTCCTGCATCCGAAATACAAAGCCAAACGCTACTAACCAATAAATCGCTAACCAAAGGGCCGATCCGTCGAGCCCTTTTTGTTGGCCTTTATTGGTACGCCATTCCCATTATTTATCCAATCATGTTTGGTATTACTCATTATTAAGGTTTATTCATGATCACACTTGAGTTACTTATCGTCCTGCTGTTTATCTATCTGGGCGCCCGAATGGGTGGCATCGGGATTGGGCTTGCGGGAGGCGCGGGCGTCATTGCGCTATCAATAGTGCTGGGCGTTCCCACCAGCCAAAGTTTTATTCCGGTTGACGTCATTTTAATTATTATGTCCGTCATTACGGCAATTGCCGCTATGCAAGTGGCTGGAGGTATGGATTGGTTGGTACAATTAGCCGAAAACTTTCTACGAAAACACCCCGAGCGTATTACCTTCTATGCGCCCATTGTGACTTTCCTAATGACCTTGATGGCAGGCACCGGGCATACCGCGTTTTCCACCTTACCCGTCATTGCCGAAGTGGCCAAAGGGCAAGGCGTTAGGCCTTCTCGTCCTCTATCTATCGCCGTCGTGGCTTCTCAAGTCGCTATCACAGCATCGCCCATTTCTGCCGCGGTCGTTGCATTTGCAGCGATGCTAGCGCCACAAGGCGTGGATTACATCATGCTGCTCGCTGTCTGCATTCCAAGCACTTTCATTGCTTGCATGATCGGTGCGTTTGTTGCCAACTTTATGGGCTGTGAGCTAAAAGATGACACGATTTATCAGCAGCGTTTAAATGATGGTCAAATCAAACTCGAACGTCAGCAACAACGCCAGATTCTGCCAACAGCCAAAACGGCTACCTTCATTTTTCTTGGCGCGATCTTATTGGTTGTGTGCTATGCCGCTGCAATTTCAAACTCAATTGGATTAATCACCGATCCGGCGTTAGGGCGCAATGAAGCCATTATCGCGGTCATGCTCGCAGCAGCAGGTATTATTGCCTTCACCACCAAAGTGGACGCTTCAAAAATTCCAAGCGCCGCAACTTTTCGCTCTGGCATGACCGCTTGTGTGTGTGTCCTCGGCGTCGCATGGCTAGGATCAACTTTTGTGAATGCCCATGTCGAAGACATCAAACACGTTGCGGGTTCTTTACTATCACAACACCCTTGGATGCTTGCCTTAGTGCTGTTTTTAGCGTCAATGCTGCTGTATTCCCAGGGTGCAACAACCGTGGCTTTGATGCCTGCCGCATTAGCGATTGGTGTTGCACCGCTGACCGCCGTGGCGTCATTTTCAGCAGTGAGTGCGCTATTTGTACTGCCGACCTACCCAACACTACTGGCCGCGGTCGAAATGGATGATACAGGCTCAACCCGAATTGGTCGTTATGTCTTTAACCACCCCTTTTTAATTCCTGGTGTGGTGACCATTGCCAGTTCAGTGATTTTAGGCTTTGGTTTTGGCAGCCTAATTCTGTAATCATTCCCATTTAATGGCGGCCAATGTGCCGCCATGCGTGTTTTATTTTGTGACATACAATCCGCGTAAGCCGCAAAATATTGGTATTGATGAAACTTGTTAGCGATCAAACGGGTCTGATTGAGTTACACTAGCCCACAGAACGTCCAAATTTGATTCCATTATGCAGCGTGTTACCCGTCAAATTTTATTGATATTCATTACTTTATTGGCTTCATGGTCAGCAATTGCTGACTTTAACCCTCCCGCCAGTTCTACGATTAACAGCTTAGGCTCAAGCAGTAATCAATTCGTGACTGTCGATGAAGCGTTTGTCTTCAATGCTTATCAACAAGGTGATCGCGTCTATATCGACTGGCAAATTAAGCCGGGTTATTACCTGTATCAAGAGCGCCTTAATTTTAGCGCTGAAAATGCACAGCTTGGCGAGGTTCAATATCCAGACGGTACGCCCTACCATGACGAATTTTTTGGTGACGTGCATATCTATACAGAACCTTTATTAGCCGAAGTTCCGCTGACTCAAGTGGGCGAAAACGGCCGCCTTTTGATTCAATATCAAGGCTGCGCGCAAGCCGGTTTTTGTTATCCACCAGAAACGCGTGAGCTGGCTTTGATGCCAATGAAAGAAGTAGGTAGCGCACGACCGTTAGCATCTACATCTCAACCTCAACAGCCACAATCCATTTCTACATCACAAGCGCCAGCTTCCCAACAAAGTGGGCTTGCTCACCAACTTGCGGAGCAATGGTGGACACCCTTGCTGTTTTTACTGCTCGGTGTCGGCCTCGCTTTTACGCCTTGCGTGCTACCGATGTACCCCATTTTAACCAGTATTGTGCTTGGCAGCGGGAAACTCAGCCATAAGCGTGCTTTAGGCTTAGCGTTTGTCTACGTGCAAGGCATGGCGCTCACTTATACTTTACTCGGCTTAGTCGTCGCGTCAGCAGGGTTACAGTTCCAAGCAGCATTGCAGCACCCATATGTGCTAATCACCTTAAGCGTTTTATTTATTGCTTTGGCATTATCGATGTTTGGCGTGTATACCATTCAACTGCCAAACCGAGTTCAAACTTGGCTTAGCCACTTAAGTAATCAACAGCAAGGCGGCAAATTATGGGGCGTCTTTGCTATGGGCGCGATCTCGGGATTGGTATGCTCCCCGTGCACGACTGCACCGCTTTCCGGCGCTCTACTTTACGTCGCACAAAGCGGTGATTTGCTGACCGGCGGGGTTGCACTGTATGCGTTAGCACTGGGTATGGGAATTCCACTGATCATCGCGGCGGTGTTTGGTAATAAGCTCCTCCCACAAGCTGGTGAATGGATGAATCGAGTAAAAACCTTGTTTGGCTTCATTCTCCTCGCCGCACCGATTTTCTTACTGGAGCGAATCCTCCCTGAAAGCTGGTCTCTCACTTTATGGTCGTTACTGGGTATTGCAGCATTTGGTTGGTTATATCACGCCAAAAACAGCCTCCCCTTTGGTGGCTGGAAACAGAGTGTCGTCGCCATTATTGCAGTATTGGGGTTGGTCGCATCCGCTCAGCCACTAATCAGTTACTGGGTATCAGCGCCAACTCAAGCCACACATACCATTGCTTTCAAGCGAATCAGCACGTTAGATGAACTCAAACAACAACTCGCCGATGCAAAAAAGGTAGGAAAACCGGTGATGTTTGATTTCTACGCGGATTGGTGTGTTGCCTGTAAAGAGTTTGAAAAATACACCTTTCACCAGCCAGACGTTGAAAACAAGCTAAAAGACTTTGTTTTGATTCAAGCTGATGTCACCAAAAGCATGCCCAATGACATTGAGCTAATGACCTACATGAAAGTCCTCGGATTACCCACGATCGAATTCTGGGATAGTCAAGGAAACCATGTTCCAGCAGCTCGCCTAACCGGTTTTGTTAAAGCGCAGCCGTTCCTTTCCCATCTCGAGGCTCACGGTTTATAAATATACGATGCTGGCCATAGCGTTGGCATCGTCATTTATATGCAAATTTACTAATAAAAGTCGATTTAGTTCAGACTTTTAATGGTTCAATATTGTTCATTCGCCTAAAGCTGACAATAATTTCATTAACGATTTAGTTAAAAGAAATTAACGTCATGGATTCCACTTACACCATCATCATCGCAGACGACCATCCTTTGTTTCGTAATGCCCTGTTTCAATCAGTGCATATGGCGATTAGTGGAGCGAATCTTCTTGAAGCGGATTCCCTTGAAGCGTTACTTGAATTGTTAAAAAAAGAGCCAGAACCTGACTTATTGCTGCTTGACCTAAAAATGCCTGGCGCCAATGGCATGTCAGGGTTAATTCAATTACGTACCGAGTACCCTGAACTGCCGATCGTGGTTATTTCTGCCAGTGAAGAACCGGCAGTAGTCACTCAAGTCAAACATCATGGTGCATTTGGGTTTATTCCCAAATCCAGTGATATGCGTGAATTGGTCAATGCCCTGCACACCGTGTTAAACGGTGAACCGTTTTTCCCTGAAGGATTGATCATTAACGATCCTAAATGTCAGCAATTGACCGAAAAACTCGCCACGTTAACACCGCAGCAATATAAAGTTCTTGGTATGTTGTCCGATGGCCTACTCAACAAGCAAATCGCTTATGAGCTTAACGTCTCAGAAGCCACCATTAAGGCCCATATGACTGCGATTTTCCGTAAGTTAGATGTAAAAAACCGTACTCAAGCTGTGATTTTACTCCAACAACTGGAAACTCAACTTTAAGCCCTGCCCATGCCCCTTAACTGTAGGGGGGATTTTGTTGCAATTTTATCCATCTTATCTATTCACACTTAGGACTCCAGACCTGATAAACTATTCAACAATGTCATGTTATTGACTGAATAAACGTCAGCGAGCAATTCATCATACGCGGCGACCAACTCACTTATAGAATCAGGGGATTCGATGTTGTTGAGCGTACTCCTTACTCAGTTTGTTGTGCTTTGGGCGGTCATTGACCCTATCGGCACTGTTCCAGTATTTCTATCACAGACAACGCATTTAGCCGCAAAACAGCGTCGACTGGTGGCGTTAAAAGCCGTCGCTATCTCAACGGGCGTGTTGTTGTTTTTCCTGGTCGCAGGTCAGTTTTTACTTGAGGCCATGCAAATCCCACTTCCTGCTTTTCAAGCCGCAGGAGGTTTAGTTCTATTGCTGTTTGCGTTGACGATGATTTTCGGCGAAAGCAAACCCGGCACAGAAAGCAAGTTATCCAAGGAGCTTAAGCGATCTGAATTAGCCAATTTAGCCGTGTACCCTCTCGCGATTCCATCGATTGCATCTCCTGGCGCAATGATGGCGATTGTGATGCTAACGGATAACCATCGCTATGCCGTGATGGATCAGCTGATGACCGCCGGCATCATGATTCTAGTGCTTCTGATTACCTTATTCTTGCTGTTCGGCGCGAGCAAAATTCATAAACTGATTGGCGACGTTGGCGCAGAAATTATTAGCCGCGTAATGGGGCTTATTTTGGCAGCCGTAGCCGTCAACAATTTGTTGATGGGAATAAAAGATTTTTATTTAGCGGTTTAGATCATGCAAACGACTTAGACCTTTGGCTAAGTTGACGACATATTAACATTCCACTTTCTGAGTTCGACTCACATAAACGCCCGTAAATCGGGCGTTTTTCGTTTTTTACGCCCGACTAAAGTTGAAAAGCGGCATTGCATATCCCTTGCTATTGTATTTCTCGAAACATTTTATTAACAACAAACAACTAAGGAGACGGCAATGGCGTTTGAAAGTCAGGAAAAAGCCAAAGCCTACTGGGAGAAGAACGTGAAGCTCATGGTGACCTTAATGGTTATCTGGTTTGTCGTGTCTTTCGGTTGCGGCATTTTGTTTGTCGATGAGCTTAATCAATTTCAACTTGGCGGATACAAACTCGGATTTTGGTTCGCTCAACAAGGTTCAATCTATGCATTTTTAGCCATTATTTTCTACTACGCGTGGAAAATGCGCCAGATTGACCGCGAATTCAATGTCGATGAGTAAGGAGTCTCAGCAATGGATTTAAAAACCATCACCTATATCGTCGTTGGTGCGACCTTCTTACTCTATATCGGCATTGCGATATGGGCGCGAGCGGGTTCAACCAAAGAGTTCTATGTTGCTGGCGGCGGGGTAAACCCAATCGCTAACGGCATGGCCACCGCTGCAGACTGGATGTCAGCAGCTTCGTTTATTTCCATGGCTGGTCTGATTGCCTTTATGGGGTATGGCGGCTCGGTATTTTTAATGGGCTGGACCGGCGGTTACGTTCTGTTAGCTCTCCTCCTTGCGCCTTACTTACGTAAGTTTGGTAAATTCACCGTACCTGAGTTTGTCGGTGAACGCTTCTACTCAAACGCGGCTCGCGTCGTCGCCGTAGCGTGTTTGATCATTGCATCCGTGACTTACGTTATCGGGCAGATGAAAGGCGTCGGTGTCGCGTTTGGTCGCTTCCTCGAAGTGGATTACGCGACAGGCCTTGGCATTGGGATGTGTATCGTCTTTATCTATGCGGTTATGGGCGGCATGAAAGGCATCACTTATACTCAGATTGCTCAATATTGCGTCCTCATTCTTGCTTACACTATTCCAGCAATATTTATCTCTCTGCAACTCACCGGCAACCCTTTACCACAGATTGGCTTGGGAAGCACAATGGCCGGAACCGACCAGTACTTGCTTGATAGGCTCGATCAAGTGGTGACAGAACTCGGGTTTAGTGAATACACCACCCAAGTGCGGGGCGACACACTCAATATGTTCGCTTACACCATGTCACTAATGATTGGTACCGCTGGCTTGCCACACGTTATTATTCGCTTCTTCACCGTACCAAAAGTACGTGACGCACGTACCTCTGCGGGCTGGGCACTGTTCTTTATTGCCATTCTTTACACCACAGCGCCAGCTGTTGCGGCAATGGCACGCTTAAACTTGATGGATACCGTCAACCCAACACCAACCACCAACTTGGTGTATGACGAGCGTCCAGATTGGTTCAAGAACTGGGAAAAGACTGGCCTGCTTGGCTTTGAAGACAAAAACGGTGACGGCGCAATTCAATATACGTCGAATGCCGAAACCAATGAGCTTAAAGTTGACCGCGATATCATGGTGTTAGCGAACCCAGAGATTGCCAAATTACCGAACTGGGTGATTGCTTTGGTTGCAGCCGGTGGTTTAGCCGCGGCGCTCTCCACAGCAGCAGGCTTATTGCTCGCCATCTCCTCGGCGATATCCCACGACTTAATTAAAGGGGTGATAAACCCGAATATTTCTGAGAAGAAAGAGCTGCTCGCCAGTCGAATATCCATGGCGGTTGCAATTGCCGTCGCAGGTTATCTCGGCCTTAACCCTCCTGGTTTTGCCGCAGGGACCGTTGCGCTGGCCTTTGGACTTGCTGCCTCATCGATTTTCCCTGCGTTAATGATGGGTATCTTCAGCAAATCTATCAATAAAGAAGGCGCAATAGCGGGGATGATCACAGGTATCAGCATCACACTATTCTATGTATTCCAACACAAAGGGATTCTATTTATCTCAGACTGGACATACTTAGAAAGCTGGGGCAGCAACTGGTTCCTAGGCATTGAGCCAAACGCGTTTGGTGTCGTCGGTGCGGTGTTTAACTTCATCGTTGCATTTTTAGTCTCTCGCGTCACGGCAGAAACACCACAAGAAGTTAAAGATTTGGTTGAGCACGTTCGCGTTCCTGCAGGTGCAGGCGAAGCGCAATCACATTAATACACTACCTAAACCACAAAAGCCCCCACGGGGGCTTTTTTATTCAATCAATTGCTGTAATTTAGCCATCATTAAGCTGTTGTTGTAAGGAGCTAAATATGTTCAAAAATAAGCACTTTATCCTTGCCCTTCTCATTGCTCCCATTCTTTCTATTATTGCGTATATCGGAACTGATCTCGCGGTGAGTGAGAAGCCAAGTAGCGCAGAACCAGGGGAAAGTTACAAATTAGCCAGCCAATCGAACTGCCGTTACACCAGTGGTTTATGCAATATGGAGAATGGTGACTTTAAATTGAAGTTTCGTAGTGAAGACCTGACTGCTGAACATTTGGTATTAAGCCTCGATTCTCAATTTCCATTACAACACGCCAAGCTATCACTGGTCAGCGATAAACAGCAAGCAGGGCAACCTCTCGACATGCAGCCCAATGACGACTCGATGCAGCATTGGCAATTATCCCTACCAGCACCGAAAACTGAAAGTGACTGGTTACGCGTCGTGGTTCAGTCCAACGACACTCTGTATTATGGTGAAACCCAAACCAAGTTTGTCACTTACAAAACCTTATTTGATGAATAAGGTCTAATTTTTTCGAGCTCGGCAGACTTACGCCTCTGCCGTAGCACGATTGAGTAACGCACGCAGTTTCAATGGTTTAACGGGTTTTGCAATAAAGTGAAAGTGTCGCGTATTGATTTCTGCCAATAGATCATCGGTGCGATCTGCACTAATAATCACCCCAATAAACGGTTCTTCAAGCTCCGCTCGACAGCGCTCCAGCACCTCAATTCCAGTGCGTCCATGGTCCAATCGATAGTCAGAAAGCACCACCTTGGGACGCCAATCATCGTCGATGCATTGCACGCTTTCCTCGAGGTCATTGGCCAGCCTAACATCACATCCCCAGCGCGAGAGCAGATTTTCCATTCCAACTAAAATATCCGGCTCATTGTCCACGCACAAAACCTTGAGGTCATTGAGATCAAAACTTGGAGCGGGCGCACTGGTTGTTGAGACTGGTGGCTCAATATGATCGACGCGAGGTAACGTAATCGAAAACACGCTTCCCTGCTTTGGCCATGAGCGCATCGTAATGGTGTGGTTAAGCACTCGAGCAATCCCTTTCGAAATCGCTAAACCAAGTCCAAGACCTTGATCGCTTCGCTGCTGATCACCGCGATTGAACTCTTCAAAAATCTCTTGCTGCTTGTCGTGCTCAATCCCTAACCCATTATCCCAAACATCGATACGCACCTCGCCATTGACTCGTCTGGCGCCAAGGATGACTTTGCCTTTCGGGTTATAGCGAAAGGCGTTAGTGAGAAAGTTTTGCACCACTCGGCGTAATAACTTCGGATCCGAATAAACCATTAAGGACGAACTGACCATATGGAAATCAATCTCTTGCTCTTTGGCAAGTGCACTGAATTCCGCATTCAGATTAGCCAATACATCTCTAAGGGCAAACTGACTCATGTTGACATCTAACTTGCCAGATTCAAGACGTGAAATATCCAGCAGGTCGCCAATTAAGTCTTCTGCTGCACCAAGCGCACTCTCAATATGGTGGGCCAATGTCTTGGTTTGTTCATTGGGTGCCACTTCGGTAAATGATGAAGAAAAGAGCCGCGCAGCATTCAACGGTTGCATCAAGTCATGGCTAACCGCAGCCAAAAATCGTGACTTAGACTGCGATTCAAATTCCGAACGCTGGTTGGCTTCGACCAGTTGCTTATTCAAAGCTTCGAGTTTCTGAGTGCGGTCTTTGACCCGCTCTTCCAAGGTTTCATTAGCTTGTTGTAATGCACGCTCTGCATCTCTGAACACGGTGATATCGGTAAAACTCATCACAAATCCACCGCCAGGCATCGGATTGCCCTGCACCTCGATCACTCGTCCATCAGGGCGTACGCGAGAGGAGGTATGGCGTGTGCCTTGTTCAAGGTGGTAAATACGCCGACGAACGTGATCTTCAGGGTCACCAGGCCCACACAACCCTTGCTGAGCATTGTGACGTATCACATCGGCAATTGGTCGCCCAACCTGAATCAACCCAGGTGGAAAGTCAAATAACTCCAAGTATCGTTGATTCCATGCCACCAAACGCAACTGTTTGTCGACCACCGCAATACCTTGTCCAATATGTTCAATCGCACCTTGTAATAAGCCACGACTAAAGTCGTATAATTCAGAGGCTTCATCGACAATTGTCGCCACCTCTTCAAGCTGCATATTGCGCCCTTGCAGCGCAGAACTCAGCACCAACTTCGCCGACGAGGCACCAAACACTCCTGCCAATACTCGCTCGGTATGACGAATCAACGAAGAAGGCGCTTGTTGATTAGGCAATAAGGTATTCCGTTGCTGACTCCAATATTGATTAAACGCCATCCGTACTCGCGAACGGCCTACAAACCGAGAGGCCAGCATTTCCAATTCACCCACCGTGACCCGATTTTGATATAGGCTGATGTTTTCACCTTCCGGTAAAGGCGTTCCAACAAACGCCGCTGATTGCAACCGCTCACTCAAACTCGAGCGCGTGATCAAAGAGACACCAATGTAAAAGATCGCATTGAGCACAACGCTAAACATCATCCCCCAATCTGCACGCTCAATGCCCCATGCGGTCAGTAGTTCAGGTGGCGTAATTACCCACAGTAATGGGTTGGTTTGTTCATCCCCCGCTAACATGCCGGTTTGCGACATCAATGTAATCAGCCATACCGCAAACCCAAAACCTAACCCGACATATACGCCTTTGCGGTTGCCCAATCGCCAGTACATCCCGCCAAGTAATGCAGGAGCAAATTGAGTGATCGCCGCAAACGATAAAAAGCCGATAGCGGATAACGAATGAATATTGTCGAGCACCTGAAAAAACAGCCAGGCCCCGAGCAAAATCAAGAGAATCAAAGCACGGCGTATCATCAGCAAAAAGCGCGAAAAATGACGATGATTTCGCTGTGATAAACGCATTCGCCTCAATAACAGCGGCATGACCATGTCATTGGAAACCATAATCGCCAGCGCGATGGTCGAGACAATCACCATCCCACTAGCAGCAGAGGTGCCGCCTAAAAAAGCCAATAAAGCAATTTCCTCGGCGCCGACGCTCATCGGGACACTAAGGACATAGGTATCACTGCTGACACCAGGCATTAACCCTTGGCCGACCCAAGCAATCGGCAAAACAAACAAGCCCATCAACACAAGATACAAAGGAAAAACCCAGCGCGCCGTATGCAGATCTTGAGGACGCTCATTTTCGACAATCATGGTATGAAACTGCCGAGGTAAGCAGACTAAAGCCATCATAGTCAGTGCGGTATGTATCAAAAGCGTTGGAAAATTCGGCGCTTGATAAGTGGCTGGAATGACTTGGTCAAAATGAAAGTTTGGCTCTGAAAAACCAATCATCACAATAAACCCACCGACGGTTAGGAACGCAACCAATTTCACGATCGATTCAAAGGCGATGGCCATCATCATGCCGCGGTGATGTTCGGTGTTATCAATATGGCGAGTACCAAATAAGATGGTAAATACCGCCAGCGCGGCAACCACAAACAGAGAGACATCAACACCATCGGTGCCCACTCGCTGAGTAAAGTCGGGAGCAATCACATTAAGCCCCATCGAAATCCCCCGCAATTGCAAGGCGATATAAGGCAAAATACCAATGACGGCGATGAAAGTAATCACCACCGCCAAGCCTTGAGATTTCCCGTAGCGAGCGGCAATGAAATCCGCAATCGATGTAATATGCTCGCGCTTGGCGATCAAAATTAAACGCGCCAACACTCGCCAGCCTAAAGTGAAGACAATGATCGGCGCAAGATAGATAGGTAGAAATGACCAGGGGTTAGTGCTGGCTTGTCCCACCGTGCCAAAGAAAGTCCATGACGTGCAATAAACCGCAATCGATAAGCTGTACATCCAAGGCCGCCAATGTGCGAGCCAACCTTTACGTTTATCACCATACCAAGCGATGAGAAACAGCACCCCAAGGTAGATAATCGAAACCGGAATGACGAACCATCCTTGCATTGAACATCCTCTGTTTTGGCATAAAAAAACTCCCGACAAGGGGAGTTTTCATTTAACAAAGGAGCTCGAATAAACTCAACGTAGCAAGGCTAATTCTGTGCTTCAACCTTCGCTTTAATCTGAGTATCCGTGACCGGTGACGAGGTTTTTGTCGGCGTGACCTTAATAAATAACGCCACCACGCCCATCGCAGCCATGGCCCAAAAGACGTTCGCGCCCCAATGCTCGTATCCCCAACCGCTGAAAGTGGTCATCAAGGCAGTAAAAGCACCAAGTGCAATGGCATTATACAGGGCTTGTAATGCCACCATACGGCTCGGTTGCGACTTTTGAATATATTGAATCGCGGCCACATGGGATAGCGCAAAGGTAATCCCATGCAACAGTTGTATCACCACCAGCGCAGCGAGGAAGGTGGTTGACGCGGTTAAACCCCAACGCATAATCACTCCGCAGGCGGCGATCAAAAATAGAGTCCGTAATGACAGCCCGATAAACAGCCGTTTACTCATAGCAAAAATAAACACTTCCGCTGCCACACCCAAGCTCCATAGATAACCAATAATATCTTCTGAATATCCCGCCTGCTTCCAATAGATGGTGCTAAAGCCATAATACGCCGCATGGCTGCCTTGAATCAGGGCCGCCAGAGCCAAAAATTTCACGACCTCACTATCGCGCAGCAATTCGGTCAATTTTGGACGCGGTACCTTAGAGTCTTGCTCGGTCACTGGCATCGGGTTGGTTGCGCGCAATGAAAATAAAACCGCAACAGTAAACCCTGCCAGAGCGGTGAATAAAATCATATCAGTGCCAAAATGCGTGACGAGGAAACCGACAACAGTTGAACCCGCAATAAACGCCACAGACCCCCACAACCGGGCTCGCCCATAATCCAACAGTTTTAGGCGATTGTAATAATTGGCGACCGAGTCAGAGAGCGGCAAAATAGGGCCACAGCAAATATTAAACAGCACCGTGGCGAGCGCCATTAACCAAAAACTTCCGCCAGTAAAAAAGTGAAAACCAATAAAAAGTAGACCAGCAAATGTGATGAGTCGTAGCGCAGGCATTAACTGTTCTGCGCGATGCACACGCGGCGTCAACACTAAGTTCGCCACACAGCGCGTAGCCAAGCCAATTCCTACTAATAAACCGATGTCTGTCGGCGAGACTCCCTGCCCTTCAAACCACAACGCCCAAAATGGCAAGTACACACCATAAGCAAAGAAGAAACCTAATAAATACTGGGAGATCCAGCCATAGGGAGAGGGCTTAAACATTCACGATCCTTGATTGAAATAACGATGAAAACGCGGGCTATTATCTACTGGAAGTGTCTCTTGAAAAAGGGAATTATCAGACAAACAGCGTTTCCCATTTTGCACCAGTACGACCAAAGTCGTCTGGAGCTTAGACAAAGATTTGCCACACTAAAACAACGTAAGGGATCTATGAGTCACACGAATGCCGGACAAATTCAACACCCAATCACCGCCTTTTGACCGATTAAGCGAACCACAACAGAAAAAATTACGCGCATCGCTAGATGTCGCTTACTTTCGCCAGCGAGAAAAAATTCTGCAAACGGGGGCGGATAGTCGTCATTTGCATGTCGTGATTAAAGGTGCGGTTGAGGAACGTTCTGCTGATGGCCACGAAGTGTACGCTCACTATGCGAATGATGATTTATTTGATGTTCGCTCGCTGTTTGAAGGCAGCTGCAAACATCACTATGTGGCCTTGGAGGACACCCTAACTTACCAGTTGCCAAAAGAACTCTTTCTCGAGCTCTATAATGAAAATGGGGAATTTGCGGCGTACTTTGATAATAACCTCGCGAAACGCCAAGCTTTGCTTGATGCTGCCCATCAGCAACAAAACTTAGCCGAATTCATCCTGACCAAAGTCACTGACGACATCTATCATCCACCACTTATTTTGGAACCCAATCAACCGTTAAAGACCGTTACTCAAATCCTTAAAGACAATGGTCGCGACGCGGCGTTGATTCAGCTCAGTGCGGATGACCCTAGACTCAACAAGGCGCTTAGCCCTCTTCCATACGCGATTGTCACCCGAACCAATCTGCTTCACGCAGTGATGCTAGAAGGGGTTGGCCTTGACGTACCAGTGCACCAGGTCGCTTCATACCCTGTGTTTCATGTTGAACGCGATGACTTCCTGTTTAATGCTATGATCACCATGACGCGCCACCGCATGAAACGGCTTATGGTTTGCGATGGAAAACAAGCCATTGGCATGCTGGATATGACGCAAATCCTCAGCGCCTTTTCCACCCATTCTCATGTCCTGACATTGAGCATTGCTCGAGCGTCGTCGATTGAAGAGTTAGCCCTGGCGTCAAATCGGCAACGTAATCTGGTTGAAGTCTTACTCCGAAACGGCATTCGAACCCGTTTTATTATGGAGCTAATTTCTGCCGTCAACGAACACATCATCGAAAAAGCGTTTGAATTGGTCGTGCCCCCAGCGCTGCATGATCACTGCTGCCTTCTGGTACTTGGCTCCGAAGGACGCGGTGAACAAGTACTGAAAACCGATCAAGACAACGCGCTGATTATCAAAGATGGTTTGGAGTGGCATCAATGTGAAAGCGTGATGCAGACACTGACTCATACCCTGCAACAGCTGGGTTATCCGCTGTGCCCGGGCAACGTGATGGTCAACAATCGCAAATGGGTGAAGAACCAAACCGACTGGAAGCAGACAATTAGCCGTTGGGTGGAACAAGCCCAGCCCGAAGAGATGCTCGATCTCGCGATCATGGCCGATGCCACCGCCGTGGCAGGAAACCGAGCCCTGCTCAAGCCCGTCAGTTTACATCTGTCGTCACTCATGGCGAACCGCATGTTGGTGTTGCAAACCTTCACTCAACCTGCATTGCAATTTTCAACACCGCTCACTCTGTTCGGCAACGTCAAAGACGACAAACAAGGACTTGATGTTAAAAGTGGGGGAATTTTTCCAATTGTGCATGGAATTCGTGCCTTAGCTCTTGAATACGCCCTCATACCCAAAAACACCTTTGACCGTATCGATGCCTTACACCATAAGCAGATTCTCGATGAAGAAACTGCCGATAACCTCACCGAAGCACTTAAGCTCTTTTTTAAGTTACGCCTGACCCAACAGTTAAGCCAGCAACATTCTCACAACCGTATTGATCTCAAGCAGCTTGAGCGCTCGGAGCGAGATCTGCTGCGCCATGCTTTCCACGTGGTTAAGAAATTCAAGCAACTGCTTGCCCACCACTTTCAAATTCGCGATTGAAGAGAGATAGATGAACTGGCTGGCAAGGAAATATTGGCATTACAAGCTGCGAGGCTCTCCTTATCAGGCGCTGTTTTCAGGCGTGACGGCTGGTCAATTTGTCTCTGTCGATTGTGAAACCACCAGCCTTGATCCCAAGCGAGCTGAACTGGTGACCATCGCTGCCACCAAAATCATCGATAATCGCATCATCACCAGTGCGCCATTTGAGGTGCACTTACGAGCCCCGCAATCTCTCGATTCCGGGTCGGTAAAAATCCATCGAATTCGTCATCAAGATCTTGCTGATGGCCTTGATGAAAAAACCGCACTTCTCAAACTCATTGCCTTTATTGGCCAGTGCCCACTCGTTGGTTATCACATTCGCTACGACAAAAAAATTCTCGACCTCGCGTGCCTGCGTCATTTGGGGTTTCCATTACCCAACCCCGTGATTGAAGTGAGCCAAATCTACCACGACAAATTGGAAAAACACCTGCCTAATGCCTATTTTGACCTTAGCTTAGAAGCCATTTGTCGCCATCTCGACTTGCCGATGCAAGAAGATAAACATGATGCTTTAGAGGATGCCATCGCTGCCGCGATGGTGTTTGTGCGCCTAACCAAAGGCGACTTACCTAATTTTAATGTCCCAAATTCTTCGTAATTCGACCCAAGCGAACCACCAAAATGAGAGCAGTTTCACCCAATTCACTTTTTCTCCATCTCCTTAATCCTAAAGTCTAATTGTCGAATCACGGCCGGTAGATGACAGTTATAGGCACACCCTTCGCAGAGCAAGTGATGACAAGTAACAACAATTTCAACTTTGCCAGACGAATGAGCACTTGCTGAATTCACAAGGAGACAACCATGAGTGAAGCCCATATCTATCCGGTTCAAGATAATATTAAAGCCAATACACACGCGGATAACGACACTTATCAGAACATGTATCAGCAATCCGTCAGTAATCCTGAAGGCTTTTGGAGTGAACACGGTAAGATCGTTGACTGGATTAAACCCTTCTCTAAAGTGAAACATACCTCGTTTGATACTGGGCATGTGGATATTCGTTGGTTTGAAGATGGCACACTCAATGTCTCCGCCAACTGCATCGACCGCCATCTGTCCTCGAGAGGGGATGAAGTCGCGATTATTTGGGAAGGCGATGATCCTGCCGAAGACAAAACACTCACGTTTAAGCAACTGCATCAGCAAGTATGTCGCTTCTCTAATGCTCTCAAACAGCAAGGGGTCAAAAAGGGCGACGTGGTGTGCCTCTATATGCCAATGGTCCCGGAAGCCGCGGTTGCCATGCTGGCTTGTACGCGTATTGGCGCCGTTCACACCGTGGTGTTTGGGGGCTTTTCACCCGATGCGCTTGCTGGGCGTATTATCGACTCCAACGCAAAATTAGTGATCACCGCAGATGAAGGAGTTCGCGGTGGACGCGCGGTCCCTTTAAAGAAAAATGTCGATCAAGCACTTACCAATCCTGACGTCAGTGATAACACCAAAGTCGTGGTGCTCAAGCGCACAGGCGGTGACGTCGCTTGGCATGGCGAACGTGATGTCTGGTGGCATGAAGCCACTGCTGCGGTATCGGATGACTGTCCACCCGAAGAAATGAACGCAGAAGACCCTCTTTTTATCCTTTATACCTCAGGGTCAACTGGCAAGCCTAAGGGAGTACTTCACACCACTGGTGGCTATCTGGTATACGCAACAATGACGTTCAAATACGTTTTTGACTACCAACCGGGAGAGACTTTCTGGTGTACAGCCGATGTGGGTTGGATTACGGGCCACACTTACTTAGTTTATGGTCCTCTCGCCAATGGCGCTAAATCCATTCTGTTTGAAGGCGTCCCCAACTATCCAAACACCAGCCGCATGAGTGAGGTGGTCGATAAGCATCAAGTCAATATCCTCTATACTGCGCCCACGGCAATTCGTGCGTTAATGGCTAAAGGGGACGAAGCCATCAAAGGTACAAACCGCAGTAGCCTGCGCATCATGGGGTCGGTGGGTGAACCGATCAACCCAGAAGCATGGGAGTGGTATTACAAAACCATCGGTAACAGCCAATCACCGATTGTCGATACCTGGTGGCAAACCGAAACGGGCGGTATTTTGATTACGCCGCTACCAGGCGCAACAGCACTCAAACCAGGTTCCGCGACTCGGCCTTTCTTTGGCGTTCAACCGGCGCTGGTTGATAACGTAGGTAATGTCATTGAAGGTGCAACTGAAGGTAACTTAGTGATTCTAGACTCTTGGCCGGGCCAAATGCGTACTGTGTATGGTGATCATGACCGCTTCGAACAAACCTACTTCTCAACCTTCAAAGGTATGTATTTTACCGGTGATGGTGCCCGCCGAGATGAGGATGGCTACTACTGGATTACCGGACGCGTCGATGATGTCTTGAACGTTTCAGGACACCGCATGGGAACAGCTGAAATAGAATCGGCTTTAGTGGCTCACGATAAAATCGCTGAAGCAGCGATTGTCGGCATTCCACACGATATCAAAGGCCAAGCCATTTATGCTTATATCACCTTGATCGACGGTGAAGTGCCGAGTGCCGAGCTGCACAAAGAAGTGAAAGATTGGGTGCGTAAAGAAATTGGCCCCATCGCGACACCCGATGTCTTACACTGGACCGATTCACTGCCTAAAACACGCTCAGGCAAAATTATGCGTCGCATTTTACGTAAAATTGCGACGGGCGATACCAGTAACTTAGGTGATACGTCGACCCTTGCAGATCCGAGTGTGGTCGACAAGCTCATTGCCGAGCAAGCCGAGCTTTGCTAACCACTCGAATCAACCAACTTTGAACTTGCCAGTATCGAGCTAGCTGGCGCAATCACTGATAGAAAAGGCACCAATGGGTGCTTTTTCTATTTTAATCAAACTGATAGGTATAAGAAGCGACAATACGCTTATCCGCATCATCGAGATAGGTATTGTTGTCTTGCATAAACACAAATGCGTTCATCGAATTATTTCTGTTGAAACGGTAGCCACTACCTAAGCCACCAAAGGCCCCTTTGTAATTCTCACCCTCTTCGTTTTTTGAACCATAAGACCCTGCGGCAAATGCAATTAACGTCAATTGAGGCGTTAACGATTTCAGGCTGAACGCGCCAACATAGGCACTGTGACTACCAGAACTGACCGTGGTAAACCCGTTTTCAGGCGACGGCATTCCGATAAAAGAGTCATCACTACATTTAGCATCAGACGCTCCAGAACAATCTAAGTACTCCCCATCATTGTAGGTGTAGCCCGCCATCGGAAAAATTTGAAAACCTGCAGGTTCAAATCCAAAGTAACTCAGTGGCATGAAGGTACCGACACTATAGTTGGTCTGCGTCGCGCCATTCGAGTACTCGTTCTTACCAAAGTTAAAATTCACAATGCCGACAGGGAACAACCATGAGCCGCCAATTCGCCATTCATGGGCATCTTCGTTGACTCGAGCATTCAGTTTACGGGCCTCATCAATGGCCAACGATCCAGAGAACGCCACGTTGCTATCGTCAAAATCAAAATTGTTTGCGTAAGAGATACCAACTTTGGTGATCACTTTGGTCGGGTCATCGTCCAACTTTTCCTGATTGGATTTCACCTCACCTTGAGCACAAGCCAGCATTGGAATAAAGAGTGTTGCCAATAGTGTTTTTTTCATAATATGAATCCTTATGATTGTAGCCACCATCGATCGCATAACGCCTCGATGCCTCACTATGTGGCCAACGAACAAAAAATGGTCGCACAATATATAGGGGTTTATACCGCGAATAAAGCGCTATAAATTTCCGTCATCGGCTTGAATTAAGGACGTGTCTGTGTCGCTATTTCGCATTCAAATGAATGAACAGCCAATCATCGAAAGAATGAACGTGAAGTGCCGACTTCAATTTCCGAACCCAGTTCAAAGATCAGAAAATTGATTTACCAAAAATAGGGAACATTGGGGAAGAAAGCAGGTCATTAGACCAGTAAATTGCTGCGATTTGCCGTGAATTAGCTATAATCTTATTCAATTTCTAAAAATCGGTACATTTTTCATTTAAAACTGATGCTGATTTGATAAAAATGTGGGAATATCGGTAATTAACTCACAATAAGGGAAGATAGCTGCAATATGTCTACAAAGTTAAGCATTCTAATTCTAAACGGGCCAAACCTTAACCTTTTAGGATTACGCGAACCAGGCCACTATGGAAAACAGACCTTAGACTCAATTGTAGAGACCCTATCTTCGCAAGCCAAGCAAGCCGGCATAGAGCTCGAACATCTTCAGTCTAATCGTGAATACGAGTTGATTGAAGCCATTCACGCCGCTCACGGAAAGGTCGATTTTATCATCATCAACCCTGCCGCATTTACTCATACAAGCGTAGCACTTCGCGACGCTTTACTTGGCGTGTCGATCCCATTTATTGAAGTGCATTTATCGAACGTCCACGCTCGCGAA
This sequence comes from Vibrio sp. AK197, assembly GCF_053903115.1. NCBI lineage: Bacteria > Pseudomonadati > Pseudomonadota > Gammaproteobacteria > Vibrionales > Vibrionaceae > Vibrio > Vibrio sp. AK197. The sequence goes on from NZ_CP096430.1 coordinate 2,878,485, forward strand.
CCATTTCGCCACCACTCCTACCTATCTGATAAAGCGGAAGGGGTGATTTGCGGATTAGGGGCGCAAGGTTACGAATTCGCTTTAACTGCCGCCATTACTAAATTGACGCAGTCGAAGTAAACACAGACACTCCCAGCCCTTCTTGGGGCTGTCTTACTCACAAGATAAAAGAGAAAGAAAAGATGGATATCCGTAAAATTAAAAAGCTTATCGAATTAGTTGAAGAGTCTGGCATTGCTGAGCTAGAAATCTCCGAAGGTGAAGAATCGGTACGCATTAGCCGTAATGGCGTTCCTGCTCCAGCAGCACCGATTCAATACGCTGCGGCTCCAGCGCCTGCTGCACCAGCGGCGGCTCCAGCAGCACCTGTAGCAGAAGCGGCACCAGCAGCCCCTGCCGCACCGGCGGGTCACCAAGTTCTTTCTCCAATGGTAGGTACGTTCTACCGTGCGTCTAGCCCTGATGCAAAACCATTCATCGAAGTTGGTCAATCAATCCAAGCTGGCGACACGCTCTGCATTGTTGAAGCAATGAAAATGATGAACCAAATCGAAGCAGACAAATCTGGTGTGATTACTGCCATCCTAGTTGAAGACGGCCAACCAGTTGAATTCGACCAACCACTCGTTGTTATCGAATAAGCGGGGCTCGCCTTATGCTAGATAAAGTAGTCATCGCGAACCGAGGTGAAATCGCACTTCGTATCCTTCGCGCTTGTAAAGAACTCGGAATCAAAACCGTAGCTGTCCACTCAACCGCTGACCGCGATTTAAAACACGTATTGCTTGCAGATGAATCTATCTGTATCGGTCCAGCACGCGGTATCGACAGCTACCTAAATATTCCTCGTATTATTTCAGCAGCAGAAGTAACGGGCGCGGTGGCCATCCACCCAGGTTACGGCTTCCTGTCTGAAAACGCTGATTTTGCAGAACAAGTTGAGCAGAGTGGCTTCATCTTTGTTGGACCAAAAGCGGAAACTATTCGCATCATGGGCGACAAAGTCGCGGCCATCAATGCGATGAAGAAAGCGGGTGTTCCTTGTGTACCAGGCTCTGACGGTCCTTTGGATGACGATGATGCCAAAAACAAAGCGCACGCAAAACGCATTGGTTACCCAGTCATCATCAAGGCGTCTGGCGGCGGCGGCGGTCGTGGTATGCGTGTAGTACGCTCTGAGAAAGATCTGATCCAAGCGATTGCCATGACCCGCGCAGAAGCAAAAGCAGCGTTCAACAACGACATGGTTTACATGGAGAAATTCCTAGAAAACCCTCGCCACGTTGAAGTTCAGGTTATTGCTGATGGTCAAGGCGGTGCAATCCATCTTGGTGAACGTGACTGCTCAATGCAACGCCGTCACCAAAAAGTGGTTGAAGAAGCTCCTGCACCAGGCATTACGGAAGAAATGCGTAAATACATCGGTGAACGTTGTACTCGCGCATGTCTTGAAATTAACTACCGCGGTGCCGGTACCTTTGAATTCTTGTACGAAAACGGCGAGTTCTACTTCATTGAGATGAACACCCGTATTCAGGTAGAGCACCCAGTAACGGAAATGGTGACAGGTGTCGACCTTATCAAAGAGCAGCTGCGTGTTGCGGCAGGTCAACCGCTGTCTTTCACTCAAGACGATATCAAGATTCGCGGCCATGCCGTTGAGTGTCGTATTAACGCGGAAGATCCAGAACGTTTCCTTCCTTGCCCTGGTAAGATCGAACGTTTCCACTCACCAGGCGGCATGGGCGTTCGTTGGGAATCGCACATCTACTCTGGCTACAGTGTACCGCCACACTACGATTCAATGATTGGTAAGCTTATCACTTACGGTGAAAACCGTGATGTAGCAATTGCTCGTATGCGCAATGCGCTGGGTGAAATGATCATTGAAGGCATCAAAACCAACATTCCTCTTCAGGAAGAGATCATGAAAGATGAAAACTTCCAACACGGTGGCACCAACATCCACTATCTAGAGAAGAAGCTGGGTTTACAATAAGCCTGATTCGTAAAATACCGCGAATTACTCATTTCTTAATGCCCACTTCGGTGGGCATTTTTTATTTGCGCGCGATATAAGCTCAAACTCACCGGTGAGTTCTGCTACACTTTGCGCCAATTCAATCATTGAAAGAGCAAATGCTATGCCTTGGATTCAAATCAAGCTCAATGCCACCAACCAAAACGCCGAACAGATCGGTGATATGTTGATGGAAGAAACCGGAGCACTTTCCGTGACGTTTCTCGACGCTCATGACACGCCTGTATTTGAACCGCTTCCGGGAGAAACCCGCCTGTGGGGAGATACCGACATCCTCGCGCTGTATGACGCCGAATGCGATAGCAATTGGGTTATCGAGCAAATTAAAACCAGCCAAATGCTAGCCCAAGACTTTGCCTATAAAGTGGAGCAACTTGAAGACAAAGACTGGGAACGCGAGTGGATGGATAACTTCCACCCAATGAAATTCGGCGAACGTCTGTGGATTTGCCCGAGCTGGCGCGATATTCCAGAGCCAGATGCGATCAATGTTATGCTTGACCCCGGCCTCGCCTTTGGCACTGGTACCCACCCAACGACAGCGCTATGTCTAGAATGGTTAGAAGGTCTCGACCTTGCTGGTAAGACCGTCATCGACTTTGGCTGTGGTTCCGGAATTTTGGCGATTGCCGCAATCAAACTCGGCGCTGAGCGCGTGATTGGTATCGACATTGATCCACAAGCATTGCACGCGTCTAAAGATAATGCTGAACGTAACGGAGTTGCTGATCAGCTCAACGTATTCCTGCCTCAAGACCAGCCACAAGACCTAGTCGCAGATGTCGTCGTCGCTAACATTTTGGCCGGGCCTTTGCGTGAGCTTTCACCCGTTATCAGCGGATTAGTGAAACCACATGGTGTCCTTGCCATGTCGGGAGTTTTAGATACTCAAGCGCAAGATGTCGCGAGTTACTACCAAGAACAATTCTCATTAGATGCGATTAAAGAGCAAAATGAGTGGTGCCGAATCTCTGGCGCGAAGCGAGATTAAACAAGAGTTTGCGCGTTAATTGTTTGAAAAACATACAGTTTACAAAAACAAATTGTAAATGCTCAAATAATAGTCTTTTCACGCACCGAAAAAATGCGTAAAATGCGCGCCCTTACTGCTACACAACTGTGATGACGTTTTGAAAATCGGAAATTACCAACTTAACAACAATCTGATCGTTGCTCCCATGGCGGGTGTCACCGATAGACCGTTTAGAGAGTTGTGTCTTCGATATGGTGCAGGTATGGCGGTCAGTGAAATGATGTCGTCAAATCCCAAACTATGGAAAACGTCAAAGTCAAAACAGCGCATGGTACATGAAGGCGAATCGGGCATTCGCTCTGTACAAATTGCCGGTTCTGATCCGCAGTTGATGGCAGAGGCAGCGCAATTCAGTGTTGAAAACGGTGCGCAAATCATCGACATCAACATGGGTTGCCCTGCTAAAAAAGTGAACAAGAAGCTAGCCGGCTCTGCGCTGCTGAAGTTTCCAGAATTAATCGAAGATATTCTGAAAACCGTGGTGGAGGCAGTCGATGTTCCCGTAACATTGAAAACCCGCACTGGCTGGGACACAGACAATAAAAACTGTGTTCATATCGCTAAATTAGCCGAAGACTGCGGCATTCAAGCTCTTGCTCTGCATGGCAGAACAAAAGCGTGTATGTACAAAGGTGAGGCCGAATACGACAGCATTAAAGCGGTCAAGCAAGCCATTTCAATTCCGGTTATCGCTAACGGTGATATCGATAGCCCAGAAAAGGCAAAGCAGGTTCTAGAGTACACTGGTGCCGACGCTTTAATGATTGGTCGTCCTGCCCAAGGACGTCCGTGGATTTTTCAAGAAATCCACCACTATTTGGAAAACGGCACCACGATGCCTGAACTTCCAGTTGCGGAAGTGAAAGACATCCTGCTTGGTCATGTTCATGCTCTTCATCAATTTTATGGAGAGTTCTTAGGCCCTCGCATCGCTCGTAAGCATGTGGGTTGGTACCTAAAAGAACACGAACAAGCGAGTGAGTTTCGCCGTACCTTCAACGCTCTCGAAGCTGCGAATGAGCAACTCGAGGTGTTGGAAGGTTATTTTGATAACGTTGCATCATAATTAAGAGAAGAGCTAGACCGAATATGTTCGAACAAAATCTGACTTCAGAAGCATTAACAGTAACGACAGTAACGTCACAAGATCAAATTACGCAGAAGCCTTTACGTGACTCTGTTAAAGCATCTCTTAAAAACTACTTGGCACAATTGAATGGCCAAGAAGTTACAGAGCTATATGAGCTAGTTCTCGCTGAAGTTGAACAGCCACTACTAGATACCATCATGCAATACACTCGCGGTAACCAAACTCGCGCAGCAACGATGATGGGCATCAACCGCGGTACTCTTCGCAAGAAACTTAAAAAATACGGCATGAACTAATTCAATTAGTTAAGTCATTGATTCAAAAGCCACTGCTCTTCCGAGTTAGTGGCTTTTTTCATTTTATGTGCCCCGATATGTACCCTAAAAACTAGGTCACTTATTCTTGACTCTTACCGCTGCTTTTAGAAAATAGCTCACACACAGATTAACAAGAGCGTGGCATGCAATACTCGATTCTCCCACTCACCTCCACTGATTTGCCTCAGGCTCATGCGATGACCCAGGCTTTGGGCTGGCCGCATCGCCAGCAAGACTGGCAACACATTCTCGACTTAGGAGACGCTATCGCGCTCAAAGATGACTCAAAGCTCATCGGGACTGGGGCGGTGTTACCTCAAGGTGACTACGCAAGCATAGGACTTGTGGTCATTGACCAAAAGTATCAGCAACAAGGACTTGGGCGAACGATTGTCGAGCAGTTAATCAATCACTCCCCTCTCGTGGATTGGTATTTAACCGCGACACTGGCTGGCGAGCCACTGTATCGAAAATTAGGGTTTCGTCACTATCAACGTGTACACCAATATCAAGCCAAGGTGAAACCACTCACTCCTGTTCCTGAAAACCGCCCATCACAGCATACGATTGATGACTATCGACCTAACGATAGCGCTTCATTACAGCAACTTATGCAAAGCGCAACACAGATGAACCGCGACAAAATTGTTGATTGGTTGTGCCAAACCTCTCAGCGCATCATCGTACTCAAACACCTGCAGCAAATCACTGGCTACGCATGCTTACGCGAGTTTGGGCGCGGCTTATGTATTGGCCCAGTGATCGCACAAACGGAGGATCAAGCCTGCTATCTGATTCGTGAGCTTTTAGCCGGAGTATCGGGGCAATTTGTGCGTATCGATATCCCCAGTCAGTATCGAATGATTGCAGCGACGCTGACAACCTTTGGACTCACGCAAGTGGACGATGTGAGTCAAATGGTCAAAGGCGCTACACCAACCATAAACCCGGACTGCACTCAGTTTGCACTGGTCACTCAAGCCATCGGTTAATCGAAGCCCTATGAGAACCAGTGCCTAACGTACTGGTTTATCGAGTTTTCTATATATCCTCAACGAAGTCGTCAAATTAGTCTTTACTCGGATAATGACTATTTGTTATGTTATAACAAATTACAAGTTATAGTATAACATTGCATGAGTTCCCGTTTTTCTCTGTTGCCGCCAGTGCTTGAAGTTAAGGACTTAAGCCTCACAATCCAAGGCCATAGCTTGGTTAATGACATCAACTTCTCATTATCCGCTGGTGAACGAGTGTGTCTGATCGGTGCTTCCGGGTCAGGAAAATCACTCACCGCAAGAGCGATCAGCGGCGTTTTACCTTGGTATTGCCAGCGTAGCGGCACCATCAAGGTAAATGGACAAGAAGTGAGTCATAAACCAGTACTCGCCCGCCCATCAACAGCTCGTGTCGCCACGATTTTTCAAGATTCATTCAGTGCATTAAATCCGTTAATGCCGGTGGGCAAGCAGTTGGCATTAAGCGTCAATGCTGGCTCTGAGCGTGCGCTATATCAGTTACTTGAACAGATGGAATTGGACAATATCGAGCAGATGATGAACCGCTTACCGAGCGAGCTATCGGGTGGGCAGCGTCAACGAATTTGTATCGCGTTTGCTTTGCTCAGTGGCGCCAATATATTGATTGCCGATGAACCGACGACAGCTCTTGATGTGATTAACCAACAACAAGTGGTGAAGCTATTAAAGCAATGCAGCGGACACCACTGCTCCCACAATGAACAATTGCATGGTAATCCGTTAGCGTTACTGTTTATCACTCATGATATCAGCGTTGCAGCTCAGCTCTGTGAACGCGCCTTAGTGATGGAAAATGGGCGCATTGTCGAATCAGCAACAATGGCTCAGCTTCTGAGTGCACCTCAACACCCTTATACCCAGCAGTTAGTTCACGCGGCGTATCAAACCAACACCGCGCGAGTGACCCAGCCCCCTTTTCAAAACGTTGCCAACGGATAAATCACGCGATGTCTTTTTTACAGTTAGAACAGGTCTATTATGCCTGGCGTTCAAGTACAACGCCGAGCGTCAACGGTGTATCACTCTCTTTAGACCCTCTCGAGTGCGTAGGGCTGGTTGGCGGCTCTGGTAGCGGTAAATCCACCCTCATCAAACTCATTCTTGGGCTTGCTAAGCCACAAAATGGTCACGTGTACTGGCAACAACAAGCGCTGCAACAGGCGTCGGCTCGTCAACTCAAGGATTACCGCCAAGCGGTACAATATATTCCTCAAGAGCCCCATACCTCGTTACCACCAAACCAAAACGTGGCTCAAGTGCTGAGCACCCCGTTAAAACACTTAAAAGGCCTTCGTGCTTCGTACCGTCAATTATGCCAAGCCGTCAACCAAGTTGAGCTACCGAAGGCAATATTAGACCGAAACATTACCGAATTGTCCGGCGGGCAGGCTCAGCGTATCGCGTTGGCCAGAGCTTTGATTGTACAGCCTCAGTTTCTCCTCGCAGATGAACCGACCAGCGGTCTTGATCTGCCGTTACGTGAGCAAATAAAACAACTGCTGATCAACGTCTGCCAACAGAACAACATGGGATTGCTGTTAGTCACTCACGATATCTCACTCGCCAGTGGGCTGTGCTCACGGTTATTGGTCATGAACAACGGCAGCGTTATCGAAGACCGCCCCACAGATCTGCTGCTCGCGTCTCCGCAGCACAGCTATACCCAACAATTACTGCAAGCGGTGCCAAGTCTGCCCGCCGCTCAACACGCTTACAAAGCCTAATAACACCAAAAAGGAAATGACTCCATGATTCAACCAAAGCAGTGGCCATGGCTTGGTCTTATTGCCTCACTCTCTCTGCTCACCGGCTGCTTTGACCGTTCGTCATCCACAGCCGAACAACAAAAAGCGCAACAGAGCGAATCATCTCAACGCATCAAGTTGGCCATGTTATTGCCACCTCGTTCCGCGTTGAACCCGCTCAGTGATGACGCATTTAAACTCTCCCGTTGGAGCACGGCAGAAACCTTGGTCAAACTTGACCAGCAAGCCAACCTACTTCCTTCACTGGCGACCAGTTGGGAGCAGTTAAACGCGACCGAATGGCGATTTGAGATCCGTCCTGAGGTCATATTTCACGACAACACCGCCCTCACCTCTCAGGCGGTAGTTAATGCTTTAAATGTGGCGATATCTGCTTCGCCAAAGCCTCGTATTTTGGATGGCGTTGAACTCTCGGTACAGGCTGACGGTGAGCATGCGGTCATCATCCGTACTCAAGTTCGCGATCCGCTATTACCACAACGGTTATCAAGCCCTCAGCTTTCTATATTATCTCTCAATGCTTACGGTGAAAACGGGGTGATCAGCCCGGTTAAAGCAGGAACCGGACCATTTGTCCTTACGGCTCTCCATGGCACTAGCTCTGCCACGTTAGAACGTTTCGATGATTACTGGGGAGAAAAGGCACAAGCACCGGGTATCGATGTCAGCTTTGTACCTGACGGCATGGCAAGAGCGGCGGCACTGCGTACTGGAAGCGCCGATATTGTCGAAGCAATACCCGTTTCTCAGGCACCTCTTGTTGATCAAAACTTAGTGCATGAAGTTCCGATGCCGCGCACCAATACGTTATATCTCAACACTCGTCGCGGAGTGATGAGTGATCCAGCGATGCGTGCCGCTGTGCGCCAAGCACTTAACCGTGAGCAACTTGTCAACAATGTTTATGAACAGCGCGCTGATATCGCCAAAGGTCTGCTTGGGCCAGCAGTCGCTTGGGCTGAACAATGGCGACAACCGGTTAATTACCCTGTGCAAGCAGCGCAGCCAAAAGGGCAAACCATTACTTTAGCCACATTTACCGACCGAACGGAATTACCAGAAGTGGCGGTCTACCTTGCACAGCAACTCACTGATGCTGGCTTTAACGTCAAGCAAGATGTACGCGAGTATTCACAGATAGAATCCGATGCATTAGCCGGCAAGTTTGATGCGTTTATTTTATCACGTGCGACGGTACTCGACTCTGGAGATCCCGTTGCTTATTTATACAGTGATTTTAGCTGCGAAGGTTCATTCAATATCGCACAGCTATGCGACCCCAATATTGATCAAGCATTAAAAGAGGCTGCTCAACTCACTGGTGTTGAACGTCAAAAAGCGATTATCGCTGCCGAAAATGCCATTCTGGCAAGTGATGCGGCAATTCCAATGCTCCATGAACGTGTGATTCAAGGAGAAGCGGCTCATGTTCGTGGGGTGCTGCGTGATCCACGAGAGCGTGAGCTGATTGATAACCACACCTACATCGCCCGCGATGAAGCGCTGTAAAGGTTAAACCACTATGCTTGTCGCTCTGATGAAATCTAAGCAGCGCATAATATCATGGGGCCAAACGAGACCTTACGCTTGGCTTCCGGCATTATCTCGTTTGGTCACGTTGGCCGCGGTGGTATGGTTAGTTGCCATGCTGCCTTGGCTATCGGGACAAGATCCCGCACTGGCCATTTTGCGAGCGCGTTCAGCGGAACAAAATCCAAGTCTCGAAGCGTTGGAAGCGATACGCCAGTCATTAGGGCTCGACCAAGGGCCAATCGCCCTCATGTGGCAGTGGCTAGGTGGCATCATACAAGGTGATGCGGGGATCTCTTGGGTATCGGGGCGCCCCATTCTCCAAGGCATGCTGCAAGCGAGCGGCGTCTCTCTGACTTTGATGAGCTTTGCGCTTGTTGGCGCTTTGCTGATCGCATTTGCGCTGACGTTACCTACATTACGCCGCGGATTACAGGGCCAAGCCTATCGTAGCAGCGGAATGCTTGCGGTCACCTTAACCGCGCTGCCTGAATTTCTGCTTGCCTCTTTGCTGTTGCTGATTGGCGCAGTATGGTTACGCTGGTTTCCGCCCTTTGGTTGGGGGCAGCCAATACAGGTTGTGTTGCCTGCACTGGCATTAGCGATTCCTGCTGGCGGTTATTTGGGACGTCTACTCTCCGATACCGTAGCCCAAGTATTCAGTGAGGCGTGGATTACCACATGGAGCGTTGCTGGCGTCAGTCGTCTTGCTATCGTTCGCGCGGTATTAAAGCGAGCACTGGCAACCACACTGCCTTTAATTGGCTTAGTATTAGTGTCTCTGGTTGGCGGAGCAATTGCGGTAGAAAAAGTGTTTGCGATTCCCGGGCTTGGCCGTGCAACTCTTGGCGCGGCGATTGCCAAAGATGTGCCTAGCTTGCAACTGGGTGTGCTGCTCATTTTGCTGCTGGCCTTTGCGGTAGGGGTTTGCGTCAATATGCTGCGCAGCATGCTCGTTGGCAAGGCTCTGCGTCAAGGTGCGATGCCAACCCCCAAAGAGAGCAGCATCACCACTGGAAAAGTCACGCGCTGGATGGCCATTTTCTGCGCGCTATTTCTTGGTGGTATCGTTGCCTTGGGTTTATTTCGGGACCCGTTTGCCATTGAGTATGCTCGCTTACAAGCCCCTTCGCTCACCCTGCCGTTTGGTGCAGATGCGATGGGTCGTGATTTACTGGCTCGCGTGGCTCACGGCAGCCTACATACTTGCTTTGTCGCATTGTGCGTCGCTGTCGTGTGTTTATTGATTGGCTTTATTATCGGTCAATTTCCACGTTTAATGGCTGGGCCGATTGAAGTTGCTAATGCGCTGCCTCCGGTTCTCACTGGATTGATCATTGCCGCGACTTTGGGCCCTAGTGGATTTGGCGCAGCCTTAGCGGTTGTGATTGTCAGTTGGGCACCGCTGGCGGCCCATGCGGCAAGTTTAATCAGTGATGTCAAAGCGCGTCCTTACATTCAGATGTTGCCGCTGCTCGGTATTAACGCGTTACACGCAAATGTATTTTACGTGTTCCCAGCGGTGTTTCCGTCTCTGCTGAGGCATGCGATGCTACGTATACCAGGCATTGCACTCGCACTGGCGTCGCTGGGTTTTTTAGGGCTTGGCTCACCACCACCTAGCCCAGAGTGGGGGAGAATTCTTGCTGAGGGAATGCCTTATATTGAACGCGGCTATTGGGGCGTGTTGGCACCAGCGCTGTCACTGATTGTCTTATCGGTGTTTGCCGTGAGCGCAGCCAGCCTAAAGCCAACCACCTCACCCTCCTAATAAAACCCCGCGCTATTGACAGCCACGGCGCGGGGCTTTGCTTAATCGATAAGCCTGAATCGATAAACCTGAGTTAAGAAGACTCACCTTGGTAAGGCGTAACAAAGCGCAGCCATAAATAGCCTAGGATGCCCGCGATTAAGGTCGCAAGCATAATCCCAAGCTTGGCGTCCAGAAGCTGCTGCTGACTGTCATCGAAACTCAAAAGCGCAATAAACATCGACATGGTAAAGCCCATTCCAGCGAGGATCGACAAACCAAATATCTCTTTGAAGTTTAGCGAGCTGTTGATTTCACCGACACCGGTTTTGACCGACAACCAAGTTAAGCTGAAGATGCCGAGCGGTTTGCCCACCAGCAGACCAAATACAATCCCCCAGGCAATCGGCGCATGCAGCATATTATTCAGCGCTTGCTGAGTCACTTCCGTTCCGGCATTGAGAAACGCAAAGATTGGCACAATCAATAAACTCACTGGTTTATCAAGCAGGTTTTCCCATATACGCAGTGGCGTACGGGTTAAACTGGCTTTGCGTTGAATTTCTCCAAGAGCTGAATCTTTACTTTCATCACTTAACACTTCGCGATGCTCTTCGTCTGTGGATTGCTGAGGGTCGCTAAGCCGCTGGTAAATCGCACCTGCGGTATTTTTCATGGAGTGCGCTAAATGCCCTGGGTGCATTTTCGGTCTAGCGGGAATCGCCAACGCCGCCAATACCCCGGCAATGGTGGCATGAACCCCAGATTGCAAAATGAAATACCACAGCCCGAGCGCCAAGACCACATACCAAAACGGGCCGCGAATACCAAAACGATTTAATGCCAATAAACCAACGAAGAACCCGGCGGCGATATAGAGCGCATTCCACACAATTTGGTCAGTATAAAACAGCGCAATGACGATCACCGCGCCAATATCATCAACAATAGCAAGGGCGACCAAAAACACTTTTAAACTTGGATTCACTTTGCTGCCAAGTAGCGCCATGATCCCTAACGCAAACGCGGTATCGGTTGCCATCGGCACACCCCAACCACTACTGCCCTCTCCGCCGTAGTTAATCGCGTAGTAAATCAGTGCGGGAAACATCATGCCGCCCACCGCGGCTAAAATCACCGCCGCCGAGTTTTTAATCGAACTCAACTCTCCGGCAATAAATTCACGCTTTACTTCCAGCCCGAGAATGAAAAAGAACAGCACCATCAAGCCATCATTGACCCACTCATGGAGATCCATTTCAAGACGAAAGTCATCAACAAATAAGCCTAGAGTGACTTTTTCAAATTGGTGATAAAACGAGGCGTAGTCTGAGTTAGCAAGAAACAGAGCGATAAATGTTGAAGCGAGAAGAATAATCGCCCCTGTGGTCTGATTATCGACAAACTCGTTAAAAGGTTGTTTTACATAACGGCTAAAAGAGCGCTCAAGAGGAGGGCGAATATCTTGAGATTGAGCGTCAGATTCATGGTCATTCGATTGCGTCATCGCGAGAAGTCCTTAATCTTAATTTGCGGTGCGCCAGCACCGATTTGAATTTACAGCATCACGGTTTACTCATTTATAACTCATTGATTACAAAATCATCCTATCACCAAAATGTGACGCATGACAAAGTTTTGACTCGATTTGACGAAAATTTCACCATAATTAAAATACACAAAAGCCAACCTCAATATTGAGATTGGCTTTTATTGCTTTTAGGTTACGGGTGACCAAAAGCTCTCAAAGCACTACAACGCTTTATGATAAAGCTCAATCACTTGCTCACGAGTCATTGGCGCAGGGTTACCGCCAGCGCAAGGATCGGCCAATGCATCATCCACCCAAGTGAGAATATCTTCTTCACTCACCCCCAATTCAGCAAATCCACGAGGAATTCCCACTCGGCGATTTAAAGCATTGAGTGCATCGATGGCTGCAACACTGGCTTGCTCGCTGTCCATATCGGACGTATCTACCCCCAACGCTTTGGCAACTTGAGCAAATTTCTCGACTCGATATGGGCGATTAAACTCACTGACGATCGGCAGCAAAATGGCATTGCATACCCCGTGAGGTAAGTCTTTGTGCGCGCCGGCGGGATGCGCCATGGCGTGTACCATGCCCAGGCCAGCACTGTTAAACGACAAGCCAGCGATAAACTGACCATACGCCATCATTTCACGCGCGTTAATGTCAGAGCCGTCATCGACCGCGTGTGGCAAACTTTGGGCGATGGTACTGATGGCCTCAAGAGAAATGTAATCCGTCAGCTTATGAGCGCCCACCGAAACGTAGGACTCTAAGGCATGGGTTAACGCATCAATACCGGTTGCTGCAGTGGTCGCGCTCGGAATGCCAAGCATCACACTGGGGTCATTCACTGAAATATCCGGAATAATTTTATCCGAGATGATGACATGCTTAACATGAGTCGCGGTATCGGTGATCACCGCGTTACTGGTGACCTCTGCTGCAGTGCCGGCAGTGGTATTAATCGCATACAGTGGCGCCCCCAGCTTGGAGACTTTTTCTACCCCATTGTAGTTGGCTATCGGCGCTGGATTCGCGGAAAGAATACGAATCGCTTTTGCGGTATCAATCGAGCTGCCGCCTCCAAAACCAATAATGTAGCGAGCGTCACTCTTTTGGTACATCGCCAACGCTTGGTTGACGGTATTGGTATCTGGATTAGGACGAACATCCTTAAACAGCGTGAGTTCGAGTTCACTTTCCATCAGTTTGTTGGCAAATCCGAGTTCAACTAAGGTCGGGTCGCAAATCAACAACCCTTTATCACCGGCATGCTCCGCTGTCAGACGCTCGATCAATGCATCAATCGAACCGACACCAGATAAGTTAATTTTTGGAAACGCTAGTTTAAACACACTCATGTTGTTTACCTCATAGATTAAATTCTTGTTTGAGAATTTCCATGTTCTCTTTGGTGACCCCTTCAGGCTCATAACCTGCTGATGTACACATCAGATACAGCTTGGCCCCTTTGTTAGCCACATCAATAAAATCAAAAGCTTGTAGAACATCAGCGCCGGAGGCCGTTGCGCCATGCTTTTCCCATACCGCCACATCATTGACCAGCAAAGACGCCGTGGTTCCATCGGCCAACTCTTCAGAAGACGGCAAGCAGTAAGGAATCATGCCGACACCGCGTGGCACAAATGCCCGTACCTCGGGCAGCATTTTCCAGCAGGTATACGTGAACAGTTCGCTACTTTTAGAGATATCCGGATGATGAGAGAGTGCAATCAACTCCAGGGGATGGGTGTGAACCACAGATTTATGATCAGAACCTGCTTGACGCTTCGCGACTAATATTTTGATATGACTGATAAATTCTGATGTCGGTGCAAAGTTGTCACTCGCCTTACCCCCCCATAAAATATGGTAACCATTCGCTTGGTCATTAATGCGTAGAATGCAACCAGCGTAATCAGGGTCTCGCAGCTCACGAATACGCTGCCCCGTGCCTTTGACGTAATAAATACGCCCTGCGCTTTCCATGGGTAGTTGTAATGGCAGTGCTTTTTCTGGGCTATTCACCTCACCAACATCGCCGTAAATATCGGTTAAATCCACGGAAATATTACCGCCATTGCGCTCGGCCCACTCACGCAGCCAAAGGTATTGGGACACTTCGCTGACTTTGGCGATTTCGTTTTTTACTGCGTCATTTAACTGAGTCATAACTAAACCTTTTAAAATTCGATAGGGTGAAAACACGTTATCGAGTAAGCAAGAAAGCGCATCAGGAGCCCGCACTCTCTTACTTACTCGACATTCAGGGGAATTAACGTGTTTCGTTGATGGTGGCTTCGTAATCTTTAATGTCTTTCATCCAGTCAAAGCCCACCGGTACTTGGTTTTGCGCGCAGTAGTAATCCCACACCGCAGCCCATGGCAATGAGTGCGCTTCTTCCATCAAACCCAAACGTGTTGTGAAATCAAACTCGGCTTCTGCTGCTTTAAGCTGTGCGGTCGGCTCTAATAGCGCTTTAAGCAGTGCTTTTTGCGCATTACGTGTCCCGATCACCCATGCCGCCACTCGGTTGATCGACGCATCAAAGAAATCCAAACCGATTGAGACACGGTCTTGCAGTTGGTTACGTACGATTTCACGCATGATGGCTTGCGTTTCATCATCAAACGAAACCACATGGTCAGAATCCCAACGAACAGGGCGCGTCACGTGTAGCAGCAAATCTTGAACGTAGAGCGAACAGGCGCTGATTTTGTCACTGATCATCTCTGTGGGATGGAAATGGCCAGCATCCAAACACAGCGCGGTGTTGCGAGTTGACGCGTATGCCAAATAAAACTCGTTGCTGCCCACGGTGTATGCTTCTGCGCCGATGCCAAATAATTTACTTTCAACGGCGTCCTTGTGGTAAGCCGGGTCAATCTTTTCTGCCAACGCGTCATCCAGCGCATCCAATAGACGTTGACGCGGTGCAAGGCGGTCAACAGGCATGTCTTTCATACCATCGGGAATCCAGATATTCATTACTGACGGCGACCCCAATTCACGACCGAAATACTCTGAGACCTTGCGTGAGGCTTTCACATGCTCCACCCAGAACTGACGAACGTCTTCGCTGGGGTGTGAAAGCGTTAAGCCATCATCCGCTTTAGGATGAGAGAAAAGAGTTGGATTAAAATCGAGCCCCAGATCGTGTTGTTTTGCCCACTCAACCCAGCGAGTAAAGTGCTCAGGCTTAATTTGGTCACGCTCGACATGCTCATCACTATCGAGGTAAATGGCATGTAAGTTGACGCGCTTTTTGCCTGGAATCAATGAGAAGGCTTTTTCCATATCCGCGCGCAGTTCGGCAGGCGTGCTTGCGGCACCTGGATAATTACCTGTAGTTTGAATACCGCCGCTTAGCGCCACATCAGGAGATTCAAACCCTCGCACATCATCGCCCTGCCAGCAGTGAATGGAGATCGGCGTGGTTTTTAGTTCGGCTAACGCTTGCTCGGTGTCGACACCGTAACGGGCAAACACTTGTTTGGCGTTTTGATATGCAGTTGTAATGTGTTCGTTGCTCATGTTGGGTACCTATTTTTTGATCTGTTGGTAGCGGGATTTGATTTGGGCTAATCCCTCGACGTTATTGGGTTGGAAATAGTGAACATCAGAAGACGCATCAATGATTTGTCGCGCTTCTTCAAGCGAGGTAATGATGTCCGAGGCAATGAATTGATTTACCACGTTGCCTAGCGCAGAGGCTTCTGTTGGTTCGGTGGAGACCGTGATTTGGCAGACATCCGCGCACAGCTGATTAAGCAGTTTGTCTTGTGTTCCGCCACCGACAATACGCAGTTCACGAATCGGCTTTGCCGTGACTTCACTGAGCTGAGCAAGTACCTCGTCATACGCCAGGGCTAAACTGTCATACACGCAGCGCAGCACTTGAGACAGCGTGTCTGGTGCAGGTTGACCACGTTTGATAAACCACTGCTTGATGGCAGTCGTCATCGAATCAGGGTTAAGAAAGTCGTTGTCATTGGGATTAAGCACAAACTCAAATGGCGTCGCTTGGCGCGCCAGCATGGCAACGTCGCTAAACATCAAAGAAGGATTCTCTGCTTTAATACGCTGAATAAGCCACAAACCCATGATGTTTTTCAGCACGCGATAGCGGCCATCAACGCCACCTTCATTGGTGAGGTTGTATTGATAAGCCAATTCGCTGGTGTAAGGCTGATCGCTTTCCACGCCAACCAAAGACCAAGTGCCCGAACTTAAATACGCCATGTTGTCGCCGGCGATAGGCGTGGCAGCAACAGCAGAAGCTGTATCATGACTGGCGACAGAGCACACAGGAATGTGCACATCCGCAATTTGGTATTGACCAATAATGCGATTTGGCATTCTAGGCTCAAGCAGCCAATCCATTTTTGCTCCGCACGCTTCAACCAATGCCTTATTCCAGGTTTTGGCTTCGCAGTTGAGCATCTGGCTAGTCGATGCATTGGTGTATTCGCAATGCTTTACACCACACAGCTTGTAGTTGAGGTAATCTGGAATAAATAGCAAGGTATCGATATCAGCAAACCATGACGGCTGCTGATCAGCGATGGCTTTAAGTTGATAAAGGGTATTGAACGGCAGAAACTGAATGCCCGTGGTCGCATAAATCTCTTCGCGAGTGAGTTGGCTATCGACCAATAGCTGGTCAAGAACGCCTTGCGTACGTTTATCTCGATAACTGACAAACTCCCCCAAATGCTTGCCAAACTTATCCAGCAGTACGAAATCTACACCCCAAGTATCTATACCCAGCGAGCACACAGGAATATCTGCCGCCAACACCTTATTGATACCCACTTTGATCTCTTCGAGGATCGAGTACAGCGCCCAGCAGGATTCTCCCTCTGTCATCACCTGCTGATTTTGAAATCGATGGAACTCTTGAAGTTCGATCTTTTTATCTTTCAGATAACCGACCATCACGCGCCCACTGGACGCACCTAGGTCTATTGCTATTACCGCTTTCATCGTCAATAACACCTCTTGTTCTTTACAGGTATTAAAGCGTTTTCAGCCAGCAAATAACTTCAAATATCGTCCTTTAAAAACGCAAATGCTGCGTTTTTTTCAAGAAGCTTATGCGGCATTTCAAATTTTTGTGACCCAGCTGAACCTCATACCAATTTGGCACGTTGCAATGCAAAAAGCCCCACCGAAGTGGGGCTTTGACACCAAATAATCGCCATCGTTATGCGAGATAAAACACCGACTCTAACTCCAACGATTGTGGTGAGTTATCAGCGTTCGTCGCCATAATGTCTTGCATAAAGGCCCACCATTCTTGGCAGGCAGGAGTCTCAGCAACCTGCTGCCAGAGAGCCTCATCTTCGATTTCCACATAGCCAAATAGCTGGTGAGTCGCTTGATGGAAAAAGATCGAATAATTGTGCCCACCATGCGCTTTCAGTTCTTTGACTAACTCTGGCCATATTTCGTTATGGCGTTTCTGATATTCTGCTTTACAACCTTGATTCAGTTGCATCACAAAGGCTTTACGAATTAACTCACTCACAAAAAACTCCTTACTACGATTTATCACGCTGGGTGATCCAAGTGGTGGCCGCAATGAAATAAAGGATGGTTGGGTAGATGACAAACGCTTTGAACGAGTCAAATGCCGCTTGATAATCGGCTCCAGCCCCCCACACTTTCATCGCCGATAACACCATCGCCGCTAAACAAGCGAGAGCGATCGCGCCGCTGACTTTCTCAAGTGTCCCTGCGGGTTTATGTACCGGTTGCTGTTGATGTTCCTGTTTCGCTTGTTGTTGATGACGCTGAGCTTCTCGCTCTAGGCTTTGCTCGTACTCGGCTTGTTGTACGCGGTAATCGTCGCCCGCTCCCATCGATTTCGCGAGTAGGATGTACACCACCATGGATAACAGATACGTTGGCACAAATAAGAAGAACAGGTGCAAAATACCCAACTGCTCACAACTCACCGCAAACACCACGCCAATTGCCCATGCCAACAGTGCCGCCTTATTCAAGCTATTACCTTGATACTGAGACCACAGTGGCGTTAAGCCGATTTTTTTAAAGACCCAATGCTCAGACACCACGATTGCGCCAACGGGAGCCAGTAACAGTCCCATATAACCGACAAAGTCTAAAAGACGAGTAAACACAAATGGAAAACACGCAATGATTGCTGTCACGATGCCAACAATGGTGGTGATATACGCTCGAGATTTACTGGGGAAAATACTTTGAATCGCGAGACCGGCGCGGTAAATCGTCGGATTAGAGGTTGTCCAGCCTGCAATGATCACTGCAATAATGCCAGTTGCTCCTAACGCTGCGTAAGCAATGCCGCCCGCATCAAGGTTAGACATAGTGGTTTGCAATAACAGCATCGCACCGGCCCCCATAATTCCGGCACAAATCCATGCGATATAATGGCCAAAGAACATGCCAAAGGCAGAGAAATAACCGTATTTCGGGCTCTTAGCAAAACGCAGCAGAGCCATGTCGCCCAGGGAACCATGCATAGCGAGGTTACAGACCCAAGCGAATGCTGCGATCTGCCAAAATGTCATTGAAGGAGAGCCATCTGGTGTTTGCCCCGTCCAGATATATTGATCCGCCAATGCCGTAAACTGACCAAATCCAGTAAACGCTTCACCGTTGCCAAGGTTACTTAACGCAGGCAAACACACCATGCCACCGGTCACAAATACCACCAGCAACCAAGGTGAGCATACCGTGGCAAATTGCGCACACTTTTTAAATCCAAGCACCGCAATCGCCACCACAATCGCACCCACGGCTAACGCCACCGCAATGAACGCCCCACTGTTTGGGTACCAATGGGTCTGGGCTGGAATATTAAATAGGATTCGTACCGCTGATGCTGAAACCGTGATCATGGCTCCACCCAACGCGCAAAACAGTACCGCGTTGACCACGTTATACACTTTATTGAAACCTGGGCCTGCAATACGTCTCAAATATTCGTACACCGTTAACCGTGATTGGGTCGCAATCGGCGCGGTGATCAGCGCCCACGTCAGCACGGCCATAACGTTGCCGACTAACAGCCCCATTAAAATATCAAAAGTACTGGCGCCCCATGCCACAAAGGCCGCGCCAATCACAAATTCAGTTCCGGCAACGTGCTCACCAGAATAGGTCCCGAGAAAGTGCCTCCATCCTAACAACTTATGCTGCGGCACTCGTTCTTGTTCGTACTCATTGAGCTCAGTCTTACTGTGCTCAGTCGTCGTAGAGGTAATAGTTGTAGACATTATCGTCTCCTTGCTATTCATAAGCTTTTGTTTCAACCGTCATTTTTTCCAGCGGCTTTTTATTGTTGTGACTCATCGCTCTCGCTAAGGTAGGGTGAAGTGAAAACGTGAGTTTTTGCGCTGTTAGCTTACGAAGTTGAGCAATTTAAACCTTGGCGATTTGGCGCTTCTCGAGGCGTAATTCGGTCAGTTTATTAAGGTGGGTGACGCGTTGTTCACACTTTTAACATTCTTAAAATCTAAAGAAAAAAAGTGGGAGACTTTGAAGAGAAAAATCGTCGATATGCTTCTAAAATCGGGTATCTGATGAGGAGGCTGATGTCATGATTTATCTAAAATCGAACGAGTTTTTCATGAATTCTCACAGTTCTGTGACCACGGAACTACGAGCGCCACAAGAACCGTATCCAGAACATGCCCATAACTTTGAAGAGTTGATTATTGTTGCCCACGGCAGCGGGACGCATGTCATGAATGATGTGCCGATGAACATCAGTAAAAACTACGTGTGTTTTGTCGCTCGTCAAGACCGTCACTTATTTGATCACGTCGATAATCTGTTTTTGAGCAATGTATTATTCGAGCGCGATAAACTCCCCTTGAGTGCCGAATTACAAAAGTTCATTCCGCAAAGTGATGATGATCAGCATGGTTGGTTTATCAGTGAAGAAACAGCGCATCGTGCTAACCAAATTATTCAGCGATTGGATGTCGAATCACACATCGACAGTGATGAATCACAGATCATTGCCCAGGCCCTGTTTCAGCAATTGATTGTCGAGTTATGGCGAGGAAAAGTGACCGAAATAGACACCCTTAGCCACGACGATAAAATCTGTTACGCCCTGGCAAAGATTCAGCGTGGTTACTCTCAATTGCATGATATTGATGCGCTTGCCGAGGAAGTTAAACTCTCTCCACGTCAACTGACAAATAGCATCAAAAAATACACCGGCATGAGCTTTAACCAATATCTCCATTACACACGGGCTTGCCGTGCATTATCAGCCATTCTCTATACCGAACAGTCAATTACCGACATCGCGTTTGATGTTGGCTACCAAGATAGCAACTACTTTTCGACCAAGTTTAAACAAGTCTTTCATACCACGCCGCGTGATGCTCGGCTGAGAGGAGAGATGCAGCCAGCGCTGCGTTAGACATAAAAAAGCCAAGCATGATGCTTGGCTTTTAGTTACGAATCAGCGATTACGCTTGGCCACGCCGACGACGCCATAAGCCAACGCTCGCAAGGCTCACAATCAAGCCCAAACCAAATGAACCGACCTCTTCTTCCTCAT
This sequence comes from Vibrio sp. AK197, assembly GCF_053903115.1. Taxonomy (NCBI): domain Bacteria; kingdom Pseudomonadati; phylum Pseudomonadota; class Gammaproteobacteria; order Vibrionales; family Vibrionaceae; genus Vibrio; species Vibrio sp. AK197. The sequence continues at coordinate 2,899,153 of NZ_CP096430.1, forward strand.
CTGGGTCGCTATCACTAAAGCGCAGTTCCAACACCGCGGGATCGTGGTCTGATGCTCGGAATTGATCACGGTATTTAGGAAATCCATCCCCCTTGTAATCATCGCTGTAGTCAAACACCGTAGATTCCGCCGCATTGATATGCCAATCCCCTGCATCAACCACAAATGCCTCTAAGCTTGGGCTGATCAACAAGTGATCGAGTGTGCCGACTTCGTCATTGTATGAATAACTCCAACTGTCATCATGGAAGAGCTCAACCGCATTAATGTAGCCGTAGTTTTGGCTGATGACGGCACCTTCGTCACCAAACTGCTCTTGGTCATCGATCGAAGTATTGCGCGCTGCGCGAATCTCTTTGCCATATTTTTCAGCGCTGTAATCGGTAAGCACCAAAATAGGGTCTTCTTTGGCATAGGCGTTCATATCGCCAAGTAGCACCTTGTAACCATCGATATTCGCCAGTGCGTCACCTAACGCCACCGCCCCTGCGACACGGAAGTTCTCACATGAGCCTTGGAAGTCGGGGTCCTCCCCTCCTTGTCCGCCTTCACTTTCCGGCGCGGCATCTTCCCAACAGGTTGAACCTTTGGATTTTAGGTGATTCACCGCCACGGTGATGGTTTGGCTTCCATCAGCCAACGTAAAGCTTGGGGCAAGCGTGTCACGTTGGTAGTTAACGCCATCTTCGATAACATCACCATCGCTATCCACCACGGCGGGCGCATGCTGCTCAGGCATTGCAATCACACGAGATTCACTTAAGCTCACCACGCTACTGCGATAAATCACGCCAACAGAAATCGCATCCGTACCAACAGAGTCCTCCTCGTTGGTCACCCCATCGCCATTTGAGTCAACCGCCACGAATTGATATTGCTTCTCAGGGTCATCAATCACAGCGTTCAATTGCTCAACTAGCTGACGAATCGCTCCGCTGTCACCAAAGCCGTTGTTTTCAATTTCCATCAAGCCGATAATATCAGCATCGAGCGCGGCAATCGCCGCCACGATCTTGGCTTGTTGCACTTCAAACTCTTCGTAACTTTCCGCTCCGCGATTACTACCAAACTGGTTGCTGTCTCCACCAAATGGCGAATTAAAGTAGTTAAGAACATTGAAGCTGGCAATGCGTAAATCGCCGTCATCAGACACAGTCGGCGCCTCTGTGCGCGGTGAGTTATGCACAAAATAACTGCTATCCAATTGATTGGTCACAATCAAACGATACTCATCATAGCTATATGAAATCACACCTTCAGCACCCACCAAGGTATCATCAACACGGATATGATCTTCTGTCGAACCATCTTGATCGGCATCGGTTAACCCGAAATCTGGGTAGTAAGGAATGGTGGCGTTAGACGTTCTTTGGTCGGACTCAACAAACAGGCGACGATCGGCATTATCTGCACTCGCCTGCAACGACTCAGCAGAACCGGCTGCAAAGTGCTGGTTTGGTTGATAGTTCAGCTGACCTTGCGCGACCACCATATTATTGCGGCTGGCGTCATAGTCGTAGCTGAAGGTTCGAGTGACACGCATGTCCAAGCTTTGTGGTAATGAAACCAACATGCCCTCGTAGCGTTCGAGCGTATCGGCAAAGCTTTGATCGCTCTCTATTACCTCGATGGGTTGAGCTTGTGGTGCAGATTGCTGAGACTCAACAACCCACTGATTGTTGCCAACCGACAGTTGAGTCAGGTTGTAGTATTCTTGCACCTGACCTTTCGCGCACACCACATCACCAGGCTCGAGATCGGAGGTGGTTTGCCCGGTGTATACAAACAAGCCTTCAGAAGTCAAAGGGTTGCCGTCATCCGACAAAGCCTGCAGGTAGAAACCACGAGTCAGTCCGGTCGTTACCGCACTCACCACGCCTTCGACAAAATATTCTTCATCCGTAATGTAAACACCATCAGGAATCAAAGGCGACGTAGCGCCTTCACCTTGAATGTCTTGAATCGCGGTAAAGCTTGGCGCACTGCCATCGAGAGTACAGGTAAAGGCTTCCGGTGCTTCCACGTCATCGAGTGAGCCCAAACCATCAATATTATTTTGTGCTAGGCTCGCCCACTGTGAGGCATCAAACACTGGGGTAGGTGTCAACGCATCACGATAGCGGACTAAGGTTTGATTCTCCCCCCAGCTCTCGTCGCTATCGACCACACCCACCACATCAACCAGCTCATCATTAAGGTACAAACCAATGGCATCATTGCCGTTGAAATTGGCTACTGAGTTGTCTTGTAAATCGGTGACGGCCAAAATATCACTATTGGCACCTGAGTGGGCAATGACATACACATCGCCAGCGGAGATCGTAACACTCTCTAACGAAGTGGCAGCTTGCCAAGTGCCACCATTTGACTGACGAGCAATGGAATAACCATTTAGCGTTACGGTTTCGCTGCCAGTATTGGCAATCTCGACTGCTTTATTGTAACTTGAGCCTTCCACATATTGTGAGATAACAATCTCGGCGTGGGCCGACATTGCCATCAGTGAGCCGATGGCCGCAGCCAACACGCTCTTAGTTCGTTTACTTTCCATAAGTCCCTCATCACCTTTTCAGCTTTGTTGTTGTGATTACTGAAAAGGCCTTCCATGTCTCAATGTTGTTATTTGCAACCTAGTGTTGCGCGTACAGTGTTCAAGTTTTTTATGCAAATTCAAACCATTCACTCAACCTATCGAGAGATAAATCTCATACAAAGGACAGATATTTATAGATTGCGCATGATTTCAACAAACAAAGTAAGATAGGAAAAAGACATTAATATTACGTATTGATTTAAATAAACTTTTTTACTAGATATCAAATTTTAGGTATAAAAAAACCTTCGCTATATACGAAGGTTTTTAGAAGTTTATTGATGAAATTAGCAATTAGGCACGAGAAACAAAACCAATCGCTTTAAATACTTGCTCGAGGGTCTTACTTGCTTCTGCAGACGCCTTTTCTGCGCCGGCTTTCATTACTGAATCGAGGTAGGCGCGGTCATCACGAATACGTCGATATTCCGCTTGTACCGGCTCAAGCATGGCGACCAAAGCCTCACCCACATCTTTCTTAAACGGACCGTACATTTCAACGCCTTGATACTTAGCTTCAATCTCAGCAAAGCTCATATTGGTCGCTGCAGCGTACAAACCCATCAAGTTCGAAATGCCCGCTTTGTTTTCAATATCGTGAGCAATACGTGGCGGAGTTTCAGTATCGGTTTGTGCTTTATTGATTTTCTTGAGGATCGATTTCGGATCTTCAAGCAACGTAATCACGTTCTTACGGTTATCATCCGATTTCGACATTTTCTTGGTCGCATCTTGTAAGCTCATGACACGCGCATTCACTTGAGGAATGTAAGGCTCAGGCACGGTAAAAATAGGCTGCTCTGGGCTATAAATATTATTAAAGCGTGTTGCAATATCGCGAGCCAATTCAAGATGTTGCTTCTGATCACTTCCCACCGGTACTTGGTTGGCTTGATACAGTAAAATATCGGCCGCCATCAATACAGGGTAATCAAATAAACCGACATTCACATCATTCGCATAACGGGCAGATTTATCTTTAAACTGGGTCATGCGATTGAGTTCACCCATTTGGGTATAACAGTTAAGAAGCCAACCTAGTTGAGCATGCTCTGGGACGTGTGACTGAACAAATAGCGTGCTCTTTTTAGGATCAACACCAACCGCAAGACAGATCGCCAGCGCATCTAATGTTGCTTCATGCAGCGCTTGCGGATCTTGGCGAACCGTAATTGCGTGCAGGTCAACAACGCAGTAGTGGCAGTCGTAGTCATCTTGCATTTGTTGCCATTGACGTAGAGCACCCAAGTAGTTACCAATACTTAGTTCACCAGAGGGTTGAACACCACTCAATACGATGGGTTTGCTCATGAGAATGATTCCTTTGACTTCTTAATAGTTAAATGAAAACCGCACATGCTTTGTGCGGCTTTAGCAGTGTACTCATTGATGAGTATTTTACTAGCCCTTTTCAGTCATTTATGCTGATACAGGCACAAGCTCGAGCAATTGCGCGATGTTGTCAGCCACAAAGCTCGGCTCAGATTGGGCGATCGGTTCACCATGGTTGTAGCCGTAGGTTAAGCCGAATGAGGCACAGCCTGCGTTTTTCGCCGCAAGAATATCGTTCTTAGAGTCCCCAACCATCAACATTTGCTGCGCCGTTAATTGATGCTTTTCTAATAACCAATTCAGCGCCACAGGATTTGGCTTTTTCTCAGCAAATGCGTCACCGCCTAATACATCGCTAAACAAATGCGCTATACCATGCTGAGCCAAAATATCAGGCACAAACTGTGACGGCTTATTCGTGACCACCGCGAGAGTATACCCCGCTTGATGCAGAGTATTCAGTGTTGAAGCCACATTGGCGTATAGGTGGCTAAGCTTGTGTTCGGTTTCAGCGTAATATTGGTCAAACAGCTGACGCGCCTGCGCTCTGAGTTCATCGCTCAAGCTTGGATCAACCGTCAGGCTCTGACTTAACGCACGGCCAATAAGGATATCGGCTCCGTTGCCAACGTAGTCACGTACTTGGTCTTCACTCACCGCTGGGTACCCCAACTGTTGAGCGGCTTTGTCAGCAGCGACCGCAAGGTCTGGCACGCTGTCGAGTAAAGTACCATCAAGATCGAAAGCAATTAGCTTTATCTGGTCTAAATTTGGGCTCAAAATGGTTTCCTAATTAAGGGAGTATCGTTACTGAACATCTGAGAGCTGCGCGCGCATCTCATCAATCACGGCTTTGTAGTCCGGTTGACCAAAGATGGCCGAACCAGCGACAAACATATCCGCGCCCGCTTCGGCGATTTCCCGAATGTTGTCAACTTTAACACCACCGTCGATTTCCAAACGAATATCACGTCCTGAAGCATCAATGAGTTTACGAACGGCGCGCAGTTTATCCAACGTATGGGGAATAAAGGATTGGCCACCAAAACCAGGATTCACGGACATCAACAAAATCATATCGACTTTATCAAGAATATAATCAAGGCAGCTTAATGGTGTGGCCGGATTTAAGACCACGCCCGCTTTACAGCCATGCTCTTTAATCAGTTGTAGAGTGCGATCGACATGTTCAGAGGCTTCGACATGAAACGTGATCATTGAAGCACCCGCTTTGGCAAAATCGGGAATAATGCGGTCAACCGGCTTTACCATCAAATGCACGTCAATCGGCGCAGTAATACCGTAGTTGCGTAGCGCCTTACAGATTGGGGCACCAAACGTTAGGTTAGGCACATAATGGTTATCCATTACGTCAAAATGCACCACATCGGCGCCAGCCGCGAGGACATTTTCAACCTCTTCACCTAAGCGCGCAAAGTCGGCGGATAAAATGGATGGAGCAATAAGAAAATCTTTCATACCTGACCTCAATGGCTAACAAATCGCATCAATGCTTATCACACTTTTCGTGCGTTAATTTACATCGATTCTACCTAAGCCAGCGCTGAGATCCTAGCGTTGCTTTGAGTTGGTTAGCATCGCTTCAATCGTATGCGGGTTGAACAGTGCCAATAGTTCATCAACCTTGTTACGCCCAGCGCCATTACGACTGATGGTGCGTTTGACTTTCACAACATTAAGCTCCGCACCATGGTAGAGACGGCGGGTTAAGGTGGTATCGTGATTCGAAATAAGGACGGGTATGCCACGTTCTTTCGCTAAACGCTCGGCCACATCAGCCAAGGCCGCTTGATCATCCAGCGAGAAACCGTTACCTGCGTACGAAGTAAAATTAGCGGTCGTTGAAAGCGGCGCGTATGGCGGGTCACAATACACCACACAGCCCTTACGAGCTCGTTTGAATGTCTCGGGATAACTTTCGCAGACAAACGTTGCTTTCTTAGCTTTTTCAGCAAAAAACTCCAGTTCTTGCTCTGGGAAGTACGGTTTTTTGTAGGAACCAAACGGTACATTAAAACCGCCTTTTTTGTTGTAACGGCATAGACCGTTAAAACCAAATCGGTTCATATAAAGAAAAGCCAAGGAACGATAGAAGGTATCTTCCGTACGATTGAACTGCAGTCGCACATCAAGGTAAACCTCTTTGCGGTTATTTTCCGCAACAAACCAACGCTTGGCTTCCGTGATGTACTGCTCTGGATGCTCTTTCAATAAGTTGTAGAGATTGATCAGATCCGGATTGATGTCGGCCAGCAAGTAGTGCTCATAATCGGTATTAAGAAAGATAGAGCCAGCCCCAACAAAGGGTTCCACCAGCTTCTTTGCTGCTGGTAAGTGACGCTGAATATCTTCAACTAAGCCGTATTTTCCACCCGCCCACTTTAGGAACGCCCGCTGCTTCTTCATCAACTGTTCTTATCTTTCAACCACAAATTAAGGCTGCGAAATGTAACATATTTTATCGCTAAGCTCAGCGTTATTTCACTCGGTCAATCTCACGATGGACCTGGCTGAGCGATTTTGCCCAAGGCTCCAACTGTTGAACATTACTTGGTAAGGTCGAGACCGCATCACGTGCCAACTGAATGGTTGGATAGTTGCCGTAAGAGACGATAAACCAATCTCTTTCATTGCGCACTGTTGGGTAGATATACACATCACCGTCGAGGTTATGGCGATCCAAAAACTCTTGAACCTCCGACACTGAACTGAGTGCGGCCAATTGCAGAGTATAACTGCGTGGCGAGAACGCCTTTAGCGCTTCACGTGTATACGAGAAAGTAATGACTGGCTGAGCGGACTCAGCGTCTGCAGTACTGGATGCCTCTGCAGTTTGAGGCGCTGGGTCACTCAACGTTTGAGATTGTGCTGCCTGTTCAGATTCTGAGCTGGAGACCTGGTTTTGGCCATCGTCATCCTGCGCTTGCAGTTTAGCCGCATCAATCGCTTGAATCATCGCTGAGGTATCGACCTCTTGCGGTTTGCCATCCAGTAATGCATCCACCACATCAGAGGTGATCACGACGCGCTGCTCACCGGAATCTTGGCTATCAACGCTGGTGGTATTCTGTGTGACATCGGGTGGCAAAGCTGATGAGTCATCCTCAGCAGCATCATCGGCAGCAGGAGGCACTGGCACTTCAACATTTTCCATGTTGCGCTCTTGTGGCTCTGATTCCAAGGTCGGAATCACGGTTTGTTCCATCTGCGTTTCCAACTGCTGCGCTTTTTGTTGAGCGGTTGGCTGATTCATCATCCACCAATAGCCGCCGCCGATGAGCAGCAACAAAATCAACACAATCAGAGTAATCATCAGTGGCGATCCAACAATCGAACGGATCACGATACGTTTTTCTGGCTTGTGGTCACCCAAGGCCATAATCTCTCCCGGTAGTCGTCCTGCTTTACGATAGGCGTTTCTGACTCGCTTCTCGGCACTGTCTTCGACAAAGCGTATCACGAGTTGTTCAAAGAATCTGTCGGCATCATCTCGACTTAGAGGTTCTATTTCTAAATCAATCGGCTTTTGCTCTTGACCATAACTGAGACGAGTGAGTAGTGGTTCAAGGCTATTTTCCTGCGCAAACATCACTACGCTAATGTCCCACTTCGGGGTATTTTGCGCTTCAAGGACGAGCATCCACAGCTCAGAGACAAATGTTTCACTTAGGAGATGGGCATCATCAATGACGATCACAATATTGCAGTTATCATCACTTTTCAGACGAGAAAAGCTGTCGACAAGGCTGTCGTGAGGGTTAAATAAAGGCTCAGAGAGCAGTTGAGTCAAGACGGTTGTACGGCGAGATTCGTCATCTTGACTTGGGTGACACATCAAAAGTGACTGATTTTTATCTTGAGCCCAAGCTTCAAGAAAGCGCTGAGCGAGCCAAGTCTTACCTGAACCAAACGCACCGCCCACGGTGACAAAATTGGAACCATAATTGGTTAACAACTGTAAGCGTTCTAGCAGATCAATCTGCGTATCAAGCTCCAACACACGTGGTTGATGCGTTACATTCATGTAATTGTCGTCCTACTGACCATTGACTGGCAAAATAAATCAGAGGGTGCGGCAGTAATCGATAGCTTGTTCAATGATCGAGTCTGGCACTCCTTTCACCACTTCAGCGCGCCCAATGTCTGTCGGCAACACTAATCTCAGTTCACCAGAAAGGACTTTTTTGTCGCGCATCATGTGACGCATGAAATCATCAAACGACATGCTCTCTGGTGTATGAACTGGCAGGTGAGCTCTTTTCAGTATAGAGACAATTTTTTCGACTTGCTCTTCGCTGATAAGACCTTGAAGCTGAGCAGTTTTTGCCGCCATCGCCGTCCCCGATGAGACTGCCTCACCGTGTAGCCAATTACCATACCCCAACTCGGCCTCAATGGCATGACCAAATGTATGACCTAGGTTCAGCAATGCGCGAATACCTGATTCTTTTTCATCCTGTGCAACCACTTCCGCTTTGATTTCACAACAGCGTGCAATGGCGTAAGTCAGCGCTTGTTCATCCAAGGCATATAAGGCATCAAGGTTATCATCCAACCAATCAAAGAAAGGACGGTCGTAAATGATGCCGTATTTGATCACTTCGGCCATGCCCGCAGCAAACTCGCGGTCTGGCAAAGACTTCAAACAATCGGTGTCAATAATGACCGATTTAGGCTGATAAAAAGCCCCAATCATGTTTTTACCCAACGGGTGATTGACGGCCGTTTTCCCCCCCACGGAAGAGTCGACTTGTGATAACAAGGTCGTGGGCACTTGGATAAAATCAACGCCTCGCTGATAACATGCCGCGGCAAAACCAACAAGATCGCCAATCACACCACCGCCGAGCGCAACAATCACCACATCTCGACTGTAGTTACCTTCAAGCAGGAAGTTCATCACCAGATTAAAAGTATCTAGGGATTTGTATTTTTCACCGTCCGGCAATTCGAGTAACGAAGGTTGGCAACCTTGCTGCTCAAGCTGCTGAATAATTTTCTGCGCATACAAAGGCGCCACTGTCACATTACTGATGACAACGACTTTTTGTTTTGCAGGAAGAAAAGAAAAGTGGGCCGGATCATTAAATAATCCGGCACCAATTGAAATTGGGTAGCTACGTTCGCCTAAGCTGACCGTAATCCGTTCCATGGCAATCTCCAAAAAAGCTAGATAAAAATGATTTAGCTTTCTTCTAGCATTTTTACGATCTGGTTGGCTACCACTTTTGCACTTTGATCGTCAGTACGGACCGTATAGTCCGCAATTTCTTCGTATAGAGGGTTGCGCTCTGCCGCTAACGATTCCAGCACTTCACGAGGGCTGTCAGTCTGTAGCAGAGGACGTTTCTTGTCACGGTTAGTACGTGCAAGTTGTTTTTCGATGGTTGTTTCTAGGTAGACCACTATGCCGCGAGCAGAAAGACGATTACGGTTTTCTTTGCTTTTGATTGAACCACCGCCTGTTGCGAGAACAATACCTTGTTCTTCCGTCAGATCGTTGATCACTCTTTCCTCGCGAATGCGAAAGCCTTCTTCACCTTCAACATCAAATACCCATGCGATATCCGCACCTGTGCGCTCTTCGATCACTGTGTCGGAGTCGACAAAGTCCATATGAAGTTGTTGAGCAAGGTGTCTACCAATTGTGCTTTTGCCGGCACCCATAGGGCCAACAAGGAAAATATTGCGTTTCTCAGCCATGTTAAGCAGTAATTTACAACGTTAATTCAATGACATCGCCACAAGTTTGTCGGGGTTTAGCCGACGATAAAAAGTGCTTGTGGCACCAATTCCTCACAGATAATTCGTGATAAGACCCGAAATTATCTAGATAAGGTGTCACTAATGCAAATTTATTTTCGATTTTATTATATTTACTGAATGACAACCTTCGGTGTAACAAAGATAAGTAGTTCACTTTTACCCATTTTTTGATAGCTACGGCGAAATAAAGCGCCAACTAATGGTAAATCCCCTAATAACGGAACTTTATCCACGGTATCGCTCACACTATGTTGATAAATACCACCGAGCACAACGGTTTCCCCACTCGCCACTAACACTTGCGTTCCGATACGCTGAGTTTGAATAGCAACCGCTTCTCCCGTCCCGGTTTTTACCACTTCACCGGGCCTATCTTGCGTGACATTAAGATCCAATATTAGCTTGTTGTTCGGCGTAATTTGCGGCGTGACTTTGAGACTGAGCACCGCTTTCTTAAATTTAACCGCCGTGGCGCCACTCGACGCGGCTTCAACATACGGAATCTCAGTACCTTGCTCAATGTAAGCAGGCTGTTTATTGGTGGTCAGCAAACTTGGACTGGAAATAATTTCGGCCTTGGACTCACTTTGCAGCGCCGAAAGCTCTAAATCCAACAGCGTATTACTGCCTAACGTGGCAATTTGAAATGCGATTGACGAAGTATTGGCTGCTGTCGCGCCTAAATTAACGTTTAACCGTTGGTCAAATGCCAGGTTTTCTCCTGAAGATGGGGATTGATTGGCTTCAATCGAGCCTGCAATCGAATAATCTTGCTGCTGTGACATAACGCCCCAACGTACGCCCAGTTCCTCCAAACTGCCCTGATTGAGTGACACAATCCGCGCCTCAATCTGTACCTGCTTCACCGCCACATCCAAAGCATCAACCATTTTTTGAATCTCAGCTCGTTGTTGCGGATAGTCGTGTACGACCAGCGTATTGGTACGTTCATCAAACGCCAATGAACCTTGATCCGACAGTAAACCAGAGTGCTCGCCGTTAATCATGTTCGCAAGGTCAGTGACTTTAGCGTATTGCACCTCAATGACCTGTGACCCAAGTTGTGAGCGATTGAGTAACCCCGAAGCGGGCAATTCGTCACGCGGGGCAATAACCATCACATTGCCCTCAACCTGCTTGGAGAGTTGTTTAAGTTGCAAAATGACGTCCAAGACTTGGCTCCACGGGACCGACTGCAAGCGTAAGCTCAAACGGCCTTGTACATTATCAGAAAGCACTAAGTTGATGTCGCTAAACTCGGCAAGCCAATACAAGGCACGACGTAAATCAATATCTTGAAAATTCATCGACAGCTGTGAGTGATTGTCTTGCTGTTTTGTGGCTTGTTCATCAGGCTCTAGCGTTATCACGATCATTCCGTCCCGCAGTTGATGGTGATACTCATATTTCCCCTCAATTGCTAACAGAAAGCCGACGCCCTGAGAGGTGGGCTGCACATCAATGTGACTGACTAATGTACCAAACTCTTTGACATCCAGTCGCAGAGCATCACTCTCTACCATGGTGATATTGGTGAGTTCAATCCATAGTTTCTCATCTTGACGTTCGCTCTTAATCACCACATTCCGAGTATCCAGCTTAATCAAGAGCTTGGCATCACGGTCCGCATCGACTTGAAAATCCAACATTTCAGCCACATTCAACACCTGCGAGCTTTCGGCCGCGGTGGGGATGACCAATAACGCGATGAGCACGACATGACTCATCACTTCCCTGAGTAGTTTATGGCTCATGGCGTTCCTTTTCTAAAGCGTAATTTGAGGTTAAAACCAGCGACGATACCTCTCCACAAGAGGAACGTAGCTCGATGTGATTGGGGGTGATATCGGTAATTTGATATTGCTCAGCGCCGATATAACTGTGCTTTCTCGCGCTGTAAATCGATTGGTTTGGCAGTTCAAATAGCGCCAATTGTTGATCTTGGCTGCTTACAATACCCGATAAGGTCAGCGTCGAGAGTGGATACTGGAGTAATGGCGCCGCTTGATGAGCCTCGAATAAAGGACGGCAAGGCGTATTGAGGTTCACTGCAGACGCTACGTTGCCTGTCGGTAATGACTGCGGCAAAGAGAACGGGGAGCGATATTGATGTCCTCGGTAGTCAGTCACTTGCCAATATGCCTCACTCACCTTTGACGAGAGCTCGGTCGCGGGTTCAGTTGGCAGAGGCGGAATATTGAGCGGCGAAGATTCATTGCCGCACGCAGTGAGCACAAGCGCAACCCCACTGAGGATGAGTTTATAACAATCCATTGCGCTCACCCTGCCAATAGAAATGAATGTTGGCGGTGACCCTCACGCTATCGTCAGTGGGGCTATGTTGTTGCCAGATCATGTGTTCGAATGTCATGACTTGTTCCATTTGCGCTAATTGAGCCATGAACTCACCGATAGCGTGATATTGACCATGGAGCTCGACATGCAAAGGCATGCGCAGAAATGGTTCAATCGTTTGTTTGCTTCCCCATTTGAGATGCGTGACTCCCAACCCAAAACGCTGAGCGAGCTTGTCGACGTCACTCACAATCGTCGCCTGTTCCAGTTGAAACGGAATACGCTGAGTAAAGTCATCAACCAGATGCTCGACGGCTCGATAACTCACTTGCGTTTCGCCCCTCTCGATTACTTGCGAACGAGACTCAAGCAAGCTGAACGCTTGCTCGGTTTCACGCATGATTAAGCGTTCAAGTGTCATCAACTTAGCCGAAAAATAACCAACATAGCTTGAGATGCCCAAACACAATGCCAGTAAGATTGTCGTTAACCACTGTATGTAACGTGGTGACTCAGCAAAAGTTTCCAGCGACTCAAAATGCTGCCACCAAGCGTTTTCATGGCTCATAACCAAAAGCCTCCAGCCCTCGTGGTCGAAGAGTGAATGAAAGATGAAATTGACTCATTGAGCGTTGCGATGACAATGAAGAGTTGGTCAACGCATGAAGCGTTACCTTAGAAATTCGCTCTGTCGCTTCCATACGAGTCAGGGCTTGTGTCAACGCTTGGGTTGTCGCGGTTTCACCTTTTGCCGTTACAACGCCGCTTCGTAATTCGAGATGAGAGAACACCACTTCCTCGCTCACCTGCTTGGCCAGCATATTCATCAGTTCCACTGGTTGATTACGGTATTGATGCCACTCGGCATACTGAGCAAAGCGCTTTAACTCGATTTGATGGGCTATTTCACGCTTTTCTTGCTGGGCTGAGCGAGCATTTAACCGCTCGTACTCAAGATTGAGATCAGTCAACCGCTGCTGCTGAATCTCAATCTGGCGGTCGATAAAATAACCGCCTAGGCCACTAGCAATCAGAAACAGTCCAAAGGTGAAACCCAATAAACACTGCACGCGGCGTTGATTAGCTGCTCTTCTCGTCGCTCGCCATGCCAGTAAATTGATCTCATGCAACATGTGATTGCCCTTGCCAGCAAAGTGCTCGCATCGCTAACCCCGTTGCAATCGCATACGAGGAGTGAGCAACAGGATCGCCTTGAGAGCTTTTGGTCACCAGTAGGTCAAAAGGGTCAAAAAGCTCACAGATGATGCCAAGGTGATGCTCTATCTGTTCAGCACTGAACGGCGATGCGCCTCGCCCGCACAACCAAATCCCCTCAATATGACACTCATGCAGTGTCAAAAGCTGCTGTCGACAGCGCTGCAATTCACCAATAACAAACCGCAGAGACTCGTTCTCGTTACGGGCCGTCTCCTCCATACTCTGAACCACCTCTGGCGAAGAGCGGCCGTTATGAGGCAAAGGCATACTGCGCGTAAATGGATCAACCTCTAAAAAATCAATGACCATCTGAACCCCATCCGCATCAACGTTGACCAATAACCATTGGCGGCTGTGCGTTCTCTGGACCTTGATATGCCAAAGCTGGAGCAAAGTGTGGGCGTGAATCGTGATAAAAACAGGCGATAATTTGGCGGCTTGTAGCGGATGACAGTGGTTTTCGATCACTTCTTTCTTGGTCGCATAAACTTGGTAATCCACCAGAGAATGTGAATGAGCAACATGATGGAACGGAACAAAATCGAGCTGAATGTCGTCCATATTCAACGCCATTTGAGCACAAAATGCCTGAGCGATAATAAACTCAATGTCGGGGTCTGAAGGTTGGCTATCTAGTTGTAATACTTTACTAATTACCGAATTATCCGGAATCGCCAGTGCCACTCGACGCTGAAGAAAAGGCAAGCTCTTCCTTAGTTCTTTGAGTTTCTTTACAATTTCCTGATAATTCGTCTTATGGTTATCGGAGAAAATACCCGTTTCTATTGGCAATTCTTGATAGTCCATAAGCATAAAATGGTCGTCGATTGGTTTCACTGTGACCGCCTTTACGCCGTCATGACCAATGTCTATGCCAGTAATGATAGATTTACCCATTTAGCTCAGCTCCATACTATTCGCTTGGCTCTTGTGTTTAAATGGGCGCACCATTTAGCACAAAACAAATTTTGAGCTAAGTTTTAGCTTAGAGTACAAGGGTTTGCCTATAGCAGACCGAAACTAATCAGGGATTCTCCGGTGAAGTTCATAAAGCGTTTTTTTATTTTCATACTGATTTGCATGATTCTTGGAGTCGGTGCAATTTTTGGCCTCTACTACTATGTCAAAGCCGATCTACCCGATGTCGCGACATTACGAGAAGTCAAACTGCAAACACCAATGCAGGTTTTTAGCCAAGATGGTCAATTGATCTCCCAATTTGGTGAAAAGCGTCGTATCCCCGTCAAATATGAAGATATACCTCAACATCTTATTGATGCGCTGATCGCCACCGAAGATAGCCGTTTCTACGAACACCCAGGTATCGACCCTATTGGTATTACTCGTGCCGCCGTGGTTGTTTTGCTATCTGGCTCAGCGAAGCAAGGGGCCAGTACCATTACTCAACAGCTGGCTCGTAACTTCTTCCTCTCTAACGAGAAGAAGTTAATGCGAAAAATCAAAGAAGTGTTTATTGCGATTCATATCGAGCAGTTACTCTCCAAGCAAGAGATCATGGAGCTGTACGTCAATAAGATCTTCTTGGGCTATCGCTCTTATGGCTTTGGCGCGGCGGCTCGTGTTTACTTTGGTAAAGATCTTCAAGACTTAAGCCTCAGTGAGATTGCCACCCTCGCGGGTATGCCAAAAGCGCCCTCAACTATGAATCCTCTGTACTCGATTGAACGTGCAACCAATCGCCGCAATGTGGTGTTAGCACGTATGCTGGATGAAAAGTACATTACCGAGCAAGAGTATCAACAGGCGCGTTCTGAAACTTTAGTTTCCCGTTACCATGGTGCAGAGATCAAACTCAATGCACCGTATGTGGCAGAGCTTGCTCGAGCATGGGCGGTTGAGCACTACGGGGATGATGTTTACGACAGCGGTATCAATATTTACACCACGGTCGACTCCAAACTTCAGCGTGCAGCAAACCAAGCCGCGGTGAATAACTTAATTGGCTACGATGAGCGTCACGGCTACCGCGGTGCAGAAAAAGTACTGTGGCAACCAGACCAAGCGCCAATGTCTAAAGATGACATTGAAGAACACCTTAAAACCGTACCAACGTATGGCAAATTGGTACCTGCTGTGGTCGTCGCTCGCGGAGAGAAAACCGCGCAAGTTGTCGTTAAAAATCACGGCACACAATCTCTCGATTGGGATGGAATGAAGTGGGCACGTAAATACTTAACCGATGAACGTCAGGGGTCTGCACCACAAAGCACTGATGACATTCTTGCCGTCGGTGAGCAAATTTGGGTGCGCGGTGAAACCATTAACCTTGATGACAACAATCAACAGCAAGTCACTGACGTTGAAGAGGAAGATCTCGAGCAACAGGAACAAGATAATACCGAACCTACTACACCCATTCATTGGCGACTGGCTCAAGTTCCAAACGCAAATACCGCGTTTGTTGCAATGAACCCAGAGAATGGTGCTATCGAAGCGCTGGTTGGCGGCTTTAACTTTGTTCATAACAAATTTAACCGTGCAACCCAATCTGTACGTCAAGTCGGGTCAAGCATTAAGCCGTTTATCTACTCAGCAGCACTGGATAACGGCATGACTCTCGCGAGCTTGATTAACGATGCTCCTATTAACCAATGGGATAAAAGCCAAGGTACTGCATGGCGTCCGAAAAACTCGCCACCGACTTATGGCGGCCCAACGCGTCTGCGCATTGGTTTAGCGCAATCGAAAAACGTAATGGCGGTGCGTGTCTTGCGTGAGGTCGGGCTCGATAAAACGCGCGATTACCTAACACGTTTTGGCTTTGATAAAGATCACCTGCCGCGTTCAGAAACCATAGCACTCGGTGCTGGCAGCCTCACCCCCGTGAAAATGGCGCAAGGTATATCGGTTTTTGCCAACGGTGGTTACTACGTTGAACCTTACTACATCAGCAAAGTGGAAGATCCATTTGGTCAACTTGATTACCAAGCGCCAAGTCAGCTGATTTGTCGTGAAAACTGTCAGCCGACTTCGACAGTCGAGAGTGAGTTTAACGAGCAAGATGTTGCTAGCGACGAGCAACAGCCTCAACAAGCGAAGCAAGTCATTTCTGAACAAACCGCATTCTTGGTGCGTGAAATGATGTACAGCAATGTTTGGGGTGGCGGTAACTGGGGTCAAGGTACTGGCTGGAATGGAACAGGTTGGCGTGCACAGGTTCTTGATCGTCGTGATATTGGTGGTAAAACCGGGACGACCAATGATTCCAAAGACACTTGGTATAGCGGTTATGGTCCTGGCATTGTCGCAACAGCATGGGTCGGGTTTGATAACCACAATCGCGCTTTAGGCCGCACTGCCCCCAACCCGAACCTTGGTAAAGATCAAGTTTCTGGCGTAGAAGCTGGCGCGAAAACCGCGCAGCCTGCGTGGATAGACTTTATGCGCGTCGCTCTTGAAAACACGCCGCCGCAACAAAAACAAGTCCCGCCACATATTGTGCGCGCGCGCATCGACCGTGACTCGGGGCTGCTGAGCAACAAGTCTGATGCCAGCTCGATGTTTGAATACTTCAAAGAGGGGACAGAACCGACGGAATACCAAAGTGATGATATTACTGACAGTATTTACTCGGAGTCACCGTCACAAGAGCTGTTCTAAACCGCAGAAAACAAAAAGGGTTGGCCAACGCCAACCCTTTTTTCTATCTCGTTGTTACTGGACTAAGCGACTTTGAATCACCGAGGCCAATTGCTCATAACGCGAACGCAATGGTGAACCAGGACGATACACCAAGACAATATTACGCGAAGGCTCCGGATTATAGGCTTCTAAGTAGCATACGCCATCTTTGCGCTTTTCATGCGGCAGTGACAATTTAGGAAGCAAGGTAATTCCGGCTCCGGCTGCTACCATGTTGCGCAGCGTTTCCAAACTGGTCGCTTTAAAGCGCTCATCATCTTTGGCTCCAGCAGCAAAGCAGTAACCCAGCGCTTGGTCTCGTAAGCAATGCCCATCCCCCAACGACAGCACCGTGCGGCCCTTGAGCTGGTCCATATTAATCCGCTCAAGCTCGGCCCATTCATGATCGCAAGGCACAGCAACACTTAAAGGTTCATCATAAATCGGAATTTCTTTAAATGCCTCAGTCTCAGCGACCGACGCCAACACCACACAATCGAGCTTGCCATCTTCCAATTCGCGCATCAGTTGTTTGGTTTGCGCTTCATGGAGAAATAACTCTAATTGCGGAAAATGCTCTTTTAGATAAGGAATG
The DNA here is from genome assembly GCF_053903115.1 of Vibrio sp. AK197. NCBI lineage: Bacteria > Pseudomonadati > Pseudomonadota > Gammaproteobacteria > Vibrionales > Vibrionaceae > Vibrio > Vibrio sp. AK197. The sequence continues at coordinate 2,916,615 of NZ_CP096430.1, forward strand.
ATCAGCGGCAAAATATACGGCCCAAGCGTTGGAATAAAGCCAATATGAATGGGGCCCGTCATTTCACCACTTTGCCCACTGGCCATATCTTTAAAGGTTTTCACTTCGGTAAGAATACGTTTTGCTTGATCAACTAACTGCAAGCCAGACTCGGTAAATAGAACACGACGACTGCTGCGCTCAAGCAGAGCGGTACCCAATTCATCCTCAAGTTTTCTCACCTGTCCGCTCAATGTTGGCTGGCTAACAAAACAGGCTTCCGCAGCTTTCCTAAAATGCTTATGTTCCGCAAGCGCAACCAAGTACTCAAAATCTCGAATATTCATCGCTTTACCCATAGAAAAAAACTATCAAAACCATAGCACCAAACGATTAGAGCTATCAAAGCTTTTTTTCAATAATGTCACCAACTAGGCAGAAGGTAAAAGCGGATTGTCGTTACACTGAAGACGCCATCAAACACATTTAATTCATTCATTTAAGGATTGTAACTATGTTTGCATCGAAAGAAGGCCAACCGGTACCACAAGTCACTTTTCCCGTTCGCCAAGGCGACAGTTGGTCAGAGCTTACGACCGATCAACTATTCAAAGATAAAACCGTGATTGTGTTTAGTTTGCCCGGCGCATTCACGCCGACATGTTCGTCAAGCCATTTACCACGCTATAACGAGCTATTTCCAGTATTTAAAGAACACGGTGTGGACGCTATTTTATGCGTATCGGTCAATGACACGTTCGTCATGAACGCTTGGAAACAAGACCAAGAAGCCGACAACATTACTTTTATTCCTGATGGTAACGGTGAATTTACCGAGGGAATGGGTCTCTTAGTCGACAAAAAAGATCTGGGCTTTGGTAAACGTTCATGGCGTTACAGTATGCTCGTGAAAAACGGCATTATTGAAAAAATGTTCATTGAACCTGACGAGCCAGGCGACCCGTTCAAAGTGTCTGATGCCGATACCATGCTCAGCTACATCGCACCTGACTTTAAAACCCAAGAATCAATCACGGTATTCAGTAAACCCGGCTGCCCATTTTGCGCTAAGGCCAAACAAGCGCTGATCGATCATGATCTTCAGTATGAAGAAGTTATTTTAGGAAAAGATGCCACAACCGTGAGTTTGCGTGCGATTTCTGGTCGTACAACGGTGCCGCAAATTTTCATTGGTGGTCGACATATTGGTGGTAGCGAAGAGTTGGATACCTATCTTAACCAGTAACGATTATACCGAGTTATTAGGTGGGGCTTTTCGAGTGTTACTGGTTTGTCTTGGTTAAGCCCCCCTTCTAACAATAGTGTCAGCACTACACTATTGAGCCCATGGTGCTTGAGTTAGCCGCTTATCGTAACGCGCACTACTGAGTGGCTAAACTGTCCCTCAGGTCTATGGGTAAGGTCCCCAAAGTCAGTTACTCTCTCCTCTGACTTTGGGGATTCTTTTAATCACTGCGCAAAAACCAGCGCCATAAGCTGCCTGTTTTTCCTATCTCTGCTAGCATTCCAGTAATCTTCTTTTATTTTCGGAGAAGCCTATGAGTTGCCCTTACTGCCAATCCGATTGGTTTTGGAAAAAGCTTGGTCGTTGTCAACGGTGTATGGATCAACTGACGGTGTTGTCAGTGGTATGTTGGTTAGTATGGTGGTTTGCCTTTCGCCAAGAGCCGACGTCAATCCAATCCATCGCCTTGATTGTCTCGGGTTTCGCCTTTAATGGCTTGCTGTTTCTACATCTCGGCATGCGCTTCGTCATCCTGCCTTGGCAACAACGGCACAAATCTCATCAGCACAACCACAAACGCTAGATACAAAAAAGCCCCAAAACCAATAACAGGTTTGGGGCTCTCTTAGAGAACTTTCTAAGAAAAAGCAGTGGTACTTTAATAGACCCTCACCTTTCTTGATAGTTCCACGAAGTAACGATCTTTTTTGATCATTTTTCGCTGATTTTTTACTTCATTTAGAAATCAGTCTCTTATGCAACACTGACCTTAGTAATAACTTGTTCAACCAAGTTAATCTCTAACGCCACCTCATCGCACGCGTGTTGACGAGGACACTGATCACAATCTTTAAGAACCTTCTCGGGCAGCAAGGACTTCGAGGTGGGCAAAAAGCTCTGCTTCATAAAGAACTCTGGAGTCCGAGTTAAAACGAATACTTTTTTGATTGCCATTTGCCGAGCTTTTTCCACCAGATGATGAACAATTGCGCTGCCTTGGCCTTGACCTTGCCATCCTGGTTCAATACCTAATGAACGAATCTCGGCCAATCCAGAATCGTAGACATACAACGAAGCACAGCCCGTGACTTCGCCGTTATTTTCGGTCACTGCAAACGATCCAATATCACGAATCAACTCATTCCGTGAACGGGGCAAGTTCTCACCAAGGTTAGCCCAGTAGGCAACCATACCTTCTAGCGACTCAACATCGGTTAAACGTGCAGGACGCACTTTGACGGTAGAAATGTCACGCTTTAGCACCCGTTTATCCGCTTGTTCGACCGCGTACGCGACTTGTTGAGGCGACACCCCACCCAATGCACTGCGCTTCTCAAGACAGGACTCGATGGTGAGAATGGCGTAAACATCTTCTTCAATCACAGGAGAGAAGGTTTTGAGCTGCTCAAGACTTAGCTCTTCTAATGCACAACCTTGCTGAATAGCACCGACGACCGCAACCCCAACAATATGGTGAGCTTCACGAAATGGAATCCCTTTCGCCACCAAGTAGTCCGCTAATTCTGTGGCGTTCGCATAACCTTGCTTCGCAGCTTCAAGCGTACGTTCACCGTTCACTTTGATGCCATCAAAGCACAGAGCGGCCATTTCCATACAGTCATTCCAAGTATCGAGCGCATCAAACAGCCCTTCCTTGTCTTCCTGCATGTCTTTGTTGTAAGCCAACGGCAGCGCTTTCACCGTCATCATCATCGCGGATAGTGCGCCATACACACGGCCTGTCTTACCACGAATCAACTCTAGCGCATCTGGGTTTTTCTTCTGCGGCATCAGTGAAGAGCCTGACGTCACAGTGTCGGCCAACTCAATAAAGCCAGATTCACCCGAATTGTAGAAAATCATATCTTCAGACAGGCGAGACAAATGCAGCATAGAAATCGACGCCACAGACATCAGCTCCATCACGTGGTCACGGTCAGATACCGAATCTAGAGAGTTACGAGTTGCACGACGAAAGCCAAGATTATGAGCAAGTTGCTCACGGTCAATCGAGTAGGCGGTGCCCGCCAATGCGCCAGAGCCTAATGGACAGGTATCAAGACGTGTTAGTGCATCAGACAGACGCGAATAGTCACGCTCAAACATTTCAACATAAGCCAAACACCAGTGAGCAAATGTGACTGGCTGGGCGCGTTGAAGGTGAGTATAACCCGGTAGCACGGTATTTTGGTGCTGTTTGGCCACGTTTACCATCTGCTTTTGCAAGCGATCAAGGGTAAGCAGCAATTGTTGCCCTTGCTGGCGACACCACAACTTTAAATCTGTTGCGACTTGGTCATTACGTGAACGTCCCGTGTGGAGTTTTTTACCAAGATCACCCACTTTACTGATCAGCTGCTGTTCAACCCAAGAGTGAATATCTTCCGCATCTGAGCGTAGAATTTGGTTGGGCGCTTCCATCACTTCAAGCTTAAGCTCGTTTAATGCTAACTCCAGCTTCTGTTGCTCTTCTTCGCTAAGCACGTCAACTGAGCGTAGGGCTTTTGACCAAGCAATCGAACCAACAATATCTTGTTCAGCCAATCGGTAATCAAAGCGAAGCGAGTCATTAAAGTCTTTGAACCTAGTATCTGCTGCTTGGGAAAATCTTCCGCCCCATAATGCCATTGCGTCTCTCCTACGACTTCCAGCCACAAGTTACCTTCTTGCTTATGACTCGAATTTGATTGCAGCAAAGACCGCGACATCGCGATCTTTGCTTAGCTTCTAGTGATGGTGTGAGCCGAGTTCTTTGCCCGACTCATCAGCTGTGCTTGGTTATTTCTTAGCTTCGTTCAAAGCACGAATGCGGCTTGAGAGAGAGTAAAGACGGATAAAGCCGCCAGCGTGGCTTTGGTCGTAAACTTCGTCTGCGCCGAATGTCGCGAACTCTTCAGAATATAGACTGTTTTCAGAACGTTTTTGCGTTACTGTTGCTTGGCCTTTATACAGCTTAATCACAACTTCGCCGTTCACGTCTACTGCTAAAGATTCTGCCGCTGCCATGATCGATTTGCAAAGCGGCGTAAACCAGCGACCATCGTATACAAGGTGCGACGCTTTTACACCTAGTTCTTCACGGAATTCGAACGAAGTTTTATCTAATACCAGTTGTTCAACGGCACGTAGTGCTTCCATCATGATGGTGCCTCCTGGTGTTTCATAACAGCCACGAGATTTCATGCCAACAAGACGGTTTTCGACGATATCGATACGGCCAACACCATGCTTCGCGCCTTTTTCATTTAGCGTAACCAGCGCTTGGTAAGGGCTAAGCGCTTGACCATCAACCGATACGACTTCACCATTTTTTACACCGACAGTCACATATTCAGCTTCATTCGGTGCTTGCTCTGGGTCAACAGTCCATACCCAGCAATCTTCGTTTGGTGCATTCCAAGTGCTTTCCAACACGCCACCCTCTGTAGAGATGTGCCATGCGTTTGCATCACGTGAATAAATTTTCGTCAATGACGCAGTACAAGGGATGTTGCGCTCAGCTAGGTAATCTAGACACTCTTCACGGCTAACAAGATCCCATTCACGCCAAGGGGCAATCACTTTTAAATCAGGGGCAAGCGCTGCAAAGGCACCTTCAAAACGCACTTGGTCATTTCCTTTACCTGTACAACCGTGGCAAAGCGCATCAGCACCAACTTTACGGGCAACTTCCACTTGAGCTTTCGCAATAATAGGGCGTGCCATGGACGTACCAAGTAGGTATTTTCCTTCATAATAGGCGCCCGTTTTAAGCGTTGGGTAGATGTATTCCGCCACCATCTCTTCTTTAAGGTCAACGACGTAGCACTCTGAAGCACCAGACGCTTTGGCTTTGGCTTCAACCCCTTCAAGCTCTTCGGCGCCTTGGCCAACATCAGCCACAAAGGCAACCACTTCACAATCGTAGTTTTCTTTTAGCCATGGAATGATCACGGATGTATCTAGACCGCCTGAATACGCGACAACAACTTTATTTACGTCAACTTTGCTCATGTTAATTCTCCTAACACTTAGCTCTGCTCTCGGCGGTCAGGCTAAGGATTTAATTCTAAATTCGTGGTGTAATCGTTAGTGGTTTAGCCACTAAGGTAAAAATCGTGTGCCAATGCTTTGGCCGCTAAATAAGGTCGCGAGCTTTTCTGGATAACGCCAAGTCGCCACTTCGATCGCTTGTCCAAGCTCTTTCGCCGCTTCCAAAGCTGCGTTGACTTTAACAATCATGCCATCGGTAATAACTTTGCCATCGATAAGCTTTTTCGCTTGCTCGGCATCTAGGCTATGCAGTAAATGGCCTTTGCCGTCCAGCACACCGCTCACATCGGAAAGCAGGACTAATTCAGCGTTTAATGCCCCCGCAACAGCCACTGCCGCTTGGTCTGCATTGACGTTCATCATTTGACCGTCTTGCGTCAAACCAATGGAACTAATGATCGGTAGAGCGCCAGTGGCCAAAATCGCTTCGACAACCGTGGCGTTGCCCGGTGTCGCTTTGCCCACCGCGCCCAGCTCCGGGTCAAGTTCTTCAACCACACACAGCCCGCCATCCGCCAAGCTCAATCCCACAGCATTCAAACCATCTTTGATCGCTTGACCTTGCAGCATCTTGTTTGCTGTCCCTGCAAGAGCGCCAGCAATCACTGGAATCTGCTCATAAGGCGTTACACGTAAGCCATCTTTTTTGACCGACTTAAGTTGTAATTTCGCCATAAGATCGTCCACTAGGTAGCCTCCACCGTGAACGACCACAATTCGTCGCTGAGCTTGCTGCTGGTAAGTGGCAATCGCCCCAAATACTTGACTTAGGGTTTCACTATTCGACAGTGCCGCGCCACCTAACTTGATGACAAGCGGAGATTGAGTTGTCTCTGTCATAACATTTCCTTGCACTACGCTATGCCTAACTAAAGTAAGGCAGTAAGCTCAGGGTAACCAAAGTGGATATTGACGCACTGCATCGCTTGACTTGATGCGCCTTTTAATAAGTTGTCGATGGCCGAACCAACGATGATATGCTCGCCTTGGACTTTCCAGCCGATATCGCAAAATGGCGTTTTCTGCACATCTTGCAGTTGTGGCATCGCGGACTTAACTCGCACCAGCGGTTTATCTGCATACGCCTCTTGCATCGCTTTCGCCACTTGCTGCTCAGTGACACCGGAAGCCAGTTTCATGGTTATCGTTGCAAGAATGCCTCGTTTGAAGTTGCCAAGGTGCGGCGTAAAAATAACGTCACAGCCGAGATGACTGGCAATTTCAGGTTGATGGCGGTGGGTAAACACACCATACGAGTGAAGGCTGACCTCACAAAAACTGTTGGTCATGGTCGCTTTACGCCCTGCACCCGTCACACCACTTACCGCGTTAATTACTGGCCATTGCTGCGTATCGATAAGGCCAGCCTCAATAAGTGGTTTCATCGCCAATTGTGAGGCCGTAGGATAGCAACCAGGAACCGCAATTAGCTGCGCCTGTTTGATCTGTTGCACGTTCCATTCGGCTAAGCCATAAGCCGCATTTTCTAGCCAACTGCCGTGTTGATGTTCGAACCCATAAAATGTTGGATAAAATTCACCGTCATTGACACGATAAGCGCCTGAGAGGTCAAAGACCTTACAACCCGCCGCCAAAAACTGCGGAGCAAGATCATGGCTCACTTCATGAGCGGTGGCTAAAAACACCACATCTGACGCTTGTGCAACAGCTTCTACGTCTGTCAAAGGCAAAATAGCGTCATCCACAATGCCCGCCAACTGTCCGTGCAATTGAGAAATCGGCTTTCCTGCATCTAAACTGTTGGCGGAAACATACAAACCTGATAGCGTGAGCGACGGATGTTTATTAACCATTATGGCCAGTTCCGCGCCGGTGTAACCGCTAGCTCCGATTATTGTGGTTTTTAACATGTTTTAGCATCCAAAATTCGGGGTAAAAAACCAACCTGAATACTGATTATAAATTTAGAAATTTTCAGGTTTATTGATTTTTTATTCATAAAAAATGATTTAATATGTCTTTTACCTTTTAAGTGAATCTCTGTCAACAGCTAAGGCGAGAATATTATGCAAATACCAGGATTTATTGAGATATATCGCGACCTCATTTCAACCTCTTCCATCAGCTCTACAGACCCAAGCTGGGATGAAGGCAATGAGCAAGTGATCAACAAACTCGCAGGCTGGTTGCAAGACTTAGGCTTTGAGCTGCACATTACCGAACAAGAGAAAGGTAAATTCAATTTATTGGCTAAGAAGGGGCAAGGAGAAGGCGGCCTGCTTCTCTCTGGGCACAGCGATACAGTGCCATTTGATGAAGGTAAGTGGAATTACAACCCGCACGCGCTAACAGAAGACAACAACCGCTTTTACGGTCTTGGCACGGCAGATATGAAAGGTTTCTTTGCGTTTATTCTTGAAGCCGTTAAAAGTATTGATTGGTCGAAGCAAAATAAACCACTTTATATTCTCGCGACATGTGATGAAGAAACCACTATGCTGGGCGCGCGCCGCTTCACTGATGAAGCGCCGATCAAACCCGATTACTGCATTATTGGCGAACCCACAAGTCTGGTTCCGGTACGTGGGCATAAAGGTCACGTAGCAAACGCGATTCGTGTCACTGGACGTTCAGGACATTCTTCCGATCCCTCTCTTGGCATTAATGCCATCGAAATCATGCATGAAATCTTATTTGCGATGATGCAACTGCGTGACAAACTGGTCAAAGAGTACCATCACCCAGGCTTTGCCATTCCAAATCCGACTATGAATCTGGGCCATATCCATGGCGGTGATAGCCCGAACCGCATCTGTGGCTGCTGTGAACTGCATTATGATGTTCGACCGTTGCCAGGCATTTCCTTAGACGGATTGGATAACATGCTACGCGGCGCTCTAAAAGAAGTCGAAGCCAAGTGGCCAGGACTGATCGACATTCGCCCGCTGCACGATGCGATTCCAGGCTATGAATGCGATCATAACCACCCGTTTATCCACGAAATGGAAACCATCTGTGACACACCATCACAGACCGTCAATTACTGTACTGAAGCGCCGTTTTTACAAGAACTTTGCCCAACGCTCGTGCTGGGGCCCGGCTCAATAGACCAAGCTCATCAGCCCGACGAATTCTTGGCGTTTGAGTTTATCAACCCAACGGTGAGAATATTAACTGACTCTATTCGCAAATATTGTTTTCAATAATTCACACATCACGTGATGGTGTGATTGGCGATAAAGACAGACAGGACGTTATTTTCACCTAAATTTGTAATTTTTTTTCAGTACGTCAACCGGAAATATTTGAACAATTTCGCAGTTTTGGTGCGCTATCACAGGCAAGTTAACCTATCAAAATTTGCTCAGCATTCCATTTTTCGCTAGATTGTTCTCTTGAATAAAAGAACATTGGATGTAATTTTTTTACAAGGCAGGACGACAATGAACGAGAAATATTCTGCGCTCAAAAGCAACGTTAGTATGCTTGGGCATCTGCTAGGGAATACTATCCGTGATGCTCACGGAGATGAAATCCTTGCGAAAGTGGAGACCATTCGTAAGCTTTCCAAATCCGCCCGCGCAGGCAATCAATCGGACCGAAACAATCTGATTGAAGAAATAAAAAACCTTCCAGATGAACACCTAACGCCAGTAGCACGCGCGTTTAACCAGTTTTTGAATCTGACCAATATTGCCGAGCAGTACCACACTATCTCACGCCACTGTGAATCTCATATAAATGAGCCTGATGCCCTCAATAGCCTATTTACAAAACTACAAGAAAACAGCGTCAGTAAACTCGACGCCGCACAGGCTATTCGTGATCTTAACATCGAGCTCGTACTCACAGCGCACCCAACCGAGATCACTCGTCGCACCATGATTAATAAATTGGTGAAAATTAACGAGTGTCTTTCTAAGCTAGAACACAGCGATTTAGTGCCTAAAGAACGCCAAAAAACCGAGCGTCGTCTTGAGCAGCTGATCGCACAAAGCTGGCACTCTGATGTGATTCGTAAGCAACGCCCAACCCCGCTTGATGAAGCGAAATGGGGATTTGCCGTTGTCGAAAACTCGCTATGGGAAGCGGTTCCTGAGTTTCTGCGCGAACTCAATGACAAACTTAAAGAACACCTAGATGAAGGGCTGCCTATTGACGCACGCCCTGTTCACTTCTCTTCATGGATGGGGGGAGACCGTGATGGTAACCCATTTGTGACTCATACCATTACTCGCGAAGTGTTATTGCTTTCTCGTTGGAAAGCCGCTGATCTCTACTTAAACGACATCAACGAGTTGATCAGTGAGTTATCGATCACGAAGTGTAACGATGCCGTTCGTCAGTTAGCGGGTGAAGATGAGCATGAACCCTATCGTGCGGTATTAAAACAGCTGCGTAGCATACTGGTTGAAACCAAAGAAATTTTAGACGCTAAACTGCACGGACAAGAACTGTCGGTTAAAGCGCCGCTGCGACATCTTGACCAGCTTTGGGAACCATTGTACGCGTGTTATCAATCCCTTCATGAGTGTGGCATGGGCGTTATCGCTGACGGTTCTCTGCTGGATACCTTACGCCGCGTCAAAGCATTTGGTGTTCACTTAGTACGCTTAGATATTCGTCAAGAGAGCACTCGCCACTCGGACGTTCTTTCTGAACTGACTCGTTACCTTGGTCTTGGTGATTATGATCAGTGGAGCGAGCAAGATAAAATTGCCTTCTTAACCAATGAACTGAGCTCAAAACGCCCATTACTACCGCGTGACTGGCAGCCATCAGAACCGGTTAAGGAAGTTCTCGATACCTGTCGTATTATCGCGGCGCAGCCTCGTGAATCGTTTGGTGCGTATGTCATCTCGATGGCACGCACAGCCTCGGATGTCCTCGCTGTTCATTTACTTCTCCAAGAAGCCGGCTGTCCATACCGTATGGACGTGTGCCCACTGTTTGAAACGCTTGATGATTTGAACAATGCAGAAGCCGTCATTAAACAGTTGATGAGTATCGACTTGTATCGTGGCTTTATTCAGAACCATCAAATGGTGATGATCGGTTATTCCGATTCGGCGAAAGATGCCGGTGTGATGGCGGCAGGCTGGGCACAATATAGCGCGATGGAAAAACTGGTGGCAGTTGCAGAAGGTGAAGGCATTGAGCTAACACTGTTCCATGGCCGTGGTGGTACCGTTGGACGCGGCGGCGCACCTGCACACGCGGCGCTACTTTCTCAACCACCAAAAAGCTTGAAGAGTGGCCTGCGCGTAACAGAACAAGGCGAGATGATTCGCTTTAAGCTCGGCTTGCCAGACGTTGCTGTCAATAGCTTCAACCTCTATGCAAGTGCGATTCTGGAAGCCAATCTACTGCCGCCTCCGGAACCAAAGCAAGATTGGCGCGACCTCATGGAAACGCTGTCTGATGTCAGCTGTGAAGCTTATCGTAACATCGTTCGTGGCGAGCCAGACTTTGTACCTTACTTCCGCCAAGCCACCCCTGAGCTAGAACTAGGTAAGTTGCCACTCGGTTCTCGCCCATCAAAACGTAACCCGAATGGTGGCGTGGAAAGCTTACGTGCGATTCCGTGGATTTTCTCATGGAGCCAAAACCGTTTAGTACTGCCAGCTTGGCTAGGGGCAGGTGAAGCCATTCAATTCTCGGTCGATAAAGGCCATCAAGCCCTACTTGAGGAGATGTGTCGCGAATGGCCATTTTTCTCCACTCGTCTCGGCATGTTAGAGATGGTGTTCTCTAAATGTAATATCGATATCTCTCGTGACTATGATCAGCGCTTGGTGGATGCCAACTTACTTCCTCTTGGTGAGCGTTTGCGTAAGCAACTACAAAGCGACATCAAAGCGGTGCTTAACGTCGAAAACAACGAGAACTTAATGCAGAGCGATCCATGGGGACTGGAATCTATTCGTTTACGGAATATTTATGTCGAACCATTGAATATGCTACAGGCTGAGCTTCTCTACCGTACACGAAGTACTGAGCAAGCCTCTCCGGACCTCGAAGAGGCATTGATGGTGACGATCGCCGGCATCGCTGCCGGTATGCGTAACACCGGCTAATACTACTAAAAGGGGAAAGCGTAATTGGCTTTCCCCTTTTTTCTGTCTTTTTCCTATCTATCATTTAGCACAAAAATCCATCTATCCTGAATATATAAATACTAATGATACATTCCTCTGCTAAATGTAAATATTGAGTGAATTATCATTTTTTTTATAAATCACTCGTATCTATTCTACCTAATGCTTATTATTTAGATATACTACTCATCCTAGCGAAACAGAATAAAATTTATATTCGCTCCTTTCGGGCTTTCTAGCCTCGATTTCATCTAGGTGATAAACGGCTTTTCTGAGGTGACATTGCCAACACAGTGTTGGCCACTATCGAATAGAACTGAATAAATGTGCCAAAGAAGCACACCAGTGTTCACGATAGTGAGTTTGAAGTTTATTGACTATTTGGATTGAAGACATGTCATTACCGCACGTTATCTTGACCGTACTCAGCACTCGTGATGCAACGGGTTACGATATTACTAAAGAGTTTTCCTCTACCATTGGTTATTTTTGGAAAGCAAGCCATCAACAGGTCTACCGCGAACTCAACAAAATGGCTCAAAACGAGCTCGTCACTTGTGTCCTTGAGCCACAAGAAGGCAAACCAGATCGTAAAGTTTACTCGATCACCGACGCAGGACGAAAAGCGTTAGGCGAATGGTTTGAACAGCCAACAGCTCATCCAACCGTACGCGATGAGTTTTCAGCAAAATTAATGGCATGCGCCGTACAACCATCAGAACTGTTCCGTGTACAACTGGCAGAATTGATTGAAGAATCGAAGAAGTTAATCGCGCACTATAAAGAGATTGAAGCGGCCTACTATCCAACGCCTTCTCTGTTAGATACTCAGCAACGCTTGGAACGTTTAACGCTCCGTCGCAACTTATTTAGCCGCCAAGCGTGGCTTGATTGGGCGCAAGAGACACTGGCTGAGTTAAACGCACTATCACAATAAATCAGTGCAAAGGCAGCATTGAATGATCAGTGAAAAAAGGCGACCAGAAGGTCGCCTTTTTGTGTATTGAATCGTCTGGGCTTTAAATCCCATCACCATTAATGAACGTTTGATTTTTACCGTTAAACTGTTGGTCCATATCAAATGAAGGGCGCTCAGACTTCGGTCGACCGACAATTTTAGCGGGTACCCCAGCAACGGTTGTATGCGGCGGGACAGGTTGCAGAACCACAGAGCAAGAGCCAATTTTCGCCCCCTCACCGACTTCAATGTTGCCGAGGATCTTGGCCCCTGCGCCAATCATCACCCCTTCACGAATTTTCGGATGACGGTCACCGCTCTCTTTGCCTGTGCCCCCTAAGGTCACGTCTTGCAGAATCGATACATCATCCTCAATCACAGCAGTCTCACCGATCACAATACCCGTTGCGTGGTCAAGCATGATGCCGCGTCCAACCTTTGCTGCCGGATGGATATCGACCTGACACGCCACCGAAATTTGGTTTTGCAGATACGTCGCTAACGCTAGACGCCCTTGTTTCCATAACCAATTTGCAACTCGGTAACCTTGTAGCGCGTGATAACCTTTCAAATACAGCAATGGCATCGAATACATTGACACCGCAGGATCTCGATTCACCGTCGCGCAAATATCGCACGCGGCAGATTCGGTGATCGTACAATCGGCGGCGAACGCCTCTTCAATCACTTCTCGAATCGCCATCGCCGGCATGGATGGGGTATTCAATTTATTCGCAAGAATGTAGCTAAGTGCGGACGATAAGCTATCGTGCTTGATGATTGTTGCATGGTAGAAGCTGGCGAGCATCGGCTCTTGCTCGGTTAAGTCACGAGCTTCTCGAACCACCTTCTGCCATACATTCTGTTTTTGACAATGTTTCATTTTCTTTCCTAGGTGGCAAATCCTTCCTGCCTAACGAACCGTTATCTTTCTCAGCGTCAAAGCATCGACCTAATCACACGATTCATTACTGGTTTTCGGTCTTTTTATCACGAGCAAGAAGATCTTGAGCAGCCATTTTGGCATCTTTGCCCTGATATAAAACTTGGTAAATTTGTTCAACGATGGGCATTTCAACTCCCTTACGTTGAGCAAGCATCCACACTTCTTTGGTGTTGCGATAACCCTCAACCACTTGTCCGATATCATCCTGAGCGGTATCAACATCTTTACCTTGGCCCAAGGCCAAACCAAAACGACGGTTTCGCGATTGGTTATCCGTGCAGGTTAACACTAAATCCCCTAACCCTGCCATGCCCATAAAGGTATCAGGTTGGGCGCCTAAAGTAACACCCAGACGAGTCATCTCCGCCAAACCTCGAGTAATCAATGCGGTACGCGCATTCGCGCCAAATCCGATACCATCAGAAATACCAGCACCAATCGCAATAACGTTTTTCACAGCACCGCCAAGTTGCATGCCCGTAAAATCTTTATTGGCGTAGACGCGAAATGTTTTGCTGCAATGAATCTTTTCTTGAAGGTCACGGACAAACTCATCATCCGGCGAGGCCACCGAGATAGCCGTCGGCATACCAACCGCAAGCTCTTTAGCAAAAGTTGGCCCTGACAAGACCGCCAATGAATACTGTTCGCCAAGCACATCATGCGCGACGTCTTGAAGTAGACGCCCCGTTTCTGGCTCGAGCCCTTTGGTGGCCCAACACAAACGTGAATTCGCATGTAAGTAAGGTTTCAGGCTGGTTAGCACGAGACCAAATACGTGGCTTGGTACCACCACAAGTAAGTCTCGGCTAGCGCTGACAGCGCGTTCAATATCCGCTTCAATAATCAGTGACTCAGGAAAACTCACGCCAGGCAAAAACGCCTGATTTTCTCGGTCAGCTTGTAGGCGAGCCATATGTTCAGGTTCATGCCCCCACAACACGACGTTCGCGCCATTACGAGCCAGTGAAATCGCCAAAGAAGTCCCGTAGGAGCCCGCACCAATCACGGTCATAGCAATCTCTTTACCGTAGGCATTATCGATTTTTTCGTTTGTCATTATTCCGCCTGAAAATGAGAGTGAGTGATTATTGTAAACAAAAAATGCACAAGGCAGATCTGAAAATCAGGTGCATTGTGCATTTTTTCATTATTTTGGAGTCAAGCTCCACCGCAATTACGCTTCGGTAGAGGCTTCGCCTTGCGCAGCTTGCTGTTGTAGGTAGTTCATAAACAACGCGTCAAAGTTAACTGGCGCCAAGTTTAGTTGTGGGAAAGTCCCTTTTACAACCAGGCTAGAAATCGTTTCACGTGCGTATGGGAACAAGATGTTCGGGCAGAACGCGCCAAGACAATGAGCAAGTTGGCCTTGCTCCATGCTTTCAGCTGTAAAGATACCACCTTGTTGTACTTCACATAGAAATGCCGTTTCTTCTTCGTTTTTCACTGTCACAGTCAAACGCAAAACAACCTCATAAACACCTTCACCGAGTTCACGGCTTTGCGTATCAAGGTCAAGTTTTACATCTGGATTCCAATCTTTTTGGAACATTTGCGGTGAGTTTGGTGCTTCAAAAGAGACGTCTTTTAAGAAAATACGTTGAATCGCAAAGTTTTGTTGCGCTTCTTGAGGTGCTGCTTCAGCCATATCTAAATCCTTTATTTCAAAATTCAAAGTCTCTCATGAGACTACCCTGAGAAGATGATTTGTGAAGACGTGATGTACGCTTTCTCGTCATAGTCACATTTCTCAGACGCAGCCGCTAAACGAGATTAGCCGCTGCCGAAAAACCGTCGAGAATTATTTTTTCCCGGTTACTAATGGCAAGTTCGCTTCGCTCCAAGCGACCAAGCCGTTTTTAAGCAGGTTAACGTTTTCGAAGCCTGCTTTTGCCAACAGATTGGCACTTTCTTGAGCCGTTTGACCTGTTTTGCATACCACAATGATGGGGTCAGATTTATGGCTTTCAAGGCTACCCAAGTTACCTTGTTTAATATCAGACGGCAAAATGTGAACTGCATCAGTAATGTGGCCTTTGCGGAATTCATCTTTGGTGCGAATATCCACCACAACGCCATTTTCACGGTTCATCAACTGAGTCACTTGCGCCGCACTGATTTGCTTATAAGCTGCAGTGGAAGATTTAAAAATACTGACTAGCAGGGCAATAAACACCCCAACCCAAACCAAACAAAGAATCATATTCTGTTGGAAAAATTCTACATACTCTTGCATATTCTTGCTCTTCACAGATGAGATGAAGGGAGGAAAAGCCTCCCTAATAAAAATTCAGATTGGAGTATAACTGGGATACCGTGCTGAGGCGAGTGTTGGCTTCAATGATTTGAGCCAGAGCGAGTTTATGGCTTTAAGGCAAAACGCACCAAGACAATAGCCGTACCTAGCATGCCACCGAGTAAGGTTGCCAAAATACAAATGAGGGCACGTTTCGGCCCAACTTTTTCTTCAGGCACGACGGCAGGATCGACCGTTTTGAATGCATATTCATCTCGCACTTCCGCCAGCATTAATGACTTCGTTTGATCTTCAATTAACTGGTAAAATACAGATTGCATATCAACAACATTGGTTTTTTCCAACTGCTGCTGCAGGTAGCTAATATTAGTGCGTGATTCGTTGAGAGCATCATTTTTGACTTTACTGTTGAGCTCATCCACCAGCCACGCGACCCATTGCTGCGCAACATACGGTGAAAAGTGAGTAATACTGACCGTCACTAACCCTGTCTCTTTATCTTCAGCGACCGAGAGTAAATCCTTAAAACGCTTGTACGCCTCCCAGTAACTCGGTTTAAGGGAATCCCCCTCTTCATCTTCCTGCCAGGCTTGAGTATCTGAGTTATACAGATCTTGGTTAATGGCCAATTTATTGTGTTTGGCATCCCAATCTTCTGCGGCCATAAGTGGAACCCAAAGGTCATATTTATCAATGAAGGCATTAATAAACTTACGTGATTTGAGTTCAGCCAGTGCCAGCGTTTTATTATCGGTAGAAGAGTCTTTTAGTGAGACGCCCGCCAAAGACGCTAAACCACCAAACTGGCTGGCAACGGCGGCGAGTGACCCAGCTTGCTCACCCTGAGCAGAAACCAGAGTCGCACTGGATTGATAAGTATTCGGTTTTGATAAAGCAAACGCCACACCGAGAATCATAAATAGCGCGGTGACAGCAATAATGATTTTTTTGCCATTCCAAAGGGCAATGATCAACTCTTTTAGGTCGATTTCATCGCTCTCTTTATACAGAGGAATACTCTGTACCTGAGAGATGGATGGCTCGTGAAGAGCAGGGTTACTCATAATTAGCCTCTAAACGACAGTGCCCATTGTTGAGCACTGGAGTAGTTGTATACAAAAGTTATTTAATTGCGCTCCACGCAACACCAATTTGGTACAGAATTTGGGTGGCGGAGGTTAAGGTACTTAAACCATCAAGGTAATCGGTATCGATTGGCACGATGATGGTGTCGCCCGGCTCTAACGGCGTTGATTGGCGACTAAACCAGAACGAGTTGTTCGGAAGATAGACAGATCCATCCGCCCGCACAACATAGATTCTGTCGACATCGGCTTGCTTCTTGGTGCCACCTGCTGCAGAGATATAATCTTCGACAGACATGGCTTGATCGAAGGTATGATTCGAGGCAAATTGCACCTCGCCCATGACACTCACCACTGGACGTTTGGCTGGAATATAGAGCTTGTCGCCTTTTTCCAACATCAGATCCGCGGTTGGGTCTTGCGCTAACGCATCCGGTAAATCAATCACCAAACGCCCCACAGCTTCAGCCTTCGCTAATTGGTTAGCCACCGCCATCGCCTCATTGGGACTCGAAGTGTAACTGGCATTCGCGGTCTGACGTCTTAAGGCCAAGCTACCAATTTCCTGTTTGAGCTTGAGGTTAAGCATTTTTAAGCGCTCTTGCTCTTGGCGTTTCAAGCTATCACGACTAAACACCGCCCCTTGAGGGTAGGCAAAAGAGGTCAAGCCGCCCGCTCTCGTAATGACATCACTAAGGGTTTCCCCACGCTGAAATGCGTAAGTGCCAGGGAACACTACTTCTCCTTGTAGCTCAATGGTGTTGCCTTTTTGCCAATCGGGCTGTGTTTTAATGATGATGTTGTCTTGCGGTTCAATGTTCAGTGCGCTTTGCCCTGCCAATACTTGTTGAGGCGAAAAGCTCTGATGCAACACATTAAAGCTGTCACGCGTTTTTTGATAACGGCTCAATTCCGCTTTATAGAGGTAAGCTTGCTCGGTTAACCCCCCAGCAGCCTCAATAACCGAAGCGAACGTACTGTTTTGGGCAAGTGGATATACCCCAGGGAATTTCACCGCGCCGGTAATTTCTATTAACTTCGCAGGGTCATGAATACTTGCTTGAGCTTTGATCCGTTCAATGATCGGTTTAAGAAGTACTGCACGACTTGATTGCTTAACCACTTCGGCTTTAGCGACCTGTTCCATATCTTCAGAACCAACAGGCTCAGATTCCCGAGTCACCATGGCGCCCGTTTCACGGTCTAGCACTTCAACTTGCTTTGGCGCGATGTTGTTGGCGGACACTTTCCCGTTGCTTTGCCGCTGGTACCAGTAATGGCTATCAATGCCGTTATCAAACACAAACACTTGATCGCCTTCTTGCAGCGCAATGTCATCGGAAGATTGTGGGTGTTGAATGGCTGAAGAAAGATTAAATTGGATCACTCGAATATGACCACTAAGCGGATTTTCACGCACCACGAGAGCGTATTCCAAGTCAGCAGTTTGTTTTAGGTCACGACGAGCATTCGAGACTAAGTCGGTAATTCGCATACCGCGTTTAAAGTTATAAGCCCCCTGACGTACCACTTCACCGCGCAGCGCCACCGCCTGATTCAGTCGATCGCTCATGGCTAAAATCGTCACTTGGTCGCCATTGTGTAACTCAAAGTCCCAATTTTGTGGCTTGGTTAAATCCAGCGTGATCTGGGTTTTCCCTTCGGGGGTATAACGAACAACATTCACTTGCGAAAGAAACGCATTGGCTTGAGTACCACCTGCATATTCAATCAAGGTTTTTATTGTTTTGTGCTGGTTGAGTTCATAGTGTGCAGGACGAAGAACATGTCCGCGAACCACTACGTCATTGGTTTTAAGCGGAACGAAAAGCGTATCGCCCGCCATCAAACGCACATCTTGCGAAGCATCGCCATTCAGCAGCATGTCATAAACATCAAATTCACTCACCACTTTACCGCGGCGTTTTAACTGGATAGCTCGCAAACTGCCGGTATGCTTTATACCTCCAGAAGCGGTGAGTAACTGTGAAATGGTGGTAATGCCATTCACATTATAAGCGCCTGGCTGCTCAACATCTCCAGCCACAAATACCTGCATGGCTCGCAGCGAGCCGAGTGACACTTCGGTTTCCACCCCAATTACTTTGCGCTTTACTAAACCTTTAATGTGCTGGCGAACTTCTTCAAAGCTTTTGCCGGCAACATATTCAGGACCAAGCTCCGGAAAGGTAATTTTACCTTCACGATCCACCTTCAAGCGGTAGTTTTTTTCGGTTTTACCAAACAACATCACCTGAATTTCATCACCAGGGCCGATGACATAATCAAGTGGTACAGGCATATTATCAATCGCCGAAAAATCTCTCGCTTTACCAGCAAACAGGTCATAACCAAACCAAGGTACAGAAGCAGAGCCAGAGACTCCACTACCTTGCGCAATTTGAACCTTAGTGGTCGCACGCTTAGGCGCTTTTACAGGCTCAACCTTCGCCGGTGCTTCCAAGCTTATGCTTGGTGCTGACATATCAACACCTAACTGCTGCGCTACCGCCCGCTGCTGACTTGGCGATAATGACTGAAACTGTGCCACTTGCGCGGCTGTCGGCGTCGCCGCATGCGCTAAATGACCAGTAATTAAAAAAGACAAAATTGCACTATATCGAGCAACTTTGCGAATTAAGCTAGGCATAAATAAACCAATTCCAAACAAAAACTAAAATCTAAACTGATAACGAGACCAAATACTTTGGTCATCAAATGATGAAAACCCCGCGCCAATATTAAAACGGCCACTAAGCAGTGGTAGCTGGTAATTCACCTCAAGGTTCCTTTCGTCTTCTATATAGCCATCGTATTGTTTTGATAAAATAAAACTCAATTGATGGTCGTTACTTAATTGCAGGTAACTGGCGAAAGACATACTGTGCTGATATTGATATCTCCGCGAGACGCTCATCGAATCCGCGACTTTCTCTAATGATAATTGAGACTCATCAGCCACCGTTTGCGACTCAATCACCAAACGCAGCGCATGGTGCTCAAAGCCAATTTGTCCACTCCACCCCAACACATAGGCACCAAGGTCATGCCCCTCTAGTTGCGTTGTTGCCTCGCCGTAAACGCGCTGAGACCAACCCGCCACATTCGGTAAAGCAATTTGAATATCGGCAGATTGCTGAAAGTCGTCTTGTAAACTGGATGGTTGATTTTGCTTATCAAACCAATAATGAGCGCTGTACCCAACTTCAAGCCAAGAGGCCGGTTTGATTTGCGCTCTGTTGGACCAGCGATAGTGGTACCCATCACGGTCTACATCCGTTAACACACTGGTGATATGCCATGCACCCAGTAAGTTTCGCCCACCAGAAGTGAGGTCAACACTGACATCATCGCCACTCGCATCCATAGTCAAGTTATGTTGCCAACTCGGGCCCCACCAACGCGGTAAGTAACCGAGAGTAACGGTCGTGGTATTAAAAACCTGCCATGCTAAATAGCTGCCTTGCCACTGATAGTCATAATCGCTTTGGTCATAAATCGCCTGAGTTGCAATACGATATGCCCAGCGTCTACTGGCATGCTCATAACTGACGCCAAGTGAGGCTTGTTCGTCATCTGGTGCAGCAAAATAACCTTGTCGACAATCGTCACAGCCCGACAAGGTCAATGCACGGTTTCCACGGTTTAATTGCGCACTTGAGCGCTGATATAACACATGCGATCGCGCCATTGTTAGATCATCGCTGTTCGCATCAAGAGCAATGACACCCACCGATGACCAAGGTAATGGGAAAGCATTAACCGGGTTTTCAATCATCCCTGAATCAGCTAATGCTAAAATATCAGAACGCAAAAATGGGTCATTCACTTCCGCCCAAGGAGACGCCACCCCGTTAGCAGAAACAAATAAAAGCACTAGGACTTTTTTATTTTTTACAAAACCCTCACACACCAACGTATTTCAAAACCTATTAAATAATTTGAGTTGGCTAAATCATATTGGAGCCAAATTTTGGAAGCGAAATTATAATAATCTGTTTGTTATTTCAACGAATAATTAACTTGTCTATCAAGTTAATTACATTACAGAACGAGGTACTATTTAATAATCCTTTCTTTACATAGAGATAAAAATAAACATCAATATCTTTCGCAATAAATAACTTATAGATAAAATACTCAAAACATACAGAACAACATGCCAATTAAAATATTTTTTTTGTTTGTACAATAGTTGAGTTGTGAAATAGAATTTTATTGAGGTTTATCTGATATGCCTTAATGGTTATTTTATAAATGAAAGGGAATAGGTAATGAAAAATATTTTTCTAGCCATGCTGATGGTACTAGGCGTTTCTTCTAATGCCTTTGCTGTTGGTGAACAAGCGGCAGCCGCAAGCGCAACAACCAGTGGTACTGCCGCGGGTGCAGGTGCTGCGACAGCGGCGGCTGCTGGCTCAGCAACAGCTGGAGCGGTCGCCGTTGGCGCTGCCGCTGCCGCTGCGGTTGCAGTCGCGTCATCTTCATCAAACGATGGCACAACAGACGGCACTACAAATTAATTTAATATAAATACAGCACCCTAAAGAAGGGATCTTTAGGGTGCTTTTTTATGTAGCTAACGGCAGAACCATGACATTCCCTATACAAAAAAAATACCTGCTTATTTTTATTTTAAGCCTACTCACAGGGTGCTCACAAAAAGCAGCAATTACTGGTGAGACAATTCAACAAGCCCTGTGGGGAACAGACGATATAAATTTAGACCGTCAGCATATCAGTGATCTTCCATACGCCAGTAGCTACGTAAAAATAAATAACTCTGCACGTATATTTATGGTGTTAGCCTTTGCTGAAGAAAACCCACATAGTGGCGACATGCAATTAAAATGGATGTCGGCAGACAACGCAATGATCGTGACTGAAAATGGCCGAGTGATAAAAACCCTCAACCTTCCTCAGCATAATCTTTCAGCTGTCACGCCAAGGTTTGGATTATTTAACTTTAGCAGTAGTCAAAAACAGTGGCGTGCCATTTATGATTGGCAACCTGACTACAATTATGACCACACCGCGCTCATCAATAGCTATCAAAACGGCCAGCAATGGGTACGTTCCACCTTATGGAAAAAACGCCTAAATGTATGGCAGGAAGACATCAAGTTTGTAGGGTCTTCACAGCACATGCAAAACGTATTTTGGGCCGATGACCAAGGTCAGGTTTTGAAATCTCAGCAATGGCTAATTCCAAACCAGCTCTATATCGAGCAAGAAATCCTCAAACCGTATTCATCTAATTAGTGGCAATGTAACCATGTTTCGCATTTATGCCTTAGTCGCCAGTTTATTAACGTCCAGTGCATGCTTTTCAGCCGCACCACTTGTGATTGATTATCCTCAGCTCAATCTAAGCCTGCAGTATCCGCAAGCGGTACGTCTAGAAAAAGCGCTCGACGATGCACAAACTCAACTCAGTAAAAACGCGTATTCACTGCAAGACTACGCAATCGCTAACCGTTTATTTAATCATCAAAAACAATCTCAGGCAGAACAGCTCCAACGGCGCACTGCCTCGACGTTGCGTGTGCTTGGACGCGGCCAAACCGCTTTAAGTCCGTTGTTGGATCTTGCAGATCAAGTAGCAAGTTGGAACGTCGGTTATCGAGAACGATTAAGCCTTGATATTGATGAAGTGCGAATCACCCCAGCCAGAAACCCTATGCTCCACGGGCACTTTTCGCTGATCGCACCACCACGCTCGAAGACCATCACTATCGCTGGTTTGATCCACTCGCCATCACAAACTCAAGTCAAAGCAGGGAATACCGCCGCAGACTATCTCAATAATGCGCTTCTGCTTCCCGGTGCCAACAAGAGCTTCGCTTGGCTGATTTACCCAGATGGTGAAAATCGTCGAATTGGCTACGCCTATTGGAATGATGAACGTACTCCCGTTCCGCCAGGCTCCACACTCTATATCGGCTTTGACGCGCCCTCAGCCAAACTGCAACAGCTCGAGCAAGACATTGTTTTACTTATCGGATGGAAGAAAGACATCAAATGAATATCCCTCGCCTCACTACTTTTGCCTTTGCGCTCTCGATGATGCCTTTCTCCCATGCCGCCGAAGCCCCTTTTAAAGTTTCTCAATCTGATTTTGGCGGAACCGGGCTGATGCAAACCCCAAGCGGCCGAATGGCAGAACCTGGGGAATTTAATCTTGGCGCCACCATCAACGACGACTATCAACATTATATGGCGTCACTCCAACTGTTGGACTGGTTAGAAACGACGGTCCGCTATACCCGTGTCCCGGATGTCAAATTCAGTAATGACAGCGAATACAGTGGCGATAATCTCTATACCGACAAAGGTATTGATGTCAAAGCGCGCATCCTAAACGAGAGTTACTGGCTCCCAGAAACGTCTATTGGTATTCGTGACCTTGGCGGAACTGGGTTGTTTGATGGGGAGTTTATCGCCGCAACAAAACGCTTTGGTAACCTTGATGTTACCTTAGGCCTCGGGTGGGGATATTTGGGACAGAGAGGCAACATCAGCAATCCTATTTGTCATTTTAAAGCTAGCTTTTGCTCGCGCCCCAACGGCTATAAAGGAACAGGTGGGAGCATCGATTCCGAGCGATGGTTTAAAGACCCGGCCTCGGTATTTGGTGGCATTGAATATCAAACGCCTTATGAGCCGCTACGAATAAAAGTTGAATACGAAGGCAATGATTACAGCCAAGACTTTCCTTATGTTCAAGGCGGGAAAGCCATGCCTCAAGCCACCCCCTGGAATCTGGGCGTGCATTACCGAGTTAGCGATTGGATAGATACTCGCCTCAGCTATCAACGTGGTAATACCTTAACCGTTGGCTTTAACTTCTATACTTACTTTAACCATATGCAAGCGACATGGCTTGATGACCCAAAACCGACACTCAGCCAGCGTCCCTCTCAAGATTGGTCCTCAGCAGCAAACCAACTCGCCGCTAACGCCGGTTATACCCAAAACCATGTTTATCAAGATGGTCGTGGGATTGTGGTCACCGCAACGGCGAAAAAGTATCGTGACCGAAATGAATCGCTAGAACGTGCCGCGACGATTTTACACAATACATCTGGGGATAATATTGATCACTTTACGATTATTGAACAAAACCAAGGGTTAGCAGTTAGCCAGACTCATATTGATCGCCGCGCTTTTGTTAGCGCAGCCACCTATCAAGACATCGATAGTGATCCCAAGCAAACCTTCGTAGATCAAGATCCTGAAAACGTATCGGGCCGAGAACTGGCCAAACAATATCATGCGTTTTCTTATGGTATTGAGCCGGTACTGTCACAAAGCGTTGGCGCACCAGAGTCTTTTTACTTGTATTCATTTGGCGTCAATGCGATATCGCGTTACTGGCTCACAAATCAATTGGAATTGAGCGGCTCGGTATATTTCAACCTCTTTGATAACTATGACAAATTTAACTATGTTGAAAACTCACCGCACGTCCAAAACCATGCCGTACCTCGCGTTCGTACCATGTTCCGAGCTTACGTCAGTGATAACCCCGTACGCCTCAATAACCTCCAGCTCACTTGGTTTAACCGGCCAAGTAACAATATCTACACTCAAGCGTATGCTGGCTATCTTGAAACCATGTTTGCGGGTATTGGCGGCGAGGTTCTCTATCGACCAAACAACAAAAACTGGGCGGTTGGTCTTGATGCGAACTTAGTCTCTCAGCGTGACCCTGACTCTTGGTTTGGCCTCTACAGCGATGATTACTTCTTTTATGACGCATCAAGCTGCAGCGAGACAACTGCCGAATGCCAAGCCTATGTTTTAAGCCAAGGCACCACGGGACATCTCACTGGTTATTACATGCCGAAATGGTCACTTTTGGAAAATACGCTATTTAAGGTTAGCGTCGGTGAATTTTTAGGTGGCGACAAAGGCGCGCGTATCGACTTTTCTAAGCAGTTTGATTCTGGTGTGATTGTGGGAGCGTACGCGACAATTACCGATCTGACAGCCGAAGATTATGGCGAAGGCAGTTACAACAAAGGCTTTTACATCTCGCTGCCTCTCGACATCATGACCGTGAAACCAAGCACCGATCGCGCGGCCATTAACTGGCAACCGATCACGCGTGATGGTGGGCAGATGCTCAATAAGAAATATCAGTTATTTGACGTCACCGATCCACGTTCGCCATGGTCACAACGCCCAAACCACTTCCAATAAGCCATAACGCCCAGTGCCAATCCATTGGGCGTCATGTTCTTACTCGCGGCTATGCTCGCGGAAAGGGAAAGGCGGTAATATGATCAATATGCTCGGCGCCAAGCGCCAGCATGATTAAGCGGTCAACCCCTAAAGCAACCCCAGCGCAGTCAGGCAACCCCGAACTTAGCGCCGCCAGTAAATGATGATCTATCGGCTGTGGCTTTAACCCCATCTGTTGCCGCTTTTGGTTGTCCGCCTCAAACCGATTTTGCTGTTCAACGGCATCATCCAATTCGTAAAACCCATTCGCCAACTCAATACCTTGAAAATAGACTTCAAAACGCTGAGCAACGCGTGAATCATCAGGATTAATTTTGGCTAACGCCGCTTGCGAGGCAGGAAAGTCATACACAAATGCAGGCGCTTTTTGGCCAATTTTACTCTCCACACCGATACTGAATAACAGCTGCAATAAGGTATCACGGTCTTGCTCAGGGTCAGCGATATCACTCAACCCCAACTGAGCCGCCACCGCTTTTAGGCGGTCCATACTTGCTTGCAACGGACAAACGCCAAGTACCTCAAGAAATACCTGCTGATACGTCAGACGAGTGGCTGCTTCACAATCCAAAACCTGCTGTAATAATTCATCCATCTCATCCATCAATTGATGATGATCGTACCCCACTCGGTACCATTCAAGCATGGTAAATTCTGGATTATGAAAACGCCCATTTTCCTCATTGCGAAACGCTTTGCACAGTTGATAAATACTGCCACTTCCCGCCGCTAAAAGACGCTTCATGTGAAATTCTGGGCTGGTCATCAAATACAGCTCGCGGCCATCTGCATAACCCGGACCAATAAACTGAGTCTTAAAGGTATCTAAATGTACATCGGTCACCGTGGCATGGCTCATGGCTGGCGTATCCACTTCCAAAACACCGCGCTGAAAAAAGAACTCTCGAATTGAACGTACAATCGTTGCTCGTTGTTGAAGTTGGTTAATGGTGGCGGTCGGTTGCCAATCAGTCGACATAGCAAGAGGCTCTATGGTAATCGCAAAGCTGGCATTTTATCGTGCGAACCTCAGCCTGCCTAGCGCTTTCAAAACGTGGGTCAATGACTCTAATAACAGCAATATCGTTAACAACCCAGCTATCCGTGATAATTCTCACATAAGACATAAAAACCAATCCAATCTTTGTACTACTCAAACAAAAACCTAAATAAATCAATATATCCCCAAAACACCTCTCCTAAACTAGCAGCAGCACTCAAGAGAGTGCACGGTAGCGAAAGTCATCTTCATCCAAGACGGTCGCGGCTAGGACGAATAAGCCAAACTCAATTGGCTTCAAAATAATAAAATCACTGGAGGATAACTGTGCAAACGATCACCACAGATATCGCAGTCATCGGCGCCGGCGGCGCTGGTCTTCGCACTGCCATTGCGGCAGCTGAAGCAAACCCTGAGCTCAAAATCGCTCTGATTTCCAAAGTGTACCCAATGCGCTCTCATACCGTCGCAGCAGAAGGGGGCTCAGCCGCAGTTATCAAGGAAGAAGACAGTTTAGATAATCACTTTAACGACACCGTCGGGGGTGGGGATTGGCTTTGTGAACAGGACGTTGTTGAGTATTTCGTAGAAAATTCCACACGCGAAATGATTCAAATGGAGCAATGGGGTTGCCCTTGGAGCCGCAAAGAAAACGGTGAAGTCAATGTGCGCCGTTTTGGTGGCATGAAGGTCGAACGTACTTGGTTTGCGGCTGACAAAACGGGCTTTCATATGCTGCATACCTTGTTTCAAACCTCAATGAAATACACCAATATCAAACGCTTTGATGAGTATTTTGTGGTGGATTTATTGATCGTCGATGACCAAGTTCAAGGCTTAATTGCGATTCATATGTCGGAAGGCGAATTGGTCACCATCAAAGCCAAGTCCGTCGTATTAGCGACTGGCGGCGCTGGACGTGTTTACCACTGCAATACCAATGGCGGTATTGTCACTGGCGATGGAATGGCGATGGCCTATCGTCATGGCGTTCCTCTGCGTGATATGGAATTTGTGCAGTATCACCCAACGGGCCTACCCGGAACCGGAATTCTGATGACTGAAGGTTGCCGCGGAGAAGGCGGTATTATCGTCAACAAAGATGGCTACCGCTATTTGCAAGATTATGGCATGGGACCAGAAACCCCTGTGGGCCAACCCAAGAACAAATACATGGAGCTCGGCCCACGAGACAAAGTATCTCAAGCCTTCTGGCACGAGCAGCAAAAAGGCAACACCATCAAGCATCCACTTGGCGACGTCGTCCACCTCGACCTGCGCCACTTAGGTGAAGAATATTTACATGAACGCTTGCCGTTTATCTGCGAATTGGCGAAAGCCTATGTCAACGTAGACCCAGCCAAGGAACCGATTCCTATTCGTCCAACCGTGCATTACACCATGGGGGGCATTGAAACCAATAAGGATTGTGAAACACGCATTAATGGCCTGTTTGCAGTCGGAGAGTGCGCCTCTGTCGGCCTTCATGGTGCGAATCGTCTCGGTTCAAATTCGCTGGCTGAATTTGTGGTCTTTGGTCGCGTTGCCGGAGAGAACGCCGTCAAACGCGCCGCCGAATTTACTGGCTGGAATGACGCCGAAATTGAGCAACAAGTCCAAGCCACACAAGCACGTATCCAAGCCTTGATGGCGCAAGAAGGCGATGAAAACTGGGCGGACATTCGAACGGAGATGGGTCACACCATGGAAGCAGGTTGCGGCATCTATCGTGAACAACACTTGATGCAGCAAACCATCGACAAACTCAGTGAACTCAAACAGCGCTACAAAAAAGTCAGCATTAAAGATAAAGGTAAAGTCTTTAACACTGATCTTTTGTATGCGATTGAAGTTGGCTACGGCCTTGAAGTCGCCGAGGCCATGGTGCACTCAGCCATTTTACGCAAAGAATCGCGAGGGGCGCATCAACGTCTTGATGAACAATGCACCGAGCGTGATGACATCCATTTTCTCAAACACTCACTGGCCTTTTATCAGCCAGATGCGGCGCCGACGATTGACTACAGTGATGTCACCATCACCAAATCGCAACCCAAAGCACGCCTCTACGGCGAAGCCGCCGAGCAAGCTGCAGCGCAAGAAGCTGCGCAAACCGGTTCACAGGAGTAAGTTCTATGTCATCCACTCGTATTCAAAAAGTCGATATTTTGCGTTACGACCCAGAGCGTGATTCTGAACCACACTTCCAGCGCTTTGATGTTCCGTGCGACGAGACCATGTCGGTACTCGACGCTCTGGGGTATGTCAAAGACAACTTAGACAAAGACCTCGCCTACCGCTGGTCTTGCCGCATGGCGATATGTGGTTCATGTGGCATGATGGTCAACGGTGTCCCCAAACTGGCCTGTAAAAGCTTTCTGCGTGATTACCCAGACGGCATTAAGATTGAACCCCTGGCAAACTTCCCTATCGAGAAAGACTTAATCGTCGATATGACGCCGTTCATTGAGCGTTTAGAAGCCATTAAGCCATACATCATCGGTAACGACCGCAAACCAGAAGATGGCACCAACATACAAACACCGGAGCAAATGGCGCGCTATAAGCAATTCGCCGCCTGTATTAACTGCGGTTTGTGTTATGCCGCATGTCCGCAATTTGGGCTTAATCCAGAGTTTGTTGGCCCTGCCGCGTTGACGCTGGCTCATCGCTATAACCTTGATAGCCGTGATCATGGCCAAGCTGAACGCATGCCAATCATCAATGGTGAAAATGGGGTTTGGGGCTGTACGTTCGTCGGTTACTGCTCAGAAGTGTGTCCAAAAAATGTCGACCCAGCAGCAGCAGTCAACCAAGGCAAAGTGGCCTCAAGTACGGACTTTGTCATCGCCATGTTTAAGCCTGATGGTCAATCAGCTCAAAAGGAGGGCTAAGATGAGTAACCGTAAGCCTTATGTTCGTGAAGTCAAAGCGACATGGTGGAAAAGCCATCCGTTTTATCGCTTTTACATGCTACGCGAAGCAACGGTATTGCCACTGATTCTGTTTACACTATTTTTGACCGTAGGCTTAGCGGCTTTGGTCAAAGGTGCCGATGCGTGGCAAACATGGCTCAACTTTATGGCTCACCCTATCGTGATTGCAATTAACTTCGTCGCTTTAGCCGGTAGCTTATTCCATGCTCACACCTTCTTTAAGATGTTTCCTCAAGTCATGCCGATTCGTTTCAAAGGCAAAACCGTGGATACGAAAGTGCTGGTTCTCGGGCAATGGGCCGCTGTGGCGTTCATTTCTTTGGTTGTATTAATTATTGTCTAAGGGGCGTGTTATGAGTAATCACAACGATCGCGTAGATCGCAACCCGGCTCGCTCTGATGAGCCGATTTGGTGGGGGTTATTTGGCGCTGGCGGTAGCTGGTTTGCCATGATAAGCCCAGTAACGATTCTAGTACTCGGTATTTTAGTACCGCTGGGTATTATTGACATCGAAGCGTTAAGCTATGATCGAGTTCAGGCCTTTGCCACCAGCATTATCGGCGCACTCTTTATTATCGCAACACTGGCCCTGCCTATGTGGCATGGCATGCACCGTGTGTATCATGGTATGCATGACCTTAAGCTGCATACTGGGGTCGTTGGCAAAGTGTTGTGTTATGGCGTCGCAGGCGGTATTTCACTGCTGGCTATCGTATTTATCATTATGCTGTTCTAACCAGCGATTGCGATCAAAAAAGGCGAGGAATTTCCTCGCCTTTTTACTGCTTCAACGAAATAACGCCAACATTACAGAATAAAGCGGCTCAGATCTTCATCTTCAATAAAGCCACCTAAACGCTCTTTAACGTAAGCGGCATCAATTTCAAAGGTCGAACCCGCTTTATCAGTGGCATCAAACGAGATTTCATCCATCAAACGTTCCATCACCGTATGCAAACGACGGGCACCGATGTTTTCCGTGGTTTCGTTAACTTGCCATGCTGCGTCAGCAATTTGCTGAATACCATCATCCGTAAAGCTGATTGTCACATCTTCGGTTTTCATCAAGGCCATGTATTGCTCGGTCAGCGATGCTTTTGGCTCGGTGAGAATACGTTTGAAATCGCTCGAAGAGAGCGCTTCAAGTTCAACTCGAATCGGTAAGCGACCTTGCAATTCAGGAATCAAATCCGATGGGCTGGCAACTTGGAAAGCCCCTGAGGCGATAAACAGAATATGGTCCGTGCGCACCATACCATGTTTGGTTGACACTGTGCTGCCTTCAATCAATGGCAGTAAGTCACGCTGAACCCCTTCGCGAGACACATCGGGGCCAGAACTCTCACCGCGCTTACAGATTTTATCAATCTCATCGACAAACACGATGCCGTTGTTCTCAACGTTATAAATCGCCTGCTCTTTCAGCTCTTCTTGGTTAACCAGCTTAGCCGCTTCTTCTTCAGTCAAGGCTTTAAACGCATCCGAAATTTTCATCTTACGTTTTTTCTTGGTATCACCAGCGAGATTAGCGAACATACCTTGTAGCTGGTTGGTCATCTCTTCCATGCCTGGAGGCGCCATAATTTCAACGCCCATTTGCGGCGCGGCAACTTCGATATCTATCTCTTTATCATCGAGCTTACCTTCGCGCAATTTCTTGCGGAAAGACTGGCGAGTGCTTGATTGCTCTTCACTCTGCTCATTTTGTCCCCAAGCATCACGTGCCGGCGGCAACAACGCATCAAGAATGCGCTCTTCTGCTTGCTCTTCGGCGCGGAATTTTACTTTTTCCATCGCTTGTTGATGCGTCATTTTGACCGCTACGTCGGTAAGGTCACGAATGATGGTTTCGACTTCCTTGCCCACATAACCGACTTCAGTAAACTTGGTGGCTTCGACTTTCATAAATGGCGCATTGGCCAATTTCGCTAAGCGGCGAGCAATTTCAGTTTTACCCACACCGGTCGGGCCAATCATCAAAATATTTTTTGGTGAAACTTCAACACGTAAGCTCTCTTCAAGCTGCATACGACGCCAGCGGTTACGTAGCGCAATCGCGACTGCGCGCTTGGCTTTATCTTGGCCAATGATATGGCGATTTAATTCATGAACAATTTCGCGGGGAGTCATTTCAGACATAGGGAATTCCTTAATTTGATGCGTTTACCACTATCTATTTATGTTGCGTACTCGGCTTACTCAGCTTCGGTATTCGCGTCAATTTCTAGTTCTTCGACAGTGTGGAATTGGTTGGTGAACACACAAATATCGCCAGCAATTTTTAGCGATTTTTCTGCAATTTCACGAGCGTCTAATTCGGTATTTTCAAGTAAAGCAATGGCCGCCGATTGAGCAAAGTTACCGCCTGAACCAATCGCAATCAGATCATTTTCTGGCTGAACCACATCACCATTACCCGTAATGATCAGCGACGCCGTTTCATCGGCTACCGCCAACAAAGCTTCGAGTTTGCGAAGTGCGCGATCGCTACGCCAATCTTTAGCCAATTCAACTGCCGCTTTGGTCAAATGACCTTGGTGCATTTGCAGCTTGCTTTCAAAACGTTCAAACAGCGTGAACGCATCGGCGGTACCACCAGCAAACCCGGCCAACACTTTGTTGTTGTATAGACGACGCACTTTACGGGCATTGCCCTTCATTACGGTATTACCCAGCGACACTTGGCCATCTCCGGCGATGACAACTTTATTATTACGACGAACGGATACGATAGTAGTCACGTGTAGGGCCTCTTAATTCTTTTCACTTGGAAGATAACGAATATATGAGGATCACATTAAAAAAAATCAAGTGACCACGGCGGGATCAAAAAGCACAAAGGCTAACCGAGTGGCTAGCCTTTGTGAGGAAATTACTGATTATCTTTCCAGATGGCGCAAGGTTCAATCTTGGCGCGCTGCAGTTTATGCTTGTCTCGTTCGGCATCCCGTTTAAATTTATAAGGGCCTAAGGTGACACGATACCAACTGCTGGTCTCTTTTTTGCGAATCTTGCTGCTGAGCCCTTGAAACGCGATATTGGCTTTGCGCTCTTCCGCTTGTTGCATGGTTTTAAACGCACCGCACTGCATCACATAAGGGATCTCAGACACCACTTGCTCTTTGGCCTGAACTTCAATTTCGCGCTTTGGTAGCGACTCAACGTAGTCCCATTTCTCTTCCGGTGGAGGTGGAAGCGTCTGTTTTGGTGCTTTCGGCTTAACGATCGGCTGAGTATCAACCTCTTGAACCACCGGCTTTGGCGGCTCAGGATCGTTACTGAGAATATACAATCCATAACCAAATGCGCCAGCTAACACCAAAGCGATCAGCCCACTACGCCATGGTTTACGCGGCGGCGTATTTTTTCTGGCTGGCTTTTTTGCAGCACTGGCTCCACGGCCACGCTTTACATAATCTTTATTTGCCACGGTCAAACATCAACAATTAAGTACATAGCCCGATATGGTAATGCAGAATACGAAAGGATGACAGCATTGAAATGGAAGCGGCACGTCAAATCATCACCCGCCGCAACCTTTCTTTAAACAAGACGCGGTGGCGCAGCACTTTCTCGAACAATCAGCTGCGTTTCAAGCAGACGAGACCCTGCACGCACATCATGCCCTCGCAGCAGTTCCAGCATCATCAACATCGCTTGACGACCAATCTCATACCTCGGTTGAGAAATCGTCGTCAACGGCGGATCACAATACTGAGCATACTGAATGTCATCAAAACCCACGATCGATAAGTCTTGAGGAATACGTAACCCCAATTTCTTCGCCTCTTGAATCGCGCCAATTGCCATCGAGTCGTTGTGACAGAAGATGGCCGTTGGTGGCTCAGGTAAAGCCAATAACTGACGCACCGCTTTAGCGCCGTCTTCAAAACCAAAATGGCCGTAATAGGTATAGCTAGGATTCATTGCTATTCCAGCTCGGCGTAGAGCTTGCTGATAACCTTGATAGCGGAACTGACACAAAACCGCACTTTCCGGACCGGAGATCTGCGCAATGCGTTTGTGGCCCATTTGCGTCAAGTAGTTCACCGCTTCAAACGCTGAGGTCAAGTTATCGATATGTACAGTGGGCAGTTCAAGCTCAGGTGCGAACTCACATGCCATCACCATCGGTGGGAGGTTTTTCTGTTCGGGCTTACTGACATCAAATGGCAAATCGGTCCCAAGCAGCAGCATGCCATCAGCTTGCTTGGTAAACACTAAGTTCACAAACGAACTTTCGCGCTTACGCTGCTGACCACTGTCGCCAAGTAATACGATGTAACCATGTTCC
The DNA here is from genome assembly GCF_053903115.1 of Vibrio sp. AK197. Lineage (NCBI taxonomy): Bacteria > Pseudomonadati > Pseudomonadota > Gammaproteobacteria > Vibrionales > Vibrionaceae > Vibrio > Vibrio sp. AK197. Next base: position 2,949,655 of record NZ_CP096430.1, read on the forward strand.
ATCGCCGCATCTTCAATACCTCGAATGATCTCGGTGAAGTACGGATCGCAAATATCAGGAACGATCGCGATAATTGTTTTTGATTCGTTACGGCGCAGATTGCGCGCCAAAGAATTTGGTGAATATCCAGCTTCCAGCACGGCATCTTCAACCCGTTTTCGTGTGGCTGACGAGACTTTTTCAGGGTTCATCAACGCCCTAGATACGGTTGCGGTTGAGACGCCTGCGAGCTGGGCAACATCCTTCATTGTCGCCATAAAAAATTAACCCTCTCAATTCCTTTCCAAGTAGCCAAGACGCCACTTCTTTTAGATTTATGATTTTTGGTGATGAACTAAAGCTCATTTCTTATATTAACTTGATTGCATTACGCAATCGTTTACCTTATTCATAAGAATGAATAAAAAAGTATACAGGACTTAGTTTATTCATTTCGAAACATAAAGTTACGGCTAGATTAACAAAAAAGGCAGTTTGTTGGTGATTTTCGTCACAGATAAATGAAAAATGATGACAATTCTTTTAATTGATACGCAGCCAGTGACGTATTAACAAACTTCCCACTTAACTCAAATCTTGAGGCTCAATATCCAGAGACCAACGGACTTTCTTGGCACTTGGCAGCATCTGGATCGCTGGTTTTGCGCTATTGAGTAATTTCTGCATCACCGGACGCGATTGCGTTTGCAGTAATAGCTGCCAGCGAAATTTACCTGCCCGCTTCGCAATCGGTGATGGGGTTGGCCCCAGTACCATACAATATTCATCAAATAGAGGATTGGCCTCCAATGTTTGCCTGACTTGACGTAAAAAGTCTTCCACCATTGCTGAGTGATTGGCTTCTGCTTTGAATAAGGTCAGATAGGAAAATGGGGGCAATATGGCCAACTTGCGCTCAGCCAGCGCGCTCTGCGCAAAGTGGCGGTAATCTTTTTCAAGTAATGCTTGAAGTAGGCTGTGTTCAGGATGATGGGTTTGCAGGACCACTTCACCAGGTTTACTCGCTCGCCCTGCTCGTCCAGCCACTTGAATAAATAGCTGTGCTAAGCGCTCCGATGCGCGGAAGTCACTGCTATAAAGCGATCCATCAACGTCCAGCAGAGCCACCAGCGTAACATTAGGGAAATGATGCCCTTTCGCCAGCATTTGCGTACCGATGAGAATTTGGTACTCCCCTTTACGAATCGCTTCTAATGCCGACTCCAAGCTGCCTTTGCGCCGTGTGCTGTCTCGGTCAATTCGAATCGCCTTAAACTCAGGAAACAGCTCTGCCAGTTTGTTTTCCAATTGCTCAGTCCCTACGCCGACGGTGACAAGGTGTGTCGAGCCACATCCCTGACACTGATGGATGACGGGCTGCTGTGAACCACAATGATGGCAGCGTATTTCGCTGCTACTTTGATGATAGGTGTAATAAGCATCACAGCGCTTGCATTCGGCAATCCAGCCACATTCATGGCACATAAGAGCAGGAGAAAAACCACGGCGATTCAAAAACAACATCACTTGGTTGCCAGCCGCTAAATGGCGACGCATTTCAGCAATCAAAGGGGCAGACAGTCCACTATCTAAATATAACCCTTTAATATCCAATACTTTATTGGTTGTTGGCAGCGCATTCCCCGCACGCTTTGATAAAATTAAGTGGTGATACTTACCGCTTAGCGCGTTATGCAGTGTCTCTAATGCCGGGGTCGCCGAACCCAACACTATCGGAATGTTCTCTTGGTTTGCGCGCATCACCGCGACATCTCGCGCATGATAACGCAGGCTGTCTTGCTGCTTGTAGGAACCATCATGCTCTTCATCGACAATAATGATGCCCAAGTTGGCAAACGGGGTCATCAAAGCAGAGCGCGTTCCAATAATGATTCCAGCCGAGCGATCCTTTGCCGCAAGCCAAGCATTAAGACGCTCCGTATCATTCAGTCCCGAGTGAACCACTTCCACTGGAACATTAAAGCGTTTTTTAAACCGATTGATGGTTTGGGGAGTGAGGCCAATTTCCGGCACTAACACTAATGCCTGAGCTCCTCGTTCCAGCACGGGTTTAATCAGGTTTAAATACACTTCTGTTTTGCCAGAACCGGTCACCCCTTCTAGTAGGTAACAGCCGAACTCTTGGCGTGAATTCACTGCCGCAATGGCAACTGCTTGCTCTTGGTTAAGCTTGGGTTTATCAACCTCGGCCTCAATCGCTTGTGGCCAAGCGGTGCGGTGAGGCGTTTTATCAACGCTGACAATCCACCCTTTTTCTCTCAGGTTTTTCAGCACCGAACTCGACACATCCGCATCGATAAACGCTTGCTGAGAAAGCGATCCCGATGACAACATGTTCATCACTTTCGCCTGCTGTACTGCTCGCCCTAGCCCTTGCATTAATTGATTCTTACCCGCTTCGGTAAGCTGCCACTCCACGACTTTTGCCCACTCGGCTGGCTTACCTTTACGCAAAGCACTCGGCATCGCATTACTGAGCGTTTCGCCAAGAGGATATTGATAATACTGACTGCACCACATTAATAGCTTATAGAGCGGCGCAGCCCATAGCGGCTGATGATCCAGAACTTGGTACAATGCTTTAAGCTGCTCACGAGCAAAACTCGACTGATCCGTTAACTCAATAACAATACCAACCAAGGTTTGACGACCAAAAGGGACAGACACACGCCCTCCAACCACCGGGTAAGCACCATTTGGTATCAAATAATCAAACAGTTTATCTAGAGGAACAGGAAGCGCGACACGCGCAATCGCAGGCTGCATAAATAAGCGGGTAACTCTCAGTTTGCTAAGACGAAACCCAGTTTAATCGATCACTTCATGAGTTGATAGTTTCGTGGTGATTGCGGTGACTGTCGATGAACAACAATAACATGGTGAAAAAAGTAGCAATCAATTGAGGCAAAACTATTGATTCACGCTCAGGGAAACATTACTATACTGCGCCTTGACCATATGGCTTGCTTCGACGAGTTCGATTCAGCGGTATGTCATTTCTATATTATTAACTACGTGTGGTGTCCGGCTTTGAATCGGATGGCGACACGGCCTAAATTGAGGTTCTCCCATGAAAACTGGTATCCACCCAGAATACAAAGCCGTTAAAGCAAACTGTTCTTGCGGTAACACTTTTGAGTTCAACTCAACTCTTGGTAAAGAAGAAATCCACCTAGACGTGTGTGACAAATGTCACCCATTCTACACTGGTAAACAACGTATCGTTGATACCGGTGGTCGTGTTGATCGCTTCAACAAGCGTTTCGGCAACCTATCAAGCAAATAATCCATTTCGATTATTGATTGATACAAAAAGGGCGCTACGGCGTCCTTTTTTGATCCTGTTGATTTAACCTTTCCGCTACAACCTCTCTAACCTCAAATAATACCGATACAAAACGTTATCTGGTCTTATCTCTTCGATATTTAGTCATTTTGACTGATCTAAGTCAGCCTAGTGTCTAGGCAGCCTCGGTACCATAGATTAAAATTATCTTTCCCCCATCAAATGAGCACCTAAACATATGTCTGATGACAACCAAACGCTCTCTGCGGAAGAGCAATTTCGCCAACAAGCCCTGGATTACCATGCCAAACCAACCGCTGGTAAAATTTCAGTTGAGTTAACCAAACCTGCTGACTCAGCCCTTGATCTTGCTCTCGCATATAGCCCAGGCGTTGCCGAACCGGTTCGTGAAATCGCACAAAATCCAGACACGGTGTATCGCTATACAGCAAAGGGCAACATGGTAGCGGTGATTTCAAACGGTACCGCTATTTTAGGTCTAGGGAATTTAGGACCGCTGGCATCAAAACCAGTGATGGAAGGGAAAGCGCTGTTATTCAAGCGATTCGCAGGGTTGGATTCCATTGATATTGAAGTAAAACATCGCACCATTGACGAATTCGTTGATACCGTTGCAAATATTGCGGACACCTTTGGCGGCATTAACCTTGAAGATATCAAGGCCCCTGACTGCTTTGAAATCGAAAAACGCCTCATTGAACGTTGTGATGTGCCCGTTTTTCACGATGATCAACATGGTACCGCCATCGTCACCGCCGCAGGTATGCTTAATGCGATTGAGCTACAGGGTAAGAAACTTGAAGAGTCAACCATCGTGTGTCTAGGCGCTGGCGCGGCCGCAGTCGCCTGTATGGAACTGCTAATTAAATGCGGCGCAATGCGTGAAAAAATCTACATGCTTGACCGCAAAGGCGTCATCCATACTCGCCGTGATGATCTTAACGAATACAAGCAGTTGTTTGCCAACAACACCGATAAACGTACCTTAGAAGATGTGATTGAAGGCGCCGATCTTTTCCTTGGTGTTTCTGGTCCAAACCTTCTTTCTGCTGACGCGCTAAAATTGATGGCAGATAAGCCAGTGGTCTTTGCGTGTTCTAACCCTGATCCTGAAATCAAACCATCGATTGCTCACGAAGTGCGTAATGATTTGATTATGGGAACCGGACGCAGTGACTACCCAAACCAGGTCAATAACGTTCTGTGTTTCCCATTTATTTTCCGTGGCGCACTGGATGTGCGTGCTAGCGAAATTAATGATCAAATGAAATTGGCGGCGGTTGAAGCCATACGCCAACTCGCCAAAGAAGACGTTCCTGCCGAGGTACTTAACGCCGCAGGTGTGGAATCACTGCAGTTTGGTCCTGAATACATTATTCCCAAACCAATGGATAAGCGATTGCTCCCTCGAGTGGCCCGTGCCGTTGCTGAAGCGGCGGTTGAATCGGGTGTGGCGCGTATCGATATGCCAGAAAACTATATGCAAGACTAAGCATCATGAGAGGCCTGAATCGAGTGCAAAGCGGTGAAAACCCAAAGCGCGCATTGAGGCTCTTTAGATGTGGTTCTTGATAGAAAAAAGGTTGGCAAATGCCAACCTTTTTTTGTGTAAACACAGCGCTATCAATTTGGAAAAGTGGAATCTAAGTAGCACTATTTCTTACAGCAGACTTACTCATCATTGTAAGATTCAAACTCAATACCCATTTCTGTCATCAGTCTTTTCACTTCAGCAGGAATATCGTCTGGGCGATCTTTGCGCAAATCTTCATCCGTTGGCAGGGGTTGCCCGGTATACGCATGCAGAAACGCCTCACACAACAGCTCACTATTGGTGGCATGACGCAGGTTGTTGATTTGACGACGAGTACGCTCATCAGTCAAAACTTTCAATACTTTCAATGGAATAGATACGGTAATTTTTTTTACTTGCTCACTCTTTTTGCCATGTTCAGCATATGGGCTTATGTATTCCCCATTCCAGTCTGCCATTGCGCACCTTCGTAAAAGTTTAGGAATTAGTTTTAGACCCACAATTTTAGCGGCTTTTAAGTCTATAAGCAAAGACATATAGACGTCTAGAAGTGTTGACGTCTCATTTTTAGCAAAGTAAAGTGGCGGGGTATGGAATGGAAATGAATGGATCGATGTTTTTTGAGCAGTTTGTTCACTCTATAACCGATTCACTCCCCATATATAGCGCATTCCAATTAACAAGTCATTCTCTTCGCAAGGAAATCTTATGAGTACTCACAAACCTGCCACAATAGCGGTAAGAACTGGGATTGAATCTGACACACAACATCACGCGGTTGTGCCACCGATTTATCTATCAACCAACTATGGTTTCCCTGCGTTTGGTGATGTGCCTAAGTATGACTATACGCGCTCAGGAAACCCAAACCGCGGGCTATTAGAACAAGCGCTTTACGAATTGGAATCCGGTCAGGGAGCCGTTGTCACCAACTGTGGCACCTCTGCTCTGAACTTATGGGTATCAGCCTTTATTGGCCCTGATGACCTGATTATTGCTCCCCATGACTGTTATGGCGGCACTTACCGCTTGTTTAATACCCGCTCACAAAAAGGTGATTTCAAGGTCGAATTTGTTGACCAATCCGACCAAGCCGCCTTTGATGCGGCGATTGCGAAAAAACCAAAACTGATTTTGCTAGAAACCCCGTCTAACCCTTTGGTACGCGTGGTCGATATCGAAAAAACGTGCCAAAAAGCCAAACAAGTCGGCGCTCTGGTTGCTGTCGACAACACCTTTTTGACACCGGTGTACCAAAAGCCTTTAGAACTCGGTGCGGACTTTGTTATTCACTCCACCACTAAATTTATTAATGGTCACTCTGATGTGATTGGTGGGGTAGTCATTGCTAAACAGCAAGAGCACGCTGAGCAACTCGCTTGGTGGGGTAATTGCATTGGCGCAACCGGCACGCCATTTGATAGCTACCTAACACTGCGCGGAATTCGTACCTTGGGCGCAAGAATGCGTGTGCATGAAGAGAGCTCATTGAGCATTCTTGATTACCTCAAAACCCAACCTTTGGTTGGCGCTATTTTTCATCCAAGCTTGCCTGAACATCCAGGCCATGAGATCGCTAAAAAACAGCAATCAGGATTTGGCTCGATGCTCAGCTTTGAGTTTGCTGGCAGTTATGAGCAGCTCCAAACCTTTGTAACCGGCTTAAAACTGTTTTCACTTGCCGAGTCCCTTGGTGGCGTCGAAAGCCTGATTTGCCATCCGGCGACCATGACTCATCGTGCTATGGGCGAAGCCGCTTTAGCGGAAGCTGGCGTCTCACATCAACTGCTTCGACTTTCAGTTGGCCTTGAAGATGCACAAGACTTAATTGCCGATCTCGACCAAGCTTTCAATCTCGTTTAAGGAGAGGTGGTGATGACTCACCCTCGACAACTACATAAATTCGGTGGCAGCAGCCTAGCAGACCCCGAATGCTACCGCCGTGTAGCCAACATTTTAAAGCAGTACTCAAATGCCGATGACTTGATTGTGGTCTCGGCGGCGGGCAAAACCACCAACCGCTTAATTGAGTTTACTGACGCCCTGCATAAAGATGGCCGAGTGGCCCATGAAGTTTTGCAAGCGCTGCGCCAGTTTCAGACCGATTTGGTCTGTGAACTATTAGAAGAAGATGCACAAACACCGCTACTCTCAGCGCTGCAAGATGAATTTACCACATTGGGTGAACTCAATGCGCCGCTTACTGCAGAGCAGCGCGCGGCGGTGCTCGGTCATGGCGAAACGTGGTCAGCGCGCTTGCTTGCTGCGCTTTTAACACAACTTGAACTGAACAGTGTCTCTCAAGACTCACGGGCTTTCTTACGGGCACAAACGGGCACTCAACCCGAAATTGACCAAGGTGCTTCATACCCTCTATTACAAGCGATTTTGGCGCAGCATTCTGGGCATCGCATCGTGGTAACAGGTTTCATGGCGCAAAACGATCAAGGGCATACGGTACTTCTTGGACGCAACGGTTCAGATTACTCGGCAACCATAATTGGCGCATTGGCTCAAGTCAGCCAAGTCACGATTTGGAGTGACGTTGCTGGCGTATTCAGTGCTGACCCAAGAATCGTCTCTGAGGCGTGTTTATTGCCATTGATCCGCCTTGATGAAGCCAGTGAATTAGCAAGGCTAGCCGCACCAGTATTACACAGCCGAACCTTGCAGCCCGTGGCGCAAAGTGCGATGGATCTTCACCTACGCTGCAGCTATCAACCGGAGTCTGGCTCAACTCGTATTGAACGTGTCCTCGCCTCGGGTCGCGGTGCAAAGATCATTACCTCACTGGACGATGTCCTACTGATTGAGCTCAGTTTCGCCTCAGGTCACGATTTTAAGCGCTTGCAAACCAATGTGTTAGAGACCTTGAAGCGAGCCCAGCTCCAACCCTTAGCCTATGAAGTACAAAGTGACCAACATGTTCTTCAGTTGGCATACACGGCGGAAATCGCCACGGGCGCGCTGAGCTTTCTTCAAGACATGGCAACCGAAGCCGATCTCAAACTTAAAGAAGGGTATTGTTTAGTCGCCGCGGTGGGGGCCGGAGTCACCAAAAACCCAAATCACTGTTATGGTTTCTATCAACAACTGAAAAACGCCCCGGTCGAATTTATTTCTGAGACCGACTCTGCGCTCAGTTTGGTGGCGGTACTGCGCTCAACGGAAACTCAAAGTCTGGTTGAAGGCATTCATACTCAGCTATTTCAAGCGCAAAAGCGCGTGGCCATCGTATTGTGTGGTAAAGGCAATATCGGAACCAGTTGGCTTAAATTATTTGCTGAACAAAAACCGGAAATCGAAAAACGTCACGGCATGAGTTTCGAGCTAATTGCAGTGGTCGATAGCCAGACGTATTGGTTTGATGAACAAGGGATCGATCCCAATACCGTCGATGCTCGATTCGCCGATGAAGCAATCTCCTACCAAGATAACGAGTGGATCCAACGCATTGGGGCAATTCAAAGTTTTGATGATGCCGTGGTGCTGGATGTCACCGCCAGCAAAGAACTTGCTGCGCGCTATCTAGAAATCGCAGAGCAAGGCATGCACCTAATCTCGGCGAATAAAGTCGCGGGCTCTGCATCGGGTGATTATTATCATCAAGTGCAAGACGCGTTCTTTAAAATCAACCGTCATTGGTTATATAACGCAACCGTTGGTGCTGGGTTACCGATTAATCATACCGTTCGCGACTTGCGCGAAAGCGGCGATGAAATCGTCGCCCTATCCGGTATTTTCTCCGGTACTCTGTCATGGCTTTTCCAGCAATATGATGGCAGCGTCCCGTTTATCGAACTGGTGGATCTTGCTTGGCAGCAAGGCTTGACCGAGCCGGACCCTCGTAGCGACCTAGATGGCTCAGATGTCATGCGTAAATTAGTGATTTTGGCCCGTGAATCAGGGCTTCAGCTTGAACCCGAACAGGTTAAAGTCGAGTCTTTAGTCCCTGCAGAACTACGCGAGATGACACTGGACGACTTCCTAGATAACGGCAACCTTCTGAGCGAACGTTTAGCGGAACGCTTAGAGAAAGCGCAGCGGGAAGAGAAAGTGCTGCGCTACGTGGCTCGCCTTGAGAAAAATGGTCAAGCTAGCGTGTGTGTCGAAGCCTTGAATAAAGAACATGCGCTCGCCAACTTACTGCCTTGCGATAATATCTTCGCGATTGAGAGTAAGTGGTACAAAGACAACCCGCTGGTGATTCGCGGCCCAGGAGCAGGGCGTGAAGTCACCGCTGGCGCGATTCAATCAGACTTGAACCTTCTGGCCAGCATGCTGTGATTAAAGGCCGCCACTTGCATAATGTAAGTGGCGGCTTTGTTGTGTTCACTTCCCTTCTTCCCCATCCGCACCGCTGTTTCACCTCACAGTTTCGCAACTTGCTCAAACCCCGATATGCTTAAATAGCCACCAGAACGCTTGATACAGCGAATGATTGAGAAACCCTCATTATTAACTTGAGAAAAATTCATAATGAGACAGTTGACATTAAAAGCTATTCATTACATTCTTTGGACATATAGACGTCTAAACGTAAAAATAATTTTTAGTTGATGGATGTGGCTGGTCACCACAGGAGAAAACACATGGGATATACGCACGCTGGGCACATTGACGCCTTAAACCAGAACATTGCTGAACTGTCAGACAACATCAATGTGTCATTTGAATTCTTTCCGCCAAGCAGCGAAAAGATGGAGGAAACATTGTGGAATTCGGTACATCGCCTAAAAACACTGCAACCGAAGTTTGTCTCGGTGACGTATGGCGCGAACTCTGGCGAGCGTGATCGCACGCATTCGATCATCAAAGAAATTAAATCTCAAACTGGCTTGGTCGCCACACCCCACCTCACCTGTATTGACGCCAGCCGCGAAGAGCTGACAAAAATTGCCGATGACTACTGGGCCAATGGCATTGAGAGCATTGTTGCTCTGCGTGGCGATATTCCACCGGGTGGCGGCGCACCACAAATGTATGCGTCCGATCTAGTTGAATTATTGAAGTCGCGCCACGATTTTGATATTTCGGTTGCTGCATTTCCTGAAGTTCACCCAGAAGCGAAAAGTGCGCAAGCCGATCTTTTGAACCTGAAACGCAAAGTAGATGCGGGCGCCAATCGCGCGATTACTCAGTTCTTTTTCGATGTGGAAAGTTATCTGCGTTTTCGTGATCGCTGCGTAGCCGCTGGTATTGATGTCGAAATCGTCCCTGGCATCCTACCGGTCTCCAACTTTAAGCAGGCCTCCCGCTTTGCGGCGCAAAACAACGTCAAAGTACCCGGTTGGATGGCACGTCAATTTGAAGGATTGGACGACGATCCAACCACTCGCCAACTGGTCGGAGCGAGCCAAGCGATCGATATGATCCGCGTGCTTAGCCGTGAAGGGGTGAAAGACTTCCACTTCTACACCCTGAACCGAGCTGAGATGACTTACGCCCTTTGTCATACGCTAGGTGTGCGCCCAAAAGCGTAACGGGACACCCAACATGAAGGGTTGACCGCCTCCATGTTTATCCCATAAAAAAACGCCAACTTCATGTTGGCGTTTTTCGTTCAAGTATCACTTTGCAGCAAAGGCTTATTCCACTTCATCCATTTTGCCAAGCAAGTTACGAATACGCTCTTGCCATGCTTGATGCTCTTGCTGCATCTGTTGTGATTTTTGCTCTAACTCTTCACGGCTGCTGCGTAACTCTTCAGCTTCAGTCGTCAGTTTCGCTTTTTCTTCTTTTAGTTCTTCAACTTCCATTTGCAATAGTGCAATGGTATCGACTGCGGTTTGAATTTTTGCTTCTAGTTGCTCTAGTACTTCAAAAGACATGTTTGCCTACCCTTAATATCATTCGGTTTAGTGTCACCCTGCGTTCATTCTACTCAGCCACATCCCTAGACACACGCGCTATATTTGCAAATGTGGTCTATTCGGCTAAAAAATCAGCGTGATTTAACACAGATCTGACCTGAACGCGTATTTGTTCTTAAACTACCCCACTTTAAAAGCTTGCTTTGATGCAGTTCAAGTTACATCACCACAAAAAAATCAATCTCAAACCATTGATATGCTAAAATCTCGCCAGTTTATTTTCCCTTTCGATCAATCAATTTTGGGAGTCTTCACATGAAGCGCGATTTAGCAATGGCCTTTTCTCGAGTCACAGAAGGGGCAGCATTAGCAGGATATAAATGGTTGGGACGCGGTGATAAAAATGCCGCAGATGGTGCCGCAGTGGAAGTGATGCGAACCTTGCTCAATAAAACCGAGATCCAAGGAGAAATCGTGATTGGCGAAGGCGAAATCGATGATGCGCCTATGCTGTATATCGGTGAGAAAGTGGGGCTTGGCGGTGACGAAGTAGACATCGCTGTCGATCCAATTGAAGGCACACGTATGACGGCCATGGGCCAATCCAACGCGCTTGCCGTCTTGGCCGCTGGTGAAAAAGGCAGCTTCCTCAAAGCGCCCGACATGTATATGGAAAAACTGGTGGTAGGCCCTGGAGCGAAAGGCTGCATCGACCTCAATAAGCCACTCAAAGAAAATCTAGAAAATGTCGCCAAGGCATTGAATAAAACGTTAGATACGTTAGTCGTTGTTACATTGGCAAAACCGCGTCATGACAAAGTCATTGCTGACATGCAAGCCATGGGAGTTCGCGTATTTGCCGTGCCGGACGGCGATGTGGCCGCCTCTATTTTGACCTGTATGCCAGACAGTGAAGTGGATATGATGTATTGCATTGGCGGCGCACCTGAAGGTGTCGTGTCGGCTGCCGTGATTCGTGCTCTCGATGGTGATATGCACGGGCGTTTGCTGCCTCGCCATAAAGTCAAAGGTGAAACTGAGGATAACCGTATTCTTGGCGCTAATGAAGTACGACGCTGCCAAGAAATGGGCGTAACACCAGAAGTGGTTCTTACCATGCAAGACATGGCACGCAGTGACAATGTGGTGTTTGCCGCAACCGGCATCACCAAAGGCGATCTTCTTGATGGTATCACCCGCCAAGGAAACATCGCCACCACAGAAACCTTATTGGTGCGTGGACGCTGCCGCACTATTCGTCGTATCAAATCAACCCATTATTTGGATCGTAAAGACCCAGAAGTCTTGGATCTTATTCTTTAGGTAATAAAGGGGGACGCTGACACAACATCGTCCCCTGAGCACCAAAACCGCCGCTCAACACAACGGTCACTCTAATCCAGCACTACCGTCAACCTAAGCAAGCATAATCTTCATCTTGAACAAGCGTCACCCTCAACTTGATTCAGAGTCTATCCCTCACTCACCCAACTCAAAAACCAGATTCTGAATCGGCGCTTCGCTGGTTCAGAATGACGGCGGTTAAGTTCGCCGAATAATCACTCTGTGCCCTTGTTCAGCAGGTTCAAAGTCGACAAAGTTGGTCACCGCATCTAACGCGTCATCTTGATGATGTGTTACATACAAAAGCTGCGTCAAGTTAGCACTGGCAATACGACTCAGCGCAAAGAACATCAGCTTACGGTTCAAGTAATCCAACCCTTGATAGGGCTCGTCTAAAATTAGCAAGGCAGGCTGCTTGATAAGCGCACGAGCAATCAGCAATAATCGCTGCTGCCCATAGCCGAGCGACTTAAACCCTACCCGTTCTAACTCACTCATCTCCAATACCGACAGCCATTGACGTGCCAACTGAATTTGCTGCGTACTTGGCTTTTCATATAAGCCAATCGAATCAAAAAAGCCCGATAGCACGACATCCAGAGCGCTACATCCTACTCGGTATTGTAAATGCAACGCTGACGACACAATGCCAATACGCTTTTTCACATCCCAAATACTTTCACCACTGCCGCGTTTCATACCGAGGACACGGATATCATTGCTATAACACTGTGGATGATCACCCATAATCAATCCGAGCAGCGTGCTCTTGCCACAACCATTGGGACCTCTAATTTGCCAATGTTCACCACGCTTAATTTGCCAATCAAGATCTTGAAAAATCAGCCCATCGACATATTCCACTTTGACGCTGTTCATCTCAACTAATGGGTCAGGGACTGGCTGAGTATCGCTTTGCAGTTCCACTAAATCGACAATCGCATCGCTTTGCTGTGATGAGAGCGCTTGCAATTGCTGCATCAGAGGATGCTTAATAAACTGTGCCTTTTCCATGGTTTGCTCAAGTTGGTCCTGCACAAATAATGCAACATGAGTCATGCAATCTGGCATTTCATCATCCCGCGATGTGATAACGATAATTTGCATGGTTTGGGCACATTCATTGAGTAACGCCGAGAGCGCGGCACGATGGGCAGTATCAAGCCCAGAATACGGCTCATCGAGAATCAGTAATTCGGGCTTATTTGCCAGCGCACGAGCCAGCATCACCCGCCGAGTTTCCCCCGTCGAAAGCTGACGAAATGGACGGTGGCGTAGGGTAAGAAGATCGGTTTGAGCCAGTAATTTTTCTAACTCTTGCGATGAAGACACATTTTCCATCACCAGTTGCTCAACACTTGAACCATAATCAATATGATCTTGGAAATCCGTTTCGTCATTGGCAAGTTCTCGCTCCAACAACTGCTGCTGCATCGCTAGCGACACGCAGCCTATACGCGCAGGACGTTCTGAGATGGCTGCGCTCTCAACCTCACCACATAAAATGTTCACCAATTCAGCAAGACACTGGCTTTGCGAACTAAACACTGTCCAGTGCTGTTGAGGCTCGATATTCCAGTGGGCAACTTTCAGAGTGTAGAGGCCGGCTTGATGCTCTAGCGCGTTGATCTTCATATGCTTTCCCTGTCGATAATGAGATAAACCATAGTGCAATAAGCTTGGGGAGATTTCCATCGTTAAACCGATATCAGGTTTGGCCGTGAACCCAAGAGAATTTACACGATACTGGAATATTTGTTAAAAACGTTAGAAACACGCTGACACAAAATCCTTGGCATTTGTCAGACTAATAGGAAGTTATTCAACCAACGGAATTTTATCTATGCTATTGACGATGCAGAAACTCTTCGCTCGCGCCTTTGCTTATCTTTTTTATATCTTCTCCGGCGTCATCGTAATCAGCAGTATCTATTCTGCGATTATCAGTTATCACACTCATCCGGAGTTTATTGACGCCATCATCAAATTAATCAATTCCAATATTATTGCGCTTGCCGTCTTTGAACTCGCGATGGTGATCCATAAAGAGTATGGAAATGAAGATCAGCATGATGTCATTATGCTGCTGCGACGTACTCTCCCTCGCTTTATCGGTACTGTATGTGTCGCTTTAGCTTTAGAAGGGCTGATTATGGTGATTAAATACAGCCAAATGGATATGGCAGGGAACTTAATTTATCCGGTCGGCATTATTGCCAGTGCGGGCGTGCTGCTGTTGTCACTCAGTTTCTTTCTGAAATACGTGCCAAAACCAAAGGAAGAGTAGGCATTAGGTATAAAAAAGCCCGCGAACTCTCCGCGGGCTTTTTATTGTGCGTTATGGATAACGTAGCAGCGGGATTACATCATACCGCCCATGCCACCCATACCGCCCATGCCACCCATATCAGGCATTGCAGGGGCATCTTTTTGCGGTAAGTCAGTTACCATCGCTTCCGTTGTGATCATTAGACCAGCAACAGAGGCAGCAAATTGCAGTGCACTGCGCGTTACTTTCGTTGGGTCTAGGATACCCATTTCTAGCATATCACCGTATTCACCCGTTGCCGCGTTGTAGCCGTAGCTGCCTTCACCCGCTTTCACGTTGTTGGCAACCACTGAGTCTTCATCACCTGCGTTTTTAGTGATTTGACGGATTGGTGCTTCCATCGCGCGTAGCGCAACACGAATACCGACATTTTGCTCTTCGTTGTCGCCAGTCAGCTCGGTGAGTTTAGAAGCCGCGCGGATCAGTGCAACACCACCACCAGCAACCACGCCTTCTTCAACCGCTGCGCGAGTTGCGTGTAGAGCATCTTCAACACGGTCTTTTTTCTCTTTCATTTCAACTTCAGTTGCCGCGCCGACTTTGATCACAGCAACACCGCCTGCCAGTTTAGCAACGCGCTCTTGAAGTTTTTCTTTGTCGTAGTCAGACGTTGCTTCTTCAATCTGTTGACGAATTTGGCCAACACGACCTTGAATCATTTCTTCTTCGCCAGCACCGTCAATCACTGTAGTATTTTCTTTAGTGATGGTAACGCGCTTCGCTTGGCCAAGTTCTTCTAGAGCCACTTTTTCAAGCTCAAGGCCAATCTCTTCAGAAATCACCGTACCGCCAGTCAGAATCGCGATATCTTGTAGCATCGCTTTACGACGGTCACCAAAACCAGGCGCTTTTACCGCTGCCACTTTAACGATACCACGCATGTTGTTCACAACCAGTGTCGCCAGTGCTTCACCTTCAACATCTTCGGCAATAATCAGCAGAGGACGAGACGCTTTAGCAACCGCTTCAAGGGTAGGAAGCAACTCACGGATGTTAGAGATTTTCTTATCAACCAATAGGATGAATGGGTTTTCTAAATCAACACTACCCGCTTCTTGGTTGTTGATGAAGTATGGTGATAGGTAACC
This sequence comes from Vibrio sp. AK197, assembly GCF_053903115.1. Classification (NCBI taxonomy): domain Bacteria; kingdom Pseudomonadati; phylum Pseudomonadota; class Gammaproteobacteria; order Vibrionales; family Vibrionaceae; genus Vibrio; species Vibrio sp. AK197. The sequence goes on from NZ_CP096430.1 coordinate 2,965,070, forward strand.
GCGATCAAACTGCATACCTTCAACCACATCAAGTTCATCTTGTAGAGCTTGACCTTCTTCAACCGTAATGACGCCATCGCGGCCCACTTTTTCCATCGCTTCTGCGATGATGTTACCAACAGTTGAGTCAGAGTTTGCTGAGATAGTTCCTACCTGAGCAATCGCTTTGTTGTCGTTGCATTCAACAGACAATTTCTTCAGCTCTTCCACCGCCGCAGTGACCGCTTTATCGATACCACGTTTAAGATCCATTGGGTTCATGCCTGCAGCAACCGCTTTTAGACCTTCATTGACGATAGATTGTGCAAGTACTGTTGCTGTCGTTGTACCGTCACCCGCCGCATCGTTGGCTTGCGATGCAACTTCTTTCACCATCTGCGCACCCATGTTTTGGAACTTGTCTTCAAGCTCAATTTCACGTGCAACAGAGACACCATCTTTAGTGATGGTTGGTGCGCCGAACGATTTGTCCAGTACAACATTGCGGCCTTTAGGGCCAAGGGTTACTTTTACTGCGTCAGCTAGAACGTTCACACCTTCTAGCATTTTTACTCGTGCGTCATTACCAAATTTAACGTCTTTAGCAGCCATGTTTTCTTTCCTTTCTAAATTCGATTTTGATAGTCGTTGTTTTTCAGAATTGAACTACTCAACGATTGCTTTTATTCAACGATAGCCATGATGTCATTTTCAGACATGATCAGAACTTCTTTACCGTCGATCTTTTCTGTTTTTGTGCCGTAGCTTTCAGCAAAGATAACAGTATCGCCAACTTGAACGTCCAACGGCTGTACGGAGCCGTTTTCTAGGATGCGGCCCTTGCCTACAGCCAGAATCACACCGCGAGTTGACTTTTCCGCAGCAGAACCGGTAAGCACAATGCCACCTGCTGATTTAGATTCAACTTCTTGGCGCTCTACGATAACTCGGTCGTGTAATGGACGAATGTTCATCGGTCGTCTCTCCTGAATATTCCATGTTGTTTTTGATTAATGCGCGATACCACAGAGGTATCAAAGCCTTGTGGTTCATATGTGGGGGAGTGTGATCAGGTTTCCAAGGGGGAGAGGATAAAAATTTGTGATTTGTTTAACGAAAATGAGTAGATTCCAACTTTTCTAAAATGATCGCAATACGCGTCATTGCAGAAAATACCGAAGCATGTCTTTGGAATCTACTCTCAACAACAAGGCGGCTTAATCAGGCTGCTTACGAAAAGCAAAGCGAATCAGCACAATCGCCACACCTAACATACCACCAAGCAACGTACCTAAAATGGCAATTAATGCGCGCTTTGGTTTGTCTCGCGAAACCGGCTTTTCAATATCTTCCAAGATTTTATAAGTTTGAAAGTTAATGTTGGTATCGACCTTTAAATTATCCAACATCGACAATTTGGCATTAATCTGCTCAAGACGCGGTTCAATAATACTCAAATTCTTAATGGAATTGAGCGCTTTTACTTTGGCATCCAGTGCTTTTGAGCCCATATCGATTGAAAATAACTCACTGCCATCACCGCTTTGAATCGGCTGGCGAATATCAGCGGCTTCGGCAATACCTAATGCGTACTCGGCTTTTTCTGCTTCCACACTAAGCCGCGCTTTGGCCTGCGCCATCAAAATATTCTTTTGCTGAGCCAATTCGTTTTTCTTGGCACTCACTACGGCTTTCAGGTTATTCAGCGCATCCTCATGGGTTTGCACATCAATCATTTCTAAATAGCCAGTGAGCAGATCATAACTGCTATTTTTACCAATCGATTGCAAAGACAGCGTGTAGGGAGAAATTTCATCTTTGGGGTTTAACTTGGTTGCAGAAATGCGATCAAACCATTCTGAATACAGTTTGCGAATCGCATCTTGCGCTTGCTCTGAATCATCCCCATCAGCGATCTCAAGATCCGCTTTAAATTCCTTAAACTCCGTACTCGAATTCAAATAACGACGCTTGTTATTGGTTGAGTTAAACGCCGACACAAACTGCTCAAACAAAATTTCTGGGTCAACTAAATCATCAAGTTCTTCACTGACCAATACGGTACCGTCATCTTGATAGATGTCGAACACTGGCTGAAATTGTTTTACCTGCTGACGATATTGCGCCACATCTTGCTGTTGCGGCATCGCCACCAGCGCTTTAGAACTCCACCACTGCTGCGCGGTCAAGGCATAAGTAATCGCCAATGCGGCGCCCAAAATGGTAAAACCGATGACCCACCACTTACCTTGCCACAAAGCGGTAAACAGCTCTTTTAAGTCAATTTCATCATTTGATTGAGGATGAACATTTTCACTATGGGATGAAGAAGAGTGAACATTCATTGGGGTGTAATTTGGGCTCGCCACTGACATTCCTTAACGCTAAAACTCACAACGCAGATGAGAAAGTGCTCTCAACTATTTAAAATCCTTCAACAAAAAACAGTGTACCGTAACCAGCAGTATTAAACAGGGTTGCAGGTCATTGTCGTAACCTTGGTCACGGAAACGGTCATCTGTGATTGAATGGACTCACTTTAATTGAATGTTAGTACAAGTGGCTGTCGCCACCTCACCAAAAGGTGAGGGATTCGTTAACTTTAAGAAAAATCTTACCTTTTTCTAATACAAGACACAGCGTCATTGTTTAAAAAGTGATTTTACGAGTAGCCACACTCCAGCAATGAAGCCGCCAACCAAGCATCCTAGAAGCAACAACAGTGTCAATGAGGCTCGGTCTTGCTGGCTCGCCGCCAAGGGATCACTTAAATTATGAAAGCCATTAAACCTACTAATGGGTGCTGTGGACAACTGTTGCAACGCCGCGAGCTTCGCGTCAATCCCATTAAGCTCCGGTGAGACAAGCGCATAATTGGTTAAGTTTTTCAACTGATTCAGATGGTGGGTATAGCGCTGAGTATCCACGTTCTGTGTTTGTGCGACCAATCGCTGCGCCTCAGTACGATTTATTTCAGCATCGATACGACTTTGAGCCTGTATTTCGAGCAATTTTTGTCGTTGAAGTAGCTCATTGCGCTTGGCACTGACTAAGGCTTCCAGATTCGCTTTCGCAGCCTCTTGAGTGCGCTTGACGCTAAATTCAACATACTGAGTGAGTAAATGTTGGCTCTGCTGCGCACTACTGGCTTGCAACCGAAGTTGATAATCTGGAAGCGCAATCTGGCTCACATCCGCACCTTGCTTAATTAAGCTTTGGTACTCTTTACGGTCTTGTTCATCGGCAGTTGCTGTAATTTGGCCAATCCACGGTGCTTGTTCCCCCAATGAAGCTCGAAAACGAGCTTTATTATCGGCAGAGTTAAACGTCTCAATAAACTGGCGGTAAAGCTGGTTAGGCTGAGTCAATGCGCTAAGTTCTGGTGAACTATCCCCAAAACGATAGCTAAATATAGGTTGATAAGCCTGCACATGTTGACGATAACCCATAATATCAGAGGCATGAGGCGCCGAGATTTGCGCATAAGATGACCAATGAGGTGCTCGAGTTTGAGCGTAGAACAGCGTTACCGCGCCAGCAAACAACACACAAGCCACAATTAGCCACTTGCCTTGCCATAGCGTAAGCAGCAGCTCTCGCAGATCAATCTCTTCATTATGCGAAGCTGAATGAGGAGAAGACGACGAGGAAATCTTCACAAAGGACTCGTCCCAAACTGGCTTACGTACTACGTTCATCTTGACACCTTCACTCCTCAACTTATCTACCCTGACAAGTTGTTTTGTCGACCAATTACTCGATGCATAAGCATCAGTTTTCATTAAACAAAATAATCCAAATGCATTATATGATTTATAAAACGAATGGTTAACTTTTTCGTAATAGAAATGAACAAAGATCTTGGTTTGACAAAATGTGATGAACGTCATGGCATATGCAAGCCACGGCGTCTGCTAAAATTGTAAATACTTTTCTTTATTAACTGGATCCGACATAATGAAATAGTGAATAAAAGAGGACATTATGAAAACCGTTGATAAGATTTTGCAGTCGATCAAACGTGATGGTGCGGTGACAGCAAAACAATTAGCAGAAGAATTTAACATGACCACGATGGGCGCTCGTCAGCATCTTCAGGCTCTGGAAGATGATGGCGTGCTTGCATTTCATGATGTCAAAGTCAAAGTCGGTAGACCGACTCGACATTGGTCCCTCACCCAAAAAGGTCACGCTCAATTTGCTGATCGCCATGGTGAATTAACTATTCAGATGATCGATGCCGTAGAGTCCGTTTTCGGACAAGACGGAATCGCCAAAGTCACAGCAGAACGAGAAAGCAAAACCATTGAACACTACCAACACGCGCTGTCTGACTGTCATCTTTTAGAACAAAAACTAGCGGCATTAGTCACCCTACGTGAACAAGAAGGGTATATGGCTGAACTGCATCATATCGAAGATGGCTATTTGTTGGTTGAGAATCATTGCCCGATTTGTAAAGCAGCGACTCGCTGCCCAAGCTTATGCCAATCTGAGCTCAACGTGTTTCAATCCTTACTCGGCGAGCAATGCACAGTTGAACGCCAAGAGCATATTGTACTTGGGCAACGACGCTGCACTTATAAGATTCAAGAGAAGTAACCACTCACACCCAGCCATCATTTCTGGCCAGCTAGTCGCCCACTGAGCATATTGCAACTTTCCTTGCGTAAGAAAATGACATCGCTCCCTAATTCAGTCTTACTTTTGAGATTGTATAAATCCTCACCAATAAAGTTTGGTAACTGGAGTATGCTTGATAATAGTTGACCAATTTGTTTGGTCATTTATTCGCTTAGCAATTTGTGTGTTTTTGAGTAAGGAAAGCTCCATGCGTCAAGCCAGCCCTGATCAGCAGTTACCACCATTTGATGAATTGGTAGAACTGGCCGAGAAAAACCCCGCCGCCTTTGAGCAATTTAAACGTGATATGTGTGAAGAGATGATTTTGTCAGCATCCACTGCGATGCGTGATAGGTTATGGGCTCAGCAAAGCCATATTGATTTGGTAGTAAAGAAATGCAAAAACCCAAATCAAGCGAACGTCCTTTTGATGACTGAATTGACTCAGCAGATGTCTAAATTCCAAAGTGCGTTAGAAGGAGAAATCAGCCCATCCCACCCAGACAGTCGCCAAGACAACATTATTCCGTTTCCGCAATCACAATGGCGTTAACTACGGCCTTAAAAACTCTGGAATCAAAAGATATGATTAGGGAGCCATCTGCTCCCAGTCGACTTACGCTTGACCACGCAGAGAGATCTCTCCGCCAATAAAGGCCTCGATGCCCTGTTCGGTTTCCAGCAATACCGCACCTTGCTCATTAATTCCGCGTTCAATACCTTCGATTTCTCGATTCCCCATGATCAACTTCACTTTGCGACCGAGGTAGTTGTCTAGCGGGTTCCAACGTTCGACAAAGTGAGACATACCATGCAGCTCATAATCATCAAGGGCTTGATGAATCGCGTTAACCAGTTCAACCGCCAGTAAATTACGGTCGAAGTTTTGTTCACCAAGGATCTCGCCAATGGAGGTCCATGGCTGGGTGATCCCCGCCGTTTGCTCAGCCATACGTAGGTTTATCCCCATACCAATGACTAAATTTGCCGCGCCGCCAGCTTGGCCCGACATTTCAACTAAAATGCCTGCTAACTTGCGGTCTTGATAATACAAGTCATTCGGCCATTTCAGTTTGACGCCTTGAATGCCAAACGCTTGAAGCGCTTCAACAATTGCCACGCCGACAACAATGCTCAAGCCCATTGCCGCCGCCATACCTGCATCTAAACGCCAAAATACCGATAGGTACAAATTAGAACCAAATGGCGAAATCCATTCACGGCCACGACGCCCCCGCCCTTTCCCTTGATATTCAGCAATGCAGACCGTTCCCGATTCAAGTTGCTCCGTTCGCTCTAAGAGATACTGGTTAGTCGAATCAATAATCGGGATCAATTCAAGCGGCTTGTGCGTTTTTGCTTTGAGGATGCTTTCATCGAGCAACTGCATTGGCGCCGCCAGTTGATAGCCTTTGCCCTGTATTCGAAAGATATCCACGCCCCATTGCTGAATGCCTTTAATGTGCTTACTGATGGCCGCGCGAGAAACACCAAACTCCTGGCCTAGCTCCTCTCCCGAATGGAAACCACCCGCGGATAACTGTTTGAGGATGGCCAATTTCACTTTATGTTCTTTCATGCTTGTCTTTCCACCAGCTGATCCAAATAGGTTTCGTCGGTAGCGCCGATAAAACGCACTTCATGCTCCAAATGAATTTGATACGTTTCCCACACGGTGTCTCTAACTTTCGCTGCCAGTTGAATCACATCATTGGCACTGGCCTTAGCCACATTCACAATCACTAACGCTTGATTGGGATGAATCTGAGCACCGCCGAGCTTAAAGCCTTTCAATCCACAGTGGTCGATCAACCAACCCGCAGCAACCTTCACACCGCCTTCCACCGAGAACCCGACTATGTCTGGAAAACGCGGCTTCAGGGCCTGAAACTGTTGCTCGCTAATTACTGGGTTTTTAAAAAAGCTTCCCGCATTCCCTTGCCGCTCTGGGTCGGGCAATTTCTCACGCCTCACAGAACACACTTGGTCAAAAATCATATTGGCGGTGAGAGCGCGTTGAGGCAACGCTTTGAGCGGCCCGTATTCAGCCTTTGGCTGCCACTGCTTATCAAGCTTAATGCCGACCGCAGTAATCATCACTTGTTGATACAGCTGATGTTTGAAGATGGAATCTCGATAGCCAAACAGACATTGCTCGCGAGTTAAACGCTGAGTTTGAAAGGTGGTTAAATCAAGAAACTCAACGTATTCGCAAACGTCTTTAAATTCCATACCATAGGCACCGATATTTTGAATCGGTGCAGAACCCGCACAGCCAGGGATTAACGCGAGGTTCTCTAAACCGCTAAACCCTTGTTCCAAGCTCCACGCCACCAATGACGGCCAATCTTCTCCCGCTTGAACATGAAGATGCCAAGCATCCGTAGACTCAGTCACCGTTTTCCCGAGCAGTTGGTTCACTAACACTACACCTTGATAGGGTTGAGTAAACAGCATATTGCTGCCTTTACCAAGAATGAGTTTGGGCAGGGTTTGCCACTCACGATGCTGATAGACATCAATAATGTCTTGAACACTTTGAACGTGAACTAAATGCTGACACGTTTGGTCAATACCAAACGTGTGATAAGCGGATAAATTGGCTTGAGTTTGTGATTGCATCGTCTTGGCTAATGTCATGAAACTGTGGCTTATTCTACAGGATAGCCAAAGCTGCGAACAACATACGCGTGTCAGAGAAACCGGCTATCGACTCAATATCACATCACAAAGCGTCGTTTTAGGGCTGAAAAACACGGCAAGACACTTTATTATCGCCTGCCTGCACCCGTATGAAGGTGTGGTTCGTTCATTTCAATAAGGAAAATACGATGCCAACGCTTACCATTTCTCGTTTAGACCCGATTAAAATGCCGTTGGTTACGCGTTTTTATAAATCTAATTACCCATCGACCAAAGCCAAGCGAGATGAGTTAACCTATGTTGGCTACCATCAGCAGCAACTCGTTAGCGTTGTACGTTTTCGAACAGTCGACACATTTCGGCTGTTAACCGGCATGGTGACCGCAGAATCATCTCGAGGGCAGGGCTTTGCTCATCAATTAATGACCTATTGTCAAAACCAAGTATTAACCACAACCGACTACTGTTTTGCGTATGCCCATTTGAGCAACTTCTATGCCCAGTATGGATTTAAAGCCATAGAAGTCGACCAATTGCCCAATTCGTTAAAAAATTTGTTTCTCCGCTATACAAATAGCGGTAAAAATTTGATTCCGATGCATTACTTGATCGACACTCACTGAATTGATGGGGATTTCTGGTAATCGTCAAATGAGATTTGATACTATGCGGAGTCTGCAATTTTGCACACAGTTAAGGTATACCATCGCACATGATAAGCAATAGGAACTTATTCAATCAGCTACCAACCATTGCCCAAGATCCTGCTCAGTTTGAGACGCTATTTACCGCGCGTGATTTTAGAGAGCGTTTGATCAAAGCAATTCGGGAGGCCAGCAAACGAATCTACCTTGTTGCGCTTTACCTCGAAGACGATGAAGCAGGCCGAGAAATTCTTTCTGAGTTGTACGCCGCGAAGCAGCGTATCCCCGATTTAGAAGTTAAAATTTGCGTTGATTGGCATCGAGCACAGCGCGGCCTCATTGGCTCAGCTCCGGGCGATACCAATGCCACCATGTACCAAGAGTTCGCCGATACGCATCAACACAAAATACCGGTTTATGGTGTGCCCGTACGTGGGCGTGAAGTGTTTGGTGTTTTACACTTAAAAGGCTTTATCATCGATGATAGCGTGATTTATAGCGGCGCAAGCTTGAATAACATCTATCTGAATTATAAAGAGCGTTACCGTTTTGACCGCTACCAAGTGATTGGTAACTCAACGCTGGCCGATAGCATGGCTAACTTTGTCGACCAAGAGATGATTGCCCACCAAGCGGTGCACAATCTCGCGAATGCAGAAAAGCCAAGCACCAAAGACATTAAACTCGATATCCGGCAGTTTAGAACGTTACTGGGTAAAGCGATGTATCAGTTCGACTCTCAGCCTGTGTCTGACCAGCAAGTCGCCCTGACACCGATGGTTGGTGTTGGTAAAAAACGTAATCGACTGAATCAGGGAATTAATCACCTGCTGTCGATTGCGCGTGATGAGATTTTCATCTGCACGCCATATTTTAATTTCCCACGCAGTGTGGCTAAGGAAGTGCGCCGAGCCCTACGTCGCGGCGTAAAAGTCACCATTGTGGTGGGTGATAAAACCGCGAATGATTTTTATATTCCCCCAACTCAGCCGTTTAAAACCATTGGTGGTCTGCCATATTTATATGAGCGCAACTTACGTCAATTTGCCAAAAATAATGAAGCGAATATTGCCAGCCGCAAGCTCTCTATTCACCTTTGGAAGCATAATGACAACAGCTTTCACCTCAAGGGGATTTGGGTCGATAAACGCTACATGCTGCTAACGGGGAATAACCTCAACCCTCGAGCTTGGAAGTTGGATCTTGAAAACGCCATTTTGATTCAAGACCATTATCATCACCTTACTCCGCAGTTTGAGAAAGAAGCGGAGAATATTCTTCAGCACACTCAGCTCATTTGCACCTACAAGCAGCTCGAGAAAGTCGAAAATTACCCTGAACCAGTACAAAAACTGATTCGAAAAATTACCAGAGTAAAAGCAGACCGCGTCCTGAAACAAATTCTATAAACGATAAAGGCCAGCATCATGCTGGCCTTTTTACTCACTCACGACGCTATAAGGCCGTCCCCCTACCAACAAAAAGAGGCGTATTCCTGCCCACAAAAAGATCGTCACCCTGAACTTGATTCAGGGTCTAATCAAACCATCAATCAGATTCTGAATCTACGCTGCGCTACGCTTGTTTAGAATGACGGAATACAGGCACTACTTAGTAACAGAGAACCCTAACTCCGTCAGTTGCGCATAAAGTGAGCCTTTACTCTCTTGCTCTCCATGGATCAGGTGAATCTGCCTTGGTTTGTGTTTAATCCCACTGACAAACCTTATTAAGTCACTTTTATCAGCATGCGCACTATAGCCAGACATCGAGTGAATTTGCGCATTCACTTTTACTGGCTGATCATCTATATCAACTGACCTTGCGCCTTCTTGTAATAGCCTTCCTAACGTCCCTTCGGCTTGGTAACCGGAAAAAATCACATCGGTGCGTTTATCAGGAAGTAGCGCTTGTAAGTAAGCCATCACTCGTCCGCCCTGGCACATGCCAGAAGCCGCAACAATAATGCTTACTTCACCAGTGGATACTAAGCGATTCACTAACTTCTGATGGCTACGGTAATCTTCAACAGTGATGCACTGCTCAAACTCGAATGGATGCCGATGAGCTTCTAATCGAGCTTTGGCTTCACTCCCCCATAACTGCTTAAACCGTTGATAAGAGCGTGTCACTTCTTGCGCCATTGGGGAATCCAAGATAATCGGAATGTCTCCGTCTAATTGAGAGGCATGGATAAGTTGCTCTATATCAAACAGCAATTCTTGGGTTCGGCCAACGCTAAATGCGGGAATAATAATGCTGCCACCATCAACTAACGAGCGCTCTATAATTCGCTGTAAGCGCTGGCTACGTTGAGCAATCGATTCATGCTGTTTATTGCCGTAAGTAGATTCAAGGAAAAGGATATCAGCGCGAGGAGGCGAGATGGGGTCAGGAAGAAGCGGTGTATCACAAGGGCCGAGATCGCCAGAAAATACCACGACCTCATGATTAGGAAGCTCGAACTCAATGAAAGCAGATCCAAGAATATGCCCAGCGGGATTAAATCGAATACGATAGCTTTGCTCAAACTGAGCAAGCGGATGCCAAACTCCATATTCCAAAGGGACGATTAAGCGGCGAATGGTATTTAGCACCTGTTGACGATAAGCCCGCTGCATTCCTAAGTGCAATCGCAGGCCATCATCTAACATTAACGGCATCAACTCGGCTGTTGCAGCAGTGCAATAAATAGGGCCTTTAAAACCCGCTGCAAGCAGCCAAGGAATGCGCCCGATGTGATCAATATGAGCGTGCGTCACCACTAACGCTTGCACTTGGTCGACAGGAAAATCGATATCTAACGGCTTTGCATCACGCCCTTGAAACTGACCACAATCGATTAATAGACTTCCGCCCTCAAGAACCAGTTCGTGGCAAGAACCTGTGACGGTATCCTTACCGCCGTGGTGAATGACTTGCATAGGTTTAATCCGTTAACTTAGAATATGCACACTTTAAAGCCTTCAGCTCTGATTGAGACATCCGAACACAAGTTTTGAGAGTTAGTTAAGGATAATTATGAAAGTCACTAACATAACAAATTACTATTCCCATTGTGAGGCGCTAATTGAAAGTTTTGGTTACCGGAGGTAGTGGATTTATTGGTTCAGCATTAGTACGTTATTTGCTTGACAACACTCCGCATCAGGTTATTAATCTCGATAAGCTCACTTATGCTGCTAACCCTAAAGCTTTATTAGGGTACGAAAAACACCCTAATTACGTTTTTATAAAAGGTGATATCTGTGACCGAGAGCTTCTGGAAACCACTTTTGAAACCCACAAACCGGATTGGGTTGTACATCTCGCAGCAGAAAGTCACGTAGACAAATCTATTTATGCACCTGCAGAATTTATTAATACGAATATTGTTGGCACCTACCATATATTAGAACAATGCTTAGCCTATTGGCATGTACTAAAAAAAAGCAAACAACAGCAATTTCGCTTCTTGCATATTTCAACTGATGAAGTATTTGGCGATTTGTCTCCAGAAGAAAACCCCTTTGACGAATCATCCCCTTATAATCCAAGCAGCCCGTATTCAGCATCAAAAGCTTCAAGCGATCATTTGGTTAGAGCCTGGCATAGAACCTATCAACTCCCTGTACTGATTACCAATTGCTCCAACAATTATGGGCCTTACCAAAATGATGAAAAGCTAATACCAAAAATGATCAAAAATGGAATCGAAGGAAAACCTCTTCCAATCTATGGTAATGGTCAACAGGTCAGAGACTGGTTACATGTCAAAGATCATGCTGAAGCCTTAGTGTGTGTATTAGAGAAAGGAAAAATAGGCGAAACTTATTGTATAGGTGGAAACAGAGAAGTCCGAAATTTAGATTTAGTCCACATAATCTGTAAAAAACTGGATCTATTGATACCAGAAAATGCACCCCATCAAAAACTTATCACCTATGTTAACGACAGAGAAGGACATGATTTTAGATACGCCATCAATACAAATAAAGTAACTCGTCTATCCTGGTACCAGAAACGTGACCTCGATACGACAATCGAAAAGCTTATATTGTTCTATTATAAACATAATGATAGTGAATAACAGATAGTATTATATAATAAAACCGTATCATCTTAATAGCTGAACATCATTCCATTTGGTGCTATCATCAATATTTTAAAACTTACAACATAAACGATCGTGAAGAATATTTTATCAAACTCATATATTGCTCACGGAATTGGTAGTATTTTGTTAGTTGTCGCTTTAGTAGCAACAATGCAATACCCAGCAACCAACATTCCTGTAACAATAGAAAATAGCATCATTTTGGGAGTATTTTCTTACTTAGCCTGTGCTTTGATCTTACCTCAGATAACAAAGCATCTGCTTGTTGAAAGAAAATACTATATATTACCAGTTTTAGTGTCGGTATATGCAATAGCAATTGGATTGATTGTTATGCTTCGGTTTGATTACTCGAGATCAATACTAATACATAGTTTTATTATAACTCTATTTTGGCTATATTTTATTGGATTTATTCGTAAAGGTCATAAAACTTTGAAGCTATCTGCAATCCCTAACTTTGATTATCAGTCGTTAGGGAAACATAAAAATATCGAAATAACACCTATGGCTTCTCTTAATGACATATATTCGATAAAAAGCGGGCTTGTAGTCGACCTCCATAAACCTCTAAAACCTGAGCAGTCAAAATTTGTAGCTGACTGTAGCATCAATAATATCCCAGTGTTTCACTGTGATAGCATTCGAGAAATGGTCGAAGGAAAAGTTCAGACGATACATTTAACAGAGAATGCAATCGGTTCATTACAGCCAAATCCAATCTACTCAAATATAAAACGAGTATGGGAAAGTGCTATGATCGTAGTTAGTTTCCCTATAACTATCCCGATAATGATCGTAACTGCTTTACTAATAAAAATAGAAAATCCAGGCCCAGCTATGTTTATACAACAACGAGTAGGACAGGGTGGGAAGGTTTTCAATATTTATAAATTTAGAAGTATGACAGTAAGATCTAAAGGTGCAGAGTCAAAATTTGCAACAGAAGAACAATCTCGTGTAACACGTGTAGGAAAAATAATAAGAAAGGTAAGAATCGATGAGCTCCCTCAATTTTTTAATGTTCTAAAAGGTGAAATGTCATTAATTGGTCCTAGACCAGAACAAGAAAGCTTTGTTAAACAATTTGAGCAAGAAATCCCGTTTTACGGTTATCGACATATGGTTAAGCCGGGTATCACAGGGTGGGCCCAAACTGTTCAGGGTTATGCTGATGATACCGACTCGACAAGAGAAAAACTTTCTCATGACCTTTACTATATAAAGCATTTTTCATTTTGGTTGGACATGAATATTGTAATCAAAACCATTAGAACAATGCTTACCGGTTTTGGTGCTAGATAGAAAGTCAAATCCTCTTTAATATATTATTTAAAGCATAGGAAATGAAAAAATATATACATTTAAAAAAAGGGATTTCTAAACTTCGATATAATAAACTAAAATGCCAATATGCTGACTTTAACTTATTTGCAGATACACTGTCTCCAGAAACAGTGTATCTGCCTAAAGACTTGGCAATTCCTTTCGATGGGGATATTTTGGTTATATGCAACCACATTAAATAATCCTCATGACCTACATCTTCCTGATAAAATTTACCGAGGGCAGATGCATCGTAAATACCTGTAAGATTCCCAATCTTATTACCACTAAGCATATCTTCGAAACGAACTAAATCATCCGCTACAACTTCATTTAGCTCTTTATCCTCTGGTGTGACACGGATATAAGAGGCATGGCTCACAAAATAGTCAGATGATTCGAGCAAGATCACTTGAGAAGATAGCTTGTCATAATACCACTTATCATCTGCATCCAAAAAACAAATATATTTCCCTTTCGCATGAGAAATACCTGAGTTCCTAGCTCCAGCTACACCCTTACCCAAATTGTTAGTTATTAACTTTATTCTTTCATCAGAAAATGAATTAATAATGGAATTACTACTATCCGAAGAATAGTCATCAACAACAATCAATTCCCAAGTTGCATAATCTTGACGCAACACAGAATCTATTGAATCTCGAATAGTATTTTCAGCATTAAAACAAGGCATAATTACTGAAACTAATGGGAGTTTTTTTTCCATTTTTATCTTTATTTTACCTTTAGTAATTTTAATACTCTCAAAATAATTCGTAATAATTCATTTTTTAATTCTGAGTAAATTGATACCAATTGTCTTTTAAAAAAACTCCCTTTAGAAAAGACACCATAAAATATAACATTATCGTTAAAGTCGAAGTTATCATAAACCTCAACAATAGATAATGGAGAAAAGTTTTTTACTGAAATTCCTTTATTCTTATATAAAATAGATAACCTATCGTGAACATGATGCATTCTGCAATTTTCTATATAACCTGACTTAATTCTCGCAAAGTAGGAACTACTATAATGATTGGGATCATTCTGCTTGCTTTTTGAAGTTGTTTTCCAACCCAAATCAACTCCACAATATTCGATATTTTTAACACCTATAGATAGCGCAATCTGTGACGCTAAGTTTAAAGATGTTCCAGATTTTGTATAATACTCATCAGGATAAATTACTGCGTTTTTTGAATAGAGTTTAGGCTCTTTAAGGCAGTTTATAACAATTATATTCCTAGACAAAATTACCTTTGATTGTGCGGAATCAGACTCTAAGAGATATTTATAGACTTCTTTTGATATAAGAGTGAACTCGGAACGTTCAGAACAAATAAATAAGCTGTTAAACCAATCTTCCCCCCAATTTTTATTTTCTATATTATCTGTAACAAAAATGTAAACTTTTAGGTATAAGTCATTTTGTAAGATAAAACTATCTATCCTGTTCATTCCTATCAATGTTTTCCCAATAAAAAAATCCTTAGGAGTACTCTTCAAGCTAGGACCATTACCTATAATTGTTATATCTTCGAATATTCCAATTATATTTTCCAACTCAGACGGCTTATTTAGTAAAAACATCTAATAACCTCAAAACTTTCAATCTATAATTTAATTTTTTATTACCCAATAATATATAATATCTTAAAGATTGGATTTGTTTATTTATAACTCTAGAAAAACTAATTTTTAATGAATCATTATCACCATGAATATTCCTAATTACTTTTAACGTTAGATACTTTCCTTCATAAAAACCCTGTGCAATCATATTTAATCTTGCATCTAACCATACATCAGAATATTGAGAAGAAAAATTAAAAATATAATCTTTTGATTCCAACAATGCGTTTCTACTAACTAAAATCGACGATGTCGGTTGAATAGTTGGCCATATACCTAGATTACAATTTACATCCCTTTTTAAAAAAACCTCTCGCTCAAATGAGTCTCCTTTATCAATCATTTTTAAAAAGTAAAAATTTTTTTCTTTTTTTGAAACGATATCGAAAAGTGGTCTAATATCTTTAAAATCAAAATAATCATCAACATCAAATGTCCAAATATAATCATAATTTTGAGACTCACTCGTAGATAGCCATCTATGTAGCCCTTCAATCTGACCAAAAGCAGGAAAATCTCTACCTCTATTTATGTTACCTGATATAGAATAAAAAAAGTTTTTTACGTCACTATTCTTTTTAAAATAATCCTTTAATATTTTAATACTATTATCTGTAGAACCATCATCTAAAATAAAAACTGATATATTCATATCATTTTTCAAAGGCTCTAATCGAGACAACATTAAAGATAAATGATTTTCATAATTCCAGTTAAATATTAATATTGCTAGTTTCATTTAATTTTTTCTTCAACTCGCTAACGGTATTAACTTTTGTTATTGGCATTTCACTCATTGGGCTCAAGTTGAAAACATTTATACCTTTAGTCTTAAGCCAATACTCTAGATAGTAAGAAGTACCTTTAGTAAAAAAGAATTCAAACTCATCTACGTTATATGATATTGCATGATCTTCATTATTTTTATCATAGAAATGATAATTTCCTTTAGAGTTCATATCTACACCACAAAGGACAATATTCTTACATTTGAATAACACAGGTAAAAAAATAGCCAATTCAAAAAATATCCCTACTCCCCAAGGTCTAAGAAATCTTTTTGATAACTCATTTTTTTCATATTGATTAGTTAAAAAAAGAGCTGAACTTCTCTTATATGACCTAATAGGGAAATGGATATGACTAAGGCTATTCTTTTGATACTCAGAAACACTAAACCTATAATTTCCTATTTCGTTAAAAACTGAATTATATCGAACCTCATTGAATAGATGAAAATTAGAAACATTAGAATAAATTTCACCAGCTTGCTTTATTGTTATAACTGGATGTTTTTCAAGTAATGATTGAAATTGTTCATCTTTATCAAAGATATTTAAAGATGGCCCACATGAAAGAATAAACCATGTATCCCCTTCCAGCTTTTCTATATTGTGATGACTGATAAATTTTTTATAGTTAAGATAATTCTTAAAAAGATTAGGGCTATTTAATAAGTCAATGTCTAATAATGGAAATTTTGATTGTATCATCTATTTATTATCCTATCTAAGTATAGTCTGGCTACAGGAGTATTAGTAAAATTTTCCACAGTATACTGTATACTTTTTCCTCTTTTATCCAAATCATATTTAGATAAAGCTTTTTCTATATTTTTTATATTATGTTCGAATGGTAGATAATCTCTATATTTCACTACTCCATATTCATTACAAGTATCTCTCAACCCTCCTAAAGCCGAGGATACAACTAGACTACCACATAACAGCGCTTCTACTTGAAATAGTCCAAATGTTTCCGGTGGAACACAATTAGTTAAACAAGCTGTAACAGATGCATATGTGTACAGATTTCTTAATTCACTAGAAGTTAAATTTCCTAGATAAATCACATCATCTAGAAAAGATTTTGCATAATGATCATCATGTATAGGACCAGCTAAAACACATTTTAAATTTAGCCTCTTCGCTATTTTCACGGCAAGATGTGTTCGCTTATTTTGACATATACGCCCAACACATAACAAATACTCACCTTCTACTAATCTACTTTGTTTAGTCGGAAAAAAATCATCTTTAGATGTAGGGTGAGGAATGACTACTCCTGATTTCAAGTGGATACTTTTATATAACTTTGATGGAAATACCAATTTTTTTCTCATTGCGGTATTTCTATAATGAACAATTTCGTGAAATCTAGCTTTCTTTTTTTCAATAGAAGGGATAAATACTTTTTGCTCAATATGGTTAAGAAATATAATATCATCTTCATTTACATAATTATCTATATAGCTTATTATATTATTAACATAGCTATCTGAATGATATCTGAAATTGTATTTGTTACTTTCTAAATCCCCTGCAGTTATCTTAGATAAATCAATAAGAAAGGGAAATTCATCCTTCACCCTATCATTAGTTTTACATAATACCTTGACATCACAATTTAAATTAATAAAACCTTGAGCTAAGTTAGTTACTACTCTTTCTATTCCTCCATAACTTTCCACTGGTAGTTCAATAAAATCAGGAGCTATAATATAAATCATGCTTGCTAGTTTCCTTTTTTATTATAAATGCCACAGACATCCAGAAAATCATATAGAGTTCATATTTTACCATTCCTGTGACTAAAAACTCACAAAAGAATAAAGGAAAAATAAATAAAAAATATTTAAAGAATATCCTTAAAGGGACAAAGTATAGCATTAGAATAAGTGGTAAAAAATAATAACCTATACTATTAATAAGACCAATAGAACTAATGATATAAAAAAATCCAATTTCTTGACCTAGAGACTTACTTGAACCAATGCCGAAAAATATAATCTCAAACGTATTATTGCTAAATAGATCGTAAAATTCACGAACAGAAGCAACCCTTTGAGCAAAAGAAGAATATTTTGAATAAATTATAGAATCTAAGTTCCCGCTGTGATAAACGTCGTATAGGTGACTATAAATAACTCGTATAGGGGCAAAATTTGTAGACAAATAGCTAAGTAATATTACAAAAGAAATGAGACAGAAAATTTTATAACGATATTCCAACTTTAAAAAAATCAACCATAAAGGAAAGAATATAGCACTTTTAGTGTTAGAAAAAAGTGAAAAAACAGAAAAGATTGTATACTTAAGCCTCCCGATATTAGAGTGCCAATTTATTGTAACAAGTAATATACAACTAAACTGTGTGAATATATAAAAGTGGGAAGTTAATCCTGAGGAACGGCTATATGGCCAGTCTGAATTTAATCCCTGAACACTCCCCCAGAGAAACATAAATATATTTCTCAAAACAGGTAACTGTTGAGAAAAGGCTATGAAAGAGCTTAAGATGTAAAAAATAATCCAATATTTTACGTTAAATTTCTCCTCGCTTTTTAAAATATAAAAAAACACTATAATCCCTGAACAGAATTTAATAAGTGTATATAAATTATCGACCATATAAATATAGCTTCCCGATAGCATTAAACTTATATGAAAGATAATTAATAAAACAACACCTACATTGTTTTTCTTTGAAAACTTTTTCCTTGCAACAAAGAGCATAAGAAAAAATAAAAATCCCGCATGTAAAACAACTTTCAAATTATACACATGGAAACCAAAATGTTGAAAATTTGGAATTAGCAAAAAAATCCAAAAAGAAATTTGAAAATATAGTCTCTTCATTGATTTTCACTACTATATTTTTTTACTACGAGTAAAGATAAAAAGTTTATACAGAAATATATAAAACTAAAAGTACTCAGATAGTAAACATTAAATAAATAAACATATAAAAATAAAGTCGTAATACTTAATCCTTTTCTTATTATGAGTATTCTAGATGACTTCCTATTTATGATAGACCCAGTTTCATAGTATCCAATAAAAATATTCGATAGAGCGTATAAAAATGCAGAAAAAAACATATCTAATGAAGTTTGAGGAAAGATTCCAACAACTCTATTTATATAAAAGGCGCTACCACCTCCAACTAAAACTAATAAAATTTGAAGAGGTAAAATTAGCCTCATTTCTCCCCAGCCATATTTATTTAATACAACCATAATAGTAGAGGTAGGCAGTATCATTAAAGGAATAGAAACAATCATGTAAGATATAACAAAATTAGTTAACGCACCGTCACCTAGACTACTAATAATATTTCTTTCTAAAAATGGCATCGCGCCTAAAATGAATATAGTAAAAAAATACTTATCTGCATGCAGACTTTTTAAAAGATCCTTCTTTTTTTGAATAAAAATTAAAAAAAATAAAATTATTATACTGGAAAATAAATAAATAAAATATATTCGTGATGATAGAAGATCAGCTTTAATAATTGAAAAAACTGTTAATGTCATTATTGCGGCAAAAAATACTTCTATTAAGCATGATAATCTAGAAGAAATATTAATCTTTAGATTTGTAACCAAGCCTTTATATAGTGAATATAATAAAACACCTAAAAATATTCCTAAAAAACCTATAAACCCAGTATTATAATAAGAGATAAAAATAAGGCTCAGCAAAAGAGACAATATAAAAAAAAGAATCAGATTGTAGCTATCATACTGTCTTATACTTTTATTATAAGAACACTCGATTTCCTCCCTCTTAATCGTAGAGTTAGCAAAAACCTCCATAAAACTTGCTACTAGGTAAAAACTATCACTTACCTGAGTATTTGTATAATTAGATATTAGATAATTTCTAAATACACCAAAAACCTTATCAACAAATTTACTTATACCTGTTGAAAGCAATATACTGGTTATATTATTTTTCATTTAAGCCTGAACTAGTTAATTATACATGTAAAAGTTACTGTGCTTATATTTTATATAAGCACAGGATACATTTAACAATTTAAATAGCCAGCTATCTCAGCCAGGGCTTTATGAGTAGCTCTCCGAACCCCTTCCTTAGTGTTACTTCCATTGTGCGTTCCAAAAATACATCTGGGGAACTTACGCAAACGAGAACTTTTACATAGAGGCTCAGATTCAAATACATCTAATCCCGCAGCATAAATTTTTTCACTTTCCAACGCATTTATAAGGGCTGCTTCATCAATTAATGGCCCACGTGCCACATTAATCACTATAGATCCATTTTTCATCATGCCTAAAACATTTTCGTCTAGCATATGATAATTATTTTTATTTAATGAACATGTAAATACTATGAAATCTAGTTCTTGGACTCTATCTGGGTAATTTGCTCGCTCTATAAAACTGTATCCTTTCTTACCGTCAACTGAAGGATCATAGACGACCACATCAACATCAAAGCCTTTTAGTCGTTTAACTAAATTTTCGCCAATATCTCCAAACCCAACAACTCCAACGCATTTCCCACTAACACTAATACCTGCAGGCTTAGGCCATGTGTGATTATTACGTATTTCACGATCGATATAGTGAGTCTGTCTTGCTAAGCCCAGCAAAAAGGACATCGCAACATCTGCAACTTCCCCACCAAACATGTTTGGTGTATTGGTGATGGGAATATTAAGGTCTTTACATGCAGAGAAGTCTACATTGTCAGTCCCTATACCCCACTTCACCGCAGCCTTTAGTTTACCAGACTTTCCAGCTTCAAATACTTCTCGAGTCGCTGGATCATCGCCTATAATCCAACCTTCATACTTCGGTACAAGTGCTACTAACTCATCAACTGATAACACTTGGGTTGTTTCTGCGGGTATTAATTCAATACCAAGTTTTTTAGCTGGTTCGAAAAATTCATCAATCATTCCCAGCATTGGGGGGCATGTAACTAATACTTTCATTTTCTATTTCTCTTCTTCAATTTTGTAGCTGGCCAAGGCCGAAACCATTTCCCAATCGTGTGGCTCGTCAATATCTAAAGACTCCAGTGGAGGTGTAACCATCATAGACGGTTTAGCCCCTATACGAGCATTAGTTGATTTGAAAGAGTCTTTAGAAAAATAGTAAAGGCATGAGTTTTCTTCATACCAAGGTTCAAGATCTTGGGTACGGATTAGATTATTTGGATCATGATTAACTGGGCTACCATCTTCTCTATAAAAACGAGTTTGAATTTTATTTACTGTAAATAAAGAATCACATTCTTCTTCATAAAATTGTTGCAAACCATTTTTTATAGTTTCTGATGAAATAAGAGGATTAGTAGTATGTGTCATGATATATGTCTCAGCATCAATATTATCTATATCATCAGATAGAATTAAGTTCATACTAACAAAGTCACCACACAGCTCCGACTTTCTTTCTCGAATTATCACTCGGTCGCTTTCTACTAATCCGTTAGCTTGAAGGATGTCCTTTGCATCTGTATTAATAACAACTAAATCGATATCTTCTACTGATAACAATGAATCTAAAATCCATTTAAACAATGGCTTTCCGGCTAAGTTTCTAAAATTTTTCCCTTTAACACGTTCGCTATTTGCTTTCATTGGTAGTAAAGCGACTACTTTATTAGTCATATCTTATCTATCCTTATCAGTTACATTCATATCGGAGATTCTGGGATAAAAATATTTATATTTCATTTTTTGAGAAATTATTCTGTGATTTTTGTTTCCTTTATATCCTCCCCAATATTGCATAGTCCTAAAAAAAATTATTGACTTAATTTCTCTAAATAAAACATTTTCTTTTAAAGCTTTATTAAAGTCCTTCGCTATACCAGCAAATATAAACTTCATTGTATCAAATATATTTACATGAATTTGAGGCATAATATGCTGTAAGGCGATGGCTTCTCTTTCATAACGAATTTTAACCTGCTCCCATGTTTCATCATGAATATGATACACTTCAGCATTAGAAACATAACCGATTTTTTTTCCAGAATCGACTAGGAGTCGAGCCAAATACATATCCTCACAACCAGTTAACTCTTCATTAAAACGATGAGCAAGCCAAGCATCTCTTCTAATCGCCGCGTTTGCGTTATTACAAAAAAAACCAACCTGAGGAATTCTTGATTCATTAGGAAAATACTTATTAAACAACTGACGTTCACTAAATTTAGTAGTATCTCGACCTAGCTGCCTACCATATGTATATACACACTCCTCTAATAGCGGAGAAACTAAATTATCTATCCAAAGATCATGAGCAGGAATGCAGTGCCCACTTATAAAAACAAAGTATTTACCTAATGAAAAATCACACCCATCATTCAATGATCTACCAAATGTAAAATCTTCTTTTTTAATACTAGTAATTCTACATCCAAACCTATTAGCAATATCCAACGTTCTATCAGTAGAACCTGAATCAATAATCACAGTTTCAATTTCAAATTTTTTGCTTTTTTGATTGTTTATTGCCGACAGTAGTTCTTCAAGATATCTTTCTTCGTTATAAGTTCTAATAACAACTGAAACTAATTCTTTATAGTCAGAAGTCATCTATAATTCCTCCTAAAGGCAATAAAATCGTTGAACCACTTGCAGCCTCATTAGTTAAAGCCGATGTTATCATAAGTCGACCATCGAGAGTAAACTTACAATTTGTAGGTCTTTTAAAGGGTAAACTTATACTAGAAATATAATCTGAATTTGAATCTAAAATAATTATTTTCCCACCATCCCACAGAGCCAGATAAATTAGTCCAGATTTAGAAACACAACCACCATCTGGGGTAAAATCATAACTAGAGAAGTCTTTCCAAATGGTTTTATTTGAGATGTGAAAACTAGAAACAAACACTTTGTAAACAATTTTTTTATATGAATCTGATATTAAAACCTCATCATTAAGTATGACAAAAGAATTTGGTATATGTATATTAAGGTCTAGGTCATAAATTTCATGCTTAAACTTATCATAAATATAAATTTTCCCTGTTTCACTTTCTGGATAATCGCACATAGTGCCATATATATATATATTGTCTTTCAGTTTGGTACCATCGTTAGCCCTAAACCTACTTGGATCGTGATTTGGGTGTTCAAAAATTCTTTGACTCGTTTCGCTAGTTAAGTCAAATTCATTTATTCCATATCTATCAATATAGAGTAATGTTTCATTTTCTACATCAATTATACTGCTTGGATTATCCCCGACATACATCACTCTGGAAATGCCTGATTCAAACTCATAAAGGTGAATATTTGATCTATCTATGTCTACCCAAAATGAACGTTTACTCTCATCATGATAATAGGCACCTTCACCTAACAGTGAGCGCTCCTTAGATATAACTTTATAATCCATTTTGTAATACCTATTATTATGCTGGGTCACTCAAGCAGCTTTGAATTCCACCACTTGCGCTAATACAGGCTCCTTGAATAAAACCTGCATCATCGGAACACAAAAATAAGGCTAATCTAGCAACTTCTTCAGGAAGCCCAATCCTTCTCATAGGATGAAAATGTTCTAGTTCTCTATATTTTTCCTCATTACCGAAGAAGCCAGCTTTCAACATTTTAGTAGCTATTGCTGCAGGCTCAATAGCATTAATTCTAACTGAGTCCCCAATATCTAGAACCATATTTCTCGTCATAGCACTTAATGCAGCTTTTGATGTTGCATATGCTACGAACTCTTTTTTTGTTTGAGTTGCGTGAATACTGCTTATATTAACAATTGCACCGTCATTAGCTTTTAAATCTTGGTAAAACATTTGAGATAGAAAGAAGGGTGCAAGTAAATTAGTATTTAACGTTTTGTTCCAAACAGATCTAGTTATTTGGCTTGTGTTAACGAGTATCTGCACTGCAGCATTGTTTATTAAGCAACTAATACCATCAGGCTGAGTTATTTTATGTACTTTTTTCTGAAAATTTTCTGCATATTTTTCATCAGAAACTAATAGTTCAAGATCGAGTTCATAGTTGATTACATTAGGCCTTTTATCTCTGTCACATTTTACTATGTCAGCAGCTATAACTTGGTAACCTTTATCAGAAAATTCAGAAACAATGGCTGAGCCGATCCCTCCTTGTGCACCTGTAATTAGAACCCATTTGCTATTCATATTATCTATTCCTCGTCTGAATCATTTCACAGTCTAGCTCAGGTACTATTAATAAAAAATAATTCGAGCCAAGCCAAATTATATCTACGCTACCGCCCTTGGGTGAAGCTCCCAAAATGCTTGTCTTATCTAGAGGTAACGCACAAAATCCGCTAAAATTCTATCGTAAAACACTAGTGATGGCGAATGCTTCGCGCCATGTTATATTTGCCTCAGATCTAATAATTCAAAGGAATACGTATGATTATCGTCACCGGCGGCGCTGGCATGATTGGCAGCAACATTGTTAAGGCTCTTAACGATAAAGGTATCAATGACATTCTCGTAGTCGACCACTTAAAAAATGGGAGAAAGTTCCAAAACTTGGTAGACCTTGATATCACCGACTACATGGACCGTGATGACTTCCTTACCCAAGTCATGGCGGGTGATGACTTTGGCCCCATTGAAGCGGTTTTTCACGAAGGTGCTTGCTCAGCAACCACTGAATGGGACGGTAAGTATATGATGCTCAATAACTATGAGTATTCAAAAGAGTTGCTTCATTACTGCTTAGAGCGTGATATTCCTTTCCTTTATGCTTCTTCAGCGGCAACTTATGGCGAAACTGAGACGTTTATTGAAGAAAAAGAGTATGAAGGCGCACTTAATGTGTATGGTTACTCGAAACAGCAGTTTGACAATTACGTACGCCGCGTTTGGGAAGATGCCAAAACTCATGGCGAAACCTTATCTCAAATTACTGGCTTTCGTTACTTCAATGTTTACGGTCCTCGTGAGCAGCATAAAGGGTCAATGGCCTCTGTTGCCTTTCACCTCAATAATCAAATGAATGCTGGGGAAAACCCGAAACTGTTTGCTGGTAGTGAAGACTTTAAACGTGATTTCGTTTACGTAGGCGATGTCGCCGCTGTTAACTTATGGTTTATGGAAAATGCGCAATCTGGCATTTTTAACTTAGGGACAGGTCATGCTGAATCATTTAATGAAGTGGCCAAGGCAGTGATTAAGCATCATGGTACAGGCCAAGTCGAAACCATCCCATTCCCAGATCACCTGAAAGGGGCTTACCAAGAGTATACACAGGCGGATCTTACTAAGTTACGTGCGGCAGGCTGCCAACATACGTTTAAAACTGTTGCTCAAGGTGTTGCAGAATACATGGCGATTATCAATAAGTAATCTCGCTCATTCTTAATAACGAGTCACGAGCTTCGAATAAAATCGAGTTAAATTATATAAAAGAGGTTGGCTCGTTGTTTATCTTTGATTAATAACGTTGTTGCGAAGCGTCAACTGCAAATTGTGTTTGGTCATTCTGGATTATAGAGGCTGCGTTGGCGGTCGAGATCCTGAATCAAGTTCAGGATGACGACAGTTGCAGTTGATATTGCTGATGCTCAATCTTTGGGTTCATGTTCACGCTGTTTGGCTATTGCAAAGCCATCAAAGATAGATAGAAATTAGGGCAACCACTTACCCGTTTTGATAAGAATTTTTAATAGATTGGAGTTTTATTTTGAAAATAGCAGTTGCAGGTACCGGCTATGTCGGCCTATCCAATGCGATGCTTTTAGCCCAGCATCACCAAGTTGTCGCGGTTGATATTATTGAAGAAAAAGTATCAATGCTAAATCAAGGGCAATCTCCGATAGTCGATGCGGAAATTGAAGATTTTCTTGCCAATAAATCTTTGAATTTCACGGCAACATTAGATGCCGTTGCTGCTTATCAAGACGCTGATTTTGTTATTATTGCGACACCAACGGATTACGATCCGCAAACCAATTACTTTAATACCTCCTCTGTTGAAGCGGTAATCAAGCAAGTACAAGAGATTAACCCACAAGCAGTAATGGTGATTAAATCAACTATTCCAGTCGGTTACACTGAAAAAGTAAAACAAGAGCTTGGTAGTGACAACATTATGTTCTCGCCTGAATTCTTGCGCGAAGGGAAAGCTCTGTATGATAACTTGTATCCGTCACGTATTATCGTCGGCGAGCAGTCTGAGCGTGCAGAGAAGTTCGCTAGCTTATTAGTTGAAGGCGCGAAAAAAGAAGACATCGCGGTTTTGTTCACTAACTCAACCGAAGCGGAAGCCGTTAAGCTGTTTTCTAACACCTATCTGGCCCTGCGTGTTGCCTACTTTAACGAGCTAGATTCATACGCAGAAACCCATGGTTTGAATAGCCGTCAAATCATTGAAGGCGTTGGTTTAGACCCACGAATTGGCAGCCATTACAACAACCCATCATTTGGCTATGGCGGCTATTGCTTACCCAAAGATACTAAGCAGCTGTTAGCTAACTACAAGAATGTGCCCAATAACATTATTGGTGCCATTGTTGATGCCAACACCACCCGTAAAGACTTCATTGCCGAGTCGATTCTTAAGAAACAACCGAAAGTCGTCGGTATCTATCGCCTAATAATGAAAGCAGGCTCGGATAACTTCCGCGCCTCTTCGATTCAAGGCATTATGAAACGCCTTAAAGCCAAAGGCATTGAAGTGATCGTGTATGAACCAGTGTTAAAAGAAGAAACCTTCTTTAACTCTCGCGTGATTACCGATTTTGATGCATTCAAACAAGAGTCAGATGTGATCGTTTCTAACCGTATGACCGCCGATCTCAAAGATGTTGAACAAAAAGTTTACACTCGCGATTTGTTCGGTAGTGACTAATCACTACTCATCACATTGAATACTAGAAGAGTCAATAGGTAGAGCTTGAATAAAGCTTTACCTATTTTTTTACCCAAATATTGTTATATTGAGCTCATAACCTACGCTTTCACGCCTTGTATACGCTGTTAACCCTAAATATTCACTGCTATACTTTCTGCCTGATATCTTCGACATTTATAACGGCGTCAAGCCTTTATGCTTTGGTAATTTATGTCTGCTTCCCAACGAAATGATTTTGATCCTCTTGCCTATAATCCCACGTTTCAGTGGCATTTTCTTAACCCCAAATATTGGGGAACGTGGCTAACGCTGATTTTACTGATTCCTGTCGCTTTGTTACCAATTCGCCTTCGCTACTGGCTATCATCCAAAGTTGCAGGTTGGTTAGCCAAGCAACGTAAGAGCACAGCACTTACCGCTTGGGTTAACTTGGAATTATGTTTTCCTGAAAAAAGCGAGCAAGAACGCGAAGAGATTTTGAAGCAAACGCTCACCACCGCAGGGGTATTTCTTACTGGCTTTAGCTTATTAACTCTACGTAGCAAACATTGGTTAACCCAACAGTGTGATATTCGCGGCTTAGAGAATATAGAAAATGTCCTATCGCAAGGGAAAAATGCCATTTTGTTGGTCCCGCACACTTGGGCCATTGATATCCCCGCCATACTTTTGGCATCGAAAGGGATGCCCGTTTCCGCGATGGCAAAAAAGCAGAGCAATGAAGTGATGGATTGGCTCATGCACCGCCAACGCGTTCAATATGGCGGCCGGGTTTATGAGCGTAGCGGCGGTGTGAAGCCGTTTATCAAATCTGTGCGTGATGGCTATCTGGGGTATTATCTCCCCGACCAAGATCATGGCCCCGAACACAGTATTTTTGTCGATTTTTTTGCCACCACAAAGGCAACATTGCCTGGTTTAGGTAAGCTTTCTAAAGTCAGTAAAGCGGTCATTGTCCCAGTTTATTCAATGATCGATGCCAAAACGGGTCGATATGTGGTAGAAATTTTTCCAGATTTTGAGAATTTTCCGACAGGAACTGAACAGCAAGATGCTCGTAAAATGAACGCCTTTATTGAGCAGCAGGCTGGTCAATACCCTGAACAATATATGTGGATTCTCAAACTGCTCAAAACTCAGCAAGACGGCAGTAATGTCTACAAGCTTGCGAAGCAAAAATTAAAGAAGTAACCATAGATGACAGATAACTTACCAATGTTGGGGCGGCATGAGGATGGCTTACCGCACGCCTTAACGGGTTTACTTGTATCCAATTTGGACCTAACGCTCAAGCGTCAGCAACTACAGATAATTTTGGCCTAGCTGGAGATTTTTGAAATGTGCTTTTCTTTCTTCCGTGGCCACTCTATTCGCGATCTTACGTTATCGCATTGGGTCACATTTCTTAGTGCAGCATTTTTTGCCACGCTGACAGTCACGCCAAACTCTTACAGTTTCGCTGCGATTACATTGAGTCTTTTAGCCATTGTTATGGTGGCAAAAACGTGGCGTGTTTATCTCGTGAATTCGGACATTAGGCTGATAACCTTTGCTTTATGCGGTTATTTTGTTGTCTATGTGCTAGAAATGGTTGTTTACCAACAACCATTTAGCACGATTGATATGCCAAGCCGTACATTATTGGCAGCATTAACTCTCGGTTTGTTATATCGATATCCTCCGCGGCTAAATACCATCATGGTCGCTATTGCTGTCGGTTCGATAGCCAGTGGTATTATCGCTATCTATTTTTCTTTTGGATTAGATAAACGCGCATTTTCAGATTACGGCTACATGGTGATCCAAATCGGCGGGATCTGTGCTTGGTTAGGCACACTTAGCCTAATCAGTTTTTTGCATTACGTGCATGAAAAGAAAAGCCACTATGCCATTATTTGTGGCTTTGGCGCGGCTTTTGCTTTATTAGCGACTCTTCTGTCGGGTGCTCGAGGCGCATGGCTCTTTACACCATTTATTATGGTACTGAGTTTGTGGGCCTATCGGCACTGTCTAAACAAGAAAAAACTAATGATTGCTTTGTGTGCTATTTTTTTAATATCCTCAACAGCTTACCCACAAATTAAGTCAAGAGTTAATTCTGTCATCCATGATTTAGTGCAATACACCAATAACAATGCCAACACCTCATCGGGTTATCGTCTCGAAATGTGGAAATCAGCACTGCACACTGGCATCGAGCACCCACTGTTTGGCGTTGGGCATGACGGTGTGCCGGCTGAAAAGCAAACTCAGATAGAACAAGGGTTAGTAACTCGTGGTGTTCTCAATTTTACGCGGGCGCATAACCAATATTTAGAGGAGTTGCAAACCAAAGGCCTCATCGGTGTTGTCGCATTGTTCGCTTTATTTCTTGTTCCCCTGCGTTTTTTCTACCGCAAACTGAAGGTAGGATGCCAACTAGAGAGTTCACAACTGAAGGCGGTAAGTATGATGGGCTGCATGCATATTTTGATGGTAATGGGGTTTAGCTTAACTCAACATTATCTCGCCCATCATTCTGGCATATTGGTCTTTTCATTTGGTTTGGTTATTTTATCGGCATTAGCCATTCGTCTGGAAGAAAAGTCGCAGCTTAATAAACAGGAGGCAGTGTGAAAATATTGATTATCGGCCCATCTTGGGTGGGCGATATGGTGATGTCTCAATCTCTTTATATTACGCTCAAACAGCAACATCCAGATTCAACCATCGATGTGATCGCCCCTGCTTGGTGTAAGCCTATTCTTGAGCGTATGCCGGAAGTCAATAAAGCACTAGAAATGCCTATCGGCCACGGTGAGTTTAATTTATGGGGGCGGCGTAAAATCGGCATGTCGCTACGTAACCAATACGACCATGCGTACATACTGCCCAACTCAGCGAAATCAGCGCTGATACCTTGGTTCGCGAATATTCCAACAAGAACGGGCTGGAAAGGAGAAAGTCGGTACATTCTACTCAATGACCTGCGTCCAAATAAAAAAGCCTTTCAATATATGGTTGAGCGTTATGTTGCTCTTGCTCATTCACGTACTGAAATGGAAAGTTCACAGTCTTTGGGTGGTATACACACTCTACCGAAACCAAAACTGACGATTGATATCCCAGTACAGCAAAAAACATTAGAAAAATTTCAACTGTCTTCAGAAGTTGACGCTATCGGGCTGTGTCCTGGTGCCGAGTTTGGCCCTGCGAAAAAGTGGCCAGAGGCTCACTACGCTGAAGTGGCCCAGTTTGCGGTCAACAATGGCAAACAAGTCTGGCTGTTTGGCTCACAAAAAGATGTTGAAACGTGTCAGTCGATCAAATCAAAAGTGTCATTAGAAGGCCAAGAGAACATCCACGTACTCGCTGGGCAGACCTCTCTAATTGAGGCGGTCGACTTACTGGCTGCCTGCTCCACCGTAGTGAGTAACGACTCTGGGCTCATGCACGTCGCCGCAGCCGTTGGGTGCAATGTTGTCGCAGTGTACGGCTCGACATCGCCTAAATACACTCCACCATTGGCCGAGAAAGTGGAAATCGTTCATACCGACATCGAGTGCCGTCCTTGCTTTCAGCGAGAGTGTCGATTTAAGCATCTAAAATGTTTAACCGAACTCTCTCCCCAACAAGTGATTAATGGCATTCAAAAAATGGATCGTATTATTTAACTGTTATGTTGATTGTTCGGCTGCTCTACACTCTAGTCTTACTCCTAGCTTCTCCCTTGTTGCTAATGTCCTTGTATAAGAAGAAGCCGGGCAAGCCCAGCATTGGTAAACGCTGGAAAGAACATTTTGGTCTCACACCGGAAATTACATCACAGCGTCCACTGTGGGTTCACGCGGTTTCGGTTGGAGAAGTGATTGCCGCAACGCCATTACTCAAAGCACTGAAGCAGCGCAACCCAAGTTTACCGATTGTGGTCACAACCACAACGTCCACGGGCGCTGAGCAAGTCGAAAAGCTCGGCGACTTAGTAGAACATCGTTATATGCCGATTGATTTCTGCTTCGCTGTCCGCGGGTTTCTTAAAGCAGTGAAGCCAAAGAAAATGGTGATTATAGAAACTGAGCTGTGGCCTAACACGCTATATTGTGTTGCTAAGTCGGGCGTTCCGATTACCGTCGTTAACGCACGTTTATCAGAGAAATCCCGACAAAATTATCAGCGCATTCAGCCAGTCTTTAATTTGGTGCATCCTTCACTGACTCAGATTTTATGTCAAAGCCAAGCTGATGCTGACCGCTTTGCTCAGCTTGGCGTAGAACCCAACAAACTGCATGCGACAGGTTCTATTAAGTTTGATATTCAAGTTCCTGATCAAGTTCGCCAACAAAGCCAGCAATTACGCCAGCAATTAGGCGTCAAGCGATCAGTATGGATAGCCGCGAGTACTCATAAGGGCGAGGACGAGCAAGTTCTTGAAGCGCATCAAGCACTATTAAAGCACCACCCCGAGACACTGCTGATTTTGGTACCCAGGCACCCAGAGCGTTTTGATGCGATGTATCAGCTCTGCGTAACTCAAGGCTTCAATACTCAACGTCGAACACAAAATGGAGCTCACGACATAAACTCCGATTGCCAAGTGTATCTTGGGGATACGATGGGAGAGATGCTCCTCCTGCTTGGTGCCGCCGATGTATGCTTTATGGGGGGAAGTTTGCTTGGCGATAAAGTGGGTGGGCACAACTTACTTGAACCGACAGCAATCAATATGCCGTCGATTACAGGCCCCAGCTACTATAACTTTAAGCAAATCACCGAGGAGCTCCTTGAGCTTGGAGTCGTGTCGGTTATCAATAATGCCAATGAGTTAGCTTTGGCGCTGGAAACGCAGTTGGCCGAGCCCCAAGACGATATCATTGCAAAGACGAAGCAGTTTATGGAGCGTAACTCGGGGGCATTACAACGCACGTTGGAGTGGCTTTAAGCGACTGAATTGGCTTGTTTGTCACTCTGGACCGATGGCGTTACGGTTTCTCATAAGCTTTTCGAAGAGATCCTGAATCAAGTTCAGGATGACGTCTGGAGTTGTCAGTTCAGGGATGACGAATGGAGTTGTCGAGTTCAGGGCATGCATTAAGGTATAAAATCAGGGATGTCTCGAAGTCATAAGATCCAGAATGTTTCGGAAGTCATAAATCAACGATGACGTATGAAATCATCGAAGCCAAGATGGTGCCAACAGACGTTCTTAGCACTACACTTTGCGTCATTCTGAACCAGCGAAGCACAGATTCAGAATCTCTACTTGGGTTATTTGATAAAGCGTTGAATCGCCGATTTACATCGATGCCGAAAACAGTGCCTTCCAATCGTTTTCATTCCAATGGATACCACGCTTGGCTTTCTCTTTGATGAACGAGCGCTTTAAACGCGACCAATTGGAGGCCTTCCAATTTTCTCCCTCTTGCTGATAGCACTTATCAAAATCAATAATCCATACACGTTGCTGATCATCGAGTAAGATATTATGAATGTTGAGATCGGTATGGTTGACCTGAGCATCATGCATTTTACGAATTTGCTGCCCAATAGCTTGATACGTTTCTACAGATAGAGGCGCTTGCTGAAGAATGTCCACTAAATCACGAGCATTGGCTACTTTTTCACTTAGAATATCGGCTCGGTAAATTAACCCGCTGCGCACAGCTCTGGCAGCAATCGGCCTAGGCACGTTCACGCCTTGACTTGCTAGCCACTCTAACAGTTGGTATTCCTGATAACTCCGTGTCTTTTGCCACGATTGAAACCCGTATTGATCACTCACCAGCTTACCAAATAGCCCCCCACGACGATAATGACGTAAGGCTGCGGGTAGGGTCTCGGTTTGCACAAACCAAGTTGTTCCTCGCCCTTGAGCGCTACCAATCACTTTTCCATTTTGCTGCCAAAATGCAGGGTCAAAACATTTACTCGGCGGCTCTTTAAGTAAAGTGTCGTTATACCAAATAACTTGATTTGTTTGTTTTAATGTCTTCATCGTACCCAAATCGTAAAAGGTTTGCGGAATACTGTCATAATCTGCGTCCAAGCCTTGCATACAGTGCTCAAAAAAGCGATGTCCATTTTACATTTTCGCGGTCGGTCTGCATAATCGCTGGTAATTTTTGTTACCGAAAAAATTGTAATGGCTCTGTTTACAACTGCACCAAATTCACTTTGCGTTCTTCGACTCTCCGCGATTGGAGATGTTTGTAATACGGTGGCGGCCGTGCAAGCGATTCAACGTGCTTGGCCTTCTACGTCGATTACTTGGATTACTGGAAAACTCGAAGCCAAACTGATCGAGGATTTGCCCGGGATAGAAGTGATCGTGTTTGATAAAAAACAGGGCTTTAAAGCTTATCGCCAACTTTGGAAACAGTTAGCCAACCGCCGGTTTGATGCACTTTTACATATGCAGTATGCCCTTAGAGCGAGCATCGCAACATTGGGTATTAAAGCACGTTACAAGCTTGGCTTTGATGCGAAGCGCAGCCAAGACTTTCAAACCTGGTTTACCAATATAAAAGTGCCTTCTCCTGCCGAGCCCCATGTATTGGATGGTTTACTGGCCTTTGGCCGAACTCTGGGGGTCTCGGATATGACGCCAACTTGGTCTATTCCCTACAGTGATGATGATAATGCGTGGGCACAGCAGCATTTAAGCCATGAGCAACGCAATTTGGTTGTGGTGCCGGCGGCAAGTAAAGCCTACAAAAACTGGACGTCTACAGGCTACGTCGAGGTCATTGAATACGCCCAAAGCCAAGGCTTTCGCGTTATTTTGGCAGGCAGCCCAGCTCAAATCGAACTCGACTTAGCCAGTAACATTGAGCGCCAATTAACCACACCCGTACTCAACTTAGTGGGCAAAAGCAGTATTAAACAGATGCTAGCATTACTTGATGCCGCGAGTTTAGTTATCGCGCCAGATACAGGGCCGGCTCACATGGCGAATGCCATGAATACACCAGTGATTGGCTTGTATGCACATCATAACCCAGATCGAACCTGCCCATATCAATATCGCGACTACGTAGTATCCGCTTATCAAGAAGCCATTGAAGCCGAACACAGCAAACCGGTTGAACAGCTAGATTGGCGTACACGTGTCCAAGATAAACATGCTATGCAGCGCATTCAGTCACAAGATGTGATCGCAATGCTGGATAAAGCGATTCAACAATTTTGTTCCAATTAATGAATGGAAATATCACCATTGAATAAACCGACTTTAGCCGTTGCCTTAATTGTCAAAAATGAAGCAAAACACCTCCAGGCCTGTTTAGAAAGTGTCTACGAATGGGTCGATGAAATTGTCATTCTTGATTCTGGCAGCAATGATGCAACGGAAGAAATCGCGCGCCAGTTTACGGATAAATTTTATACCAATACTGATTGGCCAGGGTTTGGCAAGCAACGTCAACTAGCACAAAGCTACGTACAGTCTGAATTTGTTCTTTGGTTGGATGCCGATGAGCGAGTAACACCAGAATTAAAAAACAGTATTCAAACCGCTATCGCTTCACATCGTCCACAACACGTTTACAGAATCAATCGGTTGACGACGGCCTTTGGTAAACAAATTAACCACTCAGGATGGTCACCGGATTGGGTTGTTCGCTTATTCAGAACCCAAGAGACTCAATACAACGACGGGCTCGTTCACGAAAGTGTGGTAATCCCTAAGGGATTTGAGGTTATTTCTCTACGAGGGCGATTGAAACATTTTACTTATGAGCAACTTAACGAGTACACACGTAAAACTCAGCAGTATATGCAAGCTTGGGCGGATCAACGTGAAGGCAAAAAGTCAGCCTCACTCACAAGTGCCATGCTACACGGGTTATTCCGCTTTCTAAAAATGTATATTGTCAAACGCGGTTTTCTCGACGGTCGCCATGGGTTGCTGCTTGCGATTCTTAGTGCCAATACCACTTTTACCCGCTACGCTGACTTGTGGCTGAGAGAGTACGTGAACAAACAAAAAAAGACTGAAAAAAAATGAACATTTGTCATGTAAATTTAGCGTCCGGTTACCATGGTGGTGAAAACCAAACCCTGCAGTTAATTAAACAGCAAGTCGCGATGGGCTATCAGTTGACGGTTGTTGCTAACCCCAAAAGCCCATTTGCCGAAGCGATTCGCGGATTAGGCTGTAGACTGATACTGGCAAAAACTTATTTTCAAGCGCATCGACACGCCGTCACACAAGGGTGCGATTTGATTCATGTGCATGAAGGAAGAGCTATCTATTGGGCTCTATTGCAATATAAGTTGTTTGGCGTGCCATATATTGTCACTCGTAGAATCGATAACCCATTGAAAAAGAAATGGTTAGCTAATATCGCCTACCGAAATGCCAAGGCTGCCGTCGGCTTAAGTACAGAGATCGTCAACTGTATTGCTTCCGCATACCCAAACCTGACAACTTATAAAATTCCTAGCTCCCCGGTCAGTTACCTTGTAGATGACTCTCAAGTAGCGCAAATTCGCTCACAGTTTGCCAATAAATTTTTAGTGATTCATGCAGCAAACATGTTAAAACACAAAGGCTTTAATGTGACGATCGAAGCAGCCCGACAACTTGAAGCTAGTCATCCTAATATTCATTTTGCGCTGTTAGGTGATGGCAAAGAAAGAGCAATCTTAGAGGCCCAAGCCAATGGGCTACGCAATGTCAGCTTTATGGGAAAGCAAAGTAATATGGGTTGCTGGTTTGAAGCCGCTGATTTAATGGTTCATCCTTCCTATACTGAAGGATTGGGCTCTGTGATTCTGGAAGGGTTGCAGGCAGGCTTACCCGCTATTGGTAGTAACGCAGGTGGCATACCCGATATTATTGAAGATCGAGTTTCCGGGTTACTTATCACTCCTGGAGATGCTCAAGGGCTTGCAAACGCCATCACTGAAGTTCAAACCCATTCAGAGCTAAGAGCGTCACTCATTGATGGGGCACAACAAAAA
This sequence comes from Vibrio sp. AK197, assembly GCF_053903115.1. Lineage (NCBI taxonomy): Bacteria > Pseudomonadati > Pseudomonadota > Gammaproteobacteria > Vibrionales > Vibrionaceae > Vibrio > Vibrio sp. AK197. Next base: position 3,000,578 of record NZ_CP096430.1, read on the forward strand.
CTAAGAGCGTTTGATATCAAACATACTGCTTTGCTTTATCAAGAGATTTATCAGAAGGTTCGAGTCGCACATGACCAATAAAGTCATTTATCCCGGAACATTTGACCCATTAACCAATGGGCATCTAGACATTATTCAACGCGCAGCTCATATGTTTGATGAGGTCGTGATTGCGGTAGCAGCAAGCCCGTCGAAAAACACCATGTTTACTCTTGAAGAGCGGGTTGAACTTGCTCAGCGAGCAACGAAGCAATTGCCTAATGTGTCTACCAAAGGTTTTAGTGGACTGCTGGTTGATTTTGCTCGTGATGAAAAAGCCAACCTATTGGTTCGCGGCCTAAGAACCACGGTTGATTTTGAATATGAGTTTGGGTTAACCAATATGTATCGCCGCCTCCTTCCGGGTCTTGAAAGCATCTTCCTTACCCCTGCTGAAGAGTATGCATTTCTTTCTTCCACTATCGTGCGCGAAGTCGCCATCCATGGTGGCGATATTAGTAATTTTGTTCCTCAAGTCATCAGTGATGCGGTAAAGAAAAAAGTCGACGTATGATCAAAGCGCGCTATTACCTATATCATGGGTTTATCACCCTTCTCCCGAAATTTTTAATGCGTTGGTATGGAAACAAGCAGCTTGCAGACTTGCCAGAACAACAAAAAATTGAGCTTCAGGACCGAGTCAACTATTACTGTAAGTTGAATCAACCATGTTCTCTTGATTCTCAAACGTCAACGAAAATCGCCTCATTTAAGCAAACAGGAGGCAGTACCTACTATTTCGATTTATATAAAGTCGTAAAGTGCTTTTCACCCGAGAAGCAATTTCATTATATCAATGGCGATGTTATCGAAGTCCCTAAACATCCAAGCTTTGTCAAAAGTCGACCAATCAACGAGGACAACAGTAACTCGGTACTTTTAAAACTCAATGCTATTCGCCATTACCAATTTGCCAACGATACTCTTGATTATCGAAATAAAAAAGACGACGTCGTATGGCGAGGAACGGGCTTTCGCCCTAATCGCCGTTTACTACTTGATAAGTATTTTCACCATCCAAGGTGTAACGTTGGCCGAACAGATACAAAGAAGGGTGAACAACCAGAATTTGTTGTTCCGAGAATGAGTATTGAAGAGCAACTCCAGTATAAGTTTATATTAAGCCTCGAAGGCAAAGATGTGGCGACTAACCTCAAGTGGATCATGTCATCAAACTCATTATGTATAACGCCGAAGCTAAGGTACGAAACTTGGTTTATGGAGGGAAGACTTGAAGCTGGAGTCCATTATGTCGAAATCAAAGATGACTTTTCAGACCTCATTGAAAAAATGGACTATTATTTAGCCAACCCTCAAGAAGCGGAGAAAATCATTAAAAATGCTCAAGCGTGGGTTGAACAGTTTCTCGACCCAAAACAAGAAAAACTAATCAGTCTTCTTGTTGCCAAGAAATATTTTAAACTATCCGGCCAGTCAGGCGTTTAACGACCCCAATTAAGATTGGCAATGCGAACAAAAAAATGTATTTCGTTGGCCGATCTTCATCTCTTCAATTAAAGTTCCACATTGTGGGCATGGTTTGCCCGCCTTACCGTAAACTTGTAACTCTTGAGCAAAATAGCCGGGCTTGCCATCGGCCTGCGCAAAATCTTTTAAAGTAGTGCCACCCTGCTGAATTGCCTTTGCCAATACGGCTTTAATTTCTGTCACGAGCAGCGTCCATTCACTCGCTTTAACTTGATTAGCAGGACGTCTTGGATCAATCCCCGCACTGAATAACGCTTCGTTGGCGTAAATATTGCCCACGCCCACCACTATATGGTTGTCCATAATGAAAGACTTTACCGCCACACGCTTGTTTTTTGCGCGTTCGATAAACGTTTGCACCGAAAAGTCATCCGTTAACGGTTCCGGGCCTAATTTGGCAAATACGCTATGCTGCTTGTCTACATCGCACCACAACCACGCACCAAAACGACGTGGATCGTTGTAACGTAAAACTTTTCCGTTACTTAATGTCAGATCCACGTGATCGTGTTTACCCGCAGGTAGCGCTGCATCAAGCACTCGTAGGGAGCCAGACATCCCCAAATGAACAATCGCACAACCTTTGTCTGTTTCAATCAACAAATATTTCGCTCGGCGAGAGATACCACGAATAACTTGCCCACTGAGTTGGCGAAGTTCTTCAGGAATCAGCCAACGTAACTTTGGTGTACGCCACGTAATAGATTCAATGGATTGGCCAATAAGATGAGGAGAAATCCCCATACGGCTGACTTCAACTTCTGGTAATTCAGGCATGATGCTCACTAACTGATTCGACGGAGGTATTTAGCATACCATTATTGTTGTTTAGGTATAGGAGGGAACAAATCTGTTCGCTCTGCAGTTACCGCAACCCAACGCTGCTGATCGTTCTTCATCAGCCAAAATTGTGGACTGCGATAAATCGTAATTCGCTGTGGCTCTTCTCGATCTCGATACCATGCTTCTATCGATTGTGGGCCCTTTAGATTTGGCTCAAGCTGCTCAAAAGTCTCTTCATCGACAGGAGTTCCAACGAGGGTTTGCCATCGCTGAGCTAGCTGGGGCGCACTATCTTTGACTGTAAAATTCGCTTCCCACTCGCCATCACGCAGCTCTAGAACGCCATAATTAAAGTGCAAAGCTGTTAAGGTAGCGTCATTAATAAGTACCGCTGGGTAAGGGGTTGCAGGAGGCTCCAATAAATAGCTTTTGATCAATGACGGCAGATTGATCAACGCAATAAAACCGATGATGCATAGAATAAGAATGTTATTCCAGCGTCGACGGCGAGCGGGAGACACACGCATACATAGTCCTTAATAAATTGGGCTTATGCAGTATATGAAATTGCGATTTATCGCGCTAGTCAGCAAAGCATATTGGTATCAAACACTAATGGATAAAGCCATTCGTTATTCTGAACCAGCGAAGCGCAGATTCAGAATCTTAACTTAGTGGCTTTAGATCCTGAATCGAGTTCAGGATGACAAAATGCTCAAGTTCAGGAAGACGGAATGGGCAGTTCAGGAAAGCGGAATCACCAAGATTCGAAAAACGGGTGAGAACGAGGAAGTATCGATGAGGATTTATAGGCAATAAAAAACCCAACTCGAAAGTTGGGTTTTATACAAGCTGCAAAGAGTCGCAATCAATTACTTGATTTTTGCTTCTTTGTATACAACGTGCTGGCGAACTACTGGATCAAACTTTTTGATCTCAAATTTGCCTGGCATGTTGCGTTTGTTCTTGTCAGTTGTGTAGAAGTGACCAGTACCTGCAGAAGATACTAGACGGATTTTCTCACGAATGCCTTTAGCCATTGTTTAATTCCTCTTAAACGTTTTCGCCACGTGCACGGATATCAACAAGAACAGCATCGATGCCTTTCTTATCAATAATACGCATGCCTTTAGCAGTTAGACGTAGTTTAACAAAACGTTTTTCGCTCTCTACCCAGAAACGATGAGTTTGTAGGTTCGGCAGAAAACGACGCTTAGTAGCATTTCGTGCGTGTGAACGGTTGTTACCCGTTACTGGACGCTTACCAGTTACTTGGCATACTCGGGACATGAATGTCTTCTCCAAATCGTTTCAGCTCGATATCAACCTTGGTGGCCGAACCTCTCTATTGCTAATGAATAAAATAGAGGTTTAAAACCGTTATGGAAAATCCATACAAGGCTATCAAAGGTCGCGCATTATACTAACTTGACTAGCATTGCTCAAGACCCGCACAGATCCTTTTTCTCGAAATTCGAGATCTTTTTTTAACCGGAGCTGATTATAAGTTAAAAAATGTCGGAGGATTGTATCAGAATTCGGGCTGTGAACAACTAAAATGTCACTACGAACGTAATAAGCTCATATCCTCGGTAGTTGAAGCTATACAAGGTCTCGAAAACCCTTGATATAAACCCACTAACACTAAAAAATTAAGTTTATGATTTTAATGAAAATAAAATCGTAAATTTATACTTAATCCAAGCTATACCACAAACCAATTATCCGGCCGATAAAAACCAAATTTATTTTGTCTTTTTGAGCTAAAAAATGCTGAGATGAGTAAAAATATGCTCAAAAATAAATCACAAGATATCGTATTCGGTTTGGCTAAAAAATATTCTCACTCAATCCTTAAAAATAAATTTTTTTACCTTCTTATATCCAGCCTCGTTCCGCAAAAGAGACGACGTCTCCATCTCCAACGACAAAATGATCAAGTACGCGAATGTCTACCAGCGCCAACGCGTCACTAATTCGCCGTGTAATACGCCTATCGGCTTGACTGGGTTCGGCAACCCCTGAGGGGTGATTGTGAGCAAGAATCACCGCTGCGCAGTTATGCTCTAGTGCACGCTTCACCACTTCCCTGGGGTACACTGACGCCGCATCTAGCGTACCTTCAAATAAGATTTCATCATGAATCACACGATGCTGATTATCGAGATAGAGTAAGTAAAAAGCTTCTCGCTGACGGTCACGTAAAATACTCGACAAATAGAGTTTGGTCTGCTGCGGGCTGGTCAGCGCTTCACCACGATGCAATGTTTCGAGTAAGTAGCGCTGAGTCATTTCCAGTACAGCTTGCAGCTGAACATATTTGGCTTCTCCCAACCCTTTATGCCGACAAAAATCAGCTTTAGAAGCCGACAATAGCCCACGTAATGAGCCCGCTTGTTTTAGCAGCTGATCCGCGAGATCTAACACATGCATCCCAGGCGTCCCCGTGCGTAAGAAGATAGCCAGCAGCTCAGCATCACTTAATGCGCTAGGACCGCGAGCCAGTAGCTTTTCCCTTGGCATCGACTCACTGGGTAAATGTTTTATCGCCATTTAATTACGCTCGATTGCATCATGGTGCGCTTATTCCACGCGTTTTGTTTTAAATGTCGAGTGCGATACGAAGATTCTTCGCCGCAGTCATAAATTAACTGCAATCGGTATGTAGAATTACCATCAGAAATTCAGCGCCATACTGCATTAATTTGAACGAACTTGACTACACGCCAGATATCTTCCTGCTTTTATGAGGAAAAAAGCGCGGCTGACAATCATCATGCTCAAAACACGCTTTGTGTTTGTGGTAAAATCCATTCAGCAATTTGGAGAGCACACATGCAAACATTAGCCGGAAAAAAGATCTTACTCGGAATCAGTGGCGGCATTGCTGCCTATAAATGTGCAGAGCTAACCCGTCGCCTTATTGAGCGAGGAGCACAAGTTCAAGTGGTTATGACCAGCGCAGCAAAGGAATTCATTACCCCATTAACAATGCAAGCAGTATCTGGTCGCCCAGTAGCAGATAGCTTACTTGACCCAAGCGCCGAAGCGTCGATGAGTCATATTGAGTCAGCGAAATGGGCAGATTTAGTGCTTTTAGCGCCAGCGACCGCCGATTTAATTGCACGAGTAGCAGCGGGCATGGGCAACGACCTACTCAGTACCTTGGTCTTAGCGACCGATGCGCCTATTGCCGTTTCTCCAGCCATGAACCAGAAAATGTATCGCAATGCCGCAACCCAAGAGAACGTTGAAACCCTTGCTCGTCGAGGAATGATGATTTGGGGGCCTGGCGCCGGCGAACAAGCATGTGGTGATGTTGGGCCAGGGCGCATGCTCGAGCCCATGGAGCTTGTCAGACATTGTGAAGACTACTTTGGCCCCAAGCCTCTGGCGGGGAAGTCAATCGCCATTACCGCAGGGCCAACTCGCGAAGCGATTGATCCTGTACGCTATATCAGCAATCACAGCTCGGGCAAAATGGGCTTTGCTTTAGCCCAGCAGGCTAAGCGTTTAGGCGCCGATGTGACCCTGATCAGTGGCCCCGTAGCCCTAGCCACACCTGTTGGTGTGACGCGAGTCAATGTTGAAAGTGCAGAGCAAATGCATCAACAAGCGATGCATCATGCCACGCAGCATGATGTGTTTATTGGCTGTGCGGCCGTGGCGGATTATCGCCCTGAAGAGGTTGCTGAGCAGAAGATCAAAAAAACCAATGATAGCGACAGTATGACGCTGACCATGGTCAAAAACCCCGATATAGTAGCCTCAGTGGCGGCGTTAAACTCGCAGCGCCCATTTACGGTTGGCTTTGCTGCTGAGACCCAAGATGTGGCGCGCTACGCTAAAAGTAAACTGAGAAACAAACAGCTGGATATGATTTGTGCTAACGATGTCTCGGTTGAAGGTCAAGGCTTTAATAGCAACGACAATATGATCACCGTATACTGGGAGCAAGGTGAGCAATCACTTACACTGGCTTCTAAAGATGAAATCGCACAACAAATTTTATTACTGATTTCACAAAAGCTAAGTACAAATTAACCATTTCATTTGAGTCAATTTATCGTCTATTACTCGGTCCTTCGCTTGAAGGAGGGCCGTGTGTTGTAATGTAAAAGGGAAAGGTCATGGTCGGTACAAAAAAATCAAATCGTCGTGAAGAGATTCTGCAAGCATTAGCAGAAATGCTGGAGTCTGCGGAAGGCGCCTCTCGCATCACCACGGCGAAACTGGCTAAACAAGTGGGAGTGTCTGAAGCAGCGCTTTATCGTCATTTCCCAAGTAAAGCGCGTATGTTCGAAGGCTTAATCGAATTCATCGAGGAATCGCTGATGTCACGCATCAATCGCATTTTTGATGAAGAGAAAGATACCCTGACGCGAATTCGTTTAGTATTACAGTTGATTTTGGCGTTTTCCGAGCGTAACCCAGGGCTAACACGCATTCTCTCCGGACATGCTCTAATGTTTGAAAATGAACGACTTCGTGAGAGAATCAACCAGCTTTTTGAACGCATTGAGACCTCACTGCGTCAAATTTTAAGAGAGCGTAGGCTGCGTGAGAATAAAGCCTTTCCTGTTGATGAACATATCCTTGCTGCCCAATTACTGGGTCAAGTTGAGGGCAGTCTTAACCGCTTTGTACGCTCTGATTTCAAATATCAACCAACGGAAAACTTTGATGAGTACTGGGCATTGCTGAGCGCTCAAATCAAGTAATCACTATGAGTAAAAGTAAATACGCTGCCCCTGAGTTTCGCTTTTCGATGCTTCATCCTCGTCATTGGGGGGTGTGGCTTGGATTTGGTTTTCTGGCCTTATTTGTGAATATTTTGCCTTACGCCCTGCTGCTAAAAACTGGCCGCGGCGTGGGTAAATTTGCAATGCGCTTTGGAAAATCTCGCGTTAAAGTCGCCAACCGTAATTTAGAGCTCGCCTTTCCTGAGATGTCGGAGAGTGAACGCGCACGCTTTGTCGAAGAAAACTTCAAAAATACGGGCATGGCGTTGATTGAAACGGGCATTACTTGGTTTTGGCCAACATGGCGCTTTAAGCGATTGATCATCGATAAAGATACCGAGCTCCTTCGTCAACATGATGCCAACGGCAAAGGCGTATTACTGTGCTGCGTGCATGCCCTTAACCTCGAAATTACCGCTCGTGCTTTGGCGGTATTAGGCGTAGGTGGGTATGGGGCGTTCCGCCCTCACGATAATGAAGTTTATAATCTGATTCAGCATTGGGGACGCAGCCATGATGGTAACATCCTGATTGACCGCAAAGATTTAAAACAAATGATTCGTGTGCTACGCCAAGGCGAGCGTCTGTTTTATCTGCCTGATCATGATTATGGACGTAATAAGTCTGTTTTTGTGCCATTTTTTGCTGTGCCTGATGCCTGCACAACGACTGGTACCAGTATTCTGGCTTACACCAGTAAATGCGCCATTGTTCCAGGCTCTGGGTTTCGCAATGAAGACGGCAAATATGAAATCATTGCCAATCAGTCGATAGAGGTCGACTATCCACAAAAAGACGAAAAAGCGGCCGCCGCATACATGAACCAATACGTCGAACAGTTAATTCTTCGCGCTCCAGAACAGTGGATGTGGCTGCATAAACGCTTCAAGACTATGGAAGATGAAACCTCACCAAAAGGTGTACGCTACAAATAATCCATTACTAAAAAGAGCCCATTGGGCTCTTTTTTCGATTAGTCATGACTGAAAGATATCTCTCGTCATTCTAGACCCGCGAAGCGCAGATTCAGAATCTAAAGTCATCCCCTATCACACTATTTAGTCTGAGACCCTGAATCGAGTTCAAAGTGACCACTTACGACCGCTAAGCGATTTTTCAATTGGCCATGACTTATACATATCTCTCGTCATTCTGAACCAGCGAAGCGCAGATTCAGAATCTAAATCAGCATCTATCAGACTATTTAGTAAAATCTTGAATCGAGTCAGGGCGACAACTTACGACCGCTAAGCGATATTGCTAAAGGTCATTAAATCCCATACTGCTCACGATACGCTTTAACTGCGGCAAGATGCTCATCGGCGCCGCCACTTTGTTCCAGGTAAGTAATTAAATCACCAAGACTGACAATCGAGATCACCGAGCAATTAAAGTCTCGCTCCACTTCTTGAATCGCAGACAACTCACCCTTACCTTTCTCTTGGCGGTCAATCGCAACCAATACACCCGCTAAATCCGCGCCGTTATTTTTGATGATCTCCATCGATTCACGGATCGCAGTTCCTGCGGTAATCACGTCATCCACCAGCATAATGCGCCCCTCAAGCGCGCTCCCCACCAAATTGCCGCCTTCACCGTGATCTTTCGCCTCTTTGCGGTTAAAACAGTAAGGCGTGTCGATATCATGACGGTCGGCAAGAGCAACCGCCGTGGTGGTTGCGATTGGAATCCCTTTATAGGCAGGGCCAAACAGAACATCAAACTTAATGCCAGAATCGGCAAGGGCTGACGCGTAAAAGCGGCCTAGCCTTGCTAAATCGCGTCCAGTGTTAAACAGGCCAGCGTTAAAAAAATACGGGCTCTTGCGCCCTGATTTTAAAGTAAACTCACCAAACTTAAGAACCCCTTTCTCAAGTGCAAACTCAATAAATTCACGCTGGTATGCTTTCATCACTTTCTCTCTTTATTACTCATTATCACAAAACGACGTTATTACTGCTGATAACAGCACACTCCCTGCTATTACCTTGCTTATTCTGCCCGGCTTTGCGAGACCGAGACAAAAAAATAGCCCCCTAACTGGGAGCTATTCGATCATTCACTTTCTAATGCCGACTTCTGCACTTCAACGATATCGGCAATGCCTTTTCTCGCCACCGACAATAAGTCCATCAGCTCTTCGTGGGTAAACGGTTCGCCTTCAGCCGTGCCTTGGACTTCAATCATTCGACCGTCTTCGGTCATCACAACGTTCATATCGGTATCAGCGGCTGAATCTTCGACGTATTCTAAGTCACATAGAATGTCGTCACCCAGAATACCAACAGAGACTGCGGCTACATGTCCTTTCATCGGATTGGCTTTCAACTTGCCTTGCGCCACTAATTGATTGAAAGCATCGGCCATCGCAACACTTGCGCCAGTGATTGACGCAGTACGCGTACCGCCATCCGCTTGAATCACATCACAGTCCACTGTGATCATCAGGTCTGGCATGGCTTCAAGATCCACAACCGCACGTAGGCTACGAGCAATCAAACGCTGGATTTCAAGCGTGCGCCCACCTTGCTTTCCGCTGGATGCTTCACGACGATTACGTGTATGCGTCGCACGAGGAAGCATGCCATATTCCGCCGTCACCCAGCCTTTACCTTGGCCTTTAAGCCAACGCGGCACGTTTTCTTCAACAGAGGCATTGCACAATACTTTGGTATTGCCAAACTCCACCAATACAGAGCCTTCAGCATAAGCAGTGTAATGACGGGTGATTTTGATAGGGCGAACTTGATCCGCCTCGCGGTCGTTTGGACGCATGGGCTTTACCTTCTGGTCGAGTGCGACAATTGGAATTGGTTGCGCATTATATAGGAAGTGGCTTGCAGTGCCTAGCCCATAGCCGCTTCCTTTCTATAGCCCTAAGCTCCAATCCGCTGACCAACCTGTGACACCAAGATGACACAACATGACTCCCAGTCTCATCAATCGCCTTTGCCCTAGTGCTAGGTTTGTATGTTACTATAAGCCCAGATTTCAATTCACATTCTCAGTGAGAACAAGGACACACAATGATTTACAGTATGACCGCATACGCGCGCAAAGAAGTCAAAAGCGAATGGGGTAGCGCTATCTGGGAAATCCGCTCGGTCAACCAACGTTACCTAGAAACGTACTTTCGTCTGCCGGAGCAATTTCGCGGCATTGAGCCGGTATTGCGTGAACGTTTTCGCAAACGTCTGGCTCGCGGTAAGGTTGAATGTAGCTTGCGCTTTGAAGCCAACCCAGCGGCCAATACCGAACTGTCAATCAACGCGCCTCTTGCTGAGCAAGTCATTAAAGCCGCCAATCAAGTCATGAGCATGACCGGCGAGCTAAGCCGCATCAATCCATTCCAAGTCATGCAATGGCCAGGAGTGATGGAAAGCTCAGAGCAAGACCTCGACACAATTAATAAAGACCTTCTGACCGCATTTGATGATGCACTGAGTGAATTTATCGAAGCTCGTGGCCGCGAAGGCGACAACATGAAAGCGCTGATTGAAGCGCGTCTTGAGTCAATCAACCAAGAAGTGGTGAAAGTACGTGCTCGCATGCCAGAAATTCTAGAGTGGCAGCGTGAACGCCTAACCACCAAATTTGAAGACGCAAAAATTGAGCTCGACTCAACGCGAGTAGAACAAGAGCTGATTCTTCTCGCGCAGAAATCAGACGTCGCTGAAGAGTTAGATCGCCTTGATTCACACGTCAAAGAAACGCGTAATATTTTGAATAAAGGCGGCGCTTGCGGACGCCGTTTAGACTTTATGATGCAAGAGTTCAATCGTGAGTCTAACACCTTGGCTTCTAAGTCGATCTCCGCCGATATCACCGCCTCTGGCGTCGAGCTTAAAGTGTTGATTGAACAAATGCGCGAGCAGATCCAGAATATTGAATAAGTGGATGAATGTTTATTAATGAAACCTCGCTTTGGCGGGGTTTTTTATTGTCAGTTTTTTCGCTAAGGGACGGCTTTGACGGCGATTAGACTTGCGCTGGGTATCGAGTCTGAGGTCTAATGTTACCGTAACATTATGTCGTCAGTTCAAGGCTCTTATGCAAAGAAAATCTCGTCCAACCTTGCAAGATATCGCAGATCGAGTTGGCATTACCAAAATGACTGTCTCTCGCTATATGCGTGATCCAAGCTCCGTCGCTCAAGCTACTCAACAAAAAATCGCTGCCGTGGTGGAAGAGCTTGGTTACATTCAAAATCGCGTGCCTGCGATGCTCTCGAAATCATCGAGTAAAGCCATTGGCATTATTCTGCCTTCGCTCTCGAATCAAGTGTTTGCTAATTTGGTTCAAGGGATTGAACAAGTGACCAAAGCCCACGGCTACGACACCTTGATTGCTCATACTGGCTACAACCAAGCCGAAGAAGAGGATAAAATTGCAGCGCTGCTTTCCTATCAAGTGGATGGACTGATTCTTACTGAAACCAATCATACACCACGCACACTGCAAATGCTCAAACAAGCGGGAATACCTGTGGTGGAAACCATGGAATTGCCCAGCGAACCTATCGATATGGCCGTCGGTTTAGATCACGAGCAGACCGCCTTTGAAGTCGTCTCTAAGATGATTGCTGCTGGAAAAACCAATGTGGCTTATCTGGGGGCACGTTTGGATACGCGAACCCAATTAAGGATGCAAGGGTATGATCGCGCCATGCAGGCTGCAGGGCTTGAGTCGAAGCACATTACAACCAAGCAACATTCCAGTTTTACTATGGGCGGCGAACTGCTTGAGCAAGCCTTAACGCAATATCCGAATCTCGACGGTATTTTTTGTACCAACGACGATATCGCGATCGGTGCGATGATGTACTGCTCACATCATCAAATTGCAATTCCAAAACAGATCAGTGTTGTTGGCTACAACGCGTTGGATATTGGTCAAGCCATTATTCCTAAACTGACCAGTGTCGAGACGCCGCGATTTGAAATCGGCCAGAAAAGTGCCGAGCTGCTACTTGATGTACTAACGGGCACTGTCCCTGAGCAAAAGGTTTACGATTTAGGTTACCAATTAACTCAAGGACAGACACTGTAAATCGTTAAATTGATTGACCAAACAGGTAGCTGGCCCCTTGATCCGCACGGCTCACATTCTGACGCATCAACCCAAATAGTTCGCGTCCCCAATCTTGCTGGGCTAGTTCGCAATCTGGGTGTTCAATTTGACGCCCAGTTAGGTCGGCAAGGCATTCCAGTGTACCGGAGACAGCATCAACGCGAATCATATCGTCATTTTGAATCAAACCAATAGCGCCGCCATGTAGCGCTTCTGGTGAAACATGAATAGCGGCAGGGATCTTGCCAGATGCACCAGAAAGCCGTCCGTCAGTGACTAACGCCACATGAAAACCGGATTTTTGCAGGTTCCCTAAAATCGGCATCAGTTTGTGTAACTCCGGCATACCATTGGCGGCCGGCCCGGTATAGCGCACAACCACCACACAATCCTGATTCAGTAATCCGGCTTGGTAGGCGCGCTCGACATCATGCTGAGAATGAAAGACTTTTGCCGGCGCCTCAACCAGGCGATGTTCACTTTTCACCGCTGATACTTTGATCACCGCGCGGCCTAAGTTGCCGTTCAGTACCTTTAGACCACCAGTAACCTGAAAGCTCTCACCGCGTGCAGCAATTACACTTGAGTCCAACGTCTGCTCACTTTCAATCCACTCAAGTCGACCGTCAATTAACTGTGGACGCTTTAGCATATCCGCGAATTCACCACTGACTGGCGTCACATCGCTATGCAGTAACCCTCGCTCATGAAGGCGAGTCATCAGCATTGGTACACCACCAGCGGCTTCAAATTGGTTGATGTCGGCACTGCCATTAGGATAAACATTGGCGAGAAGAGGTACATGATCGGATAAATCACTGATATCTTGCCAAGTCAGTTCAATTCCCGCTGCGCGCGCTAAAGCCACCAAATGAATCGAATGGTTGGTGCTGCCACCAGAAGCCAGCAGAGCGACTAAACCGTTGACCAAACTTTTTTCGGTCACCACTTGACTCAAAGGGCGATAGTTTGGTGACCCTGGCGCCATTGCCGCAACATCAACCGTGATTTTTTCAGTCAGAGCCTGGCGTAATCGACTGTCTGGATGGACAAACGCAGAACCGGGCAGCATCAACCCCATTGCTTCAAACACCAATTGATTGGTATTGGCCGTACCGTAAAAGGTGCAAGTGCCCGGGGAATGATAAGAGCGGCACTCCATATCCAATAGCGCCTCACGCCCAAGCTCACCGGCGGCGTATTTTTGCCTTACGTCGACTTTTTCATCATTACTGATGCCTGTCGACATAGGTCCGGCTGGTATGAATGCGGTTGGCAAATGCGCATAACTTAACGCGCCCATCAATTGTCCAGGTGCTATTTTGTCACAAATACCGAGCAGCAGCGTGCCATCAAACATGTTATGGCTGAGTGATAGCGCTGTTGTTTGCGCGATTAAATCCCTTGAAAACAGCGACATATCCATACCCGATTGACCTTGGGTCACGCCATCACACATCGCCGGTACACCACCTGCAATTTGCGCAGTATGCCCAAGCGGTGCGAGTGTGGCTTTGATATGGTCGGGGTAGTCTTTATACACTTGATGCGCACTGAGCATGTCATTGTAGGCGGTGATGATGGCGAGATTGGCCCGCGTTAAATCAAGGACATGACCTTTTTCGTGGTTGGAACACGCGGCAATCGCGTGCGCCAGATTGCCACATGACAGCGATCCTTTCCCTTTCCCGAGCGCCGCTTGTTGCTCGCTCCGCTGAAGAAACGCTGCGCGCAGCGACTGGCTGCGCTCAATAATACGCTGAGTAATGGTCAGAATCGCTTGCGTGGTCATGCTTGCGCTCCTTGGCGCTGTTTCAGCGCTTGAACCGCTTGACTCACGACGCCATCAATATCTTGGTCAATATTGATGTTAATCACGTCAACTTCGTTATCATCAGGGCGCTCCAGAGTCGCGAATTGGCTTTCCACCATATTCACTTTCATAAAGTGACCTTTACGCTGACGCATGCGCTCGACAATTAAATCGAAGTCCCCATCAAGGAATAGAAAATTGACACCTTGGTTCCCATCGCGAATTTGGTCACGGTAACTTTTCTTAAGCGCCGAGCAGACAATCACACCTTGTTCGTTTTTGTGCTCTAAACTGAATGCCGCATCGCGAATGCGCTCAAGCCACGGCATGCGGTCATCATCATTCAGTGGTTCACCACGACCCATTTTTTCAATATTGGCGCGCGGATGGAGGTCGTCCCCATCAATAAATTTTGCGCCAAGTTCAGCGGCCACCAAAGCACCTACGGTACTTTTTCCGGACCCACTGACTCCCATTACGACAATACTGCTACCACTCATACAGACTCCTTAAAGCGACTAAGAGCTGGATCTCATTTTTTAACTTTGCTAGCGAAATTGACTTTATCTTAGTGATGTTATCAGTAACATGTTACCCGTAACTCGAAGATTTGTGAACTAATACACAAACATTATCCTGAAATAAGGTGAACAACATGGAACAACTTACCCACGCTACTGATCCTACACATTTGTTGATCATTGCTGCCTGTGCAATCGTCGCTTTATTGATATTAATCATGAAGTTAAAGATACACGCCTTTGCATCATTAACCCTTGTCAGCCTAGGTACGGCCATCGCCACGGGCGTTCCCAGTGACCAAGTCGTGCCAACAATGATGTCCGGTTTCGGTGGCACCTTAGCCTCAGTGGCGCTGCTGGTTGGCCTTGGGGCGATGATCGGCAAAATTCTTGAAGTGACTGGTGGTGCGAAAGTACTGGCGGATACATTAATTAATCGTTTTGGTGAAAAACGCGCACCGTTTGCACTCGGTGTCGCATCACTGCTCTTTGGTTTCCCGATCTTTTTTGATGCAGGGCTTATCGTGATGATGCCGATTCTATTCAGTGTCGCGAAACGCTTTGGTGGCTCACCACTCAAATACGCATTACCTGTTGGCGGCGCATTTGCGGTCATGCATGCTTTTGTGCCTCCGCACCCTGGCCCTGTCGCAGCGTCTGATTTATTGGGCGCGGACTTAGGCTTGCTGCTGGTTGTCGGTCTACTGGTGGCAATGCCAACCTGGTACTTTGGCGGTTATCTATTTGGCCTATACTCTGGCAGCAAATTTAACCTGCCTTTATCCAAAGCGTTCTTAAACACTGAAGTGATGTTTAAGGAGAAAAAGGATCTGCCGAAATTCTCCACCGTTCTGATGATTTTAATTCTGCCGGTGATTCTGATCTTTATGGATACCGGTCTAAACACCTTATCTGTCGCCGGCGTAGTTGATGGTTCATCCACCTGGGTTGAAACATTGCGCATGCTGGGTAAAACCCCGGTTGCACTCTTGATTACGCTATTGGTCAGCCTATGTGTATTTGGCAAACAAGTCGGTATGAGCAAACTTGAAAAGCTATGTACTGACTCTCTCGCCCCCATTTGTGCGGTGATTTTGGTGACTGGCGCAGGGGGAATGTTTGGCGGCGTATTACGCTCAAGCGGTATTGGTCAAGCGCTGGCTGATGCTTTATCCGATACCGGTATGCCAGTGATTGTAGCGGCCTTTGTGATTTCAACCTGTTTACGTGTTGCCCAAGGTTCAGCGACCGTGGCGTTGACCACAACGGCTGCACTTATGGCGCCAATTGTGTCACAGACCACTGGTCTGTCTGAGCTTGATCTGTGCTTTATCGTGATCGCAATTGCTGGCGGTGCCACCGTACTCTCACACTTCAACGACTCTGGCTTCTGGTTGGTATCTCGCCTACTTGAAATGGATGAAAAGACCACACTGAAAACGTGGACCGTCATGGAAACCTTGCTTGGCACGATCGCCTTTACGATTGTCGCCGTGCTCAGCATCTTCTTATAAGGTAAAAACACAACATGCTAACGCTCGAACAAAAACTTCAAGCCATTAAAGTGGTGCCGGTGATCGCTTTAAATCATGTCGACCAAGCTTTGCCTTTGGCAAAAGTATTAATGGAAAATGGCCTGCCATGTGCAGAGGTAACATTTCGCACCGGTGCCGCGGCAGAGTCGATGCGTATTATGCGCCAAGCTTATCCCGACATGCTGATTGGTGCCGGGACCGTCTTGACAACGGAACAGGTGGATCAAGCGATCGAAGCCGGTGCCGACTTTATTGTCAGCCCAGGCCTAAACCCAACTACCGTCAAATACTGCCAGCAGCGCGGGATTGCGATTGTTCCTGGCGTTAACAATCCGAGCTTAGTTGAACAAGCGATGGCACTGGGTCTTAAAACACTGAAATTTTTCCCTGCCGAACCTTCCGGTGGCGTGGCCATGCTGAAGTCACTGAGTGCCGTTTACCCTATAAGTTTTATGCCAACGGGTGGCATCAGCCCAAATAACATTAGTGATTACTTAGCACTGCCGAGTGTCATTGCGTGTGGCGGTACATGGATGGTGCCAACCGCCTTACTTGATGCGCACGATTGGTCAGCGATTGGCGAACTGATCCAACAGCTGTAAATCCCCCTTCTCTTTGTCTCATCTATCCTAGACAGGCAGTACCGATATTGGTGCTGCCTTTTTTCTGTTATTTCAACACACTAATCAACACTCACTTGCCAGGTTTACACCGTACAGGGTACGCCATTTAAGCTATTCACCTCACTGATAGAATTCACGTCAATTTGTTATTTCTTTTACATCTTTCTGCTAGCGTCTTGACGTTAGACCTTCGTTAAATCAGTACGATTGTTATTCACTCTCTGCCTCATTAGTCACGTGGGAGAGACGAAAGTTTGGCCGTTCAACATCAAGCGTCTCATTGCGTTAACTCGCTGGACGATAAGGGTATTTAGGTCTTATATGAAGAAAATGATTTCTGTTGTCATTCCATGCTTCAACGAAAGTGAGGTCATTGACTTTACTGTTGAAGAATTGTTGTCTGTCACTAATGGATTAAGTGATTACCGCTTCGAATTGATTTTCGTTAACGACGGCAGCTCAGATGATACGGAAGCCAAACTCCTGAGCTACAGCAAGCAACACGCGAATGTTCACACCCTCTCTTTTTCTCGCAATTTTGGGCATCAGCAAGCCGTCAGTGCAGGTATCGACGCCAGTCGTGGCGATGCGGTGGTATTAATTGACGCGGATTTACAAGATCCACCGCAAGTCATCGAGCAGATGATTGAAAAATGGCAAGCCGGCTATGATGTCGTTTACGGTACTCGTTTGCATCGCGACGGTGAATCTACGTTTAAACGCGCCTCCGCTAAGCTGTTTTACAAGGTCCTCAATCGACTGTCTGAAATTCCTATTCCGCTCGACACTGGGGATTTTCGTCTCATGGATCGCCAAGTGGTGGAACAACTCAAAGAGATGCCAGAAAAAACACGCTTTATTCGTGGCATGGTGAGCTGGATCGGGTTTAACCAAACTTATGTGGAGTATGAACGTTCAGCGCGCTTTGCTGGCGAATCGAAATACCCACTGCGTAAAATGATTCGCTTTGCGCTTGATGGCATTTTGTCGTTCTCGGTAAAACCACTCAAGATTTCGATTTTAATGGGCTTTATCTCATCGGGCGTCGCGTTCCTTTTACTCATCTATTCGATTTATGTTCGCTTGGCCACCGATGAGTGGGTATCGGGTTGGACATCCTTAGTAGACTCAATCCTATTTATGGGCGGCGTTCAGCTGATTGCGATTGGTATTTTAGGCGAATATGTCGCGCGAATTTACAACGAAGCCAAACACCGACCACTGTATATTCTTAAGAAAGGACTGGATGGTGAGCACAGTGAAACCCGCCAAGAAAGCGAGTAGTTGGATAAGCCCCTCTCTGTGGCAAAAAATCCGTTTTGCCATGGTGGGCGTCATCAATACGCTGACCGCGTATGTGGCTTTTATCGCTTTATATCAAATCACTCATCGACATATTTTAGCGTCAGTCTTGGCCTATTTCATTGGCATGATGGTGAGCTATGTGCTTAATCGCAGTTTTGTGTTTAAACAACCGAAACGCTCTGGTCAATTTGTCCCATTCTGTGTGGTCAATTTGACCTCTTTAGCCTGCAGTACTGGCATTTTATATCTGCTTGTCGACCACCTTGGAATGTACGTCTACTTAGCGCAAGTATTTGCTATCGGCGCTTCCATGGTGATTAATTATCTCGGTTATCGGACCATTTTTACTCGTGGGGTGTATCAATGAATACGCTGTTATCGTCACAACGCAGTGACAAAATCCAGCTAGACTGGCTACGTATTGCCCAATGGGCTTTAGTCGCCATTCTTGCGCTGGTCACGCTTTACAACGTCTACTATTCAATGCTTGAGAATGTCGCTCATGATGCCATGCCTTACATGGACGATTATGTCGGCAAATTTGTCTCAGAAGGGCGCTGGATTAACTTTGCACTATTTCACGCGCTACAAGCGGTTCCGCAGTTTATTGCCGTCAGTTTATGCAGCTTGTTTGTGTTTGTCTTTGGTTACCAAGTGGCCAATGGTATGCGCAAAGAACCTTGGCTTGCGGTTGCTTTTGCTCTGTTAATAGTCAACGTGCCGTACTTTACCATGCTGTTTAAATGGCCAATGACCTTAGTGCCGGGGATGGCATTGTTAGCGCTATTTTCATGCGTCACCAATAGGTTATCGCGCAACACATTTTTACTGCTGTCAGGCATTCTGCTGTTCGCCACCTACCCCGCATTTTACTTCCTGATGCCGCTGCTCTTCATTCGTGACATCAGCCGTTCCAGCTTTAAAGAGTTTGTACTCTTTATGGTGGTCTGGATGGCCGGTTATGTATTGGGCTATGTCGTCGCGAATATCAGCGTCTACATCTATACCTATTTATTTACCGATCACCCAAGCTTCATTGAGTTTGTGAGTTGGCGAAAATCAACGCCCACCAGCGATATGGACTCACTGATCAGTAATATCCTTAAAAGTGCAGGTAACTTTGAACGCAATGCACTCTATCTTGCAGATCTCAGCCCGTGGCTATTTGTGCCAGTGGCGTTAACCACTTTATGGGCGTTGAAAAATCACTTTAAATACACGCTTGTCGTATTCATGGTGGTGTTCTCGATTTACGCCAGTGTGGTTGCTATGGGCGTCAAAGTTCCTTTGCGCTCAGGGATTACCTTGCCGATTGGCTTAGCGATGATGATTTTACTGGTCGAGAATCGAACTTGGCGAATCGTATTGCTACTGAGTTTGTTTGTGCCATTTGCGTATAAAATGCATCACTACAATCACAGCTATAATGAGAAGCGTATTCTCACCGAAGCGATGCTGGTTGAGCGTGATACGCAAGGCTATTTACAGCAACCAGAGCGTTTCGACAAAATTGTCATCAGTGCCGACAATGTCAAAACCAGTGAGTACTTTTATCAATTGACGAAGTCTGATGCTTATAAAAACCTTACCAACCTTGAGCTGCATTATTTAAGACCGTACCTCTATCAATTTGGCTGGAAAGATCAAAATATCGACTTCCTTGACCAGCCACGAGATAAGGTCACAGGTGAGGCCTACATCGAAGCCAAAGGGCGAACGTTGTACGTCGATATCGAATAAGCACCGCTCACGCCGCTTTGCGCAAGTAAAGCGGCGTGTTTGTCCTAATCGATAACAATTACCAAAAGGGGAGAATCATCACACACCTCTTGAGAAGATCCTTAGGATCGTGCTACTCTTCGCCTCCATTTTTCTGACCTAAATTTCGCCATTGACCACTGCGAAAACCATCAGGTCAGTGCTATCTTTAAGCAATGTTGAGCAGTGAGTTCGGCATTCTATCCAACCCAAATTGGAACCGAATAATGGGCAAAGGTACGTTATATATTGTCTCTGCACCGAGTGGCGCAGGGAAGTCGAGCTTAATTTCAGCTTTGATAGAGAAAAACCCGACTTACGCAATGAAAGTTTCAGTTTCTCATACCACACGCGGCATGCGTCCTGGTGAACAAGATGGTATTCACTACCACTTCGTTGAAAAAGAGCAGTTTGAAGACTTAATCAAGCAAGACGCCTTTTTAGAATACGCTGAAGTGTTTGGTAACTATTACGGAACCTCTCGTCCGTGGATTGAAAAAAATCTTGAAAAAGGTATCGATGTTTTTCTCGATATTGACTGGCAAGGCGCGCGTCAAATACGCGAACAAATGCCAGAAGCCAAAAGCATCTTTATTCTGCCACCATCGAATGGTGAGCTTGAACGCCGCTTAAACGCGCGCGGTCAAGACAGCGAAGCGGTCATCGCTAAGCGTATGGCAGAAGCCAAATCGGAAATTTCGCATTACCACGAATACGATTATGTCATCATCAATGATGACTTTGATGGCGCACTGGTGGACTTTAAAGCCATCTTACGCGCAGAAAGATTGAAGCAAGATAAGCAAGCTGCTAAATATAAAGGTATGCTTGACGCCTTACTTGCTTAATAATGTAAAAAATAGCAATCGTGCGCGTGGCTAGAATCCACTCGCATTAGGTTGTATAATTTCTCGTCATTCAAAATTTTAGTTAACTATTTGGAGTTCTCATGGCACGCGTAACTGTTCAAGACGCTGTTGAAAAAGTTGGCAACCGTTTCGACCTTGTTCTAATTGCGGCTCGCCGCGCACGTCAAATGCAAACTGGCGGCAAAGATTCTCTAGTGCCTGAAGAGAACGATAAGCCAACCGTGATTGCACTTCGTGAAATCGAAGATGGGCTTATCACGAAAGAAGTACTTGATGCACGTGAGCGTCAAGAACAACAGGAACAGGAAGCCGCTGAGCTTGCTGCCGTAAGCAGCATCGCACACAGCCGTTAATTCCTGCATCGACCTACATCTACGTTCGGGCCTGAAGTTTGTATCTATTTGATAGCCTCAAAGACGTTGCCCAAGAATACCTAACAGAGCCTCAAATTGAGGCTCTGCGTCAATCTTATGTGGTAGCGAAAGATGCCCATGAAGGGCAAACCCGCTCTAGCGGTGAACCGTATATTATCCACCCGGTAGCGGTGTCTCGTATTTTGGCCGAAATGCGTCTGGATATCGAAACCCTGCAAGCCGCACTGCTTCACGACGTGATTGAAGATTGTGATGTCACCAAAGAAGAACTCGAACACAAATTCGGTTCGACGGTGGCTGAGTTGGTGGATGGCGTTTCAAAACTCGACAAGCTCAAATTTCGAGATCGCAAGGAAGCCCAAGCAGAAAACTTTCGTAAAATGGTTCTTGCCATGGTGCAAGACATTCGCGTTATTCTGATCAAACTGGCCGACCGTACACACAATATGCGCACTTTAGGGGCTCTACGCCCTGATAAGAAGCGCCGCATTGCTCGTGAAACTCTCGAAATCTACGCACCGCTTGCTCACCGTCTTGGTATTCACAATATTAAAGTCGAACTCGAAGAGTTAGGCTTTGAAGCCTTGTACCCCAACCGTTATCGCGTGTTGAAAGAGGTACTAAAAACGGCTCGCGGCAATCGTAAAGAGATGATTCAGCGGATTCACAGCGAAATAGAAGGTCGCTTAGAAGAAGTGGGAATCAAAGCTCGCGTATTAGGACGTGAGAAAAACCTCTATTCGATCTACAACAAGATGAAAACCAAGGAACAGCGTTTCCATACCATTATGGACATTTACGCGTTCCGGGTGATTGTTGAAGATGCCGATACTTGCTATCGCGTACTGGGTCAAGTTCACGGTCTGTATAAACCTCGTCCTGGACGGATGAAAGATTATATCGCGGTGCCAAAGGCCAACGGATATCAATCGATTCATACCTCGATGGTTGGTCCACATGGGGTGCCTGTTGAAGTACAGATTCGTACCGAAGACATGGACCAAATGGCGGATAAAGGGGTTGCAGCGCACTGGTCATACAAAGATCGAAGTGACACGTCTGGCACCACAGCCCAGATCAAAGCCCAACGTTGGATGCAAAGCTTGCTTGAACTCCAGCAAAGCGCAGGTAACTCGTTCGAGTTCATTGAAAACGTGAAATCTGATCTGTTCCCAGATGAAATTTACGTCTTCACACCAAAAGGGCGCATTGTCGAACTTCCTGCGGGCGCAACCGCGGTTGACTTTGCTTATGCGGTACATACTGACGTAGGTAACACCTGTGTCGGTGCGCGCGTGGACCGAAATCCTTATCCACTCAGTAAAGCGCTGAAAAGCGGTCAAACTGTTGAGATCATCAGTGCGCCGGGTGCACGTCCAAATGCAGCGTGGCTCAACTATGTCGTGACGTCACGGGCACGAACCAAGATTCGTCAAGTGCTGAAAACCATGCGCCGTGAAGAGTCAGTGACTCTTGGTCGTCGCCTACTCAACCACGCCTTAGGCGATCTCTCACTGACAGACATCAGTGAAGAAAACGTCAACCATGTGCTCAACGACCTGAAAATTCCAAGTGTCGATGAACTGCTGGCGGCGATTGGCTTAGGTGAATTGATGAGTATTGTGATCGCTCGACGTTTACTTGGAGATGCGGACGAATTAACGGAAGTGCAAAACGAAGGCAAACCACGCAAGAAACTGCCAATTCGCGGTGCTGAAGGTATTTTGCTGACGTTCGCTAACTGTTGTCACCCCATTCCCGATGATCACATCATTGCCCATGTCTCGCCGGGTCGTGGCCTAGTGGTTCACCGTGAAACCTGTCCAAACGTGCGTGGTTACCAGCGCGAACCGGATAAGTACATGGCTGTGGAATGGTCTGATGATTATCAGCAAGAGTTTATTACCGAGCTGAAAGTCGATCTGCAAAACCGTCAGGGTGCGCTGGCTGAACTCACCAACGTGATTTCGCAAACCGGCTCCAATATTCACGGTCTTTCGACCGAAGAACGAGACGGACGTTTGTACACTGTGACCGTGCTGCTGACGACTAAAGATCGCGTGCATTTAGCAGGTATTATGCGCAAACTCAAAGCCATGCAACAAACGCTGCGGGTGCGTCGCAGAAAGAACTGATCATCCTATACTCAATAGCAAATGCCCTTACTTAAGGGCATTTTCATTTTCACTCCTTACCTTTATTAGTTAGAACGTTGTTATGAATCCTGAACGTTATCAACGCATTCAACAGGTGCTCAAAGCGCGCCAAGTCGACTTAACCCTGTGCCTAGAAGAAGTCCATAAGCCAAATAATGTCTCTGCGGTCATTCGCAGTGCCGATGCCACAGGCCTACACAAGGTCCATGCTGTATGGCCTAATGATCAAATGCGCACCCTTAGCCATACCTCCGCAGGCGCGCGAAATTGGGTTGAAGTCGAGACCCATGACACGATTATTGACGCAGTTACCGAGCTAAAATCTCAAGGTATGCAGATTCTCGTCACCAACTTATCAGCAACTGCCATCGACTTTCGCGAAGTGGACTACACCAAGCCGACAGCGATTATTCTTGGTAGCGAAAAACGAGGGGTTTCTCAGGCAGCACTTGACCTTGCAGACCAAGATATCGTGATTCCAATGGTCGGCATGGTTCAGTCATTGAATGTCTCGGTGGCGAGTGCGATCATTTTGTATGAAGCGCAGCGCCAGCGACAAGCCGCTGGCATGTATGACCGTGATATCAGCCAACTGCCGGCAGAGACCATCCATCGCATTCTGTTTGAACGTGGACACCCTGTCTTGGCTAAAGTCGCCAAACGTAAAGGGTTAGCTTATCCAGCACTTGATGAACAAGGTCAAATCCTCGCAGAACCGGAATGGTGGCAAGAGATGCAACGTGGCTAAATTCACGCTTTCAGCCGCGATATCTGTTTCATGCTATTGAAATTACGCGACCTTATTCGGCTCTCTATCACTTTTCCCTGTACAAAAACACAGCTCAATGGTTAACTAAACATAATTACATTGTGAGTGATGAGAGCCCTATGTCCCAATTACTGTCCGCCATTCCTCTAACTTCTTTATCTGGCGTTGGTGCCAAAGTCGCAGAGAAACTGGCAAAAGTGGGGCTCAATAGCGTCCAAGATCTGCTTTTTCATCTTCCGTTACGTTACGAAGACCGTACGCGTATCTATCCGATGGTCAAACTTCATGCTGGGCTTTGGGCTGCGGTACAAGGAAAAGTGATGAGCGTCGATACCTTATTTGGGCGGCGTAAGATGTTAACGGTCAAAATCAGCGATGGTAATGGTACCGTCACCCTGCGGTTTTTCAACTTTACCGCAGCGATGAAAAATAACTTCGCTGAAGGCAAAACCGTGCATGCGTACGGAGAGATAAAACGAGGGAACACTGGATTAGAAATCATTCATCCTGACTACAAATTTTATGCGCCGCAACAGCAGCCTGATCTTGAAGCGCATCTAACGCCTGTTTATCCCACCACGGAAGGGCTGCGCCAAGCAACGCTACGCAATTTGGCAGACAAAGCGCTGGAACTGCTTGATAAATCAGCCGTTCAAGAGTTACTACCTAGCGGCTTATATGACCATCAACTCTCACTCGGTGAAGCGCTGCACATTATTCACCGTCCTTCGCCAGATATCGCCCTCGAGCTATTTGATGAAGGAAAACATCCGGCGCAACTGCGATTAATTATCGAAGAACTTCTCGCCCAAAATTTATCCATGCTCGCGGTACGCAGTCAGGGACAAAAAGACAACGCGCTTCCCCTTGCCGAAACCCATCAGTTAAAAGACAAATTACTTGCCAAACTGCCCTTTTCACCGACCAATGCTCAAGCAAGAGTCGTCAAGGAAATCGAACACGACTTGGCTCAACCACATCCAATGATGCGTTTGGTTCAAGGCGATGTAGGCTCGGGGAAAACCTTAGTCGCTGCACTGGCGGCGGTGCGTGCGATTGAGCACGGGTATCAAGTCGCATTAATGGCGCCGACCGAACTTCTGGCAGAGCAGCACGCGATCAATTTTTCCAATTGGTTGGCAGAAATGGGTATAGAGGTGGCTTGGTTAGCCGGAAAACTCAAAGGCAAAGCAAAACAAGCAGAACTGGAAAAAATCGCGTCTGGGCAAGCAAAAATGGTGGTCGGTACTCACGCATTGTTCCAAGAACATGTGGCGTTTTCTCACCTTGCGCTGGTTATCATTGATGAACAACACCGCTTCGGAGTTCACCAGCGACTAGAGCTGCGTGAGAAAGGCGTAAAACAAGGCGCTTTTCCGCATCAATTAATCATGACCGCGACACCGATTCCGCGCACATTAGCCATGACCGCCTACGCCGATCTCGAGACCTCAATCATTGATGAGTTGCCGCCAGGACGTACACCCATTCAGACCGTCGCCATTCCCGACACCAAGCGCGACGATATTGTTGAGCGTGTGCGCCATGCCTGCGTCAATGAAGGTAAGCAAGCCTATTGGGTATGCACGCTGATTGATGAATCGGAAGTATTAGAAGCACAAGCCGCCGCCGATACCGCCGAAGAACTGCAAGCCAAATTACCAGATGTCAAAATTGGTTTAGTCCACGGGCGAATGAAGCCCGCAGAGAAACAAGCTGTAATGCAGGATTTCAAAGATAACAAACTGCATCTGTTGGTTGCCACCACAGTGATTGAAGTCGGCGTAGATGTACCGAACTCAAGCCTGATGATCATCGAAAACCCTGAACGCTTAGGCTTAGCACAGCTTCATCAGTTACGAGGACGAGTTGGACGGGGTTCTGTCGCCAGTCACTGCGTTCTGCTTTACCATGCTCCGTTGTCGAAAACCGCGCAGAAACGCCTTGGTGTGCTGCGTGAAAGTAACGATGGTTTTGTGATTGCTCAGCGAGATTTAGAAATTCGTGGCCCTGGTGAGCTGCTGGGCACGAAACAAACTGGCCTTGCTGATTTTAAGATTGCAGACCTGATTCGAGATCAGCGTTTAATTCCAGAAGTTCAGCGGATCGCAAGGCACATTCATGATCACTACCCTGACAACGCCCAAGCTATTATTGACCGCTGGCTCGATAATCGTGATGTTTACGCCAAAGCTTAAGCTTGAAAATGTACAGCGATTAGAGCTTTAGGGTTACCATGATCCAAATGCTTGCATTGCTGTTTACTCAAAAAGGCAAACGTTTGCCTTTTTGAGTAAAACCTCTATAATTCCCGCCTAAATAATCGGCAGCTCGCTGCTCATCTCGATTTGAGTGAATTCTGATTAACAGCAATCACAGATGATGTATTCACTCGCCCCCAACTCCCCATTCAGCGGAGTTTGGTTAGCACAGGAATAAACTATGAAATCCACACCCGCGCCTAAATCGGAGCTCGTTTATCAATTAAATGATCGTCCACCTTTGCCTCAAACCGTTTTTGCTGCCTTACAGCACTTACTGGCGATGTTTGTAGCGGTGATTACACCTTCTTTAATCATTTGCCAAACCCTTGGCGTTCCAAGCGATCAAACCAACACCATTATCAGCATGTCGCTGTTTGCTTCTGGTATTTCTTCGTTTATTCAAATTCGAACCATCGGTCCTATTGGCTCCGGATTGCTCTCGATTCAAGGCACAAGCTTTAACTTCCTTGGTCCAATCATTGGCGCAGGTATGGCACTGCAAGCTGGAGGTGCAGACGTACCTACGATGATGGCGGCGATCTTTGGCACCATCCTCATCGCCTCTTTTGCCGAAATTTTATTGTCGCAAGTCCTTGAATATGCACGCCGCGTTATCACGCCTCTAGTATCCGGCATCGTCGTCACCTTGATTGGCTTAACTCTGATTCAAGTTGGGCTCATTTCTATGGGCGGCGGCTATGCGGCAATGGGCAATGGTAGTTTTGGACAGTTGGATAACCTCGCATTAGCAGGCGTGGTATTGGCATTGATCGTAGTTCTTAACCGTGCCAAGAGCCCCTATATTCGTGTGGCGTCAATCGTCATTGCGATGCTGGTCGGCTGCTTACTGGCCTATGCCCTTGATATGATTGATACGAGTTCCGATGAGTCAACGAGTCCATTGATGGCTTTACCTATTCCAATGCAATTTGGCCTTGGCTTTGATTGGTCCCTGTTTATTCCACTCGTGCTGATTTTCTTTATTACGGCATTGGAAGCCATTGGTGATATCACTGCGACCTCAGAAGTCTCAGGTGAACCCGTCAAAGGCCCCGTATATATGAAACGCATTAAAGGCGGGGTGCTCGCAGATGGTTTGAATTCGGCTTTAGCTGCCGTATTTAACAGCTTCCCCAATTCAACATTCAGCCAAAACAACGGCGTCATCATGCTAACCGGTGTCGCCAGCCGCTATGTGGGTTATTTTATCTCGGCTATGCTGGTCATTCTTGGGCTATTTCCCGGCGTCGCGACGATGGTACAGCTTATTCCTGAACCCGTTCTTGGTGGAGCAACCATCGTTATGTTTGGCACCATTGCCGCCGCAGGCATTCGTATTATCTCTCGCGTAGAGCTTGATCGCCGCGCAATACTGATTATGGCGCTGTCGTTTTCAATGGGACTGGGTATCGCTCAAAAGCCAGAAATATTGCAGTTTATGCCTGAGTTTATTAAAAATATTCTCTCTTCAGGTGTCGCGGCAGGCGGTTTAACAGCCATCATCCTCAACCTGATTTTGCCTGAGACAGAGACAAGCCAAGAGGCTCAAAAAGAGGTCAACACATCGACGCAATCAAAAGCTTAATCTTGGTTTATAACATCAAAAAAGGTGGCATTATCGCCACCTTTTTTATACCACTGACTCTTGATTAATCTTTACGCTGCAGAATATCCTGCCAAGGTAGGGACTCATCGCCCAGCACAATAAAGTTTGGATTCTCTAAGGTATCGCGCTGGTTGTAAGAGAGCGGCTCCAGCACGGTACTTAATATGCGGCCACCCGCTTCTTCAACAATGCACTGCGTCGCGGCGGTATCCCATTCCCCTGTGGGGCCCAAACGCAGATAACAGTCAACCGCACCTTCCGCGACCAAACATGCTTTTAAAGCCGCCGAGCCCAATGGCACTAAATCGTAATTCCATGCACTGTTCATGCGGCTGGTAATACGGTTGATATCTTGACGACGACTGATTGCCATCGCAATAGGAAATCCCGAACCCGCATGTTTATGGGTCTCAATCGCGACACTTTCGTCCATATCAGGAATTTTCCATGCCCCTTTGCCGTGATAGGCATAATAGGTGACACCAGAAATGGGTCCATAAACAACGCCCATCACAGGACGGTTGTTCTCGATTAAGGCAATAATTGTGGCAAAGTCACCACTGCGTGCAATGAACTCTTGTGTGCCATCCAGAGGGTCAACTAACCAGTAACGCGCCCATTGAGCTCGCTGAGCTAAGCTAATGTCCGCGGCTTCTTCAGATAACACCGGAATATCCGGCGTTAACTCAGAAAGCTTTTCAGTAATCAATTTATGCGCTGCGATATCCGCGCTAGTGACCGGTGTATCATCGCTCTTGATGAACTCTTGATACTGCTTCTTTTGATAAATATCGAGAATTACTTGCCCGGCCGAACGTGCAATTTCAATCACATTCGGTAGCAGATGGGAGAGATCTTTGGTCGTCGGCATCAACAACATCCTTAGCGCGATTACGGGGTCAAAATACGCAACGCTAACATCAACGCAGTGATGCAGCGTGCTTCACAAAAATCGAGGTGAGTCAGTAACTCTTCCGCTTGCGCTAATGGCCAGCGCACAATTTCTAACGGTTCGGGCTCATCCCCTTCTAACTTTTCTGAGTATAGATCTTGAGCAACAAATAACGTCATTTTGCTGGAAAAATAGGACGGTGCGAGAACTACTTCTTTCAACGGCGTCAGCTGATTGGCGCCCATACCAATTTCTTCTTTGAGTTCACGGACTGCCGCTTGTTCTGCGGTTTCGCCTAAATCAATCAGCCCTTTGGGAAAGCCTAATTCATAACGTTCAGTGCCCGCACCGTATTCGCGAACCAGCAGCAGATCCCCTTGTTCAGTCACAGGCACCATCATGACAGCATTGCGACCACTTGGACGCATTCGTTCATAAGTTCTTTCCACGCCATTACTAAAACGTAAATCCAGTGATTCAACAGCAAAAAGACGAGATTGAGCCACTGTTTGCTTGGCGAGTATTTGTGGCAGAGTCCGTTTACTCACGTGCCCGCTCCTTCGATTTAACAAGTGTTGTTAATATATGAGAAAAAACTATGGCTTGAAAAGGTCAAAGCAGAGAAATTGCCGCTTTGCTGACCTTACGCTAAAAAATAAAAGGGTTGGCAATGCCAACCCTTTGAATTTCATGTGCAACTTACTTAGTAGTAAGAGTGTTCACCACGATCATGCTCTGTCGCATCACGAACGGCAGTGAGTTCTCCTTCAAACTGTTGAAGAAGTTCTTTTTCAATACCTTCTTTCAACGTCACATCGACCATTGAACAGCCGTTGCAACCGCCACCAAATGACACAATGGCAACGCCATCATCGGTGATTTCAACCAAACTCACATGACCACCGTGACCGGCAAGCTGTGGGTTCACTTGGGTTTGAATCGCGTATTCCACACGCTCAATCAGAGGTGCGTCATCAGACACTTTACGCATTTTGGCGTTGGGCGCTTTTAGTGTCAGTTGTGATCCCATTTTATCGGTCACAAAGTCAATTTCAGCGTCTTCAAGGAATGGCAAGCTGAGTTCATCCACGTAAGCAGAAAAATCACTAAACGCCAATTCAGTATCGGTACCTTCGACCGCTTCAGGTGGGCAGTAAGAAACGCCACATTCCGCATTTTGTGTTCCAGGATTAACCACAAACACACGAATGTTAGTGCCTTCTGGTTGCTGAGCCAGCAGCTTAGCAAAGTGGGACTGGGCGGATTCAGTAATAATGATTGTATTTGACACGACGAATACCTGAGTAAATTTGTAGGCTATTTACTGACCATTCTACTCCTGTGAAATTTGAGGTCTAGCCCTTTTCTCCAAATCACTGATGCCAATCTTAATCTTTGGGCTCCGGAGTACGACATAAACAGTAAATATCGATGCTTTTGACACCGCTCGCAAGCAGTAATTGCGACAAATGATACACCGTGCTTCCAGTGGTCATTACGTCATCAACAATGGCAACATGGGGATAACTTGGCGGTTTATCAATAGTAAAAGCTTGGCATAAGTTACGTTTGCGCTGCGCTTTATTCATGCCTTGTTGCGGTAAGGTATGTTTCTGACGCCGAAAAAGGTGGGGCTCAAACTGGCAATCCAGTTGCTGAGCCAAATGCATAGCAAGCAGTTCACTTTGATTGAACCCCCGCCACCAATGCCGACGCCAATGCAAAGGCACACAAGTGATGATTGGTGGCGGATGATCAACCCGTACTGCCAACAACTGCGCGAGCCATGGCGCAAGCCAAAACTGCCGCTGATATTTCAGTTGTTGAACAAAAGCGGCGAGTGGCGGCTGATAATCTCCAACACACACAACGCGTTGCCATGGCGGTGGATGGCGTAAACACTGCCCACACATTGCAACCGATTTTAGCGTTGGTAGCCCGCAGCGAGCGCAACGCGGCTGTATCAAAAAGTAGCGCTGACAATACTGGCAAATCGGTTGGTGATTGTCCGTAGGATCAATCGCCAAACGGCAGATTTCACACCAACGAGGAATGCTGCTCGCCAGCGTGCCCAACATGGCTTTTCGCTGCCAATTGGTTAACATAGATGAAAATAGATTCCGGCTCATCGCTTTACTGTGCATGCGCCAACATCCAGAAAGGACTGAAAAAAGTGCATACTTTCGCGAGCGACGCAGCAAGTTTATATTGGCATACGCAAGGGCAAGGCCCCGATCTGGTTCTTATCCACGGGTGGGGCATGAATGGTGCGGTATGGCAACCCACCATCGACATTCTCAGCCAGCACTTTACTGTGCATGTCGTTGACTTGCCAGGTTTTGGTCACAGTGCTTTACGCCATGCATCGTCCCTAGAGGAGATGGCGTCTCAGGTACTTGAACAGGCACCACCGCACGCAATTTGGCTCGGTTGGTCACTGGGCGGTTTAGTCGCCAGTCATATCGCGATTCATCAACCTCAACGAGTAGTAAAACTGATCACTGTCGCCAGTTCACCTAAGTTTGCGGCGGAAAAACCGTGGCGTGGCATTCAACCGCAAGTGCTCACTAACTTCACTCAGCAGTTAATGGAAGATTTCCGCTTAACCATAGAACGCTTTATGGCACTGCAAGCCATGGGCAGCCCTTCTGCACGCCAAGACGTTAAACAGATAAAACAAGCGGTCTTATCCCGCCCAGAACCCAATCCTCAAACATTACTGAGCGGGTTAACCATGTTAGCGGAGGTCGATTTACGCCAGCAATTAGTATCGATTCAAGCCCCCGTCTTACGACTTTACGGACGATTAGACGGGTTGGTGCCAGTCAAAGTCGCTAGCGATATGGACACTTGGCTGCCAAAGAGCGAAAGTCATATATTCCAAAGCTCTTCACACGCACCCTTCATTACAGAGACGGAAGCCTTCTGCCAGAAAGTTGTCGCCTTTTCTGGACAATGATAAGTACTTACTTACGTCAAGAATCACATTATTTAGGAAACGAGTCGCCAAACGTAAAAAAAGTCGCCAAAACGCTAAATTTTTGACCAATTAGGTCGATAACAGACTAACCAACAACAAGAGCACTTGGGTTGGGAAGGGCGATGCTCGGGAGGTCTCGACTATGATCGTGTCACCAACGAACATTAGTGTGCCACTTATCGCCCCATCAGTGAATGTGCAGACCGAGCAGGTCTCTCGAGACAATAAAGTTCGTGAGCCAATTGCTCCCACTTTTGCAATGTCGAAATCCAATGCAGAACGTGGCGTAAAAGCTGATGACAAGCGGCGCAAGCAGTCTTCTTGGGATCCTTCGGAACATCCAAGTTATGACTCAGAATATGAGCCAACTGTCCGAGAGCGCTACTCTGAAGATCCACGTGATACTTTAGAGCGCCTATTCCGATTATTGTCACTCGATAACTATAGCGAGGAGCAAGGAAAAGGTTATGCCATGCGCTTTCGTTTGCCAAAGCACATCATTGATGCAGCGATAACCGAAGGGAAAATGGAGCGGCGGCGTACCGTGATAAAATACCATTACGGCCATGCCATCGTCCCCAACACTCCCTCGGAGGTAATCGCGGTACTGTAGTCTTTTCACTAAAAGAGAGTACCGTTTTTAAATGCCCACGGCGCGCAAGCAAAGTGGGTATTTTTTTGAGCTAATTGTGAGCGTAGCCGAACAAAAAAAGCCAGCATCACGCTGGCTTTTCATTTCAAGACGAAAGCAACAAGGTTAACGGCGTTTAGCGTTTGCAAAAGCCTCGGCAAATGCGCCACCTAAACCGCCACCATCCGAATTGTTGTCTCGGCTGCGCTGCGGTTTGCGCGTCTGTCCTTTTGGAGCCTGAGCACGAGGCTGACTGCGATTATCTTGCCCTGGCTGATCATTAAGACGCATCGACAAGCCAATGCGTTTACGCCCAGCGTCAACTTCCATGACTTTGACTTTCACAATGTCACCCGCTTTGACCACTTCTCGTGGATCAGAAACATAGCGATCAGTCAGCGCTGAAATATGCACTAAGCCATCTTGGTGGACACCAATATCCACAAATGCGCCAAAATTAGCCACGTTGGATACGACGCCTTCAAGCACCATTCCCGGCTCAAGGTCTGAAATTTCATTGACACCATCGGCAAAGGTCGCGGTTTTAAACTCAGGACGCGGGTCACGCCCCGGTTTGTCCAGCTCTTTGATAATATCGCTAACGGTTGGCACCCCAAAGGTATCATTGGTGTAATCCACCGCTTTTAAACCACGTAGAAACTCACTATCGCCAATCAAACCCGCCACCGGTTTATGATTCTTTTCGGCAATCGTTTTAACTACGGGATAAGCTTCAGGGTGAACAGCGGAGGCGTCGAGTGGATTTTTTCCACCCATAATACGCAAGAATCCGGCACACTGCTCAAAGGCTTTCGGCCCCAAACGGGCCACTTTCTTGAGTGTGCTTCGCGATTCAAAACGGCCATTATCATTCCGGTAATCAACAATATTCTGAGCCAGCGTACTCGATAAACCCGCAACACGAGTCAATAGCGCAGGCGAGGCGGTATTCACATCCACCCCCACTGCGTTTACACAATCCTCAACCACTGCGTCCAAACGTTTCGCTAGCATCGCCTGGCTCACATCATGTTGATACTGACCAACACCAATCGATTTCGGGTCAATCTTGACCAATTCAGCCAGAGGATCTTGTAAGCGACGAGCAATAGAAACCGCGCCGCGCAGCGAGACATCCATATTTGGAAACTCTTTGGCTGCCAGTTCAGAAGCAGAATACACCGAGGCACCGGCTTCACTGACCATGATTTTTTGTACTTTTAAATTGCCGCGTTTGATTAAGTCCGCTGCAAAGGCGTCGGTTTCACGTGAAGCCGTACCATTACCGATCGCAATTAAATCGACATTGTATTTACGCACCAAGCTCTCGACCACATGCATCGCTTTGTCGTACTGTTTCTGTGGTGGGTGCGGATAGATAGTATCGGTCGCCAACACTTTACCGGTTGAATCCACAACAGCAATTTTAGACCCAGTACGTAGCCCCGGGTCAAGACCAAGCGTGGCGCGAGGCCCTGCGGGCGCGGCCATCAATAAGTCTTTTAAGTTGGTCGCGAAGACCTCAATGGCTTCAATTTCCGAACGCTCTTTCAACGCCCCCATTAACTCGGTTTCCATGTGCATGGAAACCTTGATGCGCCATGCCCAGCTGATCACTTGCTTGCGCCATCCATCAGCGGGCGCATCACTGAGATCAATGCCATAATGCTGAGCAATCAACGTTTCACAATACGATTGACGTACCCCCTCGTCCTGATCGGGGTCGGCATTGATAGCCAAACTCAAGAAACCTTCATTGCGTGCGCGTAACATGGCGAGCGCACGATGCGATGGGACACGGCTGAGCAATTCATTATGCTCAAAGTAATCTTTAAACTTCTCGCCCTCTTGCTGCTTGCCATCAATCACGCGAGAGACCAATTCCGCATTACGGTTGAGGTAGTGACGAACTTTTTCTAGCAAATTCGCATCTTCTGCGATGCGCTCCATGAGTATCGCTCGCGCACCATCAAGGGCCGCTTTGGTATCCGCGACACCTTTATCAGCGTCGATAAACGACTGAGCGAAAGCCTCTGGCTCATGCTGAGGCTCATTCCATAACGTTTCCGCCAGCGGCTCAAGCCCTGCTTCAATCGCAATTTGACCTTTGGTGCGACGTTTAGGTTTATAAGGCAGATAAAGGTCTTCAAGACGCGTTTTGCTGTCCGCTTGACGGATTTCTTGCTCGAGATCCGGCGTTAATTTGCCTTGTTCTTGAATCGATTTGAGAATCGTTTGACGACGCTCGTCAAGTTCTCGTAGATAGGATAAACGGCTATCAAGGGTACGTAGTTGGGTATCATCCAACCCGCCAGTCACTTCTTTACGGTAACGGGCAATAAATGGCACGGTGTTACCGTCATCAATTAAGGTCACTGCCGCGTTGACTTGCTCAGGGCGAACGTTCAGTTCGTCAGCAATCAGTTTACAGATAGCTTGGCTCATCCGTGGAATCTCTTGGTTGTTCTAACTATGTCAGTCTATATGAGGATTAACGAGCGCCGTTTCCAGTCTTAACCGACGTCACTCGTTATTTTTATGATGCTTTTGCCGCACAGTACTCAATTTGGTTGATGAACCACTCTTTTTCGCCTTCCGGCGTTCGAACCGTAAATTCATCATCGACCTCTTTTTTGAGTAAAGCTCGCGCCATTGGCGAATCAATCGAGATATAATCTTTAGCATCGCCATAGATTTCGTCGGGGCCAACAATGCGAAAACGCTTAATGCTGCCCTCTTGGTTTTCAATTTCAACCCACGCACCAAAGAAGACTTTACCTTCTTGTTGTGGGGAATAATCGACAACCGTTACCTGCTCAAGACGTTTGCGCAGATAACGCACTCGACGATCAATCTCGCGTAAGCGCTTTTTATTGTATTGGTAGTCGGCGTTCTCACTGCGATCACCAAGGCTCGCTGCCCAAGTTACTTTCTTGGTAACTTCAGGGCGCTCTTCACGCCATAAAAAGTCTAATTCTTTTTTTAAACGATCATAGCCTTCGCGGGTGATCAGGTTAGTTTTCATAATCTTGACGCTCTTTAATTGCAACGACCCAATACATTAGCTAAAAAGGAAATAAACGTTAACAATTCTTTGCGCCACTTGGGTCAGAACAGTGTTACATTTTGAGATCCCTCAAGGGGTTAGTCGTTGAAATAGGTGGAACCAGTATATGCAAGACAATTATAAGATTCTCGTCGTGGATGATGATGCTCGGCTACGTTCACTACTAGAACGCTATCTGTCCGAACAAGGCTTTCAAGTACGCAGTGTCGCCAATGGCGAACAAATGGATCGCCTCCTGACGCGTGAAAACTTTCACCTAATGGTCCTCGACCTGATGTTACCAGGCGAAGATGGCTTGTCCATCTGTCGACGTTTGCGCAGCGCAAACAGCACTCTGCCGATTTTAATGCTCACCGCCAAAGGCGATGAGATTGACCGTATCGTTGGTTTGGAAGTCGGTGCCGATGACTACCTACCTAAACCGTTCAACCCACGTGAGTTGATGGCGCGTATCAAAGCGGTACTGCGTCGCCAAAACGTTGAATTACCCGGTGCGCCAAGTTCGGAAGAAGCGATCGTTGAATTTGGCGAATTTCGCTTAAATCTGGGCACGCGAGAAATGTTTCGGGGTGACGAACCAATGCCTTTAACCTCAGGTGAGTTCGCAGTGCTCAAAACCTTAGTAACGAATGCCCGCGAGCCGATGTCGCGCGATAAATTAATGAACATGGCGCGAGGCCGTGAATACTCGGCGATGGAACGTTCTATCGACGTGCAAATCTCACGTTTACGTCGTATGTTGGAAGTAGACCCCAGCAAGCCTCGCTACATTCAAACCGTGTGGGGACTCGGTTACGTTTTTGTTCCCGACGGCAAACAGATGTAAAGTATTTTTTGCTTAAGCCCGGCAAACCTGCCGGGTTTATTGTTGATGGTAAGGCCTCTCTATGCGTTTTCGCAGTTCATTTACTCAATCGATTCTTCTGTTTCTCACACTGCTCATTGGCAGCCAGATTTACTCGTATTACGCTGTTTTTAACTATGCGCTGCTGCCAAGCTTGCAGCAGTTCAATAAGATTCTAAGCCACGAAATTAACCTCATCCTTAAGGAACCACTGGACCAAGATGGGGATTTAAATATGAACGCGCTGCAGCGTCGGCGGGTCTTGGAACAACTCGGTGTCACGGTACACAGTGAAGACAGTGATGTGGAAGCGCGCTACCAGCATGCGATGAAAATCGATTTGATGAGCGAAGAAATGAGCAAAGAGTTTGCCTCGCCGACTGAAGTGCGCATGAGCCAAGGGGAAAACAGTTATATCTTGTGGATGAAGACCGATATGTTGCCCGGCTTTATCATGCGCGTACCGCTCTCGGAACTGCAAGAAGAGGACTTTGCGCCACTATTTCGCAACAGCATTATCATGGCGCTGCTGATCATTGTTGGTGGCTGGTTGTTTATTCGTTGGCAAAATCGCCCACTGATCGCCCTAGAAAAAGCCGCTCAACAAGTCGGACGTGGCGAGTTTCCACCCCCACTACCGGAAAAAGGCGCACTTGAGATACGTTCTGTTACGCGGGCGTTTAATAAGATGTCAGAAGGCATTCAAGCGCTGGAAGAGGATAGAAACTTGCTGATGGCAGGCATCAGTCACGATATTCGCACTCCGCTCACACGCATTCGCTTAGCGACCGAAATGATGTCACCGGAAGACGGTTATCTCGCGGAGGGCATTATCAGCGATACCGAAGAATGTAATGAGATCATCGGCCAATTTATGGATTACTTAAAACCGGTTAATCAGCAATCATTTAGTGCGGTTGATGTCAATGAAGTCGCCAGCGATGTGGCGACCGCTC
Organism: Vibrio sp. AK197; assembly: GCF_053903115.1. NCBI lineage: Bacteria > Pseudomonadati > Pseudomonadota > Gammaproteobacteria > Vibrionales > Vibrionaceae > Vibrio > Vibrio sp. AK197. The sequence continues at coordinate 3,037,663 of NZ_CP096430.1, forward strand.
AAGGTGGCTATGAACTGCAAATAGAAACGGCATTATGCACTAAAATCAAGCCTGCGACTGGCAGCGAGATCGCCATTAAACGTGCGGTCACCAACTTGGTAGTCAATGCGATTCGCTACGGTAATGGCTGGGTAAAGGTTTCGACCGGCATGACCGTCGACAACAAACTGGTGTGGGTGTGTGTCGAAGATAATGGCCCAGGCATTGAGCCACACCAAGTCGACAAGTTGTTTAATCCATTTACCCGCGGAGATACCGCTCGTGGCAGCGAAGGCACCGGACTTGGTTTGGCCATCGTTAAGCGTATTGCCAGCCAGCACCAAGGCGCGGTGGCGGTGAGTAATCGCAGTGATGGCGGGCTTAAAGTTCAATTAAGCTTTCCAGCCCATTCAAGCTAAATACTTGAATAACATCATTATAAATAGGGAGCCAAATGGCTCCCTATTTATTTTCTTCTCAGTGTCGATGACCGGTTAAAACCGCCCATTGTAATCAAACTGGTATTGACCATTGCGACTTGGCCGTAAGTACTTGAGTTGCTCACTCAACTGCTGAGGGAACTCCTCCTCTGGCTTAAACCAAGCGTTCGTTTTATAACGACGGTTTTGCTGCATCGTGGCACTAAACCCACTGCTCACTTGCGCGCTCTGCTGCGAGCCTTTAACGTCGATAACGTTATCATGGCAGCTGATATCGGCAATGATTGGGCCCGTTGTTAACTCGCCAAGCGGGGAGCCAATCTGTTGAGTATTCCACACCAAAGTGCCTTCACCTTGGTGACAATACGGCGCCGCATATTGCAGCGACTGAATCGTCAGTTCTAACTGGCCCTCTAAGGTCAGTGGTACCGGAAGACGAGGTAAATAGGGCAGCGCATTGGCGACGGGAATCGACGCGACGACATTTTCAGCATACGGCCCAGACAATCGATAACCGACCACGCCACGCCCAATCATATCGACATCGCTACCACGCCCAAAACGAACTTTGGCATGGAGATCAGCGGTCAACAGCTGCCAAGCATTCACATTCCACTGCAACTGCCCATAATTCTGACCTTGCCAGGCGACATTCTGTGCTTGACCATTCCAGACAGTACCTGAAACGCCTTCAATACTGAGCTCGCGAGGTAATGGCAACCAATTTACTACCTTCGCTGGCATATGGGCCACGGCACTTGCCACGAAGATCACCACCAAACCCAGCCCAAGTAATAGGTATTTTTTCACGGCATCATCCTTTAATAAACTGCAGACGCTTCACTTCAACCATCCCTTCGGTATCCGCTTTATCTACGTCAACAAACATAGCGTTTACCCCTTGCTGCTGACGCAGATAGGCAATCCAATCGACCAATCGATTAAACGGCATAGGCTGCACCCACACTTGCATCATGTCGCCTCGAGGTTGGACTCGGACTAACTCAATATCAAAACGACGCGCCGATGAGGAGATAATTTGGTTGAGCGGCTGATCAGAGAAGGTTTTTCCTCCCTGCTGGCGCAATTGAGTAATGGTATTCGCTTTATCTTTGACCCACGATAGTAGCTGCTTCTCGCTGGCTAAACGCTGCTCAGCCTGCTGCGCTTGTTCGGCCAATGGCTGCCACATTCCCCAATAGATGATACCAAGGAGCAGCAAGGCACCGCCGCCCATCAACAAGCGTTGTTCACGCTGCGTGATGCTCGACCACCATTTCTGAGCCAAAGCAATCCAGTTTTTCATCCATCTGCTCCTGTGCGGCGCTTGAGTACAAAGGTGCCGTTGACCAATTCTCCCGAGCGATTGAGCTGCCCTTGTTCTACAACGAATTGATTGGCTAGCGCTTCACGTGCACTCTCAAAGGTTTCAAAATCTTTGCTGCTGGCTTCCAAATGCAGCTCTTGACGATCACTATCATAGCGTAAGCTATTGATTGACAAACTCTTCACTGAGCTCAACGCCTGAGGCAATTTATTCCACCAAGTCAACACGGTATCACTTTGAGAACCACCGGAGAGAAGATTAATCTCACTGTCCATTTCACGACGTAAGTAACTCACCGTCGGAATGCGGCGCTTGCCAGTGACCGAACGGAAAATACGCTCACTCTCTTGGCGATATTCGTCAGCCTGAGCTTGTAGATTGCGTTGCACTAACCAATTATGCCCCATCGAGACCACCAACAAGACCGCCGCAGCCACCGCCACTTTTTGCCATATTTTCCAGTAACGTCCCAACGAAGATTTGGCTTTAAACTCACCGCTCAATAGGTTGATTTTGCTCTGCAATGCTCCCTGAGCCAGCAACGCCATCACTAAACTTGGCTCGCCATTTCGCCACTCTTGTTCAGGGGCGAGCGACAGAGCAGGTAACGGCGAATACGCAACCAGCGGCAAAAATTGCTCATCTTGCTTCACCCAATCTGAAGCGGCGATCATCGATAACCATTGGCCATCAACACCAATCGCTTGATAAGCCGATTTTTTGAGTAACCATTGATCCTCGATTTCGACCGCGCTGATTTGCCCATCTTCCGTGGGCAGAGCAAACGCGTCAGGCAATACCTGCTTAACGCTTAAGCCACAGCTGGCCAGATAGGTTAAGCAGTCACGAAACCAACTTTTTTCAATCGCACAGACTGTCGCAACCCCTGCTTGTTTACTGATGATCGAAAAATGCAGCTCATCCACATCTTGTGCCAATTCATCTTCCAACAAGTACGGCAGCATGCTTTCAAACTGTCGCGCACCACCGGGTGGAATCTCTACGGTATGGTTAATCACATCTTGGCTTGAGACCAACAAAATCACGTTACGCAGCTCAGCATAAGGCGTCAATTCTGGAATCGCATCCCAGTTGGCGACTTCACCACTCGCAATCACTGCCTTCTGTAGCTCAGACCACGCGAGCCACTGAACGGGTGATGCCTTATTGCTGCTCAGTCGAACGATTAGAAACTCGTTCACCGATTCCTCCAAAGCGACGACGAACCACCGTCGCAGTTTCTCGATTATCACTAAATAATAAACTGCGGATACGAATTCTTGATTCGCTGACCTTCACTTGAGCATCAAGCTCAAAATAGGCACTATCAACAGTGACATGTTGTTTTAGGTCGTCGAGCTGACTATCGCTCAACTCTGTCAATTCGGGGCTAGCAAGAAAATCATCAATCTGCCCCCAACCATCGTAAGGTCGCCCTTGTAGTAAGCTTTGCATGCGTGACTCATTGGCCTGTGGGCCCATAAAGGCCGCCAATAGCACGGCTTGCTCCGGCAATAGCGTGTTGACGTTGAGCTTCAACTCATCACTGGGAAGCGCACAAACGTATGGAGCGAGCTTTTGCATGACATCCCCAGTCACCTGATAAACAGCGCGCAATTCACTGCTATCCGCCACCCAGTTATTGGCGGCAAGGTAAGGCGGCGACATCGACTCGTACGTACTGTCTTCAACACCAGAGATGGTATCGACGCTATCATTGCGGTCGACAAACTCTTGCATGGAATGAGCAATAGTTTCCGCTCGGTACGCTTCAATATCCAGCAGCTGAAGCAGCCGCTGTAGCACTAGTGTCGCGTAAGCGGTTTGTTGGCTTGACGTTTGCTCAACACTGCTTAGCGCATTGAGGTTAAAACACGCCTGCTTATCATAAATTCGCCCACGTAACTCACCAAACTCCAGCGGATAGGTTTGCTCTTGCATCGCCCAAGGCTGAGAAAGGTTAATCGTATCATTGTCGGTGTAGCTCTGTTCTATCGCCACTTTAGCTAGCGCTTCGGCACCAATCGCATACCAATACGCTTGCTGGTAGTTGACCTGATTTTCAGCGCGATGAAATTGACTAAACAAGCGCTCTGACATAGTGGCCGCGATGGTCGCCATCATCGCCACGATCAACAAGACAACAATCAAAGCGACGCCGCGCTGACGAGAAGAATTAACTGTCATTAGACGACGACTCCTCACCACTATTAGTGCGCGGCGCACTGCCATTAGTAAGGTAGATACGCTCAATTTCCCCATAGTTTTCAAGCGTGAATGTCAACGCAACCGCCATGGGGATTTGATTGGTTTGCTGCCACTCTTCAAGCCACGCTTGCCCATCATAAAAGCGCATCGACCAAGACTCGACTTGGCTAAGTAGCGGGCGAGACAAGCTTTCCTGCCCAGCGGGCGTATCTGGGTAGCGCCACCAAACACGCTCTAGCACACCGTCTTTAATTCGATAGCCAACCTTGGTCACTTCACCGCGCGGAAATTGCTGCTGTGGATTCTGCCATCCACCACGCACGAACAGCAGGCCTTTGAAGTCAGAGTCCAATAGATTGTCTTGCCATAACAGCATTTCAGCACTCGGCTCATCGCCTTCACTGCGCATCGTACGCGCCGTCATCTGACGAAAATCGTTGTCCATCACGATCACCGCGCGTTGTATTTCTTTAAGCCGCTGAGACTTTTCCGCCGAGAGTTCATTACTTCGGCTAACTTGGTTGAGCACCTGATATGCGCCGACACTTAAGCTCGCAAAAATGGCAATCGCCACCAGCACTTCGATTAACGTAAACCCTTGATGACGTTGTCGATTACGGCTCAACATAACTGCTCACTGTAATAATCGGCGTGCCTTTTTCACTACTGGCGACACTCACCGTAAATGCTTGCAATAAGTCACTGGCGGTTTTAACTGGCGTCACTTGCCAGTACCACTCTTGCCCGGCTAGCGATTGCTTGCCTTTTTGCGCCGTCACCTTGCCATCACTTAACATCACCAGAGCCATGCGGTTATCGGCAACCATCGATGCAAAGGTTTTCTCTTCTAAGTAGCTGAGCGTATTGACATGCTGGCTGACGGAACGAATGATCGCAATCGCCGCGGTGGCGAAAATCGCCAGCGCCACCAAGACTTCAAGTAATGTCATCCCGCGCGAGGACAAAAGCGGTCGCTGACTATTGCAGATCATCATCACGCTCTCCTGGAGCTAACAACACAATAGCGCCATTTTCTTTCGCTACCACGCGCCAGCCTTCATCAACGCCCACTTCAGGGGGATGGAATGAGATTAAAAATGCCGTGACTTCGCCACTTGAGGTGATCAACACCTCGGGCGCGGGCAGTGCTTTCTTATCGCCCTGCTCTTGCTCAGCGAACATGTTTTCATCAAACAGTGAACTGTTCGGGTCAAACAAGCGGTCTTTATCCTGCCAAGCACTGCTGCCCAGCTCAAAATGCACCGCAACACCGTCTTCAACTTGGGTTTGATAGGGAATATCACGCAGCGTCAGCTCCTGCCAACCTTGATCGCCTAGTTGCATCAGATCATAACGCGACTTTTGCTCATCAACATGCAACCCAAACTCCTTCCCGCTCAACAATGCTTCATCATTAAGAAGTTGAATGCGCTGAAAAAACCGCTCTGCCTGCTGTTTAGCAATATCGGTTGAGCTGGAGGGAAACGTTGAGATCACCGCTACCGATGCCACCGAAAGCAGCACCAGTACCAGCAAAATCTCAAGAAGCGTAAATCCATTTCGACGCGGCATACAGGCTAAACGGGCAGGAAAATCCTGCCCACACTCATTACTGATAATCTTGCAAGTTCCAGTTACCGATATCGGCATTAACGCCTTCACCGCCTTCTTGACCATCGGCACCCAAGGTAAAGACATCGATACGGCCTTTATCGCCTGGGCTCAAATATTGGTAATCGTTGCCCCAAGGGTCAGTGGGTAGACGTTTAATGTATCCGCCATCACGGTAATTACGTGGCTCTGGGTTATTGGGTTTATTGACCAATCCTTCTAAGCCTTGGTCTGTGGTTGGGTACACGCTGTTATCCAGTTTGTACATATCGAGCGCGTTTTCCAACGCTACAATATCGGTAATCGCTTTTTGCTGGTCAGCTTTTTCTTTGTTACCTAATAAGTTAGGCACAACAAAGCTGGCTAAAATACCCAAAATGACCACGACAACCATGACTTCTAATAAGGTAAAGCCAGACTGCTTCTTATTCATGCGTTTCATTTTTTTCTCCAATTGATAGCGCACACGGGTGCTAGCCACTCATTAAATTATTCATTTCTAAAATCGGCATCATGGTTGCCATGACAATAAACAAAACTAAGCCTGCCATTAAGGCAATCAGTGCCGGTGTGAAAATGCCCAAAGCGATATTCACTGTCGATTCAAAGTTGGTGTCTTGGTTATCTGCTGCGCGTGTCAGCATGCTTTCCAGTTCACCACTCTGCTCACCACTGGCTATCATATGCAGCATCATGGGAGGGAAGAGTTTAGTTTGCTCCAGAGCGCGACGTAAGCTCGCCCCTTCACGAACGTTGTCGGTGGCGATCAGCACTTGCTGCTTCACATAGTGATTCGACATCACATCCACCGCGACTTTCATGCCATCCAAAATTGGTACCGCACTTGAGGTACAAATCGACAAAGTGCGGGCAAATCGTGACGTATTTAAACCACGCGAAATTTTACCGATCAACGGCATTGAAATGATTTTACGATCCCACTTCAAACGTAAATTGGGTTTACTCAGGGCCCACTTCCCCACATAAATCGCGATGCATACCACAATCAGCACCAAAAGCCCCCAGTTCTTGATAAAGTCACTGGAAGAGAGCAAAAACTGAGTGGATTTTGGAAGTTCTTGGCCCATCTGAACAAACTGCCCGACGATTTTCGGCACGACCGCAGCCAGCAAAAAGGCGACGATACCAATGGCAAACACCACCAGCACGACAGGGTAGATCATCGCCTGTTGCAGCTTGGAACGCATTTTTTGGCGGTTTTCTGCGTAATCAGCCAAGCGTTCAAGCACAGCATCAAGGTGACCCGATTTCTCGCCCGCTGACACCATTGAACGGAACAGTTCATCAAAGATATGCGGATAATCACCAAGGCTATCCGCTAAGGTATAGCCCTCGGTAACTTTAGATCGCACCGCGAGCAACATGTTACGAATACGCGGCTTTTCTGATTGCTCGGACACCGCACGCAAACACTCTTCCAATGGCATACCCGATTGAACCAGTGTCGAGAGCTGGCGAGTAATCAGCGCTAAATCCGGCGTACTTATCCCGCGCTTGAGGCCAACAGAGCTTGCCCCAGTTTGCTGGCCGCCAGCTCGCTGAGGTTTTCGCCCACTGGTGGTTGAAACCTCCACCGGCACCAAGCCTTGCTCTTTTAAACGCGCACGTACCTGGCGCGCATTATCGCCCTCAATGACACCTTTTTTGGTTTTGCCCTTGGCATCCAAGGCTCGATATTCAAACGCCGCCATTATACTTCCTTGGTCACACGCATGACTTCTTCAAGCGAGGTAATGCCAAGACGGACTTTCGACAAGCCATCCCCACGAATACTTGGTGTATGAGCACGAATGGCTTTTTCAATCGCCTGCTCACCCGCTTCGCTGTGGATCAACGCCTGGACTTGGTCATCGACGAGCAACAGTTCGTGAATCCCGGTACGACCTCGATAACCTTTATGGTTACATCGTTCACAGCCATGCGGCTTATACAGCGTCAGCTCTTGGTCTTCATCGAGATCAAACAAGCGCTTTTGTTCTGCATTCGCCATATAGGGCTGCTTACAATCGCCACATAAGGTGCGCACCAAACGTTGTGCGAGCACCCCCAAAAGCGATGATGAAATCAAAAAGGGTTCAATGCCCATATCTCGCAAACGAGTAATCGCGCCGATTGCCGTGTTGGTGTGCAATGTTGAAAGAACCAAGTGACCCGTTAAAGAGGCTTGTACAGCAATTTGCGCCGTTTCAAGGTCACGAATCTCACCTATCATCACCACATCCGGGTCTTGACGCAAAATAGCACGTAAGCCGCGGGCAAAGGTCATATCGACTTTCGGGTTAACCTGAGTTTGGCCAATGCCATCGATATCAAATTCAATAGGGTCTTCTACCGTGAGAATATTGCGCTCGTTGCTATTCAGCTCTTGCAAGCCAGCGTACAAGGTGGTCGATTTACCCGACCCAGTTGGACCTGTCACCAACAAAATGCCATGTGGGCGTTCAATAATGTGGCGGAATTGGTCATGGGTTGCAGGCGTCATACCTAAACTGTGTAAATCGAGACGAGTTGCGTTTTTATCCAGCAAACGCATGACCACACGTTCACCATGTGATGATGGCATGGTTGATACCCGAACATCGACGGCTCGACCACCAATTCTAAGCGAGATACGACCATCTTGCGGTACCCGCTTTTCGGCAATATCCAGTTTCGCCATGACTTTAATCCGAGATACCACCAGCGGAGCAAGCTTACGGCTCGGGCTTAAGACTTCACGCAAGACGCCATCCACCCGAAAACGGATCGATAACGTCTTTTCAAAGGTCTCGATATGAATATCCGACGCGCCTTCTTTGATCGCTTCACCCAGCATGGCGTTGATCAATTTGATGATCGGCGCATCATCTTCAGATTCGAGCAAGTCTTCGTCTTGCGGAAGCTCTTCGGCCAGTGAGAAAAAATCTTCTTTATCGGCCCCCAAATCTTCCATGAGCTGACGAGCTTCCGACGAGTCACGCTGATAAGCGATGGTCAGTTTGAGCTCAAACGCCTCACGACTGACTTCTTCGATCTCAAACGGCTCTGCGGCCACGCGGCGTACTTCAAGTAAGGATTCAATATTTAACGGCGCAACATAATAGAGCACCAATTGCTGCGCATCATTAGGCTCTAACACCATCTTAAAGCGATTGGCGAAACTGAACGGCAATCGGCGATAAGCGGCGGCGGCCGAGAGAGTTTCACTCATCGTTGTTGGATTTCCATTTGATCAATAAATGCTTGAATTTCTGCAGGATGACCGAGTTCTCGCCCAAATTTAGGCAATACTGGAATGTTGTTGTCATCCATTAACGTCAGACCTTTATCTGCTTTATAAAGCTGTTCCGCGCGAATAAAGTTATATTTACGCTGAGTGATACCATCAGCGGTCACGCCATCGCGAATGATGGTCGGCTTAATAAACACCATCAAATTACGTTTTTGTACTTCGGTGTTCGTCGACTTAAACAAATACCCAAGCACTGGAATATCGCCAAGCAGCGGCACTTTAGACTCACTTTCCACAGCACGCTCATCAATTAAGCCCCCCAGCACAATCATCTGCCCGTCATTGACCATCACTGACGTATTGAGTTGGCGTTTAGCAAAGCGCACGTCTACCGCGCCATTAGCGCCTAATACGTTAGACACTTCTTGCTCAATATTCAGTTGGACCGAGTCCCCTTCGTTAATCTGCGGCACCACTTTGAGTTTGATACCGACCTCTTTACGGTCGACGGTTTGGAATGGGTTATCATTGTTCGACCCCGCCGCTGAGCCAGTGATCACCGGCACTTCTTCACCGACAATAAAAGACGCTTCGCCATTGTCCATCACGGTGATACTCGGTGATGACAAGATATTTGAATTCGATTGGTTAGAGACCGCTTGAATCAGCGCGGTCCAATCACCCATTAGCACACTGACTGCCGCACCATTGACGCCGGACAGCGCCGAAGCGAGCGTGGAGTAATCCCCTTCTTCCACCGATTGACGCGTTTGCCAAGAACCACTGTCTGAATCCCAATAGCTCTCTTCGGTGGTGGTGTCTTTCGCCTCTTCAAGACCGACCATCACTTGACCAATTTGCGCATTACTGTTGCCGTATTGAATCACAGAGCCACTTTCCAAAGAGCCCCATTGAATCCCGAGGTTAATCCCGTCACCTTCTGACATCTCCACAATCAAGGCTTCAATCAAGACTTGAGCACGGCGAATATCCAACTGAGCAATCACATCTTGCAGTGCAATCATGATATCGGGCGGAGCTGTCAAAACTAATGAGTTGGTGCCCTCATGCGCCGCAATCATCACTTGGTCACGGTTATTACCAGATGTGGTCGAGCCTTTCGCCCCCGTTGCTTTTTCTGCTTGCAGATTATCAGAGACCCCTTTGAGCACCTCGACTAAGTCTTCGGCTTTGGCGTATTTGAGGTAGACAACTTTATTATTGCCCTTGGTTGCCATCTCGACATCAAGCTGTTTAATCAAACGCTTAAGACGAGCACGAACTTGAGGTTCACCAGAGATAAGAATCGAATTGGTACGATCATCCGCCACCAATTTGGGTTCCAAAAAAGCGGGCGTATTTTTCGAATCTTGAGTTTTATTCAGCGCATCGACAATCCGCACCATTTCAGCCGCCGAGGCGTTCGCCAGTTCAACCACTTCAATGTCTTTGTTACCGGCTTGATCGACACGTTTGATGATGTCGGCCAGGCGATTCACCACCGCAGCTCGGCCAGTAATCAAAATAATATTCGCCGGATCGTAATGCACCACATTACCGGCGCCCGCGTTATCGTTCAGTTGGCGCAGCAAAGGGGATAATTCACGTACTGAAACATTACGTACCGCAACCACACGAGTGATCACGTTATCGCCACGAACGCTATCGTCGCCAACAACCGGAATGGCAGAGGTTTTGGCATCCTTGGCTTTAATGACCTTGATCACCCCATTCTCCATCTCAACCACAGCGTAGCCATACACTTCCAAAACATTCAAAAAGAAACTGTAGTATTGGTCTTCCGAAAGCATATCGTAGCTGCGCACGTCAATTTTACCGCGCACCGATGGATCAACAATGATGGTTTTTTCTAGGTTGCGTCCGACGATATTAATGAATTCTTGAATATCCGTTCCTTTGAAACTCGCACTATATTCATTGGCGACGGTCGTTGGCGAGACCAACAGGCTCCCGAGTAATAACCATGCACTTTTATTGAGCCAATGCTTCACTGTGTTCTCCTTTAAGAGCGACTTAAGCCACGCTTATAATGAAATATAAATATCGTAAGGTTGACCGTCGCGCTCAACCGTTAAATTCAGTTCGGTTAAATCGGAAATTGACTCAAAAATTTCAGTCATCACCTCTGGGTCCGATAAATCCTTTCCATTGAGTTGCACAGCGATATCGCCTTGTTGCAAACCCACTTCGTTAAATAATGCCGCGCTACTGCCCGGGCTCAATCGATAGCCGATAACATCATTATCACGCTTCACTTGAGACATTCGAATGTACTGGAAGATCTGCTGAGGGTTTTCTTGAATATCCGCACGCACATCATCAAGGTTTAATGTTCGTTTTGGTCGCGAAGCATTGCTTGCTTCTTCACGCTCACGTGGCGCACCACGTTCGCTATCTCGTGGTTGCTCAGTAGAACGCTTGCTGTAATCAATGCCTTGAAGCATAACGGTTTCATCACGCCCGGCATTATTGACAATCACACGGTCACTGTGAACCGCGACAATTTTCGCTCGCGTTCCTTCAATCATCTCATTGACGCCATAGGTCGATTGCTGGCCACGATTGGCAAGCACCGCCAAGCTCAATTCGGGTTGAGAACTGGTCACCACACCCACCAGCGTGACATTAAGCCGACTTTTAGGGGCATCTTGTACCACTTTGGGCTGCGGCTTCGTTTCCGTTTGATAACGACCAAACAGGTTACCGCGCTGTATCGCTGAGACATCAAGCTGCTGATTTGGTTTCGTCTGGTTCGAAACTTGTTGTGTAGGGGACCATGGAACAAGCGCGGTTGTTGGTAAGAATAACCATACCATCTGCCCCAAAAGCCACGCCGTCGCAACCGCAAATATACAGGCTACTATGCGGCTGATTCGTGTTTGATTGGTAAGAAGGGGTTTAAAAAACGCTGCTGGGTTGGTTGTGATATCGCGAAAACTCACGCTTATTCCTTTGTGATAAATTCAGCCCATAGAGACCCTATAGACGGGAACTTGTTCAATTCCTTTGACTCAAGCTTTATTAAGGATGTTCAAGTTGTGCATATCCTACTAAGTTCGTAGCCAATCTACAAAATAAAATATCTCACACAATATACCACTACGAGCATATTGTTTGAGACATGAATAGATTTTTAGATCTCGCTTGAAAAATGCGAACATTGTCACCATTGTTTACACATCTATCAAAGCAAGGACTCTACATCCTTAGAGGTAAAATATCCTAATGGGTTCCAACACAGAAGCCGTTCGCCTAGATAAATGGCTGTGGGCCGCACGTTTTTACAAAACTCGATCCATAGCTCGTAACATGGTTGATGGCGGCAAAGTTCATTATAATGGGCAGCGCAGTAAACCAAGTAAAGTGGTTGAACTCGGTGCTGTGATCACGCTACGTCAGGGTAACGAAGAAAAAACCGTGACGATAGAAAAAATTTCTGACCAACGACGCGGTGCGCCAGAAGCACAAACCTTGTATAGCGAAACCGCCGATAGTATCGCTAAACGTGAAGACAATGCGCTGCGCCGTAAACTTCATGCGGTCAACCCGGCGCCAGATCGTCGTCCGGACAAAAAACAGCGTCGTGACATCATTAAATTTAAACATCAATAAGCTGAGCACTCTTGAGAGGAAATCGCCACATGGCAAACAATGCACTACATCGCTACCTATTTGAAAACTTATCTGTTCGTGGCGAGTTGGTACAATTGGACGAAACATACCAACAGATCATTTCAAGCAAGGAGTATCCAGCAGCGATTAAAACGTTGTTAGGAGAGCTATTGGTGTCAACGACACTGTTAACTGCCACACTGAAATTTGAAGGTTCTATCACCATCCAATTGCAAGGTGATGGCCCGGTTTCACTGGCCGTAATTAACGGTGATCACGACCAAAAAGTACGCGGTGTTGCGCGCTGGGAAGGCGATATTGCCGATGATGCAACGCTGCATCAACTGATGGGTAAAGGCCACATGGTGATTACCATCGACCCTAAACAAGGCGAACGCTATCAAGGCGTGGTTGGCTTGGAAGGAGATACGCTCACAGACGTGATTGAAGGTTACTTCGCCAACTCAGAACAGCTTAAGACTCGTTTATGGATTCGTACTGACGCGCAGCACGCTGCAGGAATGCTATTGCAAGTCATGCCTGACGGCACTGGTAGCGCTGACGATTTCGAGCACTTAGAGCAGCTCACCGATACTATTAAGTCTGAAGAGCTATTTACGCTCCCAGCGAATGAATTGCTATATCGCTTATATAACCAAGAAACCGTGCGCCTGTTCGATCCTCAACCTGTCGAGTTCCATTGCGGTTGTTCACGCGAACGCAGTGCTGCAGCGATTACAACGCTGCCAAAAGCTGAGGTTTATGAAATGCTTGCGGAAGCTGGCAACATCTCCCTGCACTGTGATTACTGTGGAACCACTTACGTCATCGATGAAGCGGAAGTGGGTGAGTTGTTTGCTAACCATGGTCAAGACTCCCAAACGTTGCATTAATTCACTACTTTTATCAAGCACGATAATTCCCCTAAAAAGCCAGCGATCTGCTGGCTTTTTTGTGATCGACCTCCCCTCAAAGCCCGCCATGACTGCGTTATTCGCAATACTTATTTTTTTGGAATTAATAATCAACTAGGGCTAGCACTAGACTTAAAGCCCACGATAAACTGATAGAGCCAATATGTGACGAGACGCCTAATACCCCACCAAAACTGTGGTTATTTTTTGAACTATATCCCTGTTTTGGCTTAGGCCCGTTGCTAGCATGGTGAGCAAACAAAAAATTAGAACATTATTACAATATAAATATTCCCTACAAAAATTCCGATAAGGAGCACCTATGACCGTTATGGAACATACTAAGGCTGCAACAATAGACCTTTCCCAATACGGGCTTCAAAACGTAAAGGAAATCGTACGCAATCCCAGCTACGAAATGCTTTACGAAGAAGAGACTCTCCCTCAACTCGAGGGGTATGAAAAAGGGGTCGTCACTGAACTCGGCGCAATCGCGGTTGACACTGGTATTTTTACTGGCCGCTCACCGAAAGATAAATACATTGTCAAAGACGCCACCACTCAGGAACACATGTGGTGGACTTCCGATGCAGTGAAAAATGATAATAAACCGATTAGCCAAGAAATTTGGAACGATTTAAAAACAACGGTCACTGACCAGCTTTCCGGCAAACGTCTGTTTGTGATTGATGGTTACTGTGGTGCCAACCCAGATACTCGTCTGAGTATTCGTGTCATTACTGAAGTGGCATGGCAGGCTCATTTCGTTAAAAACATGTTCATTCGTCCAAGCGATGAAGAACTGGTCGGTTTTGAGCCAGACTTCGTCGTGATGAACGGTGCAAAATGCACGAATCCAAACTGGGAAAAACAAGGTCTGAACTCTGAAAACTTCACGGTTTTCAACCTCACTGAACGCATGCAACTGATTGGCGGAACTTGGTACGGCGGCGAGATGAAAAAAGGTATGTTCGCGATGATGAACTACTTCTTGCCTTTGCAAGGTATCGCTTCAATGCACTGCAGCGCCAACATGGGCGAAAAAGGCGATGTTGCTGTCTTCTTTGGTCTTTCAGGTACAGGTAAAACAACGCTTTCAACCGACCCTAAACGCGCGTTGATTGGTGATGACGAGCACGGTTGGGATGACGATGGCGTGTTTAACTTCGAAGGTGGCTGCTACGCAAAAACCATCAAGCTATCAAAAGAAGCAGAGCCCGATATCTACAACGCGATTCGCCGCGATGCGCTGCTGGAAAACGTCACCGTTCGTCCTGATGGTTCAGTCGACTTTGATGATGGCTCAAAAACCGAAAATACCCGTGTGTCTTACCCGATTTACCATATCGACAACATTGTTAAGCCGGTATCTAAGGGTGGGCATGCAAATAAAGTCATCTTCTTATCTGCAGATGCGTTCGGCGTATTGCCTCCGGTATCAAAACTGACACCAGAGCAAACGAAGTATCATTTCCTCTCTGGCTTTACAGCCAAACTGGCGGGTACTGAGCGAGGAATTACCGAACCAACCCCGACCTTCTCTGCCTGTTTTGGCGCGGCGTTTTTAACCTTGCATCCAACCAAATACGCTGAAGTATTGGTGAAACGCATGGAAGCCGCTGGCGCAGAGGCATACTTGGTAAATACCGGTTGGAATGGAACTGGTAAGCGAATCTCGATTCAAGATACGCGCGGCATCATTGATGCGATCCTCGATGGCTCAATTGAACAAGCCAACACCAAGCATATTCCAATCTTTAACTTGGAAGTGCCAACATCACTACCGGGTGTTGACCCTGCGATTCTTGACCCTCGTGACACCTATGTGGACCCACTGCAGTGGGAAAGCAAGGCTAAAGATCTCGCAGAGCGCTTTATCAATAACTTCGAGAAATACACCGATAACGCCGAAGGTCAATCTTTGGTCAGCGCGGGTCCGCAGTTGGATTAAGTGACATCAACGGAAAATTAGCATTAAAGCCCCTCTTTTGAGGGGCTTTTTTATTGAAGCCGCACTCGAAATGTTTCAATCTAGATCATCATCGCTGACGAGGTACAACAAAAGAATGAAAAAAGCAGGATTCGGGTTACTGTGGTTATTGTTGCTGCTGGCTGTTGTGCTTAGCGCAGGTTTTGGCGCGCTTTACACTCCTTATGCCACACCACTGGTTAACCGACTGCTGCAATATGCCCCGATCACCATTCACGCCCAGCGGATTGAATACCAATATCCTGCCCACTTCACGCTCAACCAAGTTCAATTGGAAAAATCCACGATTCAAGTTGACCAAGTTCAGGCATGGCTATCTGTGCCGAAGTGGCTTGATGGTGAGTGGCAATTCGACAGTATTCTACTTGACGGATTGGATCTCACCACCGAGCAGCTATCCGATATAGCACAAGACGCTCGTCATATTGATACTCAGCAGTTGGCTATCAAAAACCTCAAGCTCACCGCACAAAACTGGCAGATTCATGAACTGAGTATTCAAGTGCAAAAACCGCAATGGTTGAGCACTCAGCAAACTCTGCCTTATGGCAATCTTCAAATTTCGGCTGGGGTATGGAGAATCCATGACCAAACACTGAGTGATATTCTTATTGACGCAGAATATCGCCAACAAAATAGCACTATCTATGGCGCGTCTTTTCATTGGCGTGACGCGATGATTTCCGGCCAAGCAGAGCAGTATTCTCAAGGCTGGTCTCTGGTTAACGCCACCATCAATCAATTGCAACTTGCCGACAATCAACCGCTGTTAGATCTATTGGATTTATGGTCACCGTATACTCATCACCTATTTCACATCAATAGCTTAGACCTACTCAATAGTTCTTTTACGCTGCAAGACTACCGCTTTAATAACGCCGATATCTCGCTAGAGGATATCGACCTTAACCACTCTCTGTATCAGCAGCCAAAAGCGAGCATCTCCTTTAATGCCGAAAGCCTAGATGGCGAACAATGGCGCTTTATCGAACCAAGCGCCAATATCGCTTTTGCCAATCAGCGTATTGAGATTGAAGATTTTGATACTGAGTTTGAACAGGGCCGCTTACAATTAGCCGCTACCATCACGCCAGAAGAACTGATTTTTCATCATCTCAATCTGAGCGATGTCAAAATCCTTGAGCGAAGTGAGCACTACGCACAGCACGTTCGTCAATGGTTAAAGCGCTTTAGCTACGTCAAACTCGATCAACTCAACGTACAACGCGGACAGATCATCCAAACCGATCTCGCACCGTATTGGCAATTAACCGGGATTAACGCCTCTGGCTCACAACTGAGTTTGGTTGAACACCACCAGCTCGGGCTATGGAGTGGACAAGCTGAGCTGTCAGCGAATAACCTAAGTTACGACCAAATCTATGGCTCGCAGGGGATTGTAGAGCTTTCAGCGAATCAAGGTCGCTGGCAGATCGATCGGTTATTTGTACCGCTAAGACAAGGATATGTGGATCTCGTGGCGAGTGGTGACCTCAATGCCATCAGCCAACCTTGGACCCTAACCGCGACCGGAGATGGCCTTCCACTGAGTTTGGGGCAGCGCTACTTTTCAACCCCAGTCGAGCTGAGTGGATTTGCTGAGTTTAATGCGACACTACGCGGCTTAGCGGGCGATGACTCGATGTTGGCTCACTCTTTATCCGGTGACATCGCTGGCTCGATTCGCGAAGGGCAAATTCAAGTGCCTGTAACGGCTGAAACCACTCCGGCGCGCAGTCAATTTGAGTTTAGTACCATCAACCTCCACGCCGATCGCGGACGAATGACAGTGCGTTCAGAGGCCTCTGAGGGTGCGTCATTGCTTGGGGAGCTAGACTTAGTGAATCAGCAATCGAGCACCCTCGCATTAACCATTGACGGTGAGTGCGGTGAATTTCATGCCAATCTCGCTACGGGTACCCTAAAGGCGGTCTCCAAATCGTGTCCCAGTGTGTTACCTGTTTCCGCACCGAGCGCCAAATTACCGCAAAGCTCAGCAGCGGAAGATCACACCTCTGACGCCGCAATCATCGATTGATAGTTAGGAAGCAGCATATAGGTACCAGTAAATTCAACCGCTGGCACATCATCGCTGTATATCACGACATGAATGACGATACGTGCTTTACGTCCTGACTCGAGACGATCTAAATCGCCACTAATGCCATCCAGAGTGGTGGATGCAACTGGGCTGTGCTCAACGGGGTGGCTATAACGTATGCGGCTGTCAGCCAATACGATATCGGCGCTCAGTCCACGCTCTTTCATCAATAGCCAGGTCATTCCCCAGCCTGTTAAGGTTGCGAGGGTAAACGCTGATCCCGCAAACATGGTGTTGTGCGGATTGAGGTTCGGGTTGAGCTGCGCGCTACACTCAAATTGATAGCCGTTGTATTGATTGATTTTAATGCCCATTTTGTCGCTGATCGGGATTTGTGTCTCCCAGCGCGCTTGCAGTTCTGCGCACCATTCAGGATTGCGCAATACATTGGACATTGGATTAAGCGGCTTGACCATCTGCTGATGACGCACCGGACCACGCTCATCGTTGAGCTCACCTCGGCGTTCAAAGCCATTTTTTTCATAAAAAGCGATCGCATCTTCGCGAGCGCTACACACCAATCGCTTCGCACCTTCTTTTAGCGCCAGAGACTCCAGCGCCACTAAAAGCAGCGATCCCATCCCTTTATTACGGCGATTCCCTTTGACCGCCATATAGCGCACTTGAGCGTCGTTATCTGGGGTGATGTATAAGCGTCCAATGGCGATTGGGCGACCACGGCTGTCCGTAATCATACGGTGATGGCTGGTGGCATCGTATTCATCACGCTCAGAGCCAATCGGCATACGCCACGGCTCACGTAGCATTTGCCAGCGAAAATGGTAGTACTTATTGAGCTGGTTATCCGTTTTGGGGGTAATCAGTTTAAACATAGTTATCCCTTAAATTATTCAGCCTGGCACTGTTGCAACGCAGGCTGTCATCCCTGAACTTATATTAGACTTGTAACCAAAAAGTGACAGGACCGTCATTCACTAAAGAGACTTTCATGTCGGCTGCGAACCGGCCGCGCTCTGTAGGCAGCACACTTTGGCACTGATCGACAAAGTAATCATATAGACGCTGCGCATCTGCGGGGTGAGCACCACGCGAAAATCCGGCACGCGTGCCTTTTTTGGTGTCGGCCGGTAGCGTAAATTGCGACACCACCAACACCTGACCATTCACTTGCTGGACGTTGAGGTTCATTTTTCCCGCCTCATCTTCAAATACGCGGTAGGTAGCAACCCGCTCAACCAAGCGCTTCGCTTTGGCTTCATCATCCTCTTTTTCGACCCCGAGCAAGACCAACAAGCCTTGGTCAATGGCACCGACAATCTCGCCATCTACCTTGACGGCAGCTTCGCTCACACGCTGAATCAAAGCGATCATCATTACTCCTAGGTTGTGCTTATTGTGATTGTTCGCTGTCTGAGTCTACCACGAGTTGAGGTTTCGCCCATTGCTCGTGTTCACCCAAACTGGCCGTCACTTCTGCACCAATTAACACAATAAACCAGCATAAGTAGACCCAAACGAACAAAATCGGAATGGCAGCCAACGTGCCGTAAATCAACTGATAAGATGGAAATTGAGTAATGTAAAATGCAAAACCATTTTTGATCAATTCAAATAAAATGGCCGAAGTGGCCGAGCCGATCACCGCATGGACAAAGCGCACAGTTTTATTGGGCACCAATAGATACAGCCCCATAAACGCGCAGAACGACAGAAATACAGGGAGCCATGGTAATAACCCACTGTATAAGCCAGACAAGGTTTCGTTCTCGATCAACTTCAGTGACGTAATGTAAGAGGTGACCGCAATGCTGGTTCCAACCAAAATCGGGCCCAGCGTGATCACCATCCAATACATAGCAAAAGAAAACATAATTTGTCGCTGACCACGCGCACGCCAAATATAATTTAAGTTCTTATCGATATTAGAAATCAGCATTAAGGCAGTGATAAACAAAAACAAACTGCCTACCGCGGTCATTTTCCCGGTATTCTGAATAAATTCACTCAGCGCGGTACTGACGGCTTCTCCCGCGGCCGGCACGAAATGAGTGATCACAAACTCTTGAATGACATCTGCGCTATTCGCAAACAATTCAAATGTCGATAGGACCGAGAACAGAACCGTTAACATCGGCACTAGTGACAACAATGTTATATAGGCCATATAACCGGCACTGACGCTCACTCGATCATGCATTACCCTCGCAAATAGGTGGCGAAAGAATCGCACGCTGAGTCTTGCGAACGCGGCAGTTTTCATCTTGTAACTGCTGAGTCTGTGGTTCATGCTATTACCTAACAATCTGTGCCTCAAAGCTCTAGTGTAGCCCGAGGCTGGTTTGACTATTCACTTAAAAACGGAAAGAAATTCATCATGCCTTACTTGTTAGCCATCCTCATCTCTCTCGTCACACTGACGGGTTGCCAATCTGCCTACTACTCTGCCATGGAACAAGTGGGTTACCACAAGCGCGATATTATGGTTGATCGCGTCGAAGATGCCAAAGAGTCTCAACAAGACGCTCAAGAAGAGTTTTCCAGCGCACTTGAAGCGCTTTCAGCACTCACCAATTACGATGGTGGTGAACTCGAAGCAATGTACAACAAAATCAATGCAGAATACGAAGACAGTGAAGCGGCCGCGCAGGACGTCCGTGACCGTATTGCCGCTATTGAAGATGTCTCTAGCGCCCTATTTGAAGAGTGGCAAGAAGAACTTGAGCTGTACTCTAACGCCTCTTTACGCAGCAAGAGCCAAGCCAAAATGCGCAACACTCAATCATCTTACCAAAGTATGATTAGTGCCATGAAACGCGCTGAGCAAAAAATGAATCCAGTTCTCGACACACTACGCGATAATACGCTGTATCTAAAGCATAACCTTAACGCCAGTGCGATTGGTTCATTACAAGGTGAGTTCTCAAATCTAGAACTTGATATTCAAAATGCGATTAAACAAATGAATGCGGCGATTGCTGAATCCGATAAGTTCATTGCACATTTAAATGATAAATAATCCAATGTTGGACTAAACATCAAAGCATGGTTTCGACCATGCTTTTTTATTATTGCACGTAGCTCAGTATAAATTCACTGCGTTGCTCGACACTCGCCCAAGGCACCTCAACCACTTCATACCCTAACACCTGATAGCTTTGTACCAGTTGTCGATGAATGTCTAAGGCCTGTTCAAACGGATATGGACGAATCTCATCTTGTACATAGATAGCCGCCTGCGGGCGACAAACAAAGACTTGCGGATAGTAGCCTTGGCTGGCTTGAAGATACGCCTCATCGGGTGTAAAGCCACCCAGAGTAAGGTAGCCACAAATATCACCAATCGCGCGATCAAAAAATGCCAGAGGCAAAGCCTCTGCCTGCTGCTTATGTTGACACATAGCATCTAGGCACAATTGGGCAAAGGCCGGTAAGTCATGCCAAGGGAGAATGCCATCCACACGCTGGCTTTGGACTTCGATAAGCTGTCGGGGCACCTCAGCAAACGTATGAAAGCCTCGATGAGCCAAGTACTCAATTAAAGTGGTTTTCCCTGCGCCAGGCCCACCACTAATGATCACCTTTTTCATGCTTCATTTGCCTATTAACTAATAGAAAAAAGCCCCGAATTGCTCACAATCCGGGGCCTAACAATAACGGCTTACTTGGCGAAGTTACTTCGCACCACGTCCAGCACGTTTACGGTCATTTTCCGTCAAGTAACGCTTACGAATACGGATGTTTTCTGGCGTCACTTCAACCAATTCATCGTCATCGATAAACTCTAGAGCTTGCTCTAGTGTGTACTTAATCGCCGGAGACAGAACTTGTGCGTCATCGGTACCTGAAGCACGAACGTTCGTTAGCTGCTTACCTTTCAAACAGTTAACTGTTAGGTCGTTTGAACGGTTGTGAATACCGATAACTTGGCCTTCATACACTTCGTCAGCGTGCTCAGCGAACAAGCGGCCGCGCTCTTGAAGGTTAAACAGGGCGTAAGTCAGTGCCTTACCAGTGGCGTTAGAAATCAGTACACCATTGTTACGTTGACCAATAGTACCGCCTTTATGAGGACCGTAGTGATCAAACGTATGGTACAGTAAGCCTGAACCTGAGGTGAGTGTCATGAACTCGGTTTGGAAACCAATCAGACCACGAGAAGGCATGATGAAGTCCATGCGTACACGGCCTTTGCCATCTGGCGCCATGTCTTTCAGTTCACCTTTACGCAGACCGATGTTTTCCATGATGCCACCTTGGTGCTCTTCAAGCACGTCGATAGTCACGGTTTCAAACGGTTCCATTTTTTGACCATCTTCTTCTTTGATGATCACTTCAGGACGAGAAACAGCAAGCTCGAAGCCTTCACGGCGCATGTTTTCGATCAGGATAGAAAGGTGAAGCTCACCACGGCCTGATACGCGGAATTTATCTGGATCGTCAGTTTGCTCAACACGTAGCGCTACGTTATGCACCAATTCTTTCTCAAGACGCTCAAGAATATTACGCGAAGTGACGAACTTACCTTCTTTACCTGCAAATGGCGACGTGTTGACCTGGAAGGTCATGGTAACGGTCGGTTCATCAACTGATAGCGGTGTCATCGCTTCAACTGCGTTTGGATCACAGATGGTGTCAGAAATTTTAAGCTCACCAAGACCGGTAATCGCAATAATGTCACCCGCGTTAGCCTGGTCAACTTCATGACGCTCAAGGCCCAAATAACCCAAAACCGTACCCACTTTACCGTTACGTTTTTTGCCATCTGCGCCAACGATGGTCACTTGTTGGTTTGGTTTAACAGTACCGCGAGTCACACGAGCAACACCAATAACCCCAACATAAGAGCTGTAGTCGAGCTGAGAGATCTGCATCTGCAGTGGGCTTTCTAGGTCAACATTTGGCGCATCAACGTTCTCAACGATCGCTTCAAACAACGGCTCCATGTTTTCACCCGTTTCGCCTTCTTCTAAACTCGCCCAACCATTTAGCGCTGAAGCATAAACGACTTGGAAATCAAGCTGCTCATCACTGGCACCTAGGTTATCAAACAGGTCAAACACTTGGTCCATTACCCAGTCAGGGCGTGCACCTGGACGGTCGATTTTGTTGATAACGACAATCGGCTTCAAGCCATGAGCAAACGCTTTTTGCGTTACGAAACGAGTTTGTGGCATTGGGCCATCAACGGCATCAACAATCAGTAGAACACTATCAACCATTGACATGATACGCTCAACTTCACCACCGAAGTCCGCGTGTCCAGGGGTATCAACGATGTTAATGCGGTAATCATTCCAGTTGATCGCCGTATTTTTCGCCAAGATGGTGATACCACGTTCTTTTTCGATGTCGTTCGAGTCCATGACTCGCTCTTCGATTTCACCGCGAGACTCTAGGGTACCGGATTGCTGAAGTAGTTTGTCTACCAGCGTGGTTTTACCGTGGTCAACGTGCGCGATGATCGCGATATTTCTTAATTTATCAATCTGTGGAGTAGTCATGGAATTCGATTCACTCGGTATAAGAAGCACATCTTCTAATTGTAACCGTTAAAAGGCATGCTCACTTGATTAAAAAAACGTCCGTAATGTACCAGATTTTAGAGAAAAGCCTAGAAATATGTGATCTAACCCTGTGCTTTTTGCTGAGTGTTGCCAGCATTGCGATAAATATGCATCAAATTCGGTTTTTTCCGACCTTGTCCACATTGACAAAGCGGTTATTAGAAGGCTCAATGATTTTTCAAAATGTCACATCATGGTGCACACAACACATAAAACGCACACAAATGGTGCATAAAAGGATCATTGTGGTGCACGCATTTGCCCGAAAATGGGCATAAATTTCACAACATGCTGATTTATATGAAAATTGTTTTCTGGCATGGAATTAGCTTTACGGAAAATAGCATCGATTAATTAAATTGAGATGAAATTAATCAATGCTGGATTCAAAAGGAATTCGGCTTTCACCGCTTTAATAACACTGGAGGTTATCCAAGATGTCAGTAGAAAATGTTTTATCGCTGATCCAAGAAAACGAAGTTAAGTTTATTGACCTGCGTTTTACCGACACGAAAGGTAAAGAGCAACACGTCTCTATCCCTGCGCATCAAGTTGACGCAGACTTCTTCGAAGAAGGTAAGATGTTTGACGGCTCATCTGTTGCAGGTTGGAAAGGTATCAACGAATCTGACATGGTGATGATGCCGGATGCAACCACAGCCGTTCTAGACCCATTTACAGAAGAAGCAACGCTAAATATCCGTTGTGACATTCTTGAGCCTTCAACAATGCAAGGTTACGACCGTGACCCACGCTCTATCGCACACCGTGCAGAAGAGTACATGCGTTCAACCGGTATCGCTGACACTGTATTGGTGGGCCCAGAACCAGAATTCTTCCTATTTGATGATGTGAAGTTCAAATCAGATATGTCTGGTTCTTACTACAAAATCGATGATGTCGAAGCAAGCTGGAACTCTGATGCCGACTACGAAGAAGGCAACAAAGGTCACCGTCCTGGCGTGAAAGGTGGTTACTTCCCAGTACAACCTGTTGATTCATCACAAGATATCCGTTCTGCTATGTGTCTGATCATGGAAGAAATGGGTCTTGTTGTAGAAGCACACCACCACGAAGTAGCAACTGCGGGTCAAAACGAAATCGCAACTCGCTTCAACACGCTAACCAGCAAAGCTGACGAAATCCAAATCTACAAATACGTTGTTCATAACGTTGCTCACGCATTTGGTAAAACAGCAACCTTTATGCCTAAACCACTTGTAGGCGATAACGGTAGCGGCATGCACGTTCACCAATCTCTAGCGAAAGACGGTGTTAACCTATTCGCTGGCGACAAGTACGGCGGTCTATCTGAAACAGCACTGTACTACATCGGTGGTGTTATCAAACACGCTCGCGCAATCAACGCATTTGCAAACGCATCAACCAACTCTTACAAGCGTTTGGTTCCTGGATTCGAAGCACCTGTTATGCTTGCTTACTCTGCACGTAACCGCTCTGCATCAATCCGTATCCCAGTGGTACCAAGCCCTAAAGCTCGTCGTATCGAAGTTCGTTTCCCAGATCCAACAGCAAACCCATACCTAGCGTTCTCTGCGCTACTTATGGCTGGTCTTGACGGTATTAAGAACAAGATCCACCCTGGTGATGCAATGGATAAAGATTTGTACGATCTACCAGCAGAAGAAGCAGCAGAAATCCCAACTGTTGCTGAATCTTTCAAAGGCGCTCTAGACGCACTTGATGCAGACCGTGAGTTCCTAACTGCTGGCGGCGTATTCTCTGACGACTTTATCGACTCTTACATCGCTCTAAAATCTGGCGACGTAGAGAAAGTAAACATGACAACTCACCCAGTTGAGTTTGAACTTTACTACTCTGTATAAGCGTTAAGTGATTTGAAAAGCTCGCCAATGGCGAGCTTTTTTTTACCTCAAAGCACCATGACGGTAAACAGGCGAAGCACTCCTCACCAAAAAAGAACACCATATAATGATTCAGCACTAACCACTGCGTGGTGATGTATTGGCCCACCAAAGTGGCGCATTTTTATGCCACAAAATGCTTAATAACGTCATGTCACTCTCAAATCGTATTTGTCTTCAATAACCATCGTTATTGGCAAAAATGTCAACCAATTGTATTAATTTCAGATCGTTAGATACGGCAAGCTTATTGCATCATTGAGGGGAATCACGGTGCATATGCAGACCCTGATTTTTGCATGTCGTCTAAGGTCTTAAATTAACAAGGCTTATTGGAATTAAGCTTCAGCTTAAACAGGTTATGCGCCATACTTGGGAAAATACAGTGCACCATATTAGGGCAGTGCACCCTAATAATACATTGACAAGGATATCAACTGTGAGTCCAAAGCTAAGTGACATCATTCTAGACAACTTAGTGACCGCCACATTAATCATGGAAGAGTCACTATTGGTGCGTTACGCCAACCCTGCCGCAGAGCAGCTTTTTTCTCAAAGTGCGAAACGTATTGTTGACCAGCCGTTATCGAATCTTATTCAACACGCCTCGCTTGATCTCGCGCTTCTTTCCCAGCCTCTACAAAGTGGGCAAAGCATTACCGATAGCGATGTGACGTTTGTCGTTGATGGGAAACCATTGATGCTGGAGGTAACCGTTAGCCCTATCTCTTGGGAAAAAGAGCTGATGTTGCTAATTGAGATGCGCAAAATTGGCCAGCAGCGCCGCCTAACGCAAGAACTCAACCAACATGCGCAACAGCAAGCCGCCAAACTATTAGTGCGAGGACTGGCTCATGAAATTAAAAACCCGCTTGGTGGCTTACGTGGCGCAGCGCAGCTCTTAGAACGCACTTTGCCCGATGAATCTCTGACCGAATATACCCAAATTATTATTGAACAGGCCGATCGTCTGCGTTCGTTGGTTGATCGTCTACTTGGCCCTCAAAAACCGGGGAAAAAGAAACCGATCAACTTGCACTTACTGATCGAGAAAGTTCGCCAACTGGTGGAGTTGGATATTGGTAAATCCGTCGTCATTGAACGTGACTACGACCCAAGTCTGCCCGATATATTGATGGATCCGGATCAGATAGAACAAGCACTGCTTAATATCGTCAGCAACGCGGCAGAGATTCTCTCCAAACAAGAACACGGAGAAATCCGCATTCGCACCAGAACAGTGCATCAAGCCAATATCCATGGTCAGCGCTGTAAACTGGCGGCGCGCATTGAAATTATTGATAACGGGCCAGGTATACCCACAGAGCTTCAAGACACCTTGTTCTATCCGATGGTCAGTGGCCGCGAAGGCGGTACCGGGTTAGGACTTTCAATTGCACAGAACTTAATTGACCAGCACAACGGCAAGATTGACGTTGAAAGCTGGCCAGGAAGAACCATTTTTACGATTTATTTGCCGATTTAAAGGCATCGCATTGCTGTAAGGAATTCAATTATGAGTAAGGGATATGTCTGGGTCGTAGACGATGACAGCTCAATCCGCTGGGTAATGGAGAAAACATTATCCTCGGCCGATATCAAATGTGAGACCTTTTCCGATGCGGAAAGCGTATTGCTGGCGTTAGAACGTGAAACGCCAGATGTACTGATCTCCGATATTCGCATGCCAGGCATCGATGGCATCGAGTTACTGGCACAAGTGAACAACAGCTATCCGGAGCTACCGGTTATCATTATGACCGCGCACTCCGATCTCGATGCGGCGGTCAACGCGTATCAAAAAGGGGCATTTGAATACTTACCTAAGCCCTTTGATGTCGACGAAACCCTGACCTTGGTGGAGCGTGCCGTCACTCACAGTCACGAGCAAAAGCAGGAGCAAGCGAAAGAAGAAACGCATACTTATGCAGCACCAGAAATCATTGGTGAAGCACCTGCGATGCAAGAGGTGTTTCGCGCTATCGGCCGCCTATCTCGCTCATCGATTTCCGTATTGATTAACGGTGAATCCGGTACTGGTAAAGAGTTAGTTGCACAAGCACTGCATCGCCACAGTCCCCGTGCGCAAAAGCCATTTATTGCCCTCAATATGGCCGCCATTCCTAAAGACCTGATTGAATCAGAACTGTTCGGCCACGAAAAAGGCGCGTTCACGGGGGCCAATAATATTCGTCAAGGTCGCTTCGAGCAAGCCAACGGCGGGACACTGTTTCTTGATGAAATCGGTGATATGCCACTCGATATTCAAACTCGCTTGTTACGTGTCTTGGCCGATGGACAATTTTATCGTGTGGGTGGTCATTCTGCGATTAAAGTCGACGTTCGTATCGTCGCAGCAACCCACCAAAATCTTGAAAAGCTGGTCCATGAAGGGGATTTTCGTGAAGACCTTTTCCACCGTCTTAATGTCATTCGTATCCATATTCCATCGCTGCGCGAACGTCGCCAAGATATTGAAAAGCTGACGCTGCATTTCTTGGCTCTGGCTTCAGAGGAGTTAGGGGTCGATGTCAAAACACTTCATCCATCAACCGTAGAGATTCTTAACCAGCTCGATTGGCCAGGTAACGTGCGCCAACTGGAAAATATCTGTCGCTGGCTAACCGTAATGGCAAGTGGTAGTGAAATTCTCCCGAGTGACTTGCCTTCGGAGCTTCTTGAAGAAAAATCACTGCACCATTTCTCAGATGAAGTCAGCTGGCAGCAACAATTAGCCAATTGGGCGAAAAAAGCCCTTTCCCAAGGGGAAACGGAACTGTTAGCATTTGCACTCCCTGAGTTTGAGCGCATTTTGTTAGAAGTGGCCTTAGAACATACTAAAGGACACAAGCAAGATGCCGCTAAAGTATTGGGGTGGGGTAGAAATACACTGACAAGAAAACTAAAAGAGCTTTATTAAAGGTTGCTCCCACGAATTCGTGTTGTACCTTGTAAGTACCAAGTTACTCGTCACATAATGAAAAAGTTGTAAATCTCTCCCTACTATTCATTATTACATGTGGTACAACACGAATACATACGCTTCTTAAGAGCTTTTTTATGCGCACAATAAATCAAATAACGTTAAAAACAGCGGTGGTTTTTCCTTTTGTCCTGATTTTTTTATTCGCCATTGGCATCATCGTTATTGTGCAAAAAAATAACTACGAAACCATGGTATCGGATGTCAGTACTAAACAGCTGTCGACCATGACCTCAAACGTTAACCTTGAGCTGCGTAATTTCCTTAATCGTCCATTTCAAGCCAGTTTACAACTCAGCCACACGTTAGGTTTCAATCAGTTTTACCGCAAAGATAATACTCAAGATATTGAAAAATACCTAATCAGCGGTTTTCGCAATCTCTACCGAGAAATTCCGCAAATAGACGCCATCGGTTTTGGTGGTATCAATGGTGAATACGTCGGTTTTCGTAAAGAACTCAACGACCGATACACCTTAATGCTTCAGGATGACCGTACTCGCAATCAACTGGTTATCTATCGTGGCGATGAAGTCAACGATGATATTCGTTCGCTGGTGCCTGAGTATGACCCACGAACTCGCCCTTGGTATGTGCCTGTAGCCCAAACAGAGCGCCCTATGTGGTCATCCATCTATGCAAATGTTGATGAACGACAAGATATCACCTTGTCGGCCTTAAACCCTGTTTTTCAAGATCAGCGCTTTGTCGGGGTAATGGTCACCGATGTTAAAATAGATACCTTTAGTGCTTTTCTGCGTGAAAAGCAGAAAGAAACCAACGCGCTTATTTATCTCTTTGATCCCAAACATCGCCTGATCGCTCAATCTTCTACCGGAAGTATTGTCTCTTGGGGAACACAGTACAGTGATAAAGGTGAGCGTTTACTTTTGACAGAAAACAGTAATCCTGTGATTCGTAAAAGCGCTCAACAAATCATGCAAACCGACCTCCCTAAACCTGGCGATGTCGACCAGTTTACCTTTTTGCTTGATGAAGAGCGTTACTTCAACCGAGTGACCCCTTATATCGATCAATATGGCCTGAAATGGTACATCGGCGTCGTAATTCCTGAAGGAGACCTACTCGGCGAATTGGCGCGCAGCCAGCGAGACAGTTGGGTGATTGGCTTATGTGTCAGTCTTCTTGGCATTTTGGTGGGGCTGATTGCTTTTAACAAAGTGACGGCGCCTATCACTTCCACCGCTACCGCGGCGAGAAACCTTGCCAAAGGCGACTGGGAAAGCCAAATGCCAAAGCCGGGGCACATTTATGAAACGACCATGCTGGTTCACGCGTTTACAGAAATGGCCAACAACCTAAAAGCCACCTTTAAAGCACTGCGTTCACAGCTGCTGTATGACTCACTCACCAAGCTTTATAGCCGCGAGGGGCTAATCGATACCTGTGATAATTT
This sequence comes from Vibrio sp. AK197, assembly GCF_053903115.1. Taxonomy (NCBI): domain Bacteria; kingdom Pseudomonadati; phylum Pseudomonadota; class Gammaproteobacteria; order Vibrionales; family Vibrionaceae; genus Vibrio; species Vibrio sp. AK197. The sequence continues at coordinate 3,066,909 of NZ_CP096430.1, forward strand.
ACGCAAGCTCAATGGCTGTTTATTCCTGATTGGTATCAATAAGTTCCGTGATATTAACGACAGCCTCGGTCATTACAAAGGTGACCAACTGTTGGTTATCATCTCCGAACGCCTGAAAGCACTGTTTGAAAAAGATGCATACATCGCTCGTATTGGCGGCGATGAATTCGCTATTTATGTCGATAACCCCGCAATTAAGATTGAGGCGTCCCTCATGGCGAACCGCATCCAAAAGATGTTTGCTTCGCCTTTCAGCATGCAGCAAGAAAATGTCGTGGTAAACGTATCCGTGGGGATTGTTGCTGAGGGATCACCGTCCAATATGACCTTGTGGTTGCGTAACGGCAGTATTGCCCTTAGCAATGCCAAACAAGAGCCGACAAAAATCAGCTATTACAAACCAGAAATGGCCGACCTCTCGCGACGCAAAACACAAATGCAGGCAAAAATTAAAGATGCGTTGGAAAACGAAGAATTTGTTCCTTATTACCAGCCAATAGTCGACTTAAAAACTGGCCGTGTCGTTGGCGCAGAAGCGCTTGCACGCTGGCACTCGAATCAAGGCGTCATTCCGCCGCTTGAGTTTATTTCCATTGCTGAAGAAAGCGGATTAATCGCTCCAATCGGCAAACAAATCCTGACAAAAGCCTGTTCCGATACCGTAAAAGGGATGCAGCAAGGTAAATGGGAAAGCGACTTTAATCTTCACGTCAACTTATCCGTCGATCAATTATCGATGCCCGACTTTATCGATACGCTCAAACACGTTTTGACACGCACAGGTCTACAACCAGAAAATTTAACACTGGAAATTACTGAGTCACGTATCGTCGATAATGACCCTATTATTGTCAAAAACATGCAGTCGATTCGCGAGCTCAATGTGCATATCGCGATCGATGATTTTGGTACCGGTTATAGCTCCCTTGCTTACCTGCATAAATTGCCATTCAACTGCTTGAAGATAGACCGAACGTTCGTCAACAAACTGAACGATAAAGAGCTCGATAATTCGGTGGTGGCCGCGATTATCAATATGACCAAAGGGATGAATGTCAATTTAGTTGCCGAAGGGATCGAGACCGAAAAACAAGCCGAGATGTTGGTTGAACTCAATTGTCCTCTAGGCCAAGGTTTCCTTTACAGTCGCCCTATGCCCTATGAAGAGTGGCCAACACAATTCGTAAACACTGATTAAAATCCAAGCACAAAAGGAACTTTTGCCAGCCCTCGCTACTGACAGCGAGGGCTCGGGTTTTTATACTTATCAATATCACCTTTAATTGGAATAATCATAATGATAACCAAATCTCTCCCCGTCACTGATTTGCATCGCCACCTTGATGGCAATATTCGCACCCAAACCATTTTGGAATTGGGGCAAAAATTTGGGATTGCTCTTCCTGCAAATAATATTAAAGACTTAACCCCACATGTGCAGATTGTCGAAGCTGAGCCTTCATTGGTTGCGTTTCTTTCAAAGCTCGATTGGGGTGTCGCCGTTCTTGGCGATCTGGATGCCTGCCGCCGCGTCGCTTATGAAAATGTTGAAGACGCGCTCAACGCGCAGATCGATTACGCGGAATTGCGCTTTTCACCGTATTACATGGCGATGAAACATCAACTGCCTGTTGAGGGTGTGGTTGAGGCTGTCATCGACGGTGTACAGGCAGGTAGTAAAGATTTTGGTATCAAAGCGAATCTTATCGGTATTATGAGCCGCACCTTTGGCACCCAAGCATGCCAGCAAGAGCTGGATGCGATTCTGAGCCATAAAGACAAGATTGTCGCAGTTGACCTTGCAGGTGATGAACTTGGCCAGCCTGGAGAGCGCTTCGTTAAACATTTTTCGCAAGTAAAAGATGCCGGACTCAGCGTGACCGTTCATGCGGGCGAGGCCGCGGGCGCACAAAGCATGTGGCAAGCGATTGAAGAATTAGGCGCGACCCGCATTGGCCACGGCGTTAAAGCGCTTGAGGATCCAAAGCTGATGGATTATCTCGCCAAGCACCGTATCGGTATCGAATCTTGTCTTACCTCCAATATTCAAACCAGCACGGTCGCTTCGCTAAGCCAACACCCGCTTAAAACTTTCTTGGAGCACGGTGTATTAGCTTGTCTAAATACCGATGACCCAGCGGTTGAAGGTATTGAACTGCCTTATGAATATGAAGTGGCAGCGCCAAAGGCAGGCTTAAGTGCTGAGCAAATTCGCCAAGCTCAAATCAATGGCTTGGAGTTAGCCTTTCTGTCTCAACCAGAAAAACAAGCGCTAAAAGAAATGGCAAGCAAGCGCGCTTAAATTTCAATTTATTACGCCTGGCCGATGCTTAGCATCGGCTTTTTATTGTCTGCAACTCGCTCGGCGAGTAACACAAAAAGCTAAGTAGAGTAGGGTAGAGAGATCATCTTGCCGCAAAGGTCGCTGGTTGTTTATTTACGATAGACGTAAAAAAGCCCGCTGATTTCTCAGCGGGCTTTCCCAATAGTGGCGGAGAGATAGGGATTTGAACCCTAGATACGCTATTAACGTATGCCGGTTTTCAAGACCGGTGCTTTCAACCACTCAGCCATCTCTCCACAAATTGTTATCTAAACAAAGTCTTATAAAGATTTGCTTTATTTAGATTATCTTGCGTTATGTGCTGTAGATTTTGAGCTGAGACACGCAGCATACAAATGTATGCGAGTATCGCAAGCATCAAAAGATGCAAACTATAACCAAGATAAGCAAATAAAGCCTGGCGATGTCCTACTCTCACATGGGGAAACCCCACACTACCATCGGCGCTAATTCGTTTCACTTCTGAGTTCGGCATGGAAATCAGGTGGGTCCAAATCGCTATGGTCGCCAAGCAAATTCTTTTTAAACCCGCTCATTCAAGCAAGTTTATCTGTTTTACTTTCACTTTTTCTAAAAAAGTGAAAACAAAAAGTTTGGAAAGCTGGTTTCGTTCTGTTTCTTACACATTCAATTCTGTTCTTGCTTTGAGCCCACAAAACCCCTTGGGTGTTGTATGGTTAAGCCTCACGGGCAATTAGTACAGGTTAGCTCAACGCCTCACAACGCTTACACACCCTGCCTATCAACGTCGTAGTCTACGACAACCCTTTAGGACGCTTAAAGCGCCAGGGAGAACTCATCTCAAGGCTTGCTTCCCGCTTAGATGCTTTCAGCGGTTATCAATTCCGAACTTAGCTACCGGGCAATGCGTCTGGCGACACAACCCGAACACCAGAGGTTCGTCCACTCCGGTCCTCTCGTACTAGGAGCAGCCCCTTTCAATTCTCCAACGCCCACGGCAGATAGGGACCGAACTGTCTCACGACGTTCTAAACCCAGCTCGCGTACCACTTTAAATGGCGAACAGCCATACCCTTGGGACCGACTTCAGCCCCAGGATGTGATGAGCCGACATCGAGGTGCCAAACACCGCCGTCGATATGAACTCTTGGGCGGTATCAGCCTGTTATCCCCGGAGTACCTTTTATCCGTTGAGCGATGGCCCTTCCATTCAGAACCACCGGATCACTATGACCTGCTTTCGCACCTGCTCGAATTGTCATTCTCGCAGTCAAGCGGGCTTATGCCATTGCACTAACCTCACGATGTCCAACCGTGATTAGCCCACCTTCGTGCTCCTCCGTTACTCTTTGGGAGGAGACCGCCCCAGTCAAACTACCCACCAGGCACTGTCCTCATCCCCGATTAGGGGACCAAGTTAGAACATCAAACATACAAGGGTGGTATTTCAAGGATGGCTCCATAACCACTGGCGTGATTACTTCAAAGCCTCCCACCTATCCTACACATGTAGGCTCAATGTTCAGTGCCAAGCTGTAGTAAAGGTTCACGGGGTCTTTCCGTCTAGCCGCGGGTACACTGCATCTTCACAGCGATTTCAATTTCACTGAGTCTCGGGTGGAGACAGCGTGGCCATCATTACGCCATTCGTGCAGGTCGGAACTTACCCGACAAGGAATTTCGCTACCTTAGGACCGTTATAGTTACGGCCGCCGTTTACCGGGGCTTCGATCAAGAGCGTCGACCGAAGTCTAACCCCATCAATTAACCTTCCGGCACCGGGCAGGCGTCACACCGTATACGTCATCTTACGATTTTGCACAGTGCTGTGTTTTTAATAAACAGTTGCAGCCACCTGGTATCTGCGACTTCCGATAGCTCCATCTGCAAGAGACTTCACCGTCAGAAGCGTACCTTCTCCCGAAGTTACGGTACCATTTTGCCTAGTTCCTTCACCCGAGTTCTCTCAAGCGCCTTGGTATTCTCTACCCGACCACCTGTGTCGGTTTGGGGTACGATTCCTTACAATCTGAAGCTTAGAGGCTTTTCCTGGAAGCATGGCATCAATGACTTCACCACCGTAGTGGCTCGACGTCGTGTCTCGACCTTAAAAAGAGCCGGATTTACCTAACTCTTAAGCCTACGCACTTGAACCTGGACAACCGTCGCCAGGCCCACCTAGCCTTCTCCGTCCCCCCATCGCAATTGTAAGAAGTACGGGAATATTAACCCGTTTCCCATCGACTACGCCTTTCGGCCTCGCCTTAGGGGTCGACTTACCCTGCCCCGATTAACGTTGGACAGGAACCCTTGGTCTTCCGGCGAGGAGGTTTTTCACCCCCTTTATCGTTACTCATGTCAGCATTCGCACTTCTGATACGTCCAGCATGCGTTACCACACACCTTCAACCGCTTACAGAACGCTCCCCTACCCAATACGATAAATCGCATTGCCGCAGCTTCGGTTTATTGCTTAGCCCCGTTACATCTTCCGCGCAGGCCGACTCGACTAGTGAGCTATTACGCTTTCTTTAAATGATGGCTGCTTCTAAGCCAACATCCTAGCTGTCTAAGCCTTCCCACATCGTTTCCCACTTAGCAATAATTTGGGACCTTAGCTGGCGGTCTGGGTTGTTTCCCTCTCCACGACGGACGTTAGCACCCGCCGTGTGTCTCCCGGATAGTACTTACTGGTATTCGGAGTTTGCAAAGGGTTGGTAAGTCGGGATGACCCCCTAGCCTTAACAGTGCTCTACCCCCAGTAGTATTCGTCCGAGGCGCTACCTAAATAGCTTTCGGGGAGAACCAGCTATCTCCGAGTTTGATTGGCCTTTCACCCCTAGCCACAAGTCATCCGCTAATTTTTCAACATTAGTCGGTTCGGTCCTCCAATTGATGTTACTCAATCTTCAACCTGCCCATGGCTAGATCACTCGGTTTCGGGTCTATATCCAGAGACTAAATCGCCCAGTTAAGACTCGGTTTCCCTACGGCTCCCCTATACGGTTAACCTTGCCACTGAATATAAGTCGCTGACCCATTATACAAAAGGTACGCAGTCACACCACGAAGGTGCTCCTACTGCTTGTACGTACACGGTTTCAGGTTCTATTTCACTCCCCTCACAGGGGTTCTTTTCGCCTTTCCCTCACGGTACTGGTTCACTATCGGTCAGTCAGGAGTATTTAGCCTTGGAGGATGGTCCCCCCATCTTCAAACAGGATATCACGTGTCCCGCCTTACTCGTTTTCACTCAAAATGATGGAGCGGCTACGGGGCTATCACCCTTTATTGCCAAGCTTTCCAGCTTGTTCACCTGCATCATTAAAAGCTTAAGGGCTAATCCGATTTCGCTCGCCGCTACTGTCGGAATCTCGGTTGATTTCTTTTCCTTCGGGTACTTAGATGTTTCAGTTCCCCGAGTTCGCCTCTTACAGCTATGTATTCACTGCAAGATAAGTGCTTATGCACTTGGGTTTCCCCATTCGGAAATCGTAGACTCAAGTGGCTCTTACTGCCTCATCTACGCTTATCGCAAGTTAGTACGTCCTTCATCGCCTCTGACTGCCAAGGCATCCACCGTGTACGCTTAGTCACTTAACCATACAACCCCAAAGGGTCTTGCGTATGGCCCATTTGATTTCACTTTTTAAAGTGAAGACAAATAAGCAACCAAGGTTTGTGTCTCTCATTATTTGAATGAGCGAGAGACATTTCGATTTTGCCGGACTCAAATAACTCTTTATTTCCACTTTTTAGAAAAAAGCAGAGCCAAAAAGTTGAATAACATCCTAAGACGTTATTCCCAAGAACACTTGAATGTGTATTTTGGTACCTACTCTCATAGAGAATAGGATTTGAGAACTTTTATTTGAATAACAACGCTTATCAAAAGATAAGGGGATTGTTGTTATTCGTCAGCTTTCCAAATTGTTAAAGAGCAAGTGTTGTTCTATAAAAAGAACCACTTTCTAAACATTCTCAGACGGTCAGAATCCGAACCATATTCATTGAGAACTGGTTTGGAATTTTGTATCCAAGAATTCTTAGAGAGTGGTGGGCGATACCGGGCTCGAACCAGTGACCCCCTGCTTGTAAGGCAGGTGCTCTCCCAACTGAGCTAATCGCCCACATTATTTTCTTACCGAAACGTAAGCATTTCCGCGGGAGGAAATGGTGGGTCGTGCAGGATTCGAACCTGCGACCAATTGATTAAAAGTCAACTGCTCTACCAACTGAGCTAACGACCCATGGTATCCCGTAGGGGAGTCGAACCCCTGTTACCGCCGTGAAAGGGCGGTGTCCTAGGCCTCTAGACGAACGGGACACTAATCGTAAGCGTTTGGGAACGCTTAATACTCTAAAACCGTATAAACCATCAATCTGTGTGAACACTCATCGCAATAATCTTTCGTATTAAGGAGGTGATCCAGCGCCAGGTTCCCCTAGCGCTACCTTGTTACGACTTCACCCCAGTCATGAACCACAAAGTGGTAAGCGTTCCCCCGAAGGTTAAACTACCTACTTCTTTTGCAGCCCACTCCCATGGTGTGACGGGCGGTGTGTACAAGGCCCGGGAACGTATTCACCGTGGCATTCTGATCCACGATTACTAGCGATTCCGACTTCATGGAGTCGAGTTGCAGACTCCAATCCGGACTACGACGCACTTTTTGGGATTCGCTCACTCTCGCAAGTTGGCCGCCCTCTGTATGCGCCATTGTAGCACGTGTGTAGCCCTACTCGTAAGGGCCATGATGACTTGACGTCGTCCCCACCTTCCTCCGGTTTATCACCGGCAGTCTCCCTGGAGTTCCCGACATTACTCGCTGGCAAACAAGGATAAGGGTTGCGCTCGTTGCGGGACTTAACCCAACATTTCACAACACGAGCTGACGACAGCCATGCAGCACCTGTCTCAGAGCTCCCGAAGGCACTAATCCATCTCTGGAAAATTCTCTGGATGTCAAGAGTAGGTAAGGTTCTTCGCGTTGCATCGAATTAAACCACATGCTCCACCGCTTGTGCGGGCCCCCGTCAATTCATTTGAGTTTTAATCTTGCGACCGTACTCCCCAGGCGGTCTACTTAACGCGTTAGCTCCGAAAGCCACTCCTCAAGGGAACAACCTCCAAGTAGACATCGTTTACGGCGTGGACTACCAGGGTATCTAATCCTGTTTGCTCCCCACGCTTTCGCATCTGAGTGTCAGTATCTGTCCAGGGGGCCGCCTTCGCCACCGGTATTCCTTCAGATCTCTACGCATTTCACCGCTACACCTGAAATTCTACCCCCCTCTACAGTACTCTAGCCTGCCAGTTTCAAATGCTATTCCGAGGTTGAGCCCCGGGCTTTCACATCTGACTTAACAAACCACCTGCATGCGCTTTACGCCCAGTAATTCCGATTAACGCTCGCACCCTCCGTATTACCGCGGCTGCTGGCACGGAGTTAGCCGGTGCTTCTTCTGCAGCTAACGTCAAACAATGCATCTATTAAATACATTGCCTTCCTCACTGCTGAAAGTGCTTTACAACCCGAAGGCCTTCTTCACACACGCGGCATGGCTGCATCAGGCTTGCGCCCATTGTGCAATATTCCCCACTGCTGCCTCCCGTAGGAGTCTGGGCCGTGTCTCAGTCCCAGTGTGGCTGATCATCCTCTCAGACCAGCTAGGGATCGTTGCCTTGGTGAGCCCTTACCTCACCAACTAGCTAATCCCACCTGGGCATATCCTGACGCGAGAGGCCCGAAGGTCCCCCTCTTTGAGCCGAAGCTATCATGCGGTATTAGCCATCGTTTCCAATGGTTATCCCCCACATCAGGGCAATTTCCCAGGCATTACTCACCCGTCCGCCGCTCGACGCCGTTAACGTCACCCGAAGGTTCAGTTAACTCGTTTCCGCTCGACTTGCATGTGTTAGGCCTGCCGCCAGCGTTCAATCTGAGCCATGATCAAACTCTTCAATTTAAAGTTTTTTTGGCTCAATGAATACTGATTACATTACATAGTAATGTTGAATTGACTGTGCTCGATACCCTTCTTATAAAAGAAAGCATCAAATTGGTCACTCAGTTCATTGAAACCTCAGTTGATTCTCTAGAATCATCTTTGATTATCATCAACGAGTGCCCACACAGATTGATAGGTTTATATTGTTAAAGAGCTTCTCTTCTTTTGTGACCGAAGTCACTGCGAAAGAGGCGGTCATTTTAGCGAGATAAACTAGAGTGTCAAACACTTTTTTCGTTTTTATTTTTTACCTTTTTAAAAGTAAAAATAACTGCTTACTTCACTATTTATTTTGACCTCTAACTCGTGAACTTTTCGTTTTGAACTGTTCCCGTGTCAGCGAGGGGGCATTATAGAGATCGAGCTCACGTTGGCAACCCCTTTTTTACGTTTTTTTCTATTTTTTTGTCGTTTGGATGTTTTCTATTCAAAACAACTTATTTTTACCATCATTGAACGGTAAATTGGGCGAAATACCCTATCTAGATGAGGAAAAGTGATGAGTTCACTTCGCAGCTATAAAGGAATATCGCCACAAGTCGGCCAAGGTGTCTATATAGACAGTAGTAGCGTGTTAGTTGGTGATATCGAAATCGGTCAGGATGCGAGTATTTGGCCTTTGGTCGCCGCTCGTGGTGATGTTAACCACATCAAGATAGGTGAGCGGACCAATGTTCAAGATGGTTCAGTCCTTCACGTTACTCATAAAAACGCCGATAACCCAGAAGGCTATCCGTTACTTATCGGCAATGATGTCACCATTGGCCACAAGGTCATGCTGCATGGATGCACAATTCACCATCGTGTATTGGTTGGAATGGGGTCCATTATTCTCGATGGCGCAGTCATTGAAGATGAAGTGATGATCGGAGCAGGAAGTTTAGTCCCACCAGGGAAGCGTTTGAACAGTGGCTATCTGTATGTTGGCAGCCCTGTGAAGCAGGTACGTCCTCTAACAGATAAAGAGCGCGCTTTTTTACAAAAATCCGCTGATAATTATGTCGTTAATAAAGATGACTTTTTAAATCACGTAGAGAATCTAAATTAGCAACCAATCACGATTTTTCCATCATCACTGTAGAGTTCGTCTTCAATCAATTGTTCTGCCAACTCTTCCAATTCAAATCGGCAATCCTCAAACACGGCGAGCGCTTGCTCGCCCGTTTTGATCGTATAACCAGAAATTTTCTCAAGTTCATCACCACTCACATAGCACTCAATTAATGCGCCACCTTGTTGAGCAGGAAATACAACTTGCTTGTTCGCCTCATCCCAGCGTTGAATATCGGGAAATAAAATCGATTGATTCACTCTAACCTTCTAGATTTTTTCTAAGTTCACGCAATATTTGTTTGCTGCCAGGCCGGAGACCACGCCAAAGCATAAAGCTTTCCGCCGCTTGACCAACCAACATACCTAAACCATCGTAGGCGTGGAGAGCCCCATTGTCGATAGCCCATTGATTAAATGGGGTTTTGCCTTGAGCATACATCATATCGTAGGCCACCGTTTCTGAACCAAAAATAGCGGTAGATACCTGCGGAACCTCGCCACTGAGGCTGGCTGAAGTGGAATTAATCACGAGGTCAAAGCTCTGATTAATCTCACTCATTGGCTGCGCATGAACATTACCGTAATCTGCAAACAGTTGCTCCAGCTGCTGCGCTTTAGCGTAAGTACGGTTAGTAATGATGATTTGCTCAGGCTGCTGATCAAGGAGTGGTTTAATCACACCTCTTGCAGCTCCCCCAGCACCAATTAATAAAATACGCGCGCCTTTGAGTGGCGCTTGATGCTGAATCAAATCCTGAACCAACCCCTCTCCATCGGTGTTATCACCAATGATCAGTCCGTCATCGAGCTTTTTCAGCGTATTCACCGCACCAGCGAGTTGCGCGCGCTCAGTCAGGCGATCGGCAAATTGATAAGCCTGTTCCTTAAAAGGAACCGTCACATTACAACCACGCCCATCTTGAGCAAAAAATGTTCGTGCCGCTTGCTCAAAACCATCAACAGGAGCCAGTTCAGCAGTATAAGTAAGGTGCTGGTTGGTTTGGCGAGCAAATAGGGTATGAATAAACGGTGATTTACTGTGTCCGATCGGGTTACCAAACACCGCATAACGGTCAATGTGCGTATTCATACTCTACCTCTATTTAACAATCGTCCTGTGTCTTTCGACACTACCACTAACTCTCAAGCTGGAAAAGCGTTACCACTCACGTGGGCGTAAGTAATCTTGATATAAAGACGCTTCGGCGGAGCCTGGCTCAACTTGATGATTGTACTCCCAGCGCACCAGTGGTGGCATCGACATCAGAATCGATTCCGTGCGACCGCCACTTTGCAGACCAAATAACGTCCCGCGGTCGAACACGAGGTTAAACTCCACATAACGTCCTCGACGATAGAGCTGGAATTGACGCTCACGGTCCCCAAAGGTCGTGTTTTTACGTTTTTCGACAATCGGTAAGTACGCCTGAGTGTACCCTTCACCCACTGCTTTAATGTAATCAAAGCACTTGTTAAATTCCCAGTAGTTTAAATCATCAAAAAACAGCCCACCAATACCGCGAGTTTCCTCCCGGTGAGGCAAATAGAAGTAACGGTCACACCATGCTTTGTGCTCAGCGTAAACATCGTCTCCAAATGGCGCACAAAGCTGTTTCGCCGTGTCATGCCACCATTGGCAATCTTCTTCAAACGGGTAGAACGGCGTCAGATCAAAGCCCCCACCAAACCACCAGATTGGCTCTTCACCTTCCTTTTCGGCGATAAAGAAACGTACATTGGCGTGAGAGGTCGGAACGTAGGGATTATTGGGATGCATCACCAAAGACACTCCCATCGCTTCAAAGCGGCGTCCGGCCAATTCAGGACGATGCGCCGTGGCTGAAGCCGGCATTTCTTTACCTGTGACATGAGAAAAGTTAACCCCCCCTTGCTCAAATACGTCACCGTCTCGCATCACGCGGGTACGCCCACCCCCACCCAGACGCTCTTCTGAGTCTCGATACCAAGCATCTTCAACAAACACGGCTTTGCCATCCGCTTGTTCTAACTGCTGACAAATCGAATCTTGAAGCTCAAGCAAAAACTGCTTCACCGCTTGTTTATCAATGACTGACATCTCTATACATTCCTTATTGTTGGTTGCTTAACCTTGGCGCAATACTTTACCGGATTTGGCGTCACGAATCTCACTGGGTTTATCGCGCCCTCCCGTCTCACCCTGCAAGATGGCCACGAGTTGTTCGCCGAGTTGCTCGCTCACTTGTTCTGTTGTCATACAAGGCGGCAGCCCACTCAAGTTAGCGCTGGTTGACGTTAACGGCTTACCGAATTCACGACACAACCTTTGAACCAAAGGATGATCGGTTACCCGCACAGCAATCGAATCAAACTGACCACTAACCCAAGTGGAAACTTTAGGACTGCATGGCATTATCCATGTCACTGGGCCGGGCCAAGTCGCATGAACCGCTTCAAGTTGCTGCTCACTGAGCTGAGATTCATCGATGTACGGTAATAACTGCTGATAATCAGCGGCAATCAAAATCAAACCTTTTTCGACAGGTCGCTGTTTAAGGGTTAATAACTTTTGAATGGCTTGCGGGTCGTCAGGATCACACCCAACGCCAAACACGCCTTCGGTTGGATAAGCAATGACTTCTCCAGTTTGCAATGCATTCAACGCTTGCTGGAAATTATTCACGGGTTGTTCCTTTTATTATTATCAAGGCTAACGTTGAGCTAAGTGTACAAAGTTTCACACCGCGAGACTAAACCAATTTAATCAGAAAATAATTGTGACAAGCGCCACTTACTGCGCAAACGTTTGCTTGAGTTTAAAATCTCCGTATAATGCCCACAAATTATCAGCTCAACCAATTGCAGCCTAAAGGAGTTCGAGATGAAAGTCGGTATTATTATGGGTTCAAAATCAGATTGGCCAACCATGAAACTCGCAGCAGAGATGCTGGATAAATTTGGTGTTGCCTACGAAACCAAAGTGGTCTCAGCTCATCGAACTCCACAATTGCTGGCGGATTACGCTTCCACAGCAAAAGAGCGTGGCATTAAAGTCATTATTGCCGGAGCGGGCGGAGCTGCACATCTACCTGGCATGGCTGCGGCGTTCACCAGCGTACCGGTGCTGGGCGTTCCTGTACAATCGAAAGCTTTAAAAGGTATGGACTCGCTACTTTCTATTGTTCAGATGCCAAAAGGCATTGCTGTCGGCACGTTAGCCATTGGCGAAGCTGGAGCGGCTAACGCAGGTATTCTCGCCGCGCAAATCATTGGTACGTCTGATGACGACGTGATGGCAAAAGTTGAAGCCTTTCGCGCTGAGCAAACAGACACTGTGCTTGCGAACCCAAACCCAGCGGAGGAGTAACCGATGCACGTTTTAGTTCTAGGCGCAGGGCAATTAGCACGCATGATGGCTTTGGCAGGCGCGCCATTAAATATTGAAATCTCGGCATTTGATGTCACCAGCGAAACCATCGTGCACCCTTTAACCAAAGCAGTTATCGGCCATGGCTTAGACAACGCAATTCAAACCGCTGACGTCATCACGGCTGAGTTTGAACATATTCCTCATGACGTTCTCGATATCTGCGAAAAAAGTGGCAAGTTCCTTCCAACCACACAGGCCATTAAAGCCGGTGGCGATCGTCGTTTAGAAAAAGCACTCCTTGATGCCGCTGGTGTTAAAAACGCCCAGTACGCGATTATCCAAACACGTGAAGACTTTGATGCAGCTATTGAGCAAGTTGGCATTCCTATGGTGCTCAAAACAGCGCTCGGAGGCTATGACGGAAAAGGGCAATGGCGACTAAAAGACCAACAAGAGGTTGATCGCATTTGGGCTGAGATGGCTGAAGCACTCGCATCCCATAACCAAGCGATTGTCGCTGAAGAGTTTGTGCCTTTTACTCGCGAAGTTTCTTTAGTCGGCGCACGTGGCAAAAATGGCGAAGTCGTGGTCTATCCATTAGCCGAAAATATTCATGTGGATGGTGTTCTCAGCTTGTCCACTGCAATTGATGAACCACAGCTTCAAGCCCAAGCAAAACAGATGTTTACTGCGGTCGCTCAAAGTTTGGATTACGTCGGAGTGTTGGCACTAGAGTTCTTTGATGTCAACGGTGAGCTGTCGGTCAATGAAATAGCTCCTCGCGTTCATAACTCCGGTCATTGGACACAGCAAGGCGCAGAGACTTGCCAATTTGAAAACCACTTGCGTGCTGTGTGTGGTTTTCCATTAGGGGCAACCCAGCAACTTCGCCCCACTGCCATGATTAATATTCTTGGTCAAGATCAGGTCGATTCAAGCTTAATGGCCACGTCAGGTGTTCACCTTCACTGGTACGGAAAAGAGAAGCGAACCGGGCGCAAAATGGGACACATCAATGTTTGTGCAGATAGCCAAGCCATGCTGATCGAAAAATTACAGGCCTTGTCTAAGGTTCTGCCGAAAGCGCATTACCCGGCAATCCATCAGATTACGGCCTGATTGCACCTCATCAAATAAAAACGGCGCTCTATGCGCCGTTTTTATTTATTGCTGTTCAGATTGTACATGATGACACTTGCGATCAGCGCACTGACGTTTTGTCCCACTGGCGAGCTTCTTCTCCACCAGTAATGGAAAACCACAAACTTCACATTTCCCCACTAGCGGTGGTTGATTGACGGCAAACTTACATTTAGGAAAATTATCACAAGCGTAAAAGAGTTTACCAAAACGGTTTTTCCGTTCAATCAAATGGCCTTTAGCACATTCAGGGCAAGGTACGTCAGTCTGCGACTCGTCACTATCAGGTTGGTCAATAGACTCAATATGATGGCAATTAGGAAAATCACTGCACCCCACAAACATTCCGTAGCGCCCTTGTCGCAGTACCAGCTCGTTTCCACAATCAGGGCAGGGCACGCCAAGTTCTTTGACAATATGACCGTCATTTTGATGCAAGGGTTTAATATATTGGCAACTCGGATACTGTGTACACCCAAGAAACGGCCCATGTTTACCATGACGCAGTTGCAGTTGCCCGCCGCACTCAGGGCACGGCTCATTATCTAGCGCGTGCTCATGGGCTGAAAACAGTTTATCGTCAGCTTTTTTACTCATACTTTCAAACTTGATTGATTGTTACTATTCCAACGCAGTGTGAATAGTAAAATGGCGTACAACAAAAAGTGATAAGCTTCGCCAGCCAAGCTGGCGAAGGACGAGAAGGGGATGAACTGGCTTTAGTGCAAGATACCTTGCTCTTTGGTGTACAGCAGTTCTTCCATTAACGTATAAGCGTTTTCATTTCCTGGTACGTTAAACAGCACCATCAAAATGATCCATTTCAAATCATCCAACTCAAATTCGTTGGTTTCTAACCCCACCACGCGATCAATCACCATTTCACGCGTTTCTGTTGTCAGCACTTTTATTTGCTCAAGGAACAGAAGAAAGCCACGACATTCGATATCAAGACGCTCCATCTCTTTCGCAGTATAAATACGTGTTGACGTTGCCGCACTGGTTGAAATCGCCGATTGTGCATCACTTTGCTGTAATGCGGCTAAATCTTCTAACCACTGGAGGGCTTTATAAATATCTTGCTGGTGAAACCCCGCTCGAACTAATTCTTCTTCAAGCTCATCTTGGTCCACCTGTAACTCTGCATCGCTATGGATGTAGGTTTCGAACAAATACATGAGTATGTCCATCATCATAGCTAGCCTCTCCCCTTTCGAATATAGCCACCGGAAACTGCAACCACGTGCCCTAAAAGCTCAAGCTCTAGGATCTGCATCATGACTTCATGGACAGGGATATTGGTCCTGTCAGCAAGAATATCAACTGGTGTCGGTTTATTTCCTACGTTAGCTAACAGTAAGGGAAATGGCAATTCTTCTTTCGCCTCATTTTCAGCAAATCTGAGAGTTTGTTGCGGTATCTCGACTTTATTTGCCCAATTTAGCAAAGGATTGAGCTCAGAGAGGATATCTTCGACATTTTGAACTAAGCACGCACCTTGACGAATCAGCTGGTTACTGCCACGTGCTAGCGGGTTATCGATCAGCCCCGGCACGACAAATACTTCGCGGTTTTGTTCTGTCGCATAGCGCGCGGTGATGAGGGAACCACTGCGTTCAGCCGCTTCGACAACCAACACCCCAAGAGAGAGCCCAGAAATAATGCGATTACGCCGAGGAAAGTGCGCTGCGATTGGTTTGGCATCAGGATGAAACTCAGACACTAACGCGCCTTGCTCAGCAATGCGCTGCGCCAACCCTTTATGCCGCGCCGGATAAATATGCTTAAGCCCTGCACCTAATACAGCGATGGTGTTGCCCCCCGCATGCAAAGCACCATCATGAGCATAGCCATCGATCCCGAGCGCTAAGCCACTGGTGACAGTAACACCTTGCGCAGTTAACTGTCTTGCGAAATACCCTGCAGATTGGCGACCATCAACGCTGGCATTACGACTGCCAACAATGCCGATTTGTGGTTGGCTTAGCGCTTTCAGCTTACCTTTTACAAATAAGACAGGCGGTGCAGCGCTGATTTGTTGTAACAATGCAGGGTAATTAGGATCATCTCGAGTGATGATGTGGTGATCATCGCCGCTTTCAAGCCAATGGAAACAAGTGTCCAATTGCATTTTTGATGGATGACGAAGGTAATCGACCTGCTTTGAGTTCAAACCTAGTGCCATTAACTGCTTGGCAGAATATGACAGCAGATGAAGGGGATGATCGACAGTTAATAGGCGGCTGAGACCTTTCGGCCCCAACCGTGGTGTAAAGTAAAGCGTAAGCCAAGCTCGTAAGTGAGCATTATTCATTGGAGCACATCGCTTGGCAAACCCGCTGTAAATTGAGCGCACTGAGGTTTAGCGGATAATGAGGTTGCCACTCAATGACTTTACCCAAACTAAACTGAGCATAGCTTTTCATGATAACAAGTTGCCCCACTATTTGATGAGTCATCGCTGAGTGTAATAGGTGGTAGCGTTGATTGACGTCGACCCCACCGGAACTCCCGCCGTGCAAGATCAACCAATCTTGTGGCGCGATATAACTTCGCTCGCTGGCATGGCCAATAATTTCCACGATGCTGTCCTCGACCAATGGGAGAGGTAACTGAGCAATGGTCACATCGGCAGGCAGAAGCACATCGCCCTCTCTGACTTCCTTGATAGCACCATGAAGCAACACCTGATGTTGCCCATGAACCTGTTTTACCAATGCAACAGGTTCAATAACCGTATAGTGATTGTCGGCAATATCAACTCGGGTAGCGGCTCGGTATACCCACCATGCATCGACACCTTGAGTTAGGGCTCCAGAAAACCGCGCCCAATCATCATTCTTTAAAAAGGAATGAGCTAAGTTGTGGGTAACGATTTTCGGTGCTTGCTCAAATTGAGCATCTGTCACCAGGTATCGCTGCTTAAAGTCCGGCATCATGCTTACAGAGTTTTGCGTCGCACTTAATGCTGTGTAACGAACTCGAGGCTTGAGTTTCTGCACACGAGGCTCGAATGCACTAAAATAATCAGTAACCCTCTTTTCTACCACAGACGAGGAGGTCACACTCTCAGTACTGTGGACAACAAGAGGTAATGTGGCGATGAAACTAACGACCATCATCGTACTTCGTAACATAAGCCAACCTTAGATAAACTCACGGTTTGCGCCACCAAGTGTTCATGTTTGTTAACAGAATGAAATAAAACTTGGAGGAAGAATCAGAATGAAAAATCGTGATGATGCTGTCATTTGGGTTATAAAATGTCTAGAATTGCCCCAGCAAGGTTTATCCTCATTCGGCACAGTTCAACATTTTGAGTGTATATGTCTGTATTACAAGTATTAACATTTCCTGATGACCGCTTGCGCACGGTAGCGAAACCTGTCGCTGCGGTCACACCAGAAATCCAAAAAATCGTCGATGACATGATTGAAACCATGTACGACGAGGAAGGTATTGGTCTCGCGGCAACGCAAGTCGACATTCATCAGCGCATTGTGGTGATTGATGTTTCTGACTCTCGCGATCAACCTCAAGTCTTCATCAACCCAGAAATCATCGAAAAACACGGTGAAGACGGGATTGAAGAGGGCTGTCTATCGGTTCCCGGAGCGCGGGCACTGGTTCCTCGTGCAGCTGGTGTCACCGTCAAAGCCCTTGATCGTGATGGCAACGAGTTTACTCTGGAAGCGGATGAGCTTCTGGCTATTTGCATCCAACATGAATTGGATCACCTTGAAGGTAAGTTATTCGTTGATTATTTGTCGCCGCTAAAGCGCAAACGCATTCAGGACAAGCTGCTTAAAATTAAGCGCTATAACGAAAAACAAACCAAACAAGCCTAAATAAATTTAAGGAAGTTTACCTTGAGCAAGCCATTACGAATTGTCTTTGCCGGTACTCCAGATTTCGCCGCCCGTCACTTGGCGGCGTTGTTGTCTTCGGAGCATGAGGTTATTGCGGTTTATACCCAGCCCGACCGTCCGGCAGGTCGTGGCAAAAAATTAACTGCCAGCCCAGTCAAAAACATCGCGCTTGAGCACAATGTTGATGTCTACCAGCCAGTGAACTTCAAATCTGATGACGCAAAACAGCAGTTGGCTGATCTCAACGCCGATATCATGGTCGTCGTCGCTTACGGTTTATTGCTTCCTCAAGCTGTGCTTGATACGCCTAAGCTAGGCTGCATTAACGTTCACGGGTCGATTTTGCCACGCTGGCGCGGAGCAGCGCCGATTCAACGTTCCATTTGGGCCGGTGACTCACAAACTGGCGTGACCATCATGCAAATGGATGTCGGTCTTGATACCGGTGATATGTTAAAAGTGGCGACATTGCCAATTGAAGCCAGCGATACCAGTGCATCCATGTATGAAAAACTGGCGCAGCTTGGCCCTCAAGCATTAATTGACTGCCTAGCCGACATTGCAGCGGGTAAAGCAATACCAGTGAAACAGGATGATGAGCAAGCGAACTACGCGAAGAAGCTCAGTAAAGAAGAAGCTCGCATCAACTGGAACGACGATGCTGCACACATTGAGCGCTGCGTTCGCGCATTTAACCCTTGGCCAATGAGCCACTTTGACGCCTCTGAAAACAGCATCAAAGTGTGGCAAAGCCGGGTGGCCGATATCACTTCTGAGCAACCAGCAGGTACCATCATCAAGGCTGATAAAACGGGCATTTATGTCGTGACAGGTAACGGTGTATTAGCACTAGAGTCATTGCAGATTCCGGGCAAAAAAGCCTTGCCTGTTCAAGATATTTTGAATGCTCGTGCCAGCTGGTTTGAAGTGGGAACGGTACTCAGCTAATCCCGAATTGTTAGAACATTTTTGAGGGCAGAGATGCCCTCCTGTTTTTTATGGTGACCCTATGAACGTTCGCGCAGCGGCGGCTAATGTCCTATTTCAAGTTGTCGACAAAGGCAAGTCTCTCTCTACTGTTTTACCTGAAGCACAACAGTCCATTCGACCTCGTGACCACGCTCTTCTTCAAGAAATCTGTTACGGCACATTACGGTATCTTCCTCGCTTAGAAAGTACGGCCAACCAATTGATGGACAAGCCACTAAAAGGTAAGCAACGCGTATTTCATCACTTAATTTTGGTCGGTCTATACCAATTGAGTTTTATGCGTATTCCTCCGCACGCCGCTGTTGGAGAAACAGTGGAAGGCACTAAAGATCTCAAAGGTCCAAGGCTACGTGGCTTAATCAATGCCGTTCTGCGTAACTATCAGCGCAACCAGTCACAACTTGATCAACAAGCCGTCAGCCACGATGCCGGCAAATATGGTCACCCTAACTGGCTACTCAACTTACTCAAAACCAGCTACCCTCAGCATTGGCAAGCCATCATTGATGCCAATAATCAAAAAGCGCCAATGTGGCTACGTGTCAACCGCCGTCACCATACTCGCGAACAGTACTTGGCTTTACTGGACGCGGAAGAAATCGAGTATCACGTGCACCCTGAAGCCAGCGATGCCATTAAGTTACTGACTCCACGCGATGTCTATTCGCTACCAGGGTTTGAGCAAGGTTGGGTATCCGTACAAGACGCCGCCGCTCAGCTGTCCGTCGATTACCTCAACCCGCGAGATAATGAGCTTATTCTTGACTGCTGCGCTGCCCCTGGTGGAAAAACCGCACATATTCTGGAGCACACCTACAATACCAAAGTGGTGGCGATTGATGCCGATGAATTTCGCCTACGCCGAGTCAATGAAAACCTTGCCCGCCTTGAACTTGAAGCTAAGGTCATTTGTGGCGATGCTCGTACGCCTGAAGCGTGGTGGGACGGTGAAAAATTTGACCGAATTTTGCTCGATGCACCTTGTTCAGCCACGGGCGTGATTCGTCGCCATCCAGACATTAAGTGGCTACGCCGAGCGCAAGACATTGAATCATTAGCGACATTACAGAGCGAAATTCTTGACGCAATGTGGCAACAACTGAAAGCTGGTGGCACACTGGTGTACGCTACGTGCTCGATTACGCCACAAGAAAACCGTCAACAAGTGAGTAATTTCTTGGCGCGCACCGCAGACGCGAAACTCGTCGATTCCGACCCGAAAGCGCCGGGCAGACAAATTCTCCCGGGAGAAGGAGACATGGACGGTTTCTATTACGCCGTGTTGGTCAAACAAGCATAAACACAAGGTCACAGCGCGATAAATATCGCGCTTAAACAGTGGTAAAAAGAGAAAACAGTATGAAAATCATCATTCTTGGTGCTGGTCAAGTTGGAGGCACACTGGCGGAGAACTTAGTCGGTGAAAACAACGACATCACCATTGTCGACAAAGACAGCGAACGCCTGCGTGAACTGCAAGACAAATATGATTTACGGGTCGTGATTGGCTATGCCAGCCATCCTGACATACTGCGTGAAGCTGGCGCTCAAGATGCTGATATGTTGGTTGCGGTGACCAACATGGATGAAACGAACATGGCAGCATGCCAAGTCGCGTTTTCTCTTTTTAACACACCTAACCGGATTGCTCGAATTCGTTCTCCTCAATATCTAGCTGAAAAAGAAGGGTTATTTCAATCTGGCGCCGTACCCGTCGATCATCTCATCGCTCCTGAAGAGTTGGTCACCAGCTATATCGAACGCTTAATTCAATACCCAGGAGCGCTGCAAGTGGTGAGCTTTGCCGATCAGAAAGTTAGCCTCGTTGCGGTAAAAGCTTATTATGGCGGTCCTCTGGTAGGCAACGCATTGTCCGCTCTTCGCGAACACATGCCCCACATTGATACTCGCGTCGCCGCGATTTTCCGTCAAGGACGCCCGATTCGACCACAAGGCACCACGATTATCGAAGCCGATGACGAAGTGTTCTTCGTCGCCGCCAGCAATCATATTCGCTCAGTCATGAGCGAACTTCAGCGCCTTGAAAAGCCGTATCGCCGTATCATGATTGTCGGTGGTGGTAATATCGGTGCCAGCTTAGCAAAACGCTTAGAGCACACTTATAGCGTCAAACTGATAGAACGTAATTATCAGCGTGCTGAGCGTTTGTCTGAAGAACTCGAAAACACGATTGTCTTTTGTGGTGATGCAGCTGACCAAGAGCTGCTAACCGAAGAAAACATCGATCAAGTCGATGTGTTTATTGCTTTAACCAATGAAGACGAAACCAATATCATGTCTGCGATGCTTGCCAAACGCATGGGCGCCAAAAAAGTCATGGTGCTTATCCAACGAGGTGCCTACGTTGACTTGGTTCAAGGTGGCGTGATTGATGTGGCGATTTCTCCACAACAAGCCACCATTTCGGCTCTTCTCACTCACGTTCGTCGGGCAGATATCGTTAACGTCTCGTCACTGCGCCGTGGCGCTGCCGAAGCCATTGAAGCGATCGCTCACGGTGATGAAACCACATCGAAAGTGGTCGGTCGCCCAATTGGTGATATTAAGCTACCACCCGGCACCACCATCGGGGCCATTGTCCGTGGTGATGAAGTGCTAATCGCGCATGACCGAACTGTCATTGAACAAGACGATCATGTGGTGATGTTCCTCGTCGATAAAAAATATGTGCCTGACGTTGAAGCGCTATTCCAACCTAGCCCATTCTTCTTGTAGGCCCTAACTCATGGTGAACTTCCGCCCCATTTTGTTCGTCATTGGTCTTGTGCTTTCCAAATTGGCGCTATTTATGTACGTGCCAACCTTGGTCGCGTTCTTTTCAGGTACCGATGGCTTTATTGAATTTGGCGAAGCCGTCGTGATCACCCATCTCGCCGCTTTCTTGTGCCTGACCGTGGGACGAACCAGCCATTTTCGCCTCAGTGTGCGTGACATGTTTATGATCACCAGTCTGGTGTGGACGATTGCCAGCGCCTTTGCCGCCCTGCCTTTTGTTTTTCTTAACCACATCAGCTTCACTGATGCCTATTTTGAAACCATGTCAGGCATCACCACCACAGGCTCAACGGTACTGAGCGGCTTAGACAATATGGCACCAAGCATTTTGTTGTGGCGCTCTATTTTACAATGGCTTGGCGGAGTTGGGTTTATCGTGATGGCGGTGGCGGTATTGCCGATGCTTAACGTCGGCGGTATGAGGCTATTCCAAACCGAATCATCAGATTGGTCAGACAAAAGTAGCCCACGCGCCAAAACGGTCGCCAAGAATATCGTAGTGGTGTATTTCAGCCTGACCATTCTATGCATGATTGGCTACTTACTCACGGGGATGACGCTGTTTGAAGCCATCAACCATTCCTTTACGACGCTGTCAACGGGCGGCTATTCGACCTCTGATGGCTCAATGAATCACTTTTCTAAAGGCGCTCATTGGGTAGCAACCGTGTTTATGTTTCTGGGTGGTTTACCGTTTTTGCTTTTTGTTATGGCGGGGCGCAAACGTCGCCCCAGCATTTTATTGCAAGACGCTCAGGTGCGCGGCTTTGCCTACTTGTTTTTAGCCGCCAGTTTGATCGTAGCACTTTGGCTCACTTTTCGAGATGGTTACCCATTTATGGATGCGCTGCGCGTCTCGATGTTCAATATCGTTTCGGTTATCACGACTACCGGTTATGGGCTTGAAGACTTCACCGCTTGGGGTGGACTACCAACAACATTGTTTGCGTTTTTAATGATGGCTGGCGCGTGTTCTGGCTCAACAGCCGGTGGGATTAAAATTTTTCGCTTTCAAGTCGCGATGACACTTCTTCATAAGCAGATGATGAAACTCATTCACCCTTCTGGTGTCTTTGTACAGAGATACAACAATCGCCCTGTCAATGATGACATTGTACGCTCAGTGGTGGCGTTTGGTATCACCTTTGTGATTACCATCATCGCCATTGCGGGCGGGCTCAGTGCAATGGGACTTGACCCGACCACCAGCATTTCCGGCGCCATTACCGCGGTGGCTAACGTTGGACCGGGAATGGGGACGGTGATTGGGCCAACCGGGAATTTTGCTCCGCTTCCTGATGCGGCTAAATGGCTATTAAGCTTAGGCATGCTAATGGGAAGATTGGAAATTTTGACGCTATTGGTGCTATTTTTCCCTGCATTTTGGCGCCGTTAAGGATTAAACATGAAAAACTGGATGTTAATTGGATTAATGATGAGCAGCAGCTCGTTTGCTGCTCAAACCGTGACTCTTGAAGATGGACGCCAAGTTCAACTCAATGATGACTTTACTTGGGAATATAAAGTCACTCCGCTAAGCCAAGCTACTGAGCAAGCGGTGAAAAACCCGATTAAAGCAGCGCCAACCATTCCCGTGGCGAATAAACACGTGGGCACCAAACTGACCGTCAACTCCGATAAACCTATCATGCAATTGTCAGATTCAGGGGTCGATATCCTATTGGGGGCAGCGAGTTATCAAGAAGGGGAGCTATGGATTCCGACGTCGTTGACTAACCAAAGCCATCAAGCAGTGATTCTTGTCAGCTTACAGATCACCCTCTCTAATTTACAAGGTGAAGAGCTCAGCCAGCAAACTATCAATATTTGGCAGTCGATCAAGCGCATGGCCGAGACTTACTTGCGGCCACAGCAAGCACAACAAGGCCAAGTGATTCACTTGAAAGTGCCCCAAGCTGAGCAGTATTACTTATCGGCAAAAGTCGTTGAGGTAACCACTCGTTAAATAGGCTCCACAAAGTAATAGATCGCCAAGAAATGACAAGCGCAGCCCGCAAGAACAAAGCCATGCCAGATAGCATGATTAAACGGGATGCGCTCTGCGACATAGAAAATCACCCCTAAGGTATACACAACACCACCGACCGCCAGTAGCGTTAACCCGCCGATATTAAGGTGCACAGCGAGCTGATAGATCACCACCAATGATAGCCAGCCCATCAACAGGTAGGTGACTAGAGACAACTTCTCAAATCGATAAATGAATGCCAGCTTCATGATGATGCCAAATAGCGCAATGGACCAAATCACAATCATTAAGCCTATCGCCAAGGGCGTTCGTAAACTGACGAGCAGAAAAGGGGTATAACTACCAGCGATCAGTATGTAAATTGCACAATGATCAAAGGTTTTTAATGCCTTTTTAACGCGCTGATGTGGAATTGAATGATAAAGCGTGGATGCCAGAAACAGCAGGACGATACTGCCGCCATAGATGCTCATGCTGGTGATGGTTAATGCATCGGCATTGTTCTCAACCGCTTTCAGCAAAAGCATTACTAAACCCACAATACCGAGAATCATGCCCAAACCGTGGGTCAAGGCATTGGCAATCTCTTCTTTTACACTGTATTCGCTGGATGAAGGTGCTGACATCATCGCTCCTGTGATTGATTGGGTGCCGATTCTTGGCGAGTATGGCACATTTAGCTTACACGTGTAAGCTAAAGTTTTGTGACCAAGGGCACCAAATCACATTCCACTAAGAGACCTGATCCAAATACGCCACGACTTTTTTTCCAGCTTGATCTCCGCTGTCAGTCAGTGGAATTTCCAGCTCGCGCGTCAGTTTTCCTGTGCCGAGCAAACTGGCTAACATCCCTTTCATACCATCACGATGACGGTCAATTTCAAACCACAATTTGATGTGATCATCATTACGATAAGCAACGATTTCCAGTTCGCGCCACTGCCCATGATATGGGCCCGTGGTCGGCACAAACTCAAATTCTTGAACAAATGGTAAACCAAAGCCATTAACCGCTTCGCACTCAACTTGGCGAATTCGCAGTCCTTGCTCTTCCAACGCGGTAAAAATGCCATCCATGATCGGATCCGGGCGTACTGTTAAGGTATCGATATCAGAAGGATCCGCGGCCAACGCAATATCCAAGCCCGTCTCCAGCCATACCTTGGCATCACCAATACTGACAGGGGTATTCCACGGCACATCTAGCTCCACTTCAAAATCACGAGTTTCTCCGGGGTGGATGGTAAAGGAATAGGGGAGCTTCCAACTTGCTAACTCGTGAACTTGGTGAGCTCTGCGTGTCGGTATACCACTTGGTCCACCATCCAACGGTTGGTTATCCCTATTCGCGACCACTTCTTGTACGTAGCGACAGCACAGCCTGACGTTAATATTATCGATTTCTTGCTCGGTCTTACCGCCATAAACATGGATGGTAATATTGACGGTTTTTCCCGGATAGAGGACTTCTTGCTTAAGCACAGAGTCCACTTTGGCAGAACCGATCCCGAAAGTTGCGAGCGTTTTCTTAAAAAGCGACATAAAGACCTCCTTGGAGAAAACTCCATACTAATCGCGGTTGGAGTCTCAACTCAACGACTGTTTGAGGACAATTTCATAAATTGAATTGATTATATATCGATCAATTGTGCAGATGGTGCTAACCTTGTTTCTGATATGCTTGCATATCGGAGTTCCCAAGCAGTTATTAGGATTGGCGCAAGCCAGAGAGCCACACTTCACTAATAATGAAGCTCAACTCATAGTTGTTTGGGCTGTAACATCGGCAATGGATATGCCTGACCCGTTAGGTTAACAGATGCGACCAACATCCGTCAGGTTCTCGAACACAAATCGCAGTGCAATGCGTCGTCGTAGTGGTTTTGCTGCTTCGCCTGTCGCAAACAAGTCAGCGACACACGCTACTTTAGCTGAGCAGAAAGCCATTGAGGCTGCAACGCCCAAAAAAGTAGTTCAAGCCGCATAATTAAAAGGCGCAGGAGACTGCGCTTTTTTCTTGCCACAACGCTTACCTTCCCCCTACCAATCTGATACTTTAAATGCAAAGACAATACAAATATTGTGGAGAAAGTCATGAAGTGTCATCGTATCGAAGAACTGCTCGAACTACTCGAACCCGAGTGGCATAAAGACCAAGAATTGAATTTAATTGAGTTTGTCGTCAAGTTAGCTCAAGAGGCAGGCTATAAAGGCGCGTTGGAAGAACTCACAGATGACGTCTTAATTTACCATCTAAAAATGCGCAATAGCAGCAAAGAGGCGATGATTCCGGGCCTAGCAAAAGACCAAGAAGATGACTTCAAAACCGCGATTCTTAAAGCGCGCGGAATCATCAAGTAAGCTTCCCTGCATCATGGTTTGCTACCACGCCCCGTAAGGGGCGTTTTTATTTGCCCCAAAACAGCCTGACTTTGTTACCAAAGATTGATAGCCGTAAACAAATATCGAGTTTATTGCTTGTATACTTAGCGAGCACAAGTCACCACTAAAATAATAAAATCAAACCTTTGCAATCTTTTAGCCAAAGGTGGGAAGCAATGTCATCGAGCGTAATCAACAGAAATTACGCCAAGCAAGCCTCAGAGGAGCCAGCAATGAGTCAGGATAAGATCGACATCAAAGACGTCACCCCCAAACCCAAGCGCAAAAATACACATAAAAATAGTGGCGATCGATTTAATCCCAGTAATCGTATTTATGTTCGAGAAAGTAAAGGCACCTATCAAAAGCTACGCCGTTACGGCGGCTGGTTTCTTTTAGTTTTATTTGCAGGGCTACCCTGGATTCCCTTTGGCGATCGCCAAGCGATTTTGCTCGATATCGGCCACCAGCAGTTTAATTTCTTTGGTACTACTCTTTATCCACAAGATCTTACCTTGTTGGCTCTGCTGTTCGTTGTCGCCGCGTTTGCTCTGTTTTTTATCACCACCTTTTTAGGACGCGTCTGGTGCGGCTATCTTTGCCCCCAAACGGTTTGGACATTTATGTACATCTGGTTTGAAGAAAAACTAGAAGGAAGTGCAAATAAACGTCGTAAGCAAGATGCAGGAAAATTAACGCCCAACTTAGCACTACGCAAAACCCTCAAGCACATCGCGTGGTGGGCCATTGCTCTTATTACCGGGCTGACCTTTGTCGGCTACTTCGTCCCCATTCGCGATTTGTTCATCAATTTCTTTACGTTAGAGGCCGAATTTTGGCCTCTATTTTGGGTGCTGTTTTTTGCCTTGTGCACATACGGTAATGCAGGGTGGATGCGCTCCATTATGTGTATTCATATGTGTCCTTATGCGCGCTTCCAATCCGCGATGTTCGACAAAGACACGTTTATCGTCGGTTACCATACCCAACGCGGCGAACCACGAGGGCCTCGCCCACGTAAAGCCGACCCTAAGTCTCTTGGGCTTGGTGACTGCATTGACTGTGATTTGTGCGTACAAGTTTGCCCAACCGGGATAGATATTCGCGATGGCTTACAATATGAATGCATCAACTGCGGAGCATGTATTGATGCCTGTGATACCACCATGGAGCGTATGGGGTATGAGAAAGGTTTAATCAGTTACACCACCGAACACCAATTATCCGGCAAAAGAACCAACGTATTACGCCCTAAACTGCTCGGTTACGGCGCGGTTTTGGTGGTGATGATCGCCCTGTTTTTTACTCAGGTTGCCAGTGTCGATCCTGCAGGGCTAAGTGTGCTTCGCGATCGGAATCAGCTATTTAGAACCAATAATGCTGGTGAAATTGAAAACACTTACACCTTAAAAGTGATCAATAAAACGCAGCAAGTTCAACAATATCAATTATCTGTGAGTGGGTTAGCGGATGCATCTTGGTATGGCAAGCAAACCGTTCAAGTCCAACCTGGCGAAGTTTTAAATTTACCGATGAGTTTGGGTATCGATCCGCAAAAACTTCCCTCTGCTGTGACTAAAATTCAGTTTATACTGTCGGATAACCAAGACTTTACAATGATGGTCGAAAGTCGATTTATTAAGAAACTCTAATCGCAAACGTCCCTCATTCACAACGGAAAAGGCCTAGCAATAGGTCTTTTTGTTTCTATGCCGACTAATACTGCTTTTCACTTTGATAGCTTGACCCCGGATGTTATGTGGTACGCCCTTGAGAGCATCGGAATTCGTGCTGAATCCGGATTTTTAGCTTTAAATAGCTACGAAAATCGCGTTTATCAATTCGTCGATGAGGAAAGACAGCGTTACGTGGTCAAATTTTATCGACCACAACGCTGGAGCGAACACCAAATTCAAGAAGAGCACGGTTTCACTCAAGAATTACTCGAAGCGGATATTCCTGTCGCGCCGCCAATTCAGCGTGATGGTCAAACCTTACATCACTATCAAGGCCACTTGTTCGCGCTGTTTGCCAGTGTTGGTGGACGCCAATTTGAAGTTGATAATCTCGAACAACTTGAAGGTGTAGGACGCTTTCTAGGCCGAATGCATAAAGTTGGCAGCCGCACACCGTTTGTTCATCGCCCAACATTGGGGCTAGAAGAGTATCTGTATCAACCGCGTATTTTATTACAAAATTCCGACTTTATTCCGTCTCACCTTGAATCTGCTTTTTTTAATGATTTGGATTTACTTATCGGTGCTCTGGAAAAGCAGTGGCCAACCGAACCTCCACAGATGATTCGCCTGCATGGCGATTGTCATCCAGGGAATATTTTGTGGCGAGATGGGCCAATGTTCGTCGACCTAGATGACAGCCGTAACGGCCCGGCAATTCAAGATTTGTGGATGCTACTCAATGGAGATCGCAGTGACAAACTGATGCAGCTAGATATTATTTTGGAGGCATATCAAGAGTTTTGCGATTTTAATCACAACGAATTGAAACTAATTGAACCTTTACGCGGTCTACGAATGGTGCACTATATGGCATGGTTAGCCAAACGATGGCATGATCCTGCCTTTCCCGCGGCGTTCCCTTGGTTCAATGATCCGAAATATTGGGAAAACCAAGTGCTGGCCATTAAAGAACAAATTGCGGCATTAGAAGAAACCCCATTGTCACTCATGCCTCAGTGGTAGTAGGCTATCTAGCAAAACAAAAATCTTATGGAGAAAGAAATGAAAAAACTGTTTGCCCTAGTAACAACGCTTTTGCTGAGCTTGACGGTTCATGCAGCCCAATTTAAAGAAGGTGAACACTTCCGTGTCCTAGATGGCTTGGAACAAACAAAAACGCCAACAGTCACTGAGTTTTTCTCATTCTACTGCCCCCACTGTAATAACTTTGAGCCAATCATCCAGCAGTTAAAACAAAACCTGCCTGACAACGCAAAATTCCAGAAGAACCACGTGTCTTTTATGGGTGGCAGCATGGGTAAATCGATGAGTAAAGCCTACGCGACAATGGTTGCACTCAATATCGAAGACCAAATGATTCCGGTGATGTTCAATCGCATCCACAACCTACGCCAACCACCAAAGAATGATGAAGAATTGCGTCAAATCTTCCTTGATGAAGGTGTCGATGCGAAAAAATTTGACGCGGCCTTCAATGGCTTTGCCGTTGACTCCATGGTACGTCGCTTTGATAAGCAGTTCCAAGATGCCGGTTTACAAGGCGTGCCAAGCGTTATCGTTAACAATAAGTACCTAGTCCAAGCTCAGACATTAAAAACCATGGAAGAGTACTTTGATTTGATTAACTTCTTGTTGAAAAAATAAAACGTATTCAAGCTTAAAGTAAGAAGGAGCCACAAGGCTCCTTTTTTATTTACCGCGCTGTTGTTCAAAATCTCGATGAACTTGCTGCAAACGCTGATCCTTTTGTTGCCAAATGGCATCCAGCCACAGCCGAAACTGGCGCTTAAATTGTTTATCTTCAAAGTAGTCACCTTGCAGTTCAGCATTCAAAGGGCGGTGTTGAATATCGACGACAATGGTATCCATTCTTCCCATTAACATATCGCGAAACGGTTTTTGCCGATTACCTGGATAAGCCACTGTGACATCCAAAATGCCATCAAACTGCTCACCCATCGCCGCCAAAGTATAAGCGATGCCACCTGATTTTGGTGCCAGTAAGTGTTGATAGCACGAGCCACTCTTTTGATGTTTTTCAGTGGTAAAACGCGTGCCTTCCACATAATTCACGACCGTCGTTGGCTGCTGAATAAACTTCTCACAAGAACGGCGAGTGGTCGCCAAATCTTGCCCGCGTCTCTCAGGGTGACGAAGTAAATACGCTCGTGAATAACGACGCATAAATGGCATATCCAGAGCCCAACAGGCCATACCGATAAACGGAACATAAAGTAACTGCTGTTTAAGGAAAAATTTCGGCATTGGAATCCGGTCTTTAAACACACAACATAACACCACAATGTCAGTCCAACTTAGGTGGTTACTGATCAACAAA
The DNA here is from genome assembly GCF_053903115.1 of Vibrio sp. AK197. Classification (NCBI taxonomy): domain Bacteria; kingdom Pseudomonadati; phylum Pseudomonadota; class Gammaproteobacteria; order Vibrionales; family Vibrionaceae; genus Vibrio; species Vibrio sp. AK197. Next base: position 3,096,833 of record NZ_CP096430.1, read on the forward strand.
TACCACGATTTCTTGCTTAACCCTTCAGTGCCAGAGACTTGCCAATCAACATTATTAGAAAATTTTAGAATCAAAGCGTTGATTGTCATCCATAACCACATGATATAGTTAGCGAGGGTTGTCATCCACAAACTAATTTTATCATGAGGCAACAGCGCTTTGATGATCGCCAAAAGGCTAATGGCGAAAGAGCACAGCGCACAATTAAGTACCACCAGCAACACATTTATAATCAATATCAGGGAAGGCAACATAAATACAATATGGAGTTCGGGATAATAAACAGCCCGCATTATACAAATGAATTCATCGTTTGGAATGACGACTGTTCACATCGAACCTCACATCAAAAGGAACAACATAATGCAACAGCGCTATTTATGGTTATTACTGACTATTTGCTCGGCCCCAAGTTGGGCAAAATTGGCAGAGCATGGCGGTCTTAGTGGGGAAATATCCGTCGTCGCTGGATTCAGCGAAAATAAATCGCACGTCAGTACCAATAACAATCCGGTATTAACAGATCTCAACCAATCGACCGAAAGTGATGACAGCAGCTTTGTCGCTCCACTCGGTAACCTCAAATACACTTTTGGCCGAGGCTTAAACCAACAAGTCTATATCGGTACCTCTCGTTCCGATGTTGCTGTGGGAACACTGGCCGCAGAGATTGGCTACAAAGAAGCGTTTAGAAATGGCATGGAAATCGATGTCTCTTACCTACCCACAATTATGGATGGTGAAGAGTGGTCAGATCCCTTTGTTACGGGGCGTAAACGCGATAAAACCGATGTCGATGGTAACGCTTTCCGTTTACGCGCTAACAACATTCTCGGCTCCATTTTTTCTATCGACAGTGCGTACATTCAACGAGACATTGAGAGTGAGCACTCCGGTGAGGCATTAGGTCTAAGCCCTTCTCAACGCGACCAGCTTGATCGCAATCGCTCCAGTGTCTATGTCAAAACCAGTGCTCGCCTGAGGCTACCAACGCAAACCATGGTCACGCCATCATTTATCTATATCGACTCCTCGGCGGATGGCGATGCGATGTCTTATGAGTCCTACGGTGGTGAACTTTCCGTATTTCAATTCTTAAACCGCCAAAGCCTTGCTCTCACGTTGGGTTACGCAACACGTGACTATGACCAGAGCCACCCAGTCTTTTCCAAAACCCGTTCAGATGACACGCTAAAGTTATTCTTGGCCTACGAATATCAAATTGGTCAACAGTGGTCACTGATTTCGCTAGCGGGTTATAACTCAACAGATTCCAACATTGAGTATTACGACCAGAGCAATTACATGGTCAGTGTGGGTGCCAACTACAAGTTTTAAGCCTATACCGCTTGCGCCGTTAATTGCCGGAGTAAGCGGTCCATCGATCGATAGCCCAAGGCTTCTGCTAAATGTGACTTGTTAATCTCTGCCTCACCCGCTAAATCGGCAATCGTCCGCGCGACTTTGATAATTCGGTGATACGCCCGAACGGACAAACCCAATTGATGTAAAGCACTCTCTAAAAAGCGAGCATCTTCCTGAGTTAGGCGGCAGTGACGCTCTATTTCTTGACTGGTAAGCAAAGCGTTCACTTTTCCTGCTCGAGTCTGCATAACGGCTCGAGCTGCCAATACCCGTTGTTTAACACTGAGTGTCGTCTCCCCTCGATCGCCACCTTGTGCCAGTGTTCCTTGAGGAAGCGCTGGTATCTCCAGTGACATGTCAAAACGATCGAGCAACGGACCGGATAACCTCCCTAAATAGCGCAAAATGGCTTGAGGATTGGTTCTGGCTTGATTACCTTCGTAATACCCCGTTGGGCTTGGATTCAATGCACCGATAAGTTGAAAGCGGGCAGGAAAGCGTGTTTTTCCCTGAGCGCGAGAAATAATGATCTCTCCAGACTCCAAGGGTTCACGCAGCGAATCCAATACCTTTCGTTCAAACTCCGGCATTTCATCAAGAAACAGCAATCCATTGTGAGCCAGTGAAATCTCTCCCGGCCTAGGAACACTACCACCACCGACCAGAGCCGCCATTGAACTTGAATGGTGAGGCGCGCGAAAGGGACGCTGTTTCCAATTATGTGCATTGATGTCTTGCTGAATCAACGATGCGACCGCGGCGGTTTCCAGTGCTTCTTGCTCATTCATTTCCGGTAACAGATCGCACAACCGTGAAGCGAGCATCGTCTTGCCCGTCCCCGGGGGGCCTAAAAATAGTAAATTGTGCGCGCCAGCTGCAGCAATCTCTAACGCTCGCTTGCCTTGCTGTTGACCAATGATGTCTTGAAGATCACGGGTTAAGCGCGCGCTTTGTGGTGGCTTTGAGCTGTGGTTGAGCCCAAGAACCTGCTGACCACACAGCGCACTGCATACCTCAAGTAGAGATTGCGCTGACTGGTGACGATCTTTACCGACCAAAGCAGCTTGATCACCATTATCATGCGGTACCACCAGTAAACGTTTGACACGCTGCGCCGCCAACGCCGCAGGCAATACGCCTTTTACAGCGCGAAGTTCTCCAGATAGGGCTAACTCACCCACAAATTCCATATCAGCAATTAACGAATCCGGCACCTGTTGTGACGCGACTAAAATGCCCAAGGCGATAGGTAAATCAAAACGGCCGCCTTCTTTGGGGAGATCCGCCGGTGCAAGATTGACCGTAATCCGTTTTGCGGGAAATTCAAATTGAGAGTTAATGATGGCACTTCGCACACGATCACGTGATTCTTTGACCGTGGTTTCCGGTAATCCCACCAGAGTAAAGCCAGGCATACCATTGCTAATATGAACTTCAACCGTGACGGGGGGCGCTTCAACCCCCACACTGGCACGGCTATAGATAATCGATAATCCCATCAAGCGGCTCTCTCATAGACAAAAATGGTCGTCGTACGACGATAAAATACGACTTGTTATCGCTATGTTGCCTGTCGTAGCGTTGAAAGAATCTGAAAAAAGAATGAGTTTTTGCTTGTCAGATAACAGAATTGTGTGATACCACTAGAGACGCAAACAAAATCGTATCAAATTTACGCACCATGTCCGGTTTATAAACAAAAACAGGTGACGTAAAAAATAAAATAAGTCGAAGAAATTAAGATGAACTTCTCTTTCCGCCTAAACGCACTGATTCTCCTGATTGTCGTGGTCATTATTGACACCACGCGGGGGCTTGTGGGCGAAAGATAACCACTGAATCACACAGAAACCCCCGCACTGAAAAGTCCGGGGGTTTTTTTACAATTCAGCCCAACAAAGAAGCTTATCTTGATTGCACAATAATCAAGTCTGACAGGAATAATGGGAGCGCACATGACGTGCAACACACAACATCACACTAAGCGAACAACGGGAGGTTACGATGACTGGCGCTGAATTAGTCGTAGCTGCATTGCATCAGCAAGGGGTTAAGCAAATTTTTGGCTACCCAGGTGGCGCGATAATGCCCATCTATGATGCACTTTATGATGGCGGGGTAGAACATATCCTTTGTCGCCATGAACAAGGTGCCGCGATGGCCGCGATTGGTAAGGCAAGAGCCAGTCAAGACGTCGCAGTATGTATGGCCACTTCAGGGCCGGGCGCAACCAACCTCGTCACCGGTCTTGCCGACGCTCTACTCGATTCAATCCCTATCGTCGCGATTACTGGACAAGTCGCCAGTTCGCATATCGGCACCGATGCTTTCCAAGAAATGGATGTGATCGGTATGTCTCTCTCTTGTACCAAACATAGCTACCTCGTTACCGACATCGATGAACTGGCTCCGACACTTGCTGAAGCATTTGAAGTCGCCAAAACCGGACGACCAGGACCTGTTGTGGTGGATATCGCAAAAGATGTTCAGCTCGCGACTGCTCCAGAAAGTACGCTCCCAAGCTTTACTCCGGTAAATGACCAGCCCGTTGTCAGCCAACAAGAGATTGCCAAAGCACAAGACCTCCTTGCCAACAGCGAACGACCTGTACTCTACGTTGGCGGCGGTGTTCAACTGTCTAAAGCCACTGACTGTGTGCGTGAGTTTTTGCGTTTAAACCCAATGCCGGCAGTTAGCACACTTAAAGGGCTTGGTACCATTGAGCGCCATGACCCGCACTATCTTGGTATGCTGGGAATGCACGGCACCAAAGCGGCGAACTTGGTGGTTCAAGAGAGTGATTTATTATTGGTGGTTGGTGCGCGTTTTGATGACCGAGTCACGGGTAAACTTGATACCTTCGCCCCTCACGCAAAAGTGATCCATATTGATATCGACGCGGCAGAAATTCATAAGTTGCGCCGTGCCAACGCTCCACTTCGCGGCGATATCAAAGCGGTTCTCCCTCACTTGGAATTAACTCAAGATATCTCATCGTGGGTGAAACACAGCGAAAGCCTCCGTGACGGCTTCAAGTGGCGTTATGACCATCCAGGTGAGCTGATTTACGCACCATTATTGTTGAAACAGCTTTCGGATATGATGCCTGACTCAACCATGGTATCCACCGATGTTGGTCAGCACCAAATGTGGGCAGCGCAGCATATTCAGCCGCGCGATCCACAAAACTTCATTACCTCAGCCGGTCTCGGCACCATGGGCTTTGGCTTACCTGCCGCCCTGGGAGCAGCCGTTGCTCGCCCGCAAGACCAATCAGTGCTGATCACAGGTGATGGTTCATTTATGATGAACATTCAAGAACTTGGCACTCTTAAGCGTCGCCAAATCCCGGTAAAAATTGTTCTGCTCAATAACCAGCGTCTCGGCATGGTTCGTCAATGGCAATCGCTGTTCTTTGACGGTCGCCACAGCGAGACTATTCTTGATGACAACCCTGATTTTGTCATGCTGGCCAAAGCCTTTGATATCCCGGGCAAGACCATCACGCGCAAAGAAGAAGTGGAGCCAGCGCTGCAAGAAATGCTTGCCAGCGAAACCTCTTACTTATTGCACGTATTGATCGATGAAGAAGAGAACGTTTGGCCTTTGGTTCCACCAGGCGCGTCAAACAGTGATATGCTGGAGAACACCTAACATGCAAAGATATTTACTCGACATCAAAGCCGATGATAAACCAGTACTTTTGGAGCGTGTTCTTCGCGTGATTCGCCATCGAGGCTTCATCATCAAACAGGTCGCTGCAACACAAAATCATGAAAGCAAAGTCGCCAGCGTTGAAATTATCGTAGACAGTGACCGACCGATTACTTTCATTACCAATCAAATTGAAAAATTGTGGGATGTACGCAGTGTTGACGTCATAAAAATCGCCAATGACGAACTCCCCAACAACAACCTACAACAACAAGTTTATGCATAAGGAAGACAAACATGGCAACGAAAACAGCAGATTACATATGGTTTAACGGGGAAATGGTTCCATGGGCAGAGGCGAACGTTCACGTCTTAACCCACTCAATGCACTACGGAACCTCAGTGTTTGAAGGCGTGCGCTGCTACAACACCCCGAAAGGCCCAATTGTTTTCCGTCATCGTGAGCACACACAACGTTTATTAGATTCTGCAAAAATTTACCGCTTCCCAATTCCGTACACGGCGGAAGAAATTATGGAAGCAACACGTGAAACACTGCGCCAGAACAAACTGGAAAGTGCGTATATTCGTCCACTTGGCTTTGTGGGTAACGTTGGCTTGGGCGTTTGTCCTCCCGTTGATACTGAAATGGACCTGATTATTGCCGCTTTCCCTTGGGGAGCTTATCTCGGTGAAGAAGCCCTAGAGCAAGGTGTCGATGCGATGATTTCAAGCTGGAATCGCATGGCGCCAAATACCGTTCCAACAGCCGCTAAAGCAGGAGGTAACTACCTGTCTTCATTGCTGATTGGGGGTGAAGCACGTCGTAATGGTTACGATGAAGGTATTGCATTAAGTGTTGATGGCTACCTATCTGAAGGCGCTGGTGAGAATATCTTCGTCATTAAAGACGGTGTACTCCTTACGCCACCAACCACCAATTCAATCCTCCCAGGCATAACTCGTGACACCATTATGACGCTTGCGCGTGACATGGGTTATGAAGTACGCGAAACCAATATTGCTCGTGAAGCACTCTATCTTGCCGATGAGATTTTCATGACAGGTACGGCAGCGGAAATCGTCCCAGTGCGTAGTGTTGATAAAAGCGAGATCGGCTCAGGCAAATGTGGCCCTGTGACCAAAGCGATGCAAACCGCTTACTTCGGTCTATTTAATGGCACCACTGAAGATAAGTGGGGCTGGCTAGATTACGTTTATCCAGCCGAGAAATAACAATCCAAGGAGTAGGGAAATGCCAAAATATCGTTCAGCAACAACCACTCACGGACGTAATATGGCTGGTGCGCGCGCTTTATGGCGCGCCACTGGCGTAAAAGATGAAGATTTCGGTAAACCGATTATTGCTGTCGTCAACTCGTTCACTCAATTTGTCCCTGGTCACGTACACCTTAAAGACTTGGGCCAATTAGTGGCACAAGAGATTGAACAAGCAGGGGGTATCGCTAAAGAATTTAATACCATCGCGGTCGATGATGGGATTGCAATGGGGCACGGCGGTATGCTGTACTCGCTGCCATCGCGCGAGCTCATTGCCGATTCCGTTGAATATATGGTTAACGCGCACTGTGCTGATGCCATGGTGTGTATCTCCAACTGTGACAAAATCACACCAGGAATGCTGATGGCTGCGATGCGCATTAACATTCCGGTAATTTTTGTTTCTGGCGGCCCAATGGAAGCCGGTAAAACCAAGCTTTCTGACCAAATCATCAAACTTGATTTAGTCGATGCCATGATTCAAGGCGCCGATCCCAAAGTATCAGACGAACAAAGTGAGCAAATCGAACGCTCAGCGTGCCCTACTTGTGGCTCGTGTTCAGGGATGTTTACTGCCAACTCAATGAACTGTTTAACAGAAGCACTTGGTTTGTCTCAACCTGGTAATGGTTCGATGCTGGCGACCCATGCTGACCGAAGAGATCTGTTCGTTAATGCTGGTAAACGTATCGTTGAACTGACCAAACGCTACTATGAGCAAGACGATGACACCGCTCTACCACGCAATATCGCAACCAAAGAAGCCTTTGAAAATGCCATGGCGCTGGATATAGCCATGGGCGGTTCGACCAACACAGTGCTGCACTTACTTGCCGCTGCGCAAGAAGGGGATGTGTCATTTGACATGACAGACATTGACCGCATGTCACGTCAAATTCCGCATCTATGTAAAGTCGCACCATCGACTCAAAAATACCACATGGAAGATGTCCATCGAGCCGGCGGTGTGATTGGTATTCTTGGTGAGCTTGACCGTGCTGGTCTTCTCAACCATCAAGCCAAAACGGTACTCGGCCTTAATTGGCGTGAACAGTTAGCACAATACGACATCATGCAGACCGAATCACAAGAAGTGAAAGACTTCTATCGCGCAGGTCCTGCAGGTATTCGCACCACTCAGGCATTCTCACAAGATTGCCGCTGGGACACGCTGGATGATGATCGTCAAGAGGGCTGTATTCGCACTAAAGAGCACGCATTTAGCCAAGACGGTGGCCTGGCGGTACTGCGAGGTAATATTGCACTTGATGGCTGTATCGTGAAGACTGCAGGGGTTGATGAAAGCATTCTTAAATTCCAAGGCCCGGCGGTGGTATTTGAAAGCCAAGAAGATGCCGTTGAAGGTATTTTAGGTGGAAAAGTTAAAGCAGGCGATGTGGTCGTTATTCGCTATGAAGGTCCAAAAGGCGGACCAGGCATGCAAGAGATGCTGTACCCAACAACCTACCTAAAATCAATGGGACTGGGTAAAGAGTGTGCTCTTTTGACGGATGGTCGTTTCTCTGGTGGTACATCAGGATTATCGATTGGTCACGCGTCTCCGGAAGCCGCAAATGGCGGGGCGATTGGTCTAGTTAAAAATGGCGATATCATCGCAATTGACATTCCAAACCGCAGCATTGAACTCAATGTTTCTGAACAAGAAATGAGTGAGCGCCGCGCGCAGCAAGACAAACTGGGCTGGAAACCAGTTGATCGTCAACGTGAAGTCTCTTTTGCCCTTAAAGCTTATGCCAGCATGGCCACCAGCGCCGACAAAGGGGCTGTAAGAGATAAATCTAAGCTAGAGGACTAGCAACATGAGCGAAGAACAATCAGGGAGTGAACAGCCAACTGGCGCAGATTATCTGCGCCAAATCCTTCGCGCTCCAATCTATGAAGTCACCAGTGTCACCCCACTGCAAGTCATGCCAAGACTGTCGGAACGTATTGGCAATCACGTACAATTAAAACGTGAAGATCGCCAACCTGTGCACTCATTCAAATTGCGCGGGGCCTACAACATGGTGTCGAACCTGACTCAAGCACAGAAACAGGCTGGCGTTATCGCTGCGTCTGCAGGTAACCATGCACAAGGCATGGCGCTATCAGGCACCAAACTCGGCATTCCAACGACGATCGTGATGCCCAAAACAACACCCGATATCAAAGTCGACGCGGTGCGCGGCTTTGGTGGTGAAGTGGTACTGCACGGCAGCAATTTTGATGAAGCCAAAGCAGAAGCTGAACGCCTATCAGCCGAATACGGCTACACCTTTGTCCCGCCATTTGATCATCCGTTAGTGATCGCCGGGCAGGGGACAATTGGTATGGAAATGCTGCAGCAAAACGGCCACTTAAACTACATTTTTGTGCCGGTTGGCGGCGGTGGTTTAGCGGCTGGAGTGGCAGTGCTGATTAAACAGTTGATGCCTGAAGTACAAGTGATTGCTGTTGAACCGGAAGATTCCGCATGTTTAAAAGCCGCTCTCGATGCAGGTGAGCCGGTCGTGTTAGATCAAGTCAGCATGTTTGCTGATGGCGTAGCCGTCAAGCGCATTGGTGACGAAACCTTCCGTTTATGCCAAAAATACCTTGATGGCCACATCTGCGTCTCCAGTGATGAAATTTGCGCCGCTGTTAAAGATATCTTTGAGGACACTCGTGCGATTGCCGAGCCATCTGGTGCCCTTGCACTCGCGGGTTTGAAAAAATACGCGGAGCAAGAAAAGCTGCAAGGTCAAAACCTCGCAACGGTTTTATCAGGTGCCAACACCAATTTCCACGGATTACGTTATGTCTCGGAGCGCTGTGAATTAGGTGAAAAACGCGAAGGGTTGTTAGCGGTAACCATTCCTGAACGCCAAGGTGCATTTCTTGAGTTTTGTAACCTTATCGGCGGACGCGCGGTCACCGAGTTTAACTATCGTTACAGCGATGATGAACTGGCGAATATTTTCGTTGGTGTTCGTTTGCAAAATGGCCAACAAGACCTCGATAGTATTATCAGTGACTTGCGTGAAGGCGGTTATCCCGTGGTTGATTTGTCCGAGGATGAAATGGCCAAGCAGCATATTCGTTACATGATTGGTGGCAAACCCTCAAAACCAATGCAAGAGCGCTTATATAGTTTTGAATTCCCAGAATATCCTGGCGCGTTAATGCGGTTTTTGAATGTATTGACCACTCACTGGAATATCAGCTTATTCAACTACCGGAATCACGGCGCGGATTACGGTCGCGTGTTGTGTGCTTTTGAATTGGATGAATCCGACCTTGGTGAATTTACTGCGCATTTGCGTGAATTGGATTACCAATATAAGGATGAATCGGCGAATCCTGCTTACCGTTTCTTCCTCTCCAAATAAGCTCGTTGGCCTTGCCAACCACCAGGAAATTCAAGCCATCCATTCGGATGGCTTTTTTGTCACCATCACAACAAGCAGTAGAGATAGATAAATAACAGACAAAAAAATCCCGCCTTTCAGCGGGGAAGCCCAAGAAAATTGGAGAAGATTGTTATGTACTATTCGAAGTCGTGTTGTGACTCTGTATGGGTTAAGGTTCTTGCTCTTCTGACATTTCAGACCAGCAAAAGACCTCAAGCCAAATTCCAACTATCGTTGCCGCCATGCCGACCAGAGGCAAAAACGACCATCCAGATGCTGGGACAACAAATAAAGCGCCAAAACATACCAGACACAACACAGAATAAATGGTTAATCTATCAAGTACGGTTAACATCAGCGGCACCTCATATGTTGCTAACTTGTTAAATAATTTAAAACAAAATGTTCTATTTGCCAAGGGTTATTGAATATTTTTTCCTCAGCAGTATGATCGCGATCTTATCTCAAGCATGAAAAGAAGTGATTATGACGTTTAACCCCAATTCAGCGAATCAAGTGTTAGCCGCAGAAGGTCTGCGCTGCCCAGAGCCAGTGATGATGGTCAGAAAGACAATTCGTACGATGAAAAGTGGTGAAACTTTACTGATCACCGCTGATGATCCATCCACCACACGCGACATTCCAAGCTTCTGTCGCTTTATGGATCATCAATTGGTCGCTTCGCAGACCGAAACGCTGCCATACCAGTATTTGATCAAAAAAGGCCTCGACTGACCGCTAATACCTGTTCGTCTTTACCTTATAAAAAAGGCTGCCAAATCGGCAGCCTTTTTTTATTGTTCATGCATTTTATTCAATTCCTGCCGCACTTGGTTCACTTGCTTTTGCAATGAACGAAGCTCCTCATGCATCGGAATGATATGCGCAACGCGAATCCAGGATTCAACAGTAAGACCAGTTAAAATCAATGCACCAGCCACCATAGGTAACCACATATCCGTTAATGCCATACCCAGTAAGGTTAAGGCCAAACCAAATGTAAACAGATAACTTTGACTCTTAGGGGTCATCCCCATATAACGTGTCAGCATAGTTGTCTCCTCTATCGCTGCGCCTTACACAGTGATTTTACTATGACAAGCATGACACAAATACGGCAAATATCACGCTACGTTATTTAACTGCTACTCACGGTCGATATCATTACTTGAATTCGCGAAGCGCCTCACGCATACATCACACTGGCTATCGCCAACCCAACAAACAGCAACGAGGTAATGCGGCGAATCCACGTTAACGGCAATTTATCTGCAGATAATTTACCAATCACAACCACAGGCACATTGGCGAGCAACATACCGATGGTGGTTCCGATCACGACCCACATCAAGGCATCGGCATAGCGCGCCCCCAAAATCGAAGTGGCAATTTGGGTTTTATCGCCAATTTCAGCAATAAAGAACGCGACAAAACTGGCAATAAATGGGCTGCGTCCTGTACTGCACGATTCATCATCTAGTTTATCCGGTACTAAAACCCAAGCGGCCACTGCCAGAAAGCTTGCAGCAACGACCCACTTAAGAATATCCGGTGAAATGTAATCGGCAACAACCACACCCAACCAAGCGGCGAGCGCATGATTTAAGATAGTGGCGAAAAAGATAGCGGCAATGATCGGCACCGGTTTTCGGTAACAACTCGCCAGAAGTAACGATAAAAGTTGAGTTTTATCCCCAATTTCCGCCAAAGCAACGGTTGAGATAGAAACAGCTAAAACGCTCACGACATACTCAAATGGGGGCAGGGATTATAGTAATAACCATAGATAAACGTCGCCCCCACCCCGGTTCGCGATGCTTATCTAAGGTCTTGCCAAACTCACCGAAAGGTTGGTGATGAGTCTCTAGCGCCATGGTGATTGGGCACCAATTATGTTGACGAAAGAACTTATTCAGCGATGCTCAATAAGTAGGCTACTCCCCAAAGACAGGCGTCATTCTAATCAGCCAGCTTTGAAAGCTCAAGCGAAAATGCAGCGAAAAAATAGCTGACAAGGGAAAACAGTCATTAAAGGTAATAAATTCCCTTAAAAGGAATATTTGACTATCAATTAAACAAGATTAGCCCTACTCCCAAGAGGAATATCTCGGTATACTTGATCGTTATTTTTTCTCCATTCACAAAAAAGAATCGCGCGAACCTGACTATGCAAAAATACGATATCAAAACCTTTCAGGGTATGATCCTCGCGCTGCAGGATTATTGGGCCCAACAAGGCTGTACCGTTGTTCAACCTCTAGACATGGAAGTAGGTGCAGGCACTTCTCACCCAATGACCTGTTTACGCGCTATTGGCCCAGAGCCAATTGCAGCGGCTTACGTTCAGCCATCTCGTCGACCTACTGATGGTCGTTACGGCGAAAACCCAAACCGTTTGCAGCACTACTACCAATTCCAGGTCATCATCAAACCATCACCTGACAACATTCAAGAACTTTACCTAGGTTCTTTGCAGGTGTTGGGTATTGACCCGAAAGTTCACGATATTCGCTTCGTGGAAGATAACTGGGAAAACCCAACACTCGGCGCATGGGGTCTTGGCTGGGAAGTATGGCTGAACGGTATGGAAGTCACCCAGTTTACCTACTTCCAGCAAGTGGGTGGCTTAGAGTGTAAGCCCGTGACCGGTGAGATCACATATGGTATCGAACGCTTAGCCATGTATATCCAAGGTGTCGATTCTGTTTATGACTTGGTTTGGACTGATGGTCCACTGGGCAAAGTCACCTACGGTGATATTTTCCACCAAAATGAAGTCGAACAGTCAACTTACAACTTTGAACATGCCGATGTCGATTTCTTGTTCACTTTCTTTGACCAGTGTGAGAAAGAGTGTCAGAAACTTCTTGAGCTTGAAAAACCACTGCCACTGCCAGCCTACGAACGCATTCTAAAAGCAGGCCATGCCTTTAACTTACTTGATGCACGTAAAGCGATTTCAGTGACCGAACGTCAACGTTACATTCTGCGTATCCGTAACCTGACTAAAGCAGTTGCAGAAGCGTATTACGCATCACGTGAAGCACTTGGCTTCCCAATGTGTAAAAAGCCACAAGACAAGGCATAAGGGAGAACAAGGAATCATGGCAAAAGAATTTCTGATTGAACTGGGTACTGAAGAACTACCACCAACACAGCTGCGTACACTTGCTCAAGCATTTGCCGACAACTTTGCTTCAGAGCTCAAAGCCGCCGACTTAGAACATGAAGGCATCAAGTGGTATGCCGCTCCACGTCGTTTAGCACTAAAAGTCGCGAATCTGGCCGATGGCCAAGCTGATAAAATCGTTGAAAAACGTGGACCAGCGATTGCGGTTGCCTTTGACGAAGACGGTAATCCGACTAAAGCGGCACAAGGTTGGGCGCGGGGTAACGGTATTACCGTTGAACAAGCTGACCGCCTTGTCACTGACAAAGGTGAGTGGCTTCTTTTCAAACAAGAAGTAAAAGGGCAAGACGCCAAACAAGTCGTCGTTGATCTGGCCGCTAAAGCCTTAGCGAATCTGCCTATCGCGAAACCAATGCGTTGGGGTGATAAAGAAACTCAATTTATTCGTCCGGTAAAAACGCTGACGATTTTATTTGGTGATGAACTGATCGAAGGTGAGATTCTGGGTGTGCAATCAGCTCGAACCATTCGTGGCCATCGCTTTATGGGTGAGCAAGAGTTTACCATCGATTCAGCACAGCAATATCCAGAGATCCTAGAGCAGCGCGGTAAAGTCATGGCTGACTATGACAAACGTAAAGCCATCATTATTGCTGACGCACAAAAAGCGGCAGCTGCCGTGGGTGGTCAAGCGGATCTCGAAGATGACTTAGTCGAAGAGGTCGCGTCATTAGTTGAATGGCCAGTCGTACTGACAGCGAAATTCGAAGAAGAATTTTTGAAAGTACCCGCTGAAGCTTTGGTGTACACCATGAAAGGGGACCAAAAATATTTCCCTGTTTATGATGACAACAAGAAACTGCTACCTAACTTTATCTTCGTGTCTAACATTGAGTCGCTAGAACCACGCCATGTCATTGAAGGGAATGAGAAAGTTGTCCGTCCACGCTTGGCCGATGCAGAATTTTTCTTCAATACTGACCGCAAGCGTCCGCTGATTGATCGCCTTTCAGAGCTGGATAACGCCATCTTCCAAAAACAACTGGGCACCATCAAAGATAAAACTGATCGTATCACCGAGTTAGCTGGTTATATCGCCGAGCAGATTGGTGCGGATGTGGACTTATCTAAACGTGCAGGTCTACTGGCCAAATGTGACCTCATGACCTCAATGGTATTTGAATTCACCGATACTCAAGGTGTAATGGGCATGCACTACGCCCGTCATGACGGCGAAAACGAGCAGGTTGCACTAGCGCTAAACGAGCAATACATGCCACGTTTTGCGGGAGATGATCTACCATCTGATGGCGTGTCAACCGCCGTTGCGATGGCCGATAAACTAGACACCATCGTGGGTATTTTTGGCATTGGTCAAGCCCCGAAAGGGTCTGACCCATTTGCTCTACGCCGTGCATCACTTGGTGTGCTCCGCATTATCGTCGAATACGGTTACAACCTTGATTTAACGGATCTTATCGCTAAAGCAAAATCACTGTTTGGTGATCGCCTAACCAATGACAAGGTTGAAAGTGATGTGGTTGAGTTTATGCTAGGTCGTTTCCGCGCTTGGTATCAAGACGAAGGCTTTAGCGTTGATGTGATTCAAGCGGTATTGGCTCGTCATCCAACCAAACCTGCAGACTTTGACCAACGCGTTAAAGCAGTTTCTCACTTCCGTGAATTGGAAGCAGCTGAATCTCTTGCTGCTGCCAACAAACGTGTTGGGAACATTCTGGCGAAATTTGACGGCGAATTACCTGCAGACATTGACTTGGCACTGCTCCAAGAAGACGCAGAAAAAGCCCTCGCAGAAAACGTCGAAGTGATGACAGAGGCTCTTGAACCTGCTTTTGCCACCGGTAACTATCAACAAGCTCTGAGTAAACTCGCGGATCTGCGCGAACCTGTGGATGCTTTCTTTGATAGTGTGATGGTGATGGCAGATGATGAAGCATTGAAGAAAAACCGCCTCACACTGCTGAATAACCTACGCAACTTGTTCCTACAAATCGCCGATATTTCTCTACTTCAGAAATAATCACGCGTTTTAAACGGTCCTCAAAGCCCAACTCATCGGAGTTGGGCTTTGTTTTTATGCCTGCACCGAATTTGTGCTTTGCCTCACTCCGATAATTCGGTAAGGTCAAAGCAGATAATAACTATGGCTCAATCGCCCTCAATAAAGCGCTCACAACCCAATTAGGTAAAATCATGCAGTTCTCTAAGTTTGGTGAAAAATTCAATCAGTATTCCGGTATCACCCAGTTAATGGATGACCTTAATGATGGTCTTCGAACTCCCGGAGCCATCATGCTTGGAGGTGGTAACCCAGCCGCCATTCCCGCTATGCTCGATTATTTCACTCAAGCCAGCGAGCAACTGCTTGCCAACGGACAACTGGTTGCCGCACTTGCCAACTATGACGGACCGCAAGGTAAAGATGCGTTTATCACCGCCTTAGCTGATCTGCTAAAAAAGACTTACGGTTGGGATATATCAAGTAAAAACATTAGCTTAACTAATGGCAGCCAAAGTGGATTCTTCTACTTATTCAATTTGTTAGCGGGCACACAACCCGATGGTACGCATAAGAAAATACTTCTACCACTGGCCCCAGAATACATTGGCTATGGCGATGCCGGGATTGATGAAGATATTTTTGTCTCTTACCATCCAGAAATCGAATTGCTTGATGAGCGTCAGTTCAAGTACCACGTCGACTTTGAGCAGATAAAGATTGATGACAGTGTGGCCGCCATCTGCGCTTCACGTCCAACTAATCCGACAGGGAATGTACTCACCGATGAAGAAGTGCGTAAATTGGATGAATTGG
Source organism: Vibrio sp. AK197 (assembly GCF_053903115.1). Classification (NCBI taxonomy): domain Bacteria; kingdom Pseudomonadati; phylum Pseudomonadota; class Gammaproteobacteria; order Vibrionales; family Vibrionaceae; genus Vibrio; species Vibrio sp. AK197. The sequence goes on from NZ_CP096430.1 coordinate 3,112,488, forward strand.
CACGCGCCAATAATATTCCTTTGCTGATCGACAATGCCTATGGCGTTCCTTTTCCTAATATTATTTTTGAAGACGTCGAGCCGTTTTGGAATGACAACACGATTTTATGTATGAGCCTGTCGAAACTGGGGTTACCTGGCGTTCGCTGTGGGATTGTGATTGCCAATGAAGAGGTAACAAAAGCGCTCAGTAATATGAATGGTATTATCAGCCTAGCGCCCGGTAGCGTCGGCCCAGCGCTTGCAAACCATATGATAGAGCAGGGCGACTTACTCACACTGAGCAGCGAGGTGATCAAGCCTTTCTACCAGCAGAAATCGCAGCGCGCAGTGCAACTGTTGCAAACCGCCATTGATGACCCCCGGTTTCGAATCCATAAACCAGAAGGCGCCATCTTCTTGTGGCTGTGGTTTGATGAATTGCCGATTACAACCATGGAACTCTACAAGCGCCTTAAAGCACGTGGCGTGTTAATTGTTCCTGGTGAATATTTCTTTATTGGTCAAAAAGACGAGTGGGAGCATGCACATCAATGTTTGCGAATGAACTACGTTCAAGACGATGACATGATGCAAAAAGGGATTGCGATCATCGCGGAAGAAGTGAAAAAAGCCTATCAACAAGGTAAGTGAAAATAAAAATCACAGACAGAATAAAAAAGAGCGCCATTGGCGCTCTTTTTTTGCTAATGATGAAAGCTTAGCTTTCAATCAATTTTTGACCATTAATCGCAATTTTTCGTGGCTGCATTGCTTCTGGAATCTCACGTTCTAAATCAACGTGAAGCAGACCATTTTCCATGCTGGCGCCAGTGACTTTCACATAGTCTGCCAATTGGAATTTACGTTCGAAGTCACGTTCAGCAATGCCTTGATATACATAGTCTTTGCCTTCTTCTTGGCGTTCACCACGGACTATCAGCATGTTTTCTTTTTGAGTGAGTTCGAGTTGGTCTTCAGAGAAACCCGCCACGGCCATGGTAATCCGATAGTGATTATCGTCTTGCTGCTCGATGTTATATGGAGGGTAACCTGCTGATGAATTTTTAGCAGTATTAGCTTCCATTAAGTTAAGCAGACGGTCAAAACCAATGGCATTACGGTATAGGGGTGCAAAATCTACATTACGCATAATTCTATCCTCTTTCGTTAAGCAATAGTCTCGATTCAGTAATGGTTAAATCGAGCATTCACCGTGACCTCCTCAGGCGTTAATCGCACAGGGACAATCTGTGAATGTAAATATCAAATTGTGCGCTTTCCACATCCGCTTCCTCTCTTGAGCAAAGCAGAAGAACCCTCAGGTTCAGGGACAAGCATATCAGAGGCCCAGCTGGCATCCTCTTCACAAACAGATATAAGGACAGCTCAAAACGCTTTCAAGGTTTTTTTTTGAAAAAATTTTTAATTAATTAATTTTCAATAAGTTAAATACAAAAAAACACCGCCTAAAAAGGCGGTGTTTTGCAGTTATTTAGCGATGATTCCGTATCGGAACATCCATCTAAACGTCGAGGTTAGCCACTTTAAGTGCGTTCTCTTCGATAAAGTTACGACGTGGTTCAACTTGATCCCCCATCAAGGTGGTAAACAGTTGATCAGCACCGACCGCATCATCGATAGTCACTTGCATCATACGACGTGTTTCAGGATCCATGGTGGTTTCCCAAAGCTGATCTGGGTTCATCTCACCCAAACCTTTGTAGCGCTGAGTGCTCAACCCACGGCGAGACTCTTTAAGCAGCCACTCCGTCGCTTGCACGAAAGTCGACACAGGTTGCTTACGTTCACCACGCTGAATATAGGCACCTTCACCAATCAAACCATCTAACGCCAAAGAAATATCGGCTAACTTGCTGTATTCTTTGGAATTAAACAGATCAACACTTAACGCATATTCATGACGAACGCCATGAGTGCGTACGATGATTTTTGGCAAGCTTAAACCCAACTCCAAGTGCTGTTCAATCTCGTAAGAGTATTGACTTGCACCCACTTCTTTACTGTTGAGTGTTTCCACCAATTGCTTGGTCCACGCTTCCACTTCCGCCGCATCATGGCATTTTTCAGCCGTCATGCGAGGCGCATACATAAATTCATGCACGAGTGCGTAAGGGTAACGGCGGCTCATACGATCCACCAGCTTCATACCCGCATTGTATTGTTGAACCAGTTTTTCCAGATGCTCGCCCGACATTGCAGGCGCCTCAGCGTTGACGTACAGCGCTGCGTTATCTAGGGCCAAGCTGATTTGATACTGGGTCATCGCTTCTTCATCTTTAATGTATTGCTCTTGTTTGCCTTTTTTCACTTTGTACAGTGGTGGCTGAGCAATATAGATGTAGCCGCGTTCAATCAACTCTGGCATTTGACGATAGAAGAATGTCAACAGTAGGGTACGAATGTGAGAACCATCGACGTCCGCATCGGTCATGATGATGATATTGTGGTAACGCAGTTTATCTGGGTTGTACTCATCACGGCCGATACCACAACCTAGAGCGGTAATCAGAGTTGCTACTTCTTGAGAGGAGAGCATTTTATCGAAGCGCGCTTTCTCCACGTTAAGGATTTTACCTTTCAATGGAAGAATCGCTTGGTTCTTACGGTTACGGCCTTGTTTTGCGGAGCCGCCTGCCGAATCACCCTCCACAATGTAGAGTTCAGACAGTGCTGGATCTTTCTCTTGGCAATCCGCCAATTTGCCAGGAAGACCTGCCAAATCTAGCGCACCTTTACGACGAGTCATCTCACGCGCTTTACGAGCAGCTTCACGCGCACGAGCAGCATCGATGATTTTTGAACACACGATTTTTGCTTCGTTTGGATGCTCAACCAAGAATTCAGAAAGTTTTTCACCCATAGCCGATTCAACCGCTGATTTCACTTCAGAAGAAACCAGTTTGTCTTTAGTTTGGCTTGAGAATTTTGGATCCGGAACTTTAACCGAAATCACCGCAGTCAGGCCTTCACGCGCATCATCACCGGAAGTCGCTGCTTTGGCTTTTTTCGAGTAACCCTCTTTATCCATAAAGGTATTCAGTGTACGCGTCAACGCGCCACGGAAACCGGCAAGGTGAGTACCGCCATCACGCTGAGGGATGTTGTTAGTGAAACAGAAAATGCTTTCTTGGAAGCCATCATTCCACTGCATCGCCACTTCAACCGAGATACCGTCTTCACGCTCTGAGTTAAAGTGGAAGACTTTATCGTGAATCGGCGTTTTATTGGTGTTGAGGTGAGTAACAAACGCTTGAATACCGCCTTCGTACATGAAGTGGTCATTTTTATCCGCTTCACGCTCATCATTTAACTTGATGGAAACACCAGAGTTTAGGAACGAAAGCTCGCGCAGACGTTTAGCAAGAATCTCGTAGTGGAATTCGGTATCACTAAAGGTTTCTCCGCTTGGCCAGAAGCGAATCATGGTTCCGGTTTCTTCGGTATCGCCAACCACCGCAAGCGGTGCGTCAGGTACACCATGACGATAGGTCTGAGTATGAATGTGTCCACCACGTTTGATGGTGAGCTCTACCTTTTCAGATAGGGCATTAACCACTGACACACCAACACCGTGCAGACCACCAGAGACCTTGTACGAGTTATCGTCAAATTTACCGCCCGCGTGAAGGACTGTCATGATGACTTCCGCTGCGGAAACATTTTCTTCTGAGTGCATTTCGGTCGGAATACCGCGACCGTCATCAGAAACTGATACCGAGTTGTCCTCATGGATCGTCACTACGATGTCTTTACAGTGACCTGCCAACGCTTCATCTATTGAGTTATCCACCACCTCAAAAACCATGTGGTGTAAACCGGTACCATCATCTGTGTCGCCGATGTACATTCCAGGACGCTTACGTACCGCATCCAGACCCTTCAGTACTTTAATACTCGATGAATCGTAATTATCAGACATGAGTTACTCTCTCACTATTTATCCTTGCTCTATTGTGCCATGTTCCACATGAAACATCTTGCCTTTATCACCATCTCGCATGTCCGCGATCTGGTGCTCAGTAATAGAGCTTACAAAAACTTGCGCCCCCGTCTGTTTTAAACTGTCTGCAAGACGTTTACGACGTTGGCTATCTAATTCAGAGGCAAAGTCATCAATCAAATAGATGCATTGCTTGCCGGTTTGTTGAGTTAAATGTTGACCCTGCGCCACGCGCAATGCGCAGACCATTAACTTCAACTGCCCACGTGATAGAACATCCTCAACGGGGGTTCCATTCACTTTTATTCGCAAGTCAGCTTTATTGGGCCCACTGACTGTATAACCAAGCGCTTGGTCACGCTCAAAGTTACGTTCAAGCAACTCTTGGTAGTCTGTCTCTTTTTCCCAACCACGATAATATTTCAGACTGATATCGAACTCAGGTAGAAAGGTTTTACACAGCGCTTGCGCTTGCCCGCTCAACTGCTCAACATACTCAGCACGCCATACACTGATTTGCTCCGCTAGCTGCGCTAACTGTTGATCCCAGTAACTGAGTTCACGATAACGCTGTGCGGTTTTCAACAACGCATTACGCTGCTTGTTAAGACGTTTAAAGCGCCCCCATGCTTCATAAAAACCGGGTTGGCTATGAAAGACGCCCCAGTCGATAAACGCACGACGATGTTTCGGACCATCAGTGAGCAATTCAAACCCTTCAGGGTGAATTAATTGCAAGGGTAAAACCTGTGCAAGCTGCGCTAATTTTTGTCCAGACTGACCGCCTATTTTAACCTCTGTTGAGCCATCACGCTGCTTATTAATGCCAACAGGTAGCTCAAATTGGTTCGAGTTCAAAAAACGGGCAGATGATGAAGAATTATCTTGCTCTGGTTGATGAATTCTTCCATGGATAAATAACTCATCACACTGATTTTGAATCACTCTTCCAGTGAGTGTACTTTTAAAAGAACGCCCATGGCCGAGCATATAAATGGCTTCCAAAACACTGGTTTTGCCACTGCCATTCGGGCCAATAAGAAAGTTAAAGCCTGTTGATAGTTCAATATCACAGGCTTTAATATTTCGAAACTGCTGTATGACTAAGCGATTAAGAGGCATTCAAGGCGCTTATAAACGAATCGGCATAACCACGTACATCGCACTGTCATCCTCAGAGTTTTCCACCAGCGCACTGGCGTTTGAGTCAGACATCGACATGCGAACATTCTCGCAACGTAGAGTATTGAGCACATCCAGCACATAGCTGACATTGAACCCGATTTCTATCGGCTCGCCCTCAAACTGGACATCGAGCATCTCTTCCGATTCTTCCTGCTCAGGGTTATTGGCGGTAATACACATTTCTTCACCGCTCAAATTCACCCGCACACCACGAAACTTTTCATTGGATAAAATTGCTGCTCGTGAAAACGCTTGGCGCAATTCATCACAACCAGCGATTAACGTCTTGGTGGTATTTTGCGGTAACACGCGGCGGTAATCCGGGAAGCGGCCATCGACCAACTTCGAGGTAAACACAAAGTTATTCACTTCAGCGCGCACATTAGAGCTACCAATTTGCAAAACAACCGGCTGTTCAGGTGCATCCAGGAGTTTCACCAACTCTTGAACCCCTTTGCGTGGAACAATGATTTGCTGCTGGGCAAATTCACCGTCTAACTCAGTGCGCGCAACGGCCATACGGTGACCATCGGTCGCCACACTGCGCAGTGTATTACCATCGATTTCAAATAACATCCCGTTGAGGTAGTAGCGCACATCTTGGTTTGCCATCGAAAACTGTGTTTTTTCAATCAAACCTTTAAGCGCACCTTGTGTCATCGTCACTTCAACGTCACTCTGCCAATCTTCGATATTTGGAAAATCGTCGGCAGGCAATTTCGATAACGAAAAACGGCTACGTCCAGAACGCACTTGAACTCGATCACCTTCATACACAAACGTAATGTTCGCATCGTCAGGAAGGCCACGGCAAATATCGAGAAATTTACGCGATGGAACCGTAATACTGCCCGACTCATATTCGCCTTCAAGCGTCACTCGGCTGATCAATTCGACTTCTAAGTCGGTTGCTGTCATCGACAGCACATTTTCTTCGACTTTGAGCAGTAAGTTGCCAAGAATAGGTAAAGTAGGACGTCCACCCAAAGCGCCAGAAACTTGCTGTAAGGGCTTCAGTAAGTGGCTACGTTCAATGGTAAATTTCATAGTTCGCTCTTAACGATTGGCTGTGAATAAGTATAGTGCTTAGGATACGCATAACGCGATGATTTAAGAAGAAAGAGTACGAATCAAATTCGAATAATCTTCTTTAATATCGTGACTTTCTTCACGCAACTGCTCGATTTTACGACACGCATGCAGAACGGTAGTGTGGTCTCGACCACCAAATGCATCGCCAATTTCAGGCAAACTGTGGTTGGTAAGCTCTTTGGATAACGCCATCGCTAGCTGACGTGGACGCGCAACCGAGCGTGAACGACGCTTTGACAGTAAGTCAGCGACTTTAATTTTGTAGTATTCCGCCACCGTCTTTTGAATGTTATCGATGGTAACCAGCTTCTCTTGCAGAGCAAGAAGGTCGCGTAGCGCTTCACGCACGAAATCAATCGTAATCGGACGGCCAGTAAAGTTGGCATTGGCAATAACACGATTGAGTGCCCCTTCCAACTCACGAACATTAGAACGCAGACGCTTAGCGATAAAGAACGCCACTTCGTCCGCCAAGTGAATTTGGTGGTCCTCAGCTTTCTTCATCAAAATCGCAACGCGAGTTTCTAACTCTGGAGGTTCAATCGCCACCGTTAGGCCCCAACCAAAGCGAGATTTCAAGCGATCTTCCACGCCGTTGATCTCTTTTGGATAACGGTCAGAGGTAAGAATGATCTGCTGGTTACCTTCTAACAATGCGTTGAAGGTATGAAAAAACTCTTCTTGTGAACGCTCTTTGTTGGCGAAAAATTGAATGTCATCGATAAGCAGCGCATCCACACTGCGATAGTAACGCTTGAACTCTTCAATCGCGTTATTTTGCAGTGCCTTAACCATATCCTGCACAAAACGTTCAGAGTGCATGTACACCACTTTCGCATTGGGGTTGTTATCCACAATCGCATTGCCTACCGCATGCAATAAGTGGGTTTTACCTAGACCCGTACCACCATACAGAAACAATGGGTTATAGGCTGCACCTGGGTTATCAGAGACTTGACGTGCCGCCGCTAAACCTAACTGGTTGGATTTACCTTCCACAAAGTTATTGAACTTGTGTTTAGGATTCACATTCGAACGATGATTGATATCTGAGATCGCTTGCGCGTCATCATCCCAAGTTTTATGTACCGGCTTACGGGCTTGAAGCTGAGCGGGCGCAGATGATTCCGCCGCGACATCAGCGGGCGTACGCAACGGCTTTTTAGGTGCAGGTTCAGCAACCGGACGAGACACCGGCTTACTGCCGACTTCAAAACGAAGATGAGGAATCTCATGGTCGCAATAGTGCTGTAACAGACGATTAATGTTGTTGAGATACTTATCTCGTACCCAATCCAACACAAACCGGTTTGGCGCAAACAAGGTGAGAGTATTGTCATTCAGCTCGGCTTGTAGCGGACGAACCCACATACTGAATTCTGTTGCTGGTAGCTCTTCTTGAAGTTGTTGCAAACACTGCAACCAAAGCGAAGATGACACGTTGCCCCCACTCAATAAATCGATGATCGGAAAAGAAGGACAATCTTACCTGTTGATAACCGAGATCGCCAGTAATTGATCGAGGATCCAGTGAATAAGATCTAAGTTATTCACAATGATTTCGCTGAATTTGTTAAGATCTACACACCTAGTACTATTTTTACTCACAATTTGATCCACATTTGAGTATTTTTACGCGGATCCTGCTGGTGGTGATAACTGTGTGAATGAAAAAAGTTACACACTGATCATCCACGGCTTATTCTTAATGAGAGGCGGGTTTATACAAACTTATTCCGCCACCATCTAGAATATCGCACTTAGTTATTTATCTAATTAACAATAAAATAGTAAAATTTCTGACTATAAATTTTGAGGACTTGTTATATGAAAAACTGGTTAAAGGTAGCGCTAGCTGCTATTGCTCTATCAACAGCAACCGTCCAAGCTGCGACGGATGTTAAAGTCGGTATGTCAGGCCGTTACTTCCCATTCACCTTTGTTAAGCAAGATAAATTGCAAGGTTTTGAAGTCGACCTTTGGGATGAGATTGGTAAACGTAATGACTACAACGTGGAATATGTCACTGCAAATTTCTCTGGTTTGTTTGGTCTTTTAGAAACAGGCCGTATTGATACCATCTCTAACCAAATCACGATTACCAAAGAACGCAAAGCGAAATACCTATTTGCTGACCCATACGTTGTTGATGGTGCACAAATTACCGTTCGTAAAGGCAATGACGACATCCAAGGCATTGATGACCTAAAAGGCAAAACTGTCGCGGTTAACCTTGGCTCTAACTTTGAACAGCTACTCAACAAGTACAACACCGATGGTGAAATCAATATCAAAACCTACGAGACCGGCATTGAACATGACGTAGCACTGGGTCGCGCTGACGCCTTCATCATGGACCGCTTATCCGCTCTTCAGCTGATTAAAGAAACGGGTCTACCACTACAATTGGCAGGCAAACCGTTTGAAACGATTGAAAACGCATGGCCTTTCGTGGATAACGAAAAAGGCAAAAAACTGCAGCAAGACGTCAATAAAGCGTTGGCAGCAATGCGTGAAGACGGAACGTTAGCGAAAATCTCTGAAAAGTGGTTTGGCGCTGACATCACTAAATAAATCGACAAGCCAACATATTTACTGACACACTATAAAAGGTGGAATTTCGATTCCACCTTTTTGTTGTCTCTATAAGGTAGCGTTATGGGTTTTGACTTTGATTACATGCTCGGATTAATGCCGATCTTGTTGAAGTACTTAGGTACAACGATGGAGATGGCCGTATGGGGCTTGTTCTTTTCACTCATTTTGTCCGTCATATTGGCCAATATTCGTGTATTTCGTGTCCCAGTACTCGATCAACTTAGCCAACTCTATATTAGCTTTTTCCGTGGTACGCCACTGCTTGTACAGCTATTCTTGCTTTATTACGGCCTTCCCCAGATCTTTCCGATTCTTGTTGGACTGGATGCCTTTTCAGCCGCAGTCATTGGCTTAACCTTGCACTTTGCTGCCTATATGGCGGAAACCATTCGCGCAGCCATCATTGGCATTGACCGTAGCCAAATGGAAGCCAGCTTGTCCGTCGGAATGACGACATCACAAGCGATGCGCCGCGTGATTTTGCCACAAGCCAGTCGTGTCGCACTGCCGTCGCTGATGAACTATTTTATCGACATGATTAAATCGACCTCGCTTGCCTTTACCTTAGGTGTGGCAGAAATTATGGCGAAAGCGCAAATGGAAGCGTCTTCCAGCTTTCGATTTTTTGAAGCCTTCTTAGCCGTCGCTCTGATTTATTGGGGTGTGGTGTTGATTTTGACTCGAATTCAAACTTGGGCAGAGCAGAAACTCAATAAGGCATATGTGCGATGATAAAACTCACCAATATTCACAAACGTTTCGGCGATAGCGAGATTCTTAAGGGCATTGACCTTGAAATCAAACAAGGCGAGATCATCGTTATTATTGGCTCTAGCGGTACAGGAAAATCAACGCTATTACGCTGCATTAACTTTTTAGAACGCGCTGACCAAGGGCACATTAACATTGATGATATCTCGGTCAATGTTGAACGCTATACCAAAGCAGAAGAACTGGCACTCAGGCGTAAAACCGGGTTTGTTTTTCAAAACTACGCTCTGTTCGCCCATATGAATGCAAGACAAAACATAGCTGAAGGTTTGATTACGGTGCGAGGTTGGAATAAGCAACAAGCCTTAGATCGCGCCCAGCAAATTTTGGATGATATTGGTTTGGGGGATAAAGGGGATGCCTACCCAGCATCACTCTCTGGTGGTCAGCAACAACGCGTCGGTATTGGCCGCGCAATGGCACTCCAACCCGAACTGCTACTGTTTGATGAGCCAACTTCCGCCCTCGACCCAGAATGGGTAGGGGAAGTACTGGCCCTCATGAAACGACTGGCGACTGAACAGCAAACGATGCTGGTGGTGACGCATGAAATGCAGTTTGCTCGAGAAGTGGCAGATCGAGTGATCTTTATGGCAGAAGGCAACATTGTCGAACAGGGAACACCACAACAACTGTTTGAACAGCCGCAAGATCCGCGACTAAAGAAATTCTTACGCCAAGTGGGGGCGGAATAAAGATCGAGGATCAAGCAAGATCGATCCTTGAGATTTCAGCCACACTCCGTATAATCGCCCGGCCGGAATGTCATCATGCCTCAGTCATTGACAGCGAGGAACACTGTGATTACAATTCCGCCTCTTTGTTGAGAGGCGTCGGTATTTTCCTCTTTAATTAAAAGAGTAAATCATTGCCCACGCCGGGTTAACATTGACCTAAAACTACTGATCAGTAAAGGTAATTATCATGAAACGCACTTTTCAACCTTCAGTTCTGAAGCGTAAACGTACTCACGGTTTCCGTGCACGTATGGCTACTAAGAACGGTCGTAAAGTAATTAATGCACGTCGTGCAAAAGGCCGTAAGCGCCTATCAAAATAATCGCTCGTTTATTTTGAATACGTACGCGTTCAATCGGGAGTTACGTTTGTTAACTCCCGAACATTATCAAAATGTCTTTCAGCAAGCTCATCGAGCAGGCTCACCTCATTTCACCATCATTGCTCGTAATAACAACCTATCTCACCCCCGATTAGGTTTAGCCGTTCCGAAAAAGCAAATAAAAACCGCCGTTGGTCGTAATCGTTTTAAACGTTTAGCGCGCGAAAGTTTTCGTAACAAGCAGCATCAACTTCCGAACAAAGACTTTGTCGTCATTGCCAAGAAAAGTGCTCAAGAGCTGAGTAATGAAGAAATGTTTCAGTTGTTTGATAAGCTATGGCATCGCCTGTCTCGCCCCTCGCGTGGTTAGCCATAGGGCTAGTCTACCTCTATCGGTGGCTAATTAGTCCGCTCATAGGTCCACGTTGTCGCTTCACGCCGACATGCTCGAGATATGCGATTGAAGCGTTGAAAGCTCACGGTTTTGTAAAAGGGTGTTGGTTATCAGGCAAACGTCTATTAAAATGCCACCCTTTGAATGAAGGTGGGTATGATCCAGTACCGCCACCAACCCAAAAACATGACAGAGATAAATAACGATGGATTCTCAACGTAATATCCTGTTAATCGCGCTCGCGCTGGTTTCTTTCTTGCTGTTTCAACAATGGCAAGCGGCGAAGAACCCAGCTCCACAGCCGGTTGAACAGGCTCAATCAAGCAGCTCTCTACCTGCACCATCTTTTGCTGATGAATTAGACCCAGCACCTGCAACGCAGGCGTCGGCGAAAACAATTACGGTCACAACAGATGTATTGACTCTGTCTATTGACACGATCGGTGGTGATGTTGTTTCGGCAAAACTGAATCAATATGACGCAGAACTCGATTCTGAAGACCCATTTGTTCTTCTAAAAGATTCCCCAAGCCATCAATTCATCGCTCAAAGCGGTTTAATTGGCCCTCAAGGCATCGATTTAAGCAGCAACAATCGTCCGAGTTACCAAGTTGAAAGCGATAGCTACACATTGGCCGACGGTCAAAACGAGCTGCGTATTCCAATGACCTACACGGCGAATGGCTTGGAATACACCAAAACTTTCGTACTACAACGTGATAGCTACGCCATTGATGTCATTTACGATGTGAAAAACAACTCAGGCGCGAATGCCACCATCGGTATGTATGCTCATCTTCGTCAAAGTGTTGTCGATGACGGCGGCAGCATTACAATGCCAACCTATCGTGGTGGTGCATATTCTACTGAAGACGTTCGCTACAAAAAATACAGTTTTGAAGACATGCAAGATCGCAACCTGTCGATTCCTTTGACTAACGGTCAAGGTTGGGCAGCCATGATTCAGCACTACTTTGCCACTGCATGGGTTCCTCGTGATGAACCAGGCACGAACCTCTACACACGCATCATTGGTAATGTGGGTGATATTGGTGTTCGCATGCCAAACAAAACCATCGCGGATGGTAGCCAAACGGAGCTAAAAGCCACGTTGTGGGTAGGTCCAAAACTTCAAGACCAAATGGAGAAAGTGGCGCCAAATCTCGACCTCGTGGTTGACTATGGCTGGCTATGGTTTATCGCTAAACCGCTGCACATGTTACTGTCATTGATCCAAAGCTTTGTTGGCAACTGGGGTGTTGCTATCATGTGTTTGACCTTTATCGTTCGTGGTGCGATGTATCCACTAACCAAAGCGCAATACACATCAATGGCGAAAATGCGTATGTTGCAACCTAAGTTGCAAGCGATGCGTGAGCGTATTGGCGATGATCGTCAGCGTATGAGCCAAGAAATGATGGCACTGTACAAAGAAGAGAAAGTAAACCCTCTGGGTGGCTGTCTACCGCTTGTACTACAAATGCCTATTTTCATCTCACTTTACTGGGCTTTGATGGAGTCAGTAGAACTGCGTCACTCTCCATTCTTCGGTTGGATTCATGACCTATCTGCGCAAGACCCATACTACATCTTGCCACTCTTGATGGGTGCAAGCATGTTTATGATCCAGAAGATGAGCCCAACAACGGTGACTGATCCGATGCAACAGAAGATCATGACCTTCATGCCTGTGATGTTTACTGTGTTCTTCTTGTTCTTCCCATCAGGCCTAGTTCTATACTGGTTGGTATCGAACGTTGTGACACTGATTCAGCAAACGCTGATCTATAAATCACTTGAGAAGAAAGGCTTACACTCCAAGAAGTAACGAGCTCTTAACTCGACAAAGGCGGCCTTAAAGGTCGCCTTTTTTGTTTAGGCTGATTACAATTCAGCTAATTCATTTATTCACACAGAACCGCATAGCAGGTTCACAGGCAAGACTATGACCACAGACACTATTGTTGCC